>NZ_CM166371.1:1462500-4497500 GCF_056838065.1 Rossellomorea sp. H136
TCCTGAGGAAGGCTCGTCCGCTCAGGGTTAGTCGGGACCTAAGTCGAGGCCGATAGGCGTAGACGATGGACAACAGGTTGATATTCCTGTACCACCTCTTTTCCGTTTGAGCAATGGGGGGACGCAGGAGGATAGGGTAAGCGCACTGCTGGATATGTGCGTCTAAGCAGTTAGGCTGATGATGAGGCAAATCCCATCATCGTGAAGGCTGAGCTGTGATAGCGAGCGAATTATAGTAGCGAAGTTCCTGATTCCACACTGCCAAGAAAAGCCTCTAGCGAGGAAAAAGGTGCCCGTACCGCAAACCGACACAGGTAGGCGAGGAGAGAATCCTAAGGTGAGCGAGAGAACTCTCGTTAAGGAACTCGGCAAAATGACCCCGTAACTTCGGGAGAAGGGGTGCTCTGGTAGGGTGCAAGCCCGAGAGAGCCGCAGTGAATAGGCCCAGGCGACTGTTTAGCAAAAACACAGGTCTCTGCGAAGCCGTAAGGCGAAGTATAGGGGCTGACGCCTGCCCGGTGCTGGAAGGTTAAGAGGAGTGCTTAGCGCAAGCGAAGGTGCGAATCGAAGCCCCAGTAAACGGCGGCCGTAACTATAACGGTCCTAAGGTAGCGAAATTCCTTGTCGGGTAAGTTCCGACCCGCACGAAAGGCGTAACGATCTGGGCACTGTCTCAACGAGAGACTCGGTGAAATTATAGTACCTGTGAAGATGCAGGTTACCCGCGACAGGACGGAAAGACCCCGTGGAGCTTTACTGTAGCCTGATATTGAATTTTGGTACAGCTTGTACAGGATAGGTAGGAGCCTTGGAAGCCGGAGCGCCAGCTTCGGTGGAGGCATCGGTGGGATACTACCCTGGCTGTATTGAAATTCTAACCCGCGCCCCTTATCGGGGTGGGAGACAGTGTCAGGTGGGCAGTTTGACTGGGGCGGTCGCCTCCTAAAGAGTAACGGAGGCGCCCAAAGGTTCCCTCAGAATGGTTGGAAATCATTCGCAGAGTGTAAAGGCACAAGGGAGCTTGACTGCGAGACCTACAAGTCGAGCAGGGACGAAAGTCGGGCTTAGTGATCCGGTGGTTCCGCATGGAAGGGCCATCGCTCAACGGATAAAAGCTACCCCGGGGATAACAGGCTTATCTCCCCCAAGAGTCCACATCGACGGGGAGGTTTGGCACCTCGATGTCGGCTCATCGCATCCTGGGGCTGTAGTCGGTCCCAAGGGTTGGGCTGTTCGCCCATTAAAGCGGTACGCGAGCTGGGTTCAGAACGTCGTGAGACAGTTCGGTCCCTATCCGTCGTGGGCGCAGGAAATTTGAGAGGAGCTGTCCTTAGTACGAGAGGACCGGGATGGACGCACCGCTGGTGTACCAGTTGTCTTGCCAAAGGCATCGCTGGGTAGCTATGTGCGGAAGGGATAAGTGCTGAAAGCATCTAAGCATGAAGCCCCCCTCGAGATGAGATTTCCCATCACGTATGTGAGTAAGATCCCTAGAAGATGACTAGGTAGATAGGTCAGAGATGGAAGCATGGCGACATGTGGAGTTGACTGATACTAATCGATCGAGGACTTAACCACAAAGAGTCATTTATGAAATGAACAACAATGGGTCGGTATTCGGCTTTCTTGACATCAATTCTTTATCTAGTTTTCAGGGAATAAATTTTATACGAAATTATAAAAAAAGCCTTGAAAAAATATATCTACGCGATATAATAGTACTTGTCCTTAAAAAAGAGACAAGAAAACAGTCTGGTGACAATGGCGAAGAGGTCACACCCGTTCCCATGCCGAACACGGAAGTTAAGCTCTTCAGCGCCGATGGTAGTTGGGGGATCTCCCCCTGTGAGAGTAGGACGTCGCCAGGCATATCGTTCCGCAGTAGCTCAGTGGTAGAGCTATCGGCTGTTAACCGATCGGTCGCAAGTTCGAATCTTGCCTGCGGAGCCATCATATGGAGAGCTGTCCGAGTGGCCGAAGGAGCACGATTGGAAATCGTGTAGGCGGTTAATGCTGTCTCAAGGGTTCAAATCCCTTGCTCTCCGCCATAACTTTTCTTCTTATTAAGGCCCATTGGTCAAGCGGTTAAGACACCGCCCTTTCACGGCGGTAACACGGGTTCGAATCCCGTATGGGTCACCAACACTTTTTATTCGAAAGTGAAAACAATACAATTAATATATTGGAGGATTAGCTCAGCTGGGAGAGCATCTGCCTTACAAGCAGAGGGTCGGCGGTTCGATCCCGTCATCCTCCACCATGTTTTTTTACGAAGCTTAAGCGGAGTGAAATAATCTTCCTTAAATTATAAGTTTAACTTAACAAGTTATATCGTCGCGGGGTGGAGCAGTTCGGTAGCTCGTCGGGCTCATAACCCGAAGGTCGCAGGTTCAAATCCTGTCCCCGCAATACCATTTTTGACTTAGGATAGCATTATCCTTGGTGAGTCACGCATGGATAGTTATTTTGACTGTCGTCAAAAAACTTTGGTCCGGTAGTTCAGTTGGTTAGAATGCCTGCCTGTCACGCAGGAGGTCGCGGGTTCGAGTCCCGTCCGGACCGCCATTTTTATTTTACATAGTGGCTCAGTAGCTCAGTTGGTAGAGCAATGGACTGAAAATCCATGTGTCGGCGGTTCGATTCCGTCCTGAGCCACCATTTATCACTATTCTTGATGCCGGTGTAGCTCAACTGGTAGAGCAACTGACTTGTAATCAGTAGGTTGGGGGTTCAAGTCCTCTTGCCGGCACCACCCGAGTGATTTAATATGTGGAGGGGTAGCGAAGTGGCTAAACGCGGCGGACTGTAAATCCGCTCCTTCGGGTTCGGCAGTTCGAATCTGCCCCCCTCCACCAAGATTTTTTGCGGAACCTCATCGAAATAAAATAATCTTCCTTAAACTTTGCAGCGAAGCATTATGCATCAAAGCGAATAGCATGAGGAATCACTGGAAATCAATTATATTTCATAGGGGTATAGTTTAAAGGTAGAACGAAGGTCTCCAAAACCTTTGGTGTGGGTTCGATTCCTACTACCCCTGCCAATTAAATCATGGCGATTGTGGCGAAGTGGTTAACGCACCTGATTGTGGTTCAGGCATTCGTGGGTTCGATTCCCATCAGTCGCCCCATAAAAGTCACATTTTCATTTCCGTGACATATACTATCAGTGGGCTATAGCCAAGCGGTAAGGCATCGCACTTTGACTGCGACATGCGTTGGTTCGAATCCAGCTAGCCCAGTAGTGCGGAAGTAGTTCAGTGGTAGAACACCACCTTGCCAAGGTGGGGGTCGCGGGTTCGAATCCCGTCTTCCGCTCCAATATTAAGGCGGCATAGCCAAGTGGTAAGGCATGGGTCTGCAAAACCCTGATCACCGGTTCAAATCCGGTTGCCGCCTCCAAATGTAATGCCGGTGTGGCGGAATTGGCAGACGCGCACGACTCAAAATCGTGTTCCTCTGGAGTGCCGGTTCGATCCCGGCCACCGGTACCATTCGCGGGTGTAGTTTAGTGGTAAAACCTCAGCCTTCCAAGCTGATGATGAGGGTTCGATTCCCTTCACCCGCTCCAACTTACATACGATAGACTTTCTCATTAGAGGAAGTCTTTTTTTATTGTTTGAAACTGAAAATTTGGAGGTATATGGGGAAGAATATTAAAAAAGAATAGGTTTTGGTGTGGAGCAGTGAGTAACAGCTTTATTTTAGATTAGTAAGGTGTGGTTTGAAAGTTTATAAATATTATAGATATAAGTAGTAGCATTTTGTACAGGAATTGAGTCAAAACATGACTATTTTAAAGTGAAAATGGTTAATTTGACAAAAGAAGCAAATTTCTAATGATGGAAGTGCTAGATTATAGGCTTTTGATAATTTATTATCGAGTTTGGTAGATATATTATCGACTTTACTACATTTATTATCACCATTCCGATTTTATTTTAAATTCACCACATTTATTTTCAAATACACGATTTTATTTTCAAATCCCATCATTCCATCATTCATTCCAACCAGTTCTCACCACTCTAATCCCACCCACTTATCGAATCGTCCCAAGGGTTCCCGCACCAAGATCACCACACCACAATCGATCACGACACACGAACCCCATCCACTTCATTTACCCACACCACAACCAATCCAAAACCATCTAGTCAAAATTTTGCACCTTCTTTGTCAATTGAGTTCCCCTTTTTAAGAAAGCGCTGCCATTATAATGTAAGAAAGCGATTACATAATTAGGGGTGGTGATACGGGTGGAACCAAAGATTCAGACTGGACCAGTAAGCCCAGACGTGCAAATGAAAGCAGTGTCGAAGAAGAAGTTTAAGTATAAGAGCTTGCTGACGTATGCTGCCTTTGTTGGACCGGCACTTTTATTTTTCTTAGTGATTCAGATTCTTCCGTTCTTGATGGGTGTGTATTATTCGTTTACTTCATGGAATGGTGTCAGCTCGGTTGTTGAGTGGGTTGGGTTTGAGAATTATATTAAGATCTTTACGGATGATAAGACGTTCTTTAATTCCTTTATGTTTACGACGAAGTTTATGTTTGCGGCTGTGTTTATTAGTAACTTAATAGGTTTTGGATTTGCGTTACTGTTAAATGCGGCATTGAAAACCCGTAATATTTTACGGACAGTGTTTTTTATTCCGAACGTGATCGGTGGATTGCTACTCGGGTTCATCTGGCAGTTCATTTTTGTTAAAGGGTTTGCATCACTCGGGAATATGACGGATATAGGATTCTTTAAAATGCCTTGGCTTGGTGATGAGACGACGGCATTCTGGGGAATTGTCATCGTGTTTGCGTGGCAGATCAGTGGTTATATGATGGTCATCTATGTTGCGGCATTGCAAGGGGTGGATAATTCACTTTTGGAAGCAGCGAGGATAGATGGAGCATCAAACTGGACGTTGTTGACGAAGATTATCATTCCGTTGATTCTACCGGCATTCACGATTTGTTTCTTCTTGACGATTTCAATGGCCTTTAAGATATTCGATTTGAACATCTCGTTAACAGGTGGGGGACCTTTCAATTCTACACAATCTGTTGCGATCAATATTTACCAAGAGGCGTTCCAAAACAACCGTTACGGCCTGGGAACAGCGAAATCGATACTGTTCTTTGTGGTAGTGGCAGTGTTTACGACTATTCAGGTGATGGTGACGAAGAAGAAGGAGGTTCAGGCGTAATGGGCAATCGCTATACGAAAAGAACGTTTGTATTAGAGATTATCGGTATTGTCATAGGGCTCATTTTTCTTATTCCTTTCTACTTCGTACTCATCAACTCAGTGAAGCCATTTGCAGCGATTTTGATCGATGCGGCGGCGTGGCCAAAGGAATTTGTTTTCTCTAACTATGCGAAAGTGTGGGAGATCATCAACTTCCCCCGTGCATTCTGGAACTCCTTGGTCATCACTGTTTTCAGCAACATTGGATTAGTGATTATCAGCTCCATGGCTGCGTGGAAAATGGTACGAACGCCAGGGAAGTTCAGCAAAATCTTATTTGTCATCTTTGTGTCAGCCATGGTCATTCCGTTCCAGACGGTGATGATTCCTCTTATGAAAGTTGGAGGAACTCTTGGGCTTACGAATAGTATTCCAGGTTTGATCATCATGTACTTCGGATTTGGGGTCCCACTTTCTCTGTTCTTATATCATGGATTTGTAAAAACCGTTCCGATTGAGATTGAAGAATCCGCGATGATTGATGGCTGCAGTCAGTTTGGTGTGTTCTGGAGAATTGTATTCCCATTACTTAAGCCAATAACAGTGACCGTGATCATTCTGAACACCTTATGGATTTGGAATGACTATCTGCTTCCCCTTCTTGTATTACAGGATGCGGAACTGCGTACGATTCCACTCGCAGCAAGCTCGTTCTTCGCTCAGTATACGAAGCAATGGGATATGGGTCTTGCAGCATTGGTGCTAGGCATTACACCGATCATCATTTTCTTCTTATTTTTACAGAAGCATATCATCAAGGGAATTGCTTCAGGGTCAATTAAGTAGATATAAAGTTTCTGTAGAGATGGTCTATCATTGATACAGAAATTTATATAAAATAATTTATATCAGGGAGGTCAATCCATTTATGAAACGTATACTTTTACTTTGTATGTCTTTGGTTTTAGTATTTGGAATTATTGCCGGATGTTCTTCTAAAGACACTACAAGCAAATCAGGTGGAGAGTCTGGATCAGGTGATGATGTAGTAACCCTTAATTTCTTCCAGTTCAAGGTTGAAATTGCCGATCAGCTTCAAGAAATGATTAATGAGTTCGAAGCTGAGCATCCAAACATTAAGATTAAGCTTGAAACAGTTGGTGGAGGTGCCGATTACGGTGCAGCTTTGAAAGCGAAATTTGCTTCTGGTGAAGAACCGGACATTTTCAACAACGGTGGTTTTAAAGAATTAGAGCTTTGGAAAGAGAAGTTAGCGGATCTTTCTGGTGAGCCATGGGTTGAACATGTTCTTCCGATCGGGAAAGTTCCGATGACAGATGAAGACGGCAAGCTTTATGGTATGCCGGTTAACCTTGAAGGCTACGGCTTTGTATATAATAAAGATTTATTTGAAGAAGCGGGGATAACGGAGCCGCCTGCAACGATTGATGAGTTAAAAGACGCTGCGAAGAAGCTGGAAGCGAAGAAAATCACACCTTTCTCAGCGGGTTACGGCGAGTGGTGGGTAATTGGTCAACATTTACTTAACATTCCGTTTGCTCAACAGGAAGATCCGGATGCGTTCATCGCCGGACTTTATGATGGTTCTGAGAAAATTGTAGGAAACGAAAAGTTCAAGCAATTTAAAGAAGTTTTAGATGCTGAGCTTAAGTATGCAAATGATAATCCGTTAACGACGGATTACAATACACAAGTAACGCTATTTGCCTCTGGTGAAACGGCGATGCTGCAACAAGGGAACTGGACTGAGAACATGATCACAGAGATCAATCCTGAAATCAACATGGGCTTCCTTCCGATTTCTATCAGCAATGATGATAGTGCTGATCGCCTTCCTGTAGGTGTACCGAATAACTGGGTATTAAACAAGAACTCCCAGCATCTTGAAGAAGCGAAAACATTCTTGGAGTGGATGGTTTCATCTGAAACTGGTAAGCGTTATATCACGGAAGAATTTGCATTCATCCCGGCATTCGATAACATCGAGCCAAATGGTCTTGGGGACTTAGGTCAGTCTATCCTTGACTACTCTAAAGAAGAGAAGACGATTCCTTGGACTTGGTTCAAATGGCCGGATGGAGCGAATAAGGAATTCGCCGCAACGATCCAGGAATATGCCGCAGGTAAAATTGATTATGATACTGTACTTGAGCGATTCCAGCAAACATGGGATAACTTGAAGTAAATCGATTAATAGAAAGCATGTCTACTTAGGGCATGCTTTCTATTTTATAAGTTTAATAGGAATATTTCGAAAAAACACTTCCAAGAGCGGGGAAAAACACTTTATACTAGTGTATAAGTGAGACCTGGGAGGTCCGTCCCTCATGTTAAAGACCAGCATTCGGAATAAGTTGATTGTGTTGTTGATGATTACGACGATTGTGCCGTTTGGAAGTTCGATTATTATTACATATTTGTATACGAAGGATTCCATAGAGGAGCAGGTGGTGGAGGAGAGCAGCAATCTTCTTTATCAGGGAAAGGTGAATCTGGAGAGCTATATTAATGAGCTCAACGGGTTAACTCTATCACTCTATAATAATCCTGATTTTATCAACTTCATGAGATCACCCAGTCAAGAGAATAATTACTTGACGATCGGCATTGTAAAGAATGTTGTGCAAACGATTCTCTACACGGGTGATACAATTAACGGGGTACGTATTTCCTTCGCAGATGGTGACCGCGTCATCTCTGCAACAAAGCGCTCTACAGTTGTTTTTTCCAATAAGGTAAGGGATTCACAATGGGAGTCCTTCAGAAATGCAGAGCGCAGCCCTTATAACATGTATATTGAACCAACCCATAGTCAGGAAGAAAAGAATATCAACCGGTCGAAGGATATTGTCACGATTCACCGGGCATTCCGAAACGTTCCCGGCGATGAGGTACTTGCGTATATTTCATTGGAGGTTTCGCCTGACAAGATCATTGATTTGAGTAGAAACCTGTATAACGGTAAGTCAGAAGAATTCTACCTTCTTTCTTCCGAAGGGGAAATGATTTATAGCTCGGACCGGGATGTGTCGGACGATGGCAACAACCAGAAGTGGATTAAGAGGATAACGGAATCAAAAGATGTATCAGGGACACTCGAGTGGAAAGAGGACTCTTTCAACGGGGTGATGATGTACGACCAGCTACCTGCTTCGGCTGGAGGTTGGTTGTTAGTGAAAAGGGTCCCTTACGTAAATCTTTATGAAAGCGCATTTAGTGTGGCAAAGATTAATATTTTATTCGGAGTACTTGGATTATCCCTCGTGGTCCTGGCAACTCTCTTTGTATCTTTTAAAATTACATCACCGATAAGGATTCTGCTTCAAAATATCCAGCAGGTTGAAAAAGGGAATATGAAGGTACAGTCTGAATCGTTCGGTTCCGATGAAATTGGGATCCTCGGCTTCAGGTTTCAGCAGATGATCGAGCGGATCAATCATTTGATCAACCGTGAATACAAGCTTGAGCTTGAGAACAAGACGAATCAATTAAAGGTTCTCCAATCTCAAATCAATCCGCATTTTCTCTATAATGCCTTGCAATCCATTGGAACGATTGCTTTGAAGAACAAGGTTCCGCAAATCTACTCCCTGATCACCCACCTTTCCAAAATAATGAGGTACGGGATGAATATGGAGGAGGATGTGGTTCCATTAAGCAAGGAAATCAATTACACGAACGCCTATCTTCTTTTACAAAAAGAACGTTTCGGTGAGAATCTGGATTACAGTGTAGATGTAGAAGATAAGGTAATGGGGACCCCAGTACCGAAGATGATCCTTCAGCCCCTCATTGAAAACTACTTCAAACATGGATTCGATATTCGGGACGGGGTAGGGCGTATATGGTTATCCTGCTTTCAGGATGAGGAAGAATTGGTGATGATTGTCCGTGATAATGGTGTTGGCGTAACGGAAAGCAGACTTAGGGAAATCGGGGACCACTTTAAAGCAGATGCTTGGAATAAAACGGGGGATGAGACCAATATCGGACTGAAGAATGTTTATGCTCGCTTAAAACTCTACTATGACCACCAGGCCACTTTACAGCTTGAAAATCATGATGAGGGAGGCTTTATGGTCACCATGAGGCTGCCGATAAGAATGGAAGGTGAAGCAAATGAAAGCAATCATCATTGACGACGAAAAGCATGTGCGTGAGGGGTTACTTTTATTAGCAGAATGGGACAAGCATGGAATTCACACTATTCTGGAGGCGGAAGATGGAGATCAAGCCATCGAATTGATCACAGAGCACCGTCCGGAAATCATTTTCACTGATATGAGGATGCCGAAGCGGGATGGCATCACCCTATTAAAATGGCTTCATGCGTCTGACCTAAAAAGCAAAACCATTGTTGTAAGCGGGTATGATGATTTCGAGTATATGAGAAACGCGATCTTTTACAAAAGCTTTGATTATATTCTGAAGCCGATTGAACCGGATGTGTTAAATGAAACACTGGATAAAGCGGTAAAAGAGTGGAATGAACAGGCTCAATCAAGAAAATCCCAAGTCGAGGAAAATCGAGTGATGAATGAGGTAAAGCCTCTCTATTGGGATCGGTTATTCTCAAGTCTCTGTGCGAAGGAGAGCATTACCACAGAGATGGTAGAAAAGGTTGAACAGGAGTTTGGGATTGCCATTACAAAGCGTGAAAAGACCGTTGCCCTCATCCCCATCAAACCGATCGTGGAGAAACTCTTTCAAGGAGACCGGGACCTGGCCTTTTTCACCCTTAGCAATATTTGCAATGAATTGCTGCGAAAGCAAAATGATGGAGTTTGCTTCCGGAATGGGAACAAAGAAGAAGAGCTTGTGATTCTCTTCTGGAATGATAAGAATGTGACGTATCTGTTAGAGGAAATCTACTCACTGATCTATCAATATAGCAAACTCTTTACGATCATTGCCCTTGGGCAGCAGTCTAAGAAAATAAACGAAGCGTATGAATCTGCTTTACATGTGTATCTTAAGCATTCCCTGCTTGATCAAAAGAAAATCGTCACCCATAAAGATATGAAACCGAGCCCCCTGCTGCACCTATTGGATCACTCCAATGAATTAAAATGGGCAATCCGTTCAGGAAGCGGCGATCAGGTTCAGTCCCAGTTAGAGAGGATATTTTCACAGATGGAAACGGAGCATGCACTGTCACTTGAGCAGCTCCAGATGTGGGAAAATCAATTCGAGTTATTACGGAATAATTGGTTGAAAGAGTATGAGATTCACTATCAAGCACCATTCTATAGGGGCCAGGGTTATTGGAATGAAGACGGCTCGTTTTCATTCCGGAAATTTAAAGAGGAAAAGGCGAAAGAGTTCAGTGAATTAATTCAAACCCTTTCAAAAGCAAAGTATCAACGGGAAAAGAACAATATGCAGCAGATTGAAGAATATCTTCAACAGCACTATCAAGAAGACATCAATCTACAGGACATTGCCGATCGTTTTTACTTAAGCAGGGAATATATTTCACGTAAGTTCAAACAGGATCATGGATCTACCATCACGGATTACGTTACGAATATCCGGATGGAAAAAGCAAAGAAACTGCTTGGAAATCCTTATTTGAAAATCTATGAAGTTGCCTATGGTGTAGGGTTTGGGAATGAGAAATATTTCAGTAAAGTATTTAAAAAGCACGTCGGTATGACACCAAATGAATACCGGCATTTACAATCAAACACTTAACTTGGAGGTTTTACAATGTTGAACGTTACAGTATGGAATGAAAATCGTCATGAGCAGAAGAATCCGAAAGTGAGAGAGGTGTACCCTGAAGGAATTCATGGTGCCATTGCCTCCTTCCTGGGAGAAGCATCATTCAACGTGAAAACGGCTACATTAGACGAGGGTGACCACGGACTAACAAAGGAAGTATTAGATGGTACAGACGTATTGGTTTGGTGGGGACATATCGCCCATGATGAAGTGAAAGACGAAGTAGTTGAAAGAGTGAAACAGCGTGTCCTTGATGGAATGGGATTAATCGTCCTTCATTCAGGTCATTTCTCTAAAATCTTCAAAACATTGATGGGTACTTCCTGTGACCTGAAATGGCGGGAAGCTGATGAGAAAGAACGCATCTGGATAGTCGATCCAAGTCATCCGATTACAGCGGGCTTAAGTGAATACATCGAGCTTGAGAAGGAAGAAATGTATGGAGAGCATTTTGACATTCCGACTCCTGATCAGCTTGTGATGGTGAGCTGGTTCGAAGGTGGGGAAGTGTTTAGAAGCGGGTGTACGTATCAGCGTGGTAACGGAAAAGTATTCTACTTCCGTCCAGGACATGAAACGTATCCAACCTATTACTATGAAGACGTTCAGAAGGTCATCGTCAATGCAGTGAAATGGGCATCCCCTGTAGATCATGCGAGACCGGTATACGGAAACGCACAGCCGTTAGAAGAAATCAAAGGATCTAACTAAAGAACAAGAGGAGGAAAAATCATGAATAAATTAAAAATCGGGGTTATCGGGTGTGGTAGCATCGCACAGCATCGTCATCTGCCCGAATATGCAAACAATGAAAACGTAGAAGTGGTAGCGGTGTGTGACATCGTGGAAGAACGGGCATGGAAGATGGCCGATGCAGTCGGAGCGAAAGCGTATACCAATTATAAAGAACTACTGGCTAACGCTGAAGTGGAAGCTGTGAGTGTGTGTACCCCGAACTACCTGCATGCACCGATTTCCATTGATGCCCTAAACGCTGGAAAGCATGTATTATGTGAAAAGCCGATGGCCACTTCAAGTGAAGAAGCTCAAAGCATGATAGATGCCGCTGCTAAAAACGGTAAAAAATTGATGATCGCTCATAACCAGCGCTTTGTCCCTTCTCATCAAAAGGCCAAGCAGCTGATTGAAAGTGGTGAAGTAGGTAAAATCTACAGCTTCCGTTCTGCATTTGGTCACGGTGGTCCTGAAGGCTGGAGTGCTGACGGGAAAGACAGCTGGTTCTTCAAAAAGGACGAAGCGTTCATCGGTGCCATGGGGGACCTTGGTGTTCATAAAACCGATCTTCTTCGTCACATCTTAGGGGAAGAATTTTCCGAAGTCGGTGCCTTTGTTGAAACAAGTGCAAAGGAAAATGCAGATGTGGATGATACGGCTGTCTGCGTATTGAAGACTGAAAGCGGTACAATCGGTACCCTTGCAGCAAGCTGGTCTTATGTTTCTAAAGAAGACAACTCTACGATCATTTATGGAGAGAAAGCGATACTCCGCTTAGAGGATGATCCGGTCAACTCTCTTGTCGTTCAATACTCAAGCGGAGAAGTAGTTAAGTATGAGCTTGGCGGCATTCAAACAAATGCCGAGGGCGGCCAGACGAATTCCCGTGTGATCGATCAATTTGTTCACAGTATCCTTCATAATGCAGAGCCTCCTGTTACGGGTGAAGAAGGAAAGAAATCTCTTGAGGTTGTTTTGTCTGCTCTGGAATCAAGTGAAACAAAACGAATCGTAAAGCTATAGAGGTGAATGCATCGATGAAAAAACTTCGGATGGGAGTGATCGGCGTTGGGGGCATTGCCCAAACGCGTCACATTCCTACTTTTATAAAACTATCAGATTCTGTAACCATTGAAGCGATCAGTGATATCAATCCTGTCACTGCTAAATCCGTGGCAGAAACCTTTAACATTCCGAACGTGTTCAGTGATTATCGGGACATGTTCGGGCATGTGGATGCAGTGACGATCTGTACTCCAAATAAATTTCATGCGGAAATTACGATTGCAGCGCTCAAAGCAGGTCTCCATGTGTTTTGTGAGAAACCAATGGCCATGACTCCTGAAGAATGTGAAATGATGATCGAAGCAGCGGAACAGTCAGGAAAGGTTCTGGCTATCGCTTATCATTATCGTTTTATGAAGGACTCACGTGCTGCGAAGCGAGTGATTATGGAAGATGAAATTGGCGAACCAATGGTCGCAAGGGCAAGAGCGATCCGTCGCCGCAAAGTCCCTGGCTGGGGAGTGTTTACCAACAAGGAGCTGCAAGGCGGTGGCAGCCTGATCGACTACGGATGTCACTTTCTGGATCTATCCCTATGGCTCCTTGGGAACCCGGCACCTGTTGAGGTAACAGGGACGACCTATAACAAGCTTAGCAGAATGCCAGATCAAGTGAATCAGTGGGGAGACTTTGATAAAGAGAAATTTGAAGTTGATGACCATGTTACGGCTTATATCAAGTTCGATAACGGTGCATCCATGCTCTTTGAAACGTCTTGGTCTGCAAATGTCAAGAGCGATGAAGAAAGTATGAGCATTTCAGGTGAAACGGGTGGAATCGATCTATTCCCGTTCCAAATGAACCAAATGAAACATGGCATGCTTCTGAATAGTGAAGCGGATTGGGTTCCCGGTGAAGATGATCCGAGTCTTCCACAAGCCCAGAACTTTATCAATAGCTGTCTCGGTTTAGAAGAGTTGGTTGTGAAGCCCCAGGAAGCTATGCAAGTGTCCCAAATAATTGATGCCATCTACAAAAGCAGTGAAACCGGACAAAGCATCCGATTGAAATAGGAGGAAGTACAAATGAAACTAGGCGTATTTACTGTATTATTTTCACAAAAAAATCTTGATGAAATGCTTGATTATGTAAAAGAAGCCGGGCTTCACGCAGTCGAAATCGGCACGGGAGGATATCCTGGAAATGCTCACTGTGACCTGGACGTTCTTCTAGAAAGCGAAGAAAAGAGAAACGAATACTTAGAGAAAGTAACATCAAGAGGACTTCAAATCAGTGCCTTCAGCTGTCACGGAAATCCGATCTCGCCAGATGCAGTATTTGCGGAAGAATCCCATGTGGCACTTCAGAAAACAATCAAGCTCGCAAGCTTGATGAATGTACCGGTTGTTAACTGTTTTTCCGGAACAGCAGGAGACCATGAAGGAGCAAAGCATCCGAACTGGCCTGTTTCCCCCTGGCCGAATGAATATGGGGATATTCTCAAATGGCAATGGGAAGAAAAGTTGATTCCATATTGGAAAGAGATAGGGAAGCTTGCAGAGGATCATAACGTGAAAATCGGTTTAGAGCTGCACGGGGGGTTCCTTGTTCATACTCCATATACATTATTGAAGCTTCGTGAAGAAACATGTGACGCTATCGGTGCAAACCTTGATCCCAGTCATCTGTGGTGGCAAGGAATCGATCCGGTTGCCGCGATTAAAATCCTTGGTAAAGAAAATGCGATTCACCATTTCCATGCGAAAGATACGTATATCGACCAAGACAACGTCAACATGTACGGCCTGACGGATATGCAGCCATACGGAAACATCCAAACAAGAGCGTGGTCCTTCCGTTCGGTAGGGTGTGGACATTCCTTGCAGGAGTGGTCAGATATGATGAGTGCACTGCGCACATTCGGATATGATTATGTGGTCAGCATCGAGCACGAGGATCCGATCATGTCGATTGAAGAAGGCTTCGGACGTGCCGTTAAGAATTTGAAGTCGATCTTGATTGAAGAGCAGCCATCGGATATGTGGTGGGTGTAGAATTTTAGAGGGGAGGGTCCTATGGGGCTCTCTTTTTTTTGGAGTAGTAGCGTGATTGTGTTAGTCTCAAATAAGTAGTGTAAAATTTACAGTTAATGTCAATCGCCAGAATTAATTGCAAAAACAGCTGGATTTTCACAAGAAATGGCCGGATTATCGTGAATTTCGGCGGGATTGACTCCAGCCACAGTGGAAAGCGGGGTGAATATTCCCATTCATCTAAAGATTAAGCCAATCTTATGCTTTAGATTTCAATAAGATTGTATGAGATTTTTTTAGATTAGCTATGGGTTCTCGTACAGAATTCTCTATAAAAAACAAGATCCCAACCAGGGATCCTGCAGAAACAACTAACCTCCCACTACTTCAAACGATCCTTCTCCACCATGGATCCCGATAAACATATCCATTAGCGATTTGGTCAGTTTCTCGCTTTCTTCTATAGAAAGGGAAGGCTTAAGAAAGATGATTTGAACGGCATTTTTGGTTTCTTCGCCGACGGGTGCACGGTCTGAGTCAACGAATGGACTTCCGAAAGGTCCGTCCCCGTCACAGGCGACGATCAGGTTTTCCAGAGAGTTTTCCCGGCCGTTGAGCCCTATGTATGATTGTCCGGTTTCACCAATTTTCAATTGAATGGTGTCTCCCTTAAGTTGAGCCCTGTCGTAAATGCCGATGGGCACTTCGTATTGAAGGGAGAAGAAGTTATTAAGATCTATACTTGAGTTAATGGAGCTCAGATAATTCTGTTTTTTGACCCGACGAAAGAGTGCTTCGGCTGAATGACGATAGCGATTCGGGTCCTTTCCTGTATTTTTGAAGATGTCCCGCCACGCGGCAATTCCCTCTATTTCCGTCACATTTTTATCGTGAAGATCAAAGAAGATGGATTCCTGGAATAGCTGAAGTCTGCCTTTCAGCATTTGAGGAGAAGTGCCGACTTCGATATGATGATATTGAATAAATCCCACTTTAAAACCAGGGATTTTGGACGTTATTGGTGAATCGATCGTGATTTCCACTTATTTTCCCTCCACATTTGTTTTAAAATAGTTTATCATAATACTCGTTGCCATTTCACGTAAGCTGATAAGCTGTATATATATTTTATAGATAGAAAGGAGGAAAGGGCAATGGATATGGATCAGTTGAAACAGGATATCATCGATTATAGTAAGGAAATCGGGATTGATAAAATAGGATTTACGACTGCTGGTGCGTTTTCGGAAATGAAGAACCGTCTTTTACGTCAGGAAATGCTTGGGTATCAATCCGGTTTTGAAGAGAAAGACATTGAGAGACGGGTCGATCCTTCTTTAATCTTTGATGGTCCCAAATCGATCATTGCCATTGCCCTTGCCTACCCTTCAAAGATGAAGAATGCTCCACAAAGCAAACGGGGAGAGAGACGGGGGATCTTTTGCCGGGCATCATGGGGGACAGATTATCACCATGTGCTGCGTGATCGACTTTCAAAGCTGGAAGAATATATCGTATCAAGAGTCCCACAGGCACGTTTCAAATCCATGGTGGATACAGGTGAACTTGTGGATCGTGCGGTGGCAGAACGGGCGGGCATTGGCTGGAGCGGAAAGAACTGCTCCATTATCACGCCTGAGTTCGGATCCTATGTATATCTGGGGGAAACGGTGACAAACCTACCGTTTGCCCCTGATTCACCGATGGAGGACCAATGTGGTACATGTAATAAATGCGTGGATGTCTGTCCAACGGGAGCTCTTATAGAAGGTGGGCAGCTGGATGCTCAGAAATGCATTGCCTTTTTGACGCAGACAAAGGGCTTTCTTGCGGATGAGTACCGGGTAAAGCTTGGGAACCGTCTTTATGGATGTGACACCTGCCAAACTGTATGTCCTGAAAATAAAGGGATGGACTTTCATTTTCACGAAGAGATGGAACCGGATCCAGAAATTGCAAAGCCGCTATTAAAGCCGCTTCTAACGATCAGTAACCGTGAGTTTAAAGAAAAGTACGGTCATGTATCCGGCTCGTGGAGAGGTAAGAAACCGATTCAGCGAAACGCAATCATCGCCCTGGCCCATTATAAGGATACAACAGCCATTGACGACCTGATTGATGTGATGAAAAAAGATGTGCGCCCCGTCATTCGCGGGACCTCTGCCTGGGCCCTTGGCAAAATAGGCGGAGTAGAAGCAGAAGTTGCTCTATTAGGGCAGCAATCGGTTGAAACGGATGAGGAAGTACTAAACGAAATTCAAAAGGGCCTTAACCTTATAACAAATAGTCCAAAAGGATAAACTCACAAATCCACCTGAGTTTATCCTTTTTTGTTTTGAACGGCCCCTTCCCTGCATAACAATTAGGGAGGAGGGAAGACAATGATCAGAAAGCTGTTAATGGAAAAGGTCCAACATGTGATAGATGAATATACATCTCGTAGTCAGTCAGACTATCACATTGACAAAGTGAAAAGAAAGAAGGAATCTTGTCTTCAGCGGAATGCGGAAATTGTAAAGGTGGATGCAGCGGGGAAAATCCAAAGCATGACACCTCAGCGAAATGAAACACAAAACATTTTATATGATGTTCACTATAAATATCTTATTAAGCAAGGCGATCTTCTTTATTTAGAAGAAGAAGTTGAGAATCGGCATGCAGCCTTTTATAAGGATAAAATCTATGAAGACAGCGAGGTTCCGATTCAATATGAAGAGAATGTCGGTCATGAAGAGAATTCCACCTTTAACGAGAAAGCGGTTAGAGCGGTGTATCAATATGATCGTCTGAGTGCGGTGCAGTATGCTGAGCGGTGGTGGAACAGCTATAACCCAGCGTTCAAGAAATTTGAGAATGATTGCACGAATTATATTTCACAGTGCCTATATGCCGGGGATGCTCCCATGCGGGGATATCCAGCGAAGGGGAAGGGCTGGTGGATGAGAAATCAGAACTGGAGCTATAGCTGGACGGTGGCGAATTCCATGAGATGGTACATCCCAAACTCGACGGTCGGGTTAAGGGGAAGACAGGTGAATGACGCTAAAGAGTTAAAGCTTGGAGATGTCATCTGCTATGACTTCGAAGGGGATGGGCGTTTTGACCATACAACGATCGTAACGGGGAAAGATGCTGCTGGAGAGCCTCTCGTGAATGCCCATACGTTCAACAGCAGAATGCGATATTGGAAATATGAGGACTCGACTGCTTATACACCCAATATCAAATATAGATTTTTTACAATAGTAGATGACGGCTAAGTCTTGTTCTATGTGGAGGAAATGGTATAATGTCACTTAGAGTTTTATGAATGAGGTGACAGTAACATGGGAGTACATGTTGTATTATATCAACCAGAAATCCCTGCTAATACAGGGAATATTGCGAGAACGTGTGCAGCAACGGATACAACTCTGCACTTGATTCGTCCACTCGGGTTCTCAACAGATGATAAAATGTTAAAGCGGGCAGGCCTTGATTATTGGCAGTTTGTAAACATTGTATACTATGATTCAATTGAAGAGTTCTTCGAGAAAAATGACGGCGGAGAATTTTTCTATTTAACAAAATACGGAAAGATCCCTCACACTGACTTTGATTACAGTGTGGAAGAGAAGGATTACTTCTTTATTTTTGGCAGGGAAACATCCGGACTGCCTGATGACATCATCCAAAATAACTTAGATCGTGCCCTGCGCATACCAATGAACGAAAACGTCCGTTCATTGAACCTTTCCAATACAGCGGCGATTCTGATTTATGAAGCATTAAGACAAAGAAATTATCCGGGTTTGTTATAAAAAACGAGGAATGAGAATCATATGATTTTCATTCCTTTTTTTATTTGGCTTATACTAGAGGAAAGAATGTGAAGGAGAGATTACATAATGAACGAAACCATTGAAACGATTCTTAAGCATCGATCCATTCGTCATTTCAAGAATGAGCCATTAACGGAGGAGCAGATCCGGACAATTGTCTCGAGTGCCCAGGCTGCGAGTACGTCCAGTTATATTCAAGCGTATACAATCATTGGGGTGAAGGATCCTGCTAAAAAGAAGAAGTTGGCGGAACTTGCCGGTCCACAATCATATGTAGAAGAAAACGGTCATTTCTTTGTATTCTGTGCCGATTTGTACCGCCACGAGAAAATAGGTGAATGGGAAAATGCAGATGTCATTCCAACACTTGAAAGCACGGAGAAATTCATGGTGGCTTTAATTGATGCTTCACTAGCGGCCCAAAATGCGTCCATTGCCGCGGAATCGATGGGAATGGGCATATGCTATATTGGAGGAATCCGAAATGATCTGGAATCAGTGAGTGATCTGCTGGAGCTTCCTGATCGGGTCATTCCTTTATTCGGTCTGGCAGTCGGTTTCCCTGAAGGAAATTCTGATGTAAAGCCACGATTACCTATGGAAGCCATTTACCATGAGGATTCTTATCAAAGTGATGAAGGATCAATGAAAAGGGAACTCGATCGTTATGACGAAACCATTTCTTCCTATTATCATGCACGAACGGCCGGCAAACGATCGGATCGATGGACGGAGCAAATGGCCAACATGCTTTCAGGTAAGAAGCGCATGTATATGAAGGAATTTATAGAGAAGAAAGGATTCAATAAAAGGTAGATCCCTGCGTCCGGATAAATAGAAAAAGCCCGAAAGGAACAATTCCTTTTCGGGCTTTTTCTTATTCCATCTCAGGGAGCTCGACTTGAAAATGTATTGTTACTAACCGGATAAACTCCCTCGTAGTTTTGGGCAAATAGAAGTCTTTTTTCCACACGATACCGTAGCTTGCTTTGTTCATGTTCTCGATTTCCAACAGTTGAACATCTTTATACTTAAATACCTGCAGAGCACTATGGGGGACGATAGAGGAAGCGAATCCTTGTTCCACAAGATTGGCCAGGAGGACAGTATCCGAGCATTCCGCCTTTACATTTGGCGTTAACCCGATTGAAATAAATGACTGAACAATCATTTCGTACAATCCTAAACTTTGCGTACTTGGAAGGATTAATGGGTGGTGAACAATATCCTCTAATCTAATCGTGTCATGGCTCGAAGTCGGAACACTCGTAATGTAATAAAAGGGCTCATTTTGGAGGACCACCTTCACCATATTGTCTGCAGAAAATGGCAGTCGAATCAGAGCAGCATCAATCTCTCGTAATTCTAAAAGATGAATGAGCTGAGAAGATTCGTTTTGATGGATATTATAGGTGATGTTCGGGAAGTTCTTTTCATACTCTGTTAAAATATGTGGTAAATCAATGTCAGATAGTGTATTTACACCAATCCTCAGTTTGCCTTTTTCTCCGGAACCAATTTCTTTGACTTCAGCTTCTGCAGCCTCCAGCAGCTTGATTGTCTGATAAGCATGCTGATAAAGGGCTCTACCAGCCTCTGTAATCAACAATTTCCTCCCCCTACGGTCAAACAAGCTCACACCAAGGTCCTCTTCCATCGTGCGCAGTTGCTGACTTAGAGGAGGCTGAGACATATGTAGTCGCTTTGCTGCAGCCAGTATTGTTTTTTCTTCCACAATCGCCATGAAGTAGCGCAGTTGTTTAATGTCCAGCATGGTAACGACCTCTCTTATACAATAAATATATAATAATACAATTTAATATATATTATACATATATATTGGGCCGTGATACCCTAAAAGTTGTTAGGGGGAGTGAAAATGAAGAAGATGCTCATTGCAATCTTTATCAGTACTCTAGCGGGATGTTCGCCTAATGCTCAAGAGGAGGAAAAAGAAGTGATTTTCACCTATATAAAAGAAGGATATATTGAAGAGGTTGAAACGTTAATTGATGAAGGTGCCGATATTAATCAACAGGATGCCCTCGGTAGAACTCCAGTAATGCTTGCGACGTATCAAAATAATCCGAATATGGTTCGTTTGCTTATTGATAGGGGAGCTAATATTCATGTTAAGGATGAATTAAAAAACAATCCCTTCCTGTATGCTGGTGCAGAAGGAATGAATGACATTCTGCTTCTCACGATCGAAGCAGGAGCAGATCCTGCTCTAGTAAATCGATATGGCGGAACTGCGCTAATTCCAGCTGCGGAAAAAGGCCACGGTGAGACGGTCAAACTTCTACTGGAAAAAACAAATGTCGATATCAATCATGTAAATGACCTTGGCTGGACAGCCTTGATGGAAGCCATTGTATTGAGTGATGGAGGAAAGGTGCATCAAGAGATTATTGCCACATTAATCGAGTATGGTGCCGATGTAACGATACCTGATCAGGAAGGAAAATCACCAATTGAGCATGCCAAGGAAAGAGGATTTGATGAAATTGAGGAGATGCTGCTTAAAGAGGGAGCGGTCAAAGTATCATGAAATGCAAAGGGCAGTCCGTAAGAATAACTATGCAAAGCTTCCAATGGCTCATGTTTTTGATTGGAACGTCGATTGCTCTTCCGATTGTGATTGGTAGTGTGTTTGGATTAAGTGAGATCGAGATATCAGGGTTAATGCAAAGAACGCTTTTCCTGGTGGCTCTCGGCTCCATTCTTCAGATAGTAATTGGACATTCCCTTCCGATTATTGAAGGACCAGCTGGATCCTGGGTAAGTGTCTTTGTTATTTTGGCGGGCTTTTCTAAGCAAATGGGTCTTTCTGTTGAAGAATCACTATCCCTTGGCATGGGATCACTTGCTTTAGCAGGATGTATTCTGCTCCTAATGGGATTAGTGAAAAACAAATCATTTTACCAAAGAGTATTTCCACCTTTAGTTTCAGGTGTTTTTTTGTTTCTTCTAGCGATTCAGCTTAGTGGCATCTTTTTTAAAGGGATGATCGTTCAAGAAGAAGGGAGCGTTGATTGGAAACTGACGATGCTGGCCATTTTCGTTTTTATCTTTATTGTAATTCTGTCAATTAAAGCAAAAGGATGGGGAAAGCAGTTTTCACTCTTGATCGGCATCATTGTTGGCTGGGGTGTGTTCGCCATGTTCGGTGGGGCTTCCAACCCCATTGGACAGAGGGATCTTAATGGTGTAGCTTTACCAGAACTATTTTCATGGGGACCACCTGCAATCAATGGTAATATCATTACTGCGACTATTCTGTTTTCTTTTACTCTGATTCTAAACAATATTGCAGCCATTGATTCGATGTATGAGGTATTTGATGGAAAGAAAATCAATAAGCAAGACAGTATAAGAAGAGGGTTTGTCATCGGAGGAATCAATCATTGGTTATCGTCCGTTTTTTCTGCACTTGCCATTGTGCCCTTGCCGGTTACATCAGGTTTCGTACAAACGACGAAACAAAGAAATGGTCTTCCATTTCTTATAGCAGCAGGCAGTTTATTACTCATATCCTTTATGCCACAAGTGGTGCATGTAGTGTCCACTTTGCCTGTAGCTGTCGCAAGTGCAGCGTTGCTTTCGACAATTGTGAATATGTTTATCATTTCTTTAAAAAAGATTACTTCTATTGAGTTGAACCAAAGGGAGTTATCAATCATTGGTATTTCACTTTTGGGCGGCACAAGTCTCTTCTTTCAATCTCCGGATCATTTCGAAGATCTTCCGAGTTCGCTTCAAATTGTAATGAGTAATGGTTTGATCGTAGGGACAGTTATGGTGATTGGTCTTAATTTAATATGGCGTAATAACTAAAAAAACTGGCCAAGGCCAGTTTTTTTAGTTTATGAATTAGTTGGAGCCGGGTTTATCATTATATCCAGCAGTGAAAATCGCTACTAAGAACGCTAAAGATACACCTATAATCATTATAGTACCCATGTTTGGTAACCTCCCAGTTTCACTTATTCCACAGTCTGTCTTTAGTATAGCCTATTTTTTATTTGATGTGAATGAAATCGGTTAATTTTTTGATGATCTGTGACAGGTGGACGAATTGATAATGAAACGATTTTATTCATAGTGAATACCGAACCTTTGTCTGCAATAAATATATCTTGTTAACATGTTCAGGTGAACAAGCGCATACAGTATATTAATCGTCTCTCATTAAGCGACAGGGGGAGGTCCTTATGGATATTTTAAAAAAAATCGAACATTACCGAGAAGAAGAAGAGAAACTGAAATGGGAAGGGACGTTTGCTCAGTATTTAGACCTGCTGAAAGAGAAGCCTTGGGTTGGGCAATCCGCTCATTCAAGAGTATTTAATATGATTAAGGATGCCGGAGTTGAAGAGGTCGAGGGGAAAAGAAAGTATAAATTCTTCAGCAATCAATTATTTGGCTTAGAAGAGGCGCTGGAAAGACTCGTTGAAGAATACTTTCACCCTGCTGCGAAACGATTGGATGTCAGGAAGAGAATCTTATTACTGATGGGGCCAGTCAGTGGAGGGAAATCAACCCTTGTTTCCATGCTGAAACGCGGGCTGGAACAATATTCCCGGACTGAAAGAGGAGGCGTCTTTTCAATCAAAGGCTGCCCGATGCACGAAGATCCATTGCATCTGATTCCACAACATTTACGTGAAGATTTTTACAACGAATATGGCATTCGCATTGAAGGAAATCTCTCTCCGTTAAATACTATGCGTTTGGAGAAAGAATACCATGGCCGCATAGAAGACGTTCAGGTCGAAAGAGTCTTTTTCTCTGAAGATAAACGTGTCGGAATCGGTACGTTCAGTCCATCCGATCCAAAATCACAGGATATCGCCGATTTAACGGGAAGTATCGATTTTTCCACGATTGCCGAGTTTGGTTCTGAGTCAGATCCGAGAGCTTACCGATTTGATGGTGAGTTAAATAAAGCGAACCGTGGATTGATGGAATTCCAGGAAATGCTGAAGTGTGATGAAAAGTTCTTATGGCACTTATTATCTCTTACTCAGGAAGGAAACTTCAAGGCAGGGCGGTTTGCACTGATTTCAGCTGATGAGCTAATTGTGGCCCATACGAATGAAACTGAGTATCGATCCTTCATTGCAAATAAAAAGAATGAAGCCTTACACTCCCGTATTATCGTCATGCCGGTTCCTTATAACCTGAAGGTTACCCAGGAAGAGAAAATTTATGAGAAAATGATTAACGAAAGTGATGTGTCGAATGTCCACGTGGCTCCTCATACGTTACGGGTAGCGGCGATGTTCACCATTTTGACCCGAATGAAGGAACCAAAGCGCGGTGATATTGATTTAATCAAGAAAATGCGCTTGTACGACGGCGAAAATGTCGAAGGTTTCAACTCTGCAGATGTGGATGAAATGAAGAAGGAATACCAGGATGAAGGAATGAGTGGAATCGATCCGCGGTATGTCATTAACCGAATCTCGTCTACGATCATTCGGAAAGAGATCCCGACCATTAACGCTTTAGACGTTCTTCGTGCGTTGAAAGAAGGACTGGATCAACATCCATCAATTACGAATGAACTTCGTGATAAGTATTTGAACTTTATCTCCCTCGCCCGTAAGGAATATGATGATATTGCCAAGAAAGAAGTTCAAAAAGCCTTCGTGTATTCATATGAAGAGTCTGCGAAAACGCTTATGGATAATTATCTTGATAACGTTGAAGCTTACTGCAATAAGGCGAAGCTTCATGATCCATTAACCGGTGAAGAAATCAATCCGGATGAAAAGCTGATGCGTTCCATTGAAGAACAAATTGGCATTTCAGAAAATGCAAAGAAAGCATTCCGTGAAGAAATTCTTATCCGTATTTCTGCCTATGCCCGTAAAGGGAAGCGTTTCGACTACAATTCACATGATCGCTTGAGAGAAGCCATTCAGAAGAAGCTATTCGCTGACTTGAAGGACGTTGTGAAAATCACGACATCTTCGAAAACGCCAGACGAACAGCAGCTGAAGAAAGTCAACGAAGTGGTTGCCCGCCTCATCGATGAACATGGCTACAACTCAACATCCGCCAACGAATTACTACGCTATGTGGGCAGCCTGTTGAATCGATAAAAACAAAGAAATCGGAAGGTGCCAAACACACCTTCCGATTTTTCTATTTGGTTTATTTTTTTCTCGTAAAGGGAAAAGTAGTAGCCAAGAGGTGAAAGTTATGAGCAAATACAAACATGAACTGGATAAAAACTATGAACCTGAAAATGGCTCCATGGCATCTGATATGGAAGAGATGGAGCAGCTGGGAAAGCAAATGGACAAGCTAAGAACGAATGAAGAGCTGAAAGAGGACAAAAAGCAGCCGGATCCTGTTCAATTTAAAGAGAAAGACAAGGAATAGTTGACGGAAAACTCTGAATATAATAGTCTATAGATAGAGAGCTGGGCCCATTATCTTAAATGAAAGTGGGTGAAGAGGATGTCTTCTAAACCTCATCGTCGAGAAGAAGCAGAACCTCTTAACGGAAGTATGGCCTCCAATATGGAGGAAGTCATTAAGCTAGGGAAGCAGATGGAAAAATTACGTTCCAGTGGCGAATTAAAGATACACAATCGAGTATCAGACCCGGCTCAATATGAAGAAGAAGCTTAATCAGGTGATTCTGCCTGGTTATTTTTTTTGAGGAAATCGGTCATTCACGGGCATCACATAACCTGTCAGAAAAATAGGCTCGTCCAACCATAAAAGAACGATTAATTGTCGAAATTATTTGTAAATTTATCAATACTTCTGCATAGGATAGAGTAATCCCCGTTTCACTTCATGGGATACATGCAGTTTAGACAGTCAACATAGTGTATGCAGGAGAATGAAAAAATGTGAAAAAACTTTAAGGAGGGGAATAATTTGAGTCAAATGGATAATCATCAGTTTGTCATTTCCAAGGAAGATTGGGCCCTCCACCGCAAAGGTCACGATGATCAACAAAGACATCAAGAGAAAGTACAGGATGCGATTCGAAACAACTTACCTGATTTGATTACGGAAGAAAACATTGTCATGTCAAATGGTCGAGACGTCGTCAAGATCCCGATTCGTTCTTTAGATGAATATAAAATTCGTTATAACTATGATAAGAATAAGCACGTGGGGCAAGGTGACGGTGAAAGTCAGGTAGGAGACGTTATTGCAAGAGACGGCTCACCGCAGCAGCAGGGTCCTGGAAAAGGTCAAGGGGCCGGAGATAAAGCCGGTGAAGATTACTATGAAGCAGAAGTGTCGATGCTCGAGATTGAAGAAGCCTTATTTAGCCAATTGGAACTTCCGAACCTAAAAAAGAAGGAGCAAGATGTTCAAACCGTCGAGCACATTGAATTCAACGATATCCGTAAAACAGGCCTAATGGGGAATATAGATAAAAAGAAGACAATGATGTCTGCCTTTAAGAGGAATGCCATGAAAGGAGCACCAAGCTTTCATCCGATATATACCGAAGACTTGAAGTTCAGAACGTGGAATGAAGTATTAAAGCCTGAATCCAAAGCGGTCGTATTGGCTATGATGGATACGAGTGGATCCATGGGAGTATGGGAGAAATATATGGCAAGAAGCTTTTTCTTCTGGATGACACGTTTTTTGAGAACAAAATATGAAACCGTAGAAATTGAATTCATCGCACATCATACCGAGGCCAAAGTGGTATCAGAAGAGCACTTCTTCTCGAAAGGGGAAAGTGGAGGAACCATCTGTTCATCTGCTTATCGCAAAGCGTTGGAATTAATCGATGGAAAGTACGCCCCAAGCCGATATAATATTTATCCGTTCCATTTCTCTGATGGGGATAACTTGACGTCTGATAACGTACGATGCGTGAAGCTTGTTGAAGAATTAATGAAAGTATCCAGCATGTTCGGTTACGGGGAAGTGAACCAGTATAACCGCCACTCCACCTTAATGTCAGCCTATAAAAATATTAAAAACGACGATTTCCGTTATTACATTCTCAAACAAAAAGCAGATGTATTCCATGCCATGAAAAGTTTCTTCCACAATGAGCAGGAAAAAGCATTCGCTTGAGAAAAACCAGCCGATGAGGCTGGTTTTTCACTGTCTTCTGCTTATCTACTTACATATTAAAATATTAGGTTATTCTATATGCATAGTGCTAGAATAGAGAGAGGTACTATTAAAAACATTCTATAAGTGGTGAGGTTTATCATGAAAGATGAAATGCAAGAAATTCAACAACTAAAGAATGAAATTAAAGAATTAAAAGAACAGCTGATTCAATCAGAACAGCTAATCATGGATATCTCAGCACCTATTATCCCATCGATCGTCCCGGAAACCATCTTGATCCCCATAACCGGCAGACTTAGTCCTGAACGTTTTGAAAGAATTATTTCCAGGATATTAGACGTCTCGTACGGTGGGGACATCAACACAATCATTGTAGATTTCTCAGCCATATCAGAAAAAGAAATCGGGGAAATGGACATCTTCGGCACTTATATTCATAACATGGCAAAGGCAATTGGATTAATGGGAATCGAACCCCTTTTTGTCGGATTTACGCCTGCCCTTACCCAAGTGATGATCAATTCAGGGGTGAAAGAGCTTAAAGGGATTAAAAGCTTCCTCACATTCCGGACAGCTTTGCAGTATTTGATGAGTGAAAAGGAAATTACATTTCAGAAGAAAACTGATTAAAAGAACCAGCCTATTCGGTTGGTTCTTTTAATTTATATGCAAACAGCCTTCATGTTTGTTCTGTGATAGGGGAAACTATCCCTATCAGACTCAAAAAGGATTTGAATAGCTCATGGTTGACTTTAAAGACTTAGGTATCGTGGTTTTAAGAATCTTTACGATACTTCCATTTATGATTTTTGTCACATTATATATGGGGAAACGTTCCATTGGGGAGTTGCCTGTATTTGATTTTTTAGTGGTCCTCGTGTTTGGTTCTGTTGTAGGTGCGGATATTGCGGATCCTGACATCAAACATATCCATACGATCGTCGCAATGATTCTAATCGGCATATTACAAAAGATCTTGACCAAAATGAAAGTCTCCTCAAGAAAAGTAGGCAAACTGCTTTCCTTTGAGCCTACTGTCGTGATTGAAAACGGTCAGGTTCTAAAAGAAGACTTAAAGAAAACCGGTTATACGATTGATAATATCCTGATGCTTCTTCGGGAGAAAGAAGTCTTCTCGTTGCAAGATGTGGAGATTGGAATCATTGAATCGAATGGAAGTTTATCGATTCATAAGATTCCCCCGAAACAAACGGTTACATTGGAGGATGCGGGAGTGATGAAGCGGACGAGCCTTGCATTTCCTCTTATTGTAGATGGCGTATTGCATACGGGCGTCTTAGATAAATTAAACGTGGAGGAAAAATGGGTTCGGGATGAAATGCGAAAAGTGGGATTCACGGCAATCGATGAGGTATTCTATGCTTCCATCAATGTAAGAAAGGAAATTCATATCGTGAAAACATCTGATATCCACTCGTATCCCCCATTCTTTAATTGAGAGTACCCTTTGAAAGCAGCAAGGTTAAGTGGAGCTCAGATTGAAGGAGATATCGTTCATTTTTATATAATCTAAAGAAGGCTGTTGCGTATATTGAACAGCTTCTTTGCTTATAAAGGAATCTTGGGAAGAGAAGTCGTATATATAGGGAGAAGGAGGTTGATTCACGATGGAATTTATCTATGTATTAAAGCTGATTCAGCGCCTACATAAGGAAGGAAATTGGACAACCGGGGATGAGGGGATTGTTCAACGTCATTTTGAGAGGCTAAAGGAGCTTACGGATTCTGGAGTGGTTATCCTTGCCGGCAGAACATTGAATGAAGAAGAAAATGCTTTTGGAATTGTTATTTTTGAAGCGGAAGATGCGGAAAAGGCCAAAGCGTTCATGAAGGAAGATCCTGCGGTAAAAGAAGGAATCATGACAGCAGAGCTGTTTCCTTACCGAGTAGCTCTTTCGAGATAGGAACTCAATACTGAAATAGAGTAGGAGAAGGTACGATGGAAAAGTGGATAGAAGAACTTTTTACAGAGAAACTATTGGCTGAAGCTGCCTTGCGATATGGCTGTAATACGGCTCAAGCGAAGAAACTCGGTGACTTTGAAAATTATGTGTATGAGGTGCATAAGGGAGACATCCCTTATATCCTCCGCCTCACTCACAGTTCTCATCGTTCAGAAAGAGAAGTGGAAGCTGAACTGAAATGGATTAACTACTTACATAAACACGGAGTGAATGTATCTTTAGTCAATCATTCTGATAAAGGAAAGCTCGTAGAAGTCATCAAAGCAGGAGACACGTATTTCTATGTGTGTTTGTTTGATAAAGCTCCAGGCAGTCCAGTAAAAGTAACTGATCCGTTGTTCGATGATGAACTGTTTTATAAATGGGGGGAAATGACTGGGCATATGCACCGGGTAACAAAGAAATATGGAGATGATGTCAACCGCCATCGCTGGGATCAGGACGATGTGCTGGACTATAAGAAATATTTATCTGTGGAAGACAGGTACATCCTTAAAGCTGCTCAAACAAACATGGAGACGATTAGAAGCTTTGTGGAAACCAAAGATAATTTTGGGCTGATTCACTCAGACATCCATCCAGGGAACTTCTTTTACCATGAGGGTGACCTTCATGTGTTTGATTTTGACGATAGTACACAGTTCTTTTTTATCAGTGACGTGGCCATCCCTCTTTACTATTCCGTGTGGTGGAAGCTTCGGAATGAGGACTTAGATACCCGCAGTCAATTTGGCGAAAGGTTTCTCGTTTCATTTTTAAAAGGTTATTTAACGGAGTGTGATTTAGAAGAAGAGTGGGTGAAACGGATCTCTCATTTCCTGTTGCTCAGAGATTTAACACTGTATTCTGTATTCCATAAAAAGTGGGATCTTGAGAATTTATCGGAGGTCGAGGAGTCGCTTCTTTCTCAGATCAGGGACAGATTGCTCCATGATGAACCAATCGTCGATCTGGACTACGGCGAAATTATTGAAAAAGCGAAAGCAAAATGATTTGGGCTCTGCTTATTACTGGTGTGATCATCGGATTGTTAGTCCGCCTTATGAGGACGACCTTTAAGAGTGGGTATGGTATGTCTGAGGATTTATTTGATCAACCTGTGTACGTGAAGACATGCAATCATTGCCAGAGGAAGATTCCAAAAGATTATCAAAAATCTCTTTGTCTCCATTGCGGGAAGCTGGTGGAATAAGGGAAAGGTTTGAAGGACTTGTCCTTTGAGCCTTTTTTAATGGCGTTTATTTTATATGTGGAGATAATTTTGGTATGATGCTAAAGACTGTTTACATACAAACTGATGAGGTGAAGAAATGGATAAAACCATTGGATTTATAGGATGCGGAAATATGGCACAAGCGATTATGGGGGGCATACTGAGGTCTGGATTGGTGGATAAACATGCGGTTAAAGCCAGTGCCAGGACTCAGGATACGCTGGAAAAAGTAGCAGGGGAATTTGGAGTGGGGGTTACCAGTGATAATAGAAGTGTAGCAGCCTTTTCGGATATTTTGTTTTTATCCGTGAAACCTGACCAATATCGGAGCATTATCGAATCGATAAAGAATTTCCTGAAAGAGGATGTCATCGTCATTACCATTGCGGCGGGTATCACGATTGATTGGATGGAGAGTCAGCTTTCTGAATCAATGAAAATTGTCCGGACCATGCCTAATACACCGTCTCTTGTAGGTGAAGGTATGACAGCCTATTGTGTAAATAATGAAGCAACAGAAGAAGATCTTGCAGATGTACAAGCCATTTTAGAAAGCTTCGGAAAGGCTGAAATGGTAGAGGAAAGCTTGATGGATGCCATTCCGGCAGTAAGCGGATCTTCTCCCGCGTATGTGTTTATGTTCATAGAAGCTCTGGCTGATGGAGCGGTTCTGCAAGGCATTCCCCGTAAGCAGGCCTATCAGCTTGCATCGCAGGCTGTACTTGGAGCAGCCAAAATGGTTCTCGAAACGGGCACTCACCCAGGAGAACTGAAGGATGCCGTTTGCTCACCAGGAGGAGCAACGATTGAAGCGGTATCGGTTCTGGAGAAAAATAATTTTAAAGGAGCCATTTTAACGGCTATGGAAGCATGCAGCCGTAAATCGAAGTCCTTGGGTGAATAGAGTGGAAAGCATTGACCTCAAGACGGAGGGGCTAACATAATTTCAACCAAACCTGGAGGTCCGTCCCTCTTAGCATTATTCAAACTGCCAAAGTGTTATATACTTTGGCAGTTTGTTATTTATTGGGTTTGGTATTCTACTGTCAAGATGGCTGTGACGCCGATTTGCCCTGGTTGTACGGTTGTACTTTCTTCAGCGGCTTTCACAAGTCCAGTTGTTACAAAGGGGGAGACCATTGGGCTTGATTGCTCTGTGATGGACTTTGGCTGTGGATTTAGCTGCTGCCCCGATTGGCTCGATAATGTGAGTGCTTTTTGGTATGCCTTTTGATATGCGGAAGTAAGGGCTAACTGATAGGATTCAATAGGATTTGAATTGACAAATTGAATGTTTTCTACCCGATTTGCTCCGCTCTTTATGGCTTCATCCATAATCGTACCCACTTTTTCAATATCTTTTATAGTAACGCGAAATACTTGGCGAACCTCATATCCTGTGAAAATTTGCTTCCCGTCCTCATAGTTGTACTGTGGGAATACTTGATAGGTGGAGGTTTGGATATCTTTTTGTGACACACCATTATTTAATAGTGATTGAACGACTTCAGTGGACTGTTGTTGGTTTTGGTTTTGTGCCGCTTCAAGTTCTTCATCTTTAGTGAAAACACCGATAGAGACGATGGCTTGATCGGGATCCACATAAAGTGTATTCTCACCAGTTACAGTAATCGTCCCATTGGTGTTGCCGGTTCTATAGTAAGGATATGAATACATGAGCAAACCTACACGCAAGTAAAGGATTCAATTTTATCTAAATCGATGCCGAAGTATACCCATGTGAATCCGATCCATCTCCACCCGGCAATGGAACGGCGCCCAACAAAGACAGGATAAAACCAAAAAGCATCTCTTCTTAACCAAATATACGTGTAGCGGAATAAACATCTTCTGATGGCACCCGGGTCTACTGCAAAGACACTTGGTCCACCTTGTGTTCCTTGCATTACCGTTTTTTGTGGTTGGAAGTTCGGTGGTGGTCCGGGTGGTGGTTGATTTTGTCCGCCTTGCCCGCCTGTAGGTGGTGGTGAGCTGGGTGCGCCTTGTCCTCCACTTGGAAAGCCTGGAAAGCCACCGCCAGATCCTTGACCTCCCCCAGGAAAGCCGGGGAACCCGCTACCTCCCCCAGGAAAACCAGGGAATAGTTGTCTGTGATCGTACATAGAAGAACCTCCTCATAAAGAATTCTCTTTATCATATGAGGAGGTCCAATGGGCGTGCGTGTCTATTCATTTTAACAAAGGGAGTAAATCAAGAATCCATCGCTTTTTTCATCACATTTTTCAGCATCTCTGCAGAGTGAGCGAATTGGGTTCTTTCTTTATCATTTAACGGAAGCTCGACGACTTTTCTGATACCCTCGCCATTAATAATTGCAGGGACACCGATGTATATGTCTTCCTGATCATATTCTCCATCAAGGAGAGCAGAAACGGTTAAAATGCTATTTTCGTTGTTAAAGATAGCTTTGGTAATCCTGGCAAGCCCCATGGCTATGCCGTAATAGGTTGCGCCTTTCCGTTCAATGATGTGGTAGGCTGCATCTCTTACATTGACGAATATATCATCGAGCTGATTCTGCACGTCATCTTGGTGGAGATCAATCAACTCACTTAAATGACTTGCGCCTACAGTCGTGTGGCTCCAAACAGGAAACTCAGTATCTCCATGTTCTCCCATAATATAGGCATGAATATTCCGTGTATCAATATCAAAATGCTCTCCGACTAAGTAACGAAGTCTTGCTGTATCGAGGATCGTCCCTGATCCGATGACTCTTTCTTTCGGCAGACCGGAAAACTTCCACGTTGAATACGTCAAGATGTCGACAGGGTTCGTCGCCACAAGGAAAATGCCGTTGAATCCACTATTCATGACAGAGTCTACAATGTTTTTAAAGATTTTCACATTCTTTTCCACCAGGTCCAGACGGGTTTCACCCGGCTGCTGGTTCGCTCCTGCCGTAATCACGACCAAGTCAGCATCTTTACAATCACTGTAATCTCCTGCAGATATTTTCATAGGGGAAGCGAAAGCAAGACCATGATTTAAATCACGTGCGTCTCCGTCAGCTTTCTCCTTATTCAAATCAATCATCACAAGTTCATGTGCGATTCCTTGATTCAAGAGAGCAAAGGCATAACTTGAACCTACAAATCCTGTACCGATTAAAGCTACTTTGTTAGTGCACTTGATTGTCATACGTCCTCACCTATTCACTAATTATTTGTAAATAAATTGGTCCATGAATCTAACAATGGCCAGATTAAAAGAAAGTAATAAAGCTTTAAGTATACGAGTGGAGATATTGTGAAGTAATTCACAATAAAATGATAACACGAAACAGATTGTTATTCTAGTCTGAAATATAGCCTAACATACATAAATGTGAATGAATTCACAAACTTGTCATACAGAGGAATGGACCCAGGTCCTTCTTTCAAAAAAAAGGGTTTTTTTTGATATGTGATGAATGTATAGAGGAAGAGGAGAGTTATGGGAGGTGTGTGTATGAATGTCAGGAGTGGGGATTTATATATCCGTCGGTTAGAGGAGGAGGATAAATACACGTTGGCAAGGTGGTTGCAGGATCCAGTGGTACTGGAGTTTTATGAAGGGAGGGACCGCCCCTTCACTCTTCAGATGGTGGAGGAGAAATTCCTGGCAGAGAGGGACGTCTTAGGTTGTCTGGTCGAGTATGAGGGGAATGAAATTGGTTATCTCCAGTATTATCAGCTTGATGAAGAAACAATGATACGATATGGTTACACGAATTTAGATGAAGTGATTTACGGTACGGATCAATTCATCGGAGAAGCGACATATTGGAACAGGGGAGTAGGGACGAAACTCATTCGAGCTGTAGTAGAGTACTTGCTCAAGAAAGAGGGGGTCCACCGCCTCGTGGTGGATCCCATGACTTGGAACACCAGAGCGATCCGTTGCTATGAGAAATGTGGGTATAGTAAAGCGAGAATACTACGGGAGCATGAGCTTCATGAAGGCAAACACCATGATTCCTGGTTGATGGAGTTCATTCCCGAATAAATGGGTGATTTCAAATGAATAGAAAAATAGAAAAAGCCATTGCATTGAGAGAGTCGGGAGAATATGCAGCTTCCATTAAAAGGTGGAAGCGATTGATTGGGGAAGAACCAGATAATGGTTTTCTCCATTACCAATGTGCATGGAGCCATGACGCAATGGGACTCGAAAGCGAAGCCGCTCCTTATTACGAGAATTCGATTCAATTGGGACTGGATGATAAAGATTTACAAGGCGCGTATCTTGGATTAGGGAGTACATATCGGACATTGGGAGAGTATGAAAAAAGCAAATCGGTGTTCGAGAAAGGAATAGGACGATTTCCTGAAAATAAAGTGTTGTCGGTCTTTTATTCTATGACCCTCTATAATTTGAACGAACACAGTCAAGCAATGGAGCTACTCCTGACATGCATTGGAGAATCATCACAAGACTCCACCATCGAACCTTATAAAAAGGCGATAACATTTTATGCTGGTCAATTGGACGTTGTATGGAAATAAGGGTAGCAGTTCTGCATGACGGCTCATTTTTATGGCTGGAAAGTAAATAGGAGTGAATGAAGTTGGCAATTACACAACTGTATCTAGTGAGGCATGCTCACTCGGAATACACCCCCGAGGAGTTAACCAGACCCTTATCAGGCAAAGGTAAAGTGGATGCTGAGCATGTAACGGAATTATTAAAGAATGAAGAGATTGATGCAGTATGTTCCAGTCCGTATAAAAGGGCGGTGGAAACCGTTGAAGGGACAGCCCGCTATATTGGTCAGGGAATCAATTTGTATGAAGAAATGAGAGAACGAACACTCTCTGGAAAACCAGTTCAAAACTTTGAGGAGGCAATCTCATTGGTTTGGGAGGATCCTGCTTTTTCCTTAGAAGGAGGAGAGTCGAATCTCATCGCTCAAAAAAGGGGCGTACAAGGGATATTTAAGATCATTGAAGAATATAATGGGAAAAACGTTGCGATTGGAACACACGGTAATATCATGGTTCTGATCATGAGTTACTTTGATCCTCAATATGATATCAGGTTTTGGAGAAAGCTTGAAATGCCGGATATATATTGTTTAACTTTTGGTGACAAAAATCTAAAAAGCGTCAAGAGAATATGGACACAACCAGCTGAATTTGCACCACAAAAAGACCGTTCATTATGAACGGTCTTTCGAGTATCTATATCGAGTTAATGAGGAAGGAATGCCAGCTGATAGAAGAACAGGACGGCAAAGATATACACGAGTGGGTGTACCTGCTTCCATTGCCCTTTTACTACTTTTAATAATGGATAAGATATGAATCCGAGAGCTATCCCGGTTGCGATGCTTGATGTTAACGGCATGCTAAGAATGATTAGAAATGCAGGGAAGGATTCATCTAACTGATCCCATTTAATATGAGAAATGCTCCCCATCATTAAGCTTCCTACGATGATAAGGGCAGGAGCTGTAATGGCTGAAATTCCTGATACGGCACTTACAAGAGGACCGAAGAATGCAGCAGCGATGAACAGAATAGAAACCGTTAATGTTGTTAATCCTGTTCTTCCTCCAGCGGAAACACCGGCTGAAGATTCGATATAAGCGGAGGTAGGACTTGTCCCAAACATCGCCCCTACAGTTGTTGCAATGGAATCCGCCAGTAGTGCTTCACGTGCTCTTGGCATCGTGTTGCCTTTCATAAGACCTGCTTGTTGAGCCACTCCGATCATAGTTCCTGTTGTGTCAAAGATAGTTACAAGTAAGAATGAGAACACAACGGCATATAGCCCGTATTGAAAGACATCGGCAAATGCTGTAAGAGGATTTGATACGATCAGTCCTTCTGGAAGATGTGGAAGAGCCACAAACCCTTCTTTAAATGATAATTCTCCTGTGAAGAAGGCAACGAGACCAGTGACAATCATTCCGATAAATAATGCACCATGAACACGTAAGACCATGAGGATAAGGGTAACAGCCAAACCGATTAAAGCTAATATCGCTGAAGATGAATGAAGATCCCCCAGTTGTACTAAATTCGTTGGATGAGCTTGGATAAGTCCTGTCAGTCGTAATCCGATAAAAGCAATGAACAACCCGATTCCTGCGGTGATGCCGTGCTTTAGATTTTGTGGTATGGCTTCGATCAATTTTTTTCTGAATGGTGTTAATGAAAGAATGATAAAGATGATACCTGCTACAAAAACGGCAGAGAATGCAACGATATAAGAAATATCATCATTTGCACCTACTACAGAGTACGTAAAGTAAGCATTCAATCCCATACCTGGTGCGATGGCAATTGGATAATTTGCGAACAAGGCCATCCATAACGTTCCGGCTACGGCTGAAATAATGGTTGCTAAGAAGACTTGATCAAATGGCACACCTGCGTCGGCTAATATAATGGGATTGACAACGACAATGTAAACCATTGTTAGAAATGTTGTAATTCCTGCCAGTATTTCAGTTTTAGGATTAGTGCCGTGTTCCTTTAATTTAAACATCGTAATACCTCCAATAAAACGAACATTAAAAACGCGCAACTTCTATAATATTCGGTATTAGATCCGATTTCAATAGAAAGGTATGAAATTTTTTTAAGAAAGAATCCTGAAACCCCTTCCAAACCCATATCATTTTCGATAAGATGTTATCAATTATAGAAGAATCAGTCTCTATAATGCCCAGTAAGTAAACGATTAACCACGCATAAGCTGACATTTCTTAAGGGAAGGAGCGGTACTAACGTGTATACACAATTAATAAACAAATCAATCTCCGAGCAGATTGAACTCATCACACGATCTTTAGTCGCTCTGAAAAGCTATAATGGGACAATTGGCGAAAGTGAAAAAGCCCAGTATATATATGAAATGATTTCTTCATTTCCTTATTTTCAGGAGCATCCTGATCGAGTCTGGCTCCAAGAAGTACCGAACGATCCTACAGGAAGGAAAAACGTGATTGCTCTCGTGAAAGGAACGTCATCGAAAACTGTATTATTCCATGCCCACTATGATACGGTGGGGACGGATGATTATGGGGCACTTCAAGATATGGCTCATGATCCCGACTTTCTTCAAAAGTTCTTTATGGACTATGAAGGAGAGGAAAAGGTAAGAGAAGATGCCCTCTCTGGAAACTGGCTGTTTGGGAGAGGGGCATTGGATATGCAGAGCGGAATTGCCGTACACATAGCGAATCTCTTGTACTATACGGGACAGGAAACGCCAGATGGACATTTACTTTTCCTATTTAATGGTGATGAAGAAAGTGAACATGCCGGAATGATTGCAGCATTAAGTGATCTTTATCGTCTGAAAAATGAGGGTTTTGACTATTTGGCAGCGATCAATACCGATTTCATTTCTCCGATCTATGATGGGGACTGTAAACGCTATATTTACACGGGTGCTGCAGGAAAGCTCCTACCAAGCTTTTATATATATGGAAGAGAAGCACATGTAGGGGATGTGCTGACATCCATCGATCCTACTGTGATTGCTTCCAAAATCAATCTTGAAATCAATCAGAACCTGGATTATCTGGAGGATATACCAGGTGAATTCACCCTGCCGCCATCTTGCCTGTATTTCAAAGATGACAAGCATACGTATAATGTTCAGACCCCTCTAAGCGCTTCTCTATACTTTAACTATTTTGTATATGAGAGAACTGCCCGGGAAGTGCTCTATGATATGAAGAAGGCAGCCTTAAAGGCAGTGAGTGAATTGGAAGAACGCAGTAAAAAACAGTTTGAGCAATATCGAAGCTATCATGGTTTCCCGGAAAGGGAGTTTTCATGGGAAGTGGAAGTGCTGACGTTACGGGAGTATATCTTCTGGCTGAAGGAAAGAGGCATTGATCCGGATCCTGTCATGAAAAAGGTCTTTTATGATATGGAGGGAGAAGACAGAAGAACGATTGCGTATGCCATGGTGGAAGCACTGCAGCATCTGGACCCCGATCGAACGCCTAGAGTGATCATTTTCTTCGCACCGCCTTTTTTACCTCATAACTTTGTGAATGAAGAAAATGAGTATGGCAAGAGGGTGAGAGAAGCCTTAGGGAAATGCTTAAATGATATAGCCAAAGAAACCGGCGAAGAATTTGTTATTAAAAGGTTTTTCCCATATCTCGCAGACGGCAGTTTTCTTTCTCTTCATGAAGAAGACGAGGATATTGACGTATTCAAAAAGAATCTTCCATTGATCGATCAGTTGTACCCTATTCCAATCGACATGATCAGAAAGCTGAACATCCCTTCTATTAATATCGGAGTTTACGGAAAAGATGGCCATCAGTGGACAGAGAGAGTGTATAAACCTTACACCTTCTCAGTGCTTCCGGAGATTATCCAGCGTGTGACGAAGGATTTATTGAAGATATGATGTGCTCATGAAAAAATAAAATTTTCAGACAGAGAGGTCATTCGCTTAGCGGTGTGCCTCTCTATTTTTATTGATTGGAACTGGATACGAAACTGGAATTGTCACAAAAAGGTCAATCCTAAAAGATGCATAAAGAGAACAAGTTTACTATAATAGAGTTATTGATTTGTGAAACATTTCACTAACTTTTAACTTTTGGAGTTGAGAGAAATTATGAAAGAACTGAATCGAATGGCTAAGCAGCAGAAATCATCCATGATGACACTTTACGGAACATCCCTATTAATGGGGGGAGTCGTAATTGGTCAAGCTTACTTGCTGGTTAGCATTGTAGATAAAATGTTTATAGAGGGAGAGGAATTTCAAGACATTCTCCCAATGCTTGGCGCATTGCTGCTTATTTTAGTGGGGAGAGCAGCCCTCACGTATGTGAATGGACGAACCGGAATCAGGATGGCTTCGAGGGTAAAGAGCGACTTGAGAAAGCGGCTCTTGAATAAGTGGGCAAAAAATCCACTGCAAGCGTCCATCCAAGGGCAGTCTGGACAAAAAGTCAGTACGATGATGGATGCTGTCGATGGGCTGGATGGGTATTACAGTCAGTACGTACCCCAAAGAATTCAAACGACCATCGTTCCGTTAATACTATTAATCACCATTTCTACTGAGCATATTTATACGGGTCTGATCATGGTCATAACGGCACCGTTCATTCCTCTGTTTATGGCGATTATCGGAGTGATGACAAAAAACAAATCCGAGAAGCAAATGGATAAGCTGACGGCTTTTTCTGGACGATTTCTCGATACACTGCAAGGATTGACTACCTTGAAGCTCCTTGGAAGAGGGGGTCAACAGAAAGAAGGGATCCGTTCTGCCAGTCTTGACTTTCGTGAAGCAACCATGGAAGTGTTAAAGACCGCATTCTTATCTTCCTTGATGCTAGAGTTTATTTCCATGTTAAGTATTGGACTGATTGCTCTTGAAGTAGGGCTCAGATTAGTCGTCTTTGAAAGCATTTCATTCTTCACCGCTTTCTTCGTTCTTGTGCTTGCCCCGGAATTCTATTTATCACTAAAAGAACTTGGGCAAGCCTTTCATACTGGTCGAGGAAGTATGGGGGCCGGAAAGAAAGTCATGGAGGAGCTTAAAGAAAAAGATCGACCTGTGCATTGGGGAGAGAAGGAACTCGAATCAATTGGGACTCCTGCCACAATTGAATTGCGTAATGTCGGGTTTTCCTACGGGGAAAAGGGATTTGTTCTTCAATCCATTTCGGCAGTCTTCCCTCCCGGCAGTCAAGTGGCGATCGTCGGTCACAGCGGAGCAGGGAAAACAACCCTTCTTCATCTTTTAGCAGGACTTCTTGATCCCTCTGAAGGAGACATCGTGATTGATGGACATTCGAGAAGTGAATATAGAGAAAGCGACTGGTTTGATCAACTGAGTTATATTTCACAGAATCCGTATTTATTCTCAGGCACAATCTCAGAGAATATTGCGGTTGGAGGAAGAGAAGGGGTCACCCGGGAAGAGATTGAATACGCTGCTGAAAAAGCAGGAATCTCACACATGATTGCAGGTCTCGATAGAGGGTATGACACACTAATCGGTGAAGCGGGGAGAGGGCTGTCAGGAGGAGAAAAGCAGCGTATTGCCTTAGCCAGGGCTTTTCTCAAAAAATCTTCTCTTATTCTCTTCGACGAACCGACAACAGGATTGGATCTTAAAACCGAGGGAATCCTTCAAACCTCCATTCAGGAATTATCCAAGGATTCAACGGTGATTACAGTGGCTCACCGCCTGCATACAATTCGTGAAGCGGATCAAATTCTGTTCTTGGAAAATGGGGAATTAGCGGGCATAGGGAATCATGAGAAGTTAATAATGTCCTCTTCTCGCTATCAGGAGATGGTGACAGCACAGCAAGGGGTGAATACATGATGAAAGAGTTAGGATTTGTCGTAAAGCTGATGATGAAGGAAAAGAAGGATATAGTGTATTCTATTCTTTTTGGCTTCCTGGCTGGAATGACCTCTGTGGGATTATTTGCTTCCAGTGGTTATTTAATTTCTAAAGCAGCTTTGGAAGTGCCACTTTACGCACTGACGGTGATGATTGCGCTCTTGAAGCTATTCGGTTTTACAAAGGCGCTAAGCCGGTACGCTGAACGTTATTTTTCCCATCGTGCTACATTCACGATTCTGGCTAATTTACGAGTCTCGATTTATGAAGCAATCGAACCGTTAGCGCCTGGGATTTTCGGTCGATACAGAAGTGGAGATCTTCTCTCAAGAATTGTCGGGGACGTAGAGAGCCTCCAGAATTTCTTTCTTAGGGTCTTTTATCCGCCGATCATTCTGGTGATGGTGTTCTTAAGTACGATTTTGTTTACGATGTTTTATTCTGTATCTGTTGCATTGATCCTTCTCGTGGGCCTTCTGCTGACGGGATTCGTCGTCCCTGCCTATTTTGCTCTTAAACAGAGAAAGTTTGAAATGACATTAAGAGAAAGAAGAGGGGACTTGTCTACTGAGGTAACGGAATTTCTTCATGGATTCAGAGACCTGAAAATCTATCAGAGACTGGAGGATAAAGAGAGAAGTCTTGTTCATGCATCAACAGGCTATGTGAGTGAACAGGAACGTGAGGGTATCCATTCCCTCTTTAGTCATTCAACCAATATCCTGGTTTCGCTTCTTATTTCATGGATCGTTTTAGCTGTAGGAGCATATTCGGTAGGATCAGGTCAACTGGATGGAATATACCTTGCTATGCTTGTCATGATCTCATTAACTGTATTCGAAAACGCCACCCCCATGGCAATCCTCCCTACACACTATGAAGATTCCCGCAGAGCGGCGTCCAGGCTCTCTTCTGTCATTCCCGAAGAGAGCATTGAGAGGGACGGACCTTCATTTGGTGGGAAACTTGGCGGGGAAGCTCCGTCCTTTCATTTGAAGAATGTAAGCTTTTCCTTTGAGGGAGAGGAAAGAAAGGCTTTGGATGGTGTGGATCTTAAGTTGCCTGCAGGTTCGAAAACAGCGATTGTAGGACCTTCGGGATCAGGGAAATCAACAATGCTTCAACTGTTATTGAATTTTTACTCAGTAGATCACGGATCTATTTTCGTAAACGATACTTCCATGAAAGATTTGGATAAAGAGTCGTTGTGGGAGCATGCCAATGTGGTTCTTCAAGAAAATCATTTCTTTTACGGCACTATAAAGGATAATCTTATGCTGGTGCGTGATGGACTGACAGACGGGGAAATGGAATCGGCATTAGAAAAAGTGAAGCTACGCAACTTTTCGTTAGAGGACACTGTACTGGAAAAAGGAGAGAATCTTTCTGGAGGAGAAAAGCAGCGATTGGCGATTGCAAGGACATTGTTGAAGGGGTCACCCTTATGGATGCTGGATGAACCGACGTCTTCGGTTGATGCGTTGACGGAGAAAGAGATCTTTGACCATCTTTATACAGTGGCCGGTGGAGACACGTTGATTCTGATCTGTCATCGTTTAACTGGTCTTGAAAATATGGATCAAATCGTTGTCATGGATCAGGGAGAGGTTGTAGAAGCAGGAAATTTTGATGAGCTCATGAGGAAAAAAGGCTACTTCTATGAAATGAAACAGATTGAAAAGAGCGTACTCTTTTAACAGACTAAAAAGAGGCTGGGACAAAACTAAAAAACCACGATAAAAAGACGAACAATAGAAGTGTAGGTTCTTTATACCGCTAATGATTTCCGTGCAAGACTACGCTTTCCGCGGGTAGCCCGTGAGCCTCCTCGGCAAGCCTGCGGGGTCTCACATAAGCTACTTTCCCGCAGGAGTCTTCGTCTTGCACTCCAATCAACCGCTGGAAACAGTTAAAATCAAATGATTAGAAAACAAATAATAAACCCGAACAAATCTGCACACTAAGAGGCAGGTTTGTTCGGGTTTGACTTAGGATAAAAAACTTTTGTCCCAGCCTCTTTTCATAGGCTTATTCCGCCCAATCAATTAAGTTGCGGATATCTAAACGATCTGATTTTCGTGCTTCTTGAAGTGGTTTTCCGATTGTAATCAGCATAATCGGGATATAACGGTCCGACACATTGAATTCGGAAACGAGAGCTGACGGATTGAAACCGCCGATTGGGCAAGTATCCCAGCCTTTCGCTTTTGCAGCAAGCATGAATTGCATAGCAGCTAAGGAAGCGTTACTGAAAGCTGCGTCTCTTGGATATTCATCGCGGCTGTAAGCACCGTCAATTTGTTTCTTCAGTACCTCTTTGATTTCCGCCGTCATTTCACCTTTTTCAATGGCAGGATCAAAGACAGGGTCGACATTCTTATTGGCTTCCAGGTCACCAAGTATAGCCACAACTGCAGAAGCATCATGTACCTGTTGTTGATTATAGGCAATTGGAAGTAAGCGTTGTTGAACTTCTTTATGATCGAATACCAGGAATTTCCACTGCTGAAGATTCCAGGCAGATGGTGCTTTTCCTGCTGTTTCGAGCAGGCTGACTAATTCCTCACGGGGGATCTCCACTTGAGGATCGTATACTTTCGTTGAGCGTCGTTCATCGACGACTTGAAAGAAATTATCCATGATAAAGCCTCCTTGATGTTTAAAAAGTGTTATAATATTTGTATGTTACTTACTTTTTGTAAGTGCGCAAGCAATATGAACAATATAACCGACGTTTTAGTATGCGTCAAGGAATAACGTTTTAGGATGTGAAAACTTGCATGGAAACAAAACTTTGCCCGAAATATGCCGCTGCCTTTGAACTATTAGGCAAGCGCTGGATAGGGATGATCATAAAGGTATTATTTGAAGGAACGTGCCGTTTTAAAGATATAAATGCAGAAATACCGAATATCAGTCAAAAGGTGTTAACCGATAGATTAAAGGAACTGGAGGAAAACGGTATCGTGTCCCGGGAAGTTCTCGACGAAAAGCCGGTCAAAGTCCTTTATAGCCTGACGAAAAAGGGAAGGGAACTGGAGCCAGTGATGGAGGCCGTCCAGTGGTGGGCAGTAAAATGGGTAAAATAAAAGCCTGCTTCATTGAAAGCAGGCACTTGCACTAGTTGAGTTTATGGTTGTATATGTGCTCAAATGGATCCTGTTGATCGTAGGGGGTATAGAAATGGATGGGCTTTAATGCGGCGTAGCTTCCTCCGATGATCATGATACACAGAACGGGTAAGAATAAAATACCGAGCATAGTATAGCCTCCTTATCATGTTTTAGGGTCGACCCCTTGCATGATTAACTCTAAAGTGTGAAACGCGTTTCAGAGCAAGCGTTTATTAAAAGTTTTGCGCAAAATGGATAGGTGGGCCATTCAGAATATCTAATGAGGGGTATGGGTATGACAAATATACGCAGTATAGCCAAGCTTGCGGGAGTATCTGTTTCAACGGTTTCAAGGGTATTAAATGAACACCCTTATGTGAAAGAAGAAAAACGTCAGAAGGTTCTCGAGGCCGTCGAGCAATTAAATTATACTAAAAACGCAAACGCTGTCCATTTATCAAAAGGAAAGACCTATAGCATAGGAGTTGTTTTGCCGTATTTGAACCTTCCTTACTTCGGAGAGATTATTCAAGGTATTGCAGGTGAAGCGTTAAAGCATGGATATCATCTTCAACTTTTTCAAACGAATTATGACAAGGGAGCCGAACTTGATGCCTTTCATCGTCTGCAAATGAAGGAAGTGGACGGATTGATATTAACTTCACGATCAAATTCACTGGATGTTCTCACTCCGTTCATGGAAAACGCCAATGTTGTTTTCTGTGAGAATGTGTACGGTCACTCGTGTAAGAAAATATATATCGATCACTATCAAGGAATCAGGAATGGTCTCGAGCATCTTTATTCAAAAGGTCACTCCCGGATAGGTCTATGCCTGAATCGAATGTTTGGGACGAATAGTGAAGAGAGAATCCGGGGGTATTACGATAGCTCAGAAGCTGCGGGCAATCCTGTGCGTGAAGAGTGGATCTTCAATGACTGCTATCACCTGGAAGATGGAAGAGACGTGGTGAAGGCATGGGAACAGCTGAAAGAAAAACCTTCAGCCCTTATCGTAACGAGTGATCAGGTTTCAGCCGGTATGGTGACAGAGGCAGGGAAAAGAGGGATCAGAATACCCGATGATTTGGCTATCTTAAGCTTTGATAATCATCCTATTGCCGATGCCCTGGACATTACATCCTTTGAAGTACCGATACGAAAAGTGGGAGAAGAATCGTTTAAACTATTTCTTGAAAATACGGACCCTCGCCCCGTGATACTGGAAACAAAATTATTTGAAAGAGGGACCGTGTAAGTTCCTTAAGAAATAGAGGAGGCGAAAAGAATGTTAGGAAATAAAGAAGAAAAAATGTTGATCATTCTAATGGGGGTAGTCGCTTTTATTGTGTTGCTTGCCATTGTAGGGAAATATCTTATGTAGCTTTTTTGCCCTTGTCTTCATAACTCACTCGTTTCTGCCATATGTTAAGAGTAATGAAGCGGTAGGTGAAATCATCATGTGGCCTGAATTTAAACAATTCATTTCAAGGGGGAATGTAATTGATATAGCAATTGCAGTCATCATTGGTTCAGCGTTTGGCAAGATTGTGGAGTCACTCGTTCAAGACATGATGATGCCGGCAATCGGAATTTTATTTGGCGGCATTAACTTAGAAGGTCTGCACCTTCGAATTGGAGCAGAGGTGATTGAATTGGGAAAGTTCCTACAAGCCTTTGTAGACTTTCTTCTCGTGGCCATGAGTATTTTTCTGATGATAAAAGTGGTCAACCGCTTGAAAGGCGGAGAGCAGCAATACAAAGTGAAGCAAACGACGAACCTTGAAGTCTTACAGGAAATCAGGGATATCTTGAAGGACGATCATAGCCCTTCCCATAGCGATGAAGTCCCGAAAACAATCGATCAGCTCACCAAAAGTGGTATGAAAATTCAGATGAGAACCGACAGAAAGCCAAGATAAATTCATGATCATTGACCTAAATCCTACTTTTATAGTAGGATTACTTTGTGTTGTACGACCATTTTTTAAAAATCATATGAACAAAGGGTGTAATGATCGTGAAAAAAATTCATATTATTCATGAAAATAGTGATTGGACCAATCATTTAACGACTTGTCTCGACGAGCTTCAATTGCCTTATGAGGAATGGTTTCTCGATCAAGGGCTCATCGATTTATCATCAGAACCTCCAGAAGGCGTTTTCTATAATCGAATCAGTGCATCTTCTCATACCAGAAACCATCGTTTTGCACCTGAGTTAACGGAAAGCGTTCTTTCATGGTTGGAGAGATATGAAAGAAAGGTACTGAACGGGAGCCGTGCCCTCCGGTTGGAAGTGAGTAAAGTGAACCAGTATATGGCCTTGAACGCTGCCTGCATCAAGACACCTAAAACCATTGCAGCCGTTGGAAAACAACATATCATAGAAGCCGCACAAAAGCTCAACAAGCCATCATTCATCACCAAGCATAATCGTGCAGGAAAAGGATTGGGTGTTCAGTTGTTTCATTCAGTGGACGCATTGAAAAACTATGTCTACAGTGATACATTTGAAGAACCGCTAGATGGCACAACGCTAATTCAGGAATATATTGAAGCACCAGACGCTTCGATTACGCGCTGTGAATTCATTGGGGGCAAATTCATTTATGCAGTAAGGGTGGATACGTCAAAAGGATTTGAATTATGTCCTGCCGATGTCTGCCAGGTCGATGATTTATTTTGTCCAGTGGGGGAGCAAGAAGAGAAACCTAAATTTCAAATCAGGGAAAACTTTTCCCATGGCATCCTTTCATCCTATGAAGCATTTTTAAAAGAAAACCGGATCGATATTGCCGGGATTGAATTTATTCAGGATAAAGAAGGCACCATCTACACGTATGATGTGAACACCAATACAAATTACAACAAGGAAGCCGAGGCGAAGTACGGACAATTCGGGATGCTAGAGCTGGCAAAATATCTTGGAGAACAATTGAAAACGGTGTAAAGTGATGACTCTCCTGTGCATGTACAGGGGGGTTTTCTTATGTAAATGCACGATTACATATATAATTGTAACGATTTTTGTATTAGTATGGTAGAATTTCTATAAAGTAGACAATATCTGTGAAAGGTAAAAGGGTAAGTATGATTATCTTTAATCAGGATGTTATTAATAATTTCTTTTATATCATTTTGAGTATTTTTTTAATTTTTTTCCTTATCGAAAGAAAGATGATACATGGTTGGTACACAAGGTTAGCAACCCTTGTTTCTTTGAGTATTGCCATTATCCTGTGCATGCTTTCCCCGATCTATCATAATCCATACTGTGTACATGATTTAAGGATGATTCCTTTCGTACTCGGAATTATGTATGGAGGACCATACACAGGGCTCGCACTCTTAGTTGTTTTATTGGTATCCAGAACTATGATATATAGTTGGAGTTTAGTAGCATTTGTTATTTATGTGGTAATCTACCTTTTGACGGTTATCGGGATGAAGTGGTTCGTTTTTGACCGTTTAACAAGCCGTAAGAAGATTATATTCTCGGTGATTCTCTTTACCATTCATTCAATAGTAGCGGCCCTTATTGCTAATGCCATGACAGTGTTTGTAATCGATGAAAGCTATCTCATTAATTTCATCTTACTCCCCTCAGTGGGAATGCTCATCTTGACATACATATGTGAAACATTGCTTAAACAGATTCAAATCAAACAAGCACTCGTGAAAATAGAAAAAATGGAAGTGCTCGCTCAACTGGCAGCCAGCATTTCACACGAAGTGAAGAATCCGTTAACGGTTATTAAAGGATTTCTAAGATTGCTCCATCAAGAAAATCTTCCAGTCGGAAAAAAAGAGCAATACTTAGCCATCGCATCATCAGAACTGAACCGGGCAGAGGATATCATCAATGACTATCTCACATTTGCCAAGCCGGACCCTGATCATATAGAGGACATCTCAATTTCTGAACAACTCAATAAGCTTGTTGATATGGTAGAGCCCCTGAGCAACCAGCAATCGGTGGACGTACATAAAAGCATCATGGACGCCACCATTGTCGGCAATACACGGAGCTTTCAGCAAGCATTTCTCAACATCATCAAAAATGCGATCGAGTCCATGCCAAAAGGGGGTACCCTTACGATGCTTTCGAAGGTTCAAAAGGGCAACGTCAGCATCACCATCACTGATACTGGAGTCGGGATGACCTCTGAACAACACGCCAGACTGGGAGAACCTTATTTTTCTACCAAGGAAAAAGGTACTGGTCTTGGGCTTATGGTTTCCTATCGCATCATTGAAGCGATGAGAGGCGTCATTACAGTTGAAAGTAAAGTTGGCAAGGGGACAAGTTTTCAGATTGTGTTTCCTGTGGATCGTATGAAAGAACCTTCATCTTTATTAGAGAGACCTAATAATATGAGACTGAATAAAACACCTTCAAGTAGTAAATAATTCATTTACATTTGGAGGTGTTTTTTCTATGGGTAATAAAATGTCCTATCCAGAAGAAGTTAAGAAAGAAGTTGTCCGTTTAAAATTAGAAGGTAAACATTCAAATCAAGAGTTAATGGAGATGTTCGGGATTAAGAATCGATCTCAGATTAAGACCTGGGTGAAATGGTTCAAGAATGGTGAGGCCCATCGTTTTGCTCAACCTCTTGGTAAACAATATTCTTATGGGAAAGGTCCTAATGATGAAAGTGAACTAGCCCAGTTACGAAAGAAAGTTGCTTATTATGAAATGCGTGAGGAATTGTTGGGAAAGTACAGGGAAATCGAAAGGAAGTGGTCCCAGAAGTATTCGTACAGACCGTAGAGATGTTTAAACATAAATATACCGTTATTGCCCTTTGTGAATGCTTTGGAGTGGCAAAGGCTACTTATTATCGTTGGCGGGGAAAGTCATGGGGCCCATCAGAATTAGAGAAGAAAATCATTGATATTTGCGGGGATTTGAAATTTCGCATCGGGCACCGGATGGTTCGTGATCTCTTGCGTAAAGAGCACAAACTCAAAGTCAATCGGAACACTGTACAACGAATTATGCAGAAATTTAATATTCAGTGCCGTGTTAAACGGAAAAGACAAAACTATATAGCTGGGGAAAGTAAAATCGTGGTGCCGAATTACTTAAACAGAGAATTCCATGCATCTAAGCCAAGTGAAAAATGGGTTACAGATATTACCTATCTTCCTTATGGTGAGAAAATGTTATATTTATCAACGATTATGGACTTGTATAATAACGAAATTCTTGCTTACACCATTAGTGATAAACAAGATAAAGCTCTAGTGCTAGATACGTTAAAGAGAGCGTGTGAAGGTCGTGATGTATCTGGATGCATCCTTCACAGTGATCAAGGGTCTCAATATACATCGTATGATTTTCAGGAAGACGCAAAAAAAAGAGGCATTATCACAAGCATGTCCCGACGAGGAAACTGCTTTGATAATGCCGTCATCGAATCCTTCCACTCCTCTTTAAAGTCAGAAGAATTCAGCCCTCTGGATCGAGGGAAACTAACCAACCATACAGTACGAAAGAAAATAGAATCGTACATGTATTATTATAATTATTGTCGTCCTTTTACAAAATTAAACTGCCAGACTCCGGTAGAATTTAGAGTCATGGCAGCTTAGGTGTTTTATTTAGTCTTATTTGACTGTGTCACTCCATTATAGATGTAGGTTTTTTTATTTTACTGATTCCCCAACGCATCCAGGTCAATGATTATTAATTGTGTATTGAACTTTCTTAAATTATCTGATAATATATATTCCTGCTCCCAAACGCCTACATAATTTTTACAGATTTCGATATGTCTTTCTATTGTCTAGCTCCGGCGGCTAGGCCTTCGAGGTCATAAGCTAAGTCTGGCAAGAAGACAAAATGCGCCTTCTCGCCAAACTCAACTTATGCTTGTCGGGCCTGATCGAGCCGCCTCCGCTTTTCGTTATGAACGTTTCCCCACCGAGAGTCGTTACCTTAGTGGTATTGTTGAGACGTTTTTTCTCCATTGCGGCTACTAACATTTGGAAGGAGAAATGTATGACGAAGGAATCAACTATTCATCCCGATTTTTCAACTGAATCAGAACGCCTGGAGTTTACGAAGCGTTACATTGATGTGGTCATCAGCACATCCCAGACGAGTAAGGAAAAGTATAAGGAAAACATGGAAAAAGCTTTTGGAGATATTGATTGGGGCGAGTCAAGTGCTGCTTACATCGATATCTTGACGAACTCAAGCTTTTTTGAGATGTCCAAAGAAGAACTGGAGTCCCTAACGAAAGCGAAAACGAAACCGTATTTTGCCAGGATTGATTTTCAACATGAGGGATCGGACAAGGTGGAGAAGCACTATATTGGGAAGACCTCCCTGTATCAGAGGGAGAATCAAGAACAAATCATCGTGGACTGGCGGTCTCCCATCGCAAACCTGTATTACGAAGGACGGATCGGTGATGTTTCGTATGAAGCGGAAGACGAAACATATGAAGGAGATCTTTCATTAAAACGTCAGTACATGATTGAGGATGGTTTGTTAGAAGAAATCAGGGATATAGATTTAACGACCACTGATGAACTGCTTCAGGATTCATTAGCCAAAAGCTCCAGCAATCGTTTAACTGAGATCATTTCCACCATTCAAGAAGAACAGAACCGGATCATCCGGGCCGATTTAAACAAGCCTATCATTGTTCAAGGAGCGGCAGGAAGCGGAAAGACAACCATCGCCCTTCATCGGATTTCATACTTTATTTACAACTATAAGCAGCATTTTGACCCGAAACAACTGATGATCCTTGCACCAAGTAATTTGTTTATCGACTACATTTCAGAAGCCTTGCCGGAACTTGGGGTTGAACGGGTAAGACAAACGACGTTCACGGATTATGTCATGACCTGCTTAGAGAAAAAGCTGAAATTAGTAGAAGATAACAAGCTCATTCAGTTAATTGAAACCAAGGGTGAAGACATAAAGACTGCATCCTGGATATCTGGGTTTAAAGGCTCCAAAGCATTTAGGAGAATTCTTGATTATTATATAGAAGAAATTGAACAGCGTTTTTATACATCAAAGGACTTCTATGTTGATAAATACAAGCTCTACACGGCAAAAAAGTTCACTCACCTTTTTAAAGATGAATATACGTATATGCCAATCTATCGCCGGATGGATAAGCTCAAAGCTCTCTTACAGAGTTATGTTCGGACGAACAAGAAGCAGATGGTGGGGAAGGTAGAGAGGTTTTTCGATGAACGGATCGAAACAGCGCTTTTTCAAAGGACACAAGCAGCAAATCGGAAGGACTATGTGTCAAAAGCATTGGACAAGAAAAAAGAGCGGGTCGAAGAAGTTAAGAAGGCGATCCGAACAAGCGTAACGGCCTACATGAAGCAGTTTGAAAAGAAAAACCTGGATCAATACTTCATAGAATTGTTCTCAGATCCGAATCGGCTGGCTTCTTACTCGAAAGGTGAGCTAAGCATGCAACAGGCAGAACAGCTTAGTCAATATACGTTGAAATACGCGGAGAAGAAGCAGTATGAGGTAGAAGACTTAGCCATTCTTCTTTACTTGCAAACTCACTTGTTTGGAATCGATAAATTTTATAAAGCGAAAAATATCGTGATTGATGAAGCACAGGATTATAGTTATATGCAGCTTTATTCGTTGAAGAGGGCACTTGAAACCGACATGTTTACATTAGTGGGGGATCTTGCCCAGGGAATTCACTCCTACCGTGGACTTCAGTCATGGGAACCGGTGTATAGAGATGTTTTTCCGAGGGCCACCTATACCGAGTTGCAAAAAAGCTACCGAACCACAATTGAAATCATGGAGGAAGCAAATAAACTGCTGAATCTCTTACCCTATGAATTTCCTAAAGTGAATCCAGTGGTGAGACACGGAGATTCTCCCAGCTTCGATGAGTTTGTGGAATTAGAAGAATTGGCTGCCGTAATCGAGGAGAAGGTGAATTCTGGACGAGAAGAAGGATTCCAAACCTTCGCCGTGATCGGTAAAAGCATGAAGGATTGTGTGAAAATCAGCGGAATCCTTCAAGATCGGCAGCCCGGGAAAGTGAAGTTATTAGAAGAACAGGAATCGATCCCAAAAGATCAAATCGTCGTTGTCCCATCTTACCTGTCAAAAGGACTCGAATTCGATGTCGTCATCATCGCAACGGTGGATGAAGCATTCAAAGCGGAAAACGAACTCGACATTAAGCTCCAATACGTGTCCATGACACGCCCCCTGCATAAGCTCGCGTTTATCGGGAAGAATAGAGGTCAATTTATCGGCCGGTAGAAGCTCCAAATTGAGGCTGGGACAAAAGTTTTTTAGCCTAAGTCAAACCCGAACAAACCTGCTTCTTAGTGTGCAGATTTGTTCGGGTTTATTATGTATTTTCAAAACTTGATTTTAGCTGTTTCCAGCGGTTGATTGGAGTGCAAGACGAAGACTCCTGCGGGAAGAGTAGCTTATGTGAGACTTGTCCAGCTATAGGGCTTAGAGGCAAATGTCATAAGGCAGATCGTCCATGAAGGAAAAGAACGCCTTCAAGGCCGCTCCGCCTTATGCCAACCGCCTCTGAGCGAAGCCCCTCCGCTTTTCTACCCGCAGGCTTGCCGAGGAGGCTCACGGGCTACCCGCGGAAAGCGTAGTCTTGCACGGAAATCATTAGCGGTATGAAGAACCTACACTTCTATTGTTCGTCTTTTTATCGTGGTTTTTTAGTTTTGTCCCAGCCTCTTAATTTAGTATATAAACAAATTTTTCAATCATAACATTAGCAAAAAGCTGAGTGAATTTGTAAAATAGTAAATCAGGAGGGATGCAATATGTTAAAAAACTTACAGAGCACGAAGACATTACATAATGGAATCAAAATTCCTTATGTCGGTTTAGGAGTTTACCAAATGAAAGATCCGTCTGAAACGGTGCAGGCTGTTCGAACAGCGATTAAGTCAGGGTACCGTTCCATCGATACAGCGGCGATCTACGACAACGAAGAAAGTGTAGGCCAAGGTGTGAAAGAAGGTGGAGTAGCGAGAGAGGAACTGTTCATTACATCGAAAGTATGGAATAGTGATCAAGGCTACGATACGACATTGAAAGCATTCGAAACCAGCCTGAAAAAGCTTGATATGGACTACCTGGATCTTTATTTAATTCACTGGCCGGTAGAAGGAAAATACATTGATACATGGAAGGCACTCGAAAGACTGCATAGCGAAGGGTTAGTGAAGTCAATCGGTGTAAGTAACTTCCATCAGCATCACCTTGAAGATTTGATGAAGAACAGCAATGAAAAGCCTGTATTAAATCAAATCGAATTACACCCTCGTCTGAATCAGGAAAAAATAAGAGAATTCTGTGCATCACAAAATATTGCAGTCGAAGCATGGTCACCAATCGCTCAAGGGCGTGTACTGGATGAGCCAACACTGAATCACATTGCTGAAAAGCATGAAAAATCCGCTGCCCAAGTGATTCTACGCTGGCACCTTCAGAATGATGTCATCATTATTCCTAAATCTGTTCATGAAAGCCGAATAAAAGAAAACGCAGATCTATTCAACTTCGAATTATCACTGGAAGAAATGAACCAAATCAACGGATTAAATCTCGACGAACGCTTCGGGCCAGATCCGGACAACTTCGATTTTTAATCGATAGGTATATGTTAGAGGTCCGTCCCTCCAGAAGAGGGACGGACCTCTTATTTTCTCCTTCATGTCCCATTATTAACAAAGTTGTAAAATAGTTATTGACAGGGAAGCGAGGAGTATTATACAATTATCTCGAAATCAAAATAAATACATTCGAGATAACAAGTACTCTTTTTTTACACATATATCTCAAATTCAAGATAAATAATTTGAGAATAATTGAATTTGAAATGTTTGAAGCTACATCTCGATGGGAAAACATAAAGGAGGAAGTAAAATGACAGCACTAGCTGCTTTCGGTTTATTGGTTATTCGTTTAGTAGTAGGGTTAACATTGGCTGCTCACGGAGCACAGAAATTATTTGGCTGGTTTGGTGGACACGGACTACAAGGAACAGGTGGTTTCTTTGAGTCCATTGGAATCAAGCCGGGAAAAACGATGGCATTACTTGCAGGACTTTCTGAAGTTGCAGGGGGATTACTATTCGCGGCAGGTTTTTTGACGCCATTAGCAGCGTTACTTATCATTGGAACGATGATTGTAGCGATCGTAAAAGTTCACGGACCAAATGGTTATTGGGTTACACAAAATGGTACAGAATATAATGTGATGCTCATTGTTGTTGCTCTTGGAGTTGCACTGGTAGGGGCAGGATCATTTTCTATAGATGCACTTTTATTTTAGATAAGTTCATAGGAATTCAAATGTACACATATACGATGTGGAAATCCAACACAGAAACTCGGCATGCAATCCAACATCACTACTTTCAATTAGGTAGCAAATGAATAATGCAGGTGAATGTTGATTGATTTACCTGCACTCGGATTCGGTGTTTCACTTATTTACTATATATAAACCATATTTAAAGGAGAGATTAAGATTATGTCTAATGTAAAATTAGCAATCATGTACTACAGTTCAACGGGAACAAATTATCAAATGGCGAAATGGGCAGAAGAGGCTGCGAAAGAAGCAGGCGCTGAAGTGAAGGTACTGCGTTTTGAAGAAACGGCACCTGAAGGAGCGATCGCTTCAAACCCAGCATGGGAAAAGCACTATAATGAAACAAAAGATATCGTACCTGTTGCGACACTTGATGATCTTGAGTGGGCAGACGCATACCTTTTCAATGTTCCAACCCGATTCGGAAATGTTCCTTCTCAAGTCAAAGCCTTCCTGGATACTACTGGAGGTCTTTGGTTCAACGGGAAACTTGCAAATAAAGTAGTAAGTGCCACTTCATCTGCAAGCAACTCACACGGTGGACAGGAGCAGACGGTCCTGGCTCTTTACACAACTATGATGCATTGGGGTGCAATCATCGCAGCCCCTGGATATACAGACCAATCAAGCTTTACTACAGGAGGAAACCCGTACGGAACGAGTGTAACAGTCGATCAAGAGGGTAATATGGTTGAAGCCGTTGAGCCTGCAGTGAAACACCAAACTCGCCGTACCATCCAAATTGCTGAAGCAGTAAAAAACGGATTGAAATAAATAACATATAAAAAAACGAGTCACTCACGAATGGGAGTGGCTCGTTTTTTTTTTGTTCTCACAACCCGACATCATCGGCACAATCAGCCTCACACTCAATCCATTCCCCAGTCAGGGGATGAGGAAATGAAATCCGTGCAGCATGCAGCGCTTGCCTATTGAAAATCGGCCTTCCTCCATATAATATGTCTCCGACTAAAGGATGACCGATGTGACTCATATGGACGCGAATCTGGTGGGTGCGTCCAGTATCGAGCTGGACCTCAACTAGTGTAAAAGGATTTTTATACTCCAGCACCTTGTAGTGGGTGATTGCATCCTGACCAGAAGGTGAGACCCTTCTTCTTGTATTGTGATGGCGGTCCCTGCCGATCGGTTCAGAGATGGTGCCTTTTTTTTGCTTCAATCGACCATGAACGAGAGCGTTGTATGTACGCTTGATCTGTCTCTCAGTGAGAAGGCGGTCAAGAATCGCTTTACTTAACGGGTGCTTGGCGAAGATGATTGCTCCCGATGTATCATGATCCAAACGATGAATGTGCTGGACGCGGCTGCTTTCTCCCCGGGCTTGATAGTGAAAGGCCACCAGATTTGCAAGGGTTTCCGTCTCATTCGGATGGTTTGGGTGAGTATCAATTCCCGCAGGTTTGTTGACGACAATCAGATGGTTATCTTCGAATAGTACATCGATTTCTCCATAGGTCGGAGGGACATCATATTCTACTTCTTTAAATAAATGAAGCTGAAGCGTATCTCCCGGAGAAAGGGGCTGGGTCCAGGAAATCGATTTCCCGTTCACTTTAATATCACCCGCCATCCTCATGGAATGAATTAGTTTCTTAGGTGCTTGCCAGTGATTTCTAAGAATTGTTTCAATCGTTACATTTTTCCATTTGTCTGGAACAACTAGTTCAAATAGTTCTCCTTTTTTCTGTGTTTTCATCAAAAAACTCCTTCAACTGACAAAAATCTTATACTTGTGTGGGTATTTAAACCTAATTTAACTCCTATTCAACCCATTTCATGGGTATAATTACCACGCTGTTGGTTCTACTTCTATGTTATCCTTAATATATCTATTACAGAGAGATTACAACCATTACAAAGGTGGGTTATGACGGTGAAAGTTTTACTAGCATCAACACATGAACAGGAAGACAAAATTCAAGAGCTCATACAGTATATGTATTGTACTATTTTCCCTGATTATTTCACAGATGATGAAATTGAGCAATTTGATGATATGCAAGTATTACATACGACGACGAGAAACTTTGAATACTTCGGAACCCTTAAAGAAGCGTTCCAGGTGATTTCAAGCTTACAAACATTGATTTCCATTGTCGAGAGCGGATCAAAAGAAGAAGTGTATGAAGAAATGTTTTACCGCAATGCTGATATTCTTCAAGGGTTTGGTATGTTTTTCCCACTGTCTTATGATCAATTCAGTGAAGAAACTGATTGTAAGCATAATTTAAGTATTTATTCGAGAGCGGATAACCAACTGCTTGTTTAGAAAAATCACGTCGCAAAAAGTTTGATACTTTAGAAGATTCGTGTAAAAATGTTTAGAAGATTCCAGTGAGGGGAAAATAGCTTGTAATAAGTTGATTTTGAAGATACACAGTATCTTCATCTTGAAATTCCTCCTCACTTGAAAGGGGCTGACTCGTGGAAAAGTCAGCCCCTCTTTTTTTGCTTTATTATTCTTTCGTAACGTTCTCTTCAAAAAACTTCTTAAATTCTTCTTCAGGTTGTTCCCCTACGATTCTCGCTACTTCTTTTCCACCTTCGAAATGTACCAGTGTTGGAGTGGATTCGATTCGGTACTGATCCCATCCTTGTTCAAATTCAAGAAGATTGTACTGAACCATATCGACTCCCATGTCTTCGGCAAGTGGTGCAAGTATAGGAGTAGTTCTCTTACAATGAATACACGATGAGCTATAGAAATACACAGTCACATCTTCGTTATTCTTTAATTTCTCTTCTAATTCCTCTGGCAGGACCACATTCTGATAGTTAGGGTCGTCCAGCAGTTCGACTGTGGCAGGATTAAGATTCGCTTTTTTAAACTTATTTCCCTCTGCTTTTTGACTGTTTTGCATGCTTGTGATGAGCGCGATGGCAGCAAATAATGCGACGATCGCTACTAGAAATATGATGATTTTCTTCAATCTATTTGTCCTCCTTTAATGCTTTTAATACCATTACACTTGCGATGAAGATGATAAAGAAACCGGTCAATGCCAAGAATGGGATGGTGATAAATCCGAACAGGTTGATGTATTCGCCTGTACATGGAACCCGTCCGCAGGCGGGTGCACTCTCTGTAAGGATTGAAACTTTTTGAATAGAGTAGTGATACAAGGAAACGATAAGGCCGATTCCGGATAAAATAGTAGAATATAATGCCGCTTGAAAATCTTTGCGGACATAGGCCACACCTAATAGAATGACCATCGGATACATTAAGATACGCTGATACCAGCATAATACACATGGTTCATATTTCATGATTTCAGAGAAATATAAGCTCCCCATAGTTGCGACAAGAGAGGAAGCCCATGCAAGGAACAACAGAGAATCTGCTTTTTTATTCATATAGAATTCCTTTCTAAGTATATTCTATCAAATTATAGTATGTTATTATTATAAATGTAAAATGAGAAATCTTTATGAAGAAATATGATATTTTTTTAACGATTTATGCAAACGTTTGCAGTAAGCGTTTTATTCTTTGAATTGACCTAACAGGAGGAAATCACATATGACAAAACAATGGTGGAAAGAATCGGTAGTCTATCAAATTTACCCTCGCAGTTTCATGGATTCAAATGGAGATGGCGTCGGGGATATTAGAGGAATTATTTCTAAATTGGATTATCTGAAAGAACTGGGCATTGATGTGGTCTGGTTATCACCTGTGTATGAATCTCCTAATGATGATAATGGTTATGATATAAGCAATTATAAAAAGATTATGGATGAGTTCGGCACGATGGCAGATTGGGAAGAAATGCTTGAGGAAATGCATAACCGTGGTATGAAGCTTGTTATGGACTTAGTGGTGAATCACTCTTCCGATGAGCACGGCTGGTTTGTGGAATCGAGGAAATCAAAGGACAACCCATATCGTGATTATTATATTTGGCGTGAAGGAAAAAACGGAAAAGAGCCGAATAACTGGGAGTCTGTATTTAGCGGTTCTGCTTGGGAATATGATGAAACGACAGAGGAATATTTCTTACATCTCTTTTCGAAAAAGCAGCCGGATCTAAACTGGGAGAACCCGAAGCTGCGACAGGAAATCTATGACATGATGAAATTCTGGCTGGATAAAGGAATCGATGGTTTCCGTATGGATGTCATCAACTTCATTTCGAAAGTGCCAACACTGCCTGATGCGCCAAATCCTGAAGGGAAGACGTATGCTTCCGGTCATGAGTACTTTATGAACGGTCCGCGCATTCATGAATTCTTTAAGGAAATGAATCAAGAGATCTTATCACATTATGATGCAATGACTGTTGGTGAAATGCCGGGAGTGGCACCGGATCAAGCCGTACTTTACACAGGTGAAGACCGCAATGAGGTGAATATGGTATTTCAGTTCGAACATATGGATGTGGACTCGGGTCCAGGAGGGAAATGGGACGTCATTCCTTTCGACCTTGTAAAATTGAAAACCATTTTAACGAAGTGGCAGACAGAACTTCACGGGAAGGGCTGGAACAGTTTGTACTGGAACAACCACGATCAGCCAAGGATTGTGTCACGACTTGGTGACGATGGAGATTACCGCGTGAAATCTGCCAAAATGCTGGCAACACTTCTTCATCTGATGCAGGGGACGCCTTACATTTATCAAGGCGAGGAGCTTGGAATGACGAATGTCCGATTCTCGTCCATTGATGAGTACAAGGATATCGAGACCCTGAACATGTATCGCGAAAAAATAGCGCTAGGAATGGATCCTGAAGAAATCATGAAGTCCATATATGTAAAGGGAAGAGACAACGCAAGAACCCCTATGCAGTGGAACAGCGGGGACCAGGGAGGGTTCACTGAAGGAGAACCCTGGATTGCCCTTAACCCCAACTACAAAGAAATCAATGCCGAACAAGCTCTAAAAGATCCAGAATCCATTTTTTACTACTATCAAAAATTGATTGCTCTTCGTAAAGAGCATGAAATTATCCCATACGGATCCTTTGAACTTCACTATGCAGATCATCCTACCGTATATGCCTATACGAGAACATATGAAAACGAAAAGATCATGGTACTTTGCAATGTATCCGGAGAAAAACAAGTCATTGATAACATCGCTTCTTTTGATATCAGTCAGGCTGAAATCCTTATAACAAACGAAGAAAAGCATGAAAAAGATAAATTTACTTTAAACCCTTGGGAAGCAACGGCTTATTATTTTAAGAGGTAAAATGAAAGGAAGCACCAATATGATCGGGTGCTTCTATTTTTAAGGACATTTTTTGTAAAATTTGTTTGGTGTTAAAGATCTATGAAATCAACCGCTACTGGCTATTTTAAGAATATTTAACCCCAAATCAAATTTCTTCAAATCATCCACACCCCTTTGCTAAAATAAAAGGGATGGACTGTCATGAACTTCGTTTCAACAGTGCACTATAAGGGTATATAATTCAGGTAATTTATGAAGGAGTAGATCATAGATGGCAGAAAAACTAGACTTATCACAGTTCGAAAAGAAAATGATCATACGTCCAATGGAACATAAGGACATTCAAGATATTATCAACATGCAGTCTGTTTGTTTTCCAGGGATGGATCCCTGGAAGGTGGAACATCTGGAAAGTCATTTGGACGTGTTTCCGGAAGGTCAGCTTGTCGCCGAATTAGAAGGGGAAATTATTGCATCATGCTCGAGTCTGATCATTAACTTTGACGAGTATGACGACCGCCACACATGGGATGATGTAACGGATAATGGTTACATAACGAATCACAATCCCGATGGCTATAACCTGTACGGAATCGAAGTCATGGTGCACCCTGAATACCGACGCATGAAGGTAGGACATCGTTTATATGAAGCAAGGAAGGATCTTGCAAGACAGTGGAATTTAAAGAGTATCATCATCGGGGGACGCATCCCGAACTACCATAAACACTCGGAGGAGATGTCTCCAAGGGAGTACGTGGATTCAGTTGGGCGTCATAAGATTTATGACCCTGTACTATCATTCCAGTTATTAAACGGTTTCACCCTGATGCGGATCAACCCGAACTATTTACCTGATGACAAACGATCACATAAATACGCCACGCTGATGGAATGGAATAACGTCGATTACCGTCCGTCCAGCAAACGGCATTTTAAAACAAGTTATCCTGTCAGGATCTGTGTTGTTCAGTACATGATGCGTAAAATCAATTCCTTCGAGGAGTTCGCGAATCAGGTTGAATACTTTACAGATGTAGCATCAGATGCAAAATCTGATTTCGTCGTGTTTCCTGAAATCTTCACCACACAGCTCATGTCATTCTTGAACATCCAGTCACCGAGCTTAGCAGTGAGAAAGCTGACGGACTTTACTGAGGAATATATCGAATTATTCACGGATTTAGCGGTTCGTTACAATGTGAATATCATTGGGGGGTCTCACTTCGTTAAGGAAGAAGACGATGAAATCTACAATATCGCATACTTGTTCCGTCGTGATGGAACGATCGAGAAACAGTACAAGGTTCATATCACACCAAATGAACGAAAGTGGTGGGGAATCAGTCCAGGAGATTCCGTAAGGGTGTTCGACACGGATTGCGGGAAGATCGCGATTCAAATCTGCTATGATATCGAATTCCCTGAGCTTGCCCGTATCGCAACTGACAAAGGGGCGAAGATCATCTTTACTCCATTCTGTACAGAAGATCGCCAAGGGTATCTCCGTGTCAGATACTGTGCACAAGCCCGTGCAGTTGAGAACCAGATTTATACGGTCATTTCCGGTACAGTGGGGAATCTTCCACAGACAGAAAACATGGACATTCAATACGCTCAGTCAGGTATCTTTGCTCCGTCTGATTTTGAATTTGCCCGTGATGGAATTGTCGGAGAGACAAATCCAAACATTGAAATGGTCATGATCGGAGATGTCGATCTCGAAGTGCTGCGACGACAGCGTCAATCGGGTACGGTCCGTCAGTTAAAAGATCGCCGACATGATGTATATGGAGTGAATTATAAGAAGTAATCCAAGTAAAAGCCTCGCTGAATTGTTCAGTGAGGCTTTCTTGAGAAAAAAAGACAAATTCATTTCAGAAAAATTATGCTAAAATAATGACTAAACGAATCTTGTCGACATATGACGGATTGTTTTAGCAGGATTTCTACAATATGTGATAGAATTTATTCTTATACAGCATTAGGAGGGGATCGTTTTGAGTTGGAAAACATCTTGGGAAAAATGGAGCGACTACTTGCATCTGGATGAAGAGATCAACGAGCTTTTAGGAGCAATGAAAGACGACGAGAAAACCTTAGAAGACGCATTCTACAAAAACCTGGAATTCGGTACTGGTGGAATGAGGGGAGAAATTGGTCCCGGAACCAACCGAATGAACATTTATACAGTTAGAAAAGCCTCAGAAGGATTAGCACGATACATAGAAGAACAAGGTGAAGAGGCTAAAAAGCGCGGAGTTGTAATCGCTTACGATTCCCGTTATAAATCTCCTGAATTTGCCATGGAATCAGCTAAGACGCTGGCTACACATGGTATTCAAACATATGTGTTCGACGAACTGAAACCAACTCCGGAGCTTTCATTTGCCCTTAGACAATTAAAGGCATTCTCTGGAATCGTGGTCACAGCAAGCCATAATCCACCTGAATATAATGGTTACAAAGTATACGGTGAGGATGGGGCTCAGCTGCCTCCACACGTAGCCGATGCCGTTATCGATAAAGTGAATGAAGTGGAAAATGAGCTGGAAATTGAAGTTAAATCAGAAGTAGAATTGAAATCATCCGGTCTCATTAAAATGATTGGCGAAGAGATCGATCAATCTTACCTGGAGCATCTGATTTCGATTTCTGAAAAACCTCAAATTGCCAAGGAAGTCGACCTGAAAATCGTATTTTCTCCATTACATGGAACAGCCTTAAAGATGGCTGAAAAGGGTCTGAAAGCTTTAGGATATGAGTCTGTTCACATTGTAAAGGAACAGGCGATTCCAGATCCTGAGTTTACGACTGTGAAATCCCCGAACCCGGAAGATAAAGCGGCCTTTGAATATGCCATCCGTGACGGGAAGGAAATCGACGCAGATATCCTGATTGCGACAGATCCCGATGCAGACCGGTTAGGTGTAGCCGTAAAAGGTGAATCAGGCGAGTATATCTTTCTCACTGGAAACCAAACAGGTGCTATTCTGCTGGATTATATTCTGGCACGTAAACAAGAAAAAAATATGATTCCTGAAAATGGACGAGTATTCAAAACCATCGTTACATCCGAATTAGGCCGTAAAGTGGCAGAACATTACGGAGCTTCATTGGAAGATGTACTGACAGGCTTCAAATTCATCGGTGAAAAAATTAAAAAGTATGAAGAAACAGGCGAATACACATTCTTATTTGGTTATGAAGAAAGCTATGGGTACTTAATCGGCGACTTCGCCCGCGATAAAGATGCCATACAAGCCGTGCTGATGGCAGCAGAAGCGGCAGCCTACTATAAGAAACAAGGCAAAACCCTATATAATGTACTGAATGATTTATTTGAACAGCATGGCTTCTATCAAGAGGGATTAAAAAGTTTAACTCTTAAAGGAAAAGAAGGTGCTGAACAAATTCAGGGGATTCTGAAGGACTTCAGAAACGAGCCTTTGAAAGAAGTGGCAGGTATGCAGGTCGTCTCATCGGAAGATTATAAAGTAAGTAAGAAAATCGATTTACAATCAGGTGAAGAATCAATCATTCACCTTCCATCTTCAAATGTTTTAAAATACTATCTTGAAGACGGATCATGGATTTGCTTACGCCCATCTGGAACCGAGCCGAAAATCAAGTTCTACTTCAGCGTTATTGGTGAGACACAAAGTGATAGCGATAATAAATTACATGCTCTGCAAGAAGCCATCATGGCGAAAGTGGAAACGATGGTAAGTTCATCTGTAGGAGAGGCATAAACATACAGCCATATTGCATTGCTTAATACAAAACAAGAGATGTGCTGGTGCATCTCTTGTTTTTTTGGAGTGAAGTAAGAACATATGTTTTCCGTCAAAGGTCGTAGAATGATTCATTCTTTTTGAGAATACCGGTTATGTGTAAAAACTATATAATAGTAGTGAAGGATCGGAGAGGACGATGAAAATGAATCAAGAATCCCTTTCAAATATCGGGCTTTTGAAAGAGATAGCCGAATTGCTGAACAATGAAACAGAGCTTTCTTCCATGCTATCAGGTGCAGTTAAGAAGTTGATCAGAGGAACAAGCTTCACGACGGGATGGATTTTCTTTATAGAAAAGGAAGGAAGTCACGAGCTTGTCTCCTATGAGAATCTCCCAAAGTCACTATCTGACCGGAAATGTGAACTGATGAAAAAGGGCGGCTGCTGGTGTGTCAATCGCTTTCGAAATGGAAAGCTGACGAAAGCATCCAATATCATCGAATGTCAGCGGATTGAGCAGGCCATCGAAGAAAACAGAGGGGATACGGATGAAATAACGTATCATGCAACCGTCCCTCTTCAGTCCGGAAATGAATCCTTTGGGTTATTGAATGTAGCAGCTCCGAATAAGACCCACTTTTCTACTGATGAACTGGCTCTTCTGGAATCAGTTGCATTTCAAATCGGTTCGGCCATTAAGCGTATTATGCTGACTAAGAAGGAGCAGGAAGTCGCTCTTATTGGTGAAAGGAACCGGTTGGCAAGAGATCTTCATGACTCTGTGAACCAACTGTTGTTTTCTCTTACTTTAACGGCAAGAGGTGGAGCGGAGATGACCAGGGAAGAGGAAGTAAAGGACACCTTCAAGACCATACAAAGTCTTGCCCAGGAAGCGCTTTCGGAAATGCGTGCCCTCATCTGGCAATTAAGACCACATGGTTTAGAAAACGGAGTGGTGGAAGCTGCTAAAGGATACGCAGACATGCTCGGTTTAACCCTTGAAATGAAAGTAGAGGGAGTCATTTCCCTAAGCTCTAAAATTGAAGAGGTATTGTGGCGTGTCAGTCAAGAAGCCCTGAATAATTGTAAAAAACATTCAGGTGAAAAGAACATATTCTATACATTAAAAAGTGAAGCACAATCGATTCGATTAACGATTGAAGATAGAGGTTACGGATTTCAATATGACAGGAAACAGTCTTTGCCGTCAGTTGGGATCCAAGGTATGAGAGAGCGTGTGAAAAGCATTGGAGGAGAATTAACGATAGATAGTGGGCTTGGGAAAGGAACGACGATTTTAGTTCAAATACCGTATTAGGAGGTGTCATGCATGATCAGAGTGTTAATAGCCGATGACCATCATGTCGTACGAAGAGGTCTTGTCTTCTTTTTAAAAACACAAAAAGACCTGGATATCGTAGGGGAAGCAAAAAATGGGGCAGAAGCCGTCCGGTTAGCTGAAACACTTGAACCCGATATCATCTTGATGGATTTAATGATGCCGGTCATGGACGGAATTCAAGCAACAAAGGAAATTAAAAAGAATCACCCTGCCATTCAAATTCTGATGCTCACCAGCTTTTCTGATCAGAATCACGTGATTCCTGCCATTGAAGCAGGAGCAGCTGGGTACCAATTAAAAGATATTGAACCCGATGAATTAGTGAATAGCATCCGAAAGCTTTTATCCGGGGAAAATTCTCTTCACCCTAAGGCAACCAACCATTTACTTACTCGTATCTCCAGAAAAGAGCCACCCCACAAAATCCATGAGCTCACCAAACGGGAGAAGGATGTTTTGATTGAGCTCACGAAAGGGAAGAGTAACAAAGAGATTGCTTCCAGCCTCTATATAACGGAAAAAACCGTCAAGACTCATATTTCAAACATATTTTCCAAGCTGGAAGTTTCAGATCGTACCCAAGCGGCTTTGTATGCCGTTAAACATCAATTGACATCAAACTAAACCGGAAAGGATTTTTCTAACATGAGTATTATAATTATTAACGGAAGTCCAAGAAAGCATGGGCGTACTGGAATTGCTTCACGATTCATTGCCCGGACGTATGACTGCGACCTTATTGACTTAAGTGATGGATCACTCCCATTGTACACCGGAGAGGAGGATCAATCAGAGCTTGAATCCGTTCACTCACTTAAACAAAAAGTGAAGGAAGCAGACGCGGTCATTTTAGCTTCCCCTGAATACCACAGCGGTATGAGCGGGACATTGAAGAATGCACTCGATTTCCTGAGCAGCGAGCAATTTGCCCACAAACCAGTGGCACTTCTTGCATGTGCCGGTGGAGGTAAAGGAGGGATCAACTGCTTGAACAACCTTCGCATCGTCGGCCGTGGAGTGTATGCAAACGTCATTCCGAAGCAGCTCATCCTCGATCCTCACTGCTTTGATTATGAAGGGGACGGACTCTTAGAAGAACCTGCTAAATTAGTTGATAATCTGATGAAGGAACTGAGGGTATATGTGAAAGCGGCTGAGCTAGTGAAAAGTGAAATATCGTCTTAATCGGGGAAAATCGGCATTGCGCCGGTTTTTTTATTAGGTTCCATTTTAATGGCTCTATACATACCAAAATAATAAAAGCTGATCCAATAGCGCATACTAATTGGATCAGCCGTAGGTGGAATTCTCTTTTTGTTACATCTCTGCAAAGGTTTCCTCAAGTGGTTGCTCGACACTATAGGTGAAATTTGCATGTTCAATATATCGTAAAAGCGTATATAGGTTACGCTCTACAACTGTGTAATCATTAGAAAAATGATACGCATGTAAGAAGTGTTCAATTCTTTTCGAAAGAAGGTCATCCTTCGTTCTCACCATGAGGATCAACAGGTTATCCCATTCTGATCGATGAGTGTAATACAAGGCCCGATCGTAATCGACTTTGTTCACTTGGTTTCCCTCCTTTTGAAGGGGTAATCATATTGTATGGAGAAAACAGCTTTTATTTCTCTGTAAAAGTTGGTTATGTTGCAAATGCTTGTTTTCCTACTTTTGGGTGAATAAATCAGTGAATTTAATTCATCCTATTAATGAAACGTAAACAGAGGTGATGATAATGAAGAAAGCAATGGTGATCGCATCAACCGTATTTTTTCTTATATTTTCAAGTCATGCAAATGCTCAACCAACGGATTATCAAAAATTTGGCCGGATTGCAACAGCCGTCATTAAAGAAGACTATCCTGGTCAGCCTGTGAAGGATTATCAATACCAGGGTCGAAAGAAAATGACGGAAAACAAAGTGGCCGATTCATTCGAATTTACCGTTCAAGAGAATAGTGCAGAGAAGAAGGTACTTGTAGTCGTCGTACACAATCTTGATAATGAAAAAATACTGAACATTACGGTGAAGGAATAGGTGCAACAGATAAAGTCTTCTTAAAGGGAGGCTTTTTTTGTTCGGATTGTGCGTGCGCAGTCTTAAGCAGGGTATTTTAAACTTAATACGAGACGTTGTTCATAATTTGGAACAAGTTTACACGAAAGTGGCACAACAAACCCGGATTTTGGCACAATGAACCTAGCTATAGAGTGAATATACTTTGTTGGGTTTGATAAATACGCCACAATCTAACACCCCAACAACGTATTGATAATAAAATAAAGTATTCTCTGCAAAAATTAAAACCATTTGCTAAAATAAACCTATACATAAATCGTTATTAATTTTTGAAAGGGGTTCTTTGATCCAATGTGATGCTATCTTTTCTCACCTAATTAAAAACTGAATAGAGGGAGGAAGAGATATTGCATTCCAATGCATTTAGAAATCTGTGGTTCGGTCAGGCATTGGCGAATATGGGAGATATTTTGTATATCGTAGGATTAATCTCCTTGATTTACAATTTAACAGGATCAGCTGTTTACATGACGGCAGTTCCTTTAGTGATTACGTTTTCGAGGTTTATAAGCAGCATGGTGGCACCCCTTCTGTTGAATCGCACTCAAATGAAGAGTTTAATTGCCTACTCTCAAATGGGGAAAACATTCTTCTTATGTTTATTTCTGTTGTTAATGGTACTCAATATTGAAAATGTGTGGTTCTTTTTAGGGTGTGCGAGTATCATTTCATTTTTAGATGGATGGGCATTGCCTGCCAGGAATTCGTATGTGCCCTTTCTTGTGAAACGGGAAGAGTTGATGGGAGCGAACGGGTTTTTATCCACCGTCGATCAGACGATACAATTTTCAAGCTGGGCATTAGGTGGAATCCTATTATCGCTCATTAATGAAACGAATCTATTTATCTTGATCATTGTTTTGTTTCTCGCCAGTACGTTGTTTATGATGAAGCTGCCTGTTATCCCAAGTACCAGCTTAGAAGTGAGAAAAGTTTGGTGGCAGCAGCTTGGAGAAGGGTGGTCAGAAGTTAGAAGGAGAAAGGGATTAGTTCCCGTGTTTTGGATCTATGGGTTAGAGTCGATTTCAGGTACCGTTTGGATTGCGGCTGTTTTGTATTTGTATGTTGATCTGCAATTACAGCGTGGCGAAGAATGGTGGGGGTTCATCAACTCCAGCTTCTTTATCGGCTTGGTACTTGCTTCCTATTTGATTTTTACGCTCCACAGCTTGTTTTCAAAGCACAGGCATAGATGGCTCCCGATTTGCATGGTCTTTACGTCAAGTGTGACACTCGTCTTTGCCTGGAATAAGGTTGCGCTCCTTGCACTCGTTTTATCCTTTGTGTTCGGTTTGTTTGATCAAATCAAAAATGTCGTTCTTCAAACGTATTTGCAGGAAAGTGCACCACCTGAAGAACTGGGGAGAATCTATGCTGCCCAAGGTGCGTTAACAACATTGCTGTTTGGATTATCATCTATTGGAGTAGGGCTGCTTCTTGAAGTACTTAGTATTTCAATGATTTTCACCCTATCAGCACTCCTATTGCTAGGCACTCTTTTTCCAGTTATGCTCCTTCAAAAGAATTTCCGGACATAACATTGATAAAAAGCTGTTCCCATCTCGTGATTGGGAGCAGCTTTTTTTGTCGACTTCAGCTTTTGCTTGTCGGGTCTGACCTACCCGGTTCCGCTTTTCTATATGTCCAGCTTCCGTGGCTAGAGGCTCGAGGTCATAAGACAAGCTGTCATGAAGGTGAAAAGGCGCACCTACATGACAGCTTGTCTTATGCTTGTCCCCTCTACCAAAGCCCTTCCGCTTTTCTTCATGTCCAGCTCCGGCGGGTAGTCCCTCGAGGTCATAAGCTAAATCGACCAAAAAGGCAAAGTGCGCCTTTCCGGTCGATTCATCTTATGCTTGTCGGGCCTGCTCAACCCGCCTCCGCTTTTCTTTTCATCAAATCCCTTTTCTCTTCATACATTTAGATAAGAGTATAAAGAGGGGGATGACGATGAATTTAGAGGAACAGAGGCAGTTACAAAATGCGATAGGGGAAATTACTGAGATTGCAGCCGGGTTTGGACTTGATTTTTATCCAATGCGTTATGAGATTTGTCCTGCTGAAATTATTTATACATTCGGTGCTTATGGAATGCCGACCCGCTTTTCTCACTGGAGTTTTGGGAAACAATTTCATAAGATGAAGCTTCAATATGATTTGGGTTTAAGTAAAATTTATGAGCTCGTGATTAACTCGGATCCTTGTTATGCTTTTTTATTGGATTCGAATTCGCTTATTCAGAATAAGTTGATTGTTGCCCATGTGTTGGCCCATTGTGATTTCTTTAAGAATAATGTGCGATTCCAGAATACGAAGCGAGATATGGTAGAAAGCATGGCGGCTACTGCAGAGCGGGTGCGAAGATATGAGATCGAGCATGGGAAGCAGGAGGTTGAAAACTTTCTCGATGCCGTGCTTGCCGTGGATGAGCATATTGATCCGTCATTGATGCGTCCGAAGCTGTCGTGGACGATGGATGATGTGGAGTGGGTAGAGGAAGAAGTGAGTCATGCGACTCCTTATGATGATCTGTGGTCGTTGGATGAAAAACCGAAGAGCAGAGAGAAGAAAAAGGTGAAGAAGAAGTTCCCTCCACAGCCTGAAAAGGATATTCTTCTCTTTATTGAACAGTACAGCAGGGAGTTGTCTGACTGGCAGAGGGATATATTGACGATGATGAGAGAAGAGATGCTGTATTTCTGGCCGCAGCTTGAAACGAAAATCATGAATGAAGGGTGGGCTTCGTATTGGCATCAGCGCATCATCCGTGAAATGGATTTGACAAGTGGAGAGTCCATTGAGTTTGCCAAGTTGAATGCAGGTGTTGTACAGCCTTCCCGTACGCAGATTAATCCGTATTATTTAGGATTGAAGATTTTTGAAGATATTGAAGATCGTTTCGACAACCCTACGGATGAAATGAAAAAGCGTGGGGTGAAACCAAATTCAGGTCGAGAAAAAATGTTTGAGGTTCGTGAAATTGAATCTGACATTTCTTTCTTACGGAACTATTTAACGAAAGATCTTGTTACGAGAGAAGATATGTATTTATTCCAGAAGCAAGGAAAGGACTACAAAATTGTCGATAAAGAATGGACTCATGTACGGGATCAACTGGTAGGCATGAGGGTCAATGGCGGGTTCCCTTACATTACCGTGAATGATGGGGATTATATGAAGAGCGGGGAACTTTATCTGAAGCACTGGTTCGAAGACGTTGAACTCGATATTAAGTATTTAGAAAAGGTTTTACCGTATCTGCATCAGCTTTGGGGAAGACCGGTCCATATTGAAACCCATGTGGAGAACCGTGATATGTTATTTACGTATGATGGTCGAAGCGTGCAACGAAAATATTTGTAAATGGGCAGAGCAGTTCCAGGTGAAACCCTGGAACTGCTATTTTGTTCTTAAGCAAAAGGTGTTCTAAATAGATGGACTGGCTTATACGATAATAAGAGAGATTATTTCAAACTTTAGGAGGAGACGGGAATGGCAGATGTTGAAGTCTTTATCGGTGATTTAACGGACCAGACATTTCATTATGAAGGGGGGGACTGGAATCATAATTACCCGAAAAGGATCAGTCCGTTTTTTCCGAAAGGGTATGAACTCTTTTTCTCCCTATTGGATGGCATTTATTATAAAAAAATAGAAGGCAGGCAAACTGACTGGGGAAGTCATACTTGTTTGATGTACCCGGATGAAATGTTGTCGGTCTTGGAAGATTACTATAAGAGTGATAAGGACAATAAACAGGTGCAACAATTATTCCAGTTTATAAAGCAATTAAATCCACATCAACAATATGGATTAGTGGCATGCGAGATGTCATAACGTAGAAAAGGACAAACTGCCTCAGGCATTTGTCCTTTTTACATACTTACATTATTTCGACTGGTGAAACGGGTATTGAGTCTATCCGTGAAAAATAAAAAGGATTTTTGAAAGATGGGACTTTGAATAAACGTATAAATAAAAGTAAAAACGAAGACTGGACCGGAAAGAAGCAGTCCGATTAGTAACACCGCACACTCACAAATGATCCTGACTCTGCTGATTGAAAGATTCGTTAAATCCGAAATGGTAAGCATAAACCCGTCCCGCGGACCCGTGCCAAGGTGTGCCGCTGAATACAATCCCCCGCCAACCCCCATTAAAATAACCGCTGATAATAGAATCAGGATATCTAAGAATATGTTCGTTTCAGGGGGAAGTAGGTCATAAAATAGAAAGAAGTCGACCAACATGCCAACCATCACACCGTTAAGGATCGTCCCGATACGAACATACTTCCCTTTCAAAACCAGGGTACCTGCAATCAGGGTGGCACCGACAATAATATTCCACGTTCCAATTGTTAAGCCGAACTTCTCAAAAAAGGCAATGTTTAACACATCCCATGGATGGATTCCTAAGTATTGCACTTTGATGGACATACTGATCCCATAGCTGAAAATAAGTAACCCTATTACAAAATAGCTTATTTGCCAATAGATTTTCATAGTGTCTCCTTTGAAATAACAGTTATCACTCTATAACAATATTTTACAACGAAAAGGTTTATGAAGATATGGTTTGTTTTTCGTTTAGTAGAGAGAGGACGAAGGTCCTTCAAGAGATGTACATCCTTTGAATGAGAAAACAAAAGGAGAGTAGGAATAAAGGAGTGAATATTCAGATATCTACATTGTTTAAAGGGGTTGTAATTGACAGCGCTTTCGATGGTCGATAGAGTTTTAGTAAGACGAGTAATGGGGGTATGAGTAGATGCTTACTGTGAAAAATGCATGGGGGACACTTTGGAAATGGCACGGAGATGTAATGGATACTTTGCAATTTTTCACTTCCGGAAGTACGCCTGCTGCTTCTCGCGGGGTGGATACAAATCTTGTTCAGGAGCCTAATGCAAATCCAAGACAGAAAATCGGTTTTTTCTTTGGACCACTCTTATTTATTCTTATCATGTTATTTTTCTCTCCTGAAGGTTTGGCAAAAGAGGCTGTTGCTGTCCTTGCAGGGACAACATGGATAGCGGTATGGTGGATAACAGAAGCAATACCTATTCCGGCAACTGCTTTGTTGCCGATCATTTTGTTTCCGCTTACGGGAGCTCTTCAATCCGGAGATGTCACGTCTGCCTATGGTGATAGTACGATTTTTCTTTTTATGGGTGGGTTCATCATTGCGATTGCCATGGAAAAGTGGAACCTACATAAGCGGATTGCCATGAACATCATATTGTTGATTGGTACAGGCACTGAGAGAATCGTCCTTGGATTTATGTTGGCTACAGGTTTTTTATCTATGTGGATCTCGAATACGGCAACGGCTATGATGATGCTTCCGATTGGAACAGCCGTGATTTATCAAGTTAATGAAAGCCTAAAAAGGGAGGGGACTAATAGAACGGGGCACTTCAGTAAAGTGATCATGCTGGGAATTGCCTATAGTGCATCGATCGGAGGATTGGGAACGTTGATCGGAACGCCTCCAAACACGATATTTGCTGCAGTTGTGAAACAGTTGTATGGCATTGATTTCTCGTTTGCGAAGTGGATGCTTTTTGGTGTTCCACTTGCCACTATTCTTCTAGTTGTTACATGGTGGTATTTAATCAAGGTGGCTTTTCCATTAAAGGTTAAAGAACTGCCGGGGGGAAGGGAGATTGTGGAGAAAGAGAACCGGTCTCTTGGTCGTATTTCATTTGAAGAAAAGCTTGTTCTTATGGTCTTTGTCGCTACAGCCCTATGTTGGATCACTCGATCGTTTCTATTGAACCAATGGGTTCCGTCATTAGATGACACAATCATAGCAATCACAGGAGCACTCGTTTTATTCCTTCTTCCAGGAAGAAAAGAATCGCGATTGATCAATTGGGACGATGCGAAGAAGCTCCCATGGGGGATCCTGCTCTTATTCGGTGGAGGTCTTGCCATTGCCAAGGGTTTCAAAGAGACGGGGTTGGCAGAGTGGATTGGACAGCAACTAACGATTCTTGAAGGGATATCCTTCATTATTATACTTCTTGCAGTAACGGCCTTTGTTATTTTCTTAACTGAAATTACGTCCAATACGGCGACAGCCACGATGATGTTTCCGATAATGGCTGCTCTTGCAGCTGCCCTTAATATTCACCCTTATAGTTTGATGGTGGCTGCGGGCTTAGCTGCTTCATGTGCTTTCATGCTGCCGGTGGCTACACCTCCGAATGCTGTCGTATTCGGATCGGGTTATATCAAAATGGGAGACATGGTCAAGGCGGGAATATGGTTAAATCTGATTAGTATCGTATTTATTACACTTTTGATTTATTTTTTCATGCCACTCGTTTGGGGAATCGATTTAGGTGTATTACCTGTAAATATGAACTAAAGAAAAATCGGATCAGTTTCCTGATCCGATTTTTCTGTGCTTATTATTGCGCAGTATATCCGCCATCTAAAACAACGGCCTGACCAGTTACACCTTTTGCTTTGTCACTGGATAGGAAAATGGTGTAGTCTGCAATTTCTTCTACTGATAATAATCTCTTTTGTGGAACAAGAGGATAAATGACATCCTCCAATACTTTTTCAAGCTCCACACCACGAGTCGTTGAAATATCCTTTAATTGGTTACGGACAAGAGGGGTATCCACGTATCCGGGGCATAGGGCATTGACGGTAATCCCATGCTCCGCACCTTCTAAAGCCGATACCTTTGTCAGGCCGATAACACCATGCTTGGCGCTGTTGTATGCCGCTTTACCGGCAAAACCGATCAGTCCATTAATGGATGCCATATTAATGATACGACCGAATTTTTGCTTCTTCATATAAGGGAAAGCAAATTTTGTTGCGATAAAGGGAGCGGTCAGCATAATTTTGATCAGGAGCTCAAATTTTTCAATGGGGAATTCTTCAATTGGAGCTATGTGTTGAATACCTGCGTTATTGATTAATACGTCTATGCGGCCATAGTGCTCAACTGTTTTATCAATTCCCGCTTTCACTTCTTTTTCACTGGTAACGTCGCATTTAATGCCCAGGCAATCGAATCCTCTGTCTTTCAGTTCTTCAACCGCTTCATCCAATCCTTCTTGATTGATGTCTGAGAGAACAACTTTCGCACCATTTTGGGCAAAGTGTTCCCCGATTTCAAAACCAATTCCCCTTGCAGCACCAGTAATGAATACAACTTTATCATTGACCATCTTCTTTTCCTCCTCTAATTAATAAATTCCCATATTGGCTAGGATGATTGAAACGATTTCTGCAATCGTAGGAATAAGCAACCCGACAACGGCTACATCCAAATATGAATCTTTATGGGTTAGTCCTGTTACGGCAAATAAGGTCAGGAGTGCACCGTTATGAGGCAGAATCGATGCTCCAGATGAAATGGAAGCAATTCTATGGAATGCTTCTGCACTGATACCACTTGTTTGAGACAACTCATAATATTTATCTCCCAAAGCCTCTAGGGCAATCCCCATTCCTCCTGAAGCGGATCCAGTAATAGCTGCAAGGGTTTGAACAGCTATGGCTTCAGATATGACGGGATTACCTTTAATGCCAAGAATAAGCTTCGTTAATGTCTTGAAACCGGGTGCTGCTGTGACAACTGCTCCGAAACCAACAGCAGCGCTTGTGTTAATGACTGCCATAACTGAGCCCTTTGCTCCGCCATTGACAGCAGGAATGAATTTTTTATAATGCTTGAAGTTAATTAATAATATCGAAAGTATTCCTACAAGGAGAGCGGTCAGGATGTTCCACTTAAAGACATTCAGTGTAACGACGACAATGACAAGGGGAAGAAATGATAAGTAGAAGTTAGGAAGCTCTGATTCATTAATTTCCTTCACATCGTTTCCACCTTTTGGCTCGGTAAACGAATCTCCTTTACTTGTAAATTGCTTTTGACGCCATCTTAAATAAAAATAACCTCCAACTGCCATTATTAATCCACCGATGATACCGATGATCGGAGCGGCAGTGGGGGATGTTTTAAAATAATCGATAGGAATCAAATTTTGAATCTGTGGTGTACCTGGGATGGCTGTCATTGTAAAGGTGAAAGCCCCCAATACGAAAGTCGGCGGCAATAGTTTCCGTGTGATATCCGCTTCTCTGAACATGGCAATAGCCAGGGGATAAATCGCAAATACTACGACGAATAAGCTCACACCGCCATATGTTAAAACGGCAGCTGCGATCAGCACGCCCAGTATCGCCCTGTCTTTACCGATAATATTCGTAATTTTGTATGCGACGGATTGTGCTGCACCGACGTCTTCCATCAATTTTCCGAAAATGGCTCCGAACAGGAATACAGGAAACCATTCTTTAGCAAAATCCACAAACCCGGTCATATACGTTTCCGTATAGGCAGGGAGCAGGTCAAGTCCACTCATTAATGCCACTAAACCTGCTACCAGGGGAGCGATCCAAATGATTGACCAGCCTAAATACGCCAAGACCATAAGCAGGATTAATCCAACAATGATGCTAGTCATAACTCACCTCTCATAAAAGTTTGTAGTTATTTTTCCATTAAAGGAAGGATTTATTCTATAGGGAAATCTGCTATAGCAAGGAGTGGGATATGCATGCCGACGTTCCGGATACTTCATTCATTTAGAAAAAAAAGAACGAGCCGTTAATCGGACTCGTTCTTTTCATAATGACTGCCATCCATTTTGGTAACTTCTAAATATTGAATATGATGACCATCGATTTCTTTCACTCTAAAGCAATAACCTTGTTCCTCGATCCTGTCATTCAGTTTAACTTCGTACTTCTGAGTCAGGAACCAGCCTCCGATCGTGTCGACCTCATCTTCTTCAATGGAAATCCCAAGGAGATCATTCACATCTTCAATGAGCATCACGGCATCAAAAATAAAATGATTTTCTTTTACCTTCTGCACTTCAGGAATTTCATCGATATCAAATTCATCACGAATCTCCCCGACAATCTCTTCAATGATATCTTCTACTGTAACAAGACCGGCAGTCCCACCGTATTCATCCAAGAGTACGGCCATCGGCGACCGTTCTTTCTGAAGTTTGACGAGTAAGGCTTGAATAGGGATGGTTTCGATGACGCGGATCACAGGCTTGATAAAGGAAGTTAAGTCTTCATGTTCCTCTTTGTGGTTCACGAGTGTTGTCAGCAATTCCTTCACGTTCACTATACCGAGGATATTATCTTTATCACCTTCTACGACAGGATATCTCGTATAGCGTTCCTCTTTAATGATGGTGAGTACTTCATCAATGGTGGAATCTGAGGATAGAGTCACTATACTCGTTCTAGGGACCATGATTTCTTTTGCGATTCGTTCGTCGAATTCAAATATTTTGTTTACGTACTTGAATTCGGATGAATTGATTTCCCCACTTTTGTAACTATCGGAAAGAATGATCCTAAGCTCTTCCTCGGAATGGGCAATTTCATGTTCAGAAGCGGGTTTTAAGCCGAATAACCCCGTGAACACCCGGGCAGAGCCGTTTAATGTCCATATGAATGGATAAGCGAGTCGATAAAACCATATCAACGGTCGTGCAAATAATAGAGTGACTTTCTCTGCTTTTTGAATGGCAAGGGTTTTCGGTGCCAACTCTCCAATCACCACATGCAAAAAGGTAATGACGGAAAATGCGAGTCCAAATGAAATGATACTAGTAATGGAGGCGTTTAAATCAATCCTCTCAAACACGGGATGAAGCAACGTTTCAACGGTCGGTTCACCTAACCAACCGAGTCCGAGGGCTGTGATAGTAATGCCTAATTGACAGGCAGAAAGGTATTCGTCTAAATGGGATGTGACCCTTTTAGCAGCAATGGCCGTTTGATTTCCTTCGGATACCAGCTGATCGATACGAGAGCTTCTTACTTTGACAATGGCAAACTCTGATGCAACGAAGAAAGCGGTCAGCGCAATTAAAACAGCAACGAGAAATAAATTAAGTAGAATGTCCAATGAGCAGAAGCTGTAGAAAGGGAGTGAATCGAAGGACCCTTCTAAAGCTTCAAACACCTCCTGAATAGAAAAGTCATGGTTCCGTAAAAAAATGAAGCAAGATAACACTTGAAATCCGGTTGCAATGAGTATATCCTTTTAAAAGTATCACATTCTTATCGGTATCCAAAGTTCGTTGCAATGTGTAAATCGTTTGGTTATTGTTAGAAAAAATAATTTTCATCATTAAAAATAGAAATGGACAATACAAGGATACGAATCAATGGATAGTTGGAAAGGAGAACGATTATGGCAGACGTGTTTAACCAAGGATTTGTTGTAGCCCTTATCATTGCCTTTTCGGTTTATGTCATCTTAAGAGGGATAGCTATTTTCTTTGGCAAAGCAGGGAAAGGCTATCTGGAAAATATTCAATCCCAAACAGGACGTTTATATCTGCAATTAATAGGTGGCTACTATATATTATCAGGCGTACTTGGCTTGCTTATTCCACGTTTAGACTGGAAAACAGAAGAGATATACTTTGCAATTGCAATCTTTGCGATTTCATCTGTTGTTTTCTGGGTAACATTGGATCTCTTTATGAAACGTGATCGGAAAAAACTACAACAAAATTAATATGTTTCTTATAAGCCCTGGAATCTTTCCGGGGCTTTTTTATACTTTTTTACTGGCTGTTTTCTAAAAGCTTTTTAGTATCCGGGGTCTCGGCACGCCCAAAATCCGCCGGAGTCTGCGCAGTTCCCCCCACCATCTTTAACAGTATTTTCATGACAGAGCACCTGGCAGAAATATATATAAAACAACAAACTTCATTACTTAAAAATTTTAAAAAATCCCATACATTCAAAAGAATGTTTGAACATTATTAGCATTTCTTCTATACTATATTCAAAAGAGTATTTGAATGTTAGAGGAGTGACGAGATGAAAGAGACGGATATATGTGAAATAAAGTGTGTGGAAGATGAAAAGGTCAATCGCTTAAAATCAATGATTTTATCACAAAATACCTCTAAGGTAGCTGAAATCTTTAAAGCACTTTCTGATCAGACAAGAGCGAAAATTGCGTATGCACTTACCATCGAAGAAGAACTATGTGTATGCGATGTGGCAAATATTGTGGATGCTTCAACAGCGACCGCATCCCACCATTTACGTTTATTAAAAAAGCAGGGGTTAGCCAAATTCAGAAAAAAAGGCAAGCTCGTTTATTATTCCTTAGACGACCATCATGTGAAGCAGTTAATTGAAATTGCGTTGACTCATCAAGTGGAGGTGGAGGAACGTGACCGGTAAACCAGCCCATAAACAAACCTACCGGGTCGAAGGATTTACGTGTGCGGGTTGCGCGGCGAAGTTCGAGAAGAACGTTCAGCATCTCGACGGAGTGGTAGATGCAAAAGTGAACTTTGGAGCAGCGAAGATTACCGTTTACGGAGAAACCACGAAGGAATCGGTAGAAAAAGCAGGAGCATTTGAAGGACTTCGCTTAACAGAAGACGGAATAAGAAAACAAGAGGAAGAAAGAGAACCTTTTTACATGAAATATATGCATTTACTTTTCTCAGTTTTCTTTATCCTTCTTGCTTATTCCTTTCCATTTACAGAAATCGATAATAATCAAATCCTTTCTACTCTTTCATTTGCAACAGCCATTGTTGTAGGGGGATTTCGGTTATTTCAAACAGGATTTAAAAACTTACTCAAATTAGAGTTCGATATGAGAACCTTAATGACGATTGCCATTATTGGGGCAGCGTTTATCGGTGAATGGGGTGAGGGAGCCATTGTTGTTCTCCTGTTCGCCATCAGTGAAGTGCTGGAGTCGTACTCCATGGATAAGGCCCGTGAGTCGATTCGTTCACTCATGGATATTGCACCACCACAAGCCCTCATCATCCGGAATGGTACAGAGCTGCTTGTTGATGCAGAGGAAATTGAGGTCGGTGACATGATGATCGTGAAGCCTGGTCAGAAAATTGCCATGGATGGTGATATTGTTGAGGGCTCGTCTTTTGTCAATCAGGCGGCGATCACAGGAGAATCGGTTCCTGTGGAAAAGCTTCATGGTGATGCAGTATTTGCAGGAACGTTAAACGAAGAAGGGTACTTAAAGGTTAAGGTAACGAAGCGAATTGAAGACACGACTCTCGCCAAAATTATTCATTTAGTTGAAGAAGCTCAGGGAGAGAGGGCACCTTCCCAAGCATTTGTGGATGTATTCGCTAAATATTATACACCGATTATTATGGTCATCGCTTTACTTGTTGCTATCATTCCACCATTGCTCTTTGCAGGGGAATGGTCGACATGGGTCTATCAGGGACTATCTGTCTTAGTGGTGGGTTGTCCATGTGCCCTGGTCATTTCCACTCCGGTGGCGATTGTAACCGCTATAGGAAACGCTGCGAAAAATGGCATTCTCATAAAAGGCGGGGTGTATTTAGAGGAATTAGGAAGATTAAAGGCCATCGCCTTTGACAAAACTGGTACACTCACAAAAGGAACACCCGAAGTAACTGATGTCATCCTAATAGGTGATGCAGAGGAAAAACAGTTGTGGATGAAGATGGCTGCACTTGAACTCCACTCCCAGCATCCACTTGCTCACGCTTTTCTGAAAAAGGCTGAAGAGCTGAACATTGAGTATGGGGATTGTGAAGTGGTTGAGTTCCAATCCCATACAGGTAAAGGAATCAGTGGCCGAATCGGTGAGGGTAGATACTTTCTTGGAGCGGAAAGCCTATTTACTAATACCCCTTCTACAGAAATTGAAAGCCTTCAAAGTGAGGGGAAAACGGTCATGGTGTTTGGAATCGATGATACTCCATTAGCTCTTATAGCCGTGGCCGATGAAGTGCGGGAAACAAGTCGCGAAATCATCGACAAACTTCATTATATGGGTATCAAGCAAACGGTGATGCTGACAGGAGATCATGAAAATACGGCCAGGTCGATTGGAAGAACAATAGGTGTCAAAGAAATCAAAGCAGGCCTGCTGCCACAAGATAAATTAGACTTTGTCAAACGCTATATGAACAAGTTTGGAAAAGTCGCAATGGTAGGGGATGGTATTAATGACGCCCCTGCACTTGCAACCTCAAATGTAGGAATCGCCATGGGTGGGGCAGGAACCGATACAGCACTGGAAACGGCAGATATCGTCTTAATGAACGATGACCTTACAAAACTGCCATATATCATTCGCTTAAGTCGGAAAACACTTATCATCATCAAACAAAATATCTCGTTTGCCATTGGGATCAAGCTTCTTGCTTTATTACTTGTCATCCCCGGCTGGCTTACGTTATGGATCGCGATTTTTGCCGATATGGGAGCAACATTACTCGTAACATTGAATGGTCTAAGGCTATTAGGAGTCAAAGACCGGAAGTGAGGGATGTCATGTGGGTCACGACCACAATCATGGACATAATCAGAATAAAAAAGCATTATTAATCAGTTTCCTATTTATTTTTACTTTTATGATCGTAGAAGTCATAGGTGGAATCGTCACAAATAGTCTTGCTCTTCTTTCAGACGCGGGACATATGCTTAGTGATGCAGCCGCTTTAGGTCTTAGTTTGGCAGCTTTTTATATAGGTGAGAAGGCGTCGGATAAAGGGAAGACGTATGGGTACAAGCGATTTGAAATACTGGCGGCGTTTATTAATGGCATAACGTTGATTCTCGTTTCCCTCTATATTTTCTGGGAAGCGTATCATCGTTTCATAGATACCCCTATGGTTTCACCAGGTATGATGGTGATCGCCTTCATAGGTCTGGTTGTAAACATTATCGTGGCATGGATTTTAATGAGAGGGGATACGGAACATAACTTGAATGTTCGAAGTGCCTTTCTTCATGTACTTGGTGATATGTTAGGGTCAGTAGGAGCCATCGCAGCCGGACTCTTGATATATTTCTTTAATTGGAACTTGGCGGATCCTATTGCATCTGTCATGGTTGCCATCCTAATCGTCATTTCCGGATGGAGAGTAACGAAGGATTCCATTCATATCTTAATGGAGGGATCTCCAAAAGGTATTGATACGGAAGAAGTTAAGAATAGCTTGTCTGCTATTCCGGGAGTCATTGAAGTACATGATTTTCATGTATGGTGCATCACGTCGGGATTCACAGCTCTAAGCTGCCATGTGGTGGTTGAAAACGAAGTGAATCGAGATACGATTTTATTACGACTCTCAACTTGTCTTGAACAGGAATTTGGCATTCATCATTCTACGATTCAAGTTGAGGGAAAAAGTGTCACAGAGGGCCAGCATCACATTTGTACGTAACAGCTTTTACTTTTCTTTCCAATTTGTAAGAGGATGTTTAGTTCTCTCTAGATTTGGGGTATATCCTCAACTGGAGGGATGAGCATGTTACATCAAGAAGATAAATCAGAGAAGCAAAAGACACCTGAATTTAAAAAGGATTTCTATATTCAACAATTATTAAGGATAGGCGTATATAAGTATTTTGGTAAGCAGCTTTATGAGCTCTCAATGAGTGAACTACAAGATGTCTACCTGGAATATTACGTTGGTGGCGATATAGCAAATTAAAAAAGACGAACCTTTTAGAAAAAGGATCGTCTTTTTTGCTGCAGTAAGTCTTATTATTACGGCACATCATGTCCCATAGAAGTTTGCAGGATTTCAAACCATTGATCGTGGTTTAAAGAAATGGTAAGAGAGTCGATTGCATGTTGAATGCGTTCTTTTTTACCTGAACCGACGATAGGCATAATGTTTGCCGGGTGATTAAGAAGCCATGCATATAGTACTTCATCAATTCCCTTAGCACCTGTTTCTGCTTGTACCTTTTTCAATGTATGTTGAAGACGAATGGCTTTTTCATCCTCTCCTTTGAAAATCGCCCCGCCTGCGAGTGGAGACCAGGCCATCGGCGCGACACGCTTCTCCTGACAAAGATTCAACGTACCGTCTTCAAAGTTTTCTAGGTTATAGGCTGACAATTCAATTTGGTTTGTGATCAATGGAAATGGCAAATAAGATTGAAGCATATTCCATTGATGATCTTTAAAGTTTGATACTCCGAAATGACGTACCTTTCCTTCATCTTTCAATTGAGTGAAGGCGTCAGCCACTTCTTCTCCATTCATAAATGGATCAGGCCTGTGAACCAATAATAAATCGATGTAGTCCGTTTTTAGGTTCTGCAGGGAGTTTTCAACAGAAGTCAAAATATGCTTTTTACTCGTGTTGTAATGATGTGTTTTATGTTCCGGACGGTTGTCAGAAGGCAGGACAATACCGCATTTCGTTACAATTTCCATTTTTTCTCGTATGGATGGCTGAAGGTTGAGTGCCTCACCAAATAACGCTTCACATGTATAGGAGCCATAAATATCTGCGTGATCAAAAGTCGTGATTCCGTTTTCAATATTGTACTGAATTAAAGAAAGAGTGTCTTCCTTTGATTGATTCCAGTCTGCAAGTCTCCACAACCCATGAATGATTCTTGAGAATGATAGGTCTTCCGTCATTTGTATTCTTTGCATCGATACAACCTCTTTTCATATGGTATGTAGACATTCTTTCATAGTCATACTAAACGTATATTACTATGTTTGGAAAGGAATTAAAAATGATTGAACCTCTTCATGATCTATTATTGAACTGGAAGGTTCCCCCTTCCTGCATAGAGACCGTGGGCAATCAACCGAATGTTTATAAGGTGAAGAGTCCGGAGAAGACATTTTATTTGAAAAAGAGATTGAACTCTTCAGTGGAGAAGCGAATAGAAGAGCTGCTCTTAACTTCTTTTTTATTTGGAAACGGACTTATTGTTGAAAGGCCACTGTTAACGGTCTCACATCAGCCATATGTACGACACCATCAGGTTTTCTACTCCCTGTATCAAGCTCTGGAAGGAATACCAGTACAAGTCTATTCCTTAACTTCTTTGAGAATGGTGGGAACATACCTATCCAAACTCCATGGCAGGCTAAAACAATACGTCTGTAAATACGAGGTAGAAGAATGGAAAATTGAAACACATTTGAGAGAGTGGATAGGCGGTCAGGATTCTACAAGGATAGAAAGGTGGGGTGAAGGGTTTCTTGGCAAGCTAAATGAATGGTCTTTCTCCTATAGCAAATTGCCCCATCAACTCGTCCATAGCGACTGTCATCCGCGTAATATCCTCATGAAAGAAGAAAGGGTGACAGGGGTCATAGATTTCGAGAGGATACGAAAAGCACCCCGCATAGCAGATATCGGCTACTTTATTGCAGGGATGCTCAAAGATCAGGTCATGGAGGGTGAGGATGAAGATGAGCATGCTGAATGTATCCATGCCTTTATGGAGGGCTATCAGTCCGAGGGTCCTTTAACCCAGGAAGAAAAGGAACTGATGCCATTCTTAGTCATTATCTTTCTTCTTCAATACACCTTCTTTTACAATCAAAAAGGGTATTCACACGCTGTATCTACATTCATTTCGTTCATTAACAGACTAGTAAATTCTGGTGTTTATGAGCAGGCATTTCAAATGTAATTTTATTTAAGAGGAAATGCTTGAATATACACCATTTCTGTGGCAAAGTAGGGAAGAAGATAACGTTTAATTTCATAGTACAAGTGTAGGGGGACCGGTGTGGCCGGTTGAGATTGTATCCTGACAGATACTGACCCTTTGAACCTGAACTGGCTGATACCAGCGTAGGAAACATTCTCTTAAACATTACATAATCATGTTTAACAATGCGTCCCTCGCTGAAGCTTGGGGCGCTTTTTTGCTGTTGTGTCCATACGTTCTAAGGTGTTTTACATTCTTTCTCTCTACTAAGTGAACAATAGAGAATAAACGTTACAACTACATACATGGATTTTTAGGAGGAAAAAATGATGAAAAAATGGATGTATATCATCTGTTCTGTCTTTCTTTTAACTGCTTGCAGTGGTGGAGGAAATACATCAGAACAGGAAGGTCATAAAAAGGTTACGGTTGTACTGGACTGGACACCGAATACTAATCACACTGGATTATACGTTGCGAAAGAAAAAGGATACTTTGAAGAGCAAGGGCTGGATGTGGATATCATCTTACCTGGTGAGGCAGGGGCAGACCAACTCGTTGCCTCGGGTAAAGCTGAGTTCGGAGTTGGATACCAGGAAAGTGTCACGCAAGCAAGAGTACAGGACGTACCACTTGTATCTATCGCTGCTGTCATACAGCATAATACATCCGGGTTTGCCTCCCCTAAGGATAAAGGTATAACGACTCCAAAGGATTTTGAAGGCAAAAGGTATGGCGGATGGGGATCACCTGTAGAAAAAGCTGTTATGACGTCGATTATGAAACAAGAAAATGCTGACGTAGAGAAAGTGGATTTTGTAAACATGGGAGATACAGATTTCTTTACTGCCGTGAAACGGGATGTGGACTTTGCGTGGATCTACTATGGATGGACAGGGATTGAAGCAGAGCTTCGCGGTGAGGAATTGAACATGATGTACGTAAAGGATTACTCGGAAAAACTCGATTATTACACGCCTGTTCTGACGACAAATGAAAAGATGATTGAATCAGACCCTGAAACGGTTAAAGCATTTTTGTCAGCTTCTTCCAAAGGGTATCAGTTTGCGATCGACAATCCGGAAGAGGCAGGTGAAATCTTATTAGAGGCAGCTCCAGATCTGGATAAGGAATTAGTCATGAAGAGTCAGGAATGGCTGGCGCCTAAATACAAAGATGACGCTGACAGATGGGGAGAGCAGAAGCTGGAGGTTTGGGAAAACTATGCTTCATGGATGTATGATAACGATTTATTAGATAAGGAACTGGACAGTAAAAAAGCATTCACAAACGAATTCTTACCAAAATAAGAGGTGAACATAATGGGGAACGCACTCGTAAGCATACAAATTATTCCGAAGACGAAAAATGGGGAAGATGTTATTCCATACGTGGATGAAGCCATCGCGATCATTGATGAATCAGGTGTCCGTTATGAAGTCCATCCATTAGAAACGACAATGGAAGGGGAATTATCTGATTTATTTAAGGTGATTGAACAAATGAATGAACGAATGATCGAATTGGGAAGCTCAAATGTCATTTCTCAAATCAAGGTATTATATCAGCCTGCCGGGATTGAGATGGATCAATTAACGGAGAAGTATAAAGGATGAAATCATGGATATCGAAAGGATGGAGACCCTTCTTGGTCCTCATCCTTTTATTCATCATTTGGGAATTCACCATTAGAATATTTGAGGTTCCTGCCTGGCTGATGCCATCACCTTCAGATATTTGGGCTGAAGGGGTTGCTTCCTGGTCAGCATTCACGGGTCATCTTGGCTCGACAACCCTCCTGACGATCGGGGGATTTGCGATTGGGTGTACGATTGGGATCGTGACTGCAGTCGGACTACATCTGCTACCTAAAGTAAGAGAAGCGATTTATCCACTCATGATCCTGTCTCAAAACATTCCGATCATCGTGCTCGCACCCCTGTTGGTTATCTGGTTCGGATTTGGACTATTGCCGAAAATCATTGTCATTACATTGATCTGCTTTTTTCCGGTAGCGGTCTCGGCATTGGATGGTTTCAGGCAGACGAACTCAGAGTACATTCTTTACATGAAAATGTCGGGAGCCACAAAAGCTCAAATCTTTCGAAAAGTTGAATGGCCGCATGCACTTCCATCCATCTTCTCAGGACTGAAAATTTCAGCTACCTATAGTGTGATGGGGGCAGTGATTTCAGAGTGGTTAGGTGCACAGAAAGGGATCGGAGTCTATATGACTCTTGCCTCTTCCTCCTTTAGGACAGACAGGGTATTTGTAGCCATCTTTATGATTATGCTGCTCAGCCTCGTTTTCTTTGGAATCATTTTGTTATTAGAGAAAATCATGATTAAGTGGAATCGAAAGGAGGACAGGTAACATGACGACTTTATCCATACAAAATATGTCTAAATACTTTGATGGGGAGCTGATCCTTGATGAGCTTTCCATTCATGTTGAAGAAGGTGAGTTCGTCTCAATCCTTGGTCCTTCCGGGAGTGGAAAGAGTACGCTATTTCACGTGATCGGAGGATTATTCACTCCCGATTCCGGAGACATTCAATTAGATGGAAAATCGATTAATGGTCAAAGAGGAACTATCAGTTACATGCCGCAAAGTCCGTCCCTCCTGCCATGGAGAACCGTAATTGAGAATGTGATGCTTGGCCAGGAGTTACATGGAAAGAGAGATAGGGATAAAGCGCTCTGCATGATCGAACGTGCGGGCTTAAAGGGGTATGAGAATGCGTATCCTGATGATTTATCCGGAGGGATGAAGCAGAGGGTGGCGTTTATTCGTGCCCTTATCAGTCCTCAATCCTTTTTATGTTTGGATGAGCCCTTTTCAGCCCTGGATGAATTCACACGATTGGACATGCAGAAATGGCTCCTTTCCATTTGGGAGGAAGACTTGAGTTCCGTTCTATTTGTGACTCATAATATCGACGAAGCCCTGTTTCTGTCAGACCGGATCATTGTATTATCGACAAGGCCGGCCAGGGTACAGAAGGAGTTCAAAGTACCGTTTCCCCGTCCCCGCGATAAAGAGATTCTCTTAACGGAGGAGTTTCTGAAATGGAAAACGAGCATTTTTGAGGAGCTTTCTCAATATGTGTAAACCCTCCTTGATTGATGCACATATTCACTTGGATTTATACGAAGGATATGAGCGTGATAAGATTATGCAGGAACTTGAACTGTATTCTGTAGAAGCGCTCATATCTGTATCGTTCCACCTTCAATCGTCCAGGACAAATATAGATCTCTCGAGAAGAGATGCAAGGATCAAACCTGCTGCAGGTTTCCACCCGGAGCAGAAACTGCCTTCTGAAAGTGCAGTTGAGGAGCTTCTTTCATTCATTGAGCGGCATCAACAGGAAATAGTGGCGATTGGTGAAGTAGGATTGCCTTATTATAAAATGAAAGAACATCCTGATGTTAAAGTGGAGCCTTATATCGATCTGTTGGAAAGGTTTGTGATCCAATCCAAAAAGATCAATAAACCGATTATCCTTCATGCCGTATATGAGCATGCCCCCATCGTTTGTGGACTGTTAGAAAAGCACTCCATAGAAAAAGCTCATTTTCATTGGTTTAAAGGAGATAAAAAGACCATTGAAAGAATGAAGGGAAATGGCTATTCCATCTCCATTACCCCTGATGTCCTTTATGAGAATGAGATACAAGAGCTTGTTAAGAGGTACCCAATCGAAGGACTTATGGTAGAAACAGATGGTCCTTGGCGTTTTGAAGGGATCTTCCAGGGAAGGATGACCCACCCTGGAATCATGCATCGGTCCATTGAAAAAATCGCCGAAATAAAACGCATCAAAGAAACAGAAGTATATAAACAACTGTTTAAGAATACAACCGAATTTTATGGGATATCCTAAATCAGGCTTCTCTTGCATCATTGGTGCAGGAGAAGTTTTTTTATAAACATCTTTTTCCATCATATTTATCGGGGAGATAACAAAAAATGATAGTAATGACGTTTAGGAAAAAGGTGAAAAGAATGGAACTGAATGATCAATATATGCCTTATCAAGCAGGTGATGTAGTATATGTGATTTATAGAAATCCGCATACACAAAGTGTAGCCAACGTGCAGGAAGCAGCCGTAGTACAAGATCCGGAAAATCCGAACGAATTGGCATTATTTTTATATGAAACCTATTATCCGTTAACACATGAAATTGCGGTTTATTCTTCAGAAGCTGAAGCGGAGGAAGCCTATACTCAATCATTTGGAGACCTGTAGGAGGGATGAATCATGGTCAAACCGTTCGTGCCACAATTGGTCTACTTTGAACCAAATGCTTTGGAATATCCCCTGGGAAAAGAGCTCAAAGAAAAGTTTGAAAAAATGGATGTGGAGATCAGGTACACAACATCGCATAACCAGGTTCGTAATTTGCCAGGGGACAACCATTTTCAGAAATACCGGATTGCAAAATCCACTTTAGTAGTCGGAGTGAGAAAAACGTTGAAGTTTGATACATCCAAACCGTCTGCTGAATATGCTATCCCATTTGCAACAGGGTGCATGGGGCACTGTCATTATTGCTATCTGCAAACAACGATGGGGAGTAAACCATATATACGAACGTATGTGAATGTGGATGAAATATTTGAGTCGGCAGACAAGTATATTGCAGAAAGAGCTCCTGAATTCACACGCTTTGAAGCTGCTTGTACGTCCGATATCGTAGGGATCGATCATCTCACTCATACCCTAAAACGAGCCATCGAGCATTTTGGTGAATCCGAGCATGGCAAGCTTCGTTTTGTGACGAAATTCCATCATGTCGACCATCTGCTTGATGCGAAGCATAATGGAAAAACCAGATTCCGATTCAGTATCAATGCCGATTATGTGATTAAGAATTTTGAGCCTGGTACATCTCCTTTGGATAAGCGACTTGAGGCCGCGGGGAAGGTTGCAAGAGCGGGGTATCCATTAGGATTCATTGTGGCACCTATCTATATCCATGAAGGATGGAAGGAAGGGTATAAGCAAATGTTTGAACATTTGGAAGTTTACCTGCCGGAAGAAGCGAAAAAGGATTTAACCTTTGAATTCATTCAACATCGTTTCACAAAACCGGCTAAAAGAGTCATTGAGAAAAATTATCCGATGACAAAGCTTGAACTTAATGAGGAAGAACGGCGATATAAATGGGGTAAATACGGGATTGGCAAGTATATCTATCAAAAGGATGAAGAGCAGGAAATGAAAGATCATTTGTATGCCTACATGGAAAAACATTTTCCGAAAGCGAAGCTGGAGTATTTCACCTAAAAAAAGGGACTGATTACAATACAATACCAGTTGTAATCAGTCCTCTTAATGTAGTTGTGGTAGAATATTTTCCAAATCTTTCACTCGCATGGCAATTTCATCACAAATTTCTTGATAGTGTACCCATTCTTCTATGAGTGTCGCAGAACGCTTCCTTGGATTAGGCAAATTCCAATAGATGACTTTATCTTCTAATTCAGATGGAATCTCTATCTTATCATCATATTCTGTATCCTGAATCGCAACAATAACCGAAGCATTACCAAGTTCATTCATCTCAATGCGTGTAAGTGGGAATGTACTGATGTCAATACATAACTCTTTCATTGCTAAAACGCTGAATTCAGCACGACTCTCAGCAACCCAACCGGCACTTTTGAATGACCAATCCGACACATCAAGCTTCTCGGCCCACCCTTCAGCTATCAAGCTGCGCTGTTGACTACTTGAAAGAAAATAGACTGTTTTATTCATTTTAGGTATGTTCCTTTCTATTTTCATGCTGTTATTACTATTTACCCAATAACGTAGCATTTAATCACTAAATGTAAAAAAGAAAAGTTTGGAAGTTGATCTGTAGTCATATCGAATCATTCAACTCCCACATTTTGTGCGGAGTGTGAGGTGAAATATAGTAATAATGTTTTAATTCACACTTAATCTTCTTCAATTATTAAAAAAATCAGTATAATAGGAAAAGGAGAAAGAAGAAGCATCGAAAAAAATGGATGGGAAGGCAGTTCAGGAAAAGATAATAGAAAAATTCAAAAATAATAGTTTTGCTAAAAGTAATTAAGGGTAAACATCTTTTAATTATTTTGTATTCAATAGGGGAGGTACATCTATGAAATTTAATTTAACAACTAAGATTATTATTGCCTTAATACTAGGAGCGATTGTGGGATTACTGCTTAATATTTTTGCTAAAGATACATTTAATATATTAGATCCTTATCTGTTTACTCCGTTAGGGAAGATATTCCTTAACCTCATCAGCATGCTTGTTGTACCAATTGTGTTTTTATCCATCGTTCTTGGATCTGCAGGTCTGGGTGATCCTAAGAAATTGGGGAGAATAGGGTTGAAGACCATTGTATTCTTCTTAATGACTACCTGCATTGCCATCGTCATCGGTTTATCTCTGGCTTATGTCATTGATCCCGGTTTGGTAGAGGGAATTGACAAAACACAATCAGAAGGTTTTGAAACGAAAGATGCTCCTCCTGTGGGAGAGACCCTCATGAACATTATTCCAAAAAATCCACTTACGGCGATGACAGAGGGAAATATGCTGCAAATTATTGCATTTGCCATCTTTATTGGATTTGGATTAACAGCTTTAGGGGATAAAACAAAAGGAATATTAAAGCTGGTTGAACAAGGTAATGACCTGATGATGTACCTTGTGACACTCGTGATGAAATTCGCTCCATACGGAACATTCGGATTGATAGCTTCAGCAATAGGAAGCCAGGGTTTCAGTGCATTGAAGGCGATGTGGCTTTATTTTGTAGTCGTTCTTGCAGCATTGATCATTCACGCCATCGTTACCTATGGTGGAACGATCCTCCTTCTGGCCAAAAAAAATCCGCTTTGGTTCTTCAAGAATTTCAGTCCTGCGATGAGCGTAGGATTCAGTACATCAAGCAGTAACGCGACGCTTCCCATCTCTATGGATGTTGCCCAACAGCGTCTAGGCGTATCGAAATCAGTAAGCTCTTTCGTTCAACCATTAGGAGCTACCATCAACATGGATGGTACTGCGATCATGCAGGGGGTTGCAACCGTCTTTATCGCTCAGGTATATGGTGTTGATTTATCATTGGAACAACTGATTACGGTTGTACTAACGGCTGTTTTAGCCAGTATAGGTACAGCAGGGGTTCCTGGAGTCGGATTGATTCTTCTTGCGATGGTATTAAGCAGTGTAAACCTGCCGGTAGAAGGAATTGGATTAATTCTGGGGATTGACCGCTTGCTTGATATGGCAAGGACTTCCATCAATATTTCAGGAGATGCAGCGTGTGCGTTGTTTGTATCAGAATCTGAAAAGAAACGTACGATCAAGGAACAAAGAGGGGAGGCGTAATCTCCTCATATATTAAATCGAGTCTATGGCGTGTAAAGGCGATAGACTCGATTTTTTTTATCTAATTTATTTAGTGGTAGCGCTCCAATGCCCGATCTCTAGCGGCTTAATGGTCCACGATCGGATAGGGATAATGTTCTCCCAGGATAAACCCCGAATCTTCCAGACTTTTCCTTGCGTTTTTACCGAATTCGTCAATTCTTCACCTAATAGTATAATAAAATAAACAGGGCGATACAAAAAGCGATGGTTTTGATCAATATGTTTAAATATTCTTGAAAATGGAAATGAACTTAGTGTAATATTTCACTATAAATATGTAAGGTGTGATTCGATGACAAAAGAAGAGATTGTTCTAATTATTTCAGATAAATTACGGCTAATACGTACAGAGGCAGGTTATACACAGGATAAGATGGCGAACATAATCGGATTATCCAAAAAAACCCTTGTTCAAATTGAAAAAGGCAGAGTCATGGCCGGCTGGACAGCGGTCATTGCCATCTGTGCATTGTTTAAAGATAGTGAAACCTTAACCACAAGTCTTGGGGGGGAGCCCCTTGAAATCATAGAGACCATTGCTCGGGAAGGCATTGATTATCGGAAGGAGAAAACGTTGGGCGGGAAGGTCTGGTGGAAAGATGTAAAGAAGAATGATGAATACATTCTTCAGCAAAACCTTTTCAGTCAGCACTTCCGAATATTGGACTCCGAGGATTATCGAATATACAGCAGCTTTGACGAGAATAATGCCCATAAACGTTTTGATGAATTAACTGGTAAGTAATACATAATGGAGGGACGGACCTATTAAAGGTCCGTCCCTCCATTTGTTCCATTTATTTTACGACCAGGACGCTGGTTTCGCAGTTTTGAGTGACTTTTTCACTGACGCTGCCAAGCACCCATTTTTTCATGCCGGACTTACGGCTGCTCCCGACTACTACCAGGTCTGCCTGGATTTCTTTGGCATATTCACATATGCGTTTTGCTTCTGAACCGGATAGGTGAATATAGTTTGCCTCAATCCCGTAAGGAGAAAGTTTTTCTTTAGCATTTTTCAAAAAGTGATGTGTAGAGGACGGTGTCTTAATTTCATGACGTTCTTCCTCCGAAGTATGAACTTTGTTGTCTGGAGCAACGGACAAATTCCCCATATAATTGTTATCAAACCCTGGTGACGTATCTGCCAATGCATGGGTAGGGGTATAGTTGTCATGACTTTCATTTGCTACCTTTTCATCTGATATATGGAGTACGGTTAATTGTGTATCTATAGAACCTTTTATTAATTTTTGCACTTCATCCAATGCTTTCTTGCTTCCATCGGTTTCATCGTAAGCTAACAAGATATGTTTATACATCAAAATCACCTCATCAATAGGATATCTATTATTTACCCAATATTAAATTTTTTAATCTTTTTCAGGAAACGAGAACCGAATATAAAGACCATTTTTAAAAAAACTGATTCAACAATCGCTTTATAACAAAGAAAGAGCATAACGGGGGAAGATCCGCTATGCTCTTTCTCTTTGATTAAAACTCATATAATTGCAGGAATAATGTTTAATTTGAATGGTCTTTATTAAAGCATGCTGATAATCCAGCCAATGACAACAATTGCTCCAATGACCATTAAGACTGTACGTACCATTAAAATCACCTCGACTTATCGTATCAATGAAATATGTTCTGTATTTCTAACCGGTTAATGTAAAGTTACCCTGTCAACGAATAGTTAAAACCTTCTCCACATTATTATTTAACCAGGTTACTACTTCAGGCGTTAATTTCTGTTCCAATTCTCCCTCTCTGGATCAATACATATCCAAGATTCTGGAGTTCGTTTAATCTTGTCCTGATTTGTTGAACGGATAGAGGAGTGGAGCTTCGTTGTAGGGGAGAATAAATTTTTTGTCTGTTGGCTCGTTTTCCATCTTCGAAAAATTCAACTAAAGCGGTAAGGATATTTACATACTCCCCGGTTTTAGACATTGAGATAGCATGAAGGAAAAAGATATCCTTAGTATGTTCCTTTTCGATGAAATTATAATCATTTTTAGGTAATTGATGAAACCGTTAACCGATTTTATTCTGCAACAGTGATCATGACTTTATCTGAAAATTATTTATTGATTACACCCGTCGATTGATATCTCCCAGTTTTTTTCTGAACTCGATGATACAAGGTCACTGCTCTGACAATTGAAAGTGGTAGATGATTTTCATTTGAGCCCTGAGCTTTGGGCTATTTTTTTCTTTAAGACAAAATTTCTTATCGACTGAGCAAATAACGGCGAAATCACCTTTTTAACTTCGAAATTCTAAATATATCGGCGAAACGGGTTCTCCTGAATTTTTTGCTATATGGGAGTGACTACTCCCATTCCCTATCCGACCACAGACGGAGGAAAAAACCACCAATAGACCCTCATGTTCTTCGGGTATTCCCTATACTATAAAGATAGTTAATCATTGATGGGAGACGGTTATTCATGAAAAAAATGATTGAAATCTTTAAGAATCCAATTTTTCTAAAGTTATTCTTTGCTAATTTCACTTCGCATATGGGAAGTGTGATTGGTTTGACTGCCTTTATGTTTTATCTTCTGGATCGGTTTTCCGAGCAACCTGTGTATGCTTCCCTTACTGAAATGATGTACTCATTACCCACTCTTCTCGTCTTCTTTCTTGTTGGAGTATTCGCTGACAGAATGGACCGGCAGAAAATTGCCTACCACTGTGATACGATCAGTGCGCTCTTTACACTTTTATTATTCGGTGCAATCTACATTGGTTGGCTGCCCCTCATATTTGCCATCTTGTTTCTAAGGAGCGGCGTCCAGAAGTTTTTCTTTCCTGCTGAACAAGGGATACTGCAAGGAGTGCTTTCTAAAGATGATTATTCAACGGCCGCCGGCTTGAATCAAATGGTGATGAGCTTGTTTATGTTACTTGGAAATGCTGTTGCCATCTTTGTATATTGGACGGCCGGGATCTATGGTGCGATTGCAGTCGATTTTGTTACATTCGTTATTTCTGCCATTTTAATCAGGAAATGTATCATTCCGGAAGAGGTTCGTCTTCCAAACGGGAGGCATACGTGGAAAGACTTGAACATTCAGTCTGTGACGAAAGATTTTACAGCCGGGATGAGCTATATTCTGAATCACAAGCTGCTATTATCCTTAATTGGAGGGTTTGTCGTATTTGGAATTGTGAACGGCGGATTCTCGGTCATTCCTATCTTTATTTTGAAATATAAATTGGCCCCAGAGTCTTATGAAGAATATTCGATTCTATTAGGTGTCGCCTTCGGTGCCGGTGTATTGATTGGCAGTATCTTCTCTTCGATGCTTGCTCAGAAGTTTAAGTTTCATGTTTTGATAGTTGCAGGGCTGGTTATTTCCGGAACGTTTATCATCGCAGCATCTTTCGCCCCTGCGACTTGGATATTCCTCACGATCATTTTTTTCGCAGCACTGGGCTTACCCCTAGTGAATATTGCAATCGGGGGATGGATGCCGAGCATCATTGATCCGAAAATGATGGGCAGGGTGCAAGGGTGGATCAATCCTCTTATGATGCTGTCACAATCGATTACCCTGGGAGTGATTGCTATGACATTCCCTACCGTCGTAACCGTTGAAATGCTCTACTGGCTCGTTGGAGGATGCCTAATCATAGTAGGTATCTTTTACACCATCATTCTACCTAAATATGTGAAAGAAGATGAAGCTCAGCCTGTTGTAATAAATGGATAATAGAGAGTCCCTCTATCAAATAGGGCATGACTGTTCATAGAGGGAATTTTTATTTGAAAAAGAGAATGAAAAACTTTAAACAAACTATAATGATTTTATGAACGATTTTTCTTCAGGTGCGTATGAGCTCGGCAGGCCGGGATGAGATTTGGAGAAAATTCAAGACAGGGAGAGGAAACCATGATTATTGTGACAACCGATTTTGTACCGGGTAAGGAAGTAAAAGAATTAAGAGGATTTGTAAGGGGAAGTACCGTCCAAGCGAAGCATATTGGCAAAGACATCATTGCCGGTCTTAAAACCATTATTGGCGGAGAAATAAGCGAATACAGTGAGTTGATGGAGGAAGCAAGAAAACAAGCGATTGATCGTATGATGGAAGAAGCTTCTCAAAAAGGTGCAAATGCCGTTATTGCCGTTCGTTTAGAAACCTCAGCGGTCATGCAAAACGCTTCAGAAATTATTGCTTACGGTACGGCTGTCGTCGTGGAATAATTCTACTTTGTGGTTCACTTATATTGTGGGAAAATAAAAAAGTATATAGAAAATTATCAATAAAAATAATATTGACACAATTATCGGTGTGTAGTATGGTTATTAATGGAATAATTAATAAAAATGAATGGAGGGTTTGTGATGATGAAAGTGTATATAATTCAAGGAGTACCAGCAGTGTTCAATACCAATTTCATATCATCACATAACCAGTAACTCCTTAATCATTCTGTCATACGAATATTAATGGCACAGGTTATGCATATAATCTGTGCTTTTCTATGTCCAAAAACAAAGACGGACGTTTTAAGGCGCAACAGATTGGTACGGATTCGGAAGGAATCCCTATTGGATCTTGTGAGCCTTAGGCGTCTGTCTTTTTTCGTTTAGGTGTACCCAAGGATCATCCTTGATCACATATAAAAACCTAATTTCAGAAGGAGGAAATTGATAATGTTAATCATTCAAATGAAGAAGATGATGTCTGCTGTGGAGACAGAAGGTGGATAGTGAAAAAAGTCAACAAGAGGAGGTAATGTGGAATGTTTAGTATTTTTAAGAAATTATCGTGGTTTTTTATTGAAAATTGGAAGAGATATACAGTAGCGATCGTTCTATTGACGATTGTCGGTATCCTTGATGTGATTCCTCCAAAGCTTGTAGGGAATGCCATTGATGACATTCACCTGGGGGCGATGACGTGGGAAGTCGTAGGGAAATATCTTTGGCTGATCGCCGGAATCGCACTCATTTCGTACGCATTGACGTATGTGTGGATGTATCAATTATTTGGCGGAGCTTTTCTCGTTGAACGTAAGCTTCGTGGTAAATTTATGGGACATTTATTAAAGATGACTCCGACTTTTTTTGAAAAGAATCGTACGGGAGATTTAATGGCAAGGGCAACGAATGATCTGAAGGCCATCTCGGTTACAGCCGGTTTCGGAGTATTGACACTAATCGATTCCAGTGTCTTTATGTTAACGATCCTTTTTACAATGGGATTTCTTATCAGCTGGAAACTGACTATCGCGGCGATATTGCCGCTTCCAATCATGGCTATGTTGATGAAGGTGTACGGTGCGAGAATTCATAAGCGATTCACGGAAGCTCAGGATTCATTTGGTGACTTGAATGATAAAGTGCTGGAGTCGATTGCAGGTGTCCGTGTCATTCGTGCGTATGTACAGGAAAGAGCGGATGAGAAGCGTTTTGCTGATATGACAGAAGACGTCTATAACAAGAATATTGGTGTGGCAAAGATTGATTCCCTCTTTGAACCAACAATCAAAGTCCTTGTTGGGTTGAGCTATTTGATTGGACTTGGTTATGGAGCATACCTTGTGTTTCATCAATCAATCACATTGGGAGAGCTTGTTTCCTTTAACGTGTACCTTGGGATGCTGATTTGGCCGATGTTTGCCATTGGGGAGTTGATCAATATCATGCAGCGCGGGAATGCATCACTTGACCGGGTTCAAGAGACCCTTGATTATGTGCAGGACGTCCAGGATTCTGAGAACCCTCAATGGCTAGATTCTCCTGATCAAATAGGGTTTAAGGATGTAGACTTTCAATATCCGTCTTCACAGGTGTTGAATCTCTCCAATATCAATCTTAATATCCATCAAGGAGGCACTCTTGGAATCGTCGGGAAGACCGGAAGTGGAAAAACGACCTTTATCAAGCAGCTCCTCCGTGAATACCCTGCTGGAAAAGGGTCTTTATCCATAGGAGGGGTCCCGATCAGTGACTTGACCATCCAGCAGGTTAGGGATTGGATCGGTTACGTGCCCCAGGATCATGTCCTTTTCTCAAGGACCGTTAGAGAAAACATTCTGTTCGGCAGACATGATGCGACAGAGAAAGACCTGGAACAAGCCATTGAACTGGCTGATTTCAAAAAAGATCTTGAAATGCTTCCGGAAGGACTGACCACTCTTGTGGGAGAAAAGGGTGTGGCCCTTTCAGGTGGTCAGAAGCAGCGGATTTCGATTGCCCGGGCACTGATCAAAAATCCGGAAATCTTGATTCTGGATGACTCGCTATCGGCTGTTGATGCGAAAACAGAAGCGAAGATCATTGACAATATACGAAAAGAACGTGAAGGAAAAACAACGATTATTACGACTCATCGTCTCTCCGCCGTTCAGCATGCAGACTGGATTATCGTGTTTGAAGATGGGAAAGTGGTAGAAGAAGGGGTACATGAACGACTCCTTGAAAACGGTGGTTGGTATAAAGAACAATTCGATCGCCAACAAGTTGAAGATTCCTCACGCGAGGAGGTGGGAGCATGAACGTTGGAAGAAGACTAACCGAATATGCCCTTATTTATAAAAAAATCATCATTGCTGCCCTCTTAATGCTAAGTGTGTCAGTAGCGGCTGAACTTGCTGGCCCTTTTATTGCGAAGAAACTGATCGATGATCATATACTTGGAATCGAATCCACCTGGTTTGAAACGGTGGAGGGGAAAGAAGCTGTTTCCTATAAGGGGAAATGGTATAAACGTGATCAATATTTTTCAGAAGGGGAGACGAGAAAAAGTGGTATCCGTATCTTACAGGTCGGGAGAGAGTTTTATTTCGTTCCTTCCAGCGTCTCCTTCGACGGAGAAAGGTCGGTCAAGTCAGGTGAAATGACGATTACGAAAGGGGATAAGTCGGCAACTTATCCCGCCGAGAAGTTGACCGGAGATGAGCTGCTGCGTTTTTATAATCCTGAAATCCCGAAGATCATTCAATTGATTGCCTTCTATTTTGGGCTGCTTGTAGTCGCTGCCTTTTTCCAATACGGTCAGCGCTACTATTTACAGAAAGCTGCAAACCGGGTCATTCAGAAAATGCGTAATGATGTGTTCCAGCATATCCAGAAACTGCCGGTCCGCTATTTTGATAATTTGCCGGCAGGAAAGGTCGTAGCGAGGATCACAAACGACACCGAAGCGATCCGGGATCTGTATGTAACAGTTTTATCAACTTTTTTCTCCAGTACGATTTACATTATTGGAATATACATCGCACTCTTTATACTTGATACCAAATTAGCAGCCATTTGCTTGATCCTGATTCCGATCCTGGTTGTATGGACGTACCTGTATCGTATCTATGCGTCTAAATACAATCACATCATCAGGTCAAAAGTGAGTGATATTAATGCCATGATCAATGAGTCGATCCAGGGCATGAACATCATTCAGGCTTTCAGCAGAGAAAAGAAAACGAACGAAGAATTCGAAGAGTTGAACGAAACGCATTTCAAGTATCAAAATAAACTCTTGAGCTTGAATTCGATGACATCCCACAACCTGGTCGGGGTATTGAGAAACATCACCTTTGTCGCATTTATATGGTATTTCGGAGGCGCATCAATGGGAGTGGGATCTGTTGTCACATTGGGAGTGCTCTATGCCTTCGTTGATTACATCAACCGGTTGTTCCAGCCAGTGACAGGAATCGTCAATCAGCTCGCAAACCTTGAGCAGGCACTTGTGGCAGGGGAGCGGGTTTTTCGCCTGTTGGAAGAGACAGGAACCCGGGTTGAAGATGAGAAAATGAGCAGGTATGACGGAAATGTCAGCTTTGAACATGTATTCTTTGGATACAAGGAAAATGAATATGTTCTGAAGGACATCACCTTTACCGCAAGTAAAGGCGAAACCGTTGCGCTGGTGGGACACACGGGATCAGGGAAAAGCTCGATAATGAATCTTTTGTTCCGTTTTTACGATAGCAATGAAGGGAAGATCCTGATTGACGGAAAAGACATCGTAGATATTCCCTATCAAACGATTCGGGAGCATATGGGAATCGTCTTGCAGGATCCTTACTTATTTACGGGAACCATCGCATCCAATGTCAGTCTTGATGATCCAAGAATTTCAAGAGAAAAAGTGGAGACTGCACTTAAAGCAGTAGGTGCTGAAAAGGTGTTCAAGAACCTCGAGAATGGCTATGATGAACCGGTGATCGAGAAGGGAAGCACCCTTTCATCGGGGCAGCGTCAACTGATTTCATTTGCTCGGGCTTTGGCCTTCAATCCAGCAATCCTCATATTGGATGAGGCCACATCGAGCATTGACACAGAGACGGAAGCCGTCATTCAGGAAGCGATGGAAGTCTTGAAAAAGGGAAGAACGACCTTTATCATCGCTCATCGACTTTCTACGATTAAGAATGCCGATCAAATACTTGTATTAGAACGGGGAGAAATTGTGGAGAAGGGCAATCATGATGTTTTATTGAAGCGGAAGGGTCGCTATTATCAAATGTATCAGCTCCAGCAGGGATCACATGGAGACATGGCAGGGTAATGATGGAAGAGCATCTGACGATCGAGTCGGGTGCTTTTTCTTTTTGAATTATTTTTATCCAGAAAAAGGATTTTCCCACCCCTGACAAGAAGAGTAAGTAGATACACAGATAAGAGAAGGGAGAAAACATGAAGGCAATTCGTCAATTACTGCTGATTATCATAGGGTTCATCCTGATCAGCGTGCTGCCCGTTTTATTTTATGGTGGAGGAAACGCTGAATTATATTATTTGATGATGAATGATCAAGGGAACTCATTTGGCTTTTATCCGAAAGAGTATTTCCTAGGAATTTATCACGTATTCACACGGATCTTTCAACAGGATCAGTGGATCTTGTTTGTATTGGGGAAGGAATACCAACTTCAGGGTGTACTGGCTGAACGATATTTCTACTCAATGAAGGTATTCTTATTTTCATTGGGTTTGGCCGTTGGAATCTCATTCTTAGTAAGTCTATTCATCTCTCTTTCTTCCAAATGGATACAAAATGCGTTCTTAAGTCTCGTGAATATCCTCGAATCGCTTCCTGATGTATTCATCATCATCGGCATTCAACTAACTGTAGTGATGTATTTCCGTCATACCGGGGTATTAATAGGGGATATTGCCATGACGGATGAGGAATTATACTTGTTGCCAGTCACATGCTTAACGATCGTGCCTACCGTATTTTTAATTAAGACCATCGTTCTCCTTCTGAAAGAGGAAGACCAGAAACCGTACATAGAGCTTGCCAGGGGGAAAGGTCTCAATGCGTTTCAAGTATTAGTGACCCATGCTATCAGGAACGTAGTATACAGCTTATTCTACCGATCCAAGATCATCTTTTCTTTTATGTTATCCAATCTGTTTATTTTAGAAAGATTGTTCAATATGAGGGGGATCATGGACTTGTTGATATGGTCGAGTGGATTCACATTTGTGATCATTTCCACGGTCATTTTCCTCCCCTTCTTTCTGGTCTTTACTTTGATTGAGATGCGAATGAAGAAGAGCATCGGATTAAAGGAGGACGGGACCTATGCTTAAGGGGGTCTGGAAACAGCCGCAGTTCCTTTTTGGATTTGTATTCATTACGGGACTTCTGGTGCTTAGTATTTTGTATGAACCATTTATTGAAGAAAAAGTGGAGATGTATAGTTTCTTTAAACATAACGGCGAAACAGTAGGCCCTCCGTTCACACCGGCTGAGCTGCCGCCGTTCGGATCTGATCGATTGGGTCTTCCATTATGGTCATATGTCATTCAGGGGGCGAAGTTCACCATCGTCATTGGATTGATCATCAGCCTTCTCCAAGTCGTACTGGCTTTTTCTTTGTCAGTGCTCTTTATAAACTTCTTTCAAAAAGTGCAACGGGCATTTGAAGAGTTGGTAGAGTCCATGGTCTATATCCCAATGGCTGTCATCGCCTTCATGCTCCTGTCCCCGATCAGTTTCGTCATCGATGAGCCGGAGAAAGCATTTGTGAAAGTGATAAGTATTCAAATCTTCATCCTTACGCTGATCGGTATCCCACCATTGATTGTAGTGTTGTCTAAAGAAATCAAGAAAGTGCTACAGGAAGAGTTTGTGCTGAGTGCGAGAACGTTGGGGGCAAGAGGCATATCTTTGTATCGCAAACATGTCTTAAGAATTTTATTTCCACGCATGATCCTGCTGTTTTTTCAGAGGAATGTGGCGGTTCTGATTTTATTCGCCCATCTTGGCTTCCTTGAGGTTTTCCTTGGAGGAGCGGTAGAGAGGGAAATCATGATGGGAGTAACACGATTATTTTCTCTTTCCAATGAATGGGCTGGGAATATCGGGAAGGCCTACTTCGAACTAATGGTGGCTCCATGGATCCTGTTTGTCCCCCTCCTTGCACTATCGTTCACCGTGCTTGCCTATAATCTCATGGCAACTTCTATTCAACGGGTCCTGTTGGGAGACAAGGGGAGGGTAAAGAGAAGCAGGAAAGCGGATGAAAAACAGAAGTCATCGGTGGAGGGTGTGGAGAAAGAAAAGTTTGTGCTGGAGTCAGAGGAGACATATTAGGGTAGTAGGAAGTAAGGATAGACCCGTCATTTAAACATAAATGCAATATTCTGCTAAGAAAACAGGACTTTTGTGGGATTTTGTCGTTTTAAATCGAATTTCTCTTTATATCAATGTATAATTTAATTGATAAAAAAGTTTCATAAAGGGAGGATCCTATGATGGGATGGGTAATTGCCATTTTATTTGGGACAGCAGTCGTGCTGCTCATTTTATCGTTTATTAAAACGACACAATCCAACTCACAGCTTGAGCAACAAATAGAGCATGTTTCGATTTCAGTATTGAATGAAGTGCATGAACTGGAGAAGCAGTTACGGAATATTCAATTAGATGCTGAAATTACAGCACAACAGTCCGGAGCGGCACCAGCGGATTCGAAAGAACGTCTTATTCTGCGTGAGATGCTTGACTTACATAAAAGAGGGTACTCCATTGAAAGCATTGCATCCAAAAACCAGCTCACACCGAATGAGGTAGAGCACATGCTTGCTCCTTACACGTCAAGGAAAAGTGAAAGGAGCTTGGTAGCACAATGAGAGTGACGCCAAATTCATTGCGCAGTTTTGCTGCAGGACTCTTAATCGCAACGACGTCAATCGGTGCCGTTTATATGTTTGGGCCTTCGGAAGCTAAGAGCACAGAGAAAGTGGAAACCGTTAAAACGGAGAAGCTTTCAGAAGAAGAAATGGTGAAACAGCTGACTTCACACGGTTTTGTTATACATACAGAAGCAGAGTGGAACAAGCAGCTTTCAACCATGACCGAGAAACAGGAAGAGAAAGCGGAAGACAAGAAAGAGGAAAAAACGGGTGATAAGGTCGTTTACCGGACCATTTTGACTGTTTCTACGGGTATGACAAGTATTGATGTCGGAAATGCGCTGGAAAACGCAAACATCATCAAAAGTGGCCTCGACTTTTACAAAGAAGTTGAAAAGCGAGGTCTTGAAAATGATTTGCGCCCGGGTACTTTCGAGGTCGAGAGCGGAATGACAACAGACGAAATCATTTCGACTATATTTAAATAATGGGTAGTAGGGACAGGGGACTGTCTCTACTTTTTTTGGTCAAGTTGGGACATTTTGCCTGCGTCCCAACACTTAGTAACAAATCCCTACGCGAGATCTTATATATCGATCATCCTCCAGCTGTTGGTAGATAAAATCCCCCGTGTCAAACACGGAAATGCTTTTTCCTTCTTCAGGAAGGACATCACCCTCTGTCCGGTATTCCCCAAGGCGCTCTCCATCAGGTAAATAAGTAGGACAAACAATCGTCCAATCCATCTCTGAAGCTTTTAAGATTAAATAGGTTCTTAAATGGTCCTCGGCAGCAGCTGTGCTTCTACGTTTAGATTCAATTGACTGGAATCGATACAGACTGGACTCCTTTCGTGCTTGAAGGATCCCTGCTGTACCACAGGTAATGATTCGTTTTACACCATGATGCCTCATTGCTTTTAAGAGGAGGGGCATGCTCCTTGAGAGTACGTCATTCTTATCCGTATTTAAGCAGCTGATCACCGCATCGCAACCCTCAATGGTTTTCATTACATCTACTTCATTCAACACATCACCAGCAATATCAATGCCAGATGCTTGTCTGTCCCAATATTTTCTAACCAAGCGATTCACTTCATGTGTTGAGTTTGCTTGTTGAAAGACAACAGAACCGACTCGCCCCGTACTTCCAAATAAAGCGATTTTCATCATTTTGACCTCCCGTTTCCCATTAGAAATAGTTTATCGCAAAATCGTTATTCTTTACATGATTGAGCATATCAGAATACATACTAATAAGTGTCAAGAATGAAAAAGTCTCGAATTGAAATCTTTTTTATTGACTTATTCCTTGTATCGTTTTATGATGACATTCGTAATAGTTTTAAATCCGATAAGAATAGTGGGGGTTTTACAATGAAAAAATGGAAATTATCCATCATCATGCTAATTGCTTTGTCCATGGTATTAGCTGCGTGTGGTCAATCTAATGATAAAGAAGAATCCAGTGGTGATTCTAAAGAAGGTTCTGAAACATCACTTTACGATCAAGTGATGGAAGAAGGAGAATTACTGGTTGGAACGGAAGGTACATATCCTCCTTTCACATTCCATGACGAATCCGGAGAACTGACTGGGTTTGATGTAGAGATTGCCCGAGAAGTAGCAAAGCGCCTCGGCGTTGAAGCTAAATTCCAAGAGACTCAATGGGATGCCATGTTTGAAGGTTTGAATTCTAAGCGTTTTGACGTAATTGCAAACCAAGTGGGAATTCGTGAAGATCGCCAGGAGAAATATGATTTCTCAACACCATATATTGAATCAAGTGCAGTTGTGGTTGTATCGAAAGACAATAAGGATGTTACATCATTTGAAGATATCAAGGGACTGACTTCTGCTCAATCTCTGACAAGTAACTACCGCGACATCGCTGAAAAAAATGGTGCGGAAATCCAAGGTGTAGAGGGACTGTCACAATCCATCCAACTCCTTGAACAAGGCAGAGTGGATGTGACAGTGAACGATAAAATCTCTATCCTGGATTATTTAAAGAAACAGCCAAATGCCAATGTGAAAATTGCGGCTGAAGCTGAAGATGCCGGTCAAAGTGGTCTCATGTTCCGTAAAGGTAACGACAAGTTAGTGGAAGAAGTAAACAAAGCGTTAGAGGAAATGATGGAAGACGGTACGTACAAAGAGATTTCTGAGAAATGGTTCGGAGAAGATGTATCTCCTAAGTAGTATCTACCAGGATCCTGAAGCAATGATTGATATCTTACAAAGCTCCCTGCTTCCAATGCTAGAGGGAGCTTTGTACTATTCTATCCCTCTGACGCTGATTTCTTTTGCTTTAGGAATGATCCTGGCCGTCCTTACTGCTCTTGCCCGATTGTCCAATGTATCGATTCTAAGAGGAATTGCACGATTTTATGTATCTGCCATTAGGGGGACACCCTTACTTGTTCAATTGTTCATTATTTTCTACGGCTTACCGACACTTGGAATAAAGTTTGATCCGTTCCCGTCTGCTATCATTGCTTTCTCATTAAATAAAGGTGCCTACTCCTCTGAAATCGTCCGTGCAGCGATTCAATCGATTCCAAAAGGCCAATGGGAAGCGGGCTATTCAATTGGTATGACGTATTCACAGGCCTTAAAGAGAATCATCCTGCCGCAGGCAACGAGGGTATCCATCCCACCGCTATCGAACTCTTTCATTAGTTTGGTGAAGGATACCTCGCTTGCTTCATTAATTCTCGTAACGGAAATGTTCAGAAAAGCACAGGAAATCGCTGCCACAAACTATGAGTTCCTGCTCATGTACATGGAAGCTGCCTTGCTGTACTGGATCATTTGCTTTATTCTATCCGTTATTCAAGGACGGATCGAGACTAGACTGGACCGATATATTGCCAAGTAATATTAAAGGAGATTGAATATGATTTCCATCAAAGGATTAACCAAACGATTTGATCAATTAGAAGTATTAAAAGGAATGAATGTAGATGTCAATAAAGGAGAGGTGATCGTCCTGATCGGCCCATCGGGTTCAGGAAAGACAACCTTCCTGCGTTGTTTAAATGCACTGGAATTACCGAATGACGGAACCGTTTCAATTGGAGGGACTTCTGTTGATTTCAATAAGAAGGCTTCCAAGCAAGAGCTTATTAAACTTAGACGGAAAACAGGCATGGTATTCCAAAACTATAATCTGTTTCCCCACATGACCGCACTGGAAAACGTAATGGAAGGACCAACTGTTGTCCAAAAACGCAACAAGTCCGAAACAAAAGAGAAAGCGATCAGACTGCTTGAAAAAGTGGGACTCGGTGAAAAAGTGGACTATTATCCATTCCAGCTCTCAGGAGGACAACAGCAACGGGTCGGAATCGCAAGAGCATTAGCGATCGAACCGGAAGTGATGCTCTTCGATGAACCAACCTCAGCACTCGATCCTGAATTGGTAGGGGAGGTTCTAAAGGTAATGAAGGACCTTGCTGAAGAAGGAATGACCATGGTTGTCGTGACTCATGAAATGAGATTTGCAAAAGAAGCAGCTGATAAGGTAATCTTCATGGATGGTGGATATATCGTTGAAGAAGGCTCACCTCAAGAAGTGTTTGAACACCCTAAGAACGAACGTACGAAACAATTCCTGAATTTAATACAATAAATTGTAAAAGATGAATGAGACTCATGCTCATTCATCTTTTTTTAGGTTTATGGTCATATTATTATGTGAGTCTAATAAACTTTTCAGAAAAGGTTAGATTAACTGGATTAGTGGAAATATGGTAATAGAAGAGTCATTTAAGGGAGGAACTAGAATGGAATATCGTATAGAACGTGACACAATCGGAGAAATGAAGGTACCCAAGGAAAAATATTGGGGAGCACAGACGCAGCGAAGTAAAGAAAACTTCCAAATCGGTACAGAGAAAATGCCCATCGAGGTTACATATGCCTTCGCACAGTTAAAGAAAGCCGCCGCAGTTGTCAACCATTCACTTGGTAAGCTTTCAGATGACAAGAAGAGGGCGATTGGACAGGCATGTGATGAAATCCTGGAAGGGAAGTGGGATGCCCATTTTCCCCTTGTAGTATGGCAAACAGGAAGCGGTACACAATCCAATATGAACATAAATGAAGTCGTTTCCTTTCGTGCCAATGAAATTCTCAAAGATAAAGGATCTCATGAAAAAGTCCATCCGAATGATGATGTGAACATGTCCCAAAGCTCCAATGATACATTCCCAACAGCCATGCACATCGCAGCGTATCAAGAAATCGAATCAAAGCTGTTTCCTGTTATTCAGGAATTCACTGCGACACTAAGAGAAAAAGAAGAACAATTCAGTGACATAATCAAAATTGGCCGTACCCACCTTCAAGATGCAACACCCTTGACGCTCGGTCAGGAAATCAGCGGATGGCGTGCCATGATGGAGAGATCCTATAGTATGCTGAGAGAAAGCGTTAATCAATTAGTCAATCTGGCTATCGGAGGGACGGCTGTTGGTACGGGGATTAACGCCGACCCAGATTTCGGTGACAAAGTGGCAAGTCAATTAGAAGTTCAGACAGGCATCAAGTTTGCCTCATCTGATAATAAGTTTCATGCCTTAACGTCCCACGATGAAATCGTGTACGTACACGGAGCTGTAAAAGCACTGGCCGCAGATCTGATGAAAATAGCCAACGATGTAAGGTGGTTAGCGAGCGGTCCCCGTAGTGGGATTGGCGAGATAACGATACCAGCCAATGAACCAGGTAGTTCGATCATGCCGGGTAAAGTGAATCCGACCCAGAGTGAAGCAGTGACGATGGTAGTGACACAAGTATTTGGGAACGACGCGGCCATCGGATTTGCCGCCAGCCAAGGAAACTTCGAACTTAATGTATTTAAACCAGTCATCATCTATAACATGCTACAATCCGTACGACTACTTACAGATGGAATAAAGTCCTTTAACGATAAGTGTGTAAAAGGACTAGAAGCGAACATAGAGGTAATAGAAGACTTTGTTCAAAGGTCCCTTATGCTCGTAACGGCATTAAATCCCCATATCGGGTATGAAAAAGCTGCTGAAATAGCCAAAAAAGCTCACAACAATGGCTCTACATTAAAAGAAGCAGCCATCGAATCAGGATACCTGACAGAAGAGGAGTATGATCAGTGGATCGATCCGGCAAGCATGGTTCATAATAAATAATACGAAGAGATGGCTCCTGCTAGTGTCAGTTCTTTTTATATTAGAGAGACAGCCAAAATGAAAACCCCCGGCAATAGGACCGGGGGCTTTATCCATTCATATGAAATTGCTGATTATTTTTGGTACCCGCCACCGATTTGTTGTTCAGCCATTTGAACCAGGCGTTTAGTAATTTCTCCACCTACAGAACCGTTAGCACGAGCTGTAGCATCTGGTCCTAATTGTACGCCAAATTCAGAAGCAATTTCGTACTTCATTTGGTCGATTGCTTGTTGAGCTCCTGGAGCTACTAGTTGGTTAGATGAATTGCTGCGAGATTGTTGCTGTTGCATAATCTGTCATCTCCTTAAAATGTATAAGATTTTTATTGGTTGGGTTAGCTGGAGTTGCACCAGCCCGCTATTCCATGAGCGACCATCTTAATATGGTGTAACCCATCGAGTGGGTGAGAGAATGCTTGTTGCTGCCTTGTTACTAGGTATTATGGTTTTTTTGGGGCAATATATTCAACGTGTTGACAGGGAATTTATTCCTGTTAAATACCTATAAGTTTTCTACATAAATCACCGTGATTGTAAAAAAGATACCACTATACAATGAATTAGATTGAAAGTATGGTGACACAACAATGAAAGCTTGCGCATTATGTAATGGGATCGTTGAATACAGGGGATTATGCCCAAAGTGCGGGGACTCTACAACAGATCAGGGAAGATATTATGATTTTTATGATGAGTACAGTGCGTATATGGATATACAGCATGTGCAATTAGCCGATGGCATTCCGAATAGCAGCTGCTCTGATACTTGCCTACATCTTTTCACGTGCATTCGATGTGGGGAAGAAGAGGGGAAAAGCATAGATTTGACAGAGTTTTAAATGATGTCAAAAAAGCCGCACTCGTAAATGAGTGCGGCTTTTTAAGATTAAGAAGTAAAAGCGTTTATTTTATCGAATTCTTGACTCAGATTCTGAATCAAAGAAATGAGCTTTGTTCATATCAAAAGCAAGTTCAATTGTTTGACCGGCAGCGATATCGGTACGAGAGTCAACGCGGGCTACAAACTCTTGTCCTTCTAATTGGGAGTAAAGCATTGTTTCAGCACCTGTTAATTCAGATACTTCAATCTTCGCAGTGATTTTCGCTCCTTGTGCAGTATCTAAGAATAGTGGCTCATCATGAATATCTTCAGGACGCACTCCCAGAACGATGCTCTTGCCTACATGGCCTTGTTCGCGAAGCACTTTCATTTTCCCTTCCGGTACGGAAACTTTGGTATTTCCAATTACGAATGTACCATCTTCAAGGGAACCATGGAAGAAGTTCATAGCAGGTGATCCAATGAATCCGCCTACGAAAACATTTTCAGGCTTATCGTAAACTTCTTTAGGAGAACCAACTTGTTGGATGACTCCATCCTTCATGACAACAATACGTGTTGCCATTGTCATTGCTTCTGTTTGGTCATGAGTTACGTAAATCGTTGTAGTTTGTAATCGTTGGTGAAGCTTGGCGATCTCTGCACGCATTTGCACACGAAGCTTAGCATCAAGGTTGGATAAAGGCTCATCCATTAAGAACACTTTCGCATCACGAACGATGGCACGGCCAAGTGCTACACGCTGACGCTGCCCACCTGATAATGCTTTCGGTTTACGATCAAGCAGTGCTTCAAGACCAAGGATCTTAGCCGCTTCTTGAACACGACGGTCAATTTCTTGTTTATCGAACTTACGTAATTTAAGACCAAAGGCCATATTATCATAAACGCTCATGTGTGGGTATAGGGCATAGTTCTGGAAAACCATGGCGATATCACGGTCTTTTGGTGCCACATCGTTTACGCGCTTTCCATCTATAGAGAAATCTCCTTTAGAAATTTCTTCAAGTCCGGCAATCATACGCAGAGTCGTTGACTTCCCGCAACCTGAAGGTCCTACAAATACGATAAACTCTTTATCTTGAATATGAAGATTAAAGTCATTTACTGCCGTAACCTTACCATCGTAAATTTTGTGGATATTTTCTAATTTTAATTCAGCCATTTTACCTTCTCCTCCTTGAAATGCAATCGTTTTCATCTATAGCCCTATTGTAGAGAAAGCGGATTCAAAACGATATGGTCAACTTGCACAAAGTTCCTTATTCCTTTTTATGCAGGTTGTCAGATTGAAAGTTCAAGCATGCGAAATAGGCTAAAATTCCACCTTGAAATGTTTTAATATCAATATTGGTTTTTTCAATGAACTTATCAATTCGATACTGTACGCTATTCCGGTGCATAAACAGTTTCTTGGCAGTCTGACTGATATTTGATTGATGCTCGAGAAAAGCCTTAACAGTGTGAATCAATTCAGGATCTTCCTGAAAGGTGTCAGCCACCTTTGTGAAAATTTGTTTTTTCCATTCCTGAGGTAAATGATGTAGGGCAAATTCAGGCAGAACCGTCACCACGGATTGAATAAATGCCTGCTTCTGCACCGTTCTGGAGAATGAAAACAATTCCCGCTCATATTTAAAGGTGTGAGGGAATTGTGGAACCGCATGAAATTGTCCTATGAAATAAGAAAGACTGACGAAAAAGTCCGACTCAATCACATGGGAAATCGTCAGTAATTGCTCTTCATCCAAATTCCATTCATTTTTCTCTTCAATGAGCAACCCCATATTATCATCTTGAAATACAAGAAGCGTGTTGAGGGGTAAAAGATGTTGAAACGCCTCTTTTAATAGGAGCTGGTCTAAACTCTCCTTCATCGAGAATTGAATGATTCGGAATTCGCCGGCTGTATTTGAAGGCATTGGTCCATTCTTATATAAATAGTTGAACCATTCCATTGAGTTGGGAGAATCATTGATCGATCCGGATGGATTTATTATCTCTTTGAACAAGCAGTTCAATAACTCCATTTCCTCTTGAGTGATTTCACTTCTATCAATGCCTATGTATTCATCTTCTGTTTCATTTGTAAACCAAATCTTTGTAGCTTCAAGATTGGTTGGATAATGGTTTTGGATTAAGGAATCAGGAAATTTTTTACGTAAAGATGTAAACATGTCATCCCTCTTTGTTCATTATTATAGTAAAAAAGGTTATAATGTCTATTGTACTGAAATAGTTGGATTAATCAAAGTGTGCATTATTGCAAAGAATCGCTAATTTTAATACTATTGAAGAATGAATAAATCATTATGAGGTGTCCTAAATGGAATATACTAAAGAAGTTACGAATCGAATGAAACGTCTTGAAGGTCAAGTGCGCGGCGTGTTGAAAATGATGGAAGAGGAAAAACACTGTAAGGATGTTGTGACTCAATTATCTGCCGTTCGTACCGCAGTTGATCGTACATTGGGTCTCATTGTGGCGAAAAACCTGGAAGCCTGCATACGTGAATCGGAAGAAGAGGGAATCAATGCAGAAGATGCTATTCAAGAAGCCGTCAATATGCTTGTCAGAAGTCGATAAATACTAAAAGCTGCCTTAGGGAGAAACTCCTTGATTGGCAGCTTTTTTGTTTGGTTTCCAGCTCCAGCGCCTAGCCCCTCGAGGTCATAAGTCAGTCTTGCTAAAAAGGCAAAAATCGCCTTTCCAGCAAGCCCGCCTTATGCTTGTCGGGGCTGAACAAGGCGCTTCCGCTTTTCTATTTGTCCAGCTCCGGTGGCTAGAGGCTCGAGGTCATAAGCCAAGAATGCCAAAAAGGCAAAGGACGCCTTTCCGGCATTCTCGTCTTATGCTTGTCGCCTCTGGGCAAGCCCCCTCCGCTTTTCTATTGTCCAGCTCCAGCGCCTAGCCCCTCGAGGTCATAAGTCAGTCTTGCTAAAAAGGCAAAAATCGCCTTTCCAGCAAGCCTGCCTTATGCTTGTCGGGGCTGAACAAGGCGCTTCCGCTTTTCTATTTCGGCGGGGCTTCATGTTCCGTGATTTCGATTGCTTCTTCGATGTTGGTTGTGTTTTCCCTCATGTGGACAGAACCTCCGGACATGCCTTCGTTAATAAAACGGTCCACATCGAGAAATGCTTTTTCTTTTCCTTCGTAATTGGTATCCGGAAGGAATTGATCATCTTTTTTCATGCTCATCAGCCTCCTAACTTTAGTTTTGGAAAGGAAGCTGAAGTTATGCATGAAGGCTCATTAATTTCTCTTTTTCAGGTGAATTATGTACGTTCTATCAATCATAAACGTGGAATAGCATCAGTTCATGAAGCTGCTTCTTAAGGGTGTCTTCCTTATCAGCCGGTGGAGTAGCTCCGGTCCATTCAATATTACCGTCTTTATGGTAATTCCCTTGATATTTTGTTCCGCTGAAGTAAAAGGAAAACGTCCAGCCGGGAAGCTGTTTATTTTCGAACATGCTTTTATATTGAAAATGTTGAATCATTTTACATCACCTCCACTATTATTGTAAACGTTTTAATACATGCTGTGTAGGTATGTATTAAATGTATCATAAATGGAATTCTCCTCTAATAGAATTTACTGAAGAGATAGGGGGGATGAAGAATGAATTCGTTTATTCGTGATTTGCAAAAGGCGATCAGTGATGAATGGACAGCCTATTATTTCTATAAAGAATTAAAAGGGCGGACGAATAATCCATTATATGTAGAGTTTATCGAACATGCCCGGAAGGATGAAAAAGTACATTATGAAATGTTCCAATACCTCCACTATTTATTAACGGGAGAGTATTACGAGCATAAGAAAGAGAAGGTAGGGTTTACTACTTTTAAAGAAGGAGTCCTGAGGGCATTGAAGGATGAGCTTGAAGCTGCAGAATTTTACAGGGACATGCTGATGGAGATCCCGAATCAACAAGCCTATAAGCCCCTTTTTATTGCCATGACTGATGAAATGGAACATGCTACGAGATTTTCTACTATCTATAATTCATTACGGTAAGAATGAAAAAGGTTGAACCACCTGGATTCAACCTTCGCTATTTTTAGCACTGAGTGTGAAGAATGTGCGGACAAGCTGTTTTCGGCGTTTGTTTTCAATTTCCTCTTCATCAAAGCTCATGGGCTTTGAATTGATTTCAAATAATACAAATCCCCCATGTTCCCGGGGAGCTAGGTCTATGGAGAACTCTCCAACATACCCAAAGGATTTAGCAAGCACTTCCCCACATGTTTGAACGATCCGCGAGATTTCCTTTTTGGTATGAGCGTCTGCGACTTCTTTAAGTGAAATAATCTTCCCACCGGTAGGTACATGAGTGGTGACTTCCTGTCGCTGTGACATGCGGACACCAATGCCTATTAAACGAAAATCTTCTCCCGTGTGTAGGACTAATATTCGGAAGTCATAACGATGATCATGCAATGTTTTACAGGCAACGGCTTCCTGCATGATCCACTGGTGACTATTAAACCATTCGCTGTATGATTGAAACAAGCGGGATATGTTTAAGAACCTCTCCATTTTTTTAATGCTTTTGCAGAGAATACGTCCATTGTCATCAATCTCGATGAGTCTAATTCCCTTTCCTTGCGAAGCGAGAGAGTGTTTCACATATACTTTTTTATGTGTCGTAAGAAAGTTGGTAAAGGACTCTTCATTTGTGACAAGTTCAGTTTGAGGCAGGTAGGGATCGAGTTCACGACTTTTGGACAGAAGCTCGTATATTTTCCATTTGTTAAAGAAATGGGGGTTGAAAAAAGGAATTTTATGTTCCTTGATAAAATGGAGCAGCTTCTCATAGGCCTGATTTTGCTCAGCATTCCTCGAGGGAACGCGATTGTATATGACGTTTGGAACAGGAAATAGGCATTTCACCCATTTGTTTAATAGCTGATTGTACATGATTCCGGAAATGGAATCACCGAAAATATCTTGAGGAGAGAAGACAAAACAGATTCCCCCTGCCTGTTCAACGTCCAGTTGAATCGATCGAAACAATTCAAAATTCCCCTTGTATTTATTCCTTTCCTCCTTACTTGCTACGATTCCGATCAGGGGGATCGCCGGAATATTTTTCTGATGGGGTGAAATGGTGAATTGATAGCAATCTTTTGAATCCTTAGAAGAAAGCAGAAATGAATTCTTCGCAAACCCATATGTTGTTATAGATTCTTCCACATGAAAAAAGGTTTTCTTACCCCGATCATAAAGGATGTTCATGGGAGCATTTCCTCAGGATGATTCAAGCTTTGCTGAGTGAGAAAGATCCCAAATGATAAGGCAAGTTTTCTTGTTAATAAATCAAAGCTCTTCAAATGTGGGTGGGAAAAAATAGACCTTCCCGGCTTAGAGTTTGCTTCAAACATCCAAATTCGATGATTTTTGTCCACTCCGAAGTCAAAGCCGATTTCTCCAATATATCCTTCCAGATTTCGTTCGATGGCATGTGAGAGTGTTAACGCTGCGTCCTTTAGTGCACCTGCAATAACTTCTCGGGCTGCTTCGTCTGGAAACAACTCCGATAAAATTTTCACTTCCCCACCGTTATTCGCATGGGTGGTCACACTTCCTGACCCTGCCACTTTTCCAGCTATTGCACTTACTTGCCAGGCTCCATCCTCACCTTTATTCGTATGAACCCGGAAGTCGATCGGCCGGTTATTTTCCTGCAACAGGGAAATTCCCTGCTGGACGATAAAAGTGTCAAGATTTCGATTCTTAAAGACCGTATTGACAAGTTGCTCCAAGGACTTAAATTTCAGTAAGCGATTTTTAAGATCTGCATCCCTGAACCTGCAATAATATTCTTCAGAAGAGCGATTATACGTAATCTTGTGGATGCCGTTGCCGAGACTGCCATTTTTCGGTTTAAGATAAATATGATGATAGGAGGAAAGCATTCTTTCCATCTCATCAAATGATTGAAATGAATGTGTTTCCGGCAGCAGATGCTGGACTGAAGAATCGTTTTCCAGTCGTTCAAACAAATCAAGCTTATTAAAAAAACCTGGATTGTACCAGGGAATACCGTATTCCCTCTGTAGTCTTTCTTTGATGTTCTGGTACGTTTTTCGCTTTTCACTGCGGCGGTTCGGTAGCCTGTCATAGATAACATTTGGAAAAGGAACTTCCTCGATTTCCCAACCTTCTCCAAAGTGAAAATATCCCTTTATCAGTCCATTCTCCCAATTAATATGACGCTCTCCAAACACAAAGGGAATGACTCCGAGGGATGATTGAACAGATAAGAGCTTTTTGAAGAAATAGGAGCGCTCACCAATCGGGCTTAAGCTAAAGCTTGTGAAACCTGAGGTGAATATGCCAATGAGCACCCCTGCATATAAACAATCCTCTTTACAAAAGAGAGAAAGGGACTTTACTTTAGAAGGAAGATGTAGCTTCCCGGCTAAACCAGAGCTAATGCCAATCACGTTACGTCCATTCGGATGACGCTTACATTCCGCGTATTGCCGTGCAGTTCCAAGGATCACTGTATGAGGGAACGTTTCTTCCTCCAGCTTGAAGCCAGAGGGGAGGTAGAGAAGGCTTTCTTCATCTTGGAATAGTTCTATTTTGTACGTTTTAAGCATTAGAAATCACCTCGTCTTAAGAAAGTTAGTGATTGTGATGCCAAGAACTCACAATAATCTAATGGAGCTTTGTATAAGGATGGCAGTTTCTCTTGTCCTAATGCATCTACTACCTTATGTCCTGGCTTGGAGTTCATATCCAGAATCCACAGTGATTGATCCTCTGCAATAATAATATCAACTCCAATTTCAAACAGGGATGAAAAATGTTCTTCAAGTATTAAAGGCATTTCTTCCACAAGGTCAGTGAGTTCTTCTTCAATATAGTCCCAAGAAGCATTATGAAGGGTCTTCCAATCACTGTATGATTTGTATGAAGCCCCTCGACTGATATTGGTCAGAATTGCCTGCTGTTCCCCTACGCGGATCGCCCGCTGAAATTCTCTCCATTCTCCATAAGCGTTTTTATTCAAAAGAATGCGCAGATCAAAAGGAGCATCCTCTTTCGTCAGATTGAGAATCCGCTTTTGACAAATGAAAGTATGCTGCAGAAGGATTCGATTAACCCACTTGATAAAGATCTCTTTCTTTTGGAAGGATTGTTCCTTGATCCCTTCCTTTTTAGTTGTTCGAACGACTATGCCCCCCTGGCTTTCCACAAGATGATAAATGGCAAATCCATGGGCTCCATCGACTGGTTTGATGATTATATCTTTATGCTCAGTAAGTAGATTAAATAAATGATTTCCATCGGTCACAAGATATGTTTCGGGAATATAAGGGGAGATTGGCGTCTTTTTAAGTTTTTCGTAAAGATGCCATTTGTTTGGTAATCCATAGCCGAGAAATCGAATGTGTCTCTGGTTCTTTAACCACTGAACGACGGCCTTTGCCTGCTGGGACTGTATATCCTTTTGGTAATACGTACGGTCGTAGATATATTCTGGAATTTCAAATGCTTCATTTTCCCATGATTGTGACTCTCTATTGAAATAAAATCCATCCACCGTTTCGTTTAAAGGAGAGATTCCTTTGGGGGAGAACAGATAAAGATCAATAGGATAAGAGAGGGATTGTTTCGCTATTCTAAGAAAGTAGCTGTTCGTTACTTGCGGAGTAAGGGTCATAATGCCCAATGATTGGTTCATCGTTTTAATCCTCCTTGGTCATCCATTTTGTGAAACTATATTCATAGAGTGCTTTAACCGAAGGACGAATTCGGTCGTTTTCCAGGTATGTTCGTTTAGAAGGTTTGGAGTTGACTTCAATCAGCCATGGCTTCCCGCTTTCATCGATGCCAACATCAATGCCTAGCTCGGCGAAATGCCCTTCTACCGTCTCAGAAAGGAGTCGGGCAGAAGACGTACATAACTCCTTCATGTTATTTAGAATTTCGACGCTTTTCTTAGGAGAAAAAAGAGCTTGAAGGATTGGATGAGGTTTTGCGATTCGTCCTCCCTGATCGATATTTGCCACGAATTGATCCTGAGGAGCAATCCGGGCAACAGAAGAAACGATTTCCCAGTTTCCCTTTCCATTCAAGTGACAAAGAAATCGAAAATCTAATGGCTGCTCCTCTACTGTAAGAAAAGGAATAGTTTCCTGAACCAAATAAGAAGAAGGGGTGCACCAGGATCGAATTTGCTTATAGAGTGCAGAGAAGGTTGAGAAAGAAAGTGGACTCTGTGTTGTGAAAGAATTTTGGTACATAATAAACTCCTTTTCTCTTTTTTGGATACGCATGATATAACGTCCCCTACTCCCGTTTATCCCCTTAACGAAAACATCCTTATATAAGGAAAGCATTTCCTCCAATGAATCGAATCCCTGCACGGTTTTGGGCAAATGATGTACTAAGGACGGGCTGTCTTTCAGCGCATTATAGATCTCGTCTTTCGATAGAAACCCAGAATTGAAAACATGAATGTCCCTTTCTTCAGATTGAGTGAGCGCTTTTATAAAGGAAGGGGTTTTTTCTACCTTTCTTGAATGACATCGATTGTAAATGATGTGAGGATCAGGAAGTGTCTTAAGCTCCCAGTCTGGATCAAGAAATACAACCCCTTTAGGGAGGTCTCCGACAAAAGAAGAGAGCGGTATAAGATAAAAGAATCCACCTTTTCGTTGAAACCAGCATTGACACTCTGTAAAATATTCTTTTAAAGAGTGTGAATGTAATGTATTCATAGAAAATTGGTTAATTAATACGGCCACAACCGGTCCCATGTGAATGATGCTATGCCTTGAATCGATGGATATCCATATATTCTCCAGATCCGGTATGGAGGAGAATAATGAATCGCTTGTTTCTAACATAATCTGTAAAGAATCAGTTGAATCTTCCTTACATGTGACGTAGAGGGAAGAGTTTCCCCATTTCAGCGTCATGTTACGTTCAAAAGGATATGAATTCATCATCTTCTTCGGTATATACAAGTGATGATGATCATGATGCTTATGCGAACTAAATGAACATTTTATCTTCATCATGCATTCCCCGTTTGCATAACCCGCAATTTTGATTTTATAATGATTTATTGGGCTAATGTTGATATAGCATTCTATGTAAACCCAGGCAAAATGTTCAAACAAGAGAGGTAGAAAAGGAAGGTGCAATCATGCTGGATGCTTTCATCCTAATATTGTTCATGGTTTTGATTGGAGCCCTCATTGGAGGAGTCACCAATTCATTAGCCATAAAAATGTTATTCAGACCTTATAGGGCTTACTATATCGGGAAATTTAAAGTACCATTCACACCAGGGTTGATCCCAAAACGTCGGGGAGAATTGGCGGAACAACTCGGGAAAATGGTGGTCGATCATTTAATCACGCCTGAAAGTCTTCAGAAAAAAGTGATGAATGATGATTTTCAAAGGGATGTAACCCACTGGCTAGCGGAAGAATTACAACCTGTCTTCACATCGGATAAAACCGTGAATGAGTGGCTGGATATCCTGCAAATCCCTGTAACCTCCGATCGTCTTAATGAGTGGCTTGAAGATTGGGTAGCTGTAAAGATGAAAGATACGAAAACAGCATACACCTCTAAAAAGCTGGAAGAAGCTCTTCCAGAAAAGTGGAAGGAAAAAGTCGAAGAAAATATTCCGAAGCTTGTAGACTTCATCGCAGACCGTGCGGAAACCTATTTCACAAGCCCTGAAGGAAAAGCGAAAGTGAAGATCATGATCGACGATTTTCTGAAAGAACGGGGCATGCTCGGAAACATGCTTGGAATGTTCCTCGGCAACACATCGGTTGCGGACAAAGTACAGCCTGAAATCGTAAAGTTCATCAAGCATGAAGGAACCCAGGAAATTCTTTACAATCTGCTGACAAAAGAATGGTCCAAACTGAAACAAATGAAGCTTGATGAATTCATCGATCGATTACCGGAAGAAGACTTGATTCAAACCGTCCAGGCATCCCTGGTCAAACTCGTCAACATCGAAGGGCACCTATCTAAGCCACTAAGAAACTTTCTTGAGCCTCACAAAGAACCCTTCTTCAATAGCCAGCTTCCAAAATGGGTGGATAGAGGGACGGACCTCTTATCGAAGAAGATTCCGAACCTAATGGAGAAGATGCACCTGCAGCATATCGTGCAGGAGCAGGTTGAATCTTTTTCAGTTGGAAGATTGGAAGAATTGGTTCTCGGCATTTCCCGTCGTGAATTCAAGATGATTACTTATTTAGGGGCATTACTTGGAGGAGTGATCGGAATCGTTCAAGGGGTCATAGCCCTCTTTATCTCTTAATTCAACAGGGCCTAAGGGTCCTTCCTAGAATTTCACTCTATAGTTTGTTATAGTGGTGTAGGAAACATAGAGTGAAATTATAGGAGGTACGTATTTTGGCTATTAACTTATACGATCAAGCGAACGAATTGGAAAGTGCTTTACGTCAAAGCGATGAATTTCTACAACTGAAGAAGATGTACGACGAAGTAAACAATGACGAATCTGCTAACAAGATGTTTGAAAACTTCAGAAACATTCAAATGACACTTCAACAAAAACAAATGAGCGGTGAAGAAATCTCTCAAGAAGAAGTAGAGCAAGCTCAAAAAACAGCTCAACTTGTTCAACAACACGAAAAAATCTCAAAGCTTATGGAAGCTGAGCAACGCATGAGCATGGTCATCAATGACTTGAACAAAGTCATCATGAAGCCACTTGAAGAACTTTACGGTTCAATGGAGAAATAATATTGGTACGAAAAGGACTGACTACCGGATCGGGGGTTAGTCCTTTTTTGTGGATATAGCAGTGGAACAGAAAGATCCACTGCAGCAAGAACTTCTCGTCTAGTTGATAGTTTCTCCCAGCTACTCCATATAATTTTCGAATTGCTCCCACCCCTTGTCATATTTGTTTCCCCTTCTTCATAAAAGTAAAGAAAGGGAGTAGACAACATATAGGGGGGACACCGATGATGATCTATAGAATGCTAGCGCTAAATATTGATGGAACGATTGTAAATGAAAACGGAAAAATTGCGAGGGAAACAAAAGATGCAATTGAGTACGTTCAAGATAAAGGTGTACCGGTCACATTGGTAACAAGCAGGAGCTTTGCTTCAGCTAAGAAAGTAGCCAAGGCACTTAAGCTCAAAACCCCGCTCGTTACACATAGTGGGTCCTACATCGCTGGAGAACTTGAAAAACCGATGTATGTAAAAAAAATTGCCGAGGACATTACGTATGAAATTGCTCAATTCCTTGAAGGTTTCTCAAGCCAAGTAGCTCTATCCCATGAGAAGAGGTCAATCATTGGCAAAGCAAATTCCCAGGCAAAGGATTTGGCAAAAGTCTCCTGGCAAAGAGAGTCAAAATTACTTTATAGTAAGCAGTTTGTGGATCGTGTGAGTGATCATCTCTTGGAGAATCCAATGTCGGTTCCGAAGATATCGGTTGTTATGGAGCATCGTGAAGATGTGTGGGACGTTGTTGCTTCTTTAAAAGGCATGTATGAAGAAGTGGACGCCATTCCGACATCCGACTATAAACTGGATATCGTGCCAAGGGGTGTATCGAAGCTTCGAGGGCTGATGTATCTATCTGAACGCCTCGGAGTGAAAAAGGATCAAATCGTGATGGTCGGATCGGGGCTGGATGACATCGACTCCTTGGAATGCTGTGGCCTTGGGGTTGCTATGGGGGATGCACCTAGACAGGTGAGAGATGCAGCGAACTGGATTACACGTAGCCAAAGCGAAAAAGGCATCCCATACTTTGTAACAGAGCTATTCCGCAAGCAGCATCCAATACCATTTCTGAAAAAAATGAACATCATTAAATCATAAATCGATACACCCCGCATTTCTATTAGAGAAGCGGGGTGTTCTATTTATTTCAGTGGGCCTCGTGGGCCTCACTGCCATTGACCATTCCCACCCCATTCTGTACACTTATAAAAGCTTATTAGATTTGATGAAAGGTGATTAGAACGTGAATGTTTTGATAAAAGGAATCGAGGATGAGCGTTTTGAGCGCCCCCTGCGATTGATTGCGAATTTATTTTTTGAAGAATCCGTGATTCACTTTGGCTCAGGTGATGACATGGATCTTCAAGTCAAAATAGAACTATCAATAGAAGAAAAGATAGAAGCGAAAGCCGTGTTGACAAAGCCGTCTTCTGATAAATCATACACTGCAGCCTATGAACGTGGCTGGACACCATATGAAAATGAAAAAGAACGCTTCAAACAACTGAAAACAGCTGTATCTCATGTGTATCTGAATGTTCTTCAAGACCTGACGGGAATCCGGCAAAAATGGGGGATCTTAACGGGGATCCGCCCTACCAAGCTTTTACATAAGCAGAATCAGCTTGGGCTCCCCCAGAAGGAGATTCATGCGAAATTGAAAGAGGAATATCTTATTACCGATGAAAAGATTCAGTTGATGCAAAACATCGTGGACCGGCAGCTATCGGTTGTACCGGATCTCTATGATCTCCAGCATGAAGTTAGCATCTATATCGGAATACCGTTTTGTCCTACCAAATGTGCATATTGTACTTTTCCTGCATACGCGATTCTCGGTAAACAAGGGCGGGTCGATTCCTTCCTGGCCGGGCTTCACTATGAAATCCAGGAAATGGGACGCTGGCTCAAAGAGAATAACGTCAAGATTACGACGATTTACTATGGTGGAGGAACACCTACCTCTATCACCGCAGAAGAAATGGATGCCCTGTATGAAGAAATGTATCGATCATTCCCAGATGTGGACGCGGTAAGGGAAGTGACGGTAGAAGCAGGGAGACCGGATACGATTTCCAAAGAAAAACTAGAGGTACTAAAGAAATGGAATATCGACCGCATTTCCATCAACCCTCAGTCGTATACACAAGAAACATTAAAAGCGATCGGCCGTCATCACACCGTGGGAGAAACCATCGATAAATTTCATTTATCCCGCAATCTGGGAATGAACAACATCAACATGGATCTCATAATCGGACTTCCAGGTGAAGAGCTTCCAGAACTTCAGCATTCTTTGGATGAAACCGAAAAGCTCATGCCGGAATCATTGACCGTCCATACGCTTTCCTTCAAGCGGGCGTCTGAAATGACCAAGAATAAAGATAAGTATAAAGTGGCAGACCGGGTGGAAATCGAGAAGATGATGGACCTTGCTGAGGAATGGACTAAGGCTCATGGCTATGAGCCCTATTACTTATATCGTCAGAAGAACATTCTGGGTAACCTCGAAAATGTCGGTTATGCTCTTCCCGGACAGGATAGCCTCTATAACATCATGATCATGGAAGAGGTCCAAACCATCATTGGCATCGGCTGCGGCGCTGCAAGCAAATTCATCGATCCGAAGACCGGAAAGATCACGCATTTTGCCAATCCGAAAGAGCCAAACGCCTACAACCTGGGATTCAAAGAATATACCGATAAGAAGATTAAGATCCTTAATGACTTATTTTTATAAAAACAAGCTGTTCAGAGAACTTCTGGACGGCTTTTTATAATATCTAAGGACGGGTTAGTATATGTGTAATTAACGGAATTTTTCAATAATAGTTAAAGGATTACTTCTGAAAAAGTCGAATAAAGTAAGGTAGACATAGAAATCCAGACATTGTTTTTGTAAACGCTTACCAAATTTGAGGGGAGAGATCGAATATGATGCAAACACCACTGCTTCTGACACAAATGATTGACCGAGCCGAAAAGTATTTCCCTAACAAAGAAATTGTTTCACGCACTGAGTCCGGAATAAGCCGCTTCACGTATAAACAATGGGGAGAAAGAACACGAAGGCTTGCAAGCAGCCTATCAAAACTTGGGGTTGAAGAAGGGGATAAGGTCGGGACACTTGCCTGGAACCATCATCGACATCTTGAATCCTATTTTGCGATTCCTTGCAGTGGGGCCGTCCTACATACGATCAATATTCGCTTATCACCTCAGCACATCGTATATATCATCAATCATGCCAAGGACCAGGTATTGCTCATCGATTCAGACATCGTACCACTCATCGAAAAAATCAAAGACCAGATACCGACGGTCAAAGCTTTCATTGTAATGACCGATGGTGACTTGCCGGAAACCACTTTAGAACCGGTTTATCATTATGAGAGATTGCTGGAGGAAGGCGATCCTTCTTTCCAATTCCGGACAGACATTTATGAAAATGCTCCTGCCGGGATGTGTTACACCTCAGCCACAACCGGAAATCCTAAAGGGGTCATTTATTCTCATCGTGGAATCGTCCTGCATGCCATGGCGCTCGGGCTTGCTGATACGACTGGTGTCTGTGAAAGAGACGTGGCACTGCCGGTCGTACCGATGTTCCATGTAAACGCGTGGGGACTTCCTTTCGCCTCGGTGTGGTTCGGGACGAAGCAGGTTCTGCCTGGACCATATTTCACTCCAGGATTACTGGCACAGTTAATGCAGGATGAAAAGGTAACCATTTCTGCAGGGGTCCCGACTATTTGGCTTGGTTTGCTCAATGAATTAGAGAAAAAGGAGTATGATCTCTCCAGCCTTCGTTCAGTTCTATGTGGGGGTTCGGCTGCTCCTAAAGGAATGATTAGAACCTTTGAAGAGAAATTCGGTATTCCGTTCATGCATGCATATGGAATGACAGAAACAAGTCCGCTTGCAGTGATTGCTGCATCGAAAAGCTATCATGATGATCTTTCAGCTGAAGAAAAGCTTGAATTAAAAGCAAAGCAAGGGATCCTCGTCCCTGGATTAGACATGAAAATCGTCGGGAAAGACGGAGAAGTGGCTTGGGATGGAAAGGAAATGGGAGAACTTGCCCTGAAAGGTCCATGGATTGCTTCTGAATACTATGAAGATGAAAGAACAGAAGAAGCATTCCGTGATGGCTGGCTGTATACAGGTGATGTGGTCACCATCGACGAAGAAGGATACATTAAAATCGTTGACCGCACAAAGGACTTGATCAAATCAGGTGGAGAATGGATTTCTTCCGTAGACATCGAAAATGCTCTCATGGCACATGAACATATCTTCGAAGCAGCGGTAGTTGCAGTCCCCCATGAAGAATGGCAGGAACGCCCGATTGCTTGTGTAGTGTTAAAAGACTCGGGAAAAGGAAATGTTTCCAAAGAAGAAATCATGGACTTTCTGAAGCCACAGTTTGCCAAATGGTGGTTGCCGGATGAAATCCTGTTCCTTAATGAGATTCCAAAAACGTCAGTCGGGAAGTTTTTGAAGAGATCCTTGCGGGATCAAGTGCAGGCTAAAATGAAACAAATATAAAACGTATGAGAGGTTGGTCCGAAGTCGACCTCTCTCTTTAATTATTATACTATTCAAAATAATGATTCCTGAAAATGGGATATTACGGTATGCTAGAAGAAAGGGGAGGGATTTTTTTGACAGTATCAAATCAATACGAAACAGTAAAATTACATAAAGAAGGTAAGGTGGCAAGACTTCAGCTGAACCGGCCTCAATCACTAAATGCGTTGGATGCAGGACTTATGGGTGAGCTCCTGGCTGCGTTAAAAGAAGTGAAAAATGACCCATCGATTTCTTTATTGGTCCTGACAGGGGAAGGAAAGGGATTTTCTTCTGGGGGAGATATAAAATCCATGCTTACCTTAAGCGGAGAAGAACAGTTCTCAAGTATTATGGATACCATCAGTGAACTGGTTATGACGTTGTACACCATGCCGAAAATTGTTCTGACGGGTATACATGGAGCTGCTGCAGGTCTTGGGTTCAGTCTGGCGCTTTGCTCTGACTATATTTTGTGTGAAGAAGACAGCAAGCTCGCCATGAACTTTATCGGGATCGCACTGATTCCGGATGGAGGAAGTCATTTTCTTCTTCAGGAGCGCCTGGGAACACATAAAGCCAAAAGATTGATTTGGAACGGTAAAGTCTTGGAAGGGCAAGAGGCCCTTATGAAGGGGCTGGTTGACGAAGCGATTCCTTCCGGAAAATTGGAAGAAGGCATCGAACGCTATACAAAACAAGTACTAGGTGCACCGACGAAAGCGATGCTGAAAACGAAAGAAGTATATGTCACATTAAACAAAGACAGGCTTCAACATGCACTTGATCTTGAAAAAGAAGGGCAATGGCTCATGCGTCAAACCTCGGATCACCAGGAAGGCATTCGTGCATTTGTCGGGAAAAGACGACCTGAATTTAAGGGAGAATAATAGTTGAAAGAGGCTGGGACAAAAGTTTTTTATCCTAAGTCAAACCCGAACAAACCTGCTTCTTAGTGTGCAGATTTGTTCGGGTTTATTATTTATTTTCGAATCATTTGATTTTAGCTGTTTCCAGCGGTTGCACGGAAATCATTAGCGGTATTAAGAACCTACACTTCTATTGTTCGTCTTTTTATCGTGGTTTTTTAGTTTTGTCCCAGCCTCTTTTTCGTTTGGCATTCATCCTTTTAATTAAAAAATGCATTACAGGCCACTGGACGTGACCTGTAATGCAGGTTGAAAGCCTTATACATGAAACAACAATAGTTTCCCCAGAGGAGAAGTACAGCGATGAGTATGATCGGAATACCCCTTTTCTTCTAACATGGATTCACCCATTTTCTTTGCGTCGCTGTCGGATGAAGCTTCGAATGATTCATCCAGAATCTTTTTTCCGTCTTTTTCAAAAACAGTTAATTTGTATACTTTCATTGTGATATACCCCTTTGTATAGAATTCATGTTCTCTTATATTTTTTCATATTATCATTTTTTTGGAAAGTCTAAATAGTTTGATAAAAGAAAATAGATAGAAAATGAAACCTTTTTTGGATAAAATCGTAGAGTACTATAGAGAAAAAGGATGCTCGTTTATGGGTATAGGAGGGAAATGCTGAAATGGGTTTGAGTATACAACAAGTAACCAAACGGTTTGGACAATTTACAGCAGTTGATCAGCTGTCACTGGACATCCCACCGGGTGAAATGTTTGGGTTCCTGGGAGCGAATGGGGCCGGGAAGACGACGACATTTCGAATGGTGTTAGGGTTGTTAGATGCAACTGAAGGGCAGATTACGTGGAAAGGGAAACGGATCGATTATTCCACAAGTCCGGAAATTGGATATCTGCCTGAAGAAAGAGGACTTTATCCGAAAATGAAGGTGAGCGATCAGATTGTCTATCTGGCACGTCTTCGTGGGATGGAGAAAAAGACCATCCTGAAAGAACTGGATTACTGGCTGGAACGATTCAATGTTCCTCAAAACGTGAACAAGAAAGTAGAAGAACTTTCAAAAGGAAATCAGCAAAAAATTCAGTTTATCGCATCGGTTATCCATAAGCCCAGTTTACTGATTCTCGACGAACCGTTCAGCGGTCTCGATCCGGTTAATGTTGAACTGTTAAAGGATGCGGTCCGGGAAATCAAGAAAAATGGAACCACAATCGTGTTCTCCAGTCACCGCATGGAGCATGTGGAGGAACTCTGTGAAAGCCTGTGCATCATGCATAAAGGGCGTCCCGTGGTGCATGGTGGCTTGAAGGAAATCAAGCGTTCCTTTGGGAAGAAGAATGTGGTGATTCACTCCGATTTTGATCTTCTATATCTAAAGGATATGAAAGGCGTGACTAAGCTGAAAGAAACAACGGAAGGAGTTCTTCTTCAGGTCGAGTCTGAGGCTGCTGCCCAGGGGGTATTTCATGATGTTGTTCAAAAGGGATTCCTTCGTAAGTTCGAATTAGAAGAACCTTCCCTTAACGATATCTTCATAGAAAAGGTGGGAACTTCTTATGAATAATTTCTTCTTGATCCTTAGTCACTCCTATTTATCAAAGCTCAAGGCAAAATCTTTTATCATATCTACCGTCATCATTGCCGCTGCCCTTGTATTACTGGCCAATTTTGACAGTATCATTTCGAACTTCAGTGATGATGACACGAGTAAGATAGCGGTTCAGGACGAAACGGGCAAGCTGTATGATCCGCTTGTGCAGCAGCTGAAGACCATGAATAGCGAGGTTGAGCTGGAATCGACCACTCAATCGATGAAAGAAATCGAAAAGAAAATAGAATCTGATGAATTAAATGGATTACTCATTTTGAGTGAAAGCCCTGAAGGTCTTCCACAAGCTCTGTATAAATCCAATTCATTATCAGAGTCCAATGTGACCGGGGAATTACAAGTCGCCCTGCAAAATGTGAAGTCTTCACTGGCTGCAAGTATTTTAGAGCTGTCAGGTGATGAACTGGCACTGTTAAGCGGTCCTGTTGCTTTTGAAAAGGAAGCCCTTATTGAAGGAGCCAAGTCTGAAGAAGAACTGAGTCAGGCGAGGGGCATTGTATATGTTCTATTATTCTTTATTTATTTCTCTGTCATTGCTTACGCCAACATGACGGCCATGGAAGTCGCGACAGAAAAAAGCTCCCGGGTCATGGAAATCCTCATATCGAGTGTATCCCCGGTGAAACAAATGTTTGCCAAAATTATTGGAATCGGTCTCGCAGGGTTAACACAGTTAGCCGTAATTCTTGCAGTAGGCTATTTTACAATGATTCAAAAGAAAGATGAACTGGTCGGGGATTTCTTTGAAGGGTTCGGATTTGAATCTCTATCTGTAGGTGTCATCATCTATGCGGTCACCTTCTTTTTATTAGGGTATTTCCTGTATGCAACCATGGCTGCATTACTCGGATCTCTTGTCAGTAGAATCGAAGATGTACAGCAGATGATCATGCCGATGACCTTCTTGATCATGATTGGATTCTTCATCTCCATGTTCGGTCTTGGGAATCCGGAATCCAGTTTTGTCACTATTACTTCTTACATCCCGTTTTTCACACCGATGGTTATGTTCCTTCGTGTAGGGATGTTGAATCTTCCCGTGTATGAACCAGTCATAGGAATCGTGGTCCTCCTTGCGACGATTATTATTCTTGGAGTATTTGGAGCAAGAGTGTATCGCGGAGGAGTGCTCCTGTATGGAAAATCTAATTCTTATAAAGATATTAAAAAAGCAATCGATATAACTTCGAAAAAATGATTCGTAAGAGCAGGCTGTCTCCGTCGTCCGGGGCAGCCTTTCTCTATGAATCGCGTAAAATGTTGAATATATACTGAAATTATCAACGGTTTTAGGATATAATGAATGGATATAAGAACGTATATTCGTAGTGCGGGGAGGGAACTTCATGGAGAAGATTCGGTTTTTTCATGTAGCAGATCTACATCTGGATAGTCCTTTTATCGGACTAAAACATTTACCGAAAGAAGTGTTCGAACGAATACATGATAGTACCTTTGCCTCTTTTGAAAAAGTGGTAAGGGAAGCGATTCATAGACATATTGACTTTATGATCATCAGCGGTGATCTGTTTGATGAAGAAGATCGCAGTATTCGAGCGCAGGCGAAATTATTGAAGCAATTCAATCTGTTACATTCAAACAACATTCCTGTTTACGTTGTTCACGGGAATCATGATCATCTTGGCAGCTATCGATTAGAGCTCGATATGCCGGATAACATACATATCTTCAACGCAAAAACAGAGGTGAAACAGCTTACTGTAAAGAGTGGGACAATTGTAGATATAGTCGGGTTCAGCTATGGTACAAGACATATCCAGGAAAGAAGGGTTGCTGATTATCCCAAACGTTCCGGTGACCGCTATACGATAGGCATCCTCCATGGAAGCGAAGGAAGTGTGCATTCTTCACATGAAACGTATGCTCCTTTTTCGATAAGGGAATTATTGGAGAAGAATTATCACTACTGGGCTTTGGGACATATCCATGAGCGGCAGATTCTGCACGAAGAGCCTTACATCGTGTATCCAGGCAATATCCAGGGAAGACACCGGAAAGAAACCGGTGCAAAAGGATGCTATGAAGTGGTGCTTGATCATCACCATACTGAATTAACATTTATCCCGACTCACGACTTGATGTGGAAGACATGCAGCGTATCCCTTCAAGGTGTTCAGCGCTTTGGGGAAATTTTTCTGCGTATCCAGCAAGGTCTGGAATCTCTTGAAGAAGGGGATATGTTAATTGAGGTTATCTTGACGGATGATGAATCACTCCCTCAAGACATGGCGGGCAAAATAGAAAATGGTGATCTACTGGAAGCATTGCAATCAGAATACGAGAGTCACCAGGGTTTGAAGTGGATTCATTCAATACGATGGAATCATACCGAATCGAGTCGGGGAATGGAACAGGATCCGTTCAAACAGGAAGTAATGGAGACACTGGAAGGAATGGGTCAAGAAGAGTGGAAGGATGCCTTGGCAGAACTTTATGAGCACCCATCTATTTACCGCTTTCTGAATCCCTTAAAGGAAGAAGAGAAGAAATCTTTAATAGAAGAAACAGAGCACTTGTTACAAAATAAAGGCTGAACGTGGAGGTGAATGGGGTGAAACTGCTCGAACTTCATATTTATGGATACGGAAAAATAGAAAACAAGCACTATATGATTAGTGACCTTCAAATGTTTTATGGAGAAAACGAAGCTGGTAAATCAACGATTATGTCATTCATACATAGCATTTTGTTCGGGTTTCCAACGAAGCAGCAATCCCTGCTCAGGTATGAACCGAAATCTTCTACAAAGTATGGCGGGAGAATCCTTTGCAATATGGAAGGACAAGGACTCCTCAGTATCGAGCGGGTTAAAGGGAAGGCTACAGGGGACGTGACCGTTCAATTTGAGGACGGAAGAACAGGAGGAGAAGAAACCCTTCAACAACTGCTAGGAAATATGGACAGGACAACTTACCAAAACATATTCTCCTTCAACCTCGAAGGGCTGCAAAACATTCAGCGCCTCAAAAAGGAAGAACTGAACCGCTACCTATTCTCTGCAGCCTCTACAGGGACGGACCTTCTGTTGCAGATGGAAGATAATTGGCAGAAAGAAAGGGAGCGGCTGTTTAAGAAATCGGGAAGAAAGCCGATGGTCAACGCAGTGTTGCCAGAATTAAAACTCCTTGAAAAACAAGTAAAGGAAGGAAAAGAAAAAAATGATCAATACCGTCCTCTCATATCAAAGCAAAAATCGTTAGAAATCCGGATTTCATCCTTGGAGACAGAAAAGGCATCTCTTGCTGAAAAGAAAGAGAATCTGATTTCAGTTAATGAAAACTGGGATACACTCACTAGCTTCAAAAGAGTGGAGGAGCGGCTATCCCAATTGGAAACAATTGAGTTTCCTGTAAAAGGATTAGAGCGTTTAAACGAACTTAAAACGGAAGAAAGACAAGTAACGGCATATCTTGAAACCTTGGTGACGAAACAAGAAAATCTGAACAACAAATTAGAATCAGAAGAGATTGATCCTTCTTTAATTGAAGACATTCCTTTTATAGAAAAGATATTGTCTCAACAATCCTTTTATCTGAAATGGAAAGAAGAAAGCAGTGAGCGGAGCAGGGAACTAAAAACGGTGCGTAGTAAGATCAATGATACGATCCGTGAATTGGGATTAGCAATAGAGATGGAGGACATCCCGGCACTGGATACTAGCTTAATGATGTCTGACCGTATTCAGAATGCACTGGACCAGCAATCAAAGCTTCTTCATGAACGGGAAAGCTTCCAGAAGCATTACGAAGAGGAGGAAGAAGAACTTCACAACATCGAAAGGAAGTGTGATAGCTTAGAGGATCGGCTGATGGAAGAAGATGAGTATCAAGAATTGCAAAGAACGGTGAAAATTGAATCTTCCCGGCAAGCTTCACGGGACCAGGCACATTGGATGAACCTGCAAGTGAAAGAGGCAGAAGAACGTTTCAGCAGAAAAAAGTCCTCCTTCTCCCGGCAGCTCCTCTTAATAGGTGCAGCACTCCTTCTTTTATTGGGAATGGGGTCATGGGCAATCCTGACCGGTAATGGGCTCTTTGTCGGGATCAGCTTGGTTCTTCTCATTGTAGTGGGTGCATCCGGAGTGCAGGCGATTGGTAATCTGCGAGAAGAATCCAGCACCCTTCAGCAAACTAAAGCAAGAGCAAAAGAGTTTCAGCCGGAAGGTCAAATGGAACTTCACTCTTTGGATAGGGCTGAGCAAAGCCTAAAGCAGCAGATGGAGTTGAGGAACGAGTGGAAACAGCGGATTCTTTCATTAGAAGAGCAACAGGCAAAACTTCAGAAGCTCCATGAAAAACAGAAGGAAGTAGAGAAAGAAATTGTTTCAGGAGAACAAAGATTATCCAGTCTAAAATCAGAGCTCTGTTTACATTCTGATTTTCACTGGAAATGGCTGCGTGATGCGTTTGTTAAAATGAAAGAGACCGTCTCGAATTATGAGGCTTATATCCATCTTAAAGAAGAACAAGACTATGTGGTCCGAAAATTGAATGAGTATAGGGACCATTGTCAGAAATGGTTCGATAGCCACTCTCTCACGTTTACCACAGTGGATGAGGCTATGATTAAACTGAAGGGGATCATGCAGGATATTGAAAAGAAAAGACTCATAATCAACAGCATCCAAACAGAGCTGGAGCCTCTTTCTTTTGAGATAGAGAAGCTAAGAATTGAAGGTGGAAAGATCCGTGAAGAGGTTGGAACGCTTCTTCAATCTGCAGGGTGCATGGAAGAAACAGAATTTCGTGAAAAGGCACTTCACTCCGAAGAGAGAGTTGACCTATCGTCTCAATATAATGGAATGAAAACGAGGCTGACCGACCGAACACTCAACACGTTTCTTCGGTTTGATTCTCAGGAAGATTGCAGAAAAGAATTAGAATGGGTATCGAAAAAAATCGAAGAGCATTCAACTGAGCTCTCTGCTCATCAAAAAGAGCTCGCTTCCATTTCGTATGAAATAAAAGTGCTTGAGGAAGGAAAGAGCTATTCCTCAATCCTTCAGGAATTTCAAAGCAAAAAAGCTGAGCTTCAAGAACTTGCGTATGACTGGTCCAAATTCACGTTAGCACAAGTGGCTTTAAGGAAAACAATGGATCTTTACCAGAAATCGAAGATGCCTATAGTGATGGAGCTTGCAGAAGAGAACTTTAGAGAGCTGACGGAAGGTCACTATCTACGGATTTTCTTACGGGATGATGAGATGATCAGGGTAGAGAGGAAGGACGGTGCAGTTTTCCATGCAGTGGAACTCAGTCAAGGAACAAAAGAACAGTTATACATCTCAATTCGCTTTGCCCTCATTCAATCTTTCCGGGACAAGTACCCATTGCCGTTACTGATCGACGATGGAGTAGTCAACTTTGATAGAGAAAGAACGAAGGCATTTCTAAAGCTGTTGAGGAAAATAGCAACGAACCATCAGACTCTATTCTTTACCTGTCATCCTCATATAAGAAATGAGTTTACCGATGATGAAACGATCGTGTTAAAGCGAATGGAAAAGGAATCGATCCGGAATGCATAATTCTTTTAAAAATTTGAATTGGCAATATTTTCTCAGATTCGTTACAATACTACAAGGAGTTTGTTTGCACAAAAAATAGTAGCATGGAATGAAATGAGAGTCAGAAAGAAGGAACACATAGTATGACAAAAACAAAAGGGTCCAAACGAAATCGGGGACCACTGGCATTACTAAGCTTTAACTTATTTATCGTCATGGTTGGAATCGGGCTGGTCATCCCCATACTTCCTTTCTATGTAGAAAAATTCAACGCCAATGCCCAAACGCTTGGAGCGTTGGTGGCAGTATTTGCATTTATGCAGTTTTTATTTGCTCCTATTTGGGGACGGTTATCCGATCGAATCGGGAGAAAGCCATTAATTACCATCGGCTTGGTTGGCTTTGCCATAGCAGAATTCATTTTTGCCTTCGCTGTAGGGTTATGGATGCTATTTCTGTCCAGGATCTTAGCAGGCGTTTTCGGCTCAGCATTAATGCCGACTGCAATGGCCTATGTATCAGATGTGACGGATGAGGACAATCGGGGTCAAGGGATGGGGATACTTGGTGCTGCCATGGGTCTTGGAATCGTCATCGGGCCCGGAATCGGAGGATGGCTGGCAGAAATCGATCTCTCCTATCCATTTATCTTTGCCGGGATCGCCGCCTCCATTGCAGCTATCGTCTCGGTCATAATATTACCGGAATCCTATCCAAAGGAAAAAAGAACCTTTGATCCGGACGAGAAGCGTGAAAACCGCTTTGTGGTCATGAAGAATGCGGTGATGAGTCCGGTCGGGTTTCTGTTGGTGCTCGTATTCATCATGAGCTTTGGATTGGCGAATTTCCAATCAATCTTCAGCTACTATGCGCTTGAACGATATGGATATGGTCCACAGGAAGTCGGGATCATCATTTTAATTATTGGTATCATCGGTACCGTTGTTCAAGGAGTGGGTGTGGGAAGGGCGACGAAGATCTTCGGTGAGGAAAAAGTGGTAACCGGCTCATTGCTCCTTAGTGCATTGGGATTTGTCATCATGACATTTGCAACCAGCTTTGTAGGGGTCTTGATCACAACCGCCGTTTTCTTTGTCGGAAACTCGATGCTCCGTCCATCGTTGAATTCCCTTATTTCAAAACTGGCAGGAGAACGACAAGGGACCGTCATGGGGCTGAACAACTCGTTTCTCAGTCTTGGTAACGTTGCTGGACCATTGCTTGCCGGGACACTGTTTGAGTGGAATATACATATTCCCTACTTCTTCGGAGCATTCATTATGCTCGTAGGCCTGGTAGCGACGAAAGTTTGGATTAGCAATAAACAAAAAAGAGCTTTGGTGAATTAGGCTAAAGAACCGTCTCAGGATGAGGGGCGGTTTTTTGTTGTGAGAAGAGAGAGGGACGGACCTCTGGAATTTGATTATAGTTTGAAACAATTCTGGCCCACATCTCGCTCCAACCCTTTCCACCCCTGTACTCTATCGAAATATGATATACTGAGACTACTAATATAGTTGGACGGAGGAGAATAGATGTCTGGGATTACACAATTTAATGTCGGAGAAACAATCGAATTACCCCTTTTAATTAAACAAATGACCAAAGGTACGACAAACACAGGGAAGCCGTTTTTAACGCTGATACTGCAAGATAAGAGTGGAAATATGGAAGCTAAGCTTTGGGATGCTTCTGAGCAGGATGAGAAGGCATATCAACCTGAAACAATCGTGCAGGTTGTTGGAGACATACATAGTTATCGTGGAAAGAGTCAGCTCAAGATCAAGCAGATTCGCCCGGCCTCCCCGGCAGATGGTTATGCCATTTCGGACTTCCTGGAAACTGCGCCAGTGAGCATTGATGAAATGACGAGTAAGATTACTCAGTATATTTTCGAAATGAGAAATCCAAATATTCAACGTATCACAAGACACTTGATTAAAAAATATCAGAAGCCTTTCCTGGAATATCCGGCGGCTACTAAGAACCATCATGAATTTGTGTCAGGCCTTGCGTATCATGTTGTATCGATGCTGGACCTCTCGAAAGCCATTGCAGGACTGTACCCATCCCTGGATTCAGATCTATTGTACGCTGGGGTCATTCTTCATGATTTAGGCAAAGTCATTGAGCTTTCAGGTCCAACCTCTACTACTTATACGATTGAAGGAAATCTGATCGGTCATATTTCGATCATGGTGAACGAGATTGGAAAAGCTGCAGATGAGCTTGGAATTGAAGGGGAAGAAGTAATGATCCTTCAACATCTCGTATTGAGTCATCACGGAAAAGCGGAATGGGGAAGTCCTAAACCGCCGCTCATTCGTGAAGCTGAAATTCTGCATTATATCGATAACGTGGATGCAAAGATGAATATGCTGGATCGTGCATTGGAACGGGTGAAACCAGGGGAGTATACAGAAAGAGTGTTTGCCCTTGATAATCGTTCATTCTATAAACCGACATTTCATAAATAGGTAACCTATTAGACCCCGGATTATGGACCGGGGTCTTTTTAGTAGAACAAAAGGTTAAATCTAGTAATGTTTTATCTCTTTACTACATATAGTGTTAATAAAGAGGACAAACCTATAAGGAGATGAAGCAAATGACACTACCTATTTGGATGTACTTGGTTGTAGCAGGGATTTTCGGGAGTGCCTTTATGACGATTAAATCGGCTAAGGAAGAAAAGAATATGGAAGATGAGTGGATAGAGAAAGAGGGAGAAGTCTACATTCATCGAATGGAAGAGGAGAAGGAGCGGAAACGCCAACTAACATCTTGATTATAGAGTATAAAAAGGACTGGCGGAATGGATCCATCAGTCCTTTTTGATCTACTCTTCGGTAGGTGCTGGAGTTTCTTCTCCTTCAGGTACAGCAGGAGTTTCTCCGCCTTCAGGTGCCGCCGCAGGGTTCAGCACTTGATCAAATGCTTTTTTAAGATCTTCATCTTTAATGTTTAAGTCAGCTTTTTCAATTTCAGCTTTCATCGCTTCCTGGATTTTTTGAGGATCCACTTTTGAAAGCTTCAGTTCTTTTTCGATTTCCTTTTTCATCTCGTCATAGGATTTCTTTTCTTTTTTATCTGTCACTTCAATGATGTGGTAACCATATTCTGTTTTGATGGGCTCACTCACTTTGCCTTTCTCTAAAGTGTCCAGAGCTTTAGAGAATTCCGGTACGAAGTTTTGACGACCTGCATTGTCTACCCAGCCTAAGCTTCCGCCATTTTCAGCAGAACCAGGATCTTTAGAATATTCTTTTGCAAGTTCTTCAAATTTTCCACCATCAGCTAATTTTTGTTTCACTTCTTTAGCTGTTTTTTCATCATCAACAAGAATGTGACGAACTTGAATGTCAGGCTTCCATGTCTCGTAGTATTCCTTTACTTCATCTTCAGTGACTTTCACGTCAGAGATCGCAGCTTTTTCTTGAAGTAATTGAAGCTTTAAGTATTCTTTAAACGATTTTTCATCAAGATTATATTGTTGTAAGAACATTTCGAATTGAGGTCCCAATTGATCTTTGGCTTCATTCAGCTTTTCGTCAACTTCCTCTTTCGACACGTCATACTTTTCTTCAAGTACTTTCGTGTAAACCAATTCTTGAAGGGCTTGTTCCATTTGTGGAGTGAATTTTTGCTTCATTGATTTGTAAAGTTCATCTTTTGTTACGTCTCCAGCTTTTGTTGTTGCAACAACGTCACTGTTTCCCTCAGCACCGTCTCCGCTGCATCCTGCAAGTCCAACGACTCCAGCAGCCAATGATACTGAAATGATCCATTTTTTCATGGTGACCAACTCCTACAATATATTCGTTTGATGGCTTGTCAAATTTCTACAAAACATACTATAACACACTTTTTCCATGAAAAAAAATATTTTCCATATTAATCTTCAGAAAAATGGGCATTTTACACACCCATTTCCTAGGTACTTTCATATGATAAGAGCGAAGAGAGAAAAGGAGGTAATAAATATGAGCTGTGGATACAATTCCGGATTCGCGTTAATCGTAGTGCTGTTCATCTTATTAATCATCGTTGGTGCCGCATATATTTGCTAAAAAAAACTAAATTTATGACATTGGCCTAAAACAAATGGCAGCTAACTTGAATAAGATAAATTAGCGCTTCAAAGGAGGTGGAAAGTTATGGGTAATGCATACGGCGGAGGTTTCGCGTTAATCGTAGTACTGTTCATCCTGTTAATCATTGTGGGTGCAGCATGGCTATAATTTTAGCCTCAGGGTTTAAAGTTATCGGATAAAGATTGTAGAGGGGGCAATACCTTAAAAAAGAGGGCCCCTTTTGCTTTATTCATATTTAGGCGGCTTTTTCATACATGAAAGGAGGAAGCGCAGATGTCAGGTGCTTACGGCGGAGGATTTGCGTTAATCGTTGTTCTATTCATTTTGTTAATCATCATTGGTGCAGCATACGTTTGCTAATTTGAATATATAAAAAGCAGATCCGGATTTTTCCGGGTCTGCTTTTTGCTTGTCGTCTCTGAGCGAGCCGCCTCCGCTTTTCTACTTGTCCAGCTCCAGCGGCTAGCCCCTCGAGGTCATAACTGGGAAATCCCCAAAGGCAAAGAGCGCCTTCAGGGATCTCCCAGTTATGCTTGTCGGGGCTGACCAAGCCGCCTCCGCTTTTCTACTTGTCCAGCTCCGGCGGCTAGAGTCTCGAGGTCATAAGTAAAACCTACCAAAAAGGCAAAGAACGCCTTTCCGGTAGGTTTTACTTATGCTTGTCGCCTCTGAACGAGCCGCCTCCGCTTTTCTATGTAAACAATATTTCTATATAAGAAGAGACCAGTAGTATGGTGATTAGAATATTGATGGTTCTAAACACCTTTGGTTGGCGTTCTTCAGGTATTTCTTTTTGTAAACATAATGCGTTTGTCATTTTATTTATATAGAATAAGATGAAAACAGCAAACACTAAAAACATGGAGATCATCCAAACCCCTCCCCGTTATCTCCTTTAAGCTATACATTACCAAATAATTTCTCAAATTGGTAGCGAGAGTATTGCATTAATCATGCAAATAAGGCTTTTTGCATTCTATTTTACATTTCATCCAAGTGCAAGCAGGAATTTTCGATCAGTAAATGAAGAATCTTCGTGAAAACACCTGAAAATAGCAGAAGGATGATTTCTTCCATCGATTGTATGTTTCAATGGCCATCCATCATCCTTACTGATAAATCAATATTTCGTATCCATCATCATTCTCTTCAATTAATGCATTCTTTGGTGAGTCCATTAGTTGCTTTGCATATATAAAGTCAATGGCGCAGATTCCTGAATGAAATGCAAGCAGCATTGTAAAGTAATGAGAGTAGTGCGGGAAGTGGATACATCCGTATAGCAAAATTCCGTTCAGTACAAAGAATGGTGCCACCAGGGCAAGCATGTAACGGTATTTTGAGATAGGCTGATCCACTCGCAAAGAAACGATCGGTAAAAAAAATAGTTTCCGATTGCATCTACACTTCATTTTTTTCACAAAAAGCAGTATCGGTACAATGTGAAAAAACTTATGCAACGGATAGATACTCAGCATTCCTATGAAGAACACAAGGAAATGATTATCATAGAACGCACTTGGAAATAGTAAGTTAATTGGTACGTATATTAATGAGAATACCATCATCATGATGATGGATGAAAGTAAAAAGACTCGGTAAAATCCGAATTGTTTTTCCAGATTGATTGTTTTCCAGCAATGCATAAAAAAATCGCCTCCATTAGACGAATAAATCTTAGTTAAGTGCCTAACATACTTTATTACGATTGCCGGAAAAAATCAATACATTTCAGGGTGATTTTTTCATATTTTTTAGAAGAACTTTATGGGAAAGGTATGTTATAGTTTTGTACAATGAGAGTATGAGAAATTTTTGCAATGATTGAAAGGTGATTAAGATGAATGATTTAGTGAAACGTATAGAGCAACTCGAGTATTATCAACGGTTAATAGCGGAGATGATCCCCGAAAATGGTTTTCCATTTCATCGAATGATCATTCGTAATGGTTTGTCGGAGAGGGAAGTGAAGGAGTTCTTTATCACTTGTGATAGGTTGAGCATGAAGCTCCAAAAGCAAAAAGCGGAAGGATTCGTGTACAATACCCCGCTTTTCAAAGAGTTTGAAGAACAGCTTCATTCAAAGCTGAAGGTCCATGAAGTGGTTGATAGCTGTTTAGCTCAAGACATTTATCCAGCTTTGATGAAACAGTTAAAGAAGAGTTTGTAGATTAAGCCAGTTCTTCTTCATCTTGAAATAATTCTCCCAGTTTTCCGTTATCATCAGAAAAATCATTTTCAATATTATGAAACGATTTTTCGAATATCTCCATAAAATCATTTCCATATATATTTCGCACGACGGTCATCATTTCAATCATTTCCGGGAACTTTCCATATAATTCTCGTAATGGAGAAACTCCCTGGAAGATTGAGTGACTCTCAGGCTTATAGTTCTTCATTAGCTCAAGAAGTATATTTTCCCCTTTAGCCGTCAATTGAATATAGGTGTTCCGTTTATCGTTCTCCCGTTTAGAAAACTGGAGTAATTCCCGTTCTTCTAATTTCTTGGAGAAGTTAAATGCAGTTGAAACGTGCATAACACCAAACTTGGCTACGTCTGAAATGGAAGCACCCTTTAAATGATAAGCAATCCAGAGAATATGATGTTCGTTGATATTTAAGTCGTATGGCTTGATCCATTGCTGCCAGTCCTTTTCTATGGCCTTCCACAGAGCTTTACTTAGCTGAGCCATCCTTTGACTGAAGAGCATAGCCTCTTTTAAAGTAAATTCTCTTTCCTTCATCTCATTCACCCACTTTGCTAGAAAATCTTATTAAATCTAAGTAATACTAAAATGACTTACTAAAACAACTATCACAAAAAAAGAAAGCGCTTATATTTTATTATGCCAATAAAGTAATAATTAATAAAGGTTAAATTGACAAAATTTTTCGAAGTATATAATTTTTGATTGGGACATACTGTGAAAATAAGAGGTCGATGGGGGTATGGATACTGTAATGACGGGATTTGTGCATGAAATCATTATATTGATAGAAAAGAAGGGGGATAATAATTTTTTTTCAAAACATGTTTCTACAGAATCGATATAATCCCTATTCAAACAAAAAAAGCCCACAGCCTTCCATCACCATTAGTGAAAAAGGGCTGCGGGAATCTGGTTATTGATTAGAGGTATTTGCTGAGTTAATGGATTTTTCCAAGTCTTCAATGGTTCTTTGGATGGATTGGATTTCTTCCTGAAGTCGACGGTTATTTGGCTCTGTCGAAGCCTGCCATTGTTTGAAAGAAGCTTGAAGATCTTTCGAAAGCTGCATGACTGTTTCTTTTCCTTCCTGAGACAGCGTGCCGATGGATTCTTTCAATTCACCAATATTCACCTTCATCTCGTCGATTACTCCAGTCCAGTCATCCTTTTTGTCCTTGATTTGTGCCCGGATTTCTTTCCCTGATGAAGGAGACGTGAGAAGGGATGCTACTCCTCCGACCACTCCACCGATTAAAAGCCCGTAAGCCAGGGATTTTTTGTTCACTATGATCACCTCGTTCTTCTAGTTCTATAATACTCTATTTCTACAATCAACATGTATTCTCCTTTTCCCTTTTAAAACAGATTAAAACAAGTCAATTCATAACTTTCTTTTTTCCAGCATAAATATAAAGTTAAGAGGTGGAGTTTAGGAGGGGTTCTAAACAATGGACGGGGTAATCTTTGGTTTCTTTGCTCTCTGTGCAGTATTATTTCTAAGTATGGTGTATAATTTCATTTCCATTCAAAGGCCGGGTATGTATCCTCCTAAGAATATATTAAAAAAGCGTGCTGCCATAATGGGGTCCGGCGGAGTGATCACCTTTTTGATTGGAGTGCTCTTATGGGTTGCAGTCAAGTAAGATATAGAAAAAGCCCTCCATTCAGGTGGCGAAAACACAATGAATGGAGGGCTTTACTATGATTAAATTAGGATAGCTGTTCTGTTGTGACAGCTTCTCGAATGGTTGAACGTTTTAAAATCCCGTTAATGATTGGATACACCACAAACATCGCTCCGGCGTTAACAAGTGTAGCTGGAAGTACGACTGCTGCAAATAGAGCAAAGAAAGCTCCAGGCAGACCGACAATCACATAAGCAGAAAGTAAGAATATACTTCCTGATACGAGTGTACCAATAGCTGTTAGAACAGAAGCTCCTACAAGTGAACGAGTGATCTTTTTAGTAGCCAGGAAAAGGCCGTAAAAAACGAAAGCCGTGATCGGTTTATCGATCAGGTTAGGTAAGAATCCTCCAGGGAACTGTGTTGTCAGACCTGAAATGACTCCAGTTAATAAACCTAAAAGTAATACGTTTTTCTTGGCTGGAAATAATATAATGCCTAGAAACATCATCGTCAGCATCATGTCCGGCTTCATTCCTAAGAAAATTCCCGGGATCACTGTGTGCAGGACGGCCCCGATCCCCACTAATAAGGACAGGGATACAAGTGTTTTTGTATTCATTTCTCATCTCTCCTCAACTAAACTATACTATTTGCTTCTCCTAATGTGCACTGTTGCCATTAGCGAAAAGATAGGTACATTATAACATACCAAGTATTGTTGTCAAAGATTAATTATTCTGAAAAAACCTGATCCCTTTAGCTTCAGGGATCAGGCTCGATTTTTATGAAAGATGCTGTGCAATGGATTCAGCTATTCCTTTCAGGTCTTCTTGAGTGTAGTCATCATTATGTGTCTTCCAAACGGCTCCAAAACCATCTCCCTGGCCATAGCGGGGAATGAAGTGCATGTGGAAATGAAAGACAGACTGTCCTGCTGCTTCCCCTGCGTTGCTTAACAAGTTCATTCCAATAGGGTTAAACTCGGCCTTGATACTGTCCGCAATCTTAGGTGCAACAGAGAAGAGGTGACTTGCAATGTCAGGAGTCAGTTCATAGATGTTTTCTTTATGTACTTTGGGAATAAGTAATGTATGACCTTTCGTCACTTGGCTAATATCAAGGAATGCAAGGACATGCTCATCTTCGTACACTTTCATAGAAGGGATTTCCCCGTCGATAATCTTGCAAAATATACAGTCACTCACTGTTTACTCCACCTTTCAGTAATGGCATTTTTATGTATTTTATCATGAAAGAGGAAATAAATGAAGAAGAGACAGGAACGATTTTCCTGCCTCTCTTCTTGAAGGGGTAATACTATAAAGATTAATATGTCAAATCTTCATTCTCTTTGATAAACACCTCATTCTCTAGTAGCTTCTGTAGTGATACATTCTTAAGTTAGAATGAAAATTGTTCAATGCGACCATCCCCTTATCTTTTCGCTATTTAAGCAATTTTAGACAATAGAAACAGTTAGCCGTCTTGGACAAACACCTCATTTGCTATAAGGATGATATGTGTAAACCATTAGAAACATGAATGACTATAACCAATGTGACCATCCCCTTATCTCTTAAGCTTGATAAGCTAATAAAGTAAGTTGATTCAGTCAAAGTGTGCTTTAACAAACACCTCATTTATCAATTTTTTGAACAAATGAATATGGTGAGTGTGTCATTCACTATAGAAGACGACAATCCTTACAGCCGCAAACAATAGTGAAATCGGTTAGCTGGTCTTTAACAACCATCCCCTTTTCCTTATTGCTGGCCCCTTCAAATACTATGATGTGCAAATCGCGTAATGTTATGAATGCTAAAATATGGAATGGAAAGTTGGTTAAACCATGCCTTTACAATGAAATTTTGATAAAATAGAGAAAAACATATAGAAGAGAAAGGACGTTGCTGCTCGTGTCATTATTAGAAATCAAACACCTGGTTGGCGGGTATACCCGAAAACCGGTCTTAAAGGATATAACATTTTCCATACATTCAAATGAAATTGTCGGATTAATAGGCCTGAACGGAGCAGGGAAGAGTACTACTATCAAGCATATTATTGGTCTCATGGAAGCAAAGCAAGGAGAAGTGTCCATTAATGGTCATACATTAAAGAGTGATGCCGATCAATATCGAAAGCAGTTTTCATACATACCGGAAACACCGATTCTTTATGATGAACTTACCCTTGAGGAGCATTTAAAACTTACGGCCATGGCTTATGGATTATCAGAATCTGAGTATAAAGGAAGAATTGATAAACTGTTGAAGGCCTTTCGTATGGAGAAGAAGATGAGCTGGTTTCCTGCACACTTTTCTAAAGGAATGAAACAAAAGGTGATGATCATGTGCGCCTTTCTTATTCAGCCCAGTCTCTATATCATTGACGAGCCGTTTGTTGGATTAGATCCACTCGGGATTCAATCACTGCTGGACTGGATGCAGGAGATGAAGCAAAACGGTGCAGGAATACTGATGTCGACGCATATTTTAGCAACTGCAGAAAGGTATTGTGACTCATTCATCATCCTTCATGAAGGGAAAATTCGTGCAAAAGGAACGCTTCAGGAACTTCGTAAGGAATTCTCCATGCCTGGTGCAACGTTAGATGATATTTATATTCAGCTGACAAAGGAAGAAGCCCATGATGAATAAGGTGGATAGTATTTGGAAGAAACGAATTGTAGAGTATAATCAGGAGCTTCAAAAGTATTTGAAATATATGTTTAACGATCATTTACTATTTGTCCTGATCTTTGCACTGGGAGGAGCAGCGTATACATATAATCATTGGGTGAAAACACTGGATCCGGCTTTCCCTGCACCACTCATCATGGCGGTGATCCTGGGTTTATTATTGGCATGGAGTCCCGTCTATACGTTTTTGAGAGAAGCGGATGCTGTGTTTCTTTTGCCGATAGAGGGGAGTTTATCGAGTTATTTCACCAAATGCATCTGGATTAGCTTCATGTTTCAATCATACATTCAACTGCTCGTACTGGCTGCACTCATGCCAATGTATGTAGCGGTATCCGGAAGCAGTTTTGGAAGCTTCTTTCCGTTACTTGGCTTAGTATTAGCATTAAAGATATGGAATCTATATGTACGCTGGTTGATGTTGCGCTTTCAGGAAAGGGAAGCTCATTGGACCGACAGCTTTTTGCGCTTTCTATTAAGCGGTTCTCTCGTATTCTTAGTTTTATCGAATGCAACTATCTGGATGATTATCGTCGTTGCCTTGGTCATGCTCGGGTATGCTTTGTACTTTTTTCAATCGACAAAAGGTAAGAATCTTAAATGGGATTTGTTAATCAATCTGGAGCAGCAGCGGATGCTGATCTTTTATCGGATCGCCAATATGTTCACGGATGTGCCTAAGCTGAAAGGGAAGGTGCACCGGAGAAAATGGCTTGATGGACTTGTGCGGACACCTTTCTCTCAAGCTTCGACGTATCGGTATTTGTACCTTCGGTCGTTGGTGAGAACAAGTGAATATTCGGGACTTTACATTCGGTTAACCTTGATCGGTGTGCTGTTAATTTATTCGAATTCTTCTTTTATCTTCAGTATTCTGACGGCATTAGTGTTTCTTTATTTAACAGCTTTTCAGTTGATCCCTTTGTTTAAACGGTTTGATTATAAAATCTGGGTTCTCATTTATCCTGTATCAAGGGAATTAAAGAAGTCCTCTTTTCAAAAAATCATAAATCAAGCGATGATGATCCAAGCGAGTGTGTTTTCCCTGCCTCTTTTTTTAAAGGGTGCATGGATAGAAGGGGTGATTACGCTCCTGGTCGGGTTGGCATTTTCAATTCTATTTAGTCAGTTTTACTTAGTACAGCGATTGAAGAAGATGGAAGAAACATTATTTTAGTGAAACAATCCGGAAGAAAGAAACGTATAGAAAGAGTAAACAGATAAAAAAAGGATGGTGGTTCAGTGTGAACCATGAAAGAGAAGAGCTCGATTCCTGGAAACGTAAGTTCAGTAGAAAATCTTCCATCTTCCAACGGGTTTCTAAGCAAGCTCAAACAAAAGTGAATCAATGGATTCCAGAGAAAGCACATAACGTAGTAACGGAAAGTATCAAGAAGATGGTAGAAGTAACGTTAAAGGGAAGCGAGTGGGTACCCCTTCAGCAGGTCTCTGTGAAGTCTTCACTGAAGGAAAGAGAAGCGCTGATGAAGGAACGAATGGAATTTTACCGGAAGGCGGCTACGATTGAAGGAGCAGGAACAGGTGCAGGTGGGATCTTTCTTGGCCTGGCAGATTTTCCGTTGCTTTTATCAATCAAAATGAAATTTCTGAGCGAATGCTCTGCCATTCATGGCTATAATACAAAACAATATGAGGAACGCCTGTTTTTGCTTTATGTCTTTCAGCTTGCATTCTCCAGTGATTCTCATAAAAAACATGTTCTCGACATCATCGAAAACTGGGATGTGGAAAAAGAAAAATTAAAGGAATTGGACTGGCGAACTTTCCAACAGGAGTATCGGGATTACATTGATTTTGTGAAATTATTTCAACTCATTCCCGGAGTAGGGGCTGTGGTGGGAGCCTATGCAAACTATCAACTTCTTGAACAATTGGGGGAAGTGGCAAAATATGCTTATCGGATTCGGTACTTTCATGATTTAGAATAGTAGTGAGGGAAGGTCGACGTGATGGTCGATCTTTTTTTTGAGGGATATTGGCAGAGCGACCGAATACAAACGCATCTTTTTATTTCCTCTGAATATTCAGGTGTAGTTAGAAAGTACGTTATCATTATTGTTGTGAGGTGTGAAACAGATGAACAAACGCAAGAAAGGATTGAAAGTGTTAGGACTTATTCTATTCTCATTCTTCTTCTTTTTAGCAGGGGTCTTTCATTTTATTGAAGCTCAAGGATTCGCCAAAATGATCCCTGAATTCATTCCTCTAAGGGAAGAAATCGTATATATTACGGGAATGATCGAGTTTATATTGGCTGTACTCCTGCTCATTCCAAAGACTCGTGAAAAAGCGGGGGTTATCACAGCGATTTATTTAGTTCTCATTTTCCCCGTGAATATTTATGTGGCCATTAAAGAAATTCCTTCTCCAGGGAACGATGAAGCGAATGTAGTACTGCTCTGGGTGAGGTTATTATTTCAACCGCTTTTGATCTGGTGGGTCTTGGTGGTAAGTAAGATTGAAAAAAATCATCGCTTTTATTAAGAGTAAAGGATCAGGCAGGTCACCTGATCCTTTTTTATGAGTTATTTTGTCAGCGTCTCTGTGATAGAATGCCTTTCTTGATATTGAATGGTAGCAGACGCCAGTGATTTAGCGGCAATCAGAAGAGCCTTTTCGTTAATATCAAACTTGGGGTGATGGTGGGGGAAGGCAACTTCAACATTTTCCGGCTTGGCTCCCGTAAAAAAGAAAGTACCCTTTACTTGTTCTAAGTAATGTGAGAAATCTTCCCCACCCATTTGCATTTCAATTTCTTCCACACTATGAACTTCATCGACTGTATCGACACTTTGAATCAACAGATCCGTTTCCCCTGCGTGATTCACGACTGCTGGATATCCGCGATCATAAACATATTCATACTCACAGCGGGCTGAAAGACATGCACCCTTTAGAATCTGTTCGATTTCTTCTTCAATAAAATCTCTGACCTCAGGATTGAATGTACGGACTGTTCCAATGAGTTTAGCGGAATCGGCAATCACATTAAATGCATTATCTGCCATAAAAGAACCGATCGTCACAACGGCAGGGTCAATCGGATTCACTCTTCTGCTGACAATTTGTTGAATCTCGGAAACGACTTGAGCTCCAATCACGATGGAATCCTTTGTTTTATGAGGTTGTGCCCCGTGACCTCCGGAGCCCTTGATGACGATTTCAAATCTGTCAGCAGCAGCCATGATCGGACCTGTTCGATATAGAATTTTTCCGAGAGGTTCACTTGACCATAAATGAGTTCCGAAAATAACATCCACTCCATCCAGGCAGCCCGCTTCAATCATGGGTTTCGCTCCGCCTGGTGCATATTCTTCCGCATGCTGATGAATAAGAATCACTGTACCTGAAAGATTACTACGCATTTCATGCAGGGTTTTACCCAATACTAACAGTGTTGCTGTATGACCATCATGGCCACATGCATGCATGACCCCTGGAACGGTGGAGCGATATTCAACTTCCTTTTCATCCTGGATGGGGAGGGCGTCAAAGTCTGCACGAAGAGCCACTGTTTTTCCAGGGAGAGCTCCCTCGATTCTTGCTACTACCCCATTGCCACCGACTTGTTGCTGGACGGGAACGCCGATTTTCTTATAGTAATCTGCAATGTATGCAGCTGTGTTTTTCTCTTGGAAGGATAGTTCAGGATGTTGATGGAGAAACCTTCTGATCTCAACCATTTCTATCCAACGTTCTTCTAATTTCTGATATAATTCATTCAGCAAGTGCACAACCTCCTAATATTTGATGAATATTACGAATATTATAACACTAAATATGATGAGGGATGTGGGTAATTAGAGTGAAATTCAAGGAGGATCAAGATGAAGAAGTTTCAATACATAACGGCCATCATTTCATTTTTACTGTTTATGACCATCGCGCATTTTGTTTTTTATGAGATGGAAATTTTAGGTGAGGATTATTTCTTGTCGAACATGAGCAACCTTCACTTTATTGAACTGTTTTCCGTAATCGGTACTGAAATAGTGATTGGGATCGCATCCATCGTCCTTATTTTATATCTTTGGTGGGCCAAGAAGGACTTTCTTGGAATCATTACTGTTGTTGTTCTGGTAGCCGGAAGTAACGTCCTTAATAAATCAATCAAAGGTTTGATGGAAAGAGAAAGACCTCCTTTTTCAAATGGTGAGGAAGGGTTCAGCTTTCCAAGCGGCCATGCTATGGTAGGGCTGGTCTTCTTACTCGTCACTGCATACTTCATTAGTAGAGAGATTTCTTCTGCTGGGATGAAAGTGATTCTCTATATCCTGGCGATCACCCTTGCCCTGCTGACAGGACTCAGCAGAATAGTGGAACAGGCTCACTATCCATCGGATGTAGCAGCCGGATATCTGCTCGGATACTCCTTTTTCGTACTATGTATCTTTCTTTATGAGAATCGGCCGAAACAGGAAAGATAGAGGGACGGACCTTGAAACAAGGTCCGTCCCTCACTTTATTCAAATCAAAAACATCGCTACAATCGTGGTTGCTATTAATCCGATGACGACAGGAAGCATGTTACGCCGTGCGAGTTCGAATGGATCGACTCCACAGATGGCGGCAGCCGGGATGAGGGCCCATGGGACGAGTGTTCCGCCGCCGACCCAGATGGCTGCCACTTGCCCGAGGGCGGTTAGGGTTGCAACACCGGACCCAATGCTATCTGCGAATAGATTGGCTACGGAACCGGCAAGGGAAATACCGGAAAAGCCGGATCCATCGAGGCCTGTGATCGATCCAACGGTCGTTAGGGTGATCGCCCCTACTGCTGTAGACAGGGGAACGACGGCAGCCAGGGATGCACCGAGGTCATTGACGATTCCTTGAGACGTTGAAGGAAGGAAGTCGCCGATAATCGTTTGAAACCCTGAATCTCCCAAGTAGAAGAAAGCAGCAATTGGAATCACGGGACCAAACACTTTAAATCCAAACTGAAACCCGTCAATCATGAAGCTCGTCGTTTTCTCCAATCCCTTTCCTTTATAAGCAGCCAATGAAATCAAGAGAAGAATGATGATGGATGTTCCACCGATCAGTGCGGTTGCATCTCCCCCTTGAAGATCAAATAGAACCATTGCAGTAATATCCAGGGCAAATAAAATAGGAATAAGGATGGCGATTGTTCGTTTCCATCGTGTAGATAACAGGTTAGGTGACTCCTCCTGATCCTTGCCAATAGATACGATGGAGCTTGAATCCACTTTCAGGATTCCTTTTTTCATATCTCGTTTAAGAAAAAGAAAAGCGGTAACAGTTGTGACGACGCCCATCACAATAATAAGGGGGATACTTGCAGAAATAACATCTGATACAGGTATTCCTGCTGCGTCTGCTGTTAACTTCGGAGCTGCCTGAATGACAAAGTCACCTGAAAGGGCGATACCGTGACCGAATAAGTTCATGGCCATGGCGATTCCAAGGGCAGGTAATCCGACTCTAAGGGCGACTGGTACTAACACGGCACCCAGGAGGGCTACTGCAGGCGACGGCCAGAAGAACCAAGATATAAACATCATCACAAGACCGATTGTCCAGTAAGCAAGGGATGGTGTCCGGATGAACTTTGTAAACGGGCGAATCATGACATCGTTAATACCGGTTGTAGTCAGCCCTTTACTCATTGCTACGATAATGGAAATCACGAGAATGGTAGATAGCAATTCCGTAATCGCAAAGATAAAGCTATTAAATATGCTACTAACCGATCCACTTAACGATCCTGTTGCCATCAGTGCAATACTGAAGATTCCCAGGATACATACGATCGTGGTGTCTTTCCGGAAAATCATAAATAGGATGATGAATCCTATGAAAGCTAAATAAATCCAATGAAGAGCGGTCAAATCAATCCCCATTAGAAAAAACCTCCTCTAAATCGTTCCTCAAACTTTAGGCATATGCCCTGATCTGTACTATAGATTATGAAAATCGTGAAAAGATGTGAAACAGGTTAGAAACATTTTTTCCGTCTCGAGACCGAGGCAGAATCATGCCGATGCTCCTCAATACACGAGAGAAAGCAATCTATAATGAAAGTAGTAACAGGAATTTATTCATAAATAGCGAAATAAATAGAAGATGTGAAGGTGGTGTTGGTATGAGGTATAAGGGAAGAAAACAATGGTTTTTCTCGTTCCTGTTGATGGGGATAGGATTGTTGTTATTACTATTGAATATTGGTGTCATTTCCTTGGAAATAACGCAGATATTTGTCAATATTATTCCAATTTTGTTGTTGCTCCTTGGCTTGAAGTGGACGGTAGACAGTTTTTTGAAGGGAAGCTTTGGGAAGTTACTGTTTGGACTATTCAGTATGGTATTAGGGGGACTCATTATACTCGATGGGTATGATGTAGTGGATTTTGACTATGGAAGCTGGTGGAAACTATGGCCTCTCTTTATCATTGCCATTGCCATTAATAGAGTGGGAAGAAATAAACCCATCAAGATTAGCATTAGCAATGAATCACCAGATAAAGAGGAGACAGGGCAAATAGGATTTGAAAATCAGCCGTTGGGGGAGAAAATCCTTCAAAAGAAGAATAAAATGAACAAAGGGTTTATTGTCGGGGATATACGTTTTTCCGAGCCTAACTGGCCGCTGGAATCAATGAATCTTTACAATGCCATTGGAGATTACTATTTTGACTTTAGTAAAGCCTTTATACCAGAAGGGGAAACGCCCATTGATATTAAGGGTTGGATAGGTGATGTAAAGATGATTATTCCAGAAAACGTCCCAGTGGAGATCACCTTGAATGTACAAGTAGGAGATATTAAATTATTCGACCAGAAGTCAGCTGATCTTCGTTCTGAGTTATATTACCGTTCCCCGGAATACGAGCTTGCTAGCAAAAAAATCAAACTGAATGTTAATGTAAAAATAGGATCGATTCGAATCAGCCGAGTGTGATTGGAGACGATTTATCCGATAAAAGGAGGTTAGAACGTGGAGAAGTCTTCAAACATTCGCAACTGGATCTTTAAAAGCTTTTTCATGATGTCCACCATGGCTGTATTGCTTTTCTTTATTTCCTTGCAGGTCTATCTGTACTTAGCTGATAACCCAAGCTTTTCTCTTGAAATATCACTCTATTTAACCATTTGGCTGGCAAGCATTCTTCTATTATTAAGCATATATTTCGGATTTCGAACGGGGTATACTTTTAAAGGAAGAATTGATGATATTTCCACCTTTGTAACGCTGCTAAGAAGTGGAAAGTTTTCTGCAAGGGTGGACCGATACGAACACGACGAGCTTGGGATTTTATCGGATGAATTGAATCAGCTTGCTGTGTTCATTCAAGAACAGGTCAAATCACTTCAGAGATTAGCTGATGAAAAATCCGAACTTGCCGATCAAGCTCACCAGGCAGCTGTCATGGAAGAGAGGCAAAGACTGGCGAGGGATCTTCATGATTCAGTCAGTCAGCAATTATTCGCGTTGAACATGCTTTCTTCCGCCGCGCAAAAAAGTATCGGGACAGACCCTGAAAAGGTTGGAACGATTATAACACAAGTGGCTGAAATTGCAGGGAAAGCGCAAGGGGAGATGAGGGCTCTTCTTCTTCATTTACGACCGGTCGATTTAAAAGGTGAAAGTCTCTGTGAAGCGTTAACCATTTTAATTAGAGAATTAAAGGAAAAAACACAGATTGAAATCGAAGCAAGCCTCGAAGGGATTGAGAATCTTTCAAAGGGGACTGAAACCCATATGTTCAGGATTATTCAGGAGAGCCTATCCAATATCCTGCGTCACTCAGAGGCAACGAAAGTGAAGATTGTTACGGAGAAAAAAGATGGTTATGTCACTCTGTACATCAGTGACAATGGAAGAGGCTTTAACCTAAAAGAAAACAAGATGACATCGTACGGACTTCAGACGATGAGAGAGCGTGCCGAGGAAATCGGGGGATTGTTTCAGATTCGTTCTAAAGAGAAGGAAGGAACGTATATTGACCTGCGGATTCCAGTCTAAACCAAAGGGGGAAAACAAGTGGATAAGGTAAAGGTGATGATTGTAGATGATCACGAAATGGTTCGATTAGGTATAAAAACCTATTTGCTGACAGAGGATCGGATTGAATTCCTAGGGGAAGCGAAAAGCGGTAATGAAGCGTCTCAGCTTGCGAAGCTGTATATGCCTGATGTCATTCTGATGGATTTATTAATGGAGAACGGGAATGGAATCGAGGCGACTAAGAAAATCCTAACCTTTCATCCCCACTGTAAAATCATTATTCTTACAAGCTATTATGATGATGAGAAAGTATTTCCAGCCATAGAAGCGGGAGCTCATAGTTATTTGTTGAAGACAGCAAGTGCCGAAGAAGTGACATCGGCTGTTTATAAAGCGATGAAGGGGGAGTCCGTCATTGCCTCCAAAGTAGCGGATAAAATGATGAACCGATTCCGGCCTCAGGAAGTATTACCTCATGAAGAGCTGACGTCGAGAGAAATGGATGTATTGAAATGCCTGGGAGAAGGTATGACAAACCAGGAAATTTCAGAAGAGCTTTTCATTGGGATTAAGACCGTTAAGACTCATGTAAGTAATATTCTGAGTAAACTTGCAGTGGCCGATCGTACACAGGCAGCGATTTATGCGAATCGGAATGGGATATTATACAGTAAAAATCCGATAGAATAAGTAGACTTTTACTTCAGATAACGCAAAGGGGCTTAATCAAAGGGAATGTAATCACTCCCCTTGACTAAGCCCCTTTTACGGGAACAGAAAAGTTACTTAGAAAGTAACGGGTTTACTAAATTTAAATCGTGAAGAGAGTATAGATTCTGTTGAAGAGATGTTGGCGAATTCATGATGAAGATTAGCCAGTGACAGACCGTGAACAATTTCAGCTGAAAATAAAGAACCATCATACGAATACGTTTCGAAGCATGCTGTGGCATCAAAAGGAACAGTCACATCATAACCTAAGTTCTGAGCCATGCGAACCGTAGTGGAGACACAGTGATTCGTCGTGAAGCCCATCACTACAAGGGATGTGAACTTTTCCCTCTTTAAATATAAATCCAGGTCCGTATCGATAAAGGCGCTGTTGACGTGCTTAATGATTTGCTTTTCGTTTCGTAAAGGGCGGAATTCGTCTATAAAATCGAAACCTGCAGAGCTGGAATGCAGTTGTGATTCCATATCATTGGAAGAATGCTGTACATGAACGACAGGACATGACTTTTCTCTCCATGCGTGAAGAAGCTGAAAGGCGTTCTCTTCCATACCAGGATTATTTCGCTTTCCCCATGAAGGATGACTAAATGCCTTTTGAAAGTCAATCAGAAGCAAACACGTTTGACTCAATGGTACTCAACTCCTTTCAAATAGGGTGTGTTGTAAATAAATGCAAAGTAAATATCTATGACCAATACGATAAAGTATACTGTTAATAATTTGTAATTATGTATGTACACTTTAAGTGTAATTGTTAAGTTTGAGGGACCGGCGAGTAGCTGCCATATAGGAAAAATAAAAAGCTGCCTCGGATCGGGCAGCTTATGTATTACTCTTGACCTGTTACATGATATTCACTTACATAGGAAGCGCGGGGAAAGATATCCTTCTTATTATCAATTCCTTCTTCCGTCCCGCGCTTTTCATGTGCTTTTTTGTATTGCTCTGACTCCTGCCAGGCAATGAAGTTTCTCTCGTCTTCCCATAGTGTCATAATCACATATGTATCCGATTCTAATGGACGAAGAACCCGAATGGCCGTAAAGCCCGGAACTTCTTCAATCAATCCTGCCCGATTTTTAAAGCGGTACTCAAATAGCGGACGGCCTTCATCTGTAACTGGAATATTATTGAACACTACATATCCTTCATTTACAAGCTCACCAGATTGGTCGACGATTTCATATTTGCGTGGGGATTCAAAGACACTTTCTCCATTTGTCTCATGAAGCAGCATGGCATCTTTCCCTTGCAATAAGATCATTTTTTCATTTGTATGCCGATCCATTAATTTTTGCAGGAATTCATGTGTTCCCGTTGTTATATACACCTTCATCCAAATCACCTCAATTAATTAGTTATCTCTATTATACTCTTCCCTAATCCTTTGATCATGTAACATGATTTCTGGATATTTTTTCATCCGCCTTGAAAATCGGCAAATTTATGACATTTTCCCTTGATAACTATACAATTCTCATTAAAACGTCTATAGTTTAAAAGGGTTACAATTCGTACGGTCATATTGAAATAGTACAATTTTAGAATCTAATTAAATTAGTATACAATGGGAATAATGGAGTTACATAGAAAGGTGGACGAACAAAGGTATGAAACAAATGAATGATACATTTTTACGAGCAGCAAGGGGAGAGAAGACGGACTATACTCCGGTTTGGTATATGAGACAAGCTGGGCGTTCACAACCTGAATACCGCAAAATCAAAGAGAAGTATTCTTTGTTTGAAATAACACACCAACCTGAGCTTTGCGCATATGTGACAAGGCTGCCGGTTGAACAATATGATGTGGATGCAGCGATCCTATATAAAGACATTATGTCACCACTTCCTTCTATTGGAGTGGATGTAGAAATCAAATCAGGAATCGGCCCCGTGATCGATAACCCGATTCGTACGACAGCTGATGTTGAAAAGCTTGGAGAAATCGATCCCGAAAATGATGTTCCTTACGTATTAGATACCATTAAATTATTGACTCAGGAGCAATTGTCCGTGCCGTTGATCGGTTTTGCCGGTGCACCTTTTACAATGGCAAGCTACATGATTGAAGGCGGCCCATCGAAAAACTATAATAAAACAAAAGCGTTCATGTATGCAGAGCCACAAGCCTGGTTTGCTTTAATGGATAAACTGGCAGCTATGACAGTGACGTATGCGAAAGCTCAAATCAAAGCAGGGGCGTCTGCTTTTCAAATTTTCGACTCATGGGTCGGGGCATTGAATATACAAGATTATCGTACATTCATTAAGCCGGTCATGGAGAAGATCTTTACAGAATTGAAGGAAGAGAACGTACCATTGATTATGTTTGGTGTTGGCGCAAGTCACTTGGCCAATGAATGGCATGACCTGCCTCTTGATGTAGTCGGATTAGACTGGCGCCTGCCGATTAATGAAGCAAGAGAGAGAGGCATTTCCAAAACGGTAATGGGAAATCTGGATCCTGCGATTCTGTTAGCTCCTTGGGAAGTCATCGAAGAAAGAGCCAAAGAGATCCTTGATCAAGGAATGGAGCTTCCTTCCCACATCTTTAACTTAGGACACGGTGTATTCCCGCAAGTTAATCCGGACACATTAAAGCGTCTGGCAGCTTTCGTGCATGAATACAGTGCCAGGTAGAGCACATTCATACGTGTGGAACCATGGATTCATATGAAAAAACATGGCACAAAATGGAATGTATGATACTGATAATGAGGTGAAATGGTATGACAAAGAAGAAAATGGGTCTATTGGTGATGGCCTATGGAACTCCATATAAAGAAGAAGATTTGGAACGTTACTATACACATATCCGACATGGAAGAGCTCCTTCAGCTGAACTGCTGGAAGACCTCCGTGGACGTTATGAAGCGATTGGTGGGATTTCTCCACTGGCTAAAATCACCCTGGATCAAGCGAAGAGTCTTGAAGAACATTTAAACAGCATACAGGACGACATTGAGTTTAAAATGTATCTTGGGCTGAAGCATATTGAGCCTTTCGTGGAAGACGCTGTTGAACAAATGCATAAAGACGGCATTCAAGAAGCTGTATCGATTGTACTTGCCCCTCATTTTTCAACGTTCAGTGTTAAATCCTATAATGGACGCGCGAAGGAAACAGCAGAAAAGCTGGGCGGGCCACACATTACATCCGTTGAAAGCTGGTATGATGAACCTAAATTCATTCAGTATTGGGTGGACAGAGTGAAGGAAACCTATGCAAGCATGTCGGATGATGAGCGTAGCAATGCTGTCCTGATTGTATCTGCTCACAGCCTGCCTGAACGCATCCTGCAATCAGGGGATCCTTATCCAATGCAATTAGAGGAGACAGCGAAGATGATTGCAGAGGGCGCAGGTGTAGAGGAATATGCAGTAGGCTGGCAAAGTGAAGGAAACACTCCTGATCCCTGGTTGGGTCCTGACGTTCAAGATTTAACCCGTGACCTATTTAAAGAAAAAGGGTACAAGACATTCGTCTACACACCGGTAGGCTTCGTATCCGATCATCTAGAAGTACTATATGACAATGATTATGAATGTAGAGTGGTAACAGATGATATTGAAGCTTCGTACTATCGTCCGGAAATGCCGAATGCCAAACCTGAATTCATCGATGCAATGGCAGATGTCGTGTTAAAACACCTTAAATAATTTCTCGTTTTTGGCTGAAACAAAGGAAGGACTGAAGCATATGAGTTCACTCTCACCGCTTTAGTCCTTCTCTATTGTTCAATAAGATACATTGTTAAAGAAGGCGATGAACGTGTTGGAACAACAAAATAAAAGAGTCGTGATCATAGGTGGAGGGATCACCGGATTAACGACTGCGTACTACTTGCAACAGGAAATAAAAGATAAAAATCTTCCCATCGAAGTGAAGCTTGTCGAAGCAACCCATCGCCTCGGTGGAAAAGTGCAAACCTTGAAAAGGGACGGGTATGTGATCGAAAAGGGACCGGATTCATGTTTAGCCAGCAAACAAGAAGTTTCCCGCTTAGCAGAACGGCTGGGAATCGAGGATACGCTTATTCGTAACCGTAAAGGCACATCCTATGTGATAGCGGGCGGTGAGCTGTACCCTATACCCGGGGGATCCATCGTAGGTATTCCAACCCAAATCGCTCCTTTCATTACGACCAGTCTGTTTTCGTTGACCGGTAAAATGAGGGCTGCCGCTGATTTCGTTCTTCCCCGATCACAGGAAATGGAAGACCAGTCATTGGGTAAATTCTTCCGACGAAGAATGGGGGATGAGGTTGTTGACCATTTAATTGAACCTCTCTTAACAGGTATCTTTGCCGGGGATATCGACCAATTAAGCTTAATGTCAACCTTTCCGCAACTCTATGAACTAGAACAAAAACATCGTAGTTTAATAGCAGGTATCAAAAAGAGCGGTCAATCTGCAAACTCGAATGAAAATGGAAACTTTCTGACATTTACAGGAGGGCTTCAATCTCTTATCGATACCATGGAAGCAGCACTGATCCCGAATACAGTATACAAGAGCATGAAAGTAACCAGCATAGAAAAAGAAGCCAGCAATGATTACACGATTACTTTCACAAACGGTGAGCAGTTGGAAGCCGACAGCGTAATCGTCACCACACCACATCATGTAGTACAATCCATGTTTCCTTCGTATCCTTTCTTAACCTTTTTAAAAGAAATGCCGGCTACATCCGTAGCAACTGTAGCAATGGGATTCTCACAAGATGCTATCAAAAAAGACATTGCCGGTACGGAATTCCTTGTATCAAGAAACAGCGACTATTCCTTGACGGCGGGAACCTGGACCCATAAAAAATGGCCACACACTGCCCCGGAAGGAAAGGCACTATTGCGATGTTACCTGGGGAAATCCGGTGACGAAACGATCGTCGATTTATCTGATGATGAAATTGAGCAGATTGTCCTTGAAGATCTGAGCAAAGTCATGGATATAGAGGGTGCCCCGGAGTTTACAATCGTGTCCCGTTATAAGAACTCCATGCCTCAATATACCGTAGGCCACAGGGAACGGATTCAGGACATGTTTAATCAGGCTGAAGCAATTCTGCCTGGATTATTTATCGCCGGGAGCTCTTATGAAGGAGTAAGTATTCCTGACTGTATCGAACAGGGGGAAAAGGCTGTATCGAAAGTAATGGAGTATCTGAAATAGGATAAGGGAGACCGCCAGGGTTGGCGGTCTTTTTTGTATCTAATAGGATTGGGGAACTAATAGGAAGCTAGGCGAATTTTCTTCAAGCTGAACCAACAGAAAGACACCTCCTGCAGACAACAGGTGTGCCCCTCACTTCACAACCCTATACCTGGAATGCTGCAGCATCCAATTCTGAGGAAATGCAGATCCCAAAACCCAGTAACTTAAACCTCGCAGTCTATACTCATCCACCGTTTTCTGTTTGGCCAGCATGCTTCGTGCGTCTTCAAACCAGACTTCATGCTTTTGACCGGTTTCATCCCAATAGGTGAAAAAAGGGGATTGATATACGTCGTTGTATTGAATTCTTACACCATATTTGCTTGCGAGATCAAGTGCTCCTTGAGGAGAGACTGTTTTGGCGAAGGTCCCGTCGACCCAAGGAACTTTCCAATCGCGCCCGTAGAGGGGGGCGCCCATCATGATTTTGTTTCTCGGGATGACGGTAACGGCGTAATCGAGTACTTTCTTCACTTCATTAATCGGGGCAATCGCCCATGGTTTGCCGCCTGCCCACCCCCATTCGTATGTCATGATGACAACAAAATCGACAATTTCTCCGTGTGCTTTATAGTCATGGGCTTCATATAAAAGTCCTTTTTGATCAGCTTTAATTTTAGGTGCAAGGGCCGTCGACACAGAGTATCCTTTAGGATTTAGTGCTGCAACGGTTCTTCTTAAGAAAGTATTATAATTTTCCCGGTCTTCGGGATATACATATTCGAAATCAAAATTTAAACCTTTATAGCCCTTCGTCTCCATTTTTTTTACGATAGATGAGATTAAGGTGTTTTGCAGAGATTCACTTCTTAGGATGGTGGCAACAAGATCAGAGTCGAATTTTCCACCTGTAAAATTCGTGAGAACCAGTAAAGGGTCGACGTTTTGGTTGTATGAGGCTGAAATTAAAGCACTATCATTTAACTCAGTGACCGAACCGTCTTCTGTAATGGAATAAGTGAAGGGAGTCAGGTAGGTGAAATAGCTGCCCAAACCGTTCACTTCTGCTACCCCTTCACTGTCTGTCCGGGTAATGTAGGCATTTACTTCCGTCGTGAGTTTCGTGTTTGGAATCCTGATTTGCTGCTTTGGATAAATGAGAGAAGGGTTCGCAATAGAATTGGCATTTAATATTTCCTGCAGCGGGACTTTATAGTTATAGGAAATGGTATAGAGAGATTCACATGACTTTACTCTATGGATAAAGGAAGGCATTACGATCAATTGACCAACGAATAGCATGGCAGGATCAGAAATCTGGTTGAAATCGATGAGTTCTTGTAAACTTATATTGTATTTTTGGCTAATGCTATACAAAGTGTCTCCTGGTTGCACGATGTATTCTTTTAAAGATTCCGGAATGAGAAGACTTTGTCCAATCACGAGAATATTGGGATTTTTCAATTGATTTCCGTATGAAATTTGATTGATTTCGACACCATATCTTTGTGCGATCGACCAAATAGAATCCCCGCTTTTTACAACATAAATATTCATAAGACACCTCCAAGCAAACCTTATCTTTATAGCCTATTCAGAAGGGCTTATTTTATATGAAAGATGAATGGTATACTAAAAGAAAAAAATCACTTGTGTATTGGCAAGAGATGTGATAAATTTATTTATGTTCATTAAGTGACTAAATTACAAATTTGGTCAACTGGTCATATTAAGGGGTGAGGTCATGGCGATTGATCGAAAGAAACAGGTTCTGGATGCTGCGACGAATTCGTTTTCACTGTTTGGCTATAAAGCAACGACGATGGATCAAGTGGCAAAATTAGCGAACGTAGGAAAAGGAACAATTTATACGTTTTTTAAAAATAAAGAAGAATTGTTTGATGAAATTGTATCATCGCTAATCAATGAAATGAAACGGGAAGCGGAAGAAGTGATTGATCCTCAGGAAACCTTCTCGGAAAATGTTCATCGTGCATTGTTCCGCATGCTTGAATTCAGGAAAGAGCATAAGCTGACCATCAAGCTTTATCAAGAAGCCCGGGAAATGGGAACTCCTGCTGTATCAGAAGTCATTGATCGCATGGAGAAAGTGGTCATTGAATTCTTGAGTCAACGAATTGAAAAAGCGATTGCCTCAGAATCGATTAAGCCATGTAATCCCGAAATGACCGCCTTTGTTATGTTGAAGATGTACGTTTCACTTATTTTCGATTGGGAACGAGCGCATGGTCCCCTTGATAAAGATGAAATTGCCAATCTCTTTGAACTATATTTAATTAAAGGGTTATCGAAACGATAGTCCTTTACTTTTGGCAACGAATGACTAAATGGATGAAATGGTCATTTGTTTTTCGGGCTAAAATGACCATTTGGACTAATTGGTCAATTATTCAAATTCAGAAAAATAATAGGAGGAAAACATGAAGAATTCATTTATTGGTTCAGAATTCAAAGCGATTTTAAAAAATAAGAAACTTCTCATCCCGATTCTAGCCGTTCTTTTCATCCCAGTTTTGTACAGTGGTATGTTCTTATGGGCATTTTGGGATCCATATGAACAGTTGTCAGACTTACCTGTAGCGGTTGTAAACAGCGACCAGGGAGCAGAGTTTGACGGGAAGGAATTGCATATTGGAGATGAACTTGTAGATAAACTGAAGGATAGTGACCAATTCGACTTTCATTTTATCGATAAAGAAGAAGGCTACAAAAATTTAGAGAAGCAGGATTATTACATGCTTGTTGAGATCCCGGAGGATTTCTCTGCAAACGGAACAACATTATTAGAAGATGATCCTAAAAAGCTTTCTCTGAAATATGTGCCTAACGAAAGCTTTAACTTCCTGTCCGCTCAAATCGGTGATACGGCGATGAAAGAAATCAAAGCAAGCCTTTCGAAGTCTGTTTCTGAAACATACGCTGAGACTATGTTTGATAAAATTAAAGAAATGGGAGATGGCTATCAAACAGCCAGTGATAAAGCTGGCGAAATCAATAATGGTGCGCTCGATTTATCTCAAGGTGCCGATAAGTTAAAGGATAATTTAGCCGTCTTAGCTGAAAAGAATGTCGAGATGAATGACGGTGTGGCGAAAACGCGGGCAGGTGCCGGTGAACTTGCCAAGGGTTCTAAAGAATTATCGGACGGTGTCGGCGTCATGAAGGATAAATCAGAACAATTGTATGAAGGAACAAAGGATGTCCAATCAGGGATCGATGCCCTTGCAGCCGGAATCGATAGCAGTAAGGTTGGTTTAGAGCAGGTGGATGCAGGTTTAAATAGCGCAGTGGACAATACAGCCAAGTTGCACGCCGGATCTCAAAACCTGGCAGAAAAAATCGGTGCTCTTCAAGGTGGAGCAGAGAGTGCGAAAGTAGGTGCTCAAGCCATCGAAGCAGGGGCTACAAAACTCGAAGATCAACTGGCACCATTTATGGGAAGCCTTCCAGAAGAAAAACAGAACGAATTACAGGCAGCAATCGATCAGATTAAACAAGGGGCAACTGGTCTTCAAACAGGTACCGGGGCTCTAAGTACTGGGGCATCCGAGCTTCAAAAAGGAGCGAATTCTCTTGCTGGAGGAATCGGGGCATTAAATGATGGCCAAAAGGAACTTCAAGGGGGAGTCGGCCAATTAGTAGCCGGATCTGCTCAATTGGATCAAGGATCCAACCAGCTTCAAGCAGGTCAGGGTGAAGTTGTGAAAAATTTTGGCTTGTTAAATGATAAGCTTGGAGAAGTGTATCAAGGTACGGTAAGTGTTGCTTCAGGAGCAAGAGAACTAAGTTCAGGCCTTAACAAAGTTTACAATGGTTCCACTCAATTAACAGATGGGTCTAAGAAACTTGCCGATGGTTCAACAGAATTAGCAGAAGGCTCAACGAAACTGTCAGATGGAACGACAGAATACGAAACGAAATTAAAAGACGCGGCCAAAGAAGCCAACAGCGTAAAAGCCAATGGAGATACGTACGACATGATGGCTGCCCCGGTAGATGTGAAAAATGAAAAAATCAATCATGTTCCAAACTACGGAACTGGTTTTGCTCCTTATTTCTTATCTCTCGGATTATTTGTCGGAGCACTATTAATTTCGATTGTATATCCATTGAAAGAACCAGCAAATCATCCATCAAGCGGAATGAGTTGGTTCCTGGGTAAATTCACTGTTCTTACAGTAGTCGGGATCATTCAATCATTGATTGCAGCAGGCATATTGCTGCTGGGATTAGGTCTTGAAGTGGAAAGTGTACCATTATTCCTACTTTCAACGATCATTACCAGTCTTACATTCCTGGCCCTCATCCAAATGCTAGTAACGATATTAGGTGATCCGGGACGCTTTGTAGCGATTATCATATTAATCCTTCAATTAACTACAAGTGCAGGGACATTCCCATTAGAATTAATCCCGACTGCATTACAGCCAATCAGTGCATTGTTACCAATGACATACTCAGTGGCAGCATTTAAAGCAGTCATTTCAAGCGGGGACTTTGCCTTCATGTGGCAAAACCTCCTCATCCTCCTGGGATACTTCATTGTGTTTGTCATTTTGACGTCTGTATTCTTTGTAGGACTGTTCAAGAAACAATATAGAAAAACAGTAGAAGCTTAAGGGAAAAAAAGGGAGATGTCACACACATTTCCCTTTTTTTCTTCATAAAATGGACAAACCATCCGTAAGTATGAGAGTGTATACTAATTGGTAAGAAGTACATAATGGTGAGACATATAAAAAAGAAGAGCGTTAAAGGAGAGTTTAGGATGAAGAAGATAAGCTTGTTTGTACTGGTAGGTTTTCTCGCATTGATTATCGTTGCCTGCGGGAATTCAAATGAAGATAACGGAGCAAAAGAAGATGAAAAATTGGAGGCTATTGAGGCAAAGTTGGACGTGCCTGAAAAAGGAGAAAAGGGAGAAACCGTTTCGCTTTCCACTAAAGTCACTCAAGGTGAGGAAAATGTAGAGGATGCGGGGGAAGTCAAATATGAGATTTGGAAAAATGGTCATAAAGAAGAAAGTGAAATGATTGAAGCTAAGCATGATAAAGAAGGAGTATACAATGCTGAAAAGACGTTTGAAGAAGACGGCATGTATACTGTGCAAGTCCATGTAACAGCCCGTGATATGCACACCATGCCAAAAGCTGAAATTGCGATTGGCGAAGTAGAAGTTGAGGAACATGGTGAAGAAAGCGGCGACGATCACCACGGTCACCACGAAAGTTCTGTTTCCATCCATCTTATGGAGCCTGATGTGATTAAGATGAATGAGGAAGCAGAAATGAACGTTCATGTGGAAAATGAAGAAAAAGCACTGGAACAAGCAGAAGTGCGGCTGGAAATTTATAAAGAGGGTCAAGAGAAACATGAGTGGGTAGACTTAACTGCTGGTGAAGCCGGTAAGTATAACGGTTCCTATACATTCCCGGATAAGGGGACTTATAATGTACAGGTTCACGTGACCAAAGGTGAGGAAATTCACGAACACACAATGCAAACAGTAGAAGTACAATAAACATAAAAAGGATGCTCTTCAGTTTGAAGAGCATCCTTTTTATTACCCCTTTGATTCTTAATTCTTAATACTCGTAATCAGTGGTACATTTTTCGCAATAAATGCCGTAGCATTCATGCTGCTCTTCAATTGTATCTCCACATTGTGCACAAGACTTAGGCGGCAAATTTCGAAAGAACTCCACAATATTTTTTACCATGTTAATCACCCTCCGTAAATTTGTTTTCACCCATCAATTGTTTGTGTTATATAACTGATGTGTTAATTTATTTTATTGTATTATAACAGTATGAACTTCGTCAACGATTAATTCAAAAATAGGCGAAAAAAATGAAAAAATAGGCACAATGAAGTATAGTAAGGGTACATCCTAAAGTGAAAGGCGATGTTCAAAAATGAAGCTAACCGTTATTGGTCAATGGGGCGGGTATCCGAAGGCAGGAGAAGCGAGCACCGGGTATTTACTTGAACATAAAGGCTTTAAACTGCTTATTGACTGTGGAAGTGGTGTTCTATCCCACCTGCAACATCACGTAGAAGCAACAGATTTAGATGCGGTCCTTCTGTCCCACTATCATCCAGATCATGTGGCAGATATAGGTGTACTACAACACGCTTTATTGATTCAATACTTTCTGGGGAAAAATAAGGGTACATTACCTGTGTATGCCCATAGAGAAGATCAACGGGGTTACGATACGATTACATATAAAGATTTAATGAAAGCCCATGAATACAAGGAAGATACATCATTATCAATTGGTCCTTTCACAGTAACATTTGTGAAAACCAAGCATCCCGTGCCATGCTACGGGATGAGAATCGAAGCAGAAGGCAAATCGATGTTCTATACAGGAGATTCTGCATTCAAAGAGTCATTTGTTCCATTTGGGAAAGACGCGGATGTACTGCTATGTGAATGCAATTTCTATGGAGGGATGGATGCCTCGAACGCGGGTCATATGTCGAGTCTCGACGCCGGAAATCTTGCTCAGAAAACCAATGCCGGAAAGCTCATTCTCACACATTTACCTCATTTCGGCGAACTGGAGCAACTGATCACGGAAGCGAAAACCATTTATAACGGCGAGGTATTGTTAGCGAAAAAAGATATGGAAGTAGATATTTAGGAGGGCGAATGATGTTATTTATCGATAATAAAGGGATTACGGATCCAAGGATCAATCTTGCTATTGAAGAATATGCACTGAAAAACTTAGATATTAATGAGAGTTATTTATTGTTTTATATTAATGAACCTTCCATCATTATCGGGAAGAACCAAAATACGATCGAAGAGATTAATACAGACTACGTGGAGAAACAAGGTCTTCATGTCGTTCGCCGCCTTTCCGGTGGGGGAGCGGTCTATCACGACTTAGGAAACCTGAACTTCAGCTTTATCACGAAGGATGATGGAGAGAGCTTCCACAACTTCAAAAAATTCACTGAGCCTGTTGTAACAGCCCTTCATAAACTGGGGGTGAAGGCAGAGCTTAGCGGACGTAACGATATTATCGCAGAAGGCAGAAAGATTTCCGGAAACGCCCAGTTCTCCACTAAGGGTCGGATGTTCAGCCACGGAACGCTGCTGTTCGATTCCGAAATGGAAAACGTCGTATCAGCTCTACGGGTTAAAAAGGACAAGATTGAATCAAAAGGGATCAAGTCGATCCGTAGCCGTGTGGCCAACATATCTGAATTCCTGTCAGAAAAAATGACCATCGAACAATTCCGTTCAACCCTTCTGGATTATATTTTCGACGGAAGCGACGTGGAAGAATATGTCCTGACGGAAGAAGACTGGAAGAATATCCATGAGCTCTCAAAAGAACGCTATCAGAACTGGGATTGGAACTACGGTAAATCACCGAAATTCAATCTTCAACATTCTCACCGCTTCCCGGTCGGATCCATTGACGTCCGTCTCGAAGTGAACAAAGGGAAAATTGATAACTGTAAAATTTTCGGTGATTTCTTTGGGGTCGGGAATGTAGAAGACATCGAAGAAAAGCTGACAGGTACACGCTATGAACGAAAAGACATTGCCGGAGCTTTAGAGGGTGTTGATATTCAACACTATTTCGGGAATGTGACGAAGGATGAATTCGTGGATTTGGTGTATTAACAATTAAAAACTCTCCTTTAATAAGGAGGGTTTTTTTTTTGTTTGAAAAAATACTACAAAAAGTATCAGATTTTTCAAAAAAATAATCTGAGTATTTCACATTATGAAATTATCATAAGTTTTATCTTTTAAAAGGCTATAGTATGGAGACAGATTAAGAAATGAGGAGGTGGCATGTAAAATGGATATTCGCGATTTAAGAAATTGTTTTGGTAAGTTTGCCACAGGAGTAACGGTTGTTACTTGGAAAGGTGATAACAATCAGAATCATGGCATTACAGTAAATTCGTTTACGTCTGTCTCTTTGGACCCTCCACTAGTATTGGTATCTATTGATAAAAAAGCCAAAGCCTATGAAAGAATGAAAGCAAAGCCTTTTGTTATTAATATATTGGCAGCTGGTCAGGAAGCTGTGGCTTGGCAATTTGCCGGAAAAGAACAACAAGGACTGCAAATCGAATGGGAAGATACAGAATGTGGCCCACGTATTAAAGGATCATTAGCTACAATCGAATGCAATCCCTGGAAGGAATATGAAGGCGGAGACCATGTTCTATTTTTGGGTGAAGTTCAAAATTATCATTACGAAGAAGGTAATAGTTTAGTATTTTTCCAAGGTAAATTCTTAGAAACAAATTCAATCGACAACTATGTAAAATAATAGGAGTAAAGGGGGATGTTTAAATGTCAATTCGTACTGGTGCCCAGTATATAGAAGGTTTGAAATCTCGACAACCAGAAGTTTGGTTAGGAGGAAAGAAAGTAGAGGACGTATATGAGGAAGAAGTATTCCGCCAGCCAATTCATGAAATTGCTAATCTCTATGATATTCAAAATGACCCAAAATACAAAGAGGATATCACTTACATATGTGAAGAAACAGGTGAGCGGTATTCCCATGCATTTAAAGTCCCTAAATCGTATGAAGATTTAAAGGCAAGAAGCAATCTTTTTGAAGTTTGGGCTAAAGCAACCTTTGGGCTTATGGGAAGAACACCCGACTTTCTTAATGTAACGATCACTGCAATGGCCAGCAATAAGTGGTTTCTGGAACAATACAATCCGGAATGGGCACAGAATATGGTGAACTACTACGAATATATTCGCGCCAACGACTTATTCTTGACTCATGCCATCATTAATCCTCAAAATGACCGCAGTAAAGCCTCTCATGAACAGGAAAAAGAGTTTACACATCTAGGGGTAGTTGAAGAAAGACCTGATGGTTTTATCGTAAGAGGAGCCAAGATGTTAGCCACACTGGCGCCAATAACAGATGAAGTGATCATTTATTCATTCCCAGGGTTTCAGCCAGGCGATGAGAAGCATGCCATTGCATTTGCTTTACCTATAGACACACCGGGCCTGCGGATTATTTGCCGAGAGCCGATGCAGGATGGAAAACGATCTGTATTAGACCATCCACTCGCTTCGAGATATGAAGAAATGGATGCATTACTTGTCTTTAATGATGTATTTGTTCCAAGTGACCGTATTTTTATCAATCAGAATATTGAAGCTGCCAATCTATTATATCCAAAAACGGGAATTGGCCAGCAGCCTGCTCATCAATCAGGGGTAAGAGGATTAGTAAAATTGCAATTTGCTTCTGAAGTAGCAGCAAGAGTGGCAGATTCCATTGGTGTGGACGGATATTTAAACGTTCAAACACAATTAGGGGAGCTTATGCAGTCTGTTGAAGCAGTACGCGCGTTATTAAGAGTGGCAGAATACGAATTTGAAACGACGTCAAGCGGTGAGGTGAGACCGGCCGGTATACCTCTTGAGACCATTCGTGGGATGTTGCCTAAGCTTTATCCTCGGGCCATTGAGGTGATGCAAACGGTCGGTGCTGGTGGATTATTGATGTCACCTACATTCGCTGACTTTGAACAACCTGAACTTAGGGAAGATGCTCAGAAATATTATGTAGGACGTGAAGGAGTTCAATCGGAAGAACGGGTTCAAATATTTAAACTTGCATGGGATTTATGTGGTGAAGCTTTTGGACAGAGGCTACTGCAATATGAGCGTTATTATTCAGGAGATCCTCTTAGAAGATTGGGGCGTTTTTATGCAGGGTTTAAACGGAACCACTCTTTTGAAATGGTTGATGAAGCATTAAAAGGTTCAAAAGACCTTCAAGGACAACCGACTCCATAAATGTAAGCGCTTTAATATTATTTGGTTGGAAGCAGGTAATTCAACAAGATTTGTCAAAGTTCTTAAATTGGTGCTATTAGCCAATAGTAGGATGAGGGGGATAATAAGTGATTTCTTCTGTGAAAAAGATTTCCAAAATTCTGAATTGTTTCACCAATGATGAACCGGCATTAGGCAATAATGAAATTGCCGAAAGACTAGGAATGAATCAAAGTACTGTCCATCATTTAGTGCGTACCCTATGTGAAGAAGGAATGCTGATTCAAGATAGCCGAAAAAAATACCGATTAGGTTGGAAGCTATTAGAATGGAGCAATCATGTTATGTATCAGCAGGATATATATAGTGAGGCAACGCCATTCTGTGAGAATCTAATACGAAAATTTCACGGTACTGTCCATATTGGAATGTTCGATTCAGGAGAAGTACGATTCGTTTTAAAGGTGAAATCAAAAACATCGCTTCCCGTACCCACATATGTCGGGGCAACGAAACCTGCTTATTGTACGAGTACGGGGAAGATTTTATTGGCTTATAACCCTTCGCTGATTAAACCTACGATTGCTAAGGGCCTTTTACAACGTGCACCAAATACAATTACCTGTATTTCAAAATTGAAAGAAGAGTTAAAGCAAATAAAATCCCAAGGATTTGCGATTAGCAATAATGAAAATGAACTAGGGCTATATGGTATAGCGGCACCTATTCGGTCATATACGGGTCAAACGATTGCTGCGCTTAATATGGTTGGACCGATCACATATATGAATGGCAGTAATCGCAATGAAATGATTAGAAGTGTGGTAAATACAGCTGAAAAAATTTCAAAAGATATCGGCTATATAAGCAGTGTATTGTAACAACTACAATCATTCAGGAGGTAATGAAATGACTACTCAATCAAAATCTTTCTTAAAAACACGGGTATTGGATTTATTGAAAACAATTGAAGAAAATAAAGATTTATTGAAGCCGCCAGTGAATAATAAAGTGCTTTGGGAAGACTCTGAATTTATTGCCATGTTACTTGGAGGTCCCAATAAACGTCGTGATTTCCATGTGGATCCTTCTGATGAATTCTTCTATCAAATTAAAGGCAACGCATACGTAGAGTGCATTAATGATGAAGGAAAACGAGAAGTTGTAACTGTAGGAGAAGGTGAGATATTTATGCTGCCGGCAAATATACCACACTCTCCTCATAGAGTAGCAGATTCCTATGGAATTGTTTTAGAAAGAAAAAGGGACCAGGGAGAACTTGAAAGCTTTGTATGGTTCTGTGATAAATGTGACCATGAAATGCACCGGGCGACTGTTCAACTGACGAATATTGAAACACAGGTGAAAGAAGCGATAGAACATTTTAATTCAAGTGAAGATCTGCGTATATGTGAAAATTGTGGTTATAAAATGCCTCCTGAAGCTGAGGAATGGAAATGAGAGTAGATTTTCATACCCATATCATTCCGAAGGACCTCCCGGATTTTGCTGATAAATATGGAGGGAAATGGCCGGTTCTTCATCAAACATGTGCGTGTGGAGCTAATATTTTAGTAGAAGGAAAGATATTTAGAGAAGTGACTGATCAAGTGTGGAGTCCAAAAAAGAGAATACAGGATATGGATAGAGAAGGTGTAGACATTCAGGTACTTTCTCCCATTCCCGTCACATTCTCTTACTGGGCAAATAAGGACGCAGCACTTGAAATGGCACGGATTCAAAATGACTTTATTTCAAAAACCGTTCAAGAGCATCCCTCCCGTTTTGTAGGATTAGGGACTGTTCCCATGCAGGATGCAGCAACAGCAGTAGCTGAAATGGATCGTTGCATGAATGAATTAAATTTATACGGAATTGAGATAGGTACAAATGTAAATGGCGAAAATTTAGATGCACCTGAATTCCTTGAATTTTTTGAGATGGCCGAGAAATGGAATGTACCTTTATTTATTCATCCGTGGGAGACGATGGCTAAGGATCGAACACCTCGACATAACTTTATGTATACCATCGGAATGCCGAGTGAGACAGCTCTTGCCGCTGCCAGTCTTGTTTGGAGTGGTGTGATAGAGAAATTTCCTAATTTGAAAATTTGTTTTGCCCATGGTGGAGGATCGTTCCCGTACATTTTACCAAGACTGGATCAAGGGTGGAAAGTATGGCCGCAATTACGATTAACAACGCATCCACCAAGTCATTATGTGAAAAATTTTTATTTTGACTCCTTAAACTATGATTCTTTAAATGTGAACTATCTAATTGATCGATTTGGTCATGAGAAAGTAATGATGGGGTCAGATTATCCATTTTTATTAAGAGAGATTCCACCAGGAAGAGTAATAGATGGAATGAACGAATTAACAGACGTTCAAAGACGAATGATCTTAGGTGAAAATGCGTTGAGATTCTTAAATATAAAGGAGTTAAAATCTGACTATGGAACAAAAACTAATGACACCAGAGGAGAAACTTCAAAGTCTGGGACTTAAGACTTCTCCTGTACGCCCTGTTGTGGGGAATTATGTTAGTAGAGTTCGTGTTGGCAACCTGATTTTCACTTCTGGTCAAGGGGTCGATGAGTATCATGGAAAGATTGGCAGGGAATTTGATGTACAGGAGGGTTATCTGGCTGCCCGTCAATCCATGATGAATCTATTAAACGTGTTGAAGGATGAACTTGGAGAACTTTCAAGAGTCAAGAGAATCGTGAAAATATTAGGATTTGTCAATTGTACAGATAATTTTACGGATCAGCCAAAAGTAATGAATGGTGCGTCTGATTTATTAGTAGAGGTTTTTGGTGAAAAAGGTAAGCACGCCAGGTCAGCTGTGGGGATGGCACAATTACCTGGAGGAACTGCCATTGAAATTGAAATGATTGTAGAAATTGAAGACCCATTAACTTAAATGAAGTGGAAAAAGGTGACATGTTGTTTGTCACCTTTTTTCAAAAATAATAACGTGTGAATAGTAGCAGGGGGGACTTTCAGTGCATTTAAAAGAAAAATCCAATCAGAAAGTTAGACCAATAGATTGCAGACATTTCATTAATGGTGATTATAGAGATTCATTTGATATGAAAACATTCGAAAATATTAATCCCGCTACAGAGGAAAAAATCGGAAACGTTTCAGAAGGCGGGAAGAAGGAAGTAGATGAAGCTGTAAAAGCAGCGAAAACCGCTTTAAAGGGACCTTGGAAAACCTTCACTTCAAGCCAACGTTCTGCCGTTTTAAGACGTATTGGCGACCTGATTCTTGAACGTAAAGAAGAATTAGCTGCACTTGAATCCATGGATACGGGAAAACCTTATCAAATGGCACTTGAAATTGATATTCCAAGAGCTGCCTATAACTTTCATTTCTTTGCAGACTACTTGACCTCTATGGGAACAGAGGCATATCAGCAAGATCAACAAGCCCTTCATTACTCCATTCGCCGGCCAGTTGGGGTAGTGGGAATGATCAATCCTTGGAATCTGCCATTATTACTTCTTACATGGAAGATGGCACCTTGCCTTGCAGCTGGAAATACAGCAGTTATGAAGCCTGCTGAGTGGACTCCCATGACAGCTACAGTACTGGCAGAAATATGTAAAGAAGCTGGAGTACCAGACGGAGTAGTAAATCTAGTTCATGGTTTTGGACCTGGCTCAGCAGGGGCTGCCATTACCGAACATCCTGACGTTGATGCTGTTACGTTCACAGGGGAAACCAAGACAGGAACCGCAATTATGAAAGCCGCTGCCCCATCTTTAAAAAAACTATCATATGAACTAGGTGGGAAAAACCCTAACATCATTTTTGCAGATTCCGACTTGGATGAAGTGATCGAGACGACACTTAAATCAAGTTTTATGAATCAAGGGGAAGTATGTCTGTGTGGTTCCAGAATTTATGTTGAAAGTTCGGTGTATGAATCCTTTTTAGAAAAGTTCGTTGCCAGAACAAAAGAGCTTATTGTAGGTGATCCTTTCCGTGATGAAACCAAAGTTGGCGCAGTAATTAGTAAAGAACACTATAATCGAGTGTTGGGCTACATACAATCAGCCAGAGATGAAGGGGGAACCATCCTTGCCGGGGGAGGTCGTTCTCAGGAAGAAGACAAAGGGTATTTTATCATGCCGACGATCATAGTTGGTCTTGATAAAGATGCAACATGTGTTCGTGAAGAAATATTTGGGCCTGTGGTGACTGTACTTCCTTTTGAAACGGAAGAGGAAGTCATTGAACAAGCAAACGATACTCATTATGGATTAGGGACGACGATTTGGACAAATGATTTACGAAGAGCCCATCGAGTAGCTCACCAAATAGAAGCAGGAATTATTTGGGTGAACACCTGGTATTTGCGAGATCTGCGCACTCCATTTGGGGGTATGAAACAAAGCGGTATAGGCAGAGAGGGTGGCATGCATAGTTTCGAATTTTATAGTGAGCTTTCCAATATCACGATTAAATTATAGGAAAGGTGAGCTGTCCATGTTTGAGAAAACAATAAGCGAAGAAATCAAGACCTTTTCAAATCATCTAATAGAAGCTGAGAGAAATAGAGAGGGAAGTAAACCTTTAACAGAATTAAAGCCATCGATCACGATTCAAGAAGCCTATCACATCCAACTAAAAACGATCGCCAGGAAAGTCGAAACGGGTGCGACCGTAGTGGGCAAAAAAATTGGCCTCACTTCCATCGCCATGCAGGAACTACTTGGTGTCGATGAACCAGATTATGGACACCTTCTTGATGAAATGGCCATTGAGAACAACGGAACAGTGTTGAAGCCACAAGTTCTTCAACCAAGAGTGGAGGGGGAAATCGCCTTTGTCCTTAAAGAAGAGTTACGAGGTCCTAACGTAACTGCAGATGATGTATTGAAGGCTACAGATTATGTATTACCTGCATTAGAAATTGTGGATAGCAGAATTACAGATTGGAAGATTAAATTAGAAGATACGATTGCCGATAATGCTTCATCAGGATTATTTGTATTAGGGGATCGACCAGTTTCAATAGAGGATGTCAATTTAAAAGAAGTAGGGATGAATTTCTATCGTAATGGTGAACTGATGAATACGGGGAAGGGTTCAGCAGCACTGGGAGATCCAGCATATTGTGTAGCGTGGCTTGCCAATAAACTTCATGAGTTTAATTTGACACTGGAACCTGGGGAGTTGATCTTATCAGGTGCTTTATCAGCAGCAGTATACGCACATCCAGGTGATGATTTCTCTGCTGTGTTTGATGGTCTGGGAAAGGTTTCATGTACGTTTGAAAGGTAAGGAGGAAAAGAAATGAAAACGAAAGTTGCTATAATCGGGTCTGGGAATATAGGTACAGATTTAATGAAGAAATTGCTTCGTTCAGATGTATTGGAAATAACGGCAATGATTGGTATTGACTCAAATTCAGAAGGATTAAGAATGGCACAGGAACATGGTCTTTCAACATTTTCGAAGGGGTTGGATGGATTCTTAGAAAGACATGAATTGGCAGATGTATTATTTGATGCAACATCTGCAAAAGCACATCATCACCATGCTGAAGTATTAAAAAATCTCGGTAAAAAGGTGATTGATCTTACCCCTGCTGCTATCGGTCCCTTTGTTGTTCCACCTGTAAACTTACACGAGCATTTACATGAACAAAATGTAAATATGATCACATGTGGAGGGCAAGCGACCATTCCCATCGTGCACAGTATAAATTCAGTGACTGAAGTGGAGTATGCAGAAATTGTTGCCACAATATCCAGTAGAAGTGCGGGTCCTGGCACAAGAGCTAATATTGATGAATTTACAGTTACAACAACTAAAGGTCTTGAAGTGATTGGAGGAGCTGAAAATGGAAAAGCGATTATCATTCTTAATCCAGCTGAACCTCCAATCTTAATGAGGGACACGGTTTATTGTTTAGTAAAAGGAAATGTAAATCAAAAAGAGATTACTCAATCTATCAAAAACATGGTACAGAGAGTGAGTGAATATGTTCCTGGATACCGCCTTCGAACAGATCCTATTTTTGAAGACAATAAAGTGACGGTTTTCCTTGAAGTGGAGGGCTCTGGTGACTACTTACCGAGTTATGCCGGAAACCTGGATATCATGACTTCGTCTGCAGTGAAAGTAGGGGAAGAACTAGCTAAATATGTAATGACTCAGCAGGCATAAAATTCACCTCGAGTAAATGAGAAAGGAGAATGAGTGTGACAAATAGGGATATTACTGTGACAGAGGTAGCTTTAAGAGACGGCAGTCATGCTATCGGTCACAGCTATACAGTAGATCAAGTAATAAATGTAGCAAAAGGCTTAGATGAAGCAAACGTTCCTTATATTGAAGTCTCGCATGGAGATGGTTTAGGGGGTTCCTCCCTGCAGTACGGGCTTTCAAAGACAAATGAATTTGATTTGATATCAGCTGCTGTTTCGGTATGCAGACAAGCAAAGATAGGGGTTTTGCTCCTACCGGGAATAGGAACGGTTAAAGAATTGAAAAAGGCAGAGCAAGCAGGAGCAAGGCTCGCTCGTATTGCTACCCATGTGACAGAAGCTGATGTGTCAAAGCAACATATCCAAACGGCAAAAGAATTGGGTATGGAAACGGTCGGTTTCTTGATGATGGCTCACATGGCACCCATGGAAAAATTGGTACAGCAGGCGAAATTAATGGAAAGCTATGGAGCGGATACCATTTATATTGTAGATTCTGCAGGGGCCATGCTTCCTCATGAAGTAAGGGAAAGAGTGAAAGTATTAAAGCAAAGCCTCCATTCAAATATTGGATTTCATGCACATAATAATCTTTCACTGGCGATGGCCAATACTCTTACAGCAATAGAGGAAGGAGCAACCTGGGTCGATGGGAGTGTCCGGTGTTTAGGTGCAGGTGCTGGAAATACCCAAACAGAAGTATTGATCTCGATACTGGATCGCATGAACATTGAGACTGGAATCGATCATTATAAAATGATGGATTTGGCAGAGGATATTGTAGCCCCCATTCTAGAAAAACCACAAGAAATTACAAAAGGTAGTTTAATTCTGGGCTATGCAGGTGTCTATTCGAGTTTCTTACTCCATGCACAAAAAGCGGCCAGGAAATTCAATGTTGATCCAAGAGATATTTTAGTGGAATTAGGTAGACGGGGGGTCGTTGGAGGACAAGAAGATATGATTGTCGACGTTGCCAGCGAATTATCAAAGAAAGCTACTGTATTGTAGAAAGGAGATAAAAATGGAAACTAAAACACAAAACTTAAAAAAATTAGCGGAAAACATAGATTTTCATCAGGTAAAAGGAATTGAGATGGATAAGATTACACTGGCTTATCCCAACTTAACGGTTGAGGAATCCTATGAAATTCAGAAATTATGGGAACAATGTGCCCTTCAAAGGGGAGATCATAAAATTGGGTGGAAAATGGGTTTAACGAGTGTTGCTAAACAACAATCGGTTGGTGTGAATGAACCAATTTATGGGAGACTAACTCGATCAATGGAGCTCAATCAAGACTCTCTCTCTCTTCAAGGCTTGATCCATCCCAGAGTTGAACCGGAAATTGCATTTGTAATGAAGAAAGCTTTAAAGGGAAGCAACCTGACACCTCGGGATGTTTGGAGTGCTACAGAATTTATCATGCCTTCAGTGGAAGTTATTGATAGCCGATATAAAAATTTCTCTTTTACATTAGTGGATGTAGTGGCAGATAATGCTTCTTCTTCTCGTTTTATACTGAGTGATCAAGCATATTCCCCTTTGAACCATTCACTTGAAAATCTGGAAGTTTCCATGTTTAGAAATGGAGAAGAAGTTCAATCTGGTCAAGGGTCTGCTGTTTTAGGGCACCCGGTCAAATCCATTATTGAATTAGCCAAAATGTTGGATCGAGATGGTCTGGGCATTGAAGCAGGGATGGTTATTTTAACGGGAGGAATAACTGAAGCGATCAATATCTATGATGGTGACTCTTTGAAGGTTGATTTTGGTCCCCTTGGATTCATTGGTTTTAATGTGTGTAAAGGGAAGGATGAATAAGGGTGCCGATTGCTTATCTTCATATTCTCGAAGGCAGGAGTCCCGAAGTAAAAGAAGAGCTTGTAAAATCTCTGACTCAGTCTATTTGTGAATGTTTAAAAACAAACCCGGAACAAGTAAGAATTTTAATAAATGAAGTTCCAAAGGGGAATTGGGCAGTTGGTGGAACGTTGAAAGAATAGTAAGTATTTAAGGTTATTATTTATTGGAGGTGCTAATGGTGCAAACACTTCATGGTCAGTCATTAACATTGCCTCAGTCGATCATAACAATTGGGGCCTTTGACGGTGTACACAAAGGACATCAATCTGTGATTACTCATGTCGTACATGAAAGCAAAAAAAGAAGTATTCCAAGTGTAGTATATACTTTTGATCCACCACCTCGCGCTTATTTCCAAGGTGCTAAAATGCTTACCACCTTGGATGAGAAGTTGGAACGTATAGAGTCTCTGGGTGTTGATTATGCCGTTATAGCCAGTTTCAATAAAGAGTACCTAAAACAATCATCTTCCCAATTTATAAACATTCTAATGAGTTTCCACCCGGAAGAAATATTTGTTGGGAACGATTTTAGATTTGGTAATGGTAGAAAAGGCAATGTGGAAACGCTCAGGAAATCTTTTAATGTAAGCACAATGAATCCTGTTTGTTGCGAGCAAGGATCAATAATTTCCTCAACTAGAATCAGAAAGCTTATCGAGCAAGGTGAACATTTCGAAGCTAGTAATCTGTTAGGGTTACATCTGCAACTTTAGAGAATGCATTCATTGGATTTTCAATAATTGAAAACGCTTTAATAATGAATGAGGGGGAAATAAAAGTGAAAAGTAAGAAAAAATGGGGATTAAACTTGTTGAGTCTTCTTCTTGTATTAGGTGTATTGGGTGCTTGCGGTTCTGGAGATTCAGAAAAAAGCAGTGGAACTGATGATAATAAGGGAAAAACGTATAGCTTTAAATTAGCTCATATTACACCACCGAGTCATATGTGGCATAAAGGGGCAGAAAAATTTAAAGAAGAGCTGGAAAAGAGATCAGAAGGTCGTATGAAAGTGGAAATTTATCCATCAAGTCAGTTAGGAACGGAAGCAGATATGGTAGAGCAAATCGCTGCTGGCTCAGTTGATTTTGGTTTAATAACAGCTGCATATATGAGCTCAAGGGAACCTTCATTTGCTGCGTGGTTTACTCCTTATGCCTTTGAAGATTTAAATGCGGCGAATGAAGCAAGAGATTCAGGGATAGCAAAGAATATTCTCAATACGATAGATAAGCAAGGTCTAGTTGGCCTGGACTATTTATTCGCCGGCCAACGAGTGATGTTGTTTAAAGATAAAGAAGTGAAGAACCCATCAGATATGGAGGGGTTAAAACTGCGTGTTACACCTAGTCCACCAATGCAGGATTTCTATCAATTCTCCGGTGCTTCTACTGAGGGGCTCCCATTACCGGAAGTATATTCTGCCGTTCAAACAGGTGTAATTGATGGAATGGACATGGACTTGGATGCAGCCATCACCAATAAATATCATGAGGTAGTTAAATATGGAGCGGTGACTAATCACATGGTTTGGCCTGCAGTGGCCATGATGAATAAAGGAACATTCGAAGGACTGTCTGAAGAAGACCAACAAATTGTCCGTGAATCCATGGCGGCAGCCGCAGATTTCGCAGCAACTACAAGAGCTGGACAAGAAGAAGAATTCAAACAAACCCTAAAAGATGAAGGTATGAAAATCTACGAACTTGATTCTGAAGTTTTTAAAGAACAGATGAAGCAGTTTGATGAGAAATATGGTCCGACAGATCCACTTATTCAAGAGTTTATTGATACCTTCCGTAAATAATAGATTAGCAATAGGGGGTCAAAATCATGAAAACGATAAGTAACGGCATTTCTACTATAGAAAAGATACTGTCAATGATCCTGATGTTTTCGATGGCCGTTATCGTAACGTTAGCAGTCGGTTTTCGTTATATCCTTAATTCCCCATTATCATGGGCAGGAGAAGTGTCTATTTTTCTGCTGATTTGGATTAGTTTTATAGGGGGGAGCTTGGGGCTGAAGTATAAGTCCCAAGCCTCCGTCACAATCTTATTAGAATATGTCTCTTCAAAAGTTAAAAGGATCATTCTTATTTTAGGGCATATGATTATGCTCGTTTTTCTCGTTCTCTTAATCTATTACAGCATTAGTTGGATTTTATCACCTAGTGTTGCTTATCAAAAATCCACAGCCATGTTAATACCAATGTGGATTCCCTATTCAGCAGTACCATTGGGTCTTTCATTTGCCGGTATCCATGTATTATCTAACCTCTTTGATTTGGTAAAGGAGGGGAAATAATTGACAATATTAGTGGTCTTTTGTTTCTTTATACTCCTCTTTATGTCTGTACCTATCTCCCTTGTGCTGGGAATCACAACCGTACTCTATTTTCTAGTAGTAGGAAACGTAACACTTCTGTCCTCTACTCCCATGAGACTATACTCAGGTTTGGATAATTTTGGTTTGCTGGCCATTCCTTTATTTATGCTGGCTGGAGAGTTAATGAATGGTGGTGGTATTACTACAAGGTTAGTAAAGTTTGCAAGAGTCTTAATCGGTCATGTTAGAGGCGGACTCGCGTATGTCACGATTATTGCTAACATGTTTTTAGCTTCCATACTGGGATCAGCTAATGCTCAGGCTGCCATGATGAGTAAAGTAATGGTTCCCGAAATGGAAAAAGAAGGTTACGACAGAGAGTTTTCGTCAGCATTAACATTAGCCTCTTCCATAGTAGCTCCAATCATTCCGCCCAGCATGATCTTTATCATCTATGGAACTCTATCTGGTACTTCCATTGGCGGTTTGTTCATGGCCGGAATCATTCCGGGTATCATGTATGGAATAGGTTTTATCAGCTTAATCGCCTTCCTTGGATATAAATATAATTTTAAGAAGTCGACCAGAGCCTCTGCGAAAGAAATTATGACGAGTTCATTAAGTGTTCTCCCGGCATTACTTGTTCCATTCATTATTATATTTGGAATATTAAGTGGAGCATTTACAGCTACGGAATCTGCTGCCATCGCCTCGCTGGTAGCCTTTATTGTAGGAATGCTTTTCTATAGGGAATTAAAGTGGAGAAAAATCCCTGGTATTTTAGTGAATACAGTGACGGCAACAGCAACGGTTACTTTTTTAATTGCAATGGCCAATATCTTTGGCTGGATGATTGCATTTGAACAAATCCCACAAGCGATCGTAACTCAAATGACATCCTTATCAGATAACCCATTTGTTTTCCTGTTATTGGTGAATATACTACTGCTATTACTGGGTGCTGTACTGGATGGGATAGCAGCGTTAATCATATTAGTACCTGTTTTTATGCCTCTGATCACGGCATTTGAAATCGATCCGATTCATTTTGGAGTCATCATTTGTATTAATCTCACCATAGGTCTTCTCACACCTCCTGTAGGGACAGGTCTATTCATTGTTTCCTCGATAGCAGATGTTAAATTTGAAAGACTGGTAAAGGCAACCATGCCATTTCTCATGATGGGGATATTCATCTTATTTATCATTACCTATTGGGAAGGGGCAGTGATGTGGATACCGAATAAGCTTGGACTATAGGTTACAAAATGTTATGAGATCTGTTTACTCGTGTGACTCGAGCCAACTTTCCGTGATCATACAGATTATCTGTTCAGACACGTTTCCAATGCGATTTTTGCACAATAAGAAAATGGAAGAGCCGTCCAAATTGGGCGGCTTTTTTTCTACAAGATACTTGTATTAATACTATTCTTTATATAGAATATATTTTGAATACTTTTAATAGTTTGATGAATGACCATTCATTCAGTTTATCTGAAAAGGGGAGGGATACAATTGAATATCGCAACACGGTTAGACCAAATCGCTCAAGAGAAAGCAGATAAAACAGCTTATCATTTCTTAAATACCTCCAGTACATACGGGGAATTAAATGCAGCTGTATCGACATTTGCAAGCGGCTTAGAGCAATTGGGTCTGAAAAAAGGGGATCACATCGCGCTTGTATTAGGGAATTCACCACATTTCGTCATTGGATTATATGGGGCATTACGAATGGGGTTAAAGGTGATACCGATCAATCCGATCTACACACCGGATGAAATTGGCTACATTCTGAAAAATGGTGACGTGAAAGCAATCGTCACACTGGATTTGCTTGTACCATTAATCGAAAAGATGCAGCATCTTTTATCTGATGTGGAGCATTTCATCATTTGTGAATCAGGGGATGAACGAGCGGAGGATATCGATTTAGAGAAAATCTCGCTTGCATATCCTAAAATGAAATCGTTTACAGGTGTTCTCGGAAAAGGGGATCCTGCGTTTAAGGGGGAGGAAGTGGATGAAAATGAGGTAGCCATCATCCTTTACACCTCCGGAACGACGGGGAAACCGAAAGGCGCCATGCTGACGCACAAAAATATTTATTCCAATGCAACCGATGTTGGCGGCTATTTACGAATGAATGAAGATGATCGCGTCGTAACAGCTCTGCCAATGTTCCACGTATTCTGTTTGACAGTGGTATTGAATGCTCCATTGATGACAGGGGCGACCCTTTTAATCGTTCCGCGCTTCAGTCCAAAAGCCATTTTTGAACTGTCGAAGGCCTATCAGCCAACCGTATTTGCTGGCGTACCAACTATGTACAACTTCCTGTTCCAGTATCCCGAAGGAAATCCAGAAGACTTATCATCTCTCCGTCTCTGTATTTCAGGTGGCGCTTCCCTTCCGGTGGCCCTCTTGAAAAACTTTGAAAAGAAATTCAACGTCATGGTTTCTGAAGGTTATGGCCTATCCGAAGCATCACCTGTGACATGTTTCAATCCGCTGGATCGACCGAGAAAACCAGGCTCCATCGGAACTTCGATTATGAACCTGGAGAATAAAGTTGTCGATGAACTGGGTGAAGAAGTACCAGTCGGACAAGTTGGCGAACTGATTGTCAAAGGCCCGAATGTCATGAAGGGCTATTACAAAATGGAAGAAGAAACGGCGGCAACGATCCGAGACGGCTGGTTATACACAGGTGACCTTGCCCGGATGGATGAAGAAGGCTACTTCTATATTGTGGACCGTAAGAAAGAACTGATCATCGTCGGGGGGTACAATGTCTACCCACGCGAGGTTGAAGAAGTGCTATACAACCATCCTGGAATTGTGGAAGCAGCGGTCATCGGTGTCCCTCATCCGGAACTGGGTGAAGCCGTCACCAGCTATATTGTGAAAAGTGATTCATCCTTAACGGACCAGGACGTACTGGAGTATTGTAAAGAGCATCTTGCCAAGTACAAGATGCCAGCATCGATTGAGTTCATTGATGAGCTGCCGAAGAATACAACAGGAAAGATTTTAAGAAGGGCGCTGAAGGAACAAGTCCTTCAATCATAAAAAAAGAAGATGTTCAGTGGATCACTGAGCATCTTTTTGCGTTCAATTCAGCTTTTTACCATCCAACAAACACATCTCCATTATGGGTAGCGGTGACATTTCGTTTATGCACCTACCAGAGAGGTGTTTGGCACAATTAAAAAATGAAAGGGTTTTCTCGGTTTGTGTCGAATCATATATAAGAAGGAAACACTTAAAAAAAGGGGGAACAAATATGGAATCGATCTTATTACAACAAAAAGGCAACGTCGCCACCGTCAGCATCAACCGACCGGAGGCAATGAACGCCTTTAATTACGATACATTGAACGAACTTCAGCAGGTAGTCGAAGCACTCCGCATCAACCCGGACGTCAGAGTCGTTATCTTCACAGGAAGCGGAGAAAAAGCCTTTTCGGTTGGAGCTGATCTCAAAGAACGCAAAACCCTGACCGAACAACAAGTCATCCGCAACGTCTACAAAATCGGCGAAGTCTTCCAATCCGTCGCCACCCTCCCACAACCAACCATCGCCGCCATGAACGGCTACGCATTCGGCGGAGGAATGGAGCTGGCACTGGCATGCGACTTCAGAATCGCTGTAGCAGGAACCACAATGGGACTGACCGAAACGAGCCTGGCCATCATCCCGGGAGCAGGAGGAACCCAGCGCCTTCCACGATTAGTAGGGGAATCCAAAGCACTGGAGCTTATTCTGACGGCTAAGCGATTAACTTCAGCAGAAGCGTTTGACATCGGACTGGTTACAAGAGTAGTAGAAAAAGAGAATTTCTTGGGTGAAGTCCAATCATTCGTGGAACCTATGCTGGCTAATGGCCCGATTGCCCTGCAGCAAGCTAAGTTTGCCGTGAAGAATGGTATGAATGTAGACCTGCAGACCGGATTACAGATTGAGAGAAAAGCATATGAGATTACAATTCCTACTGAAGATCGTGTGGAAGCATTGTTGGCGTTTAGTCAAAAGCGAAAGCCGGAGTTTAAGGGGAAGTGATATAGGTTGGATGAAAAGAACTCTTCTTTAGGGGTTCTTTTTGTTTGGACAGGCATATGAATCATTGACCTAAGTTCATTTCTAACAGGAGGATCCGACTCGGAGCCTCTTTTTTATATGCCCCTTTTTAAACACCGAAAATCATGTAAAATAAAGAATCATACTAAAAAAACACTGGAGTGACTCCTGTGAAGAAGAAACAACTTAAACTAAGTACCATCATCATTCTCTTCGTGTGTATCGTTGTCCTGGTATCACTTTTGATTACCGACTTGCTTATTTCAAGGACGATTAATGACAACATTGAGTCTAATATTGAAGAAAAGGCGAAAATCGTTTCCCGGACGGTCGCGCATTCCACGATTGTGAAGAGCGGTTTAGAAGGGGAAAGTGCAGATCGAATTCAGGAATACACCCAAGATATCCAGAAATCCGCAGAGGTTCTGTTTGTAGTGGTCATGGATATGGAAGGGATACGTCAATCTCACCCTGATCCCGACCGTATCGGCAAACATTTTGTCGGCGGGGATGAGAAAGATGTGCTCCTGGGGAAGGAAACATTGTCTATTTCAGAGGGGACTTTGGGCAAATCCGTCAGGGCATTTTCTCCTGTCTTTAACGATGAAAATAAACAGATAGGGGCTGTCGCAGTAGGGATTTCCCTGGGTAGCGTGGAGGAAGCATTGAGCATGAGTCACCGGAATATTTTAGTGGGATCCATGATCGGGATTATTGTTGGAATCATTGGGGCGATTATTATAGCCAGATACATAAAGAAAATTTTATTTGGATTGGAGCCGATTACAATTGCGAAAATATTGGAAGAGCGAAATACGATGCTCCAGTCGGTACATGAGGGGGTAGTGGCTGTCAATAAAGATACGTCCATCTCATTAGTGAATAAATCTGCTCTCAAAATATTTAATAAAGCGGGACTAAGCTCGAATCCGATTGGAATGCCCATCAAAGAATACATGCCACACACCAGGTTGGAAAGAGTCATCGCAACGGGAAAACCTGAGCTTGATGAGGAGCAAACGATCAATGGGGTATCGATCCTGGTAAACCGTGTTCCGTTAATCGTCAATGATGAAGTAGTCGGAGCAATCTCTACCTTCCGTGATAAAACGGAAGTGAATCAATTAGCTGAGCAGTTAACGGGTGTAAAATCGTATGCGGAAGCGCTCCGTGCCCAGTCGCATGAATTTATGAATAAGATGCATGTGATTCTGGGATTGGTGAAGATGAAGGATTATAATCATTTAAATCGCTACGTGAAAGAGCTTGTTTCCTTAAGGGTTGATGAAGTGAGCACGGTGACGTCGAAAGTGAAGGATCCTGCTTTGGCTGGTTTTATCATGGGGAAACTGAGCTATGCGAGGGAAAAGAACGTTGCATTGACCATTGAATGTCACGACTTTATCCCGGAACCCAAAGATCCTACTGTTACACATGAACTGATTACCGTGATCGGAAACCTATTGGATAATAGTGTTGAAGCAACGACAAATAGTGATGAAAAGGAAGTGCTGATGGAGCTATTCTATGAGGACGAGCAATTTGAAATGGTCGTGACGGATACAGGAGAAGGAATGGCGGATGAAATGTTAGAGAATATCTTTACCAAAGGATACTCTTCTAAAGGAGAAGGAAGAGGATACGGTCTCTTCTTAGTGAAAGATAGTCTCCGTAAACTGAATGGAACCCTGCACCTTGAATCAAAGGTGGGCTCGGGATCGACGATGATTGTTCAAGCTTCATATAAGGAGGGTAAGAAGAGTGATTAATGTATTGATCGTGGAAGATGATCCGATGGTGGCCAGGTTTAATCAAAGGTATCTGGAAGAAATCAAAGGGTTTCATTTAATCGGGATTTCGAATTCAATTGAAGATGCCATGGTGAAAGTAAATGAGTATAAGATTGACCTGATTTTACTGGATGTTTATATGCCTGGGAAACACACGGGGATGGATTTATTAGAGCAAATACGGAAGGAACAGCGGGAAACAGATGTCATACTTATAACAGCGGCATCAGAAGTCGATAATATTCAGAGCGCCCTTCGTATGGGGGTAGTGGACTATTTGATCAAGCCTTTTGAATTTGAACGGTTTAAAAAAGCATTGACGTCTTACCGGGAGAGTAATCGAATGCTTCAAAAGCAATCTACCATCGATCAGAGCGAATTGGATTTACTTTTACTTAGGGATGTTCAAGAAGCCGGGGATAAGGTACCTCTACCGAAAGGATTGACGAGCAGTACATTATCATCTATTTACGACAAGATTGTGAGTTTAGAAGGACAATCGTTTTCAACAGATGATATCGCAGACGTGACGTCCATTTCACGGGTGTCGATCAGAAAGTACCTCAGGTTTCTGAAAGATATCGGCGTGGTGGATGAAACCCTGATCTACGGTATCGGAAGGCCTGTCTATCAATATAGATGGAACAAACTGAATAGCTCACGAATTCAAAGCTATTTGTAAGCAGCCCATCCGGCTGCTTTTTTTAATTTCAAAAGTCAAACAATAGTTTCATAATCTATGAAAGGATAAAGCGTTTTCATATGATGGGTATACATTGTAAGCGATTACGTTAGGAGCGATTGGATGACTCGAAAGAATTTAAAGGAAGAAGCTTTATCCATACATGAATCCCATGCAGGGAAAATTGAAGTGGTCAGTAAGATTGATATTTCATCTGAAGAAGATCTCAGTCTTGTCTATACACCTGGTGTCGCCGATGTATGTAAGACGATAGCCGAGGATCCCCGACAGGCCAATACGCTGACATCGAAAGGAAACATGGTGGCCATCATCACAGACGGTACAGCTGTATTGGGTCTTGGTGATATCGGTCCGGAAGCCGCGATCCCGGTCATGGAAGGAAAAAGCATGTTGTTTAAGAAGTTCGCCGGTATAGATGCCTTCCCTCTTAGTCTGGATACGAAGGATGTAGATGAAATCGTCACGATCATTAAAGCCTTGTCCCCTTCTTTTGGAGGGATAAATCTGGAGGACATTTCAGCGCCGCGCTGCTTTGAAATTGAAAAACGGTTAAAGAAAGAGTTGGATATTCCGGTATTCCATGATGACCAGCATGGTACAGCCATTGTCGTCCTAGGCGCATTAGTAAATGCGCTGAAGGTCGTAAACAAATCATATAAGAAAGTGAAAATTGTCATCAATGGGGCGGGGGCAGCCGGAATCGCGATTGCGGAACTCCTTTTATTTGCAGGTTATGAAGATATTACTCTCGTAAGTTTAGAAGGTGTCCTGTGCAAAGGGGAGAAATGGATGAATACTACCCAAGAGGATATTTCTTCACGCACGAACCTGTTAGGGGTACGCGGTGAATTATCGGATGCGATAAAAGGGGCAGATGTATTTATCGGTGTATCGGGACCTGGAGCCCTCAAGAAAGAGTATATTAAAATGATGAATGAGCAGCCGATTGTGTTTGCCATGGCCAATCCGATACCTGAAATTTATCCGGAGGAAGCATTGGAAGCTGGCGCAGCAGTAGTGGGGACGGGGAGATCGGATTATCCGAACCAGGTCAATAATCTTCTCGCTTTCCCTGGTATATTCAGGGGTGCCCTGGATGCGAAAGCAAAGGACATTACAATGGAAATGAAACTGGCTGCTTCCTATGCCATAGCCGATGTGATCAGCTCTTCTGAATTGAACCCTCAATATATTATTCCGAAGGCGCTTGATTCCCGTGTGGCAGAAAAAGTAGGGGAATCCGTGCGAAAGATTGCATGTAAGAAAAGCAAGGCAAACAGTTCAGTTTCGTAATTATTAAAACGACAAAGGGGATGAACAAGATGGGACAAGCAGCAACAACACTCTCATATGAAAATGAGAAGACAAAAGAAAATGTGACTCTTACGGAAAATCGATCGCTTCAGATCTTTAATATGCCGATCCTTTGGTTCCTGGTCTTTACGGGAATCACGTTAGCTAGCTTGTATACAGGGAACCTTCCAGGGGGCATGATCGGAAGCCTTCTCGTCATGATGGTCCTCGGTGAATTATTTGGATGGATAGGAGACCGTACGCCGATCGTGAAAACATTCCTTGGCGGGGGTGCCATCATTGCAATCTTTGGATCTGCTTTTATGGTTTACTCAGGTTTACTTCCGGAAGCCACCGTCACGTCCATGACCGACTTCATGAAATCAGGCGGATTTTTGAATTTCTATATTGCTGCATTAATTACGGGAAGTATCTTAGGAATGAATTCAAAGGTATTGGTTAAAGTGGGACTTCGCTATTTCCTTCCGATTTTCGGAGCGGTAGCGGGAGCCGTGATTGTTGCCGGGATTTTTGGATCTCTTGTTGGCTTTACGCTGCAAGAGGCTGTGCTTGTTATTACGATGCCGATCATGGGTGGTGGAATGGGAGCGGGAGCCGTTCCCATGAGCCAAATCTATTCAGAGATGATGGGGAATGATCCGAGCTATTATATTTCAATGCTCGTGCCGGCACTGGCATTAGGGAATGTATTTGCCATCATTTTAGCATCGGTTCTTGATATTATTGGAAAAAAAGTACCGTCCCTAAGTGGAAACGGTCAGCTTATGAAAGGTTTTACCTACGAAAAAACAAAGCAGAAGTATAATATTGAAAAGATGGGGGTAGGCTTACTCGCTGCCCTGACATTCTTCACTGTTGGAACATTACTGGGATCCGTTCTTCCCCTTCATCCATACGCCATCATGATCATTCTTGTGGCTGCAGCGAAGATTTCAAACATGATTCCTCAAAACGTCGTAGAGGGAGCCAGTCAGTGGTATCAATTTGTTGCAAGCAACTGGACGTTCGCTTTATTATTTGGGATCGGTGTCGCGTACACCGACTTAGATACTGTTCTTGCAGCGTTGACACTTCAATATATCTTGACCGTATTCGGAGTCGTTTTAGGTGCGATCATCGGAGCGGCGATCCTTGGGAAAGTGGTTGGATTTTACCCGATTGAAGCAGCGATCACCGCAGGACTATGCATGGCGAATATGGGAGGAACAGGGGATGTTGCCGTGTTGTCAGCATCGAAACGAATGGAGCTTATGCCTTTCGCTCAAATCTCTTCCCGATTAGGCGGCGCATTGATCCTGCTGTTAGCCGGATTAATTATCCCTCTGTTGTAAATATGGTACACTTAGGCTTGACTCTACCAGTCAAGCCTATCTTTCATTTTAATAGATTGTGGTGACGTAAATGGACGTAATATTGATTGTACTGCCTGCATTACTGGTCTTTGCTGTTGGATATATCGGCCAAAAGAAACTTGGTTTCGAGATCAATTCGATTTCGAAGATGGCTATTTACTTAATGTATCCGTTTCTTGCATTCAAGACCTTTCACGAGAATGAACTGAATTTGGATTATCTTTATATTTTTCTCTTTTGTATCGCGCTTTGTGCGATTTTGATTGTTTCTATTAAAATAGTGGCTAAGTTTAGAAACTATTCAAAACCGAAAGTGTCGGCCATGATTCTATCCGGGGTATTCATGAACAGCGGCAACTATGGAGTACCGATCATCCTATTCGCTTTCGGTGAGCTCGGTTTTCGCTATGCGGTCATTATGATGGTTATACAGTCATTTCTTATGAATACAATCGGTCTCTATTATGCTGTCAGTGGCAGTGATAAAAAGAGGGAAACGAGCGAAATCTGGATGAAGATCGTCAAGATGCCCATTCTGCATGGTGCTTTTCTTGGATTGGGCTTTCAATTGTTTCATCTTGATGTGCCGGTGTTTATGAGTCAGACCATTGATCTGATTTCCCAGGCAACGATTCCTACGATTATGGTGGTGTTAGGGATGCAATTAGCGACATTGGGAGGGAAGAAGGTGGAAAGAGGTGCCCTTTCCTTTATTGTGATCACGAGAATGGTAGCTTCACCCATCATAGCTATGGTCGTCGTGTCTTTCCTGCCTATTTCTACCATGTTGGGATCGATTCTCATTATTTTGGCAAGCATGCCGACTGCTGCTAATACTACTATGTTTTCATTGCAGTTCAATACAGAACCTGATTTAGTGTCGACAAGTACACTTGTCACTACACTTATGAGCATTGTGACGATCCCGATTATGTTGGCTCTTGTATCCTTATAGAAGCGTAAGGCTGGGACAAAACTAAAATGCCTCGATTTAAAGACGAACAATAGAAAGTGTAGGTTCTTAATGCCGCTAATGATTTCCGTGCAAGACTACGCTTTCCGCGGGTAGCCCGCGAGCCTCCTCGGCAAGCCTGCGGGATCTCACATAAGCTACTTTTCCCGCAGGAGTCTTCTCCTTGCACTCCAATCAACCGCTGGAAACAGCTAAAATCAAATGTACCGAAATAAATAATAAACCCGAACAATTCTGCCTTCTAGGAAGCAGACTTGTTCGGGTTTTATTTAGACTAAAACACTTTTGTCCCTCTTTTTAAATAGAAGAAAGTAAGTGGAAGTCTATCTTTTTGACAACTGCCTTCGAATCTATTACTATTGTAAAATAAATTCCAACCAATTCAATAAGATTAAGGAGGATTATTTATGGCTGGCTATGTTCAACCGATTAATGAACAAAAGGGCCCAGAGAAAGCGAGTATCGAATTGAACCCACCACAGACATCTTTAGTGGCTGGCGGTTTAATCGTTACAGTGATTCTTGGGCTTTATTTACTCTTTACACAAGACGTTGCCCAAACCGTGTTACTTGTGCTAGGGCTGCTATTAGGATATACATTATTTCATGCACGATTCGGATTCACTTCTGCTTTTCGCAGAGTGATGTCTGTAGGGAACGGGCAGGCACTGCGGGCACATATGGTGATGCTTGCCGTTGCCGTAACGCTGTTTGCTCCGATCCTTGCGACAGGGTACACATTCTTTGGGGGTGAAGCGGCAGGTTATGTATCACCCGTAGGTTTCAGCCTACTCGTTGGTGCTTTCCTGTTCGGAATTGGCATGCAGCTTGGAGGAGGCTGTGCTTCAGGTACCCTTTACGCAATCGGCGGCGGTCGCTCTGTTATGTTTATCACATTACTATTCTTTATTGTCGGTGCCACAGTCGGAGCCTATCATCTTCCATTTTGGACAGAGGAATTGCCGTCCTTTAAACCTATTTCATTAGCGACCTCTACCGGATTAGGTTATTTTGGGGCATGGGTCGTTTCGATTTTATTCTTTGGCTTCATTGCGTGGATTACACTGCGGGTGGAGAAGAAGAAAAACCCTCCCCGCATGGCGACACTTCCAACGGGAAAAGGATGGAAACGGATTTTACGTGGATCTTGGCCCCTTATGGCAGCAGCGATTGTATTGGCTGTGTTAAATGCTCTTACTCTCATGACACGAGGGAATCCTTGGGGAATCACTTCTGCCTTTGCTCTATGGGGATCAAAGATTGCCGGAATGTTCGGGGTCGACGTCGCAAGCTGGGGCTACTGGACAGGAGCCAATGCTGAAGTTCTTCAAGCATCGATCTTTGCTGATTCCACAACGGTCTTAAACTTCGGTGTCATCCTTGGAGCATTTCTTGCATCTGCTGCAGGAGGCCTGTTCCGTTTTAATAAAATCACTGGGAAAAATGCCATGGCGTCCGTCGTTGGTGGGCTGCTGATGGGATATGGTGCCCGTTTAGCATTCGGATGTAACATAGGGGCTTACTTCGGAGGGATTGCGTCCTTCAGTCTTCACGGTTATATTTGGGGGATCCTTGCCCTTGGGGGTACGTTCCTGGCACTTTATCTTCGTCCGATGTTCGGATTGTCAGTGCCGAAACCGAAGGATACATTTTGCTAGCTGGATAGTTTGAAAAATCCTGCATGTCGTGTCACATGCAGGATTTTTTTGGGGGATTATTCACCACCATAATAAATAACCATCTGGCACACAGTTGTTTCTCCTGAATCATTTACATATTCATGCCCGGAGTCAGCGGCAAAACGAATCGAACTTCCTTCTGTCAGCTCATAGGTTTCTTCGCCGATTTTAAGGGCAATCTTACCTGACAGCACCGTGATGTATTCCTCTACCCCCTTCGTATGCCCTTCATTACGATACGAGCAGCCAGCCTTCATTTCTACCCGGTAGCTTTCCCATTTTTTCAGGGGATCGAAGGGGAATATGGGATAAACGATGTAGTTTCCGTTATCTTCAAGAACAGGCTGAACGTCTTGATAATGAATGATCGATACTTGATTGCCTGGCTTTTCAATCAGTGAAGAGAAGGATACCTTCAAGCCATTGGCGATCTTCCATAGAATAGCGACCGTCGGATTCGAATCACCACGTTCAATCTGACCGATCATCGCCTTGCTTACACCGGTGCGCTCTGCCATCTGTTCAAGGCTGAAGCCACGCTCCCTGCGGATCTTTCGTATATTATCTCCAATTTGAATCGGGAAATTTTCCATGTTAAAAACTCCTCTTGTATACTATAACGTCTATATGTATAATATAATAAATTAACAAAAAATTAAAATAGTAAATTACTTCTATTATAAAGGATGTGAGAGGATGGAGGCACTGATTTCAACGAAAAAAGTGAGTGATTTTCGTCTTGGTCTGCAGGGAGGACTCAGCATTGCCATCGGATACATGCCTGTTGCGTTAACCTTTGGGTTGTTGGCACGTACAACCGGCCTCACGGTCACGGAAACGGTACTGATGAGCATGCTCGTGTTTGCGGGGGCTGCCCAATACATATCGCTGAGTCTGATTGCGGTTGGTACAGGTATCATTGAGATCATTCTTACAACGTTTATCGTAAACATCCGTCACTTCCTGATGTCGGCTTCTTTAAGTGAAAAGCTCGAGGAAGACCGTTTGTTTAAAAAGCTTTTTTATGCGTTTGGGATTACGGATGAAACCTTCACGGTCATCAGCGTCAAAGATGGCAAAGTAAGAACGGGTTTTGCGGTAGGAGTGATGCTCATTTCATACGGGAGCTGGGTCGTGAATTCTGGTGTCGGCTACTTCATCGGGGAAATACTTCCCGAATTTCTACAAGCGAGCATGACGATCGCTCTATATGCCATGTTTGTGGGACTCCTCGTTCCTTCTATGAAAAAAAGTGTGAAGGTCACGTTTTTAGCCGTAGTAGCCGGTGCATTGAATAGCATCCTGCTTTTCACGACGAACCTTTCAAACGGATGGTCGATTGTACTTGCTACCCTCGTTTCAGCCGTGATTGTGGAATTGGTGGTCATGATGAAGGGGGGAGCGAGATCGTATGAATAGCGCGATTGTTTTGATGATCATCGGTATGGCAATTGTCACGTATATTCCCAGAATGCTTCCTTTCCTCGTATTTAAAGGAAAAGAACTGCCTCCATTTCTTCAAGGAGTATTAAAGAATGTTCCCTTCGCCGTATTGGGTGCTTTAATTTTTCCAAGCATCTTGTTGATTCAAGAGGGAAATCTTATGTTTGGAGCTATCGGTACGGCAGCTGCATTTGTCATCGCCTTTCTGGGTGCTAACGTCATCCTTGTGGTGATTGGGGCGATTTCTGTTCTGTCTTTATATTCGGTATTCTTGATGTAAGCCTCGATTCGGGTCGTGGCTTTTTTTTATTAGAAGGAAAGGTGCTGAGTGTTCCTGAGGTATGACAAATGTTGAAGAATGGCAGATAAATCTTTAAAATGGCAGATATAATGAAAATACGGCAGTTAAATTTATAATATGGCACGTAAATCCCCAGAATGGCAGATAAACATTTTCCACATCAAGCCCGGCACTTTAACTGACATGTGTTTAGGTTCTAAATCTTTGGACAGGGTATTACATATAGTAAGAAGAAGAGAAGGGAGGAAATATGTTGGCTAAAAAATGGGCACTTCGTTCGATACTGGCTTATTTGCTATTAGGCATGTTTCTATATGTGTATTTATTCTTCTTGGCGGATTCTACTTTGCCCGACATGTACAATGGAAGCAGTGCTGATCCGGACACCTTTATGAATGATAAAGAAATCATGCTGAGTGAGGATTTCTCGAAAATCAAGAATCTCCTGTTTTTCTTATCCACTCCTTACGAATGGTTGTTTTATTTCCTGATCCTAATTCTCGGGGTCTCGCGTGTGTTTGAGAAGTGGGCGAGGGGAACGGTGAAAAATGGTTTCCTGCAAACGGCCATTTATTTGTTCTGGTTATCGATTGCTTCATTCCTGGCGATTTTTCCACTGCAGTACATTTCGTATAGCATTTCGAAGAGCTACAATATTTCCACCCAGACGTTCTCCATATGGATGAAGGATGAAATCACGGATTTCTGGGTGAATTACCTCCTCATGTTCATCATTGTATCGGTGTTATATGGATTGATGAAACGATTCAAGCAGCGCTGGTGGTTAGCGGCATGGGCATTGTCGGTACCCTTTACGATTTTCATGATGTTCGTGCAGCCGGTTTTGATCGACCCGCTATATAACGACTTCTATCCACTGAAGGATAAAGCGTTAGAGGAACAAATCCTGACACTTGCCGACAAGGCAAACATTCCAACGGACCACGTATTTGAAGTCGACATGTCGGAGAAAACGAACTCACTTAATGCTTATGTAACCGGAGTCGGATCCAATTCCCGGATTGTACTTTGGGATACCACCCTTGAAAAATTAACGGACAAGGAAATCCTGTTTGTGATGGCCCATGAAATGGCTCACTATGTGGAGAAGCACATCTATATCGGCATTGCCATCTACCTGATTTTATCCTTCTTTGGGTTATTCTTGACAGCTAAGCTGATGAGAGGTATCGTCGCCAATCATAAGGAGGACATGAAAGTATCGAACGTTTCGAACTTGAGCTCATTACCTCTGTTCTTGATGATTACGTCCATGCTCCTGTTTACTGTCAGTCCCCTTAGTAACTGGATCTCCCGCTACCAGGAAACGAGAGCTGACCGATACGCAATAGAAATGACGGGCGATAAAGAAGCCGCCATCTCATCTTTCCAAAAGTTATCGAAGGTTGGATTATCTCAGGTCAATCCGCCTTTACTTGTGAAGATTTTCCGTTACGGTCATCCGACCATGCTTGAGCGACTTTCCATGTTGGAACAGTACGAAGTGGAGAAAAAAGAAGAATAAAAAAGGAAAAGCCTGGTCCCGAGTAGAGAGACTAGGCTTTTTCTCTTTTACTGATAATCAGGTTTTTGGCTTTCTCTGTCATATAAGCGAAAATCACGTCTTTATGATGAAGGTTGGAGTTGGTTAGTTGAGTTTCCAGCCATTCTGTTGATTTTCCAAGAAGCTTCAGGTTCCGCGTTTGGATTTTACCATCCACAATCACTGAAATCGGCAATCCTTCGTCATCGATTTTAAGGTTGAGATGTTGGACGGTAACAGGGGTGTTTTCCACCTTAGGAATGACGCTTACTTCACCGATCGGCTCGAGCATGGCGTAGTCCACATCTGAAATTTTCGGGTAACCTTGAGAGCGTAGAATGGAGGTTAATTGAATCAGCGAGATCTTGGATTTCTCCAGATTATCCTCTAATATCTCCCCATTTTTAATTAATAAGGTGGGTTCTCCCAAGAAGAAGCGATTCCCCCATTGACTTAGGGTCAGGAATGAGAACAGTACATGAAGCCCGACTAAAATGACGAGAGCCGAGATGGTTGGCCAGAATTCCGTGGAGATCAGTGGTTCAGAGGCAATGGTCCCAACGATAATAATCGCCACAAGATCATAGGGAGTCATTTGTACAATTGTGGATTTTCCCATCAGTCGCATAGCGGCAATGGTAATTAAGTAGAGGACAAGTACTTTTATTAGCAGGATCATCATATTCGCTCCAAAGTGTATAGGTTAGCTATAGGGTTTACTATTTGAATTGAAGTCATGCATAAATGGAGGGACCAATGGCCCGTCCATTAAAAAAGGAATAGCTGACTCATGTATAGAGTCAGCTATATTTATTATCCGTAGCTTAGGTTTAGTTCGTTTAATTCTTTTGATAATTTCATGAACAGAGGTTTATTTTTCTTATCCAGGGCGGCGTCAATGTCTGTCAGGAGTTTTGTCTTGCGCGTCATCAGAAGGCTTTCATGCAGCACCATGTCGATATAGATCTCCATCACACTTCTCTCAGCGGCTTTCTTACGGGTCATGGCAGAAGCTTTCATCATTTCGGTATAGGACTTTTTGTTTTCCATATACGGTCACCCCTGAATTCTTTTTATTAGTATATGGGGTAAGTAGTAAAAATTCAACCAAAAAATTAAATATTCTGATAATTTTTTACCCTTAACAGAATAGCGTATTGTTAATTTCAGAATTTTTAAAAATATGCGAGACAACCCTCGAAATTTATGGTATTATTTTGGTGAAAAATGTAAATGGAGGCGATGAAATGAGAGAAAAATCTCGAATTATAGAAGAATATGAAGTGAATCCCCATACGATGATCCTGCAGCCAATTGAGTACGGTGCCAGGACATTTACCAAAATCATAGAGGTAGATGACGTACTAATCTCCCCATTTAAACCGTTCGATATTTTAAAGAAGAGCTGTGAATTCTTTGGTTCCTCCTATGAAGGAAGAAAAGAAGGCACCAAAAGACTTACGGGTATCATCTACAAAGCTCCCATCATGGTGAATCCTCAGATGTCCATTTATCTATTTCCAACATCATCTCCTGTCAAGCAAGAATGCGCCTGGATTTCCCATTCACATGTTCGCGGGTATGAACGCTCGACAAATGGATCAACACGGGTCTTTCTTCAAAACAATGAGTCCTGCATGGTTCCCATTTCTTACAGTTCCTTTGAAAATCAAATGCTTCGTACATCTGACTTGCGAATCGCTTACACACAGCGTGTCGCGGAAATGGAAAGTAAATATAATACGAAGGTTCAAACTGAAATGAGTAATATCAAAACGTTTTACCTTAACCGAAATATCAAAAAAAACGATGCGTGAGATGAATCACGCTTCTTTTGTTGTATCTGTTTTCGATTCCAGGAATCGGCGATACAAATAATGTCTCATTAAATCCTCCACGCGGTTTCGAAGGCGCGGATTAAAGTAATTATGGTGCTCCTCATAACCCTTATACAGAAACATATACATTGTAAAGGCTTCGTCTGATTGAATTCGCTCTACCTTCATCTTATTGGTCCTCATGTACTTTTTGACATGAGCGAGTTCTCCTTGGATGACCTTCATCGTCTCCTCAATCATTTCTAAATACGGTCGTTTTAATTTAAACGGGCTGCTGTCTACGATTTGCAGATCACGATTCAAAATCGTCAGCACCATCGGTAAATATATGGCCTGTTCTAATATGTTCCTGTCGTTCTCCGGGATTCTTGTCATATGAAAAGACTCCTTTTCACTTTAGTATAGAACGAATGTTCGTGTTTTTATTTTACGTGGAATTCGATTTACTTTCAATAGCGAAAGTTGTAGAATTTGAATTTGTTTCTATTATGAAGGGCAGATCGGATTTTTATCCATAAAGGGAAAAGTATTTCTGACGTCGAAATAATAAAGAGAATAGAAGAAAGGAAGGTGCCGGAACATGAATAAAGGAATCGAAATCCACGATCTCTATGAGTTAAGGGCCTTATCAGATCCAAGATTGTCACCAAGTGGAGATGAAGCCGTTTATGTCAAAACCATCATGTGTGAAGAAAGAAATGAGTATTTCTCAACCTTACATAGCATTCGTCTGCAAGATAAGACCACTCGCCAATGGACTTTCGGAGAACAAAAAATTTCAACTCCCAGATGGTCACCTGATAGTAGAAAGATCGCCTTTGTCTCGAATCGCTCCGGTGTGAATCAACTATACCTCATCCACCGGGATGGAGGGGAAGCAGAACAGCTGACAGATTACCAAAAAGACGTTTCAAATCCAGTCTGGTCTCCGTGCGGTGAGAAAATTGCAGTCTCGCTCCGGCTTAAAAAGGGGGAGACGTTTGAAAAAAATGAAGGCGAAGAAGAGATATTAAAGCCATACGTTACCACAAGCATGAAATATAAAAGTGACGACCGAGGATTCGATGATAACTGCTACTCGCAAATAGTAGTGGTGGACGTGGCGTCGAAAAAAATGAGAAGAGTCACGGATGATGTCCATGATTACGCTCTTCACTCCTGGTCTCCCGATGGAAAGCACATCGCGTTTTCAGTGGACAGAACGAAAGACAAAGATTTCTCCTTCCAGTCTGATTTATTTATTTTTCACCTTGAAATGAATGAATATAAAAAGATTAATAAAGAATCGGGTTACTATGGAGGAGCAGCCTGGTCTCCCGACGGAAAGCATCTTGCCTACATGGGGCATGGACGTGAATATGAGAATGCGACACATAATAAGGTGTGGCTGTATCATTTTGAAACTGGACATGCCATCTGCCTGACAGAAGGCATGGATTTGCCCGTAGGAGACTATATTAATAGCGACAGCATCCAAGGTTCATCACAAACGGGGATTTTATGGTCAAAGGATAATGAAAGCTTCTATTTCCTGGCGTCTGATGCAGGGAACACAGTTCTTTATTACGCTCATATTGAAGGGGCCATCTACCCTGCACTGCTGCAGGAAGAACAGCATGTATACGGATTCGACTTCGATTCAACTCGACAAGTGATGCTCGTTGCCATGAGCAAACCGACCGAACCTGGTGAATTATATATTCTTCATGTTCCTAGTGGTGAGCTGACGGAAATAACCAGTCTGAACGGAGACCTGCTGGGGAAACGTGAATTGTCTTCTCCCCAATCGTTTATGTACATGGGTGCGAAAGACTGGCCTATACAAGGCTGGATCATGAAACCAGTCGGTTATGAGGAAGGAAAGAAGTATCCACTTATCGTCGAAATACATGGGGGCCCACACACCATGTATGGGAACACTTTCTTTCACGAATTTCAGGTGCTGGCAAGTAAAGGATATGCTGTTTTATATGTGAATCCAAGAGGAAGCCATGGCTACGGACAAGAATTCGTGGATGCCGTAAGAGGCGATTACGGCGGCGGGGATTATGAGGATATCATGGCAGCAGTCGAGTATGCCCTGGAGGAATTTCCGTTTATTGATGAAACCCGCTTGGGTGTGACCGGTGGAAGCTACGGAGGATTCATGACCAACTGGATCATCGGTCACAGCGACAAGTTTAAAGCGGCGGCAACCCAGCGCTCCATCAGCAATTGGATCAGTTTTTACGGAGTGAGTGATATCGGCTACTATTTTTCAGAATGGCAAATTCAAAGCGATCTTGGTGACATCGAAACCCTTTGGAAGCATTCACCCCTTGCGTATGTGAAGAATATGGACACGCCCCTATTAATACTTCACAGCGAAAAGGACTACCGTTGTCCGATTGAGCAGGCGGAACAACTATTTATCGCATTAAAGCGAGAGAAGAAAGAGGTGAGATTCGTACGTTTTCCAGAATCCAATCATAATCTGTCCAGGACCGGAAAGCCTTCTTTGAGGGAAGCAAGATTACAAGAGATTGTTGATTGGTTTGGGGAGCATTTATAGAGGTGAGAGCTGTCATTCCTGGATGGGGATGGCAGCTTTTTGTTAGAACGCATGAGTCAATTCCAATCCAAAGCCTATTCCACAACCCACCGCAAAAAATACCCACCACAGCACGTTTACATTATCCCTCATTAGGCAAAGTTATATTAATAAAACGACCCAAGAGATAACAATATGGAAATCCTGATTTAGTGTGATATGATGAAAATATAAGTAACGATATCACGAAATGAGTTTATTTGTTCATGGTCGTTTAAGGGGAAACATATAATATGGATATAAATAAGATTAAAGCCTGGTTTACACTTGAAAATATGATGGACCTGATTCAGCAGTATCGTTCATTTGGACCGATACCAGGGATCCTGCTGCCGCTGTTGGAAGCATTTCTTCCTTTCCTGCCCCTGGTTGTGTTTGTGACGGCCAATGCGAATGCCTTCGGGTTATGGTGGGGATTTCTGTTTTCTTGGATTGGCGCTACGCTTGGAGCTCTTATTGTATTCTTGTTGGTACGAAGATATGGGGAAACACGATTCTTTCGCATCCTGAGAAAGAACCGCCAAGTGAAGCGATTGACGAAATGGGTAGACAAGCATGGGTTTGGCCCGTTGTTCATTCTATTATGCTTCCCATTTACGCCGTCTGCCGTGGTGAATGTGGTGGCGGGATTGTCGTCGATCAGTATCGCTCAATATATGCTCGCTGTAGTTACGGGGAAAATGGTGATGATTTTCACCATAAGCTTTATCGGATATGATATTATATCATTAGTAAGACAACCAATACGTACTGTAATCGTTGCAGCCATTATTTTTGTCCTATGGTTTGTAGGGAAACGAATTGAGATACATCTGAATAAGAAAATGGAAATAGACCAACGAATTGAACGGAAAAAGCAGGAGGAATCAAATTGAGAGAAGAGGTAAAAAGAGAAGGACTCGAATGGATTAAAGCCTTGGGGATTGGACTGATCATCTTTATTATCATTCGAACCTTTCTCTTCTCCAACTATGTAGTCGAAGGTGAATCGATGATGCCGACACTACAGGATGGAAATAAACTTGTTGTGAATAAAATCGGTTATCATATTGGAGACTTGGATCGCTTTGATGTTGTTGTCTTTCATGCAAATGAGAACGAGGATTATGTGAAACGAATCATTGGACTGCCAGGTGATAAGGTCGTTTATAAAGATGATAAGTTATATGTTAACGGAGAGTACTATCCTGAACCTTATTTAGAAAAGTTCAAGCAGGAGTTCATCGGCAACAAACTGACTGGAGACTTTACCCTTGAAGAAATCACGGATGAGCAAACGGTTCCCGAAGGCAAAGTATTCGTTCTTGGAGACAATCGTCGGGGAAGCATGGATAGTCGCTACTTTGGGTTTATAGATCGGGAACAGATTGTAGGAAAAGTGGATCTTCGTTACTGGCCTATCAACGAATGGGATATACAATTCAGGAACTAAAGTTATGGGAATGCTGTTCAATATATGAACAGCATTCTTTTTTTGCGGAAGATTCTTCAGTATGTACTAGTTATCCTCCTGTGATCCATATAAATATGGTAGAATAGTAAGAAAATTCGATCTTTTTGACGGTGGTAGTGTGACAATAGAAATACCAATCATTGAAACCAAGTTTGTGCCGCCTGTTGTCAAGGATACATATATTAGGCGTCCAAAGAAACAGCTGAAAATATCCCGACTATTGCTTGAGATAACAGAAAGTGATCTTTTCCTTACAAAAGAAGAGGAGGAGGTACGTCTGACCGACTTCATGAGACAGGGATTAAGTAATCACAAAAGAAACGACAAGGAAATTGTCGAAGATATAGGAGAAACCGCTACTTTTGTTGAATTAAAGAACAGTGGGCATTCACCCCTCATCGATGATTTAGATCAATTGTTAAAGGCAATACAATCGTTTTTGCAAGCAAAGGAGGAATTCGCATGAGACTGGAAGGGAAAGTTGCCCTTATCACAGGTGCTGCGAACGGGATTGGATATGCGGCAGCAGAATTATTTATAAAAGAAGGATGTAATGTTGCCCTGGTGGACTTCAATCAGGAAGTCGGTGAAGTAAAAGCCAGTGGGCTCAATGAACTTGGTACAGGTAAAGCGGCCTTCTTTCAGGGAGATGTAGCAGACCGTTCTTCCGTAGATGCCTTTGTCAAGGGAGTAATTGAACAGTTCAGCAAGCTCGATATTTTAATTAACAACGCTGGAATCACAAGAGATGGCATGATTCATAAGTTATCGGAGGAAGATTTTCAAAAGGTGCTGGATGTGAATTTAACAGGTGTGTTTAATTGTACCCAAGCGGTTCTCCCCTATTTGATTGAAAATGGAAAAGGGAAAATCATAAACACATCTTCAGTAAGCGGGGTATACGGAAATGTCGGTCAAACCAACTATGCTGCAGCAAAAGCGGGGGTTGTGGGGATGACGAAAACCTGGGCGAAAGAGTTGGGACGCAAAGGGATCAACGTGAACGCAGTCGCGCCCGGATTCACCGAAACGAGTATGGTGGCAGCTGTTCCTGAAAAGGTCATCGAGCAAATGAAAGCGATGATCCCCCTTGGAAGATTAGGAAAACCGGATGATATCGCGAAAGCATATTTGTATCTGGCATCGGAAGACAGTGACTATGTGAATGGAACCGTCCTCCATGTAGATGGCGGCATCATGATGTAATTTAGACAGGAAAGGGAAGTGACAAGATGAGGAATGTAGTGATCACAGCGGCTATGCGTACTCCGGTTGGGGCATTTGGAGGAACATTCAAGGATCTGCTCCCAACGGATTTGATTGTCCCCGTTATGAAAGAAGCAGCTAGAGAAAGTAGGCTGTCGGCAAGTGATATTGATGAAGTGATCCTCGGGCATTGTATTCAAAGGACCGATCAGCCAAATACAGCAAGAACAGCCGCATTACTGGCCGGGTTTGATGACACGACCACGGGTTATACGATCCAGCGCCAATGTGCCAGTGGAATGCAGGCCATCATTTCAGCAGCCATGCAAATTCAAACAGGATTATCTGATATTGTGCTGGCAGGCGGGGTGGAAGCGATGAGCTCCAGTCCATATATTTTGAAGCAGCACCGATTCGGTCAAAGACTGCAACATGGAGAAATTCGTGATTCGGTTTGGGAAGTCCTTGAAGATCCCATTCACGGCATGATGATGGGGGAAACAGCTGAGAACCTGGCGGAAATTCACTCGATTTCCCGTGAAGAGCAGGATGAGTATGCAGTATTAAGCCATGAGCGCGCAATGACGGCAATGGAAAATGGGCACTTCGATTCTCAAATCGTTCCTCTTACAGTGAAGGAACGAAAAGGAGAGAAGGTCATTGATAAAGATGAAAGCCCACGAGCTGGATTGATGGTAGAAAAACTGCAGAAATTAAAGCCGGCATTCCGGGAAAGCGGCACGGTCACTGCCGGGAATTCTTCAAGCCTGAATGATGGAGGGGCGGCACTGATTCTCATGAGTGAAGAAGAAGCTGAACGAAGAGGACTTCAGCCTTTGGGAAGAATCGTTGGATATTCCGTAGCAGGCGTCGATCCAAAAGTGATGGGGATAGGACCCGTGCCCGCTATTCACAAAGGTTTACATACAACAGAAAATTGGTCTTTGGATGATATTGATCTATTTGAAATCAACGAAGCATTCGCAGCCCAGTATTTAGCTGTTGAAAAAGAGCTGGGCCTGGATCGTGAGAAAGTGAATGTCAATGGCAGCGGAATCAGTATCGGTCACCCAGTCGGCTGCACAGGTGCACGACTTGTTGTGTCTTTACTGCATGAATTGAAGCGTCGTGAATTGAAAAAAGGAATTGCGTCATTATGTGTAGGTGGTGGCATGGGCGCTACGGTATTGGTTGAAGGGATGTAAGAAGAGGAAGTGCTGGCTCTGGATGGGCTAGTGCTTTTTTGTGGGATTTGTAGTGGGGGAGGAAGACCCGCACCCATTACGGAAAGAACGTCTAGCCCCCCAACGCCAATAACAACCCTATGATAATAGACTCATTTTCAAGCATTTACACAAAATTTACCCTATTTTGACAATGTGTAATGTACGCTAAATGTATAGTTATATTTAGAGGAGGAGAAGCGATTTGAAGGATGTAAACAAAAAGTTCATCAGCATTTTTTCAATTTTAATTATTTTTATGATTGCGTGTGGTCAAGTATCTCCAAGTCAAATGAGTGCAGCGGGAAATGGGACATGGAGTTCGCCATTCACTGTTGATCAGGCATTATCCAATCAAGATGGTTCCACTCAGTCAGTGGAAGGGTATGTGGTCGGGCAGCCGACCTCTACGTCATCCGTTGTCACGGGTAACTTTCCAAACGATTACGCACTTGCCTTGGCGGATTCCCCGTCTGAATCCAATACGGATGAGATGGTTTATGTTCAAATTCCATCTTCTTACCGTTCAAACTTTGGATTGCAAAGTAACCCGGGTCTAATGGGTGAAAAAATTAAAGTGACGGGCAGTTTAACGGCCTATTTCTCTCATCCGGGAGTGAAGTCTACGTCAGCATTTGAATCAGTGGAAGATGGAGGGACTGATCCGACTGATCCTCCAACCGACCCAACCGATCCACCATCCTATGAGGAATATTACAACTCGGCTGAAGGGAAAACAGGATCTTCTTTAAAGACAGCACTACATAACATCATTGATGATCATCAAACTCTTTCCTACAGTGATGTATGGGGTGCACTTCGAAATACAGACGAAGATCCGAACAACCCGAATAACGTGATCCTCCTATACTCAGGCCGTTCCCAATCCAAATCGACAAACGGCGGTGGAATCAACGATTGGAACCGGGAACACGTCTGGGCGAAATCCCACGGGGACTTTGGAACAGCTCAGGGACCAGGGACGGACCTTCATCATTTGAGACCGACAGATGTAACGGTCAATTCTACAAGAAGTAATCTTGACTTTGATAATGGCGGGACTCAGCATGGTGAAGCGCCAGGCAACTATTATGATGGGGATTCCTGGGAGCCACGGGATGAAGTAAAAGGGGACGTCGCCCGTATGATTTTCTACATGGCAGTCCGCTATGAAGGGGACAGCGGGGAACTGGATTTAGAGATCAATAACAACGTGAACAATGGAAGTGCCCCTTATCACGGGAAAATGTCCGTTCTTCTGCAATGGAATGAACAGGACCCTGTAGATGAAAGGGAAATCCGACGCAACGATATCATTTTCGAACAATATCAAGGAAACCGAAATCCATTCATTGACCACCCTGAATGGGCGGAAATGATCTGGTAAGCAACACGGGGCCTGGAATCTTCCAGGCTCTTTTTTTAATGTGGAAGCTAGGTTCCTTTACTGTAACTCATTTGTAACCCCGCCATCTATCATGAAAGCAACCATCCAAAGGGAGATGTACATGGAAAGAGTCAAAGATTGGTTTCAGAATCGATCAATGATCTCTCCTGATCATAAAACTTTTTCAAGTGCAATAAAGGAATCGGAGAGAAACGCCTCGAAATACATACGTCGAGGTGAAGTGAGAATGAAACGGTTATTAACAGGTACAAGAATTTATCTTTCAGGATTTCAGGATGAAGATCTTGCGGCCATACGAGAATGGAATTCAAATGAAGAGCTTCAGAGATTATTCGATGCTCTCCCCCATAAACCAAAATCAGAGGAAGAGGCAAAAAAATGGATGGTGGTTTCTGAAGACAATGCTTTTCGATTTGCCATACGCCTAAAAAATGATGGGAGAATCATAGGCTTTGTCGAATTGGACGGGATCCTATGGACGCATCGTGTCGGATGGGTTTCCATTTCAATTGGAGACGAACAGGCCTGGGGCAATGGTTATGGGAAGGAAGCCATGAAGTGTTTGTTGGCATATGCCTTTCATGAGTTGAATTTATACCGCCTTCAATTGACGGTATTTTCATATAATGAGAGGGCCATTCGTTTATATGAATCACTCGGATTTACGAAAGAAGGAAGCTACCGTCAATTTTTACAGAGGGACGGAGATCGGTATGACATGAACTTATACGGGATATTAGCGGATGAATGGAGAGAAAGTGTGAAAGAAGGATGAGTCTATCCTTCTTTTTTTGGCGTAGAATGCATCTATGCCCCCATCTTCCATCTCCTCCTCTCAACAGACAACAATCCTCCCATCCAGCCATGAAACAAAAAGCATCCCAGTAACAGAAACAACGATTGTACGTAAGTAAGCTGCATGATGACTAAGGGTGCTATGCTGGTTCCACCTAATAAAATAAAGGAGTACAGGCTGAGTGCCTGGCTTCGGTCATCTCCACTCATATCTCAATCCGACTGCCCGGAGGAGGAAAAGTAGATTGGAATCACCCGATAAGTACCGGGTTAAGCTGTCATAATAAGCAACAAAAGATGCGAGAAGGGTGAACCCGATGCCGTAGCAGTAATAGAGTTCCTTTCTCAAAAGGAGTTTATAAATCGTGACGATCTGGTGTGTGACGGAAACGACCGAGTGGAAGTTGGAGGTAGCGTTTGTTTTCCTATGGTAAATAAGGAGACGTACACCACTGCGAAAAAGAAAAATACAATCGTTCATTTGCTGTAGCGGGTGATTCCTTCACTGAGTAATTGACCGAGTATTCCTGCGAACAGAAAACCGGAATTGATAAAAGCGAGAAGCAGGGTTCGTTTTTTTCCAGAAAACAAATCAAACGTATAAGTAAAGGCGACGGGGGCAAAACTTCCCAAACAAAACCCTTGAATTCCCCGTAAGAAAAATAAACTCCAGAAATCACCTGCAAGCCCCACCAAACCTGTTGAAACAGCAGAGGCAAGCATTCCCCAAACAAGAATCTCTTTTTTTCAAAACGATCTGCGCTATTGGCAAAGGTTAGAAGTCCACATGCGTAGAAAAAGATAAATGAGCTTCCTGCAATAACGACATCACTTGGTGCTATAGAGAGGGAGGAAGCGATATTCCCGTAAATGGGAATGAACGTGTAAATATTACAGGCTACCATAATCACCATCACAACAAGAACAGAAGCGATTCTGTTAAAATATTGATTCATCAGCCATCACCTGCCTCTTTTTACTGTATGCAGGTGTTCCAAATATTTTCAATAAAGATTGAGACGGGAAAGATTTGTTCCTGTGTACTATAATGAACCTATACAAAAATTCAACCTGCCTCATGGTTACAATAGATTAGTATAAGAAAGGGAGTGAGAGGATGGCTGTACGTTTTATTCTCGGGCGCTCTGGTACGGGGAAAACCCATCGCATATTAGATGAGATGAAGCAGAGCTTATTGGAAGAGCCGAATGGGGATCCCATCATCTATATCGTACCGGATCAGATGTCATTTATATCGGAATACGATCTTGTTAACACACCCGGATTAAATGGGATGATTCGTGGACAAGTGTTCAGTTTCACCCGGCTCGCGTGGAAGATTCTGCAGGAAACGGGCGGAATGAGCCGCTACCATCTATCAGATGTCGGCTTAAATATGATGATTAGGAAGATTATCGACGAAAATAAAGATCGTCTCCATATTTTCTCGAAGGCCGCGGATAAGCCGGGTTTCATTCATCATGTAGAATCCATGTTGACGGAATTCAAGCGCTATTGTATTTCGCCTCAGGATCTCGGGCAACTTGATGGGGAAGATGAGCTGGGTTCGAAGGTGTTGAAGGATAAGCTTCATGATCTTGAATTGATTTATGAGAAATTCGAGGAAAAGCTCCTCGGCAAATACATTGATTCAGAAGACTACTTTCAGCTGTTGGCTGATAATGTGAAAAACTCTGAGCTTCTTAGAGATGCAGAGATTTACATAGACGGCTTTCATAGCTTCACGCCCCAGGAATATCAGATAATCGATCAGCTCATTCAGCATAGTAAGACAGTGACGGTTGCACTGACAACCGATCCGGAGCAGCAAATGGGCGCGATGAACGAGTTGAGCTTATATCGGATGACGAACGAAACGTACCATACTCTTCAGGATATAAGCAATGGTGCGGGGAAGTCCATAGAAGAAGAGGTGTTAGTGAATCGGATTCGCTATCATAATGACACGATGCTGCATCTCGAACGTCATTTTGAGGACCGGCCAACTGTTCCATGCGAAGAAGCAAAAGGTTCCATTGAGTTTCTGGAAGCCTCTAATCGCCGGGCAGAGGTCGAAGGGATAGCAAGGGAAATACGGAAGCTTGCCCGGGAAAAGGGATATCGGTACAAGGATATAGCGGTGCTGGTTCGAAACAGCCAGGACTACCGTGATAAGGTCGAAACGATATTTCAAGATTATAGTATTCCATTTTTCCTTGATCAGAAGCGGACAATGTTAAATCACCCTCTGATTGAGTTGATCCGTTCGACTCTGGAAATCATGAACACGAACTGGAGATATGAGCCTGTATTCAGGGCGGTAAAAACAGACCTGTTGTTTCCTTATCAAAAAAATCCAACCGATTTACGGGAAAAAATGGACCGATTGGAGAACTATGTGCTGGCTTACGGGATCAAAGGCGATCGCTGGACGAAGAAAGATCGCTGGAAATACCGTCGCTTCCGTGGTCTTGAGCATGTGGACGCACCACAAACCGACCGTGAAAAGGAACTCGAGCATGAAATCAATGAGCTTCGTTTATTTATTTCTGCGCCGATCATACGTCTTGGAAAACGATTGAAAAAGCAATCCACGGGACGGGAATTCTGTGAAACTCTCTATCTGTATCTGGAAGAGTTGGATATTCCGGCTAAGCTTGAACGTATGCGTATTGAAGCAGAAGAAAAAGGCGACTTGATTGCGGCAAGAGAGCACGATCAAGCGTGGTCAGCTGTAATGGACTTACTTGATCAATATGTAGAAATGCTCGGTGATGAGGAAACAACGATGAAGAAATTCTCATCGATCCTCGATGCGGGTATGGAAACGATGCAATTCTCGTTAGTTCCCCCTGCCATTGATCAAGTCATAATAGCTGATCTGGAGAAATCAAGGCTTGGTGCCATTAAAGCAGCATTTATTATTGGAGTGAATGATGGGGTTCTTCCGGCAAAAATGAATGAAGACGGAGTCCTGTCAGATGAAGACCGTGAATCGTTGATCAACAGGGGCTTCAAGATATCTCCCAGTAACAGGACGAAGCTGTTGGACGAGGAGTTTGTGGCGTATAAAGCCTTTACGACCCCGAGTGAACGCTTATTCATCAGCTATCCGATTGCCAATGAAGAAGGAAAAGCGTTATTGCCATCCTCTTTCATAAAAAGGCTGAATGAAATGTTCCCGGATGCATTTACGAAGCTTCTTATTAATGAACCATCCGAGCTTTCTGAAGAAGAACAGCTGCACTACGTTTGTCATCCCAATGTGACAATTTCTCATTTAACGTCGCAATTACAGTTAAAGAAGCGCGAATATCCGATCTATGACTTCTGGTGGGATGTGTATAACTTCTATGCAACGTCAAACGATTGGAAATGGCATGCACAGCATATTCTATCCAGTCTATTCTACCAGAATCGGGCGAATCAGCTTTCTGAGGATACGAGCAGGGATCTGTATGGTGACCATATTTTAGCGAGCGTATCCCGAATGGAGCTGTTCCATAGTTGTCCGTTTTCTCATTTTGCCAGTCATGGGTTGAAGCTTAGAGAGCGGGATTTCTTTAAACTGGAGGCACCGGATATTGGGGAAATGTTCCATTCCGCTCTTAAATGGATATCAGAAGAAGTAGAGCGTCATGGTCTGACCTGGGCATCCTTATCAAAAGCTCAGTGTCTCAAGCTTGCTAAAGAAGCCGTCTTGATGCTCGCACCGAAGCTTCAGCACCAGATTCTATTAAGCTCAAACCGCCATTATTATATCGCTCAGAAGCTTGAGCAAATCATAAGCCGTGCGAGCCTGATTCTCAGTGAGCATGCGAAGGCGAGTGGATTTGTTCCTGTAGGGGTGGAGCTTGGATTTGGACCGCAAGCGACCCTGCCTCCGTTCCAGTTCCAGCTGAGAAATGGAACGAAAATGGAATTACAGGGAAGGATCGACCGGGTAGACAAAGCAGAAGATGCAAGCGGAGTATACCTAAGGATTGTCGATTACAAATCGAGTGCAAGAGATTTGGATATGACGGAAGTGTACTACGGATTGGCACTTCAGATGCTGACGTATTTAGATATTGTGTTAACGAACTCTAAGCAATTTGTCGGGAAAGAAGCAAAGCCTGCGGGCGTACTCTATTTCCACGTTCATAATCCTATGATCAATAGTAAGAAAATCTTGACAATGGATCAGATTGAAAAGGAAATCTTTAAGAGTTTTAAGATGAAGGGACTCGTTCTGGGTGACTCTGACATCGTTCGGTTAATGGATCAAACGTTAGATACGGGCAACTCAGATATCATCTCGGCAGGGGTCAAGAAGGATGGATCATTATCCTCCCGGTCAAAAGCTGCTTCAACAGAAGACTTTCACTATATGCGTCAGCATGTGAGAAAACTATATCAAGCTTCAGGGAACCGGATTGTTTCAGGTGAGACCAATATTACTCCTTACAAGCTAAAGGACCGTACACCATGTCAGTTCTGTTCGTTCCGTTCCGTTTGTCAATTCGACCAATCACTTGAAGAAAACGAGTACAGAGTGCTCCCGACGGCAAAACCAGAAGATCTATTAAGGACATTGAGAGAGGAGGCTGAGTCCAATGAGTAAAGGTACGATTCCGGCAAAGCCTGATCATGTTACATGGACAGATGATCAGTGGAAGGCGATTTGGGCGAAAGGTCAGGACATTCTCGTAGCAGCTGCTGCAGGATCAGGGAAGACTGCAGTTCTTGTAGAGAGGATCATTCAGAAAATCCTTTCTGAAGAAGACAGAATGGATGTGGATGAACTATTGGTAGTAACCTTTACCAATGCATCTGCCGCTGAGATGAGACATCGGATCGGGCAGGCGTTGGAAAAGGCGATTGATGAGGATCCCCATTCCCATCATTTAAGAAAACAGCTGAGCTTACTGAACCGTGCTACCATTTCGACTCTTCACTCTTTTTGCCTTGAAGTGATTCGTAAATATTATTATCTCATCGACATTGACCCGGGTTTTCGGATTGCCGATGAAACAGAAGGGGATCTGCTGCGTGATGAAGTGCTTGATGAGCTGTTTGAAGAGGAATACGGAAAAGAAGGCAATCATGATTTCTATACACTGGTAGATACATTTACCAATGATAGAAGTGACGGTGCCCTTCAGGATATGATCCGTAAGCTGTATGACTTTTCACGCTCTCACCCGAACCCGGACGAATGGCTGAGAGGGCTGGAAGAGATGTATGACATCCAAGAAGGTGTAGAGATCGATCACCTTTCTTTCATTCAGCCGCTCCATACAGATATTCGCTTACAGCTTCATGGGGCGAAAAGCTTGTTTCAGCGTGCATTGGATCTGACACGGGTTCCTGGAGGTCCGGGTCCAAGAGCTGAAAACTTTCTAAACGATATAGAGATTGTCGAGAGCCTTGAAGAAAGCCGGCACATTTCATGGAATGCTTTATATGAAACGATTCAAACCTTACCCTTTACAAAGTTAAAAGCTTGTCGAGGGGATGACTATAACAAGGATATCGTTGATGAAGCGAAAAAGCTTCGGGATCAAGGGAAGAAAACGTTAGAAAAACTGCAGGAAGATTTTTTCTCAAGAAGACCGGAGTCATTCCTTGAGGATATGAAGAAAATGAGAGACGTGATTCATACCCTGGCAGAAGTGGTGGTGGAATTCGGCAAACGTTTCCGACAAGTGAAAGAGGAAAAGGGACTTGTTGACTTTGCCGATTTAGAGCATTTTTGTCTCGATATTTTAAGAGACCCTTCATCAGATGCTTTACTTCCTTCAGAAGCTGCAAAGCAATATAAAAAGAAATTCAAAGAAGTACTGGTCGACGAGTATCAGGATACGAATATGGTTCAGGAATCGATTCTTCTTCTCATTACTGAAGAACGAGAAGAAGTAGGGAACCGTTTTATGGTAGGAGATGTAAAGCAATCCATCTATCGCTTCCGATTGGCAGAGCCGAATTTGTTTTTAGGAAAGTATACCCGCTTTCTTCCTGTAAGCGGAGAAGCGGGATTGAAGATCGATCTATCTCAAAACTTCAGAAGCCGGAAAGAGGTGTTAGAGGGAACCAACTTTTTATTTAAGCAAATCATGGGGTCTTCGGTTGGTGAGATGGAATATAACCGGGAAGCAGAGCTGGTGAAGGGTGCTCCCTACCCGGAAGAGAAAGAGTATCCGATCGAAGTAGCGATCATTAATCAGGAATCAGAGGAAACTTCATCGGGTGGTGATGAAGAGGAGTTGTCCATTTTTGATGAGGGCGATATTGAGAAATCCGTGCTCGAAGCCCGCTACATGGCAAATAAAGTGAAGGCCATGATTGAAGAGCGTACACCGATCTATGATGCCAAAACGAAGACAGAGCGTCCCATTCAATACAAAGATATTGTGATTTTGCTTCGTTCTATGCCTTGGGCGGCAGAAATTATGGAAGAATTCAAACGGCAAGGAATTCCGATTTATGCAAATCTGTCTACTGGTTATTTTGAAGCAACCGAGATCGCGATTATGCTTTCACTGCTGAAAGTGATTGACAATCCGTATCAGGATATCCCCCTGGCATCGGTTCTTCGTTCACCGATTGTTGGGCTGGACGAGCAGGGTCTTGCAAGCATTCGGATTCATTCGAGAGCAGGAACGTATTACGAAGCCTTGAAGAAATTTGCAAGTGAAAAACCAAGTAACGCACGTGAAGAAGAAACATTTGAAAAGGTCAAAGTGTTTCTGTATCACATGCAAAACTGGCGGACAAAGGCTAGACAAGGATCGGTTACGGAGCTGATTTGGCAATTGTATCGGGACACTAGATTCTATGATTATGTCGGAGGAATGGCCGGCGGGAAACAGCGTCAGGCAAACCTTCGGGCACTATACGACCGTGCCCGCCAATACGAATCAACGTCCTTTAGAGGTTTATTCCGCTTCCTGCGATTCATTGATCGGATGAGGGAAAGAGGCGATGACCTCGGGGTAGCGAGAGCTCTCAGCGAGCAGGAGGATGTAGTCCGCTTAATGACGATTCACTCCAGTAAAGGGCTTGAGTTCCCGGTTGTCTTTGTCGCTGGCACATCGAAGCAATTCAATCTCATGGATTTGAACGCTTCCTATTTATTAGATAAAGATTTGGGTTTTGCTACAAAGTATACAGACCCAGGGAAGCGAATCAGTTATCCATCTCTTCCCCAACTGGCATTTAAGCGGAAGAAGCGCATGGAGTCCATCTCAGAGGAAATGCGGGTACTCTATGTGGCGTTAACCCGTGCAAAAGAGAAGCTATTCTTAGTGGGAACTGTGAAAAGCTTAGAGAAGTCACTTAAGAAATGGCGGGGAGCTTTAGGTCAGACAGAATGGTTGTTATCTGACTATGAGCGGGCCGGGGCAAGTTCATATCTTGATTGGATAGGTCCGTCCCTCATGCGACACCCTCATTGTGGAGAGCTTGGTGAAGATGTGGTTTTAGAAGGAAGTGGGATCAATGAAGAGATTCTAAAGCATCCTTCTTGCTTTCATATCACGATGATTCAAAAGTCTGAGCTGGGTGCAGAAGACGATGAGTCAATGAGTGAAGATGACAATTGGAAAGAGCAAGTGAAGAGCGGTGGGGAAGTGGAAATAGAGTCCATTCATAAAGAAGAGGTATTGCACCGATTGTCGTGGAAGTATCCACATCTGAGTGCTACAAACCTTCGCTCGAAGCAATCGGTTTCTGAGCTGAAGCGAATGGTGGAAATAAGGGATGAAGCATCCAGTATCGATATTTTGCGGCGCCATCAAAAGCCTGTGTACAATCGCCCACAATTCATGCAGTCAAAAGAGCTGTCTCCTGCTGAAAGAGGAACAGCCATGCACACAGTCATGCAGCATATTTCTTTTGCGGATGGTGTACCTGCAGAAGAAGATGTAAAAGAGTTGTTATCGACGTTAGTGTATAAAGAAATCCTGACGGAAGAACAGGAAAGAGCAATAACGTTAGACAACATCGTTGGATTCTTCCAAAGCGACCTTGGGAAGCGTTTGGTTCAGGCGGCGAATATCCAACGGGAAATTCCATTCAGCATGAGTGTCCCTCTGAGTGAAATATCGGAAACAGGAGAGGGTGCCCCGGAAGAAACGATCCTCGTTCAAGGGGTCATTGACTGTGTATTCCGGGATGAATTGGGAATTGTGCTGTTGGATTACAAAACGGATGGCATCCACGATCGATATAAGGATGGTTTTAGAGGAGCAAGACCGATACTTGAAGAGCGTTATAGAGTGCAAATTGAATTATATACACGTGCACTGGAATCGATTTGGAAAGAAACGGTGTCTGAAAAGTATCTTTACTTTTTTGATGGAGGGCATGTGTTGAAACTATAAAGAATAACCACTTTGAAGCACTTGTCTTCAGAGTGGTTTTTAAAGTGATAATAATAGGGAATATTTATATTAAACACATTCAGGAAGGGCTTAAGATGAGTAAAAAAACGAGGTACCTGTGAATTATGCTCCCGGCAAAATGTAGAAACTACGATTCATCACCTGAGACCTAAAGAGGTTGGGGGAACCTTCCTTCCTACAGCACAACTTTGTATTCCGTTTCATAAGCAAATTCATTCACTCTATACAAATGACGAATTGGAAGTAAGATTGAACACCATCGAAAACTTGAGGGGGGATGAAAGATTCATAAGTTCATGAAGTGGATCCGAAAGCAGCCCTCCACTAAATTGGTGAAGACAAAGAAAAGTATCGAACGTCGAAAGAAACGATAAGGAAATCAAAAAACAAAAAGCCGCATAAGGGCTTTTTGTTTTTTAGTTATTTCCGGTGATTGGTTGATCCACGACATTGCAATCAAACGTGGTACTTACGCTGAAGACATTGTAGCTTAACTGAAATGGACCAGTATTAAAGCCACCGGCGCCACCGAATGTCTTGGTTGCTGACTTAGGTGAAATAACGGCCGTATCTCCAAACTGAACATTTCCTCCACCAACGTTAAGAATAGCGACAGGACCTACTAAAGCGGGCATAATCAACATCCTCTTTTTATTTGTCTATATGGTTAGCCTATGTGAACTTACAGGGAAGGTTCTTCGGTCAGCCTTGAACAGAAAAAAACACCGCGCATCAATCTAGTTCATCGATCGTTTCAAATGTTTGAGGAGTGTCATCTTCTTTATTTTCCAACTGCCTGATATTTTTCACCCTTGCTTCCATATATGCATTGCAAGTATTCCCTAAATGAATAATGGAAGAAGAGGAGGTCGCTCGGATGTTCATGTTGTCGACCTTGATGGGACAAAGGTTGAGACGGCTTACCCGAATGTCGGGATTGATTGCAGGCAGTTCGATCGGATTTTGGAATACATCTGAATCGAAGCTTCCCTCACTCGTCAGGAAAAATTCTTTTTCACGTTGTACTGCAAAAGCCTTTGAGCGAGCACAAATATTTTGGGAATCACCAATTTGATAAACCGAACTAAAGGCCAGAGTGATACCATCAAGCTTGTTTACGATGGAATATCGTTTCATATGATTTATCCTTCAGGGGACAGAGGGACAAATGGGCCGATGATCAGGGACTCAGGGGGGGTGTCGAAGGCAGATGCCAATTGAATGATATCAGCATCTCCAACAAGCACGAGGGAAGAACTCGCCACCCCTGCAATATCAATATTTCCAACTGAAAGTTCACGATTGATGACCTGGAGGTTCATTGTTCTTCATTCCTTCCATATTATTTGGGATTTGTGACATAAAGGAGAAGAGGGCCGTTTCGATATCCTTTTTGATTTTGCTGATGATTTTCCGTTCCCATTCTCCTTCTTGGTCTTTTGACTCAATATAGGGGATGTTCTGTAAATAGAAATCGATTCTTTGTGGCATCTGGTTCAATAAATCCTGCTGGATCATTTCGTAGTAAGACGGATCCAGTGACCGCTTAAATTGCATTTCATTATCCTGAATAAGGCTTGGTAATTCTGAATCGATATACGCTTTAATTTCTGCAGTAATCCTTTCTTTATAGGGCTTGATGTCCTTTATTGAATTGACATCCACATTTTGCTCGACGGCCAGATCCTCTATGGTTTCTTTTAAGTTATTTGGATTTAATCCAATATTCAAGGTGCCATCAAGAGATTCTACTTTGAGTTGATCAAATTTATATTCGATTCTTTCAACGTTGATTTTCGGAGCATCTCTTAGTGTTATTACCTCTTGTGACAGCTCATTCACTTTTTTTTCCAACGCGACAATTTTCGTGTTCAACATCTCGATATACTGATAAAGTTGTTGTGGGGTCATATAGTAATTGTTCATACTGCCACCTCTTTCTTTTGTCGCGATTTAGGTTAACTTGGCGTTTGCAGGGGAACGAGGGGGGTTACAGAGGGAGGTGGTTCTCCATTACCGTTTTTCTCCGCTTCTGGAGCAGGCTCCGTGAAGCCCCCTGTATTATAAAGAAAGTTATTTGTTGTGATTTGACCGCATGTTCCAATCTGAAGGATGGAAGAATTGGACATCCCCCCGATTTTAATAAATTGAATCTGTATGGATTGTTGAACATTATAATTCGTCATTCGGCATCACACTCATAGGTTAAAGTTTATTCCTTGATCCATTCCATCATCGTCCACGGTATAGGTCAAGGAGCTTTCATTGTAGACTGAAATCCCCTTTCCTGTAATGAACGAACCTGCCCCTGCGAAGGTCTTGGCTGTGGAAATTGGACTAATGTTAAATACATCTCCAATATGGAAGACGGCACTTGAACCGACGCTTACGACTTGAGCAATTCCTACGATTGCGGGCATATCAACTCACACCTTTAAGACAAAGTTAATTATTGTTATTCTATGTGAAAGGAACGAATAGGTGATAATCGCCTAATTTCATATTTAGAGTTAGAATGGAAAAGAGAATATTTTTTCGGAGGAACTGTACATGAACACATTATCGCCAATTGAGCATTCAGAACGTATTGTAAGTCTTGATGTGATCCGGGGCTTTTCATTGCTTGGGATCTTTATCATCAACATGATTTCCTTTCATTCACCATTTCTGTATCTTGATCCGTATTCTTGGTGGAAAACGCCTGAAGATGTCGCCTTGTATCCATGGATTGATGTATTGGTCCAAGCAAGCTTCTATCCTCTGTTCGCCATGATGTTTGGGTATGGGTTAGGCATTCAGCAGCAAAGGGCAACTGCTAAAGGAACGTCTTTCTATCTATTTGGAATCAGAAGGCTTCTTATCTTATTAGTGATTGGCTGCATTCATGCTTTTCTTATTTGGTCGGGAGATATCTTAATTAATTATGCCGTATTCGGGCTGCTGCTGCTCGTATTTATGAGGCTGTCTGGAAAGGGATTATTGTGGTTAGGGGGATTATTATTTCTGCTGCCTCAATTATTTTTCAGTATTCTGCTCGTATTAATGACATTCGCAGATCCGACTGGTGTAACCCAGTTTACTGATATCCAGTCGCTGCAGAATTCAGTTGCCGCTTATGCATCCGGAAGCTTCAGCAGTATTATGGAGCAGCGTTTTCAGGACTGGTATGCGGTGAATTCACCAGGTAACCTCATATTCTTATTACTTTCTATCTTACCAATGATGATGATCGGGGCAGGGGCCAGTAAACTGCAACTCTTGGAAAAGGTAAGAGATTATAAGAAGACATGGATTGTAATAGGAAGCTGTACTTTGGCGATTGGGATTTTCATTAAATCAATGCCATTATTCATCCAGTCCAATTTTGCATATGCATATATTCAAGACTTTTTGGGAGGTCCGTTCTTATCAGTATCTTATGCAATAATCCTTTCATTATTATTGTTGAATGAAAAAATCATGAAAGGGAGCAAGCCTTTAGCCTCAGTAGGGAAAATGTCCTTGACGAACTACCTAATGCAATCGATCATCGGCACCCTGATATTCTATTCTTATGGATTTGGACTCTACGGGGAAGTGACGTTAACGACGGGGACTTTGCTGGCGGTTGGGATTTATGTCATTCAAGTCATCTTATCAGAGATTTGGTTATCCAAGTTTAAATACGGTCCTGTTGAGAAGTTGTGGCGTGTATTTAGCTATGGAAGAAGCACTGTGGTTAAACAAAGAGAGTTATAGTTTCCATATCAAATGAAGGAGATGAGTAAGGAATGAAATTTGTTAGCTTTCAGATTGGGGATAGACAGACGTATGGTGTAGAACGAGATGGAAGAATCCTAGAATTGGCCTGTTTTGACGGTTTATCTAAGGATTTACTTGACGGGGTAGAAGAAGGGGAAGGCTTTCTTCATAAGGTGAAAAATGTTCTCCAGGACGATTCGATAGTACCCCGCTCTTATTCACATGATGAGATAAAGTGGCTGTCACCTCTTCCGAGAGTGAAGAGGAATATTATGTGTGTGGGAAAAAATTATCGTGATCATGCCATTGAAATGGGCAGCGAACAGGATATCCCTAAAGACATCATGATCTTCACTAAAGCCACCAATACCGTAGTCGGTCATGGAGAAATGGTGTTGCATCATGGTGAAATGACGGAGCAGCTTGATTATGAAGGGGAGCTTGCTGTCGTGATTGGCAAGAAAGGGAAAGGGGTTTCCCTGGAAGACGCCTTGGAGTACGTATTTGGATACACGATACTCAATGATATAACCGCCAGGGACCTGCAGAAAAAGCATGGCCAATTTTTTATCGGTAAAAGCCTGGATACTACATGTCCGATCGGTCCGTATCTTGTCACGAAGGATGAAATCGTCGACCCGCAGAATCTGGAAATCACGACGAGGGTAAATGACGAAATACGTCAGTCTTCGAACACAAGTGAAATGATATTCAACATTCCCACCATCATTTCGACATTATCAAAGGGGATGACACTTGAGCCTGGTGATATCATTGCTACCGGAACACCGGCTGGAGTTGGAAAAGGCTTCAAGCCTCCGCTTTTCCTGAAGAAGGGTGACAGAGTGGAGATCGAAATTGAATCTCTGGGAATTTTGACAAATCAGTTACAGGCCTAGTTTAAATTTCTGTTGTAGTAAAGACTATGGTAATATTATGAACGTAAACTATCTACATAGGAGGTTCATAATGTTTGATAATACACATGCCCATATTACAACTTGGGTCATTGCGATTATTCTTTTCTTTGTAGCGGTTGGGTTACATAATGCAGGAAAGAAAAAAGGCATGAAAGTTGTACATATGATCTTAAGGTTATTCTACTTGCTCATTATTTTAACGGGTGCCCTATTATTCTGGAAGCATCAAGGAATTAATCCTGCCCTATATGGCATTAAAGGATTGGTTGGAATCTGGGTCATCGGGATGTTCGAGATGGTCTTGGTTCGTACGAATAAAGGCAAGAGTACGAGGGTGTTCTGGATTCAATTGATCATCGCTTTAATCATTGTTCTTTACCTGGGATTGCGTTTGCCTCTTGGCTTAAATTTCCTTGGATAGAGAAGTAATAGAAAAAAAGCAAATGTATGCCGGATAGCGGCAGGCATTTGCTTTTTTCTATTTGGGCTTATGAATGGATTAAATATTAAAACTTTCAATCACAATTCGTTTCCCCGTACTTAATGTGAATTCAAAGCGGTCCCGCTTCTTTTTGTAATAGGTGAAGTGATGCTGGACAGCACATACTTCTACACCGTTATCGAAGGTGATGAAGTTAACTCCTTCTTTGATTTTTTGATTTCCAAGGAAAACCAGGTGGTTATGGCAAAAGATACTATCATAAATAGAATAACCCAGGTTGTTTAAGGCCGTTGTAAACTGATGAAAAGCATCATCAGAAATTTCTTCCAATAAATTCTCCAACGAATACAATATATTCTTCTTTATTTGAATTCGATCGCCATTCTCGATTCTTAATCGTTCATACGGAGTGACAATAATTCCATCTTCCAACAGAACACCAGAAAGCCAGTCTCCATCTCTATATACTTTCAATTCATGATTGAGGTAAAATTCGAGCTCAGACTCTTCCTCGGCATCAATTTCGAAAAAGTACCACGTATCATCTTCGTAAAGGGCAGTGCCTTCGGAATAGGACCTTTTTTGGGATTTTATAATGTTTGATCGAAAAGTGTTGCTCAAGTGAATATCCCTCCTTAACTACATTTCTTGTCATAATTATCATATTTCATTCATGTGAAAATTGATTGAGACAATTAACCATTTCTTGCCTGGAGCATAGAATAATTTATGTGTCCGTGAGCCCAGTTTGTTTGATTAGAAAGTGAGGATGATCACCATGTGCGGAATTGCAGGTTGGATTCATTATAAACGAGATTTGTCTGATCAAAAAGAAGTAGTGGAAAAAATGGCAGAAACCCTTTCTAAGAGAGGGCCAGATGAAACGAATGTATGGATTGAACAACATGTTGCGTTTGGTCATAAACGATTGATTGTCGTAGATCCTGCAGGTGGAAGGCAGCCCATGAGCATTCAGCATAAGAACCACCATTTTACCATTTGCTACAATGGAGAACTTTACAATACAGAAGATTTGAGAAAAGTACTTATATCTAAGGGGTATACCTTCAAAGGACATTCTGATACGGAGGTCTTGTTAACGTCTTATATAGAGTGGCGTGAGGATTGTGTCCATCACCTAAATGGGATTTTTGCCTTTGCTGTGTGGGACAGTGAGAAGGAGCATGTATTTATAGGCAGGGACCGAATGGGCGTAAAGCCTTTATTTTATTTTGAAAAGGAAGAAGGCATCCTCTTTGGTTCCGAACTCAAAGCGTTACTGGCCCATCCTGATGTTTTGCCCCAGGTGGATCATCAGGGATTGGCGGAAGTATTGGGACTGGGGCCATCCCGTACGCCTGGTAATGGAGTGTTTAAAGGAGTGAAAGAGCTTCGTCCTGCTCATGCTATGCTTTTTTCAAAAAACGGCTTGAAAATATGGAGATACTGGAATGTGAAGAGTGAGGAGCATACAGACTCATTTATTGAAACAGTGTCAAAGGTGCGGTTCCTGTTGACTGATGCCATCGAGAGACAGCTCGTTTCCGATGTGCCGCTTTGTACGTTCTTATCAGGCGGACTCGATTCAAGTGCGATTACAGCGGTGGCAGCGAACAGCTATAAAAAAGAAGGAAAAGGGAAACTTCATACCTATTCCATTGATTATGAAGAAAACGAACAATACTTTAAAGCGGACGACTTTCAGCCTAATTCTGATGCACCATGGATAGAAAAAATGAATTCTGAATTCGATACCGAGCACCATCGCTGTGTCATCAGCCAACAGAAATTGAAAGACTATCTTACTGAAGCGGTTCATGTAAGAGACTTACCGGGGATGGCAGACGTTGATTCATCACTATTATGGTTCTGTCGGGAAATTAAACAGGACTTCACGGTTGGATTATCAGGGGAGTGTGCAGATGAAATATTCGGTGGTTACCCTTGGTTTCACCGTCCTGAAGATTTCGACCGCAGAGCATTTCCGTGGATGCGCTCCACGGCTGAGCGTCAAGGTCTTCTAAAAGAAGAATGGAGCAAGAAATTAAATCTGGAAGAATATGTACTGGAGCAATATGAACGCACAGTGGCAGAAACCCCATTATTAGAAGGGGAAAGTGAAGTTGAAACAAAAAGAAGACAATTATTCTACCTGAATTTACTTTGGTTCATGACGACATTGTTAGATCGTAAAGATCGGATGAGTATGGGTGCAAGTTTAGAGGTCCGTGTTCCATTTGCTGATCATAGACTCGTAGAATACGTCTGGAATATTCCATGGGAGATGAAAATGCACGAAGGAAGAGAAAAAGGAATTCTACGAAAGGCTCTTGAAGGAGTATTGCCTCACGAAGTCCTTTATCGTAAGAAAAGTCCGTACCCAAAGACCCATCACCCTGAGTACACGAAGCTGGTCAGTGACTGGTTAAATGAAATACTCGAAGACAAATCAAGTGTTCTCTATGAATTATTCGATGAAGAAAAACTGAAAGCAATCGTTGCAACAGGCGGATCTGCCTTCCAGGTGCCATGGTACGGCCAACTCATGACCGGTCCCCAGCTAATTGCCCACTTGGCACAGATTCATGTTTGGTTTAAGGATTATAATGTAGAGATTGTGGAATAATAGTCGTACGAAAAAGAGGCTGGGACAAAACTAAAAAACCACGATAAAAAGACGAACAATAGAAGTGTAGGTTCTTCATACCGCTAATGATTTCCGTGCAAGACTACGCTTTCCGCGGGTAGCCCGTGAGCCTCCTCGGCAAGCCTGCGGGGTCTCACATAAGCTACTTTCCCGCAGGAGTCTTCGTCTTGCACTCCAATCAACCGCTGGAAATAGCTAAAATCAAATGATTCGAAAATAAATAATAAACCCGAACAAATCTGCACACTAAGAAGCAGGTTTGTTCGGGTTTGACTTAGGATAAAAAACTTTTGTCCCAGCCTCTTTCTTTGTCTAAGATAAAAAAGAAAAAATCATTTCAACGATTTCGTAAATAAGCTCGTATGGAAGCTTTTATTGGAAGCCTTCCATATGAGCTTATTTTTGTTAGAGGCAAAAGAAGAGAGCCGCTTCTGCAGCAGCTCCCGATCTGATTATATTGTGTTTCGCTGATTAATGGTTTCACTCACTTTACCTGTTCCAATCGAATTTAATCGATCAACTAAATCAGATCCAAAAGGAGAAGAGGAAGGAACGTTTGATTCTAATACAGTATCCTTTAATTCATAAGCGTTCGAACCATGCTCTGTAAAGTCCAGTCCAGAAAGTTCTTCCTCACGTGAAACGCGAATACTTGATACTCTCGTTACGATGAACAGGAACCCTCCGACAGTGACGGAGGTCCAGGCAATAACTGCTAACACACCGAGGGCTTGAGTGGCTACTAAAGAAACACCACCGCCATATAATAAGCCGTTTGAAACATCAAACAACCCGACTGCTACTGTACCCCATATCCCGCAAATTCCATGTACGGCAATGGCCCCTACAGGATCATCGACTTTAAGTTTAGAATCGATTACGGTTACGGCTTCAACAAGGATCACTCCTGCAATAAGCCCGATAATGAGAGAACCGGCGAGTGATACATTGGCACAGCCGGCGGTGATACCGACAAGTCCTCCCAGAGCTCCATTTAAAGTGAGGGAGGGGTCAATTCGTTTAAATCTCACTAACGTGTAGAAAGCGGATGAAAGAATGGCGGCAGATGCTGAGAATAAAGTTGTTGTAATGACGTGGGGTACAAGTGTCGGATCAGCGGCCAAGCTGCTGCCTCCATTAAATCCAAACCAGCCAAACCAAAGGATGAATACCCCAAGGGCACCGATCGGGATATTATGACCAGGAATGACATTCACTTTCCTTTTATTGTATTTGCCGATACGTGCTCCAAGGAAAAGTACCGTAATGAAAGCTCCGACAGCACCTGTTAAATGAACGACAGTAGATCCGGCGAAATCAACGAATCCAAGCTCTGAAAGCCATCCACCTCCCCATATCCAATGTCCGACAATTGGATAAATGATTCCAGTCATGGCAATGGTTAACAGAATATAACTTTTAAGCTTCATTCGTTCAGCTACAGCACCTGAAATGATCGTTGCACATGTAGCGGCAAATACGGATTGGAATAAGAAGAAACCGATGTCTTCACGTCCTGAAAGAAAAAAACTGTCAATTCCAATGATGCCTCCGGATGTTCCTCCAAACATAAACCCAAATCCTACAATGAAAAACAAAACAGAGGCAATGGCAACAGTTAAGAAGTTTTTCATCAGGATATTAAGAGAGTTCTTGGCACGGGTGAATCCGGTCTCAACCATTGCGAATCCAGCGTGCATGAAGAACACAAGCACTGCAGCAATCATGACCCATAGGGAGTCAACGGACGCTTGAACAGATTCTGCGGTAGGGGCCGCAGCGAAAGTAGTAGTACTCACAAACAGTGAAAGAAGCAACAGAGCAGAAATTTTTTTTATCAATGGTATCCCTCCAATATTGGTTTGGCCAGCGGCTATGTTATTGAGTTAAGAATGAAGTGATCTATAAAACGGCTTTTTTTCCTCGTTCACCTGTACGGATGCGAATGACATCCTCGACCGGATAGATGAAAATCTTTCCGTCTCCTATGGTGTCGGTACTGCAATGTTCAACAATGAGATCAATGATGTCTTCAACTTGACCATCGTCGACAATCATTTCCACCTTTACACGGGGGACTAACTGCAGTTCGAATTTATTCCCTCTGAAAATCCCTTGCTTTCCTTTCTGTTTTCCACAGCCAGCTGCTTCTGATACGGTTAGCCCGCTGAATCCACGAAGGCATAAAGCTTCTCGCAGGGACAAGAATGCTTCTGCACGAATAATCGCTTCTACTTTTTTCATTGTGTTTTCCTCCTTTTGTTTTTTGTTCTTTCATTCTTAGAAAAATGATTCATAGATGTTAGGTTTTATGACATGAATAAGTTATATTATTTATCATATTCAGAAAATAACAAAAGTTCAAGTGTTAATTTGTAATGTAAGCGTTTTTATGTAAAAAAACATAACATAAGTTGGTGGATGCGTTTTCATTTGGTGTGAAAAAAGAGTCAGCTCGGTTGGAGAGCTGACTCTTTTTGAAAGGAGAGAGGGGAGCGGCGGTTATATGGACCCGCGTCAAGGTTCGCAACCTCCTAAAGGAAGCCCCGTCACTCTATATTGGACCTTTATTACTTTGGACAAATCGTTTCTGGATCCATACTTTGGACCGCCAGCGTTTGAGCATGATGATGCCTCGGAGCCATTCATCGGCAATAAAGGAGATCCAGATCCCGATAAGTCCGAGCCCTAACCAGATTCCGAGTATATAGGAAAGCGTAACGCTCACTCCCCACATGGATAAGATCCCCATATAAACTGGGAAGCGCACGTCGCCTGTTGCCCTGAGTGCGTTTATGACGACAAGGTTGAAGCTTCTTCCTGGTTCTAGAATGATGGTCAGGTAGATTAATGTTTTACCAAGAGAAATGATTTCTTCGTTATTTGTAAATATTCGCAGCAGCGGCTCGGCTGCGATAGAGAAAATTCCGGCCATAATAAGAGAGATGAAGATAGCGATCTTTAAACTTTTCAAACACCGTTCATAGGCACTGTCAAATTGTTTCGCTCCGATCATATGACCTATGATAATTTGAGTTCCCTGACTGATCGCTACGCTGAATAAAAAGATAAACATCATCAGGTTTTGTGCATACACCTTGGTGGTTAGTGCGTTCGTTCCGATACTTGCAATGAAATACGTAATGACCATTTGTGAACCATTATATGATAAATGTTCTCCGGCAGAGGGAATCCCGATGCGCAATAAATTTTTTACATGAGAAATAGGTAACTGAAATAATCTCTTGATTGAAAGAGCATTTGGGATTCGTTTGGTAATCACGATGATGCTCACGATAAATCCGATAAGTCTCGAAGCAATCGTGGAAATCGCTACCCCTTCCACCCCTAAAACAGGAACGCCAAATGGACCAAAGATAAATAAATAGTTCCCGATCACATTGATGATATTCATTCCAATCGTAATGTACATGGCGTCTTTCGTATAGCCGTAGCTCCTCATGATGGAACCGGCCGTCATGATCAATGCCTGGATGAAGGCGAATCCTCCAACGATTTTTAAATATGAAGAGGCTTCATTCATCAACGATCGGGGAAGATCCATTGAAAGCAGGATCGGTTCACTGAAAAACACAAGGGCGAAACTGAGGAAGAGACCGAACCCTAAGTTAACGGCAATGGAAACGATGGATACTTCTCCAGCCAATCGGTCCTCCCGGGCTCCCAGATGCTGAGCAACAAGAATGGCAGTACCTGTTGCGACAAATCCAAACATGACAATAATGAGTGAGAGGATTTGGTTGGATACCCCGACGGCTGCGACAGAGTCATCTGAGTACTGACTGAGCATTAACGTATCGGCATTTCCCATCAGCATATGAAGGAAAATTTCAATGAAAATCGGCCAAGTCAAGGCGAAGAGGGTCATGTTTTTTTGATTCTTACTCATAGATTTTCTCCTTTAGCTGGCCAGGGATAGGTACCTGGTCATTCTGATCTATTTAAATAGATAAGGGGACTAACCGTTAAGGTGTAGTCCCGCTTTTCACGAACTAAGCTTTATTAAAATTTCAGGATTGCAAATCCATGCCCTTCAAGTGTCACTTCAATGGAATCTGCTTCAGCGGCAAAATCTTCACCGCTCCACAGATTCGTGATTTTCTTTCCTTTTAATTCAAAAGGAAGAGAGTAGGTGATAGATTCTTCACTGGAGTTTAATAGGACAAAGATTGTTTCCTCTCCGTTTGATTTTGTGAAGGAAAGGCAATGCTCATGAAGGTTCCCGGGTAAAAAAGTCAGATTTCCTTCGTTGCTTAACAGTGGATACTTATTACGGAGGGCGATATGTTTCCGTATATGCCCGAAGAGCTCTTCATTATGATGTTCTTTTTCCCATGGGAAGCACATACGGCACCCTGGATCCTGTTCACCAGTCAGGCCAATTTCATCACCATAATAAATACAAGGTGTACCTGTGAAAGTGAGCATGAACGTGTAAATTTGTTTAGCACGTCGGATATCTTCGCCGCACTCTGTTAATACACGAGGTGTATCGTGACTTCCGACAAGGTTGAAGTTCACTTCGTTTACGTTCTTAGGGTACATATGCACGACCGAAGCCATATTTTCTACAAATTGAGAAGCAGAAATCGTTTGGTGAGCAAATAGGTTCAAGAGATTTGTCGTGAAAGGATAGTTCATGACAGCATCGAATTGATCTCCCCGTAACCAGGGCATTGAATCGTGCCAAATTTCACCTAAAATATATAGATCCGGTTTTATACCCTTCACTTCTCTCCGGAATTCACGCCAGAAGTGGTGATCGACTTCATTTGCAACATCCAGACGCCATCCATCGATATCAAATTCCTTTATCCAGTATCGGCCAACCTCTAATAGATAATTGCGGACCTCTTCATTTTCAGTATTTAATTTCGGCATGGAAGGTTCGAATGCAAAAGTATCATAATTAGGAGGCTTACTTTCTATATCCAAAGGAAATTCGTTTACATGAAACCACTCTTTATAAGGAGAAACTTCTCCGTTTTCAAGTACATCCTGGAACTGGTCAAAATAGAATCCACTATGATTAAAGACGGCATCCAGCATGACTTTAATTTCATTCTCATGACAGACCTTTATTAATTCCTTCAAAGTTTCTTTCGTCCCAAACTGTGGGTCGATTTCGAAATAATCAATCGTGTCGTATTTATGATTGGAATGAGCTTTAAAGATTGGGGTAAAGTAGATCCCGGAGATCCCAAGCTCTTTTAGATAAGGAATGTTCTGGATCACACCTTCTAAATCCCCACCGAAGAAATTGGTTGGAGTGGGCTCTGTACTATTCCAAGCCAGTGTTCCCTCAGGGTCATTCTCCTGATTCCCATTTGCGAATCGCTCCGGGAAGATTTGATACCATACTGTATCCTTCACCCATGCCGGTGCTTGAAAGACATCGATGGCATTCAAGAACGGGAAGCAGAAGTAATCCCCGATATCAGTAGAAGGAGCCTCATTAAATCCTTTTTCACCATAAAAGACTTCATCCGTTTCGTCATGGAGAAGAAAACCGTAACGAAGGCGTCTGAAAGGGGGGGAGATGGGAGCAAACCAATAATCAAACAGGTGATCAGTTCCGGTTAAAATCATTTCCTTACGATCATAAAGCCATTTTCCGGCTTCCCATTGATAGGGATCTCCGTGCAGGAGTGTGACGTTTTCTACATCATTCTTCTTCGTACGAATCCGTATGTGTAACTCGTTTTCAGTGCAAGCGTATGCATAGTTATCTTTTGGTCTATGATAAATGGCTTCCAGTAGCATCGTAAACCCTCCTCTTTTTGATTCCATTTAAAGAGTATTCTAAAGGAACAATGTTGTCAATAATGGGCCATCAATCTAGTGAAGCGTTTTCTTTTCTCCCTGGCAAACATAAAAAATTTTCAAAAAAGTATTGTCAAAGGAGATTTAGTTTGTATAATAAGAAGTAGATTGTGCAATCGTTTTCACAAAGAATGTAAGCGATATCTTTCAAGAAATGTCATAGGTATGTGCAAACGTTTGTTCAGTCTAAAATATGAATCAATACTTTTTACCATACTTAGGAGGGGTTGAGATGAAAAAAGCGTTATCATTATTGATGGTAATCATGCTTGTACTAGGGGCGTTGGCTGCTTGTGGTCCTAATCGTGAAGAAGGATCAGGAAACAACGACAGCGGAGAGAAAAAAGCTGACGATGCAAACAAACCTGAAAAACTGGTTGTCTGGGAAGATCAAGAGAAAACTGGATGGCTGGATGAAGTAGGTGCTAAATTCGAAGAAGAAACTGGCATCAAAGTTGAAGTGAAAGAAGTCGAAATGGCTACTAAGATGAAAGAACAATTACGTTTAGACGGTCCTGCTGGAACTGGTCCAGACGTTTTAACATTACCACATGACCAAATCGGCGAGCTTGCTCTTGCTGGTCATATCGCTGCTTTAGAAGTTGAAGGGGACATTGAAGAGCGTTTCACTGAATCTTCTATGACGGCGGAGAGCTATGATGGAAAACTATATGGTCTTCCAAAGTCTTCTGAAACACCGGTATTCGTTTATAACAAAGCATTAATGGAAGAAGCTCCCAAAACAATGGATGAAGTTTACACATTCTCTAAAGACTTCACAAAAGATGGAAACTACGGTTTCTTAGCTCTTTGGGACAACTTCTACTTCGCTCATGCACCAATCGGTGGATTTGGCGGATATGTATTTGCTGAAAATGATGGAGCATTAGATGCGAAAAATCTTGGGTTAAACAATGAAGGTGCTGTAGAGGGTACGGAATATATTCAAAAATGGTACACAGAAGGTTTATTCCCTAAAGGTATCGTTGGTGAAAATGGTGGATCTGCAATGGACGGTCTGTTTGGTGAAGGAAAAGTTGCTTCTGTCATGAATGGACCATGGTCTTTCCAAGGTTACAAAGATGCTGGAATTGATATCGGGGTATCTGCTATGCCTAAACTTCCAAACGGAGAGCCGATGAAAACATTCATGGGTGTTAAAGGATGGCACGTATCAGGATACTCTGAAAATAAAGAGTGGGCTCAAAAATTCATCGAATTCATCACTCAAGATGAGTATGCGAAATTACGTTTTGAACAAACTCAAGAAGTCCCAACAAACCAAGGGTTGATCGACGATCCTGCAATCGCAGAAAATCCAGGAGCTAAAGCGGTTGCTGAGCAATCTCAATATGCGGTTCCAATGCCGAACATTCCTGAAATGGGAGAAGTTTGGGGACCAATGGCTGACTCACTTCAAACCGTTGTGACAGGTAAACAAGAACCTAAAGCGGCTCTTGATGCAGCTGTAAAGCAAATTCAAGAAAACATTGATGCCAATCACTCAAACTAATGAATAAACATAGCGGTACCTTCTCACTTAGAGAGGTACTGCTATCCTTTTAAAGACCTATTCAAGGGCTTTTTAAGGAAATAATGACTTCTTTTCTTAAAAAGCTCTTGAAGCTTATCAAAATTGTGAACGTAGAAAGGGGAATATAGGATGGATCAACAATCCTATCAAACAAAACATAGAAAAACAGCACTGGCCCTTTCCCTAATCCCTGGATTAGGTCAGATGTATCATAGACAGTTTCTAAAAGGCGGATTCTTCCTGGTCATGACAGCCGCTTTTATCCTTGTCTTTAGAGATTTGATCGGCTACGGATTATGGGGGATTACAACGCTTGGGACAGACATCTCATACGGAGATCATTCCATTTTCTTAATGGTATACGGAATCCTGGCAATCATCGTATCAATCTTCGGAATCGGATTTTACTTATTTAATCTTCGGGACGCATATAAAAACGGAGAAAAGAGAGACAGAGGAGAGAAGCTAAGTACGATTCGGGAACAATACAGAAATTTAGTAGACAATGGCTTTCCTTATCTTATTATGTCTCCAGGATTCTTACTACTCGTATTCGTAGTCATCTTCCCGATTATCTTCGTTATCTTACTGGCATTTACAAACTATGATTTGTATCACTCACCGCCGGCTAAATTAGTCGACTGGATAGGGATTCAAAACTTTGTTGATATTTTCAAGATTGATATTTGGAGAGAAACATTCATCACCGTTTTAGCCTGGACACTTGTTTGGACATTTGGTGCCACAACGCTTCAAGTTGCCCTGGGTGTATTCCTGGCCATCCTGGTCAATCAAAAAGATTTAAAAGGAAAAGCAATCATTCGTACCGTGTTCATCTTACCTTGGGCCATCCCGGCTTTCGTTTCCATTTTGGTTTTCGCCGGTATGTTCAATGAATCTTTCGGAACGATTAACCGGGATATCTTAGGATTTTTCGGCATTGAAGGATTACCATGGATGACTGAACCAATGTATACAAGAATTGCCCTTATCGGTATTCAAGCCTGGTTAGGCTTCCCATTCATCTTTGCCATGACAACGGGTGTACTTCAATCGATTCCAGATGAGCTTTATGAAGCAGCAACGGTTGACGGGGCATCGGCTTTCCAAAAATTCAAGAACATTACGTTGCCGCTTGTTCTTTTTGCAACGGCACCAATCATCATTACGCAATATACATTTAACTTTAATAACTTTAACGTTATTTACTTATTCAATGGCGGAGGACCTGCCCTGACAGGACAAAATGCAGGTGGAACTGACATTCTGATTTCCTGGATCTACAGTTTGACTATGACATCCGCACAGTATTCGAAAGCCGCTGCCATCACATTATTATTATCCATCATCGTCATTACAGTAGCGATCTGGCAGTTCAAGAGAACGAAATCATTCCAAGAAGAGGATATGATGTAATATGAATATGAAGAGACAGAAACTCATACGTTTGACACTTTCATACGCAGCAATTGGAATTATGTTTGCCATCATTCTTTACCCGGTTGCATGGATCATCGGTTCTTCCTTTAACCCAGGACAAAGTTTATCGGGTTCATCCATCATTCCTAAGAATGCAACACTGGCACATTATAAGGAACTATTCGATCTCGAGCAAAATAATTATTTGCTTTGGTACTGGAATTCATTAAAAGTAAGTTTATCAACAATGGCACTTACGGTATTACTGGTCAGTTTAACGGCTTACTCTTTCTCACGTTACCGCTTCGCTGGTCGTAAGAATGGATTAATGACATTCCTTATCCTCCAAATGATTCCTAACTTTGCTGCATTAATTGCGATTTTCGTTTTAGCACTATTAACGGATCTATTGGATACTCATATTGGATTGATTCTTGTATACGTTGGTGGACAGATCCCAATGAATACATGGTTAATGAAAGGGTATCTGGATACGATTCCGAAAGAGCTTGATGAATCAGCTAAGATGGACGGAGCGGGACATTTACGTATTTTCTTCCAGATCGTAATGCCCCTTGCAAAACCGATCATTGCGGTAGTTGCACTGTTTTCATTCATTGCACCATTCGCAGACTTTATCATCGCAAGTATCCTATTGCGCTCAGAAAGAATGTACACATTACCGGTTGCCCTTTATGATATGGTAGCAAAACAATTCGGAGCTGAATTTACTACATTTGCTGCTGGATCTGTATTAATTGCCGTACCAATTGCTCTATTATTCCTGTTCTTCCAGAAATACTTCGTTTCAGGATTGACGGCAGGGGGTACAAAAGGATAATCTTATAGGCGTTACTAACAGTTTTAGGAGGAGCGGAGATGAAAAGTAGAGTATTATCTCTCATTTTAGTCCCGTTTCTTCTTTTTTACGCCCTTCCGGTAGGTGCAGTTGAAAAAGAAGAACGAAAATGGCAGGATGAGACCATTTATTTTCTTATGGTCGATCGCTTTAATAACGGGGATACGGGCAATGATAAGAATGTGGATACCAAAGACCCTAAAGCCTATCAAGGCGGTGACTTTCAAGGTGTGATTGATAAGCTGGATTATATTAAGGATATGGGATTTACCGCCATCTGGCTGACCCCGATCTTTGATAATCAACCCCTTGGGTATCACGGGTATTGGATTACAGATTTCTATAAGACAGAAGAACATTTCGGATCCATCGATACGTTTAAAAAGCTTGTAGATGAGGTACACAAACGTGATATGAAAGTAATGATGGACTTCGTTGTAAACCATGTCGGACCCGAACACCCTTGGGTGAATGATCCTGAAAAATCGGACTGGTTTCATGAAAGACAGCCGATGAACTTCGATAATGAAGACAGTCTACAAAATGCGTGGTTATATGATCTTCCCGATTTAAATACAGAAAATCCTGAAGTGAAAAACTACTTATTTGACGCCGCTAAATGGTGGATCGAAGAAACAGATGTTGACGGATACCGGCTGGATACTGTTCGTCACGTACCACAAGAATTCTGGACTGAATTTAGCGAAGAGGTTAAGTCAGTCAAAGAAGACTTCTATCTTCTTGGTGAGGTGTTCGATCGCGATCCCGAGAAGATAGCGAAGTATAATGATGTAGGAATTGATGGATTTGTTAACTTTCCTCAAGCAGAAGAAATGCGTTCTGTATTCCAAAAACCGGATGCATCGATGGATCGTCTTTTTGACTTCTGGAATTACAACGAAACGTACTATGACGATCCTTACTTAATGGGGACTTTTATCGATAATCATGATATGGAACGTTTTACGAGACTACTCGTTCAAGAGAAACTCTTCCCGGGTACCAGGTGGAAGCTCGCTCTAACGTATATGTATACGACTCCTGGGATACCGATCGTTTATTATGGTTCAGAAATAGCTGTAGATGGTGGAATTGACCCGGATAATCGGCGTTTTATGAACTTTAGGGCAGATGAAGAATTGATTGATTACATCACTCAATTAGGAAAGCTTCGTCAAGATTACCCCGCCCTTACAAGAGGGACGATAGAACCCATCTATGAAAAAGACGGTATGGGAATATTTAAGCGTACTTACGGGGATCAAACGCTCGTGATCGCCATAAACAACACAAGTGAATCTCAAAAGGTTCAATTGAGTGAAGAAGAATTAGCAGAAAATAGTGAGCTGAAAGGATTATTAACCGCAGACCTGGTACGTATTGATAAGGATGGAAACTATACGATCATAGTCGATCGTGAAGAATCAGAGGTTTATTCCCTTAAACAGAAGAGTGGATTGAATTATCCTTACCTACTGACACTTGGCACTGTATATGTTCTTTTCTTACTCTTTATTTACCTTGTATGGAAGCGTGGAAAGAAGAAAAAACAGTCATGATTTGATGCGGGGCTCAATCTATGAGCCCTGCAATTCCTGATTTTTAAGAATAATGAAATGGAAGCGTTTTAATTATTGTAAAAAAGAATAAAGCAGCCCTCAACACCTAAGAGGGTACGATTTTCAAAGAGGGGGGTGGAATGAATGGCGGTCACCATCAAGGATGTTGCAAAGCTTGCAAACGTAGCTCCATCTACGGTTTCGCGTGTTATTGCAAACAATCCAAGAATCAGCGAGAAAACAAAGCAAAAAGTAAGAGAAGCGATGGAGCAGTTAGGATATCATCCTAACTTCATTGCAAGGAGCTTGGCAAATCAATCCACTCAAGTATTGGGGCTTGTATTACCAGGTTCGGCTAGTACTTTTTCACAAAATCCTTTCTTTCCTACAGTGTTAAGAGGACTAAGTGAAGGGGCGCAGGAAAAACAATACGCACTTCAGATGTCCACAGGTCAATCCGAAGAAGAAATCTATGAAGGGGTCGTCCAAATGGTGCAAGGGGGAAGAGTGGACGGAATCATCCTTCTTTACTCAAAAGTGGAAGATAAAGTGATGAACTACTTAAAAGATCGTGGTTTTCCATTTGTCGTCGTCGGGAAGCCTTATAAATATAGTGAAGAGATTACTCATGTGGATAATGACAACTACCGGGCAACGAAGGAAGTAACCGATTATCTGCTGGAGCTTGGTCATGAATGCATCGGCTTTATAGGTGGAGACCTCAACCTAGTTGTAACAGTTGAGCGTCTATTAGGTTATGAGAAGGCTTTGCGTAATGCTGGAATAGACATGAAGGACGAGTACATCATTCATGAAGAATTTCTTCGTGAAGGAGGTCGTGAAGCCATTAATGAACTGATGCAATTAGACGCTCCTCCAACAGCTCTGGTAGTGGCCGATGATCTAATGGCATTAGGGGTACTGAACACACTGGATGAAATGGGCATCCGTGTTCCTGAAGACATTTCCATTGTCAGCTTCAACAATGTATTGCTGGCTGAAATGTCCCGTCCGCCGCTCACGTCTGTAGATATCAATATATTCAATCTGGGAAATGAGGCAGCAAAAAGCCTGATCCAAAAGATTGAGAACCCAAAAGAGCCGATCAAGAGAATCATAGTTCCGCATCAGCTCGTTACAAGATGCTCTTGCAGTGAGCGAAAAGTGAACTAATAATAAAAGCGACTGAAGCCCTTTAAACTCCACTTATTGGAGAATTAAATGCTTCAGTCGCTTTCAATTTAGCCGTTAATAACCGTTCCGCCATTAATATGAATCATCTGTCCTGATACGTAGCTTGAATCTTCGCTTGCCAGGTATACGTATGCAGGTCCTAATTCATACGGCTGACCTGCACGTCCTAGTGGAGTATTCGCTCCAAACTGAGATACCTTCTGAGAGCTGAAAGTGGACGGAATCAACGGAGTCCAAATCGGGCCAGGTGCCACGCCATTTACCCTGATTCCATCGGATGCAATGTTTTCTGCAAGGGATCGCGTGAAACTGACAATGGCACCCTTAGTAGAAGAATAATCAATCAAATCCTTATTCCCTTTATAAGCTGTGATAGAAGCCGTGTTAATAATCGAAGCTCCCTTTTTAAGATGAGGCAATGCTGCTTTTGTTAAGTAAAACATAGAGAATACATTCGTCTTAAATGTACGCTCCAATTGCTCATCACTTATATCCGTAAGCCCTTGTTGAGGATGCTGTTCAGCAGCGTTGTTCACCAGTATATCAAGCTTCCCGAATTCAGAAATCGTTTTGTTCACGATGTCTTTACAAAACGTCGAGCTTCCTATATCACCTGACAGCAGGATACATCTTACACCTTCCGCTTCCACTAATTCCTTCGTTTTATTCGCATCTTCATGTTCATCTAAATAAGAAATTGCCACATGTGCGCCTTCCCTGGCATAATACCATGCTACCGATCGTCCAATCCCGCTGTCTCCTCCGGTAATAAGTGCAACCTTACCGTCCAGCTTTCCACTGCCTTTATAATTTTGATCCGTATGAATCGGCTGGGGGTTCATTTCATCCACTGTGCCGGGCTGATGATCCTGGTGCTGCGGGGGAAACGTTTGCTTCTGATTTTGTTGTTGTGGTGACAATGAAAACACTCCTTTGATGATTTAGGTTATCTTAAGATAGTGTTTACCCGAAAAAAATAATTATTAACGTGTTTCTATTGGGAGATTTATCAAATTTATCGGTTGAATTGACGTGTGATGCAGTTATTTCGATATGGGACGAAGCCATTTGATGTGAGATAGAGCCGTGATTGAGGGAGTTCAGCCGATTTTTTATGGAATTCCGGCAGCTTTCCTAAAAAACCCAACATTTTAACAGATTTATCCATTATCGAAGTGCATAGACATACAAAAAACAGGCCTCACCCGAGAGAAGCCTGCCTACAATTATTCTTTTTCCATCAACCCGGCACCCTTATAGCCGATCATATTCAACAAACCTTTAGGAGAAGAGAAGGGAGGGGCGTAGCAGGTTTCGATTTCCTGGAGGTCGGTAATGGTCAGGCCACCGTAAATGGCTGTGGCAAGAACGTCGATTTGCTTGTCTACTCCTTCGCCACCAACTACATTTCCTCCAAAGATCTTTCCGGTGTCAGGACAAAAGTGGACTCTCACATACATATCATGAGCACCGGGATAATAGCCGGCATGTGACTTTCCTTCATGCACGGATGTTTTATACGAATAGCCCTTTTCAATTAATTCCTTCTCGCCTATACCGGTAGATGCGATGGAAAGGTCGAATACCTTCGCAATAGCAGTACCCAGCATCCCCTTAAAAGGTACGGGGTTTCCTGAAAGATGTCTTGCGATTATATAAGCTTGCCGATGGGCTGGCCATGCGAGAGGAACCTGCTTAGGGGTCCCGTCAATAAGATCCATGGACTCTACCACATCTCCAACTGCATAAATGGAGGGGTCGTCTGTTTGCATAAACTCATTACTGACGACACCACCTGACTCTCCTGTTGATAACCCGGCTTCCTTAGCAAGAAGGTTATTAGGCTTTACGCCTACCGAAAGGAGAATGAAGTCAGACTGAAACGTTTCTCCGCTATCTAGTTTCAGGGTATTTTCTGCTAGCACCTCTTTCAGTCCATCATTGGTGTACAACTTAACACCTTGTTTCGTTATATGCTCTTGCAGTTTGATGGCAGTCTCTTCATCGATTACACTAATCACATGTTCCGATCTTTCAACCAGATTGACTTTCATCTCCAAATGAGTGAAGTTCTCAGACATTTCGACTCCTATATAGCCACCGCCGATAATGGTACAGTTTTTTGGGTTTGAGGTTTCAACGAATTGCTTTATTCTGTCCATGTCTTCAACGGTTCTGAGATGGAAAGCCGGAATTTTATCAAGTCCCGGGATGTCAGGGATAAAGGGGGAAGCCCCTGTTGCGAGCACGAGGTAATCATATGCTTCTTCGTAATCCCGGTTTTTGTCATGATCTCTCACAAGTATAGATTTTTTATCACGATCAATTTTTAGCGCCTCATGATGCATGCGAACATCGATGTTTTTTTTCGTATGTAGTTTTTCAGGTGTGGCAGCAAAAAGACTTTCACGGTCTTTAATGACTTGACCTAAATAATAAGGCATTCCGCATGCCCCGTATGAAAGATAGGATGTCTTTTCAAGAAGAATAATTTCTATTTCACTATCCAGTTTTCTAATCTGTGATGCAGTGGTGGCACCGCCGCCGACCGCCCCAATAATGATGACCTTTTTTTTCATGTTTTTCCTCCTAAATGAAAGAAGTCTAATGGATATATTGTACCCATTAGACTTCTTTGAAAAACCGAATTAACGAAAGTTTACGTACTGCACATCGATAGAAAGATCTGCCTCGCGGATAGCGGCGATGATTTTTTGAAGATCATCCTTGCTTTTTCCAGTGACCCGTACTTGATCATCCTGCACCTGACTCTTCACTTTTACGCCGGAGTTTTTGATGATGGTATTGATTTTTTTTGCATTATCTTTATCGATTCCTTGAACGAGCTTCGCACGCTGACGAACGGTTCCGCCCGAGGCCCCTTCAAGCTTGCTGTAGTCAAGGTTCTTAACAGGTACATTACGCTTGATGAGTTTGCTTAGAAGTACATCCTTTAACTGATTCATTTTAAATTCATCATCAGAAACGAGAACGATTTCCTCTCCATCTAATTTAATGTCACTCTTACTTCCTTTAAAGTCATAACGTGTTTGAACTTCTTTCAACGCAATTTGAATCGCATTACTCACTTCAGACATATCCACTTTCGACACAATATCAAATGAACTCTCTTTTGCCATATGTAACCCCTCCATAGTATTATCTCTTTCATTATAGACAACCTTTAATGGTGCATACAACTTCTATGAATGCATTGGGGGGATTTTTTAAAAAATAAAAAGCACCAGCTCTATAAAGAACTGGCACTTTCCGTATCCAAGAGCCGGAGACTGCCCACGGCAACCCCTTACAAATGATCCGTCTTCTTAGAATACTGATTTTTCCCGGCTTTACGATTCACTTCTTTGATCTTATTTTTTTCCTGATGCAGGGCATTGTTGTCTCTGGCCTTTTTTTCGTTATCAGATGTATGTGGCATAGTGATTCTCCCTTCGAGTATATTCTTCTCTCATAGTATGAGGAAGAAGAGGGGAGTTTATGAGTGTTCGTTTAAGAAAAATATGGCTAAAGTGCCTGTGCCTGTATGAGAACCTATGGCACATCCAATAATACTGATATATACATCTTTCGGTGAGAATTTTTCTTGAATGAGCTTCTTCATTTCAAGAGCAATTTCTTCGTCGTCTCCGTGGCTGATGGCGATCACTTGATTGGAGAGGTCTTCACCCCGTTCTTCCATCAAGTCGAGAATTCGTTTGAGAAGCTTCTTCTTCCCACGCAATTTTTCAATCGGGACAAGCTTTCCATCTTCTACATGTAGAAGAGGCTTGATGTTTAGCAGACCGCCAAGAAAAGCTGATGCTTTTGATACTCGTCCGCCTTTTGCCAGGTATTCTAGGTCTTCTACAGTGAATAGGTGCTCCATATGCTCTGAGTGGAAACGGGAGGCTGCGATAATTTCTTCTTTACTTCCGCCGTTCTGTAACAGTTCAGCAGCCTTCATTACAACTAATCCGTAACCCAGAGAAGCGCATTTTGAATCGATAATGGTCAAATCAAGAGCGGGGTGTTCCTCTTTTACCTGATCGCGAATCATCACAGCCGTTTGATACGTCCCTGATAATTGTGAGGAAAAGGCAATGTAGATACCGGATTGATTCGATTCTGCAAGCTCTGTGAACTTCTTCATGAAAAGGTCCGGTGATACTTGAGACGTTTTTGGCATATGTCCTTCCCTTATTTTGTTGAATACGGTTTTCGGCTCGATGGTGACGAGGTCCTCGTAGTCCTGACCATTAATATGTACTTTCAGTGGCAGCAGTTCTATGTTGTGTTCGTTGAAATATGCAGCAGGAAGGTCGCTCGCACTATCAGCAAATAATTTTACTGTCATCCTAATCATCCTTTGATTATTCTATATAGCTTTAGTCTAGCTATATTTCATTCAAATAACAATCCATAGAGTATGAATTAAAGGTGAAAAGTATCATTATCTTCTGAAAGGATGATTATCGGGATGAGTTTAGTTAAGATGAATTGTGGAACATAGAAAATAACAACTAGATGTGGGAGGTCTGTCAATGTCGAGAGATCATGTTCAGTTAGAAGCGAAGAAGTTTTTCGTAGTGTTAGTAGGGGCAGTACTGGGCGCCATTGCGATGAATTTTTTCCTGATACCGGCAAATGTTTATGCAAGTGGGTTTACAGGATTGGCACAGTTATTGTCGAGTGTGTTAAAAGAATTTGCACCATTCAATATTTCAACAGGTATTTTATTATTTATTTTAAATATTCCTGTGACGATTCTGGGGTGGCTTAAAGTTGGCCGTTCCTTTACAGTGTATAGCTTCATTTCCGTATTTCTGACGTCCTTATTCCTGGAAGTGATTCCTGTGATTAAATTATCGCCTGATATTCTTTTAAACGCCGTCTTTGGCGGGGTCATTGCCGCGGTGGGAGTTGGAATCACGTTAAAATGGGGTGCATCTACGGGAGGGATGGACATTATTGCCATGATTCTTTCCAGAATGAAAGATAAGCCTGTCGGGTCTTATTTCTTTCTGATGAATGCGGTCATCATTACTTCTGCAGGATTTCTTTATGGGTGGGAGAAAGCATTGTATACGTTAGTAACGTTGTATGCTTCTACCCGTGTCATTGATTCCATCCATACACGCCATGAAAAACTCACAGCGATGATTGTGACAAAGAAATCCAATGAATTAAGAGAAGCCATTCATTCAAAGCTTGTCAGGGGAATCACGACTCTGCCTGCAAAAGGGGCTTTTTCCGGTGAAGATAAGGAAATGTTGATCATTGTCATTTCTCGCTATGAACTTTACGAACTCGAACATACTATTAAAGATGTAGATCCAAACGCATTTACCAATATCGTGCAAACGACTGGGATATTCGGATTTTTTAGAAAAGATTAGATTCTTAATATTAACAAATACTAAAGGTGAACTTGAATAGAAAGGGGTATCACCTTGAAGGCATTTGTTTATATACTTATTAGTTCTTTCATGCTCTTTAGTGTACCATCTCAGATGAAAGCAGAGAAGGCACCTTTGATCTTTTCTGTAAAAACTTTTCCGGGAGAAGAAGGAACTCAGATCAGGCTCGTTCTTTATAATAATAGTGAAGGGGATAATAAGATCACTTTCCCTACGAGTCAGATGTTTGACTTTACAATCAAAAACAAAGCGGGCCAAATGGTCTATCGGTACAGTCAGGGGAAATCATTCCTACAGGCGTTTCAAACCCTTACGTTGAAAAAGGGTGAAACGAAGATTTGGAAAGAAACATGGGATTACAAGCAGGAAGGAAAACGTGTCCCAAAAGGGGACTATAGAATTGAAGCACAGCTGATTGGAGAGGATATGAGTGGATTTGATCATCCTTTGCGAGCTGTGGACTCATTCTCGGTTCCAGAAGAAAACCCGTCCTTTAGAGGAATTACTGTACGTGAGGTGAAAGGGCGTTATACCATCACAGGGCGAGCCCGGGTATCAGATGGCAGCTTTTATTATTCGGTGGAGGACGGACATAGAGTGTTTCTAAAAGAAACATTATTCAAGGTTAATAAAGAAGCGCCTAACTGGACTGATTTTTCCATCATACTTCCGGAGTTATCAGGTAGTGCTGAGAAGTTCTTTATAAGTCTTTATGAGCGGGATAAAGGCGATGGGAAGATTCTTCACCAATATGTCATCTCCATTCCGTAAAAAAACAAGGGTTGTCGATTTGGACAACCCTTGTTTTTTCTTTATGACAGGCGGTTTAACTCATCTTGAAGAGCGTGAAGCTGCTTTTGTTCTTCGACATTTGAGTTAGCGTAAGCAGATGACAACGCGTTTTTCGCTTTATCAATGGACATTTGAGCGTTTTCTCCCGTACTGCATGCTTGTTGGGCAGAATGAACCGCGTTACGGGCCTGTTGGAATAATGGATTACTCATTACTCCATTCCCCCTAACCCTTCGCCATGTGATGCAAGCTTTTTAGCCTCTGCTTCAGCATACGTCAGATGGTACGGAATACGTTCATCATGTTTTGTTACAGCGATTTTACCTTGTTGTACAAATCGTTTAGATTTATTTCTACCCATCACTACCACCCCTTTTGCAAGTTGGAACGCATGATGCGCTCCTTTTTAGTATGGCTCAAGTGGTGGTGGAATACAGTAAGAAGATATACCCACAGCTTCCAAAAACGTTCTGGTTTAGAGATTAAAACGTTTTTGCAAGTAGCGTCCGATCCCGTCGTCTTGATTCGAAAATGTCACTTCATTGGCAATATCTTTAAGGGGATCAATGGCATTCCCCATGGCAACTCCAGTGCCTGCATATTCAAGCATTTCAAGATCGTTATCTTCATCTCCGAATGCAATAATCCGTTCTTGCGGAATATTTAAAGATGATGCAACTCGTTCAATTCCGACTGCTTTATTCAATCCTGATTTAACGATTTCGATGATGTGCCACGGTGCAGCCCAGCGGCGGTGGTCAATCAATTCTGCATGAACATTATCCAGGTGTGCACGAATCTCGGGAACATCTTCTTCCTCAGCGTGAATGAGCATGGAAGTAGGATGATCAGAAAGTACATTTCGGATGTCTCCAGTTGAGATCGCTGGATTGCCCATCATGAATACATCTATGATCTTTTCATCGTGATAGTGCAGATACACATCATCCATCACTTCGGCAACAATGTTGCGGAATTTAAAATCGTCACATGCATCAATGATTTGTTTTGCCACTTTTAAATCCATTGGCTCGTGATACAATCCCCATGCATCATTCATAGGATGATGCACGAAAGCACCGTTGAAATTTACTATCGGAGTAGTTAGCTTTAATTGTTGATAATACAATTCACTCGCACGATAAGGCCTGCCTGTGGCAATCATCACCTCATGCCCTTTCATGCGTGCTTTTGTTAATGTATCAAGAGTTTTTGATGAGATTTTCTTCTCATCCGTTAATAGTGTTCCGTCTAAATCCAGAACAATCAGATGTTTTTCTTGTGCGTTCATGAATACAAATCCCCAATCTTATTGGTATTAAGGCAATTTTAGCGCCAGACATTGAAAGTTGTCCACCCCAGCTTCATATCATTTAAAAATGTTTACAAACGCTTACGATTTAAATATTATACATACTACCAAATCTAGGATATCATAGTAAAGTGAAATGCATTCAGGAGGGAGAGACCACACATGATCTTAGTTGACAAATCAACCATTCAAAGCATTCCATTTCTTCACCTTGTAAAAGAAGAGGATATTGATAAGCAAGTCCCGGTATGCTTTTTTATCCACGGATTTACAAGTGCCAAGGAGCATAATTTACATTACGCCTATTATCTTGCGGAAAAAGGATTTAGAGTGATTCTTCCCGATTGTTTAGAGCATGGAGAGCGGTCGACAGGCAAATCAGAGCATCAATTAGGACAAGTATTCTGGAAGATCGTCTTAAATACGATTCATGAATTATCGATTATTAAAGGCCATTTTGAAGAAAAAGGATTGCTCGTTCATAATGGTGTCGGAGTTGCAGGGACTTCAATGGGTGGTATCGTCACACTTGGAGCGTTGACTCAATATGATTGGATCTCTTCTGCTGTCTCGCTGATGGGGAATCCTGCATATGTGAAGTTTGCTCAAGCTCAGTTGGCCCAAGTTGAATCATTAGGATATGAACTTCCATTCAGCGATGAAGAAATAGAAAACATGATAAGCGAACTGGCTCATTATGACTTAAGTCTTCAGCCTGAAAAACTTAGCGGCAGACCATTAATGTTCTGGCACGGAAAACGGGACAAAGTTGTACCATTCAACCTGACACACGAATTCTACCAAAGCATCCTGCCATACTATGAATCCCAGGAAGATAACCTGTTATTTATAGAAGATGATAAAGCGGATCATAAAGTAACGAGAGAAGGCGTGTTAAAGCTTGTTGAGTGGTTTGAGAAGCATCTATCGGCCTAACGTTTTGTTTTATAAACGTTCTTTTGTTAAGATGAATAGTGAAAATAGAAATGGGACAAGTATTGAGAGCAAAGGAGTGTTAGCATGGATCAAGATCTTAAAGATAATTTGATGGGGGCACTGGAACAGGTGGTTGACCCTGAATTAGGAATAGACATTGTTAATTTAGGTCTGGTATATGACGTGGATCTGGATGAAGAAGGTAAAGCAACGGTCACTATGACACTTACCTCAATGGGATGCCCGCTGGCTGGTACCATTGTCGATCAAGTGAAAACAGCCCTAAGTGACATCCCTGAAGTGAAGGAAACAGAAGTAGACATCGTCTGGAATCCGCCATGGAGCAAAGACAACATGTCCCGCTATGCTAAAATTGCATTGGGGATTAGGTAACACGAAAAGCGGAGCCGACTGGTCAGGCTTGACTTATGACCTCGAGGGTCTAGCCGCCGGAGCTGGACAAGTAAAAAGCCGAGGATGCAGTACCTCTACTGCATCCTCGGCTTTATTCATGCATCGGTCATCAGTCAATCCTACAAATCGAAACCGGACAGTTTTCACAATCGATTTCATCTTTGAGAAAATTCAAATCAAGTATCGTGAAATATCCTTTTTCCCACACCAGGATATTGTCTTTCTTCAATTCACTAAGTAAACCGATTCACGACTTCCCTTGAGGAACCACAGAAATTGGCCAGCTCCTGATTGGTTAACGGAAAATCAATCAGTATGCCATTTTCAACGGTTTTTCCATAGCTGTTGGACATACGGATCAGTGTTGAGTAGAGTGCACCTTTTTTTCCATGAAGAACCAGATCCCGAAACTTCGTTTGATTTTGTTGATTTTGAATTTGAATCCATTTTAGCCATTGGATTGTCAGACCGTTATTACCGGATAGCTTATCTTCAAAGGCTTCTTTAGGAAGTACATAAGTCTCCGTATCCTCAAGGATTTTTGCACTGAGCATATAGTAAGCTTCTTCGGTAAATAACGTTAACTCCCCGATCACATCGTCACTTGAACATATGCGTAATGACAACTCCCGGCCATCAGGAATCACTTTGCTGATCTGAACTCGACCACTTTTGATTAAGTATAACTCGTGAGCTGGTTTCCCCTCTTGAAACAGGAAAGTTCCTTTTTTAACGGTTTTCAACGTTTTTTTCTCGAAAAATAATTGTTTAATACCGGAAGGAACTTCTAGATTTTCACTCATGAGATCACTTCATTTCCATCGTAATGTCTTATTCTTAAAGCCTACCAAAGGAAACAGACAGTTAGAAGTGATTTACGCGAAAATTAAAACAGCAGCTCCGACAACGGCACAGTAAATGGCAAAATATTTCAGGTTACCTTTAGCCATAATATTCATGAACCATTTTAAAGAGAAGTATGAAGCAATAAGAGACGCAATAAACGCGACTAAGTAAGGAATGGCCATTGAAGCAAGGTTCGGATCCTTGATCAAATCACTTATTCCGAATACCATAACCCCGACACTTACAGGGATATAGAGCAGGAAAGAGAATCGTAATGCCGTTTCAGCTTTCATCCCGCTTGCCATTGCCGCAACAATGGTTGCACCTGAACGACTGATTCCAGGGATAAGGGCTACTGCCTGGGCAAGACCGATAATGATAGCGTCTTTCACATTTAAGTCGCCATCGTTTTTTCTACCTCGAAGGTTACGGATTAACCACAAGGCAATACCGGTAATAATTAAAGTAACCCCTACTGTCCATACATAAGTTAAATTTTTCTCAATCACGTCACCAAATAATACACCAATCACCCCGGCAGGGATAGTACCAATCAATAAGTAAACAATGAAATGAAAATCACGTTTCGTTTCTGGTGTTTTATGTTTGAAATAGCCTAAGCCATTCACGACCAGGCGCATGATATCTTCACGGTAAATAATGAGTACAGCCACTAACGAAGCCGTATTAACCAGCATTTCAAATGTTAGGGTAGCATCCTTGATTCCAAGGAAATGCTGGGCTAATAATAAATGCCCACTGGATGAAATCGGGATTGGTTCAGTAAACCCTTGAAAAATCCCTAAAAATAAATATTTCATAATCAGATAAAAATCCATTGTGTTTCCTCCAAGCTTTTTTTCTCCACAGTTTTTAATTTAACACCATAAAGGGAAAGACTGTAAAGCCTTTTTCCAAATGTTAACCGAACCGTAACTTGTTTATCATATAAAGCATTCTGATATCCTTCATCTGGCATGCATGAATGCTCAGCCTTGTAGAAAAATAGTAAGGAAGCATCGCTTCGAAAAGGAGGGGTAAGAATGGGCCAGTCACGACAGTTCAAAGCTGGAGAAAAAGCACCTAATAATGGTGAATATATCGAAATTGGTGAAACTGGGAGTATGGTGAAAAATCCGCAGAAACTACGATTAAATGCGGGGGACCGATTTCCTGAAAACTCCAACCATAATCGTCTATGGACGTATATGAGAAAACCTTAACCCCATAAGGGAACAAGGATGCCGTGACGGCAACCCACCTTAGTAAGGATGGTGACGTCTATAGGAGGCTTTCCTTGTTCCTTTTTCTTTTCCTTTTTCCATGAAAGATATATAATAGATGGAAAGGTCAATAAAGGTCAAAATGCGAGGTGTAGCACGATGAATTTTGATAATATGACTCACAACATTCAAGAAGGATTGGCTTTGGCGGGAGAGACAGCTAAAGAAAGACTACATACAGATATTACCCTTTTTCATTTGTGGAAATCACTCCTCAGCTCAGAAGACAGTTTTCTCAGAACGATCTATGAGCGTGCAGGAGTAGACGTAGAAGACTTAAAGAATTGGATCGATGACAAGTTAAACGGAATCCCTTCTGTAGAGGGGGATGGTCTGCAGTATGGCCGGTTTTTTGCAAGAGATATCCATCAGCTTATGCAAGATAGTGATGCATTAAAGGCTAAATGGAAAGATGACTATATCTCGATCGAACATCTTGCCCTTGGGCTATTCAACCAAAAGAACCACCCGGTTACGACATACTTAACAAAACACAATGTAACAGAAAAAGAATTTAAGGAGATCATTGAGACAATTAGAGGAGGGAGCAAGGTGACCACACAGAATCCTGAAGTGAAATATGAGGCGTTGAAAAGATATGGAAGGGATCTTGTTGCGGAGGTCAAGTCGGGAAGAATAGATCCGGTCATAGGCAGGGACAGTGAAATCCGCCACGTGGTTCGAATCCTTTCCCGTAAAACGAAAAATAATCCTGTCCTCATAGGAGAGCCCGGTGTCGGTAAGACGGCCATCGTTGAAGGACTTGCACAGCGGATTGTCAGAAAAGATGTCCCGGAAGGCTTGAAAGATAAAACCATCTTCGAATTAGATATGAGCTCTTTAGTTGCAGGTGCCAAGTTCAGGGGTGAGTTTGAGGAACGCTTAAAGGCTGTATTGCAGGAAGTGAAAAAGAGTGAGGGACGCATTCTTCTTTTCATTGATGAACTCCATACGATTGTTGGAGCAGGGAAAACGGAAGGAGCGATGGATGCGGGGAATATCTTAAAGCCGATGCTTGCGAGGGGAGAACTTCATTGTATAGGTGCTACCACGCTCAATGAATACCGTAAGTACATTGAAAAGGATCCCGCTTTGGAAAGACGTTTCCAACAAGTACTCGTTCAGGAACCAAATGTGGAAGATACGATATCTATTCTAAGGGGCTTAAAGGAACGATTTGAAATTCATCATGGAGTAAATATTCATGACCGGGCCATTGTGGCAGCTTCAAGACTTTCCGATCGCTATATATCCGACCGTTTCTTGCCGGACAAAGCAATAGACTTAATCGACGAGGCATGTGCGATGATCAGGACGGAAATTGACTCGATGCCATCAGAACTGGATGAAGTGACACGTAAAGTGATGCAGCTGGAAATTGAAGAAGCTGCTTTAAATAATGAAAAGGATTCTGCCAGTCTTGAACGCCTGGATCGAATTCGTGAAGATTTAAGCAATCTGAAGGAAAAAGCGAATACGATGAAGTTAAAATGGCAGCAGGAGAAAGAAAGCATAGGGATCGTCCAGGAGAAGCGGGAAGAACTGGAGAAGCTCAGGCGTTTACTCGAAGAAGCTGAAAGTGATTATGATCTGAATAAAGCTGCTGAGCTTCGTCACGGCAGGATTCCAGCTATGGAAAAAGAACTTGTTGCTGTTGAGTCTGAGATGATGAAAGAGCAGGAAGGGCGGTTGCTGCGTGAAGAAGTGACGGAGGATGAAGTGGCAAATATTGTAGCAAGATGGACAGGGATACCGATCACTAAGCTTGTAGAAGGTGAAAGGGAGAAGCTGTTAAAACTTGATCGCATTTTGCATGAAAGGGTGATCGGGCAGGATGAGGCTGTTCAATTAGTAAGTGACGCCGTTATTCGTGCGAGAGCAGGTATTAAAGATCCGAATCGTCCAATTGGTTCATTCATTTTCTTGGGTCCAACGGGAGTAGGGAAGACAGAACTTGCGAAGACACTTGCTCACACGTTATTTGATAGTGAGGAACAGATAATTCGGATTGATATGTCTGAATATATGGAGAAGCATGCGGTTTCACGCTTGATTGGTGCACCTCCAGGTTATGTTGGTTATGAAGAAGGCGGCCAGCTGACAGAAGCGATCAGACGCAAACCGTATTCGGTCATCCTACTTGATGAAATTGAGAAAGCTCATCCAGAAGTATTCAATATTCTTCTGCAAATGCTCGATGATGGGAGGATAACCGATTCTCAAGGAAGGACAGTTGATTGTAAGAACACGGTTATCATTATGACCTCTAACATCGGGTCCTCTCATCTTCTTGAACGGAATAAGGGGGAAGAGGAAATTGATATAGAAACGAAGAATCTGGTCATGAGTCAGCTTCGTTCCTCTTTCAGACCGGAATTCCTTAACCGGGTAGACGACATTATTCTCTTTAAACCATTGAGCATTGAGAATATAAAAGGGATCATCGATAAGCTAGTAGAAGACTTGCAAAACCGAGTGGAAGAACAGCTTATATCATTGTCATTAACGGAAGGTGCAAAAGAATATATAGCACAGGAAGCTTTTGATCCGGTTTATGGTGCACGCCCTTTGAAAAGGTATTTGCAGAGAGAAATCGAAACCAAACTGGCAAGAGAACTGATAGCAGGAAATATCAGGTCAAACGAAACCATTACCATCGACAGAGGAGAGAACGGTATATCGATCATTAAGAAGGATAAATAAAAAAAGCAGCCGGACTTGGCTGCTTTTTTTAGTGCTTTTCGACTGGCTCGTTTGGTATAACAAGCGTGATAAGGAATACTAATATCGTTACACAAACCGATATAATTAATCCTGTTTCAAAGTGAAAAGCAATTCCATTCATTGAACTTACAACGTAAGTTAACATTTCAGTCAGAGCAAATGCCCAGAAAAACATCCAGAAAAATCTCACGTCAAGTCACCTCATTCCTATGTAATCAACTAATACATTATTAGAGTGTTCTAACCAATTTCAATCTTTTTTATCTTACCACAGGTTCATGAATTAATAAATGACTAATCTGTGAAATGTAAACCTTATCATATACCGGTAAAAATCTCTTTAGGGATACTCTCTTTTTTAACTAAATTTGCAAATATCAAAGGTTCTTTGGGCTATCTCCCTTACCAATGTTGTCTCCTTACATAAACTATAATGACTTACTATGTAAAAGGAGAAATTCTAATGTATCAGCGATTGTTTCAATTAGAGCAAGAGTGGTGCATGATTCATTATCCTGAACGCCCAAATGGATTCGCTGTAATGGTAATAGGAGATTCCCATCACTATGTAGATGATAAGAGCAGCTTTTGGGTTCAACATGAGGCACGTTACAAGTGGATTCAAGAACTGACCGCCAAAGGCTACATTGTGTATTATAGTAATCTTTACGGAGCGAATTGGGGTAGCAATCAAGCCGTGCAGTTAGCCAAACGACTTTATCAGCATGTGAAACGAAATGAAATCATTAATGGAAAGATTCATATATTGGCTGAAGGAATGGGGGCTTTGGTATTGAAAGACCTCTATCCGAAAATGGAGCAGGACATTAGAAGTGCAGTTATGCTTGCACCTTGCGTGTCTTTATATGATCATCTGGAACAAGAGAAGGAACAGAAGTTCTTTTATAAAAAGATAATAAAAGAACTCTCACACACGTTTCGATTGAAAGAGGAGGAGTGCGAATCCTTCATCAGTCAACAATCGAAGGACTACGAAGTATTTAAAAATATCTCGATTCCGCTTTACATTGTTCAATCAACGACTCTTAATCGTTATAAAAATCAATTCACTCTCATAAAAGATATATATACGGAGCGTTTAGAAAAAGGCACATCAACGGATTTGTTCTTTGTACTCCCTGAAAAACGTGCTTCTCTGGGAAGGAAATTTGCTTCATACTTTTCTTTACATGAGAAAGAGTTATAACAAACACATTGGAGTGATTGACTTGAATCATGCATTCGTATTTGCCGCTCAAAAGTTTTTGGGATTTGAGCTTTGTGATGCCCTTCTTGAGAATGGATGGACCGTAACGGCAGTGGATGAAACAAAAGAAACAGAGGAAAAGTGGTTAGGAATTGGAAGGAACTCAAACATTCAATATGTTCCTTATGACGACTGGGATAAGGAAGTACAATCAGGATGCAGTGTGTTCCTTCCATACTATGATCAGGTAAGAGAAGATAAAGTAAGTTACTTGTCAGAAGTAGAAGGGCTGCTGTCAAAAATTGAACAACCCCTCTCGATCATTCGAATCTATTCCAATCTAGACAGAGATCAAAAATGCAATGAAGGAACAGTTTTCTACCTTCCAACTCTGTACGGAATTCACCAGCCGACAGAATTTCTGTTCGCTCAACTTTTAAATGGAGAAGATGGTGACTCTCCATACATTGATGATCCAAGTGGAGCGATCTATGTAAAGGACGCTGCCCGATCTATAATAAAGCATTCATCCAATTCAGGAGAAATCTATAAGGTGAAAGCACTCTCAAATCAAAGCTGGAAGGAAGCCTTATCGTATGTAACGAAGAAGTCTTTTACTCCCGTCAGAATGGATGCCGAACCAAATGGAAAAGAGCTTATCGTCAAGCCGTCCAAGTCTCATGAATCGGTCATTAAAGAACAATTAAGGGGCATTCATTTGCATGAAATTCAGGAATAAGAAAACTTTTTCTTTCCTTGTGGATAGGGATGAGGGTAAAATAAATATGATGTAATAATTTGCTATTGATTCTTTTTTATAGATGCTGCACGGGCTTTAAAGGAGTTGCTGCACATGAGTAAGAAATTTTACACCATTTTCATGATTGTATTCCTTATTGGAATAAGTGGTTGTTCAACAGGAGACAGCGTTGAAATAGAAAATGTTGGTTTACTGGTTCCGGAAACCGTAAGCGATGGAGTATGGGGAACAAAAGGTTACAAAGGATTATTGAAAATTCAATCCGATTACAATGCAGACGTTTTCTATAAAGAGAGCATAAAAAATGATACATCAATTAAACAAGCGGTAAAAGAGTACAGTGATGATGATGTTACCTTAGTGTTTGGCCACGGAAGTGAATATTCCGGGATATTTAACACCCTTTCCGGTGATTATCCCACCATCCATTTTGTAAGCTTTAATGGGGATGCCACAGAGGAGAATACAACAAGCCTACAATTTAAGGGCTATGCAATGGGCTTCTTCGGAGGCATGACAGCAGCTTATCAAACCAATACGAATATAGTCGGGGTGATTGCTGCTTTTGAATGGCAACCTGAGGTTCAAGGGTTTATAGATGGAGTGAAATACCAAGATAGTGAAACGGAGCTCATTGTCGAGTACACCAATCACTGGAATGATCAAGATATTGCCTTCGAAAAGTTGGAGGGATTAATGAATCAACGTGTCGATGTTGTATATCCTGCAGGTGACGGCTATAATGTAGCTGTAATCGAAAAACTGAAGGAAAAGGGTCTCTATGCCATTGGCTATGTCTCGGATCAATCAGATTTAGGTGAATCCACGGTATTAACGAGTACTGTGCAGCATGCAGATAAACTGTATAGTATAGTTGCGGAAAGATTCGCGAAAGGCGAACTCGATTCTGGAAACCTCGAATTTGATTTTGAAGACGGAGTCATTTCCATGGGTAAATATAGTCCTATCATTCCAGAAGATTTTCAAGCTGAGATGAAGCAACATGTTCAAGCCTACATCGAAACAGGCAAATTGCCGAACGGAAAGGAATCGAAGTAATGAATCAAGACAAAACGATGGAGTTCATGCAGATTGCCATGAAGTACTTCCCACAAGCAAAAGAGCAACTGGATCAAGCGGGTGTTGAGTTCACTCCCGAAATGCTGCAACCATTCATGACGCTATTTACACAAGTCATGAGTGAAGCCTATGAATTAGGGAAACAGGATGCCTTACATAAAGAGTGAGTGTACAGTAAAACGGTTCATTGAATTTTTCAATGAACCGTTTTTTTTTATTTAATATTCCATTGCTTTAATAATGGACTGATTTTCTTATAGAGTGGTTTCAGTTCATCGATGGAATTCATCATGGAGTGAACGCCATCGAGTAATGATCCTCCTTCATTGCTGCCTTCACGCTTTTCCTGAGAAGGAGCCGCTTCTTTTTTTCGGATCCTTCCTCCATACATCATCTGATCAAATGGATGCAGCTTCTTTTCTTCAGACATTTCCTCACCCCCTCTACCTACTATGTAACCTATGAAAGGGGGGTTGTACGAGTATAGTCAAACGCATAGAAGAAAGGGAAAAGAAAAAATAATTGCAGAAAGTAGAAATCTTCGATAAAATTAGTACCAAGTCATAATAATTGATAATAAACTAAAGAATAAGAAAAAAACATAAAAAGAAAGTAGGGAATGCCGGTATGAATACAGGAATTATTGGAATTGGGCGTTACCTTCCAGAGAAAATCGTAACCAATGCAGATCTTGAGAAAATGGTGGATACATCTGACGAATGGATTCGTACGAGAACGGGCATTGAAGAGCGAAGAATAGCAGATAATGAAACAGACACATCAGACATGGCGTACGAAGCAGCAAAAACGGCCATTGCGGATGCAGATATTTCGGCAGAAGAAATTGATCTGATCCTAGTGGCTACGGTGACACCTGACCAGCCATTTCCATCTGTAGCATGCTTACTTCAAGAAAGATTAGGAGCAAAAAAAGCAGCTGCGATGGATATAAGTGCTGCATGTGCCGGATTTATGTATGGTATGATTACGGCAAAGCAGTTTATCGACAATGGTGCGTATAAGCATGTACTCGTTATAGGAGTTGAAAAGTTATCCAAGGTCACAGATTGGGATGACCGGAATACTGCTGTTCTGTTCGGGGACGCAGCAGGTGCAGCGGTACTTGGACCGGTTCCCGATGATAAGGGAATACTTGCCTTTGAATTAGGTGCAGACGGATCGGGTGCAAAGCATTTGTACCAGGAAGAAAACATCATCATGAATGGACGAGAAGTTTTTAAATTTGCCGTTCGTCAAATGGGCGAATCGAGTGTGAATGTCATTGAAAAAGCAGGCTTAAAGAAAGAAGATGTTGATTTCTTAATTCCTCACCAAGCTAATATCCGTATTATGGAAGCAGCAAGGCAACGATTGGAATTGCCTATTGAAAAGATGTCTAAAACTGTAAATAAATACGGGAATACTTCAGCAGCTTCCATCCCTGTTTCTTTAGTGGAAGATTTAGAAGCAGGAAGAGTGAAAGAAAATGATGTAGTCGTCATGGTAGGATTCGGCGGCGGTTTAACCTGGGGCGCTATTATCATGCGCTGGGGCAAATAAATAGAACTCTCTTCTATAACTTGCAGACAAAGGAGATGGAATAAATGAACAAGAAACGTGTAGTCGTAACAGGATTGGGAAGTGTTACCCCGTTAGGTAATGATGTTGAATCAACGTGGGCGAATATTTTAGCAGGGAAAACGGGTGTAGGTCCGTTAACGCGCTTAAATGCAGATGATTATCCAGCCAAAGTGGCAGCAGAATTGAAAGATTTCAATATCGAGGATTTCGGTGTCGAAAAAAAAGAAGCGAGAAAAATGGATCGCTTCACTCATTATGCGATTGCAGCATCGTTAATGGCTGTCAAAGATTCCAAGCTCGACATTACAGACGAAATCGCTCACCGCGTCGGCGTGTGGATCGGTTCGGGTATTGGTGGAATGGAAACGTTCGAACAGCAATATGAAACCTTCCAAAAGCGAGGGTATCGCAGAGTAAGTCCATTTTTCGTTCCAATGATCATTCCTGATATGGCTGCTGGACAAGTTTCCATCATGCTGGGAGCAAAGGGCTTTAACTCTTGCACAGTCACTGCGTGTGCGACAGGGACCAATTCGATTGGAGATGCATTTAAAGTCATCCAGCGGGGAGACGCGGATGTCATGGTTTCAGGTGGGGCAGAAGCACCGATTACAAAGATGTCAGTAGCGGGCTTCTGTGCGAACACAGCTCTATCGACTAATACAGATCCTGAAAAAGCTTCGAGACCATTCGATGCAAACCGTGACGGATTTGTCATGGGAGAAGGAGCAGGTGTCGTGGTTCTGGAAGAGCTTGAGCATGCACTGAAACGTGGAGCGCCGATCTATGCTGAAATCGTAGGCTATGGCTGTACGGGTGATGCGTATCATATCACAGCTCCTGCACCGGCTGGAGAAGGTGGAGCCCGAGCAATGAAAATGGCATTGGATGACGGTGGAATCCTTCCTGAGCAAATGGATTATATTAATGCTCACGGAACAAGCACTCCTTACAATGATAAATACGAAACGATGGCAGTAAAAGAAGTATTTGGGGAACATGCCTATAAATTAGCCATGAGCTCAACGAAATCCATGACAGGTCATCTTCTGGGAGCAGCAGGGGGAGTTGAAGCGATTTTCACAGTACTCGCGATGAAAGACAGTGTGTTGCCTCCAACAATCAATATAGAAACACCAGATCCGGATTGTGATCTTGATTATGTAGCGAACGAAGCAAGAAAACAGGAAGTGAATGTGGCGATGAGTAACTCATTAGGTTTCGGTGGCCATAATGCTACGATCGTCTTTAAAAAATATAACAACTAAAATGAGAACGAGCCTGCTACACGTTAGCAGGCTCGTTTTTTGTTGTGAACTCTCTTTCCTTTACATATACATGATAAAAAGCCAGGAAAGAGGGATGAAGGTGACCGTTGCTCCTACTGATGAATGGCTGGTGGAATCCATTCATAAGCCTTTAGAGCTGTTAAAGAATACAATTAACGGAAAAGACGATCAAAAATCGTTTTATCAATACCTTATGAGGCATGGCATGTACAAATCATCACAGCATGCCGAAGATATTTACGAAAAGATGAAAGAACATAACATTTGGGAACGGTTTGCCCTTTATGAAAAAAAGTATAAAAGAAAATGGAATGGTCCCAATGTTCCTATTTACTTATTTCCCGTGCAGGAAAAGAGAGGTATGTTCCAATCGTCAATGAAAAAGTCAGGTGTATGCTTTAAAGACGAGATATTCTTTTTTATAACAGAACAGGAAGATATGAAAGAGTACGAAGCTCTCTTTGTTCATGAATACCATCACTGTGTCAGAATGAAATTACTAAACAAAAAAGACACACAATATACCTTATTGGATTCAATCATTTTTGAAGGACTGGCAGAACATGCCGTTAAAGAGTACTGTGGAGAAAAATACTCAGCTTCCTGGACAAAGGCATATGAAGAAAAAGAAATGTCACGTTATTACGATAAATGGATACATCCTAATTTAGATGTAACAAGAAGCAGTCCCATTCACGATCACTTACTTCTTGGGAAGAAATCGTATCCTAACATGCTGGGTTATGCTGCTGGTTATTATCTGGTAGAAAATTATTTGAAGAAGAATGTTGCATCTACCATAGCCCTAATAGGAAAAGCATCATCAACCTTCTTACCATAGGAGAATGGGGGATCAAATCTTTCAGGTATTTTTATGAATACTAGGCATGGGATAAAAATAGGAGCCTAATTTCGTCATATCTTCCATTTACCCTCATAAACTATAGTAAGAATGGACGAGCTAAATCTCTAAATGCGAGGATAGAGGCGGAAGGTATGGTGTTTCGAATGTTTGTATTGTTTATCGGGTTTGGACTGGCTGTTTCAGGAGGAGTGAGTTTAATAATTTATTTAAACCTTCTCACCACCGGAATGACTTTTTCAGACTATATTCTTTTCGTATCCACCCGAGTCGAATGCTATTTATTTCTCTTAGGGATTCTCATCATCACGCTCTCGATCTATATCCCCCGAAGGAAAAATAATCACTATCTATAAAACCCTTGTTGAATAGGAATAAATTTACACCGATTTGCCTATACTGATTGACAAATAAGATTGTAGCAAAGCGAGGGGTCAATCATGTTATATCTTCATGATGTATGGGTAAATTGGTTCGAAGGCGAAGAAAATGGCTACAATGTCTGTCATTTTCACGAATGGAGAAAAGAGGACGTTATTGAGTTATTGGATCAAGTTCCTCTCATTAAAGTGGACACTGTTCTATTTCATTACATCGAGAATGATTTATCAGAGTTACCTCAACAACTGCTTAATAATGTCTATCAAAAAGCTTACTTACGAAAAAACCATGAACGAATTCAGCTGGATTATTGCTTCATTGTCACAGACGGGACAGGAATACTCGCAGTGGATACGATTGGGTATACCGTTCCAATCAGAAAAAGCAGGCTGATCCCAAGACAGGAACAGCTCGTCTATGAAATGGTGGAAAGTCATGAAACGATGCAATATGCCATTCAGCCTGAGGCTAAAAGAGAGGATTCCTATCACATTCTCTCACCAAGTCCATATATGATGAGTGGACTGACGAGAAAAGAAAGACAGTTGAAGCAATTATTATTTATGGCGCTTGATCAGCTTCACAGCTCGAACAATACGGCCGAAATCCGCTACTGGTACACCGAATGGGCTCCACAGCGATACCGGACCATCCAGGAATTGGACTTTGAAGAAATTTGGCAAATGTTATACGAAGAAACGCAGTATGGCTGGTCGGACAAGCACCTGACCCTCTGTGAAAATTTAATCAAGGGACAACCCTTCTTCGAAAAACTGTGGGAAGTGGAGAATCGTCCTAAGGTAAATTGATAGGTGGATGAAAACCTCTAGTCTGTGATGGACTTGGGGTTTTTTGTTTAGGGTTTGAGGGGGAAGGCGATGATGATCGGTCACAATAAAAAAGCCCAGAGCTTCATATGCAAGCTCTGAGCAACAATACTATTTCCTCTTTCTCTCTTTACGCCCGAGTCCCATGGCCTTTTCCATCTTCTTCAGCATTTTGTTTGCTGTGAAATTAGCTTTTTCTGCCCCGCGATCGAGGATATCATCCAGCTCTTCAGAATCAATCAATTCATAGTAGCGGTCCTGCACGGGCTTAATGGCATTGACGACTACTTGAGCTAAGTCACCTTTAAAGTCTCCATAGCCCTTACCTTCATACTTTTGTTCAAGTCCTTCTATTGAAGTGCCTTCAAGAATCGAATAGATGGAAAGGAGATTTGATACTCCTGGTTTGTTTTCTTTATCGTATTTAACGACTCCTTCTGAATCCGTCACAGCACTTTTTATTTTCTTTTCAATCTGTTTCGGATCGTCGAGAAGTGTAATAAATGATTTCTGGTTAAGGTCGGACTTACTCATTTTCTTCAAAGGATCCTGAAGGGACATGACGCGGGCGCCCACTTTAGGAATCCGGACTTCAGGAACCGTAAAGATGCTGTTGTATTTATTATTAAAGCGCTCTGCAAGATTTCTCGTTAATTCCAAATGTTGTTTCTGATCTTCTCCCACAGGGACTAGATCTGTTCCATATAGAAGAATATCGGCTGCCATTAATGGTGGGTAAGTTAACAAACCTGCAGAAACGGCTTCTTTCCCATGTGATTTATCCTTGAATTGCGTCATTCTTTCGAGTTCACCAATATACGTCACACATTGCAGGATCCATCCTGCCTGTGCATGAGCAGGAACCTCTGATTGAATGAATAGTGTTGATTTCTCAGGGTCGATACCGCACGCAATGTAGAGTGCAGCAAGGCTTCGGATGTTTTTGCGAAGCTCCATTTTATCCTGCGCTACCGTGATTGCATGTTGATCCACTACACAGAAATAACAATTGTATTCTTCCTGAAGCTCAGTGAATTGCTTCATGGCCCCGATGAAATTCCCAAGCGTAATCGTACCGCTCGGTTGTATGCCGCTAAATATTGTTTTCATCTTTATTTCCTCCTGTTTTACACAAAATAAAAACCCACCCGTCCTATTGAAGATAGGGACGAATGGGATGATTTCCGCGGTGCCACCCTAAGTACTCAGATGAGTCAGCTTAGTCCATGACGAGCATGGAACCCCTTTAACGTGAGGTAAATCCGTTATATGCTACTCCATTTCACAAATAAAGCTCAGAAGTCCATTCCCTTTCCAATGATTACTTGTTTTCACCATCCACAAGCTCTCTATAAATCATATTGAAAAGTACTACTCTTCATCTACGCTTATTACTTTCATTTATATATTTTTATTATATGAAAAATCAAAGGGTAATTCAAGTGTACAGCAGATAGGACAAGGCAATAGAAAGAAGCAGGGTGATGGAGCCGACTATCAGTACTGACCTTGTAATGGAAAAAGATCGCTTGACTCCGTATTCTTCATGGGCTTCCTTAGTCTCGTCCAGATCGTCAAACTGGGAAATATACTTTCCTTGTTTCGTGCTGTTTCGGAATCTCTTAAGGGCATAAACGATGCCGTTGAAAAATCCTTTTTGAAATATATAAAGGAGGGAACCTGCGGCAACATACGTTATTCCGATAATAAACAAGCTATCTATAATAGAGAGAAACAGGCTTTTTTCCTGAAAAATAGCAGTGACGATGGCAATGATGAAAAACAGCAGGGTAAGTAAGTAGAAAAAATTTAATCGTTTCATAGTTCTCCTTAAAATGTTTTTATCAAAAGTATACATGAAGCACTTAGGAGAATTCAATCATTCATATATATTCAAGCCATCTTGCATTGTATGAGGAGGGAGAACATAAATCCGTATATGGCGTACATAGTTGAAGCTTAGGTGAAATCATAAAAATATGACTAGAATAAAGTATGTATTCTATTTTTTATATTTAGTCCTGAATATTTATATTTATAATAGAAAATCAGGTCGTAATTTTAGGGATAGGCCCAAAAAACATAATAAGATACGTGCTGGGAAATTTACATTTGTAACAATTGTAATGGGACAAACTCTCTAAAATGTTCAACTAAAACCCTTTTATACCAACGTTTTGGCATCAATATACCTACTAATCTGATAATTTAGCAAAAAAACTGTTAAATTCATATTGCAATAATTTCTCTATCATGTATAATAAGTAACAAATCTTCTGAAAATTAGAAGATAAATAAATATGAGATTTACGAGGAGGTCAATTTCAAGATGAAGAAAAAGTTTTCATTCTTGCTAGTTCTTCTTCTTGCTCTTAGTACTTTCTTAGCTGCTTGTGGCGGCGACAAGAAAACTGAGGGCGATGAAGGAGCATCTGGCGAAGGCGGCGAGTCTGCTGAACAAAGAGAACAGGTACTTAACTTAATTGAGGGTTCTGAGATCCCATCAATGGACTCTACTCTAGCAACTGACGCTGTTTCATTCAAAGTAATGAACAACGTATTTGAAGGTCTTTACCGTTTAGGTGAAAATGATGAAGCTGTACTTGGTATGGCTGCAGAAGAACCACAAATCAGTGAAGATGGTAAAACATACACGTTCAAAATCCGTGATGCTAAATGGTCAAACGGAGATGCAGTCACTGCGAACGACTTCGTTTACGGTTGGCAAAAAGCTTTAAACCCTGATACTGGTGCTGAGTATGCGTACATCATGTACGATATCAAAAACGCTGCAAAAGTAAATGCTGGTGAAGTTCCAGTTGAAGAATTAGGTGTTAAAGCTGTTGATGAAAAAACATTAGAAGTTCAGCTTGAAACAGCTGTACCTTACTTCAAAGCTTTACTTTCTTTCGCAACTTTCTATCCTCAAAACCAAAAGTTTGTTGAAGAACAAGGCGATAAATTCGGTCTTGAAGCCGACACTACAGTTTACAATGGTCCATTCACACTTTCTGAGTGGAAGCATGAGCAAAGCTTCAAGTTAACTAAGAACGACGGTTACTGGGATGCAGAAACTGTTAAGTTAAAAGAAGTTAACTTCAATATCGTTAAAGATACTGCTACTGGAGTTAACTTATACGAAACAGAAAAAGCGGATATCGCTGGTCTTTCTGCTGAATTTGTTGACAAATACAAATCAGATGAAAACTTCAAAACAAAGGCTGATACTGCGGTATTCTTCCTACGTTTAAACCAAAAGAATGAAATTATGGCTAACGTAAATGCTCGTAAAGCATTTGATGCAGCTTATGACAAGCAAGGTATGGTTGACGTTCTTCTTAACAATGGTTCAATTCCTGCGTACTTCTTAGTACCAAAAGATTTCGTTTCAGGTCCAGACGGCGCTGAGTATCGTGAAGCTGTAGGTGATTTCGGTGGTTACGATACTGATAAAGCTGCAGAGTATTGGGCTAAAGCGAAAGAAGAGTTAGGGAAAGATTCTATTGAATTAGAACTACTAAACTATGACTCTGACAGCTCTAAGAAAATCGGTGAATTCTTAAAAGAACAATTAGAGCAAAACTTAGAAGGATTAACTGTTTCAATCAAAGCACAACCATTCAAGCAAAAGCTTGAGTTAGAATCTAAAGGTGATTATGATGTTTCATTCGCCGGATGGGGTCCTGACTATCCAGATCCGATGACATTTGTTGACATGTTCGTTACTGATGGTGCACATAACCAAATGGCTTACTCTAATCCAGAGTATGACAAGTTAATCGAACAAGCTAAAGGTGAACTTCTTGATGATCCGGAAGCTCGCTGGCAAGCAATGGTTGACGCAGAAAAGATTCTTTTCGAAGATCAAGCGATCAGCCCAATGTACCAACGTGGAACTGCTTTCCTAGAGCGTCCATATGTTAAAGGTCTGTTACGTCACTCATTTGGTGCAGATGCATCATACAAATGGGCTTACATTGAGTAATCGTTAGCTCAATTAACAAACCTTCTGAGGAGAGTGTATGCGTAAGCATACGCTCTCCTTTTCCAGTGAGTGTCGAAAATTATCAAAAAAGTAAAAATATATTGAATATTTGTCGAAAATCGATATAATTAAAATGTAGAAAAAAAAAGATAAAAAAGGGGGGCTAAAGAATGGTCAGATATACAATTCAACGTATCGTCTATATGATCATCACTTTGCTTATCATTGCAACCGCCACTTTCTTTCTGATGAAGCTCCTACCTGGATCTCCACTACAAAACACAGAAAGGCTGACTCCGGAACAACAACAAATCATCCTGGATAAATACGGTCTGAATGACCCACTGCCAGAACAATATGTGAATTATATGGTTGGGTTGGCAAAAGGTGATTTAGGGTTGTCCTTCCAATATGACAATCGTCCAGTAACACAAATTCTTGGAGATCGTATTGGTCCTTCCGCACTTCTTGGATTCCAAGCTATGGTATTAGGTACATTCTTAGGGCTACTTATTGGAATTATTGCAGCAATCAAACACAACACATGGTTGGATTACGGCTCAACATTCCTTGCTGTACTGGGTATTTCGATTCCTTCCTTTGTATTCGCAGGACTTCTGCAGTATTATGTTGGGGTTAAACTTGAATGGCTGCCGGTTGCATTATGGGGAGAATATAAACACACGATTCTTCCAACATTAGCACTGACAGTATTCGTAGTAGCGACCATTGCACGTTTCATGCGTACTGAAATGCTGGAAATATTAAACTCGGATTATATTTTACTTGCAAAGGCAAAAGGGATTTCCCAAACATCTACAGTTGTAAAGCATGCTGTTAGAAATGCTTTAATCCCGATTGTAACGATTCTAGGACCAATGACTGTTGGTGTAATGACAGGATCTCTTGTTGTTGAACGTATTTTTGCTGTCCCTGGTTTAGGGGAACAATTCGTTTTATCTATTAACACAAATGATTACACGGTTATTATGGGGATTACCCTCTTCTTTAGTGCTTTATTCATTGGTGTAATCTTCTTGGTAGATATTCTTTATGGAATTATCGACCCACGTATTCGCTTAGCTGGAGGGAAGAAATAATGGAAGCAAACAAAAAGAATTTAGATCAACTTAGTCCAGAACTCTTCCAACCTCAAAAGGCTAGGGGAGATGAGTCAGAAAAAATTTCGCGTCCAAGCCTTAATTTCTGGCAAGATTCTTGGATTCGCTTACGTAAGAACAAGGGTGCAATTGCTGGTATTATTATCACGGCAATCATTATTTTCTTTGCTCTCTTTGGTCCAATGATGAACGAATACAAGTTTAGCGATCAAAATATCCGGCATGCAAAGCTGCCACCAAAAATTGAAGCGCTTTCAGGGATTAGTTGGTTACCATTTGACGGAAAAGATGCAGATGGCTTTGATGTATATGAATCAAGACAAATTAAAGAAAACTATTGGTTTGGTACTGATGACTTAGGGCGTGACCTTTGGACCCGTACTTGGAATGGTACTCGTGTATCTCTTTACATTGGTATATTAGCAGCCATTATCGATTTCATAATCGGTATCTCTTATGGTGGGATTTCTGCTTATTACGGTGGGAAAGTCGACGATATTATGCAACGTATCATTGAAATTCTTGTCGGGATTCCAAACTTAATTGTGGTAATTCTCTTTATCCTAATCTTTGAGCCGGGTATATTCTCCATAACCATGGCCATGGTTATAACCGGTTGGACCGGCATGGCCCGTATCGTCCGTGGACAGGTTCTTCAATTAAAGAACCAGGAATTTGTACTTGCTTCCCGTACTTTAGGAGCAACAAGCAACCGTTTAATCTTTAAACACTTGCTTCCAAACGTAATGGGACCTGTTATTATCACTACAATGTTCACAGTTCCTGCTGCGATTTACACAGAAGCATTCTTAAGCTTTATCGGATTGGGGATTGCTCCACCAAGAGCATCTCTGGGATCATTGGTTAATGAGGGATACAGATCAATCCAGTCATTTCCTCATATGATGTTGGTACCATCATTTGTCATCTCATTAGTCATTTTAAGCTTTAACTTAATGGCAGATGGTCTGCGTGATGCACTAGATCCGAAAATGCGTAAGTAATGGAAGGGAGATTATGAATATGTCAAAAATTTTAGAAGTGAAAGATCTACACGTCTCCTTCAATACGCATGGAGGGGAAGTACAGGCTGTCCGTGGTGTAGATTTCCATTTAGATAAAGGTGAAACACTAGCCATTGTAGGTGAATCTGGTTCCGGTAAATCAGTAACTACTAAGGCGATCATGAGATTGATCCCAAATCCTCCAGGCTTCATTAAGGGTGGAGAAATGTTATTTGAGGGGAAAGACTTAGCAAAATTACCGGAGAAGGATATGCAGAAAATCCGTGGGAAAGATATCTCTATGATTTTCCAAGATCCGATGACGTCCTTGAACCCTACAATGACAATTGGTAAACAGATCATGGAACCCCTGGTGAAGCACCAGAAAATGAGTAAAAATGATGCGAAAAAACGTGCCATCGAGTTACTTAAACTTGTTGGTCTGCCTAGTCCGGAAACTCGCTTTAAACAATATCCTCACCAATTCTCGGGTGGTCAGCGTCAGCGTGTCGTAATCGCAATCGCTCTTGCTTGTAATCCGAAGATTCTGATTGCCGATGAGCCGACGACGGCATTGGATGTTACCATCCAGGCTCAGATCCTTGAATTGATGAAAGATTTACAAACAAAGATAGAAACTTCCATCATTTTCATCACTCACGATCTTGGAGTTGTTGCGAACGTAGCTGATCGTGTAGCTGTTATGTATGGTGGACAAATTGTTGAGACAGGTACGGTGGATGAAATCTTCTACGATCCACGCCACCCATATACTTGGGGATTGATCGGCTCAATGCCGACAACAGAAACAGAAGGTGAGCAGGAGCTGGTTGCCATACCTGGGACTCCACCGGATTTATTAAATCCACCTAAAGGAGATGCATTCGCTCTTCGCAGTGAGTATGCATTGAAAGTGGATTTTGAACAAGAGCCACCATATTATCAGGTTTCAGATACTCATTATGTTAAGTCCTGGTTATTGCATCCAAGTGCTCCAAAAGTTGAGCCACCTGAAATCGTGAAATTAAGACATAGACAAATGCCTTCTAATTATAAAGAGCCGGTACTTGTTGAGGGGGTTCGTTCATAATGGCAGAAAAATTATTGGAAATCAAAAATTTAAAACAGTACTTTAACCCGGGGAAACCGAATATGGTTAAAGCTGTCGATGATATCAGCTTTGATATTTATAAAGGGGAAACCCTTGGCCTGGTAGGGGAATCTGGCTGCGGTAAATCAACGACTGGTCGAACGATCATTCGTTTGTATGATGCTACAGACGGTCAGGTTCTCTTTAATGGTGAGGACGTTCATGGTAAAAAATCGCGTTCACAATTAAAGAAATTCAACCGTAAGATGCAAATGATCTTCCAGGATCCATACGCAAGTTTGAACCCTCGTATGAAGGTTGCGGATATCATTGCTGAAGGTATTGACATTCATGGACTGGCTTCTTCCAAAGAAGAACGCATAAAGAGAGTTCATGACCTGCTTGAAACAGTTGGTTTGAATAAAGAGCATGCCGGCCGTTATCCACATGAATTCTCTGGTGGTCAAAGACAGCGTATCGGGATTGCCCGTGCCTTGGCAGTAGACCCGGACTTCATCATTGCCGATGAGCCAATTTCCGCTCTTGACGTTTCGATTCAGGCTCAGGTAGTTAATCTTATGCAAGAGCTTCAGAAAGAGAAAGGACTAACGTACTTATTTATCGCCCATGATCTTTCCATGGTAAAATATATTAGTGATCGCATCGGGGTTATGTATTTTGGTAAGTTAGTCGAGTTGGCACCGAGTGATGCCCTTTACAAGAACCCGCTACATCCTTATACGCAATCTCTTTTATCAGCGATTCCGTTACCGGATCCAGAGTATGAGCGCACACGCAGAAGAAAAGAATATAATCCTTCTGTTCACAATTATACAGAGGATGATAATCTTGAAATGCGTGAAGTGGCGCCTGGCCATTTCGTATATTGCTCGGAGAAAGAGTTTGCGCAGTATAAAGCTCAGTACAAAAGCTAAATATTTTGCAAAGCTCCCTTTTATGAGGGGAGCTTTTTTTAATGAAGGGTTTTCATAATAGCTTATTTTATTCTTTTTTAACATGAAAATCATACTATATAATGAAGATATTTAATTTCCTTGGAAATTTCGACAGATTAGGAGTAATACCCCTTTTCTTTCAAGTTATTTCCTTGTTAGAATAGTATAAGGTGTTACATATTTTACTAGATAGCTTATTTAATAGAGGAGAGGTTTATTTTGAAATGGAGTAAGGTAGCGACATCCTTATGTTTAGTCACAATGTGCGTATTGCCGTTCCAAACAGCGAGTGCTGAAGGAGAAGGGACGGTTGCCCATGAGAAGAGAAGTCTTTCTTTAAGTAAGAAAGAAATAGCAAGTCCCGTCCCAAGATTTGCATATGATTCCGGCTTTAAATTTGAATATCCTGGTGCGGTTAGAGGGGTTTATGTTACAGGTCACTCTGCTGGTGGAGCGAGATTTGACAGCTTAACGAAACTAATGGATGATACGGATCTAAATGCAATGGTTATTGATATTAAAGATGATCACGGATATGTTACATACGAACCCGATGAATCTTCTCCATACGCTAAAGTAGGTCAGCCTTATATCAAAGATCCTAAAGCGATTTTAAAGACACTTGAAGAAAAACAGATATACCCGATCGCAAGAATTGTGGTATTCAAAGATACAGTTTTAGCGAATGAGAAACCCGAGCTTTCCTTTAAAGATGGAAGCCAGGTATGGAAAAATGGCAGAGGTGAATCCTTTGTGAACCCATTCCTGAAAGAAGTATGGGATTATAATGTGGGAATTGCAATCGAAGCCGCTAAGATGGGATTCCAGGAAATCCAGTTTGATTATGTCCGTTTCCCTGAAGGCTTTGAAAAACGTGATGATGAGCTGCAATATAATGGTGGCGAATATGCGAATCAAGACTCAGATAATGTACAGAAACGTGTGCATGCCGTTACAGATTTTGTAGAGTACGCGCATAAAAAACTCGAGCCATATGGAGTTAAGGTTTCTGTGGACATTTTCGGTTATACAGCAACGCTTCCAGAGGCACCTGGGATTGGACAGAACTTCTCCAAGATATCTGAAAATGTCGATGTGATTTCATCCATGATTTATCCAAGTCACTGGACTCCGTACTTTGGAATTGCAAAGCCCGATTTACAACCTTATGAATTGGTTTCTGAATATGCTAAGCTTGAAAATTCTAAATTAGCAGAATTAGAAAATCCTCCTATTTCAAGACCATGGCTACAGGATTTCACTGCTTCCTGGTTAGGAAGTGGAAACTATAAAGCCTACGGAAAAGCAGAAGTTGAAGCACAGATTAAAGCATTGAATGATCAAGGCATTAAAGAATTCCTTTTATGGGATGCCGGTAATACGTATACAGAAGGTGTAGATTATACACCTTGATCGAGAAGACCGACCTGGGAAGTTTTAGGGGCGGTCTTTTCGATTTGAAAAAATACTCAAACATTGTTATCATTAAAGTATTGGTAAGATTAACCGCTTTCAACCACATTACCCTCTTCATAGGTGTTTCAAGCCTGTGATTCCGTATTTTTTATCCCACGGATGAGACTAACATCAAACATAAACATTTTTTTTCTGAGAAACATAATTGTATCCCGTTAGTCAATGTCACCCAAAATTCTTTTAAAGGAGTAGATCCATGCATTGGTATGAAAAGTTAAATAAGTATTTCCCGGTAGAGGAAATGAAATCAAAAGAACACCTTGAGTCATTACTCAAAGAAAGAAGCGACATCTATCATAAAGATGAGGGGCAATACCACGTACTTATGTATGCCGAGCTTGATGATTTCATCTTTATCGATTATCTTTTTGTCTCAAAGGATGCTCGTGGACAAGGATTAGGTCATAAGCTGCTCGAGAAGTTAAAGGAAAAGAACAAAGCGATTATTTTAGAAGTAGAGCCAGTTGATTATGAAGATACTGACACTGAAAAGCGTTTAAAGTTCTACAAGCGTGAAGGATTCGAACATGCTGTCAGTATTGGATATGCACGTCGATCCCTTGCAACAAACGAAATCAATGAAATGGAAATCCTTTATTGGGCTCCAAATAACGAATCAGAAGATCTGATCTTCAATTCTATGAAGAAAACATATGAATTAATCCACACTTATAATGATAAAAAGTTTTATGGTGCGTCTTACCAGCCGGTTGAAGAAGTCTTGAAGAAAGACAAAGACCGAGATGGGGATGTTCTGAAAAATCTCTAAATCAAAAGAACCTTATTGTCCATTCGCAATAAGGTTTTCTAAATGAAAAAATGAAAATGTCCTATATCATGTTTAGGCTCTTTTTGAACCGGGTAAAGCCATAGTAGAAAGAGATGATATAGCATATGTTAAACCTATGTATAGGAAATTTGACAAATTGGTTAAAACTATGTTCAAGGGACAGTAATTCATGTATAATACATAATAGAGATTTCTTATTTAAACTTATTTTAATTAACAGCCGATGTTTAAAATGAAATACTCTATATAATAAAAAAATCCTTAAGGGAGTGTGAATGATTCGTGGTTACATTATTCACTTCACCTAGTTGTACATCTTGTCGTAAGGCAAAAGCTTGGTTAGAAGAGCATGAGATTCCATATACAGAGCGTAACGTATTTTCCGAGCCATTAAGCATTGATGAAATAAAGGAAATCCTGCGTATGACTGAGGACGGAACGGATGAAATCATTTCAACCCGTTCTAAGACATTCCAAAAGCTTAATGTAGATTTAGAAACTTTACCACTTCAAGAACTGTTCGAGCTTATTCAGAAAAATCCTGGTCTTTTAAGACGTCCAATCATTTTGGATGAGAAACGTCTTCAGGTAGGATACAATGAAGATGAAATCAGACGATTCCTGCCTAGAAAGGTTCGTACGTTCCAACTTCTCGAAGCTCAAAGAATGGTAAACTAAAGTATTCTTACATTCTCATCATATTATCAATGTTTGAGAATATATAAGGAAAAAGGGGCTGACCCTTTAAGGAACGTTGCGTATCCTTTCGGGTCAACCCCTTTTATATTAGTATAAGTATTAACACTTGAATTTTCTGCAAATATTCGCTAGAATGTCAAAAACACGTTAAATAGTGGGATTTGTGAAGAAAAAAATGGGTGTTATTTTTATTCCATTTTCAGTGTTTATATCATAAAATAGAAGTACAAGGTACAAACTAACCTAAATGTATCTTCTATCTTCACCAGCAATCGAGCAAAATTGCTCAGAGGGTGTAGTCCCTTCACCAACATCATGCAAGAAGGGAGAGGTGTTAATTGGAAATCGAACGCATTAACGAAAATACGGTCAAGTTCTATATATCTTACGGAGATATAGAGGATCGCGGCTTTGACCGCGAGGAGATCTGGTATAATCGTGAAAGAAGTGAAGAACTCTTCTGGGAAATGATGGATGAAGTTCATCAAGAAGAAGATTTCGGAATTGAAGGACCGCTATGGATTCAAGTTCAAGCGTTAGATAAAGGGCTTGAAGTACTGGTTACAAGAGCTCAGGTTTCAAAGGATGGTCAGCGATTTGAGTTGCCAATTCCAGAGGATAAACTCAAGGAACTGCCTGTAGATGAACGGATAGAGGAGCTTCTGGATCAGCATTTCCAAATCAAGCAGGATCAAGATGGAGAAGCAGAAGTGGCACTGGATTTTACTTTGAAGTTCAATGATTTCGAAGATGCGATTTCTTTATCCCATCGGATGAAAGACATGCCTTTAGATCATTTGGAAACCAAGCTGCTTGCATTCGAAAATAAATATTTTATTTACGTTAAATTTTCAGAAGAGCACTTCTCGGAAGAAGATATCGACAATATGTTAAGTATACTACTTGAATATGCGGATGAGACACGAATGACGGTTCATCGCTTAGAAGAGTATGGAAAAGTAGTCATTAATGAACATGTATTCGGGACATTAAGTGAACACTTTTCTTAAGGATCATACCGGTTTCATTTAGAAATCGGTATTTTTTTATTTAGCTCATTAAGCCAGTGGAAGGTGTTAGAGGTATGAAAAATACAGTGAGAGTCCTCTTATTTATTGCTGTTCTTGTGCTAAGTTATATTTTTTATTTTGATCAGTACCTTTCAGGAATGGTCAAATATATTAGTCTGGTTTTTACTTTCTCTGTAATTGTGATAGGATTTCTTATCTTCTTTGAGAATCGTCACCCCACTCAAACAATAACATGGTTAGTTGTTTTAGGTGCTTTCCCATTCCTTGGTTTTATCTTCTATTTATTATTTGGCCGAAATTACCGGAAAGAGAAAATGTATAAGAAGAAGTACATATTGGACAAGGAAACTTATAATAAATTTGAGCCTGGCCCTAAGGAAATGAACGCTGAAATGTTTGGTTTGTTTCAGGAAAAGCACTTTCAGCTTGCTCAGCGAATAGGAAACAGTGCCATTTCTTTTTCCAGTGAAACGAAGCTTTTAACCAATGGTAACGAGACATTCGGGGAAATCCTGAGATGGTTAAAAACTGCCAAACATCACATTCATATGGAATATTATATTGTCCGTCATGATGATATTGGAAATCAGATTAAGGATATCCTTATTGAACGAGCCAATAATGGGGTGAAAATTCGCTTCCTTTATGACGCGGTTGGGGCATGGCAATTATCAAAGGATTATATTGCTGAATTAAAAGATGCAGGGATTGAAGTGGTTCCATTTGGTCCCGTTAAAATTCCTGTTCTCAATAATAAGTTTAACTTCAGAAATCATCGCAAGATCATCGTCATTGATGGAAGTATTGGATTTGTTGGGGGACTTAATATTGGCGATGAGTACTTAGGTAAAAATCCACATTTTGGTTTCTGGAGGGATACCCACCTGCTTGTAAGGGGGGAAGCGGTTCGTACGTTGCAGCTCATCTTTCTACAAGATTGGTATTATATGACAAATGATGATTTCTTGACTCCAGGGTATTTAAGCCCTGATCCATTGGAAGATGCAAACGATGGTGGAGTTCAAATGATTGCAGGAGGACCTGATAATGAGTTGAGCGTTTTGAAGAATATCTTCTTTTCGATGATCACTTCTGCAAGAAAAAGCGTATGGGTAGCATCACCATATTTCATACCGGATGAAGATATTTTCTCAGCACTTAAAATTGCTGCTTTAAGTGGTGTGGATGTCAGGCTATTGGTTCCCCATAAGCCTGATAAACGAATTGTATTTCACGCTTCACGATCTTATTTCCCTGATCTTCTCGAAGCAGGAGCCCGAATCTTTGAATATCAAAAGGGCTTTATGCATAGTAAGATCATCATTGTAGATGAAGAAATGGCATCAATCGGGACATCAAATATGGATATGAGAAGCTTTCATTTAAATTTTGAAGTCAATGCATTTCTATATAAAACAGAAAGTACCGATTCTCTTGTGAAGGAATATTTACATGATTTAGAGGATGCAGAAGAACTTAAGCTGGAAGAGTTTCAAAAGAGACACCTTGGCTACCGGTTATTGGAATCCACTTCACGCTTAATGTCACCTCTACTATAAGATGAAGCCTTCAAGTGATTATTTGCTTGAAGGTTTTTTTGAAGGATTTTCACGATTTTTGGCGAATAATTATTGAAGGAGGTGTTCTATGTTAACAGCTTTATTTCAAGAGAAAGTGTTTTCTACCATCCACTACACAAGAGAGGAATTAAAGAATCTGCGAAGTAAGCGTCTTATATTTCTCTGTCCTCATTGTTCATCCGAATTGAACCTGCGCATCGGAAACCAAAACGTTCCACATTTTGCTCATTATTCACAGTTCCATTGTGAGATCGGAAAGCAGCATGAGTCACCGCGACATCTGCTTAGTAAGCAACTGCTATATGAAAGATTAAGAGAGCTTTATACGGAGGTAAAGGTTGAATATTTTGTAAAAGAGCTTCAGCAAATCGCTGATGTTTATGTAAAAACAAAATCAAAAAAAGTTGCCATTGAGATTCAATGTTCTTCCATTCCCATTCCCGACATCCTTTCTAGAACTGGAGGATATCACAGTCAAAACATCACTCCGTTTTGGATACTTACCCAACCGGTGACAGTAAAGCAAAAGGGATTGTTGCATTTACCGTCATTTCAGCAAGCCTTTATCAGGTATTCACCCCATGTACACCATTTTCTTCTACAATTTTCTCCTGAAGATAGAAGCCTTACATTATTTACTCATCTCATACCTGTTTCAGTCTCAGCTTTTATTAGTGCAGCACCTGTCAGGATCCCTATCGAGCAATTCACTCTTCCTTTGTCCATTCAACATTCTACAATCAATCACCTGTATTTATTAAAAAACTGGAATCAATTCCGAATGAAGTGGATCTATAACAAACTTCATTACAATAAAGCGAAAAACGATTTATTTCTAAGGGAAGTGTATAGAGATGGGGATACATTTTTATATTTACCTTTGTTTGTTGGAATGCCTGTTTTCCCTCATGGGATTCATTTTAAGAATCATGCGATCGAGTGGCAATACTATTTATGGAAGGATTGCATGAAAAAGGATCGATTTATTTCAGAGGAAAAAGTAGCTGGGGTGATAAAAAGAAGGATGGATAGAGGATATTTAGAATTCCGTTCGTTTCCTTTTGTATCGAGGGATCATTTGCTAAAGGATTTAGTAAAGAGTTATTTGGCTCTCTTGGAGGATATGCAGGTGGTAAGAAGGATGGAGGATGGAAACTATCAGCTTATACAGACGTGGAATTGTCCAGACAACTTTCCAGGTTTCGAACAGCATCAGAATGAGTTTTTTCCTAAATGGAAGCATATATTAAAAAAGATCCAATAAAGATTGTTTAGTTGCAGGAAAATCTTAGATAAGAGAGAATGTAACTATAAGGAATTTTCTGTAGATTTCAGAATGGAGGATGAATATGTCAAAAGATACAGCTGCGAAAAGTCTGCCTGGCAGGAAAGAGGTAGAGGAGAAGTTAACGTGGAGATTGGAAGATATATTTGAGAGTGATGAAGCGTGGGAAAAAGAATACAAAGAAATTAAAGAGTTAACAGGCAAAGCTGACGAGTTTAAAGGAACTTTAGGTGAGAGTGCAGAACAGCTTTATAAAGCATTTGCCTTCCAGGATGAAATTATGGAACGTATGGGCAGGGTATATACATATTCTCATATGCGATATGACCAGGACACAACCAATTCATACTATCAAGGACTAGATGACCGTGCCAAAAGTCTTTATACTCAGTTAGGGAGTAAATTTGCCTACTTAGTGCCTGAAGTGCTTTCGATTGAGGAAAGTAAGCTTCAAGGATTTCTTGACGAAAAAGAAGAGCTGAAGAAATATAAGCATGCTTTAGAAGAAATTAATCTCCAGCGTCCACATGTTCTTTCAGCGGAGGAAGAAGCATTACTTGCTCAAGCTTCCGAAGTGTTCAGTGCGGCGAGTAACACGTTTGGTATGCTGAACAATGCAGACTTGGAGTTTCCGAGCATTAAAGATGAAAACGGGGAAGAAGTAGACATCACACATGGCCGTTTCATTCGTTTCCTGGAGAGCAGTGATCGACGCGTGCGGGAAGAAGCGTTTAAAAAAGTGTATGAAACATATGACAAATTCGAAAATACGTTTGCCTCTACATTAAGTGGAGCAGTGAAGAAAGATAATTTCGTCGCAAACGTTAGAAATTACGATTCAGCAAGACATGCGGCATTATCAAATAATAATATTCCTGAACAGGTGTATGATAACCTGGTTGATACTGTCAATAAGAACCTTCATTTGCTGCAGCGCTATGTAAAGCTTCGTAAGAAAGTATTAGGCTTGGATGAAGTTCATATGTATGACTTATATACACCATTAGTGAAGGAAGTCAAGATGGACATCAGCTATGATGACGCACAGAATATGATCCTGGATGGCTTAAAGCCTTTAGGAGAAGAATATGCCAATGTCCTTAAAGAAGGCTTTGATAACCGTTGGGTGGATGTTGTCGAGAACAAAGGAAAAAGAAGTGGTGCATACTCTTCAGGAGCATATGGTACCAACCCTTATATCCTCATGAACTGGCAGGATAATGTGAATAATCTATTTACACTCGCACATGAGTTCGGGCATAGTGTTCACAGCTATTATACGCGCAGTGCTCAGCCGTACACGTACGGGCATTACTCCATCTTTGTTGCCGAGGTGGCTTCTACGTGTAATGAAGCTTTATTGAATGATTATCTATTAAACACAATTGATGACGAGAAAAAACGTCTGTACCTATTAAATCATTACCTGGAAGGATTCAGAGGAACCGTTTTCCGTCAAACTATGTTTGCAGAGTTTGAACACCTCATTCATAAAAAAGCCCAAGAAGGAGAAGCACTTACTTCTGAATTCTTAACGAAAGAATATTATGAATTGAATAAGAAGTATTTCGGAGAAGACATCTCCATTGATGAAGAGATTGGATTGGAATGGGCTCGAATTCCTCACTTCTACTACAATTACTATGTTTATCAATATGCAACCGGCTTCTCGGCTGCGACCGCACTCAGTCAGCAAATCCTTGAAGAAGGAGAGCCGGCAGTTGAACGCTACATCGATTTCCTGAAAGCGGGCAGTTCTGATTATCCGATCGAAGTACTGAAAAAAGCAGGAGTGGATATGACAACCTCCAAGCCGGTAGAAGACGCGTGCAAAGTCTTTGAAGAAAAGTTGAATGAAATGGAAGAACTTCTTGAAAAATTACAGTAAATAGAGATCAGGAGCTATTGGTTTAAAAATAAACTCCCCTTAGAAAGGAATATATTCTAAGGGGAGTTTATTTTGGTAGTATTTGCCAAACGAGGTCCGTCCCTCATTTCATTGATTTGAATCCTTTGAAGCGGTTGCGGTTTCCAAGGGAGTTGAAGAAGAGCAGGAGTGAGAGAAAGAGGATCGGGGATGTTATATAGATCGGAACAAGGCGCATGAGTCCGAGGATGTTTATGAAGAAGCTGATCAGGATTAACAGCAGGAGGATTCCGTATTTTATTTTTAGTGCCATATCATTTCCCTCCCGTGATAAGTTGTCTTATAGACATATATATGAAGGAGGGGAAGAGAACATGAATGGTTTTTGACAATATTGTGAAATACCATACAAACAACTTGCCAATACAAGTGGATGCGTGATATATTATCAGTGTGAAGTTGATCACAAGCAAACATATACCCCTTTGTTTGACCGTGAAAAATTTCTCCCATCCCCTTTGTTCGTATTGAAAAACCGATGTTGGAAACAACATCGGTTTTTCTTGTTTATAGGCTTATTTTAATATATTGAAATAATTAATCGCTTATATATTTCCAGAAAGTTCCGTGCTTTGCAGGGAGCCTCTTTACTTTTTGCTGAAGTGTCCATTTCTTCATTTGCTTTTCTACTTCTTCAATGGATAAATCATAGACAACGGCTATTTCCTTCGATGCCACTACACGATAATATTTCATAAATACTTCCAGTGGAGGCAATGGTTGCTTATCAGGCTTCTCCCCAAGCATTTCTTCAATAATATGAACATATACCTCGTAGGAATACAATCCCGTGATCTTTAAGCCTTCATCTTCAATATTTTCATTAAAGAAGACCAATGTAGGAATTTCTTCTACTTCCATCTCAGATGTGATCTTTACATCACACTGAAATGCTTTGGACGCAGATGATGAATTGATATCGTTCATAAATTCACTCAAATCGAGCTTGGCGGCTTGAGCACACTCCTTGAGTACCTCGATATTGGAAATGTCCTGTTTCTGTAAGAATAATCTTTCCTGTAAAAATCTTAGAAACCGGATACCCGAATGCTTTCCTTGAAGCTCGGCAGCTTTAATGGCGAATGAAGCAAGATAAGGTGAATCAATTGGATTATCTATCCATAAGCTTCCGTCACATGACATTCCCGAACGGCTGGCTGTTTTATCCCATTGTTGTGCTAAATCTTCCTGCTTACGTTTGGTCGCTATGTTTAAAGATGCAAGCTGGCCGCTCAAAATATAACGAATACGAAAGTATTGTCCGTATTCAATGTGCAATTTCTTTAAGATTGGTTCAAGCGCCCAGCATTCCGGGCAAAGAGGGTCAACAAACATATATATTTCCAGAGGTTTCTTATCGTTTCCACACCCTTTAAGGTGATGCCAGCTATTTGTTCTAGTCAATGGTATTACCCTTTGGTGTTTCTGTATTCACCATATGATGGGCGGTTAATACGAGTCTGTGAAAAAAGTCATCTCTTACTGGACCCTCTAGATTGACTTCATCCATTGCCTCATGCATACAGCTTAACCAAGCCTTTGCCCGATCCTCCGTAATGGGAAATGGCAGATGCCTTGCGCGCAGCATGGGGTGACCATGCTCCTCTGTATAAAGCGCAGGACCACCTAAATATTGAGTTAGAAATTGTTTTTGTTTGCGAGCTGTCTCGGTTAAATCATCAGGAAATATTGGTGCTAACTCGGGATGATTCGCTACTTTATTATAAAAAGCTTCAACGAGCATGGAGAGTTTCTTTTCGCCGATAAGATTATAAGGCATGTGTGGTTTCTCGACCATAAGAATGACTCCTTTTTACTTAGATTGTATGTTTATTCTAGCAAGCATTTATTTATATCTCAAACAAATCGCCTTACATCAACTATTATTCCTAAATTAGTGTAGCCTTTTTTCTGATGTCTATCCTGATTTCAGGAACTTGGGGGGAATGATGAAGATGGATTTAAGAGGAGGTAGTGCTATCAGACTATAGTTTTGTCTTAAGTTTTAATAGGAAAATACATAAGAAAAGGCTGACCAGGAAGTTGTGGTCAGCCTGTTTGAGGGGTCATGCAAAATAGTGGTCGGTCACTTTTTTCACATAAGCAGTGGTTTCTTTAAACGGTGGAATGCCGTTGTATTTATCAACATTTCCAGGACCTGCGTTATAGGCTGCCAGAGCCAGTTTAACGTCCCCATTATACTTATCGAGCATTTGCTTTAAGTATTTTGTACCGGCGAATACGTTTTCTTCCGGGTCAAAGATGTTGTTTACGCCTAGCCCCCTTGCAGTACTGGGCATGAGCTGCATTAACCCGGATGCACCTGCATGGCTGACTGCATTAGGGTTGAAGTTGGACTCAATATTAATGACCGCTTGAATCAGTTTTATGGGGATACCATAGTGATTGGCCGCGCGGGAGATGATTTCATCAATCTCCTGAGGAGCATTCTGGTTCGGTTTGTTCAAAGCGGAAAGTCCAGGAGGAGGTGGTGAAACAGAGAACGCTGTTTTGGTTTCCAGTGCCTCTTTAACGGCACCTAATGTTTGGTTGATATTTAAATGGTTCTGGTTAGTGTGAAGTGCCTGATTTAATAGTTGTTGAAATAGATCGCTGGACACACCAGTGTTTTGCTGAACAGAAGATACTGAACCCAAGCTGTTTAGAGCTTGCAACTCTATCATCGTTCTCAACTGCTGAACATTCATGAGTATAACTCCTCTTCTGGAAGACTTTATTCATATACTATATCGGTAATCGTCAATCCTTTTTTAATTTTTCCAGGTAAAAACGTTTGATTTTATTATCCGTTTCCCGTAGTGGAATGTTTAGTTCCTCCAGTAAGTTCAGGAATATTGCTTCACCTGATTTACGCTCTTTCACTTCATATTCCAGCTCATAGTCTACCTTTTGTAAATATGAACTTTTATCGAAGACCAGGAGCCCGTCTTTATAGTCGATTTCAGCCCGGCTTGTCGTCAGCGTTCCGAAATAATGAAGGGACCCAATGGGGGTTTGAAGGGAATTCAGAACATCTTTGACTTCTCCTTCAGGAAATGCCCCTTGATGTAAAAGCGATTCAGACTCTTCCTTTGTTAACCTTTGGTTCGTTTCTAGTAGATCCTCTTCTAAAGGGGTTTTTAAGGTTAATGTATAAGTCCCGTTCCTCTCTCGGATTCTTAAGGCTGATTGTTTACCTTTTAATTGATAGTCCGGCGTATCAAAATAGTGATTGTCTTGAGATGAGAAATCCTCATCTTTTATATGAAAATGTGAGGTTAATCGCGTAAATTCATCTTGTGTTACTAAATTCTTGAATTCTATTTCAATTTCCTGTGCCATGAGAGACATCCTTTCCTTACATACTTCTTATATTATCTCTTTAATAAAAGAGAACTTCAATGTTTAGATGAAATGGTTGTCTTATGTTAAAATGATACTGATTGTTTAATGGAAGGATGAAGAAAAGCATGAGGAAAATAGTTCAATTTAAACACACAACATATGAAAACGGTACATTATTCTTACATACCGACCAAGCAGAGCTCCTGCAAGGAACAACGGCAGCTGGTCAAATTATTGCGGACTCCGATCGCTATGCTTTTGTATACTTAGCAGAAAATGAAGAGGAATATGTTTACTTATACCTTGAAGAATCGATCTGGGATGAATTGAAAAAAGCACTTCAGGAAAAGAATGCAGTCATTGCAAAAAGCGATGATTATTCTTTGGAGTTGGATCAATTCACTGAAGAGCTCGACTATCTTGTGACCAATATAGAAGGAAATGGCAACTACGGTGACGAAATGGTAAAAAAGGTAGAGAGCGTATTTCTTGATAAGTAGTCACGTGACGTAAAGAGGTGAGGAGAATGAATCACTGGGAACAATTTTTAGCTCCCTACAAGCAAGCGGTTGACGAATTGAAGATTAAGCTTAAAGGGATGAGGGGAGAATATGAACTTCATAACACACATTCTCCCATTGAATTTGTGACTGGAAGAGTAAAGCCGATCGCGAGTATTCTTGATAAAGCAAATCAAAAAGGGATCAAGCTATCTAATATTGAAACAGAAATGCAAGATATCGCGGGACTCAGAATGATGTGTCAATTCGTGGAGGATATTCATGTGGTAGTGGAAAAGCTACGTGGACGGAATGACTTTACTATTATAGAAGAAAGAGATTACGTGACCCATAAGAAACAAAGCGGGTACCGTTCCTATCATATTGTCATTGACTATCCGGTTCAAACGATTCACGGAGAAAAAAACATTCTGGTAGAAATCCAAATTCGGACACTTTCGATGAATTTTTGGGCTACGATAGAGCATTCTTTGAATTATAAGTACAGTGGACAGATTCCCGAGCAAGTTCGTCTTCGTATTCAAAGTGCTGCTGAAGCAGCATTCAGACTGGATGAAGAAATGAGTTTGATTCGTGAAGAAATTCAGGAAGCCCAAGTCATATTTACAAACAAAAAGGAAAAGGATCAACGGGGGAAAAGCTCTAAACCAAATCAACAGTGACTTAAAGGGGGTACACGAATGAAGTTCGCGATTACATCAAAAGGTGATTCGAAGTCCAATACATTAATGCACAAAATGAGGACCTATCTCCAAGATTTTAATTTAACCTATGATGATGATCAACCGGATATCGTCATATCGGTTGGAGGAGATGGGACGCTGCTTTATGCATTTCATCGCTACAGATCCCGGTTAGATAAGACAGCATTTGTAGGTGTACATACAGGACATCTCGGCTTTTATGCCGATTGGGTGCCGGAAGAGATCGAGAAGCTCGTGATCGCCATAGCGAAGACACCTTATCAAATCATCGAATACCCTTTATTAGAAACAATCATCCGCTATCAGCATGGGGGGAAAGAAACCCGTTACTTAGCGTTAAATGAATCGACGGTCAAAAGCGTTGAAGGAACCCTGGTAATGGACGTGGAAATCAGAGGCCAGCATTTTGAACGATTTAGAGGAGATGGGCTCTGCTTATCGACTCCATCAGGTAGTACGGCTTACAATAAAGCACTTGGCGGGGCAATCATTCACCCGTCTCTTCCAGCTATTCAATTCGCTGAAATGGCTTCCATCAATAATCGTGTATTTCGTACCATCGGATCACCTTTGATTTTACCTGCACATCATACATGTATGCTAAAGCCTGTGAATGGACCTGATTTCCTGGTCACCATCGACCATCTTTCTCTTCTTCATAAAGATGTGAAGAGCATTCAGTATCGAGTGGCTGATGAGAAAATCCGTTTTGCCCGCTTCCGTCCATTTCCCTTCTGGAAGAGGGTGCATGATTCCTTTGTGGCGGATGAATGACTTAAGGCTGGGAAGTGTAAGATGAAATTCTATACATTGAAATGGGTCATCCCTTCCTCCTATGACGGGAAACTGATGAGAGAGTTTTTAATCGATCAGCAGATCTCCAAGCGTACACTTACTTCTGTGAAGTTTGATGGAGGGACTATAACCGTTAATGGAAAAGAAGAAAATGTCAGATATCATCTTATAGAGGGGGATATTCTTGAGATGAAGTTCCCTGAAGAAAAAGGGAGTGAGTCTTTAGTTGCTGAAGAGATTCCATTGTCAATCATATATGAGGATGGGGATGTTCTCGTAGCGGATAAGCCATCGGGTATGAAATCCCTTCCGACTAAGAATGAGCCGACAGGAAGTCTCGCCAATGCCATTGCCGGTTATTATGAGAGGGTAGGTATTTGTTCGACGGTTCATATCGTTACTCGATTAGATAAGGATACATCGGGGCTTGTTCTAATAGCAAAACACCGCCACGTTCATCATTTATTCAGTCTTCAGCAGAAGGTGCGGGGAATTAAGAGAACGTATGAAGCGTTTGCAGAAGGTCGGTTGGACTCGGACGCTGGTACGATCGAAGAGCCTATCGGCCGGAAATCGAATAGTATCATTGAAAGAGAAGTTCGGCAGGATGGCCGGTATGCCCTGACACACTATAGAGTGATAAAGCGGTTCCAGGATTTCGATCATATTGAGTTGAGTTTGGAAACCGGGAGAACACACCAAATCAGGGTTCACATGTCATTTATCGGACACCCCCTGGCAGGGGATGATTTGTATGGAGGCAGTGTGGTGTTGATTAGAAGGCAGGCACTACACTGCAAGAATCTGTCTTTTTTTCATCCTGTTAAAAAAGAATGGGTGCATTTGGAGGCTGAGATGCCTCGGGATATGCGGATTTTACTTGAAACACAATAAAAAAAGAGATTCTTTTCGGTTGAACTGAAAAGAATCTCTTTTTTGTGGGAGAAAGAAGTTTAGGAAGAGTATTTTTCAATCAAACTCCCGAAACTTCTCCTCCACAAAAGGCATGCTCGACCCCACACTCACCACTTCGATCTCAGGGTATCTCAAAGCAGTCAACTTCCCGCCAAACACAGCTCCTGTATCAATATTTGCAGTCTTATTAACGATCCGTGCCTCTCTTACCGGGGTGTGGCCATATATGATCCACGGGTCACCTTTATAATCCGAAGCCCAGTCTTTTCTGACCGGCGTTCCGTCTTCATTCTTCTCACCTGTGATGTCACCATAGAGAACGAATGTTTTCACCCGATTACTCTGCTTTCCGATCAGCTCTTCTTTTATACCGGCATGGGCAATGATTAGCTTTCCGTCATCCAATACGTGATACAAAGGGGACTGTTCATACAAAGAGAGAAACATATCCCGATATCGGTCACGTTCACTCCGGGAAAGGGCACTCAGTTCCGCTACTGTCGTTTCCAGCCCGTGCAGGATCTTCACATTATTCCCCAGGAAGTAGCGATAGAGTTTATTACAATGGTTTCCGGGGACATAGTAAAGAGATCCCTTTTTAAACAGATTAAAGACCGTTGAAATGGTCTGAAGCGAGTGATGGCCACGGTCAGTTAAATCCCCTACAAAGCCGAGCAGCCTTCCATGTGGATGAACGGGGAGACCGGATGTCCAATCGTAGCCTAACTTTATTGTTAATTCTTTGAACTCTTTAAAACAGCCGTGAATGTCTCCGATTATATCTATTTTCATAGGATCCCTGCTTTCCTGTAGCATTTTTCTTTTCTTTTCGGTTATTTTATGCCATATTAATGATTCAGTCTTTCATATAGAGCGGATGTTTATTCATAATTTTAATATCCCTTCCGTACATAACCAAATCCATATTAAAGGTGGTTATCAATTCATAAGAGACATTCGTCATAAGATTTGCTAGTATTATTACGACTATATACAATTCATGATAAGAAGGAGGGTGTATATGATGTCTGAAATAACCCAGGATCAATCAAAAGAAAGAGATAAACAAGAAAAAGAAATGTATGATGAAGAACTTCTCATTAGAGCACTACAAGAAGAAGATCTGGATTTATTTCGCTCAGAATTCGTCCATTTACACTCTTATGACCAAGCTAAGTTTTTTTCGAAAATAGATGAAGCCCTGCGAAGCCGCCTGTATCATTATCTGTCTCCGGAAGAGATGGCGGAGCTTTTTGAAAGTCTGGATATAGATGAAGAGGATTATCAGGGTATATTAGCGGAAATGAATCCTACTTATGCCGCTGAAATGCTATCGAATATGTATGCTGATGACGCGGTGGATGTCTTAAATGAGCTGGATAAGGACCAAGTAGTTAGTTATTTGACGATCATGGATGATGAATCGGCTAAAGAAATAAAAGAATTATTGCATTATGAAGAGTATACAGCCGGTAGTATCATGACTACTGAGTTTGTCGCCATATCCAAGAATCAGACCGTCCGTTCTGCCATGTATATCTTGAAAAATGAAGCCCCTAATGCTGAAACGATTTACTACATTTATGTAGTGGATGATGATAAAAAACTCGTAGGGGTTATCTCCTTAAGGGATCTCATCATCAGCCATGATGATGTGATGATAGGTGAAATCATGAGCGATCGTGTCATGTCTGTAGGCGTCAGCGAAGATCAGGAGGCAGTCGCGAGACAAATGAAAGATTATGACTTCCTTGCTTTGCCTGTTGTTGATTTCCAGCATCACTTACTGGGGATCATCACCGTGGATGACATTATGGACGTTATGGAAGAAGAAGCATCTGATGACTATTCAAAGTTAGCTGGTATCGCGGATTTGGATTCCATCGACCGAAGTCCATATAATGCAGCGAAGAAGCGTCTTCCATGGCTGATTGCATTACTGTTTCTAGGGATGTTCACCGCGAGCCTTATCGGGAGATTTGAAGACACGTTAGATAAAGTTGCGATTCTTGCCGTGTTTATCCCATTGATCGCCGGAATGGCAGGTAATACCGGAACTCAGGCCCTTGCTGTTGCCGTTAGAGGGATTGCAACCGGTGACCTGGAAAAGGAAAACAAGATGTCCCTTGTCATCCGTGAAGCGGGAACCGGACTTATAACTGGTACTACATGCGGGTTAGTCGTCAGCATCGTGGTCTATGTATGGAAAGGTGAATTCTTCCTGGGAGTTCTCGTTGGGATCTCCGTGTTGGTGTCATTATTTGTTGCAACGCTCGCTGGTACATTAGTACCGTTACTTATGCACAAACTAAAAGTGGATCCAGCAGTCGCTTCTGGTCCTTTTATTACGACGATAAATGATATTATCAGTATTTTAATTTATTTTGGCTTAGCGACATTGTTTATGAATTACTTAATATAGAGAGAAGAGAGAGGGGGAGGTATTGATGGAACAGCATGCGTCCGTTACATCATTAGTTATTGTTATTCTTGTAGCTTTTTTAACTCCCATATTGCTGCATAAATTCAAATTGAATTTTATTCCTGTAGTCATCGCTGAAATCATTATGGGATTAATAATAGGTAAGAGCGGATTTAATATCGTTCACCAGGACATGTGGTTGGAAACACTGTCTACACTTGGATTTATTTTCCTCATGTTCTTAAGTGGTCTGGAAATTGATTTCACTGCTTTTTCAGGAGGAAAGAAGAAAAAAGAACGGTTACCGAATGGAAAAGAAGAACCGAACCGTCTGAAGGTAGCGACTATTATATTTATCGGGATATTCTTTGTTTCACTTGGCCTGTCTTATCTGTTCGTCTTATTCGGGCTCATTGATAATGCATTCTTAATGACCCTTATTATCTCCACCATTTCACTTGGTGTCGTGGTTCCTACACTTAAGGAAGCACATATCATGAAAAGCGCCATCGGGCAGATCATCCTGCTTGTGGCGGTTATTGCAGACCTTGTGACTATGATATTACTGGCTGTATTCGTGTCACTATACGGTGAAGGTCATGGAAACATGTGGCTTCTCCTCATCCTGTTCGGTGTTGGAGTACTCTTATATTTCCTGGCAAAGAGATTGAAGAACAATTCCTTCATCAAGAGTTTGTCGACAGGTACCGTACAAATCGGCACACGAGCTGTCTTTACATTGATCATTCTACTTGTAGCTGTATCTGAAACCGTTGGGGCTGAAAACATTCTAGGTGCATTCCTTGCAGGTGTACTGGTTTCATTATTGGCACCAAATCAGGAGATGGTTCATAAGCTTGATTCCTTTGGTTATGGATTCTTAATCCCGATTTTCTTCGTGATGGTAGGGGTTGAATTGGATCTGGGATCACTACTAAGTGATAAAAAGATGCTTCTGTTGATTCCGTTACTTCTGCTTGCGTTCCTAGTTTCGAAAATCATCCCGGTTTACTTATTAAAGTATTGGTATGATACGAAAACAACGATTGCGTCAGCATTTTTACTTACATCAACGTTATCACTTGTCATTGCAGCTGCTAAAATCGCTGAGAGAATGGAAATCATCACAGCACAAATGAGTGGTACGCTCATATTAGTAGCCGTGATCACGTGTATCATTACGCCAATATTCTTCAAAAAGCTCTTCCCAAGGGAAAGCGCAAAGGAGAAAAAGCTCAAGATTACATTCCTGGGAGCTAATCAACTTACGATGCCGGTTTCAAGGGAACTTCATTCATCCCTTTATGAACCAGTCTTGTATCATACAAAACAAGATAAGTCTGATCGTAATATTGCTGATTCTTTGTTTACCATCAATGAAATTGATAATTACGAGTTAGACACACTCGAAGAGAACAATATCTTTGATTCTGATATCATTGTGATTTCAACGGGTGATGAGGAAATCAACGCAACTCTTGCCGTTACCGCTAAAGAATATGGCGTAAATCGTGTCATTGTAAGGGTTGAGAGTCCTGACTTACATGAGACACTGAGAGAACAGGACATTGAAGTATATTCCGTATTCCTGTCAACGAAAGCTTTACTACGTGCACTCATTGAATCACCGTCTGTCTTGAATATCCTTACGAATCAAGAGGCCTCGCTTTATGAGATCCGCATGCTGAACAGTCAGTTTGAAGGCATGACCCTTCGGAAATTTCCGTTTACAGGGGATGTTATATTTGTTCGGATCTTTAGAGGAAAAGATTCCATTGTTCCTCACGGAGATACAGAACTCCACATGAATGACCGCTTGATCGTCACCGGATCAAAAGAATATGTAGATGAACTAAAACGCGAGCTTGAATTCTGCGAGTATTGCTAAGTTTAAGATAAACTAATCAAGAGGCTGGGACAAAAGTTTTTTTTCCTAAGTCAAACCCGAACAAACCTGCTTCTTAGTGTGCAGATTTGTTCGGGTTATTATTTATTTTCGAATCATTTGATTTTAGCTGTTTCCAGCGGTTGATTGGAGTGCAAGACGAAGACTCCTGCGGGAAAGTAGCTTACGTGAGACCCCGCAGGCTTGCCGAGGAGGCTCACGGGCTACCCGCGGAAAGCGTAGTCTTGCACGGAAATCATTAGCGGTATGAAGAACCTACACTTCTATTGTTCGTCTTTTTATCGTGGTTTTTTAGTTTTGTCCCAGCCTCTTTTTTTATTAAAGGAGTTTTCATACTTACCTCTAATAACTAATAAAAGAGATTAATGATTGGGAGGCTAAAAGCATGTGGGAAACAAAGGTAATTGAAATCAGAGCTAGGGTGAAAGCTAGCTTCATGGATGTACCTGTTGAGAAGCTGAATGAAAAGCCTTCGCCAGAGGAATGGAGCATAGCTCAAATTATTCTCCATCTGGCTGGAGCGGAAAAAAGATTTTTAACATTGGCAATCGAGTCAGCGGAGAATCAAACAGGAACATGTGAAAATGGAGCTGATTTATCCGTGTTCGATGATCCATCTAAGAAATTGAAGGCACCAATCGAACCAACTTCTGTGTTTCAAAAAAAGGAAGATTTAATGCTGGCCTTAGATGAATCCCGGTCATTCACTACACGCTTCCTGGAATTATACACGCAAGAAGGTTTGAAAAGTCGATCCATGAACCATCATCGATTTGGAGATATGCCCATATGGCAGGTGTTAGAGCTTCTAGGTAAACATGAACAAAGGCATTTAGTTCAAGTCGAAGAAGTTAAAAGGCGAATCCTGTAGGAATTCTTCTTTTCTTTTGTGGTGTATTACTGTAGAATTAGTATCAGGTACTAATAACATGTATAAAATAGGAGGATTACAATGACTCTTTCATTAAAAGGTAAAACATATGTCGTTATGGGAGTTGCGAATAAACGCAGTATAGCATGGGGAATTGCCCGTTCCTTACATCAATCAGGTGCACGTTTAATCTTTACATATGCAGGCGAGCGTTTTGAAAAAGGGGTTAGAGATCTTGCCGGGACTTTGGAAGGTGGAGAAGATTCATTAGTGTTGCCTTGTGATGTAACAAGTGATGAAGACATCGAAAAATGCTTTGCAACGATTAAGGAAGAAGTCGGAGTGATTCACGGACTTGCCCACTGTATCGCATTTGCCAATAAAGAAGAGCTTGCTGGTGATTACATGAACACAACAAGAGACGGGTTCCTTCTGGCTCACAATATCAGCTCATACTCCTTGACAGCTGTTGCTAAAGTAGCGAAGGATCTTATGACTGAAGGTGGAAGTATCGTTTCCATGACATACCTTGGTGGTGAGAGAGTGATGCAAAACTACAACGTAATGGGTGTAGCAAAAGCATCTCTTGAAGCGAGTGTGAAATATCTTGCCAGCGATCTTGGAAAGCACGGCATTCGTGTGAACGCGATCTCTGCAGGACCGATCCGCACCTTGTCTGCTAAAGGTGTAGGTGACTTCAACAGCATACTGAAAGAAATCGAAGAGCGTGCTCCGCTCCGCCGCAATACAACACAAGAAGAAGTCGGTGATACGGCAGTATTCCTATTTAGTGATTATTCACGAGGGATTACAGGTGAGAACCTGCATGTAGACTCCGGTTATCATGTATTAGGTTAAAATATAGACATACGGAACCCTGGTTGCAGAAATTTTACTGTAGCCGGGTTTCTTTTGTTATGTAGAGATAGTATTTATCTATAGCTAACAAGAAACTCATAGGCGGTTCCTGCATACATATAAATGTAGAATGGAAGGAGGGATACGATTGAATAGACAGAAAAAGCCACTATTATATATACATCAACCCAGATTGAATGATGTGAAAAGCAGCATGCAGGAAGTCTTTAGAGGGTCGTCAAGCATCGTCCAACCAAAAAAAGAAGAAAGAAACACCCAGCCAATCGAAATGAAAAGGAAAAGCGCTGAGTTGTTTGAAGCTGCTCCATTAGGGAGGTTAAAGCAGCCTGAGTATCATACGATTGTAAAAAGGGAAACTCAAGAGGTTCGGCCCATTATAAAAGAGGCTTCTAATAATGAAGAACCAACTCAAGGTGAATTAGGCATGGAACACTCACATGACGGTTACTTTAAACCACTTACTCCTTTTAAAGACCTGGATCTGAATGGGAAAATTGAATATATGCAGCAAAGTATAATGGGGAGAGCCCCATTTCCATGTGCGTTTCAAACAGAAGAAGGGGTGTATCGTGGTGTATTAACCAGTGCAGATGGCGCATCCATTGATATTAAAACGTTTCAAGGTGAAGAAATTACTTTAAATAGAAATTCTATAAAGGCGATCAAAATCATTGGATTGAAATAAAAGAAGCCAGCCGGAATTTCCGACTGGCTTTTTATTCCTGTGCTGATTAGTCACAAACTCCTTCTACTCTTACATCATCGATACATTGGATAGCGCAGAAGCAATCTAGATCAACTGTGATACAATCTCCAGTCAATTCGTAAATGAAGTTATTATTTAACCCCATTAATTCGTCTTCTGATTCTACGTCTTCACCTGTAACATGAACTTTCTTTAAAACTTGAAGTGTGGCACAGCAGTCGTCAAATACATTCTTCACACGGAAGTAAGGTGTTTTCCAGCAATAATGTTTAGGGTGAACCTTGAATAGGTCTCCTTTTTTATTATAAAGTTTGAAAACACGAGTATTTGGTGCATTTCCAACTGGACTTACCAAAGATCCTAATGGTTCAAGAAAACAATCATTTTTACAATCAAAACAGTCTTGATCTGCTGCATCTTGAACATCTTTAATAGCGCGAACAGCAAGGCATACACAACCGCGGTCTCTTGCACCTGCAATGTCATCTTTTCTGTAATTACCGCAACCCATAAGAATTTTCCTCCTTAAATAATTTTCACTACACTAATAACATATTGTAGAAGAGGAAATTGGGTAACGGACAAATGCCCCTTTTGACTAAATTGGGCGGGATATAGTTTATATAAGGAGTGGGAATATGGAGTTACTTGACATTATTATATTGGGTATTGCTGTGTTTAGACTGACTCACCTCATCGTATTTGATAAAATAACGGAATTCTTAAGGACTCCTTATTTTGATGAAGTATCTGAAATGTCAGAAGATGGGGTGGAAGAAATCTTCCTTTTACCCAAAAAAGGTGGAATAAAAGGGTTTATAGGGGAGTTATTATCATGTTATTGGTGTACAGGTATTTGGGTTACTGTATTCCTATATGCAGGAAATATTTTTTTTCCACAATTTTTCATCCCGATTATCACAGTATTGGCAGTTGCTGGAGTCGCTTCCATATTAGAGGCGGCTGTCCAAAGTTGGATAAGAGAGTAGCTCATTAGGTAATTAGTGGAAACAAGCTTGCACTATCGCACATATAATGGTCGTAGGGCAATGGTAAAAGGAGGGCGATCATTATGAAGATTACTACTGCAAATACCAAGAAACCAACAAATTCTCCCGTTAAGAAAAAAGGCTGCGGTTGTGGATCAAAAGTGAAGAAAAGATAGGCTGCTCAAAAATGGGCAGTTTTTTTTTTTCATAAAATCTCACTTTAAGAAAAAAATAAAACATGAGTACAAATAAAAGAGGGATATGTTATGAACAAAAAACGAATCATCGTTCCACTTACGCTACTTGTCTTAATAGGTTGCGCCAATAAGGAAGATGGAAACGACAGCAAGATTGCGCTTATGAAGAAAACGGATCCGCCCCCAATTGAGTTAGTGGACAATCCTGAAACAGACAGCTATGGACATGCCATTAAGAGGGAAATTTCGAAAATGAAAGAGCTTTATGACGTAGCGGTCATTCAAGGAAAAGAAGAAACGCTCGTGGTATATAAAGTGAAGCACCTGCAAAGATTCCATATGAAGAAGATCGAAAAAAAGATGGATGGTTATTTAGAAGAGAAATATCCGGATGAAGACTTTATATTGTCCAGTGATTACAAGATATTTCTTGAAACCATCCGTTTAAAGGAAAAGCTTAAGAGGGGTTCGATTTCAAAAAAAGATGCGGAAAAGAAGTTCCAGGATATTGTGAAGCTTCAAAAGGAAAAGACGTAGGAGGAATGTTTTGTGGGGAAATCACCAAAAACGCCCGAACAGAAAAAATACGAACAGTTGGAGAAACAATATGAAACAAAGAGGCCACTTCTTAAAAATGTACTAAAGGCTTTCTTTGTGGGAGGATTCTTCTGCTTAGTCGGTCAGGGAATTACGTATATATTTATTTATTTCTTTAATTTCACTGAGCAAACTGCAGGAAATCCAACTGTTGCCACTATGGTATTTATATCAATGCTTCTGACGGGGTTTGGCGTGTATGATCATATCGGTCAGTTTGCAGGTGCAGGTAGTGCAGTCCCAGTAACAGGATTTGGTAACTCCGTCATTGCGGCAGCCATTGAGCATAAAACGGAAGGGTATGTTTTAGGAGTTGGCGGTAATATATTCAAGTTGGCAGGTTCTGTAATTGTATTCGGAGTGTTTTCAGCATTTATCGTTGCATTAATCAAGACAATCTTAATTCAATTGGGGGTGATTTAATGCTTAAGGGTTCAAGGTCATGGGTATTTCCTACTTATCCAGCCATCCTGTCTACCGGTGTCGTTGGAGGTCCGTTTGAAAAAAAAGGGAACTTAGCTTCCGACTTTGATCAGTTTTACGATGACCTGTGGCTGGGACAGGACACATATGAAAAAGCCAATCGAACTCTCATAGAAGATGCAGTTCAGATTGCGTTGGAAAAACAGTCTCTTCAAAAAAGCGATGTACAGTTTTTCTTAACGGGGGATCTTATTAATCAAATTACCCCATCAAGCTTTGCTGCCAGGACCAATGGAATCCCATACTTCGGATTATTCGGAGCATGCTCAACATCGATGGAGGGCTTGGCGTTATCTGCATTCTTGGTAAATTATCATGGGGCTCAGCATGTGGTGACAGGGGCATCCAGCCATAATGCCGCGACCGAGAAACAATTCCGTTACCCGACTGAATATGGCGGTCAAAAGCCTCCAACAGCTCAGTGGACTGTAACAGGTGCAGGTTATGCTGTAATTGGGGAAGGGGGGGCTGTTACGACCCCGACGCCGAGAGTGACGTCTGCAACTATTGGAAAGGTAATGGATATGGGGTTGAATGATCCATTTAATATGGGTGGGGCCATGGCACCGGCTGCAGCGGATACGATTGCTGGGCATTTTCAAGATCTGGGAAGAGATCCTTCATACTATGATTTGATCATCACAGGTGATCTGGCTAAAATCGGCAGGCAGACTGCCATTGAGATGCTGAGAAAAAAGGGGTATAACTTCTCAGATCATCAGTTTAATGATTGTGGATTGCTCATATATGGAAATGATCAACCGGTCCAATCTGGAGCCAGTGGTCCAGGGTGCTCAGCCACGGTTCTCTATGGACATCTATTGAATGAAATGAAAAAAGGAACATATAAACGAATCTTAGTCGTGGCGACGGGTGCGCTGTTATCTCCCCTTACATTTCAACAAGGGGAAACGATCCCCTGTATTGCACATGCGGTTTCAATCGAATATATGTAAAAGAAAGGAGGAAACGAAGTGTTAGCAATGTTTTTTTGGGCTTTTACCATAGGCGGCATCATTTGTGTGATTGGTCAATTAATGTTTGATGTTGCTAAATTAACCCCGGCTCATACACTAAGCTTACTGGTTGTGGCGGGGGCAGTTTTTTCAGGATTTGGATTGTACGAGCCGCTCATTGATTTTGCCGGTGCAGGAGCGACCATTCCTATAACAAGTTTTGGTAACGCCCTTGTCAATGGAGCCATGCAGGAATCACAGGAGCATGGGATAGTGGGAGTCCTTACGGGGATGTTTGAAGTGACAAGTTCAGGGATTTCGTCAGCAATCATATTCGGTGTCATTGGGGCACTCCTTTTCAAACCAAAAGGATGATAGAGGTGAAAAACGATGCCTGAATATTTAGAGGTGGCGTTACGCAGTATATTTATCTTGCTTTCCTTATTTGCAATAACCAAGTTACTTGGGAAGAAACAGTTATCTAAATTGTCATTTTTTGAGTACATTACAGGAATCACGGTTGGGAGCATTGCAGGGACACTTTCCATGGATCTTGGCCTTCCTTTAAGTGAAGGGCTGATGAGCATCTTTTTATGGTTTTCCTTTCCACTCATTTTCTCATTTCTTTCTCTTAAGAGCGTTCGATTTAGACGATTTGCTGAGGGAAAGCCGGCTGTTTTCATAAAGGATGGAAATATTGATGAGAAGGCTTTAAAGAAAGAACAGTATTCCGTTGATGAACTGCTGGAACAATTGAGAAAGAAAGACGTTTTCAGAGCTGCAGATGTGGAGTTTGCGTCATTGGATACCAACGGAGATCTAAGTGTTTTGCTCAAAAGAGAAAAAAGGCCGCTTGTTCGAGAAGATGTATTTAATATCTCACAAAAGTCTACTCCTCCACAAGCAGTCATTTCAGATGGGGAAATAGATGAAGAGGCTCTGCGAGAAGTAGGATTTCCTCTGCCCTGGTTACAAAAAGAGCTAGCCAAAAGACAATTGCAAGTTGAATCCATTTTCCTTGCCCAACTTGACACTGAAGGAAACCTGACCTTCGACCTGTACAATTGGACAAACACACAATAAATTCTCCAAAAGCCCATACGTATTGTTCTCTCTATACATATGTTATAAGAGACTAAAGGTAAAAGAGAGGTGAAATTATATGTATGGATATGGATACGGTGGCTGTGGATATGGCGGCGGCGGTTATGGCTCAACATTTGTATTGATCGTTGTGCTTTTCATTCTCTTGATTATCGTTGGAGCAAGCTTCTGTTAGAAAGGGGTACAAAAGGCAGAATCCTCATTTGAGAGATTTTGTCTTTTTGTTTTGTTCTTTTTACAAAGGTTGTTGTTTAATAACATGGGTTCTGCTTTGGCTCTGTCAATTTGTGACAGAGCTAAAAGGTGTCATAAAACAAGCTAAATCTTTGGTAGGTAATAACGATATACATTGACTAATTATATTTTTACCTTGCATAATGAGGTTAATTTTGTGCTCCTTTGTAGATAGTTTGTTTTGGGAACAAACGCTAACATAGCCACAATAGGAGCTTTTTTGGTATTTGTCTATCCGTTATTAGGAAGACGAAATTAGAAGCACAGGGTGGATTGTAGCGGAAAGCAACTGTCACATTTTCACGCTAACACATATTTAAATTTAAGTTCACTTTTTTGCAAGATATGCAATGCCAGTGGGCGAGACCCCAATGAGGGTGCTTTTCAGGCCGTACTTTCTCTGTGTAGATAGCAACAAGGTTAACGAAAAAGAGCAATTTTTTTAATAATGAATCTTAAATACAGGAAAACATGTAAACCTTCAATAAAATTAATTCATAATCACGCTCCTGGGTTTTTTACATATGATGCTTATAGTTAAAAGGAGGCGTGAAGGAAATGAATAATAACTTTTTTAAGAATTTAGAGAAGAAGACAGGCGTAAACATGAACGAAGTGTTAGAGCTTGCGAACTCATTACAAAATGCAAACTTCAAAGATGAAGCAACCGTTAGAAGCGTCATTAAACGCGTATCTAAAATTGCCAATAAGCCCGTAAACAAGGAAATGGAAAATAAGATTGTACAGTCGATTGTAAATGATGGAAAGCAATTAGACTTTGGAACCATCTCCAACATGTTAAACAAGGGGAAGAAATAAAAGGTATAAATAAATGAAGGAGAATGGACATAAAGATGCGTGCCAACACGTATTTTATGTTAATTCTCCTATTTATTTTTTGAATAGGGTGTAAGGTAGTCAGACAATTATCCCGGCATGATACATATTTCAGCAGAATTTGAACAGACCATGTATTCGATAAATCCTAGATAAAGTTTAATGTTCAACCCAATATGGGTAACTAATACCAAGGAGGTAATGAAAATGGGATACATTGCTCCAATTCCTCACCATCAGTATAAACAGTATCAGGAACGAGAATTAAAAGTCGAAAAACATCCGTTTACCTTTCTCCCCGTCCAACCTGTAAAGCCCATGAAAAATAAAACTCAAGCATATAATGAAGAAACAGAATCATCTTATCATGTTCTTCAATCAAATCAACGACAGACTTCATACCAGGCACTCACTAAACAATCCATTCCAACAACTTTATTAGCCCATTTAACAGGAAAAGGAAAGCACTTTAACGAATATGTATAAAGAAGTTTGAGGGACTTTTTATGCACTTTGAAAAATCCCAAAGGAGCGAACCTTATGGGATTTTTTAATTAACTGCTGGTATCTGGCCCGGGACATATTTGGAGGTAATAACTTGAAACTACAAAACCTTGCCGAGCATTGTTATGCATTTACAGGTAGCGTTACCGTCGGCTACTGCATTAAAGAAGGAAAGGGGCTTCTTATTGACAGCGGTTTGGATGATTCTTCCATGAAGAAAGTGATGAAAATCTTATCCAATGAAGGGCTGCCGTTACATTATTGTGTCATCACCCATGCCCACGCCGATCATTTTGGAGGAGCTCACTACTTGAAGAAAAGACAAGGGACTCCATTGTATGCTCCAAAACTTGAAAAAGCGATTATGGAGAATTCGATCCTTGAACCGATTTATCTATTCAATGGAGCTAATCCAATAAATGACCTGAGAAATAAGTTTCTTGAAGGACAATCAGTGGTCATTGATGATGAGTTGAAAATTGGTGAAAATAGCATTGGACCATTTACATTTGAAGTAATTGACTTACCGGGTCATTCTTATGGTCAGGTAGGTATGCTTGTTGATGATGTTTTATATGCAGCGGACAGTTATTTTGGTGGGGATGCATTGGAGAAACATGTCATTCCGTTTATCATTGATGCGGACCAAACGCTGGATTCATTGGAAAAACTCCTTCACATATCATGCAAAGGAGCGATTCCAGGTCACGGGCACTATGAAGAAAACTTTGTTAAAACAGTTCAGGAAAATATTGATCTTCATATAGAAAGAATGAATGCTCTCCTGACACTAGTTAATGAAAAAGCAAGTGGCTTTTCATTTGGAAAACTCATGAAAGAGTATTTGGATCTACATAAAATAGTTGTATCAAATGTGGGGCAATGGCTTTTGTTCAGAACATCGGTTACAGCTTATCTTACCAGTCTTGAACGAAAGAAACTCCTATCGTTCACCATTAGAAATAATGAACTCATCATTAAGCCTCATTAATAACCTTGTACTAAAAGGCTTTCTCCTTCTTCCCATTCAGCATACATAACGTCCTTGGAGGAGAGGAAGCCTTGTTTTTTTATTTCACTTAAAAGCCAATCCTCCCTTTGTTCGGCCAGCTTTAAATTATCGTATACGATTTCTCCATCCACAATTAAAGAAAGAGGGAGGGAAGCATTTTTTGCCGGTATATTAAGGTCTTGACGCTGTACGATTTCATAAAGCGGTTTTCTAATCACACTCAGCGTACCGTCAGACTCTAATAGGGCAAATTCACATTCCCTTACTGAGAATATATCTTTTGCACGAAGCAGATGCTGCAGTTGATTCAGATCTAAGTGATTTTTCTTCAGCTCATCGAAGTTGATCTTCCCTTTATTAATGATTAAGGCAGGCGTACCTTCCAATATATGACGAAATCGACGGGATTTCTGGGTGAAATACTCTGTAAAAAAGATCAAACTCCCCCAGATAAAAATGGCAGCAAGGATCGGAATCACAGTGATCTTCCCATCATACAGGGAGTTCCCTACAAGTTCACCAAGAATTAATGCTGAAATGAAATCAAAGGCAGATATTTGAGTGATTTGAGTTTTACCAAGTACTTTCGTAAGAATCAATAAGGCAAAATACCCTACGATTAATTCGATGGCAATCGATGTGATTCCCATAAGGATCCCCCTTCCCATACACTTTCCCATTATCGACGAGTTGATATTGTAATATACTTCTTAAAATGAATTGCCTGAAGCAAAAAAAAAGGAACAAGTAATTAAGCGGTTCTGCTTAATTACTTGTTCCTTTTAAATATCCTTTTTCATTGTTTTATGAGGGATTCCTGCGTCCAGAAATTCATCAGATGTAACTTTGTATCCTAAGCCTTCATAAAAAGGGATTGCATATGTCTGTGCATTTAATTTTAATTGAGATAAGGGCTGTTGCTTCGCATGCTCTTCAATCGCAAGCATGATTTCACGACCTGCTCCTTTACCCCTGACGGATTCTAAAACACATATTCTTTCAACTTTGCCAATTCCATCAAGAATACGGAAACGGCCTGCACCTACAGCGACTGTTTGGTCATAAAGGACAAAATGAGTGGACTCGTTTTCGAACTCATCAATCTCTTCTTCAAGTGGAACCTTTTGCTCTTCCACAAACACTGTCTTTCTAATATTGAATACCTCTTGGATCTGATTTTCTGTTTTTGCAACTTCGACCTTCAACTCTTACTCTTCCTTTCCTAAACGGAAGGTTTCATAAACTGTCCAAGAGCCGTTTTCTAATTGATACAACAAGTGGAATCGGTCAATGGTTTCTTCATGATCGATTCCAAGCATACGCAGTGATCCGAAAATATCCGAGTGTTCATCATTCGAAAGCTTTTGGGCGACAGTGATGTGAGGAACGAAAGCGAATTCCGGCTCGTCACCCATGAAGTTTTGACTATGCATGTCATCGTGTAACCCTTGCAGTTCAGGAGTGGAGTTCACCTTGAAATAGATTACATTGTTCACAGGCTGAAAAGAACTTACTTTGTACACTTTTAAATTGAAGGGATCGTATTTCTTTGAAATAACATTTAATTTATTAGCTATATCTTTGATTTGATCATCATCTGCACTAAAGACATTCTTTAATGTCAAATGTGGTGGAACCAATGCATAATGAGGATCATAACGTTTCCTATAAGAGTTTGCGATATCTTGCAGTTTTTTCGATGGGAAAATGACTATACCATAATTCATTTTCTTCAATCCTCCTCTATTTAACTATCTTTGTATTATGTATAGTATAGCAAATTTTTCAAAAATTTAATATAGGGCGAACGGATAGGATCTTCTTTTATCAAAGTGATGCCAGCAACTCCCTGCATTCATTTAAAGAGAGGCAAGGGTGGTCCCTTGCCTAGTCGTGGGTTTAGTTAAACATTATCTTCAAAGCACGTCTCAAATCCGGTTGCCAATGCTTCCACGTATGATCTCCGTCGAACTCATCGTAAAAGGAAGAGAATCCTTTTTGATCGAATGTCTCGTGAAGCTTACGGTTTGGCTTTAAAAAGTCTTTTACTTTGCCGTCCGTCGTTTTCACCTCTGTTTCCTGTTTCCCAATGATATGGTAAATGCTTAACAATGGAGGTTGTGAGAAGTTTTCTACGGCTTCCAACACTTTCTCGTTAACGAAAGGTGACTGCAGGAGAACTTTGCCAAATGTATTTGGGTATTTTAATGCAGTCATCAATGAGACTGTCGCTCCTAATGAATCACCAATCAGGGCACGTCCCATTCCCATATGATAAGTTGGGTAATGCTCGTCCAGATACGGGACCAATTCATGTGCTAAAAAGCGAATGTATGCATCGTTTTCTTCACCATGTGGATGGTATTTTCTTCTCCGGTCCTCAACATCTTTATATGGGACTCCCACGATAATCATGTTTTCTATTTCCCTATTTTCGAGAAGTTCATCTGCCAGGCGAGGTATTCTTCCCAGCTGGAAATAGTCCTTACCATCCTGGGTGATCAGCAGAGAATATTTATAGAGGGGAGAAAAAGTAGCTGGCAGGTATACGAGCATCTTAATCTCTTCATTCAGTTCTTTACTAAAGAGGTTTAATTCGGTTACAGTTCCTCTTGCGGTTGTCATGACGATAGCCTCCTATAATCAGTGTTAACGTTTACAGAAAGATTGTATCATATTCTCCTCGATAATTCCCTAAAGCGGATTGAATACGAAAATTCAAAAGAATGGTATAATTCATGTAAGTTTAGGAACTGTCCAGAAAGGGGTATCTCAATGAATAAACCTGTACATTCAAGAGATGTAACGAAAGCTGCATTACAGAGGCTGAAAGAGAGAGGCGTATCAATAGAAGATATCGCTGAAATCGTCTATGAAATGCAGTATCCATATAATCATGAGTTAAATATGGAGGATTGTATCGAGAGTGTGAAGAAAGTGTTGTTAAAAAGAGAGATTCAGCATGCGATTCTTGTAGGGGTAGAACTGGATCAACTTGCTGAGGAGAAGAAGCTTTCCGAACCACTTCAATCAATTGTTGAATCAGATGAAGGGTTGTTTGGAGTAGATGAGACCATTGCTTTAGGTGCAGCATTAGGATATGGAAGCATCGCTGTTACCACTTTTGGCCATCTTGACAAAAATAAAATTGGTATCATCCGTGACCTCGATACGAAGAATGGGAAGGGTGTCCATACCTTTTTAGATGATATCGTGGCAAGTATTGCGGCAAATGCTTCTTCGAGAATTGCACATAGCCTACGGGACCGTGAAGAAAATATTTCAGAAGAAGATAAGATGAAATTTGAGGATGAGGAATTGATAGGCTAAATCATTGCCTGATATATAACAGATGGACTGAAGAGGAATAGTTCCTCTTCAGTCTTTTTACTGTGGACAAACATGCACAGGGGAGGAAAATTGACCGGAGAATTGTAACCGCTTTATACATTATGTATACATTTGTAAAATAATTGGCCTTACAAGAACAAGCCGTACAACAGATTTCAGTCAGAGTGAAATGGATGTAAAATAGGTTTTTTATAAAAATTGTTAAAATTTTATGTATTTGATTTGACAAGATTGTTACAGGCTGTGTTACAATTATTTCGGTAAAGTAGAAATTTAATAGGGGGGAATTAGAATATGAAAAAACGCAGTTTTTATCTAAGCACTGCACTACTTCTAGTTCTATCTGTCATTCTTGCTGCATGTGGCGGAGGATCAGGCGGAGGATCATCTGAGGGTGAAGATAACAAAGAGGTTGACTTCATTGGGATTGCTACAGGTGGAACCGGGGGTACATATTACCCGTTAGGCGGAACATTCGCTAAGATCATTGAAGATGAAACAGGAATCAAATCCTCGGCTTCTACTTCAGGGGCATCGGCTGAAAATATGGCTGCCATTAAAGACAGTAAAACTGAAATCGCTTTTACACAAACCGATATCGCATCTTATGCATCGGAAGGAACTGAAATGTTCAGCGATAATAAAGTAGAAAATGCAAGAGGAATTGCCACTCTATATCCTGAAACGATTCAAATCGTTACAACAAAGGATTCAGGTATCAAGTCCGTTGAAGATCTGAAAGGTAAAGTTGTTTCTGTCGGTGAAGCCGGCTCTGGAACATTACTGAACGCGAAACAAATCCTTGAGGTTCACGGAATTGCGTTAGAAGATTTAGAAGCTCGCAATCTATCATTTGATGATTCAACTACTGGTATCCAGGATGGTACAATCGATGCGGCGTTCATTACTTCAGGTACTCCAACCGGAGCGGTTGAAGGTTTGGCCGCAACGGAAGATATTACAATCGTACCTGTTGAATCCGGTAAAATCAGTGAGCTGATCGAGAAATATCCATACTACTCTGAGGATGAAATTCCTTCAGGGACGTACAGTAAAGTCGATGAGGCAGTTACAACCGTTGCGGTTCGTGCAATGTTAGTAACAAATGCTGATATTTCCGAAGATGTAATCTATGATGTGACAAAAGCCATTTTTGAAAATACAAATGCAATCACTCATGCCAAAGGTGAGTTAATCAAGGCTGAAGATGGACTAAAGGGTATGGGGATTGAATTACATCCTGGTGCGAAGAAATACTTTGATGAAAAAGGCGTTTCAATGGAATAGATCCACACCAGCAGAGGGACGAAGGGATAGGCCGCGTAAAACGGTCTATTCTTTTGTTTTGGTATAGGCTAAAAAATGTTAAGTACAGCAGTAATAAATGGAATGGTGGGGACTTTGTTATGAAGAAAATTTCATTCATAGGAACAATTCTCATTATTCTTGTTCTTTTATTCATCATCTTTATTCCCTTTCAAACATACCTGGTAATCGAACCGAGAAGTACTGAAGGTGATCCTGTCCTTTTCAGACTTCCTGATGATCATACATTTTCGGTTCGTTACACTCATTCTATTCATCTCTCAGAAGTAGAAGAGTTTTATCGCCAATCTACTAACCACATTCAACAAACAAAGCTGCTTTATGAGGATACTGCAATTGGTATGCCTGCGAACGCAGAAGGAAATGAAACCTTCGAGAGGACAGAAGAAGGCAAATACTTAATTTCAAATATGAATAAGGTGTTTCCGTACATTGATATTCGTATTGGACAAGTGGCAGCCAATCATCGCCTAGTATTGGATGGGAAAGTCTATCCTTTGGCGGACTATTTCGATAAAGGGTCTGTCGTCAGAATGCAATTGAAGAAACAAACACTATATGATCAGTGGAAAGGAGTGACCGTTGTTGGAAAAAGATAAAGAATTCGAATCATTAACATCCGAACAACAACAAGAATTATTAGAAAAATATGATCCTGAATCATCAACGAGAAAGCTACACCATGGACTGTTTAAATGGGTGATTTTCTATGGTCTATTAGCATTTTCATTATTTCAATTAGTCGCATCGATCTTTCAATTTATCCCAAGACAATTATTATTATCCATTCATTTAGGGTTTGCTTTGTCACTTGTCTTTCTTCTGTTTCCTGCCAGGAAACAGAACCTGCGAAAAGATAAAGTGGCGTGGTATGACGTCGTTCTCTCTGTCATATCTGTAGGAATTGGTGCATACTGGCCGATTATGCAAGATGACATTGTCAGCAGAGTAGGCATAATGACATCACTTGATTTTTATGTTGGTTTTGCTGCGATGATCTTAGTATTGGAGGCAACCCGTCGTGCAGTCGGTTTACCCATCACGATTATCGCATCTACTTTCATTCTCTATATGTATTATGGACGGTTGATGCCTGGATTCCTTGCGCATAGGGGATATGATTGGGACGATATCGTTAAAACGATGTTCTTTACAAGTGAAGGGATTCTTGGTACGCCATTATATGTTTCAGCAACCTTCATCTTCCTATTCTTATTATTCGGGGCCTTCCTCGTTAAAACAGGCGTAGGGCAATATTTCAATGATTTAGCTGTGGCTATTGCCGGTAAACGCACTGGTGGTCCTGCTAAGGTTGCAATCTTCTCGAGTGCCCTGCAAGGAACGATCAGTGGGAGTTCCGTTGCGAACGTTGTAACATCTGGTTCCTTTACGATTCCAATGATGAAAAAGCTAGGCTATCGTAAAGAGTTTGCAGGTGGAGTAGAGGCAGCAGCTTCAACGGGTGGTCAGTTAATGCCGCCAATCATGGGAGCTGCAGCATTTTTAATGGTTGAATTCATCGGTGGAATTTCATACTGGGATATCGCAAAGGCTGCCACTATCCCTGCTCTTTTGTATTTTACAGGGATTTGGATTATGACTCATTTTGAAGCGAAGCGAATCGGTCTTCGTGGTCTTTCAGACGAAGAAATGCCTAATCGTAAAGAAGTTTTAAAGAAAATTTACTTATTAATGCCGATTCTTACGGTCATTATTTTATTAGTCAGCGGTATGAGTGTTATGCGTGCAGCACTTTGGTCAATTGTTGCTACGGTCGTCATTAGCGCGATTCGAAAAGAGACAAGGATTGGCTTTAAAGATGCAGTCGACGCACTCGTAGACGGTGCACGTACTGCGCTTTCCGTAGCTGTTGCAACTGCGGCTGCAGGGATGATTGTCGGCGTAGTGACAAAAACGGGATTAGGGCTGACACTTGCGAATGGTTTAGTTGATCTTGCTGCTGATCTAACAAATTCATCAGAAGGTAAATTAATCCTGACCCTAGTATTTACGATGATTGCATCGATTGTATTAGGTATGGGATCACCGACAACGGCCAACTACGTAATCACGTCCACAATCGCGGCACCTGCGATCATCCTGTTAGGTGCACCTGAGTTAGCGGCTCACTTATTTGTCTTTTACTTTGGTATCATTGCAGATATCACGCCACCAGTGGCTCTTGCAGCATTTGCCGCCGCCGGGGTGTCAGGAGGAGAGCCGATACGGACCGGGGTCAATTCTGCTAAATTAGCGATTGCCGCCTTTATTATTCCGTATATGTTCGTCCTGTCACCTGAGTTGCTGATGATTGATACAACGATCCCGAGATTATTATGGGTTGTCTTTACGGCGATCACAGGAATGATGGCCATAGGGGCAGGGATGATCGGGTATTGGTACAGAAGAGTGTATGTGATTGAACGTTTCCTTTGTGTAGCAGCCGGTTTAATGCTGATCTATCCAGAGGGAAGCACTGACATTATTGGTTTAGTATTATTTGCTGTCATGCTCTCGTTACAATTCTTCATTAAAAGAGAAGACAAAACACCAAAAAAAGCAACAGCATAAACAAATACGTGAGGCTGACCCATTATTAGGTCAGCCTCACGTATTTTAGTTTCCAACTAGGATATGGTACGTTTCTTATAAGGGAGAAGGGGATAAGCGGCCAAAATATCTTGTAGTCTGAATCTGCGGAACTCTTGTCGTAATAAGCAATAGGCCAGGATAATATCCCCATCGACTTTTTTTACGATGATTTTTCTTTTCGTACAAATGGACTCAGGAGTCATATATATGATTTCAATGGGACGTTGGTCCATGAATGATCGCTGTAATACCGTATTCATTTGTGAGCTCCTCTCCTGGAATGGTACTCACAGTATATGCGAACGAATGTTCTTTCATACATGAATTCCCAGAAGAAAAATGTATAGAACAAAAAATGATTGACATTTTTCTCATCATGACTATAATTTAATATATACCTTTCATTTCGACTTGTTAGCTCAGTGGGAGAGCACTTCCTTGACAGGGAAGGGGTCGTGGGTTCGAATCCCTCACAGGTCATACAAAAAGAAAGCCTGCATCTTATTTAAAAGATGCAGGCTTTCTTTTTTCATATGTAGACATATCTTTATGAAGGACTATCAGTGTCAAAAGGCAAACATAGGCTTGCCTTTAAATTAATGTAAAAAGGACTCTGTTGGAATTCACGTAAGAGTCCTTGCCAAAATCATATTAAGATATGATCACTTCTTTTAGTTAACTTCTAATTCTTCCTCAAAGTAAAACGTGCCAGGATGTTCTTTTACGATATATGAGTATCGCTTCATATTTTTAACGTATTGCCATTTCAATATTGTCACTGTTTCGCCAGTTTCCTTTATCGTAACCATTGCGCCATTACTAAACCGATTTTTTGTGGATTTCATTGGGCACTCCCTTTCATATTCTCTCATTATACCACAGTTTACCCTTCATTTTAGAGTCCCATTAGTGATAAATCTTGATAAACATAATGGTAGCGCTTTAACAGGTATGAAGGTAGTAATTTAGTCATATCAACAGATTATTTGATGGGGGTAATATTGTGTAAGAGGTCTGACTTTCGAAACTTCTCCTTGAAGAACTTGCTTATTTGTTTCATTACTGTTATTCTATAGAAGAATTATTTTTGTCCGGTATACGAGGGAAGAACAAGATTTGGTTTTCACCTGATATCGCAAGAATAGTAATACATTGTGTGTAACGCACTTTAGGAGGCAACAAACATGGAAAATGGTAAAGTAAAATGGTTTAACGCAGAAAAAGGTTTCGGATTCATCGAAGTTGAAGGTGGAGACGACGTATTCGTACACTTCTCAGCGATCCAAGGTGAAGGTTTCAAATCTCTTGACGAAGGTCAAGAAGTATCTTTCGACGTTGAACAAGGTGCTCGTGGACCACAAGCAGCTAACGTACGTAAAGCATAATCTAACTTTACAAATCCAAAAACAGACTCATTCGTGAGTCTGTTTTTTTATGGGGATATTTAAGTAACCGGGAAAATTGAGAATAGATGGGCGTCTTTCCAATATGTCCGAAATTAAACGGCCGTTATAAGCTTCATATTTCTATGATTTATTTCCTAAATCTTTCTTCGTCAATTCACTGCGAATATTGAGTTCTTTCGAGAATTCATTATCGCTTTTTTTGTTGTTTGGGTATTTGTTTTTTCGTTCACGATTGTCATTTTTATTAGTCATCGTTGTCTCCTCCTAAACCGTAAATGGTTGTTACATTCTTATTCTTAACAAGTGATACATCGATATCCTTGGTAAGTAAGGGAAAGGCGATTGGAGAATTTCAGAATACCCATACAAGATGGTGGAAATGGCGACGGATATTGAAATGGGCAGGGTCCTCGATGGTTTGATCGCCGTATATATGGATGGGAAAGATGTCGTGACGAAGGTTCCAGGTCCAAAATCGATTGAATGACTGGAAGTTTAAGGATAATAAAGTTGCTCATCCCTGTCCCAATCCTTTTGCCACCCGTGTTATAGTAAAGAAGTGGTAAAAGATCATAGGCAAATGGGAGAGAGAAGATGAAACAACTGTGTGAAAAAGTCATTGAATTCAGGAATGAACGAAATTGGGATGCCAATCATAATGAAAAGGATCTTGCCATTTCCATTTCATTAGAGGCAAATGAACTCCTGGAAAATTTCCAATGGAAAACAAGCCGGGAAGCAGTGGAAGCGACACGTCAAAATATAAAAGAAGAAATGGCTGATGTCCTGATTTATTTAGTCCAGCTGGCTGATAAAATGGATATCGATTTAGAAGAAGAAGTATATGAGAAGTTGGAAAAGAATGCTCTGAAGTATCCGAAGTAATGATTAGGGACGGACCTACCGAAAAGGTCCGTCCCTTTACTTGTTCATAATCGTCAGGAAACCCTGAACGCCTGATGTCCTTTACCATACAATAATGACTATATTTTCTTAATGGAAATCGCGTCACGCATTTTTTGCAGGGAAGATTTGGATAGATCTTTTCTTTTCATCATGGTGTTAACGTAGAGGGCATCGACAATACTAAGTTGACTAATTCTTGAAGCAAGTGCTTCAGATCGATATTCGGTTTCTTGAGATACCGTAAATAGAGGAATGTCGACCCCGTTGCTTAGAGGGGATTTGGCAAAGTGAGTAATGGCAATGGTCGTTACCCGATTTTTCTTCGCTACGTCCAATACTTCCAATAAATCTTTGTTCGATCCTGAATGAGAGATAAAGACGATCACATCAGCATCGGTCAATTGTGAAGCGGAGATCAGCTGCATATGGGGATCATTGTACGCTGTAGTGGTCATGCCTGTTCTGAGGAACTTATGATGAGCGTCCATGGCAACAAACCCCGATCCACCCGTACCATAAAATTCTATTCTTCTGGCACCTATCATCCCTCGAATAGCTTTCGTAAACATTTCCTCGTTCAGCATGCTTAGAGAATCCTCTAATGTTCTGATATTGGACCTGAACACTTTTTGGGCAATAACGCCTTCAGAGTCCTCTTCATTGATTGTTTCATGAATATCTTTGATAGGGGTCACCAGGTCGGATGCAAGAGAAATCTTCATGGCCTGGTAGCCTTTAAAGCCCAAGCGTTTACAGAATCGGAAGACTGTAGCATCTGCAACGTTCAGTTCTTCCGCTACACCACTGATGGTGGAGTGGATAATTTTTTCTGGATTAGCAATAATAAATTCTGCAATCATCTTTTCTTTTTCACTGAATTGAGAGTAATGAGAACGGATACGAGGTAAACAATGCTGTACTTTTTCCTCTTTCATGCAGGGGAAACCTCCTCTAAGCGAATTCTTCATGAAAATAATTTTAACCTACTTCATGAAATAAAAAAATATTATTTCATAAAAATCCACCACGGAAAATTATTTCGTATTATAATATATACGGTGAAAATATAATTACTCGAAGTGAAAGGAATGATAAATATATGAAAAAACAACAAATAGGGGTTGCTGGTGTCGGAGTGATGGGGAAGAGTCTGGCTTTGAATTTCGAAAGCAGAGGCTATTCCGTTTCCATCTATGATGTGTCTAGTGAGAAGGTAAGAGAAGTACTTGAAGAGCATCCAGAGAAGAACATGGTCGGTACTCATGATGTAAAAGAGTTCGTACAGTCATTAGAAACACCACGAAAAATATTGATTATGGTTCCAGCCGGTAATATTACAGATAAAGCGATTGAATCATTGCTTCCTCATTTAGATCAGGGGGATATTCTGATTGATGGAGGAAACACATACTTTGAAGATACGATTCGCCGCAATAAGGAACTTGGTGAAGAAGGAATCAACTTCATCGGTGCAGGTGTCTCAGGCGGAGAAGAAGGCGCTTTATACGGTCCTGCTATCATGCCGAGCGGTCAAAAGGAAGCATACGATTTAGTCGAGCCTTTCCTGACAGCAATTGCGGCCAAGGTAAAAGGCGATGCGTGCAGTACATATATCGGTCCAGATGGATCAGGCCATTATGTAAAAATGGTCCACAATGGAATTGAGTACAGTGATATGCAGCTTATCTGTGAAGCGTATTATCTTATGAAACATGTATTGGGTTTAAGCGCACCTGATCTGCATGAGATATTCAAAGAATGGAACGCGGGGGAGCTCGACAGCTACCTGATTGAAATCACGGCAGATATTTTCACAAAGGTGGATGAAGAAACAGGAAAACCCCTTGTTGACGTAATCCTGGATACAGCAGGCCAGAAAGGAACAGGGAAATGGACGAGTATTTCTGCACTGGAATTAGGTGTACCATTATCGATCATTACTGAATCTGTATTTGCCCGTTTCATCTCTGCCATGAAGAAAGAAAGAGTGAAGGCAAGTAAAATCTTAAGAGGACCAAGAAATATGGAGTTCTCCGGTAACAAAGAAGAGTTTATCGAAATGATTCGTAAAGCGTTGTATTTAAGTAAAATTTGTTCATATGCACAGGGTTTCGCCCAGCTTCAATCTGCTTCTGAAGAGTATAGTTGGAACCTGAAGCCCGGCGAGATTTCCATGATTTTCAGAGGTGGTTGCATCATTCGTGCAGGCTTCCTGGAAGAAATCAAGAAAGCGTATGATCGTGAACCGGGATTAACGAATTTGCTGCTCGATCCGTATTTCAAGGAAATCGTTGAAAACTATCAGGAGGAAGCGAGAGAAGTGGTGGCTACAGCCATTAAATTAGGTATCCCTGTACCGGGTCTTGCGAGTGCTTTAGCATATTATGACAGCTATCGCTCTGAGTCATTGCCAGCCAATCTCCTTCAAGCTCAACGTGATTATTTTGGAGCTCATACGTATCAGCGTGTGGATAAAGAAGGGACATTCCATACAGATTGGTTATCTAAATAAGAAGAAAGCCCTGTGGGAATCCCACAGGGCTTTTGGTTAACGTTTCATTCTTTGCTTGATGAGTCATTTTTCGTATGATGCTTATTTTTCTCGTCCCACTGCTCTTTTTTTAAGTCATCGAGGGGAATTGGGTCTACATTTTGCTCACTTTCATGCTGATCGAGAATGCCGTCATGATCTTTATTGATTTGTTCAGGATTGTCATTTGCCCTTTTCGTCATAATCTTTCATCCTCCCTTAATGAGTCGTTGTTGTACCATACCCTTCTTGAGCAGGTGAAAACATCGGGAGAATAGAACATAAGAAAGCCACCTAACCGTGTAGGTGGCTTCTTTGGTAGAGCTTTAGATTTTTACATCAACTTTAGCATTTTTCTTTAAATCTTCTACATGCTTAACAAGTTTTTCTTGTTTTTTCTGTTGTTCTAACTGAGTCTTGATTTGAGGTTTAACTTCTTCAAATTTTGGTGCATCCTTTGATTCACTCTGAGCTTGCTGACTTGCGTACTGATCGTAAAATTTCTTCATTTCATCTTCAGAGACTTCTTCTACTTTGATTTCTTTTTCAACGTAGTTTGTGTATTTGATGTTTTCAGCGATTTGAGTTTTTAATTCGTCCATCGTGAATCCTGCTTTTTTCATTGCGTCTTCAAACTTCTTTTCATCACCGTACTGCTTTTTAACTTCTTCCAGTTGTTTATTGATTTCATCTTCTGATGCCTTATATCCTTTTTCATTGGCTTGCTGCATAAGGAGTGTTTGTCCAACCAGGCTATCAATTGTTTGTTCCTTGATTTTCTTTGCTGCATCTTTACTTGTTGGGTCTTGCCCCATTTGTTGATATTGCATTTGTGATTGAGTCAATACGTTATTGAAATCTTCACCTTTAATTTTTTCGTCGTTTACAATGGCAACGATCTTATCTTTTTCAATCTTTTGCTCATCCATTTTCTTCTGCATTTCTTCCATTTGCTTTGCTTGCTCTTCCTGAGCCTGTCCATCGCTTTTTTCTTCTGTTTTCGCTTTATCGTCAGCTTGTTTTTGGCTCTCCTCGTTCGAACCGCAAGCGGCTAGTCCAATCGATAATAAAGCTAATAGTAAAGTCGTTAATAATTTTTTCATAATAGACTCCTTTCAGAAGTAAGGTGTGATTTCAAAAAAAATCACTTAATGCGCATTTTAAAGGAAAAGCCCGTAAAAAGAAAGTATTTAAGCCAAAAAGTATAGAATGTAATGAGGTTGAAATACAGTGCATTACTAATATGGTCCCTATTCACTATAGTGTATGCGGTTACATTCGACTATCAACTGCCGGACAGTAATGATAATGTAAGAAGACTTTCACCTGGTTTCTAAAAAAGAGGCTGTTTAAATCGAGAACTTTTCCTCCATTTAAACAGCCTATAAAAAATATTGGGGACCAAAGAATACTGTCAAACAACCTTCTATTTGAATTATATAGAGTGGCTACATTTTCTTCAACTAACATTTAGGAAGGTGTCGGCTGACTAGTATCCTTTAGTAGGCAGTATTCAATCTTCTTCTATTCTTTTCATGGAAAATAATAATTATAAGCATATTTTAAAGGAAGGGTTTTCCTTCCTTTCCTTCAACATGTTACATCTCTTGACTTTAAGAGGGTAATAGAGTGATACTATTAAAAGATTTCAACTTCTATACAAAATGAATAGTTTCACTTGTAAATTCATTTTTAATCGTTTATGATGGTACAGAACACAACATTTTGTGTTCTGTTTAATTATTTTAACTATATATTGATTATAACCTGTGAATAGGGTGTCTGAATGGACTTAAAAGGGAATCCGGTGTGAATCCGGAACTGTCCCCGCAACTGTAAGTGCTGACGAAATAAGGAACTGCCACTGTCATATACGATGGGAAGGCCTTAGAGTAGGGTGAAGCACAAGTCAGGAGACCTGCCTTGTTTATCACGTGTTATCTTCTTCGGGAATTGGGAGGATAAAGCGAGGATTGGAATAGGACCAATAGTCTGTTCACATATCTTTCGTACATAAAACCCATCCGTTTAGAAGGATGGGCTTTTTTTGTATCCTTCCCACACTGTATAAATTGGGAGGAATTATGATGTCAATCGTATCACAGGAACAGCCGATAACTATGGAAGTAAATGCAATTCTTACAAATCTCCACAATCGCTTTCCACAACTTCATTTTAAAGAGTTCGACGAAAAGACTTATAAGTATGCAGACGGTCAATCTGAATTGAGTAAAGATAAACTTTATCATTTCATGATCCTCACGGCAGTAGAACGGATCTCTGCCCATGAACCTGATTGGACGTATGTGGCTGCAGAATTATATTTAATGAAACTTTATCGTACCATCGCTTATTCAAGGAGAGTGGAAGAAAGCGAGTTGTACAGTTCCTTTTATGAATTAATTCAAGGCTTGACTGATAGGAAACTATATACACCCGCACTATTGGAAGCATATAGCAAAGAAGAAATTGACGCTTTGGGGAAGATCATGGATTCATCTAAAGACCATCTGTTTACGTACATAGGGATTGTCACATTAACAGAGCGGTATTTAACTAAGTCCCATGATGGTGAAATCCTTGAATTACCTCAGGAGAGATTGCTGATCATCGCCATGACACTATTTAAGAACGAACCCAGTGATAAGCGGCTGGCGCTTATTGAAGAAGCTTACTGGGCCTTGTCTAATTTGTATATGACGGTTGCAACTCCTACGTTTGCCAACGCCGGCAAAAGCCATGGTCAGTTATCTAGTTGTTTTATTGATACGGTAGCAGATGATTTAAGAAGTATTTATGACAGTAATACAGATGTTTCCACATTAAGTAAAAATGGTGGAGGTCTCGGTATTTATATGGGGAAGGTCCGTAGCAGAGGAAGTAATATCAAAGGCTTCAAGGGAGTAAGTTCTGGTGTTATTCCATGGATGAAGCAATTAAATAACACAGCCGTATCCGTTGATCAATTAGGACAACGTCAAGGAGCGATCGCTGTTTATTTAGATGTATGGCATAAGGATATATTTCCTTTTCTTGATACACGATTAAATAATGGAGACGAAAGGCAGCGTACTCATGATCTTTTCACTGGAGTAAGCTTACCGGATTTATTTATGGAACAAGTGGAAAATAGAGGGGATTGGTATTTATTTGATCCTCATGAAGTGAAAATGGTAATGGGGTATTCCCTGGAAGATTACTATGATGAGTATGAGGGAGAAGGTTCGTTCAGGGAAAAGTATTGGGAGTGTGTAGAATGTCCTGATCTTTCCAGGGAAAAGGTTCCAGCAATTGAAATTTTCAAGCGGATCATGATTTCCCAGCTCGAAACGGGAACGCCATATATGTTTTACCGTGATACAGTCAATCGGCTAAATGCCAATCAGCATAAGGGGATGATCTACTGCAGTAATTTATGTACGGAAATCGCCCAGAATATGAGTGCGACCGTCATGGAAGAAGAGGTTATCAAGGACGGGAAAATCATTACCTATAAATCTCCGGGGGATTATGTCGTCTGTAATCTGGCATCTGTTTCTTTAGCTAAGACAATCATGGATGATGAGTTGGAGAGAGTCGTGTCCATAGGAGTGAGATTACTTGATAATGTCATAGATATTAATAAACTTCCAGTCCTGCAAGCCCAACTGACAAACAGGCGCTATAGAGGGATTGGATTAGGAACCTTTGGCTGGCATCACCTCCTTGCATTAAAAGGCTTGAAATGGGAGAGCGATGAAGCAGTTGATTATTGTGATTCACTATACGAAGATGTTGCTTATTACACGATAAAAGCAAGTCATGAATTAGCGAAAGAAAAAGGTTCCTATCCATATTACAGCGGTTCCGACTGGTCGACTGGAGAGTATTTTTCGAAGAAAGGATATTCTGGACCGAGGTGGGATTCACTCAGGGATGATGTTTCTTCGAAAGGAATTCGAAACGGATATTTAATGGCCGTTGCGCCCAATTCGTCCACTTCGATCATAGCAGGCTCTACAGCAAGTATCGATCCTTTGTTCAGATTAGAGTACTCGGAAGAAAAGAAAGATTATAAGATTCCTGTTACAGCACCTGATTTATCACCTAAGACGACCTGGTATTACAAAACGGCTTATAACGTAGATCAGCACTGGAGTATTAAACAGAATGAGAAAAGACAACGTCATATAGATCAAGGAATATCGTTTAACTTGTATGTGCGGAATGATATCAAGGCGATAGAACTATTATCTCTTCATATAGATGCATGGAAGTCAGGATTGAAAACGACTTACTATGTGAGATCGACATCTGTTTCAAATTTTGAAGAATGTGAAAGCTGCCATAGCTAACTGGGAGGAAGATGATAACGTGAATGGATTAAAGCAGCGAATCTTAATAGATTCTGAGGCACCAAATAAATCTACTGGAATTGTAAATGGACAGAGTTCGAATATTTTAAACTGGGATGATGTCAGGTTCTCATGGGCCTATCCAAAGTATAAGAGAATGCTGGGGAATTTCTGGACTCCTTTTGAGATCAATATGGCAAAGGATATCAAGCAGTTCCCTACTCTTTCATCAAAGGAGCAGGAGTCCTTTTTGAAAATCATCGGTTTACTGGCTCTCCTTGATAGTGTGCAGACAGATTACGCCGGTAAAGTGGCAGACTATCTCACGGATTCCAGCCTGAATGCATTGATGATCATTTTGGCACAGCAAGAAGTTGTCCATAACCACTCGTACAGTTACGTTTTATCGAGTATCGTGTCCAAAAAGAAGCAGGATGAAGTGTTTGATTTCTGGAAGAATGATCCAATATTGAAGAAGCGGAACGAATTTATAACGAATGGCTATAAAGGATTTGTAGAATCCCCCACCATTGAGAATCTATTAAAGTCAATCATCTATGATGTCATTCTTGAAGGTTTGTTCTTTTACTCCGGTTTTGCCTTCTTCTACAATCTGGCCAGAAATCAAAAGATGGTGGCGACATCGACGATGATTAATTATATCAATCGGGATGAACAGCTTCATGTCGGCTTATTTGAAAAAATATATAAAGAAGTCCTTAACGAGAATCCGGCTTATCAAACGGAGGAGCTGCGTGACTTCGGACAAGAAGCTTTCAAACAGGCAGCTCTCCTGGAAATAGAGTGGGGAAGGGATATCATCGGATCTCACATTGAAGGGCTTTTAATGAGCGACCTTGAAGATTATATTAAATTTATGGCAAATAAAAGAGCCAAACAGCTGGGGTTTGAAGAACCATTCAAAGGATATAAGACCAATCCATTAAAATGGATCATCGCCTATCAAGAAGTGGATAGAGGGAAGACCGATTTCTTTGAACAAAAATCTAGGCAATATACGAAGACATCGGATGCTAATGGGTTTGATGAACTGTAAAAATAAGAAAAGCGAGTCATCACGACTCGCTTTTTGCCTTATTATTTCTCAATAAATCTTTATCCAATCTATTTTTCGGTACCATTTTCTTATAAACATAGTTGAGAGAGTTGGGCTGGTGACATTCCCAATAATATGAAAATACATGTTTATCTCTCCCAGTGGTGGGAATATACATACTAGATTGAATGAGAGGAGAGGTTTTACATGGCAAATCATTCTACAGAAGAAAAAATGGAGTCTAAGGTGGACAAAACATTAGATAATCTGTCCCAGGACAAAAAAGAGGATATATTATCTAACTTTGATCATTTTAAACAATACTTAGGTAATAAAGTTTCCTTGGCGGATAAGTTAGGGATGAATGAAGAGCAGCAGGCAAAGGCAGCCCAGAAGGTTGGGGATTATCTTGCGGCTCATGAGGAGCCGAAGAATAGAGAAGAAAAGTTATTATATGAATTATGGAAAGCAGGAAACAAGGAAGAGCAGCATATGCTTGCCCATATGTTAGTGAAGTTTGTTCAAGCTGAATCATAAAAAATTTGGGCATCTGAATGGATGCCCTTAACTTATGCTTTTTTTACATATGTATTTCCGGGTCTACCTTTACCGTCACATTCCCTTTGATGGCACGGGTGATCATGCAAGACTGCTCTGCTTTCATCAACAATTTCTTCGTAAGGGTTATGTCTTTTTCAGAAGTGGAGGGACCTAATGTCAGCACAGGGCGGTGAATGATTTCTTTGTATGTAATGATCCCTTTTTGAACTTCCACAATTCCTTCAGATGTCATCGATAAGACCGTTTTCTCAATATGACTTCGTTCAAGCATCGCTGCCAGAGTGATGATATAACAAGTTGCTGCTGCTCCAAGAAGCATTTCATCAGGGTTTGTCCCTATTCCAGGACCTTCCATTTCAGTTGGAATGGATATTTTCGTATGAAAATTTTCCGAGCTTAAAGTACCTGTATCATTTCGCAACCCCGGCCAATCAGTAGATATATGAAATGAGTGTCTAGCCATATAAATAAACCTCCTAATAAGCATGGTAAGGATATTGTAGCCACTATTTAATGTGATGGCAAAGAAAAAAGACCCTACAGAGTAGAGTCTTTCGAATTAGCTTGAATTATGCTTTAGTAACGTTAGCAGCTTGGTCGCCACGGTTTCCTTGAACGATTTCAAAAGAAACTTTTTGACCTTCTTCTAAAGTTTTGAATCCTTCGCCTTGAATAGCTGAGAAGTGTACGAACACGTCGTCTCCACCTTCGCGCTCGATGAATCCGAAACCTTTTTCTGCGTTAAACCATTTAACTGTACCTTCTAACATAATGTTACCTCCTCGTGTGTTCTCCACACAATTGTATTACTATTCTTGCTCACGTAACTTCAAGGCGAAAAGCTTTAAAAACTTTGTCTATCCTTCCATTCCGAACAAAAATAATTCTCTTACATAATATCAGGTAACCATTTAAAAGGCAACACTTATGAATGAAGGAATTAAAAATAGGCAGAAAAATGTGTGAATTTCACATGAATAATATGTGCCTTTCAAAAAGTACATAATGTAAAGGATTTAGAGGTTCGTTCGGACATTCCACAGCTCAGGGAAGAACCGATGGTCCAGAACCTTTTTTAGATAGCCTACGCCGCTTGATCCTCCAGTCCCCATTTTATGACCGATGATACGTTCCACGGTTTTCATATGTCTGAAACGCCATTGTTGAAGCCAATCCTCAATATCGATCAATTTTTCTGCTAATTCGTATAAATCCCAATACTGATCGGGATGCTTATAAACTTCTGTCCATGCATCCAATACAGTCTGATCTTCCGTGTAAGGATTCTTATAATCCCGAAGAAGTACATCTTCATGAATGGGTAAGCCTGCTTTTGATAGGGCAAGGATAGAAACATCATATAGGGAAGGGGCCTCGTATGCCTCTTTAAGCTGGGCTAATAACTCAGGATCCTTCTTATAAATCTCCAATACATGTTTCGTTTTGTATCCAAGGGCAAATTCGATCATTCTATATTGGTAGGATTGAAATCCTGATGCTTGCCCAAGGCTGTCCCTGAATTGAACATATTCTGATGGTGTAAGTGTGGATAGCACATCCCAGGCATGAATGATTTGTGATTGAATCTTTGAAACACGTGCCAACATTTTAAATGCAGGGGAAAGTTCACCTTTTTGAATGGAAGTGATACTAGCTTTGATTTCATGCAGAATCAATTTCATCCATAACTCACTTACTTGATGAATGATAATGAATAACATTTCATCATGGTGTCCGGATAATCGTTTCTGACTATCAAGTAATGTATCCAGACCAAGATATTCTCCATAGGTCATTTTATTAATAAAGTCGGTGTATACATCTTCATTCCCCATTGTTTCCTTGTCGTTTACCATATCGATTCTCCCTTTCCTTTCGTCTGTTTCAAACAGTGATGCAAGAAATTTTCTTTCTATATATTGATTTCTTGAATGAGGGGGAGAAATCCTTTATTAATTTCGGTATTTTCATGAATATTGATTGCTGTTTTTTGAATTACTTTGTTTATTAGTTCAATAGCGTCATCCATTCAGACAAAAGTACCTATTTTATCTAAAGAAATTATTTCTAATATAGAAAGTTATGTTAATATTAGAACAATTTAAAATGCAAGTGGGGTGAATGGTGTGAGGAATATTTACATTTCTACTCATTTATATATACGTAGGTTAAAGAAAGAAGATTGGAAGGATATTCATCTCTATGCGTCTCAAGAAAATGTGTCTCAGTATCAACTATGGGGTCCGAATTCAGAGATGGAAACATTAATATATGTGGAAGAAGCTCTGAAAGCTGAAAAGATAGTTCCACAAACAAGGTATGTTCATGCCATGGTTGATGAGAAAACCGGTCGTGTGATTGGTGCAGGAGAAATAATAATCAAAAGCTTCGTTCATCAAGCTGGAGAGATTGGGTATATTCTTCATCCTGATTACGGTATGACGTTAGAAGGAAGAATCCGTCATGACTTGAAAATGAAAAATGGGTGGAGAGACTCTCTGCTTTTTGGATTATTAAAGGATGAGTGGAGAAAAAGGGGTGGAGAATGAGGTTAGGATTGGGGACTAATCCGGATACTCTTTGTATTTCTTTACGCATATGAAATATTGACAGGGAAAATGAAGAAAGGATAAATGATAATGCAAAGCTGTTCAAAAATGATTGAATTGTGCATGAAAGGGGAAAATAAGAATATCATTTCCTATTTAGGAGTTTAAACCCATGAATATCTTACATCATTCTAAGAATGTGGCAGTTCGATTTTTTAAGGAACGTTTCTTCGATCATTCTGCACAGTTGGCGTATTATTTGTTATTATCCATCTTTCCTTTTTTAATTTTTGTCTTTTCGTTGATTAGCTATCTGCCTATTTCGGAAACCAATGTATTGCTTCTGATTAAGCCTTTTGCACCTGATAAATCGTACGCCATCATTCAAAATAATATAGATCGTATTTTGTATGACCAACGTGGAGATGTGTTGTCCATTTCCATCTTCTTTACCTTCTGGCTTTCTTCTATGGCTGTCCAATCCATGGTGAGATCATTGAATAAAGCGTATAAAATCGAGAGGAAGAAACCCTTTCTGGTTGCGTTATTATATGATCTATTATTGACAGTCGGTTTTATGTTCCTTATTTCATTTTCTCTTATCGTACCAGTGGTAGAGGAATATATCCGTCATGCAAGGTTCGCAGAAGGGAAGATTAACGGAGAATGGAGTCAAGCATGGGTTATAGGAAAATGGGGTTTAAGTTCGATCTTTATGTTCATACTATTCCTGTTTCTTTATATGGTTGTTCCAAGTAAAAGAATTTCGTTCCTTCATGTCATACCCGGTGCACTAGTCGCCACCTTTGGCTGGCAAGGGGTTTCCTGGTTATATGGTACCTATGTTAAATTGAATGACTATTCCCAGTTTTATGGTCAGCTGGGCAGTGTCATTACGTTAGTTGTATGGTTTTACATTTCCTCCACGATTTTATTGATCGGTGGATTATTGAACGGAAGTGTAGCTGAGAAGAAAGTAAAATAGGAAAGCCGCCTGGCTTGATTGCCCAGCGGCTTTTAATTTCTTTTACGTTTGATTTTCTTCTCTCATCATTAAGACAAGTTTTTTCGAAATGGCAATTAAGACGAAACCAAGGATAATGGCGGTGGCACCGATGACAGCGAAAATTTCCAAATATCCCAGTGTGGCTGTCAGGGAAGCCAATTGTCCGGCAAGAAGGCTCGCCACCCCTATGGCTGCCATCCAAACACCCATCAGCAAGGATGCGATTTTAACAGGTGCTACTTTACTGACCAGAGACAAACCGACAGGCGATAAAAAGAGTTCTCCAAGAGTGTGCAGAAGGTAAGTAAAGACGATAAACAGTAAGTTTGCCTTTATGGTGATATTCTGTTCATCAGAACCGGTTTGCATGACTGCCGGAATGAGGATCATAAATCCGAGTCCGAGGAGAATCATTCCTATTCCCATTTTTGTCGTCATGTTCAGATCCCCTCGATTTGATCTTGAAAGCTTTAACCAGACACTTGATAGAATAGGTGCCAGAATCACAATGAACAAGGGGTTAACAGATTGGAACCAGGCGACAGGTATAGTGTAGCCGAACACTTCTCGATCGATGAAATGTTTCGTGTATAGAGTGAACGAGCTTCCTGCCTGTTCAAAGCCCGCCCAGAAGAAAACGACAAAGCAAGCTAGGATTAGAATGGCTGTTGTCCGCTGCTTTTCTTTCTTTGTCAGAGGAACATTTTGGTTCTCGTTCGCTTCTTCCGCCAACGCTTTATTGGGCTTTAGTCCAACATTTCCGAGATACTTATTATTTAATGTGCTAAAGATGATTTGTCCAGTAACCATTCCGATGGAGGATGCAAGGAAAGCCCATTTAAATCCATAGTGCATCGTACCATCCGCAAGTGTTTTGAGAAATAAATCCTCTGCGAGAAACCCTGCAATAAGCGGTGCGAATAATGCTCCCAGGTTAATCCCCATATAAAAAATTGTAAAGGCTGCATCCTTTCGTTTATCATGTCGAGGATAGAGCTCACCAACCAGAGTTGAAATATTCGGCTTGAAGAAACCATTTCCGATCACTAGTAGGGCTAATCCTGCATACAGCCCAGTTTGGGAATGGGTAAGGAAGATTAAAAAATCTCCGCATGCCATTGTGATGCCCCCAATGGTAATCGCTCTTCTCAACCCTATATAGCGGTCTGTCATCCAGCCTCCGAATATTGGGGTGAAATATACACTTCCTGTATAAATTCCATAGATGGATAAAGCCTTGGCAGGGTCCACACCTAATCCTCCGCTTACAAATGCAGTTGTTAGATAGAGGACGAGAAGAGCCCTCATTCCATAGTAGCTATACCGTTCCCATAATTCTGTGAAGAATAATAGATATAACCCTTTCGGATGTTTCTTTCCTTGAGGTAAATTGTCCAGTGTTGATGAGTTCACTATATCACTCCTGTTTCTTAGATGATTTTTATGGGTAATGATTAGGGGGCTACAGTAAACTTCCTACGAATCCATTCATAGTATCCCCGTTCCCTTCATAGGCATGTACAAAAAGGGACGGTGGAAAATATGGGGTTTAATGGTTGTTTATATTGCGGTCACCCAGATTTGACGGAAAGTGAAATATTCTTGAGAGAAGAATATGATAATGGGCTTACGATTTTGCCTCATGGACAAAAGGTTAGAGGAAATATTGCCTTTTACTGCTGTGAGAACTGTGGCTATCTTCATCCGTTTCAAAAAGAGAAAAGAAAGAGCTTTGAAAGAGAAGCGATTAAAAAATCTAAGCGTATTAGATGGAATATTCGGTAAACAACATTTGTAGTAAGCTTCCAATTGACGGTATAATACGATAAGGGAGGGAGTCAATTGAATACATATCCAGATACGAAGAAAACACTTGAAATAATTAAGGAGCTTGTTGAAATTCCAAGTCCTTCAGGAAACACGAATAAGATAATGAATTTTGTTGAGGACTATCTTTCAGACCTTAATGTAGAAATGAAAAGAAACAGAAAAGGTGCACTGATCATTACGCTGCCTGGCGAAGATACAAGAAGGCATCGTATGCTGACGGCCCATGTGGACGCCCTTGGCGCCATGGTCAAGGAAATCAAGGGAGATGGACGTTTGCGTTTGTCCATGATAGGTGGATTCAGATGGAATGCAGTCGAAGGGGAGTATTGTCAGATTGAAACTTCTTCAGGCAGAACCTACAGTGGAACCATCCTCATGCATCAAACATCCGTCCATGTATACAAAAATGCGGGTGAGGCGAAAAGGGACGAAACAAATATAGAAGTCCGCATTGACGAAAAAGTCCAAAATGCAAAGGAAGTAAGGGAACTTGGCATAGAGGTTGGTGACTTTGTTTCCTTTGATCCGCGTGCTGAAATTACAGAAAGCGGGTTTATTAAGTCCCGCCACTTAGATGATAAGGCAAGTGTTGGTATGCTTCTACGCTTGATTCACCAAATCAAATCAGAGGGAATCACTCTTCCTTATACGACCCACTTCTTAATATCCAATAATGAAGAAATCGGATACGGGGGGAATTCTAATATTCCTGACGAAACCATTGAATACCTGGCGGTGGATATGGGAGCAATCGGTGATGGACAATCGACGGATGAATACACCGTTTCTATTTGTGCGAAGGACTCGAGTGGACCCTATCATTATGAATTGCGTAAACACTTAGTCTCATTAGCTGAAGAAAACGGAATCGAATATAAAGTCGATATTTATCCTTACTATGGGTCCGATGCATCAGCCGCAATCCGTGCAGGCTTTGATATCGTTCATGGACTGATCGGGGCAGGAATCGATGCTTCTCATGCATATGAGCGAACGCATGAATCCTCGATTCTCAATACGGAAAAATTACTTTGGCACTATGTTCAATCAAAGATGGTTGAGAAGTAAATGTGAAGTCTTTGGTCACCCTTACTATGGGTGTGATCAAAGACTTTTTTGTTTTAGTCATTGTGAATGGGGGTATGGTGACATTTGTGTGAGAAAAGTTTGTTTTGATTTTAGGAGGTATTTCTCTTATCAAAGCGAAGATGATAAGATAAAATAGATACAATATTAATACAAAAGAGGTAAGCAAATGATTACATATAAATTATTAGACAGCATTAAATTAAAAACCATTTACGGTGAACTGCCTTCAGAAATAAACGAAGTTCATGTCGATTCCAGAAAAGTGACAGAAGGCAGCATGTTTGTATGTACAAGAGGCTACACAGTGGATGGACATGATTATGCACAGATGGCCGTTGAAAAAGGAGCCACCCTGATCGTTTCAGAAAAACAATTAGACATTGATTTAAATAAAGCCGCATTAATCGTAGTCAAAGACTCATTTAAAGCCTTGGCTCAATTATCCAATAAGTATTATGATTATCCTTCCCGGAAGTTAACGGTTTTCGGCGTAACGGGAACCAACGGAAAGACTACTGTGAGTAACCTGATCCACTCCATCCTGAAAAAAGACGATCGGAGTTCTGCATTATCCGGTACAATCGGCTTTAATTTAAATGGAGAGTTACTTCCGAGTGAAAACACGACTTGTGACAACTTAACGAACCAGCAGATGCTACAAAGAGCGATAAATCGCGATATTCAGAATTTCACCCTTGAAGTATCTTCACACGGACTTGCATTGGGGAGGCTTTGGGGCATCGACTTTGATGTAGTGGCTTTCACCAACTTAAGTCATGATCATTTGGATTATCACGGAACGATGGAACACTATGGCTATGCCAAAGGATTATTGTTTTCTCAATTAGGTCAGGACCTTCAAAATCCAAAGTACGCTGTTCTTAATGCAGATGACGAATGGTATGAGCGCTATAGCTATATGACTCCTCATGAAGTGATTAGCTATGGACTTGAAGGGCAAGCAGACTTTAAAGCAGAAAATGTTGAATATTTTAATGATTTAACGAAGTTTACGCTTGTATCTCCCCAAGGAAGCTTTGAGGTAGAAATGAAGTTATTAGGGAAGTTCAATGTATACAATGTACTGACTGCCATGGCATGTTTGTATGCGAAAGGGATGGAAGTATCCAGACTAGTGGAAATTGTTCGCGATCTCCCACCTGTAAGCGGAAGAATGGAGAAGGTTGAAATGAAAGCACCTCTATCCGTTTACATCGATTATGCACATACGCCGGATGCAATTGAAAATGCCATTCAATCCGTCCTGCCGTTTAAAGAAAACAAAATCATTTTCCTCGTTGGTACAGGAGGGAACCGTGATAAGACAAAACGTCCGACCATGGCAGAAAAAGCATCATTAGCAGACTATGTCATCTTAACAACAGACGACCCGCGGTATGAAGAATACGATAGCATTCTAAAAGATCTTGAAAAAGGAATGCAGCATGAACAATATGCTTTGATTGGAGATCGAGCAGAAGCGGTTAAGCATGCAGTGGAAGTAAGTGAACCTGGGGATATTATCATCTTTGCCGGTAAAGGCCATGAGGATTATCAGATCATCGAAAATACGAAATATCCTCATAGTGACAAAAATATTGCGATCGAAGAGAGCAAGTTGAAGTACGGTGGAACTGAATAATCTTCTCCTGAGCAACAGACCAATATGACAGATGTTGGTCTGTTTTTTGATATGTGATAGACGAATTTCACAGTCTTTGGTAAATTTAAACTATATTAAATGATGCGAGAATGAAGTTTATGAGATTTTCGTTGTACTTGAATGATTACGAAACAGAGAAGTTGTTTTCTACTTTGAGGTGGCTGTTTTTAGTGATCGCTACACTCATATTTTACGTACCACCCTTTTCAGATAATATCACTACCAATAAAGCGGTCTTTCCCTATTTATTAGTATCCGGGTTCATCTATATGCTTGTGACTCAAATTGCACTTGTCCGTGCCCGGGATGATAAGAGAAGTCTCCAACTCATTTTAAAAGCGGGGATTATGTTCGATTTTCTGGCATTAATCTGGCTGATGTTTTTATCAGAAGGGATACATAGTCCGCTTTATCCGATTTCAATTTTGTTTGTCATGCATGCAACCATTTATTGGAGAAGCAAAGGGGCCCTCATTTCTCTTGCAGTATTTAGTCTTGCATACCTTTTGATGGGAATCGTGACAGTCAACTTAACGGAATTCCAACATTATTTCACTCTTTCTTTTAATATGTTTTTCCTTTGGATCATTGGCCTTTTCGGTGCTCTGATTATGCTGAGGGAACGAGCCCATTATGCGCAAAAGGAAGCCTATCATCATCTCGCCCATAGAGATTATTTATCTGGCTTATTCAATCAGCTATCATTTCAGGAAAAGTTTAGACGGAAATTGGATGCGAATGAATCTTTCACCGTACTCCTTGGTGACATCGATGATTTTAAGAAAGTGAATGATGAATTCGGGCATTTAACCGGGGATGATGTGATTCGAAAGGTTGGAGAAGTCTTTCGTACTCTCTCGGAGACCTATAATGGACAGGCATTTCGATATGGAGGAGAAGAATTTGTCATCTTATTGCCACATATGGATGACGATGTTATTCATCAGTTTTTAAAGGAATTATACAGCCTATTGGAGACCTTAGCACCTATATCGATTTCCATGAGTTTCGGTCAGGCTGAAACAACGGAAGCCGAAGACCCGGAAAAACTAATCGCACTTGCCGATCAAAGGCTTTATGTAGCTAAGAAAGCCGGGAAGGGAAGGACCTGTCTTGCTAATGGTGAGCTTTTCATTCCATCAGCAGTCTAGAATGAAAAGAAGCTGTCCTCCTTTAGGACAGCTTCTTTTATGATTATATATTATACGAACATACCAGCAATTGCGGCACTTAGTAACGAAGCGAGAGCACCGGCAATGACGGCTTTTAATCCTAAGCGAGCGATATCTCCTCTTCGGTCAGGGGCAAGGTTACCAAGTCCACCAAGTAAAATACCTAATGAAGAAAGGTTCGCAAATCCACAAAGAGCGAAGGAGATGATGGCTACCGCTTTATCCGATAAGTTCCCGATTTCAGGAGCAAATGCGGAATAAGCAACGAATTCGTTGATGACAAGCTTTTGTCCAATGAAGTTTCCGGCGATGACTGCCTCACTCCAAGGAACACCGATAGCGAAAGCAAGTGGAGCAAAGGCATAACCAAGTATAAGCTCAAGTGAAAGGGCGTCCATACCGAACCAGCCACCGACTAAGCCAAGCAATCCATTGATCATTGCTACAAGTGCAATGAATGCCAGTAGCATTGCACCGATATTTAAAGCTAATTGAAGCCCGACGCTGGCACCTTTAGCCGCTGCATCGATCACATTTGCCGAATCAGAATCCGCTTCCATATCAAGTTCTTTTGGTTCAGGCGTACTATCCGTCTCAGGTACAAATAACTTTGCCAATACTAGTCCTGCAGGAGCTGCCATGAAGCTTGCTGCCAGTAAATATTCCAAAGGAACCCCTAATAGGGAATACCCGACTAATACGGAACCGGCAACGGAAGCCAGTCCACCTGTCATGACTGCGAAAAGTTCCGATTCAGTCATTTTAGATAGATAAGGTCTTACTACTAACGGAGCCTCAGTTTGTCCGACGAAAATATTAGCTGCTGCAGAAAGTGACTCTGCCTTTCTTGTTCCTAACAGCTTAGCCAGTCCGCCACCTAAAATTTTGATGAAAAATTGCATGATTTTAAGGTAGTAAAGGACTGAAATTAAAGCGGAAAAGAAAATAACGACAGGAAGGACATTAAATGCAAAAATAAACGCTATATTGGATTCTTCCGTATAAAGACCACCGAAAAGGAAGGTGATCCCTTCATTTGAATAATTGATAATAGCGTTTACAACTTGAGTCAATCCTTTAAGAGAATTCTGACCCCAAGAAGTTTCCAACACGATAAAAGCGAAAAATAACTGTATAGCTAGTCCACCAAGGACGGTTCTGAAATTAATACGCTTTTTGTTCGTAGAAAATGCAAAAGCAATTCCCAGAACGACAATGATACCCATGATACCCCATAAATATTGCACTTCTTTCACCTCTTCGAAATTTAAGTTTGTAACTTGATGCTTTCGGTTTTTTATTTTACAATTCTTTCAGACGTCTGACAACCTACAATTACATGATTTTCGTAAAGTTGTACGGACAACATCGTCATTAGTATGCGCCAATAAAGCGTTTTCATGAAAGGGGATACACATTTTGAAGATCAGAAAAAAATTTTTGGAAGGCTTGGAACAAAAAGTATATATCTATGAAAACAAGAAAGATGAGTTCATATTGATTTCAGTCCCGGATATTCGATGGTCTTATTCTTTTACCTATGGTGAAGATAATATACAAACAAAATTACTGGAGTCATTACAAGGAAGGGTTTCAAAAGAAACAGCAGAAACATTAAGTTCCCGAATTGTTCAATGGACAAGTGAAATGTAAGTGTCCTTAAAGTCATTTTGGTCAATACTGTAAAGCGAGATAGTGAAAATGCAAATTCATACCTATAAGAAATGATGTGTGAAACATGCCTGATTTACTAAGGTGTTGATTCTTTGTTGCATTGTCACTTTAGAACGAATATGATGAGAAAGTGAGAATGCCGAGAAAGGATTTTATGAATGAAAATAGACTTTATACAGGAAGTTCAGTCAAGACGGACTTTCGCTATTATTTCCCACCCGGATGCCGGGAAAACAACATTAACTGAGCAACTTCTTCTCTTTGGAGGGGCGATTCGGGCAGCTGGTACTGTAAAAGGTAAGAAATCAGGAAAGTTCGCGACATCTGACTGGATGGAAATTGAGAAGCAGAGAGGGATTTCGGTCACTTCTTCTGTGATGGCTTTCGACTATGATGATTATCGGGTGAATATCCTGGATACACCTGGCCACCAGGACTTTTCTGAAGATACTTATAGAACGTTGATGGCTGTTGATAGTGCGGTCATGATCATCGATTCAGCCAAAGGGATTGAAGCACAAACCTTAAAGCTTTTCAAAGTTTGCCGAATGAGAGGCATACCGATCTTCACATTCATTAATAAGCTCGACCGTCAAGGCCGTGAGCCATTGGAGTTGTTGGAAGAGCTTGAAGAAGTACTTGGAATTCAATCTTATCCGATGAATTGGCCGATAGGAATGGGGAAAGAATTCTTAGGTATCTATGATCGCTTCCATAATCGAATAGAGCAATTCCGCGTGGAGGATGAAGATCGTTTTATTCCTTTAAACGAAGAAGGTGAAATCGAGGGAGAACATCCCTTGAAGGAAAGCAATTTATATGATCAGACCCTTGAAGATGTGTTGCTTCTGAACGAAGCGGGAAACCAGTTTTCACGTGAGCGAATAGCGAATGGAGAGCTTTCTCCCGTTTTCTTCGGAAGTGCATTAACGAATTTCGGTGTTCAGACGTTTCTTGAAACGTATTTACAATTCGCACCTTCTCCTCAGCCAAGGAATTCCGACGCTGGAGAAATCGAGCCGACGGCAGAGGAGTTTTCTGGTTTCGTGTTCAAGATTCAAGCTAATATGAATCCCGCTCACCGTGACCGGATTGCATTTGTCCGCATCTGTTCAGGACAATTCGAGAGAGGCATGACGGTTAATCTTTCCCGCACAGGTAAATCGATTAAGCTTGCTCAATCTACACAATTTCTTGCAGACGATCGAAGCACTGTAAACGAAGCAGTGAGTGGGGATATCATCGGGGTTTATGACACGGGTACGTATCAAATCGGTGATACGCTTGTTCAAGGAAAGCAAAGCTTCCAATATGAAAAGCTCCCTCAATTTACACCGGAACTTTTTGTTCGTGTTACAGCTAAGAACGTAATGAAACAAAAGCATTTTCAAAAAGGGATTCTTCAACTTGTTCAAGAAGGTGCCATCCAATACTATAAGACCCGCACCGAAGATATTATCCTAGGTGCAGTCGGGCAGCTTCAGTTTGAAGTATTCGAGCACAGAATGAAAAATGAATACAACGTTGATGTGAAAATGGAACCGATTGGATCAAAAATAGCTAGATGGATTGAAAATGAAGAAGATGTTAAGGAAACAATGTCAAGCTCTCGAAGCATGCTGGTGAAAGACCGTCATGACAACCTGGTCTTTTTGTTTGAAAATGATTTTGCTATGAGATGGTTCAATGATAAAAATCCGGACATTCGACTATATAGTTTGATGTAAAAGTTGTGAACACCCCTCAAGAATTAGACTTGGCGGGGTGTTTTTTTGTAATCGGATTGGAAGGGGGCAACTGGTGCCGATTGATTTTCCCCCATTATCAAGTGAATTTATCCCAAAATAAAAGTATATTAGTAGCATTATCCAGGAGGAAAATCTTAGTTATATGCATATAACTAAGATTTTCATAATAAAGGGAGGAGAGTTAAAAATGAACATCGCATGTGGAATGGAGAGGAAAGAAGAATTGCTATTCTGTAAAAAAATCGGTGTTGATTGTGCACAAGGTTACTTCATCTGAAAACCGGCTCATGAGGCAAAAGAACCATTTGCGAAATCCCTATTTGTATAGCTGAAATGACCTCTCTTCTTGCAAAAGAGGTCATTTTTTTTAATGAAAATCATTGACATATTTCGATACGATGATAAAATACTACTATAAATACTTTAGTGCTTAAAAGCGTTTAAGAGCGAAAGAGGCTGATCCCCCTTGCGATCTCTTAGCGAATGAATTAAATATATTTGTCTTGAGCAACGCAGTAGGAAATAGGAAGACAGCAATCAGAGACTAGGCGGCAGGTGAAAGCTTAGGTCCTTTATTTCTGAATTACATTGCTTATAAATCCTCTAATTAAATGAGGATTTATCCAGGGACAAACCTTTATGAAGTGGGAATAAACCAATTGTCAACTATTCATGAGTAGTAGTTAGTAATGAATAGTGGTAATGTATGACAATAGGTTCATTCCAATTAGGGTGGTAACGCGGAGAACTCTTCGTCCCTATTCGGGATGGAGAGTTCTTTTTGTTGTTCTTTCTATTCCAATTCATCAATTTCAACTTAGAGAAGGAAGTGTTACTATGTTAAACATCCAAAGCGTAAACAAACCAAATGTTATAGAAGCATCAGTGATATTGCTCGCTGTACTGGGGATTATCAGTGGCAGTATTATTGGGCTCGAATCAGTCCCTCATATTCCCATTATCCTATCGCTCTTCTTTTTGATGGTGTATGGGCTAAGTCGTAAAGTGAAATTCAAAGAGATTGAACAAGGGATGATTGTTGGGGCACAAGGTGGCTTAGGAGCTATTTTACTCTTTTTCTTCATTGGTCTTCTTGTGAGCAGTTGGCTACTCAGTGGAACCATTCCCACTTTGATGTTTTATGGATTTGAATTTGTATCACCCAATTATTTTTATGCGATTGCCTTTTTGCTTACTTCCTTGAGCGGAATCGTGATTGGAAGTTCATTGACGACGGCGGCAACCATAGGGGTGGCGCTTATCGGAATCGGTGAGGCGATGGGACTGTCCATGAGTATCACAGCAGGCGCGATTGTTTCAGGAGCTTTTTTTGGAGATAAGATGTCGCCATTATCAGATACAACGAACCTTGCTTCTTCTATTGTGAAGGTAGATTTATTTACTCATATTCGTAATATGGCCTGGACAACTGTCCCTGCATTCATTATTACACTCATCGTTTTTGGGTTTTTATCACCGGAAACAAGTGATGTGAATTTAACCCAGCTGAAATCGTTACAGGATGGCTTGGATCAAACAGGTCTGGTTCATTGGTACAGTCTCCTTCCTGTATTATTACTAATTGCACTCATCGTATATAAGACCCCTGCACTACTAACACTTGCGATCAATATAGTTGTCTCAATGGGCCTTTCGTTTTTACATGGATCTTTGAAGCTGAATGAACTGTTCCAGGTTTTATTTTCAGGGTACGAGTCAAAAACGGGTGTGGAATCCATTGACTCCCTTTTAACAAGAGGAGGGGTAAACAGCATGATGTTTACGATTTCCCTTGTCATCCTTTCTCTAAGCCTTGGTGGATTATTATTTAAGCTTGGTATTATACCTGTCTTACTTAATAAAATTTCAACGATCCTTCAATCAGGAAGAAGGACGATTCTTTCAACGGCTCTATCGGCCATCGGTATAAACCTGGTTGTAGGGGAGCAGTATCTGTCCATCCTATTAACGGGAGAAGCATTTCAATCCCAATATAAGAAGCTTGGGTTACATCCCAAGAACTTATCACGTACGTTAGAAGATGCTGGAACGGTCATTAACCCGTTAGTGCCATGGAGTGTATGTGGTATATTCTTAACTGATGTATTAGGTGTTGCCACGGTAGAGTATTTACCGTTTGCAATCTTTTGTCTCATTTCTCCCGTCATAACGATTCTTTATGGATTTACCGGCTGGACCATAGAAAAAGAACATACCGAAACGAATCCAATTGCATCAAACTAACATTTTATAAAGAAGAAATAAATAGGACTGTACTGGTCATTCATCGGATTTTTTCTAAAGATGAATTATCCAGAGTGCAGTCCTTTTCGTGTGATTTCAACATAATTTGGGAAATGATGATTGTAATAATATCCCCCAATTGCAATCACTGAAAAATGAAAAAGGGGAAGAACCATCATCATGATTGATTTCTTTAGTAGCAACACACCTTCTTGGAACATGAATACTTCTATGGTTAACAGGAAAAGGATGGTCAACAGTGCATATTGCTTATCCTTATATCTAAAGAAGATCACCAATGTATAAAGATAGGTGGTAAACCAAATGTACACCGCATTTCCCGCAATCAAGTCCCGTGTAGGATTAGAGAAATGATGCAATGGGATGATATATAGTTCCAAAAGGGATGAAAGAATCCAGGCACAGGATAGAGAGACGGTCGACAGAGCAAAAAACAAGGTAATGAATAGTACATAGTGATTAGGATCATTTTCAAACAGCTTCCACCACGCTTTAGACAGTATGATAGCAATGATTAAGAAAAATGATGTGTAATACGATTGCCACCAATGGTGTTCGTACAAACTTGAATAGGTGAACCATGTTTCAATGAGAAAGAATAAACCAACGATCAAGGCAATCCTGGTTGCTTTTAAATGATATACAACAATATACGTGATCGCAATTGGCACTGAAAACGCCTGGGAACTAATCGACCCTAACACGCTGTCATTGTAATTATTCGATAATATTTGGGGATGATACGTATAGCTGTTAAATAAAACAAAGATGATATATTCAAATACATAAGCTAAACCGGAAATGAAAAGCCAAAATAATAAAATCCGAGCAGACATATGACGGTTCTTAACGACAATTATTACCAACAGGATAATGCTGATAAGACTAAGGGATACAAATGGAACCCAATTCGCCATACTAATGCTCCTAACGTTTCATTATAAAAATAGTGTTTACAGATTAGGTGTATTTATTTATCAAGGTGAATAATTTGTGAAACTTTTCTCTTGTATAAGCTTTAATATTGAAGGATTTTCCTGAAGAGACTATAGTTAACATTAACTGCTTCCGAACCGTAGTGAACAATATAGATATAGAAAGGGGAGCACCCGTTTGAAAATTAGTGATTTTTCCATACGCCGTCCCGTATTCACCATAGTCACAATGCTACTCATTCTTATTCTTGGAGGAGTGTCCCTCCTCCGAATCCCATTAAAGCTCATTCCTGATCTCAATCCTCCGGTCGGGGTCGTCGTGACCAATTATCCGGGCGCCAGTCCTGAAGAAGTGGTGGAAAAGTTGACTAAGCCACTGGAAGAAAGCTTGTCAACTTTACCAGGAATGAAAAACATCCAATCTACTTCCAGGGAAGGCTCAAACTTCATTCTCCTTGAATTTTCATGGGCAACTTCCATTGATGAGATAGAAAATGATGTCCTTCAAAGAATGGATCAAACTCCACTTCCAGATGGGGCGGATAATCCCAGGTTTCTTAAGTTCGATCCAGCCCAATTTCCAATCATTCAATTCTCGTTACGTGAAGAGGGTAAGGAAAGTAAATTAAAAACGCTATCTGAGAATTTGAAATTGGAATTAACCCGGGTTGAAGGAGTGGCCAATGTAAACGTTTCTGGTTCACTCAAGGATGAAGTGGTCATTGAATTAAATCAACAAGCACTTAAAGATAATCGTCTAAGTCAATCTGACGTTATTAACACGATTAGAGCAAGTAATGTAACATCACCTGGGGATACTATAGAAACTGATGGACAAACCTTAACCACCCGTGTTATGAGTGCATTACAGTCCGTTGATGAACTGAAAAAATTGGTGCTTCAAGTGAATCCTCAAAATGGTAAGAGGATTACCCTTGGGGAAGTGGCGGCTGTTGAGAAGAAGCAGCAGGACACAAATACGATCACTCGTGCCAATCAAGAATCTGCCATCCTTTTTAGTGTGTTACAACAATCCGACGCAAACACAGCTTCTGTTTCAAAAGCATTTCAAGATGAACTGGATCGTCTACTTCAACAAGACCAATACAAATCAATCAAGGCAGACATTCTCTTTGATCAGGGGGACTACATTACCCAAGCGATAGGAAATATTGCAAATTCCCTAATCATTGGCGGGGCATTTGCCATGCTTGTTCTATTTCTATTCTTGAAGAATGTAAAGAGTCCGTTAATCATTGGTGTGGCGATTCCATACTCTGTCATCGTTACATTTGTCTTAATGTTCTTTGCTGATTTTGCTTTGAATATCATGACTCTCGGAGCACTTGCCCTGGGAATTGGAATGCTTGTGGATAATGCCATTGTTGTAATTGAAAATATTTATCGGCACCTTTCTCTTGGGAAAACACCCAGAGAGGCTGCGAGTATCGGAGCTAAAGAAGTGGGTGGAGCCATTACGGCATCTACTTTAACAACAGTTGCCGTGTTTTTACCAGTTGTCTTTATTTCAGGTTTACTTGGTGAATTATTTACCGAATTTGCCCTGACCATTTCTTTTAGCTTATTAGCATCGCTCGTAGTAGCCTTAACGGTCATCCCGATGCTAGCAAGCAGATTATTGAAGAAGCCTAAAGGAAATCTCGAAGCGAAGCGAAGGCGCTCCAAGAGCAGAAAAACATTTGCCAGGTCTGTCAAGTGGGCCCTTCGTCATCGATTCACCGTCCTGTTTATTACGGCTCTCACTCTGGTCGCAGGTGGTTTTGGCTTAACGACGGTAGGAACACAGTTTTTACCACCTACGGATGAAGGTTTTTTTAATATGAGAGTCGAATTAGATAATGGAGCATCCGTGGAAGAGACGAATAAAGTTGTAAACGCAATTGAAGATAGGCTGGAAAAGGAAAAAGATGTTGATGTTTTTGTAAGCCTGGTCGGTACAACCCAGGAAGAGTCCTTTAGAGGAAGTTCAAAAGGGAATATTGCCGAAGTGTATGTGAAAATGAAGCCTCTAGAAGATCGTGGGAGGTCCATATTCACTTTTGTAGATGAAGTAAAACCTGAGATAGAAAAAGCTGCGAAAAACATAAATGATTCATCGGAAATTTCATTTAACCTTCAGTCAACATCAGGTTCTAGTCCTCAAACCCTGACGTTCAATTTAAGGGATACAGATCCAAATCGATTGGATCAATCTGTTGATGCATTATTTAATTCTTTGAAGGGTATGAAAAACGTATCAGAAGTGACGACCGATCAAATGGAAACGGTCAAAGAAGTCCAAATGACAGTGAACCGTGACAAAGCTCTCGAACAAGGGCTGGCACCAGCTCAGATAGGCACCCTTGTACAGGATGTAACACGAGGTGTATTGGCGACACAAATGGTTACAGAAACGTCTGATGTCATAAATGTACTCGTCCAATATGACCGTAATATTACTGAGAATCTGGACTCTCTGAAGAAACTACTGATCCCTAACGGACAAGGAAAATATATTCAATTAAATTCTGTAGTGGATTTTTCGATAGAAGATGGTCCTGTCAGTATACAAAGAATCGATCAACAGCATGCAGTTCAATTCACTTTGAAGTATTCATCGTCCACCAATCTCGGGACAATCTCGAAAGCTGTGGATGAGAAGATAGAATCTTTGGAACTTCCGAATGAGACTTTGGTTTCATTCAGTGGTGACAGGGAGTTACTGGAAGACTCCATTGACGATATGGCACTTGCACTTGGACTCGCAATTGTTCTTGTCTATATGGTCATGGCTGCACAGTTTGAATCATTTAAGTATCCATTTGTCATTATGTTTACTGTGCCGCTCATGGTCATCGGGGTCGCAATAGCTCTGGCGGTAACTCAAACACCTATAAGTATTTCAGCGATTATTGGTGTCATTGTCCTGTCAGGCATTGTTGTAAACAATGCGATTGTGATTGTCGATTACATCAACCAGCGAAAAGAATCAGGAACCAATAGCTTTGATAGTATTGTTGAAGCGGTTCAAGATCGGGCACGGCCGATCTTAATGACCGCATTGACGACTATACTTGGCTTGTTACCTCTTGCTCTCGGACTCGGGGAAGGTACTGAGATCAATCAGCCTATGGGTATAGCCGTAATTGGTGGGTTAATAAGCAGTACACTGTTAACGATTTATGTCATTCCGATAGTATATAGCTTCTTTGATAAAGAAACGAGAAGAATGAAGAGAAATCGTGAAGCATACGGTAATAAAGAATAGTCAAAATCAAACGAGCTAACCTTACAGCTAAGTAGTCACCTCCTTAAAAGAGCAGGTATCTTAGACTGCAGGTTAGCTTTTTTATTTCCCATTTTGAAAGAAGTCATTGGCGGGGGGAAGCGATATGAAGAAAGGGATATATTTAATCACGGGGTTTCCAGGGTTTTTGAGTCGTAATATTGTGGAAGAATTAATTAGTCAAGAGAAGGCATCAACGATCTACATGCTCCATTTAGACACTATCACTATAGAAGCAGAGGAATTAGCCGGGAAGCTTGCAGGAAACAAAGGAACCGACCTCATTTTAGTGAAGGGGGACATTACACAACCTGACCTTGGAATGTCAGAAGAAAAAATAGGTGAAATACGAGAAACAGTGGAGTATGTCTGGCACTTGGCTGCCATCTATGATCTTGCCGTGCCTGAAAATCTTGCATTTAAAGTAAACGTTGAGGGAACACGACACGTTAATTCTTTCTGTAAAACTCTTCACCGATTAAAGAGATATGTTTATTTCTCTACTGCGTTTGTGGCCGGCACACGTAAAGGAGAAGTTTATGAGAACGAGCTTGAGTATCCAGACAGCTTTAATAATTTTTACGAACAGACAAAGTATGAAGCAGAGGTATACGTTGCGGAACTGAAGGAATTCCTGCCGATTACGATCATCCGTCCCGGTATCGTTAAAGGAAGTTCAAAGACGGGTGAGACAGTTAAGTTTGATGGTCCGTATTTTATTATGAATATGTTTAAACGATTATCGTTTTTACCTTGGATACCCTTTCTCGGAGAAGGAAATGCCCTTATCAATATCGTTCCCGTAGAATATGTCGTCCGAGCTTCTATATACCTCGGCCACGAAGGAATCGGAACAGGAAAAACCTATCATCTTACCGATCCACAACCAGTGACGGTAAAGGAAGTGTATGAACAGATTCTATGGCATATGTACAAAAAGCAGCCGCGGGGAAGAGTTCCCTTATCTATTTCCAATTGGGCACTGGGCTTTCGGTTTGTACGCAGATATTTGAAGGTTGAACGTGAAGCGCTTGATTATTTTACACTTGAAGGAAGGTTCGATTGTCAATATGCTCAAGAAGACTTAAGAGGATCTCACATTCAATGCCCAACCCTCTCAAGCCAAATTGAAAAAATGGTTGAATTTTATCTTGAACATTCATCTAACGAAAATTTACATGTGAAGATTAATTAAGGATGTTTTCATGAAGATTGTTAGATAGTGTCTTAATCCTCGTAATAATTGGGAGAGAAATGGTAAAAATAATGGGAGAAGCATCAATAGGAGGATTCTCGAGATGTCATTTTCCCTTACGCAAGAGCCGACCCGGTACATACATCCTATAGTTTATATACTTCATCTCCAATTGCTGGGTTGCCCATGAAAACTTCTATTACAAAATTAGAAGGAATTCTATGGAGCATAGCACTCCCTGGTTTTCCGCAATTACTGGTTGGACTTTGGTTTAAGGGAACGTTATTTGTGCTTCTCGAGATTATCATCAATGTTCAAAGTAACTTCAATCAAGGGATTATGTATAGTTTTTTAGGGGAAACACATAAAGCAGCGTCTGTAATTGATTATCAATGGTTGATGTTTTATCCATGTCTTTATATGTTTGCCATGTGGGATGCTTATAAACTTGCTCAAACCAAGGAAGAGCCTTATATATTTTTACCTTTTGTCATGTCTGCTTATATGGTGACAGTTGGCTTGATGTACTCTCCGAAGGTATATTTATTTGGTGAATTTATAGGACCTATCTTTTTGCCGATGTTGTTTGTGATTCCCGGAGTGGTACTTGGGCTGATCATTCGGTCAATCCTCATCCGGATCCATTAAGTTTTATCTCTTTACGAAACGTCATTCATGAGGTAAGATATGGCTATACAACTTAAACGTTTTCTACCTGTCAAAGGGGAGTAGCTATAGGTGACATACCTAAACAAAGTCGTCAGTTCATGGATTATTCCATCGGCTTTGTTGGCATAATGATTATGCTCAGCAAGACCTTTGCCTTATTTAGGCAAGGGTCTTTTTATTTTATAAAAATCCTTGCCTATTGGAAAACTAACTGTGTAAATAGGAGGGACTTACATTAATGGATGCTTCAATGTTATTGGAATATGGTTGGGTACTGCTCATCCTTGTCGGTCTTGAAGGAATTCTGGCTGCTGATAATGCAGTTGTTATGGCGGTCATGGTTAAACATCTGCCGGTAGAACAAAGAAAGAAAGCACTCTTTTATGGTCTGTTAGGAGCATTTGTATTTAGATTTGCTGCACTATTTCTCATTTCGTTCTTAGTGAATGTATGGCAGGTTCAAGCCATCGGGGCAATCTATTTATTCTATGTGTCGATTCATCATTTCGTTAAAAAGAGGAAAGACATGGGAATTGTTGAGTCAGAGTCAAACAAGGGCTCAGGTTTCTGGACGACGGTATTAAAGGTGGAACTTGCAGACATCGCCTTTGCAGTTGACTCCATGTTAGCTGCCGTAGCTTTAGCGGTTACTTTGCAGCCAACCGGATGGTTTGATGTCGGTGGAATTGACGGCGGTCAGTTTATCGTCATGTTCCTTGGTGGAATAATCGGCCTGGTGATCATGCGATTTGCTGCAACATGGTTTGTGAAACTATTGGAGAAATATCCTACATTGGAATCAGCGGCATTTTTAATTGTTGGTTGGGTTGGGGTGAAGCTGGCTGTCTTTACGCTGGCTCATCCTGATGTGGCGATCCTGGATCACCACTTCCCTGAATCAAAGCCATGGAAGCTCGTCTTCTGGACCGTATTAATCCTTTTATCGGTAGGAGGATACTTATTATCCAGAAAGAAAGCAAAACAGGAAGAAGCTAAAGCAGAAACAAAAGCAGAAGCCAAAGCAGAATAAAAAAAATCGAAAGCTAACGTGAGAAAAATTCACGTTAGTTTTTTTACTATAAGAACCTCCCCCTTACCATTCATTACCTCCTTGAGAACTTTTTTAATTTAAATTTGTATAAACCCCCTCAAAAAAAATCCGCATAACGTAACTCCTTTAATAAGGCGATCGATCGACCAATAAAATTTAACTTCCGAGGTGTACATATGACAAAACATTCTAAATTAATGAAATCATCTTTAGCTGTATTAGTAGCAGGATCTATTAGCTTTTCAGGTTCATTGGCTTATGCGAATAACGATGAAAAAACGTTCGACACGGTTACAATTGAGCAAAAGGACAGTACAGGAGTTACAGTGAATGATGAAGCTATGATTGATTCTGCTAAAACAGAAATTGAAAAATTAGAAAAGACAGAAACTCCATCATTACTTCCTGGTGATTTCTTTTATTTTGCTAAGCTTGCTCTAGAGAAAGTGAAGCTTGCCTTTACGATGGATGATGCGGAAGAAGCCAAATTAGTAGCTGAGTATGCAGCAGAAAGACTTGCTGAAGTAGAAGCTTTATTTGAAGAAGGTAAAGAAGAGGAAGCCATCGAAGCAATCAATCATGCCATCGAAATGATTCAACGCTCTGGAGAAGAATTACCACACGGTGAGAATGAAGAAGCTTCTAACGATGATTCAATGAAAGAGTTAGAGGGCGAAACAGAAGAAGAATCGAATACTGAAGAGGAAAACAGTGAAACTGAACAAACCAAAGATGGTAATGAAGAAGGAACTGCAAAAGAAGCAGATTCCGAAGAAAAATCCGATGAAATGACTGAAATGGAAGAATTAATGTCACAAAATATCATTGCTCTTAAAGCTAATCTGGAGAAAGTGAAGAACCCTAAAGCGAAAGCCGCCCTTCAAAAGAACATTGAAAAAAGTTATATGAAATTAGCCGAAAAGCTCGCAAAGCTAGAAGGAAAATCGTCGAAAAAAGCAAATGCTCAAGAAGAAACAGAATCCGATGAATCCATGAAGGATGACTCTGTAACTCCGGTTGAAGAATCAGCAGCAAACGATACAACGATTGATGAAAACACAGATGAAAATAAAACTGTGGCAAGTCCAACAGTGAAAAAAGAAACAGAAAAAACTACACCAGTAAAAGTTCAGCACGTTGAAAAAGAAGTGAGAAAAGAATTAAAGCAACAACAAAAGCAAGTGAAAAAAGAAGGTAAAGAAGTACGTAAACAAATGAAAAACGAGGAAAAACAAGCTCGACATGATGTTAAAGAAGAAAAGAAACAACATCATCCAGCTGCAAAACAAAAGGAACACCAGGGACAGAACAGGGAAAGCGGAAAAGAAAACGGCAAGGGCCACAATAAAGATTAAGTATAGAGCAATAGCTTCAGGATAAGTTGGAATTCTAATGACAGTCAGTCACGAAGGGGATACTGGACCTAAAGTAATTTTCCATTTACTTGGTTGAGTGCATCTGGAAAGATTACTTAAGCAGTACCCCTTCCTCTCTATTATCCTTTTAAAATCAACATCATATGAGTATAATAGTGTGCAGGATGGAGTGAGACTGATGCTAAATGTATTACTATTTTTACTAGCCAGACAAAAGAAAAAACAAACGCTTGAAGACATGGCGATACTAATACAAAATGGTGATGAACAAGTACTGAACATAGTCTTGGAAGACTATAAGCCATTTATAAAAAAAACGGTATCTTCAGTCTGCAAAAGATATATCTATGAAAGTGATGATGAATTTAGCATCGGTCTTATTGCCTTTCATGACGCTATCTTAAAATATAATCATCAGCGAGGGTCATCTATCATCAGTTTTTCTGAAGTAATCATCAAACGGAAAGTAATAGATTATATCAGAAAGAACGGAAGGTTTCAGGATGTGAGCATCGACATGAGTCTGCTTGAGGATGATGATGAGACCGCAAATTTAACAATCGAGCAAATCGTCTCTGTTGAAGAATATGGAAAACAGCAAGAAGGAAAGAAGAGGCGGGAAGAGATCATCTCTTTCCAAGAACATCTTTCTCACTTCAAATTATCCTTCCATGAGCTGGTAGAACAATCACCTAAGCATGAAGATGCCAGACTGAATGCCATTGACATTGCTAATACGGTAGTGAATTCCAAAGAATTATTGGACTACCTCCTTGAAAAGAAACGATTACCCATAAAAAAATTAGAGAAACAGGTTAACGTTAGTAGAAAAACAATTGAGAGAAATAGAAAATATATTATTGCCATTACTCTTATTCTTATTGGAAATTATGTGTATTTACGGGATTACTTAAAAGGGCGGTTAGAGATATGAAAAAAGGGATCATTATGGAAATCAAACGTGATATCCTCGTTATGATGACGTCAGAAGGGGAATTTCTGACGGGAAGTAGGCAGCCCAATCAAAATTATACAATAGGCGAAGAAATTCCTTTCTTTCCTTTGCATCATGAACCTGCTATGGGCAAACGATCCTTTAAATGGAATTGGAAGGTATCGACTGCATTATTAACAGCCATAATCATCGTCCTCACCCTGTTTTCAAGTGGTTTCTTACAGAGTAACCAGGCATATGCCTATGTGTCTGTCGATATAAACCCAAGTATGGAATTGACATTGAATGAAAAACAACAGGTGATAAAGATTACTCCTTACAATCAAGATGCCAAAGTGCTTCTAGAAGAGTTAGATGGCTGGGGAAACATGCATGTAAGTGAAGTGACAGAGGAAATCTTCCTTCTATGTGAAGAAATGGGATATATAAATGAGAATCAAAATGTTCTCATCACCTCTTCATTTATTGAGGATTCAAATGATCAGCTTGAAGAAGATTTGGTTACTGAAATAAATAAGTTTGTTCAAGAATACACCACAGACCACAACATGAACATCACAGTGAAAGAAACATCGCAGGAAATGAGAGAAGAAGCTTCTGATAAAGGAATGACTGCAGGCTCTTTATTACGGGAAACTGAAAAAACAGAAACACCTAAACCCGTCGAGGATACAAAAAGAGAGATAACAGACGAAGACGTCCTCAAAGAGGGAATAAAGAAAGAGAAGAGTTCTAAGGTTGAGAATCAAAAGGTTGATTTACGTTCAGTGGAGAAGAAGCAGAAACCAGAGGGTATTGAGAAACTTCAAAAAAATGATAAAACCCATTCAAATCAAGGAAAGAACCCAGGAAAGGCTTTACAGACTGAACGAAAAAACAATTCTTCTGATTATCAGCATTGGAAATCCAATGATCATTCTAATCGTGATAAAGACAAATATAGAGGAAATGCAAAATCGAATAGTCCCAAAAATAATAAAGAAGAAAATGAACGAGGTCAAGACAGAAAAGAAGAAAAGAAACGAAATCATAACGATTGGAAAGAAGATAAGAGACGAGATTATCAAGACAGGAAAGAAGACGAGAAAAGGGATCACCAAGAACGAAAAGATAATAAAAAATATAAAGATGATTAAAAAACGCGGCCCATTTGCAAAAATGGGTCGTTCTCATTTATAAGGGGTAGCTGGTGAATCCAGCTACCCCAAGCCAATATTATTTAGTTTGTTGTCCGGAAAGTTGAGATTGAGCTTGTTTAACCAGTCGTTTTGTAATTTCTCCTCCAACGGATCCGTTAGAGCGAGCTACAGTATCTGATCCGAGTGTCACACCAAATTCTTGAGCGATTTCATATTTCACTTGATCAAGGTATTGTTCAACACCAGGTACGAGTAATTTATTACTGCTTCTAGCCATGGTTGTTTCCTCCTTAGTAGTAGACTTGAAACAATTATGTTTCTGTAGTAGTATTATTTGTCTTATTTCTTCGAACATGAATGGTAATATTTCGCCGGAATTGTATAGTTTGTATGTGAGGAGATGAATCACTGATACATGGTGGTTTAAGCTTCATTCCTTAAAGAAAGAATAAACATATAGGAAATTATCCATTTTTCCTTTCATTCTTCGTACATATTCATTAAGATAGAAAAGGAAATAACCTTGAAAGGGAAATACACAAATGTGGTATAAACTTAGATTAAACTTGAATAAATTGACTCCAGCTCAAGTAATAGTGACCTTCTATCTTATCGCTGTAACAGTGGCAACGATTCTATTGAGCTTACCATTTGCTCATAAACCCGGGGCAGAGTGGAGTTTTATTGATGCTATTTTCACTTCCGTCAGTGCCGTGAGTGTAACCGGCTTAACGGTTGTAAGTACTGCGGATACGTTTAACACAGTAGGGATTTTCTTATTGATATTTGTTTTACAGTTCGGTGGAATTGGAATCATGACTCTTGGAACTTTTTTCTGGCTCTTGGTAGGAAAGAAAATTGGTTTGAAAGAGCGACGATTGATTATGTTGGATCAAAATCAATCCAATTTGTCCGGCTTGGTTCTTTTGTTAAAACAAATACTCCTCCTCATCATTATTATTGAACTAGTAGGTGCATTCATTTTAGGGGTTTATTTTTTGAGTTATTATCCAAGTTGGCAGGAAGCTTTCATACATGGGCTCTTCGCCTCTGTAAGTGCAACAACTAACGCTGGCTTTGATATCACTGGTCAGTCACTTATCCCATTTAAAAATGACTATTTTGTTCAATTTATTACCATTATATTAATTACGTTGGGTGCAATCGGATTTCCCGTATTGATTGAAACAAAAGACTATCTATTGAATAAACAGCGAAGTAAACATCATTTTTCGTTGTTTACCAAAATTACAACCATTACTTTTGGGCTGTTGTTGGTATTTGGTACTTTGATTATTTGGTTATTCGAATATGATCAATTTTTTGCAGGAATGACATGGCATGAATCATTCTTTTATTCATTGTTTCAGTCTGCATCCACTAGGAGTGGTGGACTAGCAACCATGAATGTCGCAGAGTTCTCCACTCCGACACTGATGGTGATGAGTGCGCTTATGTTCATCGGAGCATCCCCAAGTTCAGTTGGCGGTGGAATCAGGACGACCACGTTTGCATTAAACATCCTGTTCTTATTTCACTTTGCCAGAGGCAATCAAACGATTAAGGTTTTTAGAAGAGAGGTACATGAACAGGACATCATTAAATCTCTTGTTGTTACGATGGTGGCTGTTCTTATGTGTTTTGTGTCGGTCGTTATCTTAACGATTACAGAAGATCACAGTCTGATAGAAATAATCTTTGAAGTGGCATCGGCCTTTGGAACAACAGGTTTATCATTAGGGATTACTTCGGATTTATCTTCTGTAGGGAAGTGCATCATTATCGCGCTAATGTTCATCGGTCGTGTAGGAATACTCGCTTTCCTGTTTATGATAGGTGGAAAAGAAAAAACAACCAAATATCATTATCCAAAGGAAAGGGTCATTATTGGATAAAAAAGCGATGCATGCCGCATCGTTTTTTTATTTGAGCACAGAATAGGGTACATCAAAGTAAATCCAAAGGAAGAGAATGATGGGGATGGATATAATCCATCCTACAATCGGGCTTTTATGATGAACAATGAGAACGGTGAACATCATAATATTAAATAGGATATCCCATCCCAAATGCCACCCGTTGTGATAGGTCATCATCCCAAGTACATAGGATAATCCTTCCGTCACACCATAAATACCGGTCCACAATAGTATCCATGCTAGTTTTCCCCGGAATGTTGAGGGGAGCCTGCCGATAAAGATAGAAATAGTTGAGGTGTATTGAACAACCATTTTAGATAGTGAAATGATCGTATGATTCAGGTTGATGTGATTTCCGAATGGTGTAATTGTTTGGAACTTCCACATTGAATAGTCATATAAAAGGAATTGGGATAGTAAATCACCAATAATAAAAAAAAGTAGAGTTGGATAATAGCTATAGAAATCTTTCCAATTTCCGAATTTCCACCCGAGAAGAATGTAACAAAGTAAGAAGGCAAGTATCATTTCATATCCTCATTTAGCATTTTTGCTTAGTTTTTGGTTTAATGCTTCATTTATTCAGATTTTTTCTACTAGTAATGGAATACCTTTCTCAGCCCATATCATATTTCTTTTGGAATGGAAAGAGTATCGGCTGGGGAAAGTAAGGTTACAAAGGAGATGAGTTAATGATGAAACGTAAAGCTCAGTATAATGCTGCTGAAAAGAACAATCAAACACCATTAAAGAATAAGCAAGAAGCAGAATTCTCCGCTGAATTCTCACAAGGAGAAGATCCTGCGAAGGGAAAGAATAGAAACTCTTCTCAAGGTATGAAGGGTAGAAGCTGATGAAGGATAAAAAACAATCTTCCCGTGAAGAGTTTGGTCAGGAATTTGGAGATGTTAATGCCGCTAAGATTCTGGAAGTGATTCAAAAACAGCCAAAAGAAAAAGAAGACAAGAAAAAATGTTAAGCGAACTGCTTAACATTTTTTCTTGTTTATAGTGAAATAGATTGTTGGCCAAACTCAAATACGGTAGATTGACCTGAGGCTGGTTCAAAATAAGCTAATACATACTGATCTTGTCCATCCTTCGACTGAATCGTTTCAAGGAGTGTATGCTTATACAATTCTTTTTCATTTAAGTTTAGCCGAGTGAAAGCGTCACCTACGATGGATGGTTGTGCCAGCAAGGTTTGATAAATAGCAGACCTTTCTTCTTTCGTCAGTTCATGTGTCCACCAAGGCTTTCTTGGTTTGTACTTCTGATTCTCTAAATAATCCAGTTTCATTAAACCTTCAATAATCGAAATGTTATAACTTGTCTCTGTATATAAAAACTCATGCAGTCTTTTAAACAAATCCTCCAGTTGATGTCCGATTCTTGACCAACCACGGTTTTCCCAGTACGAGCCGAATAGTTGGAAGAAATCAAATGGGGTTTCAAAGCATTCGGTCACCAGATATTCGATCGTCCGATCCATACGATGATCGTTCCAATACTTTTCTAATACATCTTCAACCTGTTTGATCCTAACGATATCATCAAAGGATAATACATTGTTGCCAAGGATCTCATAAGGTGAATGATCCATGTACGTATATTGATGGTCGTTGGCACGAATCCTTAAGCCCGTACCACGAAGCATTTTCAGGAATCCTAATTGAAGTTCCTCTGGACGCAGTTCAAATACATCATTGAAGGTTTTCCGGAATGAATTGTAATCCTCTTCAGGCAGGCCGGCAATCAAATCCAGATGCTGATCGATCTTTCCTCCATCCTTAACCATCGTAACGGTTCTTGTAAGTTTAGAGTAATTTTGTTTTCTCATCACAAGATCATTCGTTTCGTCATTTGTTGATTGAATTCCAATTTCAAAGCGAAATAACCCTGCTGGGGCATTTTCGTTCAGGAATTCAATGACTTCCGGTCTCATGATGTCTGCTGTGATTTCAAATTGGAAGACGGTTCCAGGCAAGTGTTCGTCGATTAGAAATTGAAACATTTCCATGGCATAGCTTCGGCTGATATTGAACGTACGATCCACAAATTTAATTGTTTTTGCGCCATTTTTCATTAAGAATCGAATGTCATCTTTTACCTTTTCTCTGTCAAAGTAACGTACACCTACTTCGATCGAAGAGAGACAGAATTGACAACGGAAGGGACAACCTCTGCTTGTCTCGATATACGTAACCCTCTTACCTAAATGAGGCAGGTCTTCTTGAAAGCGAAACGGTGAGGGTACTTCTCTTAAATCAATTTTATTCTGCTGCGGCTTTATGACCGGTTTTCCATCTACTAAGTAAGCCACCCCATGGACCTTTGAAAAGTCCCTATCGCCATCCAATTCATCCAATAACTGCTTAAAGGATTCTTCCCCTTCACCGATAACGATAAAGTCAACGTCTTGAAGGCGCTCCAACCAGTAGGGAACATCATAGGTTACTTCTGGTCCTCCTAGGACGATGGTTACTTCAGGCAGGATTTTGCGAAGGATCTTGATCACTTTGATCGTCTCTTCGATATTCCAAATGTAACAGCTGAATCCTATAATATCAGGTTTTTTCGAGAATAAGTCACTAGCGATGTTAAGAGTGGGATCCTTAATCGTGTATTCAGCCAAATCTATCTCATGTTCAGGCTCTGCAAAGGCCTTGAGACAACGAATGGCAAGATTGGTGTGAATATATTTTGCATTTAACGTACTTAAAACGACCTTCTTCATAAATAAGCTCCTTTTATACTAAGCTCACTTGATGGACCATGTGAACCATTGTAAACCATATTTTCCAACATATACGAGTTGTTCGTACATCTAATCCAGACCGTACTGATTATCATTTTATCTAAGGAAGAGAGAAAGCTCAATGTTTGTCTAGAATGAATTTAAATTTATTGTAAGTATTAGAAGGAATTTAAGGAAAAGTTACGAATAGTATAATAAAATGAATAGTTTTTTGAAAATTGTGTAGAAGATGATTAATATATACCTTAAGAGAATAGATACTGATGAAAAGGGACTGACCCGTGTCTGCTATTGGGTCAGCCCTTTCTAGTGAGGTTTATCTTGTTTTCATTTCTCTTTTTGAAAGAAGTTTCTGGAGCTTGGTTGATTTAAACTCCACAATCGGTTGCGTTATGCTTGTGAAAAACTTTGTCGAGAAAATCATTGTCAGAACCAATGACACACCGAGTAAGATTAATAAACTCGTAGTGGGATCTATTGTATCCTTCAGCTGGCTTTCCCGGAATAAGCGTATAAGAAAGCCGTGCAGCAAGTATACATATAGCGTGTTTTTGCCCCATTTAGTGAAGAATTGTCTTTTCGTAGGGACAAAGGTAAAGAAGCTAAAGATCATCACAACGTTCAGCATGTAAACAAATGCCCTGACAGCTAAACTAACGGCGTTGTTCCCTTCGAAGTCTCCATAAGGCTTAGAGCCAAGTAACCATTTATCGGAGAATTCAGGGATGAAATACATTCCTAAAAATACGAGAATAAATAATGTTCCTGCCACTATACGTGCTTTACTCGTTTTAAAATATTCGAAGTGCTCCTTCTCCAAATAATAGCCCATCAAGAAAATCGGAAAGAAAACAAATGTTCTGGATAGGCTAAGATAGTTCGAAATCACATCAGCAAAACCTACAAGCAGCCCAATGGAAAAAGCGATTGTCAATCCGATGCCGGGCTTTAACTTAAACCACTTGATGAAAACATACAATAATGCGTTCCAACAAAATAAGCTGATGAGGAACCATAATGACCAGTGCGGATTAAGAGGATCGACTTCAAATGTTGATTTTTGATAAAGAAAATAGTAATACACCGTGTAGATTAATTGAAACACAATGTAAGGAAGAATTAATTTTTTCGCCAGTTTTTGAATATATCCCTTTTTATAAAATCCTTTTGCGAAAAACCCTGCCACAAGAATAAAGGCTGGCATGTGGAAGGTGTAAATCGTTTTGTACAGAGAAAGGATAAATGGATCGCTTTCTATATAGGACCGGATCAAATGTCCAAATACAACCAGGAAGATCAAAATGAATTTGGCATTGTCGAAGTAATAGTCACGCTGTTTCATATCTTCACCATCTCTTAGAATAGATTTATCCTAATTCATTCTTACCCTAGGATACAATGAGTAAAACATGAATTTCACTGTTAATTATCACCAATAGTATGGGAAGCTATGCGGACTCTATAATGACCTGAGCCAATAGTCGTCTTTTAAAATAGTAGGGGGATGAGGAAATGACTAATAGTAGTAATTTGCAGAAAGAGTTGAATAAGGAAGAATGTCATCCCGTCGATAGGGAAATTTGCTTAGCATCACCCATGCCGATGTTCGTGATCAATAAAGAGTTGAAAATTGTCTTTGCCAATGGAGAAGCATGTGAAACACTGCAGACCACGAAAGATAGGATTGTAGGTACACTGTTCAGTAACTTTTTTTCTTCAGTTCCAGCCCCGATTGTGGCTCATTATAAGGAAGTAATGGAAACCGGAAAGAACCTTGAAGATGAAACCTTAATGAATATTAGTGATAAGAAAATCATCCATATTGAACTATTGCTTAAAAAATCGATCATTTCTCCTAATGCCTATTTGTATTTCAAAGATGTAACGGCACTAAAGGAAAAAGAGCGGAAAGATCATATGAATGTCCATTTGTTATCGAATATTTTTCAAAATGCATCAGAAGGAATTGTTCTCTTTGATATAGAAGGAAATATTAACGACGTGAATCAGGCGTTCAGTTCACAAGTCGGATTGGAAAAGGATGAAATCACAAACAGGAACATAAGCTCATTTATCCCTAAAAGTGCGCATTATAAGGTTAAAAAGATAAAAAAACTGATTTCTCAAAACAAAAAAGCCCGTGGGGAAATTCCAATAAAAAAATCACACAGCATTTCAATTGTGGAATTCACCACAAGTCCGTATGTGCATCACAAGCTTCATATGGCCATTCTTAGGGATGTAACCGAGAAGAGGCAGATGGAGATTCAATTAAAACGAAACGAAGAGTTGTTTAAAGGTTTATTTGAAGAAGCGATTGATGCGATCGTATTATGGGATCAGGATGGCAGAGTACTTAAAGCGAACTCTTCTGCTCTGAAGATCTTTGAATGCTCCCTTTCAGAGCTTCTTTCGAAGAGGATCCGTGACTTTGTTTATCCTCTGGAAAGCCAAAAGTTTGATTTAGTCATGGAACAGTTAAACAGAAGCGGTGCAGTAAGGGATGAAGTACTGTTTCTGATGCCTAACAATCAGTTAAAGCATTTGGAATTCACTTCTAAACTTCATTCCGTAGATGGGTATAACATGACGATCTTCAGAAATGTCAGTGAGCGTTATCAAATGGAAAAGGAACTACGGGAAAGCGAGGAGAGGTTCAGGAAGATTTTCGAAGGTTCACTGGACGGCCTGATCCTTACCAATCACAATTATGTTGTCGTAGACGCAAATCCTGAAGTGAGTAAGATCATTGACATCGAGAAAGACCACCTAATCGGTAAAGATGTACGTGAAATTTTGAATATAGAACCCGGTGAAGAGCCCTATGATGAATACTTACAACAATTGAAAGAAGACGGGCAGGCGACATTTTTAAAAACATTGACTTCTCATAGGGATAAGGTTCAATACATTGAGCTTTCATCCAAGTACAATTTACTCTCTAATTTAAATCTAACGATCATTCGTGACATTACAGAACAAATTGAAATGCAGGAGCAGTTGAGAAAGTCTGATACATTGAGTGTGGTTGGGGAGCTTGCTGCAGGGATTGCCCATGAAATCAGAAATCCAATGACCGCCCTTAAAGGCTTTATTCAATTGTTGGAAAATAGTGTGGGTCAAGATCATGAGATGTACTTCAATGTGATTACTTCTGAGTTTCAGCGAATTGAATCCATCATTACTGAGTTCCTGGTATTAGCAAAGCCACAGGCGATTCAATATCAAGAAACGAATTTAATCAGGATCATGAAAGATACTGTTGAACTATTAAGTGCTCAGGCAGTCATGCATAATGTGCAATATGAGGAGAGTTACCAAGCGGACCTCCCAACCATCATCGCAGAGCCCAATCAGTTAAAGCAGGTATTCATTAATGTCATCAAGAATGCTATTGAAGTCATGACGGACGGTGGATTCATTTCCATCCGGATCCAAGAGACGGATGATGAAATGATTCACATTCGCATAAAAGACCAGGGGGGCGGGATATCAAAGGATAAGATTAAAAAGCTTGGTGAACCTTTTTACACAACGAAGGAACGGGGAACTGGACTTGGCCTGATGGTAAGCTTTAAAATTATTAAAGAGCATAAAGGAAGCGTTCAGGTTGAGAGTATCGTCGGGGAAGGAACGATCTTCCACATTTATCTCCCTAAATCGTAAAGGAGTCCTGTATAATGTCATATGATTCTATTGTAATGGAGAGCCCGATTGGAAAGTTAGAACTTCAAGCGGATCAGAGCCATCTAATTTTGGTGCAATTTTTAGAAAGTGATTCACGAGAAGACTTTTACACTGAGAATCCAATATTAATAAGAGCACAAGAACAGATCACGGAATTCTTTAAGGGGGAGAGAAGAGAATTCGATCTTCCTCTAAAGATAGAGGGAACGGCTTTTCAGAAGGATGTATGGAACACCCTGCAACAGATTCCATTTGGTGAAACCCGGTCTTATCAGGATGTAGCCCTAGCGATTCAAAGACCTAAAGCTGTCAGGGCAGTAGGGCAAGCAAATAAAGCAAACCGTTTCCCCATCATCATCCCATGTCACCGTGTCATCGGAAAGAATAATACACTTACAGGCTATGCCGGTAAGCAGGTTGATAAGAAAGAAACCTTATTGTTGTTAGAAAAATAGAATAAAAACGAGGCTGGGACTTAGCCTAAGTCAAACCCGAACAAACCTGCTTCTTAGTGTGCAGATTTGTTCGGGTTTATTATTTATTTTCGAAATTTGATTTTAGCTGTTTCCAGCGGTTGATTGGAGTGCAAGACGAAGACTCATGCGGGAAGAGTAGCTTATGTGAGACCCCGCAGGCTTGCCGAGGAGGCTCCCGGGCTACCCGCGGAGAGCGTAGTCTTGCACGGAAATCATTAGCGGTATGAAGAACCTACACTTCTATTGTTCGTCTTTTTATCGTGGTTTTTTAGTTTTGTCCCAGCCTCGTTGTATTAATTAGTGATTGATTCCTTTATCTATTTAGATTATTATCTAATTAGATAGTAATCTAATCAGAGAGGTGAAGACAGGTTTTGCAATTAAGTAAACAGGTGGCTTTTCATAAAACGATGGGGGATCCGACCCGGATCAAGATTGTCTATTTGCTGGCGTCAGGAAGCTTGCACGTAGGAGCCATTGCGGGAAAACTGGGACTCACCGCACCGACAATATCCCATCACCTAACGAAACTCAAAGAGTGCAACCTTGTATATTCACGAAGAGAGAAGAACACGGTTTACTACTATTTGAATAAAAAAGTCCTGAGTCATCATGGAAATGTCCTTCATCAGTTTGCTCAGGGAGAGGAAGGGGAAAGTGTGATGTCAGAGAAGCTATTGAAAGAAAAACAAAAGGTTATGAATAATTTCTTGGACAAGAATGGACGGATCAAAACGATTCCTTCTCAACAAAAGAAGAAATTATTTATTTTGGAACATATGGTGGAAGGATTAAAGGTGGGAGAAAAATATAAGGAAAAAGATTTGAATGAATATATTCAGCAATTTCATGAAGATTTTGCAACCTTAAGAAGAGAATGTATCATTCATCAGTTTATGTACCGGGAAAATAGCATTTATGAAGTGAATCCGAGGGAAATGTGGGCGTCGACAAAGTTATTCGGGGAATAAGATGAATGCCAAAAGAAGAGCAATAGTAAGCTCTTCTTTTGGCTATTGTTTTACACCTATGGTATGTTGAATACTTTCCTCGAAGTGAGGGTACAGGATACCTTTTTCTGTAATGATGCCGGTAATCAGTTCATGAGAAGTAACATCGAATGCTGGATTATAAACAGGAATGTTTTCTGGCGCAATCAGCTTCCCGCCGACCGTCGTAATCTCTTCCCGGTTTCGCTCTTCAATGGGAATATCGTTTCCATTGAAGCTGGATAAATCGAATGTGGAAGAAGGAGCAGCGACATAAAAGGGTATATTGAAATGTTTACACAAGATGGCAAGCATGGATGTTCCGATTTTATTTGCGGTATCCCCGTTGGCAGAAATCCGGTCAGCCCCGACAATCACGGCTTCTACACCTTTTTCTTTCATGGTATGGGCAGCCATGCTATCTGTGATGAGGGTGACATCTACTCCTGATTGCTGTAACTCCCAAGATGTCAGACGGGCTCCTTGCAGAACGGGCCGTGTCTCACATGCATAAACCTGAAACACTTTTCCCTTTTCTCTTCCTAAATGAAAAGGGGCCAATGCTGTACCGTATTTACTCGTTGCAATAGACCCGGCATTACAGATGGTCATCACGACTTTTTTATCCTTCAATACACTCAAACCATTTTCTCCTATAAGACGGCAGACTGCCTCATCTTCTGCATGAAGCTGGATGGCAGCATGGAGTAAATTGGTTTTAGCTTCATTAACTGAAGAAACATTCTCTAATACCTTTTCTAAACGGTTCAAAGCCCAAACCAGGTTGACTGCTGTAGGGCGTGAATCTGCGAGATATTTTTTGTCACGTTGAAACAGGTCGATAAATTCCTCTAGCGTTTTTACTTCATACTGACATGCAGACCGGGCTAAACCGTAAGCAGCCGTGATGCCAATGGCAGGTGCACCTCTCACTTTTAGTGTGATAATCGCATCATAATACTCTTCAATCGTCGTCAGTTTAATGTACTCCACTATGTTAGGCAGTTTTTGTTGGTTAAGAATCAATAAATAATCTTCATGCCACTCTAGTGAAGTTGGTATGGTCAATGTTTGTGTCATGATAATCTCCTTTTGGTTATTCAGAATGGGACTTTAATATGGACAGAAGCTCTTCGATCGAAAAGATCTGTTTTCGTTTTATTATCAGTTCCTTACCGAGTGTCAAGCAGGTCCGCTTTGCCTGTAATCTTCGTACTTTATCCGGTATGCCATCCAGATTTTCTACATGAGCGAGGCCGATCGTTCTTCTGATGCATTCGCATCCTGCAAAACCGATGCTGTCTTGAAAGCTCTTCTCCAATACATATTCAAGGTAGCCATTCACTTTCGTGTAGGCGTCTCCGCTTTCCTTCCAATGCTTGGAGAACGCAGTGGAGAAGACGTTCCAGGTATTCTCAATGTGATAGAGAATCGTTTCCTTCTCTTCAGGTTTTGAAATGGCCTGGAAAATAAGGTTGGCAATGAACTGTCCAATATCAAAGCCAATCGGTCCATAAAAGGCAAACTCGGGATCAATTACTTTTGTTTGATTCTTATCTACAAAGATGCTTCCCGTATGAAGATCTCCATGAAGAAGTGCTTCTCCTTCAGTAAGAAAGCTCTTTTTCAATTTGGCCACTTCAAGCTTCAAGGTGAAATCATCCCATAAATGTTGGACATCCTGGGAAAGCTCTTCTTCAAAATCATTGGTTTCACTGTTGAAAAAAGGGTCCGTGAATACTAGGTCCTCAGTGATTTTACACAACTCAGGATTTGAAAATTCTTTCACGTACTCCTTTTTCTTAAAAGGATGAAGGGCATAATCAGAGGTGAAATATAAGGTATTAGCTAAAAATGTTCCAATGTCATGGGAGAGCCTGGGATACTTTTCCCCTTTGATAAGGCCGACCCGGGCAATGGTCAGTGCACTCAGGTCTTCCATGACTGTAATCGCAAGTGTCGGATCAGAGTAGTACACTTCAGGAACGAGATCCCCTACAAATGATTGCTGAAGCTTAAGGGCACTCGCTTCTATTCTTGCCCGTTCGATTGTCAAGGGCCAGCTTTCGCCTACAACCTTCGCATATGGAAGGGCTTGTTTGATGATGATTCCTTTACCTGTTCCCCGTTCTAATACTCGAAAGACCAGATTTAAATTTCCGTCTCCAATTTCTTCACACGTTAAGAGAGTGCCGTCCTCAAAAATTCTTAAGCCAATCGCCAGTGCAATTGCCGCCTGTTCAGTTAGTGGTTGATATGCATTGAGTTTCGTAATTGCCATCATCGTTCCTCCTTATATTACAGACTTATGAAAGACTGTGTTGTGGAGGCTTTTCCGTGGCATAAGAAAAGCCTCTTTCATGTTCGAAAGAGGCTTGAAGAAGGTATCTTCGTCGCCTCTTATCTCTCAGAAAGACTATCTTTCTGTTGGAATTAGCACCGTGCCTTACTGGATCATTCAATCCGGCGCATGCTGCGCCCCGTTATACAACGGTATTATGGTCGGTTGCTGGGCTTCATAGGGCCAAATCCCTCAGCCAGCTCTTGATAAGAGTTGCGTTAACTATTTAATTAAACTTTCAGAATGTTTCATTTGATTTGAATAGTACCATCGAAGTATTTTCCATGTCAACATTTTTATTGGAAAAATAACCTTTCTAATAAAAATCCGGTCTTCGATCTTGGAATATCGGAATCTTCTTTCGGACCTTTTCTACTTCCTGTAAATTGATTTCAGCCGTAACCAATTCTTCCATTTGCGATCCCTTTGAAAGAATTTCCCCCCATGGATCAATGATGAGGGAACAACCGCCAAATTCATTGTTCGGGTCACTTCCCACCCGGTTGCAGGCAATCACGAAGCATTGGTTTTCAATCGCTCTTGCCCTTAAGAGGGCCTGCCAGTGATCAATTCGTGCTGCAGGCCACTCTGCTACGACAAAAACAACCTTGGCACCTAGTAGAACTTGTTTTCTGAACCATTCCGGGAAACGGATGTCGTAACAAATCAATCCGGCCATCTCTGTGTCTTGAAGGGTGAAGATGCCATCTTCATGCCCAGGAAGTAAATAATGATGTTCATCCATTAATTTAAACAAATGGAGCTTCGAATACTGTTTCACCAACTTGCCTTTTGAATTGGTGACTAAAAGGGTATTGGACACCCCATCCTGCGTTTTCTGCGCAACAGAACCACCTACAATGTGAATAGAATATTTCTTTGATAGGGCAGACAGGAAGGAGATAGAGTCTTTTGCTCCTTCATCAGCGATTTCATCCATTCTTGTAAGGTCATATCCAGTCGTCCACAGCTCAGGGAGCACAACAGTATTACAGCCGTCGTCACTTGCTTTTTCAACCCATTGTTCTACTTTTTTCTTGTTTTCTTCGGGATGTCCGAACACAATATCCATCTGTGCAAGACCTATCTTTTGAATCATTTCGTTCACCTCATTAAGGACTTTTTGGAATTTATTCCTTTACATTCTTTACTTTCCGTTATATCATTTGTGACTAGAATTTGAAAGTAATTAATTTTCAAAAAAATGTAGTGGGTGAGTGTATGAAAACCTTTAGTAAAGCAAAGCGATTAGATTTATTACCTGAACAATTTTTTGCTTCCCTCGCTAAAACAGTGAATGCTGTGGTCAAAGAGGGACATGATGTCATTAATTTGGGCCAGGGAAATCCGGATCAACCTACTCCTTCACATATTGTGGAAAAACTGACAGAAGCAGCAGCTTCCCCGTCCAATCATAAGTATCCTCCATTTCGCGGTTTATCGTCCTTTAAAGAGGCGATTGCTACTTTCTACCTGCGTGAATATGGTGTGCAATTAGATCCGGAAACAGAGGTAGCTGTGCTGTTCGGAGGAAAGGCCGGGTTAGTTGAAATCCCTCAATGTTTATTGAATCCTGGTGATGGGGTAATGGTGCCCGATCCCGGTTACCCCGATTATTTATCAGGGGTAGCATTGGCAGAAGCACAAATGATAAAAATGCCTCTACGAGAGGAGAATGGATTTCTTCCCGATTATAGTGAACGCTCCCGTAACGAGCTGGAAAATGCGAAGCTAATGTTTCTGAACTACCCTAATAACCCTACTGGAGCGATCGCCACAAAATCATTCTTTGAAGAAACAGTCACTCTTGCCAATCAGCATGATATTTGTGTTGTACATGATTTTGCCTATGGAGCTATAGGGTTTGATGGAAATAAGCCCATAAGCTTCTTGGAAACAGATGGAGCAAGGGATGTGGGGATTGAGATTTATACATTATCGAAAACGTATAATATGGCTGGCTGGAGAGTGGGGTTTGCAGTAGGGAATAAAAGTGTCATTGAAGCGATTAACCTCCTTCAAGATCACTTATATGTGAGTCTGTTCGGAGCCATTCAGGAAGCGGCTACCACAGCGCTTTTAAGTTCCCAGGAATGTGTGCATGCACTGGTTTCAACATACGAAGAAAGAAGAAAACTATTAATCTCCGGACTTCAGGAAATAGGGTGGGATGTAAAAGCTCCACAAGGCTCCTTCTTCGCCTGGCTAAAAGTACCTGAGGGCTTCACATCTGTAGAGTTCTCTACTTATTTACTTGAAAAAATCAAAGTTGCTGTAGCCCCGGGTGTAGGCTTTGGAGAATTCGGAGAAGGGTATGTACGTGTAGGGCTCTTAACCTCAAACCAGCGGATAAGAGAAGCGGTTTCGCGTATAGAAAATTTAGAATTATTCCATAAAAGGGATTGACAGAAGTTATAATTGGTGCAATAATCCAACTGAAATAATGAATAATGAAATTCTTATCAAGAGCAGGCGGAGGGACCAGCCCTATGAAGCCCGGCAACCGACTTATTCAAGCACGGTGCTAATTCTTGCAGCAATAAAGCTGACAGATAAGAAAGAGTGACTTTATCAAACCTCTTCTTATTTGGAAGAGGTTTTTTGCTTGCCCAGGCTTATGAAATCAACTTGCGGCTAAGAATAGCAATTTCAAAAGGAGGCAGGACAACAATGAGTGAAGTGATAGCCACATATGAAATAAAAGGAAATAGTGGATCATTTGACAAAAAGGCAGAGGGGATCGCCCTGGGATTGACGGTCGGTTCATGGACGGACTTACCGCTCCTGGAACAGGACCAATTGCGCAAATACAAGGGGAGAGTCGTTTCCGTGAAAGAGTGGGAAGGCAAAGATGGCCCGAGAGGCAAGGTGGAAATTGGCTATCCCGGTCATAATTATTCAAATGATATTCCAGCCATCCTTGCTACGGTATTCGGCAAGCTGTCCCTTGATGGTGAAGTGAAATTAGTAGATATAGAGTTTTCCAGTGACTTGAAAAAAGCCTATCCTGGTCCACGGTTTGGAATAGAAGGAATCAGGGAGCTAGCAGGTGTACAAGAAAGACCCCTGTTAATGAGCATCTTTAAAGGCGTGATCGGCAGGGATCTTAACTACCTTGAAACTCAATTAAAGGCCCAGGCACTTGGGGGAGTTGATGTAGTAAAAGACGATGAGATTCTCTTTGATAATCCACTGACACCTTTCACTGAGAGGATCAATATAGGGAAAAGAGTGTTACAGGAGCTGTTTGAAGAGACAGGTAAGAAAACGTTGTATGCAGTAAACCTTACAGGAAGGACTTCAGAATTACGTGATAAAGCAAGAAAAGCACGTGAACTTGGAGCCCATGCCCTTTTATTCAATGTATTTTCTTACGGCCTGGATGTTCTTCAAGAGTTGAGGGAGGACCCTGAGATCGGATTGCCGATTATGGCACATCCTGCATTCGCAGGTGCTGTTGCTTCATCTCCTGCATATGGTGTGAGCTATTCTTTATGGTTAGGGAAATTCCTACGAATGGCCGGAGCTGATTTTTCTTTATTTCCATCTCCATACGGAAGTGTCGCATTAGAGAAGAGCAAAGCTATATCCGTAAGCCATGAGTTAACGAAGGATGACGATCATTTAAGAAGAGCATTGCCCGTACCGTCAGCAGGCATTCATCCTGCGCTTGTGCCCCTTTTAGTGAAGGATTTTGGTTTAGATTGTGTCATTAATGCAGGTGGTGGCATCCATGGTCATCCAGATGGGGCAATTGGAGGAGGAAAGGCATTCGTCCAAGCAATTGAAGCAGTTTTAAGGGGTGAGTCTCTCTCAGATGCAGCAGATACCCATGATGAGCTTCGTAAAGCACTATCCCAATGGGGAGAGGAGGTAAAGGTATAATGACGCGTCCGATCATTTTCTGTGATTTTGATGGAACGGTTACAGAAACCGATAATATCATCTCATTGATGAAAAACTTTGCTCCTCCAGAATGGGAACCTATTAAAGACGACATCTTAAATCAGTCATTGTCCATTAAAGAAGGAGTGAGCAAGCTGTTCTCACTTATTCCTTCATCACAGAAAGAGGTAATGGTTCAGTATCTATTAGACACAGCAGTCATACGTAAAGGGTTTAAGGAATTTGTAGATTATACAAAGGAACATGAGATTCCTTTGTATATCGTTAGCGGTGGAATGGACTTTTTTGTTCGTCCCTTACTAAAAGATTATGGGCCTTTTAATGGGATTTATTGTAATGAAGCAAGCTTTAACGACTCATCCATAGGGATTCATTGGCCACATCCATGCGATGATCACTGTGAAAGTAAAGGTTGTGGATGCTGCAAGCCTTCCATCTTGAGGAGGTTGTCTTTAACAGAAGATACTGAGGTCGTTGTGATAGGGGATTCTGTCACAGATATTGAAATGGCAAAGCTTGGAGATACTGTGATCGCCAGAGACTATTTGGCACATACATGCGAAGAAAAAAGAATCCCCTATCATCCGTTTGAATCCTTTCACGATTGCATGGACGTCATTGAAAAAGGAGTGAAAATATGAATTCCTATCAATCTCAATGGGAAGAGCTCGCTGTTATCAAAAGGGAACTGGCAGAGAGGGATTGGTTTATGGGAACGAGCGGGAACCTTGCGATACGAGTGAGTTCTTCACCAGTTACTTTCCTGGTTACGGCAAGTGGAAAGGATAAAAAGAAGCAAACCGATGAAGATTTCTTGCTTGTAAATGCTCGTGGTGAGGCTACCCAGGATACTCCTGCACGACCATCGGCCGAAACATTGCTGCACAGTAATGTTTTCACAGAAAGCTCAGCAGGATGCAGCTTACACGTCCATACTGTGGCAAATAATGTAATCAGTGAACTGTATGGAGATGAAGGTATCGTCACATTTAGAAACCAAGAATTAATTAAAGCGTGGGATAAATGGGAGGAAGATGATTCTTTATCCATTCCAATTATTCGTAATCATGCACATATCCCGACGCTTGCCGGGGAGTTTAAGTCGTTTATTAAAGCAGACAAAGGGGCGGTGCTCATTCGCAACCACGGAATAACGGTATGGGGGAGAACCGGTTTTGAAGCTAAGAAACTATTGGAAGCTTGTGAGTTTTTATTTCAATATCAACTCACTCTTTTATCTTTAACGAATACGAGGCCAATTACTAAAGGAGGAGTCAGAATATGACGACAATTAAAATCCAAGGGAAAAATCAAGTCATTGATAATCAGGAAGAAGTAGTGAAGTATTTAAGCGAACAAGGAGTCATATATGAGCATTGGAATATCGAAAAGCTGGTCGAAGGTCTAAGGAACCAATACGCTTTAACCGAAGATGATAAAGCGGAAATCCTGTCTACTTTTAAAGAGGAGATTGAAGACATTTCAGAGCGAAGAGGATATCAGGCTTGGGATGTGATCTCCCTGTCCGAACGCACACCAAATCTTGAAGAGCTTTTAAAGAATTTCCAACAGGAGCATCATCACACAGATGATGAAGTCCGTTTTATTGTAAACGGCCATGGTGTATTTGTCATTCAAGGGAGTGATGGTGATTTCTTTGAAGTGCATCTAAACCCGGGTGACTTAATTTCAGTCCCTGAAAACATCCGCCATTATTTCACATTAAGTGAAGACAAGCAAGTAGTTGCCGTCCGCATATTCGTCACACAGGAGGGCTGGGTACCAATCTATTAATATATTTTTCAGGATAGACAAAGAGTAGAATCGATTGTCTATCCTTTTGTTTTTATTAGGGGAGATATTTGGCGGAAAATGTCTAATTTAGAAACATTACTAGTTATTTTGTCTTGTTTTGCGAATCTATTTACTTTTCTAATAATACTTGCGATAATGCTCAAGTAACGATTTAACTTAATAAAGGCTAGGAGCTAAAAAGGAGTTTATTAGAAATGGGTCGTCTACTAAAACAGAAGTGGTTATTAATGAGAATTAATCAAAAACGTTCAGAAATGATTGGGTTGGGAGAGAGTTTAGGATTATGTGCAGCGGAGACAGTCAAATGCAGTCAGCAATTAGATCAGCTTTTGAACGACTATGAAAAGTGCACAAATAAGATCGTATCATTAACCCTCCAAGAAACATCAAACGAATTTGGGCAATACATTAAGAACTTATTAAAACGAACTGCTTCTTGAGACTATTCATCAAGATCTTCCCTCATCATTAAAGGTTTACCAGAGAAAACAAATCTCCGACAATATCCACACGAATACCAAAACAATCAACTTAATTTGTCGTTATTTGATAAACGAAGGACGGTGCGCAATATGCAAACCGTCCTTCGTTTATTAAATACTGAGGAGTCTATCATGTTTGACAATAACAGCTTTTATTTGTATAATATTTTGAAACTGAGATATTTAATTTTTAAAGGAATGAATGCCATGAATGAACCTCAGGATACGAAACAATCATTAAAGCTTTTCATTGTCTTGTCAAGAGCTTTCAAAGCCTTAAATGAAGAGATAAATAAAAACATTCAGGAGAACGGTTTAAACCCTACTGAATTTGCCGTCCTGGAGCTTCTTTATCATAAGGGAGATCAGCCTTTGCAACAAATTGGCGGAAAGATTCTATTAGCTTCCGGCAGCATAACGTACGTGGTGGATAAGCTTGAACAAAAGGGCTACCTAAAGCGCAATGCTTGTCCTAAGGACCGTCGGGTCACATATGCTCAAATAACAGAAAGCGGCAGAAAGTTAATTGATGAGATATTCCCCAATCACGAAAATCGTATTCATGAACTGATGTCAGCTCTTTCTCATGATGAGAAGAAAGAAACGATAGAAATGCTGAAGAAATTAGGATTATCGATTAAAGACTTGTCGTATTGAGTCTCCCTTTGCCCCGTCTTTCACGAGACGGGGCTTTTATTTTGTCTTAAAGCACGTCTCTTCCATATCGTTTCCATTATTTCTAATTCCTGAAATTCGATATTACAATAAACAGGAGATTTTCTATCGTAAGTCGAATAACTATAATCGGGATTATATTATGAGGAGGCAATAGTATGAAGTTTGATCAGTTTACATATGAAAGGCCCAGTTTAGAAGAGATTAAACCTGTTTTCCAACAATTACTTGAAAAATTCAAGTCTGCGTCCAATGTTCAAAATCAGGTGGAGGCCATGAAGGAACTAAATGATATACGCTTGACCATCGATACCATGCAAAATATTTGCTATATCCGGCATTCAATCGATACCAATGATGAGTTTTACAAAAAAGAGCAGGATCATATCGATGAAATGATGCCTGAGGTTCACGGGATGGTGACGGAATATTACAAGGAACTCGTAAATTCTCCTTATCGTAAAGAATTAGAAGAAAAGTGGGGAAAGCAGCTATTCGCTCTCGCAGAAAGCGAAATGAAGACTTTTTCTCCTGACATCGTGACTCTATTACAGAAGGAAAATAAGTTATCTTCCCAATATACAAAGCTGATGGCGTCTGCAAAGATTCCATTTGAAGGGGAAGAAAGAACTTTGGCTCAGATGGGCCCATTCACACAATCTATCAATCGGGAAACAAGAAGAGAGGCTGCTCAAGCGACCGTTGCCTTCTTTGAAGAGAATCAAGAAGAATTGGATCGTCTATTTGATGAGTTAGTCAAGGTGCGTCACACGATTGCTACTACTTTAGGGTATAAGGACTTTGTTGAACTAGGTTACTATCGCATGACGAGAACAGATTATACGCCTGATATGGTAAAGGTTTTCCGCGATCAAGTGAAGAAACATATCGTTCCTCTGGCTACTGAACTTAAAGAAAGACAAGGAAAGCGCATTGGGATAGGTTCGATGAAATTTTATGACGAAGGCTTTAAGTTCATTTCCGGAAACGCGGTTCCTAAGGGAGGTCCTCAGTGGATCATTGATAATGGCAAAAAGATGTACGAAGAACTGTCTCAGGAAACAAAGGATTTCTTTGATTTCATGATTGAACATGATCTCATGGATCTGGAAGCGAAGAAAGGAAAAGCTGGAGGCGGTTACTGTACGTATATTGCAAACCATGAGTCTCCATACATTTTCTCGAACTTCAATGGGACCTCAGGGGATATCGATGTTTTGACCCATGAAGCAGGTCATGCGTTCCAGGTATACTCCAGCAGAGGGTTCGATATCCCTGAATATATTTGGCCAACGTATGAAGCGTGTGAAATTCATTCAATGAGCATGGAGTTCTTCACGTGGCCATGGATGAATTATTTCTTCGAGGAGGATACAGACAAATATCAATTTTCACATTTAAGTGAAGCACTTCAATTTCTTCCCTACGGTGTGGCTGTTGATGAGTTCCAGCATTTTGTGTATGAGAACCCTGAAGCTTCCCCTTCTGAACGGAATGCCGCATGGAGAAAAATTGAAAAGGAATACCTTCCCCATAAGGACTACGACCATATTTCGTATTTAGAAAATGGGGGATTCTGGCAGCGCCAATCCCATATTTATAATTCTCCATTCTATTATATCGATTACACATTGGCTCAAATTTGTGCATTCCAATTCTGGAAGAAAATGAATCTTAATCGTGAAGAAGCGTGGAATGACTATATTGCCCTTTGTAAACTCGGGGGAAGCCTTTCATTCACAGGGCTTGTAAAAGCAGCCAAACTCGACTCTCCATTCCAGGAGGGGACTGTTGAGGAAGTCATTGAACCGATAAGACAATGGTTAAATGGAATTGATGATCAATCATTATAAAGTAAAAGGGCAGCCGCATTTTTTATGGCTGCCTCTTTTGTTTGGGTTCTGCTACAATTCCGGAAGAATTATGTTCTTTTGCTTCTGATTTTCCGTGCTTGTACATAAGGTGAAGTAGAAGGTTGTCAGAGGTGATGGGATGAAAAAATTAGCTGGGTCTTTTCAAATAGCTGCCGTTTATGTTGGTACCGTTATCGGAGCCGGATTTGCAACAGGAAGGGAAATTGTAGAGTTTTTCACCCGGTTTGGCTTTGTTGGGTTTATTGCGATTTTATTAAGCGGGTACTTATTTATTACAATGGGAACGAAGATTATGCTGAAGTCCCATGATATTAAAGCAAAGTCCTTTGAAGAATTTAATGAATATCTATTTGGAAAATGGTTTTCTAAGTTTATGAATATCGTCATGATGATTATGCTGATCGGGGTTTCAGCGGTAATGCTTTCAGGAGCGGGGGCTGTATTTCAAGAGCAGCTTTTGCTACCAAAGCAATTAGGGATACTGCTGACGATCGGACTTGGTTTCATTACGATGATGGTTGGGATCAAAGGGCTTTTTGCAGTCAATACGTTCGTTGTTCCTCTTATGATTGTCTTTAATCTTTTCTTGATGGTTTATTCTGTAAGAAACGCTGCATTTTTAGACGCATTTCTTTTGATACCTCATGCTGAGGATGGATGGAAATCCGTAGTAGCACCTTTTTCATACGTGGCCTTTAATCTGGCCATGGCTCAAGCTGTACTCGTTCCCGTTGCCGGCGAAGTGAAAGACCGGGAGACCATTAAGTATGGAGGATATCTAGGCGGTTTTTTCCTTACAATGATACTTATTTCCAGTCATATTACCTTAGTCATGATCCCGGATGTGACACAATACCAAATTCCAATGGCTGTGGTGATGAAATCCTTTGTAGCCGGCTTTTATATTATTTATATCATCATCATTTATGGTGAAATTTTCACTTCCGTGATCGGGGGAGTATTTGGTCTGGAGAAACAATTAACGAATTATTGGAAGGGCTCTTCGTTACTGACCTTTACGGGTATCTTTCTGATGATCTATTCGTTAAGCTTTTTTGAATACAGTGAACTTTTGTCCTATTTATACCCGCTCTTTGGGTATATGAGCTTATTATTCATCATCCTTCTTTGGATGAAACCCAATAAATAATCATCAATGTGAGAGTAAAATGCGGGTCTGCTGCTCATGTTAATAGAGACAAATGAAAAAAGGAGTGGCGACCATGACGCAATCAAAACACGAAAAAGAAAGACAGTGGAATGTAAGAAAACAGGAACAGCATCCTCATGGCAAAGTATCATCCTTCAAGGAGCTTTCAGAAGGAAAAAAAGGAAAAGAATAAGAAAAAACGGATGCTTCGGGCATCCGTTTTTGTTTGGCTCCAATTACTCTTCTTTCTGATGATGGTAAGAGTCGCTTGTCTTATATTGTTCGGGGAAATATTTATTTCTCACTTCATCCTTATCCCAATTCGGTTGTCCGGAAGATGCAGCCAGTTCATCAAGATGTCTCATGATGTACTGCATGTCGAGGTTTTGGAGGCTGTCATAGTCGATTCCTTCCAGAATATAGTCTTTAAACGTCCAGACCATGCGCTTCGTTTCTTCGCTATTGTTTTCCCCTATCATTCTCAGTGAACGCAGAATTTCTGCAATTATGGATATATCTTGCTTCCCATAATGCCTTAACTGGTAAAAGCTTCGGTATAAATAATCTACAAAGGTCGGCTGTTCCAATATGATTCGCACTTTGTTTTCTTCATCTGATAAATATGAGCTTGGAAGCTTGTGTTTAGCAAGCTTCGATAGAATGATCCCGATTTCTTCTATGCAGTTTTTTGCCGTATTCGGGTCATTAATGGCGGGGGAAATGGCTCTCAAGGCTATTTCAACCAGCTTTCTTATCCCGAGTTCAATGTCTTCCATGGGCTCTTTATCAGGCCCAAGTACGAGGAATTCCAAGTAATCTTCTACATTTATTTCTTTATTCGTCGTCCATGCTGTCATGACAGGGGTTCCTTCAAGTAAGTATTCACCAGGTGTTTTCACCATGCGGATAACTGCATCATCCTTAGCAGCTTTATTGATCATTCCTTCAATATTAATCTGTTGTAAGTACCCCGATTGCTCACTATATACCATAATGGGCTCCGTATCGTCAAAGAGCGTCTCATTAAAATTTGAAGGCTGTTCATTAATGGCATTCTTTCTATATAAATAACTATTATCGATTTTTTGATTCGTTTTGATTGTTATATTATGTATTAAATTACTTACCTTCACCCAATTGGAAACATGATGAACAAAGTAGACGAAAACAAATAAACAAATAATCGCCACTATGCCGGCAAAGGCCGAAGAAATATATAATTTTTGTCCGGACTCGTCCTGAAGGAGGACCAACAAAGTGATACAGTACACCACACCTGACACAAAAATGGCTAGAACCCGTTGTGTAGGACGGTCATTAATGAAGTTCTGCAGGGTCCTTGGTGAATATTGGGATAAAAAGGTGGTTAACACGACCATAATCGTTGAAAAGGTAATCGTGGTCATGGTCATGATCGAAGACGCTATCGTACTGATGATGGTCATGGATAAATCAAAATTGGAAAACAGTACCTTAGGGAACAAAGGATAATCATGCTGACTCAACCACCAATCAAAATAGAAGGTGATGAGAGCAAGTACTAATGAGATGACTGAAAATAAAAATGGTACAAACCAAAAACTTTTCCTGGCTTTTTTAACAATGTGAATATTTAAATTCATGACGGGGGTCCACCTTGAACTACAGTATGCTATAAGAGTATCCTTAAAGGCATTTTCGTAAACCTTTCTCTTGTTTAAGAGCTCAATTTAAAAAGGTGGAGTTTCGTTCTCCACCTTTTAGAAAGTCGTACTATGCTTCAACTATTTTATAGTTTTTATGATTAACAACTGTTTTTTCTTCAAGTTCAAGGTCTCGATAATTTTTCATATACGTTAGATCAACGATAACCGAGTTTTCATTTACTTTCTCTACTATACCTTTTAAACCTTCTCTAAATTCAATCACATTTCCAATTTCTGCTTTTTTCATCAGAGGTCGCCCCTTTTTGCCAAAATTCTACAAACAATTACTAATATTTTGACGTAAACTCAAGAAAAGGTAAAGAGTTTTCTAAAAATTTCATCAAAAAAATTATTCTTGAGGTTTACATCCTTTTAAAACTACAATAGAGACATTCAGGATGGAGGTTTGGATATGAGTGAAACAGAAATTCTTGAACAATTACAATTATTGCGTACAAGAGAAGTGGTAGAAATAGGTGTGATGAAAGAAGACTTTCTTACCTTTAGATCTGTACTCGTTAAACAAGAGGATTTTAAACAGTTTCGTGGAGTGGCTCAGCATGGCGGTAATATTATTTATCACTATTTAGATACACCAAGAAGTTAGAAGAAGCGGGGGATGAGATCCTCCGTTTTTTTCTTGTTCATATCCAATATATGTAGCACTATGGTTATTTAGAATGTATTGCCAAGCTGCAAAGTAAGGACGGTGGTAACCATTACCATTACCTGATGAAATCCTGCTTCTTCGTTGTTATCTTAGTGGGGAGCGCTAATTAGGAGGTAGAAATATGATTAAGAAAAGCTTACTAATAGGAATTGCAACATCTACAAGCGATTGGATTACCGATAGAGAAACCATGTTAAATATTGGAAAACACCGCTTCGCTAAATAATTTTTAAGCAAGATTTCACTCAATATCAAAATAGCGTTCGGATACTTTTTTCTTTTCTCTACGTGGAATTAATAGTAAAATAGAGTAAAGAAAAAGAGGTGATGTTGATGAATGGGACCATTGTGGCTCGAATTGAAACGGTAAGATGGAAGATGATACAGTCAGGCGTTCGTTTTGGGCTTAGCAGTCCAGCCACCATTCAACTTAGTAAAGAGCTGGATGCCTTAATCAGTATTCATCAGCGTAATGATATTAATAAAACTACAAAAAATAAGATAGTACAATAAATAAAAGGATTAACCTTTGAATGCCCCGGCATCTCCAAAGGTTGATCCTTTTCTATATGTCTGGGATAGGGTTGAGAGCCACGGGGAAAGGGTATGCTTTTTAGGGAGAATGTACAGAAAAAAAGCAAATGAAAATGTTTGAAGATAAAGGGAGATGACAAGATTGAAAGATAAAATTGTCTGCATAACAGGTGGAGCGAATGGGATCGGTAAAACGCTGGTTGAAGTTTTTGCGAAGCAAGGCGCAGTTGTTGAATTTATGGACATGAATGGAGGGAAAGGGGAGGAATTGTCCCTGCAGCTCAATTCAGAAGGTTATTCAACACGGTTTCATGAAGTGAATGTAGGAGTCTATCAACAGGTGAAAGATGTCTTTTCAAAGATAAAAGAAGATCATGGCATGGTGGACGTACTTATTAACAATGCCGGTGTTTCGAAGTTCATGTCCTTTTGGGAGATGGATCCCGAGGACTGGGACAGCATTCTACCTTCAAACTTAAGTAGTGTCTTCTATTGCAGTAGAGAGGGGGCCGTTTTAATGAAGAACCGAGGGGGGTGCATTATTAATATGGCATCTACCAGAGCATCAATGTCAGAACCGGATACGGAAGCCTACTCTGCAACAAAAGGAGGCATTGTGAGTTTGACTCATTCAATGGCCATCACACTGTGTGATGTGGGAATCCGTGTGAATTCAATAAGTCCCGGCTGGATCCAAACCGAAGATTATGATTCATTACGGGACAGGGACCATGAACAGCATCCTTCGGGCAGAGTGGGGAAACCAGAAGACATAGCAAGGGCATGCTTATTTCTTGCTCATCCTGATAATGATTTCATTACAGGAGAAAACTTAGTGGTGGATGGTGGAATGACAAGGAAGATGATCTATAAGCATTAATGCTGTAAGGGAAATAGGAAAATTATTTGTATAGATTTGAATGAACATAGAAGAACTGCCGGTTACGAATCCAAGACAGGGATGGTGACCGGCTCTTTACTGTCCGAAAATAAAAAGGGATATTTTAACAACCAACTATGGTATGATGAGGAAGGAACTATTTTTAGAATATTGGATAAATATTTGCTATTGTTATTAATTAATAGATATATAAAGATCCATAAAGGGGGAGCAAAGTTGTCAACTATACGAGACATAAAAAAAGAAATGAGCAAAGTTCTGATTGGAAGGGAGAAAGAAATCGATCTTCTATTGATTGCCTTACTTCAGGAAGGGCACGTCCTGCTTGAGAGTGTACCTGGGACCGGTAAAACATTATTGGCTAAGACATTTTCACACTGTATTGAAGGGGATTTTAAGCGGATACAATTCACACCGGATGTATTGCCGAGTGATGTAACTGGCATTCAGTTTTTCAATCCAAAAACTCAAGAATTCGAATTAAGAACCGGACCAGTTGTCACTAATGTGTTATTAGCAGATGAAATTAATAGGGCTACTCCAAGAACGCAGGCAAGTTTACTAGAAGTGATGGAAGAGAAACAGATCACCATCGATGGAGAAACGGTATCATTACAGCCTCCTTTCATAGTTGTAGCTACGCAAAACCCGATTGAATCACAGCAGGGGACATTCCCTCTACCTGCAGCCCAGCTGGATCGTTTTCTGTTGAAGATTCCATTTACATATCCAAGTTTCGAAGAGGAACGCAGTATCCTTAATCGATTTAAATCTGCACAGCCTTTAAATACAGTAGAAAAGGTGATGAGCCTGGCTGAAATTCAATCTCTTACAAGTCTCGTTAAAGAGGTACACATATCTGAGGATATTGAATCTTATATTCTTCAAATCACAAGGGCGACAAGGGATCATGAATGGGTTGAAGTAGGGGCGAGTCCACGTGCAAGTTTAGCTCTATTAAAAGCATCCCAGGCTCAGGCATTCATAGCTGGGAGGGACTTCGTCAGACCCCAGGATGTCGTTGCGGTAGCACCATTTGTTCTTCAGCATAGAGTTCAATTAACCATTGAGGCATCCCTTACTAAAACACCTGAAGGATTAATTGACAGAATCATAGAGATGGTCATGCTGCCTGTTGAAGCGAGGCAGGCGCAGTGAACTGGAAGCGCGAAGTAGTTGAAGACCCTAATATATCCCTGAGTATAGTGCTCCTAGTCATTGTCGGGGCAGTAAGCTTCTACGTGCAATCGTATATTGGCTTGGGGATTTTCCTGTTGATCATCCTATATTTTCGCGTTCATCAATGGTATCTGCTTAAAGTTGGAGAGGGAGTCATGATTGAAAGATCTCAACGAAGATTAAGGCTTCATTTTGATGAGGAAGATAATTGGGTATTTAAACTTGAAAACAAAGGGCTTCCCATTTGGGGAGCAACGTTGAAGATGACCTTTAAAGATATTGTTGAGCCTACAATGCATCCATATTCATTGGGCATTGCAAACGAGATCGAGGTATCCATCCCATTCTCCATTCGAAAAAATGAAGTGGGGAAAATTTTGTTGCCGGTCAAAGGAAAGAGAAGAGGATTATGCCGAATAACCAATATGCACCTTGAGATTCCTCATCTTTTCGGAAGTGGTAAGGTTATCCTGAATCTACTCGATTCAGTTCCAACCACCATTATGGTGTTCCCCTCTTCATCCCCTGTCAGGATGGCGGAACATCAGCTTACTTTAAGGCAGGGGGATGTTTCTACTCCCCATTCTTTGTTCCATGATGTGTTCCATCCCGTAGGAACAAGGGGGTACGTACAGGGCGATCGATTTCAGGACGTTCATTGGAAGGCTTCTGCACGAACAGGAGAGCTGCAAACGAAAATCTTCGCGCCATCTACTCAAAAAGAGTGGATGATTGCCATCAATATCTCTGATCGTTTTGCCATTACTAGCAAGTTGGAGAGCATCATCAAGCATACAGCTTACCTTATGCAACTTGCCGTGGAACAAAACATCTCCTTCTCCCTGGTCTTAAATGTGAGAACAGCGGGAGTTACCCCTTATTATTATCTGCCACCAGGGACAGGACGGAAGCACCGGCAGAGAGGGCTGGAGCTTTTAGCTACATTATCAACCGATGAATTCACCATGCCCTTCCACATCGTCCTCCAGCATTTGTATCTACGCAGACTGGTACCTTGCGTTTTTATTGTTGCCGGTTCGCTTGGGTCAAGGGAAGAGGAGTTATTGCAAAATATTGGTAAAGGCCATCCGCATATCTTTAAGCTGAGCTTAGAAGAAGAAGAAGGAGTCGTCACATTATGGAATCGTTCGTTGAAAATTCCTTCCTAACGAAACATAAACAAATGCTTTTTATCAAAATGGGACTGTATGCAGGCATTGATCTTCTGTTTGTCCTTTTGACCATTACGTTTCTATTTACAGGTGACGTCGTGTTGAATCAATACGTGCCGGCTTTTGCGATGATGTTGGTGTTGGTAGTGACTTACATGGCCATATCCATCAAAATGCAGAGCTTTAATCATCTTCTGTTATATGCAGTATTTGCCTTGGGGATTGGAACTGGAACCTTATTTTTCTCGGCATCCTGGTGGGTTTTGCTTCCCGCTACGATCTATCTGCACTGGAAGATCAGCTCTTATCTACAGATCAAGGACCCATCAATTGAAATCAGCAGTGGTAACGTATTGATTTTTCTTCTTATCTCTGCTGTTTCTTTATTCTCGGGATCCCTCAGACAGTTGGAAAACACCTATCTGGTATACAGTCTGCTATTTCTATTTTTCGCGTCCGTTGGGACCTTAACCTCGATTCAAAGGATGTTGGCCAGTGAAAGTAAAGGAGTAAATAAGAGTATATATAAACCTTTTGCCCTCCTTTTCACTGTGTTTTTAATCGGGGGGATACTAGCAGCTTTTAGTTCAGTGGTCAGCCAGGGAGTCTTTTGGCTGCTTGAAAAGGTGTTTTGGCTATTCTCCTTTTTAGTTAACCCGATCTTTAGTATTTTGATTAAATTAAGGGATTCGATCATGAAGTTTTTTGAAAATAATCCGGAAAAAGGAGACGGAAATGAGAATGAACAACAGGTTTATGATGAATCACAACTGTCTACCCTGGGGGATGGACTTTCTTTTTCATGGTTGGATGAGGCATTGCTGGGACTATTAGTTTGCTTTGCTATCATTTATTTGATCAAGAAAAGAAAAACGTCCTTACATTTATCTACGAGTGGGGGAACAACACCTGTCATGACGACCCGGGCAGCAGGAGCGGGTGATACTCCAAATCAAAGAGAGCAGGTCGAATATTCTATAGCAAGGGACGCCATCAGGAAATCGATGAAAATGTTAGAAGAAGAAGCTTACAAGAATGAAGTGGGCAGACTTCCGAATGAAAACGTCCAAGCTTGGTTCACTAGAATTGAGTTGGAGGAAAGTGCCCGATTTCTCACTATATACGAACGTGTGAGATATGGACGTGGAGTTCCGGAACAGGATGAAGTGGATTTTTTTACAAAACGAGTCCGGGAACACATCGAATCCTTAAATACCTCACATGAATGAAGCTGATGCAGGAAGTTCTCCTTCCGAGCTTCAGCTTCTTTATTTCATGCGACTTTTGGGTATGATAAATGTGAATATATGAGAGGTGAAGATAGTGTTGTTTCACTTAGAGAAAGTAATATATATAGTAAGCATCGATACATGGAGATAACCTAAAAACCGAACAACCAGCCTCAAAGGTGAAAGCGGTGCGGGAAAGACTACTCTTCTAAAATTGCTGAATAAAATGAATATACCAGATGAAGGAAAGGTCTATTATAATAAGATTCAAGATGCCCAGTTAAATGTATTGATACCATATGACACTCCTGTTCTAATCTAGTTTTTACCTGCATATGATAGAGAAAGAATGACAGGGAAGGGGAGAGTGCTACATGAATTACCAAACAGAACAGGCACTTAGAGTGAAAAGTCTAGTCATAGATGTCATAGAAGAATTAATGAAAGAGGATGGCAAGCACGAGGTGCAGGAATTAAAACAACTCTCAGAATTATTCTCTCGGTGCATATGTGACTTAGTAAACGTTTATACAAACACCTCTGAAGATCATGAAATGACACTGAAAGGCACGGTCATAAAAGCAAAAATCGGCTACAATATCATGAAAGCAAAATCTGAAGCGGTAGAAAGAGAATAGTATCATGTTGACTAAACTGGCTCATACTAAAGATTCCCCCCCACATCACAGGGGAATTTAAAGAGTCAGTTTTTTTTGATGAATAAACATGAAATTTTACATAAATAGGTTCATAACAGTGGCAAATTTATGAAATACTAAAAAAATCAAGCTTTACAATTGTGTATATCTTCATTGCATGCTATTCTTTTTTATTGAACAGCTTTATAGTAGGAATGGATTATTTACTAGAAATAGTTGACGTATTCTACATAATCCATTACTTTAATGAAGCAACCAAAAACAAGATAAATTAAGGAGTCGATTTACATGGCACAAAAAACATTTACAGTTACAGCTGAAACAGGAATTCACGCTCGTCCGGCAACTCTACTAGTTCAAACGGCAAGCAAATTCGACAGCGATGTACATCTAGAATACAAAGAAAAGAAAGTAAACTTGAAATCAATCATGGGTGTAATGTCTTTAGGTGTTGGTAAAGGTGCAGAAATCACAATCATTACTGAAGGTAGCGATGAAGAAGAAGCGTTAAACAGCTTACAAGAAACATTGAACAAAGAAGGTTTAGCTGAGTAATGTCCAGTCTTTTAAAAGGAATTGCGGCATCAAATGGTATTGCCATAGCGAAAGCGTATCGCTTAGTTGAACCCGACCTAAGCTTTGAAAAGAAAAACGTAGACAATGCGGAACAGGAAGTATCACGCTTCCAGGAAGCTATTGCGACGTCAAAGTCAGAGCTTGAAGCGATCCGTGATAAAGCAAGAGTTGATTTAGGTGAAGATAAAGCTCAAATCTTTGAAGCGCATCTTCTTGTCCTAAGCGACCCAGAACTACTGACACCAATCGAAGACAAAGTGAAATCTGAAAATGTAAACGCTGAATTCGCCCTTAAAGAAACAGCGGATATGTTTGTATCCATGTTTGAATCCATGGACAATGAATACATGAAAGAACGTGCGTCGGATATTCGTGACGTGACAAAGCGTGTCCTTTCACACCTGTTGGGCGTGCAGATTGCGAATCCAAGCATGGTGACAGAAGAAGTGATTGTGATCGCAGAGGATCTAACACCTTCTGATACGGCACAATTAAACCGTGAATTTGTTAAAGGATTTACAACAGATATCGGTGGAAGAACATCTCACTCGGCCATTATGGCCCGTTCAATGGAGATTCCAGCTGTAGTGGGAACGAAATCCATTACTTCCTCTGTTGAAAATGGTGACATGATCATCATTGATGGATTAAGTGGAGAAGTACATATTAATCCGACTCAGGAAGTCATCGAAGAGTATAAGAAAGAGCATTCCCGATATGAAGAACAAAAAGCTGAATGGGCGAAGCTTGTCAATGAACCAACGGTATCCAAGGATGGGGATCATGTTGAACTTGCTGCTAACATTGGGACACCTAAGGATCTTGAAGGGGTGAAGAATCACGGCGGAGAAGGTGTAGGTCTGTATCGTACAGAATTCCTATACATGGGTCGTGACGAATTACCGTCCGAAGACGAGCAATACGAAGCTTATAAGGCTGTATTAGAAGGTATGGAAGGGAAACCTGTAGTGGTTCGTACCCTTGACATCGGTGGAGATAAAGAGCTTCCTTACTTAAATCTGCCAAAAGAAATGAATCCATTCCTCGGGTATCGTGCAATCCGACTTTGTCTGGATGAACAGGATATCTTCCGTACTCAGCTTAGAGCGTTATTAAAGGCCAGCCCATTTGGAAATCTGAAAATCATGTTCCCGATGATTTCAAATCTTCAAGAGTTCAGAGAAGCGAAAGCCATCCTTGAAGAAGAGAAAAAAGCTCTTCTTGAGAATGGTACGAAAGTAGCTGATCATATTGAAGTAGGAATCATGGTAGAAATTCCATCAACTGCTGTAATGGCGGATGTTTTTGCTAAGGAAGTAGATTTCTTCTCTATCGGAACAAATGATTTAATTCAGTACACAATGGCTGCCGACCGCATGAATGAGCGAGTTTCCTACTTATATCAACCGTATAACCCTGCCATTTTACGTCTAGTCAAAATGGTGATTGATGCGGCTCATAAAGAAGGGAAATGGGCAGGTATGTGTGGTGAAATGGCTGGAGATGAGATTGCTGTACCAATCCTTCTGGGATTAGGTTTGGATGAGTTCTCTATGAGTGCTACATCGATCTTACGCGCACGTTCTCAAATCCGTCAGTTGAATCGTGCTGAAATGAAAGAACTGGCAGAGCAAGCACTACAATTAGACACCAATGATGCTGTCATTTCTGCTGTGAAAAAAGCGACATCAATGGAATGAATTTAGGTTTAGATGGTGGAAATGAGGGGATTATATCTGTGAAGAATAAGGCACACCATTTGGGCCTTTTCATTCTCATTTCCCCCTTTCTTGTGGATTGAAGGAACGTATTGTTCTTTCAATCCCTATTTTCTTTTTCTGGGATTTTATTTTTGCAAAATGCGCTAGAACCTTGAACTTTTAAAAGGATTTTTCCATTCCATTAATACTCCATAGTCACATGATTCTTCATCCTTCAGATACCCTTTAACCGCTTTTAATGGAGTGCGTCCTGTTTGCAGAAGAAACGTAATGACAGGATCCTTGAATTCTCCACTCGTTAATTTCTGTATATAATCCTCAATCGGAAAATCTTTGGACACTTTATGATAGGATGGAATCCGACCGCCGCCAAGTAAGCGATCCAATCTTAAATGAACTACAATCTCAAACATGGCATTCATCAAGACCTTTCCAAGCTTAAATCCCCTATAATCAGGGTCGATACATAGATCCACCACATACAATGAATTTCCATTCTCATTGTGAGTCCGGATATATCCATCATCAGTTATGTCTTCCCACGTATGGTCCGGCTTTAACGGATCAAAGTCGACAATTAAGCTTGTCATACTCCCTACTAATTTCCCGTCAACTTCCACACAAATAGCGCCAAGAGGAAAATGAGACAAATGATGTGCGAGTTGGTCTTTATTCCACCATAATTCTGATGGGAAGGGAGGTGGGAATGCTCTTTTTTGAACGGATATCAAGTCGTCGAAATCATCCTTGCAATAATTTCTGATAACAGCTTTATAAATTTGATCGTTTCTGAAAACATACTGTTCTTTCATATACATGTCAGAACCTCACTTCTCAGAATTTACTTGTTTATTATACGTTATGAAAGCGCTTTTTTAAAGTGTTTTACTGAAATAACTTTTCTTCTGGAAAAAATCGAAATTTTTTCAGAAGAGCGGTTTATCATTCTGGAAAGCGGGTATTCTATAATTAAGCATGAAATTGGAGATTAATTTCTCACTAACACCCCCTTTTCCTTTTTTTGAACCAACTCAGTTAACTGGGTTGGTTCTTTTTTTTGCTATTTTTATTCCGGAACTTGATTCGTATAGTGAAAAAGAAGAAAGTGAATAATAATCTTATGCTTATGCTGATCCATTGAAGGATAAGCATGATCAATAAAAGGGGTGAATAAATAATGGCGAAGCGTACAAAAAAGAATGATCCACAACAGAAGAACAAAAAAGGATTCGATTCTTCTAAGATCAATGCGGAATTTGCCCACGAAATCGGAAGTGCGGCAACAAACAAAATACACAAAGACAAAGCCAAAAAAGAAAAAGCACCTAAAAATAATGGTGAATATAAAGAGTGAACATGAAGAGGGACGGACCTTGTTATACAAGGTCCGTCCCTCTTGTCAGGTTTGGATGAAGGAGTGAATACGGTCGAGTCCTTCTGTCAGCTGGTCCATGGAGCAGGCATAGGATAGTCGAAAGTATCCTTCGCCGAACTGGGAAAAAGCATCACCAGGAACGACAGCCACTTTCTTCTCTTGGGCAAGAGCCAACGAGAAGTCAAATGAACTCAAAAGAATTTGATCTGGTATCTTCACGAAAAAGTAGAAGGCTCCATCGGGTTTGACGATTCCTTCAAATCCCATCTCAATTAATCGGCTATATACATAGTCCCTTCGTTTTTTATATTCTTTCTTCATTTTTTCAGCATCATCTTTTCCAACTGTAAGTGCTTCATAGGCAGCTTTCTGAGAGACGGAAGAAGCACAGGAAACATTGTACTGGTGAACCTTTATTAGATGCTTAGAAATCGATTCTGGAGCGAATACCAGTCCGATCCTCCAACCGGTCATACTATGTGATTTAGATAGACCATTGACGACGATGGTCTGTTCTCTTAAATATTCGGCAATGGAATAATGCGAATCATCAAAGGTAAGCTCACTATAAATTTCATCAGCTAACACAAAGATATTTCTATTTCTAAGCAAGTCGGCAATCTCTTTTAATTCTGCTTTGGATAGGCTTACCCCTGTTGGATTGGATGGATAAGGTAATATAACACATTTTGTAGAAGGAGTTAAGCTCTCCTCAATAAGAGCGGCATTCAACTTAAAATCATTTTGTGTGATATCAATATGTACGGGATTAGCACCACAAAGTGTAATGATCGGTTCATAGCCTGGGTACACAGGTCCCGGGATAAGGCAGTCATCTCCTTCGCATAGGATCGTACGAAGGATCACATCGATCCCCTGAGAAGCGCCGTTTGTGACTATGACCTCATTTACAGGGTTATAATGTACATTATATTTTTCTTTTACATATGAAGCCGCGGCTTCTCGTAGTTCGAGAAATCCTGCATTATGGGTATAGGAAGTGAAGTCATCATCAATGGCAGCCTTACCCGCGTCTTTGACATGTTGTGGGGTGGGGAAATCCGGCTGACCGATTGTCAGGGAAATGATGTCGTCTATGTCTGCTACCATATTAAAAAACTTTCGAATACCTGATATCTGGATGTCCTTGATCCGAGGGTTAATATACTGTTCCAATACGTACACCTACTTTAATAATTTGATTCATATTTTATCATTAATTCCAGCATTTACGTAGTGATTTTGTTTGAATGGTGAAGAAAAAGGGAAAAGATAAAAAAATAAATGTCAGTTAGGGAGAGCCATATGATTCGTACAAGTATTATTATGGAAAATGGGGAAATTGAACAGAATGTTCCCTTATCCAGAATAAAAGAAAAAGGTGTTAAATGGTATTGGGTGGATTTTTCAGAGCCGACCAGCAAGGATATTCGGTTACTTAAGCTGTATTTTCGATTCCATCCACTTGCGATAGAGGATTGCCTGGACGATTTCAGTCAGCGGGCTAAGCTCGATTTTTATGATCAATACATATTTGTCCTTCTTCATGCCATTAATCAGAAAACGCTGGATTCTCACGAAGTGAATATGTTTGTGAACGCAAGTTTTATCGTTACCTTCCATAAACAACCTGTGAGGGAATTAAATAATGTATGGGAAAAAGTTCAGCAAGAAGGGGATCAGCTCAGTCCTTTTAAGATCATGCATGGAATTGTTGACCGGTTAGTGGACGATTATTTTCCCCTCGTATATGGTATTGAAGATCGCCTCAATAAAATAGAAGATAACACGAATGAAGATGCGGATAGTGATCTGATGGATGAATTATTCGATATTCGTCATGATATGTCAAAGTTAAGAAGAACCCTCGTTCCCATGAGGGATTTATTATATCGTATCAGCAATTCCGGCAGATTGAATGCACTCAAAGAAGAGCAGCTATATTTTAATGATGTGTACGATCATTTAATTAAGCTTGTCGAGATGCTTGAATCGTATCGTGAATTTTCATCAGATATCCGGGATAATTATTTATCCATTAACTCAGATAAAATGAATAATATCATGATGACCTTAACCGTCATTACGACGATTTTTATGCCTCTTACGTTTATTGCGGGTCTGTATGGGATGAACTTTGTCTATATGCCGGAACTCGATGAGCGAAGCGGATACTTTATCGTTCTCGGGGTTATGGGTATCATAGCACTGATCATGTTTGGTTTCTTTATGAAAATAGGCTGGCTCAGGTTCAGCACGAAAAAACGGAGAAAACGAAGAAGGCTCCTTCGTTTAAAATAATCAAGCTAAAAAAGCAGTGACTCCATAAAGGTGTTCTGCTTTTTTCATCTGTTACCATTATGAGAGATCTGGTCACGATGGAGATGAATTTTCTCATGAAATTCCCGTAAACGGTAGATTTTTTTGAGAAAAAACGTTATATTAATTGAGGATAAAAGAAGAAGAATTGGGATTATTGATAAGTCTCGAGAGGTTCTAGCACAACCCTCTATAAAAAACTAAGGAAAACGGCATCCTTAGGTGTCGTTATTTTTTGTTAATGACGGCTTTAAAGCCAATGTTATAGGGTATCACAGAATCTCTTTCTTCTTTTCATGGCAAAAGAGCCTGTAGAAAAGAAAGGAGAACCTTTTATGAACACAGAGAAAGCGTTAGTCGTATTCAGCGGAGGTCAAGATAGTACAACGTGTTTATTTTGGGCAAAGAAAGCATTTAAAAAAGTAGAAGCGGTGACATTTAACTACGGTCAGAGGCATGTTGCAGAGCTGGACTGTGCAAAAGGGATTGCAGAGGATCTTAAAGTGCCTCACCATGTATTAGATATGAGTTTATTAAATCAATTGGCACCAAGCGCTTTAACACGGGAAGATGAGGAAATCACTCATCAGGATGGTGAATTACCATCTACATTCGTTCCTGGAAGAAATCTATTATTCCTGTCATTTGCAGGCATATTAGCGAAGCAAATCGGAGCGAGGCATATTGTAACAGGTGTATGTGAAACGGATTTCAGCGGTTATCCTGATTGCCGTGATATTTTTGTGAAATCCTTGAATGTTTCCCTCAATCTATCCATGGATGATCAGTTTGTGATCCATACTCCACTAATGTGGATCAATAAGGCACAAACGTGGGAAATGGCAGATGATTTAGGTGCCTTCCGTTATGTACAGGAAAATACACTCACTTGCTACAATGGGATAAAAGGCAGCGGGTGCGGTGAGTGCCCTGCATGTGAGCTTAGGCATAAAGGGCTGGAAGAATATAAAAGTGCAAAAAAAGGGGGAGAAGGATGATGATACAACAAATCTACCCGACTCCTGACCACACTTATGAATTTGAATTAAATAAAGATATGCATTTTGCGGCAGCCCATTATATTCCACATGTGGATGCAGGAAGCTGTCAGGATATCCATGGTCATACGTACTTTGCCAATATTACTATTGGAGGGGATCAGCTTGATGATTCCGGATTTCTTATTAATTTCCAACACATCAAAAAGCTGATTCATAAGCGCTTTGATCATAAAGTCATGAACGAAGATGAATTGTTTTCTGCAGAAAACGGCAATGTGTTCCCGACCACTGAAGTTGTAGCGAAGGTGATGTGGGAAATCATTCAGGCTCATTTAGACACACTGCCTCACCAACCTAAATGCCTTCAAGTATTTTTAAGAGAAACACCGACAAGTTACGTCATTTACAGACCAAAGGTGAGACAATCATGAAGAAAATCCCTGTATTAGAAGTGTTTGGTCCAACCATTCAGGGTGAAGGTATGGTAATAGGTCAAAAGACGATGTTTGTCCGAACTGCAGGATGTGATTATAGTTGTTCATGGTGTGATTCTGCATTTACGTGGGATGGTTCTGCGAAAGAGGATATTCAGCTTATGACGGCTGAAGAAGTGTGGAACAGGCTAAAAGAAGTCGGTGGAAACAACTTCTCTCATGTAACCATTTCCGGTGGTAATCCTGCTCTGTTGGCTCATTTGAAGGAGCTTATCGAGATCTTAAAGGAGAATGGCATAGCGTCGGCCTTAGAGACGCAAGGTAGCCGCTGGCAGGATTGGTTCTATGATATAGATGACCTGACACTTTCACCAAAGCCTCCAAGTTCGAAAATGGAGACTGATTTTGAGAAGCTGAATTTCATTGTTCACCGTTTAATTGAAAATGGCTCACAATTTAGCTTAAAAGTTGTAGTGTTTGATGATAAAGATCTGGAATACGCCACTAAGATTCATAAACTCTACCCTGACGTTCCATTCTATATTCAGACAGGTAACCCTTCTGTTTCTGAAGAAGATACACCAAAGCTTTTGTCAAATTTATTATTGGATTATGAAGCGCTCATTGAAAAGGTTTGTGGGAACGAAGAATTAAATCATGTGCGGGTGCTCCCGCAGCTGCATACTTTGGTGTGGGGCAACAAGCGGGGAGTATAATTGAAAAAGCGATTGAAGGGAAGTCTTCAATCGCTATTTTTTTTATTTTTGAGGGTTTTCACGGTGCTCCTGATTTATTCTCCTTTGTCCCTCGAAATAAGAAAGTTCATCGGGTTCATCTTTTCCATCAGCATTCTTCCCGAAAGCAACAATGGGAAGATTGTTTTGTGAGGGAAGGATGTGGTCACTAATTTCATCAAAATCAGGCAGGCTACGGTTCTCTAAGTCCCTTCGATCGGTCATATATACACCTCCTCCACTTAGTATGCATAGGGAATCATTTTCTATTACCATTTAGGTCACGGTAAAGAAAGCGAGGGTTGAAAAAGTTGAAAAAATCTCCTCTCAGGAAGGGTCTGACGACTTTTTTTCATGATTACCTGTAAACATGTTTCTCAAATGTTCGATATAAGAAGAGTAAGGCAAATAGGCAAATACTCATGTTTGTATGGAAGGACGAAAATAATTGAATCAATCAAACAGTATTCTTCTTGAAAGCGGGACCAATGAACTTGAAATTGTTGAATTTGAAGTTCATCACAATAAATTTGGTATCAATGTAATTAAAGTGAAGGAGATTATCCAACCAACTCCTTGCATCCCTATTCCCCATTCTCATCCTCACGTGAAAGGACTCATTCAATTGAGGGGAGAGGTACTTCCAGTAATCGATATGGCTAGGGTACTTGGAGTGAAAGAGGAGGAAACATCTCATTCAAAGTACATTGTTGCTGAGTTTAATCAACAGAAAGTCATTTTTCATGTACATAACGTTACTCAAATTCATCGCATTTCCTGGAATCAAATAGAGAAGCCTTCAGAAATGTATTCTGGTGTACATTCCGGAATAATAGGGGTCATCAAGCGAAACGAATCAATGATATTGTTACTGGATTTTGAGAGTATCATGCTGGAAATCAATCCTGATACAGGGATCCGGGTGGAACAAGTAAAGAAGTTAGGACCAAGGCAGAGAAGGAATAAGAAGATTGTTGCTGCTGAGGATTCCCCTTTACTCCGCAAACTTTTGAATGATACGTTGAGTGAAGCAGGATATGAAGAAGTTGAATTTTTTGAAAATGGGGCCGATGCATTCAATTATCTGGAATCACTTGTTGAGGGAACTCACGATGTTCAACAGTCAGTTCAGCTTGTCATTACAGATATTGAAATGCCGCAAATGGACGGACATCATTTGACCAAAAGAATCAAAAGTCATTCTAAGCTCAACAAACTCCCAGTCATCATTTTTTCTTCACTGATTACAAATGATTTAAAACATAAAGGTGAGATGGTCGGAGCAGAAGATCAAATCAGTAAACCCGAAATTACTGATTTGATTTTGAAAATTGATCAACATATATTGTAGAATCAAATGAGATCGAGGATAATCATAAAGGGTTCAGACATTTGTCTGAACCCTTTATGACATATATGCGTTAATCCGCTAAAATCTTTGAGCATTAAAAGAAGCTGTCGCCCAACTTTTTAAAAACAGGTTTTTGATAACTGCTCTTCCCGGGTTTACGTGGCTGTTCATTACGATCAGACATCCCTGTATAATGTTCTAAAATCCCTTTAGCCTGCTGAAGTCCCATTTTACATTTAGGATTTCTTAACGAATGATCAAGTGAACCCAGATGAGGCAATTCCTTGAAATCTTCCTTTGTTGCAGGGATATGAAAGGTATAATCTCCGCAATCAATCAATACGTCGGATTGTTGTTGACTATTCTTTGGGTTGTTGGAAAAGTGAAGTCCAACTTTCTTCGCCTTACCTTCCCGAATCATTTTCATTAAGGCTCGTTTTTTTAATGAATATAAGTATTTTGGGTTACCTGCTGTTTTCGCATGACGATTCACAGTGAAAATAGCTTGAGAGAGGGTAATTACGGATGTGGAAGAAGGGGTAGATTTACTAGTATTCCTCAAGTTATTAGCTCCTTTCTATTGTATTAATCTCCATTATACCTCCTTTTTATGGGATTGGAAAGGTACGGTGGGGAGTTTCTTGTTGGAAGTTAGTAATATTTTGACAGGTCCATTTCTATGCCAGGAGGAAATATTGCGTTACTTTACGAGGATTAGACAGGGTATCCAGGCCTCAGGGTGAAAGTTGTAGAGGGTAAATATCATAAAGGCTCCACCTAAAGAATGTAACTCTTACATTTTCAGGTGAGCCTTTTGTTTATCTTTGGGGGTATATATTAATATTCTCTGTAAAGTTGTACGGTGAAGATTGGATATTATTTCCCCCGTAGGGTTGTGGGTAAGCAGGGTAAGGATACCCTCCATAAGGCGAATAAGGTGGATAGCAAGCAGGACCGTAGCAAGGTCTGTTGAAAAGGAACGGGCTAATGGCCAACCCAGCTAACCCACCAGCTATAAACGGTAATCCAAAGAATGGGAAGAAGCGCTGATCTCCTCTTCTAAACTGTGGATAACCGTGGTATGGGTAATATGCGTGTTGATACATATACAATAAACCTCCTCTCTCTATTCACATTAGTGTATGGTTCACATTCGGACTGCGCGCCTGTCTCACATATAATAGGCAGACGAATGGAGCGGAATGTAGGTATAAAGTACCAAGAGGTGAAGAAAATAACGAATATTCTTATAAGAATGTAGGAAATTCTTGGATTAACTAGTAAAATATAAGGAGGATACATTATGTAGAAAATGACAGAAGGCTAAAAGGATGACGAATCCATGAATTGGACTACTATTATAAGGCACCAGCAATCAAGATCAACAGGTCCTTGATACTGTATTGAAAGAACTTATTTTAGATTATATACATGATTTGATTTTCATTATGAAGGTTGAAGAGGACCTTCTTTCAGGTACCTATAGATAGATGAATCAGCCAAAAGGTACACATCCATTCAGAATAGGGATATGTGGCGCCTTTTGGAGGAAGTGATTTCATTCGAGATGGCTACTGATTTACAGGAGAAATACACCCAACTTGTTCAAAAGGGTGAGAGCGTCACCTTTCAGGATACTTTTTTTCATACGAATGGAAGTCAGGTCGTGAACGAATCCATACTGACACCAAGGATGGATATGGAAAAGTAGAGTATGTTGTTTCCATTACGAGAAATATAACTTCGTCCATTCTGGAGAAGAAGAAATTAGTGAAAGCGAAAGAACGCTATAAATCCATTATCGAGCATAATCTGGATGCCATATTCATTCTGGACGGAGAAGGTGTCATCAAGGAATCTAACGGAGCAGGCTGCTCATTGACAGGCTATTCAAAAGAAAACTTAGTTAATATGAAAATCTATGATTTATTTCACTCTCAAAATGAGAAACTACTGACAGAATCACTAATTCACACACTTTTGGGAACTCCTACTACGATTGATTATAGTCTTCTTCTGAACGAAGCCGGAGAGGAGAAAATAACCCAGCTGAAAATGGTTCCCATCGTCGTAAAAGAAAAGTGTGACGGCTGTTATATTATCGTTAAGGATATAACCAAGCATCATGAACAGAATGAAATGATCCATTATATGGCTCTGCATGATCAATTAACTGGTCTTTGGAACAGGAGAGCACTGGATGATCATGTCCCTTTGATCATTCATAATATGGAAGAAAGAGGTTAGAGCTCTCGCTTTTATACCTGGATCTAGACCGGTTTAAATTTGTAAATGATACCCTTGGATTAAAGGGAGGAGACCGGTTTCTCAAAAAAATCACAGACCGTTTGCTAACCCTGACGAACGAAGAATGTTTATTATACAGACAAGGGGGGGATGAATTTATTTTTCTGTTGAAGAATAGTGGTTTTGAAGATACCAAGACGAAAGCGAGGGAAATCTTGGCACTGTTCATAGACCCTTTCACAATAGATGGGCAGGAATTTTACATCTCTCCTTCGATTGGGATCAGCCGTTATCCTGCAGATGGATATGATTCTAATTCACTCATTCAAAAAGCAGCTCAAGCCCTTTTTGAAGTCAAAGAAAAAGGACGCGCCCATTATCGTTTTTATCAGACGCATATGAAATCAAGTATTCCGAATTATATCATTATGGAAGCACATCTGAGAAGAGCCATAGAGAAGGGAGAGCTATACGTCCACTATCAGCCACAGGTAAACTTACCTACAGGTACCATTGATAGCTTCGAAGCGTTAGTTCGCTGGAACAACGGCAAATTTGGGTTTGTATCCCCTGCACAGTTATTCCGTTGGCAGAAGAAACAGGATTGATACATCAAATTGGCGAATGGGTACTGGAACAAGTGTGTATGCAGTTGCAAAAGTGGCTATACAAAGGATATAAGATGGTACGTGTGGCTATCAACATATCTCCCAAGCAATTTCTTCAGGAGCAATTAGTAGATACCATTGATTTTTATTTATCAACGTATAATCTTCCCGCTTCTTGCATAGAAATTGAAATTACGGAGGGAGCCATGCAAGATACTCAACAAACATTAAAAATGCTGAGGAAGCTTAAAAATCTTGGAGTGTACATTTCGGTGGATGACTTTGGAACAGGATATTCCTCACTGCATTATTTGAAACAATTTCCCATTGATATCTTGAAGATCGATCAATCGTTTGTGAAAGAGATAGGAATGAATCAGAAGGATTCTGCCATAACGACTACCATCATCCATCTTGCACATAGCCTGGGTCTTGAGGTGATTGCAGAAGGTGTAGAAAGTGAGGGACAAGTTGATTTTCTTAAAGAGGCGAACTGCCAAAAAGCCCAAGGCTACTTCTTTAGTAAACCGATCTGCCCAAAGGAAATCGAGTAACAGCAATTTGTTCTTATGTAACGTTCTTGCCCCACTACTTGAGCAACCTGTCATTTGATGATACGTTTTATTTTCATTCTTGTTCACATACGTCTGGTAAATGCGATGAAATGTTTGACAGAGTAGTTCCTATGACTTATTTTAAAGTGAGGAGAGTAAAAGATTCATAGACAGGCATATTAGGATCGAAATCCGTGTGAATCAGAGTTCCGAATGCTTTATTAAGGAGAGGGATTATGAAAAAGACAAAACGTATGGAAATCCTATTTCTCCCTACCGATAGAGGAACGATTAAAGCATATATTTTTGGCTTTAAAACTCCTCGATCTTTAGGTCAGGTAGTCGTTTCATATAATAATGTTTCTGTTGAAGCAAAAGGATATAAGAGAAATAAAACCATTATTAAGGCGTTGGCACAATTACACGATACTATTGTTAACAATCCGGATAGCTGATTTTTAAGGCTGATTTTTTAAGAAGAAGATATTTTCTTAAAAATCGGTCTTTTTTATATTTAAAATGGTTGCAACGCATCACTATATGATAAAATTATGAGTGAATATTCATTCATAATTAAGGGGGAGTTACATATGGGAGAACAACAAGTTGTAATTGTAACAGGCGGTTCGAATGGTATGGGGAAATATATGGCGAAGCACTTCGTCGAGTCTGGTGCAAGCGTCGTCGTAACAGGGAGAAATGAAGAACGACTACAATCGGTGAAAGATGAGTTTTCGGGTCTTGATGGAAAGATTGAAGTCTTTCAAATGGATGTCAGGGAACAGGAACACGTAAAGGCGATGGTTGAATTTACTGCTGAGAAGTTTGGCAAAATCGATGTACTCATAAACAATGCAGCAGGAAATTTTATCTGTCCGGCGGAAAAGCTCACTCCTAATGGATGGAAATCTGTTATTGATATCGTCCTAAATGGAACGTTCCTGTGCTCACATGCTGTAGGGAATTATTGGATTGAGAACAATCAAAAGGGGTCCATCATTAATATGGTCGCCACTTACGCTTGGAATGCAGGTGCAGGTGTGGCTCATTCTGCGGCTGCGAAAGCCGGAGTCTTATCGTTAACCCGCACACTTGCCGTTGAGTGGGGGCATAAATACGGTATTCGTACAAATGCCATTGCACCAGGACCAATCGAAAGAACCGGTGGGGCCGATAAGCTTTGGATATCTGATGAGGCAGCGAAAAGAACGATTGATAGTGTCCCGTTAAAACGATTAGGAACACCGGAAGAGATTGCGGGACTTGCTTACTTTATTGCGTCAGATCAAGCGGCGTATATAAACGGAGAGTGCATCACAATGGACGGGGGCCAATGGCTAAATCAATTTCCGTTCTAATATAAGATAAAATATGAACGAAAGATAAATGGCTTTCCCGCATATGTTAAAACGGCAGTGCAGGGAAAGCTTTTTTATTTATGTCTTTTCAATTCCACTGTATAGTTGTGTTATAATTATGCAAAAAAACATGAGTAATGGTGGGGGAGTGCGCATGGACGCATTAGAAGTATTAACCAATATTGAAAAAGTGATTCCGTACTTTCAACCGATTTTCAGTGCGGATGAACATAAAATCATCGGCTACGAGGTATTAGGGAGAATGGAAGTCGATGAAGGAATCATTGAGAGTCTCGGACCATTCTTTGGAGATGAAGAGATACCCGATGAATATAAAGTGGAAGTGGATGAACGGGTAACCAGACTGGCACTGTGTAAGTTTATTAGTGAGGAACAAGAGGGATACATCTTTTTAAACCGAGATGCAAGGCTATTGATGCTGGACCACGGGGAATCCTTTCTGGAGCTACTTCAAGATTACGAAAAAAAGGGTTTGGATTTGAACAGGACGGTAATTGAGCTGTCTGAAAAAACGTTCGTCGGGGACTTCGATCAGCTTGTTCATTTGCTTCTGTATTACAAAACATATGGAATTAAGATAGCGATTGATAACGTTGGCGGAAACAGCGGTCAGCTGGACCGGCTATCTCAATTCTCACCTGATATATTGAAAGTGGATTTATACCAACTGAGAAATGATGCGGGGAATAAAGTCTATAAAGATATATTGTACAGTTTGTCAATGCTTGCGAGAAAGATAGGGGCATCCCTCTTATTTGAGAATATCGAAATCAACTTTCAACTGCAGTTTGCCTGGTTGAACGGTGGTCGTTATTATCAAGGGTATTACCTGCAGCACCCGTCAGACTCATTTTTGAAGCCGGATATCCTAAAAGAGAAATTGAAGGAAAAATGTCAGGACTATATTCGATATGAGAAGAAGCATCTTGAAGCAGGATATGAATTCGCAGACGTCCTACATAAAGAAATAAGTCAAAAGCTGATGATGATAAAAAAACAAAGTACCGAGTTCGATGACATACTCTTTGACTTGGGGAAGTATTTTACCGACAAATGCTTCCGGTTATACATTTGTGATGAAAATGGCTTCCAAGTGACAAGTAACGTAGTAAAAACTGATCAAAAGTGGCACATAGAACCAAGGTACAAAGGAAAGAACTGGAGCTGGCGCCCGTACTTTCTTGAAAATATCATTCGTATGAGGATTAATAAGAAAGGTTTATTATCGGACATCTACTGCGATATTGATTCAGGCGAATCCATCCGGACTTACTCCTTTCCATTTGGCAATGGATTATATTTATTTATGGATCTTTCGTATGAATTTCTATTTGAGGAGGATGGTTTGATCTTTTAAATCCCTTGACGCCTTTCTTTCAGCCACTTCTTATCCTTGTCGCCTCTGGTCAAAGCCCTTCCGCTTTTCTTGATGTCCAGCTACAGGGCTTAGAGGCTCGAGGTCATAAGACGATGCTGACAAAAAGGCAAAAATACGCCTTTCTGTCAGCATCGTCTTATGCTTGTCGCCTCTGGTCAAAGCCCTTCCGCTTTTCTTGATGTCCAGCTACAGGGCTTAGAGGCTCGAGGTCATAAGCCAAAGCTGACAAAAAGGCAAAAATGCGCCTTTCTGTCAGCATCGTCTTATGCTTGTCGCCTCTGGTCAAAGCCCTTCCGCTTTTCTTGCATAGCCTTTTCCTATTAGGACAAATTATTCTTAAGGACATTTTTGTAAGGAGGGGCTATGATGAGTATATATATGATCGTGCTTGCCCTGATTGTTATAGGGATAGCAGGTTATTCGTTAGTGTATACCTTTAAACTGGCTGGGCAGGAAAAGCGGCTGAAAGGTGAATATGATACAGATATACCGGATGTTGTGAAGGAGCATCCTTATATTCGGAATCCTATTTTCTTGTCTATCTTAATTGCCACCATTCTCATTACACTGTTTATTATTTATTGGTCCATTCGCTATTTATCATAATTAAAAGGGTGCCGCATGAAATCATGCGGCACCCTTTTGGTTAAATGTACCATTAATTTTTGTGTTTGACTGACACCAATAGGGGGAATTTTACAACCAAACCAAAATATATGTCAGTCCTTGTTAGGATTTAACGAACAAATGATAACCAATCGACAATTTTCCATTGCTACAATAATTTCAACAAGTTTATTAAGGGAGGGAAAGCAAATGGAAATGAAAAAATTATGGCTATTATTTCTTATTGTAGGGCTCGTTACAGCGGCATGTGGGCAAGTAAGTCAAACCAAGGCATCAGAATTTACTGAAGATAACGCATTGTCTCTTGTGGAAGATGCCTTTCGTACCCAAGTATCATTAAGTGAAAAACCACAATCGAAGAAACAGATTAATGACAAGCTGTCACAGTATTTCACAAAGGATCTAACAGCAAGCTTCATAAAGGAAAATATATATGAAGTTGAGGGCGGATATATCACATTTGGATCGGACTTCGCACCACACTACATTCCATTTTTTATGTATGATGAGTCTACTAACGTAAAATACATAGATGGAAATTGGTACGTATGGGAAGAACGAACAGATGAGGAAGAAGGTCCTGTGTCCCGGATTTCAGGTATAGAAGCGGTCTTATTAAGTGAAGAAGAAGGTACTTGGAAGGTTTCATCCATTACCTACGAGTTACCAGAAAAAATTCAATCCCAATAATACAAGAAAAGTTGGCCATGAAAATGAATTGGCCAACTCTTTTTTGTTGATAAACCTAATGTTTATTTTTTAATGCTGCCGTTAGGGATCCCAGGTTGAAGCCTGAAATCACTTCAGAGTCCACAGTGATTGTCGGAGTGGAATAAGACTTCAGCTCTTTAACCAGATAATCCCTTGCTTGTTCATCTTCTTTAATATTGATTTCTCTGTACTCAACATTGTGTTCCTTTAAATACATTTTGACCACTTCACAGGGTGGGCATTCTGGTTGAGTGTATAAAGTGACTTTTTTCATGATGGTTTTTCTCCTTTGCTTTGTCTTACGAAATAATCTACGATTCCCATTGCTGATACGTTCGTATCCAGAGTTAATAAATTGAAAATCGGGTTGTTTGGATCAACGCCCTTTTGGACCATTTTACTCTTTGTATGTTCAAAAAGTACAGCAGATATCGCTTTAACGTTCTCTTCCCCTGTTCTTTTGGATGAGAACTGTTCCTCACTTTTTTCCATGAAAAGATCAAGCCACCTTTCTACTTCCCCTAATGCAAATGATACTTCTTCAGTGACACCGTAGTGTCCAAAATACAAGCGATCGAGCTTCAGACCCTTATACATGCGTATGGAATCCTTCATGTTTTCAGGGCTAAATTGGTTGGGGGAAGTAGAAGGGATATAGAAGTGCTTTGACCCCACCGTATACTGGATTCCGCATGTGTCCCCGGTGAACATCCCATTTGACACAGAATCAAAGATGCTTAAATGGTGATTTGCATGACCAGGGGTGTGATAGAACGTTAATGTACAGTTTTCGCTCAGATTCAGTTTTTCCTCATGCTCCATCACAATCATCCGGTCTTCCGGAATTGGCACAATCGGGTGGAAAAGATCATCGAATTTCTCTCCATATACCGCTCTTGCTCCTCGGATCAAGCGTGTAGGATCTGAAAGGTGACGACGTCCTCTAGGGTGAACGATGACTTTTGCATTGGGGCATTCCTTCAGGAAAAGACCGGCACCCCCTGCATGATCAAGATGTATATGAGTTAAAATTATGTATTGAATATCTTCAAGATTAATGTTTAACTTAGAGAGACCTTTTTTTAGATGAGGTATAGAAGGACTGGCAGATGTTTCGATAATGGTAAGGGACTCTTCGTTTAAAATATAACTTCCTGTACGTTCCTGTAGTGACAAATCCATTAGATCAACTAACGATATTCGGGAATCTATACGATAAATACTCATCGGATCCATCCTTTCGGGGAGAATATATTTCTACCCCTTCATTATAAAGGAATTTATGGAGAAAAAGGACAAAACATTAGATTTTACAGGATAGAATCTGGTACAATGCAAAAGCTATGACCAAGAATTAGAACAGGAAAGGAGAGACCGATTATGTCTCAGCTTCTTGGAATTATACAAAGATTAAAATCATTACAAGAACAAGGTGAACAAGGGGAAACTCAACAACGATTTTTCGAATACAATGGAAAGAAAATTTGTGAGGTAAAATATTTACCAAAACAAGATACATTCGAAATTGAAGTCATGAATGAAAAAGGAAACAGTTTTCCTTTTGATAACATAGACATTACAGCGATTGAAATTTTTGAACTTCTACAAGAAGCTCAACAAGATTAATGTACTAAAAAGGTAACCATTCGGTTATCTTTTTTAGTCTTTAAACCAATCGTCAAAACATACATTTTTCTTCCAATATGTTAAAATAGATAGTGTCTGCTTCTTTTGTTTATAGATTGGCACGCAAATTCTTATTTTTAAAATGAGGGGTTATACATGATTTCATTGAGTAGCAAGGAGTTATTAGAAACGAATATTAAAGATTTCATTATTCCTTCTGAGAAGGTGGCTCATGTCCAAGTGGGGAATTCCTTGGAGCATGCGTTACTATTACTCACTAAGAGTGGTTACTCAGCCATCCCTGTACTTGATCCGACATTTCGTTTTCAGGGCTTAATCAGTTCCAGTTTAATCACAGATTCCATTCTTGGTCTTGAACGCTTTGAGTTTGAACAACTTGAAGCAAAGAAGGTAGAGGAAGTCATGACAACTGAATTTCCCAGCGTCTCCTTAGAATCAGATTTTAAGAAAGCACTTGAGCTTTTAGTGGATCATCCATTCTTGTGTGTGGTTTCTGATGATGGATACTTTGAAGGAATCATGACAAGGAGAGTTGTGTTAAAGCAACTTCAACGACAACTGTTTAAAAGGGACTAAACCCTTCATGACAGTTACATAACGGTAAGATTATATAGGATGGCATAATTGTCATCCTCTTTATTTTGTTTATTTAAGACGATACAAAGGAGAACAAGATGAGCAGTTTAGAATTGGGTTCAATCAAAAGGACGAAAAAACCGCTTGTATTGATAGCTGTTATGCTGGCTATGTTCATGGGGGCCATTGAAGCAACAATCGTCTCTACCGCCATGCCTGCCATCGTGGGTGATCTAGGTGGCTTCTCTCTGTATAGTTGGGTGTTTTCAGCTTATCTATTAATGAATGCCATAACCGTTCTTATCTACGGTAAACTATCTGATTTATTTGGCAGGAAACCGATTATCACAATCGGGATCGTGATTTTTCTCATTGGGTCTGTTTTATGCGGATTTGCCCAAACGATGGAGCAATTGATTCTATTCCGATTTATCCAGGGACTTGGTGCGGGAGCAGTATTACCTATGGCCACTACGATTGTGGGAGATATTTATTCAAAGGAGGAACGTGCCAAAATACAAGGGTATTTATCAAGCGTATGGGGGATTTCCGCCATTAGCGGACCACTCGTTGGTGGCTTGTTGGTTGAATATGCGAGTTGGAGGTACGTGTTTTGGGTCAATATCCCACTCGGCTTATTATCGATTGTGGGCCTATGGCTGTACTTACACGAGAATATTGAAAAGAAAAAACCGGTTATCGACTATGGTGGTGCATTTCTATTAGTCGTAACTCTCTCATCTTTAATGTATTTACTGGTGGAAGGAGGGGTACACCTGCCTTGGGACTCCTGGCAGGCAATGTCTCTGATCAATATTATCATCTTAGGGTTTGTTGTGTTTATTTATCACGAACGACGAACAGCACAACCGATGATGCCTTTTGATCTATGGAAGATCCGTTCCATTTTGGTCGCCAATATCGTTTCACTAACAACAGGCGTTATGTTAATCGGCATCTCAAGCTTCCTCCCTGCCTTTGTACAAGGTGTCATGGAGCGGAGTGCAACTGTCGCCGGGTTTACATTGACGGCCATGTCTATTGGATGGCCAATTTCTGCTACAATCGCCGGACGCTTATTATTAAGGATCGGCTACTTTAAAACATCCATGATGGGGGGGATATCCCTTCTGGCAGGTGGAACTATCTTTGTCTTGATGGATCCATCATATGGTCCATTATGGGCCGCGTTTGGCTCATTCTTTGTAGGAGTAGGGATGGGGCTAAGCTCTACATCCTTTATCGTTTCCATTCAGTCTACTGTCGAGTGACAAGTCAGAGGGATTGCGACTGCCACTAATATGTTCATGAGGAATTTAGGTACGACCATAGGAGCTGCGTTATTGGGAGGAATCTTAAACAGCCGCCTGCAGAGATACTTTGAAGAAAGCGGTAATGATTATTCGATCAATGATGTGAATATGCTCTTGAATGAACAAGATAGGGAGCAATTGTCTTCCGATATGCTCGAGTTGTTACAAAATGCACTTACAGGTTCCTTGCAATCTGTATATCTAGTCGTTTTACTTTTCGCCCTGTTTAGCTTTATCGGCATCTTATTTCTACCCAGGGACCAATCGCTAAAGAAATAGATTTTTCCCCAGCTGTAATATAAGAATGAGAGTAAGCACGTTTAATAAAATTTGTACATGTTTCGTAGAAAGTTTAGCTGCTACCCTCACTGCCACTTGAGCCCCGATTAGTGCACCCAGTGCAAAAGGGATGGCAGCTCCCCATTCTACATGGCCATTGTGAAAATAGACGGTGAATGCTCCTAAGCAGCTTACAAAAGTCTGAAAGCGGGTGAGAGCTACCGATTTTAAATATGAAAGCCCGTGTAGCAGATGAGTGTACATGAGCATGGTTGCCTGCCCTGGTCCGAACAATCCGTCATACGTACTGATTAAGTACAAAAGTCCATAAACCCTAAATTTCTTAGGGTTCACCTTCTTGGATTTGAATCCTTTTATGATACTTAGCAGGAGGGCGAATAATAGAAAGAAAAAGGCCATCCATTCGAGCGAAGAAGGAGATATTTTATCCGAGAAAAATGCCCCGGTCAATCCGCCTGCAAGTGCAATAGGAAGAATAGGTAAACATTCTTTCCATGTAACCTTTCGATCTTTTATTAAATAAACAAAGCTTGAAAAAGAACTCATAATGTTTGAAAATTTGGCCGTGGCAATGGCTGTATGAATGGGTAAACCAAGCAAAAGCATCACCGGCATACCAATCAATCCCCCGCTTCCTGCCAACGTTCCAATGAGTGCTACCACCAATCCAGTGAAAAAGAGAACGACTTCCATTTTCAGGCACCTCCCCATGTTTCTACTATCAGTCTATTCCATTCTTAGTAATAATGAAATTTTATATTAATTAAGATATAATATAAGAAAAACTTATGAAGGTGAAAAAGATGGCGTTCTCAGAATATCAATTACTGCACGTACTGGCTCAGGAAATGAACATGCGTAAAGCAGCAGAGCGGCTATTTGTATCACAGCCGGCACTGTCACAAAGACTCCAGACAATTGAAAAGGAATGGGGTACCAGATTATTCCTTCGCTCTCAAAAAGGTCTTGCCCTAACCCCTGCCGGAGAGCTTGTGGTGAAGTTGGCTGAAGAAATGCTTCTGAAGGAAGAAAGTGTGAAGGACAGAATTCAAGCATTGGAGTTCGAGGTTCATGGAACCTTAAAAATTGCATGTGCCTCGATTGTAGGTCAGAATTGGCTTCCTAAAGTACTTAAAAGGTTTGTGAAAACCTATCCACATGCCAAGATTTCGTTAATGACAGGGTGGAGCAGTGAAATTCTTAAAGCAATTTATGAAAATGAAGTGCATATCGGGATCATTCGTGGTACTCCCGATTGGAAGGGTCCCAAACACCATCTCTTTCAAGATACACTGTACTTGGTCGATAGGGAGATTCAATCGATAGAAGAAGTCATGAAAACTGATCGGCCTTTTATTCAATTTAAAAGTGACTCGAATTATTATCAGGAAATTCAGGACTGGTGGCACCGGCAATTCCAGACAACCCCGAAGCGAACGATCGTTGTTGATCAAATTGAAACATGTAAGCAGATGACATTAAACGGTATCGGCTACGCGATTTTACCCGCAATCACGTTAGACGGGATGGAAGAAGATATTTATAAAATCCCTTTAATCGATGAACATGATTCTCTGATACATAGGGACACTTGGTTACTGGGCTATGAATCCGCCTTTCAATTAAGACAAGTAGAAGCATTTGTTGAAGTTGTAAACGAATTCATTGAAGAAAACTCATAGTTTTGACGTTTAGGGTTGTCTTACATCCTTTAATTTGATAAAGTAATTCAAGAAACAAATTCTGAATTTATACATAATTACGGAGGGTATTCATATGAAAATGATGGACGCAAACGAAATTATTTCTTTTATTCAAAATAGTACCAAATCAACACCTGTGAAGGTTTATGTGAAAGGTAACATAGATGGAATCGACTTTGGTTCATCTTCCCAAACCTTCCTTCAAGGAAATTCCGGTGTCGTATTCGGGGAGTGGAGCGAGCTTTCTACTATTCTTGAAGAAAATAAAGATAAAATCGACGACTACGTATTAGAAAATGATCGCCGAAATTCTGCGATTCCTCTTCTTGACCTAAAAGGAGTTAAAGCGCGTATTGAGCCAGGCGCCATCATTCGCGACCAAGTAGAAATTGGTGACAATGCGGTCATTATGATGGGTGCAATGATCAATATCGGTTCTGTAGTAGGTGCGGGAACGATGATCGATATGAATGTTGTACTTGGTGGCCGTGCTACAGTAGGGAAGAATTGTCACATTGGAGCGGGTGCAGTTCTTGCCGGGGTCATTGAACCGCCATCGGCAAAACCCGTCGTCATTGAAGACGATGTAGTCATTGGTGCCAATGCCGTTGTCCTTGAAGGTGTAACTGTTGGAAAAGGAGCTGTCGTTGCAGCTGGAGCGATTGTCGTGGATGATGTAGCTCCATACACGGTTGTGGCCGGTACACCCGCAAAGAAATTAAAAGACATTGATGAAAAAACAAAATCAAAGACTGAAATAAAACAAGAATTACGTCAACTGTAATCATTTCAACAATAGCATGATCAAGGAGAGAACGGACGGCTGGCGTCTGTTCTTTTCTTGTAAGGTCTCAATTTCACTATCTATACATCTATTATTCATTTAAGGAGGATACCTATGTCAACAGTAGACTTTAAGTCGATCAGGAGAGATCTCCATCAAATTCCTGAACTTGGGTTTCAAGAGTTTAAAACACAGCAATACCTATTGAATTATATTTCAAGCCTACCTGCTGACCGCATAGAGATTAAGACCTGGAGAACAGGCATTTTCGTTAAGGTTCATGGCACCAATCCTAAAAGAATGATTGGGTACCGTGGTGACATTGATGGCCTGCCGATCACGGAAGAAACAGGATTGGATTTCCCTTCATCACATGAAGGAAGAATGCATGCATGCGGCCACGACTTTCATATGTCGATTGAGCTGGGGGTTTTAACCCATTTCGTTCACCACCCGATAGAAGATAATCTTCTGTTCATATTTCAACCCGCAGAGGAGGGACCAGGTGGAGCGAAGCCCATGCTTGAAAGTGAAATCATGAAGGAATGGAAGCCGGATTGTATATTCGCACTTCACATTGCGCCGGAATATGAAGTGGGGACGGTTGCTGTTAAAGAGGGGCTGCTTTTTGCCAATACGTCTGAATTATTTATTGATTTTAAGGGGAAGGGTGGTCACGCTGCCTATCCTCACCATACGAAGGATATGATTGTCGTTGCTTCTACCTTTGTGACACAACTGCAGTCGATTGTGGCTCGAAATGTGGATCCATTAGACAGTGCAGTGATTACCGTCGGCAAAATGGAAAGTGGGACGGTGCAAAATATAATTGCTGAAACAGCCAGATTGGAAGGTACGATCCGTACCCTATCAGCCGAGTCGATGGAAAGTGTAAAAAAACGTCTGGAAGCGTTAATCGATGGTATGAAAATCAGTTATGATTGTGATATTCAGGTGGATTATGGCAGCATGTATCGCCAGGTCTACAATGACCCGGATTGGACAAATCATTTCATTTCTTTCCTCCAAAAAACGAATCGGAACCTCGTAATCTGTAAAGAAGCTATGACGGGTGAAGACTTTGGTTATATGCTTGAGGATATACCAGGCTTTATGTTTTGGCTTGGCGTGAATTCTCCGTTTGGACTGCATCATTCTAAATTAAACCCTGATGAGGAAGCGATAGACTTTGCCATCTCCCTTCTCACAGATTATATTGGCGGATTAAAATAATGAGTGTGAATCACGGATCGTTATCTCTGGATATCGTTCCGTGATTTTTTTTGTCAGTTTAAAAGGCTCTTTCGCAAGATTGTTGTTCAACATTGAATCTGCTTTGGCTCTTTCAATGAGGTGGCTCGACCTCCTCCCCGGGGAATCTTGTGCCTGGAGCGGAAAGGAACGGTCCATGTTTCATATTCCCTCATTAAAAAGATAAATTTACTTTATTAGAAATCTGTGAATAATCAGTCGGAGAGGTCATAATGGCGACAGGATTCTCACCGGTCGTACTTTCCCTGTGTAACTAGCAACAATGTTTATGAGAAGAGCTATTCAAAAAATAATTAACATAAATTTCTAAAATGGTCTTGCTAAGAGTTGATAATAGTGTAAAATTACACTTAAGTAGATGGATAATAAGGAAAAAGATAAAAATAATAGAAACTTTTCCCATAATGATTTCGTCTATCTTGTAGAGAGAAAGAAAGAGGGGAATGCATGTGAAAAGATGGAGGAAAGCAATATTTGTGATGACATTAGGGTTCTTGATGTTTCTTTTCATGGAGGACACCACACTCGCACAAGCACAAATAAAAATTTCAGTGGAAGAAGGAATCGATGGAAAAGTGAAGGAGGGAAGAGGTTTCCCCCTTAAAGTAACCGTCGAAAATACAGGTTCTGATTTTAAAGGAGATCTATTGTTTGATTATGCTCCTTCCTATCAGACTGGAGGGGCAAGAGTGTTATCCATAGATGTACCAGCAAATTCAAAACGTACATATACATTATCCATTCCAGGATTCAATGATGAAATCAGGCATAACTCCAATCAGGAAACCATTCATTTGTTCCAAGGATCTTGGGAAAAAGGAAAGGAGATAAAATTTAAAGGAGATAAACGATTAACTCCTGATTTCATCTATAGCAACTATACGACCATCGGTTTATTAAGTGAAAATCCTGACCGTTTGAAGGGAATTAAAGGGACTAACATGGGAGGGAATCGGGTAGAGGCTTTAACACTCACAAAGGAAAATATTCCTGAAGAGAAGACCGGATTTCAAATGCTTGATTATCTTATCATTGACCAATATAACATATCAGAACTTAGTCAGGATCAACAAAGAGCGTTGAAAAGCTGGGTTGACACAGGTGGGGTTTTATTTATAGGGGGGGCTCCTCATTTAGAGGATACTCTTGGCTCTGTAGCAGATATGGCTCCTCTTACTTTCGGGGAAGAATCAACACTCTCCGACACTGCCACCTTTAATGTTAAGAAGAATATAGAGGCTACCTTTAACTCATTAGCAATCTTTAAAGGGACTGTTAAACCAGAATCGGATGTTCTGGTTGAGCAAGACGGGATCCCGTTGGTTGTGAAAAGTTCTGAAGGCTTAGGAGAAGTGTGGCAGACGGCATTCTCACTAGGTGACCCTGCATTAAATGCATGGGAAAGCTATGACGAATGGTTTGCAAACGTCCTTTCTAAAACAGAACCCCACTTTCTCCTTGGGCAGTCCAACGGAGATCAAAGTTTCCTGGAGAGAATTTATTATGAAGTAGCTGACAGTAATGAGCTCTTTCCGACTACCAATTTTAAAGTAAGTACACTTGTCATCTTTCTCATCATTTATTTGATTGTCATTGTACCTCTTCTCTATTTCTTATTAAGAAAAGTGGATAAGCGTGAACAAGCATGGTGGATCATTCCTGCCATTTCGGTCCTCGTTTCCTCAGGCATCTTTATCACCGGAGCTAAAGATAGAATCTCGGAGCCTCATTTGAATCAAATGAGTGTCTTAAAAGTCGAGGAAGATAAGAGCGTACATGGAATTTCAGCTTTTAGCGCATTATCAAACTCCGGGGGAGACTATGATTTTATTTCAGATAAGCATAATTTAGATATCACACCTGCAAGAGTCAGGAATAGTGCTGGGGGAGTAAATCAGTATAAGTTTGCAGTTGAAGAGATAACGAAGGATAATCGATCCATTACATTTCGGGATGTAGAATACTGGTCCACGAGGACTTTACTCGGTTCAAGCGAAAAGGAAGAAGTAGGAAAGTTTATACCGGAATTAGTGTTAGAGGATCAAACCTTATCCGGTACGATTCAAAACGATTTTCCATATGATTTTACAGATGTATATATTTGGTCGGGGTCCAGAATGCATCGTTTGGGGGATATGAAAGCCGGGGATACGCTCGACGTTGATAAAAAGCTTTCAACGAATTATTTATCTTCTCCTATTGGTGTGACCCCAAATATGTCAGCGCCATTCCCGAATCAGCAAAAGATTAAGCAGCAAAAGAAAGAACGGTTGGAAAACTTCGCATCTCAAATGATTTCTGTGGATAATGAAAATAACTCCCCGGTCATTTTTGGGTATACAGATGCGGAGATATTCAATATGAAGATTAAAAACAAAGAATCCAAGTCTGAAAATTTCTCATTACTCTATCAACATTTTCCTTCCATGGGAAACTATAAGGGTGCTTTTACACTTAGAAATGAACAACTTGATCTAGATGTGTTGCCTGTTAAGGGACAGGTGATTGAGCATTACTCACATAATGGTGCAGATGAGATGGGACTCGAAGATGGGACATATGAACTATCCATTCACCTTCCTAATCAAATTGAATTATCGAAGGTTACTCTTCATTCGTTAAATATGACTCTTCATACAGGAGGGGTGCTTCAGTTTTCTCTGGTCGATCCACAAACAGATGAGCGGCTGGTGCTTTCTGAATCATCCACGAACTCAATCGAGGTAAATGATAAATTGAACAAATATATAGATGACAATGGGGAAATCGTCTTCGAGTTTGAAAAACGATCTCAAGGGGATCCGTTTGTTCGTCTTCCTAACATTGTGTTGAAAGGAGAGGTTCAACCATGATCGAGATTCAAAACTTATCTAAACGCTATGGGTCGTTCCTTGCCCTTGATGACCTGAACTTATCCATTGAGAAGGGAACCGTATTTGGCTTTGTTGGTCAAAATGGAGCGGGGAAATCTACGACATTTTCTATTTTGGCTACTCTCTTAGCTCCTACTGAAGGAACGGCTACCGTGAACGGATTCAATATAAGTAAAGATCCAAAATTGGTCAGAAGACAAATCGGCTATATGCCTGATTTCTTTGGAGTGTATGATCAATTAAAAGCTGACGAATACCTGGACTTTTATGGTGCAAGCTATAAAATTCCTGCAGATCAAAGAAAGAAACTCATTCCCCAGCTGTTGGAACTGGTGAATCTATCTCATAAAAAAGATTCCTATGTTGACCTTTTATCCAGGGGGATGAAGCAGCGTCTTTGTTTAGCAAGGTGCCTCATCCATGATCCGGAAGTGCTGATACTCGATGAACCGGCGTCAGGGCTTGATCCGAGGGCCAGAATCGAAATGAGGGAAATTCTTAAAGAATTAAAGAAAATGGGAAAAACGATTTTAATTTCCTCTCATATCCTTCCGGAGCTTGCGGAAATGTGTGATGAAATTGGCGTGATTGATAATGGGAAACTCGTAGCTCATGGCTCTGTTCAGGATATCCAGTTTCAACTGCAGGCAGATAAACTGATTGTCGTGAGAGTAAGGGGAATGGTGGAGAGTGCTGTGGCTTTCTTTGAAGACGACCCCTTGGTTTCAAAGGTTGAAGTGGACGAGGAGAATAGAACGTTTCAATTCCTTTATAAAGGAGAAGAAACGGAGCAAATAGAGCTATTGAAAAAAGCTGTTTTAAACGACATCCAGATTGTGAGTTTCAAAGAGACTGAAACGAATTTAGAAGATGTCTTTATGGAGATCACGAAAGGAGTGACACTTTCATGAAGCAGTTACTCATCAATCCAATGTTAAATAAAGAATTTAAACTTCGCTTTCGCTCCATTAAGGCATTTATCGGGATGTTATGCTACTTAATTGCCGTAGGAATTGTCGTGATCGGTTTCATCTACATGCAAACGCGATTTTCAAATACTGGTTATTTTCGTCCCGAAGAAAGCCGGGTGATGTTTATGATTCTCTCATTTTTACAGCTTGCTCTCGTGTTATTCATTACACCCGGGTTAACAGGCGGTGTCATCAGCGGAGAAAGAGAGAAGCAAACATTAAGCATGTTGTTGACGACGGAGCAAAGCTCAATGAGTATAATCCTGAGTAAACTGGTATCGTCAGTTTCATATTTGTTATTACTCGTTGTCTCAAGTTTGCCTCTATACAGCTTTGTGTTCTTGTTCGGGGGAGTTTCCCCAACGGATTTACTTTTTGTCTTCGGATACAGTTTGTTTTTGGTTTTTGCATTTGGTTCCGTCGGAGTTTTATATTCAACGATTATTCGAAAGACGATCGTGTCGATGGTCACAACCTATGCAACGGTATTGTTTCTTGCAGGGGGGACGTTATTCCTCTTTATGCTCTCAATGGCAATCGGGACCGGTCCTTACCAGAATCAGACCAATCCTGCACCATATCTAATTGCCATGTTTAATCCCGGGATCGTCATGATGGGCCATTTTGAACCGATGATGATTGAAGAGATATACACTCGCAGCGGCGTTACGTTTCCTTTATGGATTTCATTCCTGATTATCTACACTGTTCTTGCAGTGATTTCCCTGTCCCTCAGTATCATGAAGCTACGACCAAGCATGAAGGTGAAGAGCACTAAATAAAGGGTGAGAAGATGGAAACTAAACAATTTCTTCATTTGCTTCGGCAAATAAGAAAAAAGCTCTGGATCAATCAATTATGGTATTACATTCAGCTCCTGCTTGTTTATGCAGGAGTCTTTGCTCTATGCATCGTTTCGATAGCAGCCTTTGTTGTAATCCCATATTGGGAAAGAATCCTATGGGTAGGTTGCCACTCTATTTTCATTGGTGTTGCGATTTTGTTTTATCGAAGAAGAGCCACCTTGAAGGATAGTGCCTTAACCTATGATAGGTTTGTGGACGACAATCGTGTAACTGCCGCTTATAGTAGCCTTCACAGTGGCCATGCCCTATCCTCCCTAGTTGTGCATGATGCATTGAAGAAGATGAAAAGGGCTCATCCGGAAGTATTGAAATATGGAAAGAAGAGAATTAAGCCCTCATTCCTGTTGTCAAGCGGAATTCTTATGCTTATATCCTTACTGATTTTTACTCAATGGGATACCTCTTTTCAAGAAGCGAATCGGATTGAGAAAGAAAAGAAGATCATTGCGGAGTCAAATAAAAGAATAGCAGAACAGGCGAAAAAGAAAGAGAATGCTTCTATTAAAGAAAAGCTGTTGAAGAAAAATGAAGAGCTCGAGAAAGTAAAGGAAGCGACCAAACGATATGATGAAATAATCAAAAAAGTTAAAGAGGTCAAGTTTCAGAAGAAATCAATAGAAAAACAGAATGAAAAGCTGCAGGAAGTGAAGAAAAAGGTAGCAGATTTAAATGTAGAAGACGTAAACAAAGCGCTTCAAGAAAAAAATAGCGATAAACTCCAGCGAGCTTTTAATCAAATGACAAAAGAACAAAGAGATCAGCTTTTAATGGCTTTGAAATCACAGGATATTGCTTCCTTGGAAGAATTAACAGAAATAATGAAAGAACCGAATAGCGTAGAAGAATTAGATCAGCTTGCTAAACTCCAAGATGAACTTCAAAATGAAGCCGATCTCTTAAAAGCTGCAATCGGACATAGTGATACAACAGGTTCAGATCCATTGGCACAGAATTCCGGTAAAGCACCATCTAATCAGGCAAACAGTAAGTCACAGGCAAAAAAGGATCCTTCTTCATCTGCAAATGGAAATCAGCCAGGCAACAGTGCTTCAAATTCAACTGACCAGGGAGGGAATGGAAACGGTTCTTCTTCTTCCCCTCTAGCAGGCAACGGGCAAGGATCCAGGGAGATGCTTTCTGTCCCGGAAAAAATCGAAGGACAGAACCATATTGAACGAGATACAGGCAAATTAGGTGAGGGTGAACATGGAGAGCGATTTGAGAGCGATGGGCCGGTACAAAAGGGAACCCTTCGTCCATATGAAGAAGTGTATCAAGACTATTATTCTTCTTACCGGGAGTCGTCAGATCGATCCACGATCCCTAAAGACTTAGAGAATATCGTGCAATCCTATTTCAGTGAAATTGATCCAGGGGAGTTGGTAGAGTGAACATGGAAGATAAGGAGCAACAATTTAAGAAAGCTTCATTGAAGATAATAGAAGTGAAGGAAGAGGTTCAGCGCTTTATCGTAGGGCAGGAGGAAATCGTAGAGGGTGTGCTTTGGTCCGTCCTTGCAGGAGGGCATACTCTCTTGGAAGGCTTACCCGGATTAGGGAAAACGATGTTGGTGCGTACCTTGGCGGATGTTATGGACCTTAGCTTTTCACGAATTCAGTTTACCCCGGATCTAATGCCTACAGACATCACTGGAACAATGGTCATGAAACAAAGCAGGGACGATCAACATCCATTCGTTTTCCATCAAGGTCCTTTGTTTCATCACTTAGTTTTAGCTGATGAAATCAACCGCTCGACTCCCAAGACGCAAAGTGCCCTTCTTGAGGCAATGGCAGAGAATACGGTCACGGTGGTAGGAGAAACGATGACATTGGAGAAGCCCTTCTTTGTCTTAGCCACACAGAATCCCATTGATCTTGAAGGAACGTACCCTTTACCTGAAGCACAAGTTGATCGTTTCATGTGTAAAATCTTAGTTTCCTATCCTACTAAAGCAGAGTTGAAACAAATTATCCAGCGTACAACAGGAACCGACGACATCGTTCTTGAGAAAAAGCTGAATCAATCTGAACTATTAAACATTCAGGATCTGGTAAAAGAAATCATGGTCACAGATGAAATGATTGACTTTGCCATTGATCTTATTGATGCAACACACCCGAAAAGTGAAAGAACAACGGAAAGAATCAAACAATATGTTGAATTTGGAAGCGGACCAAGGGGGCTTCAAAATGTCATCCTAATGGCCAAAGCGAGAGCATTAACACAAGGCAGGTACCATGTTTCAATGGGGGACTTGAAAAAGGTGGCTCCTCTCGTATTGCGGCACCGTATAATCCTGAATTTTGAAGGAGAAGCAATGAGTGTGGGAACGGATGAACTTATCCTTGAAATGATTGATTACGTTCAAAAAGGTGATAGTCGGTGACAAAACTTTGGCACAGCCAGTTTCTAGCTCAATTGAAAAGGCACAGGATTACCAGCAAACGATTAAAGAGCGTTCATCATAAAGGATCTCGTCTCGCAACCTATCATGGTAGTTCCCTGGAATTTTCCGATTATCAAATGTATGAAATTGGGGACGATGTAAGGCAAATCGACTGGAATGTGTATGCCAGAACGGAAAAGGTATATATCAAAAGGTATCTGGATGAAAGAGAAATAAAGGTTCATATTTACCTCGATTGCTCGAACTCCATGTTAATAGAAGATAGAAAGTGGAAGAGAGCGAAAGAATTAACGGGAGCACTGTCATTTTTAGTTCTTTCAAATGATGATCGGCTTTCATTGCACTGCATGGGAGCTCATCACCAAAAGTACTTTATGAAAAAAGGGGCACGGGACGCAAAAGCCATTCTCCATGACATTCAAGAGCTTTCCCTAGACCGTTCAGAGGAAGATGGAATCTCCTTTTTTGAGGAAGTAGGAAAAGGGGTACGAAAAAAAAGCTCTGTATCCTTTGTTCTTTCAGATGGACTCGAATCACTCTCAGTGATAGAGGAAGCACTCAGAAAACTTTCGATTAAAAGAGAAATGGTTTATTTTATCCAACTCCTCGATGAAGAAGAGCTAACGCCATCTTATCAAGGTGATGTCAAATTATTAGATAGTGAAAAACACCGTGAAACGAATGTATCAATAAGTCCGAGGATGGTGGATCTCTATCAGGAGCGATTACTGAACCACAACAAAGAGATTGAAGCATTATGCAATAAATGGGGGTTTGGCTATATCCAAACAAGTTGCCTGCCACCATTAAACGAAGTATTCTTTAAGGATTTCAAAGAAAATGGATGGATCCGCTGAGGTGATATGATGGGAATAGGGAATCCAATCTTTTTTTTATTTTCTTTTTATATAGCCGCTGTTATTTTAATGTATTTCTTTCGAAAACAATACAGAGATCAAGTTGTTCCTTCTAATCTACTATGGGAAGAGGTTATGAAGGAATGGCAAGCTTCTCCATGGTTTCATAGATTACAGAAAAATCTCTTACTTCTTTTACAAGTACTGATCCTTTTCTTCTTAATGATTGCCCTGGTAAAGCCTTACATATTTAACGAAATGGCCCCAAAAGATCATCTCGTCATTTTACTGGACACCTCTGCCTCTATGAATGCAGTGGTGAACAATCGATCTCACTTTGAAGAAGCAAAAGAAGACATTCAATCATTAATTGAAGGAACAGGTGGAAAAGTAACCCTATTAGGAGTGGGGAAATCTGTAACCACCATTGTCTCGGAAGAAACAAACGACCGGGTTGTTCTCAATGGTTTAAAGAACCTTCCATTATCTAATGACCACGAAGATATGAAAAAAGCGATTCACCTTGGAGAGGCATTGGCAAGCGGGTCGGAATCAATCATACATATCTTCTCAGACTCAATGGAGAAAGAGGATTTTACAGAAGAACTTACCACTCCTATTCAGGTACATAATCTTTTGACTAATCCTGTAAATGTTTCCCTTACAAGTTTCGGGGTTGAACGGCTAGGATCTTCTTATAAAGGAGTCGCTGTGATCGAAAATCAAAGTGAGGTATCATTAAGGGGTCACCTCGCCATTCACGATGAAAAGAATGAGATCTCTTCAGTGGAACTGACATTGGATCCAGGAAAGGAAACCGTTGTTCCAATATCTGATCTTTCCCATAGCCCAATTTATAAGGCGGTAATCGATGTTAATGATGATTACATGGAAGATAACAGTCTTTCAAATATTCAGGCTGCTTCAAAGCCGGCCATTCATGTTATAGGGGAAATTAACCCCTTCTTATTAAAAGGGTTTCAATCGATCGGAGTTGACGTGAAAACCATTGAAGAGGATCAAAAGAAGTCCGGGGATGAAATCATCTTGACCACAAAGGAGAAGTGGCAGCAATTATCGTTCGAGAGCCCTGCCATGATCGTCCCGGCTCGGTCAAATGAATCCAATCCTCTGACACATGGGATTAAAGCAACGAATGAAGATCCCCTATTAAAACATGTTGATCTGGAAAAAGTGTATGTGGAAAAAGTGAATTCCATTCAAATAAAGAATCTCCAATCAGTTGCTACAGCTGATTCCATTCCTCTCATTCAGAAGGGAGAAGTGAATGGTCAGAAGCTTGTCCTGTTAAATCTGCACCTTAACGAATCAGATTTCCCATTACATCCGGGATTTCCGATCTTTCTTTATAATTCTTATCGGTTTTTATCAGAAAATCATGGGTTTTTAGGCTATTATCAACCGGGAGAAGAGAGGACAATACCTCTTACGGGTGATAATTGGGATATATATTCCACTGAAGGTGAGTTTGTAAAAGAGTGGAATGGGGAGGGAGGGTTCAAAGCACCCGAAGCCCCTGGTGTATATCAGGCTATACGAGATGGTAACACGAAATATTTCAGTGTCGTACTTGATGATCGGGAAAAACAATTATCAGAAGGGGCTTCTTTTTCACTTGAACCCATTAAAGGAATGAAAAACGAGGAATCAAAGAGCATTCCCCAAGCACTTACTGTGAGGTTTCTAATCTTGGCAATTCTTTTATTATTTATCGAATGGGAGGTGTACAGACGTGGGAGTCGAATTTAAAGAAATCCTTTGGTTATGGTTAATGATTCCCCTTGGATTTGTACTCTTCCTATTTGCGAAACAGGGATTGCAGAGGAAAGAAGAAAAGCTCGTCCTCATATTGAGGGGATGTGGGATGGGTCTATTGATCATTGCCCTTGCTAACCCGTATATTACGTTCCCGGATAAAGGGCGGTCGGTAATTATTCTAGCAGACCGTTCTGCATCTGTGGCGGAACAAGAGAATCACATCCTGAATCTGATCAATCAAGCATCCCGAACCACGAGGGAACATGATGGTTACGGAATCGTTGCCTTTGGAGAAAACTCAGAAATTGAACGAACAATTTCACCAGAAAGAAATCATATCGATCAATTTGCAGGAGAGATCAAAGAGAGAGAAACAAACCTCGAAGAAGGACTGGAATATGCATCGAATCTCCTAACCCGTGGGGGAAGAATTGTCGCCATCACAGACGGGAAGGAAACGACGGGGTCTGGGGGAAATGTCATACCTTTATTAAAGGGAAAAGGGATTGAAGTGGATTGGATTCCACTTTCATCGGATACGAAAGAAGACGTGGCTGTAACTAATGTTACATCGCCCTCCATTCAATATGACGGAGAAGAAACAACCATAACCGTTAACGCGTACAGCACAACAAAAAAAGAGATAGAGATGCACATATCCTTAAATGATCGGTCAATCATTAAGGAAATTGTACAGGTGCAAGAAGGTGACAATGAATTTCAGTTCAAGCATGTCGTAGGTGAATCGGGTTTATTGGTATATAAGGCAGAGGTGTTTACTAAAGGGGATGGAAACAAAGAAAATAATACCTTATACAATCTTGCCCGTTCAGAAGGTCCAGCCAAAGTCCTCCTTTTGGAAAACCCTTCGGGGGAAAGTTCATTAACTCCATTACTGAAAACAGCAGGGTTTAGCGTCGATTCATACAAACCTGAGCAGTTACCGGCAAAGCTGACTTCCTATCTGGAATATCAATCGATTGTTTTTGATAATGTATCTGCCACAAGCATTCCTGAGAATAAAATGCTTCTCATGGAAAAAAGCGTAAAAGAATTTGGACGAGGATTTATCATGTTTGGCGGAAGTGACAGTTTTGCCCTTGGCGGATATTTTAAAACACCTATCGAGAGATTACTGCCCGTCGATATGGATGTGAAAGGGAAAAAGGAGCTTCCTTCTCTTGGTCTTGTCATTGTTCTCGACCGCTCAGGCAGTATGAATGGTCAAAAGATTGCTCTTGCAAAAGAAGCTGCTGCGAGAACCGTCTCTTTACTAAGAGATAAAGATACGTTGGGAGTCATTGCATTTGACGATCGACCATGGGAAATGGTCGAGACGAAACCACTTTCTGATCGTAAAAAAGCAGAAGAGCAAATACGCTCTATTTCACCTGGTGGGGGAACGGAAATCTTTTCCTCCTTACAGCAAGCATATAAAAGTTTAGAAGATCTACCTTTAAAAAGAAAACATATTATTCTTTTAACAGATGGACAATCTGCGACGACTGGTAGTTACCAATCACTCGTAGAGGATGGTCACGATAAACAAATCACGTTATCCACCGTCTCAATCGGTGAAGGAGCAGATCGAGGTCTATTAAATAATTTGTCCCAATGGGGAAAAGGTCGATTTTATGATGTTGTCGACGCCAGTGTGATTCCGAGTATCTTAACAAGGGAGACAGTCATTACTACAAGGACCTATATTGAAGACAATCCATTTTATCCAGTGATTTCTTCGTCTAAATGGGAAACGATATTTACCGAAGGCATTCCGCAAATGAATGCCTATATTGCCACTAGTCCAAAAGGCACTTCTCAAGTTGAAGTGATGAGTGAAAAGCAGGACCCAATCTTGGCAACCTGGAGATATGGTCTGGGGAGGACATTTGCATTTACGTCTGATTCAACTGGAAAATGGACAGGAGATTTCATCAGATGGAAAGGATGGCCGACGTTCGTTAATCAGCTTGTTACCCGTTCGTTTCCTGATATTCAATCCAACCCGTTCACCATCGATGTGGAAGACGATCTGGGAGATACACAGTTAAAGCTTTCGTCATCGGAGGGAGATGTCTCGCAACTAGAGGTAACGGCACTTGATGAAAGTGGAAAAGAGATCCCTGCAACGACGAGAATCAAGGCTCCGGGAGACTATGAAGTCGAATTCGAAAGCAGGTTATCACCTGGACTATATCATATGAATATCTCCAAGACAGGTGAAGAGAGTGGAAGCTCATACCAAACAGGCTTTTCGATTCCATATTCGAAAGAATACTCCTACAAGGGGGGAACGCGATCACTGGAGGAGATAGTAGAAGAAACAGGGGGGAAGAGGTATTCCTCGACTAAAGAAGTCTTTAGAGAGTTCGAAACCAAATCATCCAGAGAACAATCAATCCGTACAATCCTTATCATTATAGGCTTCCTGCTTTTCTTTAGTGAAATTGCAATAAGAAGGTTTGGATTAGGTCCTATCTTAGGAGTCTTTAATAAACTTAAAAGGGGGACACCTGTTTCCGTTCCTAAAGAACAAACAAGCATTGACCAACTTGGCAGCAAAGTGAAACAGAACCGCGAGCGGAATGAGGGGGAGAAACCTATAAGCAGTAAGCAGTCTATGCCTAAAGTTTCAGAGGAAAAGGGGCCGATAATCAATTCCAAGGTTAAACAAGATCCTCAAGAAACAAGGGATGATGATCGCCTACAGCGTCTACTGAATGCAAAAAGGAGAATAGACAAATAAAAAGAGAAGGACGGCGCCTTCTCTCATCACTTTCATTAGTCTTCCTTTTTCTCAATGTAAACCTGATGAGGGTAAGGAATTTCAATTCCATTTTGATCAAGAGCTTCTTTTAAAGCTTTACGAAGCTTTCGTTCCACTCCCCATTGCTCCATGTTTTTCGTTTTACATAACACTCTCAGCACTACATCGGAAGCGCCAAGTGTCTGAACACCTAACACATTTGGTCCGTCTACAATATTGTCATCTTCTTGAGCGATGGTATCACAAACCTGCTGAAGTACTACCATGGCTTTGTCAATGTCATCGTCATATGAGATCCCGATATCAACAAGTGCTCTCATATTACCGCGGGAATGATTGCTGACACTCGTAATTTCTCTATTTGGCACATAATGCAGAGTGCCATCGAACCCACGGATATGAGTCGTTCGTAAACCAACCTCTTCTACAATCCCTGAGAAATTTCCAGTGGACACGTAATCTCCTACATCCACTTGCTTTTCCAATAGGATAAAGAATCCAGTCACTACATCACTTACTAATCCTTGAGCCCCAAAGCCGACTGCAAGTCCAACAATTCCTGCTCCGGCAAGAATCGCCGTCACCTGGATACCGAAGATTTGTAAAATCGTGACAAAGAAAACAAAAATCAAGATGTATCCGATTATATTTTTTGAAAGACTTTGTAATGTTTGGGCGCGACCTTCAGAAACATCATTTCTCTTTCGGTATTTTTCAAAGACTCTCTCAACCACTTTGTTTGCCGCACCTTTCACGATAATGAAAGCGATCCAAAGCGCTACTATCTGTAAGGCGCCTATTCCGATCGTCACCAATAGACCGCCCCAATTAAAATTGGAAAGTCGGTCACTTAAAGTACTAAGACCAAGTATGTAATTCAATCCAAAACATCCTTCCTTTTAAATAATGACCATTCTAGTATACACAATTCACCATAGGACATGTCAAAGAGTAAATCATAAGGCATATTGTTTTATTCCCCAGTTGAGAAATGGTAAACTTTATGTAGATGTTTATTCAAGCAGAAAAGTGAGTAAACTTCTATATAATAGGGAAAACCAAGTAAGGGATGCAGTTAATAGATTATAATTATTTTAATATTAAATTGATTATAATTTAACATTGACTAAAAAAAACTAATCCTATATAATGAAAATTGTGATTCAGAAAGGACAGGCTGTCACGTCTTCCTTTCTCTGGTAAAATATTTCATTAAAAACTCATTGGAGGGATTCACTCATGGCAGAACGCATGGTAGGTAAACAAGCTCCACGTTTTGAAATGGACGCTGTATTGCCAAACAAAGAATTCGGTAAAGTGTCACTGGAAGAAAATATGAAAAATGGTAAGTGGACAGTATTGTTCTTCTACCCAATGGACTTCACTTTTGTTTGTCCAACTGAAATTACAGCAATGTCAGACCGTTACGATGAGTTCGAAGATTTAGATGCAGAAGTTATCGGTGTCTCTACAGACACTATTCATACACACTTAGCTTGGATCAACACTGACCGTAAAGAAAATGGTCTTGGTGAGTTAAGATACCCACTAGCTGCAGATACAAACCACAGCGTATCCAGCGAATACGGAGTCCTAATCGAAGATGAAGGTATTGCTCTTCGCGGACTATACATCATCAACCCGGAAGGGGAACTACAATACCAAGTAGTATTCCACAACAATATCGGCCGTGACGTTGAAGAAACTCTACGTGTTCTTCAAGCACTTCAAACTGGCGGACTTTGCCCGGCAAACTGGAAGCCAGGTCAAAAAACTTTATAATCTTTAAATGAATAATGGCCTAACCGTTTGTTAGGCCATTTTCTTATCATGTTGATTTTTTCAGGAGTAGTACAAAACCATCCTGTGAACAATAGAAAAAAGATCGATATAAATTAAGGGAGGCCATATTAATGAAGCTTCGTGAACCGATGCCAGAATTAAACGGTGCTACAGAATGGTTAAATGGAGAAGTAACAAAGGCAGAGCTGGTAGGAGAAAAGCCGACACTTATTCACTTCTGGTCCATCTCATGTCACCTTTGTAAAGAAGCCATGCCACAAGTAAATGAATTTCGTGATCAATACAGCGATAAACTGAATGTTATGGCTGTTCATATGCCACGCTCCGAGGATGACTTGAATCTGGACGAGATAAAGAAGGTAGCGGCTGAGCACGAAATCACTCAGCCAATCTTCGTAGACAGTGAGCATAAACTGACAGATGCATTCGAAAATCAATATGTCCCAGCTTACTATGTATTTGATAAAGACGGGAATCTTCGTCACTTCCAAGCGGGCGGAAGCGGAATGAAAATGCTTGAAAAACGCGTCAATCGTGTGCTGGATGAAATGGAAAAAAGCGAATAAGTTCAAACGAAATATGTGGAAATAGATCGGTCAAAAGACCGATCTATTTTTTTGGATTCATTTTTACAATTAATATGAATAATAAGACTAGAAGGATAATTCTTAAAAAAGTAAAAAATTCGAAAAAAAGGGTAGATAAATATTTCGAAAGCCGATATATTTATTAGTACGTTCTTTTTTTTGTAACGTTGAAGGGGGAGAAATTATGGATACATTTAAAAAATTGAAAGCCTTTTATTGGCCATATAAAAGGCATTTTATCATTTCAATGATTTTCTTGATTTTTGTAACAGTGATCACTGTAGTCTATCCCATGATCCTGCAAATCACGATTGATGATGTGATTCTGCAAGGGAACTATCAGTGGATTCCGTACTTAGCATTTGGATTTATCGGCATAATGATCGTGAAAGGCGTTGCCACATTTATTCAACAATACCATGGGGATCTATTCGGTATAACTTCGGTTTATCGGTTGAGAAACGAATTGTATGAAAAGCTTCAATTCCTTCCATTCAGTTACTATGATAACGCCAAAACAGGGGATCTGATGTCCCGGTTGACGGCAGATGTAGAAGCATTTCGTTTCTTTCTATCCTTTGGTTTTTCAGAACTGCTTCGCTTTTTCCTTTTAGTAACGGTAAGCTTTGGTGTTATGTTTTATTATTCGCCTCAACTGACATTCGTCACCCTCGTTTCGTTACCGTTCCTGGCAATTGCCGTATACAAATTTGATAAAGCGGTTCATCCTGCTTTCAGGGGTATCCGTAAATCGTTCGGAAAACTGAATACAAATGTGCAAGAAAATATTTCAGGAATCAATACAGTGAAATCATTATCGAGAGAAGATCATCAAATCAACAAATTCAACCAATCAAATGGTGATTACAAAGATAAATACCTTTTTACCTCGGACATTTGGGCAAAGTACTTTCCATTAATGGAGTTTTTAGGAAATGTAAGTGTGGTGACACTCCTCGCGTACGGTGGTTATCTCGTGATGAATGGCAACCTTCAACCAGGAGAGCTTGTCGCGTTTTACAGTTTAGTGTGGTACATTATCTGGCCGATCATGAATCTTGGATTTACGATTAACCTGTTTTCCCAATCGAAAGCATCAGGGGAACGTTTACTCGAAATTCTTGAAGTGGACGAAGAGATAAAAGATCATCAAGGTGTTCTTAACGTCGATCGGATGAAGGGTGAAGTAGAGTTTAAGCACGTGTCCCTGAATTACACCGTTCATGATGAAGCAGCCCTCGAGGATATTAACTTTAAGGCTGAACCCGGAAAAGTCATTGGTCTGATCGGAGGTACCGGCTCTGGTAAAACGAGTATCACCCAGCTTATCACTCGTTTCTATGAACCTGAAGAGGGAGAAATTCTCATCGATGGACGAAGTCTGAAAGATTACTCTTTGAAATCACTTCGAAAAAATATCGGTTTCGTACTTCAGGAATCTTTCTTGTTCTCCTCGACGATCAAAGCGAATATATCGTATGGACGACCGGAAGCAAGCATGGAAGAAATCATGGAAGCAGCAAAACGGGCACAAGCCCATGATTTTATTTCAGAATTGCCGGATGGCTACGACACAAGGCTCGGTGAAAGAGGCTTAGGTCTTTCGGGTGGTCAAAAGCAGCGGATTGCCATTGCCCGTGCGATTTGTACAGATCCATCGATCCTGATCCTTGACGACGCAACAAGCGCCGTAGACATGGAAACTGAATTCAGGATTCAAAAAGCGCTAAAAGAGGTCATGTCGGATCGAACGACCTTTATAATTGCCCATCGGATTTCATCCCTCAAGCATGCAGATGAAATACTCGTACTGGAAAATGGGAAAGTCGTCGAGAGGGGAGTTCATGACTTCCTACTGAAAAATAATGGACCGTATCAACGAATCTATGATATCCAATACAAAGACCAGAAAAAGATATTACAAACTCAGGAAGGGTAGGTGAGTGGATTTGAGTCAGAAAAACAAAGTGAACAAAAGCGTATTAAGCAGATTCCATTACTCTACAGATCAAGTGATCGATAAATCGTTTAACTGGGAACAACTCTACCGGTTATTAACATATTTAAAACCCTATTCTAGAAAACTCCTACCTTTATCCATCATTACCGTTCTGATCACAACAGCAGTACGGTTGATCGTACCAATTCTGATTGGGGTATACACATTAGACAAAGCAATCAGGCAAAAAGATTCCAATTTACTATTTACACTAGTTGGAATTATCGCAGGACTCTATGTATTGAACTACGTTGCAAATGTGCTCAGGATCAGGTGGATGAATCAGCTGGGGCAAGGAGTTATTTATGATTTAAGAAAGCACTTATTCAGCCATGTTCAATGGCTATCTCATCGCTTCTTTGATCAGAGATCAGCCGGTTCCATCCTGGTTCGAATCATGAATGACATTAACTCCCTACAGGAGCTCTTTACAAACGGAGTTATTAATCTTTTAATGGATATCATTCTACTCATTGGAATCATCGTCATACTCTTTACGTTAAGTCCTGAGTTAACACTTGCCGTCATGGTCATTCTGCCAATCATGTTTTTTATCTCAACCAGCTTGCGAAAAAACATCCGCAGATCCTGGCAAATGGTTCGTCTCAAGCAATCGAAGCTGAACTCCCACCTGAATGAAAGTATTCAAGGAATCCGTGTTACTCAATCATTCACTCAAGAAAAAGAAAACATGGCCTTCTTCGATGGGGTAAACACTGAAAACTTCGATAGCTGGAGAACAGCTACAAAGAAAAATGCCATGTTCCGCCCGCTGGTAGAACTGACAAACGCCATCGGGACAGCGGTCCTCATATGGTACGGTGCCCATCTCATTCAAGGCGGCTCACTGGAACTGGGAGAATTCGTTTCATTTGCTTTCTACCTGGGGATGTTCTGGGAACCCATTTCAAGGCTCGGTCAAGTTTACAATCAATTACTGATTGGAATGGCTTCGTCGGAGCGTATCTTTGAATTCCTTGATGAACAACCGATTGTAAATGAAAAAACGAATGCGGTGAACCTGACTGACATCAAAGGAAGAATACAGTTTGAGAATGTAGAATTCTCTTATGATGACAAACGAAAAGCACTCCAAAACATCAACCTTGAAATGAAAGCAGGCCAGACCGTCGCATTAGTTGGTCATACTGGATCAGGAAAAACGACAATCGCTAACCTGATCAGCCGTTTTTACGATCCAACGAACGGTGAAGTGAAGATTGATGGAGTAAACCTGAGGGATGCATCGGTTTCAAGCTTACGAAGCCAAATCAGCATCGTTTTGCAGGATACTTTTATCTTCTCGGGAACGATCATGGATAACATCCGATTCGGACGCCCTGATGCTACGGACGAAGAGGTTAAGAAAGCCGCCGAAGCAATCGGTGCCAATGAATTTATCGAGAAGCTTTCCAATGGTTACGAGACCGAAGTGGAAGAACGGGGCAACGTTTTATCCGTTGGTGAAAGACAATTATTGTCTTTTGCACGAGCACTTCTTGCGAACCCTCGAATCATTATTTTAGATGAAGCAACAGCATCTATTGATACGGAAACAGAAGTTAAAATTCAAAACGCGCTAAAAAAACTACTGAACGGTCGCACTGCAATCATCATCGCCCACCGCCTATCTACGATACGTGAGTCGGACAATATCTTTGTTCTGGAAAATGGAAGAATTAAAGAATCCGGTAACCACGATGAGCTGATGGAGCAACAGGGTGATTATTATGAATTGGTTAAATCGCAGTTCAGGATGTTGGATGCGATGTGAGTTTGGAGGAGCCCTGCACTGGTGTGTGTGGGGCTTTTTTGTTAGGGGAGTGGTGGTGTGAGGTGTTATAGGTGGTTTAGGGGCGGTGGGATGTTGCGAGGAATTTGTCGTAATTTGCAGAACGGTCGGTATAGTGAAAAAAAGGTTGATAAAATCAATTTTCGGTTGCTAAACCAGAATAACGGTTGATAAATCTCTCTAACGGGAGATACAAAAATCATTACTTGAATTATTCCAAAAATAAAGGGAATTCTTGTTAGAAAATAGAATACTAGTTAGTACCAAATTGGAAAGGAATGATAATTTGATCATTAAAGTAAGAGATATCCCCTTAATTATCATCTATTTTGAAGCCTTGTTAAGGAGGCTACCCCGAGAATCCAGCCTCAGATCCAAGATTGAAGAAAACTTGCTTAAGGCTTGGACAGGTTACCATGGAGAGTGTAAAGTAGACCGGCAGTTGAGTACAATTGATAATCAACATATGCTCGTCCTTAACGATCTCTGTATACCAATGGGGGAGAGTTTCTTTCAAATTGATACTCTAATTCTCACTAGAAATTTTATATTGATTTTAGAAATAAAAAATATAGCTGGATCCATGGAATTCGGAGCTCAATTTGAACAATTTTCCCGGACTCTTAATGAAGAAGTAACAGGCTTCCCTAATCCCCTCTCACAAGCGAATAGATATAAGATTCACCTCACACAATGACTCCATAAGAAAAAACTCCCTATTATTCCAATTGAATTTTTAGTTGTATTCACAAACTCTTCTTCTTTAATATCTACCTCAAATCAGAGTAAGGAGGCTTTGGATAGGGCTATCAGAATAGAGAATCTCGTTGCAAAATTTCTTTCCATTCAACATAGTTGCTCTAATTCGAATTCAATTTTTGAAGTTAAGGAAATTAAAAAGATTGCCAATACCCTAATGAAGGAGCATGCTCCATTTTCTAAATATCAACAACAGCATGAAGGAATCATACCTGGTGTTAGGTGTACCAGCTGCGAGAGATTCAATATGGTACGTAACATGAGATCTTGGTACTGTCCTGATTGTGGAGAACTTGACCGGAATGCTCACCAACAGGCCATTTATGATTACTTACTCCTAGTAAGCCCGATTATTACTAACAAACAAGCAAGAGAGTTCTTAGGTGTTGAATCCTCCAGAGTGGCCAATCTTCTACTAAATAACATGAACCTTACCTCAAAAGGTAAAGGAAAAGGTTGAATCTATTCTCTCCCAAAAACTTCACCCATCAGTAATCTCTAGTCAATTTTTGTACCAATATATCTTGAAAAACAAGCCACATGCCCCCAAGCAACATCATTGCCAACCACCCCAAAAACCTCTAAAATAAAAGACCAATCAATGTTTGTGAAAAACGTCACAAAATATTCATGTTCAACATATCACAAACTCATTTTCAGGTTTTATAATGAAAAATAAGTGATAAACAGTAGAAAAGAGTTGTTTACGATAGTAAGTAGATCAGTAGGGGGAGTATAGAATGGTTTTAGATGGTGTAATTTTGAGTAGAATGCTCACTTCGACAACCCTTGCATTCCATATTATTTTTGCGACGATTGGGGTAGGGGTGCCGATTATGATTTCCATTGCGGAATTTATGGGAATCAAACGAAATGATCCTCATTATCTTTTGCTTGCCAGAAGATGGGCGAGAGGATTTACCATTACGGTTGCGGTGGGAGTTGTAACAGGTACAGCCATAGGGTTGCAGCTGTCTTTATTGTGGCCATCATTTATGCAGGTGGCCGGACAAGTGATTGCATTGCCATTATTTATGGAAACTTTTGCGTTTTTCTTTGAGGCTATCTTTTTAGGAATCTATCTTTATACTTGGGACCGTTTTAAGAATAAGTGGATTCACTGGCTGTTGACGATTCCGGTTATGATTGGTTCTTCGGCTTCAGCACTGTTTATTACAACGGTGAATGCGTTTATGAACACTCCTCAAGGATTTGAATTAGAGAATGGAAAAGCGATTAATATCGATCCGATTGCTGCAATGCTGAATCCTGCCACGCCTACGAAAGTGTTTCACGTATTGACGACTGCCTATTTAACATCGGCTTTAGTGTTGGCGGCGATTACGGCATTCGCGATTCTTCGTAAAAAAGGCGGGGAATATCATAAGAAAGCCCTGCGTTTAACGATGGTTTCTGCTTTGATATTCGCTTTTGCAACCGCTCTGGCAGGGGACTTATCTGCTAAATTTCTTGCCGAGTATCAGCCTGAAAAGCTCGCTGCAGCGGAGTGGCACTTTGAAACGGAAGAGAATGCTGACTTGATCGTATTCGGAACGCTGGATGAAAATAATGAGGTCCATAATGAGATCCGCTTACCTGGATTCTTAAGTTTTCTAGCCGGGAGTTCTTTTGAGACAGAGGTTATAGGTCTGAATGAATTTCCTGAAGATGAGCGGCCGCCTTTATGGGTTCACTATATGTTTGACCTGATGGTATCAATTGGGTTCTACAGTATCTTTATTTCTTCAGCATTTGTTTTATTCTGGAAGTGGAAGAAGCGGAATGAATGGAATAAACCGTTGCTATGGGGAATTGTAGCGAGTGGACCACTTGCGATGCTAGCGATTGAATTTGGATGGATTTATGCCGAAGTGGGTCGCCAGCCATGGATTATGAGAGGGTATATGAAAGTGGCAGATGCAGCAACTAAAGCTGATGGAGTAGGCTTGACGTTTGCATTGTTTGTTGGCCTCTATATCCTTCTGGGTGTGCTATGTGTGGTTGTACTGATTAAAATGTTTAAAAATAAGCCTGCAGAGGCGGAATTAGAACAACGTTTTCCTAAGAAAGCGAGTTAAGCAGATATATATAAGACTCCTTCTTTTCAGATGACTGAGAAGAAGGAGCTTCAAGCTTTAAGGGAGGAATGGGTATGAGTTTGGAAGTTGTGGGGATTACCGTATTGTGGATTTTCCTCTATGGTTACCTGATAGTAGCCTCGATTGATTTTGGAGCCGGCTTCTTCGCCTTTTATGGGAGAATGAAAGGCAAGGAGCATACATTGAACGTGTTGATAAGTCGATACCTTTCTCCGGTATGGGAAGTAACCAACGTCTTTTTTGTCTTCTTCTTTGTGGGTCTTGTGGGATTCTTTCCTGACGCAGCCTATTATTATGGAACGGCATTATTGCTTCCGGGAAGTATCGCCATCATTTTAATAGCTATAAGAGGAAGTTTCTATGCTTTCGGAAATTACGGATCAAAGGACAATATCGTTTATCTGTTTCTATATGGGGCGACCGGGTTATTAATTCCTGCTTCCTTATCCACGGCATTAACGATCTCAGAAGGTGGATTTCTGGAAGAGAAGGGAGATAAGGTCATCTTCCTCGCAAAGGAGCTTTTTACCAGCCCCTATTCATGGAGTGTAGTGGCCCTCTCCATTGTGTCGGTGTTATTTATCAGTGCGACATTTCTAACTTATTATGCAAACCGTGCAGGAGATATGGATTCCAGGGAGGAACTAAGGACGTTTTCTCTGTTTTGGAGTGCACCTACGATTCTCGCAAGTTTATTAGTATTTGTATCGTTGAGAGAGCATAATGCAGAGCATTTTGCGAAGGCGATTGATATTTGGTGGATGTTTGGGTTGTCACTCCTATGCTTCTTTGGTGCATCGCTATTGATATACGTGCGTAAGAATTTTGGAACGGCATTTATATTGGTTATGCTGCAATTCTTCTTTGCCTTTTTTGGCTATGGTGCATCGCATTTACCTTATATTCTAAAACCGTTCATTACGATAGAAACAAGTGTAACGAATCCAACGATGGGAATGGCCCTGGTCATCGTCTTCATAGCAGGATTGCTATTATTGATTCCATCTTTATATCTGTTAATGAGGCTGTTTTTATTTGATGCAGATTATGTTAAAGGTAAGAAGTGATTAATCTGCAAACCCCATCTAAATTTAATACAGGGGAACAACAGGGAGAAATTTCATTTTCTCCTTTTTTTTATGCTAAAATAAAGGATATAGAGAGTGCGGGGGGATGTATGGTGAAAAAAGAGTTTGTGGTTGTTGGTTTAGGACGATTTGGAGGCAGTATTGTCCGTTCATTATCAGATCAAGGCATGGAGGTTATGGCGATTGATCAGGATGAAGATAAAGTAAATGAATTCTCTTCCATTGCTTCTCATGCGGTAGTGGCAGATGCAACGGACGAATCCGTATTAAAAAGCCTGGGAATCAGAAATTTTGATCACGTCATTGTGGCTATTGGAGACGATATCCAATCCAGTATCTTAACCACCTTGATGATGAAAGAAATCGGAGTGAAAAAAATTACCGTTAAGGCTCAAAATGATTATCATGAAAAAGTATTGCGCAAAATAGGTGCGAACCAAGTCGTTCATCCGGAACGTGATATGGGAAGAAGGATTGCTCATAATATCGTTTCGAATAATGTATTGGATTACCTGGAACTGTCGGATGAACACTCCATCGTAGAGATTGTGGCGAATGAAAATCTGAGTGGGAATTCATTAATTGATCTGGATATACGTGCTCAATTTGGAATCAATATCGTGGCGATTAAGAGACAAAAGGATATTATTGTGTCTCCACAAGCAGATGAACAAATTCGTGAAGGTGATATCTTGATCGTTATCGGTGCAGATACGGATATTAACCGTTTTGAAAAGAAGGTATTATAATAATAAAAAAGAGGCTGACCTTCATATCGGGTCAGCCTCTTTTTTGATTGATCAGACTTCCATGATGATTGGTAAAATCATAGGACGTCGTTTTGTTTTTTCATATAAGAATGGAGCCAGTGTATCTGTGATTTCATTTTTGATTTCTGACCATTGAGAAGTTCTTCTCTCAAGAACTTTGTTCAGATGTTTAGAAATAAGCGTTTGTGCTTCATTGATAAGGTCACCAGATTCACGCATGTACACAAATCCCCTTGAAATCAGGTCCGGGCCAGAAGCAATCTTGAAATCTTTCATGTCGATGCTAACAACGACGATGACTAAACCTTCTTCTGAAAGGATACGGCGATCGCGAAGTACGATATTACCGATATCACCTATACCGCTTCCGTCGATATAGACGTTTCCTGAAGGGATTTTACCAGCTACTTGTGCAGAGTCATTGCTTAATGCAAGAACCTCACCATTGTCCATTATGAAGCAGTTTTCAGGCTGCACTCCACAGTCTACACCAAGCTGAGCGTGCATCTTCTGCATGCGGAATTCACCATGTATCGGCATAAAGAAGGTTGGATTCATGAGGCGGAGCATTAACTTCATTTCTTGTTGTCCACCATGACCAGAAGTATGGATATCACTTAATGGTCCATGAATGACTTCTGCTCCAGCTCGATATAATAGGTTGATTGTGCGGTTTACACTGATCGTATTTCCAGGGATCGGTGAAGAGGAGAATACAACAGTATCGCCAGGCTGAATCTGAATCTGACGGTGAGTACCGTTTGCGATTCTTGATAAAGCAGCCATGGGCTCACCTTGAGAACCTGTACATAATATCGCGACTTCATTCGCAGGTAAACGATTAATTTGGTTATGTTCAATGAATGTATCTTTAGGGGCGTTGATATACCCTAATTCTTGACCGATTGTAATGGCCGCTTCCATGCTTCTTCCGAAAACTGCGACTTTTCTATTATGAAAGACAGCTGCTTCAACCACTTGTTGAAGTCGGTGAATATTAGAAGCAAAAGTAGCGAATATAACACGACCGTCCACTTTGCGGAAAATGTCATTGATGCTTTCTCCGACTTTACGTTCCGACATTGTGAAGTTTGGAACTTCAGCGTTCGTACTATCAGATAGAAGACAAAGAACGCCTTCTTTACCGATTTCAGCCATTTTGGTTAAGTTCGCGGGCTCACCAACAGGCGTGAAATCAAATTTAAAGTCACCTGTGTGTACAACATTACCAGGAGGTGTTTTCACAACAATTCCGTATGAATCCGGAATACTGTGAGTCGTTCTGAAGAAGGTTACAGACGTCTTGCGGAATTTAATGATGTCATCTTCTTGGATGACATTTAGTTTCGCATTTCTTAATAGACCGTGCTCTTCAAGCTTGTTTTTAATAAGTCCAAGTGCGAGCTTCCCGCCGTATATCGGGATGTTTAATTCGCGCAGTAGATAGGGGATTCCACCAATATGGTCTTCGTGTCCGTGTGTCACGAAAAGGCCTTTGATTTTATCCGCATTCTTCACCAGATACGTATAGTCGGGGATTACGTAATCGATACCGAGCAGTTCGTCTTCAGGGAACTTGATTCCTGCATCGATCAGGATGATTTCGTCTTGGAATTGTACGCCGTATGTGTTTTTACCGATTTCACCTAAACCGCCAAGGGCAAAAACTGCGGTTTGGTCATTCTTGACAAATTTCATTGATTATTGCTCCAACTCGAAAGAATGATGGTTTTCTTCATACTCTAAAAAAGCGCCCTCTAGCTTTTGTACGAATTCAATGTTATACGGTTTGTCTTTTAATTTCAGGCGTACTTCACGTTCTGAATCTGCTTCCATGTAAAGAGATTGAGTGCATTCGCGAACAGGCACTTCTGCTTTACTTTCTTGATAAAATACTTTAAAAATCATGTCTTTTCTCTCTCCTTATCCGTTTTCAAAAAATCTAACTTTCATCTATGATAAAAAAGTTATCAACTAACATAACATAAGCGGCGTCTATGCACCTATTGGCATAAAACCAGTCTCCGGTTGAGGGATATGGTATGACGAATAGGGCTTGACGCTGGAGCTGGACATTAGAGGGCTAGCTTCCCTGCTAATAGGTATAGATATACCATTGTGGTCTGAACAGTTACTATGTTCATATATGGCTCATTTACGCCCTGTGGTAAAAAAACGATTGATCAAGGAATCATTTCCTTAACACAGGGCGACCTTTCAATATGAACGAAAGGCGAGTGAAATCCATCTTTCACGAGCATTCACCATATAGGGCGGTCCTCACTCTAACTCATATAAATGAACCTATCATTTAAGTAGGGATGAATCATCCTTGTTTATGTATGCTATAAATTATAAAGGATTCTTTCGTGTAAATAAAGTTTTTGCGAGAATCATTCATTAAATCATTACAAAAATAGAGAAGAGGGACTGAACCAATGGAGACGAAAAAGCTCACTAGTGGCATCAGTCCCTTATTATTTGTGTAAACGTATGACAGTATAGCCGAATTGCATATATTTTAGTAGTGTGACTGCTTAAGTTCGTTCGGCAGCATTAAATACTATGCAATCGTTTTTTTTCTAAGCAATTCTTTCCACTGTTTTAAAAGCTTCTTTCTGAGCCTTTTTAACATGGTGGATCACTCCTTATCAATAGTTTACCGAGATTTTCCTTTGAAGTAAAGGAAAGATAATACCGAAGTCTCTGTTGTCTTACTTATATTGTACGGAATTTATTGAATCTCTTACATGGTTAAGTTTGGAAAAAGGAAGCGTCTATGCTCATTCATTGACATTTATGCCGCAAAGGATTACTTTAAACAACGGGTGAAACAGATGAACGAATACGTATAAAAAGGAGATCAGATATGTCTAAAATAGTTTTCTTCGATATAGATGGTACACTGCTTGACCACGATAAGAAGCTGCCTCAAGCAACGAAAGAAGCCATCCAAACATTACAATCCAACGGTACTTATGTAGCAATTGCAACTGGCAGGGCTCCATTCATGTATGAGAGCCTGAGGGAAGAATTAGGAATCGAGTCCTTTGTTTCCTTTAATGGGCAGTATGTGGTTTTTGAAAATGAGGTAATCTACACAAACCCATTAAAAATCGAGACGTTAGAAGAATTGCTCGAGGATGCGTATACAAACGAGCATCCGGTGGTTCACTTAAATCATCAAACAATGAAGTCAAACCAGAAACACCATAGATATATTGAAGAGAGTATGGGAAGTTTAAAATTCCCACATCCAGATTATGCCCCGGATTTTTATAAGGATAGAGATATTTATCAATCCTTGTTATTTTGTACTAAGGAAGATGAGAGCTTTTACCGGGAGAAATACGGTGACTTCACGTTCATACGCTGGCATCAATTTTCCATGGATATCCTGCCAAAAGGTGGATCGAAAGCTGAAGGCATCAAAAAGATGATCGCGAAGCTCGGTTTTAAAATGGAAGATGTATTCGCGTTTGGAGACGGATTAAATGATATTGAAATGATTCAATCCGTTGGTACCGGTGTTGCCATGGGGAATGCTGTGCAAGAAGTACAAAGACATGCTGATTTGATCACGAAACACGTCGATGACGATGGGATATATCATGGTTTGAAGGAACTTGAATTAATATAATGAATAACAATAGAGGCTGGGACAAAAGTTTTTTATCCTAAGTCAAACCCGAACAAACCTGCTTCTTAGTGTGCAGATTTGTTCGGGTTTATTATTTATTTTCGAATCATTTGATTTTAGCTGTTTCCAGCGGTTGATTGGAGTGCAAGACAAAGACTCCTGCGGGAAAGCAGCTTATGTGAGACCCCGCAGGCTTGGCGAGAGGCTCACGGGCTACCCGCGGAAAGTGTAGTCTTGAACGGAAATCATTAGCGGTATGAAAAACCTACACTTCTATTGTTCGTCTTTTTATCGTGGTTTTTTAGTTTTGTCCAGGCCTCTTTTATCTTATCTTTCAATGGCAATTGCATCCGGAATCGGCTCGAATGGGTTATTCGGATTGATATGGTCGTAAAACATGATCCCATTCAAATGATCGATTTCGTGTTGGAACACAATGGATGGCAGTCCCTTTAAACGCAGCTTTACTTCGTTTCCATCCACATCCCATCCTTTTACCGTCACTCTGGCATAACGGGGAACAAATCCCGGGACATTTCTGTCAACTGACAAGCATCCTTCACCAGATGTTAAATAAGCTTTCTCGATTGAGTGACTGATAATTTTCGGGTTGAATAAAGCATAGCTGTATAGTTTACCTTGATTGTCTGTCACATTGACAGCTAACATCCGCTTAGGGATATTGATTTGAGGTGCAGCAAGGCCAATCCCGGGTCTAAGCCCATACTTATTTGCAGTTTCAGGATTTTGGCTATTTACTACATACTCTAACAAGCTTCTTAATGTTTCCTGATCTTCTTTTGATGGAGGGATAGCCACTTCCTTTGCCACCATTGTTAATGTAGGATGACCCTCACGGATGATGTCATTCATCGTAATCATTGATTTTCCTCCTCAGGTAGGGTAGAGATATGAATGAATAGGCGTAACATGTCTTTACCAACACTTACAGACAGGGCCGGATGATCAAACATTTCTCTACTTTATTCATTAAAATTATCTATTATGTATGATAATAGTCTATCATTTTACTCCGGAAAAGTTAATGAATGAGATTTATTATAAGGTGGAATACTCACCGGGTAAATGACATATTTATTTTAATAGGAGGAATAGTCTAATCGACATTTTTTTCCACAGTTGTAAATCCCTATTGTCAAATGTTGTAGACATAGATATAGTAGAAGGTGGTAAATAGTTAAGGGGGATCTAGTTGTGTCGAAATTTCGTTTTGCTTTCATTTTAGGAGCCGCTATCTTTGTACTAATGGGCTGTGTCGGTGGTTCTTCACCCGAAGAGAATATGTATAATGTTCTTGAAGAAACAGTATCTAAAGAAGGTCAATATGTTGAAGTTCAAAAACCTCTTCAAGAATTAGAAGAAAAAGAAAAAGAGATTTATACTAAGATTATGGATCTTGGGATGAAAGAGTTTGACCAAATTGTAAAGCTTTCCGATGAAGCTCTGGACAACATCAAAAAAAGAAAAGAATACATCGATAAAGAACGTACGTCCATGAGTGAAGCCGAGGAAGAGTTTGCGAAAGCAGACGAATATCTTGATAAGTTAGAAAGCCAGGATCTTAAAAAGGAAGCAAAAAAGCTGAAAAAAACGATGGAAGAACGTTATCAGCTTCATGAAAAGCTAACATCTTCTTATCTGGATGCGCTATCTCTGGATAAAGAACTTTATAATATGTTCAAAAAGAAAGAGCTTACGATGGAAGAGCTTGAGAAACAAATCTCCTCTATTAATGACCAATATGATAAAATAGTGAATTATAATGAGGACTATAATAAAAAGACAGAAGAATTCAATAACCTGAAACAAAAATTTTATTCGAGCGCCGGTCTTGAAGTAAAAGAGTCAGAATAAAGAAAGATAAAAAGTGATAGACGAGGAAAATTTCCTCTCCTATCACTTTTTTTGTCTTTGTAAGTTTAAAAAATTATCCAAATCCTTATGGGTCACAAGATAATCATGGGATATAGGAGATTGGTGGATCCTTACTCTATAACAGATGAAGTTGTTCCATGTGTTTATATATAACAGGAATTGAATAGGTATTGATACAGTTTTGAAAAGAATTGGTAGAAATAATTTTCTGGGTCACTTGGAAACAAGAATTTATAATACTTTGTCGTTGACTTACTGATTTTCTATATTGTAAACTAGTAAAGGTATTCATGGATTGTATTAGTCAATGTGATATTCTGACTGATACAGATAAGCTCGAATGTAATTTCGGGTTTTCTTTCTTGGTATTTGTGGAAAACTAGTAATAGTGTTTGTATCCGCAAGTATTGTGGTAGGTCATACTGAATTTGGGTAATCTAAACTTTGTATGTAAAAAAACCAAAATAAATGTATAAAGAAAGGATAGGTGACTTCGATGGCTTCTAAATCAAAGAAGGCACAATTCGATGCAGTTAAGACGCTCGAACAAATTGAAGACAAGTTTGAAATGTTCCAAATTTTGAACGAAGAAGGCGAAGTAGTAAACGAAGATGCAATGCCGGAGATCTCTGATGAGGATCTGCAGGAATTAATGCGTCGTATGGTTTATACTCGTATTCTTGATCAAAGATCAATCTCCCTGAACCGTCAAGGACGTTTAGGTTTCTATGCACCAACAGCTGGACAGGAGGCATCACAAATTGCTTCTCACTTTGCTTTAGAGAAGGAAGATTGGATCCTGCCTGGATATCGTGATGTTCCACAAATCGTTTGGCACGGACTTCCGTTAGCTCAAGCATTCTTATTCTCACGTGGACACTTTAAAGGAAATCAGCCTCCAGAAGGAGTAAATGTATTATCACCTCAGATCATCATCGGTGCTCAATACATCCAAACTGCCGGAGTGGCATTAGGTCTTAAGAAACGTGGTAAGAAAGCTGTTGCTGTTACATATACAGGTGACGGTGGATCTTCACAAGGTGATTTCTACGAAGGAATTAACTTTGCAGGTGCGTACGCAGCTCCAGCTATTTTCGTTGTTCAAAACAACCAGTTCGCAATCTCCACACCACGTGATAAGCAAACAGCCGGCCGAACAATTGCTCAAAAAGCAGTTGCAGCTGGTATCCCTGGTATATTAGTGGATGGAATGGATCCATTAGCAGTGTATTCAGCAACATTAGAGGCGCGTAATCGTGCTGTAAATGGTGAAGGTCCTTCATTGATCGAAACACTTTGCTACCGTTATGGACCACATACGATGGCTGGTGATGATCCAACTCGCTACCGTACTTCAGAAATGGATACTGACTGGGAAAAGAAAGATCCATTGGTACGTTTCCGTAAATATCTGGAAGGTAAAGGATTATGGAGTGAAGAGAAAGAAAACGAAGTAATCGAAGAAGCGAAAGAAGATATCAAGAAAGCTATTAAAGAAGCAGATGGAACTCCTAAACAAAAAGTTACTGATTTCATTAACAATATGTATGAAGAGCTTCCTTACAACTTGAAAGAACAATTAGAAATCTACAAAGAGAAGGAGTCGAAATAAGCCATGGCGCAAATGACAATGATTCAAGCGATCACTGATGCACTGCGCACAGAACTACGCAACAACGAAGACGTTTTAGTTTTTGGTGAGGACGTAGGTCTAAACGGTGGTGTATTCCGTGCAACGGAAGGACTTCAGAAAGAATTCGGTGAAGACCGTGTATTCGATACTCCACTAGCAGAATCAGGAATCGGTGGTTTAGCAATCGGTTTAGCATTAGAAGGTTACCGTCCAGTACCTGAAATCCAATTCTTCGGTTTCGTTTATGAAGTAATGGACTCAGTAAGTGGACAAATGGCGCGTATGCGATACCGTTCAGGTGGAACGTATACTTCTCCAATCACAATCCGTTCCCCATTCGGTGGTGGAGTACATACTCCAGAACTTCATGCGGACAGCTTAGAAGGATTGATGGCTCAGCAACCTGGTCTGAAAGTTGTTATTCCATCAACACCTTATGACGCTAAAGGTTTATTAATTTCATCTATTCGTGATAATGACCCTGTCATTTTCTTAGAGCATATGAAATTATACCGTTCTTTCCGTCAAGAGGTTCCAGAAGAGGAATACACAATCGAACTTGGTAAAGCAGATGTGAAACGTGAAGGTACAGACCTTTCTATCATCACATACGGAGCTATGGTACACGAATCATTAAAAGCGGCTGAAGAGCTTGAAAAAGAAGGCCATTCAGTTGAAGTAATCGATTTACGTACAGTCAGCCCACTGGATATCGACACAATCATGGCTTCTGTTGAAAAAACGAATCGTGCCATTGTTGTTCAAGAGGCTCAAAAACAAGCTGGTATTGCAGCGAACGTTGTTGCTGAGATCAATGACCGTGCGATTCTTAGCCTTGAAGCACCGGTACTTCGTGTAGCGGCACCAGATACAGTGTACTCTTTCTCTCAAGCAGAGCCAATCTGGTTACCGAACCACAAAGATGTTCTTGAAACAGCGAAAAAAGTACTTAACTTTTAATGGGAAAGGAGCATTTTAGCTCCTCCTCAATATTCAAGTGAAAACAGAAGGGCATTCCACCCTTCTCTTTTCCAATTATAGATATAAGAAAATTAGACAGATATAACGATTACATTCATCTATTTTTAATCATTATTCAATACAGGAGGTAGAGTCCATGTCATTCGAATTCAAATTACCAGACATTGGTGAAGGTATTCATGAAGGTGAAATCGTAAAATGGTTTGTTAAGCCTGGCGATAAAGTTGAAGAAGACGCTGTACTATGTGAAGTCCAAAATGATAAAGCAGTAGTAGAAATTCCATCTCCGGTAGCAGGAACAGTTGAAGAACTTCTTGTTGATGAAGGTACTGTAGCAGTTGTAGGTGATACACTGATTAAGTTCGACGCGCCTGGTTACGAAGATCTTCAGTTCAAAGGTGACGATGGAGAGAAGAAAGAAGCTCCTAAAGCTGAAGAGAAAACAGAAGGTCAAGTTCAAGGAACAGCAGAACAAGGCGGGGACGTTAAGAAAGATCCATCACCAGAAGCTGTCGAAGAAAAATCTGAAGGTACGGAACAAAGTGCTGACGCAGAAGTTGATCCTAATAAACGTGTCATCGCTATGCCTTCGGTTCGTAAATATGCGAGAGAAAACGGCGTAGAAATTCGCCAAGTATCCGGTTCTGGTAAAAACGGACGTGTCGTTAAAGAAGATATCGATGCTTTCTTAAGTGGAGATTCTAAACCAGCTGAAACTGTTGAAGAAGCTAAAACAGAAGAAAAAGCACCAGAAGCTGATTCTAAAGCAGCTGCACCTAAAGTTCCAGAGGGTGAATATCCTGAAACTCGTGAGAAAATGAGTGGTATGCGTAAAGCAATTGCGAAAGCAATGGTGAACTCTAAACATACAGCACCTCACGTAACATTAATGGACGAAATCGATGTAACAAAACTTTGGGCTCACCGCAAGAAGTTCAAAGAAGTTGCAGCTGAAAAAGGTATTAAATTAACATTCTTACCTTACATCGTTAAAGCCTTAACAAGTGCCCTACGTGAATATCCGGCACTAAACACTTCCATTGATGATTCAACGAGTGAAATCGTTCAAAAACATTATTACAACATTGGTATTGCTGCAGATACTGACAAAGGTCTATTAGTACCTGTTGTGAAAAATGCAGATCGTAAATCTATGTTCTCAATTTCAAATGAAATTAACGAACTAGCTGGAAAAGCTCGTGATGGTAAACTTTCTGGTGATGAAATGAAAGGTGCTTCATGCACAATCACGAATATTGGTTCTGCCGGTGGACAATGGTTTACTCCGGTAATCAACCACCCAGAGGTTGCAATCCTTGGAGTCGGACGTATTGCAGAAAAACCTGTAGTTAAAAATGGTGAAATTGTAGCAGCACCTGTGTTAGCATTATCATTGAGCTTCGATCACCGTATGATCGACGGAGCTACTGCTCAACATGCACTTAACCATATCAAGCGTTTGTTGAACGATCCAGAATTATTATTAATGGAGGCGTAATACAATGGTAGTAGGAGATTTCCCAATTGAAACAGATACGATAGTAGTCGGTTCAGGTCCTGGAGGATATGTAGCTGCAATCCGTGCAGCACAACTGGGACAAAAAGTAACGATCATTGAAAAAGAAAATTTAGGTGGAGTATGCTTAAACGTTGGTTGTATACCATCTAAAGCTTTGATCACAGCGGGTCACCGTTTTCACAATGCACAACATTCTGATGACATGGGTATTGTTGCTGAAAACGTAAAAGTGAACTTTGATAAGGTTCAAGAGTGGAAGGCTGGCGTTGTTAAGAAATTAACTGGCGGTGTTGAAGGTCTCCTTAAAGGAAATAAAGCAGAAATCGTTCGCGGTGAAGCTTACCTTGTAGATGCTAATACACTTCGTGTGATGGACGATAACTCTGCCCAAACATACAAGTTCAACAACTTGATTCTTGCAACAGGTTCACGCCCGATTGAAATCCCAAGCTTCAAGTTCTCAAAACGCGTACTTGATTCTACCGGTGCTCTTGCATTAGAAGAAATTCCAAGCAAGCTTGTTGTTATCGGTGGAGGTTATATCGGAACTGAGCTTGGTACTGCGTATGCAAACCTTGGATCTCAAGTAACAATCTTAGAAGGTGCTGACGATATTCTTAGCGGATTCGAAAAGCAAATGACAGCAATTGTGAAAAAAGATCTTAAGAAAAAAGGCGTAGAGGTAGTTACCAAAGCCATGGCTAAAGGCGTTGAAGAAAGTGACAGCGGCGTTGTCGTTAAATATGAAGTAAAAGGCGAAGAAAAATCTGTTGAAGCTGATTACGTTCTAGTAACGGTAGGCCGTCGCCCGAATACGGATGAAATCGGTCTTGAAGAAGTTGGAATCGAGATGACAGACCGCGGTGTTGTCAAAATTGATAAGCAATGCCGTACGAACATCCCGAACATTTTCGCGATCGGTGACATCGTAGATGGACCACCACTTGCTCACAAAGCTTCTTACGAAGGTAAAATTGCTGCTGAAGTCATCTCAGGTGAACCAGCAGAAATCGACTACCTTGGTATACCAGCTGTGTGCTTCACAGATCCGGAATTGGCTACAGTAGGTTATTCTGAAGCTCAAGCTAAAGAAGAAGGCATCGAAGTAATCGCTGCTAAATTCCCATTCGCGGCTAATGGCCGTGCATTGGCACTTAATGCTACAGATGGTTTCATGAAGCTTATTACTCGTAAAGAAGACGGTTTAATTATCGGAGCACAAATCGTGGGTGCCGGAGCATCAGACATGATTGCTGAACTTGGACTTGCTATTGAATCCGGTATGACAGCTGAAGACGTTGCAATGACTATTCATGCTCACCCAACATTAGGTGAGATTTCCATGGAAGCAGCAGAAGTTGCTATGGGAAGCCCGATTCACATCGTAAAATAATGTAAGTAATAAAGGAGTATCCTGGTTTGAAGGGATACTCCTTTTACTATTTGGTACTATTAATTAAAGGGATTGAAGCGTTTTTTGCTTCAATCCCTTTTTATTTTTCACGAAAATTATTGATTCCAACTTTCGATTGCACTTGAAACGGGTTTTATAATGTCTTCTTTAGTAATATCGCCTTCCACTTTACATATGACCTGATTGTTTTCTACAACAACGATTGCTGGTGAAGTCGGGGGAGAATCTGCTATTTTATTGGGTACTTCGGTATTAAGGCTCACTACCTTTAGAAGTTTAAGGCTATTAGGGTACCTTTTTTTCAGCTCAATGATTGCATCGTAGTAGGGTATTTCTTTAGAAACGTTTCGTTCATCGGTAAAAAAGATAACCTGTTTTTCTATAAACTGGTCTTCTGCTAAAACAACTTTGTTGGAAGAAATATAATCACAGGAAGTCAAAAGCAACATCGTGGAAATGATAAGTATTGCTAAAGCGAGTATATGTTTCATACATCATCCTCTTTTCTTAAACGATGCTATGAATTTTGAATTTGTAAATAAATGACTTTTGAATCATTCTTACGTAACATTTTATCATAAGGAATATCACTAAAGGGTTAAGTCATTGAAATGTTACATAATTGAAAAGACATACATAATGAAAGTAATCTTAAAAGAATATACTATATTAATACGATGATCGAAGGCTACTCTAGGTCTTTATCAAGTAATCATCAGGTTTCAATCCATGATTCGGGGTAAATAAATAGAAGGAAGTTTAAAATAAATCATTTAAAGGATGTAATGAACATGAAATCGTATATTGCTTTTTTGGTTCAAATGATTTTATGGAGTGTTTTCTATATAGCTGAATGGGTGTCTGATAAGGATCATTTAGAGTATAAGTGGATCATGTTTGTTATATTTTTTTACTTGGCGTTTATTGCTGCGAAGAAAATCGTTCAGTCAAGGAAGCTTACCTTATTTATAACGTCATTCAGTTTAACGTGCTTTTTTGCCTTCAAAGTAGTATTTGAAAATATAATGGAAATATTTTAATTCTTTCCCAGATTCACTTAAGAATATGTTAAAATATTCAAAGTGAATACGGAAAGGTGATAGACATGAAAAAGATTTTAGCATCTGGATTAACTCTGCTACTATTAACAGCATGCTCGAGTGAACCAACAACCATCAATGAAGAAATCAGGAAGCCTGATCAGCCAGAAGTGGATAAAGAGAGCGAGAAGACAAGTGAGGGTGCCGCTTCACAAGATCGCGATAATGAACGAAACGAAACATCTGAGCCATCAGAAGAGGCGGTTCAATCAAAGGACTATACGATCAATGAAAATAACTGGAGCATTAATCCAATAGGTGATGCGAATCCAAAAGTGGTTCTCCTTACGATCGATGATGCACCGGATCAACATGCCTTACAAATGGCAAATGATCTCAAAGCATTGAATGCCCCGGCTATCTTCTTTGTTAATGGTCATTTTCTTGATACACCAGAAGAAAAAGAGACTTTAAAAAAGATTCATGATATGGGATTTGCGATTGGTAATCACACATTTAGTCACAGCAGTCTGAAAGAAATCTCTCCAGAAAAGCAAAAAGAAGAAATTGTGTCACTAAATGATCTTATTGAATCCATCATTGGGGAACGACCTAAGTTCTTCAGGGCTCCATTTGGTCAGAATACTGACTATAGCCGACAAATTGCAGCAGAAGAAAAGATGTCACTAATGAACTGGACATATGGATATGATTGGGAAAAGCAATATCAGAACAAAGAAGCAATTACCGATATTATGGTTAACAGCCCTTACCTGAATGATGGGGCAAACCTTCTCATGCATGATCGCACATGGACGAGCGAAGGTTTACCCGATATTGTAAAGGGCCTGCGGGATAAGGGATATGAAACCTTGGATCCAAATAGAATTAAGACCGTTGAATAATGATAAAAGAGAGGCTGGGACAAAAGTTTTTTAGCCTAAGTCAAACCCGAACAAACCTGCTTCTTAGTGTGCAGATTTGTTCGGGTTTATTATTTATTTTCGAAATTTGATTTTAGCTGTTTCCAGCGGTTGATTGGAGTGCAAGACGAAGACTCCTGCGGGAAGAGTAGCTTATGTGAGACCCCGCAGGCTTGCCGAGGAGGCTCACGGGCTACCCGCGGAAAGCGTAGTCTTGCACGGAAATCATTAGCGGTATGAAGAACCTACACTTCAATTGTTCGTCTTTTTATCGTGATTTTTAGTTTTGTCCCGGCCTCTTTTTATTTGTTCTTCCCCATACCAAGCTCAGTGTAAAAACCCACACAAAAACAGGAATGTTAATGAAAACACTTACATATAGTTTAATGTTTAATAGTATGATTGATTAAGAGATTAAAAAGTTAAATATGTTATACAAATTAGGCTTGATATTTTAAATGTGTTATATTATTATAGAAATAGATAAGATAAAGCGTTTACAAAAAACATCGTGAAGGAGAGGAAAAAAGATGGGAACAATTGTATGTCAATCTTGCCTTAACACTATCGATCACTATGAGGATGAGAAGGTTTCTGTTTTATTCTCTAACTGCTGTGATTGCAACGACGACAAAGAATTAGACGACTGAAGCCTGCAGAGGGGTGCAGGGAGTGAAAATGTCTTAAAGGGGTTCTTATAAATAAAAGGATGAAGAAGGGTGGGGCCTTCTTCATCCTTTTTTGTTTATCTTATCGCTCTATGCTCTTTAATGACTCTCAAGTGACGTAAATCATAATCTTCAGGTCCTTGTACTGGGAGGCCTGCTTCTATATTGGTTTTAATATAATTGATGTTTTCCTGCGTGATGATTTCACCAGGGATAAAAATAGGAATTCCTGGAGGATAGACCATAATGAATTCAGCGATTGTTCTTCCGACAGACTCATCAATTGGAATGACCTCGGTATCTGCGTAAAAAGCATCTCTGGGTGTAATGGAAAGAACAGGTATGTCAGGCAGCATAACCTTTACTGGTGTCATATCACCATGTTTTTTCAGGCTTATCACCAGTTCTTTTAAAGCCATGACCAATTGATCCCCCTCCACATGAGTGTCACCAGGAGTGATGATGCAAAGGATGTTATAAAGGTCAGACATTTCAACCTCGATGTTATGAGCTTCCCGTAGCCACTTCTCAGCATCAAATCCACTGATACCTAAATCTTTCACGGACACAATCAACTTGGTTGGATCGTAGGCATAGGTGGCTTTCGTTCCAAGGATTTCTTCACCTACGCAGTATAAACCGTCAATTTCGTTGATGTGCCTTCTAATATCCTGTGACAATTCAATCGTCTTGGTGATGAGCTCACGACCTTCAGTGGCCAGCCGTTTTCTGGCAACATCGAGGGAAGCCAGTAATAAGTAGGAAGTCGAAGTGGTCGTCAACATACTTAAAATGGTTTGTACCCGTTTCGATGAAACAAGTCCTTCTTTCATATTAAGGACAGAGCTCTGAGTCATAGAACCGCCAAGTTTGTGTACGCTGGTAGCCGCTAGATCAGCACCTGCCTGCATTGCTGAAAGGGGGAGCTCGTCATGGAAATGTATATGAACGCCATGGGCTTCATCCACAAGTACTGGAACATTATACGAGTGAGCGATTTCTACAATTTTTTTGAGATCTGCAGAAATCCCGAAATAAGTTGGATTGATGACCAGAACACCTTTGGCATCCGGGTTTTGTTCCAATGCTTTTGCTACGGCATCTGTTGTGATTCCGTGAGAGATACCCAGGTCTTCATCAATATCCGGGTGGATAAAGATAGGAGTGGCTCCTGAGAATACAATGGCAGACATAACGGATTTATGGACGTTCCTCGGAACAATGATTTTGTCTCCGGGCCCACATACACTCATGACCATTGTCATGATGGCTCCACTCGTTCCTTGGACAGAGAAGAAGGTATGATCGGCACCAAAAGCTTCTGCTGCAAGGTCCTGAGCTTTTTTTATCATCCCCTTAGGCTGATGTAAATCATCCAAAGGGCCGATGTTAATCAAATCAATGGAAAGGGCATTTTCTCCGATAAAATCCTTAAACTCAGGATCCATACCTGCACCTTTTTTATGACCGGGAATGTGAAATTGGACGGGATTTTTTTTACTATGTTCAATTAAGCCGGAAAATAACGGCGTTTCATTCTGAGACAATTCATTCAACACCTCTTTATATTCTTAATAGCAAATTTTATAGCCATGCTAAAGATATCATTATATAGGATTTTGCTCATGATTTCATAATTTTTCTTACTATATTTTCAACAAACAAATGAATTATAGCACTTAAGAAAATCTTTGCATAGTGGCATATGCCTATCCATTGTTATTTTGTTTTAACAGCGCATTTTAGGACAAGTATCCAATGATTTTTGGCTCATTTCCGTCCGTTTCACCAGAAAGAGCCAAAAATCTACACTATCCTCCTTCTAAGTTTACCGCCATTGATCATACATTACTGTCTTTCAGTAACTCTTTTTTATTATGGTCCCATCAAGAAAAGGATTTTCCCTGCTTTATCGAGAATAGTTCAGTGAATGGAGGGGTTCAATTGAATTGGAAAACGCGGGTAACAGAGTTATTAAACATTCAATATCCAATAATACAAGGTGGACTGGCACATCTGGCATATGCAGAACTGGCTGCGGCTGTGTCGAATGCGGGTGGTCTTGGCCAGATCACTGCTATGTCTTTAGACAATCCTGATCAATTACGAAAAGAAATCCTAAAGGTAAGGTCATTAACAGATAAACCGTTCGGGGTGAACTTTGCTATCGGTCAACATGGACGCCCATTTAGCGAGTTTGTTGACGTTGCCATTGAAGAGAAGGTACCGGTCGTTTCCGTTACAGGAGGGAACCCGACTCCCCTGTTTCATAAACTCCAGGGAATGGACATTGTTAAGCTTGTATTGGTCGCCTCTAAAAGACAGGCAATCAAAGCGGAAGAGCTCGGTGCGGATGCAGTGATGGTTGTTGGTCAAGAAGGAGGAGGTCACCTAGGGAAAGATGATATTGGTACATTCGTCTTGATTCCCAGAGTAGTGGATGCCGTTTCCATTCCGGTCATTGCTTCCGGAGGCGTTGGGGACGGAAGGGGATTGATGGCTGCTCTCAGCTTCGGTGCAGAGGGAGTTGAGATGGGTACGAGATTTATTGCTACAAAGGAATGTGTACATGCATCTGATGTTTATAAGCGTACCTTGATTGAAGGAGACGAGAATGGTACAGTAGTCATCAAACGATCTTTAGGGGCACCGGCAAGGGCCATTTCAAACTCTTGGACCAAACAGATACTAGATGCTGAAACATCGAACGCTGACTATGAAGAATTAAAAGCATACATAAGCGGTGAAGCTAATAAACGATACATTTACGATGGGAAAGTAGATGCAGGGTTTGCGTGGGCAGGACAAGTGATGGGGTTGATTAATGACATCCCATCGGTTAAAGATCTCATTCAAAGAATGATCTCTCAAGGAGAGGGCATCCGGAGAAAATGGAATTAATACATCATCATTCAAGGAGTTGTTGTAAACAATGGAATATCAATATCCTTTTGATATAGACTGGTCAACAGAAGAAGTCATCGATGTTGTTGCCTTTTTCGAAGCAATCGAGAAAGCTTATGAAAAAGGTGTCTCTAGAGATGATCTTATGAATCGTTATAAGCGTTTTAAGGAAATCGTCCCTGGTAAAGCAGATGAAAAGAGAATATGCAATGAATTTGAAGAATCCAGTGGGTATTCCTCCTATCGTGTGGTAAAGAAGATGAAGGAGCTTCAGGACGCTGATAAAATCTCAATGAACTAAACTAAAAGAACGACAGCCATTTTGGCAGTCGTTCTTTCTGCATTTTTATCAACCGTTATATGGTTTAGTTCATTTTATAAAGGGGTAAAAGTGTTTCAAAGGCACTGTTAACTTCTTGGATGAATTCATCACCATTCAGCCTAACAACAGTATCCCGGTCCAGATGAAGTCCGCATAGAAGCTCGGCTTTTTTAACTTTCTGTACTCTTTCACTTAAAGCGATGAATTCATCTTGTGACATGGAAGAAAAAGGTGTAGCATCTGGCTTTGTATGATCTCCAGACCAAACAAAGTGACCAGGAATCATTGATCTTATCTTATCTGCATTTTCTTCAACTTTTTTGCCGAATTCAACTTTATTTGGAGCTTCATAGATCATAGCGAACCAGATAAAAACATGGGTTTCCCATAACCCAATCTGAAAATGTGGATGTTGTTTATAACCCCGTTTGTTGTTCGCGAACGCAACCCAGGTATCATCAGGAGGGTTAACCGATCGGCGTGCATGTTTAGCCACATGGTAAAACATCTCCATTCCTGTTGATGCGCTTAATGTGGGTGCGAAATGATCGCCTAAATAATCAAGTTTAGGTCTGATCTGCTCTTGAATGGCAGTCATTCGATCTTCTAACCCATTAATCGTGAAAACTTGGAAATCTTCTTGTGTAAAACCATTAAATTTCATGTTGTATCCTCCTTATATCCACCAATATCTTAACATAATGAGGTACAAGCTTGTAGTGAATTGATTTATCTATGGGTGACTGCACATTTTAGTTACAAGATTGGATGATACTTCATAACATGTAGTAAATATTATCAGAACAATCAGATAAATCGAAAACTCGGAAGGGGTGTATGGCCATGAAACAAGTAATGAACACTTCTAAAAAACGTGATGTCCAACAGCAAAGAATGAATGTATTAAGACTTGAAATGGATTATGAACTAGCTGTATTGTTCGAAGCAATTCAAATGAAGAATAAAGAAACCCAGACCAAGTCCAAACAGAAACTCATGAGTATTCGAGAAGAACTAATGAAATTGAAGGCCTTATAAAGCTTTAATCCTTTCAGGTGGGTATAAAGTATACTGTCAAAAATTCGACTATTGGACGGCGAGCTCATAGGGATAGGGAGTTCGCTTTTTTGTGGTTAATAATATCCCCGATTTCGATCTGTCTAATTTTACGATGTACGACGAGGTAAATAACTTGAAACTGCCTCTAATTTCCATTAAGCTATTTAGCTATAGAAGAAGTTCATTGCGGCTCTTGTTTATAGAAGGAATATGAGTGGGAACAAATGAAAACGACCATATTAGAATAATAATAAGATTTCGTTACACATATTGGAGGCTAATAATCAATGACAAATTGGACGGAATTAGATCAAAATGTAAGAACGTGGATACGGGAAGCCGGAGAAAGAATTCGTCAATCATTCAAGACAGAGTTGAATATTAAAACGAAGTCGAATCGAAATGATTTGGTAACCGATATGGATGAAGCAACAGAGCATTTCTTTACTGAAAAAATACGTAATACGTATCCGAATCATCAAATCCTTGGTGAAGAAGGATATGGCGATGACTTTAAGGAGTTATCAGGTATCACTTGGATAATAGACCCGATCGATGGGACGATGAATTTTGTTCATCAACAACGAAATTTTGCCATCTCTATCGGCATCTATGATGGAGAAGAAGGTAAATTAGGATACATATATGATGTCGTCCATGATGAGCTATATTTTGCCAATAAAGGACATGGAGCTTATATGAATGATGTGAAGCTGCCGGAGCTTGAGCCAGTTCCTGTTCAGGATGCCATTGTAGCTTTAAATGCACTTTGGGTGACTGAGAATAATCGGATTGACCAAACAATTCTTGCACCTCTCGTGAAGGATGTAAGGGGAACTCGTTCCTATGGTTCAGCTGCCATTGAGTTGGCTTATGTCGCTTCAGGAAGGTTGGATGCTTACTTAACAATGCGCCTGGCTCCATGGGATTTCGCAGCTGGGAAAATTATGATTGAAGAGGTTGGGGGAATTGTAACTGACCTTAATGGGGATCCCCTGAACCCATTGAATAAAAGCTCGCTGTTTGTAGGAAAACCCGGGCTGCACCAAACCATTTTGACTGACTATCTTGAACGAAAGAAATAAAGAAGGGAGACGGGCAATTTCATTGCTTCGTCTCCCCTTTTCAATCTACAATCGGCCTTCATCACGATATTTCTTCTTTGTCTTGAAACCGAATCCCATAACAATAAATAGAAAAACGAAGCTTAAAATAGCAAGCAGGATGCTTTGTAAACTGATGGAAACTGCGATTCCCATAAGAGAAACAGCAGCTAATATAGAAAATAATACAAAAATCCATTTAATATTCCCCAAGATAAAACCTCCAAAAAATACAAAAATCATTTTCCTCATTAGATTGATACCATTATAGCTCTTCCATTTAAATATTACCTATCAATTCGATAATGTGCAATGGGTAGATCATTCAAAGAAGCATAACGACGTGATTGAAGTTATTATGGAAACTTTTAGTGGGAAGAAAAGGCTTTATGAAATATTTATTAGGGCTTTTTTAAATGCTGTGATATAATGGTCTAGTTGAACTGAAATATATTATCTTTAATAGTATAAAGAAATCCAATATTCAGGAGTGGAAATATGAAATTAAGAAATGACCTTAGAAATATTGCTATTATTGCTCACGTTGACCACGGGAAAACGACATTAGTAGATGAGCTTTTAAAGCAATCTGGAATCTTCCGCGAAAATGAAACAGTTTCTGAACGCGCGATGGATTCAAATGATTTGGAAAGAGAACGCGGTATTACGATCTTAGCGAAAAATACGGCGATTCAATATAAAGATTCTCGTATCAACATTCTTGATACACCAGGACATGCTGACTTTGGTGGAGAAGTTGAACGTATCATGAAAATGGTAGATGGTGTTTTACTAGTAGTAGATGCGTATGAAGGTTGTATGCCTCAGACTCGTTTTGTTCTTAAGAAAGCACTTGAGCAAAACCTTACACCTATCGTAGTTGTAAATAAAATTGACAAACCTTCAGCACGTCCTGAAGAAGTAATCGATGAAGTTCTGGAATTATTCATTGAACTGGATGCAAATGATGAACAGCTTGAATTCCCGGTTGTCTATGCTTCAGCTATCAACGGTACAGCAAGTATAGATCCAGATCCGGAAAAACAAGACGAAAACATGCAGTGTTTATATGACTCAATCATTGAGCACATTCCTGCACCAGTAGACAACTCTGAAGATCCACTACAATTCCAAGTTGCATTGCTCGATTACAATGATTACGTTGGTCGAATCGGAATCGGACGTGTGTTCAGAGGGACAATGAAGGTTGGCCAACAGGTAGCATTAATGAAGCTTGACGGCTCTGTTAAACAATTCCGTGTTACAAAAATCTTTGGTTTCTTCGGATTGAAACGTGAAGAAATCCAAGAAGCAAAAGCGGGTGATTTAATCGCCGTTTCCGGAATGGAAGATATTAATGTCGGTGAAACGGTTTGTCCTGTTGAACATCAGGATCAACTTCCCGTTCTTCGTATTGACGAGCCTACACTTCAAATGACATTCCTAGTGAACAACAGTCCATTTGCAGGTAGAGAAGGTAAATTTGTTACTTCAAGAAAAATTGAAGAACGTTTATTGGCTCAGCTTCAAACGGATGTAAGTTTACGTGTTGAACCAACAGATTCACCTGATGCATGGACGGTTTCAGGTCGTGGAGAGCTTCACCTTTCCATCCTGATTGAAAACATGCGTCGTGAAGGTTACGAATTACAGGTATCTAAACCACAGGTTATCATTAAAGAAGTCGATGGCGTGAAGAGTGAGCCTGTAGAACGTGTTCAAATTGATATTCCTGAAGAATATATGGGTGGAGTCATTGAATCACTTGGTCAACGTAAAGGCGAAATGCTGGATATGGTAAACAACGGTAATGGACAGGTCCGTTTAATGTTTATGGTTCCTGCACGTGGATTAATCGGTTATTCAACGGAGTTTATGACTCTTACTCGTGGATATGGAATCATCAACCACACATTCGACAGCTATCAGCCCCTGCAAAAAGGACGCGTAGGCGGACGTCGTCAAGGTGTACTTGTTTCGATGGAAACAGGGAAAGCATCTCAATACGGAATCATGCAAGTGGAAGATCGCGGTATTATCTTCGTTGAATCCGGTACAGAAATTTATGGTGGAATGATCGTTGGGGAGCATACAAGAGAAAATGATATTACCGTTAATATCACAAAGCTTAAACAAGCGACAAACGTTCGTTCCGCTAACAAGGATCAAACCGTAACCATTAAAAAGGCAAGAATCATGACTTTAGAAGAATCTCTTGAATATCTAAACGATGATGAGTATTGTGAGGTAACTCCTGAATCGATCCGTCTTCGTAAAAAGATTCTTGATAAGAATGAACGTGAAAGAGCAGAAAAGAAGAGCAAGGTGTCTCAATAATCTAAGTGAGGGGGAGTAGGAAATGGATGTAACTGAGCGTTTGTCCTTTTTCGCATCCCTTTATCGTGTTGACCAGAACGCGGAAATGGGTATGTGGTTGCTTTATATAACCATAGTAGGGCTCTCGATCTTAGTATATAAGCTCGGTTTTGCGAAGAAGCTGCCGATTATGAAATCAATATTGATTTATTCTTTTCTTATTCTGGGATGTACCGTATTAACCTTTCTCGGTATCTTTTTACCAGTAGCAGAAGGGTTAGTCGTTGCGGCTCTTATCTTAGTGATATATAAGATTCGTCTAACGAACGAAAAGAAAAAAGGCACGTTTTAAGCTGAAAAAGCTGTAGTCTCTAATGAATGAGACTGCAGCTTTTTTCGTTTTGTGAATTTAACCCCGTACAGAAGATGTCCTGCTGTCCATAAGATAATTGCCTCAGCATACATTAAACCGGGTACATCCTTAATTGCCAGGTGAGAAAGAGGGAAATACAGGAACACAGTCGGGACTGTCAGCACAAGTTTGCATCCATTTTAGAAATGATCCTAATAGGGTACCGGAAACAAGACCAATAATAGTTCCTGAACCGATTTGTTTAAAAGTCATCTTCTACTTGAGGAGAACGGTAAAATCTGAAATTCCCACTCGACACACGTACTTCCGTCTTTTCTTTAATACGATCATGACACTTTTCACACATATACGTATGAATGGGCCGGTTACGCAATTTTTTCGCCTGTAAGGAATAATCATCAATATTTTCTATCACTTCACATAGAGCACATTTTACTCTCATACATTACACCTCAATTTGTTCTAATCATAAGTCTAGTCTTTTTAGTATATCATGTAGTTTAGTCAAACGCTTTATTTAACTTTCCTGTATGCTTTTAACAATAGAATTTGGTATAGTATAATCAAGATGAATCACGAATGAAATGCAACACTAACAGAGAAATATGAGTCTGCATAAGGGGGGATTGTATGGCTAACCAAGTGGAACCCAGCTTGATTCCTGCACTTTTTGAAGAACTACAATCAGAGAAATTTGTTACACTCGCGACAATTGATCACGAAACGCATGGACCTAATGTAAGTGCGATCTCTTGGATTTATGCAAAGGATGAACACACATTATTATTTGCTATTGATCAACGTTCCAGGATTGTAGAAAATATTAAGAACAATCCACATGCTGTTGTGAATCTAATTGCAAATGAATCAACCTATTCCATAAGTGGAATAGCAGGGGTCCGAGAGGAAAAACTGGCAGGAGTGCCTTTAAAGCTGACGCTTGTTAAACTTGCTATCAATGAAGTAAGAGATGTCATGTTCTATGGATCGAAAATATCGACAGAACCTGCCTATGAGAAGACATATGATAAGGTGGCCGCAGACCGTTTGGACCGTCAAGTAATTGAAGCCATGAAAAAAGCTTAGTACCCTAAGCTTTTTCATGGCTTTTTCTCATCTTTTAATTGATTGCAGTATTATTCAATCTTATCATACGTTTGATTTTCTTGTTTTTCCTTTAGTTGTTTCTCTTCCGTGTTGTTCATTTTCTTTTTTGGTTCATTCGGAGCATTTTCAGGGTCTGTTTGCTTTAACGATCGAGGGATTTCAGGCATGAGCCTGCCGGATATGTCAGCCAATTCATTCATGATTCCCTGGACCGGCTCACCCCGTTGAATGTCTTTGCTGATTTCATTCAAACGTGCATAAAGATCCGGATCAGCGATGACAATGGCTTCTGCACCATATGGGTCTTTTTGCAGCGCTTCTGCTACAGAATATTTGATTGAACCGACTTGTGAACGCTCAATGTCGGAATCGATATCTATTCCAACAAATGCATATTTTCCAAAGACTACGGCTGTTGCGTCTTTAACATCTGGTACACTTGTCGTCAGGTCAACCAAATGCCTTGAAATTTGCTGTCCTGATTTTCGTTCAACATGTTGGATATTGCTATCCTGAACAGTGATCGGTTTATTGTTGTTACTGTTTGAATCATTATCATACCCGACCTCATTATTATTGGCGCATGCACCAAGAATGATGGTTACCATAAGTAGAGAGATGAGTTTAAACATGTGAATACCTCCCGATTTAGAATCAATATCTTTTCTTATTGTGTAATTTTCTTCTATCTTTATACGTTTATTCATATATTTTAAGAAACGGGCCGTCCTATTTGAGTAGCTGGGAATAACCGGATCAACATTGGCTACATACAATAGTAATAAGAAATCAGGAGCAGGAGGCATCGATTTGAATAAAATTTATGTATTAGATACCAATGTCTTATTACAAGATCCACAAGCCATCTTTTCGTTTCAAGATAATGAGGTGGTTATACCTGCAGTCGTTTTAGAAGAAGTGGACTCCAAAAAGCGTTATATGGATGAAATCGGAAGAAACGCAAGACATGTATCGAAGCTGATAGATAATTTACGGCAACAAGGAAAACTTCATGAAAAAATCCCCCTATATACGGGAGGATCACTAAGAATTGAACTAAATCACCGCTCATTTCAGCAACTTCAGGAAATTTTTTTAGAGAAAACAAATGATAACAGGATTATTGCCGTGGCAAAAAACTTATCTCTCGAAGAAGAAGCGAAAAAGGATGGAAAATCGGTCATACTAGTTAGTAAAGACACACTCGTACGGGTAAAGGCTGATGCGTTGGGATTACAGGCAGAGGATTTCCTGAGTGACCGGGTCATCGAGGTAAACGATATTTACACAGGTTTTATTGAACTGTACACAGAGAGAGAGTTACTCGACAAATTTTATGATAAAGGGGAACTGACCCTTACCGATATAACGAAACAACGATTTTATTCTCATCAATTCCTCATAATGAAGGATGCTCTTGGAAGTTCTGCTTCCGCACTTGGAATGGTGGATGCATCCGGACTGAAAGTAAAGAAGTTGGTCTATGATCAAGAGCACATGTGGGGAATCAAGGCCCGCAATGTTCAGCAAACAATGGCGACTGAACTGTTATTAAGAGATGATATTTCGTTGGTCACCATGATTGGAAAAGCCGGGACAGGAAAAACCCTGCTTGCACTGGCCGCAGGTCTTCTCCAGACAGAGGACTTCAATAAATTCAATAAATTGCTCGTTGCTCGTCCAATTGTCCCGGTAGGTAAGGATATTGGTTATCTTCCAGGGGAAAAACAAGAAAAGCTCAGACCATGGATGCAGCCCATTTTCGATAACCTCGAGTACTTATTCAATACGAAAAAGCCTGGTGAGCTGGATGATATCCTTGCGGGTATGGGTTCAATAGAAGTGGAAGCATTAACTTATATAAGGGGTAGAAGCATTCCAGATCAATATATCATCATTGATGAAGCCCAGAACTTAACGAAACATGAAGTGAAAACGATCTTAACCAGGGTGGGAGAGCGAAGTAAAATCGTTTTGATGGGAGACCCAGTTCAAATTGATCATCCATACCTGGATGAATACAATAATGGCTTAACGTATGTGGTAGAAAAATTTAAAGATCAAAAACTTGCCGGACATGTTAAACTCATGAAAGGTGAAAGATCGGGTCTTGCTCAACTTGCTGCTGATCTTCTTTAATACTATCGCATTTTAAACACAATAATAATGTATGAAAAAACCGGTTCAGAGGTTCCTGAACCGGTTTTTTTCGACACTGCGCTTTCTTGATGTTCTTATTCTACTCGAAAGGCTCTAACATTGGTAATGGGGGTTTCTCTATTTGATCCGTCTTTGTAGTAAATATGAACGGGGCCATTTTCCTTTAATGGCTTTCCGTCTTTTGAGAACCCGATGAGTATTTGATCTGCGTGTGCAAGATCCATACGGTGTTCATACGTTTCGGTTTCAATCACAAGAGACGCCGCACTCTCAAGAGGTTCCGCATTTGTAAGAAAAGGGGCAAACGGAATAGCGAATGATCCGTTTAATATCTTTTCCTTTTCATACTTTTTCTCTGTCTTAAGTGTAGGGGGATAGGTTGCACCTTCCTGAATTTCCCGTGACCAATGCTTGGATACGGCTTTAGTATATTCTTCTAAATCGTCAATCGTCTCATTTTTTTCATCAAAATATGTAGTTAAATCCACTTTTCGATCGTCAAATATCCAAACGCCGGAATCCAGAGTTATCGTGAATTTCACTTTACCTTTTATTGGTACTATGCTTTCCAATTGAGACTCCTCCTCTCGCTGATAGATTCAGTATATCGGTTATTTAAAGGTTTGTCACATAAAGCTGAAAGCATTTTCAACGTTTTCAATCGGTGAAAGTAGGGAAACTAATGGTAGGACTAAAGGAGCTGATACTATAGTGATTAAAACTCAGGAGCTGTTGGAAGAATTAGTGGAGAAAGCAAGACCTTTTGCAGCTGAAGGTAAGGTTGCAGATTATATACCTGCTCTAATGGATCAAAATCCAAGTGATTTGGCGATAAGTATATATACTTTGGAAAATCATTCCTGTTATGCAGGAGATCATTTAAAGAAGTTCACATTGCAAAGTATATCGAAAGTCATCACTCTTGCTCTTGTCTTAATGGATTACGGGGAGGAGCATGTCTTCTCTAAGGTTGGCATGGAGCCTACTGGTGATCCTTTTAATTCCATAGCGAAACTCGAAACACATAAGCCCTCCAAACCCCTAAATCCGATGATCAACGCAGGTGCACTCGCAGTCACGAATATGATTAAAGGAAACACAGGAATCGAAAAGTGGGGACGATTAATAGAGTTCATCAATCATATGACCGGAGACACGGTATCATATAATGAAGATGTGGCTTATTCAGAACTTCAAACAGCCAATTTAAACAGATCGCTTTGTTATTATATGAAGCAGCACGGTGTGATTACCGGAAATGTCGAAGATTTACTTGTTCTCTATACAAAACAATGTGCGGTGGAAATGAGCTGTGTCGACCTTGCTAAGATGGGGGCAGTTTTTGCCAATGATGGCGTTGACCCTGAAAGCGGGCGCGAAATTATTACGAGAGATGTTGCGAGAATTTGTAAAACATTCATGGTTACGTGCGGGATGTATAATACTTCCGGAGAATTTGCCATTAAAGTGGGTATTCCGGCGAAAAGTGGAGTGTCAGGTGGAATAATGGGTGCTGTACCCGGGAAGTGTGGAATCGGAATCTTTGGTCCTGCACTAGATACCGTCGGGAATAGCAGTGCAGGACTAAAGCTCCTTGAAATGCTCAGTGATGAATATTCATGGAGTATTTTTTAACGAAGGGTCACGCCAGCGAGTTCCGGATAGGCATTTGTAAAAGAAATTTCATGAGGATCTCTCCGAAATAATAATTCGAATTTCTGTCATAGAATCCCGGGGAATACACTTATTTTTCTTGCAATTTCTCTGATTTAACGATAAAATTTTAAGACAGGAAAGCTATTTGTTCGGAATGGGGGGATCACTGTGGCGTCAGAAATGACAATTAATCATCGAGAAAAAGCCTATGAACTGCTAAAGGCCGACGCAGAAAAGATTTTACAACTTATTAAAGTACAAATGGATAATTTAACGATGCCCCAATGTCCTCTTTATGAGGAAGTATTGGATACCCAAATGTTCGGATTATCTCGTGAAATAGAATTTGCAGTCCGTTTAGGATTAGTAGATGATCAAGATGGAAAAGAGCTGATTGATTCTTTAGAAAGACAGCTTTCTGCCCTGCATGAAGCATCTACAAAAAAGTAAAATAGTCATGACAACTCAAACAATACATAGATCTGTTGTTTGAGTTTTTTTGTTAAAGATTCTGACTGGTTGGGATTAATTTAAATGATATAAGAGAAAAAGGATTGAAATGTCATGATTAAAAAAATAGCAAAGTCCTATGATTATTCGTTAATCGCTGTATATGTATTTCTTTGTCTGTTTGGGCTGGTAATGATTTATAGTGCGAGTATGGTCATGGCTGTAGAACGATTTGGTTGGGAAAGTGACCATTTCTATAAAAGGCAGATGATCAATATTCTCATCGGGTTCTTTGCCTTTACGTTAGCAGCATGGTTTCCTTACAAAGCATTCCAAGTAGGTAAAATAATCAAGGGACTCATGTTTATCGTTATCGGATTATTAATTGGGGTACATATTTTCGGTTATGAAGTAAACAACGCAAAAAGCTGGATTAATTTAGGTTTCATGCCCATTCAGCCATCGGAGTTCGCCAAGCTTGCAGTCATTATTTATCTTGGCTCTGTTTACTCCAAGAAACAGGCATACATAGATGATTTTAATAAGGGCCTTGCCCCGCCATTGCTATTTTTAGGTTTTATATGTTTTTTAGTCTTTTTAGAGCCTGACTTTGGTACGGCGGCTATTATTTTTGCCATTGGAGCAATCGTTATTTCCTGCTCAGGGATCAGTTTTAAAACATTCTCCAAACTGGCTGGTTTGGGAGTAGGTCTCTTGATCGTACTGTCACCGGTCATATACCTGGCAAGAGGCTTTATTTTTACGAGAGAAAGACTTAGCAGGATTGAAGCGTATTTATCACCGTTTAAATATGCCCAAGGGGAAGGCTACCACTTAGTGAACTCATACCTTGCCATTGGTTCTGGAGGGGTAAAAGGGCTTGGTTTAGGCCAGAGTGTTCAAAAACTGGGTTATCTTCCTGAACCACAAACGGATTTCATTATGGCTATCATTGCTGAAGAATTAGGTGTATTCGGTGTAAGCTTTGTCATTCTCGGACTCACTTATATCGTACTTCGGGGGATATATACGGGAGTTAAATGTCAGGACCCTTTTGGAACGATGCTGGCCATCGGAATATCCAGTATGATCGGGATTCAAGCCTTCATTAATTTAGGAGGGGTATCCGGATTAATTCCGATTACAGGTGTTCCACTTCCATTCATCAGCTATGGAGGATCATCGCTATTAGTGCTATCTTTGTCGATGGGTGTCCTTGTGAATGTGTCGATGTTTGTAAAATATGAAGAAAAATATAAAATAAAGAAGGAAAATGGCCTTCCTTCGGAGAATATGGATAATAGCAAAAAAATATATGGTGTAAAAATGTAGGTCACTTTGATAGAGTATCTAAAACTCTAAGTCTAGGGTCTGCCCCCTAAGATACTTCTTTATCTTTCGGGTCAGCCCTTTTTTCATAGACTGCTTTACAGAGAATTTCAATCATGAATAGCCTAAAGGAGAGAGTGTATTGAAGAAAATCAAAAAAGTATTAGTAGCAAATCGCGGTGAAATTGCCATCCGTGTGTTTCGTGCATGTACGGAGCTGAATATTAGAACCGTCGCCATTTACAGTAAGGAAGATTCGGGAGCATATCATCGATATAAAGCTGATGAGGCCTACCTGACAGGAGAAGGAAAGAAACCAATTGATGCTTATTTAGATATAGAGGGGATCATTCGAATCGCAAAGAACGCCGATGTCGATGCCATCCACCCCGGTTACGGTTTTTTGTCCGAAAATATTCATTTTGCAAGACGTTGTGAAGAAGAGGGTATTACCTTCATAGGGCCACATTCAGAGCACTTAAATATGTTCGGTGACAAAGTAAAGGCACGTCATCAGGCCCAATTAGCCAATATCCCGGTTATTCCTGGAACAGATGGACCTGTAGAAACGCTTGAAGAAGTCATTAGCTTTGGGAAGGACCATGGATTCCCGATCATCATCAAAGCTTCATTAGGTGGCGGAGGACGGGGAATGCGTATCGTCCGTAACCTGGAAAGCTTAAAAGAAGCATACGAACGCGCTAAATCTGAAGCGAAAGCAGCATTTGGTAATGATGAAATATATGTTGAGAAATTTGTTGAGAATCCTAAACATATAGAAGTCCAAATTCTTGGGGACGAAGACGGAAATATTATTCACTTATATGAACGCGATTGTTCCATCCAGAGACGACACCAGAAGGTAGTTGAAATAGCACCATCCGTATCCTTGAGTGATCAGCTGAGAGAGGATATTTGTGAGGCAGCCGTCCGGTTGATGGATAATGTAAAGTATGTGAACGCAGGGACGGTTGAGTTCCTGGTTGCAAATGAGCAGTTCTATTTCATCGAGGTAAACCCTCGTGTTCAAGTAGAGCATACGATTACGGAAATGGTTACCGGAGTGGATATTGTCCAATCGCAATTAATGATTGCCGAAGGTCATGCCCTACATAGCAGTAAGCTTGGCATACCTGTTCAAGAAGAAATCCGGACAAATGGGTTTGCCATTCAGTCCCGTGTGACAACAGAAGATCCATTGAACAACTTTATGCCTGACACAGGGAAGATCATGGCTTACCGTTCAGGCGGCGGATTCGGGGTTCGATTGGATGCAGGTAACGGGTTCCAGGGAGCCGTCATTACTCCATACTATGATTCCCTTCTTGTTAAACTGTCCACGTGGGCTTTGACATTTGAGCAAGCTGCATCCAAAATGGTCAGAAATCTTCAAGAATTTAGAATCCGTGGAATCAAAACGAATATTCCTTTCCTCGAAAATGTCGTTAAGCATGAAAACTTTATAACAGGTAAGTACGATACATCCTTTATAGACACGACACCTGAACTGTTTATTTTTCCGAAACGAAAAGACCGTGGTACGAAGATGCTTTCTTATATCGGAAATGTAACCGTGAATGGTTTCCCTGGAATCGAAAAGAAGAAAAAGCCTGTATTTACTAAGCCTAGGATTCCTGCTCTTGACTTAAAACAAGACTTTAAGCCTGGGACAAAGCAAATTTTAGATCAACATGGTGCTGAAGGGTTGGTTGATTGGGTCAAGGAACAAAACTCAGTGCTCCTGACTGATACAACTTTCCGGGATGCGCACCAATCTTTATTGGCTACGCGGGTCAGAACAAACGACCTGAAGCAAATTGCAGAACCGACATCTCACTTGCTTCCTGATGTGTTCTCCTATGAAATGTGGGGAGGGGCAACGTTTGATGTTGCCTACCGTTTTCTAAAGGAAGATCCTTGGAATCGATTATTAACAATGAGAGAGGACATTCCCAATGTACTATTCCAAATGCTTTTGAGAGCATCAAATGCCGTTGGATATAAGAACTATCCTGATAATGTCATAAAAGAATTTGTTGAGAAATCAGCATTCGCAGGTATTGACGTCTTCCGGATATTTGACAGTTTAAACTGGGTTAAGGGGATGGAAGTAGCCATTGATGCGGTAAGACAAAGTGGGAAAATCGCCGAGGCAGCCATTTGTTATACAGGAGACATTGAAGATCCTACCCGGACCAAATATAGTATTGATTACTATAAGAATCTGGCAAAAGAGTTAGAAGCAAGCGGAGCGCATATTTTAGCGATTAAAGACATGGCAGGGCTCTTAAAACCACAGGCAGCCTACCGGCTAATTTCAGAACTGAAAGATACGGTAAGTTTGCCTATCCACCTACACACCCATGATACAAGTGGAAACGGTATATACACATACGCAAGAGCCGTTGAAGCAGGTGTGGATATTGTCGACACAGCCCTTAGCACAATGTCTGGATTAACATCTCAACCAAGTGCCAATACACTTTACTACGCATTGAAAGGAACCGAAAGGGAACCTAATGTAGATATTAACTCACTTGAGACTCTGTCCCACTATTGGGAAGACGTTCGAAAATACTATACAGACTTTGAAAGCGGGATGATGTCACCGCATTCAGAGGTGTACAAGCACGAAATGCCCGGGGGACAATATAGTAATCTTCAGCAGCAGGCTAAAGCTGTAGGACTCGGGCATCGCTGGGAAGAAGTTAAAGAAATGTATGCAAGGGTCAACCACCTCTTTGGGGATATCGTAAAGGTTACTCCTTCATCAAAAGTTGTCGGGGATATGGCGTTGTTCATGGTGCAGAATGATCTGTCCGAGAAAGATGTGATCGAAAAAGGGGAAAAGATTGATTTCCCTGATTCAGTGGTGGAATTATTCGAAGGGTATTTGGGTCAGCCTCATGGTGGATTCCCGAAAGACTTACAAAGAGTGATTCTGAAAGGGCGCACTCCATTAACCGTTCGACCTGGGGAGCTTCTTGATGATGTGGACTTCACAGCACTCAAAGAAAAGCTCTTCGAAGAACTGCAACGCCCTGTCACTAGTTTCGATGCTCTTGGATATGCTCTATATCCTAAAGTGTTTATGGAATACGCGCACACAATGGATCAATTCGGTGATATTTCCGTTCTAGATACGCCTACTTTCTTATTCGGAATGAGACTTGGTGAAGAGATTGAGGTTGAAATTGAAACCGGGAAAACACTTATTGTCAAGCTTGTTTCCATTGGGCAGGCGCAGGCAGATGGTACACGAATCGTCTACTTTGAACTGAATGGTCAGCCTCGTGAAATTGTGATAAAAGATGAAAGCATTAAATCGACAGTAGCTGCCAAGGTGAAAGCTGACGCAAAAAATGAGACTCATATTGGTGCTTCCATGCCTGGAACCGTGATTAAGGTAATTGCAGAAAAAGGAGAGTCGGTCGAAAAAGGGGATCACTTAATGATCACCGAAGCCATGAAAATGGAAACGACCGTTCAAGCTCCGTTTGCAGGGGTAGTGAAAGACATCTATGTGCAAAATGGTGATGCCATTAGCCCTGGTGACCTATTAATAGAAGTTCAAAAAGCATAAACAAAAAAAGGATTCCGGTTACGGCCGGAATCCATTTTTTGTTATGCTTTCAGCTTACTTCTTGAGATGAGCAGTATAAAGTAACAGAGTAACCCAAATAGACAAGAGATGATCAAAGCGTGCAATAAAGCTATACCTAAGTTTAATCTTGTGAACACCACGAGTGCTCCGGACATGACTTGAAGGGATACCAGCGTAAAGGCGATGATCCATCCCCAATAAATAACCTTTTGGTGCTTATGCTCTTTAATCGCAATATATGTGATATAAGCAATCCATAAGAATATGAGTCCTGCTGCTGCCCGATGCCCCATTTGAATCCACTCATACAGATTGGTTGGGAGACCCGGAGATGAGTTAACACATAACGGCCAATCTTTACACACTAAGCTCGAATCCGTGTGTCTGACTAAAGCACCGGTATAGACAACAATATAACTATATAAAGTGACTCCTATCGTATGGAATCTCATACGTTTATTAATGACCAATGAGTTGGCATCAAATTTCTGATCGACTTCAAAAATTAGAAGTGTTAACAATAGAATTGAAGCAAATGATATAAGAGAAATCCCAAAATGCAGGGCAAGTACGAAGTCTGATTGCCCCCAGAGTACAGCGGCAGCTCCGATTAGACCTTGTAATACTAAGAAAAAGAAAGAGAGTGCAGCAAGGAATTTTGTTTCACGCTTATATCCAATCGCTCTCCATGACCATATCGATAATGCCAATACTAATAATCCTACACCACCGGAGACAACCCGGTGTGCCAATTCTATGACAAGCTCGAACGTTATATCGCTTGGAATCAATTGTCCGTTACATAATGGCCAAGATCGTCCGCAGCCCATACCAGATTCGGTCTTCGTAACGAGGGCTCCTCCCAATAGAACAAATAACATACCAAGAGTAGTGAGAACGGCAAGCCACTTTAATCCTTTGTGGACACCTTTATGCAATCTATTCACCTTCTTAATTAATAGACTCTACACACTTTCTAATTTATAAATATAGTAGAAAAATATATATGCCCCTACGATAATACCTAAAAGGCCAGTAAAACTCAACCGATAAAATGTTACAGAATTATGAGCATGATAATTATTTATATGAAGAGAATAACTATTAGTAGATAATGACTAATTTGCAGAAAAACAAAATCTGTAAGCGCTTAGCTTCGTTTTATGGTATGATGGGTTTAAAATGTTTGTAGAAATATGAAGAAACGTCTGCGTTTTTCTTTCTTCACAATTTCTTCACATTATTGTCTAATTCTCCCCCAAAAAGGAAAAAATATATGGTTTAATATAATATTGATAGCATATATACTATTTCTTATCTGTGTCATGAAATAACAGATGGATATAGAAATAGAGAATCATTTCCTATATAGTATAGAGGTGGTAACTGGCCTCTGGCTTTTTATAGAGAGGAGGAAGAGTATGTCTAGTCGAATGATGACTAACGCTCAAGAAGCAGATTTGACAACCTCAACTGCTTGGAAGGATTTTTTAGCACTAATCAAAATTGGTATCGTTAATTCAAACTTAATTACAACCTTTACAGGTATGTGGTTAGCTTTTTACTTTACTAATACACACTTTCTAAATTCTCTTGATACGATGTTCCTGACGTTGATAGGTTCTTCCCTTATTATCGCGGGTTCCTGCTCCATAAATAATGTGTATGATCGAGACATCGATCCTCTTATGGAACGTACGAAGGGACGTCCTACCGTAACTGGTAAGATCAATGCACCTAAAGCTTTGTCTTTGGGATTAATTATGATTGTAGTGGGAATCATAATGTTATTTATGACTACCGTCACTGCAGGTGTGATAGGAATCATTGGGGTATTTAGTTACGTTGTATTATATACAATGTGGTCTAAGAGGAAATACGTGAGCAACACAATTGTAGGGAGTATCTCAGGTGCAGTCCCGCCATTAATCGGTTGGTCAGCTGTAGATGCAAATCTGGATATCATCGCATGGGTTCTGTTCCTAATGATGTTTATCTGGCAGCCGCCTCATTTCTACGCTTTAGCGATGAAGAGAGTGGAAGAATACAGGGCAGCGAATATACCGATGCTTCCCGTAGTAAAGGGATTTGCTACAACGAAGCATCATATCGTTGCATGGGTTGCAGCTTTACTGCCGCTGCCATTCTTCTTGATGGATTTAGGAATGTTCTTCTTTATCCTTGCAACTGCCTTTAATATTGGCTGGCTTGCACTGGGACTCGCAGGTTACAAAATGAAAGATGATATTAAGTGGTCAAAACTTATGTTTGTCTATTCACTAAATTATTTAACTATCTTGTTCGTAGCGATGGTTATCGTTACCGTACTATAAGATTAGTGGGAATTCTTTCTGATAAGAAATCCAAATAGATATTTTTTATGAGTCCTTGTTTTATTCAAAAGTATATTACATGAAAGAGGGGTTTGATTAAGCTATGAAAGCAAGGCTATCTAAGTGGCGCTTATTCTCAATTGTAGCAATGTTAGCGCTAGTTCTTTCTGGTTGTGGAGAGCCATTTCTCTCCACATTACAGCCAGCTGGTGAAGTAGCACAGTCACAATATGATTTAATGATACTGTCTACATTAATAATGGTATTAGTAATCATTGTAGTAGTCATCGTCTATATGGTAGCGATTATTCGTTTCCGTAGAAAAAAGGGAGATACTACTATCCCGAAACAAGTTGAAGGAAGTCACACACTTGAAATCGTGTGGACAGTAATTCCAATAATCCTTCTTCTTATCCTGGCTGTTCCAACCGTAACGTCTACTTTCGAATTAGCTGATACAAAGGCTATGGATAAAAAAGACGCAGATGGTAATCGCGAAGCTTTAGTTATAAACGTTCGCGCTAATCTTTACTGGTGGGAATTTGAGTATGAGGATGAAAAAATCATCACTTCACAGGATTTAGTGGTACCAACCGATCAAAGGGTTTACTTCAATGTTACAGCTTCTGACGTTAAGCACTCTTTCTGGATTCCAGCTGCTGGAGGAAAGATTGATACAAACGTCGATAACGTAAACACATTCTTCCTTGAATTTGATGGAGAAAAGTCTAAAGAAGCAGGCGGATTATTCTACGGAAAATGTGCTGAGCTATGTGGACCTTCCCATGCTTTAATGGACTTTAAAGTAAAAGCGCTTCCTAAGGACGAGTTTACGGCATGGGTAGAAGATATGAAAAATGCAGGAGAACCTAAACCATCTTCTGATTTAGCACAACAAGGACAAGAAATCTTCAACCAAAAATGCTTAAGCTGTCACGCAGTATCCCCTCAGGATGGACGTCCGGAATCAGCTCGTCTTGCTCCTAACTTAGCAAACTTTGGTGAGCGTACTCGGATCGCAGGTATTCTGGATCACAATGAAGAAGAGCTGAAAAATTGGCTGGTAGACCCTGAGCAGTATAAGCCAGGTAACAAAATGACAGGTACATATGGTAACCTGCAGGAAGACGAACTTGATGCCCTTGCAGAATATCTGATGGGATTAAAAGTTCAAGATTAATTGGGGATTAGTTAAAGGGAGGTTTAATCGTGAGTAGCTATGCACAGAAAAAAGGCTTCGGCGCGACTGTATGGGACTATTTAACAACAGTAGACCATAAAAAGATCGCCATCCTTTACCTTATGGCTGGAGGATTCTTCTTCTTAGTCGGTGGATTAGAAGCTCTTATTATTCGTATACAGCTTGCTGTTCCTAACAATGACTTTGTTAGTGCCGGCTTATACAACGAAGTTTTAACAATGCACGGTACAACGATGATTTTCTTAGCGGCCATGCCGTTAATATTCGCATTCATGAATGCGGTTGTACCTTTACAAATCGGTGCTCGTGACGTTGCATTTCCTTTCCTGAATTCATTAGGTTTTTGGTTATTCTTCGCAGGTGGAGTTTTCCTAAACCTTTCATGGTTCTTAGGTGGAGCACCAGATGCCGGGTGGACTTCATATGCTTCACTCTCAATGGCATCTAAAGGACATGGAATTGATTTCTATGTACTGGGGTTACAGATTTCAGGTGCAGGTACATTAATAGGTGGGATCAACTTCCTTGTAACCATCATTAATATGCGTGCTCCAGGTATGACATACATGCGTATGCCGCTATTTACCTGGACAGTATTTGTTACCTCGGCACTTATTTTATTCGCTTTCCCTGCTTTAACGGTAGGATTATTCTTAATGTTATTTGATCGTATGTTCGGATCGAATTTCTTTGATGTAGCGAATGGCGGTAACACCATTATCTGGGAGCATTTCTTCTGGATTTTTGGTCACCCTGAGGTATACATCCTTGTATTACCTGCTTTCGGAATTTTCTCTGAGATCATTCCACACTTCTCTAGAAAACGTTTATTCGGTTACTCATCCATGGTATTTGCGACCGTACTTATCGGTTTCTTAGGATTCATGGTTTGGGCTCACCATATGTTTACAGTAGGTCTTGGACCAATCGCCAATGCCATCTTCGCCGTTGCGACAATGGCCATTGCTGTTCCAACAGGTATCAAAATCTTTAACTGGCTCCTTACGATGTGGGGAGGAAGTCTCAGCTTCACTACTCCAATGCTCTACGCAGTAGCGTTTATCCCTACTTTCGTAGCAGGTGGAGTAACCGGAATCATGAATGCAGCTGCAACTGCTGACTATCAGTTCCATGATACGTATTTCGTTGTTGCCCATTTCCACTACGTTATCGTTGGTGGGGTAGTATTTGCCTTATTGGCAGGTACTCACTATTACTGGCCAAAAATGTTCGGTACAATGTTAAACGATTTCTTAGGGAAAATCGCTTTCTGGTTATTCTTTATAGGATTCCACTTAACATTCTTTATTCAGCATTTCCTTGGTTTAATGGGTATGCCTCGTCGTATTTGGAAGTTCTTGCCTGGTCAAGGGTTAGAAACAGGAAACTTGATCTCTTCTATTGGAGCAGGCTTCATGGGAGTCGCGGTTATTGTACTTCTTGTTAACGTCATCATGACTCAAGTTAAAGGGGTTAAAGTTTCTAATGACCCATGGGGAGACGGACGTACCATTGAATGGGCGATTCCATCACCACCACCATTCTATAACTTTAAGCAAACTCCGCTAATCCGTGGTTTAGATGCTTATTGGTTAGAAAAAATGGAAGGTAAAAAAGATCTAACACCTGCAGAACCTATCGGAGATATCCATATGCCGAATAACTCGATTTTACCGGTAATCATTTCACTCGGGTTATTCATAGCAGCATTTGGTGCTATGTATCATCCGGATGGTGATAAAGCATGGGCAATCCCTGTTCTGGTAATTGGAATGCTTATCGCATTAGGTGCAATGTTCTTCCGCTCTGTAATTGATGATCATGGATATCATGTTCATAAAGAAGATTTAATGGATGATGATAAAGGGGGTAAGGCATAATGCATGCTGAAGAAAAATTCACGCCAAAGACCTGGCCCGCCTCCCCTGAAAAGGCAACTCTTGAGGGGAAAAACAAGTTTATGGGCTTTTGGTTTTTCCTTGGTGGAGAAACGGTTCTTTTTGGATCTCTTTTCGCAACATATTTAGCTCTTAAAGACAAAGTTCCTAGTGACAGTCATGCACTTGCTGCTGACATCTTTGATTTACCACTTGCATTTATTGCAACTATGTTACTTCTAACAAGTTCTCTTACAAGTGTTTATGCAATGTACCATATGAAGAACTATAACTTCCAACGCATGCAGGCATGGTTATTAGTCACAGTCCTTCTAGGTGCAGCTTTCCTTGGATTAGAGATTTATGAGTTTAATCATTACGTACACGAATACGGGCATACTTTTACTAGTAGTGCATTTGGTTCAGCCTTCTACACACTAGTTGGATTCCACGGAGGGCACGTAGCTTTCGGTCTTCTATGGATTGTAAGCTTAATGCTTCGTAACGCTAAACGTGGCTTAAACCTTTACAATGCTCCAAAGTTCTATTTAGCTTCTCTATACTGGCACTTTATCGACGTTGTATGGGTATTTATCTTTACAGTAGTATACTTAATGGGAATGGTGGGATAAACTGATGGCGAATCAACAATCAAATTCAGGTAACCCAAGTGTAGATTACGAATATCGTCGTAAGAAAAATGCAGAAGACATGAGAATGCAGGTTACATCCTTCATGTTAATGATTTTCTTAACATTGGTGGCGTTCATTGCAGTGGCAGGAGATTTTGATAAGTACTTTATTGTACCTTTCATCCTCTTACTTGCAGTTGTTCAACTAATTTTTCAACTTTATTACTTCATGCATATGAGTCATAAAGGTCATGAAGCTCCTGCATTATTCCTGTACTCAGGTGCACTTGTTGCATTTATCACAGTGTTAGCATTTGTAACGATTGTATGGATCTAAAGAAAAAGTCAGCCGGATGGCTGGCTTTTTTTTGTAGAGTTTGGGTTTTCCCAATGTGCTTGTCGGGGCTACCCAGTCGGCTCCGCTTTTCATTGTCCAGCTACGGGGCTTAGAGGCTCGAGGTCATAAGTCAAACATACCAAAAAGGCAAAGAGCGCCTTTCCGGCAGAATAGACTTATGCTTGTCGGGCCTGGTCAAGCCGCTTCCGCTTTTCGAATTGTCAAGAACTTGTCATTACCTTCCGTTGAAGTAGGGGAGGGTTGTCAGTATAATGGGGGTAGGTGTTAAATGTGAAATGAGGTGAGCAAATGCCTTTGGGTATTTTTGGTTTTATGGCTTTATGGAGCCCATTCTTTATTTTGGCTTTAGTATTTATTACGGTCGTGTATTTCTTGGTCACTGTCAAATGGAGAGACAGTTTTAAAGAAAGTGAAAAATTGACCAGCAAAGAAGCCACTTATTTTATTCTAGCAATGATTCTACTATATGGAATTAAGGGTTCGCCGGTAGAAATTATGAGCACAATTTTATTTTCTGCTCACATGGCACAGATGGCGTTACTATATTTAGTGGTCACTCCACTGCTTGTAATGGGAATTCCTAAATGGGTCTGGAAAGCTGCAGTTGAGTTACCGGTGGTTAAGCAAGTTTTTAAGTTTATGACAAAACCATTGATCTCTTTACTATCTTTCAATATCATCTTTTCGATTTATCATATTCCATTAGTATTTGATAATGTCAGAACTGATGCCACTCTTCACGGTTTGGCAACCGTTATCCTATTCTTATTATCTTTATTTATGTGGTGGCCTTTACTAAATCCAGTGGATGACGATATTGACTTAAGCGGCCTCAAGCGTATTGGGTATATTCTTGGCAGTGCAGTCTTATTGACTCCGGCATGCGGTTTGATCATTTTTGCGCAGAATCCTTTATATGCCCCTTATTATGATCCACAGGAGTTTCTTAAAGCGTTGGCACTATGTGTACCTGTGAATACTCTGGAAGGGTTGACGTTGACTGGGCCGGAGTTATTTACCGATATGTCTACACAAAATGATCAACAGCTTGGTGGAGTGATCATGAAGATTGTTCAGGAGATTGTATTTGGAGTTATGCTGTTCAACCTGTTTTTTCAATGGTATCGCAAAGATCAGGAGAAACAAGAAAAGCTATCCTATGATCCTGTTGATCCTAAATTGACAGAACAGTAACGTATGAAGGGATGATGAACGTCATTCCTCTAAATACATAGCATATTATCTTTAGAAAAGAGAGGAACAGAGATGGGTTTACCTATTTTACCTACCATTAGTACCACATTTATCGTGTTAAGTGCTGTCACAGTTGCGATCGGCTGGTGGCAGATTAAACAGAGAAGGATTGAGCAGCATCAGAAAACCATGACACTTGCAGGTATTTTTGCGCTTATCTTTTTCATCATTTATATGAGCAGAACGATTTTTGTTGGAAACACGTCATTTGGCGGTCCCGATAGCATCAAGATTTATTATACGATTTTCCTTGTTTTCCATATAACATTGGCTACAACCGGGGCAGTATTTGGACTGATAAGCTTGTGGACGGGCTATAAAGACCGTTTAGCAAGACACCGTAAGCTGGGACCGATTACGAGTTTTATCTGGTTCTTTACGGCTATTACAGGAGTCGCTGTGTATCTGCTCCTTTACGTATTCTATAAAGGCGGAGAAACAACTTCCGTCATTCGGGCAATACTCGGATATTAAAGAAAAACCTATTATGTGATGAATCACGTAATAGGTTTTTTCTTTTGATTTAGCTCTTTTCTAAAGGCTTGTGGCTATATTAGAGAAGAAAGTAGTAGTTGATTTCCGGAAGCTGAGGGGGCTCGGCCGAACGTCCGCGGAAAGCGAAGCAGTCCCCCTCACCATCAAGCACATACTAATAGACAGAGCTTAAGCAGACTTGTTGTTAAAAATAACAATCTTTGCGAGAACTAAAGGGAATGGCAAATGCCCCGTCGAATGTAGGAATAGTAGAAGGGAGCAGATATAATGATTACAAAATTAAACCATGGCCAGTTTGAAGAATCCTTACAGTTATCAGAATATGCTTTTCAATATGTAGTACCAAGTGAAGACAGAGAGAGACGCCTTCAACAGACTAAAGATCATACTGTGTATGGAATATATGAAGAAGAGAACTTAGCTGCGAAGCTTCATTTGATCCCGCTCCAAGTACAACTGGGTAAACATGTGTATCCGATGGGAGGTATTGCCGGAGTCGCCACCTATCCGGAGTTCAGGAGAAGAGGGTATGTGCGTCAATTAATGGATCATTCATTACAGAAGATGAAGGAAGATGGCACAGTCCTATCCATGCTTCATCCATTTTCTATTGATTTTTATCGGAAATTTGGATGGGAAGTATTTGCATCTTTGCACAAGGTACAGCTTGAGAAGAAGGATCTTGTACCATTAAAGCCTTACAATGGACTAATCAGGAGATTTAAGAAGGATACATATCCTAATGAATTGGAATCGATTTATGATCGCTATGCGGAGCAGCATAATGGGATGCTGGTACGTTCAAAAAAATGGTGGAGGGAAAGGAGCATCACCGATCTGTGGATAGCGATATATTATAACGATGCAGGGGAAGCAACCGGGTACCTTACTTATGGAGTGAAAAAGGAAAAGATGAAGGTTGAAGAGTTTGTTCCACTTACTAGTGATGCAAGAATTGGTTTATGGAACTTCATTTGTCAGCATGACTCAATGGTAAATGAAGCTGAACTTATATTGAACCCCTTTGAAGTGTTACCCTATATGTTGAAGGACCCAAGAATTAAAGTGGAGAAGCACCCATATTTCATGGCAAGAATCGTCGATGTTGAAAACTTCTTGAAGAGATATGTAAAAGAGATCAATTTTCCGCATCAACTTGAATTCTCCATTTCGGATTCGACAGTGGCTTGGAATAACAGCACTTTTGTTCTTAATAAAAATGAAGTGGTTGTTGGTGAAAAGATTGAGGCATCGATTTCACTGGACATCAAAGATTTCACAGCATTAATCTTTGGAGTGCATACCCCAGAGGGATTACTCCAAATGGGAAAACTTCAGGCTGGGGAGGAGGACTTCCATAAGTTCCAATCCTTGTCCCAGGGGAATCATCCATTCTTTTACGATTTCTTTTAAGTGAAAATAAAGTCAAAAAGACCAATTCCCTGCGAATGGGAATTGGTCTTTTTTCATAACTTGAAATTCGTCTTTATTATACCTGCCTCTTTAGCCGAATTAAACACGATAAGGATGAGTGGCCCGATAATAAAGCCCAATACACCAAAGAGTTTTAGACCGAGGTACATGGCGATTAATGTAGCAAGCGGGGATAATCCTATATGGGTTCCCATCACTTTAGGCTCTACCGTTCTTCTTATGATAAGGAGAATGGCTGCCAATACTGCTAATTGAGTTCCTAATGCAATATTACCTGTCAGCAGGTGGAAAATAGCCCATGGTGCCAAAACGACGATTGAACCTATCAAAGGAATAAAATCAATCACCCATATGATAATCGACATCATGATCGCAACATCAGGAGCAATGAATAGGAGTCCGATTAAGGAAACGACAAAGATGATGATACTCACCAGGAATTGCGCTTTAAAGAATCCAAAAATAACATAGGTGAGTCGGGAAGTCATAAACGCGACTTTCTCTGCTGTTCTTTCTGTCAGGTGACCATACATGGATTTCTTAATTCGCGGTAAGTCCAACATGAAAAGAAAGAGCGCAATTAAGTAAACGAGAAAACTCACTAAGTAATTGGGTATATAAGATAAAAACACACTTATCTTTTCAATATTGACAGAGTTAAGAATCTTCGTCTTTCCGCTATTTAAAAAGTTTTGTACGTCTTCACTGAAGCTTTTAACTAATTCATCAGGAAGATCCTCTGTAGCGTTCAACAGTCGATCCTCGTAATCAAGCCAAATATCGCTTAATTGGTTTACATATTTTGGTGCATCTTCTATCAGCTTGATACCTTCACCAACGACTTTTGTAGTAACAAAGAACGAGGAAACGCTTATAAGAAGCAGGAACAGTACAAAAACAGAAAGTACCGCCATTCGACGTTTTGCAAAGAAACGATTTTGTATAAAGCTAACGGCAGGCTCCAGGAAAAGTGCTGTTATAATCGCAGTAATCAAGGGGACTGAAACAGGTAATATAAAAAAAGCAACTATAGCAAGTATTAAGATGATAAGTGTGATCATTAAAACTTTTTTCGTGAAAAACTTGGACAATGGTGTACCCCTTTCTAACAGAAACCTATTACTATTATTATATGAGAGAATGAGAAGAATGAACAGTAGGAAGAAAGTGAAATTCCGAAGGTTTTACATCTATTTATATTAGAGTCCAAGCGTATATAGAATCTTAGTGATGAATTGATTCATGCTGTATGGATAATACAGAAAAGACTGTCCGAAGATAGACAGTCTTTTCATAAACAGATATTACCAGGCAAAGTTCGTTGCTTCTTTTTTGACATCTGCAATAAGTTTTTCACAAGAAGTGACCAGATGTTTAGGGAATTCTTCACCTTCACCGTATTCTATACCGTGTGGATAGTAATGTTTTCCTAATAATGGAGTCATTAGTTGAATAACGGCATCATGCTTTCCGATATCTCCCTCGACAGCAAGACCTTGGATTCGTAAATAGAAGATACCTTCTCTGATTTCAAATTTACGATCGTACGTCACTCTCTCATAATCCCATTGACCTGCACGAACAAGTCCGTGAGATTCCATGATCTCGTCTAATCGGTTTAAGTCCACTTTTAAGCTTTCAAATTCAGTTCCTTCAAAACGCATAAAAATTCCCTCCTATATTGTCCGGCATGAGGACTTTCGAGCCCTGATGCTTTTCGTATGGTAGAAGCATTTATATCGGTGTATGTACAATGATACTAAATGCGGTATTTCTCATTCTTAATAATAGTGGAAAAACCTTTATCTTGCAATGTCTTCAATCATTTGAATTTGTCATTTTTCTAAAATGTGAATATCCTGCAGGAGAAAGAGAAAAATATAGGTAGTAATTCGGAACGTATGAGGAGGATCCAAATGACAAAAATCAGGGACATGATGACAAATGATATTGAAACTTGTTCGTTACTGGACAATGTGTTTGAGGTTGCTTTAAAAATGAAAGAATACAATGTAGGATCCATTCCCATAGTGGATGGTGATAGGATTGTGGGAATGATGACAGACAGGGATATCGTCCTCCGCTGTATTGCTGAAAAACATCCTGCTTCTTCAAAAGTAGAAGATATCATGAGTAAACACCTAATAACGGTAGGACCTGACACCGAAGCACAAGAAGCGGCCCACATCATGGCTGAGCATCAGATACGAAGACTTCCAGTTGTCGAGGGAGATCGACTGATCGGTATGATATCTTTAGGTGATTTTGCTATTAGGGAGTCTCTGGGTAGACAGGCCTACGTTGCGTTGGAAAATATATCAGAATCAAACTTCAGAAATAAACCGTTTTAATCTAAGGGGGATGATCCATTTCAGGATCATCTCTATTTAATTTGGTTTTGAAACCTTTCCCCACTCGAGATTCATTTGTTTTAGAAGGGATGAAAATATGCTATCCTTTATACTAGACTGAAGTTTTAGAATCATAAACCATGGTATAATAATTCTAGTATTTGTGGCATATCCTGATAGAGAAAGTAGAGAGGAGGGAAATTTCTGAGAACTGTTTTACGTATTTTGATCATTCTTGTCATTATTTTATTTATTGGTATTTATCAAGGTCAAAAACAAGAAAATGAGCCTCTTAAAGGACCAGAAACCCAAACTCTTAAAGAAGACAACGAAAACCAATTAAATCAATCAATCGAAACTCCAGGTGAACGACCTGCATCAGGTTTATCAACTTGGATTGGCAAAGATACGATAAAGGTAACTGAAACTTTTGGAGAACCAGAGCGGGTTGAACCAAGCTCCTACGGGTATGAATGGTGGATCTACCCGATATCGGATAAACAGTACATACAAATGGGCGTTAACAATCATAAAGTCGTTACGTTGTTTGCCATTGGGAATCAGGTGGATGTGGCTCCTTATAAATTGGGACAACGTTTAGAAGACATTTACCGTTTTACCATTGTGGATTCTGAAATCGTTGTAAATGACGAATCAGGTGCTTATCAGTTTGAATTAAATGAAGAAGACCTGAATACCCGGCTTCTCGTAACCCTCGGAGATATTTATGCCCAGCTTTATCTGGACAAATTCACAGGAAGGCTTACGAGTATCCGCTTTCTTGATAGTCAAACTTTGATCGAGATGCATCCATATGAAATGATGTATAGAGGGGAATTGGCTGAGGGACAAGAGCCAAGCGAGGAAGAATGGGATAAAGTGAATAGTGCAAGCGAAAAGCAGATCTTTGATATCACAAATGTGATCAGACATCAATTCGAAGCAGATATACTAAAATGGGATGAAGAAACGGCAATGGTAGCAAGAGGACATAGTCAAGAAATGTATGAAGAAGATTATTTTTCACATGATTCACCAACCTTCGGAAACCTATCCGAGCGTCTGGAAAGTGAAAATGTTATGTTCAAGACTGCAGGGGAAAACATCGCTTCCCAGTACACCGATGCTCCAGAAGCCGTTCATGGCTGGCTGAATTCGGAAGGCCATCGAAAGATTTTACTGGAACAACAATTCACCCATCTTGGCGTAGGGGTATATAAAAGGTACTACACACAAAACTTTATAGAGAAATTTGAAAACAAAGAATAAAAAGGTTGCTTCCCTGAGACGTATGGGGAAGCAACCTTTTCATATTGAAAAAAGGTCCGTCTACTGTTTCTTTTTGAAAATAAAAAACGAGCCGGTAGAATGAGCAACTATCTTACCATCTGAACTGATAACTTTCCCGTCCACTACAATTGTCTTGCTTCCCTGATGAACGATAGTAGCATGAGCAGTTAAACGATCTCCTATACCTGGTGCCAAGTAGTGTACATTTAAATTTGTCGTTACAGCTCCATATCCTTCAGGAAGCATCATATTGGCTAATGTGCCCATAGCGGAGTCCACTAATGTAGCTGTTACTCCGCCGTGAACGATTCGCAGTGAGTTATGTGTAACGGGCGTAATCGGGATACTTATTTCGAAATTCCCGTCTTTCACTTCGCGGTCCATGGCAAATATTCCGCCTATGATTGATCCATTTTCATTGTCTTTCTTACGTATAACTCCTTCGAGAAGCTGTTTCAAGATTAGAAGATCTTCATCCGATGCTCCTGAAAGACATTCATCTAACAACTGCTGTACCTGTTCTTTCATTTTCATACATCCTTTTCTTTATTCACAGCCAAAACATTCATTGGAAACTGTAAAATCAACGTTAATATACATGTAAATATTACTACAAAAAGGAATGTATCACCATTCTTTTGAATCCTTCATAAAGTGTAGTAGGTAGATGCCTGTAATGGAGGTGTTCATATAATGGGTAAATCACTACACCCTAAGGTAAAAGAGTTTAAAGGATTTGTGAGAAAGCATCCGAAAATTGTGAAAGATGTTCGTAATGGTGATGCCAATTGGCAGGATCTCTTTGAAGACTGGTACTTACTTGGGGAAGATGATACAAGGTGGGATAAGTATAAAGACGAAGCAGTGAAAGAATCAACCCCAACCAACCAAGGAAGTAAAAGCGGCTGGATGGATCAAGTTGGAGATATGGTGAAAAAAATGGACGCTAATCAATTGCAACAACATATTAACAGCTTAAGTGAAGCCTTGGGAGCAGTACAAGGAGTACTTAGTCAATTTCAGTCAAATAACAATAGAGGATCAGGGACAGCAACCAAAACTGAAACACCATCTAAACCCTCCCATCCATTTTCATTCCGGAAAGATTAGGGGGGTGACTAAAGATGCGAGCAGACATTATTGAGTATATTTATGCCAAAGAAGATCTGAAATTATTTTTAAGGGATCAGCCACAGTGGTATCGTAGCCTTTCTCGAAATCCCAATGAATTAGAGAAATTCGAAATTGCTTCGATTAACCATTTTCAAAAAACGATTCCACATCGAGTACAAAAGTTCTCAAACGGAGTCCAAATGGCCTCCATGATGATCAGTATGTTTCAATCAATGAATAGTGCCGATAGCTGAGGCACTATTTTTTTCTTTATGCAAGTACAAAATAATTTTGAGTAAAAAGCGAAACGGTTGGGCAAGGCTATTAGTAAGGAGTGGTGTACACGATGAAGAAAATCATTTTTCTATCCATTGCGTTACTTATGCTTTTAAGTGGATGTAAGGAAAAAATGCCTGAACCGGAAAGCTTTACGTTTACTAAAAAAGTTGAAGCTGCGAAATCTGAGGGAAAACCTCTTTCCATCAAACATATGGTACAAGGAAGTCAAGTGTATATTGAATGTATCGTTCCCAATGTAACATTCACATCAGAAAAAAGCGGAGCGAAAAAAGGAAAGATAGTCGTTCGTTCAAATACCGGCAATTTGTATAAGGAGTATCATACAGCTGCCTTTGTTGTAAAAGGATTACCAAAGGGTGTGCATCTTCTCAACGTTGAAATAGTAGGGACGAATAACAAACCTTTAGGGATGAAGAAGCAGTTTTATGTGACGATTCAATAATCATTGATTTTCAATGTCCGTCGTGAAAATATTTTTTACGGCGGTATTTTATATGGGTTGATACATCATTCAATAAAGTGGGAAAATCCAATAAATTCATTTTGCATATTCGCTTCCTGAGGTGAAACGTGGTAAAATATCGTTACGGAGGTGAGCGTTATGCTTGCTACTATAGAAAGAATGGAAATATTGGATTCAGCTGACGAATTATCTCAGTGGATTTTAGAATCTGATGTGGCAGAAAATTATCGTAAGTCTTTATATAAACTTCGAAACAATTCTGAAACTCAACGAAAAGTACAAACCTTTTCTCGGATGAAAGAAAGTTACGAAGAAGTTCAACGCTTTGGTCGTTACCACCCGGACTACAAAACCATCATGAAAGAAATCCGTGAAGTGAAAAGAGAAATGGACCTTGATGAGAATGTAGCCGAGTTCAGAAGAGTGGAAAACGAGCTGCAAGATCTGCTTGATCAAGTGAGCCTGCTTATCGGACATTCTGTGTCTAAAAATGTAAAGGTTCCTTCAGGGAATCCTTTTTTCTCAAGTGGAGGATCATGCGGGGGAGGCTGCGGTTCTGGCGGAAGCTGCGGTTGTTCAGCCTAAACATATGAAAAGAAGAGCGGACGATGTGTCTGCTCTTCTTTTCATTTTATGGAGATTCATCCTTATCTCTTACTGCCTTAACCGAACACAATCCACGCAGAGGTTCCCACAGCAAAACATTTTTTCCTGGGGGACATAGAACCGGTGCCGATATACATACAATGATTTTTCTTCCCTGAAAAAAATCGTATCAGAATGCAGTCTCTTTCCCCGCATTGCCCTAGCCGACCATTTTTTAATGGAGTACTCGATGTCACTTTTCTCTTTCTTGGATCTTATATAGATAAATGGTATGCCTGCGCTCCATTTCACATGCGCATCTTCAATCCCGTCCTCTTGTCGAAGTTGATCGATAAAAAAGTCCCAAATCACATTCAAGTCCATGGTGACCCTCCGTTCTCTCCTTCATTATGTAGTATTCACAGTACGCTCTGTTTAATGAAAGTTCGCACCATTACGTATTGCTTACCCCCACATTATTATGCTAGACTTATAAAAAAGTGATTCCTAGAGGGGAAACTATATGTTAACGCAAAGACAAGGTTTAGTTGTTTGGTTACATAGTTTAAAGCATGCCAAATCCCTGAGGCGATTTGGGAATGTCCACTATGTATCGAAGAAAATGAAATATGTTGTACTTTACTGTAATCAGGATGAAATCGAAACGGTAATGGAAAGAATAGCTACCTATTCCTACGTGAAAAAGGTAGATCCTTCGCATAAGCCATTTATAAAGTCTGTTTTTGAAAATTCCCGCCCGGATAAGGCGAAGGAATATGATTACAAAATGGGGTTTTAATGTTTGCTGCCAAAGAGTGTTGTTTTGGCAGCTTTTTTTTTAGGGGTGATACATTTCTCCGTTACAAAAAGCTGCACGATAACATCCATTATTGTAAAGGCAGAATATAATGATTTAATCGCAGTATCGCGATCAGATGCTGATAGTACAATGCTTTTTCCGGATAGAGAGTGGAGGGTTTCACATCCATTTGGATGATGACCCTGTCTAATTCCTTAGCCGTTTCTTCAAAAAGGGAGTAGCGCTGGTTTGGTGTGATATTCGGATTTGGTATTCCTTCCCGGCAAACATAAATGGCTTGGAATTTGCCTTGTTCTGTAGGTTTCATCACAAGAGCCAAGGATGAAACGGCCCGGTTATTAACAATAGTATGAAATGCCATCATATGCTGTAATCGCTCTTTATTAGCTTTTGCAAGCTCCATTAGTTCATAAATATCTGAATATCCTTCTCCTAATTCAATAAAACGTTGAATCATTCATTCAATCTCCTTTTCTTACCGAGTTTATCAATTCCTTATTATTTCAAACATATAGTGATAAGTAAAGATTCAAAATAACTTATAGGGGTGATCGTGATGGAATGGTTATTTCTATTTATCGTCCTGGGACTATCATGTTTGTACGTTATTGGCGTGAGATATCAAACGAAAGAAATTGAAATAATGAATAGTGATTCTTTTATCGTTACAGCAATATTGTCTACACTGGCAGCACACGGAATTCTATCTCTGGTTGAGGAGGATGAATTGCAAAACTCTACTCTTCAAGATTTACAAGAAACTCTCATAAGTAATGGCTATGTGGATAAAAGTGAATGGGATCAAATGCTTGTAGATCATTTAAACCAAGCTTCTCATCCCGCAGACAGTAAAGATCTGGATTTTGGATAAATGATTGGAAATAATCTAAATATATTCCACCATCAGCTGCGTGAATCTGCTATTCTTTAAGTAACAGACGGAGTTAAGGAGTATAGTATGAAACGCATCCTATTTACATTTGGTCTACTTATGATTTTGATTAGTTCCAGCATTCTATTCTTTCAATGGATGGGATTTACAACAGAAAGTGCCGAAGAGTCTGGGGCTGCAAAGGTAAATCAATCTTATTCCATCACGCATGAAGAAAACACATTTTTTGTGACACAAACCATTCATTTCCTATCAACAATCCCTAAACAAATAACCATTCAATGGCCAAGTGATGCAAGGGATTTTTCATGTGTGAATGACAGAGGGGATAAGTGTTTAATGAAAGAAAATGGAGAATTCCAATTAAGTAATCTCTATAAAGAACTTAAGGAGATCACCATCACTTATTCATTCGATCAGCCGACTAAAACAGAAGGTATGTTGGTGAAAGATTGGCACCCTGCACTATCTTCTGTTGAAACATTAAATACAGATATTCACATAACAGAAAAGAGTTTGAGGACTGGAAAATGGGTAGCAGGATATAAATCTGCCAGCCATAAGAAAAAGAGTTATATCGATTATTATTCTTTCATTGGTCGGGGTGAGCCTTCCGCATTATATTGGACTGGAGATCCGTTGATGGAGAAAGCTTCATCTACAGTGAGAATGTTGTACGACAGGTCCGTCATAAACGAGGCTGAGACAGTCCAACCAGGCTCCTTTGAAGGGTTTGTGACCGTTATCATCACGGACAAAATAGGGCACTATGTATCTCCATATTTGATTGTGAGGAACACAGCTGAAAAGGAGTTGCTAAATGAACTGAAAGGGAGCTTACTGTATCAACAGTATTTTTCCACTGATGAAGATGCTTGGCTTAAAGAATTTATCGTTAGCATCCTTTTGAAAAAACAACCGAACACTTCAAAATCTGCATGGGCTTATAAAGAAGTGGTGGAAGGACTGAGCCCTTCCCAATTGGATACATTTAAACGGAGGATGGAAGAGGACAAGACCAAATCGGTTGATGCAACAAAATTAGATGTGATGTTAGGAAAAGTTACAGGTTTTGACTCTACATTTTTTACTGAAAGTGTAAAAGGAAAAGAGAATGTCCCTATGATTCTTAAAAGCAATAATCCTGTACTCATCAACAAAATAACACATAACCTTTCTTACATATCGTATAAACAGAAAGAACTTATTCAATTTCCAAAAGCAGTTAAGGCTTTAGGGCTGGACATTAAAGAGATAAAGCCAAATGTATTCTTTACATCGTTAAATGGAAATACATTCAGGTTTTATGTGAATGAAGATTATTTTATTTATAATGAAGAAAATTACGGCTTATTAACGAATCCCATCCAAACGGTTGGGGGTTCCATTTATATGGATGTTCAATGGTTCGAGAAATTGTTCAAGGTAGAAGTGATGAATAAGGAAGTTTCCACTAGAGATAATGAAAGAAAGTAAAAAGCCCTGCAGAACTTTCTGCAGGGTCCTTCTATATCCATTTCTGGAAAGAAGGCAAAGGGAGAGGAGAAACCGGAGGAAGAACTTATGGGGAATCGTAAGCCTTCTCCGCGGTTGGCAACAACATCAGTTAGGATGCTGTTACTTCCATTATCACCTATCAAAATGATTTTATACATGTTTTGAGACAATTTCAGTATGTAGCGATATCTGTCGAGATATGATAGGATAGTGAAGAAAAAATACATATATGGTGGATGATTATGAGAGTAATATCAGGTACGTTAAAAGGTAGAGCGTTGAAAGCTGTTCCTGGCAGCGGGACACGGCCGACAACAGATAAGGTAAAAGAGTCTATATTTAATATGTTAGGTCCCTATTTTGAAGGGGGTACAGGATTGGATTTGTTTGCAGGAAGCGGTGGGCTCGGAATAGAAGCCCTGAGTCGCGGACTTGATTCTGTGATTTTCGTGGACCGTGATGCAAAAGCATTTCAAACCATTAAGGCAAACCTCCTGGATTGTAACCTGGCGGAGCAAAGCGAAGTGTATAGGAACGAAGCAACGAGGGCGTTAAAGGCAATTTTAAAAAGAGAGATAACCTTTGATTATATATTCCTGGATCCTCCTTATAAACAGCAGAAGCTTCAACAACTCCTGGAATTCATCGACGAGCACGATCTTCTAAATGAAAGCGGTTTCGTCATGTGTGAACATGGCTCGGATATTACATTGGCAGACAGAGCCGGGGGCTTGGAGAAAGTAAGGGAAGAAACGTATGGAATCATAAGGATCTCCATTTTCTCAAGGAGATCGAAGGAAGAAACGATAAATAGCGAGGGGGTAATATAATGACAAGCATTGCAGTTTGTCCGGGTAGTTTTGATCCCATTACATATGGACATTTAGATATTATTACACGGGGTGCGAAAGTTTTTGATCAAATTTATGTGGTGGTCTTAAATAACTCTTCTAAAAAACCACTATTCTCTGTAGAGGAAAGAATTAAATTGATTCGCGAGGTTACGGGGGATATTCCAAATGTAGTTGTCGATTCTTTTCAAGGGCTCTTAGTTGATTACGCAAAGAAAGTGAATGCGAAAGCAATCATTAGAGGGTTGCGTGCTGTATCAGACTTCGAATATGAAATGCAGATTACGTCAATGAACAGGGTATTAGAGGATGATATCGAGACGTTCTTCATTATGACGAATAATCAATATTCTTTCTTGAGCTCGAGTATAGTAAAAGAAGTAGCTAAGTATGGAGGCAACATTTCTGAATTAGTGCCGAAACGAGTGGAAGAATCGTTAAAGGAAAAATATAGTGATTTAAATAAGCCTGAATAATTAATACAGGGTTGATCCAAGTGTGCAGACTTTACCATTCTCATGTTGTGAGAAGTATATTGTCGTAGGCAAAGGGATCAACCCATTCTTTATTTTTAAACTTGTCTTCTTGCATATAATACGATATAGAGAATCAAACTGAATATCGTGATCACTGGCCCTGCTGTCTTAAACCAATACAGCATTTCCGTCCAGAATGCATCATTTTTCATGGCGAATACAGGTATGGCATTGGAGAGCTGCTCATCGGAAAATCTCTCGTATATCGGTTTCCAAATGATGATGGTCATGACGGAGGCGGCTATTCCATGAATAAATCGGGCATAGAAAAAGGGCTTGAATCGAATATCGGTTTCTGCTAGTATGCTTGCAACTTGCGCTTGGACACTGAACCCACTGAACCCCAATATAAAACTTGTAATAATGGCTTGCTGAAGCAGAGTAGCTTCATTTACTCCACTTGTCAGCTTTGCGCCTAACGTGATTTCAAACAAGCCTGAAATAAAAGGAATGCTTAATTGCTCTGGTAATTGGAGCAGAATAAATAGAGTTGAAAAGCCTTCTGCAACAAAGGTCGTAATATGCAGATGATAAAGCATTTTATTAATGACCGAAAAAAGGATAATGAAACCACCGATCATCAGTAAGGTTTGAATGGAAGAGGTGACAGCATCTCCCAAGAGTTTCCCTATAGGGCGCTTATCTTGCAGTCTTGTGCGATGAAGAGCAGAAAAGGCTTCCCGAATGATAAAGCCTTTTTTCCCGGAAGACCGATTTCTCAATTCTTCCTTCTCTTTTCCACCATAGAATCTCATGACGACACCTACACAGATGTTTCCAATATAATGAGCGGTAGCTAAAACAATTCCGAGGGTAGCGTTTTGAAAGAACCCAACCGACACAGCTCCAAATATGAATAAAGGATTGGAAGAGTTCGTGAAAGAAACAAGGCGTTCCGCTTCTAATTTCGTGATCTGTTTTTCCTGTCTCAGACGGGCCGTCAGTTTGGCTCCCGATGGAAATCCTGATGCCATTCCCATTGCCCACACAAAACCGCCAACCCCGGGGACCCGGAATAATGGCCGCATCAAGGGTTCCAGCAAGACCCCGATAAATCTGACAACACCAAAACCAATCAACATTTCAGACACGATGAAAAATGGCAATAACGAGGGAAATACGATCTCCCACCACATATCTAATCCCCGTATGGAGGCCTCAAGAGATTCTCCCGGCATTATGATGAGAGATGCCGCAAATAAAGTCACGCTCATCGATAAAGCCAAGGTTTTGATTTTCGATTTGAACAACCGGACTTCCCCCTCTTATGAAATAAGTTCCTTCTATATCAATTCCTTGTGAATTGGGAAAAGAATGATAAAATGGGATTAATTCAACTTGTCCTCATATTATTCAATATACTCATACATAATTGAAATAGACCATATGATGAAATGTACCGATAACTCGGCAAAAGGGGGAAGGGCATGGACAGACCCAAGATTGGATTAGCCCTCGGCTCGGGTGGGGCAAGAGGATTTGCACATTTAGGGGTGTTAAAGGCATTTGATGATGCAAAGATCCCAATAGATATGATTGCAGGTAGCAGTATGGGGGCTCTTGTGGGCTGCTTTTATGGGGTAGGGCATAAGATGGAAGACCTTTACAAGCTTTCCACCACCTTCAGAAGAAAATATTATTTAGACTTTACCGTTCCGAAGATGGGCTTTATTTCGGGTAAAAGGATAAAAGAATTCATTCAGCTTTTTACACATAATAAAAATATCGAAGATTTAAAAATTCCCATAAGTGTCGTTGCCACAGATATTACAAATGGTGAAAAAGTGGTGTTTACGACCGGTCCTATCTCAAGTGCGGTCCGGGCAAGTATTGCGATCCCGGGTATATTTGTACCTGAAAGAATAAACGGCCGCTTACTCGTGGACGGAGGAGTCATTGACCGAGTACCCGTTTCGGTTGTTAAAGAGATGGGTGCTGACATCGTCATCGGAGTCGATGTATCTCATGTGAAAAGGAATGCTGAAATCACAACGATTTATGACGTGATTATGCAAAGCATCGATATCCTTCAATTAGAAATCGTCGCACACCGTGAATTTGCTTCTGACTTTATGATCAGACCCCATGTACAAATGTATAGCACCAGAGCCTTTAAGAATATTGATGAAATCATCGATATGGGGGAGGAAGAGGCAAAGAAGGTTATTCCTTCTATTCAGAAAGCTTTAGATAATTGGAAGGAGTAAAGAGCATGAAAACGAAAACATTAATCAGAACTTTAGTCATCATGACCATTATCATGGTTGCTACATCCTTTTATTATCTACCCTTTTATGTAACGAAGCCAGGGGGAGCCCATGAACTGGATCCGATCGTAGAGGTGAAGAATGGCTATGAGGACGAAGGTGAATTAATGCTTACAACCGTCAGGATGGGAAGAGCAAATATTTATGCCTATCTTATGGCAAGCTTAAAAAAATACGAATATATCTTTCCGGTTGAGGAAATTAGAAGCCCTCATGAAAGTGACGAGGAGTATAATCTTCGTCAACTTCACCTTATGGCTGACTCTCAAAACCATGCCATTGAAGTGGCCTTTAAAAAAGCGGGTAAATCCTATGAATATACCTACAAAGGTATATATGTCTTGAATATTTACCCATCAATGCCGGCAGAAGAAGTCTTAATGCCTGGTGATCGTATTACTGCCGTTGATGGGATTACATTTCAATCCTCAGAGGAATTCATTGAATATGTCAGTAAGAAAACTAGTGGGGATAAGGTGAAGATTACTTACGTTCGGGATAAGGAAGAAATGATGAAAACGATTTCCTTGGAGCCTTTCCCTGATATGCCGGATAAAGTTGGTCTTGGAATTACGCTAAGTGACGATAAAGAAATCAAAACCGACCCAGCGGTGGAACTGGATACTGAAGAGATTGGTGGCCCTTCCGCAGGATTGATGTTTAGCTTGGAGATTTATAATCAACTAACGAAGGATGACATTACGAAGGGTCATTCTATTGCGGGGACAGGGACGATTTCCGAAAATGGGGAAGTTGGACGCATTGGCGGTATAGAGCAGAAGGTCATTGCTGCTGACAAAGCAGGTGCAGAATATTTCCTTGCTCCACATGAAAACATTACAAAAGAAATGAAAGAAAAGTATCCTGAACTTGAATCGAACTATATTGCTGCCAAAAGAACTGCTGAAGACATTGGTACTGATATGAAGGTAATACCTGTGAAAACCTTTGATGAAGCATTAGCATTTTTACAAACATTAGCAAAATAGTCAAAGAGGCTGTCCTAGGTCAGCCTCTTTCTGTTTTTATACCATCACAGGCGGTTGGGACCATTCTTGATGAAGCAATTTTTTTCGGGCTGCCGCATTTTTTAATCCTAATGAAAATATTTCAGCGGCTCTGACATCTAATTCTATATCGCTTTGATTAGCACTTGAAAGCTTACTGATTAAAGGCAAGGGCATTTCTTTTTTCTTAGAATGGAGAAAATCCCTCCCCATTTTGTTCATTCCAAGCAGGCGGATATAGCTTGGAGAGATGTGTCTGCAACGCATTTCTTCCTTGCGAGTATTCGTCAGAATATGAAGGAGCATTCGTTGAAGCCGTGTCCATGTATAACGCTTTGTTTTAAGCTTCGTCATGAATTCTTCAAAGGAAGTCGAGATTTTAACATACTCCATCATCCGATTTTCTATCCCTTCTTCTATTTCATATATATTCTTCAATTCCTCTTTGGACGAAGAAAGAAGCTTATACTGCAAAATCGTCCAATAATTTTCCCAGCGATGGAATCCCCCATACTCGAGTTGGTACTGAGTTAACTGATCTACAGATGTCGACGGGAGATAAGAATCAATCTTATGACCACCCTCGTTGCTGAATATATTTTTCCTTATGCTTGTTGCACTTGCAATTGAAGGAGAAGAGAAGTGTTGATCATGGTACCCGGCAGCTTCCCTAGTAATGGTGTACGCTTTTAGTGACGAGTGAATCTGGTTTCTCGCTTCCATATAATGAAACCCAAGTATATTATTTGGCTTACTTAAATCGATAACGGAGTCTCCGTTCCCTAATGTTTGAAAGGCTTTAGCAAGAGCGGAAGGATAGCTCATGCCATCCCGGATAAAACCACTAATATATGTGTTGTAACGCTCCCGATTTGCTTCAATGAATACGACCGTTTTCTCGAAAGTATCAATATCCCCATCCTCGCTTCCGAAACAAAAACTCTCACAGCCTATGGAATCAAGGAGTGAAATGGCTCCCCTCGAAAAAATTTCAGCATGCTGAGTGGCAAAACAATAGGGAAGTTCAATCACGACGTCAACCCCTGCTTCTAAAGCCATTCTGGTTCGGGACCATTTAGAGACCAGCGCAGGCTCTCCACGCTGCAGGAAATGCCCACTCATAACTGCAACCACTACATCAGCTCCAGATACTATTCTCGTTTCCCTTAAATGATGTAAATGACCATTATGAAAGGGATTATACTCTACTACTACTCCTGTTGCTTTCATGAAATTCTCCACATCCTTTCTAAGTCAAAACTATCTGCTATATAGATTATTATATAAGGAAATGATATAGATTCTCTCCTTTTATGACATAACCATAACTAATATTATAAAATTATTTGAAAGTCCTTATATTTAAACGTTATAATTACAACACTATGGTTGTAAAGAGTGTAAAGAAAAAATATTGACAAACGGTATTATGAAAGCTATAATTACCTTTGTTGCCTTGAGGTGATTACATTGAAATGGTCAATAATACAATTACAAAAATTTAGAGACAAGGGACTTTCCATTGACGAAACGATTAATTTGGATGAATTGAAAGAAATCGATCCCCAAATTATAGAAGTCTCACCTATTCGAGTGTCCGGAAAGGCAGATATCGGTTCAAACCGCGTCACTTTCCATCTCCATATAGAAGGGAAGTTAGTATTACCTTGCTCAAGAACCCTTGTGGATGTTGATTTACCAGTTGACATTCAAACGATTGAAACGTATCTTCTAAATGAAGCTGATTATGATCAGTATGAGGAAGAGGAAGTACATCGTATTCAAGGTGATGTTATTGATTTAATACCTGCTATTAGAGAATTACTATTACTTGAGATTCCGATGCAAGTAATCAGTGATGAAGCGAGAGAACAAGATGAGATGCCTTCCGGTAAGAACTGGGAAGTACTAACGGAAGAACAAGCTTATCAAGTCGAGCAAGAGGAAGAGAAGAAAGTTGATCCTCGTCTCGCTGACTTAGCAAAACTTCTTGATCAAAACAAGAAATCTTAAAAGCGAAGTACCAGTTCGACTGGCTTCATAATGAGTATTAATCTCTTTTAAGGAGGTGGGAAGAATGGCAGTACCTTTTAGAAGAACATCTAAAACAGCAAAAAGACAACGTCGTACACACTTCAAACTACGTGTACCTGGTATGGTAGCATGCCCAAACTGTGGTGAAATGAAACTAGCACACCGTGTTTGTAAAGAGTGCGGAACGTATAAAGGTAAAGAAGTTGTAAACAAATAATATTGTTTACACCCGAAAAAAGCGTGAAAGAGGCCATGGCTCTTCACGCTTTTTTTATTGTCATTATTAAAGAATATCTGTTCATCCCATACAGAAAACCATACACTATAAGTAAGACAGGAGGGGTCTGAAAGTGGGAGAATACATAATACATATGAACAAAGAGGGAATACTCCAGTTTATCATCAACCGCCCGGAGAAACGGAATGCAGTCAGTTATGAAATTATGGATGGGCTTGAAAAAGCTTTGAACGAGTGTATTAATAATGATCACGTGAAAGCGCTCCTAATAACAGGAAGCGGTGATCGTGCTTTTTGTTCCGGAGGGGATTTAACTCAATTTCGTAACCTTAAGTCAGAGAGTGAAAGTTATGAAATGCTCAGTAAAATGGGGGGACTCATTACGAGGCTTGCCTTTCTGCCAAAGCCCACGATCGCCTTTATAAATGGAACGGCAATTGGCGGCGGATGTGAAATCGCAACGGCATGTGACTTTAGAATTGCTAAAAGAACTGCTAAAATAGGGTTCGTCCAAGGGAATCTTGCCATTACCACTGGTTGGGGAGGGGGAACCTTACTTCTTGAGAGGATTTCAGTGTCAAATGCGCTTTCACTCCTGATGACTGCGAGGGTAGAAGAAGCAGAATTCCTTCATGATATAGGGTTCGTAGATGAGTTAGTTGATGACATTATGCCAACCCATGAAATTCCCCTCATTAAAATGATCTCATTGAAATCAGAGGGGGTATTGAAGGCATATAAGCAGCAACTCCTTGAGAGATGGGATAAAAAAAGAGTAGAAGAGAATATCACGAAGGAAATAAGGCAATGTGCTAAGCTCTGGGCAAGTGATGAGCACCACGAAGCAGTGGAAAAATTTTTCGAAAAATAGGCGAAACATAACAAAAAGGAACAGGTGATACTTCCTGTTTCTTTTTGTGTGTTTAAAAAAATAGTGGTGCAGATTCTATCTTCTCTATTAAGAGCATATGTATGGATAAACTGGATCTTACAGGGGGGATGGAAATGTCTTCGAATAGACAGGATGCATGGAGTCAAGATGAAGATGTGTTGTTAGCGGAAGTGGTATTACGTCATATACGAGAGGGCGGTACCCAGCTTCAAGCATTTGAAGAGGTAGGAAGAAAACTATCAAGAACATCAGCAGCTTGTGGCTTTCGCTGGAACTCATTTGTTCGCAAACAATATAAATCTGGAATCGAACTGGCTAAAAAACAGAGAAAGCAGTCTAAGAAATATTCTCCAATTGTTAAGGCAAACGAGGAAAAGAAGGAAGTGCCGAAACAACAAGTTGAGAGTTCCCCGGAGCTTGAAGCTCCGGAAGTGTTTTCAATGGGAAGCATGATAAATTATCTTCAAAAAGCAGAGGAAGCCGTTCGAAATGGGGAAAAAGTAAAGAATGAAAATACTCAGCTGCATGGACAAATCACTCTATTGAAAGAGAAGCTTCAAGATGTTGAAGAGGAGTTGAAAGAATACGAAGCAAAATTTAATCTCCTCGAAGAAGATCATAAGTCATTATTAGCTATTTTTGAAAAAGCAAGGAAAATGGCTCTATTGCAAGGAAATGAAGACAAGGTGAAGTTTCAAATGGATAAAAACGGAAACCTTCAGCGGTTGAATAAATGAAGAGGAAAAAGGCTGACTAAAGAATATCTTTAGCCAGCCTATTTTAGTTTCTTGTGATTAGGGTGTAGTATGCTTGTCGCCTCTGGTCGAGCCGCCTTCGCTTTTGGTTTCATCCAGCTGCGGCGGCTAGAGGCTCGAGGTCATAAGTCAAACCTGCCAAAAAGGCAAAGAACGCCTTTCCAGCAGGTTCGTCTTATGCTTGTCGCCTCTGGTCGAGCCGCCTTCGCTTTTGGTATTAACTTATTTTTTGTTCTTTAACTCCTTCAGGGAACCATACGTATGGATTTTCGCCTAAATCTCTTTCCACTTCATATGTCACGGCTGCGAAGCCCATTTTCTCCCAGAATCCCTGTGATTTAATACGGGAATTTGTTTTAATGGGTAAGCCAAGGCTTTTTGCGAATTCTACCAGCATTTTTCCATAGCTTTTGTTTTGATATTTTGGTAATACTTCAAGCTTCCATAGCTCCAAGTAATTTTGGGGAGGATCGAAATACTGATCAAATCGGGCATTGCGCTGGTACAAACTCATTCTAGCAACCAGCGTGTCGCCAAAATAAATTCCATAAAATGGTGATTCGCTATCGTTTTCAATAATGTTTGCTTGTAAGTCTTCTAACATGGATAATTCCTGTACACCATATTCTTTAAATTTCTTAAACTCTTCGAGAGTTTTATAGTTTACTTTTAATTTCTCCACTTTCACTGCCATTGTATGACCTCCTAAAATGCTGAAAAATATATCTGGAAAACATGATGAATCATGTATCCGTTTGCAGCTGATCGTATGATCAAGCAAGTATTTATTATTATTATATAACAAATAAACAAAAAATTCTGCACTTAATTAAGAAAACGTTTACAATAAAGAAGAAGGAATTCGACGATTTTTGTAGAATTCGTAATATGAACAGGTGTGTTCTATAAAGAAAGGGGAGAGATTGTGCAGAAGATTCTAATTGCAAATAGGGGAGAAATTGCTTCAAGAATTATTAAAACCTGTAAACAATTAAACATTCAAACAGTCGCGGTTTATTCCGATGCAGATCAGGATATGCCCTTTGTTAAAGAAGCGGATATTGCTCACCGCATAGGTGAATCACAAGTGAACCGCTCATACTTGGTAGTGGACAATATACTCGAAGTTGCGAAAAAGGAAAAAGTGGATGGGATCCATCCTGGATATGGTCTCCTATCAGAAAATGCGGACTTTGCCAGAAGAGTTGCAGAAGAAGGCATCTCCTTTATTGGACCTGCTCATGATATCATCGAAAAGATGGGCGACAAGGTAGAGGCTAGAAGAGTGATGCAGGAAGCGTCCGTACCAGTCGTGCCTGGAAGTGATGGAGGAGTGGAATCCCTTGATGCTGCCAAGAGTGTAGCATATGAAATTGGTTATCCTGTTATGTTGAAAGCCAGTGGTGGAGGCGGGGGAATCGGTATGATTCGCTGTGAAAATGAGCAAGCGCTCGTTCAAAGCTTCGATTCTACTAAAAACCGGGCTAAAGCCTATTTCGGGAAAGAGGAAGTCTTTCTTGAGAAATGTATTGAAAATGCGAGACACGTTGAAGTGCAAATCTTTGGAGATCATCATGGGAATTTGGTGCATCTATTTGAGCGTAATTGCTCTGTGCAAAGACGAAACCAAAAAGTGATAGAAGAATCACCTTCTCCAGGCCTTTCTCGAGAAACGAAGGAGAAAATGTTCGCATCTGCTATCCAAGCTGGTAAAGCAGTCGACTATACGAATGCTGGAACAGTTGAGTTCATCGTTGATGATGAGGAAAATTTTTATTTTCTGGAAATGAATACACGACTTCAAGTGGAACATCCGGTCACTGAAACCATCACGGGATTAGATTTAGTGAAGTGGCAGATTTTGGTAGCTTCTGGAGAGCCTCTTCCTCTTTGCAAACAGGAGGAAATCCATATAAACGGTCATGCCATTGAGTTCAGGGTATATGCTGAGGACCCAAAGACTTTTTACCCGTCTCCAGGTCAGCTAACGACCTTACGATGGGGTATTGGGGATGATGTTCGAATAGATAGCGGTTATGAAGAAGGGAATAAAGTCACTCCTTTCTATGATCCGATGATTTCTAAATGCATCATCAAGGGAGATGATCGTGAAGACGCGTTACATAAAGCCAAGGTCTTCTTTAAAGGGGTAACCATTGAAGGAGTTAAAACAAATGTCACTCTATTCAAGGATATCATTGAAGATAGAGGCTTTATTGAAGGAACTTATACAACGAAATGGCTTCAGGACTTTTTAAAGGCCAACCAGATGTAAAAACAATAAATACAGGACAATATGCTAGTGTCTGTAAAGAAATCAACTAAAAGAGAACAAACTGGAGGAATCAATCATGAAGGAAATTACATCATCAATGGCAGGAACGGTTTTAAATGTACTGGTAGAACAAGGTGGAGAAGTGTCTGTTGGAGATACTGTCTTAATGCTTGAATCAATGAAAATGGAAATCCCTGTTGAAGCTGAAACGGGAGGGAAGGTTTCTGAAATTAAAGTGAGTGTAGGGGATTTTGTCAATGAAGGGGATGTATTACTCGTTATTGAAGGTTAACTCGAGTATGCAGACATTAAGTCAGAGATGATGTGTTCATCTCTGACTTGTTTACGCATTTACATAAAACGACGGAGGGGATATTATGTCGACATCTAAAACGATCATCAACACTCTCGAACAAACGAGAGAAAGGATTACTTCGGGTGGTCAGCCGAAATATCATGAGAAATTGAAAGAACAGAAAAAGATGTTTGTTCGTGATCGACTTCAACAATTATTTGATAATGGGGATTATCAAGAAGATGGTATGTTTGCAAACAATAAGGCCGACGATCTGCCTGCGGATGGAGTCGTAACGGCAATTGGAAAGGTTGGAGGCCAAACTGTTTGTGTAATGGCCAATGATTCCACAGTTAAAGCAGGATCATGGGGAGCGAGAACCGTTGAGAAAATCATTCGGATTCAAGAGACCGCTCTGAATTTAAAAGTGCCTATCTTTTATTTAGTAGATTCAGCCGGAGCTCGTATTACCGATCAGTTGGATATGTTCCCTAATCGACGTGGGGCAGGAAAGATCTTTCACAATCAAGTGAAAATGTCAGGAATGGTTCCGCAAATTTGTGTTCTTTTTGGTCCTTCAGCAGCTGGTGGAGCGTATATCCCTGCTTTTTGTGACATAGTGATCATGGTTGATGGGAATGCGTCTATGTACCTTGGTTCTCCTCGAATGGCAGAGAAAGTGATCGGTGAGAAAGTAACGCTTGAAGAAATGGGTGGTGCAAGAATGCACTGCACTGTCAGTGGATGTGGAGATCTTCTTGCAGCATCTGAAGAGGAAGCGATTGAAGAAGCGAAGAGATATATAAGTTATTTCCCAGCGAATTATCAGCACAAGCCTGACGTTAAGGAAGGCCTCGCTCCTAAGCATGAGAAGCTGTTAGAAGACATTATCCCGGAACACCAAAATGCACCTTTTAATATGTACGATTGCATCGATACATTAATTGATGAAGGAAGTTTCTTTGAAATGAAAAAACTTTTCGCTCCTGAATTAATCACAGGCTTCGGGCGCATGGATGGTAAAGTGGTCGGGATCATTGCCAACCAGCCAAAGGTAAAGGGAGGAGTCCTTTTCCATGATTCTGCGGACAAGGGGGCGAAATTCATCCAGCTATGTGATGCCTTCCATATTCCGTTGTTATTCCTGGCTGATGTGCCCGGGTTTATGATAGGAACAAAAGTGGAGAGAGCCGGGATCATTCGCCATGGAGCAAAGTTGATAGCTGCCATGAGCTCTGCAACGGTTACGAAGATATCTGTCATTGTAAGAAAAGCATACGGCGCCGGTTTATATGCAATGGCTGGTCCTGCTTTTGATCCGGATGTTTGTATTGCCCTCCCTACAGCCCAAATTGCTGTAATGGGACCGGAAGCAGCCGTAAATGCGGTTTATTCAAATAAGATACAAGCTATCGAAGATCCAAAAGAGAGAATTCAATATGTCCAAGAAAAGCAGAAGGAATATAAAGAGCATATAGATATTTATAAATTGGCATCGGAATTAATTGTAGATGAAATTACAGCACCGAATGAGTTGCGTTCTGTATTAATTCAACGTTATAAACTTTATGAAACCAAAGATGTTCAATTTAGTGAAAGAAAACATCCCGTATATCCTGTTTAAACAATGTTTGGTATGGCTCGTTCCTTTGGGACGGGTCTTTTCTTTCGAGTAAAGGATGATTCTTTTAGCCTATGGTTTTCTAGTTGCCGAAAATTTGGTAAACTATTCTTAAAAACATGTACGAGTAAGGAGTCATTATGAAAATAGGAATCGTTGGAGGAGGAGCAGTTGGGCTTTTATTTGCAGGGTATTTGAGCCAAAAGTTTGATGTCACACTTATAGTAAGGAGAGAGGCGCAGGTTCAGAGCCTGTTAATGAACGGTATAACTGTACATAAAGGAGGCTCTTCATTCACAACGCGAGTCCACTCAGATCTTATTACAGAAGTTCCCTTGAAGTTTGACTTCGTCATTGTGGCAGTGAAGGAATATGATTTGAAACCCCTGGAACATGTGTTGGAACTTATGGATAAGGATCAGCCACTATTATTTCTTCAGAATGGAATTGGGCATTTGGAATGGGTGAAATCTTTGCCCCACCACAATTTACTAGCGGGTTCCGTAGAGCATGGTGCTCTGAAAGAAAACGACCACGCGCTCCATCATTTAGGAGAAGGAAAGACAAATCTTGCTTTAATTAAAGGAGAATGGGGAGTTGTAGAAGAATTAGTATCACAGAGTATTCCTTCATTTCCATTCATATTAAAACAAGACTTTGAGGAAATGCTCCTAACTAAGTTATTCGTCAATGTACTAATTAACCCCCTCACGGCTTTGGCCCGGGTAAGGAACGGGAAGCTGGTTGAAAACCCACATCTTCATCAATTACAAAGGGACTTATTCCAAGAAATGCTTCTCCTATTTCCTCATATGGAAAGAATTGTTTCTTTTGAAGAGGTGGAGGATATTTGCATAAATACATACCAAAACAGGTCTTCCATGCTAAAAGACATTGAATCACAAAGGAAAACAGAAATAGAGTCTATCATAGGCGTTCTTCTGGAAAAAGCACAAAAAGAACACCATTTTGTACCCATCATGAATGTAATATACAGATTAGTTAAAGGAATTGAAAGAGAAGGTCTGGGGGGATAAAATGGCTTCGATTTTTTCGACCATCATTGCCATATTTGTGTTAATCCCGTTTTTGGGATATTTCATCAGTTTCATTCTAGCGAAAGAGATCATGAAGAACCATCGGAAAGCCGTTCATCTGGCCATCGATGTAACAACCTTTCTATTAATCGTCTCAGTTCACTTCATTGTCATCGCCATTTGGCAAACCTCTTACCTATGGCTGATCTTCCTTATCATTTGCTCCATTGGAGTTCTATTTGCCGTCATGTATTGGAAAACAAAGGGGGAGATTCACTACCCTAAGGTGCTGAGAGGTTTCTGGCGACTGAACTTTCTGTTATTCTTTACTGCTTACATAACACTGATGATCACAGGATTGATCCTTCGTATTCTTGATTTATATTAGAAATTCAACAGGCAAGTTTTTTCCTTTTCTTAATGGAGAATGATATACTCATCGTTAGGATATAAAGAGCTAGAAAAGGAGTCATTCAAATGGAAGTGGAAAGCTTAAACATTCCAGCAATAAATAAGTTCGCCTCTCAATATTTAAAACAAGAAGAGCCAGTCACTTCTTTTTTTCACTATAACGTAAACAGTTCTTCCGTCTTTTCTGATCGGATGAAAGATTTAGCTTCTCGTCAGTTTCAGAGAGAGGATCTTGCAGAATGTATATCTTCTTATATGAAGTTATTGCCGTCATCTGAAAAGGTAGAAGAATCATTGGGGAAATTGAGAAACGATGCCGTAACCGTCATCGCTGGGCAACAGGCCGGTCTAATGACTGGTCCACTCTACACAATACATAAAATCATTTCGGTCATTCAACTAGCCAGGCAACAGGAAGCCAAGTTAAAGCATCCTGTTGTACCTGTTTTTTGGATTGCGGGTGAAGATCATGATTATCAAGAAGTGAATCATATATACGTTGAAAAAGGATCAAAGCTTGAAAAGGTCGGATATCCGGAGAGAGTAGTAGAAAAGAAAATGACCTCTCATATTACGTATAATAAAACAGTAATGAAGAAATGGCTTGATGACATATTAGTGATGCTGGGAGAAACAGAACATACAAATCGGCTGTCATCTGACCTTACTAAGATGATTGAAGAAGAAGAAGATATTGTTCGATTCTTTGCCCATTTTGTGATGAGCTTATTCAAAGATTTCGGATTATTGGTCATCGATTCTGCTTATCCACTATTAAGGAAGCTTGAATCAAGACATTTTCACCATTTGATTGAAAACAGTCAATCCATCACAGATAAGGTGCTTGAGCAACAAGAAGAAATCCGGAAGAATGGGTATGGAACTCAATTGGACATTTCCCCTATAGCCGCCAATCTATTTATCCAACTTCAGGATGAACGTGCTTTGTTAGAGAGAGAAGGGAACAAGTTCTTTGAGAAGAATAGTGGTAAAGCATATTCCGGTCTTGAATTGCTATCCATTCTGGATGAAAGTCCAGAATCATTCAGCAATAATGTTGTCACTAGACCTATGATGCAAGAATGGTTATTTCCAACACTCGCATTTGTGGCCGGCCCTGGCGAAATTGCCTATTGGGGTGAATTGAAAAAAGCCTTTGAATATGTGGGCTTGAAAATGCCTCCGGTTGTCCCGAGGTTAAATATAACAATAGTGGAACGAGAAATAGATAAGAGAATCCAAGATCTTCAATTGACTCTGCATGGAGTGATTACAGAAGGGGTTTCTACAGCTCGTAATGCATTTTGGAAATCCCTCGAGCGCCCGGATTTAGAGTTTGAAATGATGGAAATCCAGGAAGAACTGCAGCGTAAATATAAAAAGATTCGCGAACAGGCAGTTAGTATTGATCAAGGGTTACATCCGATCATTGATAAGAATCTTGAATTCCACTTGAGTCAATTCGAATATCTGCGCAACAAAGTGGACAAAGCCCTGAAGGATAAGAATTCTTTAACCTTCAATCAATTCATGAAGGTGGAAAACAGCATCAGACCAAATGAAGGCCCACAGGAAAGAACGTGTAATGTCCTTTATTTCTTAAACAAATACGGACTTGATTTTGTAAAAGATCTGACACTTCTTGAATTCACATTTGATGGGACTCACAAAGTGGTATATATCTAATTGAAGGCACGTACGGTATTAAAAGTCTCGACAAGTAAAAAAATAAAAGGACCTAATTCGTTTTATATTGCGAATTAGGTCCTTTTTACGTTGTATAAAGACAAATTTCACTTGTGAAAAATTGTCTGGAAAAGAGAGAAAAACACTAATGAAAAATAGAGGGAATATTTTGCAAGTGAAGAATTTAGAAAAGAGTGGAGAAAAGTGGGGGGATGTGGTACATTTGTGTTAGAAAGTGGGGGCAGTGCATATGTTCATGGGCGAATATCAACATAACATTGATAATAAAGGCCGTTTAATCGTACCTGCCAAGTTCCGTGATCACCTCGGAGATTCATTTGTCATTACCCGAGGATTGGATCAATGTTTATTTGGTTATCCCATGGATGAGTGGCGAGCTCTTGAAGACAAGCTCAAAGCCCTACCACTGACAAAAAAAGATGCCCGTGCCTTCACTCGATTCTTCTTCTCGGGAGCAACTGAGAGCGAATTAGATAAGACGGGTAGGGTGAATATTCCTGCTACACTTGTGAAGTATGCACAATTAGATAAAGAATGCATTATTTTAGGAGTTTCCAATCGAATTGAGATTTGGAGTAAATCATTATGGGAAGACTATTTCACACAGTCTGAAGATTCATTTGCTGAGCTTGCAGAGAATATGGTAGGGTTTGATATTTAACCCCCACAAAACGTTCGATTGGAAAGGTGATTTCAACATGTTTAAACATACAACTGTATTATTAAAAGAAACGGTGGATGGCCTGAATATTAAAGAAGACGGAGTTTATGTAGATTGTACTCTTGGTGGAGCAGGGCATAGCGAGTATCTTGTGAACCAGATATCACCGGGGGGGCACCTGTATTGCTTCGACCAGGATGAAACAGCCATCAACCACGCAAAAGAAAAGCTTTCATCCTACCAGGATAGAGTTACATTCGTTCAATCTAATTTCCGTAATCTAAAGGAAGAACTTGAACAACTTGGAGTACATAGTGTGGATGGGATTTTATACGACCTTGGTGTGTCATCGCCTCAATTGGATACTCCGGAAAGAGGGTTCAGTTATCACCATGATGCTCCACTCGACATGAGAATGGACTTGCAAGGTGAAGTAACTGCTTATGATGTGGTTAATCATTGGTCGTTTGAAGATTTGGTTCGGATTTTTTATCGATATGGAGAAGAAAAGTTCTCTAAGCAAATCGCGAGGAAAATTGAAGCGGCCCGTGATTTGAAGGCGATTGAAACAACGGGTGAACTTGTCGAACTCATTAAGGATGGTATCCCTGCACCTGCAAGACGAAAAGGTGGTCATCCTGCTAAGAGAGTCTTTCAAGCCATACGAATTGCAGTGAATGATGAATTGGGAGCATTTGAAGATTCACTTGAACAAGCCATAGAGCTTCTTCATAAGGGAGGAAGGGTGAGCGTAATTACATTCCATTCCCTAGAAGACCGCATTTGCAAAACGATGTTCAAAGAGAAGGCATCAGGACCTGACCTGCCTCCGGGATTACCGATTATTCCTGAAGGTTATGAAGCAGAACTGAAGCTTGTAACGAGAAAACCGATCCTGCCTAGTGATGACGAATTGGAAGAAAATAATCGCGCTAGGTCAGCTAAATTAAGAATCGCAGAAAAAAATATATAAATAGAAGGAAACAGGAGGGAGAATTTTGAGTAACTTAGCCAGAAAGTACGAGCAGCAAAAAGTTGAGAAAACCCATCAATCCGTTCAAGCCAAGCCCAAGCGCCTTAGTGATGAGAGAAGATCCGTCATCACACCTGGGGAAAAAATCCTTGTTGCCATTTTCGCGGCAGTATTTTGCTTCTTAGCGGTTCAGATTGTAACAACACAAGCTGCCATCTATGATGTGAATAAAGAAGTCCAGCACGTTGAATCAACCATCGAAAAACAGGAAAAGGCAAATAATGATCTTAAACTTCAAGTTAGTGAGCTTAGTACTTATGAGCGTATTCTTGAAAAAGCAAAAGAGCTTGGACTTAACTTGAAAGAAAAGAACGTTAAGGTTGTTGAACAGTAATGAAAAAAAGACCAAGTATGAACATAGGGGCAGCCATCCTTTTCGGGATTTTCGGCTTGCTCTTTTTTGTATTAATGGTTCGCTTTGTCACGATTCAGGTCACCGGGGAAGCTGAAGGTAAAGTCCTGGCATCACAAGCGGCAAAAAAATATATAAAAAGTCACATTTTAGAAGCTCACAGGGGAACGATCTTTGACGGGAAAGGTGAAGTTATTGCCGAGGATACTTCAGCCTATACACTCGTGGCCATTTTAGATCCGAGCATCACGAGTGATCCGAAAAAGCCCAAACATGTGACAGATCCGGAGAAAACAGCAAAGGCTCTGGCTCCATATCTTGATATGGAGGAGAGCAAAATATATGACCGCCTTAATCAGGATGGTCCGTATCAGGTGGAATTTGGATCTGCTGGTAGAGACCTGTCTCATCAAATGATGCTCGAGATTAAAGAAGAAAACATACCTGGAATCACATTCAGGAAGGAAGCAAAGCGATTTTATCCTAATGGTTCTTTCGCATCCCATCTAATCGGATTTGCCCAAAAATCCACTTCTGATAATGGTGAATCCGATACTGTCGGGAAAATGGGTGTTGAAGCAAGCTTCAATGACGTGTTAAGCGGCAAGGATGGTTCGGTTGAATATAAGAGTGATGTTTGGGGATATTTACTTCCTAATGCAGATGAGCATGTTACCGCTCCCCAGGATGGAGATGACATCTATTTAACGATTGATAAAAAAATTCAAACGTTTCTAGAAGAAGCAATGAATGAAGTCCAGAAAAAATATAAACCTAAGAAAATGTTTGCCATTGTATCTGACCCAAAAACCGGGAAAATTCTAGCAATGTCTCAGAGGCCAACATTTCATCCGGATTCGAGAGACGGTTTATTGGACAACTGGACTAATATCATCGTAGAGGATACATACGAACCTGGCTCAACGATGAAATCCTTTTCGCTTGCAGCGGCTGTTAATGAAGGAAAGTTCAATCCCAATGAATTGTATGAATCAGGTAAATTTTATGTTGAAAATGTCCCTAATCCTATCCGGGATCATAATGGTGGGGAAGGTTGGGGGACGATTTCCTATTTAGAAGGGGTTCAAAGATCTTCCAATGTAGCATTTGCGAACCTTTTAGATAAAATCGGTTTCAAGAAGTACGAAGATTACTTACATGAGTTTGGGTTCGGAAAAGCAACCGATGTCGGATTACCGAATGAGGCGTCTGGATCTATTCTCTATCATTATCCAATTGAAAAGTACACGACCATCTTTGGACAGGGTACGACGGTTACCCCGCTTCAAATGATTCAGGCAGAATCTGCGATTGCGAATAACGGTGAAATGATGAAACCTTATGTGATCTCTAAAATAGTCGACCCGAATTCAAAGAAAGTAATCAAAGAGACAAAACCCGAAGTTGCTGGGAAACCCATTTCTAAAGAAACAGCTGAAAAGACAAGGGAATATCTTGAAACAACAGTCTCTTCTGAAAATGGTACAGGCACGAGATTTGCCATCGAAGGTTATCGTGTTGGAGGGAAATCGGGCTCTGGCCAGATTCCTGATCCAGAATCGGGTCAGTACATGAGAGGAAAAGAAAACTATCTTTTTTCATTCATGGGCATGGCTCCAATCGAAGATCCTGAGTTAATTGTTTATGTTGGTGTTCAACAGCCTGAGTTAGAGCCGAGTGAAATAGGGTCTGACCCCGTTTCGGCTATTTTTAGGCCGGTTATGCAGAATAGCCTAAAGTACTTAAACATTAAGCCGCAGGAAAAAGTGAGCTTGAAGAAGTTGACGCTTCCCGATACGAAAGAAATGAGTATAGATGAAGCAAAAAAAGCTCTGGAGGCATCAGGTGCTTTACCTGTAGTGGTTGGTAATGGCTCTGAAGTAGTAAAGCAATTGCCTCAAGCAGGCAGCGATATTCTGCAAGGGGAAAGAGTTGTAATCAAAACCGATGGAGACACTACGATTCCGGATATGAAGGGGTGGTCTGTAAGGGATGTCTTTAAAGTGGCAAATCTTGCAGGTCTGAAGATCAATATGGTTGGAAATGGCTATGCCGTCAGTCAAAATATTCAACCGGGGGTTCCTGTGGAAAAAGAAGAGCCTCTAGTGGTTAATTTTAGTACTCCGGAAGAACAAGAACAGCAAGATGAAGATGAGAATACGGGAGAACCACCACTGAACTAAATAAACAGGGCTGACTTATGTATGTGACTCACTCGAGAGCACCTGGATCGATTTCTTTTGAACCGATTTAGGTATGAGTGCCATTCACACCGAAGTCGCCCTTTTCTTATGGAACCAATCGATTAAATTGCCGTGAATGATAAGCCTTCCTCATCCTTTAAAGGATTTCGAACATACCCAAATAAGTCCAAGCATATAATGGAACGAGCCATAGAAGGGGAGGTTCCATTAGTGAAAAGAGTATCCAATGTAACGGTAAGGAAAAGGTTAGCAGTAGCACTTATAGTAGGAGTCCTGATTTTCTCCATTATTGATATAAGGCTGGGGTATGTTCAGTTCTTTAAAGGGGACTGGCTTACTGGTTTAGCAAAGGACTCCTGGAGTCGAAATATCCCATTTCAACCGGAGAGAGGGAAGATTGTGGACCGTAATGGGGTGGAACTAGCTGGAAACCAAAGTGCCCCGACGATATTTGTCGTCCCGAGACAAATCACTGATCCTCAGGGAACAGCGGATAAACTGGCAGCTGTTCTTAATATTTCAGTAGAATCTGCATATAAATATGTTACACAGAGAGACAGTATGGTGTTGATTAAAGAGGCGAGAAAGATTTCCTATGAAAAAGCGAAAGAGGTCAGGGACCTAAATTTAAAAGGGGTTTACTTAGGCGAAGATTCTAAACGTTATTATCCATACGGCAGTTATTTATCCCATGTGCTTGGCTTCGCGGGAATTGATAATCAGGGGCTGATGGGACTTGAATTGTCATATGATGAGGAACTTAGTGGAGATAAAGGGTATGTCAAATTTTTTTCTGATGCTAAAGGGAAACGAATGCCTGATATGGCAGATGACTTTGAAAAACCGGAAAACGGACTTGATTTAAAGCTTACGATAGATACGAAAGTCCAAACTATCGTGGAACGTGAATTGGATATTGCTCAAGCAACTTACAATCCTGATGGAATGATCGCTATTGCCATGAACCCTAAGAGTGGTGAGATATTGGCGATGTCAAGCAGGCCGACTTTTGACCCGGCGAATTTTCAGAATGTCCCACAGGAGATATATAACCGGAATTTACCGATTTGGAGCACCTATGAACCCGGTTCGACGTTTAAAATCATTACTCTTGCCGCAGCGCTGGAGGAAAATAAGGTGGACCTTTATAAAGATAAATTCCATGATCCCGGTCATGTGGAAGTGGCCGGATCCACCCTTCATTGTTGGAAGCGGGGAGGACATGGAACCCAAACATTTTTGGAAGTAGTCCAAAATTCATGTAACCCGGGATTTGTAGAGTTAGGTGAGAGGTTAGGGAAAGAAAAACTATTCAGCTACATTCATGATTTTGGATTTGGACAAAAGACCGGCATTGATCTTCAAGGAGAGGGGAAGGGGATTCTCTTTAATCTTGATCGAGTCGGTCCAGTAGAACAAGCTACGACTGCCTTCGGTCAGGGGGTGGCCGTTACGCCGATTCAACAGGTAGCAGCTGTATCAGCAGCCGTCAATGGAGGAATCCTGTATCAACCGTATATAGCTAAGGAGTTGATTGACCCTTCAACTGGAGAAGTGGTGATGAGAAAGACACCTCAAATGAAGAAGAGGGTCATTTCAGAAGAAACATCAAAACAGATTCGTGAAGCATTGGAAAGTGTTGTAGCGAAAGGGAGCGGTAAGAAAGCTTTTGTAGATGGTTATCGGGTAGGAGGGAAAACGGGAACCGCTCAAAAAGCAAAGGATGGTAAATACTTAGAAAACAATCACATCGTTTCCTTTATGGGAATTGCGCCTGCAGATGACCCTGAAATTGTCGTGTACGTAGCTGTCGATAATCCGAAAGGTACCATTCAATTCGGTGGAGTCGTAGCAGCCCCTATTGGAGGTAGTATCATAGGCGATAGTTTAGAAGCAATGGGAGTACCTAAACGTAAAGGTCAAATTGAGAAAGAGATGACGTGGACCGATATTCCATTGATTGAAACCCCTGACTTAGTTGGATTAACGAAAAAAGAGCTACAGCAGCAGTTAGTAAACCTTGATCTGGATGTAAGTGGAAGTGGAGATAAAGTGGTTAGTCAATCTCCTGATCCGGGAGTGAAGATCAAGCAAGGCTCAAAAGTGAGGGTGTATCTTTCGGAATGATTTAAGGGAAGAAAGTCAACATGATTGATTATTTGTGATATACTTTTTAGTTATGCCGGGGGCTTTATATCCGTAAGGGGGAGCCCCGTTTTTCTTTAATTAGTGAGGCGGACTGTCATTTTTTCATAATGATAATGAACTAAGTTAAAAGGTTTATAGCTTTCATACGCATTTTTTTGTAAAATATAAAAAGGTTGCTTTCTACCTGTGAGGAGTTGAAAAGATGAGATTGCACACTTTGCTGGAAGTACTGCCGTTTTTCTCAGTAGAGGGTGAAGGGAATCCAGCTATTTCAAACATCGCTAACCACCATAAGAAAGTGAAAAAGGGTGATCTATTTATCTGTATTAACGGATTAGAGGTTGATAGCCATTCACTCGCCCCACTTGCAGAGAAGAACGGTGCAGCTGCGATACTCGCTGAGAGGAGCTTAGAAGCAAACGTGCCGGTTATTATCGTTCCGGATACGAAGAAAGCAATGGCCATTCTTGCCGACTACTTTTATAAGCAGCCCTCCCATCAGCTTTTGTTGGTAGGGGTGACTGGCACAAATGGAAAAACCACGACCACCCATCTGATTGACCAGGTGCTTACACACTGTGGAATGAAGACCGGTTTAATCGGTACAATGCACATAAAAGTGGGGGATGAGTTACAAGTAAGTCATAATACGACTCCTGACAGCTTAACGCTCCAACAAACGTTTAAACAATTTTGTGATAAAGGGGTACGAAGTGCAATCATGGAAGTCTCTTCACATGCGTTACATCAGGGCCGGGTTCACGGCTGTGACTATGATATTGCCGTATTTACAAACCTGACTCAGGATCATCTGGATTATCACAAGTCCATGGACGATTACCGAAATGCAAAAGGCTTATTGTTTTCACAATTAGGGAATACTTATTTTAAGAAATCTCCTAAATACGCCATCATTAATAAAGACGATGAAGCAGCTGATTTTTTTATCAGAGCAACGGCCGCACATGTATTTACATATGGTCTGTCTCCTTCTGCTGACTTCTATGCCAGAGATATTGTCCTGAAAGCAACAGAGTCCGCTTTTACACTCGTTTCACCATTTGGAGAAAGAGAGATGGTATTAAAATTAGCGGGGCGATTTAATGTATATAACGCTTTGGCTGCGATTGCAACAGCTAGTGCAGCAGGTATACCCATCGAGGGCAGCGTAAGAAGCCTGGAGAGAGCACATGGAGTCAGGGGCCGGTTTGAAACGATCTCTGAAGGTCAGCCCTACTCGGTTATCGTTGATTACGCACACACTCCTGATGGTCTGAAAAATGTATTAGAAACCATACAATCGATAACTAAGGGAAAAGTTATTGTGGTGGTGGGGTGTGGAGGGGACCGTGATAAGATTAAGCGGCCTATAATGGCAGAGATTGCCTGTGAATATGGGGACTTTGCTATCTTCACCTCTGATAACCCAAGAACAGAGGATCCTGATAGTATACTCGAGGATATGGAATCTGGAGTGGTCGGCAAACAGTATCAATTAATAGTTGATCGGAAAGAAGCAATTAAAAAGGCTTTAAGTCTTGCAAAAGCTGACGATATTGTCCTGATCGCTGGGAAAGGTCATGAAACCTATCAAATTATAGGAAACAACGTATATGATTTCGATGACCGCGAAGTGGCCAGACAAATCATAAAGGGGATGTAAAAATGCTCTTTTATGATGATGTAAAGAAATTATTTCCTGAAACATCAGGAATGCATCTACCAGGCTTTACGTTTCTAGTAGTTTCAAATTCAACTAGTATGGGAATGGAGAAGGGACTATATGTCCCTTTTGGTGATGAAATAAACCTTTTCGAAAGTATTGATTCAGGAGCGATTGCTTCACTTTGGCCAAAGAATAAAGAAGTACCTTCATTTGTTCCAAACCACTTTCCATTATTTATGGTTGAAGATGTTTATAAAGCTTACATTGACTTACTAGAGGATTACAAACAAAATTACAATCAAGAAAAGTGGGAAATTATGACGAAGTTTATTTTTAACAACGAATCTGAACGAAATCAAACAACAGACGTATCATCGAACGAATCCGGTAATGGAAAGGGAGGGGAATAACGATGATGGAACAAGTGATCTTTTTTACAATCATTATGGCATTTCTCATAACAGTATTGCTTGCCCCCGTTTTTATCCCTTTCCTTAGAAGATTGAAGTTTGGGCAGAGTATCCGTGATGAAGGCCCTCAGTCTCACCAAAAAAAGACAGGCACACCTACAATGGGTGGAATTGTGTTCCTGATCTCCATCGTGATTACTACATTTGTAATGACTGGTAAATATTCAGAGCCTGGTCCTGAAACCTATTTAATGATTCTTGTGACGGTCGGTTTTGGGCTATTAGGCTTTCTTGATGACTTTATTAAAGTTGTAATGAAGAGGAACTTAGGACTCACATCAAAGCAAAAGCTTTTAGGTCAGATTGTCATTTCTGTCATTTTTTATCTCATCTTTAAGCAAAATGACTTTCCGACTACAGTTTCGATTCCGTTAACGGATTTTTCATTTGAATTAGGTTGGTTTTATTGTTTATTCATTATCTTTTGGCTTGTAGGATTTTCAAATGCTGTCAATTTAACAGATGGTTTAGATGGATTAGTATCAGGAACGAGCGCCATTGCTTTTGGTGCACTAGCCGTATTAGCCTGGAATCAATCCCAGTATGATGTCGCGATTTTCGGAGTGGCAGTAGTCGGGGCGGTACTCGGATTCTTAGTATTCAATGCCCACCCTGCTAAAGTATTTATGGGAGATACAGGATCTTTAGCATTAGGTGGAGCGATAGCGACGATTGCCATTTTAACCAAATTGGAAATCATCTTAATTCTTATTGGTGGAGTATTTGTCATTGAGACACTATCCGTTATCTTACAGGTCGCGTCATTTAAGACAACAGGAAAGAGAATATTCAAAATGAGCCCACTGCACCACCATTATGAGTTAGTCGGTTGGTCTGAGTGGCGTGTTGTTGTAACGTTTTGGACCGTCGGTTTGCTATTTGCCGTTTTAGGAATCTATATTGAGGTGTGGTTATAATTGAAGAAGATAACGAAGTTCAAACATAAAAAAGTTCTAGTATTAGGTTTAGCAAAAAGCGGGGTAAGTGCTGCCTCTCTTCTACATAAGTTAGAAGCATTTGTAACGGTAAACGATCAAAAGCCCTTGGCTGAAAACCCGGAAGCTCAGGGGCTTCTACAGGAAGGTATTAAAGTGATTTGCGGAAGTCATCCCATCGAACTTCTTGATGAAGGTTTTCAGTATGTGATTAAGAATCCAGGAATACCCTATCACAACCCATTGATTAAGAAAGCAATCGAAAAGAACATACCCGTTCTGACAGAAGTTGAGCTTGCCTATTTAATTTCTGAGGCAGAATTGATTGGAATTACAGGAACAAATGGAAAAACCACGACGACGACACTCCTGTTTGAAATGCTTGAAGAGGCCGATCAAAAGCCTCTTATTGCAGGAAACATCGGAACGGTCGCTTCTGAAGTAGCCCAGGAAGCGAAAGAAAATGAAAAAATGGTAGTTGAGCTTTCCTCTTTTCAACTGATGGGGATCGAAGAATTCGCTCCTCATATTGCCATCATTACGAATTTATATGATGCACATCTGGATTACCATGGAAACCTGGATGAATATTGGAAGGCGAAATCCAATATTACGAAAAATCAAACAGAACATGATTATCTCATCTTTAATGCTGATCAAGAGCATGTTATAGATTCAGTTGCCTTTACAAAAGCGCAATTAATTCCATTTTCAACGAAGAAAGTAGTAGCGGAAGGGGCCTGTATCAAAAACGGGGCAGTCTATTTCAAAGATGAGTTGATTGTCGAAGTTGATTCAATTGTATTACCGGGTGCACATAACCTGGAGAATATCCTTTGTGCGGTTGCCGCGTGTAAAATCTATGGAGTACCCAATGAAAGTATTAAGAAGGTCCTTGGCACCTTTACAGGGGTGAAACACCGAACGCAATTTGTCCGGGAAGTGAAGGGTGTAAAGTTTTATAATGATTCGAAAGCAACGAATAGCCTGGCAACGAAAAGTGCTCTTCATGCGTTCGAGGGTCCTACGATCCTGCTTGCTGGAGGCTTGGACCGTGGAAATGATTTCGATGACCTGATTCCATATTTGAAAAATGTAAAAATGTTAATCACCTTCGGGGAAACGTCTGAGAAGTTCATGAATACAGGAGAAAAGGCAGGGATACAATCCATTATTCCTGTCGATAATGTTGAAAAGGCAGTTCCTGTTGCTTTTGAACATGCCGAAGAGGGAGATGTTGTTTTACTATCCCCTGCATGCGCAAGTTGGGATCAATATCGAACTTTTGAAGAACGTGGTGACATTTTTATTGAAGCGGTGCATAAGCTTAAATAAGGGCTTGTCCATGAAGAGCATCCGTACTTTAACAGCCAGTATACCAATCCAAGATAAGTAGTTTTCTTTGCTCGAACGGCTCAAAATTTGTCTATTCGAGGTGTTTAAGATTGCCTTTAAAAAAATCGACTCCCGATTTTATCCTCATTATGGTTACACTCACTTTACTTGCGATTGGACTGATTATGGTATACAGCGCAAGCGCTGTATGGGCTGACTACAAATTCGATGACTCCTTTTTCTTTGCCAAAAGGCAAGTGCTCTTTGCGGGCGTAGGGTTATTCGCTATGTTTTTCATCATGAATGTAGAGTATTGGACCTGGAGAAATTGGGCGAAAATTATCATCATCATTTGCTTTGTCCTTCTTGTACTGGTATTAATTCCGGGTATCGGGGTTCTAAGGAATGGTTCCAGGAGCTGGATAGGAGTCGGGGCGTTTTCCATTCAGCCTTCAGAATTTATGAAACTTGCCATGATTGCGTTTCTCTCAAAGTATTTATCGGAAAACCAAAAGTATATTACTTCCTTTAGAAAAGGAGTCCTACCGGCGCTTCTGCTGGTGTTCGCTGCTTTTGGAATGATAATGCTACAGCCGGATCTGGGTACGGGCACTGTCATGGTTGGTACTTCAGTAGTGATGATCTTTATTGCAGGAGCGAGGGTCATGCATTTTGTCGGTCTCGGAATGATTGGATTAGTCGGCTTCATTGGACTTGTTATATCTGCACCTTATCGCATTGCACGGATAACGTCATTTTTAGACCCATGGCAGGATCCATTGAATAGCGGATTCCAAATCATTCAGTCACTATATGCAATCGGCCCGGGAGGCTTGTTTGGATTGGGACTGGGACAAAGCAGGCAGAAGTTCTTCTATTTGCCCGAACCTCAAAACGATTTTATTTTTGCAATTTTAGCAGAAGAGCTCGGTTTTATCGGGGGAACTCTAGTCCTGCTTCTGTTTTCTTTGATTTTATGGAGAGGGATCAGAATTGCTCTAGGGGCTCCTGACTTATTCGGAAGCTTTCTGGCGTTAGGGATCGTTTCAATGATTGCAATCCAAGTAATGATCAATGTTGGGGTTGTAACCGGCCTCATGCCGGTCACGGGCATCACACTCCCCTTTCTCAGCTACGGGGGATCCTCATTGACCCTCATGCTAATGGCTGTGGGAGTGCTGCTGAATATTAGCCGTTATACGAGACGGTAATGACTTAACAAAGAGATTGACTGTGAAACAGCTCGGATAAGAAGTGAATGGTAAAAGCCTGATAGTCAGGAACGCATCATTCATATCCTCCCCTGTTTTTATGGTCAGTCTCTTTTTGAATTAAAGAAAAAAACGCTGAAATTCCTCGTTTTTATTGAAATAACAATAGGATATTCATTGGTGAGATGTTACAATTAATTACATATACGTAATGCATTATAATCAGACCTTTTCAAAATAAAGGAGAGTTTATTACTTTTGTTAGCCAAATCTTTTACAATTCAATGACATACCTTCATTATGTGGAAATTGGTGTTTAAAATAGAGTACAAGAGTGTAATAAATAGGATGGCTTCTTTCTGAAAAGGAATGGACGTACATATACGAAAAGTTGTATGGACAATGTATCTTAGGAAATGCTGGATTATTTTGATCAGTGACATGAGAACTAACTCCTGAATATCAATCCTTCAACTCTACCATAATGGATTCCCGTTCAACATTATGTCATATGGCAGAAAATAACGTTCTGTTCCTCTTTTAACATTTGCTGCCTTCATATAGAATGGAAGGTATCCCAATGTAAAGAGTACTTTCATTATAAGACGTGGTGAGAATTTTCTTATTCATGACTTAATGATTACAAAGTGAAATTGAGGAGAACGAAATGAAAAAAGAAAATGTTGTTTCCCTTGAAGATCGTATTCCTAAATTAAAACAACACCGAAAAAAGAAAGCGAATCGCAGACTGTTATTTTTACTTTCTTTGTTCTTACTCATGATTCTATCGGTGGTTTACTTTCAATCACCTTTAAGTCATGTGAAAAAAGTGGTGGTTCATGGGAATGAGCTTGTTTCAAATGAGGCGGTTCTTCAGCAAAGTGGAATTGACAGCGGCATGAATTTGTGGAGTGTAAACAAAGATAAAACCGTGGAACAATTAAAGGAGCTTCCTGAAGTAAAAAATGCAACGGTAAAAATGTCCTTTCCGAATTCCTATGAAATACGCATCCAAGAATATGATAAAAAGGCATATCTATCGAAAGATAATAAATTCTTTGTCATATTAGAGAATGGGAATGTTCTGGATAAAGGTACTGAATCAATACCCGTTGATGCTCCTTTACTCAGAGGTTTCGAGGAAGATAAGGTCTTAGTGAAAATGGTAGAAGAATTAGGGGAGCTTCCGAAAGAAGTTCAGCACCTCATATCTGAGATTAACCTGGCTCCAAAGGAAACAGATCAATATCACTTGACCCTATTCATGAATGATGGATTTGAAGTCAGTGCCACCATCCGGACCTTTTCAGAGAAAATGGTGCATTATCCCTCTATTGTCAGTCAATTGGATCCTTCAGTAAAAGGTGTCATTGATTTAGAGGTAGGTTCTTATTTCAGAGCATATGAAACGGAAGGTGAACAAAGCGATGAAGAGGATGAGGGTGAGAGGTAAGCATGTAATCCTCTCTCTTGTATGTCTGGTGTTAGGTTTCATCCTTGCTTTTTCATTTAGTCTAGCTAACACAGAACAAGCGGAACGTGGGAATCGAACGAATGGTCAGTGGAAACAGGAAGAAGCATTGAGAGATCAAATCCTTGAGTATCAGCAGCAGAATAATAATCTGCAAGAGGAACTCTATGAGAAGCAGGAAAAGGTCGTCAACATGGAGAAGGAATTCTCTAAAGAGAAACAAATATATTTTAACCTGGCAGAAGATGCGGAGAAGTATCGTATGTATCTGGGCAAAACGAAAGTGAAAGGGCCTGGGATAAACGTGACGTTATCAGACGCTGACTACGATTCCAATGAGGAAAACGCCAATAATTATATTGTTCATGAACACCATGTATTTAAGGTGATCAATGAATTATACATTGCGGGGGCTTCTGTCGTTGCGATAAATGGACAAAGGCTAAAGCATGATTCATACATACTGTGTAACGGTCCCGTTATTCAAATTGATGGAATCGAATATCCTGCTCCGTTTGAAATTACCGCTATTGGAGATCCGGAAGTACTATCATCAGCCATGAATATCACGGGCGGGGTTAAAGACCAGCTTGTAAATGATAATATCATTTTTAAACTGGAAAAAAAGAATACGGTAATTTTAGAACCAAGCATTAGTGAATCATAAGAAATGAAATGTCCCAAGGGTTATTCGGACTGTTACCAAGTAAGGTCAGCTGTGAAAGTAAGGTGCAATGAATGGACAACAAGTTAAAAATAAGCTTTACCATTATTACGATAATTATTGGGTTTATGATTGCTATACAATTCCAAACAGTCAAAGAACCTGTTGTCCGGGATACACGAGATATATGGGAACTACGAAATGCATTATTAAAAGAAAAAGAAGTCAATTCCAATCTCTATGCAGAAATGCGTGCGGTTGAAGCAAAGTTGGAACAATATAAGACAGAACAGCAGTCTAGTCCAGAACGTGCTTTGAAACAAACGTTAGAGGAACTGAGAACAGAAGCAGGTTTGACTGAAAAAACAGGACCAGGTGTCATTTTAACGATTGAACCTGCCATGGAAGAAATCCTTCTTGGTGAAAAAGTTCAAACTATATCACCGGAACTGTTGGAAAGACTGGTAAATGAGCTGAATCGATATGATGCAATGGATATTTCCATTGATGGTCATCGCTTAATCAATACCTCGGTCATTCGGGATATTAATGGAGAAACCAAGGTAGATGGATATTCAATTAAAAAAATACCATTTGAAGTGAGAGTATTAACCAAAGACTTGGACTCTGCAAAAGGCTTGTATAACCGAATGCAGGTATCACAGTCTGTTGAGGACTTCTTTATCGATAATCTTCGAGTCTCAATTTCAAAGCCTTTAGAAAAAGTGGTGGTTCCACCATATGAAGATACCATCCGGGTCCGTTTAATGGAACCGGTGAAGGAAAGAGGAGGGAACGGGTAATATGTGGCTTCCCCTTTTAGGGTTGCTGGTAGGGGTCGTATTGGGGCTTCTTACAGATATTAGAATTCCAGATGAGTACTCGAATTATTTATCGATCGCCGTCCTGGCAGCATTGGATACATTATTTGGCGGCATACGTGCCCACCTCCAAAATATTTATGATGATAAGGTCTTTGTTTCTGGGTTCTTTTTTAATATTTTACTGGCAGCAAGTTTAGCTTTTCTAGGCGTACATCTTGGTGTAGACTTATATCTGGCGGCTGTATTTGCTTTTGGAGTAAGATTATTCCAGAACATTGCAGTGATTAGACGAATACTTATTAGCAATTGGTCAAATAATCAAGAAAAAAGAGAAAAAAATTAGAATTTTAAAAGGGAATCGTTTTTGTTACGACGAATATCTTAATTAAGATATACTTAGAATAATGTTTTTCTAGGGTTGTTGTTCCAAATAAACATTCTTTAAGGAGGTGCCATAGAGTGAACAGCAATGAAATTTACGTTAGCCTAGACATCGGTACATCCACAGTAAAAGTAATCATTGGTGAAATGACAAATGATTCCTTAAACATTATCGGTGTAGGAAATGTGAACTCAGAAGGAATCAGAAAAGGTTCCATCGTAGATATAGACGAAACTGTTCATACAATCAAGAAAGCAGTTGAACAAGCCGAAAGGATGGTTGGTTTATCTATAAGCCAGGTCATCGTAGGTATTACCGGCAACCATGTGTCGCTTCAATCGTGTCATGGTGTAGTGGCAGTATCAAGTGATAATCGGGAAATCGGCGATGAAGATGTTCTAAGAGTGATGGATGCAGCCCAGGTTGTTTCTATTCCTCCAGAAAGAGAAATCATCAATGTAATCCCAAGACAATTCATTGTTGATGGATTGGATGAGATTACAGATCCACGCGGTATGATTGGTGTTCGATTGGAAATGGAAGGCACCATCATTACGGGATCTAAGACGATTTTACATAATACTCTCCGTTGTGTAGAAAAGGCCGGCCTTGAAATTGTCGATATCGTTCTTCAACCTCTTGCGGCTGGCTCAGTTGCTTTGTCAAAGGATGAGAAGAACCTCGGTGCTGCGTTAATCGATATTGGCGGTGGCTCTACAACGATAGCGGTTTTCGAACAAGGCCACCTTAAAGCTACAACTGTACTTCCTGTAGGGGGAGAACATATTACTAAAGATTTATCGATTGGATTAAGAACCTCAACGGACGATGCAGAGAAAATCAAAACTAAATATGGACATGCTTATTATGACCATGCATCAGAAGATGAAGTGTTTAGCGTGCCAATTATTGGTAGCGATCAACACCAGCAATTTAATCAATTAGAAATTTCTGATATCATAGAAGCAAGGCTGGAAGAGATCTTAGACCTCATTAGCCATGAGCTGAAACGAATGGGAATCAGAGACCTGCCAGGTGGATATGTGTTAACTGGTGGTGTAGCAAATCTTCCAGGTGTGTTAGAATTAGCACAAATCGTTTTCCAAAATCGTGTACGGGTGGCAATTCCTGATTATATTGGAGTTAGGGAACCTCAGTATACGACTGCAGTAGGTTTGATAAAATACGCTCAAAAGAATGCTAGATTACAAGGAAGATCTGTTAGTGCAGAACCAGTGCCTGTAGAGGCTGCTGAGAAGCGACAATCGAAACCAGCTAATAAAAAGCCAAAGCCTGCGAAGGTAAAAGAAGAAGAGCATGAAGATGAGAAGGCCATGTCAAAAGTGAAAAAGTTCTTTGGATACTTCTTTGAATAAATAAAGGAATCCATAGATTCGACGAGTTAGGAGGATTTGTCATGTTGGAGTTTGATACAAATTTAGATTCTTTAGCGACAATAAAAGTTATCGGTGTCGGTGGTGGAGGTAACAACGCTGTAAACCGCATGATCGAGCATGGTGTACAGGGTGTTGAATTTATCGCTGTAAATACAGATGCACAAGCTTTGAATCTATCAAAAGCTGAAATAAAAATGCAAATCGGTGGTAAATTAACCAGAGGATTAGGAGCAGGTGCCAATCCGGAAGTGGGTAAAAAAGCTGCTGAAGAAAGTAAAGAACAGATCGAAGAAGCTCTAAGAGGAGCAGATATGGTCTTCGTTACGGCTGGAATGGGTGGAGGAACCGGAACTGGTGCAGCTCCGGTAATCGCTCAGATTGCTCGAGAAATCGGAGCATTAACGGTCGGTGTTGTGACACGACCTTTCACCTTTGAAGGCAGAAAGCGTTCAAATCAAGCGAGCGGTGGTATCGCTGCTATGAAAGAAGGAGTAGATACCCTTATCGTTATTCCAAACGATCGTCTGCTTGAGATCGTAGATAAGAGCACGCCAATGCTTGAAGCATTCCGAGAAGCAGATAACGTATTAAGACAAGGTGTTCAAGGTATCTCAGATCTAATCGCAACTCCAGGTCTTATTAACCTTGACTTTGCCGACGTAAAGACAATCATGTCTAACAAAGGTTCAGCACTCATGGGCATCGGTGCAGCTTCTGGTGAAAATCGTGCGACGGAAGCCGCAAAAAAAGCCGTTTCAAGTCCATTACTTGAGACATCCATTGATGGAGCTCAAGGTGTACTGATGAACATTACAGGTGGTACATCTTTAAGTCTATATGAAGTTCAAGAAGCTGCGGACATTGTAGCATCTGCTTCAGATCAAGAAGTGAACATGATTTTCGGTTCCGTGATTAATGAAGATTTAAAAGATGATATCGTCGTAACCGTTATTGCAACCGGGTTTAATGAAGAGGTCATTCAACCTCCTAAGCAAACTCGACCAACATTTGGTGGAATGAAACCAAATCAAAGTCCAAACCCAAGCCCAAACCAATCTATCAAGCGCGAACAACCTAAACGCGAAGAGCCTCAACACCAAGAGCCGGTGAGAACCTCTTCCAATCAAAATCAGGGAGCGGAAGAAACATTGGACATCCCAACCTTCCTTCGCAACCGTAATCGCCGTAGATAAATAGGAAAGCGGAGGGCCTTTGCCCAGAGGCGACAAGCATAAGTTGAGCCACCCGGAAAGGCGTCCTTTGCCTTTTTGGGTGGCTTAGCTTATGAGCTCGAGCCTCTAAGCCCCGTAGCTGGACAATAAAAGCGGGCTGCTTTCTCAGGCCCGACAAGCACAACAAGGAATCCCCAAAGGCATTTAATGCCTTTGGGGATTTTTTTGGACTGATATATTTTCCACGTATCCATCCAATCAAAATCCAATCAACAAAGCTATTTTTTATACCTCGAATCAGGAATAAATTTAGTGACATATTTCGTTCTTATCTCCGAAAAGTTTTCCTCTGAAGCATACAAAAAATGACAACCTTTTAAAGGGTATGTACGATATACTTCTGATAAGTCATTCCTATCTTGAAATTTAAATAGCTGTAACTGGGTGAAGTTTCAAAAGGAGGGTAGAGATTGACCTTATATCTGGATGTCATCTGGTTGTTAAATCTGTTGGTAGACTTTTTCTTATTATGGTTAACTGGAATCATCTTAAAAAGACAATATGCCCTGTGGAGAATTGGACTTGGCAGTTTGATAGGATCGATCATCATTCTCCTTGCCTTTTCACCTTATGCAACTCTTATAGGAAACCCTCTTATGAAATTATTATTTTCAATTATCATGGTGTACTCAGCTTTTGGGTATAGAAGATTGCGCTATTACTTATCTAATCTTCTTATGTTCTATTTTGTTACCTTTTTTACAGGTGGGATATTAATTGGGACTCATTATTTTATTAGTTTCGACCCTGGTACAGAATCCTCCATGTTGCTTGCAAGCATCCGTGGTTTTGGAGATCCGATAAGCTGGGTATTTGTTATGCTTGCCCTGCCTCTTGCCTGGTATTTTTCTAAGGGCAGAGTGGATAGCATTGAGCAAGTGAAAATTCAGTATGATCAGCTCCTGAAGGTAAGCATAAAAATTGAAGATTTTCAATGTACCGTAAACGGTCTTGTTGACAGCGGTAACCAACTTCAAGACCCTATATCCAAAAGTCCGGTCATGATACTCTCCATCGCTGAGATAGAGGGGGGAATTCCAGAAGAAGTGAGGGCACTATGCCACGAAGTTGATGAAATCTTCTCTGGAGAGAAAAACATCGACACACGCTGGTCTGACCGGATGAGAATTGTCCCCGCCCAATCAGTGGGAAGAAAAAGTCAACTTCTAGCCGCTATCAAGCCTGATTCTCTCATTCTAAAGGATCATGAATCAGAATGGACGATCCCGAATGGACTGATTGCCTTCAGAGAGGATCCGCTTTCAGCAGATGGGAATTTTCAAGCGATCGTTCATCCGAAAATGGCTTCGCGAAAGCCGGTACTTAATGTTTCTTAAGTCAATTATTACTACTATACTCACAATTTAAAGAAATAGAAGGGGGAGCAACAATGAAAAAATTCAAATTTAAATTTTTATACTATTGGTACAAACTGTTAATCAAACTTGGACTGAAGACAGATGAAATTTACTACATAGGTGGTAGTGAAGCACTTCCCCCTCCATTGACGAAAGAGGAGGAAGAAGTATTACTCAATAAATTGCCTAAAGGTGATAAAGCTGCCCGCTCTCTGTTGATTGAACGAAACTTAAGGTTAGTCGTATATATCGCCAGGAAGTTTGAAAATACAGGAATAAATATTGAAGACTTGATCAGCATCGGTACGATTGGCTTGATTAAGGCAGTTAACACATTCAATCCAGAAAAAAAAATCAAATTAGCTACATATGCTTCCAGGTGTATTGAAAATGAAATCCTTATGTACTTAAGAAGAAATAATAAAATCCGTTCTGAAGTTTCGTTTGATGAGCCACTCAATATTGATTGGGACGGAAATGAATTACTATTATCAGACGTACTTGGAACAGATGAAGATATTATTACAAAAGATCTTGAAGCGACCGTAGACAAAAAACTGCTCTTTAACGCTCTTCACCAGCTTTCTGATCGTGAAAAACAAATCATGGAGCTCCGGTTTGGTCTAATGGGAGAAGAAGAAAAAACCCAAAAGGATGTAGCGGATATGCTTGGAATCTCCCAGTCCTATATCTCCCGTTTAGAAAAGAGGATTATTAAGCGTCTAAAGAAGGAATTTAATAAAATGGTATAACCTGATAACTGACCTTTTCTATAGAGAAGGTCAGTTTTTTTGTGTTTAAACCCATTAAAATTTTTTTATATGAATTTATCCTGATATCTTAAGGGATTTGGAGAGTATGAACTGTTACTCGTCAGAATGAAATGCATATTTTTCCTCTTCAAGGAAATACTGAATTTTGTACAGCAGCTCCTACAAGGAGGGGAAAGAATGACACGTAATAAAGTCGAGATTTGTGGTGTAGATACTTCCAAATTACCAGTTCTCAAAAACGATGAAATGAGAGTACTATTCAAGCAAATGCAAGCGGGCGACATTACCGCAAGAGAAAAACTTGTAAATGGGAATTTGCGCCTCGTCTTAAGTGTAATTCAACGCTTTAATAACCGTGGTGAGTATGTTGATGATTTATTTCAAGTAGGGTGTATCGGATTAATGAAATCCATCGATAATTTTGATTTAGGTCAAAACGTTCGATTCTCTACATACGCGGTTCCGATGATCATTGGGGAAATCCGTCGATATTTAAGAGACAATAATCCAATAAGAGTGTCCCGTTCACTACGAGATATTGCGTACAAGGCTCTACAAGTAAGAGAGAAATTAATGGGGGAAACATCCAAAGAACCAACTGCAGAAGAAATTGCCAAAGTTCTTGATGTATCCCACGAGGAAATCGTATTTGCATTGGATGCTATACAAGATCCCGTCTCTTTGTTTGAACCCATTTATAATGATGGAGGAGACCCAATATTTGTGATGGATCAACTAAGCGACGAAAAAAATCGCGATTTCCATTGGATTGAAGAAATTGCTCTTCAAGAAGGAATGAGACGATTAAATGATCGTGAAAAATTGATTATCAGCAAACGCTTCTTTCAAGGGAAAACTCAAATGGAAGTGGCTGACGAGATCGGAATCTCACAAGCACAAGTATCAAGACTGGAAAAAGCAGCAATCAAACAAATGAACAAAAATATTCAATAAGTAAAGAAAAGCGTAGGCGGCTCGATCAGCCCCGAAGTAAAATGGGAAACCCCCATAAGGCGCTCTATGCCTTATGGGGGTTTCCCGTTGTGACCTCGAGCTTCTAAGCCCTGTAGCTGGACAAAAGAAAAGCGGAAGGGCTTTGCCCAGAAGCGAAAAGCATAAGGCGAACCATCCGGAAAGGCGTTCTTTGCCTTTTTGGATGGTTTGACTTATGACCTCGAGCTTCTAAGCCTTGTAGCTGGACAAAAGAAAAGCGGAAGGGCTTTGCCCAGAAGCGAAAAGCATAAGGCAAACCATCCGGAAAGGCGTTCTTTGCCTTTTTGGATGGTTTGACTTATGACCTCGAGCTTCTAAGCCTTGTAGCTGGACAAAAGAAAAGAAAGGCGGATCTCCTTCGGGTAGGTCTGCCTTTTTTTTTGTTGCATACACTAGTAATAACTACTTGAATTGGGTGAATGAACAGTCTTTGAACATATAGGTACAGAATGAGAAACAACAAGAAGAGAGGGTGAAAACAGATGGTACGTATATCTGAATTTCAGGTGAAAGATGTCGTGAGTATATCTGACGGAAGGAAATTAGGGAATATAGGGGATATAGAAATTAACCTGGATACTGGAAGAATTGAGGCCATTGTCATCGGAGGTGGAGGAAAGATATTGGGTTTCTTCGGAAAAGATGAAGATATTGTGATTCCTTGGAGCAGTATTGTAAAAATAGGGGAGGATGTTATTCTGGTCAGATATAAAGAAAGTCATTATATTCAAGGTCAACTGCAGGAACCGAAACAAGCCCCCGATACATGACGAATCTTCAGAGAATATGGTACACTTAATAAAAACGAGGGAGATTCAACGTGTCAAAGGATCCTTTTAATAGAGAAACAGAATCTTATTATTCTATAGGTACATGGACGAAAAATAATCCTGGGCTAGTTGCAGGGATCACTACAAGATGGGGTGGTGTCAGTACCGGACCATTTCACTCTTTCAATATGGGATTGCACGTAGGAGACGATGAATCTTCAGTGGTTCATAATCGTCAATTACTTGCTTCCAGTTTAATGATGCCTGTTGAATCGTGGGCAGCTGCTGAACAAACCCACGGAAACAACATTCATCAAGTAGGAGAAGTAGACAAGGGAAAAGGTGCAGAGCTTTATCACACCAGTATTCAGGATACGGATGGTTTTATTACTGGAGATGAGAATATTCTATTAACGATGTGCTATGCGGATTGTGTTCCTCTCTATTTTCTGGACAGAGATTCGGGTACAATCGGATTGGCACATGCCGGATGGAAAGGTACTGTTTTACAAATAGGGCCCAAAATGGTCGATGCATATATGGAGCAAGGGGCCTCCAAGTCTTCCCTGGAGGTTGTGATCGGGCCATCCATATGTAAGAATTGCTATGTAGTTGATGACTATGTGATCGATAAAGTGAAAAAAACACTAGAAGATGAAAACAACTTACCCTATAATTTAAAGGAAGAGGGACAATATTACCTCGATTTAAAGAAGTTGAATGAACAGCTTTTAGTGCAAACTGGTTTAAATGCTGAACAAATCCACACTTCTAGTTATTGTTCATCCTGTCACAATGAGTTTTTCTCATACAGAAGAGATGGTGGTAAAACAGGAAGAATCATGAGCTTCATTGGCTGGAAGGAGAATAAAAGATGAAGGTATCTGAAAAGTTTATAATCATCCAGAAAAATATTGAAAATGCATGTAAGAACAGTGGAAGAAACCCTGAAGACGTACATGTTGTAGCGGTCACTAAATACGTTTCAATCGAGAGAGCCGAAGAAGCGGTTGAAGCCGGCCTTATTCACTTAGGTGAGAACCGTGATGAAGAACTGCTCTCCAAGCAGGAAGTTCTACAAGACAAGCCCCTGTGGCATTTTATTGGATCTCTGCAATCTAGAAAAGTAAAAAACATCATTGATAAAGTATCATACATACATTCTCTGGATCGTCTGTCACTAGCCAAAGAAATTCATAAAAGAGCGGACAAGCCTGTGTCTTGTTTTGTTCAAGTGAATGTTTCTGGAGAAGATTCTAAACATGGGTTATCACCTCAAGAAGTAAAAGGATTTATTGTGAGTCTAAAAGACTTCACAAATATTAATGTCGTAGGATTAATGACAATGGCTCCACATACGGACGATGAACCATTCTTACGGACTTGTTTTAGACAGTTGAAAACAATCCAGGAAGAAATCAACGCATTAAACCTTCCTTATGCCCCTTGTACAGAATTATCAATGGGGATGAGCAATGATTACATGATTGCAATCGAAGAGGGAGCTACGTTTATTCGTATTGGAACTGCATTAGTTGGAAATGACTGAGAGGGGATGAATACAAATGGGTATCAAGTCAAAGTTTAAAACGTTCTTTTTGCTGGATGAAGATGAATATGATTATGAAGAAGAAAAGTTTGAAGAAGAATACGAGGAGAAAAAGCCCATGAAGTCGCAGTCGCTTTCAAATTCGAAACAAAATGTTGTAAGTCTTCAAAGTGTTCAAAAGTCTTCTAAGATGATACTGGTTGAGCCGAGAGTATACGCTGAAGCTCAAGAAATTGCTGATCACTTAAAGAATAGACGCTCTGTCCTTGTAAACTTACAGCGGATTCAACATGATCAAGCAAAACGCATTGTCGACTTCTTAAGTGGAACTGTGTACGCAATTGGCGGCGACATTCAGCGAGTTGGAGATAATATTTTTCTTTGTACGCCTGATAATGTGGAAGTGAGCGGGAATATCTCTGAGTTCCTTAAAGAGGAAGATCTATCAGATTCGAGGTGGTAATGTAAATTATGGTGATGCTTTATGAGATTTTATACAACCTTATTCGCATATACTCCTGGGCTTTAATCATTTATATATTAATGTCCTGGTTTCCAAATGCAAGGGAGACGTCGATTGGACAGTTCCTTGCAAGAATATGCGAACCGTACTTAGAACCATTCAGACGTTTTGTTCCATCGATCGGAATGATTGATATTTCACCAATCGTGGCATTCATTGTGTTGAACTTGGCACAATCTGGTTTATACCAATTATTTAGATGGCTGATTTAATCGGCGAGTATGCGATCAAATATCCTTTAAAGAACTGAAACCGGATGAACAGTTTCAGTTCTTTTATTTTGGGTAAATTACATAGGAGGTGAAGTTGTGTCTTCAATTTATCAACATTTCAGGCCGGATGAGAGAGAGTTTGTGGATGCTGTACTGGAGTGGAAACTGGCAGTGGAAAATCAATATACAGCGAAACGAACGGACTTTTTGGACCCAAGGCAGCAGCATATTGTTGAGTCCGTCATTGGAAATAACGATGATATCATCCTTTCCTTCTATCCGGAAAATACGGAACGGAAAAGAGCGTTATTGTATCCCCCTTATTTTCAGCCTGAAGAAGAAGATTTTGGTATTAAGTTATTTGAAATACAGTACCCGTCCAAGTTTGTTACAATAGAGCATAGACAGGTATTAGGGACTCTCATGTCATTAGGGTTGAAACGGGAAAAATTCGGGGATATTTTAGCTGAGGACGATACCATTCAACTCATGCTCGCAGGTGAGATTTCTGAATACGTCCGGATGGAACTCACTCAAATAGGCAAAGCAAAGATTTCCATGAAGGATATTCCAATGAAGGATCGAATCGAAAGTAAGGAAGAATGGTTGGAAAAAGTGACTACTGTAAGCTCCCTGCGGTTAGATGTCGTTCTCGCAGCAATCTATAATGATTCCCGCCAAAAAGCTCAAACATTGATTAAAAGCAATCATGTAAAAGTCAATTGGAAAACGGTCGAAAATGCCTCGTTTGAAGTAGAAGCCGGGGATGTAATTTCAGCAAGAGGGTATGGAAGAAGTAAGTTATTGTCCATTGAAGGAAGAACGAAACGGGATAAATGGCGAATTTCTGTGGGAATACTGAAATAATTTAAGAAAATTAAAGGGATTCTCCCACATACTGTCGAAATTTTAGTTATAATAAATATGTAATTCACCAAGTACTGGAGGTGGCTCCCATGCCTTTAACGCCATTAGACATACATAATAAAGAATTTAGTCGTGGCTTTCGTGGTTATGATGAGGACGAGGTTAATGAATTTTTAGATCAAATTATTAAGGATTATGAAATTCTTATCCGCGAGAAGAAGGAAACGGAAGAACGTTTAAACTCCTTGAATGAACGTTTAGGTCATTTTACAAACATCGAGGAAACGTTAAACAAGTCAATCGTCATTGCTCAAGAAGCAGGGGAAGAAGTTAAGCGTAATGCAATGAAAGAATCGAAGCTGATAATTAAGGAAGCCGAGAAGAATGCTGATCGCATCGTTAACGAATCATTATCCAAAGCCCGTAAGATTGCCATTGAGATTGAAGAGCTCAAGAAGCAGTCAAAGGTGTTCCGAACTCGTTTCAAAATGTTAATCGAAGCCCAGCTTGATTTACTTGATACCAATGACTGGGATCAATTAATGGAATTCGATCTGGACGCAACAGATTTAAAAACATTAAAAGAAGAAGAGACATTGTCTTGACGAAAAGCGCAATACTTTCATATAATTGAACAACAATCTAAATTGCCATAATGAAGGCTAAGACAGGGACAGTACGTTTCTTATGATATTTCCTTTCTAGCGAGTCGGGGACGGTGTAAGCCCGACAAGGAACAAAGGTACGGAAGATCACCCTCGAGCTCTACTCATGAAATTCACTTCTGGAGAGTAATGAATAGCGTCTTGTTCACGTTACGAATCAATACGAGTGAAGATCGATTTAGATCTTTATGAGGGTGGTACCGCGGGAAAAGCTTTCTCGTCCCTTTCCAGGGACGAGAAAGCTTTTTTTTGTTTCCAAAAGGGATAGCCTGATTAAGAATCGCGGGATTTAGAAAAGATGGCAATTAAGAGAAACGTTTAGGAGGAAGATTTCATGGAGTATAAAGATACATTATTGATGCCGAAGACGGAATTTCCCATGAGAGGAAATTTACCGAAACGCGAACCGGATACACAGACGAAGTGGGAAGAAATGAATATTTACCAAAAAGTGCAGGAGAGAACGAGTGATCGTCCTTTATTTGTTCTTCACGATGGGCCTCCATATGCCAATGGAAATATTCATATGGGTCACGCATTAAATAAAATTCTTAAAGATTTTATCGTCCGCTATAAATCCATGAGCGGATTCCATGCACCATATGTTCCAGGCTGGGACACTCATGGTTTACCAATTGAGCAGGCGTTAACGAATAAAGGCGTAAAGCGTAAGGAAATGACTATCGCAGAGTTCCGTAAATTGTGTGAAGAATATGCTTATAAGCAAGTTGATAACCAACGCACTCAGTTCAAACAATTAGGGGTACGTGGTGATTGGGATAATCCATATATTACCTTAAAGCCTGAGTACGAAGCTCAACAGATTAAAGTATTCGGTGATATGGCGAAGAAAGGCTATATCTATAAAGGTAAAAAGCCAGTGTACTGGTCTCCATCAAGTGAATCTGCTTTAGCAGAAGCAGAGATCGAGTATCAGGATAAGCGTTCTCCTTCCATCTACGTCGGCTTCGCCGTTACAGAAGGTAAGGGTGTTCTTGAAAAAGGGACTCAATTAGTCATCTGGACGACAACTCCTTGGACGATTCCTGCCAACCTGGGAATTGCCGTGCATGAAGATCTAAGCTATGTCGTTGTAAATGTGAATGAAAGCAGCTATGTTGTAGCAGAGGATTTACTGGAAGAAGTTGCGAAGAATCTGGAATGGGAAGATTACTCAGTATCCAAAAAGGTTAAAGGCGCGGAGCTTGAGTATATCGTGGCAAAACATCCATTATATGATCGGGATTCACTTGTTGTACTTGGTGAACATGTTACGACTGATTCAGGTACAGGGTGTGTTCATACCGCACCAGGACACGGGGAAGATGACTTCCTGGTAGGTAGGAAATATGGCTTGGATGTGTTATGTCCGGTAGACGATAAAGGAGTAATGACCTCAGAAGCACCTGGATTTGAAGGCTTATTCTACGATAAAGCCAACAAACCGATTACCGAAAAGCTACAGGAAACAGGAGCATTGTTAAAGCTTAACTTTATCACACACTCCTATCCACATGATTGGCGTACGAAAAAGCCTGTTATCTTTAGAGCGACGGCACAATGGTTTGCGTCAATCGATAAATTCCGTAAAGAACTGCTGGAAGCTGTAAATGAAACGAAATGGGTGCCTGCTTGGGGGGAAACACGCCTGTACAATATGGTCAGAGACCGTGGAGACTGGTGTATTTCAAGACAACGTGCATGGGGAGTGCCAATCCCGGTATTTTATGCTGAGAATGGCCAGGAAATCATTTCAGATGAAACCATTGAGCATGTATCAAAGCTTTTCCGTGAACACGGTTCAAACATCTGGTTTGAAAAAGAAGCGAAGGATCTTCTACCTGAAGGGTTTACCCATAAAGGAAGTCCGAATGGGAAGTTCACGAAAGAACAGGATATCATGGATGTCTGGTTTGACTCAGGTTCTTCACATCAAGCCGTACTTGAAGAAAGAAATGACCTTCAGCGTCCTGCAGACCTTTATTTAGAGGGATCTGACCAATATCGCGGATGGTTTAACTCTTCCTTGACTACAAGTGTAGCAGTGACAGGGAAAGCTCCATATAAAGGCGTGTTAAGTCATGGATTTGCTCTTGATGGTGACGGAAGAAAAATGAGTAAATCATTAGGGAACGTAGTCGTTCCTGAAAAAGTGATGAAGCAGCTTGGAGCCGATATCCTTCGCCTTTGGGTTGCATCGGTTGATTATCAAGCAGATGTTCGAGTATCAGATCCAATCTTGAAGCAAGTGGCTGAAGTGTATCGTAAAATCCGTAATACGTACCGTTTCTTATTAGGAAACCTTTCTGACTTTGACCCAAGTACCAATGCGGTATCCTTCGATCAATTAAGAGAAGTGGATCAATTCATGCTTGTGAAGTTGAATGATCTAGTGAAAAATGTGAGAAATTCATACGACAAATATGAATTTGCAAGCATCTATCACGCTGTAAATAATTTCTGTACGCTTGATTTAAGTTCATTCTATTTAGACTTTGCAAAGGATGTTCTTTATATCGAGTCAGAAAATCATGACGAGCGTCGAGCCATTCAAACTGTGTTATATGAATCCCTGGTTGCTCTAACGAAACTGATGTCTCCAATCCTTTCTCATACAGCTGATGAAGTGTGGGCTCATATCCCTGGAGTAGTGGGAGAAAGTGTTCAACTTACTGATATGCCTGAAGTGCAAGAGTTAAGAAATGCTGATGAGTTGAAGAAGAAATGGAATGCTTTCCTGGAGTTAAGAGATGATGTATTAAAAGGTCTTGAAGAAGCTCGTAATCAGAAGTTGATCGGGAAATCATTAACGGCTAAAGTGACTCTTTACGTGAATGATGAAACGCAAGCTTTACTCGGTTCCATTAAGGAAGACTTAAAACAATTGTTCATCGTCTCCGCCTTTGAAATCGGTGGAGCAGTGAACGCGGCACCAGAACATGCATTAAGTCTTGGTGAAAACAATATTGTCGTCGAAAAAGCCGAGGGTGAAACATGTGACCGCTGTTGGGTTGTTACAACCACAGTAGGCGAGGATCAGGATCATCCTACGCTTTGCACACGCTGTGCATCAGTAGTAAAAGAAAGCTATTCTCACCTGGCATAATAATATCGAAAGGCTGGCCGCATATTATGTGAGTCAGCCTTTTTTATTTGTCCTTTTCTAATTCCAAAATTGCTATATCTTGCAACGCAATTTTCAGGTGTGTTTCCCCCATACTATGAATGGAGGGATCAAAGATGACATATGACCGATACACATCCATTGTTCAAGAGCTTACAACATCCTTGAAAGAGCTAGAGGCAAGTCGATCTCAACATCCTTTAATTCAGCAGTATATTGATGATGAAATTACCGAAGTGAAACAAGCCCTAAATCGTGTTAGAGATAATCAATACGGCTACTGTGAAATGAGCGGAGAAGAAATACCCTTTGATTTCATTAAGATGAACCCTACCTGCACAACGCTTCACGGTGCATTGGAATGGAGACGATTTGGAAAAATCTCATCTTATTCCTGAAGACTTAAGCGGGTTTCATCGTCCACATTTAGTTTAAGTGTCTTTATTTCCCCTTTTATGCTAAAATGCAAAGGTAATCATTTTACGATGTTCGGAGGTTGCCTTTGTGTTTTATTATTTATTGGCTTTGGTTGTGATTGGACTCGATCAATTAACAAAATGGTTGGTTGTGAAACGAATGACAGAAGGAGCAAGTATAAAGATCATAGACAATTTTTTATATCTTACTTCTCATCGAAATCAAGGTGCAGCATGGGGAATACTCCAAGGGCAAATGTGGTTTTTTTACATTATTACAGTAGTAGTGATTGTAGGTATCGTGTATTATATGCAAGTCCATGCAAAAGGACATTCTTTATTCAGTTTAAGTTTAGCCTTTATGCTTGGTGGAGCTATTGGAAACTTTATTGACCGTGTCTTTCGAAAAGAAGTGGTTGATTTCTTAAATACATACATCTTTTCCTATGATTTTCCGATCTTTAATATTGCCGATGCAGCATTAACCATTGGAGTAGCATTGTTACTAATTTACATGTATTTAGACGAACGAAAAGCAAAGAAGGAGAACAAAAATGGAAGTAATTCAGCACAACATACAGCAGGAAAACCAGGGAGAACGAATTGATAAAGTCGTAAGTCAGTTGAACAAGGAATGGTCCCGTTCACAGGTTCAACAATGGATAAAAGAAGGTCATATTAAAGTGAATGGTGAGGCGGTAAAACCTAATTTCAAATGTCCAGCGGATGCATTAATCGAGGTTTCGATCCCGGAACCCGAAGAGTTGGATGTAGAACCGGAAGACCTCAATCTTGACATTGCCTATGAAGATGGGGATGTCATAGTTGTAAACAAGCCAAAGGGAATGGTCGTTCACCCTGCACCCGGGCATTATTCAGGGACAATGGTGAATGGTTTGATGTATCACTGTAAGGATTTATCCGGCATTAATGGAGTTCTAAGACCAGGAATCGTCCACCGTATAGATAAGGACACTTCAGGCTTACTGATGGTGGCGAAAAATGATATGGCTCACGAGCATTTGGTTAATCAGCTGGTAGAAAAATCCGTAACAAGAAAATATACAGCCATAGTTCATGGCCTTATTCCCCATGAATACGGCACCATTGATGCTCCGATCGGAAGAGACCCTAAAGATCGCCAAAGTATGGCTGTAGTGGATAACGGCAAACAAGCGGTGACACATTTCAGAGTGCTGGATCGCTATAAGGATTTCACATTAGTCGAATGTGAATTGGAGACGGGACGAACGCATCAAATCCGTGTGCACATGAAGTATATCGGCTTCCCGCTTGCGGGGGATCCAAAGTATGGACCACGAAAGACATTCAGCATAGAAGGACAGGCCCTTCATGCTGGAGTGTTAGGATTTGTCCATCCAAGAACAGAAGAATATATGGAATTCCACGCGGAGTTACCTCAGGAGTTCACTAAACTTGTGAAGCATCTTGAAAATAATCGTTGACAAATTTCGACTGGACCTTTATGATTTAGTTAATTGAATTAATTGAATAAGTAACCTTTAATACGGTCCCGTGAGGCTGAGAAGGAGCATGTACGACCAAATCATTTTGGCGTGCAATCAGATCATAACGATAAGTGTGCCCTCTCATCCCTACGGTGAGAGGGATTTTTTATTTTTAAGAAACGAGGTGGCGTAAATGACTAAAAAAGCTACGGTTCTGGATCAACCCGCCATTCGAAGGGCGTTGACAAGAATAGCCCATGAAATAATCGAGCGTAACAAAGGAATTGAAGATTGTATTTTGGTTGGTATCAAAACAAGAGGCATTTACATCGCTAATCGATTAGCTGAGCGAATTCATGATATTGAAGGTGAGCAAATTCCCGTAGGGGAAATAGACATCACCCTATACCGGGATGATTTATCTAAGAAAACAGAGGATCATGAACCAGAGGTCAAAGGTTCTGACCTGCCTGTTGATATTACGAACAAGAAAGTCATCCTGGTAGACGATGTATTATTCACAGGAAGAACGGTCCGGGCAGGTTTGGACGCATTAATGGATCTTGGACGACCAAGTCAAATTCAACTTGCAGTACTGGTTGACCGGGGACATAGAGAATTACCGATAAGGGCAGACTTTGTCGGAAAGAATATTCCAACATCAAGCTCAGAAAAAATCATGGTTGCCTTAACAGAGGTCGATCAGGAAGATATCGTTGCAATTCACGAAAAAGAATAACGTAAGTCCTTTTAAGAGTGGTCCCGTGAGGCTGACAAAGGATGGGAATGAAGGTAGATATAGGCCTTCTTGTACCCTCTTTGTGCCCTCTTTAGGACAAAGAGGGTTTTTTTATGGGGAATTTGGGTATTAGAGGAGGAAACATAAATGAATCAAAATCATCCGGTTGTGTTAGACGTTGAAGAAGTACCGAAATTAGGAAAATGGATCACATTGAGTATCCAGCATCTATTCGCCATGTTTGGGGCTACTGTGTTAGTTCCATTCCTGGTAGGGCTAAGCCCTGGGGTTGCCCTTATCTCAAGTGGATTAGGCACACTTGCCTATCTCTTGATCACAAGGGGAAGAATCCCTGCTTACTTAGGATCATCCTTTGCATTCATCGCACCTATCTTAGCTGCAAAGAGCTTTGGAGGTCCTGAGGCGGCCATGATGGGAAGCTTTCTCGCCGGGATAGTTTACGGAATCGTAGCATTGCTCATCTCAAAGCTGGGGCTGAAATGGCTTGTGCGGATTCTTCCACCGATAGTTGTAGGGCCTGTGATTATGGTTATAGGATTAGGACTGGCAGGAACGGCTGTTAATATGGCCATGTATGAAAATCCTGGAGCAGAAGAATTGGTATACAGCAACATACACTTCATGGTGGCTCTTGCCACTTTGGGCATTACCGTGATTTGCTCGATATACTTTAAAGGCTTTCTCGGAATGGTGCCGATTTTAGCCGGAATCGTTGGAGGGTATATCATAGCGGTTTTTGCGGGATTAGTGAACTTTCAACAAGTGTTGGATGCGCCACTCTTACAAATGCCGGACTTCTTTATCCCATTCGTTGACTACACGCCAAGCTTTTCTTGGGAAATCGTGTCCATCATGGTACCTATTGCCCTCGTAACCTTGGCAGAGCATACTGGAGACCAGATGGTTCTAAGTAAAGTAGTAGGACGAAACTTCATTGAAAAGCCAGGTCTTCACCGCTCCATTCTTGGGGATGGGGTAGCAACTGTAATTGCATCCTTCCTCGGTGGACCACCAAATACAACGTACGGTGAAAACATTGGAGTATTAGCCATAACAAGGGTATTCAGCGTTTTCGTCATCGGAGGAGCCGCGGTTCTTGCCATCATGTTCGGGTTTATCGGGAAGATAACAGCCTTGATTGGATCGATTCCATCAGCCGTCATGGGTGGAGTGTCCATCCTTCTGTTCGGAATCATCGCCTCTAGCGGACTGCGAATGCTGATTGATAACAAAGTAGACTTAGGAAACAAGCGAAACCTGGTGATTTCCTCAGTGATCCTGGTGATCGGGGTAGGAGGGGCATTCGTGAAGGTCAACGAGCAGGTATCCTTATCAGGGATGGCACTTGCAGCGATTGTCGGAGTTCTTCTAAACCTTGTCTTACCAGGTAGAGAAGAAAGCGAAGGGGAAAACAACTTATTCGAAGAAGAAAATACAAAGCAGCATGATGTTGCATAGATGCACCTTTTAACATGGTCCAGAGAGTCTAAGAAGGGTGAATTTGAACAAGACAGGCACGTGAGATTTTTCGCACTGTCCCTGTTGGAATGTTCAAAAACACCCTGTCAGAAAATTGACAGGGTGTTTTTTTGAAAGAAGAGAAGAAAGGGTTGTCCCATGATGAAGAACTTGTTGACAATGAATGATTTAACAAAAGAGGGAATCATAAAAATATTAGATGCAGCTGAACGCTTTAAAGAGGGAGAAACATGGAAGGAAGGCTCCAATAAATATGTAGCCAATCTTTTCTTCGAGGCAAGTACCCGGACGAAATGCAGTTTTGAAATGGCGGAAAGGAAGCTTGGACTCGAGGTCATTCCATTTGAAGCACAGACTTCAAGTGTACAAAAGGGAGAAAGCTTGTATGACACGGTAAAAACATTAGAAAGCATCGGTGTAGAAACCGTAGTCATCCGGCACTCACTTGAACGATATTTCGATGAACTTGCACCACTTAACATAAGCGTCATCAACGGAGGAGATGGATGTGGCAATCATCCTACTCAATGCCTACTGGACCTTCTGACCATTCGTCAGGAATTTGGAGGGTTTGAAGGACTTAAGGTATCGATCATTGGAGACATTGCCCATAGCCGAGTGGCAAGATCCAATGCAGAAGCGTTAACAAAGCTGGGAGCAGCAGTAATGTTCTCTGGACCAAAGGAATGGTTCCCATCACAGGATCGAGATCAATATATGCCGATAGATAAATGTATAGCAGATTCGGATGTGGTCATGTTACTGAGAATTCAACATGAGCGACACGATAGTACATCAAGCTTAACGAAAGAGGAATACCATGAAAGCTTTGGCTTGACGGAAAGTCGAAAATCGCGAATGAAACCAACCGGTATCATTCTTCATCCGGCACCGGTCAACCGTGGAGTTGAAATTGCAGATTCATTGGTGGAATGTGATCAATCAAGAATCTTTAAGCAGATGGAAAATGGAGTATACGTCAGAATGGCTGTTTTAAAGAGAGCACTTGAAATCAACTAACTAGGGGGAATTTGAAATGAATTGGTTAATCCGAAATGCACGTACTTTAGCAAAGAATGGTGATCTTGAGATAGTGGATGTGAAGGTGGAGAATCAGAAAATCATCGAGATGGGAACAGACCTCAAACGTACCAATCACCAGGTATTTCAAGCGGATGGATTATTGATTTCCCCAGGATTTGTTGACCTTCATGTCCATTTAAGAGAACCGGGGGGCGAGCACAAAGAAACAATCGAAACGGGAACAAAAGCTGCTGCGAAGGGTGGTTTCACGACCATCGCTGCAATGCCTAATACAAGACCCGTACCTGACTCAGTAGAAAATCTGCAAGCCCTTAACAAGAAAATCTCTGAAACAGCAAGTGTTCGCGTGTTACCTTATGCCGCCATCACAGAGAGACAAATTGGGAAAACGCTTAATGACTTACCTTCCTTAAAGGAAAATGGGGCATTTGCATTCACAGATGACGGGGTAGGGGTGCAATCAGCAGGCATGATGTTTGAAGCCATGAAGAAGGCAGCAGAAATCAATGCATCCATAGTCGCCCACTGTGAAGAGAATACCTTGATTTATGGAGGAGCGGTCCATGATGGAACATTCTCCAAAGAATATAACCTGAAAGGAATACCTTCAATCTGTGAAGCCGTACATATATCCCGGGATGTGCTGCTAGCAGAAGCAGCAGGCGTACATTATCACGTATGTCATATCTCAACGAAAGAGTCAGTAAGAGTGGTCCGCGATGCTAAAAATGCCGGGATCAATGTGACAGCTGAAGTAACACCACACCATCTTCTCCTATGCGAAGAAGATATTCCGGGACTTGATCCGAATTTCAAAATGAACCCGCCTCTTAGAAGCAAAGGAGATCAGCGAGCGTTAATAGAAGGGTTGCTGGATGGCACCATCGACTTTATCGCGACGGATCATGCACCTCATACAGAAGCAGAGAAATCTGAAGGGATGCAGCTCGCTCCTTTCGGAATTGTTGGATTGGAAACAGCCTTTCCGTTACTCTACACACGCTTTGTAGAAGAGGGAATCTTCACGTTAAAGCAGCTAATTGATTGGATGACGATTAAACCAAGCAAAGCCTTTAACCTTCCGTTTGGACTACTAGAAGTAGGAGGAGAAGCTGATTTTACGCTTATTGATTTAAATGAACAAAAAGTGATTGATCCAGCCGGATTTTTATCAAAAGGAAAAAATACTCCGTTTAAAGAATGGGAGTGCAGAGGCTTTCCGAAAGCTACTTTTTATCAGGGATCTCTTGTATGGAATGAAGGAGGAAACAAACAATGAAAAGACAACTCATTTTAGACGATGGAACAGTATTCGTAGGAGAAGGCTTTGGAGCGAACAAAGAAACGATTGGAGAAGTGGTTTTCAACACAAGTATGACAGGATATCAGGAAATTCTTTCAGACCCATCATACTGTGGACAGCTTGTCACTTTGACCTATCCCCTCGTAGGGAACTACGGAATCAATCGTGACGATTTTGAGTCCATCACACCTGCTATCAAAGCGTTCATCGTGAGAGAAGTTGCAGATTTCCCTTCAAATTGGAGAAATGAATCAACTTTGGATGAATTATTTAAAGTAAAAGGTATTCCAGGAATTTCAGATATCGATACAAGAAAGTTAACAAGGATCATCAGACAGCATGGGGCAATGAAAGGCATCATTTGTTCAGCAGAGTTGGATCCAAAAGAAATGCTTGAGAAATTGCATGATACTGCACTAAGATCCGATCAAGTCATGCAGGTTTCAACGAAAACAGCATATGCCAGTCCGGGAAGAGGATATCGTGTCGTGTTAATGGATTTTGGGATGAAGCACGGAATCCTGAGAGAATTAAACAAGCGTGATTGTGACGTGATTGTGGTTCCTTACCATACATCAGCGGAAGAGATTCGTCGTTTGCAGCCTGACGGGATCATGCTCTCAAATGGGCCGGGGGATCCGAAAGATGTACCTGAAGCAATAGAAACGGTTAAAGAGCTCCTGGGAGAAATTCCCCTATTCGGAATTTGTTTAGGGCATCAATTATTTGCTCTCGCGTGTGGAGGCGACTCCTTCAAAATGAAATTTGGTCACAGAGGAGGCAACCATCCAGTAAAAGACTTGAAAACTGGAAAAGTAGCACTGACTTCCCAGAACCACGGTTATGCTGTAGATGAAAAGTCATTGATAGGAACAAGACTTCAAGTTACTCACATGGCCATCAATGATGGAACAGTAGAAGGTTTAAAGCATTTAGATTACCCTGCCTTCACTGTTCAATATCACCCGGAAGCATCTCCAGGACCTGAGGATTCAAATTACTTATTCGATGATTTCTTACAACTTATGAAAGAAGAGAAAAGAAAGGAGATTCAACATGCCTAAACGTACAGAAATCAAAAGCATCTTAGTTATCGGGAGCGGACCCATCATCATAGGACAAGCGGCAGAATTCGATTATGCGGGGACTCAAGCATGTATCGCCTTAAAAGAGGAAGGGTACCGTGTCATCCTCGTAAATTCAAACCCTGCTACGATTATGACCGACGCTGAAATGGCAGATAAAGTGTATATCGAGCCACTGACGCTGGAGTTTGTCAGTAGAATCATTCGTAAAGAACGTCCGGATGCGGTTCTTCCTACATTAGGTGGTCAAACGGGATTAAACCTGGCTGTTGAACTTGCTAAATCAGGAGTTTTAGAAGAATGCGGAGTGGAAATTCTCGGAACGAAGCTTTCGGCAATAGAGAAGGCAGAAGATCGTGACTTATTTAGAAATTTAATGAATGAACTCGGGGAGCCGGTTCCTGAGAGCGAAATCATCCGAACGGTGGATGAAGCGTTTCATTTCGTAGAAAGCGTCGGCTTTCCAGTGATCGTAAGACCTGCCTACACACTGGGTGGGACCGGCGGAGGGATCTGTCACAATGAAGAAGAATTAATCGAAATTGTAACCTCAGGTCTGAAGTACAGCCCGGTAACTCAATGTCTACTGGAAAAAAGTATCGCAGGTTTTAAAGAGATTGAATACGAGGTTATGAGAGATGCAGCCGATAATGCCATCGTGGTGTGTAATATGGAGAACATCGACCCGGTGGGAATCCATACGGGAGATTCGATTGTCGTAGCTCCAAGTCAAACACTAAGTGACCGGGAGTATCAAATGCTCCGTAATACAAGCTTGAAGATCATCCGAGCATTAGGGATTGAAGGGGGCTGTAACGTCCAGCTTGCCCTTGATCCGGACAGCTTCCAGTATTACATCATCGAAGTGAATCCAAGGGTGAGCCGTTCCTCTGCACTAGCATCAAAAGCAACGGGATACCCAATTGCGAAGCTTGCAGCAAAAATTGCAGTAGGACTTACCCTGGATGAAATGATGAATCCTGTAACAGGTAAAACATATGCATCATTCGAACCTGCACTGGACTATGTGGTGACGAAAATTCCAAGATGGCCGTTTGATAAATTTGAAGCTGCCAAGCGTAACCTCGGTACGCAGATGAAAGCAACCGGTGAAGTAATGGCGATTGGCCGAACGTTCGAAGAGTCACTTCTTAAAGCGATTCGTTCCCTCGAAAGCAATACGTATCATATGGAGTTAAGTGATGCTGAACAATTTACAGACGAGTGGATCGAGAAGAGAATCCGCAAAGCAGGAGATGAACGACTCTTCTATATCGGAGAAGCACTTAGAAGAGGAGTGACGATTGAAACCATTCATGATTGGAGCAAAATCGATCTTTTCTTCCTGTATAAAATGAATAGAATCGTAGAATTCGAACAGGAATTAACCTTACATCCCTTCAATCTCGAGCTGGGACAAAAAGCAAAGCGAATGGGCTTTTCAGACATCACCATTGCCAAGCTATGGAATAGTACAGAAGCAGAATTGTATAGCTGGAGAAAAGAAAATGATTTAACACCTGTCTATAAAATGGTAGATACATGTGCGGCTGAGTTTGAATCAGAAACTCCTTACTTCTATGGAACATATGAGGATGAGAATGAATCCAAGGTCACTTCCCGGGAGAGTGTCATCGTTCTTGGGTCAGGACCGATCAGGATCGGTCAGGGAGTAGAATTTGATTACGCAACCGTTCACTCTGTCTGGGCCATTAAAGAAGCGGGGTATGAAGCGATCATCGTAAATAACAATCCAGAAACGGTTTCGACAGACTTCAGCATCTCGGATAAATTATACTTTGAACCTCTCACGGTAGAAGATGTCATGCACATCATCGATCTTGAAAAGCCTAAGGGAGTTGTCGTGCAATTTGGTGGGCAAACCGCGATCAATCTGGCAGATGAGCTGGTGAGAAGAGGAGTCACGATTCTCGGTACATCACTTGAAGATTTAGATCGTGCAGAAAACCGGGATAAATTCGAACACACTCTGAACGAACTTGGCATTCCTCAACCTGAAGGAAAGACAGCGGTATCTGTTGAAGGAGCCCTTAAGATCGCAGAAAACATCGGATACCCTGTGCTGGTCAGACCGTCTTACGTCCTTGGTGGAAGAGCGATGGAAATTGTTTACCGAGAAGAAGAGCTTCTTCAATACATGAAGAACGCAGTAAAGGTGAACCCGCAACATCCGGTTTTAATCGACCGTTACCTGATCGGAAAAGAAATTGAAGTGGATGCCATTTCTGACGGAGTAGACGTAGTAGTCCCTGGAATCATGGAGCATATCGAACGGGCTGGAGTTCATTCCGGAGATTCCATCGCGGTATATCCTCCACAGCAGCTGACAGGGGAACAGAAACAAACCATTGTCGAATACACAACACGACTCGCGAAAGGCCTAAACATTGTGGGGTTACTGAATATCCAATATGTCATCTCGAAAGGCGAAGTATTTGTTCTGGAAGTGAATCCACGCTCCAGTCGTACAGTGCCATTCATCAGTAAAATCACGAATGTACCGATGGCGAATATTGCAACCAAGTCCATTCTAGGAATCTCCCTTAAGGATCAAGGATATGAATCAGGATTAATACCTGAAAAACATGGTGTATATGTGAAGGTTCCTGTATTCTCCTTTGCCAAACTAAGACGGGTGGACATCACTTTAGGTCCTGAAATGAAATCAACAGGTGAAGTAATGGGGAAAGACCTTACTTTGGAAAAAGCCCTTTACAAAGGAATGGTTGCAGCAGGAATGCAAATGAAAGAATATGGATCTGTACTAATGACCGTAGCGGATAAAGACAAAGACGAAGCGGTTCTCCTGGCGCAACGCTTTATCGATATCGGGTATCAAATCCTTGCAACAAAAGGTACGGCCGAGCATCTGACAAAAGCAAATATTACCGTACGTGAAGTGGATAAGATCGGATCCAGTGGACCAACCCTGTTGGATATCATCCAAAGTGGAGAAACACAACTGGTCATCAATACCTTGACAAAAGGAAAACAGCCTGCCCGGGACGGATTTAGAATCCGTAGAGAATCAGTAGAAAACGGCATCCCATGTCTTACGTCATTGGACACAGCAGAAGCCATCCTGCGAGTGATTGAATCCATGACATTCTCTGCTGAGGCTCTTCCGTCACAACCGAAAACGAGAGAGGCGGTTTTTCAATGATCGTAAATGAAAAGATGGTGGTGCTTTCTCATAAAAGAATAGCTGAAAACATCTTTGAATTAGTTCTACAAGGAGAATTGGTGAGAGAGATCAAAGCTCCAGGACAATTTATCCATATTAAAGTGGGAACGGGAATCGACCCTTTACTGAGGAGACCGATTTCCATCGCCTCCCATAATCACGAAGAACTCACCATAACATTGATCTATCGTGCAGAAGGGAAGGGAACTAACCTTCTTTCGCAAGTGATAAGTAATGAAAGGATCGACGTATTAGGACCTTTGGGAAATGGATTCACAGTAGCAGGTAGGAGTATGACTGCTCTATTAGTAGGTGGAGGAATTGGAGTTCCTCCCCTCTACGGTCTTTCTAAAAAGCTAGTTGAAAATGGTTGGAAAGTGAAACACATCCTCGGTTTTCAAACTGAATCCGTGAGTTTTTATGTGAACAAGTTCAGAGAATTGGGTGAAACCTTTGTCGCTACAGTGGACGGAACCCTCGGAACTACCGGGTTTGTAACAGACGTTATTCGAGAAAAAGCACCGGCCTTTGATGTGTTCTATTCGTGTGGTCCGACACCGATGCTGAAAGCACTTCAATCACAATTGGGTGACCGACGCGGCTTCATTTCTTTAGAAGAGCGCATGGGATGCGGGATTGGTGCTTGCTTCGCTTGTGTTTGTCACAAACAGGATGATCCACAAGGGTCAAGCTACGTTAAGGTTTGCAGTGACGGACCTGTATTTCCAGTAGGGGTGGTGCAATTATGAAATCATTACAAATCGAATTACCAGGATTAACATTAAAAAACCCTGTCATGCCGGCTTCAGGCTGCTTTGGCTTTGGACGCGAATACAGTCAGTTCTATGATTTAAGCGAGCTTGGAGCGATTATGATCAAAGCTACTACGGAAGAAGCGCGCTTTGGAAATCCGACTCCCCGGGTTGCTGAGACGAATGCCGGTATGCTAAATGCGATCGGGTTACAAAATCCCGGGCTCACAGGTGTGATGAGAAACGAACTTCCTTGGCTTTCCAAGTACGATGTACCGATCATCGCTAATGTGGCGGGGTCTCAGATGGAGGATTACGTGGAGGTGGCAAGAGTCATCTCAACCGCAGAAAACGTTAAGGCCCTTGAATTGAATATCTCCTGTCCAAATGTAAAAACAGGGGGAATAGCCTTTGGCACCATCCCAGAAGTGGCAAAAGAATTGACCGAGAGAGTAAAAGAAGTCTCGCAGGTCCCACTATATGTAAAGTTATCACCGAATGTCTCCAATATTGTCGACATGGCCAAGGCAGTTGAAGCAGGGGGAGCAGACGGCCTGACAATGATCAATACACTCCTCGGGATGAGACTGGATATGAAGACAGGAAAGCCGATCCTGGCAAATAAAACAGGGGGGTTATCCGGACCAGCCATTAAACCGGTTGCGATTCGTATGATTTATGAAGTAAGTCAACAAGTGGATCTTCCGATTATCGGGATGGGTGGCATACAAACTGCTGAAGATGTGATTGAATACTTTTATGCTGGGGCAAGTGCCATAGCCGTCGGTACAGCAAACTTCGTGGATCCATTCGTGTGTCAGCGTATCATAAAAGATTTACCGCCATTACTTGACGAACTGGGAGTGGAGCATATATCCCAATTGACCGGAAGGAGCTGGGGGAAGCATGAATCAAAAGCCGTTTATTGCTCTTGATTTCCCATCATGGGAGAAAACATCAATCTTCTTAGATCAATTTTCAGAGAGTTTAAATGTAAAAGTCGGTATGGAGCTATACCTTCAAAATGGACCGGTTATCATCGAAAAGATTTTAAATAAAAATCATCGTATTTTCCTGGACTTGAAGCTACATGACATTCCCAATACAGTATATGGCGCCATGAAGGGACTTGCAGGGTTCGACCTTGACCTGATCAATGTGCATGCTGCAGGTGGCGGTATGATGATGGAGAAGGCGTTAGAGGGTTTACATGCCGGCACACCTGCTAATCATTCACGCACAAAATTGATTGCCGTCACTCAATTAACGTCAACAACGGAAGAACAAATGCAGGAAGAGCAACTAATACCTAAAACGATCAATGAATCTGTCTTACATTATGCAACACTCGCAAAAATGGCGGGCCTTGATGGAGTGGTATGTTCTCCTCACGAATCCTCTCTTATAAAAGAACATTGTGGTGTAGATTTTATTCGGGTCACTCCGGGGATCAGGTTGGCAGATGATCAAAAAGGAGACCAAAAAAGAGTCACCACACCACGTATGGCAAAAGAAATGGGTTCTTCCTATATTGTCGTGGGAAGAAGTATTACAGGAACGAGTAATCCGGTTGAAGCATATGAACGAATTGTACATGAATGGGAGGGCCTCTGAATGAAACAAGAAATCGCCAAAAAATTATTAGACATCGAAGCCGTATTTTTAAACCCGTCGGAGCCATTTATATGGTCATCGGGAATAAAGTCGCCAATCTATTGCGATAATCGACTGACCTTATCTTACCCTATAGTGCGGGATGAGATTTCTACGGGTCTTGTTGAGATTATTAAAGAGCAGTTTCCGGATGTGGAAGTCATTGCAGGGACTGCAACAGCTGGAATTCCACATGCTGCATGGGTAAGTGAAAAACTAAACCTGCCGATGTGTTATGTTCGCTCGAAAGCCAAAGCTCACGGAAAAGGAAAGCAGATTGAAGGGAAAGCTGCGCCTGGTCAAAAAGTGGTCGTGGTTGAAGACCTCATCTCGACAGGCGGCAGTTGTATTACAGCTGTGAACGCTTTAAGAGAAGCGGGCTGCGACGTATTAGGGGTGGCTGCTATTTTTACCTACGAGTTAGAAAAAGGGAAAAGGATGCTTGAAGAACACGACATTAAGGCATTTGCACTATCCGATTACTCAAGTTTATTGGCTGTAGCGCTTCAAAACTCGATCATTCGGGAAGAAGAACTGGAACAATTGAAGCTTTGGGGTGAAAATCCGGAGATATGGGGCAGTTAAGGTGGAAAGCAACTCTTTTGTGAGTTGCTTTTAGTTTTTTTGATAAGGGAAAAACAAAAGCACTCCCACCCTATTTCAGACTGAGTGAAAGTGCTTCATTAATAAATATCAATTCTTCAGCGAACGGACCAAATCCAAATCAGGTGTCACATATACCGTTTGCTGTCCTTCATAAATGACAAACCCCGGCTTGGCTCCTTTTGGTTTCTTTACCTGTTTGACTCCAGTGAAATCCACAGGCACCGAGCTTGATTCCCGTGCTTTACTAAAGTAGGCAGCAATTTTAGCTGCTTCCTTAATCGTCTCCTCCGAAGGATTCGAACTCTTGATTACAACGTGAGAGCCTGGAATATCTTTCGTATGAAGCCATACCTCTTCTTTCCCTGCGACTTTGTTGGTTAAATAATCATTTTGTTTATTGTTTTTTCCGACCAAGATTTGTGTGCCGTCGCTTGAAGTGTATGTTTCCAGAACAGGTTTCACGTTGGCCTTTTTCTTTTTAGTTTGTTTACGGACCCTCAGGTAGCCTTCTTCTTCCAGCTCTTCTCTGATTTCTTCAACGTCTTTTGTTGATGCCGATTCTAATTGTTGAAGTAATTGTTCTAAGTAGACAATCTCTTCGTCGGCTTTTTCAATTTGCTCATGAACGATTTTTATCGCATTCTTTGCTTTTTGATAGCGTGAAAAATAATTTTGGGCATTTTCTGATGGAGACTTTTGCGGGTTGAGGGGGATCATGATACTTTCCCCGTTTTCATCATAATAATTTACCACGCTAACCTCAGTCATTCCTCGTTCAACCGCATATAAATTCGAAGTAAGGAGTTCACCGAGCAATTGATATCGATCTGCCTGCTGGGCATCCTCCAACGTTTTCTTTAATTTTTCAATTTTATTTACATTTTTATCCCGTTCGTTTCGGATGAATCGTTCCAAGTCGTTTCCTTGTTGCTTCACCCGGTCTCGTGCAGCCTTCTGATAGAAGAATCGGTCCAATAGTTCACTTAACGAAGGAAAGGTTTGTTTCTCTCCTTGCAGATGTTCAAGATCCATCCAGTAAAACGTTTCTTTCTCTCCACTAATGAGGGTTGGTGTAGAGTCATTGGATTTTGCATACTGAATCAATTCTAAGAATGATTCGGAAATCGTAGACTGGTTACCGATTCCTGCAAGGTGAACAACTTCTTTTGCATAAAGAGGAGAAATGCCTGCAAAAGCTTGGACAATCTGCTTATCCAGTTTGCCGGAGTTAAAGTCCAGTGCTCTCAGAACATCCTCACTGGTAGCATTAAGTGGATTTTTTTTATCTTGTTGTGGTGGTAAAACATACGTATGACCAGGCAAAACAGTACGGTGTGTATTCATGCTTGGTGATATATGCTTGATACTATCCAGAATCATATTTCGTTCTTTATCAACTAGAATGATGTTACTATGGCGCCCCATTACTTCGATGATTAACTGTTTGTAGGAAATATCGCCGATTTCATTTCTGCCTTTCACTTCAATTATGATCATCCGGTCCAGTTCAACCTGTTTGATCCCCTCTACAATGTACCCTTCCAGATGCTTTCGTAGAAGCATACAGAACATGGGAGGGACAGAAGGATTTTCATAGTTTTCTTTTGTTATTTGTACCCTTGAATAACTGGGGTGGGCGGATAATAGAACTTTGTGATTTTTTCCATTCGCCCGGATAATCATGATGATTTCATTTTTATAAGGTTGATGTATTTTGTTGATGCGTCCGTGCAATAAGTTCTCGTTCAATTCTTTGGTCATGCTTCTAGTAAATAATCCATCAAATGACATATATAACATCCTTTGCTTTAAACGATTTCGGTGTATTTTATATCTGCCAAGCTTGATCTTGGTCTCTGTGTATCAAATGTAACCGATTTTACCCCTCTCACAGGTGAAATGCAAAACATACATAAATCATATCATTTTTTAGGACGAGTCTGAATAAGAATGCTATGAGAAGGACAACTTTTCGTATCGTAGGAGGAGAGTGACATGGTTGCATGAAATTTCATGAGATGAGACAAGAGGACATAGAGCAGTCATTAAATACCAATTATCTAGAGGGTCTTTCAACAGATGACGTAGCAAAGAGACGGGAACAGTTTGGGTACAATCAATTGGAGGAAGCTGAGAAGCAGTCGGCTTTGTTATTATTTTTCAGTCAATTTAAGGACTTTATGGTTCTTGTGTTATTGGCAGCCACACTCATTTCAGGATTACTGGGAGAATACATCGATGCGATTGCCATCATAGCCATTGTGTTAATAAACGGTTTTCTAGGTTTTTTTCAAGAGCGTAAAGCAGAAAGGTCCCTGCAGGCTTTAAAGGAACTTTCGGCACCTCAGGTTTCGGTGTTGAGAGATGGTAAGTGGGTGAAAGTTGTTTCTAAAGAGGTCATTATCGGTGATATCATCCGCTTTGGAAGCGGGGATCGGATCGGGGCAGATGTGCGGCTCATTGAAACGAACAATCTGGAAATAGAAGAGTCTGCTTTAACAGGGGAATCTGTACCTGTCACAAAATCGACGAACCCCGTCAATGGTGAAAACATGAGTCTCGGAGACTTAGAGAATATGGCATTTATGGGGACGATGGTAACTAGGGGTAATGGTATTGGTGTTGTGACATCAATCGGAATGAAGACAGCCATGGGACAAATCGCTGATATGATTCAAAAAGCTGAAACGATGATAACCCCACTTCAAAGAAAACTTGAAGAATTAGGGAAAATACTGATTTCCGTTGCTCTCGTGTTAACGGCATTGGTCGTAGGAATCGGTGTGATTCAGGGTCACGATATGTACACTATGTTCTTAGCTGGGGTTTCTTTGGCAGTTGCGGCCATACCAGAAGGACTACCTGCCATTGTAACCGTTGCCCTTTCCCTCGGCGTTCAGCGAATGATCAAGAAGAAAGCAATCGTCCGAAAGCTGCCGGCTGTTGAAACATTAGGCTGTGCATCGGTTATTTGCTCAGATAAAACAGGAACTCTGACTCAAAACAAAATGACGGTAACACATCTCTGGAGTGGAGGCAGAACGTGGACAGTAACGGGAACCGGATATGAACCGGATGGCCAATTTTACAGCGGAGATCAAAGGGTAACTCCTCACAGTGAAAATGCTCTTCAACAATTATTAACCTTTGGTATGCTGTGCAATCATGCGGAACTCGTAACACGTGAAGAAAACTTTGTAGTTGATGGGGATCCTACAGAAGGGGCTCTTCTTGTGGCGGGGTTGAAAGCTGGATTGAGCCGGGAATCTTTGCAGAAGAAATTTACGATTGTAAAAGAATTCCCCTTTGATTCTACAAGAAAAATGATGAGTATCATCGTTGTCGACCAAAACGGGAAACACTTCTCTGTAACGAAAGGTGCTCCCGACGTTTTAGTCGGCAAAAGCGAATCCATCTTGTGGGAAGGAAGACTTCAATATAAATCAGCTGAAATAGCCCAAAAAGTAGAAGTGGCAATCAGTGAAATGTCGTCCAATGCGCTTCGAAACATTGCGATTGCTTATAAACCCCTCAATGAAAGATCCATCGAAGGGATTAAGGAAAATGACATTGAAGAAGGGGTGACCTTCATTGGCTTACAAGGTATGATCGATCCTCCCAGACCTGAAGTGAAGCAGGCAGTGAAAGAGTGTCGGGCAGCCGGCATTAAGACGGTGATGATTACAGGTGATCATATTTTAACGGCTAAAGCGATTGCCAAACAGCTAGGAATCCTAAAAAACAAAGATCGCGTTCTGGATGGAAAAGCCCTGAATCATATGGAAGTACATGAACTGGAAGAAATCGTGGAAGAAGTTTCGGTTTTTGCACGTGTTTCTCCTGAGCATAAATTAAAAATCGTCAAAGCCCTGCAAAACCGGGGACATGTGGTGGCGATGACCGGGGATGGAGTAAATGACGCTCCGGCAATAAAATCTTCGGATATTGGAGTAGCCATGGGAATTACCGGAACAGATGTAGCCAAGGAATCTTCCTCACTTGTCCTGTTGGATGATAACTTTGCAACGATTAAATCGGCAATCCAGGAAGGCAGAAACATCTATGAAAATATCAGAAAGTTTATTCGGTACCTGCTGGCATCAAATGTAGGGGAAATTCTCGTCATGCTGTTTGCCATGATCCTGGCACTTCCACTTCCATTGGTGCCGATCCAGATTCTTTGGGTGAACCTTGTGACAGATGGACTTCCTGCCATGGCACTTGGTCTCGATAAGCCAGAAGATGATGTCATGAAGAGAAAACCAAGGCATCCAAAAGAAGGCGTCTTTGCCAGAGGATTAGGCTGGAAGGTAGTTTCAAGGGGCTTCTTAATCGGTGGTGTCACTCTACTTGCCTTCATGTTGTCGTATAAGACTCACCCCGATCACTTGGCGTATGCCCAAACCGTTGCCTTTGCTACATTGGTTATGGCACAGCTCATTCATGTGTTTGACTGTCGAAGTGATGTTTCTGTATTTTCAAGAAATCCCTTCGGAAACATGTATCTTGTATGGGCCGTGTTATCTTCACTCGTATTGATGCTTCTCGTGATATACATCCCATCCTTGCAGCCGATCTTCCATACAGTACCAATTGTGTTAAAGGACTGGTTCTTGATCATTGGTTTAAGCTCGGTTCCAACGTTTTTACTGGCAGGGTCATTTTTTGCAAGAAAAAAACAGTGAAATGTGGTATAATCCAAAAGGTAATAGAGAATAACCTCTATTACCTTTTTTATATAGTGAGAGTGCAAGCATGAAATCAGTTGATCTACATACGAATATCGTCAAAAGATTGGATGTGATCGTAATGGTTGTCAGTATGACAGGCTTTGGAAGAAGCAAAGTAGACTCTGAACAACATACTGTAACGGTTGAAATGAAATCCGTTAATCACAGGTTTAGTGAATGTTTCATAAGGATGCCCCGACAATTAATGAAACTTGAGGATAAAATTAAAAAACAAGTATCCCAGTCCGTTAAGAGAGGGAAAGTGGATATTTTCATCACCATAACCGGCGATGGCTTAGTACATAAGAATCTACATATTGACTGGAAGCTCATTCAAGATTATTATCAGTTAGTAAATAAAGTGAAAGAAACCTTCTCCCTAAAAGATGAACTGCAATTATCCCATCTCTTAAACAGAGAAGAATTTGTGATGATCGAAGAAATGGAAGAGGAAAACGAAGAGCTTGAGCAGTTGGTGTTAAAAGCTGTAGCACAAGCGGCGAATGACCTTAGACAAATGCGTGAAAAAGAAGGAGAGCTCCTCAAGAAAGATTTTCTCACTCATCTGAATCATTTTGAGACTAAAATTGGTGAACTTGCCGATCATGCTCCTAAACTGGTTGATCAGTATAGAGAACGGTTAAGAAAGAGGATTCTTGAATACAATGAAACTTCCTTCGATGAAAGCCGTTTGCTCACTGAGGTTGCCATTTTTGCTGATAAATCGGATATTACCGAGGAACTGACGAGGTTAGAAAGTCATATTCAGTACTTTCATTCCTCATTGACCGGTGAAGGACCTGTAGGCAGGAAGCTGGATTTCATGATCCAGGAAATGAATCGGGAAGTGAACACGATTGGTTCGAAAGCAAATGATTCCTTCATTGCCACGATTGTTGTGGAACTGAAATCAACACTGGAGAAGCTCAGGGAACAAGTGCAAAATGTAGAATAAGAAGTTTAGTTTACTGTCATTCCGGCGAAACTAAACTATTGATTAGGAGGAGCGTTATGTCGATTAAGCTCATCAATATAGGATTTGGAAATATTGTTTCAGCTAACCGGATCATCTCAATTGTAAGTCCCGAATCAGCACCGATCAAACGCCTGATTCAAGATGCAAGAGACCGGGGAACACTCGTTGATGCTACATACGGAAGAAGAACAAGGGCGGTAATTATTACGGATAGCGATCACGTTATTCTTTCAGCTGTTCAACCCGAAACCGTTGCTCATCGTTTAACTGATAAAGAGGATATAGTAGAAGAAGGGCAGGGTAAATAAATGAAAGAAAAAGGATTGCTGATCGTTCTTTCCGGACCTTCAGGTGTAGGAAAAGGAACCGTTCGTAAAGCGATTTTTTCCCAAGAAGATACAAAGTTTGAATATTCCATCTCCATGACCACTCGTAATCCCCGTGAAGGAGAAGTGGATGGTGTAGATTATTTCTTTAAATCAAGAGAAGAGTTCGAAGTACTTATAGAGCAAGGTAAACTGCTGGAGTATGCAGAATTCGTTGGAAACTATTATGGCACCCCTGTTGATTACGTTCGAGAAACACTTGATGCAGGAAGAGATGTTTTTCTTGAAATTGAAGTACAAGGTGCACAACAGGTCAGGGACAAATTCCCTGAGGGTTTATTTATCTTCCTGGCACCGCCTAGTCTTTCTGAACTTCAGAATCGCCTCGTGACAAGAGGAACCGAAACGGATGATTTAATCCAGGGGAGAATGAATACTGCAAGAAAAGAAATTGAAATGATGAATCTGTATGATTACATTGTTGAAAATGATCAAATTGAACATGCAGTTGGTAAGATTAAATCCATTGTTCAAGCAGAACACTGCAAACGGGAAAGAGTGCAACAACGATACTTAAATATGCTGGAGGTTGAATAAATGTTAAACCCATCCATTGATTCATTAATGAAGAAGATCGATTCTAAATATTCGTTAGTCAGTATTGCTGCTAAGAGAGCAAGAAACCTGCAAGATACCGGGGATTACCGTTTGAACCAATATGAGTCCCATAAGTTTGTAGGAAAAGCCCTTGAAGAAATTCAAGCCGGTCAATTATCTATGAGAGAAAGAGATGCCAAAGCGGTTTATTCTGATGAATAAGCGTCATCATGCTTAATGAAAAACTCTAGGGGGGTTGACTCGAAAGATTTCATGATCTTTCGGGACAACCCTATTTTCTTTTTCTATCAATATCCTTCATAATAATAGAAGGATAAAGTGTAATGGGGGAAAGCAGAATGATCAAGGGGAAAAAAATACTGTTATGTGTATCTGGTGGAATTGCTGTATATAAAGCGGCTGCTTTAACGAGCAAGCTGGTCCAAAGCGGTGCCGATGTGAAGGTCATCATGACAGAATCAGCGCGAAAATTTGTGGCTCCACTTACTTTTCAGGCATTATCCCGTCAAGATGTATACTGGGATACCTTTGATGAAAAGGATTCGTCAAAGATTGCTCATATCGACTTAGCTGACTGGGCAGATCTTGTACTGGTTGCACCAGCCACTGCCAACATCATTGGGAAGCTGGCGAACGGAATTGCAGATGACATGATTACAACAACCATTTTGGCAACGACAGCGAAAGTATGGATTGCCCCAGCCATGAATGTACATATGTATGATCACCCGGCGGTGAAGCGGAATATTGATACCCTTTTTGAGTTTGGATACCAATTTGTCGAACCAAGTGAAGGGTATTTAGCTTGTGGATATGTTGGAAAAGGAAGATTAGAAGAACCTGAGAAAGTAGTGGAACTGGTTGATCGCTATTTTTCTAATCGTGATAGTGAAAGGAAGATATTACAGGGGAAAAAAGTCGTCATAACTGCCGGACCGACAAGAGAAATGGTCGATCCCGTTCGTTTCTTCTCCAATCGCTCAACAGGGAAGATGGGCTACGCCCTTGCAGAGGCGGCCGTGTCTCTTGGGGCAGAGGTTGTCTTGATTTCCGGACCGTCTCAATTACCCGTTCCAAGTGGTATTGAATTTGTCTCCGTAACAAGTGCTGAAGATATGTACAATGCTGTTCATGAAGCGTTTTCAACAGCGGATATCGTTGTGAAGAGCGCTGCAGTCGCTGATTATCGTCCGAAAGAAATCTTCAAGGATAAGCTGAAGAAAAAAGATGGTAATCTTGTGATTGAATTTGAACGGACAAAGGATATATTAATGAGTCTTGGTGAGCGTAAGAAACATCAATATCTAATCGGATTTGCTGCCGAAACAACAAACGTTTACGAGTATGCGAAAGCAAAGCTTGAGAAAAAGCGGGCAAACATGATTGTTGCAAATAATGTAAAAGAAACTGGGGCAGGGTTTGGAACGGACACGAACAAAGTATCGATTGTAACAAGCGAAGGTACCATTCGAGAGCTGCCATTATTATCAAAGGTAGAGGTAGCGAAAGAAATCTATAAAGAAGCGATCCGGCAAATGAAGAAGGGCTCCTCACATGAACGTAGCTAGTGTCATCGTAGATGTTCCTGCCATGCAGACGGATCGAGCCTACGACTATAGTATTCCGGCTGAATGGAGAGGCAGCATCGTTCCCGGCATGAGAGTCATCGTTCCTTTTGGACCAAGAAAAATCCAAGGCTTTGTCATTGAATTAAAAGAAAAAGGCGAAGTCTCTAAACTGAAATCGATAGTTGAGCCGATGGACCTTGTACCGGTCCTGAATAAAGAACTACTAACATTGGGGAACTGGCTTACAGAGAAGACCCTCTGCTTTAAAATCTCAGCATTTCAAGCGATGCTTCCGGCAGCCATGAAAGCGAAATATGAAAAATTCTTCCAACTAGAGGAAAATAAGAGTCCGGGTGTACTTCATCTTTCGCTCCAGCACTTCTTTCAAAATGGAAGAGAAGTGTCCTGGAAAGCGATCGAAGAAAACGGCCTGCTCCCTCTCGTTCATAAAGAGGTAAAACAAGGTTCGGTTGAAGTAATTTACAGAGTGAAAGCGAAGGGGAATAAGAAAACGGTCCGAAAACTGTATCTTAATGTACCTGAAGATGATTTAGAAGAAGTGAAGAACAGTCTGCCTCCTCAAGCAAGTAAGCAGAAACAAATCATAGAATACATGAGTGACTCTGCACCTGGTGGGGACGGAATCCTTGCCACAACACTCCTTGAAGAGATGGCAACTACCTCATCAACTGTTAAATCCTTAGTCAATAAAGGGGTTCTGATTGAGAAAAATGTTGAAATGTATCGTGATCCCTTTGAAAACAGGACGTTCAAGAAGACCTCGCCGCTTTCGTTAACGGCTCAACAGGACCAGGCGATTTGTCCTATACTGAACACCATTGATGAAGAAAAACATCACACATTCCTTCTTTACGGAGTAACAGGAAGTGGTAAAACGGAAATTTATCTTCAATCCATTCAACGGGTCTTGCAAGAAGGGAAGGAAGCGATTGTATTAGTCCCTGAAATTTCGCTTACTCCCCAAATGGTTCACAGGTTCAAGGGCAGGTTCGGAAATGATGTAGCTGTTCTACATAGCGGTTTGTCAGTTGGTGAAAAGTACGATGAATGGAGAAAGATTCAGCGTAAGGAAGTAAAAGTGGTGGTCGGTGCCCGCTCAGCTGTTTTTGCTCCTTTTGAAAATATCGGAATCATCATTATTGATGAAGAGCATGAAACAAGTTACAAGCAAGAAGAAAATCCTCGTTATCATGCCAGGGACGTGGCCATTTATAGAGGGGAATACCATCAATGCCCTGTCATTTTGGGAAGCGCCACACCTTCTTTGGAAACCTTTGCTCGAGCATCAAAAGGTGTGTATGGGCTCCTCACGCTGGATAAACGGATGAATGATGGACCACTTCCTCAAGTAGAAATTGTGGATATGAGAGAGGAACTGAGGAAGGGGAACCGTTCCATGTTCTCAACTGAACTTTTCGAAAAGCTTCAGGACCGAATTGAGAAAGGAGAGCAAACCGTTCTATTCCTAAATAGAAGAGGGCATTCATCATTCATCATGTGCAGAGATTGCGGCTTTGTCCTTCAATGTCCAAACTGCGATATCTCTTTAACCTACCACCGCTTTTCAAACGGCATGAAATGTCATTACTGCGGCTACGAAGAAGGAGTTCCCACTACTTGCCCAGAGTGTACGAGTGAGCATATTCGTTATTTTGGGACAGGAACTCAAAAAGTAGAGGAAGAATTGACGAAACTTATCCCCGAGGCACGAATCATTCGTATGGATGTGGACACAACCTCCCGAAAAGGGTCACATGAAAAACTATTGACGGCCTTTGGAGAGGGAAAAGCAGATATACTTCTTGGTACACAAATGATTGCCAAGGGTCTGGATTTTCCGAATATCACTCTCGTCGGGGTCCTCAGTGCGGATACGATGCTTCATCTTCCAGACTTCAGAGCTGCAGAGAAGACGTTTCAATTACTTACACAAGTAAGCGGACGTGCAGGCAGGCACACTCTGCCGGGAGAAGTAGTGATTCAAACCTATACTCCGGAGCACTATTCAATCGAGTTAGCGTCTAATCATGATTACAACCGTTTTTATCAACAGGAAATGATGATGAGGAAAATGGGCTCTTATCCTCCCTTTTACTACATCACTCTCGTCACATTAAGTCATGAAGATTTAATGAAAGTTGTGGATATTGCAGAGAAGATGACGAAATATATCCGTTCAAAGCTATCTGAAACAACGATCATTCTTGGACCCGTGGCGTCACCGATCCCCAGGATAAAGAATAGATATCGGTATCAATGTTTGATAAAATACAAGCGGGAACCAAATCTTGGTACTACATTGAAAACAGTATTAGATCAGTACCAGCAGCAATATGCGTCTCAAGGGTTAACAATCTCTATAGATGTGAACCCTTATATGATGATGTAACTATATTTTTTACGGGAAAATGGAGGAGACTTATGGCAATACTTCCAATTGTAATGCACCCTGATCCAATCTTAGAAACAGAATGTGAGAAGGTAACGGCATTTGATAAGAAATTAAAAAAATTATTGGCAAATATGTATGACACAATGCTTGAAGCGGATGGTGTTGGCCTTGCAGCTCCTCAAGTAGGAGTCGACCTTCAGGTAGCGGTGGTGGATATCGGGGATGACTCCGGTACCATCGAGCTTATCAATCCGGAAATCGTCGAAGCGGACGGATCTCAAACCGACCTTGAAGGGTGCCTGAGCTTCCCGGGGTTATATGGGGAAGTGACGCGTCCTTATTCCATCAAGGTCCGAACGTTTGACCGAAAAGGAAGAATGATTGAATTTCAAGCCCAGGACTTTTTAGCCAGAGCTATTCAACACGAAATTGATCATCTTCACGGTGTTCTATTTACCTCAAAGGTAGAAAAATATGTGACAGAAGAAGAATTAGAAGGGTATGAAGCTTAATGACGAAAGTAATTTTCATGGGAACGCCTGACTTTTCCGTTCCTGTTCTTCAATCTCTATTAGACGAAAACTATGATGTAATTGCGGTCGTGACACAGCCCGATCGCCCAGTGGGTAGAAAGAGGATCCTTACGCCTCCACCTGTAAAGGTAGCAGCTGAAAAGAACGGGATACCAGTCTATCAACCAGAGAAAATTAAGGATGAAGATGAGTTAAACAAAGTGCTTGCATTAGAACCTGACCTTATCGTAACGGCCGCTTTCGGACAAATTCTTCCCAACGCATTATTGGAAGCCCCTCAGTATGGATGCATCAATGTTCACGCCTCTTTACTTCCTGAACTTAGAGGGGGAGCGCCCATTCATTATTCCATTCTCCAAGGAAAAGAGAAAACGGGCATCACCATCATGTATATGGTCGAAAAGCTTGATGCAGGTGACATTATTAGTCAAGTGGAAGTGGATATTGAAGAACGTGACCATGTCGGAACCCTACACGATAAATTAAGCGTTGCAGGTGCAGCGTTACTCATTGAAACGGTGCCCAAATTATTGGCAGGGGACATAGCCCCGGTCAAGCAGGATGATTCAAAAGCGACGTTTGCACGAAACATCAAACGCGAACAAGAAAAAATTGACTGGACGAAAGGTGGAGAAGAAATCTACAACCATATTAGAGGACTTCACCCTTGGCCAGTTGCGTACACCACATTAGAAAATTCAGTGATCAAAGTTTGGTGGGGAGAAAAAGTCAGCGGAACTTCTGCTGCTCCTGGAGAAATCATGAAGATTGAAGAGGATGGATTCGTTGTTTCTACAGGCACTTCAGTAGGAATAAAAATAACCGATTTACAGCCTTCGGGGAAAAAGAGAATGAGTGCAAAGGATTATCTGCGTGGAGCAGGTTCTCACCTGAAAGCAGGAATGATGTTAGGAGAGACTAATGAGTAAACGAAATAAGACCGTCCGTGAAGCAGCACTTGATGTCATTGAAGCAGTAGAAAAAAATCAATCGTACAGTAATTTATTACTCAATTCTGTGATTGAAAAAAATCAGCTGCCAAGAAAGGATATTGGGTTATTAACGGAGCTGACATATGGAACCATTCAACGGAAAATGACGCTGGATTTCTATTTAGCTCCATTTCTTAAAGGGAAGTTGGATGAGTGGGTTCGTCATCTATTGCGTTTATCCCTCTATCAGCTTGTGTACTTAGATCGAATTCCTGACCGTGCTGTTTTCTATGAAGCTGTAGAAATTGCTAAGAAGAGAGGGCATAAAGGCATTTCAGGGTTGGTGAATGGGGTCTTGCGTTCTGTGCAAAGGAAAGGGCTTCCTTCCCTTGACACTATTAAAGATCCAATCGAGCGTGTGGCCATCGAAACGAGTCATCCTTATTGGCTTGTGAAGAGATGGGGAGAGCAATTTGGCCTGGAGAAAACGAAAGAAATGTGTGAAACCAATTTAATCGCACCTAATCAAACGGCACGGGTGAATACAACCAAAATCACTCGAGAAGAGCTTATCCAACTCTTGACGGATAATGGAAATGAAGTGAAAGAAAGCCCGATTGTTCCGGAAGCGATCCAGTCACTTCGAGGGAATCTGGCAAAAACAGATGAATATCGTAACGGACAATTCACCATCCAAGATGAAAGTTCCATGCTTGTCTCCTATGCTTTAAAGCTTGAACAAGGGATGAAAGTGTTAGATGCATGCGCAGCACCAGGGGGGAAAACGACTCACATAGCCGAAAAACTATCAGGAACCGGAGAAGTCCATGCATTGGACTTACACAAGCATAAGGTCAAATTAATTGACGAAAATGCAACTCGTCTTGGATTAAATAATGTAAAGACTGCAACCCTTGATAGTCGAAAAGCAGGAGAGAAGTTTGAAAAAGGAAGCTTCGATCGCATTCTAGTGGATGCCCCATGTTCTGGACTAGGTGTATTAAGAAGAAAACCGGATATAAAATATGCTAAAAAAGAATCCGATCTTCTATCACTGCAAAAGATTCAGCTGTACATTCTTTCAGCCGTTGCACCATTGTTAAAAAAAGATGGACTGTTAGTTTATAGCACTTGTACTGTGGACCAAAATGAGAATGAAGGTACTGTATCGGCTTTCTTAAGTGATCATCCAGAATTTGTTCCTCAACCATTAGATGAACTTCCGGATTCCATCACACCATTTATTAAAGAAAATCAATTACAAGTATTTCCTCAGGATTTTGGCGGGGATGGATTCTTTATTTCATGCTTTAGAAAAAAATAAGTCGAAATTGCTCAAATGTCGAAAGTAAAGCAGGAAAATTCACCAGAAAAGTCGTAAAAGTACAATAGCCCTTAATGAATCTTTGATTATCCATTACTTTGTAATCATATGTTTATTTCATCAAAAGTGATAAAAGCTGAAAATATTCTCTCTTTTCATTATCAACCTATTCAGCTCCCATTCGGAACGAATGGCAAGCTGAATGTATTTAACGAAGATAATCAAAGTGAATTCATTTTTTTGAACTAAAGTTGCACCCTACTATGAGTATAAGGAGCTACTTTAAACAGGTGCAGAAGAAGAGACGAGGTGACATAAGTGAAAACTGTATATTTTACGGACAAAGGGAAAGTGCGTCAACTAAATGAAGATAGTGCCGGCGTATTCGTGAATCATCATGGCGATCATTTAGCTGTTGTAGCAGATGGAATGGGCGGCCACAGAGCCGGAGACGTTGCCAGCGAGCTTACCATCTCCATCTTAAAGGACTTATGGGAGAAAACAGAGAAGTTTCACACCGCTGATGAAGCCGAAAATTGGTTAAAATCAACTATTAACGAAGTAAACAAAGAAGTATATACTTATTCTCAGTCTAATCCAGAGTGTGAAGGAATGGGGACGACTCTCGTTGGAGCCATTTGCACCTCCTTGTTTGCAACTATTGTCAATATTGGTGACAGCAGAGGATATATACTGAATGAAAATGGTTTTCATCAGTTAACAGAAGACCATACACTTGTAAATGAATTAGTCAGAAGCGGCGAAATTTCAAAAGAAGATGCAGAGCATCATCCAAGAAAAAATGTGATACTTAGAGCGATAGGTACGGAAGCTTCAATTACGATGGATATTAAAACGATAATATTTGAAGAAGAAGACGTTATTTTATTGTGTTCAGACGGTCTTTCTAATAAAGTCTCCCAAAAAGAAATGAAAGAGATATTGGTTCAGGACCACTCCCTTGAGAGTAAAGGAGAGTCGCTTGTTCATTTAGCCAATGAATATGGCGGTGAAGATAATATTACCGTAGTAATTGTAGAGTTTGCCGCTGAAACGGAAAGCGGGTGATAACATGATGGAAGGAAAGCGCATCAGTGGGCGTTACAGAATCATTAAACTAATCGGCGGCGGAGGAATGGCCAACGTTTATTTAGCTCACGATGTGATTTTGGATCGTGAAGTGGCTATTAAAATGCTCCGGATCGATTTTGCCAATGAAGAGGAATTCATTAAACGATTCCAACGGGAAGCTCAATCTGCTACTAGCTTGACTCATCCGAACATTGTGAGTATATATGATGTAGGAGAAGAAGACGATCTATACTATATTGTCATGGAATATGTCCATGGTATGACCTTAAAGCAATACATACAGCAACATTCACCTGTTCATGTAGACAAAGCGCTGGATATTATGAAGCAGTTAACCTTAGCAATGTCTCATGCTCATCAGAATCATATTGTACACCGGGATATTAAACCCCATAATATCCTTCTTGATGAAGAAGGAAATGTGAAGATAACGGATTTCGGGATCGCGATGGCTCTTAGTGCCACTTCGATCACCCAGACCAATTCAGTCCTGGGATCGGTCCACTACCTTTCTCCTGAACAGGCAAGGGGCGGAATGGCTACGAAAAAATCTGATATTTATTCACTGGGAATCGTCATGTTTGAATTGTTAACGGGAAGACTGCCTTTCTCTGGAGAATCAGCGGTCTCGATTGCCTTAAAGCATTTGCAATCGGAAACACCATCATTAAAAAGGTGGAATCCTGATATTCCCCAGAGCGTTGAAAATATCGTATTAAAAGCAACGGCCAAGGATCCATTCAGACGGTACGAGAGCCTGGAGGAGATGGATGAAGATCTGTTTTCAGCGCTTGACCCTGGTCGGATAAATGAGCCTAAATTTGCCGTTCCCCTTGATGACGAAGCAACAAAAGCAATTCCTGTCATTACTGATCAGAAGGCGTATTCGAATCTAGATGATACGATTGTTCATCATCAAGCGGACACAGACAAACTTCAAACGAAGCCGACTCCTCCAGTCCAAGACGGTAAGAAGAAAGGCAAGAAGAAAAACAAGAAGGGTGATCCTAAGAAAAAGGGTAAAAAGAAGTGGCCGATATTCATTATTAGTTTGTTCTTTTTGTTGATTCTTTTAGGAGTTGCTGCTGTTACCTTTGTTCCTGAGCTGCTGGGGCCAAAGGAGGTCCAGGTACCGGACGTGGTTGAAAAAGATCAAACTGAAGCCATTTCCACCATCGTTTCAGAGGGGTTTGTCGTCGGAGAAACAAAAAAACAATCCCATGAATCGATTCCTGAAGGTTTTGTAATCAAGACAAACCCAAAGGCAGGACGGATGGCGAATGAAGGTACGGCTATCGATATCTATGTAAGTACAGGAAAAGAAAAAGTGGAAGTCGAGGACTATGTCGGAAAAGATTTTGAAGAAGTGTCCTCTGAACTTGGAGAAAAAGGTTTCACGATAGAAAAAGAAGAAGAATTCGATGAAGGAGAACCTGCAGGAACCATTCTCAATCAGGATCCGTCACCTGGAGTAGAGGTCGTGGCAGAAGAAACGACAATTACCTTTACAGTGAGTAAGGGAACTGAGAAGTTTGATTTGGAAAGCTTGGAAGGTTTTGATCAAACTGCACTTGATAAATATGAAGCTTCGAATGGAATAAATATCATTGTTCAGAGTGAAGAATTTTCAGATGAGGTTGAGGAAGGTAGGGTGATTTCTCATAAGCCGGTTGCGAGTACTCCGATTAGTAAAGGTGAGGATGTTTACGTTATCATGTCTAAGGGTCCTGAGCCGCCGAAGGAAGTACCGACCAAGGTAGAAACATTAAAGGTAACAGTTCCTTATACAAAAAATGATGGCACCCCTCAACCTGTGGAAATACTAATTAAGGACAAGGATAGTACTTTTGAGGATAGTGAACCGGATCAGATCGATGGTATTACGAAGGATACGGAGTTCACCCTTACCTTTACATTGGAAGAAGGTACAGTAGGGGAATATCGAATATTGAGAGACGGTCAAGAGTATAAAACAGGTACTGTCGAGTATCCTAAAGATGAATAAATGACAATTGACAAAGGGCTGTACCCGGGTTTAAATGAACCTAACGGGACAGTCCTCTTGTTTTCATTTATAATAGTAGTGATACATAACTCAGACGACTTAATTATTTTTTATAATATATTCTGAATAGGAGGTTTCGAATGCCTGAAGGAAAAATTGTTAAAGCATTAAGTGGATTTTACTATGTGCTTTCAGAAGGAAGCGTTACACAATGTCGGGGCAGAGGTAATTTCCGTATAAATAAAATAACACCCCTGGTGGGTGATTATGTTGAATTTCAAGCGGAGAACAAAACGGATGGATACATTCTGAAGGTCTGTGACCGTAAGAATGAGTTAGTACGTCCCCCGATTGCAAATGTCGATCAAGCGATATTGGTCTTCTCTGCAAGCGAACCGGATTTTAGCCCGGCTTTACTTGACCGCTTTCTTGTGTTGGTAGAGAGTAAAGAAATAGAACCGCTTATTTGTGTAACCAAGATGGACTTACTTACATCTGATCAAACAAACAAAATTGAACGATTTGTGAAGGATTACCGCTCATTCGGGTATGAAGTCCTGATGACGTCTTCGAAAACGGAGCATGGTGTAGAGGAATTGACTCCGTATTTACGTGATAAAATTTCTGTGTTTGCAGGGCAATCCGGAGTAGGGAAATCGTCCTTGCTTAATGCCTTAAAACCTGAACTTGAATTAAAGACGGCTATGATCTCATCCCACTTAGGCCGGGGGAAACACACGACTCGTCATGTTGAACTGATTGATATTGAAGATGGGTTAGTAGCGGATACCCCTGGGTTTAGTTCATTGGAGTTTTCAGAGCTTGAAATAGATGAGCTGCCACGATGCTTCCCTGAAATGGTTGAAGTGTCCGAGGACTGTAAATTTAGGGGCTGCCTCCATATCAATGAGCCGAAATGTGCCGTTAAAGCTGCCGTAGAAGCAGGAGAAATCCCTACTTACCGTTATGATCACTATTTAACGTTCCACAAAGAAATAAAAGATAGAAAGCCGAGGTACTAAATATGAAAATCGCACCTTCCATTCTGTCTGCTAATTTTGCAGAGTTAGGGAATGAAATTAAAGATGTTGAAAAAGGGGGAGCCGATTATATCCATGTGGATGTGATGGATGGTCACTTCGTTCCGAACATAACATTGGGTCCAATGATCGTGAAAGCCATTAGACCGTTAACAACGTTACCACTGGATGTTCATCTTATGATTGAAAATCCAGGTCAATATATTGAAGCTTTTGCAGATGCTGGAGCTGATTATCTTACCGTCCATGTAGAAGCAGATCCCCATTTGCATAGAACGATTCAGATGATCAAAAGCAAAGGCGTAAAAGCGGGAGTCGTCCTAAATCCTGCAACACCGGCAGAAATGATCAAGCCGATTTTGCAAGATGTCGATATGGTTCTGCTTATGACTGTGAACCCTGGATTTGGTGGACAATCGTTTATTCCGTCTGTCGTTCCGAAGATCAAACAAATTCGTGAATGGGCGAATGAAGTAAACCCAACACTTGAAATAGAAGTTGATGGAGGCATTAACCCTGAAACGGCAGCCATTTGTGCTGAAGCAGGAGCTGATGTGTTTGTAGCTGGTTCTGCCATCTACAACCGTAGCGATCGAGGGGCGGCAATCGAAGAATTAAAGAGATCTCTTGTATAAGAGACGACAGGGGCTGATCCTTTTGGGTCAGTCCATTTTTGTAGAAAAGGAGTGGAGATAATGATAATCAATATAGTCGCAAGTGGTCCAGGAAGATATATCCCTGAATTGAAGGTGTACGACGGGGAAGTAGTGAAGTGGATAGGGGTCGATCGGGGAGTATATACACTATTGGAACAGTCCATAGAACCATGGGTAGCATTTGGGGATTTTGATTCGGTTTCCGATGAGGAATGGATTCTGATTCAAGAAAAAGTCCAGGAAGTCAATCGCTATAAGCCTGAAAAGGATGAAACGGATCTTGAACTTGCCCTAAACTGGGCCATCGATCAGAACCCAGACAATATTAACATATTTGGTGCGACTGGAGGACGCCTTGATCACTTCATGGGAAATCTTCAATTACTCATGATGCCAAGCCTAGTGGAAAAGGATATTCAGGTGGAAATCATCGATGTACAAAATCGACTTTACCTCGCATCAGCAGGGGAACATTCCGTGGAGAAAAACAAGGATTTACACTATATTTCCTTTGTTCCCGTCACTGATTTTGTTGAGAATATCACCCTCTCAGGCTTTAAATATCCATTAAAAAAACGGAATATTTTCAGAGGTTCCACACTATGTATTAGTAATGAACTTATACAATCATCTGGTACTTTTTCCTTTTCAAATGGCATATTAATGGTGATAAGAAGCAGTGATTAAAGCTTCTAAAAACCAGGTAGAAAAGAAGACGTACTTAACTGAGACTGCTTGAATAGACTAAACTGTTGTCAAGCGAAACATTACGTTCTTTAGATTGTGGGGAGGGACTAAAAATGCGCTTTTATACAATCAAATTACCAAAATTCTTGGGTGGACTTGTGAGGGCGATGTTAGGAACGTTTAAAAAAGAATAAATGGTTTGTTGAAGGTGGCTTTTGCCATCTTCTTTTTTGTTTTTGAAGAAAGAGAAGTGGGTTTGAGATAAATGAGAGTATAATTGCTATATGGTAATAGGGAAATGATGATAAGGGCCTACAATAGTGCCCTGGACATGTTTTTTAGGCTGAGTTGAGTCCTCCAGGGGCTTGAGGCTCGAGGTTAAAAGTCAAACTAACCAAAAAGACAAAAAGCGCCTTTCCGTTTAGTTCGCCTTATGCTTGTCGCCTCAGGGCGAGCCCCTTCCGCTTTTCTTGGTGTAAAGTATTTTTTCTTGAAAGGTTTTAATTGTAGTATTGCATTATAGAAAGTTGTGTGATAAATTATTAAAGTATCTTTATGATAATAAGCGAAATGTGGAACTGAAATTAACTTCAGCTTCTTGTTAGTGAGGAGGGAATATATTATGGCAAAACAATGCGTAGTAACAGGCCGTAAAGCTAGCTCAGGTAACGCTCGCTCTCACGCAATGAATGCGAACAAGCGTACTTGGGGTGCAAACCTGCAAAAAGTTCGAATTCTTGTAGACGGAAAGCCTAAGAAAGTATGGGTTTCTGCAAGAGCGTTGAAATCTGGTAAAGTTGAACGCGTATAATACTTAAAACGAGAAGACGTCTAGTTTCTAGGCGTCTTTTTTCTATCTTCTTGAGGATTAGGGCAAAGTGATCTGCTAGACACAAAGAAAATCAGGGCATTTCTTGATTAAGTATCTGGAACATGACTAATCCTTTCTCTAAAACACGAGTATCAACACTCACTTCACCTGAAGTAAAAATGATTAATCTTTGCATATTAAGGAAAAAATAGTGGGCATGACCCGACAAATCATGTAGAGATAATAGTTTAGCTTTCAAAAACAGCATACTTATAGTAAAATGTTTTTAGCCAAGCATGTAATTAAAGGGGGAAAACATTCCATGTCCATCGAATTGAAAACGCAGTACGGACAAATTGATATTACGAATGATGTCATTGCAATGATTGCTGGAGGTGCAGCGGTGGATTGCTACGGAATTGTTGGAATGGCTTCAAAGAACCAAATTAAAGACGGTTTCACAGATATCTTACGTAAGGAAAATTTCACTCGCGGAGTGATTGTTCGTCAAGATGAAGAGGAAGTACATATTGATATGTATATTATTGTGAGTTATGGTACAAAAATTTCTGAGATTGCTCATAATGTACAATCCAAGGTTAAATATACTCTTGATAAGACCGTCGGCTTGGCGGTAGATTCAGTAAATATTTTTGTGCAGGGGGTTCGTGTCACGAACCCGTAGTGAGGAGGAAGATTCGTGTCGATTACATCTTTGGAAGGAAAACGTTTTGCTGAAATGGTGATACAAGGTGCCACTCAATTATCTGCCCATGCGCAGCTGGTTGACGCGCTGAACGTTTTTCCTGTTCCTGATGGTGATACTGGAACAAATATGAATTTATCCATGACTTCTGGTGCGAAGGAAGTTCAAAATCATATTCAAGGTCATATTGGAAATGTGGCTGCTGCTCTTTCAAAAGGGTTATTGATGGGAGCAAGAGGTAACTCAGGTGTTATCTTATCCCAATTGTTCAGAGGCTTTGGTAAAGCGATTGAAGGGAAAGAATCCTTATCAAGTGCAGAATTTGCCAATGCACTTCAAACAGGTGTAGAAACGGCTTATAAAGCAGTTATGAAACCTGTTGAAGGAACGATTCTAACGGTTGCGAAAGATGCTGCAAGAAAAGGTGTTTCTGTAGCTGAAACAGAAAATGATTTCGTAAAGCTAATGCAGGCAATCGTCGATGAGGCTCAGGCTTCGTTAAATCGTACACCTGATTTACTTCCTGTTCTAAAGGAAGTGGGAGTGGTTGATAGTGGTGGTCAAGGACTACTATTCGTATATGAAGGATTTTTAGCTGAGCTTAAGGGAGAAAAGGTTTCAAATCAAGCCTCATTACCTTCCATGAATGATCTCGTGAGTGCTGAGCATCATAAAACAGCTCAAGATTTCATGAGTACGGAGGATATTGAATTTGGCTATTGCACAGAATTCATGGTCAGATTTGAACAAGGCAAACAATCATTTGATGAAGAAGGTTTCCGTCAGGATTTAAGCGGATACGGTGATTCCCTGCTTGTCATAAGTGACGATGAATTAGCTAAAGTACATATCCATTCTGAACAACCTGGTGATGTATTGACATATGGTCATAAATACGGAAGTCTCATCAATATCAAGATTGAGAACATGAGACAACAGCACAGCAGCATCGTTGGTGAAACGAAGCCAGTGAAAGAACAAGCTCCTGCTGCACCAAAAGAAGTTGACTTTGCCATTGTTACGGTTGCGATGGGTGAAGGGATTTCCGAGTTGTTCAAAAGCATCGGCGCTACCGCTGTGATTGAAGGTGGTCAAACGATGAATCCAAGTACGGAGGATATCGTGAAAGCTGTAGAAGAAGTGAATGCGAAGAAAGTCATTATCATGCCGAATAATAAAAACATTATTATGGCAGCAGATCAAGCGGCAGAAGTTCTTGAAATGGAAGTAGCTGTTGTCCCAACGAAGACAGTACCTCAAGGAATGGCTGCATTACTTGCTTTTAATCCATCAGCCTCTGTTAAAGACAACAAGCAGTTAATGACTGAAGCTTCAAAGCAGGTCAAAACGGGTCAAATCACGTTTGCTGTAAGAGATACGAATATTGATGGTGTTGCCATTGCGAAAGATGACTTTATGGGAATCGCAGAAGGTAAGATTGTTATTTCTGATCATGACCGTCAAAAGTCGGCGCAAAGCTTATTAGAGGAAATGCTGGATGAAGACTCCGAAATTTTAACCATTCTATATGGTGAAGATGTAACAGAAGAGGACGTGCATTCATTAAAAGAGTATGTAGAAGAGCATTATGAAGATGTGGAAGTGGAAGTTCATAATGGTAAACAACCACTTTACTCCTATATATTCTCAGTTGAATAAGGAATAAAGGAAGGGGGGCAGCTCTATGTGGAGTTTGTCCCCTTCAATTATGTTAGAATGGTTGTATAGTTTGGATGTTAAGTGAGGGGGAAAAGTCATGAAATACAAAAGTGTATTTGATATTATCGGTCCTGTTATGATTGGTCCATCAAGCTCACATACGGCTGGTGCTGCCAGAATAGGAAGAGTGGCGAGAAACCTGTTTCGCAGGGAACCGAAATGGGCGAAGATATCCTTTTATGGATCATTTGCAAAAACGTACAAGGGTCATGGAACAGATGTAGCCATTGTAGGTGGAATCCTCGATTATGATACATATGATGAACGAATTATCGAATCAATCAATGTAGCAAAGCAAAAAGGGATAAAGATCAAGTTTCAAGAGGAAGATGCCATTACGGATCATCCGAATACCGCTCGTATCCGGATGGGTGATGACAAAGGAGAAATCGAATTAGTGGGTATCTCCATTGGTGGAGGGAAAGTTGAAATTATCGAACTTAACGGATTTGAACTCAAATTGTCAGGTCATCATCCTGCTATTCTGGTCGTTCATGACGACCGATTTGGGGCGATTGCATCTGTATCCAATATCATTGCCAAACATCAATTGAATATCGGTCATATGGATGTTTCGCGTAAAGAAAAGGGTCAGATGGCATTGATGACAATAGAAGTGGATCAACCGATTGATGAAGCTGTCATCAATGAATTAACGTCACTGCCCAATATTACTCAAGTAACCCGGATTTCCGATTAATCAATTACTATAATGATAGCGTTTACATTCAGGCGAGGAGGTCATTTTAATGTTTCGAAATGTAGCAGAGTTAGTAGAACTTGCTGAAAGTCAAAATAAGAAAATTTCTGATATTATGATTGAACAAGAAATAGAATTTACAGGCAAAACCTTTGATGAAGTATACAGTCAAATGGAGAGGAATCTTGAAGTGATGGAACAGGCTGTAGCCAGAGGGCTGGAAGGTGTGAAATCACATTCAGGTTTAACAGGCGGGGATGCTGTGCTTTTACAAAAATATATTGAAAAAGGCCGCTCTCTTTGCGGAGACACCATCCTGGATGCAGTAAGTAAAGCGGTAGCAACCAATGAAGTGAATGCTGCAATGGGGACGATTTGTGCGACGCCAACTGCAGGGTCTGCAGGAGTTGTTCCAGGAACATTGTTCGCTGTTAAAAATAAGCTGAATCCTACAAAGGATGAAATGATCCGCTTCTTGTTTGCGTCTGGAGCGTTTGGGTTTGTTGTAGCGAATAACGCTTCCATCTCAGGTGCAGCGGGTGGATGTCAGGCTGAGGTTGGATCTGCCAGTGGAATGGCAGCAGCAGCGATCGTTGAAATGGCAGGAGGAACCCCCAGCCAATCCGCTGAGGCCATGGCGATCACCTTAAAGAATATGTTAGGGCTTGTGTGTGACCCGGTTGCGGGACTCGTTGAGGTACCCTGTGTGAAGCGGAATGCAATGGGAGCGGCCAATGCGATGGTTGCTGCTGATATGGCACTTGCAGGCATAACGAGTCGTATTCCATGTGATGAAGTGATTGACGCCATGTACAAAATCGGTCAAACAATGCCTGTGGCTCTCCGTGAAACGGCTCAAGGAGGATTGGCTGCCACCCCTACAGGCAGGGAGCTTGAAGCGAAAATCTTTGGGGTTTCCCTGAATAAACGTGAAGACTCATAATGAAGGACTAACGATCCAGGACATCAAGGGGATTGGTGAAGAAACAGCTGTACAGCTGAATGCAATGGGGATTTTTTCTGTTCTGGATTTGTTAGAATACCTGCCTTACAGGTACGAGGATTTCAGGCTTCGAGACTTGGAAGAAGTGGCCCATGATGAGCGTGTCACAGTGGAAGGGAAGGTCCATTCAGAACCTGCATTAATGTATTATGGGAGAAAAAAATCCCGTTTAACCCTGCGAATATTGGTTGGAAGAAATTTAGTTCAGGCCGTATTTTTTAATCAGCCGTATTTAAAGAAGAAAATAAACCTTCACGATACGGTGACGGTTACAGGGAAATGGGATAAGAACAGGCAAATCATAACAGTTCAATATTTTCAGTCTGGCCCCCATGGGAAACAGGGGGATTTTGAACCTGTTTATTCATTAAAAGGCACAATAAAAAACAACACACTTAGAAAATTCATTAAAAAGGCTTTTCAGGACTACAGTTATTTGTTGACGGAGAACTTGCCTCATCATCTAATGGAGAAATATAAGCTGGCAAGTCGAAATGATGCTCTTTACCATCTGCATTTTCCAGATTCCACCGAAGACATGAAGCAGGCAAGAAGACGATTTGTGTATGAAGAGTTCTTGTTGTTTCAACTGAAAATGCAGGCGCTTAGAAAATTTGAAAGAGAACATTCGTCTGGAGTGCAACAGCATTATGATTTAGATAAGGTCAAAGAGTTTATTGACTCTTTGCCATTTCCTTTAACTGATGCACAAAAGCGCGTGGTAAATGAAATTTCAGCAGATATGAAGTCCCCTTATCGCATGAACCGCCTTTTACAGGGTGACGTTGGATCCGGGAAGACTGTCGTGTCGGCAATTGCATTATACTCCAGTGTAACCGCAGGATATCAAGGGGCTTTAATGGTTCCTACAGAAATTCTGGCTGAACAGCACGCAAACTCTCTGAGTGAATTGTTGGAACCTGTGGGTCTTTCTGTAGCCCTGTTAACAAGTTCGGTAAAAGGAAAAAGAAGAAGGCTTTTATTAGAAAAATTAAAAGACGGAGAAATTGATATTCTTATTGGAACGCATGCACTTATTCAGGAGGATGTTCAATTTAAGCATCTGGGACTGGTTGTAACCGATGAACAACATCGCTTTGGGGTAAATCAAAGACGTGTACTCAGGGAAAAAGGGGAAAGTCCTGATGTATTATTTATGACAGCGACTCCGATTCCACGGACTCTAGCCATAACGGTGTTTGGTGAAATGGATGTAAGTATAATCGACCAAATGCCAGCAGGAAGAAAGGTGATTGAAACTTATTGGGCTAAAGCGGATATGCTACCAAGGGTGCTTTCGTTTATGGACAAGGAGTTGGATCAAGGCAGGCAGGCCTATGTGATATGTCCGCTGATTGAAGAGTCGGACAAACTGGATGTTCAAAATGCGATAGATGTTTACAATCAATTGCTGCACTACTTTGAAGCACGTTACAACGTCGGCTTGATGCATGGAAGGCTTCACCCCGACGAAAAGGATGAAGTGATGAGGGAGTTTAGTACAAACCATCTACAAGTACTAGTATCCACCACGGTTGTCGAAGTTGGTGTGAATGTTCCGAACGCTACTTTCATGCTGATATATGATGCCGAGCGCTTTGGGTTGTCTCAGCTTCATCAGTTAAGGGGAAGGGTTGGACGCGGTGAACATCAATCCTATTGCATTCTTCTTGCCGAACCGAAAACCGAAGTTGGAAAAGAACGAATGAAGATCATGACAGAAACCAATGATGGATTTGTTTTGAGTGAAAAAGATCTTGAACTAAGGGGTCCAGGGGATTTCTTTGGAAGAAAACAGAGTGGGCTCCCTGAGTTTAAAGTGGCTGATATGGTGCATGACTATCGTGCGTTGGAAGTTGCGAGAGATGATGCTGCAGGCTTAATTCATTCCGATCATTTTTGGAAGGATCCCGAATATGAACCGCTCAGGGAGTATTTATCCGCAGCGGGGATATTAGAGGGTGAAAAGCTAGACTAGACAGGCAGATTGTGAGATTATTTCTTGCAATCTGCTTTTTTTGATTATATACTACTATTAGTACCTAGTACTAATACTGGACGGTGTTGATATTGAGACTTTCAAAGAAGGAAAGACAAGGAAACCTTACAGACACGATAAAGGAAAATCCTTTCATAACAGATGAAGAATTAGCTGAACGTTTTCGAGTGAGTGTACAGACAATCAGGTTGGATCGTATGGAACTATCAATCCCTGAACTTCGTGAACGGATTAAATATGTCGCAGAGAAATCATTTGAAGATGAAGTGAAATCATTACCTATTGAAGAGATTATTGGAGAAATTATTGATATAGAGTTAGATCAGAGTGCGATTTCTATTTTTGATGTGAAACACGAGCATGTTTTCGTACGAAATGGGATAGCGAGGGGGCATCATTTATTTGCTCAAGCGAACTCTCTTGCCGTTGCCGTAATTAATGATGATCTAGCGTTAACAGCCAAGTCAACGATCCGATTTACCCGACCTGTAAAGGAAGGTGAGCGTGTTGTTGCGAAAGCGAAAGTGATACATATGAAAGATCAAAAGGATCGAACAACCGTAGAAGTTCAAAGTGTAGTCGGTGGCGAACTGGTTTTCACAGGTGAATTTGAGATGTATCGCTCTAAAAAATCTGCAAAGGATGAAGCATAGATGAAGTTAGCCGTAGATGCAATGGGCGGAGATCATGCTCCTAAAGAAATAGTTCTTGGTGTAAAAAGGGCATTAAGTGAATTCAATGATATAGAAGTGATATTATACGGAGATGAAAATCAAATCAAACAGTACATCACACCAGATGAACGATTGACAATCGTTCATACGGATGAAGTGATCGAGGCAACAGACGAACCCGTAAGAGCCGTCAAACGCAAGAAGAATGCATCGATGGTCCTGATGGCACAAGCGGTCAATAATGGAGAAGCGGATGCTTGTATTTCAGCGGGGAATACAGGTGCCCTTATGACAGCTGGATTGTTCATTGTAGGCAGAATTGATGGAATTGAACGACCTGCCTTGGCACCTACACTTCCAACACTGGATGGTAAGGGATTTCTTATGCTCGATTTAGGTGCAAATGTCGATGCCAAGCCTGAGCATCTGTTGCAATATGCCATCATGGGGAGCATATATGCCGAGAGAGTAAGGGGTATTAACAATCCTCGCGTGGGTTTATTAAACATCGGGACTGAAGATAAAAAAGGGAATGAATTAACCAAGAGGACATTCCAATTATTAAAGGACGCTCCTATCCATTTTATTGGAAATGTAGAGTCCAGGGACTTACTTGAAGGCCCTGCGGATGTAGTCGTAACCGATGGGTTCACCGGGAATATGGTGTTGAAGACGATTGAGGGAACGGCTCTTTCTGTTTTCTCTATGCTTAAAAAGACGTTCACATCGTCAACAAAAAATAAATTGGCTGCAGGATTAGTGAAAAGTGATTTAAAGCAAATGAAAAATATGCTTGATTATACAGAGTATGGAGGCGCGGGCTTATTTGGTCTGAAGGCACCGGTGATTAAAGCCCATGGCTCATCAAATGAGGTTGCCCTATATAATGCCATGAGACAGGCAAGGGAAATGGTGAAACACAATGTCTCCAATACGATTAAAGATACTATCAAGGGGAGTGAAGAATAACATGAGTAAAATTGCGTTCATTTTTCCCGGACAAGGTTCTCAAACTGTAGGGATGGGAAAAGAATTAGCTGACAAATACCCTGAAGTACAAGCGTATTTCACTAAAGCGGATGGAAGATTGGAATCGGAATTAACAAGTGTTATATTTGATGGACCGCATGAAGAGCTTACTCAAACGACAAATGCTCAGCCAGCTTTATTAACAACGAGCATCGCGATTCTGGATCGTTTAAAAACAGAAGGTATTACAGCAGACTATACGGCCGGACATAGCTTAGGTGAATATTCCGCCCTGGTTGCTGCGGGTGCCCTCCGCTTTGAAGATGCGGTGTATGCTGTTCGTAAAAGAGGGGAATTCATGGAAGAAGCGGTTCCAAGTGGAGAAGGCACGATGGCTGCTGTTCTGGGTATGGCAAAAGAGCCACTAAAAGAGATTACCGATCTTGTAACTGAAGAGGGACATCCAGTAGGGCTGGCAAACTTAAATTGTCCTGGTCAAATTGTGATTTCAGGTACGGTGAAAGGAGTGGAACTTGCTTCAGAGAAAGCCAAAGATGCTGGAGCGAAGAGGGTCATTCCACTTCAAGTGAGTGGTCCCTTCCACTCTCAATTAATGAAACCTGCTGCAGATCAGTTTGTTTCAATTTTGGATTCAATTACGATTGAAGATGCAGCTGTACCGGTCATTGCCAATGTGACGGCAGAACCTGTGACCAATCGCGAAGAAATCAAGCGGTTATTAATCGAACAATTATACTCACCAGTGCAATGGGAAGATTCTGTTGAGAAATTGCTTGAATTAAATGTGGATACGTTCATTGAAGTTGGACCTGGTAAAGTACTTTCAGGTTTAGTGAAGAAAGTGAATAGACGGGTGAAAACGTATGCTGTTCAAGATGAAGCATCTTTGGAGCAAACCATCCAAGCGTTAAAGGAGGAAGCATAAATGAATTTAGAAGGTAAAGTTGCCCTTGTAACGGGAGCATCCCGGGGAATCGGAAGGGAGATTGCTCTTGAGCTTGCACGTGAAGGATGTAATGTAGCCGTCAACTATTCTGGTAGTGAAGCGAAGGCTAATGAAGTCGTCGATGAGATTAAAGGTTTAGGCCGCGAAGCTATTGCCGTACAATGTAATGTATCAGATAGTGATGCTGTTCAGGCGATGGTGAAGGAAACGATTGGCCAATTCGGTTCAGTGGATATTCTTGTTAATAATGCTGGAATCACGAAGGATAATTTATTAATGAGAATGAAAGAAGCAGAATGGGATGATGTCATCAACATCAATCTTAAAGGCGTTTTCCTTTGCACCAAGGCTGTTACACGCCAAATGATGAAGCAAAGAAGCGGCCGAATCATCAATATTTCTTCAATTGTCGGTGTAAGTGGAAACCCTGGACAAGCAAACTATGTGGCGGCTAAATCTGGTGTGATCGGATTAACAAAAACAACAGCCAGAGAATTGGCACCCCGAGGTATCACGGTAAATGCAATCGCTCCGGGTTTCATTTCCACGGATATGACGGATCAGCTTCCGGAAGATGTACGTAATGAAATGTTAAAGCAAATCCCTTTAAGCCGCTTTGGAGATCCTCAGGATATTGCGAAGGTGGTAACGTTCGTTGCATCTGAATCTGCTTCTTATATGACAGGGCAAACTCTTCATATCGATGGTGGAATGGTCATGTAACGGCAAAAAATAATAATTTATAAATTGTTTTCGTGGATACTCTTTTCATTAGAGGTCAAAATGTCTATAATACTTGAGGGGAGGTGACAAAAATGGCAGAAGTATTAGATCGTGTAACAAAAATTATCGTAGATCGTCTAGGTGTAGATGAATCTCAAGTAACTCTTGAAGCTTCTTTCAAAGAAGATCTAGGAGCTGACTCCCTTGATGTAGTTGAGCTGGTTATGGAACTTGAAGATGAATTTGACATGGAAATCTCTGACGATGATGCTGAAAAAATCGGCACAGTAGGTGATGCTGTGAACTACATAAAAGCAAAAGCTTAATCGTTAGATTGAATTAAAAGAGAAGCACATGCTGATCTTACATTCAAAACCATTTGAAACTTGGTAGAGGTCTCACCTCTACCAAGTTTATTTGTGTTCTGAGATGCGCAAGAAACTTTTGCGTAATTGCTTTTTTTAGCATAAACTTGATAAGTAGAAAAAAGAGAACATATAGAGCAAGGTGGAGTGCCTTATGCGGAAGCAAAGTAGAAACAAAGGAATATCCAGACATAAAAATGATAGTAAGTTTAAAACGTTTCAAGATGAAATCGGAATTCAATTTAATGATGAAAAACTACTTAAACAAGCTTTTACTCATTCATCCTATGTGAATGAGCATCGTCGTAAACCTTATGAAGACAACGAACGCTTAGAATTTCTTGGTGATGCCGTTTTGGAATTAACAGTTTCTCAATTTTTATTCAAGAAGTATCCAATGATGAGTGAGGGTGAACTTACGAAATTAAGGGCAGCCATAGTATGTGAGCCATCCCTGGTTAAGTTCTCGATTGAAATGAATTTCGGTGAACTCATCTTACTTGGTAAAGGTGAAGAAATGACAGGCGGTCGGGAAAGACCAGCATTACTCGCAGATGTCTTCGAGGCGTTTATCGGAGCGGTATATTTGGATCAAGGGTTAGAAACAGTGATTTCAATCCTTGAAAAAGTCGTCTATCCAAAAATTAACGTCGGTGCTTTTTCTCATGTGATGGATTATAAGAGTCAGTTACAAGAACTGGTCCAACGAGGCAGTGCAGGGATGATTGAATACAGCATCCTTGAAGAAAGCGGGCCTGCCCATAACCGGCAGTTTATTTCCCGGGTCAGTTTAAATGATGAAGAATTAGGCATTGGAAAAGGCCGATCTAAAAAGGAAGCTGAACAACAAGCCGCACAGAAGGCTCTTGGGAAGCTAAAACAAAAGCTAGACGCTAAATAGGGGGAAAGAAGATGTTCCTCAAACAACTAGAAGTAATGGGGTTTAAATCTTTTGCAGAAAGAATATCCGTGGAGTTTGTCCCGGGTGTTACAGCTGTTGTAGGACCAAACGGCAGTGGAAAAAGCAATATTATAGACGCGATTCGCTGGGTACTGGGTGAGCAATCAGCGAAAAGTCTGCGCGGATCAAAAATGGAAGATGTTATATTTGCCGGGAGTGATTCAAGGAAAGCCCTTAACATAGCAGAGGTAACCCTTGTCTTGGATAATGAAGACGGTACCCTTCCAATCGATTACAGTGAAATCAGTGTTACAAGACGTGTCTATCGCTCTGGAGATAGTGAGTATTTACTTAATAAGCAACCTTGTCGATTGAAAGACATCATTGAATTGTTTATGGATTCAGGTTTAGGGAAAGAAGCGTTCTCCATTATCAGTCAGGGGAAAGTAGAGGAAATTCTAAATAGTAAGCCTGAAGAACGTAGAACCATTTTTGAAGAGGCAGCCGGGGTTTTGAAGTATAAAACACGGAAGAAAAAGGCGGAGAATAAGTTATTCGAAACACAGGAAAATCTTAATCGTGTGAATGACATTCTTCATGAGTTAGAAGGGCAGGTAGAACCCCTTAAAATTCAAGCTTCGATGGCACGTGATTATTTGGAGAAAAAAGAAGAGCTGGAGAAGTTCGAGGTCGCATTGACGGTCTATGATATTGAGGATTTACATAAGCAGTGGGAAAAGCTAAGTGAAGAATTTGAACATCATGGAAAAGAAGAACTGGCACTTTCCACGCGTATACAAAAGAAAGAAGCCGTTCTGGCAAAGACCCGTGATAAAATTGCCGCTCTTGATGAGTCGATTTCAAATCTTCAGGAAGTGCTCCTGGCTACAAGTGAAGAATTGGAGAAACTTGAGGGTAGGAAGCAAGTATTAGTAGAACGTAAGAAAAATTCGTCTTCCAACGAAGCTCAATTAAAACAATCGATAGAAGAAGCAGAGGAACAAATTCAACAACTGACATCTGAAAAAGAAAAAGCAGAAATGGAATTCAAGTCTATCGATTCAGACGTTAAGGAACTAAAAGAGCTGCTCATAACGAAACAGAATCAATTTAAGCATTACAATGAAAATATTGAAGATGTAATTGAATCTTTCAAAAGTGATTACATTGAAAAGCTGAATCAGCAGGCGTCAGCCAAAAATGAAATTCAGTACCTTGAGCAGCAGCTGGAGCAGCAATCCAATCGAAGCGGCCGATTAGAAGCAGAAAATGAAAAGTATGTGATTCAACGTGATGAATTGCATCTGAGTCATAAAGAACTTTCGAAAAAGCTGCAGGAGCAAAAAGAGGTAATCGATGAGCACATATTCTTCTATCGTGAGGAACAGCAAAAGCTTGAATCGGTGAAGGCAAAATATGAAAAGCAAGAAAAAACCCTATATCAAGCTTTCCAATTCCTGCAACAGGCGAAATCCCGGAAAGAAATGCTCGAGGAAATGGAAGACGATTATACAGGTTTCTTCCAGGGGGTGAAAGAAGTCCTTAAGGAACGTGACGGAAAGTTAACTGGGGTTCAAGGAGCGGTTGCGGAACTGATAACCGTACCTAAATCATATGAAACGGCTATGGAGACAGCTCTTGCAGCCTCCATGCAGCATATCGTAGTTGATACAGAAGAAGATGGCCGAAAAGCCATTGCTTTCTTAAAGAAAAACCAATACGGCCGTGCTACTTTCTTACCGATGAGCGTGATCAAAGGGAAATCGATACCCGATAGTCAAAAAAATATGCTGAAGGGTCATTCTTCCTTTATAGGAGTTGGAACCGATCTCCTGAATTATGATCATCGCTTCCAAATGGTGATTTCGAACCTGGTTGGAAATGTGATCATCACGAAGGATTTAAAGGGAGCAAATGAAATCGCTAAGCTTATACAATATCGCTACCGTCTAGTTACCCTGGACGGAGATGTGGTGAATCCCGGTGGGTCCATGTCCGGCGGTACCGTGAAGCAGAAGAAAAATTCGCTTCTTTCCAGAAAAGGTGAGCTTGAAGAAATGAAAGAAAAGCTGGCAACGATGGAAAGCCAGACTGAAAAGCTTCAATCTCAAGTGAAATCATTAAAAGAAGAAAGCAGCTTCAGAGAGAAGAAGCTAGAAGAAATGAGAGTGAAAGGAGAGCATTTGCGTCTCAAGGAGCAAGAGCTTCTTTCCCAACTTCGTGAAAATGAATTATCCCAGCAGAATCTGGATGAAAGGCTTTCGCTATATGATTTGGAGAAAAAAGACTTTACGTCGGTTAAAGAGAAGCATGATTCTAGAACGAAAGAATTAAGAGCGTCTCTGGATGAAATAGGAGAAGATATTAGAAGGCTCGATCAAAAGATTAGCGAGCTTACTCTCCAAAAGAATAGTGAACGAACGTCCAAGGATGCTTTATTGAATGAAATCAGTGATATAAAAGCAAACCTGGCCGCACGAAACGAGCAATTGGTTAACGGTCGCAATCAATTAATTCGTCTGCAGGAAACGATTGTTGATACAAACAAGCGAAAGGCGACTTTACAAGATGATTTGGAGTGGCTGCAGACTCAAATGAAGGATAATTTTTCAGGAGAAGAGCAGATTGGGAAGAAGGCTGAAGAGTGTTCGGTTCAAAAATCAGAAACTTCAAATTTGATTTCTATACGACGGGAAGAGCGCTTAAATCTTCAACATGCGGTTGAAGACGAGGAGCTCGAGTTGAAAGAATTAAAGCGTCAGCACAAAGGGTTGGTAGGAGCTTTAAGGGACGAGGAAGTGAAAATCAATCGTCTGGATGTTGAACTGGAAAATCGACTTGATCATTTACGTGATGAGTATATGCTTTCGTTTGAAGCGGCTAAGTCAGACTACCCCTTAACGATTGAGGTCGAAGAAGCGAGAAAGAAAGTGAAACTTGTGAAATTGGCCCTGGAAGAACTGGGAACCGTTAATCTCGGTGCCATCGATGAATATGAAAGAGTGAAGGAAAGATATGAATTTTTAGTAGAGCAGAAGAATGATCTGACGGAAGCTAAGGACACTCTTTACCTGGTCATCAATGAGATGGACACAGAAATGATCAAACGCTTTGACCAAACCTTCACGGCGATCCAAGTTGAATTTGAAGGGGTATTTAGAGCATTGTTTGGAGGGGGAAGAGCGCAGTTGAAACTGACAGACCCATCTGATCTCCTTCATACGGGGGTTGATATAGTAGCTCAGCCTCCAGGGAAGAAGCTGCAGAACCTTGGGCTGATGTCCGGTGGAGAACGAGCCCTAACGGCCATTGCTCTGCTATTTTCAATCCTTAAGATCAGGCCTGTACCATTCTGTATACTGGATGAGGTAGAGGCAGCTCTTGATGAAGCAAATGTACAGAGGTTCAGTCAATATTTAAAGAAATTCAGTGACGAAACACAATTCATCGTCATTACCCATCGTAAAGGAACAATGGAAGAAGCACACGTGCTGTACGGTGTAACGATGCAGGAATCCGGTGTGTCCAAATTAGTATCAGTTAGACTGCAAGAAACAAAGGAATTGTTAGAAACTTAATGAGTGGGGTGTGAAAGGTTGAGTTTTTTTAAGAAGCTTAAAGATAAATTTACACAATCGAGTGACAACGTATCAGAGAAATTTAAAGATGGACTAAGTAAAACGAGAAATAACTTTACATCAAAGGTCAATGATCTGGTTGCGAGATACCGCAAAGTGGATGAAGAATTCTTTGAAGAGCTGGAAGAAATCCTGATCGGAGCGGATGTTGGGTTTGACACGGTCATGGAACTAATAGACGAACTGAAGCTTGAAGTGAAGCGAAAGAATATTCAAGACACTGAAGATGTTCAATCAGTCATTTCAGAGAAGCTTGTTGAAATCTACCAAGGAGATCGTTATGAAGACAGCAGCCTGAACATTCAAGATGATCAGCTGACGGTATTGCTGTTTGTCGGAGTGAATGGTGTAGGAAAGACGACGACCATTGGGAAGATGGCTCATATGTTCAAGGAAGAAGGAAAGAACGTGGTACTTGCAGCAGGTGATACATTCCGTGCAGGCGCAATCGAACAGCTTGAAGTATGGGGGGAGCGTGTAGGAGTTCCAGTCATTAAACAAGCTGCAGGAAGTGACCCGGCAGCGGTTATGTTCGATGCAGTTCAATCAGCGAAAGCAAAAAAAGCGGATATTCTTATTTGTGATACAGCAGGAAGATTACAAAATAAAGTGAATCTGATGAAAGAGCTTGAAAAAGTGAAGCGGGTGATTGAAAGAGAAGTTCCAGGCGCTCCTCATGAAGTTTTACTCGTTCTCGACGCGACCACAGGTCAAAATGCCATGGTGCAAGCGAAAACCTTTAAAGAAGCGACAAATGTCTCAGGAATCGTCCTGACGAAGCTGGATGGTACAGCAAAAGGGGGTATTGTCCTTGCGATCAGAAACGAGCTCGATATCCCTGTGAAATATGTAGGTCTGGGAGAAAAAATGGACGACCTCCAGCCGTTCGATGCTGAAAAGTATGTATACGGCTTATTCTCTAACCTGGTTGATAAAGAAGAAGAATAGATTCAAGAATCGATAGGGTAGCCTGATGGAAGACTTTAAGAAGTCGGCTTGCAGGTTACTCTTCTTTTGTGTGGAAAGTTTGGGATATTCTCTATGAAAAATCCATAAGTATCCTTGACAAACGCCCGTAAACACTGTATTCTTACATATGTAAAGGTTTTTCACTTAACAAGGAGGGATATCCGTGCTGGAGAAAACGACCAGAATGAATTATCTCTACGATTTTTATCAATCTTTGTTAACTCCTAAGCAGAGAAGCTATATGTCCCTTTATTATTTGGATGATTTCTCTTTAGGAGAAATTGCTGAAGAGTATAATGTTAGTCGACAAGCAGTGTATGATAACATTAAACGAACAGAGGCTATGATCGAGGAGTACGAAGAAAAGCTTTTATTATTTAAAAAATTTCAAGAACGCAACGAGATTCTTGATCAACTCAGACAAAAAATAGGAGAATCATCAATCGATTCTTCTCATTGTTTAAAACTCATTGATGATCTTGAAATATTGGATTAGGAGGCGGCATGAATGGCATTTGAAGGATTAGCCGACCGACTGCAAGGAACAATACAAAAAATCCGTGGAAAAGGAAAGATTTCAGAAGCGGATGTAAAAGAGATGATGCGTGAAGTTCGTCTTGCTCTTTTGGAAGCAGACGTTAATTTTAAAGTGGTGAAGCAATTCGTCAAGAAAGTAAGTGAACGGGCTGTCGGACAAGAAGTCATGAAGAGCCTTACACCAGGACAACAGGTCATTAAAGTTGTTCAGGAAGAGCTTACAAATTTGATGGGTGGCGAACAAAGTCAGATTGCTGTCGCTAAACGTCCTCCAACTGTCATTATGATGGTTGGTTTACAGGGTGCAGGTAAAACGACGACCACTGGAAAGCTTGCGAACCTGCTTCGAAAGAAACATAACCGCAAACCACTATTAGTGGCTGCTGATATTTACCGTCCCGCTGCCATCAAGCAGCTGGAAACCATCGGGAAGCAATTAAGCTTACCTGTGTTTTCACTGGGAGATCAGGTGAGTCCGGTTGAAATTGCGAAAAGAGCTAGCGAAAAGGCAAAAGAAGAACATCACGATTATGTTCTGATTGATACAGCAGGTCGACTTCACATTGATGAAAACCTGATGGGAGAGTTGAAAGAAATTAAAGAACTCTCAAACCCAGATGAGATATTCCTCGTAGTGGATGCCATGACAGGTCAAGATGCGGTTAATGTTGCCCAAAGCTTTAATGAAGATCTTGGCATTTCGGGTGTTGTGCTGACAAAACTTGATGGCGATACACGAGGCGGGGCTGCATTATCAATCCGTTCAGTCACTGAAAAACCAATTAAATTTGTTGGGATGGGTGAAAAGATGGATGCGTTAGAAGCATTCCATCCTGAACGTATGGCATCACGAATCCTTGGTATGGGAGATGTTCTTTCCCTTATTGAGAAAGCTCAGGCCAATGTTGATGAAGAGAAGGCAAAAGAACTTGAACAAAAAATGCGTACAATGTCTTTCACTTTTGATGATTTCCTGGAGCAATTAGGTCAAGTTAGGCAGATGGGCCCGCTTGATGAGTTACTCAAAATGATGCCTGGAGCAAACAAAATGAAGGGCTTGGATAAGATTCAAGTCGATGACAAGCAGATCAGTCATGTTGAGGCGATCATTCAATCGATGACGAAGGATGAGAAAATTCATCCGGAAACCATCAATGCTTCACGTCGTAAAAGAATTGCGAAAGGGAGCGGAACATCCATTCAAGAGGTAAACCGACTTCTCAAACAATTCGAGGACATGAAGAAAATGATGAAACAAATGAGCGGCATGCAAGGAAAAGGTAAGAAAAAAGGGATGAAATTCCCATTTATGTAAGCGATTCGTTCGATTTTCCAAAAGAAAAATTGAACTGTTAAGAAAAAACACTTTACAAACAAAATACACATTTGATATTATACTAACTTGTGTGAAACTATTCGGAGGTGCTTTAATTATGGCAGTAAAAATCAGATTAAAACGTATGGGAGCAAAAAAATCTCCTTTCTATCGTATCGTAGTTGCAGATTCTCGTTCACCACGTGATGGACGTCAAATCGAAACAGTTGGAACTTACAACCCGGTTGCAAAACCAGCTGAAGTAAAAATCGATGAAGAGTTGGCTCTTAAATGGTTATCTAATGGTGCTAAACCATCTGACACAGTTCGTAACCTATTCTCAAAACAAGGCATTATGGAAAAATTCCACAATGCTAAAAACAGCAAGTAATCGATTAGATCGATGAAAGATCTTATTCTAACGATTGTGAAACCCTTAGTTGACCATCCGGACTCGGTCCACATTGAAACTGATGAAGGATCGAACGGCATAACCTATAAATTAACTGTGCATCCTGAAGACATGGGGAAGGTCATTGGGAAACAAGGGAGAGTAGCTAAATCGATTCGAACTGTGGTATACGCTGCAGCAGGATCTTCACAACAGAAGAAAATCTTCTTAGAGATAGTGGAGTAAGGAAGCAAGCATTTGGCTCTTTACACGAAAGGGTCCTAAGACCTTGAACACCGACTCTATAGAATCAGGGGACTGACCCACAAAGGTTACTATATAGCCTTAAGACGTCAGTCCCCTTTTTCATAGGCTTATGCTGCTTTTTTATCTAAAGAAAGACATGCAAAATCCAAGACTCCCCAAGAGAACACCCTAAGATGTAGAACCACAGCGTGGGGTGAATAGAAGGAGGAGGAAGAACTTTTGAATGTGATACATACGATTACGATTAAACAGGTGTTAACCGAAAAGAGTAAGGATCTGTTAATGAAACGATATGAAAATCAAAAGTTTCATTTAGCCAAGGAAAGCGATCAGTTACAATTCGAAATGAAAAAGATTGAACGCAGCAAGAAATACCCGTCTCATAAATTAAATCAGCACTTCGAAAGAGAATTGAATGAGCGGGCTGAAAAGATCAAGCTCTTGGATTTCCAAATAGAGCAATTAAATATCCTTCCTATTGGAAGCGAGCTAAAGGAAAAGGAAGTCCAAGGTATGGTTGACATTCAAGTTGGTGACAATTGGGAAGAGGAAGCACTTTCTAAGACAATTATTATTGAAGATGGTATTGTGAAAGAAATTCGTTGATGCAAGAGGTGAAAGCGATGGAAAAGTGGTTTAAAGTAGGTAAGATTGTCAATACTCATGGAGTTAAAGGAGAATTAAAGATCGTTTCTACGACAGATTTTCCTGAGGAGCGATATCAAAAAGGGAACACACTTTATTTGTTTCAAGGTCAAAACCAAGAACCGATCAGTCTCGTGATTAAATCTCATAGAAATCATAAGAGCTTTGATTTATTGACCTTCGAAGGGTATGAAAATATCAATGAGGTTGAGAAGTTTAAAGAAGGTATCTTGAAGGTGCAGGAAGACCAATTGCAGGAACTTGAAGAAGGAGAATACTATTTCCACGAAATCGTAGGCTGTAAGGTCTTAACAACTGCAGGGGAAGAGCTTGGTACCATAGAAGAGATTCTAAGCCCGGGAGCGAACGACGTATGGGTTGTAAAGGGCCAAAGAGGGAAAGAATACCTTATCCCTTACATAGAGGACATCGTGAAGACGATCGACATAGAGGGACAGCTGGTTACGATTGAACCGATGGAAGGCTTGTTGTCATGATGAGAATTGATGTCCTGTCTTTATTCCCATCTATGTTCGAGGGGGTCTTTGGTGAATCGATTCTTAAGAAGGCTTACGAAAAAGAAGCCGTAAGCTACAATGTGATTAACTTCAGGGAATACGCTGATAATAAACATAATCAAGTTGATGATTATCCTTACGGTGGAGGAGCCGGAATGGTATTAAAGCCACAGCCTATCTTTGATGCAGTCGATGCATTAAAGAATGAACAACAATCAAAGCCAAGGGTCATCCTGATGTGTCCGCAAGGGGAACGCTATACACAGCAAAAGGCAGAGGAACTTGCCAAGGAAGAGCATCTCGTATTTATATGCGGTCATTATGAAGGCTACGATGAGCGAATCAGGGAGCATGTTGTAACGGACGAAATATCGATTGGAGACTATGTATTAACGGGTGGAGAACTTGGTGCCATGGTTGTCATCGATAGTGTAGTTCGCCTGCTTCCAGGAGTTCTTGGGAATGAGGATTCACCCATTCAGGATTCGTTCTCATCAGGACTCCTTGAGCATCCCCATTATACCCGGCCGTCGGACTTTAGGGGGATGAAGGTGCCAGATGAGCTGATCTCAGGGAATCATCGTCTGATAGATGAATGGAGAGAGAAAGAGAGTCTCAGAAGAACCTTTGAAAGAAGACCGGATCTATTAGAAAGCTATACACTCACAGATCGACAAAAAGCCTGGATAGAGGATTGGAGAAAGTCTAAATAAGCTATTGCATCCAGGTTGGCTGTGTGATATTATATTCTTTGTGGCTTGAGGGGATTTCCCCTGTTGCCATTGATCCCGATGTTCCGCTGCAATCTATCGCTTTTGTAAGAGCATCTGTTGGAAGGAGTTGAAAAAGATGCACAAATTAATCGAAGATATTACGAAAGAACAACTTCGCTCTGATCTACCATCTTTCCGTCCTGGTGATACAGTACGTGTACACGTTAACATCGTTGAGGGTACTCGTGAACGTATTCAGGTATACGAAGGAGTAGTAATCAAACGCCGCGGTGGCGGTATCAGCGAAACATTTACTGTTCGTAAAATTTCTTACGGTGTAGGTGTTGAACGTACTTTCCCAGTACACACACCAAAAATCGCTAAATTAGAAGTTATTCGTCGCGGTAAAGTCCGTCGTGCGAAACTTTATTACCTGCGTAACCTGCGTGGTAAAGCGGCACGTATTAAAGAAATTCGATAAGAACGTAAGAAAAGGAGCTTGGAGACAAGCTCCTTTTCCTTATTCTACAAGAGTTTTTATTTTATAATAAATGAAACGTCCGCGGAAGACGGCCTGCCTATTTTAATGACGCCACCTTTTTTTAATGAGAAATACAAGAATTTCTAGTAGAATAGAAAAAGATAGAAAAATACATTGGGTGGTGGAGATGTGGTTAAAGAGAAAAATGAGTGGTGGGAGTGGATGAAGGCACTGTTGATCGCAGTAGGTTTAGCTGCAATTATCAGATTCTTTTTATTTGCACCCATTGTTGTCGATGGATTATCAATGATGCCTACTTTACATAATGGAGATCGAATGATTGTAAGTAAATTAGGGGAGCCGGAGCGATTTGATATCGTCGTTTTCCATGCACCTGAACAAAAGGACTATATTAAACGCGTCATCGGGCTCCCGGGGGATGAAGTAGAGTACAAAAATGATACATTATATATTAATGGAAAAGCGTATACTGAACCATACTTACAAGAGTATAAAGATCAATTAAATGAAGGTGTGTTAACAGAAGATTTCACTTTAAATGATATCATTGAAAAAGGCACTGTTCCTGAAGGGGAAATCTTTGTGATGGGTGACAATCGCCGTTTCAGCAAAGATAGCCGTCACATCGGTACAGTTCCAATGGAAGAAGTGATTGGTGATACAAAAGTGATCTATTGGCCTGTTAAAGATATAGGTTTCGTGAAATAATAGAAAAAAGTTGTTTGGAGGTGGTCATATGACAATACAATGGTTTCCAGGGCATATGGCTAAAGCCCGTAGACAAGTTACTGAGAAGTTAAAACTTGTAGACATTGTGATTGAATTAGTAGATGCGAGAATACCGTTATCGTCAAGAAATCCGATGATAGAAGAAATTATTGGACAAAAGCCGCGACTTGTTTTGTTAAATAAAGCAGACATGGCAGATACAAATAGAACAAATCAGTGGATTTCTTATTTTAAAGAGCAAGGAATAACAGCTCTTGCTGTAAATGCACAGGCTGGTAAAGGACTTCAAGTCATAGTGCAAGCAGCTAAAGAAATATTAAAAGAAAAGTTTGACCGCATGAGATCAAGAGGAATGAGACCTCGTGCCATAAGAGCCATGATTGTCGGTATTCCTAACGTAGGAAAATCCACTTTAATCAATCGCCTGGCTAAAAAAAATATAGCGAAAACAGGAAATACTCCTGGAGTGACAAAAGCCCAACAATGGATCAAAGTAGGGAAAGAGCTTGAACTACTCGACACGCCGGGTATATTATGGCCAAAGTTTGAAGATCCGCAAGTTGGATATAAACTAGCATTGACCGGTGCCATTAAAGATACCATCCTGAATTTACAGGATATCGCCGTTTATGGTTTGCGATTTCTTGAAGAGCACTATCCAGAGCGATTAGAAGAGCGCTACGGCCTCGAAGAAATACCTGAAGAAGTAGTGGATAGCTTCGATAAAATTGGAGCTAAAAGAGGCTGTCTGATGGCTGGTGGAGAAGTGAATTATGACAAGACATCTGAAATTATCGTCCGTGACATTCGAAATGTTCAATTAGGACCCATGACGTTTGATATCATTGGTGAGACTGAGCGAGAGAACGATTAAAATAGAGGCTGTAAAAAGAGGGAAACTCTTTTGCGCAGCCTCTTTATTTATGTGAAGTACATCCGATATAGATAGGAGGAGCAATGTGAATAGAGTACATATGACAATTAAAGAAATAAGGGAAATCATCAAGTCTGCATCTGCACATGATCCGATTCTTGAAGAATTGAAGAAGGACGAAAGAATTGGTGTCCAAAAACTATTAAAACAGATTGAACGCGAGCAGTTGAAACGAGAGAAGGAAAGAGAAGAATTTTCCTTCCTTACTAAATATGAAAGTGAACTTCACCAGCAAGGATTCACCCTTATTGCAGGAATCGATGAAGTAGGTAGAGGTCCTTTAGCAGGTCCTGTGGTAGCGGCTGCCGTCATTCTGCCTCATGACTTCTATTTGGCGGGATTAAATGATAGCAAGAAGATAACAGAAGCAAGAAGAGAGGATTTCTATGAATATATCAGGGAACACGCAATATCAATTGGAGTAGGAATGGTACATGCGGATGAAATTGATTCCATAAATATTTATCAGGCTACAATAAAGGCTATGAGTGAAGCGATTGTCAGCCTGCCGGTTCAGCCTGAGTATTTACTGATCGATGCGATGAAAATTCAATCGCCCTTTCCGAGTCAGTCGATCATTAAAGGAGACTCGAAAAGTATATCCATTGCCGCAGCATCCATCATTGCCAAGGTGACACGTGATAGACTGATGAAGGAGTATGCCACCACCTATCCTGGATATGCGTTTGAGAAGAATGCAGGATATGGAACAAAGGATCACTTACGTGGGCTAAAGAAATTAGGAGTGACGCCCATTCATCGAAAGAGCTTTGCACCTGTGAAGGAGCTGCTATAGATTAGCAGCCGGTTGGACTGAATAAACAATGAAACGTGTATGATTCACAATGAACGGGAGACAGGGATATGACCCATATTCATGGTATTAACAGTAATCAGGCCCTCGACCAAAAGCCCTTTTCCATTCAAAGTGGAAAAGTTCTATTTATCAGCGTCCACAAGCTGTTAGGAGAGGGCAATGCAGTGGTGTCAGCAAATGGACAACGGTTTATTGCGAAAATTGAAGCACCAGTGGAAGCTGGAGATCGTTATTGGGTAGAAGTAAAACAATCTGAAAGTAGTGTAAGTCTACATCTAATCCCAAACCGTGGGCAAAATGGAGTAGAAAATGGAAAGCATGCAGCAGCAAATCTATTACAGCATTTTTCCATATCAACAAATAGGAAAGAAATGACTGAATTTGTTATGGAACTAATGAAAAAAAACATTCCCATTCATAAAGAACTGCTTTTATTCGGAGAGAAACATTTGAAAGGGAAAGATTCAGGAAATGTAAAAACCTTGGTTGAAATGGCAAAGAGGAACATGCCGCTTTCTGAAAGGGTCTTTCTCTCAATGAGATCTGGAACATCAACAGACAGCATTTTATCCATGTTAAATGAGCTGGCTTCAAAGTTAAGGGGAACTGAAAGGGACACGGCCACACTTCATTTACTTACTGGGATCCAAAAACCGTTGAATAGGCTGGCCACAGAAAAACTTGTGATAAATGCATTATCTAGTTTAATTGATTCATCCCAAACCTTATCTAATCGATTAGGCAATTTTGATCTATTGAAATCACTGGGAGTCATTCCGAAAGAAATTCCTATGAATCAATGGAGGAAAGGGTTAAAGACAACGGTTTTAGAAGAAATGAAACAGTCTTCACACGGGGAGTTGGAAAGAAAGATAGATCTTCTAAGAACTCAATTGGCAAATTATCCAGGTCCAGCTCCCGTAAAGCTTCGAAATGACCTGAATCAGCTACTATCAACGACTACCGGCAGGGGTCCGGGATTTCCTAAACTATCTGATACTCATATCGATAAATGGTTTAATATTATATTAAGTTCGGAGACTGTACTAAATGGAGAAAGGGACGAACCTTCCTTTGTGGCAGCTAAAGAGCTGATGGGAGTAGTTGGAGAGGGAAAGTGGCGGTCCTTTGAGATGAACTATATGAGGCTCTTGCAATCTTATGGAAGAAGCGCACCTGCATCGAACATGGGACAGCTATTTCAAAAACTACACCTACAGATAGAACAAGAACTCACTCAGACGATTCAGGGAGAAGAATTGGCAAGGGTGTTGAAAAAAGTAATTGGAACGTTTGGGATTAATTTTGAAGCTCAATTACAAAAAAACGGACAAGAACTTCAAAATCATCCTACAATTAAACAGCATCTCATTCGGTTAAGTCAAAATCACCCGCTCTCAGATATTCGAATGCTAGCCGATGATCTTGTTCTCAAGATGAACCACCAAGTGCTTCAATCACAGGAGAGTTCTCCTTTTCTAACAATCGTACAACAATTCCCATTTTCTCTATATGGACAGAGCACCGATATCACCCTTCAATGGACAGGGAAAGAGAAGGAAAAAGGTGTGATTGATGGAGACTACTGCCGGGTTTTATTTTATTTAGAGCTGGATATCATGAAAGAGACATTAATCGATATGCAGGTTCAAAACCGAGTGGTCTCCTTGACCGTTTGGAATGACCACCCAAACGCAGAGAGAATGTCCAGATCATTTATTCCTGGATTAAAAGTAGGTCTGGAAAAGCTGGACTATCAACTATCTATGGTAAAGGTGAAAGCTCCTGATAAACAGGTTGAGCTTTCTGATAAAATCATGGCAGAACGCTTTAAAACGTTTTCGGGAGTTGATTTAAAGATATGAAAAACACTCTTGAAAGAAAAGAAGCGATTGCTTTAGGCTATAATCAAAGTAGTGAATCAGCTCCAAAGGTCCTTGCTAAAGGGAAGGGAATCATTGCTGAAAACATTTTGACTCAAGCAAAAGACCATAAAATACCGGTACAAGAAGACAAGAGCTTACTCTCACTTCTTGGGAACCTGGATATAGGAGAAGCAATACCCGAAGAATTATATGGGGCTCTAGCGGAGGTTTTTGCTTTCATCTATCGATTAGATCGGGATATAGCGGGGAAGGGATAATTTGTTTGACAATCTAGTATACTCCATGTCCCTAAACGGAATGAGAACAAGAATTAGAATACTAAATTATATTTTTTAAGAATAATAATTTCAAGGATAATCCCTTCAAGAACAATGGAACATATGGAGTAATTCTACTGTTTTAAGTTCAGAATTTTAAAATTAATATAATATTTTTAGCATAATGGTAGACAGATATACTGTCATTTTATACAATGAAAGCGCAGTCTATTTTTTGAAGAGTTTGATAGGAGGATGGAAAATGAATATCCATGAATATCAAGGTAAAGAAATCCTCAGAAATTACGGGGTATCCGTACCAAATGGTAAAGTGGCTTTTACAGCTGAAGAAGCAGTTGAAGCGGCGAAGACATTAGATTCCAGCGTATATGTAGTGAAAGCCCAAATCCATGCAGGTGGTCGAGGTAAAGCCGGCGGAGTAAAAATCGCTAAAAGCCTGGACGAAGTGCGTACATATGCAGATGAGTTAATCGGTAAAACTTTAGTAACTCACCAAACAGGTCCTGAAGGTAAGGAAGTAAAGCGCTTACTTATTGAAGAAGGCTGTGATATTAAGAAAGAATATTACGTAGGTCTGGTATTGGACCGCGCGACTTCCCAAGTTGTCCTGATGGCTTCTGAAGAAGGCGGAACAGAAATCGAAGAAGTAGCAGAAAAAACACCAGAAAAAATCTTAAAAGAGTATATTGATCCAGTTGTTGGATTAACAGGTTTCCAAGCGAGACGTATTGCATTCAATATCAATATTCCTCAAAAACTTGTTGGAAAAGCAGCTAAGTTCATGATGGGTCTTTACAACGTGTACGTCCAAAAGGATGCTTCTATTGTCGAAATCAATCCTTTAGTTGTAACAGGTGATGGAGACGTAATGGCATTGGATGCGAAGTTCAACTTCGATTCAAATGCATTATACCGTCAGAAAGATGTGATTGAATTACGCGATCATGAAGAAGAAGATGCAAAAGAAATCGAAGCTTCTAAATATGACTTAAGCTATATTTCCCTGGACGGAAATATCGGTTGCATGGTTAACGGAGCCGGTCTTGCCATGGCAACGATGGACATCGTAAAGCATTACGGCGGAGATCCCGCTAACTTCCTTGATGTTGGGGGCGGTGCGACAGCGGAAAAGGTAACAGAAGCATTTAAAATCATTCTTTCTGATGAAAACGTTAAAGGTATTTTCGTCAATATCTTCGGTGGAATCATGAAATGTGATGTTATTGCAACAGGTGTTGTAGAAGCAGCTAAGCAAATCGGTCTTCAAGTTCCACTAGTGGTTCGTCTTGAAGGTACAAATGTTGACTTAGGGAAAGAAATCCTTAATAAATCAGGACTGAATATCATTGCAGCTGAATCTATGGCGGACGGCGCACAAAAAATCGTTGAGCAAGTAGGCTGAGAAAGGCGGGGGACTAATGAGCGTATTTATTAATAAAGATACCAAGGTTGTTGTACAAGGGATTACAGGATCAACAGCTCTTTTCCATACGAAGCAAATGCTTGAATACGGTACACAAATCGTAGCAGGTGTAACACCTGGAAAAGGCGGAACTGAGGTTGAAGGCGTACCTGTTTTCAATACAGTTGAAGAAGCAAAGAAAGCAACTGGCGTAAATGCATCCGTCATTTATGTTCCTGCTCCGTTTGCAGCAGATGCAATCATGGAAGCGGTAGATGCCGAGCTTGATTTGGCAATCTGTATTACTGAACATATCCCGGTATTGGATATGGTGAAGGTTAAGCGTTATATGGAAGGCAAGAAAACTCGACTTGTAGGACCGAACTGTCCAGGAGTCATCACTCCTGAAGAGTGTAAAATCGGGATCATGCCTGGATACATCCATACAAAAGGTCATGTAGGGGTTGTTTCACGCTCTGGTACTCTTACGTATGAAGCAGTTCACCAACTTTCACAAGCGGGAATCGGTCAGTCAACGGCAGTCGGAATCGGTGGAGACCCTGTGAACGGAACAGACTTTATCGATGTATTGAAAGCATTCAATGAAGATGAAGATACGTATGCTGTCATCATGATTGGAGAAATCGGCGGTACTGCAGAAGAAGAAGCTGCTGAATGGATTAAAGCCAACATGACTAAGCCTGTAGTAGGATTCATTGGAGGACGTACGGCACCTCCAGGCAAACGCATGGGCCATGCAGGTGCGATCATTTCAGGCGGTAAAGGAACAGCTGATGAGAAAATTCGCGTTATGAATGAATGCGGAATTCAAGTTGCTCCTACACCTTCAGATATGGGCGAAACGTTAATAAAGGTTCTTAAAGAAGAAGGAATCTTAGATAAATGTAAAACTCATTAATCAAGTATTGAGACTGATGGCATTTAAGCCATCAGTCTCAGTTTTATATTCTCTATTAAAAATTCAGGAGGTAATTAATGAAAGAACGTCGTCATATTCTATTTCATATTCACCATTGTCGGGGAATTGGATTGAAAGGAACAAAAAGAATACTAGAATCGCTCCAGAAATTACACTCTATCTTTGATTTATCCCCTTCCACGCTTCAACAGATAACCCTGTCTACCACTGTCAATTCAGAACTCTTCTATAGAGATCTTCATTCATTTGATTCAGAACGATACAAAAAGCTTTATTCGGAAAATGATATAGACTGGATCACAATTATGGACGAAGAATACCCTGCTCTGCTGAGAAACGTATATGATCCCCCCTTTCTTCTCTTTTTAAAAGGAAACAGGAATCTCCTTCAAAAGCAAAAGAAATTGGCGATTATCGGTTCAAGAAATGCCACCACTTATACTGATAAAATTCTTCGTGATATTATTCCTCAGCTGGTGAAGAAAGAGGTAGTCATTGTAAGTGGACTAGCGCAGGGTGCCGATACGGTGGCTCATAACCAAACGATTCAATCAGGTGGCCAAACGATAGGTGTCCTTGGTGGAGGTTTCAACCACATTTATCCGAAGCAAAATGAAGGGCTGGCCCATCATATGATGAAACATCAGCTTCTCCTCTCTGAATATCCCCCTTATATTAAACCTGAAAAATGGCAATTTCCTTTTAGAAATAGGATCATCAGCGGTCTTTCCGATGCAGTGCTCGTTACGGAAGCAAGAAAAAAGAGCGGAACATTCATCACGGCTGATTATGCATTAAATGAAGGAAGAGAAGTATTATGTATCCCAGGATCCATATATGAGCCGTTAGCAGAAGGAACCAACAGTTTAATCCAGGAAGGTGCAAGAATGGTCTTATCAATAGAAGATATTTTTTCAGAACTGGGAGTATAAATCAGGAAAATATGATATAGAATCTTTTAATAAAGTAGGGTTTTTTCCATGAATAATTGAATAATTACAAGTTATTTATACAAAATGGTTGCAATTATTGTGAAACTGTTATACATTTTGCAACAGGTATCTAAAACTATATATAAGAGAAATAAATCGTTAAAAGTAGTGATTATCTACACTGATATTAATTCCATACCTATGTGAATGAAAGTGTAAACGTTTTCCGTTTCACTTGGATCATAAACATTCCAAGGTGCTATAAACAGTGATTATTTCCCTCTTTAAGGAGGCTTATTGGATGGCAGATTATTTAGTAATAGTAGAGTCGCCGGCAAAGGCGAAAACAATTGAGCGTTATTTAGGAAAAAAATATAAGGTCAGGGCTTCAATGGGCCACGTCAGAGACTTACCGAAGAGTCAAATGGGTGTAGATGTAGAAAACGAATTTGAACCTAAGTATATAACGATACGTGGTAAAGGCCCTGTATTAAAAGAATTGAAAACCGCAGCAAAAAAGGTCAAAAAAATCTTCCTCGCGGCTGACCCCGACAGAGAAGGAGAAGCAATTGCCTGGCATTTGGCTCACAGCCTTGACATGGACACCACGTCCGACTGTCGTGTGGTATTTAATGAGATCACGAAGGATGCGATTAAAGAGTCTTTTAAGCATCCACGGGCGATCAATATGGATTTAGTCGATGCTCAGCAGGCACGGAGGATTTTAGACCGATTAGTGGGTTACAACATCAGCCCGCTCCTTTGGAAGAAAGTTAAAAAAGGTCTGAGTGCAGGGAGAGTGCAATCTGTCGCACTAAGATTAATTATTGACCGGGAAAATGAAATCAAAAGCTTTACTCCAGAAGAGTACTGGTCAATAGAAGCTGAATTCACAAAAGGGAACGATACATTCCAGGCATCGTTTTACGGAATGGACGGTAAGAAGGTTGAATTGAAGACCGAAGAAGATGTGAAAGAAGTGCTTGGTAAAGTAAAAGGGAAGTCCTTTGAAATTAACAAAGTAACAAAAAAGGAAAGAAAACGGAATCCTGCTCCGCCATTTACAACTTCTTCACTACAGCAGGAAGCAGCGAGAAAATTAAACTTCCGTGCAAAGAAAACCATGATGCTTGCCCAACAATTATATGAAGGAATTGAGATGGGGAAAGAAGGCACGGTTGGTTTTATTACTTATATGAGAACTGACTCGACTCGTATTTCTGAAGTGGCTCAAAAAGAAGCGAACGAATACATCGTTAATAAATATGGAAATGACTTCGTTAAGCAGACTGAGCGCAAAGAGAAAAAACAACAAAAATCTCAAGATGCCCACGAAGCTGTCCGTCCAACTAGTACATTAAGGGATCCTGCTTCAGTGAAAGAATACCTTTCAAGAGATCAATACAGACTTTATAAATTGATTTGGGAACGATTTGTCGCAAGTGAAATGTCCCCGGCAATTATGGATACGATGAGTGTTGATATTGTAAATGGTTCCGTCATGTTTAGAGCAACCGGCTCTAAAGTGAAGTTTCCAGGCTTTATGAAAGTGTATGTTGAAGGATCTGATGATCAGAAAGAAGAAAAAGACAATCTTCTACCAGCCTTGGAAGAAAACGATAAAGTGAAAAGTGAAAGTATTGATCCAAATCAGCATTTCACTCAACCACCACCAAGGTATACAGAAGCAAGGCTCGTCAAGACGTTGGAAGAACTGGGTATTGGACGGCCTTCCACATATGCTCCGACTCTTGATACGATTCAACGAAGAGGCTATGTAACACTGGATAATAAGCGTTTCATTCCGACTGAACTTGGGGAAATCGTCTTAGAACTGGTGAGAGAGTTCTTTCCGGATATCATTGACGTCGAGTTTACGGCAAACATGGAGCGCAGCCTGGATGATATTGAAGACGGCAATGTGAAGTGGGAAAGAATCATCGATCGCTTTTATCAGGATTTTGAAAAGCATTTAGAAAAAGCGGAAAATGAGATGGAAAAAATCGAAATCCGCGATGAACCTGCCGGTGAAGATTGTGAAGAATGCGGACATCCAATGGTATTCAAAATGGGGCGATATGGAAAGTTCATGGCTTGCAGTAATTTTCCTGACTGCAGAAATACTAAGCCGATCGTCAAGGAAATCGGTGTGAAATGTCCAAAATGTGATAAAGGCAATATCATCGAACGAAAAAGCAAGAAAAAGCGTATTTTCTTCGGTTGTGACCAATATCCTGAATGTGATTTCTTGTCATGGGATAAGCCAATCGAACGTAAATGTCCGAAGTGTTCAGAATTACTCGTAGAGAAAAAGCTTAAAAAAGGTAATCAAATTCAATGTACGAATTGTGATTATAAAGAAGAACCTCAGAAATAGTGTGAGCTCCTGTTCAACTGAACTATAAAAAAGATTGATTGTTGAACAATGAACTTATACAATGTAACAAGGGACTGTCCCAACAGGTGATTTCTCTATTACCTGATGGGTCAGCCCTTTTCTGTTTGCATTTAGTCAAAATGTCAAACTCTCAATATGCTTTTGTCTTTTTTATCTTTGTGCATTAGTGTACAATACAATTTGGTTAAGAAGAAGGATCGATTTACAGGAGGTTTATATAGATGCCAGTAAATGTTATCGGAGCAGGGTTAGCGGGAAGTGAAGCCGCTTGGCAGATTGCGAAGAGGGGAATAAAGGTTAACCTTTTTGAAATGAGACCGGTACGTCAAACACCTGCCCACCATACAGATAAATTTGCAGAGCTTGTTTGCAGTAATTCGCTTAGAGCGAATACATTAACCAATGCTGTTGGTGTATTAAAAGAGGAAATGCGGCATTTAGATTCCGTCATCATGTCAGCAGCCGACGCTTGTTCCGTTCCTGCAGGCGGAGCTTTGGCCGTGGATCGTCACGAATTTGCAGCCCATGTCACTGATAAAGTGAAGAATCATCCGAATGTCACGGTATATAATGAAGAGGTCACGGATTTACCTGAAGGGATCACCATTATAGCAACAGGACCACTTACAAGTGAAAGTCTTTCGGAGAAAATCAGAAAAGTAACGGGAGAAGAACATTTATATTTCTACGACGCAGCTGCACCAATCATTGAGAAAGATTCCATTGATATGGACAAAGTGTATTTGAAATCCCGGTATGACAAAGGGGAAGCGGCATACTTAAATTGCCCGATGACAGAAAGTGAGTTCAATCGTTTCTACGAAGCCCTTATTTCAGCTGAAACAGTGCCTTTAAAAGAATTTGAAAAAGAGATATTCTTTGAAGGCTGTATGCCGATAGAAGTGATGGCATCCAGAGGGAAGAAAACCATGTTATTTGGTCCTTTAAAACCGGTGGGATTAGAAGACCCTAAAACAGGTAAACGACCATTTGCTGTTGTTCAGTTAAGACAAGATGATGCAGCAGGAACACTTTACAATATTGTAGGCTTTCAAACACATTTAAAGTGGGGACCGCAAAAAGAAGTGCTTCAATTAATTCCTGGACTTGAGAATGCGGAAATTGTCCGTTTTGGGGTGATGCACAGAAATACCTTCATAAACTCTCCCAATGTCCTAAAGGATACCTATCAACTTAAAGAAAATGAGAACCTGTTTTTTGCCGGACAAATGACCGGAGTGGAAGGTTATGTGGAATCTGCTGCCAGCGGGCTGATCGCGGGGATCAATGCAGCGAAAATGGCTATAGGTGAATCACCAGTGGTGTTCCCTCATGAAACAGCGATTGGAAGTATGGCAAGATATATTACGACGGCCAACAAAAACAACTTCCAACCGATGAATGCTAATTTCGGTCTACTCCCTGATTTGCCCAAAAAAGTCAAAGGCAAAAAAGAGCGTAATGAGCAACATGCCAATCGAGCTTTAGAAACAATTCAGAACTTTGTGAAAAAAGTGTAAAATTCATTGCAAGGGCAGCTACGTTGTGTTACTATTTAGTAGCCCTTGTGAGGTGTTAAAAATGAAAAATCAATTATATGAACAATTACAATCTTTTACTGAATATATACAAATAGAAAAGCATTATTCTGCTCATACTTTTGAACAATATCGTCATGATATTGAAGAGTTCTACGTATTTATGAAAGAACAAGGTTTAAGTTCATTAAAAGATGTCGAGTATTCTGATGCGAGACTTTTTTTAACTAAGCTGCATGATCATGGTTTAATGAGATCTTCCATTTCAAGGAAGGTATCCAGTTTAAGAAGTTTCTATCGTTACTTAAACCGGGAAAAGCAGCTCACCGATAACCCATTTTCCTTTGTGAATCTTCCTAAAAAAGAACAGCGATTACCTAAATTTTTTTATGAGGAAGAAATACAAGCATTGTTAGAAGCGTGCGGAGGAGACAAGCCATTAGATATTCGCAACCGGGCCATCTTTGAACTTCTGTATGCTACGGGTATCCGCGTAAGTGAATGCACAAGCATACGATTGAAGGACGTAGATTTAGTGCTTTCTACAATACTTGTAAAAGGTAAGGGTAACAAAGAGAGATATGTACCATTTGGAAGCTTTGCTCACGATGCTATAGAACAATACATAACAGAGTCCCGGCCTAAGTTAATGAAGAATCAAACTCATTCCCAATTGTTGGTCAATCATCGTGGCGGAGCATTAACCCAAAGAGGGATACGTCTTATCTTAAATAGGATTATCGAGAAAGCTTCCTTGACCGGAAAAATCCATCCCCATATGTTAAGACATACGTTTGCCACGCATTTACTTAATAATGGTGCCGATTTAAGAACGGTTCAGGAACTTCTTGGACACTCACAGTTATCATCAACTCAAGTATATACTCATGTATCGAAGGATCAGTTGAGAAAAACATATTTGGCACATCATCCACGTGCTTAGAAGAGTTGGAGGTCAGGATATGGAACAATTCCACGCAACCACTATTTTTGCCGTACAGCATGAAGGCAAATGTGCGATGTCCGGGGACGGACAGGTGACATTTGGTAATACAGTTGTGATGAAGCATACAGCAAAAAAAGTCCGGAAGCTATTTAATGGCAAAGTATTAGCAGGTTTTGCCGGATCTGTTGCCGACGCATTCACATTATCAGAAAAATTCGAAGGGAAACTTCAGGAATTTAATGGGAATCTCCCGAGAGCAGCTGTTGAATTAGCTAAAGAATGGAGGAGCGACAAAGTCTTAAGAAAGCTTGAAGCCATGTTGATTGTAATGGATGAAAATCACTTATTGCTAATTTCCGGGACTGGTGAAGTCATTGAACCGGACGATGGGATTTTAGCCATTGGATCAGGTGGTAATTATGCATTATCAGCTGGAAGAGCTTTAAAACAATACGCAGGTGACCATTTATCTGCAAGGGAAATCGCTCAGTCTTCCTTACAAATTGCTGCTGATATATGTGTATATACAAATAACCAAATTATTGTTGAAGAGCTGTAAACATTAATCATCAGATTGAAATTTTTATATTCTTTTTACACTATAGGGAAAGTAAGGAGTGTGCCATTTGATGAAGAGTACTGATCACTTAACTCCAAGGCAAATTGTTGAACGTCTCGATCAATATATTGTAGGACAGAAAGATGCAAAGAGAGCGGTCGCTGTTGCATTACGAAATCGATATCGACGTAGCCTTCTTTCTGATATATTAAAGGATGAAGTGATTCCAAAGAACATTTTAATGATGGGACCAACCGGGGTCGGGAAAACAGAGATTGCCAGAAGGATTGCGAAGCTTGTCAGAGCTCCTTTTGTAAAAGTAGAGGCTACTAAGTTTACTGAAGTCGGTTATGTTGGACGCGATGTGGAATCAATGGTGAGAGATTTAGTCGAAACGTCTGTCCGCCTGGTGAAAGAGGAGAAAATGGTAGGGGTGCGTGAAAGAGCAGCTGAAAATGCCAACCGCCGCTTAGTGGAACTCGTTGTACCATCTAAGAAAAAGTCCACTTCTTACAAAAACCCATTTGAAATGATCTTTGGTGGTAATCAGACTCAGGACACTTCGGAAGAAGAGGAAGAAAAGCAAGAAGAGATTTCCCTTCGAGAGCAAAGGCGCAGAGTGGAAACAAGGCTTCAAAATGGTGAACTTGAAGAGGAGTTCATCACGATTGAAGTAGAAGAGCAGCAGCCCTCCATGTTCGATATGCTTCAAGGCTCCGGTATGGAACAAATGGGCATGAATATGCAGGATGCTATGAGCAACTTTATGCCAAAGAAAAAGAAAAAACGTAAATTAAAGGTGAAAGAAGCGAGAGTCGTTCTTACAAATGAGGAAGCTCAAAAGCTTATTGATATGGATGAAGTAACCCAGGAGGCAATTGTGCGTGCAGAACAATCAGGAATCATCTTTATCGATGAGATTGATAAGATAGCAAGCAAGAGCTCTGGCCAATCTTCTGCCGACGTTTCGAGAGAAGGGGTTCAGCGTGACATCCTTCCTGTTGTAGAAGGATCTACGATTGTCACAAAGCATGGTTCTGTAAAAACTGATCATGTGCTTTTCATTGCGGCAGGTGCTTTTCACATGAGTAAACCATCTGATCTTATACCGGAATTACAAGGACGTTTCCCAATCAGAGTGGAACTTCAGAAGCTATCTACAGAAGACTTTGTGCGTATACTCGTTGAACCTGATAACGCAATTATTAAACAATATATTGCGTTAATGGAAACAGAAGGTATACAAATTGAATTTTCTGACGATGCTATTCGTAGACTTGCTGAAATTGCCTATGATGTAAACCAGAACACGGATAATATAGGAGCGAGAAGACTTCATACCATTATGGAAAAACTTCTTGAGGACCTTTCCTTTGAAGCTCCGGATATTACATTGGAAACGATTAATATCACACCTAAGTACGTGGATGATAAGTTAGGCGCCATTGCAAAGAATAAGGATCTGAGTCAGTTTATTCTATAAGTTTTCACCTTCATTCTATTGGGTAAAGATAGATGAATCAATCAGAATACAAAATTTAATAATAGATACACTTAAGTTGTAGTAGGAGGAAATGTAATGAATTTATTAGGTAAAACAAGAACAATTAATGCTATGCTGCAAAAAGCAGCGGGTAAACCAGTAAACTTTAAAGAAATGTCAGAAACACTTAGCAAGGTCATTGAAGCAAATGTATTCGTTGTAAGTCGCCGAGGGAAATTACTTGGCTACGCCATTAATCAGCAAATTGAAAATGAGCGAATGAAACAAATGCTTGCTGATCGTCAATTCCCTGAGGAGTATACTCAAAACCTGTTTAATGTTCAAGAAACTTCTCCAAACCTGGATGTTAACAGTGAATATACTGCTTTCCCTGTTGAAAATAGAGAATTCTTCAAAAATGGGCTGACGACAATCGTTCCTATTATTGGTGGAGGTGAGAGACTGGGTACATTGATTCTTGCCCGTCTTGAAGCAAGCTTCGAAGATGATGATCTCATCCTTGGTGAATATGGTGCAACAGTAGTAGGAATGGAAATTCTTCGTGAAAAAGCGGAAGAAATTGAAGTGGAAGCTAGAAGCAAGGCTGTCGTGCAAATGGCGATCAGTTCTTTATCATACAGTGAGCTTGAAGCGATTGAGCATATCTTTGAAGAGTTAAATGGTAATGAAGGTCTTTTGGTTGCTTCTAAAATTGCCGATAGAGTGGGAATTACCCGTTCAGTAATCGTCAATGCTCTTCGTAAATTAGAAAGTGCGGGAGTAATTGAGTCTCGTTCCCTGGGAATGAAAGGTACTTACATTAAAGTATTAAACAATAAATTCCTAGTTGAGTTAGATAAGCTCCGTACAAATTAATCCAATGAAAAGCTGTTCCCTGTTAAATGGGGAACAGCTTTTTTATTTGGTTACCATAATGCTTGCTTCTGAAGCCGCCCCTCCGCTTTTGTGTCATCCAGCTCCGGGGCTTAGAGGCTCGAGGTCATAACCCAAGCCCACCAAAAAGGCAAAGTGCGCCTTTCCGGTGGGCTTGGGTTATGCTTGTCGCCTCTGGGCAAAGCCCCTCCGCTTTTGTAGTACAAATGGGCGAAAATGTCTGATTGTTTGGGGAAAATAAGTCTTATGGACTATTGGTAATCTTTCATAAGGTATTGTCATATATGGCACGAATAGTACAATAAGGTTACAACAATGTTACGACTATTTTCGACAATTTAATTAATTTAGATGACAGAGTGAGTAATATGATGATATTCACCTCTTGGAAGGTTTTCGTGTGCAAAAGAGTGAAATAAGGTGAAAAAACCATCTTGAACGCAATAACGATGGATTTCATTCATAAGAAAACGAATCGGGCAAATATATGCATGTGTAACATATATGTAATAAAACTAGAAAAATTCACATTAAATTGGTAAAATATCCTTGGTAATTTAAGGGTTAAATATAGATTAAAAGTCACGAATTCTTTGAATTTCGCCCTCATTCTTGAAAATTTACGGAATATTCATAGACACTAATCTTGCTAAACATTACAATAAATACTGTTGCATGCTAAATTTGTAAAAAATAGTAGTATCTTGTCAAAAAAACGGATAGAGGTGCCTAAAGTGAAATTATTTTCCAACACTTTCACAACTCTGGAAAGAGGACTGAATTACGCCTCGTTAAATCAAAAAGTGATCTCTCAAAATATCGCTAATGTCGACACTCCAAATTATAAAGCAAAAGAAGTAGAGTTTAAGACAATGCTAGACCATTCAGTTCAACAACTTGAGGCAAAAAAAACGGATCAACGACATTTCACCTTTCACTCAAGTAGTCAACATCCAGCAGTTAAAACAAAAACAGCTTATCAATATAATCACAATGGAAATGGTGTGGATTTAGATCAGGAAATGTCAGAAATGGCTTCGAATCAAATCTATTTTAATGCCTTAACAGATCGAATAAATGGTAAGTTTAACAGTCTTCAAACGGTTGTAAGGGGTGGTGAATAATCATGGCGATATTTACAAGTATGAACACTACAGCATCTGCCCTTACTGCCCAGCGCTTAAGAATGGATGTCATTTCATCAAACATGGCCAATGCAGACACAACAAGAGGAGAAATGGTTGGAGGAGAATGGCAGCCATATAAAAGAAAATCTGTTGTGATGGCACCTAAGGAAAATCAATTTTCATCATTTTTAAATAAAGCCATGAACACAAGAGACAATCACAATGTTGGAAGCGGAGTAAAGGTTTCCAGAATCGAAGAAGATGACGAAACACCATTTAAAATGGTGTACGATCCAGAACATCCTGATGCGAATGGCGAGGGGTATGTGCAGCTGCCCAATGTTGATCCATTAAGGGAAATGGTTGACCTCATTTCGGCCACTCGCTCATATGAAGCAAACGTAACCGTATTTAATGCGAATAAAGCGATGTTAATGAAATCATTGGAAATCGGTAAATAGAAAGAGGTTATAGATTTATGGCAATACATAATATAGGTTCGATTAATCCTGGAGTTTTTAGTCCGTCAATTGCAAAAAAAAATGTATCTCCTTCAGAAGCTACGGAGAATTTCAGTCAATTACTTAAACAGTCCATTGACGAAGTGAATTCTAAGCAAGTTCAATCAGATCAAATGACCGAGAAGCTAGTACGGGGAGAAAATGTTGATCTTCATCAAGTGATGATCGCTTCACAAAAAGCAAGCATCACATTGCAAACGACCATGGAAGTGCGTAACAAAGTAGTAGAAGCCTACCAAGAAATAATGAGAATGCCAATGTAGTAGACTCATTCAGTCATGTACCGGAGGATTGTAATGAATGAATCGTTTAAGAAATATATAGAACAGATAAAGTCTTATTGGGCAAGCAGAACAAAAAAACAGAAAATAAGTATGGGAGCAGCCTTTCTGATTACAGTCATTCTGATTAGTGCTTTGAGCTTCTTTGCAACAAGAACGACTCTTGTTCCCCTATACAGTAATTTATCACCTTCAGAAACGGGAACTATAAAAGAAAATCTCGATGGTAGAGGAATCCAATCGGAGATATCCGATGGTGGATCAACCATCATGGTTCCTAAAGAACAAGTAGATACATTGAAGGTTGAATTGGCTGCAGAAGGAATTCCTAACTCGGGGAGTATTGATTACTCCTTTTTCAGTCAAAATGCTGGATTTGGTATGACTGATAATGAATTTAATGTATTGAAGCTGGATGCGATGCAAACAGAACTTGCTCAACTCATGAAAGGAATCGAAGGGGTACAGGATGCTAAAGTCATGATCAATCTTCCAGAAAAGCAGGTTTTCTTAAATGATGACATTCAACAAGCATCAGCTTCGATTGTATTAAATACAAATCCTGGTTTCACATTGGATCAAAAGCAGATTAAATCACTTTACCATCTGGTTTCCAAAAGTGTTCCTGATCTCCCTACTGAGAATATCGTCATCATGAATCAATTTTTTGAGTATTTTGACTTGGAATCTCAAAATAATTCCATGGGTGGAGGCAACTTTGCTCAACAAATGGATGTCAAGAAAGAAATTGAACGTGATATACAACGTCAAGTTCAGAATATGTTAGGCACATTGATTGGATTTAAAAAAGTGGTTGTATCGGTTTCAACTGATATTGACTTTACCCAGGAAAACCGTGAAGAAAACCTTGTAACACCAGTGGATGAAGAAAATATGGAAGGAATAGCCGTAAGCGCACAGCGTATTACTGAAACCTTCTCAGGCGAAGGGGCAAACCCTGGTGGGACACCTGGAGCCGGTGATGCTAATGAGCCAACAAATACAGGGGATACTTATGGTTCCGGTTCAGAATCAAATGGTGATTATGAACGAATGGAGGAAACGATTAACAATGAAGTCAATCGTATCCGTAAAGAAGTAGTTGAGAGCCCATATAAAATAAGGGATCTTGGGATTCAGGTTATGGTGGAACCGCCAAATCCTGATGAGGTTAATTCCCTGCCACAAGACAGGGTGGATGATATCCGCCAAGTATTATCGACCATTGTAAGAACTTCCATTGATAAGGAAGCCAACCCTGAATTGACAGACGAAGCAATAGAAGACAAAGTGATCGTCTCGGTTCAACCATTTAATGGGAAAGTCGATATGGCATCTGAAGAGAAATCTGTTCTCCCATGGTGGACCTATGTGGTTGGTGGAATACTTCTTATTGTCATTGTACTGCTGCTATTTTTCCTGATTCGCTCTAGAAAGAAAGAAAAAATAGAAGAAATGACATTCGAAGAAACAAGGGAGCCAGTCCATATACCTGAAATTGAACCTAAAGAAGAAACAGAAGGAACGATTCGCCGGAAACAACTTGAGAAAATGGCCAAAGAAAAGCCTGAAAAATTTGCAAAATTATTACGGACCTGGTTATCAGAGGAATAGGAGGGATGAATATGGTTAGAAGAGAGAAAGGTTTAACGGGAAAACAGAAAGCAGCCATCCTCCTGATCTCACTTGGTCCTGATGTATCCGCATCAGTATACAAGCATTTATCAGAAGAAGAAATCGAGAAGTTAACGTTAGAGATATCCGGAGTCAAAAAGGTGGAGACTGAAGCGAAAGAGGATATCTTAGAAGAATTTCACCAAATCGCCATTGCTCAAGATTATATCTCCCAGGGCGGAATTGGCTATGCCAAAACAGTATTAGAAAAAGCACTCGGATCAGAACAAGCATTGGCGATCATTAACCGATTAACTTCATCTTTACAAGTAAAGCCTTTTGACTTTGCACGGAGAGCCGATGCTGCTCAAATTCTCAACTTTATACAAAACGAACACCCTCAAACGATTGCATTAATTCTATCTTATCTTGAACCACAGCAAGCTGGCCAAATACTTTCTGAACTTCCTCAAGAAGTTCAAGCAGATATTGCCAGGAGAATCGCAATCATGGATGGAACTTCCCCGGAAGTGATAAGTGAAGTGGAAGCCATCCTTGAAAGAAAGCTTTCGGCTACTGTGACCCAGGATTATACGCAGACGGGTGGAGTTGAAGCGGTAGTGGAAGTGCTGAATGGGGTAGATCGTTCTACGGAGAAAACCATTCTGGATGCATTAGAAATACAAGATCCTGAATTAGCTGAGGAAATTAAGAAGAGAATGTTTGTGTTTGAAGACATTGTCACCCTTGATGGGCGTTCCATTCAACGTGTCATTCGCGATTGTGATAACGAAGATCTGCTCCTGTCCCTTAAAGTATCAAGTGATGAGGTGAAAGAAGTGGTATTTAGAAACATGTCTAATCGCATGGTGGAAACCCTTAAAGAGGAAATGGAATTCATGGGGCCGGTTCGATTACGGGATGTAGAAGAAGCACAGTCACGGATTGTAGCGGTGATAAGAAGGTTAGAGGATTCCGGTGAAATCATCATAGCCCGTGGTGGTGGAGACGATATTATTGTCTAGAATCATTAAATCCTCAATTGCGCGAACCATTGATGAAAATAAAAAACTGATATCCCTTAAAAGGGTGAAAAAAATAGAAGAATTCAAGCAACATGAATACAATGACTTAGAAATGAACGGACAGGCCGAGGGAAATCACATTATAGATGAAGCGAATGATAAAGCGGCTCGAATAATCGAAGAAGCGAAAGAGATGACTTTCCATGCTCAAAGACAGATTGAACGTGAGAAAGAAAAGTGGTTGGTCGAACGCGAACAACTCATGCAGGAAGCCTATAATGCCGGATTTCTTCAAGGAGAAGAAGAGGGTAGAAACAAAGGTTATCAAGAATATCATCAGCGACTGACGGAAGCCAATGAGATGACTGAGAGAAATAAACAACAGTATCAAGACTATATTCAAAATGCAGAGAAAGTCATTGTCAGCTTAGGGATTACATGTGCTGAGAAGATCATGAATCGGAAACTCCAGGAAGAACCCGATCATTTCTTTTCGATCGTGGAACGCGGATTAAAGGAGGTAAGGAATCTGCCTCACATTCAAATTCATGTTCATCCGACTAAGCATAAGCTTTTAGTTGAAAATAAAAATGAGCTTGATGTCATGTTCCCCACGGAAGTTCAGTGCTTTATCTATGCAAATGATGATCTTCGACCTGAGGAATGTTATATAGAAACCAACCAGGGTCGTGTCATTGTGAGTGTGGACTCCCAATTAAGAGAGTTAAAGCAGAAGCTTCTTCATTTTCTGGAAGGTGATGTTGAATGAAAGCAGCAGATTTAATTCACCATATCCCCCAGATTCCAACTTTCAAAAGGTTTGGAAAGGTAAAGCGGGTTGTCGGGTTAATGATCGAATCTCAAGGACCTGAAAGTTCAGTAGGTGAAGTCTGTCATATTCATATTTTCTCCCGAGGCAAACAAAAAGTGATTCTAGCAGAAGTGGTAGGGTTTAATGATGATTTAGTGATCCTCATGCCCTATACCAATATGCAGGATATTTCTCCCGGCAGTTTAGTAGAAGGTACCGCAAAGTCTTTAGAAATCAAAATTGGTCCATCTTTAATAGGGAAGGTGATAGATTCCCTGGGACACCCTCTCGATGGAAGTCACTTACCGAATGGTTTAAGTACGACATATACAGAACAAGACCCTCCCAATCCTTTATCAAGACCGCCCATTAACGAAAAAATGGAGGTTGGTGTAAAAGCCATCGACAGCATGCTGACTGTAGGAAAAGGTCAAAGGGTTGGTATATTCGCTGGAAGTGGGGTAGGAAAAAGTACACTGCTTGGAATGATTGCCCGAAACACGAAAGCGGATTTAAATGTAATTGCGTTAATCGGTGAGAGGGGCAGGGAAGTAAGGGAATTTATTGAAAGAGATTTAGGAGAAGAAGGATTAAAGAGAACGATTGTTGTGGCAGCCACATCAGATCAACCTGCACTAATGAGGATTAAAGGAGCCTTTACGGCGACTGCCATTGCGGAATATTTTCGAGATAAAGGAATGAACGTCATGCTCATGATGGATTCCGCGACACGGGTAGCGATGGCTCAGAGGGAAATCGGATTGGCGGTCGGGGAACCACCGACCACTAAAGGTTACACGCCATCTGTATTTGCTATTTTACCGAAACTATTAGAAAGAACAGGTACTAATGTACTCGGGAGCATAACAGCATTTTACACCGTGTTGGTTGATGGTGATGATTTAAATGAGCCTATTTCAGACACTGTTAGGGGGATACTGGATGGTCACATTGTGCTTGACCGTCAAATCGCAAACAGAGGTCAATATCCGGCTATCAATATTTTAAAAAGTGTGAGCAGGTTAATGAATCATCTGGCATCTATGGAACATTTACATGCCGCAACGAGGATAAGAGAGTTATTAAGTACTTATATGAACTCTGAGGATCTTATCCAGATTGGTGCTTATAAAAAGGGTACTTCCCGTGAGGTAGATGAAGCCATCCAATACTATCCAGGTATCATCTCCTTCTTGAAACAGGGAGTATACGAACAGGTTTCTCTCCCTGCAAGTGTTGATGAACTTATTATGCTTTCGGAAAAAGGTGGATGAATCGAGTGAGTTATCAATACAGGTTTCAACGTATTTTAACGTTAAAGGAAAAAGAAAAAGATGAAGTGCAGGAAATGTACAGGGGTTCCATTGAAAAGTTTGAAAAAGTTGCCGAGAAGCTTTATGAGTTTCTGAAAAAGAAAGAAACTCTCGAAATGCATCAAGAAACCAAGTTGCAAAATGGTTTATCTGTACAACATATTCGTCATCATCAACAGTTCCTCACCAATCTTGAAAGAACTATTTCTTATTACCAGGACCTGGTGATGCAAGCAAGGAACCGGATGAACTGGTGTGAAGAAAAACTTGTAGATATGAACGTCGAAGTAAAGAAATACGAAAAGATGAAAGAGAACGATCTCCATCGCTTTTTACAAACTAATCAACAATTGGAAAATAAACAATTAGATGAAGTATCAGTCGTTCAATATATGAAACGGGGAGTTAGGTGATTTCATGGCAAAGGTGATCGAAGAGGAAAACAAAGATCAGTCCAGTCGTTTTCAAAGAGTTGTGTTTATCATCTTCATTCCTCTCTTGTTTACTATAACCTTCTCTCTCGTAATCATGACAGCTGCAGGCATCAATGTATTTGAAAAAGCGCAATCATTCAGCTCGGATATCCCTTTTCTAGCTAATATCCTTCCTTCAAATGAAGCCCGGGAAGCAGACGAATTACATGAGCGAATGGTTTCACTTCAAGCTTCAATCGAAGATCAAGAAGCGAAAATTGCCCAGCTTCAAAATGAAGTAGATAAAAGAGACAGTGATAATGAACAACTGCAAGCGACCATTCAACAGCAAAAAGAAGAGCTTGAAGAATTACGGCAGATTGGTGAAGAAAACAAACGTGCCTTTAAAGAGGTAGTCAATACATTTGAATCCATGTCAGCAAAGGGTGCTGCTCCAGTTCTGATGAACATGGATGATGATGAAGCAATGAAGATTCTATCAAATATCAAACCTGATACTCTAGCAGATATTTTAGAAAAAATGCCCCCGGAAGATGCTGCCAGATACACGGAGCTGCTCTCTACGGTGGAATGATAGGCTAGGTTTTGAGAGGAGGTGAAAAAGTGGAAATCGGAATAGGCACCCAGGCTCCCAACTCTCCCATGGAGATGAGAAAGGAAACAACGCTTTCCAAGAAAGAAATGGATGGGTTTTCGAAACTATTAGGATTTGTATCGAATCATGTTGTTGAAAGGGAAGAAGTAAAACATCCCGAGACACTATCTCTTCTTGTAAGTCTGACAGGCATCTTACGTGCAACAGAGCTTGATGAAGTTGGGCTATCAAGCGGACAATTAGAAGATTTATCCCGATTAAATGAACTTGACTTTGAACAAATCGCTGAAATAGTTGGTGTGGATCAAGAAACGGTCAAAACACTTTTTTCTGAGCTTCAATCCGCTCTTATTGGGACTGAGCAATCCTTGCATTCATCAGATGATATTGCAGAGGATCTTCATGAAATTCTGCTGGTAACGATGCAACTGCTGCAATCCGCATTAAAAAATGAGGTGGGGGTCTTAAGTGGAAAAGGACCAATAGAAGATGTAACCAGACTTGTAAAGGTCATTGAACTTTTGGCAGCTAACCGTGACCTACTTGTGGTGGAAGCATCAAAAACGTCCGAGCTAAAAGACATGATGAAGATGGTTCAAGAGGGTGTAGATGCATCCTTGGCCAGGGAGTTTAATCATAGTAAGGATTGGTCCCAGGTATTAAAAGATGCTTTTCACCGCCAGGCACCTGTGCAAACAATGGAAAAGCAGTCCTCAACAGAAGGGGTCACAGTGGAGAAGAAAAGTATTCAACAGATTCAGGCAAACCATATACACTTTGTTCTTCCGAAAACAGAATCCGTTTCCATGAGTCTCTCATTTGGAAATCGCTCCCTTCAATATGAACAATTTGTGAAAGAATTTCAGAATATCATAAGTAAATCTCAAATGCTGTCACAGCCGAGCATGAGTAAGCTGTTGATCAAGCTATACCCAGAGCAACTGGGCTCATTAAGGATCGAACTTCTACAACAAAACGGAGTGATGACCGCAAAAATATTAGCTTCGACGGCAACTGCGAAAGAAATGCTTGATTCTCAAATTCAAGGATTAAAGCATGCGTTTACATCGCAGAACCTTCAAGTAGAGAAGATAGAAATCTCACAGGCGTTAACAGATGCTGAGCGGCAATCTAAAGGGCAGTCACAACAACAGTCCTCACAACAGCAAAGGCAGAATCAACCCAACCAGGGAGGAAGCCAGGATGAAGAAAGAACTCAATCCTTTAAGGATTATCTCGTAAATACCGAAATATAGGTGATAATATGACGAAAATCGATCCGAGCTTACTATATTCCACCGTCCAAACAAAACAACGTGAAGGCGGTAAGGATATTTTGGGAAAAGATGACTTCCTAAAAATCCTGATGACTCAATTACAGAATCAAGACCCGTTAAATCCGATGCAGGACAAAGATTTCATCGCACAAATGGCTACCTTTTCATCATTAGAGCAGATGACGAACCTGACAAAAACAATGGAGAAATTTGTGGATAACCAAAGTCAATCACAATTGATCTCTTACAATCAGTTTGTTGGTAAACAAGTTACATGGCATAAAATCATAGAATCAGAAGCTGGCGATGCACCCGAAATACAAGAAGGACAGGGGTTCGTAAAAGGAGTCCGCTTTAAAGGTGACTCTGTTGAATTCATCATGGAGGACGGAACAATCCTGACTCCCGGGAATATTTCACAAATGAATACGACGGATACCCCGGAAGCTTCTCTCGTTAATGCATCTTTATTAATAGGAAAGAGCGTAACATGGAATAGTGAAGATGGAGAGATGAGCGGAATTGTTCAATCCGTTTCAAAGAAAGATTCACTCATTTGGTTTCATACAAAAGAAGGGGACAAAATTTCCAGTGATAAGTTAATTAAAATTGAATCTTAGGGAGTGGATTGTATGGAAAAGACATTCTTTCATCGTTCACCACAACCTATTGCACCAAATAATAATACGAAATCTATTTCTAAACCTTCAAGTGCATCATCATTTGCTGCCCAATTAGATAAGGCAATTCAACATGTACCTCACATACAGATTAGCAAACATGCAAAGGTAAGGATGGAGCAACGGGGGATTTCTATTTCTCCCCGAACATGGGAGAAGATAGGTGCGAAAATTAATGAAGCAAAAACCAAGGGTGTCGGGGATTCACTGGTGATTTTGAAAGACGCCGCGTTAATCGTAAGTGCTAAAAACAAAACGGTAATTACTGCTTTAGACCGTGAGGAAGCACATTCAAAGATTTTCACCAACATTAATGGAACGATATTAATAGATTCATAGGCTGGACCTTTTATGGAGGCCTGTAGCTGTGGACTGATTGAAGCAGCTAATAAGAAAGGGGAAAAATTCATGCTACGTTCAATGTATTCGGGTATCAGTGGAATGAAAAACTTTCAAACAAAACTGGATGTAATCGGAAATAATATTGCAAATGTAAATACTTACGGCTATAAAAAAGGGCGTGTCACATTCCAGGATTTAATGAACCAAACCGTTTCAGGTGCAAGTAGAGCAACCGAAAATCGTGGAGGTCAAAATGCAAAGCAAGTGGGACTTGGGGCATCTTTGTCGTCCATTGATACGATTCAAACTCAAGGAAGTCTGCAAACAACAGGCAGATCCTTGGATGTAGCCATCTCGGGTGACGGATTTTTTGTTGTAAGACAAGGAAATAACGAAATGTTCACCCGTGCTGGAAACTTTTATTTAGATTCAAATGGAAACCTTGTAACTGGTCAAGGAAATCTTGTACAGGGGTATCCGGTCAATGGTGACGGTGTAGTTAATCAGGGTGCTGCGACTGATATCAAAATTGATACTAATACCACAATGGCACCTCAGGCTACGAGCGAGGCTACTTACAATGGGAACTTAAAGTCTAGTGCAGTCGATGGTACTGTAGTGGAGCTTGAAGCGAAGGTGAAGGATTCACTGGGTAAAGATATTAGTATTAAGTTAGTGATGGAGAAATCAGGTCAAAATGAATGGGAAGTTACAATATCCAGTCTGACCGATGACGTTACAGTCAGCAATGGTCAAAATGCCGTTTTAAATTTTGACGAAGAAGGTAAATTAACTTCTCAAGTCCCTTTCCCAATAACATTAAATAATCAAACTGGTGCAAATCCTACCCAAATGATTGATATGGATTTCTCTAAGATCACACAGTTCGATAGCTCATCCTCCGCTAATGTAGATACTGTTGACGGAAACTCAGAAGGGTACCTTGAAAGCTTCAACATAGGTTCTTCTGGTGAAGTGAACGGAGTATTTTCCAATGGAGAAGTGAGAGTTTTAAGTCAACTGGCATTAGCTACTTTTTCTAATCCGGGTGGTTTGACGAAAGCTGGAAATAATCTGTTCCAGGCTTCAAATAACTCAGGTCTTCCAAACCAGGGATTGGCTGGAGACGGGAGAGGGGCACTTCAGTCCGGTGCCCTTGAAATGTCCAACGTGGACCTATCCGAAGAATTTACTGAAATGATCACGGCTCAGCGTGGATTCCAGGCAAATACACGTATCATCACAACGTCGGATGAAATCCTACAAGAGCTTGTAAACTTGAAACGTTAATTCGTTAAAAAGGAGGAAGGGACTGACACGTTAGAGGTTTTACATTAGGTTGAATCTGAGGATGAATGTCGGTCCTGAAGTTTATGATCACTTTAACCAGACTGAATGGAAAGCCGTTTACGTTGAATGCTTTATACATAGAAACAGTAGAAGCGTTTCCGGACACTACGATTCTATTAACAAATGGCAGACGATATGTTGTGAAAGAAACGGTGGACGAGGTTGACTCCCTTACCCTTACTTTCTTTCAAAAAACAAATTTACTCAGCCTGCCCCATGAGGGAGGGAGTATTAGTTGAAGAGTAAAGCCCTGACAATCATGATGATTTTGTTAGTTACGATTACACTTGTCGGTGTGATTGCGTTAGTTGTCATTCTGAAGTTTTCAGGAGATGAAGAAACGAAAGAGCCTTCCATTGAAGAAGTAATTGAAAATTCGGTGGACATACCGGAGACGACAACCAATTTAATGAGTAATGATTTCATTCGTATTTCCTTTAAGATTCAAACGGATAGTAAAAAAGCGAAAAGTGAGTTGGAAAAGAGAGATTTTCAAGTGAATAACATCATCATAGAAGAGCTTTCAGAATTGAAAGCAGAAGAACTGCAAGGGAAAAAAGGGAAAGAAATGATCGAAACGAAGGTTAAAGACAAGGTAAACTCCCTTATGCAAGAAGGAATGGTAGAAAAGGTCTATATCACCTCTATGATGATTCAATAAGAAAGCTATTACGAGTGTTTGGAGGTGAAGTGGTGGCGAGTGAAATTTTATCTCAAAGTGAAATCGATGCTCTTTTGTCAGCTCTCAATACAGGAGAGATGAGCGCAGATGATTTCAAAAAAGAAGAAGAAGAGAAAAAAGTGAAAGTGTATGATTTCAAGAGAGCTTTACGGTTTTCTAAAGATCAAATCCGAAGTTTAACGAGAATACATGAAAACTTCGCCCGGATCTTGACTACATATTTCTCTGCTCAATTAAGAACTTATGTTCAAATAAATGTTGCTTCTGCTGACCAAATCCCATACGAAGAATTTATCCGTTCCGTTCCGAAAATGACCATTTTAAACGTTTATGAATTACCTCCATTGGATGGAAGGATCCTAATGGAAATCAACCCGAATATTGCTTATTCGATGATGGATCGGGTGATGGGTGGAAGGGGAGTCAGCGTTAACAAAGTAGAGAATTTAACCGAAATTGAAACGAGAATTATGAGTCAGCTCTTTGAAAAGGCGTTTGAGAATTTAAGGGAAGCCTGGAGCACTGTGGTTGATGTAGATCCGCTTTTTGCGGAATTTGAAGTGAACCCGCAATTTCTTCAGATGGTGTCACCAAATGAAACGGTTGTGGTTATTTCATTAAACACAACGATTGGTGAAACAAGTGGAATGATTAACATCTGCATTCCACACGTTGTTCTGGAGCCGATCCTTCCGAAATTATCAGGAAGCTATTGGATGGAAAGCAAACGTAAAGAGAGTAAGCCGGAAGAAACGGCACATCTTGAAAGAAGAATCAAGAAAGCTCAAGTGCCAATTGTAGCTGAATTAGGACGATCTGATATTTCTATTGAAGAGTTCCTTATGCTGGATATTGGTGATGTAATCGAAATGAACACCCGAATCGATGATCCATTAACGATCAGAGTGGGTGATATTCCTAAATTTACAGCTCAGCCAGGGAAGTCAAACAAGAAACTGGCCGTACAAATTTTAGATTCGTTGAAGGGGGGAGACGACGATGATGAGTGATGATATGTTATCACAAGATGAAATTGATGCGTTGCTCCGTGGGTCTGCAGAGCCTGAAGAGGGAACAGAAGAGCGCAAAGAGATAAATTGTAATGATTACATTAGTTCTATGGAAGAGGATGCTTTAGGTGAAATAGGGAACATCTCCTTTGGGAGTTCTGCAACGGCTTTATCCACTTTGCTCAATCAGAAGGTTGAGATTACGACCCCTAAAGTAACGATTATTGATAAAAATTATTTAGAAGAGGAATTTCCTCATCCGTATGTCGCCATTCAAGTTCAATATACTGAGGGTTTTTCAGGAGTGAACCTGTTGGTGATCAAACAATCAGATGCATCCATCATCGCTGACTTGATGCTTGGAGGAGATGGAAGGAACCCATCGGGTGATTTGGGGGAAATTCAGCTTAGTGCCGTTCAGGAGGCTATGAATCAAATGATGGGGTCTGCTGCAACCTCCATGTCTACGGTATTTAGTAAGAAAGTGGATATTTCACCACCTTCCATCGATTTGATGTACATACCTCAAGGAGAAGGAGAAGAAAACCTTCCTGATCAAGATCTATTAGTAAAAGTATCTTTCTCATTGAAAATCGGAGATCTCATTGATTCGAGCATTATGCAGCTCTTGCCCTTGAATTTTGCCAAGAGTCTGGTGGATGAATTAATGAATGGTGGAGCCACTGAAGAAATTGCAGCAGCGGTTGCACCAAGCGTGGAATCTCCTAGTGCTCCACAACCAGAGCCTGCTTATAGCGGTATGTATGAGGAACCTGTCCGTACTTCCCACCAGCACGCCTCTCCTCAGCATCTCGGGGGACATGGGGTGCATGGAGAGACCGTAAATGTCCAACCGGCTACGTTTAGTAATTTTGAACCGACAACTTTGGGACAACAAGAAGCAAAAAACTTGAATATGCTACTTGATATTCCCTTGCAGGTTACGGTTGAGCTCGGAAGGACGAACCGATCTGTCAGGGACATACTTGAGTTATCGTCTGGTTCCATAATAGAGCTTGATAAATTAGCGGGAGAACCGGTTGATATCCTTGTAAACAGTCAATTGATGGCTAAAGGAGAAGTAGTAGTGATAGATGAGAACTTTGGTGTCAGAATTACGGACATTGTAAGTCAAAGTGATCGTATTAAAAAACTTAAATAACCTAGACGATGATGGAGGATGACGATAATGGCTAATAAAATTCTAATTGTAGATGATGCGGCTTTTATGAGAATGATGATTAAAGATATATTAACAAAAAACGGGTTTGATGTAGTAGGAGAGGCTGCCGATGGAAGTCAAGCTGTTGATAAATACAAGGAACTGAAACCTGACCTTGTCACTATGGATATTACGATGCCGGAAAAAGATGGTATTGCAGCTTTAAAGGAAATCAAAGCAGTAGACGCCGGTGCGAAAATTATTATGTGCTCTGCAATGGGTCAACAAGCAATGGTGATTGATGCCATACAAGCGGGTGCAAAGGATTTTATCGTTAAACCTTTCCAGGCCGATCGTGTAATCGAAGCCATTCAAAAAGCTCTAAGCTAACAGATTAGTAAGAAGGTGCATGTATTGAAGAAGATTCAAATTCTAGTGAGTCTTATTGTTTTTATCATTACTGCAAATGCTGTGAATTTAACAGCATTTGCAGAAGTGAATAATGTCAAGGACTGCATAGAACATCCAGAGAAATGCAATGAGCAGCAAAATAATGAGGCTGACACCTCAGGCGCTGCTACCTCGGTTACTTTTTTGGATTATCTTAAAATGATCGTTGCTCTTATCTTTGTAGTTGCGCTCATATATTTTTTATTGAAATTTATCAATCAAAAAGGAAGATCCTTTCAACAGACGAAATTAATCAATCATTTAGGTGGAACGCCACTCGGGGGCAATCGTTCTGTCCAAATTGTTAAGGTAGGCAAGCAAGTACTTGTATTGGGTGTGGGAGAAGATATTCAGCTTCTGAAAGAGATTCAGGATGAAAAAGAGAAAGAAGAGATACTATCCTATTATCAGGAAGCTCAATTTCCTGATGCCAAAACAGCCGTTTCCAGTTGGTTGACAAGGGTAAAAGGACCTTCTCCTGCGTCTTCTCCAAGTTCATTTCAATCACAGTTGAAATCACAGCTGGAGGAAATGAAAAAGGGAAGAAAGAAGATGTTCAAGGATTTAAAGAATAAGGAGAATCATTCTGATGAATGAATTCATGGAGTTTTTTAATAGTAGTTCTGCAGATAATGTATCGACAAGTGTTAAGCTGCTTTTACTATTTACCGTCCTTTCCCTGGCACCCAGTATTCTGATTTTAATGACATCTTTCACCCGGATCATGATTGTCCTATCCTTTGTCAGGACTTCTCTTGCCACACAGCAAATGCCACCGAATCAGGTATTGATTGGAATTTCTTTATTTCTTACGTTTTTTATCATGGCTCCAACTTTTCAAGAGGTAAACGATGAAGCATTGACTCCTCTTTTTAACGAAGAGATTAATCTTGAGGAGGCTTATGACAAGGCTTCGATCCCGTTTAAAGAATTTATGAGTAAGCACACAAGACAAAAGGATTTAGAGTTGTTTTTACAATATTCCGGGGCTGATCGACCCGAAGCTGTGGAAGACATTCCTCTTACATCCTTAGTGCCGGCATTTGCGTTAAGTGAAATTAAGACGGCTTTTCAAATAGGATTTATGATATTTATTCCTTTCTTAGTCATCGACATGGTGGTAGCGAGTGTCTTGATGTCCATGGGGATGATGATGCTCCCTCCTGTTATGATTTCATTGCCTTTCAAGATTTTACTGTTTGTGTTAGTGGATGGCTGGTATTTAGTAATAAAATCTCTTTTACAAAGTTTTTAAGTAGGTGAGTTTCAATGAATGCTGAATCTGTTATCGCGATAGCGGAGCGTGGAATATATGTAACTCTCATCGTTTCCGGTCCATTACTGCTGTTAGCCCTTGTAGTAGGATTGATCGTCAGTATTTTTCAAGCAACAACTCAAATACAGGAACAAACTCTTGCGTTTATTCCTAAAATCGTGGCGGTCTTGATTGGGATTGTTTTCTTTGGACCTTGGATGTTAACGAAGCTTGTGACGTATACCTCACAAATCTTCTCAGATTTAACAAGGTTCGTAGGGTAATAGAATGGAAGAGCTTGTACCCATTCTATCGGTATACTTACTAGTGTTTGTAAGGGTTTCGGCTTTTTTTGTTACGATGCCCCTGTTTTCATACCGTAACATACCTGCACAACATCGGATCGCGTTCTCGGTGGTACTCTCCTGGGTCATGTACTATACGATTGAATCTAAGGCATTTGAAATCAACGGCCACTATTTTTTGTTGATTATGAAAGAAGCCATGATTGGACTTCTCATCGGTTTTGTTGCCTATATGATTGTTACGGCCATTCAGATAGCCGGTGGGTTTATAGATTTTCAAATGGGGTTTGCCATTGCCAATGTGATCGATCCCCAAACGGGAGCACAAAGCCCCTTGATGGGTCAATATCTATATACATTTGCGCTTCTTTTATTGCTTGCTCTTAATGGTCATCATCTGCTCCTGGATGGAATTTTTTACAGTTATCAGCTGATCCCGATTGATAGTCCATGGATACCTTTTGGAGATGAGAGATTAATTGACTATGTTATGACATCTTTTAACTCCATGTTCATCATTGCTTTTCAAATGTCGATTCCTGTTGTCGCAACGCTGTTCCTTGTAGATGTGGCCTTGGGGATTGTGGCTCGTACTGTACCGCAGTTGAACGTTTTCGTCGTAGGGTTTCCTATCAAGATCGCCGTTGCATTTATCGTGTTGTTCATTGTAATGGGAGTGATGTTTGCTGTCATGCAGGAGCTTTTTGAAATGATGTTCGTGACCATGAGAGATTTAATGAAAATTATTGGAGGCACATAATTTGAAGTGGCTATCATTAGACCTACAGTTTTTCAGTGGGGAGAAAACGGAGAAAGCGACTCCGAAAAAAAGGGATGATGCACGGAAAAAAGGACAAACAGCCAAAAGCCAGGATGTGAATACAGCAATTATTCTCCTTGCCGTCTTTTTGTTCCTTACCTTCAGTGCTTCATATATTGGGAATATTGTGTTCGATCTCTTTAATCAAACCTTTCAGGAATACATGCTGATGGAACTGACAGAGAATACGGTTCAAGTCATAACCATGGACATTATGAAAGAGCTTGCATTACTCCTCGGGCCGATTATGTTAGTGGCCTTACTTGCCGGATTGTTTTCGAATTATATTCAAGTAGGAGTTATGTTTACAACTAAACCGCTGGAGCCGAAGCTTGAAAAAATTGATCCGATTAAAGGGTTCAAGCGCATCTTTTCTTTAAGAGCAATTGTTGAACTATTAAAATCCATTTTAAAAATTTCATTTGTTGGGGCAATCACCTTTGTCATTCTCTGGATGAATATTGATCAAGTGTTGAGCTTATCGTTTAAATCAGTGGGGGATTCATTAGCGACGATGGCGAGCTTAACTGTGCAAATGGGAATCGCTGCTTCACTAGCGTTATTATTCTTATCACTATTCGATTTTCTTTATCAGAAATATGATTTTGAAAAAAATATTCGAATGTCAAAGCAGGATCTAAAAGATGAACATAAAAACATCGAAGGTGATCCTCTGATTAAATCCAAAATTAAGCAGAGACAGCGTGAAATGGCCATGAGACGCATGATGCAGGAAGTTCCGGAAGCAGATGTGGTAATTACAAACCCTACTCACTTTGCCATTGTACTTAAATACGATGAGAATAAAATGGATGCGCCTTATGTAGTGGCGAAAGGCGTTGATTATCTAGCGCAGAAGATTAAATATATTGCCAATGAGAACGATGTGGTTATGGTGGAAAATCGTCCTTTAGCCCGGTCCCTGTATGACTCAGCTGAAATAGGCGATGCCGTTCCGGAAGAATTTTTCAAAGCAGTTGCAGAAATTTTAGCTTATGTTTACCGAATAAAAAATCAAATGTAAGCAGTTAGGAGAGAAACAATGTCAGCAAGAGATTTATCCGTACTAGCCAGTGTCATATTAATCGTTGCCATGCTTATCATCCCGTTCCCATCCTGGTTATTAAGCTTATTGATCATCGTTAATATTTCGCTTGCACTCCTTGTACTCCTAACCTCGATGAACATGAATGAACCATTGCAATTTTCTATATTTCCTTCCCTATTATTATTGTTAACACTTTTTCGATTAGGTCTAAATGTTTCCACAACGAGATCGATCCTTAGTAAAGGTGAAGCAGGGGACGTTGTGGAAACTTTTGGAACATTCGTTGTAGGAGGAAACATTCTCGTCGGTCTGGTAGTATTCATCATCCTCATCGTGATCCAATTTATTGTCATAACAAAAGGATCTGAGCGTGTGTCCGAGGTAGCGGCAAGGTTTACACTTGACGCAATGCCCGGTAAGCAGATGAGTATAGATGCCGATTTGAATGCCGGGATGATTTCAGAGCATGATGCCAGAAATCGTCGGGAAAAAGTAGGTCGGGAAGCAGATTTCTATGGTGCCATGGACGGGGCATCCAAATTTGTTAAGGGAGATGCCATAGCCGGGATTGTCATTGTCATGATCAATTTAATCTTCGGTATTATTATCGGCATGACACAACAAGGGCTGCCTATTGCCGAAGCGGCAACCCGTTATTCCTTACTTACAGTAGGAGACGGAATTGTCAGCCAGATTCCTGCCCTATTGATCTCAACCGCCACGGGCATCGTGGTAACAAGAGCTGCATCTGAAGGAAATCTGGGACAGGATATCATGAATCAGCTACTGGCTTATCCTGCGATGCTGTATGTAGCTGCCTTCACGATCTTCATGCTGGGTGTAGCAACTCCTATTAATGACATCTTAACTATTCCAGTGGCAGCTCTTTTGGGGATAGGGGCCTTCATGCTTTCAAGGTCACCTAAGGAAACTGAATCTGACCTGATGGAAATGGAAGAAGAAGTAGAGCAGGACGAAATGAAAAGTCCGGAGAGCGTCGTGAACTTACTGAATGTGGATCCGATTGAATTTGAGTTCGGCTATGGTCTGATTCCCCTTGCCGATACGAATCAGGGAGGAGATCTCCTTGACCGGATTGTAATGATACGACGTCAATTAGCGATAGAACTGGGCCTGGTCATACCTGTAGTAAGGATCCGGGACAATATACAACTTCAACCGAATGAATATCGCTTGAAAATTAAAGGCAATGAGATGGCCCGTGGAGAGCTTTTGCTTGATCATTATTTAGCCATGAGTCCAGGTGTGGAGGATGATTCCATTGAGGGAATTGATACGATCGAGCCATCATTCGGTCTTCCCGCTAAATGGATTTCAGAAGAAATGAGAGAGCAGGCAGAAATATTCGGATATACGGTTGTGGATCCGCCGTCAGTGGTGTCAACCCACATAACCGAAATGATCAAAACAAATGCTCATGAGCTACTGGGCAGGCAGGAGACGAAACAGCTCATTGATCACCTGCAGGAATCCTACCCAATATTAGTGGAAGAAGTGACGCCGAATCCTTTAACTGTAGGTGAAGTACAAAAAGTATTAGCCAAGTTGTTAAAGGAAAATGTGTCAATCAGAAACTTGCCGATTATTTTTGAAACACTTGCTGACTATGCCAAAATGAGTTCAGATACAGAACTTTTAGCTGAATATGTCAGGCAATCGTTGGCTAGACAAATTACCAGTCAATATGTTCAAGGAGATACTTCCTTAAAAGTTGTGACGATGTCAGGAAAGGTTGAAAAATTGATTGCCGACGCCATTCAACAAACGGAACATGGAAATTATTTATCCATGGATCCAAACGATTCTCAAGGAATCCTGGAGGCAGTCGCATCTCAAGTGGAACAGTTGTCTCTTATGGAGGAGCCACCGATTATTCTGTGTTCCCCTGCTGTGAGAATGTACGTAAGACAATTAACAGAAAGGTATTTTCCTCAAGTACCTATCATTTCATATAACGAATTAGAAGCAAATGTAGAAGTACAAAGTTTAGGGGTGGTGAATGTCGGATGAAAGTAAAGAAATATGCAGCACCTTCCATGCATGAGGCAATGAAGAAGGTCAGATCTGAATTAGGGGATGATGCCGTCATCCTAAACTCTAAAATAGCATATACGGGCGGTTTCATGGGGTTATTCAAAAAGAAAATGATTGAAGTCATTGCAGCCATCGATCCGGAGGTTGAGAGTGAAAAGGTAGAGATGAGTAGAATGAAAGCGACCTCTGCACCAATTACTCCTCCTTCCCCATCCGAAAAAAAATACGAAGTTCCTAATAAATTGGTAGAGTCAGAATTAAAAGAATTAAAACAAATGATTTCTACTATAAAATCAAAAAATCAATTCGAGAAATTTGCTGAAGATGTTCAAGAAATCTTGATATTTCTCAAAAATCATGACATGAGTGATACAACTCTCTTCCGATTGGGTGACTATCTTGAGGAGAGAATCAAGAGTGGATTTCTTCCAGGGAACAATCGAAATGAATGGGCTAAACAGGAAGTCAAACATTTTCTGGAAGGTCTTCTGGAAGGAATCGCTCTTGGTGGTATGAGTTACAAGAAGAAATACATTAACGTGATTGGCCCAACGGGTGTGGGGAAAACAACTACTTTAGCGAAAATGGCGGCTGAAGCAGTCATTGAAAAACGGATGAAAATAGCTTTCATCACGACAGATACGTATCGTATAGCAGCGATCGAGCAATTAAAGACGTATGCAGGTCTGTTGAATGTTCCAGTTGAAGTAGTCTATAAAATAGAAGACTTTAAAAAAGCAATCGACAAATTCCAGGACTACGACCATGTCTTCATTGATACTGCAGGCAGGAATTTTAGAGAAAAGAAATATGTAGAGGATTTGCGGGAAATTATTGATTTCGACCAACAAATGGAGACGTTCCTGGTTCTTTCCCTTACGAGCAAGGAGAGAGATATGAAGGAAATCATTTCACAGTTTTCTTCGATTGACATTGATCGATTTATTTTCACGAAACTAGATGAAACATCCAGTTACGGTTCTATGATCAATATGATGACAGAGGTGAAGATCGGTACATCTTATGTAACGACCGGTCAGGATGTACCGGAGGATATTACCGAGGTGGATGTTGAAGAAATAGGTCATTTACTAATGAAAGGATTTCGATATGAAAGATCAAGCATATAACCTAAGGAGGAAAATGCTCATTGGCGACTCTTCTCCCGCTAAAACGATTGCAGTAGTAAGCGGAAAGGGTGGGGTTGGAAAATCGAATATCTCCACTAACCTTTCCGTTTTGCTTGGTAAAGAAAATAAGAAAGTATTATTAGTTGACCTGGATATCGGCATGGGAAATATTCATATTTTACTAGGAAGTCATCATTCCTACTCAATCATGGATTATATTGAGGAAAAAGAACCGGATATCAGTACAATTATATGTGAAAATGTTCATGGTATCTCTTACATAAGTGGGGGGAATGGTCTGAAAAATATAGTGGAGTGGAAAGAGGAGCAGATAGAACGGTTCTTTGAAGTGATGGAGTATGCAGTTCAAAATTATGATTACATACTTTTTGATATGGGTGCAGGAGCTACGAAAGAGACGTTGGAATTTCTCTTGGCGATGGACGAAATCATTGTTGTCACGACACCTGAACCTACCTCGATTACAGATGCCTACTCGATGATGAAATATATATATTTGAGGGATCAAGAGAAACGGTTCTATATGATATGTAATCGGGCAGAATTCAAGAAGGAAGGTCTTGAAACGATTACGAGATTACAAGAAACGGTGAGGAAATTCCTCCATAAAGAGATAGATTCTTTAGGAGTCTTGCCTGAAGATTCAACAGTAAGGAAGGCGGTCATTCATCAAACACCAATAGTCGTCGGATACCCTGCTTCAGCCATGACTTTAAGTCTGCGTACGATGTTGCATCTTCTTGTCGGGGGAACGAATCGACCAGTGACGAAACAGGCAGGCTTTTTAAAGAGTATGAGAAATTTATTTTTTGGGAGGTAAAATTCCTGAATGAAAAAAGTTCTAGTTGTAGATGATTCAGCATTTATGAGAAAACTTATTGGTGATTTTCTTACAGCCTCCAAACAGCTAGAAGTGATAGGAATTGCAAGAAATGGTGAAGACGCGATCTCAAAAATTAAAAAACTCCGTCCTGACGTCGTGACCCTTGACGTGGAAATGCCAAAGATGAATGGAATAGAAGCCTTAAGGAGAATCATGGGGGAATGTCCGGTACCTGTCGTGATGCTCTCATCTACTACCAAAGAGGGGGCGGAGGAGACTGTCAAAGCAATGGAGCTTGGAGCTGTTGATTTTATCGCGAAACCTTCAGGAACCATTTCATTAGACCTTCATAAAGTTCAAGATGAAATGGTTGAAAAAGTAATATCGGCAAGCAAGGTGAACATGACGAAAATAACCAGCGCATTTCGAAAAAGGACAAAGTCAAGTGAATCTGCTAATAGAGGTGTACCAACAATACCTTCAGAACATAAATGGACCAGAGGTTCACCGAAATTGATCCTTATTGGAACATCAACAGGAGGTCCACGCGCTTTACAGCAGGTGCTCACAGAACTATCTCCTCAACTGGATGCACCAGTGGTCGTCGTGCAGCATATGCCACCCGGATTTACCAACTCACTGGCCAATCGGTTAGATGGTCAATCAGCCATTAAAGTGAAGGAAGCGGAGCATGAAGAAATCCTTCAAAAAGGAACAGCATATATAGCACCAGGTGGTTTTCATACGAAGGTGGTAGACCATGGAGCACATTTAGCCTTTGAACTATCAAAGGAAGAAGCACCACGAAATGGTCACAGACCTTCCGTAGACATATTGTTTGAATCCGCAAGCCTGCTTCGAAATTATGGCAAAATAGCTGTCATTATGACGGGGATGGGCTCCGATGGCTCCGAAGGATTGATCAAGCTTAAAGAAACAGGCGAAGTGAAAGCCATTGCAGAATCAAAAGAGACTTGTATTGTGTTTGGAATGCCGAAATCGGCTATCGCTACAAATTTAGTGGACAGCGTGGAACATATCGAGGATATTTCTCGAACTATTATGAAGTACATGCTGTAGAGAGGTGTGGAGCACATGGAATTGAGTCAATATTTAGAAGTTTTTATAGAAGAGAGTAAGGAAAATCTACAAACTTGTAATGAGCAACTACTGGAATTGGAGAAAAATCCTGAAAACCTGGCGATTGTTAATAAAATTTTTCGTTCAGCTCACACGTTAAAAGGAATGTCTGCAACGATGGGTTACGAAGATTTAGCAAACCTTACCCATAAAATGGAGAATGTTCTGGATGCTATACGTAATGAAAAAATAAAAGTGACACCCAAAATATTGGATGTAGTCTTTAAATCCGTTGACGACCTGGAAGCAATGGTGTTTTCTATCGCGGACGGCGGAGATGGAAAACGGAACGTGACGGAAGTAGTCACCCTTCTACAAGCAATTGAAAAGGGTGAAGATTTACAATCCGCAAGTAATGAAGCTGCCGCAACCATAGCCCCTGAAATATATACATTGTCCATGAAGTACGAAGCATTTGAACAAACCGTTATTCAGCAATCCTTTGAGCAGGGATTCCGTTGCTTTGAAATTACCGTTTCCTTGCGGGATGATTGTTTGTTAAAAGCAGCAAGAGTTTATATGGTTTTCGAAGTGCTGGAAAAACTCGGAGAAGTCATTAAGTCTTTCCCTACTGTAGATCAGCTGGAAGAAGAACAGTTCGACCATTCCTTTGTTATAGCAGTTGTGTCAAAAGAGGATGCAAGTGACATAGAAAAGAGTATACGTAACGTCTCTGAGGTTGAAGAAGTAACCTTAATGGAACTGACTCCACATCATATTCACAACAACGAAGTGAATGGATTGCAGGAACAGTCAGGAGAAGTTGTTGTAAAAGAAAAGGAAGACACGATACCTAAAGAAGCAAATTCAACATTAAGACAATCAAATCCTTCGAGCAAAACAATACGTGTAAACATTGAGCGCCTGGATGTACTGATGAACCTTTTTGAAGAACTTGTCATTGATAGAGGAAGATTGGAACAAATCTCAAATGATTTGAATAATCCGGAATTAAATGAAACGGTTGAAAGAATGACACGAATTTCCGGAGACTTACAAAGCATCATCCTCACTATGCGGATGGTTCCCGTAGAAACAGTATTTAACCGCTTTCCCCGCATGGTAAGACAGCTTGCAAGAGATTTAAATAAGAAAATTGAATTAGAAATCATAGGGGCAGAAACAGAACTTGACCGGACGGTGATTGATGAAATCGGAGATCCACTCGTCCATTTAATTAGAAATGCCCTGGATCACGGAATTGAAATGCCAGAGGTTCGCTCGAAAAATGGTAAGCCTGAGCAAGGGACGGTCAAGCTGAAGGCCTATCATAGCGGAAATCATGTATTTATTGAACTAGAAGATGATGGTGCAGGTATTAATAAGCAGCGAGTGATGGAGAAAGCGATTCAAAAAGGAATTGTATCAGAAGAAGTAGCGCAAACCTTATCCGATAGGCAAATCTATGAACTAATCCTGGCTTCAGGATTTTCAACTGCTGATCAAATCTCAGATATCTCTGGCAGAGGTGTTGGATTGGATGTAGTTAAAGCGACCATTGAGTCATTAGGTGGTGCCATTACAATTGACTCCAGTGCTGGTGAAGGATCATTGTTTTCTATCCAATTGCCATTAACCTTATCGATTATATCTGTCATGCTCGTCGAAATAGAAGATGAGAAATACGCAATCCCGCTTTCTTCCATTATCGAGACGGCCATAGTCAAAAAAGAAGAGATCATGAATGCACATAATCAAAGAGTGATAGATTTCAGAGGCAAGGTAGTTCCGTTGTTATTCCTGGAGGATGTATTCGAAGTTCCTAAAGGTTCAAAAGATGAAGAGTTTTATTCTGTCGTGGTTGTCCGCAAAGGAGAAAAAATGGCAGGGTTAGTAGTGGATTCATTTATTGGTCAACAGGAAATCGTACTAAAATCTTTAGGGAATTATCTTAATGATGTATTCGCCATTTCAGGTGCAACCATATTGGGGGATGGGCAGGTAGCGCTGATTATAGATTGCAATGCATTGATTAAATAGGAGGTAAGGGAAATGAGTATAGTGTCAGAGACGTTAGAAGACCTAAAGCTTATCGTATTTCAATTGGTGGATAAGGAGTATGCCATTCCTGTCGATCAGGTCCGATCAATTGAGAAGCTCGAGCATATTACAAGAGTGCCTAGAACGCCTTCCTATGTTAAAGGTGTAATAAATTTACGTGGTGTCGTAACCCCCATCATAGATTTAAGAAGTCGGTTCGATATATCCTCTTCTGAGCCAACCGAAAGCACCCGTGTGATTATCGTAGGTTTAGAGGATAAAGAGGTAGGATTGATCGTTGATGCGGCAAATGATGTGTTGGATGTAGAGAGAGAAATGATTGAACCTTCACCGGAAGTTGTCGGGGTAGTAGAAGCAGAGTACATTGGTGGGGTAGTAAAGCAAAATAAACGATTATTGATTCTACTTCATTTAGACAAAATACTGCAATCCATCTAAGGAGAACAGATACGAATGGGTTATGAGAAGAAAATATCGTCAATGCACTTAGATATTTTGAAAGAAATCGGAAATATAGGAGCGGGGCATGCGGCAACTGCCCTCTCTACTCTTCTGGATAAGAAAATTGACATGAAGGTACCCAGTGTCCAGGTTGTTACATTCGATGAAATGATGGACATGGCAGGAGGACCGGATAATGTGGTCGTAAGTGTGTTCTTAAGAATTGAAGGGGATGCACCGGGAAGTATGTTTTTTTTATTGCCTCTTGAACAAGCTTCTACTTATATTCGAACAATGATACAGGATCGTTCTTTTTCCTTTAGTGAACCACCGTATTCAGAATTAGGTTTATCAGCCATGCAAGAGTTAGGAAATATTCTCTCAGGTTCATATTTGTCCTCTTTATCCGACTTTACGAGTCTTAAGCTATTACCTTCTGTTCCCGCTTTATCAGTAGATATGGCTGGTGCCATTATCGGTTTCGGCTTACTGGAAATTTCTCAGGTAAGTGATTATGCCATCGTCATAGATACAGCACTAAAAGAAGAAGAGATAGATGAATCAGAAAGTGTGAAAGGTCACTTCTTCCTCTTACCGGATCCCGCTTCATTTGAAATCATCTTCCAATCCCTCGGTGTGAAGATATGATTGTAGTGGACACAGTGGTAAGGGTGGGTATTGCAGATATGAATATCGTTAGTAAGGGAAGTTCAATTCGTACATCGGGCTTAGGTTCTTGCATAGGGGTGGTATTATACGATGAGCTTATCAAACTGGCTGGTATGGTCCACGTCATGCTCCCTCATTCATCGTTAGGGAAAGAGCCTTCCATGAACTTAGCTAAATATGCAGACACTGGAATAGAGGAACTCATTCGACAACTGGGAGAACGGGGTGCGAAAGTTGAGAGTCTTAAGTGCAAAATGGCGGGCGGTGCACAAATGTTTCAATTCAAATCAAAAAGCGATGTGATGAGAATTGGACCAAGGAATGCTGAAGCGGTGAAAGAGGCTCTCCTGAAGCATCGAGTGCCAATTGTAGCAGAGGATTTGGGTGGTAATAAAGGGAGGACCATCGAATTCTTCACGTCGACTGGAATCCTTCATGTTCGCACGGTGAATGAAGGAACAAGAGAATTATGAGTTAATGAAAACTTTCAAGGAGTAAATGTAACAGGAAAGATCCACTCGTTTTCTCATACCATGGAGTTCTATACCTTAAAGCAGGTTTCAGGAAGAAAATAGTAAGCAAGGAGGATTCTTATGTCTCAGCAACCCCCTCGAACAGATGAACAACTATATTGGGAGAAATGGATTAACAGTCGTGATACCCAGGCAGGTGATATGTTAGTTAAGAAATACATGCCCCTTGTGTCGTATCATGTTCAGAGAATTTCCGTTGGGCTGCCAAGAAATGTCTCGAGAGAAGATATAAAGAGTCTTGGGTTGATGGGTTTACTGGATGCACTTCAGAAGTTTGATCCAACAAGAGATCTAAAGTTCGATACATATGCTTCGTTCAGAGTCCGGGGAGCCATTCTCGACGGACTGAGAAAAGAAGACTGGCTACCAAGATCAACAAGAGACAGAGCGAAAAAAATCGAAGCCAAAACAGTAGAGTTGGAACAAATTTTATTACGCCACGTGACCGCCGAGGAAGTAGCCGCCTCATTAGAGATGGCTCCTGAGGAAGTATATCAAACGACCAATGAACATTTCTTTGCCAATGTTCTTTCCATGGATGAGCAACTAACCGATGAAGATCATGAGTCTCAAAGCTATTCTATTAAAGATGATAAGACGATCACCCCTGAGGAAGAAGTGCTTAAAGGTGAAAAGATAACAGAGTTAGAGAAAACGATTTTAACGCTTTCTGCTAAAGAACAGCTTGTGTTAAGCTTATTTTATAAAGAGGAATTAACTTTGACGGAAATCGGGGAAGTCATGAAATTGTCAACGTCACGAATTTCACAAATTCATTCCAAGGCCATTTTTAAACTGCGCAATTTATTAGGCTCTTGAATCAACTCTATTGATTAACAGTGCACACTATAAGCCAAAACCATATATAATGATGGACTGTTCCGGGGAAATACGGTTTAAAGGAGCAGTCCTTTTATATGCTTTGGAGAAACAAAAATCAAACTAAACTAAGGTGATGACATGGTAACATTCCTGCTTTTTATATCTTTTCTACTTAATATTGCTTCCTTGCTTGCGATCGTCATTTTATACTCAAGGCAAAATCGTTTTCTTTACATGGAAAAAGAACAAGAGAAAATGATCATGGAATTGGAAGAAGTCATTTCTACTTATCTGATAGAAATGAAAGAAGAGAATGAAGAGTTTATTAGGAAATTTAATCATCATGCTAATAATGACACACGTATCACTGACATAACAGATGGTGAGAAAGTAAACAGTACCCCGCTTCAAACCAATCCCAATTGGTCAGGAGCAGGATATAAACAAGCTTCAAAGGCCTATCAGCAATCACCAAAACCTCAAATGGAAGCTGACGAAAAAAAGTTGGAAGTGAAACCTATAGTAAAAACTAATGAAGTTCCCCTTATCCAACAGGTTCTCTCACTAAAAAAAGAAGGGAAGGACATCGAGGAAATAGCTCAAACTGTCGGAAAAGGGAAAACGGAAATTGAGCTCATGCTAAAATTCCGTCAAATTATGTAGGAATGTCTTGATTGGTTGGAATAGGTGTGCTATAGTATTCATGGTGTGATTACACACGTTTCTCGATTGAGGTAGATGGTGCTATTCAAACGAATAGTTTCTACTACAAGATGACGGAAACGGAGGAGAAAACAAAAACCATTTAGGAGGAAACACACATGTCAGTAATTTCTATGAAACAATTGCTAGAAGCTGGTGTACATTTCGGACACCAAACTCGCCGTTGGAACCCAAAAATGAAGAGATACATCTTCACTGAGCGTAACGGTATCTACATCATCGACCTTCAAAAAACAGTAAAAAAGGTTGAAGAAGCGTACAACTTCGTGAAAGAATTAGCTGGTAACGGCGGTAAAGTTCTTTTCGTTGGTACGAAAAAACAAGCACAAGAGTCTGTTAAAGAAGAAGCAGAACGTGCAGGTATGTACTACATCAACCAACGTTGGTTAGGTGGAACACTTACGAACTTCGAAACGATCCAAAAACGTATTACACGTCTTAAAAACATCGAGAAGATGGAAGAAGACGGAACGTTTGAAGTACTACCTAAGAAAGAAGTAGTACAACTTAAAAAAGAACATGAGCGCTTAGTGAAATTCTTAGGCGGAATCAAAGATATGAACACGCTACCTGATGCATTATTCATCATCGACCCTCGTAAAGAGCGTATTGCTGTAGCTGAAGCTCGTAAACTTCATATCCCTATCGTGGGTATTGTTGATACTAACTGTGATCCGGATGAAATCGATGTTGTCATTCCTGCCAATGACGATGCAATCCGTGCGGTTAAGCTTCTTACAGGTAAAATGGCGGATGCTATTTTAGAAGCTAAGCAAGGTGAAGAAGCAGCTGTAGCAGCTGAGTAATGAATGGAAGGTGATAAGAGGGCTTACCCTTATCACCTTTTTTTAAAGAGTATTCACATCTACTGTTCTCAATTCGAGATACAGTACATTTTTGACTATCACCCATGAGTGATATAGTCTACATAGTTAAACTAAGGAGGAAACCCACTATGGCAATTACTGCACAAATGGTTAAAGAACTTCGTGAAAAAACTGGCGCTGGAATGATGGACTGTAAAAAAGCGTTAACTGAAACTGATGGAGATATGGACAAAGCAATTGACTTTTTACGTGAAAAAGGAATTGCAAAAGCAGCTAAAAAAGCTGACCGTATTGCAGCTGAAGGTACTACTTTCATCGCAAGCGAAGGGAATACTGCTATCATTTTCGAAGTGAATGCAGAAACTGATTTCGTTGCGAAAAACGAAAATTTCCAAAGTCTTGTTAAAGAATTAGCTGATCACTTATTAGCTAACAAACCGGCTACTGTTGAAGTTGCTTTGGAACAAAAAATGGCGAATGGTTCAACTGTAAGTGAATTCATCAACGCTGCTATCGCTAAAATCGGAGAAAAAATCACTCTACGTCGTTTTGAGATCCGTACTAAAGCTGATAACGCTGCTTTCGGTGAATACCTGCACATGGGTGGCCGTATCGCTGTTCTTACAGTGGTTGAAGGTACTACAGATGCTAATGTTGCGAAAGACGTTGCTATGCACGCTGCAGCATTAAATCCTAAATATGTTTCACGTGATCAAGTTTCTGCTGAAGAAGTAGAGCGTGAGCGTGAAGTACTTAAGCAACAAGCATTGAACGAAGGAAAACCAGAAAACATCGTTGAAAAAATGGTTGAAGGCCGCCTTGGAAAATACTTCGAGGATATCTGTATCCTGGATCAGACATTCGTTAAGAATCCAGATCAAAAGGTACGTCAATACCTTGAAGCGAATAAAGCTACTTTAACTGATTTCATCCGTTACGAAGTAGGGGAAGGTCTTGAAAAACGTCAAGATAACTTCGCTGAAGAGGTAATGAGTCAAGTTAAGAAATAATAAAAGCTAAACAATTCTTAGTAGGGAACACTTAGCGTGTTCCCTATTTTTCAAGAAAAATTCTATTTTTATGGAGGTTCCCATGAGCGTTCCTAAATACAAACGTGTCGTTCTGAAACTTAGTGGAGAAGCATTAGCAGGTGATGATGGCTTCGGAATAAACCCTTCTGTCATTAAAAATGTAGCAGAAGAAGTAAAAGAAATTGCTGAACTTGATGTTGAAGTTGCAGTTGTCGTTGGCGGAGGTAATATTTGGCGTGGTAAGATAGGTAGTGAGATGGGAATGGATCGTGCATCTGCTGACTATATGGGGATGCTGGCTACCGTTATGAATTCTTTGGCTCTTCAAGACAGCCTTGAGCAAATTGGCATCGAAACTAGAGTTCAAACTTCAATTGATATGCGTCAAGTGGCAGAACCTTATATCAGACGCAGAGCCATCCGTCACTTAGAGAAGAAACGTGTTGTGATTTTTGCAGCAGGTACGGGAAATCCATACTTCTCAACCGACACTACTGCGGCACTTCGAGCAGCTGAAATCGAAGCAGAAGTCATCCTGATGGCTAAAAACAACGTAGATGGTGTATATTCAGCAGATCCTAAGAAGGACGAGACGGCTGTTAAATATGAAGAACTTTCCTATTTAGATGTTCTGAAAGAAGGTTTGGCTGTAATGGATTCAACAGCTTCTTCTCTTTGTATGGACAATGATATCCCACTTATTGTATTCTCTATTATGGAGGATGGGAATATTAAGAGAGCCATCACAGGTGAGAATATAGGTACAATCGTTAGGGGGAAAGCATAATGCCAAATACGATCATCACAAACGCAAAAGAAAGAATGACAAAAGCTATTCAAACATTTTCTCGTGAGTTAGCAAGTATCCGTGCAGGAAGAGCAAACGCATCTCTACTTGATAAGATTACAGTTGATTACTATGGTGCACCAACACCTGTTAATCAATTAGCAGGTATTTCAATTCCTGAGGCCCGTATGTTAGTCATCCAGCCTTATGATAAATCAGCTTTAGGTGATATTGAAAAGGCGATATTGAAATCAGACTTGGGAATTACACCTACAAGTGACGGGAACATTATTCGAATCGTTGTTCCCGCATTAACGGAAGAACGACGTAAAGAACTTGTGAAGCTTGTGAAAAAAGAAGCTGAAGATGCAAAAGTGGCGATCCGTAATATTCGTCGTGATGCAAATGATGATCTTAAGAAGAAAGAGAAAAGCGGGGACATTACAGAAGATGACCTTCGTGGATATTCTGATGATGTTCAGAAAGCAACAGATGAAAGCATTGTCAAGATTGATGGCATTGCAAAAGATAAAGAACAAGAAATGTTAGAAGTATAATTAATCATATTCTAATCCTAAGGGGCTGACCTATAAGTGAACTCATATTCCTTATGGGCCGGTCCCTTTGTTTTATGCTTGTTTAGAGTGTCTATGATGATAGCCGGCTTCTCCATTTCTCTGATTGAATGATTTAATTCGTTTTGAGAGAAACATCGTTTAACGTTCAAAATACATATATGAATGTACATAATCTATTTTCTTAAAGATATCTTCCTTATTTTTTGATATGATAGTAAAGGTAAATATTTTTTGGATTGTTGGTGGAGGATTTTATGCTAAACAAGCTTAAGCAATGGAAAAGACAGCAAACTTCCGAAGAAGTGGATGTTCGATTTCAAGAATTAGTAAAACACCCGATTCCGGGTCATATAGCTATTATTATGGATGGTAATGGAAGGTGGGCAAAAAAAAGAGCCCTACCTAGAGTCGCTGGACATCATGAAGGCATGAAATGTGTTAGAAGAATAACGAAATTGGCAAACGAATTAGGTGTAGAAGCTTTAACTCTTTATGCTTTTTCGACCGAGAATTGGAAACGTCCAAAAATGGAAGTTGAGTTTCTTATGAAGTTGCCAGAAGAATTTTTAGGAACCTTTCTACCTGAATTAGTAGAAGAAAACGTTCAGGTGAAAATGATGGGTTCTCCTGATGCATTGCCGAGCCACACTAAGGGAGCCGTCACTAAGGCGATGGAAGCTACGGAGAATAATGACGGTCTGATATTAAACTTTGCTTTAAATTACGGCAGCCGCTCAGAAATTATTGATTCTATGAAGCATGTCTTAAAAGATGTTCAGAATGGAATACTAGATGAGAACCAATTGAATGAAGAAGTGTTTTCAAGTTACTTGATGACGAAAGATTTAAAAGATCCAGACCTGCTTATTCGAACGAGTGGAGAAATCCGCTTAAGTAACTTTATGCTTTGGCAATTAGCTTATACAGAGTTCTTTTTTACAGACGTACTGTGGCCGGATTTTGGCAAGGAACATTTAATTGAAGCAATTGAAGCATATCAAGGTCGTTCAAGAAGATTTGGTGGGTTACAAAGCGAGGAATCCTAATGAAACAAAGAATTATTACAGCAGTGATAGCTGCAGCGATATTTTTGCCAATCATCATCTTTGGTGAAACACCATTTATAATTTTAATGTATCTTATTGCTTCCATCAGTTTATATGAAGCATTAAAAATGAGAGGGCAATGGATTTTTACTGTTCCCGGGTTATTATCTTTGGCCCTGTTGTGGGTATTTTTGATCCCAACCGATGCTATCGGGATTTTAGCAGACTTTGGCTATTCCAAGATCGAAATGGCTTTTCTTGCCGTGCTGCTCTTCTTAACATATACAGTAGCAACTAAGAACCGTTATACATTCGATGATGTGTCTTTTGCTCTGTTAAGCATTTTATATATAGGAATTGGTTTCTATTACTTTATGGAGATCCGTTTGGATGAAGGAGTACAGTTTGTTTTCTACGCTTTATTTATCATATGGGCAACAGACTCAGGTGCTTATTTCATCGGAAGAGCAATGGGGAAAAAGAAGCTATGGCCTCAAATCAGTCCGAATAAAACTATCGAAGGTTTTGTTGGCGGGATTATTTGTGCCATCGTAGTTGGAGTTATCATGACGTTTTTCACTGATCTTGATATGTCCATTCCTAAACTTATTATCGTGACTGCAATTCTATCCGTCTTTGGACAAGTTGGAGACCTGGTCGAATCAGCTTTGAAAAGACATTACAAAGTAAAAGATTCCGGACATTTATTACCGGGACATGGTGGAATGCTGGATCGTTTTGATAGTTTATTATTTGTGTTTCCCCTTCTTCACTTTCTTTTATAAAGGTAGAAGGCTTCTAGTGGGAGGAGTGTAGTTGTTGAAAAAGATTAGCTTATTGGGAGCTACCGGTTCTATAGGGACACAAACCCTTGATGTAATCCGTGAGCACCCTGATGAATTCAAACTGACAGCTATGACTGTTGGCAGAAATATAGAAGAAGCTAGAAAAATGATTGTAGAATTCAATCCTCAAATGATTTCTGTTCAACGAAAAGAGGATGCTGAATTACTAAAGAATGAAATGCCATCTTCAGTAAAGGTTCTATATGGGGAAGAAGGCTTGGTGGAGGTGGCTTGCCATCAGGATGCGGACATACTCGTTAACGCAGTGTTGGGAAGCGTGGGGCTTCACCCCACATTACAAGCCATCGAAGCAGGGAAAATGATTGCGATTGCCAATAAGGAAACGCTTGTAACGGCTGGACATCTGGTGATGGAGGCTGCCCGGAAAAAGAATACTACTTTACTGCCGGTTGATAGTGAGCATTCTGCCATATTCCAAGCGCTGCAGGGGGAACAAGAAAAGAATATTGAAAAACTGATCATTACAGCATCCGGAGGCAGCTTCAGAGACCGGACGAGAAAAGAATTAGTGGGTGTCACAGTAACAGAAGCCTTGAATCACCCGAACTGGTCAATGGGAGCAAAGATTACCATTGACTCTGCTTCAATGATGAACAAAGGGTTAGAGGTCATAGAAGCACATTGGTTATTTGATATTCCATATGACCAAATTGAGGTGGTGCAACATAGAGAGAGCATTATCCACTCCATGATTCAATTCCACGATTCATCTGTGATGGCTCAATTAGGTACGCCTGATATGCGTGTTCCGATTCAATATGCTTTAACCTATCCCGACAGACTTAATAGACCAGGTAAGAGATTGGATTTAGTCGAAATGGGTAAGCTTCATTTTGAAGAGATGGATTTAAATCGTTTCCGCTGTCTTGCTTTTGCCTATGAAGCAGGACGGATCGGCGGCAGTATGACGACGGTACTTAATGCTGCAAATGAAGCGGCAGTTTCCATGTTCCTGGAAAATAAGATATCTTTCCTGGACATTGAAGCGTGTATTGAGAAGGCTATGTCTATTCATCAAGTGATACATAGACCAGATCTTGAAACCATACATGAGATTGATCAACAGACTCGACAACTTGTTTTAAGCTGGTTGTAGAGTACTTGGGCATTTTTACATGTTCTGTAACGTAGAATGATAGTGGACATGTTTCTTACCTATACTTCAAACATTTAGATCTGTTACCAACAGGTTATAAAAAAGGTGGTTTTTTATTTGCAAACGGTGATTGCCTTTGTTGTTATTTTTGGAGCTTTAGTATTTTTTCATGAGCTTGGACATTTAATTTTCGCGAAGCGTGCAGGCATTTTATGCCGTGAATTCGCAATAGGGTTTGGTCCTAAAGTGTTTTCATACAAAAAGGATGAAACAACCTATACGATTCGCTTATTGCCTCTTGGGGGCTTTGTCCGAATGGCCGGGGAAGATCCGGAAATGGTTGAGCTAAAGGCCGGACATCGGGTTGGTCTTGTACTCGATCAGGATGAAAAAATTAAAAAAATTGTCTTAAATAACAAAGATCGCTATCCGAACATTCGTGTCATTGAGGTAGAAGAAGCGGATTTAGAGCACAGACTGCATATTCGTGGATACGAAGAAGACGAGGAGGAACTGAAAACCTTTTTAATCTCCAGGGACGCCGTATTCATTGAAGATGGTGTCGAGACACAAATCGCTCCATGGGATCGACAATTTGCATCTAAGTCACTACCCCAACGGGCGATGGCCATTTTTGCGGGGCCGCTATTTAACTTTATTTTAGCCTTCTTCATTTTCATTCTTGTAGGCTTATTGCAAGGGGTTCCTACGAATGATCCTGTTCTTGGCGAACTCACAGAAGATGGGGCAGCAAAAGAAGCCGGCCTTCAGAAAAATGACGTGATTTTAAGTATAGACGGTAAAGAGATTTCCACATGGGATGATATTGTCACCATCATACAGAAACACCCAGGCGATGAACTGCGGTTTAATGTTGATCGTAACGGCTCAAACACAGAGATTTCAGTTACCCCAAAACCTCAAGAAATAGAAGGGGAAGAAATAGGGATTATTGGTGTTCATAGTCCTGTTGAAAAGTCGCCTCTCAAAGTGGTGACCAATAGTGCACAGCAAACCTATGAATGGACCAAAATGATTTTTGTTCTATTAGGAAAGCTTGTGTCCGGTGAGTTTTCAATCGATGCTTTATCAGGGCCGGTCGGAATCTATCAGTCAACGGATGTTGTTGCTAAATCGGGTATATTCTACTTAATGAGATGGGCTGCCATCCTTAGTATCAACCTGGGAATTATGAACCTTCTGCCAATTCCTGCCCTTGACGGAGGCAGACTCCTGTTCTTCGCAGTTGAAGCGGTAAGAGGGAAACCGGTGGATCGCCAAATGGAAGGAATGGTCCATTTTGTCGGGTTTGCCCTGCTCATGGTTCTCATGCTCGTTGTTACATGGAACGACATTCAAAGGTTTTTCTTATAAAATATGATACATGAAACATGAACAGGCAGTTTCTCCCTCCAGAATCAAAAAATGAGGGTGTCACTGCCTGTTGATTTAAGATAAAATAGTAACAAGGAAATTCCCACACTACATAAATAATATATATGGTAACTGAGGTGCTAATAGATGAAGCAACGTAATACATTCATCCCTACTTTAAGAGAAACACCAGCTGATGCAGAAATTAAGAGTCATCAGCTTCTCTTGAGAGCAGGATTCATAAGACAAAATGCAAGTGGTATTTATAGCTTTTTGCCATTAGGAAATAAAGTATTAAAAAAAGTGGAAGAGATTGTTCGTGAAGAATTAGATGCAGCCGGTGCTGTTGAAATGCTCATGCCTGCCCTGCAGCCTTCCGAGCTCTGGAAAGAATCGGGACGCTGGGGAACGTATGGCCCTGAATTAATGAGAATGCGTGATCGCCATGATCGTGAATTTGCCCTTGGAGCAACACATGAGGAAGTGATTACAAGTTTAGTAAGGGACGAAATTAAATCATATAAACGTCTACCCGTCACGATGTATCAAATTCAAACTAAATTCCGTGATGAAAAGCGTCCACGTTTTGGACTCCTTAGAGGAAGGGAATTCATTATGAAGGATGCCTATTCATTCCATTCTTCTTCTGAAAGCCTGGATCAAACATACGATGCATTATTTCAGGCGTATTCAAAAATATTCAGCCGATGCGGGCTGAATTTCAGAGCAGTTATCGCTGACTCTGGAGCGATGGGCGGTAAGGATACACATGAATTTATGGTGTTATCTGAAGTCGGCGAAGATACGATTGCATACTCCGATAAATCGGATTATGCAGCGAATATCGAAATGGCTGAAGTAGTGGATTCCTATACTCAATCGGATGATGAGATGCTTGAATTGGAAAAGGTATCAACACCAGAGAGTAAATCGATTGAAGAAGTTTCCTCTTTCCTGTCTATTGAGAAAGATCAATGTGTGAAGTCGCTCCTATTTAAGGTAGATGATGATTATGTACTGGTATTATCCCGTGGTGATCATGAAATTAATGATATCAAAGTGAAGAACCTTCTAAATGCAAGTGTAGTTGAATTGGCATCAGCCGAAGAAACGAAAGAGCTCATCGGATGTGAAATCGGATCAATTGGCCCTTGTTCATTAGATAAAGACGTGAAAATTGTTGCTGATCAAGCAGTTAAATACATTCGAAACGGTGTAGCAGGAGCAAACGAAGCAGGATACCATTTCACAAACGTGAACCCTGAACGTGATTTTGAGGTTTCTCAATACGCAGATCTTCGCTTCATTCAGGAAGGTGACCCTTCTCCTGACGGAAATGGTACGATTGTTTTCGCTAAAGGAATCGAAGTGGGACATGTATTTAAACTGGGGACAAGATATTCAGACGCATTAGGCAGCTCATTCTTAGATGAAAATGGCCGATCTCAGTCGATCATCATGGGTTGTTACGGAATAGGTGTCTCTCGTACCCTTGCAGCAGTTGCAGAGCAATTTAATGATGACAATGGTCTGGTTTGGCCTACGAATCTTTCACCATATGACCTTCATTTAATTCCGGTTAATATGAAGGATGAAGCACAGGCTATACTTGCAAACGAACTATATGACACATTTAAAGAAAATCGTTATGATGTATTAATGGATGACCGGGCCGAGCGTCCAGGTGTTAAATTCGCTGACTCTGACCTGATTGGACTTCCAATTCGCATAACGGTCGGGAAGAAGGCAGGAGAAGGCATTGTTGAAGTGAAAGTAAGAAGCACAGGTGAGATGCTGGAAGTGCATAGGGACGAGCTTCTGCCAAAACTGCAAGAACTATACAAGACTCTTTCTTAAAAAGAAAAGGGCTCGACTTTAAAGGAGTCAATCCTTAGCTGTCAGCCCTTTTTCTACTGTAAATAACACGATTAGAAATGGGGGAGAAGGATCATGGAAGAAAAGCCCCTGGGCAAAAGAGAGAGGTTTCAACTGTTACTAAAGCAATTAGGGTTAACAGAGGATGCCTTTGTGAAGTACTTTCAATACGCTGAAATTGAAAAACTAGCGGTGTTTCGCAAGGAGAAGAAATGGCATTTTTACTTTACATTCGAAGAAATCATCCCGTGTAACGTGTGGAATAAATTTTCAATCGCACTGCAAACATCCTTTAAACATATTGCAAACGTGGGATTTACGATAAAAGTGGTGAATACCCAAATATCAGATCAGCACATTTTAGATTATTGGCAGGAATGTGTGAAAGAAATCCAAGGTATTTCACCACCATTATTAAAATTATTAAATACTCAAAAGCCGAAAATCAACGGAAATAAAATTATTGTGTTTGCTTCCAATGATACAGAAGCTACACAGTTAAAGAGAAAATACGGTGAAATGATCACCTCTACTTTCGAGAACTTTGGCTTTCCTAAACTAGTATTGGATGCAGAGGTAAGTCAAGTAGAGGAACAAAGCAATGAGTATGAGAAGTTTTTAGAAGAAAAGCTTAAAGAAGATCAAGAGAGAGCCAAACAAGCTCTCATTGAAATGGAAAAGGCTGAAAAAGAGGAAGCAAGTGATGCACCCAGCGGTCCATTCATGCTTGGTCTTACGATTAAAGACGATGCTGACTTCCGAAAGATTGAAGAGATTTATGACGAAGAACGCCGAATCGCCATTGAAGGGTATGTTTTCCATTGTGAAACACGTGAATTACGTAGCGGTCGTACTTTATTAACATTTAAAGTAACAGACTACTCAAGTTCCATCCTGGTCAAAATGTTTTCGAGGGACAAAGAGGACGCTGCTATCATGAACAATATGAAAAAAGGTATGTGGGTCCGCTGTCGAGGAAGTATTCAAAATGATACATTCGTACGTGACCTGGTGATGATCGCCAACGATGTGAATGAAATCAAACCGGTTCTGAGATTGGATACTGCTCCTGCTGATGAAAAAAGGGTGGAGCTTCACATGCATACCCCAATGAGTCAGATGGATGCCGTTTCTTCAGTGGCAAGTCTTGTTGCCCAAGCAAAAAAATGGGGACATAAAGCGGTTGCGATAACGGATCATGCCGTTGCACAGTCGTTCCCTGAGGCATACAGCGCAAGCAAGAAAAATGATATTAAACTGCTGTATGGGGTTGAGGCGAATCTTGTAGATGATGGAGTGCCAATTGCCTATAACGACCGGGATCTTCCTTTAGAAGATAGTACCTATATTGTCTTTGACGTTGAAACGACTGGACTTTCGGCGGTTTACGACACCATCATTGAACTCGCCGCTGTGAAAATCAAAGATGGTGAGGTCATTGACAAATTTGAATCGTTTGCCAACCCTCATCATCCGTTATCCGCGACAACCATTGAATTAACGGGGATCACTGATGATATGGTGCAAACGGCTCCTGACATAAACGATGTTCTTCACGACTATCATAAATGGGCAGGAGAAGATATATTAGTTGCACATAATGCTTCCTTTGATATGGGTTTCTTGAATGCAGGGTATCAAAAAGCAGGACTGCCTAAAGCGACTAACCCTGTCATCGATACGCTGGAGCTTGCAAGACTCCTGTATCCTCAATTCAAGAATCATCGTTTAAATACGTTAGCAAAGAAATTTGATATTGAACTTACCCAGCATCACCGAGCGATCTATGATGCGGAAACAACTGGATACTTGTTATTGAAAATGCTGAAGGATGCCGTTGAAAAAGGTATCACCAATCATAATCAATTCAATGATTACATGGGGAAAGGTGATGCATACAAGCGGTCAAGACCCTATCACTGTACACTGATTGCCCAAACGGAAGAAGGCTTAAAGAACCTTTATAAACTAGTATCCATATCTCACATGAATTATTTTTACCGTGTTCCGCGAATTCCCCGCTCTCAGCTTCAAAAGTATCGAACGGGAATTCTCGTAGGTTCAGGCTGTGACAAAGGCGAAGTGTTTGAAGGGATGATGCAAAAAGGGAAAGAAGAAGTTGAGGATACTGCTCAATTTTATGATTACCTTGAAGTTCATCCAAGAGAAGTCTATCAACATTTAATCGAGTTGGATTTGGTGCAAAGTCAGAAAAACCTTGAAGATATCATTAAAAACATAGTGGATCTTGGTAAGAAGTTGGATAAGCCGGTAGTGGCTACCGGTAACGTTCATTACTTAAATGAAAACGACAAGATTTACCGGAAAATTCTTGTTGGCTCTCAAGGCGGAGCGAATCCGTTAAACCGACACGAACTTCCTGATGTTCATTTTAGAACAACGAATGAGATGCTGGATGCATTTTCTTTCTTAGGAAAAGAAACAGCGAAAGAAATTGTTGTGGATAACTCCAACAAAATAGCCGACCTTGTAGACGTAATTAAACCAATCAGAGATGATCTTTATACGCCTAAAATTGAAGGCGCTGATGAAGAAATGCGTCGCATGAGCTATGCCATGGCGAAAAGCATTTACGGAGAGAAGCTGCCTGAAATTGTAGAAGCAAGGCTCGAAAAGGAATTAAAGAGTATTATCGGGCATGGATTCGCAGTCATCTATTTAATCTCACATAAGCTCGTGAAAAAGTCATTGGATGATGGGTATCTGGTAGGATCCCGTGGATCAGTAGGTTCTTCTTTTGTTGCAACAATGACAGAAATAACGGAAGTAAATCCTTTACCTCCACACTATGTATGTCCATCTTGCAAGAAATCCGAGTTCTTTGATGACGGATCAGTAGGATCCGGGTTTGATTTGCCCAATAAAGATTGTCCTGATTGTGGAATTCCATACAAGAAGGATGGTCATGATATTCCGTTTGAAACATTCCTTGGATTCAAAGGAGACAAAGTTCCTGATATCGATTTGAACTTCTCGGGTGAGTATCAGCCTAACGCCCATAACTATACGAAGGTTCTGTTCGGTGAAGATAATGTATATCGGGCAGGTACAATCGGTACAGTGGCGGAAAAGACCGCCTACGGGTATGTAAAAGGATACGCCAATGATCATCAGCTGCAAATCCGCGGAGCAGAAATCGATCGATTGGTAAGTGGATGTACCGGAGTGAAAAGAACAACGGGACAGCATCCTGGAGGGATCATCGTAGTACCTGATTATATGGATATCTACGATTTCTCACCAATTCAATTCCCTGCTGATGATTCAAGCTCGGAATGGAAAACAACACACTTTGATTTCCATTCCATTCATGATAATCTTCTGAAGCTTGATATTCTTGGTCATGATGATCCAACCGTTATACGTATGCTTCAGGATTTATCAGGTGTCGATCCAAAGACGATTCCGACAGATGACCCTGAGGTGATGAAAATCTTCAGTGGAACGGAACCGCTCGGAGTGACAGCGGAACAAATCATGTGTAAGACCGGGACACTTGGGATCCCTGAATTCGGCACACGATTTGTTCGTCAAATGCTTGAGGATACAAAACCGACGACATTTTCTGAACTTGTTCAAATATCAGGACTTTCACATGGTACTGATGTATGGCTGGGCAATGCGCAAGAGCTTATTCATAATAATATTTGTAATCTGAGCGAAGTAATCGGATGTCGTGATGATATTATGGTTTATCTCATCTATCAAGGACTCGAGCCTTCACTTGCCTTTAAAATCATGGAGTTTGTACGTAAAGGGAAGGGACTGCAGGATGAATGGGTAGAAGAGATGAAAAAGAATGGGGTACCGGACTGGTATATTGATTCTTGTTTGAAGATCAAATATATGTTCCCGAAAGCCCATGCTGCTGCCTATGTATTAATGGCTGTTCGTATTGCTTACTTTAAAGTGCATCATGCTCTCTTGTACTATGCTGCTTATTTCACAGTTCGTGCAGAGGATTTCGATATTGAAGCCATGGTGAGAGGGTCACAAGCAGTCAGGGCTAAGATAGAAGACATCAACAGCAAAGGACTGGATGCATCTCCAAAAGAAAAGAACACGTTAACAGTACTGGAGTTGGCCCTTGAAATGTGTGAGCGGGGATACAAGTTCCAAAAGGTAGACCTGTATCGTTCACAAGCGGCTGAATTTGTAATAGATGGAGATTCATTGATTCCACCGTTCAACTCGATTCCCGGGCTTGGGACAAATGCGGCCATCAATATTGTGAATGCAAGACAGAATGGGGAGTTTCTCTCTAAAGAAGATCTTCAACAAAGAGGTCGAGTCTCCAAGACAATCATCGAGTACCTGGACAATCACGGCTGCTTGGAAGCCTTGCCGGATAAGAACCAATTATCCCTATTCTAAGCTGATACCATGGGAATTGTTTGCATAAAAATGTTGATTATGGTATATTTTTATTGGAAATACTAAAGATAGCTCTAAAGGTAGAAGAGTGGGGTCGCACCCCACTCTTTCGTTATTACATGGAGATTTTTTGAACTATCATTTCTAGTCTTGGTGCAAGATTTTCATATAGACCAGGAGGTAAGTATGAGCAAAATAACAACACTTGTAGAAGAACTTGTTACACCAATCTTAGACGACATGTCATTAGAACTCATTGACATGGAATATTTGAAAGAGGGATCCAATTGGTTTCTTCGCGTATTTATCGACAAAGATTCAGGTGTTGACATTGAAGAATGCGGAATAGTAAGTGAAAGACTTAGTGAGAAGTTAGATGAAATTGACCCAATTCCTCATAATTACTTTTTAGAAGTTTCTTCACCGGGAGCTGAACGTCCTTTAAAGAAAGAAAAGGACTTTGAGAAAGCCATCGGCAAAAACGTTTATGTGAAAACATATGAGCCAATGAACGGTGAAAAAGCCTTCGAAGGCACACTTCTTTCCTATACTTCAGACCAATTAGCATTAGAAGTAACCATTAAGACTCGAAAAAAGAAGGTTGAAATTCCAACAGATAAGATAGCGATCGCACGATTGGCTGTTACATTTTCATAGGAACTAACCGCACTATAAAGGGGGATGAAACCACCATGAGCACTCAGTTATTAGATGCTCTTACTGTTTTAGAGAAAGAGAAAGGCATTGCAAGAGATGTCATCATTGAAGCAATTGAAGCTGCACTTGTGTCAGCTTACAAACGAAATTTTAACCAAGCACAAAATGTCCGTGTAGACCTTAACCTTGAAACTGGTACGATGAGAGTTTTCGCTCGTAAAGAAGTTGTAGACGAAGTATTTGATTCCCGCCTTGAGATTTCTGTCGAAGACGCCGGGGAAATCAATCCTAGCTACGAGGTTGGAGACGTTGTTGAGTTGGAAGTTACACCAAAGGATTTTGGCCGAATCGCTGCCCAAACGGCTAAACAGGTTGTTACCCAACGAGTAAGAGAAGCTGAAAGAGGAATTATCTATTCCGAATTTGTGGATCGCGAAGAAGATATCATGACAGGTATCGTTCAACGTCAGGACAATCGCTTTATCTATGTGGCACTAGGCAAGATTGAGGCGCTTTTACCAGTGAGCGAGCAGATGCCAAATGAAACATATAAGCCTCATGATCGCATAAAAGTGTTTATTACAAAGGTTGAGAAGACTACAAAAGGTCCTCAAATCTTTGTTTCAAGAACACATCCCGGATTACTGAAGCGGTTATTTGAAATCGAAGTTCCTGAAATCTTTGATGGAACGGTAGAAATCAAATCTGTTGCACGTGAAGCCGGAGATCGCTCTAAAATCTCTGTTCATGCAGAAAATTCCGAGGTAGATCCCGTTGGAGCTTGTGTGGGAACCAAGGGTGCACGTGTACAGGCAATTGTAAACGAATTAAAAGGTGAAAAAATTGACATTGTTCAATGGTCAGAAGATCCTGTAACATTCGTAGCCAATGCATTAAGTCCATCGAAAGTTCTGGATGTACAGGTGAATGAAGATGATAAAGCGACAAGAGTAGTTGTTCCGGATTATCAACTTTCACTTGCAATCGGTAAACGTGGTCAAAATGCCCGTCTTGCAGCCAAATTGACAAATTGGAAGATTGATATCAAGAGTGAAACAGACGCTCGTGAACTGGGATTATATCCTCGCGAAGAGTCATTCCTTCCTCAAGATGAAGAGGAAGAATATGATAACGAGCCTTTAAATATTGATTTCGACAATCAAGATTAAGAGGTGAGTCAGATGAGTGTAAATAAGAAGATCCCATTGCGCAAATGTGTGGCAACGGGTGAAATGAAGCCGAAGAAAGAAATGATACGGATTGTCCGCTCGAAAGAAGGGGAGGTTTCCATCGATCCCACCGGTAAGAAATCAGGGCGTGGAGCTTATCTTTCCAAGGATAAAGACATCATTTTACAAGCTAAAAAGAAAAATACATTAGCCAATCAATTACAAGCGAAAATAGATGAATCTCTTTACGATGAATTGATTAGCCTTGTGGAGAAGGAGTAACGTTTAGCGTATGAATCAAAATCGTTGGATGTCACTTTTAGGATTGGCGAATCGGGCACGTAAGATTATTTCAGGTGAAGAGCTTGTTATTAAAGAAGTTCGTAGTGGACGAGCAAAACTTGTCATTCTTTCCAAAGATGCTTCTGCTAATACCTACAAGAAAATTACGGACAAATGTAAATCCTACAATGTCCCGGTTAGTTTGGTGGATAGCAGAAATGATTTAGGTCAGGCCATTGGAAAAGAAGCCAGGGTAGTGGTAGCTATAATGGAAGCAGGCTTTGCCGGGAAATTATCCGAACTGCTCGATGAATCTCAGTGGGGGTGAACATATGAGCAAGATGCGTGTTTATGAATATGCAAAAAAATACAATGTTTCAAGCAAAGATGTTATCGGAAAATTAAAGCAACTGAATATTGAGGTATCAAACCATATGGCAACTATAGAAGACGACGCAGTAACAAAATTAGACGCGATGTACAAAGGGAATTCAAGCAGTCAGAAACCAAGCCAAAAGGATTCCAAGACAAATGCATCAAAAGCAGAAGAAGCTCCGAACAAGGAAAAAGTAAAATCAGCACCGAAAAGTCGTGAAGGAAAAAAACACGAACAACAGCACCAATCAAAGGAGAAGAAGGTCTTCAATAATAATAATAACAACAACAAAAACAAAAATAACAAACAAAACAGGCAAAATAAAAATTTCAAACAGGCTCCACAGCAACAACAGCCTGCCAAGAAAAAAGAACTTCCTTCAAAAATTACGTTCTCAGAGTCATTGACAGTTTCAGAGCTTGCGAAAAAGCTTCACAAAGAGCCATCTGAAATCATTAAAAAGCTATTCATGCTTGGTGTCATGGCAACAATCAACCAAGAGTTAGATAAAGACTCAATTGAACTGATTGCAGGAGAATATGGAGTCGAAGTAGAGGAAGAGATCAAAGTAGATGCCACTGACCTTGAAGTATACTTCACTGAAGATACACAAGAGCAAGTAGAAGAGCGTCCTTCTGTTGTGACAATCATGGGTCACGTTGACCATGGTAAAACGACACTGCTTGATTCCATCCGTAACACAAAAGTAACGGCAGGAGAAGCAGGAGGAATCACTCAGCATATCGGTGCTTATCAAGTAGAAGTGGATGAAAAGAAGATCACCTTCCTTGATACTCCTGGACATGCTGCCTTCACAACGATGCGTGCCCGCGGTGCTCAAGTAACGGATATCGCGATCATTGTTGTTGCTGCTGATGATGGTGTAATGCCTCAAACAGTTGAAGCGATCAACCATGCGAAAGCGGCTGAAGTTCCAATTATTATTGCCGTTAATAAAATGGACAAAGAAGCTGCGAATCCAGATCGTGTAATGCAAGAACTGACGGAATACGAACTGGTTCCTGAAGCGTGGGGGGGAGACACAATCTTCGTACCACTATCTGCATTATCAGGAGAAGGGATCGATAATCTACTTGAAATGATCGTTCTTGTCAGTGAAGTGGAAGAGCTTAAAGCAAATCCGAATCGCCTTGCTCAAGGTACGGTGATTGAAGCACAATTAGACAAAGGCCGGGGATCTGTAGCGACTTTACTTGTTCAAAACGGGACATTAAAGGTTGGGGACCCTATTGTAGTAGGAAATACATTCGGTCGTGTTCGTGCAATGGTCAATGACCTTGGTCGCCGTGTGAAAGAGGCAGGTCCTTCTGCTCCTGTTGAAATCACAGGTTTAAATGATGTTCCTCAAGCTGGAGATCGTTTCGTTGTATTTGAAGACGAGAAAACGGCTCGTTCTGTTGGTGAAGCTCGTGCTTCTCAAGCTCTGCAAGCACAGAGGGGAGAGAAGTCTAAGGTAAGCCTTGAGAACCTGTTTGAACAAATGAAACAAGGTGAAATGAAGGACCTCAACCTCGTTCTTAAAGCTGACGTTCAAGGTTCAGTGGAAGCTCTTGCCGCTTCATTGCTGAAAATTGAAGTTGAAGGTGTAAATATACGTATCATCCATACTGGTGTCGGAGCGATTAACGAATCAGATATTACACTGGCAGCAGCGTCCAACGCTATTGTTATAGGCTTTAATGTTCGCCCTGATGTAAATGCGAAACGTACGGCTGATACTGAAGGAGTAGAAATTCGATTACACCGTATTATCTATAAGGTAATGGAGGAAATTGAAGCTGCTATGAAAGGGATGCTGGACCCTGAATTCGAAGAAAAAATCATTGGTCAAGCAGAAGTTCGTCAAACATTTAAAGTGTCTAAAGTTGGAACGATTGCGGGAAGCTATGTAACAGAAGGTAAAATTTCTCGCGACAGCGGCGTTCGTTTAATTCGTGATGGAATTGTTATCTTTGAAGGTGAACTGGATGCCCTTAAACGTTTTAAGGATGATGCCAAAGACGTAGCCAAAGGTTACGAATGTGGTATTACGATTAAGAACTTTAACGATGTGAAAGAGGGCGACGTAATCGAAGCCTTCATCATGGAGGAAATTACACGTAAATGATCACATATGTTGAATGTGAGTGCATGATTTATGATTCTCACTCTTTAAAAGAAAAGCGGGCTGTCCTGCAGAGGGTCTTGTCACGCCTCAAACAAAAATTTAATGTATCTGTCTCTGAAATCGGACATCAGGACGTATGGCAGCGAACCAGGATTGCCATCGTCAACGTCGCTTCTTCTAAAGGAGCCAGTGAAAGAGAAATTGAGCATGCATTGAAATTCATTGATTCTTTTCCGGAGTGGGAGAGACTGGAGACCCAAATCGAGTCATTATAGAGAGTTGCTTATGTTCCAACATATAACGATTAACGATATATAAGAGGTGATATTGATGAGCCATCGTGCGAATCGTGTTAGCGAGCAAATGAAGAAAGAGCTCAGCGATATTATCGGACGAAAAATAAAGGACCCACGCATTGGCTTTGTGACAGTTACAGATGTGCAGGTAACTGGTGATTTACAACAGGCAAAAGTGTATATTACCGTTCTGGGTGGAGAAGACCAAAGAGAAAACACGCTTAAAGGTCTGGCGAAGGCAAAAGGATTCATCCGTTCTGAAGTAGGACAGCGAATCCGTCTGCGCAAAACACCTGAAATTATTTTTGAGTTTGATGAATCGATTGATTATGGTAATCATATTGAAACTTTATTAAGAAAAGTTCAAGATGAACCAGAAGAGTCTAAAGACACAGAAGAGTAAGAAGAAAGGGCTGATCCGGAGGGAATTAATTCCAATGGATTAGTCCTTTTGTTTTCTAAATGTTGAATAAAAGAATGAACATTAGTGGAGGTATTAAGATGAATGGAATCCTGCCCCTATGGAAGCCCCGTGGCATGACGTCACATGATTGTGTATTTAAATTGAGGAAGCTCCTTAGAACGAAAAAGGTAGGCCATACAGGCACGCTTGACCCGGAAGTATCTGGTGTACTTCCAATTTGTATTGGAAGAGCTACGAAGATAGCTGAGTACATTACAGCATCGGGAAAAACCTATGAAGGGGAAGTCACTCTCGGTTTCTCGACAACGACAGAAGATGCTTGGGGTGAACCTGTTGTAGAGAAAACGGTGGACCGTACGATTACCAGAGCAGAGGTTGAGGAGATTCTCAGAAGTTTAACCGGCGATATTACGCAAACCCCTCCAATGTATTCAGCGATAAAGGTAAACGGTAAACGGTTATATGAGTATGCAAGACAAGGGATTGAAGTTGATAGACCATCAAGAACCGTTCGTATCCATAAGCTTAGTTTACTCGAGGAGTGGGATGAATTAGACAGCAAGGATCCGGCTTTCTCATTTGAAGTAGCTTGTGGCAAAGGTACTTATGTGAGGACCCTTGCTGTTGAAATTGGAAATAGACTTGGATATCCAGCTCATATGTCAGCCCTTACCCGTACACAATCAGCCAGTTTTAGGAAAGAGGACTGTTTTACTTTAGAAGATGTAAAAGAGTTCGTTGATAATGAAAACCCACAAGGACTTCTTCTCCCACTGGAAATGGGACTTTCTCATTTGCCGAAAATGGCAATTAATGATACATTAGCAGAGAAAGTGAAGAATGGAGCACGCTTGGAAGAGCCTGAGGATTGGCCGGAAACGAGAGAGGTAGTGATGGAGCATCATGGTAAGACTATTGCCATCTATCGCCGTCACCCGGACAAATCAGGTGTTATCAAGCCTGTCAAAGTGCTTTTCAACGACTAGTGAAAAAAGGTGAAATACTGTGAAAGTGATAACTGTACATCATCCACATTCAATTAGTAAGAATGATTTTCCACCCCTTGTTTTGGCTCTAGGGTACTTCGATGGAGTACATAGAGGACATCAGAGGGTGATCAGTGCAGCAGTAGAAAAAGCGAAACAGCTCAAAGCTTGTAGTGCGGTGATGACATTTGATCCTCATCCTTCAGTTGTATTAGGTCATAAGCACAAGAATATACACTACATAACCCCTCTGGAAGATAAGAAAGGAATAATAGAGGAACTGGGAGTGGATTATTTATTTATTGTCCGTTTTACATCAGAATTTGCAAGTCTGATTCCTCAGGACTTCGTTGATCAATACATCATAGGTCTCAATGCACTGCATGTAGTAGCAGGTTTCGATTACTCATATGGACGTTTAGGGAAAGGGACGATGGAAACACTTCCATTCCATTCACGTGATATGTTTACCTCTACTACAATTCCGAAGCTTACAGACGATGACTTGAAAGTAAGTTCAACGTTCATAAGAGAATGCCTTAAAGAAGGCGACGTAAAGAAAGCTCGTCAGCTCCTGGGCAGGCCGTTTAAAATGAAAGGGACAGTCATACATGGGGATAAGAGAGGCAGAAAAATTGGCTTTCCTACTGCCAATATTGAGTTGACCTACGACTATCTTACTCCTAAAGTGGGAGTCTATGCTGTTAGAATGAAAATTCATGATAAATGGTTCGATGGTGTATGTAATATTGGTTATAAGCCTACTTTTAAAAATCCAGATGAATACTCTCTATCAATCGAAGTTCACATTTTTGATTTTCATGCGTCAATATATGGCGAAGAAGTGTATATCGAATGGTATGAAAGAATTAGGGATGAACAGAAGTTTTCAGGGATAGAGGAATTAATCTCGCAAATTCAGAAAGATAAAGACAAAGCAATACACTACTTTTCGGAAATTTGAGGTTTATACTTGATTTTTGTTGAAAAGAGTAGTATTCTAAATAGCGTATGAAATGAACCTTTGCTTGGCATCACGATTCACCAACGGTTGCTCAGTAACAGGGGATTTGAAAGAAATTATTAGGAGGTGAAAAGGATGGCTATCACTAAAGAGCGTAAAAACGAACTTATCAGTGAATACAAAGTACATGAGAACGATACTGGATCTCCAGAAGTTCAAATTGCTGTCCTAACTGAAGAAATTAACAACCTGAACGATCACTTACGCGTTCACAAGAAAGACCACCACTCTCGTCGCGGTCTTCTGAAAATGGTAGGTCACCGTCGTAATCTATTATCTTACCTACGTAAGAAAGATGTACAACGCTACCGTGAGTTAATCAACAAATTAGGTTTACGTCGATAAACAGACAAAGGAAGCGGGATTATGTCCCGCTTTTTCTTTAGTTTTGATAAGTGGGAATCTTTGTATGATTCCCCACATATTTTTAAATATTTTTATCGCGAAAAGTATTCAATTATATAGTTTTTGTCTAAAATACATAATATGTACATAAGAGTTATTCGAGTCCTTAATGCGAGTAAATAGAACTTTCCATTGAGAGAACATACTATATTTACATAGTTCCTTATGTTATTCACCCAAACGAATATAACGGCACGAATGTGCATGATATAGATTAGTTTATTTACAATATTTATCCGGGTTAGGTACAGGCCGAACCTTTTAGTGATATATAAAGAGAGGGGCACACTTTATGGAACAAACTAAACAAACCTTTTCCATTGAATGGGCAGGAAGAGAATTAACGGTCGAAGTAGGCCAATTTGCCAAACAAGCCAATGGAGCGGTGATGGTACGCTACGGAGATACTGCGGTATTAAGTAGTGCAACAGCTTCAAAAGAGCCAAAACCACTGGATTTCTTCCCACTAACTGTGAATTATGAAGAAAGATTATATGCTGTTGGTAAAATTCCAGGAGGATTTATTAAACGTGAAGGACGTCCGAGCGAAAAAGCGATCCTGGCAAGCCGTTTGATTGACCGTCCTATCCGTCCATTGTTCGCAGATGGATTCCGTAATGAAGTACAAGTAATCAGTATAGTGATGAGTGTAGACCAAAACTGTTCATCTGAAATGGCAGCTATGTTCGGATCTTCACTAGCACTATCTGTTTCTGATATCCCATTTGAGGGTCCGATTGCAGGGGTAATTGTTGGTCTGATTGATGGTAAATTTATTATTAACCCTTCAGTGGAGCAGCTGGAGAAAAGTGAGATTCATTTATCTGTAGCCGGTACCAAAGATGCCATCAACATGGTTGAAGCAGGAGCAGATGAAGTACCTGAAGAGACAATGCTTGAGGCAATCATGTTTGGTCATGAAGAAATAAAGCGTTTAGTCGCTTTCCAAGAGGAAATTGTTGCTAAAGTCGGTAAAGAGAAATCAGAAATTCAACTTGTTGAACTAGATCAAGCCGTTGAAGCAGAGGTTCGTTCATTATGTGAAAGTGAACTAATCCCTGCGATTCAAGTTCAAGAAAAACATGCTCGTGAAGAAGCAATTAAAGCAGTAAAGAAAAAAGTGATGGCTGTTTATGAAGAAGAGAAAGAAGCCGATGAAGCTACACTGAAGCAAGTGAAAAAAGTATTAGACAAGCTTGTGAAAAATGAAGTTCGTCGCTTGATTACTGAAGATAAAGTCCGTCCCGATGGTCGTAAAGTCGACGAAATACGTCCACTTTCTTCCGAGGTTGGTTTATTACCAAGAACACACGGTTCAGGACTATTCACACGTGGACAAACCCAAGCACTAAGCATTTGTACATTAGGGGCATTAGGAGATGTTCAAGTTCTTGATGGTCTTGGGATTGAAGAATCAAAACGATTCATGCATCATTATAATTTCCCTCAATTCAGTGTAGGGGAAACGGGCCCGATTAGAGGACCGGGTCGTCGTGAAATCGGACATGGAGCACTAGGGGAAAAAGCCTTGGATCCCATTATTCCAAACGAGAAAGACTTCCCGTATACAATCCGTCTTGTTTCTGAAGTACTTGAATCAAATGGTTCAACTTCACAAGCAAGTATCTGTGCAAGCACCTTAGCGATGATGGATGCAGGTGTTCCAATTAAAGCACCAGTAGCAGGGATCGCCATGGGTCTGATCAAATCTGGTGAAAACTATTCCATCTTAACGGATATTCAAGGGATGGAAGATCACCTGGGTGACATGGACTTTAAAGTAGCTGGGACTTCTAAGGGTGTTACCGCTCTTCAAATGGATATCAAAATTGATGGGCTATCCAGGGAAATTCTTGAAGAAGCACTTCAACAAGCGAAAAAAGGAAGAATCCAGATTCTTGATAGCATGTTAGCAACAATCGGTGAAGCAAGAACCAGCCTTTCTCAATATGCACCTAAAATCTTAACCATGCATATTAACCCTGATAAAATCCGCGATGTTATTGGACCAAGTGGTAAACAAATCAATAAAATCATCGACGAAACAGGCGTTAAGATTGATATTGAGCAGGACGGAACGATCTTCATCTCTTCTACTGATGAAGAGATGAACAAAGTTGCTAAGAAAACAATTGAAGATATAGTAAGAGAAGTTGAAGCTGGACAAATGTACCTGGGGAAAGTAAAACGAATTGAAAAATTCGGTGCATTTGTTGAAATCTTCAGTGGTAAAGATGGACTGGTCCACATATCTGAACTTGCAGAAGAGCGTATTCGCAAAGTAGAAGACGTAGTAGCCTTAGGCGATGAGATCCTTGTTAAGGTTCTTGACATCGATAACCAGGGTAGAGTCAACTTGTCTAGAAAAGCAGTTCTTAAAGAACAGCGTGAAAAAGAAGAACAAAACCAAGCATAATCTTTTGAGATTGGCAGGCTGTCCTGTAAGGAGCAAACTCTCCTCCGGGGCGGCTTTTTTTATCTGTGGAGTTTTCATTCAGGGCTGATGGAGTAGCCATCGCTTTTCGTCTTATGCTTGTCGCCACCCGAGCAAAGCCCCTCCGCTTTTGTATCATCCAGCTCCGGGGCTTAGAGGCTCGAGGCCATAAGTCAAAGATATCCAAAAGGCAAAAAGCGCCTTTCCGATATCTTCGTCTTATGCTTGTCGCCTCTTGAGCAAAGCCCCTCCGCTTTTGTATCATCCAGCTCCGGGGCTTAGAGGCTCGAGGTCATAAGTCAAAGATATCAAAAAGGCAAAAAGCGCCTTTCCGATAACTTCGCCTTATGCTTGTCGCCTCTTGAGCAAAGCCCCTCCGCTTTTGTTCTACCAGGTCCTTTTTCTTCATATGTTTTTAGGAGAAGGAAGGTGGACGGGTATGGAAAGAAAATACTTGATTGGAATTAGTCTAATTGCTATTCTGACTTTAGTTATCGTTGAAAATCCGTTATCAGATCAATATGTGACAGGACTAAAACAAGAATCGTTAGTAGTGAATGGAGTTAGCCAACCCAATGATCTAACTCGAAGAATAAAAGAAGAAGCAAAATTGAGGGAAGTTCCGGCTCAAGACGCTGTAATAGATACAGTTTGGAAAGCTACTCCAGGATATAATGGTTTGAAAGTGGATGTAGAAGCGTCTCTTCAAAATATGAAAAAAGAAAAATCATTCGATGAAGATAAACTGATCTACAAGCAAATCCCTCCTGAAACGCACTTACCTGATTTGCCCGCTTCCCCTGTTTACCGAGGGAATCCGGATAAACCAATGGTCTCTTTTATTATCAATGTAGCATGGGGAAATGAATATATCCCGGATATGCTTGCAACTTTGAAAAAACACCAAGTATATGCTACGTTCTTTTTAGAGGGGAGATGGGTGAAAAATAACCCGGACTTAGCGAAGATGATTGTGGACGCAGGACATGAAGTGGGAAATCATTCATATTCTCACCCTGATATGAAAACATTGGAGTCAGCCAAAGTAAGAGAAGAATTGAAAAAGACGAATGAAATAATTGAAGTGACCACAGGGGAGAAAGCGAAGTGGTTTGCTCCACCAAGCGGTAGCTACCGGGAGGAAGTCATTAATATTGCAGACGAAATGCACATGAGAACGATTATGTGGAGTGTGGATACGATTGATTGGCAAAAACCACAACCAAGCGTGTTAATCGAGCGTGTAATGAGAAAGATGCACAAGGGAGCAATTGTACTTATGCACCCTACAGCTTCAACGGCTAATTCGTTAAACATGTTGATTCTTCAAATAAAAGAAAAAAATTTAAGGCTTGGTACGATCTCAAGCTTGGTTAAAGAAGAGAGAATCGTAGAAGACATCGATAATTCGTCAGAACAGGGAAATAGTAATAAGAAGCAGTAAGTTTGCATCATGAATAGGAGGAAATTTCTTGATAAAGAAATATACATGCCAAAATGGACTAAGAATCGTGCTGGAGGAAATACCTCACGTCCGTTCTGTAGCGATTGGGGTCTGGATTGGAACCGGCTCACGCAATGAATCGGAACAAAATAACGGGATATCCCACTTTTTGGAACATATGTTTTTCAAAGGAACAAAAACGAAAACGGCCCGTGAAATAGCAGAGTCCTTTGACAGCATCGGCGGACAGGTCAATGCATTTACTTCAAAGGAATACACCTGCTATTATGCAAAAGTATTGGACAATCATGCGGATTATGCCTTACATACACTTTCCGATATGTTCTTTAACTCTACCTATGTAGAAGAAGAATTGAATAAAGAAAAAAATGTAGTGTATGAAGAGATTAAAATGTATGAAGATACCCCTGACGATATCGTTCATGACTTACTAAGCAAGGCAATCTATGAAGAGCATCCACTTGGCTATCCGATTCTGGGAACGGAAGAAACACTGAACTCATTCAATCAAGCTAAATTGAAAGAGTACATGCATGACATGTACACCCCGGATCAAGTAGTGGTATCTGTAGCAGGAAATGTTGATGAAACATTCATCAAAGAAGTCGAGAACCTATTCGGATCTTATGAAGGTGGTAAAGGACCTGAGGACCGTGTGAAGCCTGCCTTTCATAACAATAAGCTTGCCCGGAAAAAAGATACAGAACAAGCCCATTTATGCTTAGGATTTGACGGCCTGCAAATTGGGCATCCGGACATCTATAACCTGATCGTATTAAACAACGTATTAGGTGGCAGTATGTCATCCCGTCTTTTTCAGGAGGTTCGCGAACAAAGAGGACTTGCGTATTCCGTTTTTTCTTATCACTCCGCATATGAAGATAGCGGAATGGTAACCATTTATGGAGGGACAGGGACCAATCAATTAGATCAATTATTTGATACGATCGACAGCACCCTGCAAGCCCTAAAAGATGATGGTATAACCTCTAAAGAATTACTAAACAGCAAAGAACAATTAAAGGGTAACCTTATGCTGAGTTTAGAAAGTACGAATAGCCGGATGAGTCGTAACGGGAAAAATGAGCTGCTTCTAAAACACCACCGTACGCTGGATGAGATTGTCGAAGAAATCGACGGCGTTACGATGGACAAGGTAAATCAGTTAGCCCTTGACATCTTTAAAGATGATTATGCAATATCCCTCATCAGTCCGGATGGGAATCTCCCTCAAAATATGAGGAAATAACAGGAAAAAGCAGACTGCTTAAGTCTGCTTTTTTTTGAATGAATCATCACATTGGATTGAAATAACGAAGAATTTCTTCTAAAAAAAGTGGACAGTGTATACATTGTAATACAAAGCTTTTTTAAGGAGGAAACCTTCATGAGATTAAGCGAGTTAAGCGGAAAAGAAATAGTCGATTATAAAAAAGCAGAACGACTTGGAATTCTAGGGCAAACTGATCTTGAATTCAATGATAAGTCAGGAAGTATTAATGCCCTTATCATTCCGACCGGTAAATGGCTGCGAAAACAAGGCGGGGAAATCCGGGTACCTTGGCATCAAATCAGAACAATCGGGTCTGATATGATCATTCTGGAAGTATCGAATGAATAACGAAATAGATAGTCTTTTGAAACGGGGCCAACCCCGTTTTTTTTATTTGGCCAATAATTTAAAAAGTATGCTTTCTCCAAAATGTTGGTAGGAGTCAGTGTAATATGAAGATACATATTGTACTATTTGAATGAAACTTGTCTACGATCATTATCCCCACCTAACCTTTTACAACCGCTCCTTTACAAAAATAATCCCACATTCTAAACGGTCTCTTCCTGCTTTTCTTCTCACCCATTAGATATGTGCAACATACACTGTTGAAGTGAAAAGGGATTTAGAATAGCGATTATGTAAAAAGTAGGTGAAATCAGTGATGCTGACCGGAATGCAGATCGCAGTTCTAGGCGGAGATGCTCGTCAACTTGAGATTATTCGGAAGCTTACTGAGTTGGATGCAAAGATCTCACTCGTAGGTTTTGAACAACTAGATCATGCCTTTACAGGGGCTACGAAAGAAAAGCTCGATGAAGTGGACTTTTCAATTATTGACGCCATAATCTTACCTGTACCAGGCACGAATCTACAAGGAGAAATTGATACGATTTTTTCCAATGAGAAAATTGTTTTAACAGAAGAAGTTGTGTCTCAGACGCCAGAGCACTGTACGATCTATTCAGGAATTAGTAATAAGTATTTGGATGAAATAATGTCTTCAACGAATCGGAAACTTGTTCAGTTGTTTGAGAGAGACGATGTTGCCATTTATAATTCTATTCCTACAGTAGAGGGAACGATTATGATGGCTATTCAACATACAGACTTTACGATTCATGGATCTACGATTGTCATATTGGGTCTGGGTAGGGTAGGTATGAGTGTAGCTAGAACGTTTCATCATTTAGGCGGAAAGGTGAAGGTTGGCGTTCGGAAAAGTGAGCATCTGGCCAGGGTGACTGAAATGGGCTTAGAGCCATTCCACTTAGATAACTTAGAAAAAGAGGTTGAGAATTGTGATATATGTATTAACACAATTCCAGTGCATATAGTGAAGGCTGCTGTAATAGCCAAAATGCCAGCTCATACATTAATCATCGATTTGGCTTCAAAGCCTGGAGGTACAGATTTTCGTTATGCAGAAAAACGGGGAATAAAGGCATTGTTAGCCCCGGGATTGCCTGGGATCGTTGCCCCAAAGACAGCTGGCCAGATACTGGCGAATGTCCTTTGTCAATTGTTAGAGGAAGATTTTGATTTAGGAAAGGAGAGTTCATCATGAGTGTGAAAGGGAAACGAATCGGGTTTGGTCTGACAGGTTCTCATTGTACGTATGATGCCGTATTCCCGGAAATCGAACGATTAGTGAATAACGGTGCAGAAGTGATGCCGATTGTAACGTCAACTGTTATGAATACGGAAACGAGATTCGGTAAAGGAGAAGACTGGATTAAGCGAATTGAGGACGTTACAGGTCATAGGGTAATCGATTCAATTGTAAAGGCAGAACCACTTGGTCCTAAAATTCCATTGGATTGTATGGTGATTGCTCCCCTTACAGGAAATTCAATGAGTAAATTCGCTAATGCAATGACAGATTCTCCAGTGTTAATGGCTGCTAAAGCGACTCTTCGTAATCACCGTCCTGTAGTACTGGGGATTTCGACAAATGATGCTCTTGGTTTAAACGGTGTAAACCTAATGAGATTAATATCAACCAAAGATATTTACTTTATCCCATTTGGGCAGGATGCACCTGAAAGCAAACCGAAATCAATGGTAGCCAGAATGACGCTGATTCAGGAAACCATAGAAGCGGCTATTGAAGGAAGACAGCTTCAGCCTGTCGTAATCGAAAGATATTTAGATTAATAGATTGAGAAGGCTATCAACTTGCACTGTTAAGATGGCCTTCTTTTCATGTATATATATTTAAAGTTATTAGTAAATAAAAATAATCAAGGCATAAAGATAAAATTCCCTATTGTCGAATAATTGTTTATGTTAAAATATTCTTTAATATAGTGATAGACTAAAAGGTATACCTACTATGAGTATACTCAATGGTTGGAAGGAGAGAAGATTTTGAATACAGCAGGATTACATGTAGCGGTTGTCGGTGCCACAGGTGCAGTTGGACAACAAATGCTACAAACATTAGAAAAAAGGGACTTTCCAATAAAACAATTGACATTATTGTCTTCAGCCCGTTCAGCCGGGTCCACCGTTACTTTCAAAGGTAAAGAATGGACGGTTGAAGAAGCTAAGCCTGAGAGTTTTGAAGGGGTAGACATTGCTTTATTTAGTGCAGGGGGTAGTGTATCCAAACTTCTTGCTCCTGAAGCCGTTAAACGTGGAGCTATCGTCGTCGACAATACAAGTGCATACCGAATGGATCCAGATGTTCCTCTTGTTGTTCCAGAGGTGAACGAAGAAGATATCAAACTTCATAATGGAATCATTGCGAATCCTAACTGTTCTACGATCCAGATGGTGGCAGCACTTGAACCGATCCGTAAACAATATGGTTTATCGAAAGTAATCGTCTCAACCTATCAAGCCGTTTCAGGGGCTGGAGCAGTGGCCATCGATGAGCTCCACGCGCAATCACAAGCCATATTGTCCGGTGAATCATTTGAGCCGAGTGTGCTACCTGTAAAAGGGGATAAAAAGCATTATCAGATAGCTTACAACGCGATTCCTCAAATTGATAAATTCCAGGAGAACGGCTTTACATTTGAAGAAATGAAAATGATCAATGAAACAAAAAAAATTATGCATATGCCGTCATTGAAGGTATCTGCAACATGCGTAAGATTACCAGTTGTAACAGGTCACTCAGAAAGTGTATATATTGAAATTGAGGAGGGTTCTGTAACAGTGAATGATATCCACTCACTGTTAAAAGATGCTCCTGGAGTAACTTTAGAAGACGTCCCGGAAGAACAGATTTATCCGATGCCTGCACATGCAGTAGGAAAACCGGATGTATTTGTTGGCAGGGTGCGTAAAGATCTTGATGAAGACAAGGGCTTCCATATGTGGGTTGTGTCTGACAACTTACTTAAGGGAGCGGCTTGGAACTCAGTTCAAATCGCAGAAAGTCTAATGAAACTTGGTATAATTAAATAACGAAGAGGGACCATTTTAGCTATAGATCTATTTATTTCCACTATTCGTTCTCACATACCTCTTGAACATATGACAATGAGGTGTAGTCATGAAACTGATCGTTCAAAAATTTGGTGGAACGTCTGTACGTGATGAGGCAAGTCGCTTAAAGGCACTTGCCCACACGAAGCAAGCGATTGAAAAGGGATATAAAGTGGTGGTAGTCGTTTCAGCTATGGGAAGAAAGGGTGAACCTTACGCTACTGACTCCCTATTATCACTTATCGGTGGCAGGAATACTTCAATAAGTAAGAGAGAGCAAGATTTATTATTATCTTGTGGAGAAATCATTTCCAGCCTGGTCTTCTCTAATATGCTTCTAGAACATGGAATCCGGTCAACCGCTTTGACTGGTGCTCAAGCCGGATTCCGAACAAATAATGATTTTAACAATGCTAAGATTTTGGAAATGAGATGCAGCCGTTTGGTCAAAGAGCTCGAAGATCACGATGCAGTGGTGGTAGCGGGCTTTCAAGGTGCAACGAAAGATGGTGATGTCACCACAATCGGCAGAGGGGGAAGTGATACTTCAGCTTCTGCTTTAGGAGTGGCATTAAAAGCTGAATTCATCGATATTTTCACCGATGTTGAAGGGGTTATGACTGCCGATCCCCGCATTTCATCGAAAGCAAGACCAATTACGGTTGTTTCTTATAATGAAGTATGTAATATGGCATATCAGGGGGCAAAGGTGATTCATCCAAGAGCTGTTGAAATTGCGATGAATTCAAATGTTCCAATCAGGATTCGTTCTACTTATTCAAATGGTGAAGGGACGCTTGTGACAACACTTGAAAATACGAAAGCACACAAAGAATTCCGGAGTCATCCCGTAACAGGAATCGCCCATGTATCCAACCTAACGCAAATAAAAGTATTCGCTAAGGAAGACCAATACAATCTTCAAGCTGAAGTCTTTAAAGCAATGGCTAAAGAAGGAATAAGTGTTGACTTCATTAACATCTCGCCACGGGGAGTTGTTTACACTGTTGCATCATCCCTTGCTGAAGGTGCGATTTCCGTTCTAAATAAAATAGGTCATAAACCTATTGTAGAGTCAGAGTGTGCTAAGATTTCAGTAGTGGGGGCCGGGATGACGGGTGTCCCAGGTGTGACTTCAGCCATCGTATCTTCTCTGTCCAATGAAGGAATTCGAATCCTCCAGTCAGCAGATAGTCATACGACTATTTGGGTCCTGGTGAAAGAGATGGACCTGATTAATGCGATTAATGCACTTCATGATACGTTTCAACTACAAGAGAGAACCGCAACATTCAGGGTAGGATGAACTTAAGAGGAGAGTGACTAGATTGAATTTTGGCCGCGTTTCTACGGCGATGGTTACCCCATTTGACCGTAAAGGAAATATCGATTTCACCAAGACGACCCAATTAATTCAGTATCTGATTGAAAATGGATCAGATTCGTTAGTAGTAGCCGGGACCACTGGTGAGTCTCCGACCTTAACAAAAGAAGAAAAGATTGCTTTATTTCGACATGTAGTAAAAGTAGTAAACGGAAGAGCACCTGTTATTGCCGGGACGGGAAGCAATAACACCCACGCGTCAATCGAACTTACCAAAAAGGCAATAGAGGCAGGTGTAGATGCCATCATGCTGGTGGCTCCATACTATAATAAGCCGAGTCAGGAAGGGTTGTTCCAGCATTTTAAGGCGATTGCTGAATCAACAACCTTACCTGTCATGCTATATAATATTCCTGGACGTTCAAGCGTCAATGTTTCTCCAGAAACAATCATTCGATTATCAGAGATTGAAAACATTGTAGCTGTTAAAGAAGCAAGCGGTGACTTGGATAGCATGACTGAAATCATTTCCCATACATCAAACGACTTTATGCTATACAGTGGAGATGACGGACTTACTCTCCCTGTATTGTCAATAGGTGGAACTGGAATCGTGTCTGTTGCCTCACATATCATCGGAAACGAAATGCAAGAGATGGTTGCTGCATTTACAGGTGGAAACCATTTAAAGGCAGCCGGTCTGCATCAAAAACTTCTTCCAGTCATGAAAGGGTTATTTACCAGCCCGAACCCAACTCCGGTTAAAACAGCCCTGCAAATGAAGGGTCTGGACGTTGGATCCGTCCGCTTACCATTAATTCCACTAACAGAAGTGGAAAGAGCAAAGCTGTCTCAATTATTACAGGTATTATCTTAAGTAAAAGACTGTGAAGGCCATCCTTCACAGTCTTTTATTATAGACAGGAAATGCCCATAAAATCAGTAAGTGATTAATTTATTTTGAAGAAGAAGGATTTAGTCACGCAGTATCGAAATAGTAATGTAGTAAAAATGAATGCAGTCTTTTTCCTAATCTTATTATAGGAAGGATAAAATTGGTTGTACTCCCAAAATATTATCAAGTATAATAAACGTAACTGATTGAAGATCGGGAAAGGCACAGCATAGGAGGACATAATGTGAGTAAGGCAAAGAATGAAAGTATAAAGATCATACCGCTCGGAGGAGTAGGAGAAATTGGTAAGAACATGTACGTGATCGAAGTGGATCATGAAATTTTCGTGGTTGACACAGGGCTGATGTTCCCTGAAAATGAAATGCTCGGAATTGATATCGTAATCCCTGACATTCAATACTTGATCGAAAATAAAGAACGGGTGAAAGGAATCTTTTTGACTCATGGACATGAGGATAGTATTGGAGGAATTTCATACGTACTCAATAAGATTAAAGCTCCTGTTTACGGCACCCGTTTAACGAATGCACTTGTAAAGGCACGATTGAAGGATGAAAATGTCAGGGAAGATGTGAAATTCTTTACGATTCACTCAGATAGCCATCTCTCTTTCGATGGAGTGAATGTAACGTTCTTTAAAACCACACATAGTATTCCGGATTCAGTTGGTGTATGTATACATACATCTGAAGGAGTCATCGTACATACCGGGGAATTCAAATTTGATCAATCTGCTAAACACCTTTATCGACCGGATTTAGGCAAAATGGCTCAAATCGGTGAAAAAGGAGTGCTATGTTTGTTGTCAGACAGCAAAGAAGCGGAGAGACCCGGCTACACAACATCCGAGGCCGTCATTGAACAACATATAACAGACGCCTTACGAATGGCATCCGGCAGAGTTATTGTAGCTTGCTTTGCATCTAATTTAATTCGACTACAGCAAGTTTTTGACGCTGCAGATCAAAATAATCGTAAAGTGATCGTAGTGGGTAAGAGTTTGAAGAGAGTATATGATGTAGCTTTGAAATTAGGCTATCTTCACGTCCGGGATGAGATGATCATCGGAATGGATGAGATTGGTGATTATCCTAAAGATGAAGTCGTCATCATCGCCACCGGAACACAAGGAGAGCCGTTTGAAGCCTTGCAGCGGATGTCAAAACGCTCCCATCGTCTTGTGAATATCGAAGAGGGAGATACTGTCCTAATTACGGCCTCACCTTCGCCTGGCATGGAAGTGATTGCAGGGAAGACAATTGACATGCTTTATAGAGCAGGAGCAAACGTCTTGACCGCTAATAAGGTTCATGTTTCAGGGCATGGGAGTCAGGAAGATCTAAAGTTTATGTTAAATATCATGAAGCCGAAGTACTTCATTCCTATTCAAGGTGAGTATAAAATGCTGGTGGCGCATACACAGATCGCTCACGACATCGGTCTTCCGTATAAGCAAATTTTCATTTTGGATAAAGGAGATGTGCTTCAATACAAGGACGGTAAGATGAGAATGAGCGGCCGGGTGCAGGCTGGGAATGTGTTAATCGATGGAATTGGTATAGGGGACGTGGGGAATATCGTCCTTCGCGACCGTAAACTATTATCAGAAGACGGTGTCTTTACGGTCGTTGTAACGATCAACCGCAGATCCAAATCAATTGTGTCAGGTCCTGAAATTATATCACGCGGCTTCGTTTATGTAAGGGAGTCAGAAGAATTGATTGAAGGAGCTGGGGGCATCGTAACGGATGTAGTACATTCCTATTTACAAAAGGGCTCTTTTGAATGGACAACCATTAAACAAGATATCAGAGATCAGCTCAATTACTATTTATTCAATAAAACACGAAGAAGACCAATGATATTACCGATCATCATGGAAGTTTAACGCGTGAGGCTATTTGTTTCTAACAGATAGCCTCCGTTTTTTATTTGATCCCAAAGTATAAAGTATGAAAACACTCCCTTATTAAAATAATAACAAGAGAATGGAAATGAAAAGGAGATGTTTTCATGGAAGATAATCATGAACGTATGCAGGATCAGCCAAATAAAGGTCAGGATGATAATAAAGATAAACCATCAGGATTAATGGAAAAGATACAGCAATTAGGGCAAACCAATGTCCCGCAACTCTCTCAGGATTCCAATATCCATTGCTTGACGATTGTAGGACAAATAGAAGGGCATATGCAGCTTCCTCCACAAAATAAAACAACGAAGTATGAACATGTTATTCCACAGCTAGTAGCCATTGAGCAAAATCCAAAGATAGAGGGTTTGGTGGTAATATTAAATACGGTAGGTGGAGACGTGGAAGCGGGACTCGCCATTTCTGAAATGATCGCTTCACTTTCTAAACCTACAGTATCTGTTGTGTTGGGTGGAGGACATAGTATTGGTGTACCGATTGCCGTATCATGCGATTTCTCTTATATTGCCAGCACTGCTACAATGACCATCCATCCGGTTCGGTTGACGGGATTGGTGATCGGCGTACCCCAGACATTCGAGTACTTGGATAAAATGCAGGATAGGGTAGTTAGTTTCGTTACGAAGCACAGCAATATATCGGAAGAAGATTTTAAAGACCTGATGTTTGCAAAAGGTAACCTCACACGGGATATCGGCACGAATGTGGTCGGTGACGATGCCGTCGAATACGGCCTGATAGATGGGATCGGGGGCATTGGGACAGCCATTAAAAAGATTAACGAGTTAATTGAGATGAAAAAGCAATCGGATCAACAAGAGGGATTAGTACAATGATCCTTTATACAGTCGTACCCAATGATCTTGTATTTCCGACAGATGCAAGTGAATTCAGTGGTCAAATGATGATGGAATATCAGGGTGTTCCTATCCTTGTTCAGCAGGAGGAGAACCGGTTTCGAATTGTCAGGGTCATGAGTAGCGACCCTGCCCATTATCTTGATAATCAGATTTGCCCGGGTGAATTTATCAACAATTAAGCGAGAAAGAGGATTTTCCCGAAATAGTGGTTATGCTATAATATTACTGGAAGAGATAATCATAATTAAGTTAACGGGAAGGGTCTGACACCTTAGGCACATAGATTGCCCCAAAGGATCAGCCCTTTCTTCATCTTTATGTACATATGAAGAAAGACTTCAATAGAATTTAGGTGAATTGGATTGGCAAAACGAAAAAGAAGAAAAAAACGATCTGCAACGAGTTCAACCTTAAAACAAACCATTAAATATGAAATTACAGGAATGATCCTTGCTGCCCTCAGTTTGATTTCAATCATAGAGCTTGGAGCTGTAGGGAAAGCAGTGGTATATTTCTATCGATTCTTTCTGGGTGAATGGTATATGGTTGCCCTCCTATGGATGATGTATGTGGCTGGATACCTCATGATTAAACGAGAGATTCCTATGTTATTTAGTCGTAGACTTATTGGGATATACATCATCATTGCGAGCTTCTTGCTGTTGAGTCATGTGAAATTATTTGATTTGCTCTCAAATGATGGTTCTTTCGATAATCCAAGTGTCATCATGAATACGTGGGATTTGTATTGGATGGATGTAAGCGGGGAAACGAGTACTTCGGATCTTGGTGGGGGAATGATAGGGAGCGTTTTATTTGCCGTTTCTTATTTTCTATTTGACTCGCAAGGAGCAAGGATTGTTAGTGCAACATTCATATTGATCGGAATCATACTAGTGACAGGTAAATCCATCGGGGATGTGCTTGGAAGAGCAGGAAAGCGATTTGGTGCATTCTTAAGCGGTCAGTGGTCGGCATTCAAACAAGATATGAGTGACTGGAGAGAAGATCAGTCAAAGAAAAAAGAAGTGAAAGAAAAGAAAAAGAAAGAAGTTTCTGTGAAGCAGGAGAAAGTGATTGAAACACCGCTGCCTCAGGAAGAGGAAACGAGAGAACCGATTATCTCTAACTTTGCGGAACGTGCATACGGAGGGGCCCAGACTAAAGAAGAACCATCCGCTACAGGGGCGGGAATAAATGATGAAAAAGATGAAGCTGTAGCTGCAGCTCAGAAAAAATCCGATTCAGAAGGAGAAGCGGATTCTGCACCACCGATTACGTTTACTGAAGTAGAAAATAAGGATTATAAATTACCTTCTATTTCGTTATTAAAGAGTCCTAAAAAAACAGATCAGAGTAATGAATATCAACTGATTCATGCCAATGCAGCCAAACTTGAAAGAACCTTCCAAAGCTTCGGAGTAAAAGCGAAAGTTACACAAGTTCACTTAGGTCCAGCCGTCACCAAGTATGAAGTACACCCGGATGTAGGTGTGAAAGTAAGCCGCATCGTGAACCTTAGTGATGATTTAGCCTTGGCTCTTGCGGCTAAAGATATCCGAATCGAAGCTCCTATTCCAGGGAAATCGGCTATCGGTATTGAAGTTCCTAACTCAGAAGTGGCCATGGTGTCTTTAAGAGAGGTGCTTGAAGCCAAGGAACATAATAAACCTGATGCCAAGCTCCAAATTGGTTTAGGGCGGGATATAACGGGAGAAGCCGTACTTGCAGAATTGAATAAAATGCCTCACTTACTTGTAGCCGGGGCCACAGGAAGCGGAAAGAGTGTCTGTATTAATGGAATCATTACGAGTATTCTAATGAGAGCTAAACCACATGAAGTTAAGCTCATGATGATAGATCCAAAAATGGTTGAATTGAATGTATATAATGGGGTTCCGCACCTATTAGCTCCCGTTGTAACGGATGCGAAGAAAGCTTCACAGGCATTAAAAAAGGTTGTAAGTGAAATGGAGCGGAGATATGAATTGTTCTCTCACACAGGAACAAGGAATATTGAAGGCTACAACGACTACGTTAAGAGACAGAATCTCGAGAACGAAGAAAAGCAGCCGCTGCTTCCATACATTGTGGTGATAGTGGATGAGCTCGCTGATTTAATGATGGTTGCTTCAAACGATGTAGAAGACGCCATCACAAGACTCGCACAGATGGCACGTGCCGCAGGGATCCATTTAATTATTGCGACTCAGCGTCCTTCTGTTGATGTTATTACAGGGGTCATCAAAGCGAATATTCCATCGAGGATTGCGTTTGCCGTATCATCACAAATAGATTCCAGAACCATCCTGGATTCCGGTGGCGCAGAAAAACTATTGGGTAGAGGAGACATGCTCTTTATGCCTGTAGGGGCTTCAAAGCCAACAAGGGTACAAGGCGCCTTTTTATCTGATGAAGAAGTTGAAGAAATCGTTGATTTTGTCATTTCTCAACAAAAGGCACAGTATCAGGAAGAAATGATTCCAGATGAGATACAAGAAGATGAGAAAACGGGCGAAGCAGAAGACGAACTCTATAATGATGCAGTTCAGTTAATTGCTGAAATGCAAACCGCTTCAGTATCCATGCTTCAAAGAAGATTTAGAGTGGGTTATACAAGAGCAGCACGATTGATTGATGAGATGGAAGTAAGAGGAGTCGTTGGGCCTTATGAAGGAAGTAAGCCGCGAACCGTCTTGATCGGTAAACCTTCAGAAGAGCAAAGCTCTTAACAAAAGGTGTGTTACCCTATCCAAAGTAAACGGGGTAACACACCTTTTTAGTAAGATATTCAAGGGAGAAATCTCAAAATGAATCCGTTTCAAATGATGTTATTCTAGTTTATCCACTAATGTGTTATACTATTAAAAGCGTTTACAATTGTAATGGCGTTGTTTTAATTTTGTAAAGATTGATAATCTATAACAACCTTATTGTAAAATATTTGTAAAAAAACTCCATGAAACCCTATTCATCCTTATATATTTACTATTTTTTTACAAATAAGGATTTTAAATTGTCATTCTAATCATTTTTTTCGACAAAATCACACAATGCTATTTATTTATGAAAAGAAAAGTGTTATAGTATTTTCGATTAGTAGGAAAGATATACATCAGAGGTCTGATGTCTTGAGAAAATTTGGTGGTGGTTCCAGTGACAATAAAGACAGACAATCGACATTTATACTTACAAGTGATAGACCGTTTGAAGAAAGATATCGAAGCGGGAGTATACAAAGAAAAAGAAAAACTCCCGTCTGAATTTGATCTCTCCAAACAACTAGGTGTGAGTAGGGCTACTCTCCGTGAAGCTCTCAGAATTCTTGAGGAAGAAAGTGTCATCGTACGACGTCATGGGGTAGGTACATTTGTAAACGCTAAACCGCTCTTTACTTCTGGTATCGAGCAGCTGAACAGTGTAACGAACATGATTAAGCAGGCCGGTATGGAGCCAGGGACCATTTTCTTAAGCTCAACAACTCAAGAAGCTACTGAGGATGATGTGAAGAGGTTTACTTGCAATGAAGAGGACGACGTGATCCTGATTGAACGGGTTCGTACTGCAAACGGGGAACCGGTTGTGTATTGTGTAGACAAAATTCCTGAAAAGATTATGCCTAGGAATTTCACCCATGAGGATAATTCGATTTTCACCGTTTTGGAGAAACGCGAGAATAAGAGAATCACTCATGCTGTTGCACAAATAGAACCTATGGGCTATCACGATAAAATCTCCCCTATTCTAAATTGTGAACCAGAAACGGCACTCCTCGTATTAAAGCAAATGCACTTTGATGAAAACGATGAGCCGATTCTGTACTCAGTAAATTATTTTCGGTCTGACAAATTTAGCTTCCAAGTATTAAGAAAGCGTGTATAACAACAATCCATCTTACTACTAATTTATTACAATATTAGGGGGTACTCTAGGTGAAAAAACGTAAAATTGGTTTAGCGTTGTCATTTGTTCTAGCTGCAGGTACATTATTAGGTGCTTGTGGAACAAGCGAGGACAAAGAAGGTGCATCTAGTGGTGAAGGTAACAAAAAAGAAGATCAATTTACAGTAGCAATGGTTACGGATGTTGGTGGAGTAGATGACAAATCTTTCAACCAATCTGCTTGGGAAGGTTTAAAAGCTTTCGGTGAAGAGCACGACTTAGAAAAAGGTAAGGAAGGTTTTGACTACTTACAATCACAATCTGATGCTGACTACGCTACTAACTTAAACACATTAGCTCGTCAAGACTTTGACTTAGTATATGGTATCGGCTTCCTTATGGAAGGTGCAATCAACGATATTGCACAACAACAAAAAGATTCTCACTTTGCTATCGTTGATGCTGTTGTAGACCAGCCAAACGTTGCAAGTATCACATTCAAAGAGCAAGAAGGTTCATTCCTTGCGGGAGTTGCTGCTGGGCTAGCAACGAAAACGAACAAAATCGGCTTCCTTGGTGGAATGGAAATTCCAGTAATCGAGCGTTTCCATTCCGGCTTCATTGCTGGTGTGAAAGCAGTTAATCCCGAAGCAGAAATCGTTGCAGATTATGCAGGAGCATTCGACAAAGCTGAACTTGGTCAAACAATCGCGTCTAAAATGTACTCTCAAGATGTAGACGTTATCTTCCATGCAGCAGGTGGTACTGGTAATGGATTGTTCAAAGAAGCACGTGACTTAAAAGAAAAAGATCCTTCCCGTGAGCTATGGGCAATCGGAGTTGACTCCGACCAATCAGCAGAGGGTAAAGTTGGGGATCATAATATCATCTTAACTTCTTCTTTAAAACGTGTAGATAACGCTGTTCTGGATCTTGCTAACAAAGCAAAAGAAGGGAATTTCCCTGGTGGAGAAGTTATCTCTTACGGTCTTAACGAAGAGGGTGTTGGATTAGCTGAACTTAACGAAGAGCTTTCTAACAAAGACGAGGTTATGACTAAAGTTGATGAATGGAAAGAAAAGATCAAGAGTGGGGAAATCACTGTTCCTGAATCTTTAGATGCAGCAAATTCATTCTCAGCTAACTAATTGAACGGGGATAAGGGGGCCAAGGATAGCCGGCCTCTTATCCCTTTTCTAAAATGAATATTCATAATAATTAAAAATTTAATTGAAGTATAGAAACTTCTTTCTATCTTTCATTTAGAGTTTTAATCGGGGAAACCCTTTTTTTTCTAGAGTCTTAAGGTCTGACCTCTAACTACTAGATAAATATCCCTAGCCTATGCAAGGAGTGATTAGCAATGGATTATGTAATTGAGATGCTGAATATTCGCAAAGAATTTCCTGGCATCGTAGCAAACGATAATATTACCCTCCAGCTCAAAAAAGGTGAAATTCATGCGCTTCTAGGTGAAAATGGAGCAGGTAAATCTACACTGATGAATGTTTTATTTGGACTTTATCAGCCTGAACAAGGAGAAATTCGTGTTAAGGGGCAGAAAGTAAACATCACCAATCCCAATATTGCCAATGACTTAGGGATCGGAATGGTTCATCAGCACTTTATGCTCGTTGATACCTTTACAGTAACAGAAAATATTATTCTCGGAAGAGAGCCGAAGTCCGGCGCAACAGTGGATATTAAAAAGGCAGAGAAGGATATTCTGGAAATCTCGGAAAGATACGGTTTAAAAGTGGATCCTTCCGCTGAAATTTCTGAAATTTCAGTAGGAATGCAGCAACGTGTTGAAATTTTGAAAACACTTTATCGTGGTGCAGAGATTCTGATCTTCGATGAGCCTACAGCGGTACTGACCCCTCAAGAAATCAAAGAGCTTATTCAAATCATGAAAACTCTTATTCAAGAAGGCAAGTCTATCATTCTTATCACTCATAAGCTAAAAGAGATTATGGAAGTGTGTGATAATGTAACCGTTATCAGAAAAGGAAAAGGGATCGGGACAGTGCAAGTATCAGAAACCGACCCGAACCATCTAGCCAGTCTGATGGTAGGACGTGAAGTAACTTTTAAGACTGAGAAGAAGGAAGCCACCCCTACTGACAATGTGCTCGAAATTCGGGATTTGAACGTAAAAGACCACCGCAATGTTTCCGTTTTAAAGGGGTTAAACCTGGAAGTGAAAGCCGGGGAAATCCTTGGAATTGCGGGAGTTGATGGGAACGGTCAAAGTGAACTGATTGAAGCGATTACAGGGTTATACAAAGTTAATAGTGGCTCGATTAAGCTGAATGGAAAAGAAATAGTCAATATGAAACCGCGCAAGATTTATGAAACAGGTGTAGGTCATATTCCTCAGGATCGTCACAAACATGGTTTAGTTCTAGATTTTCCGATCGGTGAAAATATGGTTCTACAAACCTATTATCAAAAGCCTTATTCAAATAAAGGCGTATTAAGCTATAAGAATATTTACAATCAAGCGAGAAAGCTAATTTCAGAGTTTGATGTAAGGACACCTTCTGAATATACCCTTGCCAGGGCACTATCCGGCGGTAATCAGCAAAAAGCGATCATCGGTAGGGAGGTCGACCGTGATCCGGATCTGTTGATTGCTGCCCAGCCAACCCGTGGTCTCGATGTAGGAGCGATCGAGTTTATTCACAAGCGTCTGATCGAGCAACGGGATAACGGGAAAGCCGTACTATTACTTTCATTTGAGTTGGATGAAATCATGAATGTAAGTGATCGGATTGCCGTCATTTATGAAGGGCAAATTGTAGCAATTGTAAATCCAAAAGAAACAACCGAACAAGAACTTGGACTACTTATGGCTGGTTCGAAGAGGAAGGAAGCGGGGGAGAACGAACATGTCTAATCGATTAACAAATATTTTAATCCCGGTTATTTCGGTCCTTTTAGGAATTATTGTCGGAACTATTATTATGCTTGTGAGTGGATATGATCCAATTGCAGGATACTCTGCACTTTGGCAAGGTATTTTCGGAGAAATCTACTATGTAGGGGAAACTGTTCGTCAAGTGACTCCATACATTCTGGCAGGATTGGCTGTTGCCTTTGCCTTCAGAACCGGATTATTCAATATCGGGGTCGAAGGACAACTGATAGTCGGGTGGCTTGCTGCAGTATGGGTAGGAGTTGCTTTCGATGAGTTACCTAAGATCATCCACTTACCGCTTGCTGTAATCGCAGCGGCAGTAGCCGGAGCATTCTGGGGCTTCATTCCAGGATTACTGAAAGCAAGATACCGTGTACACGAAGTAATTGTTACGATCATGATGAACTATATTGCACTTCATGTAACGAATGCGATTATCCGTGATGTATTGACGGAGCGCAAAGATCGTACGGACTATATCGCAGAGACGGCTTCATTAAAGTCTCCATTCTTTGAGGCCTTAACGGATTACTCAAGGCTGCATTGGGGGATCTTCATTGCCCTCGCCTGCGTATTTATCATGTGGTTCCTTTTAGAAAAAACGACTCGTGGATATGAACTGCGTTCGGTAGGCTTTAACCAGCACGCTTCTCAATACGCAGGAATGAACGTAAATGGAAACATCATTCTTTCTATGGTCATCTCTGGAGCATTTGCCGGACTTGCAGGTGCCATGGAAGGTTTAGGAACATTTGGGTACGCCTCGATAAAAGGAGGATTTACAGGGGTTGGATTTGATGGGATCGCTGTAGCTTTATTAGGAGGAAATGTAGCTATAGGTGTTGTGTTCGCAGCATTATTATTTGGAGGACTCAAAGTGGGGGCGTTAAATATGCCTCTTGAAGCTGGAATACCAAATGAGCTGGTAGATATCATCATTGCCCTAATTATTTTCTTTGTAGCATCTGGTTATATGATTCGTTATCTGATTCAACGATTTAGTAAGAAGGGGGTGAAATAAGTGGGCTTTATCGATATCTTAACAATCCTTATTCCATCAACATTATTGTGGGCATCACCACTTATTTTCACTGCGTTAGGAGGAGCGTTCTCTGAACGTTCTGGTGTGGTTAACATCGGGCTTGAAGGATTAATGGTCATTGGAGCTTTCTCAAGTATCGTTTTCAACTTGGCTTTTGCCGACACATTTGGTGCTGCAACACCTTGGGTAGCTTTGCTTATAGCAATGGTCATGGGGGCGTTACTTGCCGTACTCCATGCGGTTGCTTCTATTACATTCCGGGCCGATCAGGTAGTGTCAGGAGTGGCAATCAATCTGCTCGCCATCGGTTTAACTCTTTTCTTAGTCAAACGTATTTACGGAAAAGGTCAAACAGACATCATTTCTGAAGGCTTTGGAAAAGTAGATATACCATTACTTAACAAAATTCCGATGATTGGAGGTATTTTCTTCTCCAACACTTATTGGCCACCATTTGTAGCCATCCTTGTGTCCGTCATCGTTTGGTTCATTATGTTTAAGACTCCATTCGGTCTGAGATTGCGTTCCGTAGGTGAGCATCCAATGGCTGCCGACACAATGGGAATCAACGTAACGAAAATGCGCTATATCGGAGTCATCATTTCTGGGGCTTTTGCAGGAGTGGGCGGAGGGGTATATGCCCAGTCAATTTCTTCGGACTTTAGTCACGCAACGATAAGCGGACAGGGATTCATGGCCTTAGCCGCTTTGATCTTCGGTAAGTGGCATCCGCTTGGCGCAATGGGTGCGGCATTATTCTTTGGGTTTGCCCAAAGCTTAAGTATCATCGGATCGAGTATTCCGTTATTTGAAAACATTCCGAGTGTATATCTGTTAATCGCACCATATGTATTAACAATCCTTGCACTTACCGGGTTCATCGGCCGTGCAGATGCACCTAAAGCACTTGGTACACCGTATATTAAAGGAAATCGTTAATCATAATATAAGTAGCAATCATTTAAAGGTATCTCGACATCTCGAGGTACCTTTTTTTTGTGTGGTTCTTTCGAAGCTTGTTATTTTTCATATGAAGAAACGAAAGAATGAAACATATTGAATATTTTCCATACATATACTAGTTTACTCTATGGGTATTTTTCCAATAGAGGAAGATGCTTGAAATCAACAACTCACTACATGTATAGTTATACGTAAATACCGCACAATAAAGGTGTTTATAACTTTTTTGATTTCAAAAATGACGGAAGTGTGGAACTAAGGAGGACGGTACGATGACAGCCATAAATGAAGTAGTAAAGAAGAAACAAGGGTACACGCTACATATCGTTCAAACGGATAAGTATAAAACCAACAGTCTGATTTTGAAAATGAAAGCTCCTTTAGATCAAGAAACAGTTACTTTACGCGGATTACTCCCTCATGTGATGCAAAGCAGTACAAAGACCTATCCGAGTACAACGGAATTAAGATCCTACCTGGATGAATTATATGGTGCTAACTTTTTCACGGATTTAGGTAAAAAAGGTGAGTATCACGTGGTCAGCATGTCAGTTGAAATTGCCAACGAAAAGTTTTTAAGGGACTCAGATCCCTTACTTCAAAAAGGAATTGAGTTTTTAGCAGATGTCCTGCAAAATCCTCATATTGAAAATAACGAATTCGATAAGAAAACGGTCGAGAAAGAAAAACGAAATCAGAAGGTAAGAATACAGGCAGTATATGACGATAAAATGCGCTACGCTAATTCCCGTCTTGTAGAAGAAATGTGTAAAGGGGAGCGATTTGCCCTTCATGTTAATGGCATTAGTGAAGAGGTAGAGTCCATAACAGCCAAGAGTTTATATGAATATTATCAAAAAGTCATGAATGAAGATCAATTCGATCTTTATGTCATCGGCGATGTAGATGTTGCGGAAGTTGAAAATCTTTGTGATCAACTCCTCCAATTAAACGATCGTACCCCTCTCGAAGTCGATTCATCGGAAGTGGAACAAAAAGAAAGGGAAAACGTCGTGAAAGAAAAGCAGGATGTGAAGCAAGGTAAGCTTAATATGGGCTACCGGACACATACACAATATGGTGATGATGATTACTTTGCCCTTCAGGTGTTCAATGGCATATTCGGTGGATTTTCACATTCTAAATTGTTCATAAATGTGAGAGAAAAAGCGAGCTTAGCCTACTATGCAGCAAGTAGATTAGAAAGTCACAAAGGACTATTGATGGTTATGTCAGGCATAGAATTTGAGAAATATGATCAAGCAGTCGGAATAATTAATGATCAGCTGCAAGCCATGAAGGATGGAGACTTTACGGATAGTGAGATCGAACAAACAAAAGCGGTCATCCGCAATCAACTGCTTGAAACCATTGATACGTCCCGTGGGTTGGTAGAGGTCCTATATCATAATGCTATCGCCCATGATGAAATTGATTTAAGACATTGGCTTGAAGAAATAGAGAAGACGACGAAAGAAGACATCGTGAAAGCAGCAAATAAAGTTGAGCTTGATACCATCTACTTTTTAACAGGAATGGAGGGATAAAGATGAAGAAGATTTCTTTCGACCAACTACAGGAAAACTTATATTATGAAAAAATGTCTAATGGACTGGATGTTTATATTCTCCCGAAAAAAGGATTTAATAAGACATATGCCACGTTTACGACAAAGTACGGAAGCATTGACAATCATTTTGTCCCTCTGAACGAAGAAGAATTCGTTAAGGTTCCAGATGGAATCGCACACTTCTTGGAGCATAAACTGTTTGAAAAGGAAGACGGGGATGTATTCCAGCAATTCAGCCGCCAGGGAGCGTCGGCTAATGCTTTCACATCCTTTACACGAACGGCCTATCTATTCTCAAGTACTACCAATGTAGAACGAAATTTAGAAACGCTTATTGACTTTGTTCAAGACCCGTATTTTACAGAAAAGACAGTCGAAAAAGAAAAAGGTATCATCGGACAGGAAATCACCATGTATGATGATAACCCTGACTGGCGATTATACTTTGGCGTGATTCAGAATATGTACAAAAATCACCCTGTGAAGATTGATATAGCAGGAACGATTGAGTCTATCACACCAATTACGAAAGATATGTTGTATCAGTGCTATAACACATTCTACCATCCAAGCAATATGCTTCTCTTTGTAGTGGGATCTGTAGACCCGGATCAAATCATGAATCAGATCCGTTCGAATCAGGAAAAGAAGGATTATGAAAAAATGCCTGAGATCAAGCGGAAATTTGATGATGAACCAGGAACGGTTGCTGAGAAGAAGCAAGTACTTAAGATGAATGTGCAAAGTCCTAAGTGCCTGGTAGGTCTTAAAGCGCCTGAACCGCATCAGCAAGGCAAGGAAATGCTTAGACAAGAGCTTTCGATGAACGTTTTCCTGGATATGCTATTTGGTAAAAGTTCAACGTATTATTCTGAACTATACAATGATGGATTGATTGATGAAACATTTCACTATGACTATACACAAGAAAATGGCTTTGGATTCCTAACCGTCGGTGGAGATACGGAAAAGCCGGATGAGCTGGCCGAGAAAGTACAATCGCTGCTACTTAAAGCCAAACAACAATCTCTCTTTACAGAAGAGGGGTTAGAAAGAACGAAGAAAAAGAAAATTGGTGCGTTTTTACGTGCTATTAATTCTCCTGAGTATATTGCAAATCAATTCACACGCTATGCTTTTAACGAAATGGATCTTTTTGAAGTTGTACCTACACTTGAATCATTGAAGTATGATGATATTCAAGCCGTTGCCAGTACCATTATCAGTGAAGAGCGCTTTACGGTGTGTCAGGTAGTACCAAAATCTTAATAATGGAGGGAGCTGCTCTAGGGTAGTTCCTCTCTTTATGTGGACATTGAGGTGGAAATTGATGAAATATGCTTTAATAACAGGCGCTTCAGGGGGAATTGGAAGCAGTACGGCTTTAAGTTTGGCAGAAGAGGGATGGAATTTATATTTACATTATTATACGAATGAAAAAGCTATAACAGAGCTGCTACATAAGATTGAAAAGTATGGGGTGGAAGCAATCCCCATTCGGGCAAACCTTGCCCTTCCAAAAGAAGTGGCGAGTCTCGTGAACAGTATCTTCCAACTTGATGCCATTATTTATAGTAGTGGGAATTCAAGCTGGGGAATGTTTCAAGATCAGACTGAAGAAGAGGTGGACTATTTGATTAACGTTCATGTTAAAAGTCCTTTACTTCTCATTCAAAAGTTATTGCCTAAGCTGATAGAACGTAAGGGGAGTATTGTAATGGTAAGCTCTATTTGGGGACAGATAGGCGGAGCGTGTGAGGTCGTTTATTCAACTGTTAAGGGGGCGCAATTGGCATTTGTGAAATCATTGAGTAAGGAGCTTGCTCTAAGCGGGGTTAGGATCAATGCAATCGCTCCAGGGGCAGTTGATACCTCGATGATGGGGTCGTTTTCTGAAGGTGAACTAGAAGCTCTTAGGGAGGAGATTCCAATGGGGCGTCTTGCTCAGGCAGATGAAATTGCCGACTCGATTCAATTTCTCACTTCTGCCAAATCCTCTTATATTACTGGTCAAACCATCTCCATCAACGGTGGATGGCATACATGAAAAAGTTTTTTAGTCAAATGATTAAAGCGAATAATTTTTCCTCCTGGATACAAACTAAGGTTGTATTTCAATAAAGGAGGTCATGACAAATGTCTGTATTAGATAACTGGTCTGATTGGAAAAATTTCTTAGGTGACCGTCTTCACCAGGCTCAACATGGTGGAATGGAAAATGAAACAGTTTCTGACTTAGCTTACCAAATTGGGGACTACTTAGCGAATCAAGTCGAAGCTAAGAACGATCAAGAAAAAGTGTTAGCGGATTTATGGTCTGTCGCTTCTCCTGAAGAACAACATGCCATTGCAAACATGATGGTTAAACTTGTTAATAACAACAGTACTCGTTAAGGAGAGGGATTTTTTCCTCTCCTTTTTCTTATATATATGCTGCGATAAGAATCACTTGAGAAAGAAGTCATTCATTTCGGGTAAGTCTATACTTCTTTACTATAAACAGCTTATGAGGTTTAAATTGAGAAATTGTACATATTTATGTAGGTTTTGCTTTTCTATTACTGGAAAATCATTTATTATAATACCTAGATGTTTAAATAACTTTTCCGAAATATGTCGATTTTTATCGAATTGGAATGTCACAGTTTTCAGGAGGGAACCAATGGAACGCAAAGAATGGTATTTAGAATATGAAATTCAAAAAAATCGTCCAGGCCTCTTAGGTGATATTTCCTCGTTATTAGGAATGCTTTCTATAAATATAGTGACGATAAATGGTGTAGATGAAGGCAGGAGGGGAATGCTTCTTCTTGCAAACAATGATGAACAGATAATAAGGCTCGAGTCCATCTTACAAACGATGGATACAATTAATGTAACAAAGCTCCGAGAGCCGAAATTACGGGATCGCCTTGCCGTTCGTCACGGTCGTTATATTCAGCGTGATGCCGATGACAAGAAAACGTTTCGGTTTGTTCGTGATGAGCTGGGTTTATTAGTAGACTTTATGGCTGAGCTATTTAAGCAAGAAGGACATAAGCTTGTTGGGATCAGGGGAATGCCCCGAGTAGGGAAGACCGAATCCATCGTGGCATCAAGCGTATGTGCAAATAAGAAATGGCTCTTTGTCTCTTCTACATTATTAAAGCAGACAATAAGAAGCAAGCTGATTGAAGACGAGTATTCATCTGAAAATTTATTTATTATTGACGGTATCGTTTCAACTCGCCGTGCAAGTGAAAAACACTGGCAACTAGTAAGGGAAATCATGAGATTGCCTGCTGTGAAAGTAATCGAACATCCTGACGTATTCGTTCAAAACTCTGAATATTCACTTGAAGATTTTGATTATATCATTGAACTTAGAAACGATCCTGATGAAGAAATTACATATGAATTAGTAGAACAAAATAATCTATTTCAAAATTCCGATTTTGGAGGTTTTGATTTTTAATATTGGAAGGTGTTAAGTGGTGACGGAATTAGGAAATCGTTTAAAGGAAGCCCGTGAAGCTAAAGGTTATAGCCTCGATGATTTACAAAGGATAACAAAGATTCAAAAACGCTATTTGATTGGGATAGAAGAAGGTTCGTATGACGCGATGCCCGGGAAGTTCTATGTACGTGCATTTATTAAACAGTATTGTGAAGCGGTCGGTCTCCCTTCTGAAGTGATTTTTGAGGAACATAAGGATGAAATTCCGACAACCTATGAAGATGAGATACCGGTCTCCCTTTCCAGAGTTCAGTCAAGAAAGTCTGTATCAGAAAGCTCTACCAAGGTATTTGACTTCGTACCCAAACTGCTTATTGCCCTGTTCGTTATAGGTGCCTTGATTGCCGCATGGATATTTTTGCAAGGGAAAGTGGGGGATAAAGCCCCTGAGACACAAACCTCAGAAAATCAGGAGCAAGTCGCTGTAGATGAAAACCAACCGGCTGAAAGTGAAAAGCCTGAAGAAGAACCTAAAGATAAAGAAGAAACAGGGGAAAATAAATCTTCAGAAGATGAAAAAGCCGGGGAAGAAAAAGAACAAAAACCAGAACAAACATTAGAGGCTGTTAATACTACAGGATATAAAACAACCTATGAACTAAAAAATGCAGATGAATTCAAGCTGGAATTATCTGCTGAGGGTGATACTTGGGTCGGTGTATATAACACGAAGGATGAATTGTTATTTGAAGGGTTGCTAAAAGAAGGTAATAAAAAGGGCTTTGACTTTTCCTCCGATAAACTTGCTTATCTTGTAATCGGTAACGCTTCGAATACAAATATTTCAGTAAACGGCAATCAGCTTGAGTACAAGGTGTCTTCTACGGATGTTGTAAGACAGGATATTATCATTAACTATGAACCCAAAGCGACACAATAATCGAGGTGAAAGGAGTTTTAATAACTCCTTTTTCTTACATACTATAGCTAGACGTGTTTTTTAGTATTGGAGGTAGAAAGGTGAACTTACCTAATAAGATTACAGTTTCAAGGATATTTTTAATTCCATTATTTTTAATCATTATGCTTGCACCTTTAAACTGGGGTGATATGATGTTTTTTGGGGCAGAAATGCCGGTCAAGCATTTTGTGGGTGCTTTAATATTCATCATTGCGGCAACAACCGATTGGATTGACGGTTATTATGCTCGAAAGCTTGACCTCGTTACGAACCTGGGGAAATTCCTAGATCCATTAGCGGACAAATTGCTTGTATCCGCTGCCTTGATTGTACTGGTTGAGCTTGGTCTTGCCCCGTCCTGGATTGTCATTATCATCATCAGCCGAGAGTTTGCGGTAACTGGCCTTCGCCTTGTGTTAGCCGGAGAAGGGGAAGTGGTTGCTGCGGGTCAACTTGGGAAGATTAAAACATGGGCACAAATCATCGCTATTTCAGCGCTGCTTCTGCATAATGCCATTTTCGAACTGATCAATCTGCCATTTGCGACCATTGCCCTTTGGGTGGCTATGTTCTTTACTATTTGGTCTGGATGGGACTATTTCAAACATAACAAAAAAGCATTTGTAAATTCGAAATAATTAACAAGGGGATTGATTCTACTGGAATCATCCCCTTCTTTACATCAATGACAGGGGGAATAAGGATGAATGCAGAAATTATAGCGGTAGGATCAGAACTATTATTAGGGCAAATTGTCAATTCCAATGCTCAATTCATTTCAGAGCAACTGGCTGAAATGGGGGTGAATGTCTACTATCATACTAGTGTTGGAGACAACCCGGAACGATTGCATGATGCGATTTCAGTAGGTCAAGGGAGAGCAGACTTGTTGATTTTCACTGGTGGACTTGGACCGACGAAGGATGATTTGACGAAAGAAACCATTGCGAAGTCATTAGGTACATCTTTGAGCATGGACGAAGACGCCTTGGAATCAATAAAAGGCTATTTTAAAAAGGTCAATCGGGAGATGACTCCCAATAATGAGAAGCAGGCTCTCATTTTATCTGGATCACAAGTGTTGAATAATGATTACGGTATGGCTCCCGGCATGCTATTGAAAAAAGATGGTAAAGCATACATGCTTTTACCCGGTCCTCCATCTGAAATGAAACCGATGTTCAGTACTTACGGCAAACAGGCTATCCTTACACTATTAAAGAAGAAAGAAATCATCCATTCACGGGTCCTGCGCTTTTTTGGCATTGGGGAAGCTCAACTGGAAACAGAATTAGAAAATCTGATTGATCAACAAACCAATCCGACCATTGCCCCACTGGCTGGAGACGGAGAAGTAACACTGAGGCTGACGGCCAAACACGAATCGAAAGATGTGGCCATCACCCTTTTGGATGAATTAGAAATTGAGATTATGCATATTGCAGGAGAATACTTCTACGGCTATGATGAGGATTCTCTCGTCGAGGTGGGATTCAAATTATTAAAAGAGAAAGGTTTCACACTATCATGTGCAGAAAGTTTAACAGGGGGTCTCTTTCAAGCTCAATTAGCTTCATTACCAGGTGCATCTTCCATCCTGAATGGAGGGGTAATTTGTTACCAGGATGAGGTTAAGAAGAAGGTACTCTCCGTGAAAGAAAATACACTTAAACAGCATACCTCAGTAAGCGAAAAGTGTGCACAAGAGCTTGCAGAAAACGTCAGAGAACTATTATCATCCGATATCGGGATCAGCTTTACAGGTGCAGCAGGTCCCGGATCACACGGAGGTCAATCTGCAGGAACCGTTTGGATTGGGTTGTCCATGAAAGATCAACCAACTAAAACGTTTCTATTGAATCTTGGAGGCGGACGAAATGCTAACCGAATGAGAACGGCGAAGTATGGTTGGTATTATTTGATTAAAGAATTGAGTAAGTAATTGTACATGGGCTGTCTTCTGATATGGAAGGCAGTTTTTTTGTGTGAAACCGCTCTAAATTCAATCCAAAACACACATAGAAAAAAACCGAATGAATGTTCGATTTTTTTCTTGTTTTCTATTATAAAAACGTTTATAGTATAGATAGGTTGGATTTGAGACAAGCTTATAAGTTGTCTATTTCAAGTTCTATATTCAAAGGAGGAAGATTTGTGAGCGATCGTAAAGCAGCCTTAGATATGGCGTTAAAACAAATAGAAAAGCAATTCGGTAAAGGCTCTATCATGAAGCTGGGGGAGCAAACTGATAGAAAAATAGTAACATGCCCAAGTGGTTCACTGGCATTGGACGCAGCTCTTGGAGTTGGCGGATATCCCCGAGGGAGAATCATCGAGGTATATGGTCCGGAATCATCCGGTAAAACAACAGTAGCACTTCATGCCATTGCAGAAGTCCAGGCTCAAGGCGGACAGGCGGCATTCATTGATGCTGAGCACGCACTTGATCCTGAATATGCTCAAAAGCTTGGAGTAAACATAGATGAATTATTACTTTCTCAACCTGATACAGGTGAGCAGGCACTGGAAATTGCTGAAGCGTTAGTCCGTAGTGGAGCGGTAGACGCCATCGTTATCGACTCGGTTGCAGCACTTGTACCTAAAGCCGAAATCGAGGGAGAGATGGGAGATGCTCACGTAGGTCTTCAAGCCCGCTTAATGTCACAGGCTCTTCGTAAGCTTTCAGGTGCCATCAACAAATCTAAGACCATCGCGATTTTCATTAACCAAATTCGTGAAAAGGTTGGGGTCATGTTTGGAAATCCTGAGACGACTCCTGGTGGACGCGCACTTAAATTCTATTCTTCTGTACGCTTGGAAGTCCGTCGTGCTGAAACACTTAAGCAAGGAAATGAAATGGTAGGGAACAAAACGAAGATTAAAGTCGTAAAGAATAAAGTAGCTCCTCCTTTCCGTGTAGCGGAAGTAGATATCATGTACGGTGAGGGGATTTCTAAAGAAGGTGAAATCGTCGATCTTGGATCGGAGCTTGATATTGTTCAGAAGAGCGGTGCCTGGTACTCTTATAACGAAGAGCGCTTAGGTCAAGGGCGTGAGAACGCGAAGATTTTCCTTAAAGAAAATCCGGAAATCCGCAGCGAAATCATGCTGAAAATCCGTGATCATTACGGATTGGACACAGGTCGAGCTGAAACTGATGATCAAAGTGAGTTAAGCCTTTTAGAAGACTAACCATAATAAAGAGAAGCAGCCATTTTCGGTGTGCTTCTCTTTATTATGTATGATAAGCTATTGATTGGTAGAAAATAGTAATAGTATTTTGCTTATCGCTTATAGTTGAGAAGGTCATATAAAATAATCGTTTTCTGATGTTAACTTCCAATTTCAACAAAAAAATTTCAAATAGATGGATGGTGTCAAAAAATCATCCATAACCTGATAGTGACAGTGTCAATTTATGTCGATTGGAAAAAATCCCTTGAGAAATCTAGTGATAGAGGGCTCTACCCCTTGACAATAAATTTTCAGAGATTTAAAATTAACATGTATATTTTACAAATTTTTCGAATGAATATTTGAAAGCCTAGCGCTGTATATTTTGTTCTTTTGAGCAATGTACAAGCCGACATGTAAAAGACATGATGACAGTTCATAGCAAGAGGAGGTGAAATAATGCAACCTATAACAATCATCTCCATTTTGCTTGGCCTTATCGTCGGTGTAGTTGTTGGATACCTAATTCGTAAGTCCATTGCTGAAGCAAAGATTGCTGGTGCTAAAGGTTCAGCAGAGCATATATTAGAAGATGCTAAGCGCGAGGCAGATGCTCTGAAGAAAGAAGCACTTTTGGAAGCAAAGGATGAAAATCATAAACTTCGCACAGAAATGGAAAATGACCTTCGTGAACGAAGAAATGAATTGCAGAAACAAGAAAATCGTTTGATGCAAAAAGAGGAAAACCTCGATCGAAAGGATGAAACGCTTGATAAGCGTGAAGCCTTACTCGAGAGAAAAGAGGGGACTCTTAACGAGAGACAACAACATATTGAAGAGATGGAAAGCAAAGTGGACGAGATGGTACGATCACAGCAAACAGAGCTAGAGCGTATCTCGAGCTTAACTCGTGATGAAGCGAAAGGAATCATTCTAGACCGCGTTGAAAATGAACTCTCCCATGATATCGCCATTATGGTCAGAGAGCATGAAACACGTGCGAAGGAAGATGCAGATAAGAAGGCGAAAGAAGTCCTTTCACTGGCTATTCAACGTTGTGCTGCAGAACATGTGGCAGAAACAACTGTTAGTGTTGTGAACCTACCGAATGATGAGATGAAAGGTCGAATTATTGGGCGAGAAGGACGTAACATTCGTACGCTGGAAACTTTAACAGGAATTGATTTGATTATTGATGATACTCCTGAAGCAGTTATTCTTTCTGGTTTCGATCCGATTCGTAGAGAAACGGCTCGAATTGCATTAGAGAAGTTAGTTCAGGATGGGCGTATCCACCCTGCGCGAATTGAAGAGATGGTCGATAAATCCCGACGTGAAGTGGATGAATACATCCGAGAAATTGGTGAACAGACAACCTTTGAAGTTGGCGTTCATGGTCTTCACCCGGATTTAATTAAAATTTTGGGACGTTTAAAGTATCGTACAAGTTACGGTCAAAACGTTTTAAAACACTCAATGGAAGTAGCATATCTATCTGGTTTACTAGCAGCAGAGCTTGGTGAGGATGAAAGACTGGCTAAACGTGCTGGATTACTTCATGATATCGGAAAAGCGATCGACCATGAAGTAGAAGGAAGCCACGTAGAAATTGGTGTTGAACTGGCAACGAAGTACAAAGAACACCCTGTAGTCATTAACAGTATTGCTTCTCACCACGGAGATACAGAGCCTACGTCCATCATTGCCGTTCTGGTTGCTGCAGCTGATGCTTTATCTGCTGCGAGACCTGGCGCAAGAAGTGAGACGCTTGAGAACTATATCCGCCGATTAGAGAAGCTGGAAGAAATCTCAGAGTCATATGAAGGCGTTGAGAAATCTTTCGCGATACAGGCAGGACGTGAAGTTCGTATTATGGTTAGACCAGAAGCCATCGACGATTTGGAATCTCACCGATTAGCAAGGGATATCCGTAAACGGATCGAAGATGAACTCGATTACCCTGGCCATATTAAAGTAACGGTCATCCGTGAAACAAGGGCTGTCGAATACGCGAAATAAGAGGTTGACTCGAAAAGGGAAATTCCCCTTTCGAGTCAGCTTTTTTTATCGTTATGTTATCCATCCGGGGGATAAACCTATAATGGATCCTTTTCAGATGAATAGACCGTAAGATATTTGTGATACAATAACTACAAGACTTAATACATATAGAGAAGGGAAATTTCATGAAAATTTTATTTGTTGGAGACGTAGTCGGTTCAATGGGCAGGGAAATGATCACGGAATACCTGCCAAAGTTAAAAAAGAAGCACTCACCGGATTTCACCATCGTTAACGGGGAAAATGCTGCTTCAGGCAGAGGGATCACGGAGAAGATTTATAAACAATTTTTGCAAGATGGTGCCAATATGGTAACCCTCGGTAATCATACTTGGGATAATAAAGACATTTTTAATTTTATTGACTCATCGAAACAAATGGTGAGACCGGCGAATTTCCCGGAAGGAACCCCTGGAAGAGGCCTGGTCTTTGCTGAAGTGTATGGAAAAGAGGTTGCCGTTATCAATGCCCAAGGTAGAACTTTTATGCCTCCCCTTGATGACCCGTTTAAGGCACTGGATGAACTTGTTGAAGAAGCAAAGAAGAGAACGTCCATTATCTTCGTTGACTTTCATGCAGAAGCAACAAGTGAAAAGCAGGCTGTTGGCTGGTTTTTGGATGGCCGGGTATCTGCTGTAATAGGGACCCATACACATGTGCAAACAGCGGATAACCGCATCCTGCCCAATGGGACGGCATTTATGTGTGATGTAGGTATGACAGGCCCATACGATGAGGTATTAGGAATGAGTAAGGATTCTGTTCTGAAGAGATTTCAGACAAGTTTGCCTGTTCGCTTTGAAGTACCAAAGACAGGACGCAAAATTTTGAGTGCCTGCTTAATAGATGTTGATCAAAAAACGGGTAAAGCGAAAAAAATCGAGCGTATATTAATTAACGAAGACCATCCATTTATGGCAGAATATTAAATGTTTTCTTTCCTTTTTTCGGTGAGACCGGAATGATTTGTCCATTTCCTGAATATAGTATCAGTGGAATCATTTATACCAAGTTTGTTCTTTACCACGGACATACGGTATGGGGGAAATGACAAGGAGGAAAAGGAATGGAAATATTAAAAGTTTCAGCAAAATCTAATCCTAATTCTGTAGCTGGTGCACTCGCCGGTGTTCTTCGTGAAAGAGGAGGAGCTGAGATTCAAGCGATTGGTGCAGGGGCTTTAAATCAAGCCGTTAAAGCAGTTGCGATTGCAAGAGGCTTTGTGGCTCCTAGTGGTTTAGATTTGATATGTATCCCGGCATTTACAGATATTCTGATTGATGGGGAAGAGCGTACGGCGATAAAGTTAATCGTGGAACCAAGATAATAAACCATAGGCTGTTCATTAAAGAGAGGATTCTTTAGTGGACAGCCTTTCTATTATTCCATAGTATTAATTATAAGAAAGTCAGGCACTTGAAAGGATGAAAAAACATGTTATTTGATGCACACTGTGATGTATTGATGAAGTTATACTTAGAACCGGGAAAGAAAGCATTTCAAACGAAGCACACTTTACATATTACCTATCCACAACTGATCGAAAGCAGAAGTAAGATACAATTATTTGCTATTTATATCCCATCCAATTTGAAGCCAGGTCAACGATTTCAAGCTGCCTTGGAAATGGTGAACTTATTTCATAATCAAATCTTGAAACCCAACCCTAAACTAAAATTTATCACCTCCAAAAGTGATATAGAGAAATTAGCGCATGATGAAATCGGGGCAATGCTTACACTTGAAGGCATTGAAGCGATAGAAGAGGATCTCACCAAGCTTGAAATTCTTTACCGACTTGGGGTACGTTCTGCTGGATTAACGTGGAATTGGGCCAATGCTGCTGCAGATGGAGCACTGGAGCCAAGGGGTGGAGGATTAACTAATTTTGGCCATGAGGTCGTTTCATTCTTAAACGAGAACAAGTTGTGGACAGATGTTTCCCATTTATGTGAGAAAGCATTTTGGGATACAATCGAGATTGCTGATTATCCCATTGCTTCTCACTCGAATGCCTACTCCATTTGTCCAAATCCCCGAAATTTGAAAAACGAACAAATTGAAGCGTTAATCAAAAAGGACAGTGTCATGGGAATCACGTTTGTACCACCATTTCTAAACAAAAAAGGAACCGCGGTGATTTCAGATATCATCAGGCACATCGAACATGTTTGCAGTTTGGGTGGAGAGGATCATATTGGCTTTGGATCAGATTTCGACGGGATATCAGAAACCGTACAAGGATTATCATCATTTGATCAATATCAGAACTTGATCAATACACTCCAACGATATTATAGCGAGAAACAAGTGAAAAAGTTCTTGTTTGAAAACTTTGTTGGAAGAATACCAGATTGACTACAAAACCTGCCATTAAAGAGATACCTTTAATGGTTTTTTTGTACCAGGAATTAAGTCTGTACATTCATAATCTCTTTAATACAGTAGTGATTTAAATAGAAAAGTGATAAACTGATAGAGTGTATACAAAGATAAGAGTTACAACAATCCTTTGTAGTAATAGGTTGTTTGAACGAAAAGAAGAGTATATGCTTCTCTAATAGATGTTGCAAAAATTGATTGAAGGGGTGTAATAAATGAAGGAACAACTTTCATGGAAAGTTGGCGGCCAGCAAGGTGAAGGGATAGAGAGTACGGGTGAAATCTTTTCTATGGCCCTCAATCGTCTTGGGTACTTCCTATATGGTTACCGCCATTTCTCCTCTCGTATTAAGGGAGGACATACAAATAACAAGATTCGGGTAAGCACCACACAAGTGCGTGCAATTGCTGATGACTTAAATATTTTAGTAGCATTTGACCAGGAAACGATTGATGTGAATTATAAAGAATTACATAGCGATGGTGTGATTATTGCTGATGCGAAGTTCAAGCCTGAAAAGCCTGAAGATACGGATGCTTCTTTATATGTCATTCCTTTCACTCAGTTAGCAACAGAACTGGGAACTTCGTTAATGAAAAATATGGTAGCTGTAGGTGCGACCTGTGCCGTTCTCAACCTGGATCCAGACGTTTTCAAGGAGGTTGTGGAAGAAATTTTTGGCCGTAAAGGTGAGACTGTAGTTGAGAAAAACATGGAAGCCATCAAGCAAGGATTTCAATCGATGAAAGATGAGCTTGGAATCAAGGTTGGTTCATTACAACTGAAGGAAGCCGATGGAAATAAGCGGATGTTCATGATCGGGAACGATGCGATTGCTCTCGGTGCTCTGGCTGGTGGGGTTCGTCTCATGGCAGCATATCCAATCACTCCAGCTTCTGAAATCATGGAATACCTTATTAAGAAGCTTCCGATGGTCGGAGGAACGGTTATCCAGACAGAGGATGAGATTGCAGCTGCAACAATGGCAATCGGGGCGAACTACGGAGGAATCCGTTCATTCACTGCATCAGCTGGACCTGGTCTTTCACTTATGATGGAAGCAATCGGTTTATCCGGTATGACAGAGCAGCCTTTAGTAGTGGTGGATACTCAGCGAGGAGGGCCGTCCACGGGACTTCCAACGAAACAGGAGCAGTCCGATTTAATGGCCATGATTTACGGTACGCATGGAGAGATTCCTAAGATTGTCCTCGCTCCAAGTACTGTACAGGAAGCGTTCTATGATACTGTAGAGGCGTTTAATTTAGCCGAAGAGTATCAATGTCCAGTCATCATTCTTTCTGATCTTCAGCTTTCATTAGGGAAGCAAACAGTTGAACCTCTTGATTACAGCAAAGTGGAAATTCGTAGAGGGAAGCTTGTCGGTAATGAATCGGAATTAAATGAATTAGAGGCAAAGAAATACTTTAAACGTTTTGAAGTGACGGAAGATGGTGTATCACCACGTGTCATTCCTGGAATGAAAAACGGTATTCATCATGTAACAGGAGTCGAACATGATGAAACAGGGAAGCCGTCTGAATCTCCAGTAAACAGGCAGGCACAGATGGATAAACGTATGCGCAAAGTGGAAAGCATCCACTTTAACAATCCAATCCACACTCATGCACCACATGAAGAAGCCGATTTATTATTAGTCGGTTTCAACTCGACACGTGGAGTAATTGAAGAAGCAATGGAACGTCTTGAAGCTGATGGGCTGAAAGTGAATCATGCTCATGTCCGCTTAATCCATCCGTTTCCTGCAGATGAGCTGGAGCCATTGATGCAATCAGCGAAGAAAGTGGTCGTGATTGAAAATAATGCCACTGGACAATTAGCCAATATAATCAAAATGAACGTAGGGTATGGAAATAAAATCACAAAAATGACAAAGTATGATGGAACACCATACTTACCAAATGAAATTCATTCAAGATGTAAGGAGTTGATCTGATCCATGGCTACCTTTAAAGATTTTAGAAATAATGTTAAACCCAACTGGTGTCCTGGGTGTGGAGACTTCTCTGTTCAAGCCGCGATTCAACGGGCATCGGCAAACGTAGGGCTGGACCCTGAACAGTTAGCAGTCGTTTCCGGAATAGGTTGTTCCGGACGTATATCAGGTTACATTAACTCGTACGGTTTTCATGGCATTCACGGACGTTCCCTTCCTATCGCTCAAGGATTAAAAATGGCGAATAAGGATTTAACCGTCATCGCTTCAGGCGGGGATGGAGATGGATTTGCCATTGGCCTTGGCCATACAATCCATGCGATCCGTCGTAATGTAGATGTCACATACATCGTTATGGATAACCAGATATATGGGCTGACTAAAGGACAGACTTCTCCGCGGTCGTCATCAGGTTTTAAGACAAAGTCTACACCTCAAGGAAGCATTGAGCCAGCACTGGCACCGATGGAAATGGCACTGACAGCAGGTGCAACCTTCGTCGCCCAAAGTTTCTCTTCTGACTTGAAAGAGCTGACGGCGATCATTGAAGCAGGTCTAAATCATAAAGGCTTCTCATTGATCAACGTATTTAGCCCTTGCGTAACATATAATAAGATTAATACGTACGATTGGTTTAAAGAGAACCTGACAAAGCTCTCGGATCTTGAAGGCTATGATCCATCAAATCGTGAGCAAGCAATGAATACGCTCATGGAGAAGGATGGACTAGTAACTGGATTGATCTATCAAAACAAAGAACAGCCTTCATACCAGGATCTTGTTACCGGGTATTCTGAAGAGCCATTGAGTACACATGAATTAAAGTTAGATGAAGATAAATTTGATGAATTAGTCAAAGAATTTATGTAATAGAAGAAACCGGGCTCCTTATTTTGGTGCCCGGTTTTTTAATTTATTGATTTCTTCAATTAAGTGAGCATTTGTGAATTGCAGGTGCTGAATTGTGTTTTCATAGCTTTTTATTTTATTTTTCATTTCAGCTGAATCTTCCTCTTTGAAGCTGAATACGTCTTCCTTCATCCGTTTAATGTTCTTTCTTAGGGTATGAAGGGCAGTGGTATAGGCCTCTTTTTCTTCCAACAGTCTTTTCAGTGATGTTTCGATCTTTTGGATATGGGCTGTTTTTTCGATTTGCATTTTCGATGCGTGTTCAAGCTGATTCGCTTTGGTGGTAAGTAAGTCCTCGTAATGGGATGTAGATTCCGAAAAAGTTTGTTGGACTTCATACAATTCTATTTCTCTTAAGTAAAGTTGAGCCTTCAAAGATTCGTTTTGTTCCAAGAGATTGTAGTTATTATGTTCCCCAAAGCTTTTCCCCATAAGCAAATGTTGTACCTGTAATGTCCCCTCAATTTTTAATTCCTCAATTTGCTCCTTCAACTTAAGAAGTTCCATTTCTTTTTCGTAAAGCTCCATATTTAAGGATTCGTTCTGATTCGAGAGGTTATTGTTTTTATGCTTTTCAAAGCTATTCAGTCTGAGTATATGTTGTTTCTCTTCATTCCATTGAATATTCTGTTCCTCGATGAGTTCTTCCATCTCCAGTAATTCTAATTCTTTAATAAATAATTGCTTTTCCATTTGTTGTATATTTATCGTTAATAATTCTTTTTCTTTTATTAGATAACATTGGTCCACTTGTGATGAAATGATTTCCTTTTCAAGGGAAGTATTTGTTGAATAATAATGTTCGACCAATGTTTTTAATTCCGATGAATATAGATGGTTTATTTTACGCAGTTGATCCTTTAATTGATTTATGGTGTAACGAAGCTTTTTTATTTCCTTTTCCTGAGATTTATAGGTGGATTGATATTTTAAGGATAATTGTTCATTTTCTGCATCTTTTTTTTCAATCTGTACTCGAAAATCTTCGTTCGAGTTTTCTAAACGTCGATTTTCTTTTTTTATGGAGTTGTATTGTTGAGCAAGATAGTGCCTTTCCAAGGTTGAACATTTATGTTTGTATTTCTCCAATTCAGATCTATAATGGATGATTTGCTGTTGAAGTTGGATTGGTGAAAGGTATTTCACGTCTGAATACTCCTTTCTGTATGCTTTTACTATTATGTATATGTACCAACCGAGACGAACGCTATTTGTCCATAAAATAAGCCATGTAAACTTCCCAGCGTTTACATGACTTTTATATTTATAATTAATATCATTGCAATGATAAGAAAAGCGTTTACGTTCGTAATATTCATTTTAAAGAGTAAGCGTAACCAATCAGAAGCTTGTTTTTGAAGTATTATATATGAATGTCAGTTTATTGTAGTTTTGATCATTTAACATCACAAGTGGAGCAATTAGTTAAAGGTTATACATTCCCCCTTTCCTTATGTTATATGATATGAAGATCAGAGTTAGAAGTACAGTCAAATGTCTATAGAATTAGCCTATTTTTTAATAGTATTTGAAAAACTATTAATAAGCCTATTAATTTTTTTTGAATAAATAGGTATTTACTCTATACCAAATTCTTTATCGTCCATAGGATATAGTGTGATATAAATATTCATTTAAAGGAAGGAAGGATTTTTTTGAAGAAGCGTAAACAAATTAGGGGTTCCCAGACTCCTACACCATCTCCGTCTCCGATTCCATTGGATCCGAATGATTTAGCACCAGAATGTATTCGTGTAGACAAAGTATATGACTGGGTGTTCTTTGCGAACAAGTATGAGAACAAGAATTTCATTCCTGATGAAGCTTGTCGTGCAGCGGTAAGCGCAGCTCTTGCGGCAGGTCAAAGAGTAGAGGTGCAAACTGCTCCAGTAGACCCATCTGACGTCAGTGTATCAGGTTCTATCATTGAAAATGGTAATCCTGGTAAAGTTCTTATTGTCTGGACAGTACCTGTAGACGTTACGATTTTAATCGATGGGGTTGCAGAGTGTTCATTTACTATTCGCACTCAATTCACCGACGAAATTATGCTTTGCGTCCCGACAGGAATTACAAATGACAACTTAAACATCAGGGCGACTCAAGTAATTGCGACTTCTGGTGGAGTATTAATGGGGCCGGATCCATTTGGACCAATGATCCCATTGAAAGTCGTACTATGTAAAGATGTTCAAGTAGAGTTTCCGGTTAAACTTGAAGTATTGGCTAAATTCTGTTTCCCACGTCCAAATAATATTCCAGTACCTGAAGAAAGACTCAAATGTGACCTGAGCTTACTAGAATTCCCTCGTCAATGTCCAGGATTATTCCCGGTTGATAACTGTGAATGCCAGGCAACTGCTCTTGCAAGAAACGAAGATACTGAAGCAACATTCGGAACTGGAGCAACAGCTGATATAGTAACGGGTCTATCAACTTTAAGAGCTGAAATTTGTCAAGAGTGCTCACTTGCAGACAGTACATGGTCTTACTCTTTCACTGATACAGAAGTAGGTCCTACTCCTGCACCGACAGCAACAGGATTCCAACCTGATTTCACCTTTACTTTCGATCCATCATCTATCGATAGAGTAACCTGTGGTGACGATGCTCTTACTGCAGTTGGAGAAGGAATTCGTTACTTTGACGGTGCACCTGAACAACTATTCTATGAACTTCAAATTTTTGATGCACCTACAGAAGGCTTCCGCTTAATCTTAAGAAATACAGCTAATGTTGTAATCTTCGATAGTGGAGTAGTAGATGCGTTGGTTGAGTTTGGTGAGTGTGAAACATTTGCAGACTTACTTGGAGACTTAGATGACTAATTAAATGAGGGAGAGAGAGAACTCTCTCCTTTTTTTTTAACATGTAAACAAACCATACATAAGATAAAACAAAGGAATTATTGGAGGTGAAAAAGGTGACCGAGGAGGAGTATAAGCTTAACCATGCCACAGACCACCCTGAGTTAATGAATGATATTCATATGATATCTGAAGAAATTGAATCTCTCTATAATCATTATTCGAGAAGAATTAAAAATGTGTCAGAAGAATTGTCCAGAGAAAGATCCAAACATTTGGTGTATCAATTAGAAATTGCGGAAAATCATCATACCATCCTAATGTTGACAGAACAAATTGAATTTCTGCTTCAAAATATTGAAATGGAATTTGAGTTTGATCTACAACTGCAACAGGAATTAATGAAGAAATCCCTTTCCCATGAACATGAGTTGACCAATGACAATTACGCTCAGGTTGCATATAAGGAAGAAAGTATCCATGATAACTCAAAGGATGCCTATCTTGCACCTACACCAATCCCGGAAGTTAAAGTATTTTACGAAAGCGCTCAGAGTCACATGAGATCGCCACTCGAAAAAATTAAAAATGGAGCTATCTCTTTATTAATTGAAACGAATGAGTACTTTCTTTCAGAGAAAAAAAAATCCGCTGAAGTTGAAGTATATAAAAACGCTTTCGTTCCTCTGATTGATTGGTTACGAATGCACCGAAAACAATACATGCGTCCAATTAAAGAAAGGTGGTATACAATAGTGTGGAAATTTTTATGGGGTAAAGAAGAGAAAAACAATCATCCGGAAATACTGAAGAAACTCAATCTGATTGAAGAGCAATTGGTATCGTATTCAATGAAATTCAATGAAGTGGAGGAGACGTTGAAAAAGAACAATGAAAAAGAGGAAACAACCAAGAGTTATTTACAGAAAATAGGTGTATTGAACGATGAATTAAAGAAAGTTGAAGAATATTATGAGGATGAGCTTCATTTATTAAAGAATCAATTGGAAGATTATAAACAAAGAGAAAAAGACCTTGAAAAAGAAGTAAGTTTATTGAATGAAAAATATACAGGTAAGCAAAAGGAAAAAAGTAATCGTGAAGTTGAAATGGAAAAGGAGTTGGATAAACTAAGGAAAGACCTTCAATCTCATTCCAAAAAGAAAAACGAAATTTACAAAAATATGAAGCAGCAGAAAAAGCAAATTCCTCATGTTAATCCTCAATTCGATGAATACGGTAATATTCCTATGGCATCTGAATCAAAACGTACCATGTTTAATCCCAACAAGTATATAAGGTGAATTGAAAGGGGGGATAAAAATGCAATCCAAAGATCTCAACAATATTTATATGCGTAGAAAAAGAGTACCCATTGGAATTAAGAAAGAGGATCGAATCAAAATGGAAGTTAAGAGGACGAAATTTAAATTTAAGGGCTGCGGGTGCAACGCCTAAAGAAATCGTAAGAATGCCTAAGCGAGTGTACAAAAGGATGATGATTGAAGTTAAAAAGGGGCTTCCGAATGAAGCTTGCGGGTTAATTTCAGGTTCCATGAATCTTTGTCAGACGATTTGGCCAATGAGAAATACAGAACCTACACCATATTCTTTTGCCATCGATCCCGATGAACAGGATCACATTATGGGTGAAATGCTTCATAAAAGGGAAGCTTTTATGGGGATATATCATTCCCATCCGTATGGAAGTCCTGTCCCTTCAAAGGACGATGTTACTTTCTCACAATTTCCGGAGGTTTATTATTTTATAGCTGCTATCGGAGGAGGGAAAGAAGAATTAAGATGTTACAAGATCAATAATGGAAAGGTTAAACATATCGACATTATGATTGAATGAAAGAGTGCTGAATGCACTCTTTTTCTATGGACTGGGTAATGATACAAGCACCCTTCTGTTATTTACATAGATTGGTATTATCACTTATTTTGATGAAAGAGGGGAAAACTAAGTGAAGGTATCTATTATTATTCCATTTTACAATTGCGCATATATTGACCAAGCCATTCAGAGCGCTCTTCGTCAGACCTATAATGATATTGAAGTCATCGTTGTAGATGATGGTTCAACTCAATATGTTGAAAAAATTCAACCTTTCAAAAACAGGATAAAGTATATAAGGAAGTCAAATGGTGGAACGGCCTCCGCTTTAAATGAGGGTATAAGGCAAGCAACAGGGAAATATTTTGCCTGGTTGAGCTCAGATGATATGTTTCTAGCAAGCAAAATCGCCAGGCAACTTGCTTATATGAAGTCAATTGGCTCTAAAGTATCTTATACAGCATTTAAAACCATTGATATAAATAATAAAGTGATGAACGAGATCCACTCCAGGAAAATGAATAGAGATGCATTTCAGAACCTCCTATTAAAAGCATGCCCTGTGAATGGATGCACTGTAATGGCGGAAATCGATTTAATAAAGCAGGCAGGGTGGTTTGATGAGAGACTGAAATACACACAGGACTACGAGATGTGGTGCCGCTTGAGCCTTTATACTAAGATGCATTATCTGGATGAAGTGCTTCTGTTATATCGGGTCCATCCCAGAATGGGTTCTGCAAAACACGGGGGGGGGATGGTCAAAGAATCACAGTATATCCAAAGGAAATATCAGAATTTCTTTAATATTTCCCGCAAAAAGTACTAATTTTATCTATCAAAAAATCATCAATCAATTGGGTTTGTAAATTGATTGATGATTTTTTAATGTTCGAGGTATTTAGAAGGAGTAGGACAAATAGGTTTCCCTCATTCCATCTTGAATGGAATAGTAGGGTTTCCAGGATAATATACGTTTTGCAAGAGTGTTATCTAAACAACTATGCTTAATATCTCCCTGTCTATCCACTGTATGGAAGGCGTGAATTTCATTAGTATGATAATTCTTCAATAAGTCGATTAATTGAAGAATCGATGTTCTTTCCCCTGTACTTATTTGCATAATCATCTGATTACCTTTGTCGGTTGCTGCAATATTTGCTTCCACCACATCTTGTACAAAAACATAGTCCCGTGTTTGAAGCCCGTCCCCATTGATTTTTAACTGTTCATGCTTCTTAAGTTTCTCCAGAAATACAGCAATGACCCCTCCTTCTCCTTTAGACGTTTGCCTGGGCCCATAGACGTTTCCATACCGAAGGATGGTGAATGGAATCTGGAAGGTATCGTGGAATAGTTTTATATAGTTTTCAGCGGTAAGCTTTGATAAACCATAGAACGATATTGGGGAAGTCTTGTGTGATTCGTCAATCATTTGACTGGAGACATTCCCATAAACCGCTGATGTAGATGAAAAAACGAAATTCTTCAAAGGATACTGCCTGCACGCATTCAATAAATTGATGGTTCCTGCAACATTTGTGTCCATATCATCTAGTGGGGCAGAGGTGGATCGGGACACATCAGCCTGGGCAGCCATGTGAAAAATATAATCGGGTTTTTCCTTAAGGATGACTTTTTGTGCCGCAGGAGTAGAAATATCCAACTCATGAAAAATGGCTAAAGGATTTATATACTCCTTCTTACCACTGCTTAAATTATCGATAATATGAACACTATAGCCTTTGGAGATAAGTGTATCCACTAAATGGGAGCCTATAAACCCTGCTCCGCCAGTAACGAGTGCTTTCAAATGACATCTCACCTTTTGCTATTTTTAATAGCATATGCTATTGGACGAAGCTTTGATTGAACATGTGCCCTTAAATCAAAAGGAATCTATAAACCTATAGACTTTAGCATTTGTGTGAAATGTTTACAGTACTGTGCATGACTGAACTGAGATTTTAAGTGAAGCAGAGCATTTTCGATGATGTAATTACGGAGTTTGGAATTATGCATGAGTTCTTCCGCTTGTTGAACGGCATGCTGAATGTTTCCGATTTGATAATACTTACCGGATTGGTTATGCAAGATCGAACTCCTCACTCCATCTGAGTCTGTTGTTAGAACGGGACACCTGCAGCTCATAGCTTCTAACAAAGAATAGGGAGCCCCTTCCACTTTTGAGGTTGAGCAAAGAAATCCTCCGGAATCGCCGATTCTCGAGAAGTAACCAGGCATTTGATTATTCGGTACATTTTGTAGTACATGTACATATTTATCTAGGTTCAATCTGTTTTTCAATTGGATAAAATCATTTCGCTCCTTTGGGGTGGACAAGCTTGGGTCCTCAAACATGTATAAATCAATCATTTTATTCGTTTTAATCAATTGTTGACCAATGTGTAAAAATTCACGCCAATTTTTGTTGTCCTCTAATCTACCAATCCAGGCAACAATAGCTCTATCTTTTTTAGGATGCTTTTGGTAGGTGAAGGCTTTATGATCAAAGCAATTATTAAACTCAAAAATAGGAGTGGATTTGAAGAACTCTCTGAAAATCACCCCTATATGGGGAGTCTTGGGATACAGGAGTGCGTGACAATACTTCTGTACATATGGTATTGCATTTTGTAATTGTGCCCGAGCCACATTCTGAGGTCCAAACCCTTGAATCTCAAGAATGATTTTCCCTTTAAATCCTAGGTTTCTGAACCTTTCCATTGCCGCATAATCGGAAGTGATCACCATGGCATCATATTTTCCCTTTTGTAAAATGTTCTTGATCTCCTGATCATCATTCGTAATGAATACATTTGATTTCTCATGATTCAATAATTCTCGCCGTTTACTGTAATATAAAAAATCACACCGGATCCCCGCTTGTTTTAGGGCGATGGATCTTTGCCTGTTTAACGTTTCAACTCCTCCACTAGGTACATAAAAAACGAATAGTATTTTCATTTGATATCCTCCAATCATTTAATACGAGCAAATAAACAATCCTATTATTCTTATATGTAAGTTAACCCTGTTTGTAGAGGGCTAAGTGGCTAATATTTTGGAGAATGCCTTATTTTATTAGATTTTTATGTCAAAAGATACAAGCATTACATAGAATATCGGGAGAAGTTATTCGGAAAGCCTTAAAATATTCGTAGTTGTTAAAATCGGGACCTGCTATCCGATAGGTAGATTAATTTTAATTATAATGAGGTGATAGGGTTGAACGATTTATACCTTGTAGGGGCAGAGCAAAAATCAAAAGTGATGAAGGATTGGGAACAGTTTAAAAAAGCGGTAGTCTTAAAATTGAATGTGGCGACCAAAGAAGCAGAAAGAGTCATCGAATATATTTCTCCGCAGGAGGTCTGTCCTGCACATGAAGCTTCCATTTCATTTACAGCCGCTTCATTAAAAGATAATAGGCTGTTTGTATGTACCCAAACAGAAATCCTAGTCTACAATGCCATTACTCATAAGCTCATAGACTACTATAGTTTACCATTATTCAATGATGTTCATCATGTGACACCAAGGAAGAATGGAAACCTATTGGTCGCTAACACAGGATTGGATATGGTAGCTGAAATAAATCCAGCAGGTGGGATTGTGAATCTCTGGAATGTGATGGGCGAAGGGCCATGGAGCCGATTCGATCCAAATATTGATTATCGGAAAGTTCCTACTACAAAACCGCACTTGTCACATCCCAATTTTGTTTTTGAACTAAATGATGAAATTTGGGTGACCAGGTGCCTTCAAAAGGACGCCATTTGTTTAACCGACAGAATGAAGAGAATAAACATAGGTCGTCAGCTAATACATGATGGGGTCGTCTATAATGGGAAAATCTATTTTACACAAGTTGACGGAAGAATAGTCATCGTAAACGCTAACACACTTAAAATGGAGAGAGTAGTGAACCTTGTAGAAATCAGCAAACATCAAGAGAAAATCGGATGGTGCAGGGGAATTAAGCCTATATCAGAAGATTTGGTGTTGGTGGGATTTTCTAGAATACGTCCGACAAGTAAGAAAAATAAAGACGGCTCAACCGAATATGTTGGTGATTTTGGTGTCATGCCAACAAGGCTATCATGTTTCAATATTAAATCCAACATGCTTGTTTGGGAAAAAAATCTTGAGGAGTATAACTTCAATGTAATCTATTCAATTCATTGAAATGGCAGCTATTCGTTAATCAATCAAGCAGCATGATCGTAATACATCATTTTGTTAAATGGAGTGAAATACATGTTACCAAGAAAAAATTACCTTAGGCATGTGTATGGAAAACGTGGATCAGGCGTTAATAGTAACGGGAATAAAATCCACAATTCTTTTAATCACAAGAAACTCACCATACCAGATACACGATTAAAATCCATCCTAGAACAATTTCCAAAGGATTGATGATTGATGAATATATTAATTGCGACAGTGTTTCCTCTACCAGGGGGAGGTATCTGGTCTTTTGTCTCTAACTTGTCGGCTTATCTTGTCGGGCAAGGTCATAATGTAGATATTTTATGTACAAGGGATAATAACTCAAAAGTAGTTATATTGGGTAGTGAAACAGTGATTGATCTTAGCCAGTATCGTTCCTATGTTGAAAAGAAATTAATGAGGTCTGTTCCCCATTTGCCGAGAAATGCCTGGGTATATCATGCGGAATTAAATCGGTATATATTTGAGCAGGGTGTTTCCAATGTTGACATGACTAAGTACGATATCATTCATGCACAGGATGTCATTTCCGCAGTGGCACTTAGTCGTGTAAAGCCCCTTAGGGTCCCGCTGATTACCAGTGGTCATGGATATTTAACTGGTGCCATATTCCATCAGTATAAATCCTTGAATACTAGTATTGAGGATAAAGCGATATGGAACTCATTCATACTTCAGTATTATGCCCGCCTTGAACAAGTAGGATTTGAATCCAGTGATTTCATCCATACTTCAAGTCAATGGATGAGAGGAATCATCGAAAAAGAATTCAAAATTGATACATTCCATATTCATACTTATAAATATGGAGTAGAGCTTTCTCAATTTAATGGTGATTCCCCTTTCAAGCGCAAGGGTGCGAAGAAGATCATATTAGTCAATAGTCGCCTGGTCTATTTAAAAGGACTGCACAATTTAATAGAAGCTCTCTCATTCTTGAGATCCAGAGATAAGTGGGAATGTTGGATTTTGGGTGAGGGGGAACTTGAAACAACTTTAAAAGAAAGTTGCCGAAATCTAGGGGTCGAGAAGAATGTATTATTCTGGGGAAATACTTCAAAAGTGAAAGAGATATTATACCAATCGGACATGCTTGTTCTTCCGAGCCTGCAGGAAAATCAGCCTTTTGCAGTAATTGAAGCACAGTTACTGGGTGTTCCTACAATTGTTAGCAATGCTGGAGGACTTCCGGAGATGGTTGAAAACAACAAGAATGGTTTTATTATAGAAAAAGGGAATAGCAGGCAGTTGTCGGAGAAGATAGAATACCTTTTGAATAATCCTTCAATACGCGACCAAATGAGTAAATATGCTTCTCAAAAGGGGAAAGAAATGTGGGATGTAAATATATTAGGACGGAAAATGGTCCAGTTATACTCTAAAGCCATTCAATGGAAAAACAGGATCAGGTAATGTCTGAATTATATTTGATAGTAGAGCATTTATAACAGTTTAACTCTTGAGTTATGTAAACTTGTTAAATACTATAAAAATCTGTAAGCCCTTTTGGTTTTTAACACATGATAGCAGAAATATGGGGATACTTTCCTAAATGGTCTATGAAAAAATTTAGGGTATAAGCCTTTTTTGAAATTAGAGAGAGTAGTCTAGGACATGACCCCCTTCTAAACATAGATATATAAGAGAAAGAAAAAGGAGAGGTGATCATGAAAATTGTAACTGTTTTGGGAACGCGGCCAGAAATCATCAGATTGAGTTTAATCATGAAGAAGTTGGATTTGCTGGCGGATGAACATATTATTGTCCATTCAGGGCAGAATTTTACCCACTCCTTAAATGGGGTCTTCTTTAAAGAACTGGGACTACGAGAGCCGGATTATCTGTTGGCAGGTAAACAACAATCACTTGGAGAACAACTTTCATCTTTATTTAAAGAGCTGGAGAAAATCTTATTGAAAGAAAAGCCGGACAAAGTACTGGTGTTGGGTGATACAAATAGCGGATTGAGCGCAATCCTTGCAGAAAGAATGATGATTCCTGTCGTCCATATGGAAGCTGGAAATCGTTGTTTTGACTTGAATGTTCCTGAAGAAAAAAACCGGAAAATTATTGATGCAGTTTCTTCCTATAATCTTGTATACACACCATACAGCAAGACCAATTTACTCAATGAGGGCATGACATCCAGTAAAATCATCATTACAGGAAACCCGATCTTCGAAGTTCTCAGTCAATATGATGTACAGATTGAAGGTAGCTCCATCCTTCATGAGTTAAAATTGGAGAAGAAAGAATACTTCCTGGCGACCATCCACCGTGCCGAAAACGTTGACAACCCGACACATTTATCTACTATCGTGAATGCACTTAACCAACTGGGTGACACTTATAAAAAGAGGATCATCCTCAGTACTCATCCTAGAACTCGATCCAAACTACATTCATCTCCTCATTTACAATTACATCCATTAATCGAGCTTCACGAACCATTCGGTTTTTTTGACTTCATTAAACTTGAGAAAAACGCGTTTTGTGTGTTGACTGACAGCGGGACCGTTCAAGAGGAATGCTGTATATTTCATATTCCGACTGTAACGGTCAGAAAGACTACGGAGCGGCCAGAAACGGTGGATTGCGGCAGCAATTTCATTTCAGGGTTAAAGGAAACGGCCATTTTAAATGGTGTAAAGGTAATGTGCTCGAAACCATCACAATGGATTTGTCCAGCCGAGTATCTTGATACAAATGTTTCTGATAAAGTGATTAATATTCTACTAGGGGGTTCAGACATTGTTTACTAATAAAACAATTCTTGTGACGGGGGGTACTGGATCATGGGGAAATGAACTGGTATCTCAACTGCTCGAAAAAGATCCAAAGGAGATTCGTATATTTTCCAGGAATGAAACGAGTCAGGTATTAATGAAACAAAAATTTGAGAATCATCCAAAGTTGACGTTCATCATTGGGGATGTAAGAGACAAAGAAGCGGTTTCGGAAGCCACTCGACGGGTCGATTACATCTTTCACCTGGCTGCTCTTAAACACGTTCCTGTCTGTGAATTCCAGCCTTTGGAGGCATTGAAAACAAACGTAATGGGCACACAGAATATTATAGATGCAGCAATTGAAAATAATGTTGAAAAGGTCATTAATATCTCTACTGATAAAGCCGCGAATCCTTCCAATTTCTATGGATTTACAAAAGCGATGGGAGAGAAATTGATCATTAATGCAAATGTAATAACGGATAAAACAAAGTTCGTCTGTGTTCGTGGAGGGAATGTATTGGGTACAAATGGAAGTGTCATACATGTATTCAAGCATGGAATCAAGACCAAATCCAAAATCGGTATTACAGATAAAAAAATGACCCGTTTTTTTCTTACGATCAAGGATGCAATTAAACTGCTTTTCAAGGCAACATTTGAAAGTCATGGAGGAGAAATCTTTGTTATGAAGATGCCAACGTGTAAAATCATCGATCTTGCTCAAGTATTAATTGATCAGTACTCTCCTGACAAGGAAGTGATTGTTGAGGAATCAGGAATCCGTCCAGGAGAGAAACTCCACGAGCTTCTCTTAACTGAATTTGAAAGTCATAATACGATAGTGTATGATAGCGAGTATTTTGTCATCCTTCCAACCATACCTATCAAGGGGTTAATGGAATATTACGAGGACTTCCCCCAAGTAGATTTAGATACGTATTCTTCCAGTGACAATATCATACAGTATGAACAGATCAAAACAATGCTGAAAGACGGGGGTTTTCTAGAATGAACATACTTGTTCTGGGGGGCCACGGAATGGCAGGTCACGTCATCGTAGAACATTTGAAACGTTGTGGCCATCACGTTTTATATACGGTTAGAAAAGAAGATAAGAAAGGTATTTTATTAGATGTAAGGGACCTGGAAAATGTAAGAAAGGTTGTGTTGGAGCATAAGGCCGAAATCATCATCAACGCAACAGGTCTTCTTAACGATTACGCCGAAGCTCATGTGAAAGAAGCCATCCAAGTGAACAGTCTTTTACCTCACTCATTGAGGGACATGGTAAATGAATACGGAGGTAAGCTGGTCCACATCAGCACAGACTGTGTTTTTTCTGGAGACAAAGGAAAGTATACTGAAAAGGACCAAAAAGATGGTTGGAACGTTTATTCCCAATCAAAATCACTTGGCGAAATCGAATCTTCCCCTCATCTGACCGTCCGTACATCCATCATAGGCCCGGAATTAAAAAAGGACGGTATAGGTCTCCTCCATTGGTTCCTTCAACAGAGAGGAAGTATAAAAGGATATAAAAATGTCTTCTGGAATGGTGTAACGACCCTTGAATTGGCAAAGGCCATACAAGCATTGATAGTGGAGAATATTTCAGGGCTATATCATTTGAGTGTCGATCAAAAGATATCCAAATTTGAGCTCCTGCTTTTATTCAAGGAAATTTTCGAGCACGATGAAGTAGATATTCTCCCTGTAGAGGAGCCAAGGCATGATAAGACTCTTATTCATACTAGAAGGGATTACAAGTTTCCGGTTAAAAGCTACAGGGAGATGCTGAATGAACTTCGAGATTGGATGAAAGAGAAATGAGTAAAGTCTTTATTACGGGTGCATCTGGTTTTACAGGAAGGCATGCATGTGAGTATTACGTTAATAAAGGGTATGAGGTCTACGGTGCAGTTCGTCACCATCAACATCCCCAGAAAAAGGTTCGGCAGGTGAACTGTGATTTGATGAATGCAGATGCTTTAAGTGATATGCTTAAATCTATTCAACCACGTTTTATTCTTCACCTTGCTGCTCAGAATCATAGTGGTCGCTCGTGGGAAGATCCGATCTCGACCATAAACACAAATGTAATAGGAACGATGAATCTTCTTGAGGCTGTAAAAAAAGCTGTGCCCCAATCGACTATTCTCATCGTTGGCTCTGTTATCGAGTATAATCCTTGTCAATCACAACATCCCAATCATCCATATGGCTTATCTAAATATATGCAAATTCTCATATCATCCAGTTGGTCAACGTTCTATGACCTGGATATACGAATAGCAAAACCTTCCAATTTGATAGGTCCAGGAAATTCAAATGGCATATGCTCTCTACTTGCCCAAAAATGTTTACATTACCGGGAAGATAAATCGAAAACTTTTCACTTTCATAATATCCTCGATCATAGGGATTTTGTAGATGTAAGAGACGCCATTGCAGCCTACGATTTAATCTTGCTTAAAGGGGAAAGGAATCATAGCTATACAGTAGCCAGAGGTGAAACCTTCACCTTTTTAAAGATTGCAAAAATGCTGAAGGAGCTGTCACAAAGCGATCTTCCATTATTTACCGACCACTTTCACCACACATCTGACATTCATTTTGAAAATACCTCTCTACGTCAATTATTCTGGAAACCCACCTTATCACTACAAGAAAGTTTGAAAGATATCCTCGAGTACTTCGAAAACCAATGAGCAGGCATCTCATTGCGACGGAAACCTTTTTGTCGTAATGAGATATTGATGTTCACTAGAAGAAAATGTTGAACTTTTTGAACAAATCTTCGATGTCGATCTTTCTTCTGCCTACATATTGAGCTCTTTTAAGTAGTACACCATCTTTGATCACTTTTTTTTCTATGGCAGCAGGCGAACCATGTATAACAAGTGTTTTCGCTTTTTTTATTCTTTGATTATCAAAATGAAGGTAAGCCATTCTTAATAAGTTATAGTATATTCCTTCATAATTAACGTTGTAAGGATGAATGGTTCTAAATAAGTGAAGAGCTGTTACCTGTGGATCGCAGTGGCAGCGATATCCAAAAAGCCATAGTTTGAGCGATATTTCCACATCTTCATGTCCCCACGTTGAAAAACCTGTTTCGAATCCGCCTATATCGTTAAACACCTTCTGAGACGTAATGATACAAGCACCTGGTAAAACGGCTGTTTCAAACAATGACTTCCGTTTCTGATGCCATTTGATTTTGAGTGAAGGGGTCAAGGATTGGCCATATCCCTTGATGGATGGATCATCAAGGGATCCTATGGCAGGGCATACAGCGTCGCTTGTCCCCTTGACGATATGATAAACCAAACGGTCAATCCAAAAATTTTCGAACGTCATATGAGCATCACAAAATGCTAAATATGGATATTTAGCTCTTGAAGCCCCCAAGTTTCTGGCATTTGCCGGACCTAATGCATTTGCACGGACATACGTCACTTTGTGTCGGTGCAAGTAATTTTCCAGAAAGCTGCAGCATTTATCTGTGGAACCATCATCCACTATGATCGCTTCAATCTCAATATTTGTCTTAACCGTAAATAATGAGTCCAAAGTCATTTTCACATTCTTACCTTCATTACGTACTGGAAAAATGATTGAGACTTTTGGAGGCTCTTTTCCCATAGTATCGCTCCTTTGCTCTGATATAGCTTAAGGTAGTGTATGGGGAAAACGATTTTTTCGTGAATGCAGAAAAAGGCTGCTTCTTTTAGCAGCCGGCAATTTTTTAAGATATGGAACAGAGGAAAGAGGGGTTAGTGAGAATTTCCTTGTTGTAGACAAGAGGATTGCCTGTCTCATATTCTACCACTTGCCCGTTTGCTTCTTCTACAATTATTTGCCCCGCAGCTGTGTCCCATTCCATTGTAGGTGCTAAGCGGGGATAATAATGAGCACTGCCTTCTGCAATCATACAGAACTTCAAGGAACTTCCAATAGAAGCAAACTCAAGCTTCCCTTCCTGTACTTGTAGACGTTCAATATATTCCTGAGTGGCTTTGGATAGATGGGACCTGGATATGAGCACTTTTTTTCTCAAAGAGGATGAGGAAATAATCAATGTTGATTTTCTATCCGCTGAAGTACCCGCATGCAATATCTTGAAAGCGCCTCTGTTTTTTTCAGCGTAATAAAGAATATCAAGAGCGGGGGCGTATATTACCCCCAATACAGGTCGATTACCTTGGATGAGAGCGATATTGACGGTGAATTCATCATTCTTCTTGATAAACTCCTTCGTTCCGTCGAGAGGGTCAATCAACCAAAATGAAGACCAGTTCTTTCTCTCTTTAAAGGGGATTGTGTCACCTTCTTCACTGAGTATGGGGATATTTTTCGAGAGCTTACATAGTTCAGTTTTTATATATTCATGGGACAACTTGTCTGCAAGAGTTATGGGTGATAAATCTGCTTTTTGATGAATGTTATACGTATCGTAATATACTTCCAAAATTCTTTTTCCTGCTTGTATCGCAATTTCTATTATGTCCTTCACTAAATTGTTTTCAACTCCTTATGAAAGAATCCTTTAAATAAGGTTTCTAAATCAAATTCTTGTTCTTTAAATACTGGACGATTTGCTCGACGGATTCTTCAATGGACTGGCATTCTGTGTCAACGATGATCTCAGGTGATTCAGGAATTTCGTAGGGTGAATCAATCCCCGTAAAGTCTTTGATTTCACCCTTTACTACTCTTTCATAAAGACCTTTAGGATCTCTTTGTATGCAGGTCTTAACGCTTGCATGAACATAAATCTCAATGAATTCTTGATGTTGTAAAAGAGATCTCACGAATGCTCTATCCTCTTTAAAGGGGGAAATGAATGCAGCTAATGTTAATACTCCTGCATCGACAAACAGTTTTGACACTTCTCCAACTCTTCTGATGTTTTCTTTACGGTCTTCTATTGAAAATGATAAGTCTTGATTTAATCCATGTCGAATATTATCACCATCAAGTCGGTAAGTGTGAATCCCGTCTTCGTGCAATGATTTTTCAACCTCGACTGAAATGGTTGACTTTCCTGAGCCGGACAATCCAGTAAACCAAAGCAATGCACTATTATGTCCGTGTAGCTGGTGTCGATTTGCTTTCACTACTTTTCCCTCATGCCATTTAATATTCTTTTTCTTCATCTTTTTACCTCCTTCGTTTCCGAAATTCATAGCCAAAAGAAATATATAAGCACTACAGTTGTGAGCATCGTAATGATATTAAGGGGTATCCCCACCTTAAGGAAATCCTTAAACTGATATCCTCCAGGACCATATACAATCAGGTTTGTTTGGTAACCGATTGGCGTTGCAAAACTAGCTGAAGCAGCAATACTCACCGTCACAGCCAATGCAATCGGATCTAAATCCATTGTTCTTGAAACTTCCAGAATAATAGGAAACATCATGACTGCAGCGGCACTGTTCGTCATCATCTCAGTAAATAGATTGGTTAGAAGATAGATTGCCAGAATAATTGCGAAGACTCCCAGAGGTCTTGAAGCCTCCATTAATAAAGTAGCAATATAAGCGGCAACACCTGAGTTTATTAATGCATATCCAATGCCAAACGAACAGGAAACCAGTAACAATACATTCCATTGGATAGCATTTTTCACCTCTTGTGCAGATACAATCTTTAATAAATATAATACTAAGGCGGTACATGCCATTCCTGTCAGCATGGATATAAATCCTAATGTAACCAATAGGATCATTGTTCCTAATAATGCGATAGAGAACCATCCTTGCTTTGATTGTTTGCGGGTGTTGATTTTATTATCAATTGGAGTTGCGTAATAAAAGTCATTTGTATGGACCTTTTTATGAAAATCAGATCCAGTAACGAGCAGCAAAATATCTCCAGGCTTTAAAATAATATCCCCAATTTTGGCTTTTAAGCGCTGATTTTGTCTATGAACAGCGATGACGGCTGCATTGTGTCTACTCCTGAAATTCGTATCTTTGATCTTTTTATATAATAAGGTTGAATGATGTGATACGACAGCCTCCACCAATTGATGAAAGGGGAAATATGAACCGTTATTACTTTGTAATTCAAGACCCTTACTGAACTGAAGCTCCGTGATGGTCGTAATGTCCCCTATGAAAATTAAACGATCATTTTCTTTAAGAATGGTTGTATTGGTGACAGGGGTAATGATTTCGTCATCACGAATGATACTGACAAGAAATAGTCCTCTTAAACTCCTTAATCTGGCCTGTTCAACAGTTTTGTGGATATATGGGAATTCTTTAAGTACTAGGATTTCACCTGTAAACTCCCTTAAGGACTCAAGGTTTGTAATGGGGCTGCTTTGCCGGACTGGCAACAAGTAAGAACTGAAAAATACAAGGTAACATAAACCAACGAGGGTTATTGGAACCCCGATCTTACTAAGTTCGAAAAAAGTGAAGCCACGAAGGTTATGATCAAGAAGCAAACCATGCACGACAAGATTCGTCGATGTTCCAATGAGTGTAATAGTACCGCCAAGAATCGTCGCATAAGAAAGAGGGATCAGGAATTTTGAAGGGGAAAGTCGATGATCTTCACACCACTTCTTAACAAGAGGGGTGAATGCAATGACAATGGGAGTATTGTTAAGAAAAGCTGATAGGAAAGAGATTGGGAAGAGAATCTTGGCAAGAATGTTTTTTCTTGAAGTTGAATGATTCAGCAACATCTGAAAAACGTGATCTACAATCCCGCTATTTTGAATACTACCAGCTATTATAAACAATAAACCTATGGTGAGCATCCCTTCATTTGAAAAGCCCCTTGTAGCTTCTTGAGGCGTAATGACACCTGTTAATACGAATAGGAGAAGAGTTGCGGGTAGAATGATTTCGGGCCGTTCCAATTCAAAGACCAGGCATGAGAGCATAACAATCATTCCAAATATTACAATATAAAATTCAATCATGATGTCGTCTCCTTGTGGTATACCTTGATCTATGAATCAGGTTTCATTTCATTAATAAGTACGTCAATCACTTCTGGTCTTGAAAATTCCTTTGGCGGCATTATCCCATCCTTTAACATTTTCCGTACTTTGGTTCCGCTCAAATGAATGTGAAATTCATCGTCATGAGGGCATGTTTTTGTAGTCGCCATCGTAGCGCACTTAATGCAATAAAATGCATGTTCAAATTTTAAAATCTCTATTCCTATCTCTTCTTTTGTAAATTCGGAGAAGATTTTCTGAGCATCAAATGTTCCATAATAATTCCCAACTCCAGCATGATCTCTTCCCACAATGAAATGCGAACAGCCGAAATTTTTCCGTACTAAACTATGGAATACAGCCTCACGAGGCCCGGCATATCTCATTGCTGCTGGAAAAGTAGATAATAGGACCCGATCTTTAGGATAATATTCATCGAGTAGTTTTTTATAGCTTTTCATTCGAATCTCTGCAGGGATATCGTCTTGCTTTGTGTCTCCGACTAAAGGGTGAATCAATAATCCATCGACATTTTCCAAGGCTGTTTTTTGAAGGTATTCATGGGCCCGGTGTATGGGGTTTCTTGTCTGGAAGGCTACGATGGTGTCCCAACCTAATTCCATATATCGTTTCCTCAATTGTTTTGGTGTTAGAAAATCCCTTCTAAAGCTATCAGGGTATTGGAGAAGCTTAACGGGTCCAGCAACATACACATCCTCTTTTGTGAAAACCTTCTGAACTCCGGGGTGAAGTTTGTCCAATGTTTTAAATACGAAAAGAGCCTCTGCTTCTTTACAGTATTCATACATTTCTTGTATATCCATCATACCGTAGACCTCTCCATCCTCTCCTTTAAGAAAAACGGTATCACCAATTGAAAGACTATCCCTTAATTGTTTAGAAATAGGGAGCGTAATAGGTAAACTCCAAACCAGTCCATTTGCCAATCGCATTTCTTTCAGCACATTCAGATAGTCTTTTTGGTTCATGAATCCCTGTAAGGGGCTGAAGGCACCTGTGGCAATCAGAACTAAATCGGAAAGCCCCCATGAATCTAACGTGATGGATGGAAGGGAAGATATTCGGGTTAATAGCTCATCACGTTCTTTCCCTTTTACTACCTGGTCAATGAGTTTACCGCCATGAGGGGTAATCATAATGAATTCTCCTTTCATAAAACATCAATTTTATTAAATATAGCTGACCAATAACATGAGCATCAACGTCCAAATGATGAAGTGTAGATCGATCACCTGACTCTTACTAGTTTATGTTAAAAATAATGAGAGGAGAGGGCTGTAGTATAAAACAAACATCAGCCTACCCCTTATAACGAAAGCATCTTTATCAGTACTGCTAGGCGTAAAGCGATACTTTTAATATTAGGATGTTGGGCCAATAGTTTCTGATTGACTTCCTCTGAAAAAGGAGCTGGATGAACCATATAATCAAGCGAATCGATATCGGCGTTTGCTACATGCGAAAGAACTAAATCATATTTCATTCTTAATTTTCATAAGATACATAGACAACTTCAATAGGGTGGTGAGCATTTACATGAAATTAAAAATCAATAATCATGATTGGGGATCAATTCCAGCCTATTCTTTATCAGCTATCCAGTTTTTTTGTGCGGAGAATAATTATCATTTCAATTGGAACAAAGAAGAACAAATAGTGGAAGTGAAAAGTTCTTTACACAGAAAAAAAGTATGGCTATCAGTGAACACATCGAATGAAAAAATAAATCATGACATAAATGAAAAAGTGAAAGAGGTATTAACGCATTATGGAGTTGATATTTCAATAGTGGAAAATACTGAATGGCTTAGTGATGGGGACCTCTTTATTGAATTAGTGTCGAGTAAAGCCAAAAGCGATAAACGGTTTGTTTCATTAGGATATAACGAAAAACTGAATTCCATCAATTTGAAAAAAAATCTCTCGAACTATAAAGATGATCTGCATTTCAATGGGTATTATTTATTACCCGAACGCCACTCAATTCCGCACCTTAGATGTTCCTTACAGTGTAAAGATGAGGAATTTTTAATTAATGAAGGCCCTTCAATTTTAACGACTTGTGTGCTGAAAACACTACTTGGGAATCAAAAACCCACATTACTCGATTTGAATGTTCTACACTTTTTAAAAACGACAGATAAGCTAGTTGAGGATACCGGCATAAACAGGGGAGAGGTGAAGAAGCCGAATAGAAATACCGAGATTAATGATAAAGAATACGAAGAAATCAAAAAGCAAAAAGCGGATCGGAAAATTCGTGAAGCCCAGGTAAAAAAGCCATCCGCTGAAATATATTTTGATTATAATTTACTACCTAATCGAAAACTGGAACGATATTCTATTAAAGCTGATTTTTTTATAAAGAATACCGGAAACGTAGACTTATTGAATCCAAAAATCTGCTTTCGAATGAACCCTCCTGATAAAATTGAAATTGGAGGACAGATCATCCCCCCTGAAATGAGTGATATTTTTTCCATTCAAGGCCAAAACGGTGCACAAGGATGGAAATATATAGGGGAAGACTGGTTGGAAAAGGCATTTGCAACTGGAGATTATTGGATTGAATCTATACAGGAATCCGTTATTCCGCCGGGTGAAAAAATTGCGGTGGAGGGATTACAATTTACGTTAGAAAATCTCGAAGAACAGGAATCTTCTACAATTTTAGGGTTTGTGTTATTTGAAGAACAAGAGCTTCAGCTCAGTTCAAACAACAAAATCATGATTACCTTTTAATTATAAAAAGTTGCCGAGGGATTTCCCAGGGCAACTTTCTTTATTTCTCACTTTATTCTCTTGAACTGTCATCGTTTTGTGTGACCATCTTATCTGCTGATGGTTTCTGACGAGGTTTAATAATATGAGTCTGACTTCGTTTTTGGTTTTCAACCATACGTTTCAGCTCAAATAAATTGTGGGTAATACTGGAATTTTGGTTGCGGATGGAATCCACTTCTTCAATAAATTGTATAAATCGCTGCTCGACTTCTTCAAATTTGTCCTTTAGTACATCATTCTGATGAATGAAGTGGAGTTCCTGCTCCTGCTCAACCGCTTCAATCCGTTCGTTCTGATGTTTCGACCGTTGATCAATATCGGCAAATTGGGTGGAAAACCACCACTCATTCTCTTCAAATTGCTTTTGATATTCGCTGATAAATGTTTTAATATATTCCATTTTTTGTTTTTCTGCTTCAACTAACTGATCCTTTGCGAACTGCAAAGAATCAAGAGTATGTTTCCTCTCAGACATTAGCTTTTCTAACTCTTCTGTTTTAGAAATAAGGTTATAGAACATTTCTTTCTTCGTTTCTTCGGAATGAGCTAATGCAGCATTTAAATCCGAAATATGCTGTTGTTGACTATGGACCTTCGTAATTAAAGATTGATTTCGTTGCAGTAATGTTTGATTTTCTTTTAGTAATGTTTCGTTTTCAGTGGATGACTTGTTATGACTTTCTTCCAGCTTGGATAAGGAAAGTGAGAGGCTATTGAGTTCATTTTCGGATTGAAGGTGCTTTTTTTCTAGTTCATTAATGGTTATAGCCTTTTCTTGAAGCAGACTTTCCTTATGGTGAAGCTGTTGACGGAGTGAATCTCTTTCTTCATCTAGCCTGGACATGGAAATGGCCAGGTTTTTCCGTTCCATCTCAGTTTGAACCAGCTTTTGTTCCAACTCTTTTATCGTTTCACCTTTTTCCAAAAGGAATTCTTCCTTGCTGATAAGCTTATCCTGAAGTATTTTCACTTCTTCTTCTAATAAGGATAAAGATACTGATAGATTTTTTCGCTCCATCTCGATTTGAAGCAGCTTTTGCTCAAATTCATGAATCTTTTCAATCTTCTCTATAAGGATATTTTCCTTGATGTGTAGTTGATGAAGAAGATCATTTACTTGATACTCAAGCTTTTCTTTCCATTCTTTAAATCTATTTCGATCCTTCATAAGTTCTTCCTCAGAAACCCGGTTTACTTCTAACTCCTCGTTTAGATGCTCTAATTGGCGAAGTTTGGAATATAAAAGTTCTTTATAATGCTGAACCTCAGCATACAGATAGCTTTCTTGTAATCTTTCAATGGTATGGTTTAGTTCATCTATTTTGGAATGGAAGTATAATTTTTCTTGGTTTTCAATGTTATACATAGGTGTCTTTATTTCATTCTTTGCTATTTGAATCTCCTCCCTGGGTATTTGTCTTACTTTACGTTATGCGCCATTTGCAAGGGGAGTTACATGGATGAAAGCCCATTTATACTGGTAAGCGGGAAGTTTCGAACAAATTTCAACACTTAAGCGCCTCTATTGTATGTAGCCTCGAAAACCTTTATACTATTATAATGTGCAAGAATGTATATCTTCTTAGATTATTTATAATAGAAGATAAGCGGTTTGGTTATAGAGGTAGAAAGGGGATTTTTCATGAACGAAGAGCAAAGAAAACATGGACAACAATCGAATTCTGTTACTCCATCGGACCAAAAATCCGAAAAGGATTACAGTAAATACTTTGAAAGTGTCTATATCCCACCATCGTTAAAAGACGCCAAAAAGCGTGGGAAGGAAGAAATTAAATATCATAATGACTTTACGATTGATGATCAATATAGAGGTTTAGGGGAAGGCAAGAAATTCTATATTCGCACGTACGGTTGTCAAATGAATGAACATGATACAGAAGTGATGGCAGGGATTTTCATGGCATTAGGCTATGAAGCGACGAATTCGACAGATGATGCAGACGTTATCCTTTTAAATACATGTGCGATTCGTGAAAATGCCGAAAATAAGGTGTTTGGAGAATTAGGGCATCTGAAGCATTTGAAACGGGAAAAACCTGAGCTATTAATCGGTGTATGCGGGTGTATGTCCCAGGAAGAATCCGTTGTAAATAAAATCCTGAAAACATATCAGCAGGTTGATATGATTTTTGGAACTCATAATATTCATCGTCTTCCTAAAATCCTTTCCGATGCTTATATGTCCAAAGCAATGGTAGTTGAAGTTTGGTCTAAAGAAGGGGACGTCATCGAGAACCTTCCGAAGGTACGCCGCGGGAACATTAAAGCATGGGTGAACATCATGTACGGGTGTGACAAGTTCTGTACGTACTGTATCGTTCCATACACACGCGGTAAGGAACGGAGCCGCCGTCCTGAAGAAATCATTCAGGAGGTACGACACCTTGCCGCCCAGGGATATCAAGAAATCACTCTTCTTGGTCAGAACGTGAATGCCTATGGTAAAGATATCGAGGATCTTGAATATGGCCTGGGAGATTTAATGGATGACCTTCGAAAAGTGGATATTCCACGTATTCGATTTACGACCAGTCACCCGAGGGATTTCGATGATCATTTAATTGAAGTCCTTGCGAAAAAAGGGAATCTGGTTGAGCATATTCATTTACCGGTTCAATCAGGATCGACAGATGTTCTAAAAATCATGGCCCGTAAGTATACACGTGAGCAATTCCTGGAATTAGTAAGGAAAATTAAAACAGCGATGCCGGACGTTGCTCTTACAACTGACATCATCGTCGGATATCCGAATGAAACCGACGAGCAATTCGAAGAAACACTTTCTTTATATCGGGAAGTTGGATTTGAATCGGCTTTTACGTACATCTATTCTCCTAGGGAAGGTACCCCTGCGGCGAAAATGAATGACAATGTACCGATGGAAGTCAAAAAAGAGCGGCTTCAACGATTAAATGCCGTTGTGAAGGAATACTCTGCTGAAGCGATGAAGAACTATAAAGGACAGATCGTCGAGGTACTGGTGGATGGAGAGAGTAAGAAAAACCCTGACATCCTCGCCGGCTATACCCGACGCAGCAAGCTTGTCAACTTCAAGGCTCCTAAAACAGCCATTGGAAAAATTGTAAAGGTTAAGATCACAGATGCTAAATCGTGGTCACTGGATGGGGAAATGGTCGAAAAAGGCCTGATTGGATCAGAATTTCAAGAACCGGTAGAGGTGAATTAATATGGCAAAGTACACAAAAGACGATATTATGAAGCGGGCAGAAGAGCTTGCAACGATGATAGCTGAAACAGAAGAAGTGGATTTCTTTAAACGCGCTGAAGCTCAGATTCACGAAAATCAAAAAGTGCGTGAAATGATCGCGAGTATTAAGAGCTTACAAAAACAAGCGGTTAACTTCCAGCACTATGGTAAGACAGAAGCGTTAAAAATGGTTGAAGAAAAGATTGAAAACCTGGAAAGGGAAATCGATGCCATTCCAGTCGTACAACAATTTAAAGAGTCTCAAACGGACGTGAATGATTTACTGCAAATTGTTGCTTCCGTTATTTCTAATAATGTGACCGATCATATCATTGAAACCACCGGGGGAGACTTACTCCGTGGTGAAACCGGATCACAAGTGAAAAACTCAACGCCTGGAAGCTGTTCTTAATAGAAGAATAGTGTAAATAGGTGCATAGTGAAAATAAAAAACGATCGCCGCTTAAAGGAATATCCCTTTCATGCGGAGATCGTTTTTTGTGTTTTGTTTGATCTTTTGCTATTGTTTCCTTTTTCGTTTTAGTTGTGCGCTCCATTATCGAAAAGTCTGGTAGGGTACTTCGGAGCTTCGTCACATCCCGGCCCGTATTTCTAAGGATATGATCCCTCTTGCGTCTTGCTTTGCTTTTTGACATGAATACATCCTCCTCTTGAAATTGTCACTTCATTGCTGAATCTTAGTTTACCATTTTTCTATGATGGCGGGTAGTGCATTCCGGAACATTCAATGGGTATTCGCATACAATACATTATCTCGCAACAATCCCATTATGCAATTAAATTTACTCGCACAAACACCTAGATAGTCGCATAAGATGAATTGAAAATGAATGAGGAGGTTCGCTCGAATGGCAGAATATAGAGAGATTATTACTAAAGCGGTCGTAGCGAAGGGACGTAAATTCACACAGTCTCATCATACGATTAGCCCGCCGCATAATCCATCGAGCATTTTAGGCTGCTGGATCATTAATCATCAGTATGAAGCACACAAAGTAGGCAAGAAGGTTGAAATTCACGGTTCATACGATATTAACGTATGGTACTCCCACAGTGACAACACAAAGACATCTGTTGTAACGGAGAGAGTACAGTATACTGACTGCATTAAGCTGAAATACCGTGATCCTGATTGCTTAGATGATATTGAAGTATGTGCTCGCGTACTGCAACAGCCGAATTGCTGCGAAGCGGTTATTTCACCAAATGGTAACAAAATCATTGTTCACGTCGAACGTGAATTCCTAGTGGAAGTTATAGGAGAAACGAAAGTATGTGTCCTTGTAAATCCTGAAGGTTGTGACGATGAAGACTGGGATTGTGACTTAGATGATGAAGAATTTGAAGAGTTAGATCCAGACTTCTTAGAAGGAGACGAAGAATAGCATTTACTAGGAAGACGGCCTCTTCCTAGTTTTTTCTTCTTCAGAGTTTAAAGGAATTTATCGCATAAGGGATGGTAAACAGTACAGGGGGCATCTCTCTAGATGCTCTTTTTTTAGTCTATAGAATAAGGATTAAACTGATGAGTGCACATGTAATAGAAGCAATTAAGCCAGTGAGGAGGGGTTTATATCCTAATTGAGTAATGTCTTTTATTCTCACTTGAAGACCTACTGCTGCCATTACCATGATGATTATAAATTTTGAAGAAATCTTAAGGTAAGATTCGAGCGTTTCAGGAATGAAACCAAATGTATGTAGTACAGAGACGGCCAAAAATAAGAATACAAACCAGGGGAATGCATTCCTGTATCGAGATTTACCTTCATTTCTCTTTCTTAAGAAAAATGGTAAACAAAACATCACAGGAATCAAGAACAATGTACGGGCAAGCTTCACCGTCGTTGCCACCTCTCCTGCTTCATCCCCAAATGCATATCCAACGGCAATTGCTGAAGATGTATCATGTACGGCTGTACCTGCCCAAATGCCAAACGATAGATCAGACATGTGGAGGATATGGCCAATGATTGGATACATAATAAAAGCAATTAAATTAAAGAAAACAATCGTCGATAAAGCATAGGCTGTTTCATTTTCTTTCGCACCAATGATTCCCTTCACAGCTGAAATAGCCGTAGCCCCGCAATTACTGGTGCCGATTCCTATCAACAAGCTTAACCGTTTGTCTATACGAAGCCATTTCCCTACGAAATACGTCGCGGTAATACCGATGGAAACCGACAAAAATATCACCCATAAAGCTTTTTGTCCAATAAGAAGGATATCATACAGGCTCAAACCGACACCAAGAAATACGATGGCCACTTTCAACAGTGTTTTCAAGGTGAATTGTATACCTGGATCGAATGATGAAGGAAGTTTGGTTGTATTCTTAAAAATTGCCCCTATAATAATCGCAAATAACAAACTGCCGATCAAAGGGTAAAGGGCACCCAATCCTTTAGATAATAAAGTGATTAATATAATGATGATCATGCCCCAAGCTTCTTTAGGAAGAAAGGAACCTTTTTGTATGTCATGCTGCAAAGTCCTATAGCTCCTTTGTGAAAAATTAACTATCTCTTAGTATAGTACAACCTCTAATGGACCTGAACTCTAAAACACTATTCATTTTATTGTATGTTAAAATAGAAAAGATATAGAAACAAAACACCTAGTATTGAAAGGATTTTTAATATGAAAAAGATTTTAGTCCTGGCAGAAAAACCTTCTGTCGGTAGAGATATTGCCAAAGTACTTCAGTGTACGGAAAAAGGTAATGGATTCTTAGAAGGAAACGACTATATCGTCACTTGGGCCCTGGGACATTTAGTCACATTAGCAGAGCCTGAAAGCTATGATGACCGCTACAAAGCATGGAAGCTTGAGGATTTACCCATGCTCCCTTCATCCCTTAATCTTGTAGTCATTAAGAAAACAGGGAAACAGTTTAGCTCAGTGAAAGCACAAATGAACCGTCCGGATGTCAAAGAAATCGTCATTGCCACTGATGCCGGCCGGGAAGGGGAGCTTGTTGCCCGCTGGATCATTGAAAAAGCCCGGGTAAATAAACCGTTGAAACGATTATGGATTTCATCTGTCACCGATAAGGCAATAAAAGACGGATTCAATAAACTGAGAGATGCTAAAAAATACGAAAACCTATATGCAGCTGCCCAAGCGAGATCTGAAGCCGATTGGTATGTGGGAATGAATGCAACCAGGGCTTTGACTACCAAGCACAATGCACAGTTATCATGTGGACGTGTCCAAACTCCTACGTTAAGCATCATTGCTCAGAGGGAAGAAGAAATCAGGAACTTTAAACCACAAACTTATTATGGCATACAGGCTACAACGGATTGCGGTACGTTTATTTGGTCAAACCGTAAAAATAAAGATACGAAAACATTTTCGAAAGAAGAAATAACAAGCGTCATGAAATTATTGAAGGACAAAAAGGAAATCACTATTCAGTCAGTAAAAAAATCACAAAAGAAAAATCACGCTCCTTCTTTATATGATTTAACAGAATTGCAAAGAGATGCACATAAAATCTTTGGCTATTCTGCTAAAGAAACACTATCCATTATGCAGAAATTGTACGAGCAGCATAAATTAGTAACTTATCCAAGAACAGATAGTAAACATTTATCCAGCGATATGGTCTCTACATTGAAGGACAGATTGAAAGCAGTGAGCGTACAACCTTATCGTAAAATGGCTCATCTAGCGTTGCAGAGTTCAAAACAACTTTCAAAAGCATATGTTGATGACCAAAAGGTGACGGATCACCATGCCATTATACCGACGGAGGAGACACCTTTCCTCCAAAGGTTACAGGACCGTGAAAGAAAGATCTATGATCTAGTCGTGAAACGCTTCTTAGCTGTGTTCTATCCTCCATATCTGTATGAACAAACGACTGTAGAAGCCTCGATTGGTACTGAAACCTTTCAGACGAAAGGAAAGCGGATTGTAGAAATCGGTTGGAAAGAAGTATATGATTTTGATTCAGAAAAAGATCAATTGCTGTTAAAAATGGAAGAAGGGGGTATGTTTGCTGTTCTGGCAATAAAAGAAACAGAAGGGCAAACCAATCCTCCCGGCCGTTTTAATGAAGGAACACTTCTATCCGCAATGGAAAACCCAAAAAAATTCATGAAAGAAAGCAACAAAGATCTACTTGACACCATACATGAAGCCGGGGGACTGGGTACAGTTGCGACAAGGGCAGATATTATTGAAAAGCTTTTTAACTCAGGAGTGATTGAACCGAAAGGAAAAGAAATTGTTATTACGTCAAAAGGAAAGCAATTATTGGAATTGGCACCTCTTGAATTACAATCCCCGAGCCTTACAGCAGAGTGGGAGCAAAAGCTTGAAAAAATCGCAAATGGATCTCTAAATAAACAAGAATTTTTAAAAGAGATTAAAGATTATACAAATAAGTCGGTTAATGAAATTAAGAACTCTACTAAGAAATTCTCTCATGATAATCTAACTGGAACGAAATGTCCTGACTGTGGAAATCTGATGCTGGAAATAAAGAATAAGCATGGTAAGAAATTGGTCTGTCAAGATCGCGAGTGCGGTCACCGGAAAAATATTAGCAAAAAAACGAATGCGCGATGCCCTAATTGCCATAAACGCTTAGATCTAAGAGGAGAAGGGGAAGGGCAGATGTTCACATGTGTGTGCGGACATAGAGAGAAACTTTCAACCTTTAATGATCGCAGAAAAAAAGAAAAGAATAGCAAAGCAACCAAAAGGGATGTAAATAAGTATTTGAAAACACAGCAGAAAGATGAGCCGGTCAACACTGCATTAGCTGACGCATTGGCTAAATTAAAACTGGATCAGTAATTTTTTTATAGGGATGACTCCCTATTTTAGGAGTCATCCCTATCTTTTTTTGAATATAATTGATAGAATATTTGTAATTATGTAAAAATGAGGTGAGTGTGATGACATCAATAACCATTCAAGAATTTTTTGAAGCAATCGAAAAAGGTGACAAAGACACAGTAGAGCAGTCATTGAGAAATGATACAAATCTTTGCAACGCAGATAATGAACAAGGTTTAATAGCTTTAGGGGTGGCTGCACACTATGGTCATAGGGAGATCGTTGAGCTTCTGCTGAATTTTGGTGCGGATATCAATTCCTTCTCAGATTCGAAAGTTTCTTACATTCCTTCTAATACGGCTTTACATGCTGGAATTGCCGGGAAAGCCTCTATAGAACTGTTGGAGTTTTTACTAAAACAAGGAGCGAATGTAAATCAACCCGATTCATCAGGGCACACACCGTTACATATTGCTGCTTTCGACGGAAGTGAAGAAATTGTAGCCTTGTTACTGGCTCACGGAGATGGACAAGAAATACCAGGAAATGACCGTACTCCATTGGATATCGCAAGGGAAAGGAATAATAAAGAATTTTTAAAAGCTCATGAAGAATTTGTAAAAGGAAAAGTACAGTAGCTTCCAGTATGTTTCATGCACCTCTTTTAAGGGGTGTATTTTATTTTTGCTCTTTCTTTAAAAAAGAGTGTTGATTCAAGCAAAATGATTCACTACATATGTATTATGTTATAAAACTTTTTTCAAATAATGTAATCACTTACATCATTGAAATAACAGACTTAAGTACAAATTTTATTTAGTTATTTATTCGGAATTAATAATATTTTTAGAAAATTCTGTTGTTATTTGTCGTTTGTCGTATTAGAATAAACGATAAATTCATTTACTGAAGGGAGGACATCGTGATGCTAACATTTCTTGCATCCATCTGTATTCTAGTAGTAGGTTATTTCATTTATTCAAAGGTGGTAGAGAAGATTTTCGGTATTGATGATACTAATGTGACTCCTGCATACTCAAAGAAGGACGGCTTAGACTATATGCCCATGAGCTGGTGGAAAGCAAGCCTGGTTCAATTGTTAAACATTGCGGGGTTAGGTCCGATCTTCGGGGCAATTTTAGGTGCTTTGTATGGACCTGTAGCATTCCTATGGATTGTGATTGGCACCCTATTTGCTGGAGCGGTTCATGATTACTTTTCTGGAATGTTATCTCTAAGGCATAATGGAGCTCAGTTTCCTTCAATCGTAGGAAAATATTTAGGTAAACCTGTACAATCCGTTATGAACATTTTATCAATTGTACTGATGATTCTCGTAGCCGCCGCTTTTACGTCAGGCCCTGCACAACTAATGGCAGAGGTGACACCGCTTAATTTTATGACGTCTCTTGTCATTATTTTTACATACTTTCTCATTGCGACTGTCTTACCGATTAATAAGATTATTGGAAAGGTTTATCCGTTCTTTGGAGCCATCCTTATCTTTATGGCAGTGGCGATTGGAATTGGGTTGTTCTTTTTTGAACATCCAGTCCCAAATCTAACATTTGAAAACTTACATCCAAATGATTTACCTTTGTGGCCTTTGTTAATGGTTACCGTTTCATGCGGGGCAATCTCTGGATTCCATTCCACTCAAAGTCCCATCTTAGCCAGAACCTTAAAAAAAGAAAGTGAAGGACGAAAAGTATTCTATGGAGCGATGGTGGCTGAAGGAATCATTGCATTGATCTGGGCTGCAGCAGGTATGGCATTTTTTAATGGAACAGCTGGACTTCAAGGAGCATTGGCAGCTGGCGGACCTGCTGGAGTAGTAAATGAAATCAGCAAAACGACGTTAGGCACGTTAGGTGGAGTTCTAGCCGTCCTGGGTGTAATCATCCTTCCAATCACAACAGGGGATACTGCGTTAAGATCATCAAGAATGATGCTTGCTGATTTAATAAATGATATACGTAAGAAAGATGTTGAAGGGAAATGGCGGCCGGTCTTGTTAGTTATTCCGGTGGCAGTCCCTACGTTTTTACTTACTCAAATTGACTATACCTTCCTGTGGAGATATGTTGGATGGTCCAACCAGGTAGTAGCAACCGTTATGTTGTGGACTGCTGCCATTTATTTATTACAACAGGCAAGATTCCACTGGATTTGCAGTATTCCTGCATTGTTTATGACTGGAGTTGTAAGCTCGTATATTTTTTACGCTCCAGAAGGTTTTGGTCTTCCCTATTCAACAGCCATAATGATTGGTTCCGCCATTTGGTTGGCTGTCTTGATTTGGTTTGTGGGACAAGTAGTAAAATACAGACCTCTCAGGAAACAATTACTAGAGATGAAGTCAGTAAGTTCATAACGATTATCGACAAAAACAGCCTTTTCAGTAGAGAAGGCTGTTTTTTTTAGGATAAGTTCAAATGGTCTTGCACAGACCTTTAAGAATGAGAAGGAATGAATCATGAGGGAGGTCTGTATTATTTGTCGATTGAAAACTGAATTTATTAAAGATTAAAACAAATCATTCTACAAAATTCGTAATGGAAGTATGCTACGTTAAGAGAAACCATTCATTTTATTGAATGTACATAATGACAAATTAGGAACGTAGTTAGTGTTACAGAATGTATAGTGCATTCTGTAAATGTACGAGTTAAAATAAAGTGAAAATACTTAAAATTCAGATTTTTATTCCGGTTAGTGAAATCTAGTAAGTGTGGACCAATGGAGCAAAAAACAATGAAAGCGCTTACTATTTTATAAAATCTATTTTTGTGTAGGGGGTAATGAAATGTCAGACTTGGTTAAAATTGGACTTATTCAAGCTTCTCATGATGTAGATGGAAGTGAAGGGGTAGACGTCCATAAGGAGCAAGCGATCAAGAAACATGTGGAACTGGTAAGAGATGCAGCAAAAAAGGGAGCTCAAATCATTTGTTTACAGGAAATATTCTATGGTCCTTACTTTTGCTCCGAACAAAATCCAAAGTGGTATGACTCTGCTGAAGAAATACCAAATGGCCCTACAACAATACAGTTTCAGGCGTTAGCCAAAGAGCTGAGTGTCGTCATTGTTCTACCAATCTATGAGAGAGAAGGAATAGCTACTTACTATAATACGGCAGCGGTCATAGATGCAGATGGATCCTATCTCGGAAAATATCGAAAGCAGCATATTCCACATGTTGGGGTTGGTCAGGAAGGTTACGGATTCTGGGAGAAATATTACTTTAAACCAGGAAACCTCGGGTACCCGGTATTCGATACTGCTTACGCAAAAGTAGGGGTTTATATCTGTTATGACCGTCACTTCCCGGAAGGTGCCCGATTATTAGGTTTAAAAGGGGCAGAAATTGTGTTCAATCCCTCTGCAACCGTAGCTGGTTTATCTGAATACTTATGGAAGCTTGAGCAGCCAGCCCATGCGGTGGCAAACGGCTACTACTTAGGAGCTATTAATCGTGTTGGTTTTGAGGGTCCTTGGAATATGGGTGAATTTTACGGACAGTCCTATTTAGTCGATCCAAGAGGCAGCTTTGTTTCCATTGGAAGCAGAGATAGTGATGAGGTCATTATCGGTGAAATGAATAAGAAGCTATTACGTGAAGTCCGGGATACATGGCAGTTCTATCGAGATCGCAGGCCTGAAACTTATAACGATATGACGGCTTTACTTCCTTAATAAGTTGAGGCTGACGGTGAACCATCATTGTCGGCCATGGTGTGCTTAAAAGGTAATGGAAAATAAATGGAAATAAAGAGGGGGAAGTCAGTTTGTCTAACACACTTTCGTTACTCAATCTTGAGAATAATTTTCTCGAAGCCAATGAGGGTTTGACCAATAGGGAAGCAGTGGAGGAAGCAAACCGCTGCTTGTATTGTTATGATGCTCCGTGCATAATAGCTTGTCCCACTAGCATTGATATACCTTCATTTATTAAAAAGATTGCATCCGGGAACTTGAAAGGATCGGCAAAAACAATCATGTCTGCAAATCCAGTGGGTGCGAGCTGCTCACGTGTCTGTCCGACAGATGAGCTTTGTGAAGGGGCTTGTGTACTGAATCATTCTACAAAGCCAATCATGATTGGTGATCTGCAGCGATATGCAACAGATTGGGCAAGACATAACGAAACAGTGCTATTTGAAGCAGGGGAGCCAAACGGAATTAATGTAGGGATTATCGGAGGGGGACCAGCCGGCCTATCGGCTGCAAGGGAACTTGCACGCTTAGGATATGAAGTAACAATATATGAGGCGGAAAAGGAAGCTGGAGGCTTAAATACTTATGGAATCGTATCTTTCCGACTACCTCAGAGCATATCTTACTGGGAAGTGGAGCAGGTAAAGAAACTGAATGTCGATATTCGAACCAATGTAAAAGTTGGTCAAGACATATCTGCAGATGAAATCGTAGAGACCCATGATTTTGTCATCCTTGCAGCAGGAATGTCCCATGTCCCGGATTTGAAAATTGAAGGAGAAGACTTAAGAGGTGTTCATGACGCCATTGAATTTGTTAAGGCAACGAAAAGTGGCAGGCTGACGCAAGACTATGTAGGCAAAAAAGTGGTGGTGATTGGGGCGGGCAATACAGCCATCGATGGAGCCACCTGTTCCGTCCGCTTAGGAGCAGACAATGTAAAAATCTTATACCGACGTACTCAGGAAGAAATGACTGCTTATGATTTTGAATACGAGTTTGCAAAACAGGATGGCGTAGAATTCCGCTGGCTAACGGCACCTCAGCGAATTATAGGAAATGATGCGGGAGAAGTAACGGGAATCGAATGCATCAAGATGAAGTTAGGAGAGCCTGGTGAGGATGGAAGAAGACGTCCGATTCCTGTCAAAGATTCACAATTTGTGCTTCCTGTTGACGCTGTCATTAAGGCGATCGGCCAAACTCGTCATCTATCACTTATTGAACAATTTGGACTGGAGCATTCAGACGGTGTTGTACAGGTTAATCGAGACACCTTCCAAACCTCTAATCCAAAGATTTTCGCCTGTGGAGACGTTGTTTTTGGAAAGGGAGTAGGTGAGGCAATGGTCGTTACGGCTGCAGAGCAAGGAAAACTTGCCGCCTATCATTTACACGCACAATTGGCTAATGTCCACTTGAATTAAGATTGTCCTAGGGGGGGAAACTCATGGCAAATTTAAACATTGATTTAGCAGGAATAAAATCACCAAATCCATTTTGGCTGGCGTCCGCACCACCAACGAACTCAGGATACCAGGTACAAAGAGCATTCGAGGCAGGTTGGGGCGGTGCAGTATGGAAAACGTTAGGGGAGCCCATTATAAATGTATCTTCAAGGTTCGCAGCTGTAAGTTTTAATGGACAAAAAGTAGCAGGGTTCAATAATATCGAACTCATTACCGATCGACCATTAGAAGTGAATCTGAAGGAAATCTATGAAACAAAAAAACGGTTTCCGAATCATGCAATCATTGCATCCTTAATGGTAGAGCCTAAACAAGAAAAGTGGCATGAAATCGTAAAGAAGGTTGAAGACGTCGGAGTTGATGGGCTAGAGCTGAATTTTGGATGCCCACACGGAATGGCTGAACGGGGTATGGGATCTGCGTCCGGTCAGGTTCCAGAACTCGTCGAGAAACAAACTTTTTGGGCGAAAGAGGTGGCCAGGACACCTGTAATTGTAAAATTGACACCAAACATTACAGATATTACTGTCACAGCTGAAGCGGCTGTCCGGGGTGGAGCGGATGCAGTAAGTATGATCAATACAATCAACAGTTTAGCAGGTGTTGATCTGGATTCTTGGAATACCATTCCTCATGTAGCCGGAAAAGGTGCTCATGGAGGTTATTGCGGACCTGCAGTGAAGCCAATTTCATTGAACATGGTTGCAGAATGCGCCAGAAATCCACGGATCAACGTTCCGATTTCAGGAATGGGGGGAGTTTCCAATTGGCAGGATGCCGTCGAATTTATGCTTATGGGAGCATCGGGGGTTCAGGTATGCACTGCTGCTATGCATCACGGTTTTAGAATTGTCGAGGATATGCTTGATGGCTTAAATAATTATTTGGATGAAAAAGAGATTGCTTCAGTCCAGGATATCGTCGGGAAATCAGTGCCGAGATTTTCTGATTGGGGAAATCTTGATCTTAATTATAGTGTTGTGGCAAAAATCAACACGGATGTTTGTATTAACTGTAATAAGTGTCATATTGCCTGTGAGGATACTTCTCATCAATGCATTGACATGCTGAAAGACCCTAAAGGAAACAGCTATTTAAAAGTGCGGGAAGAAGATTGTGTCGGGTGTAATTTATGTTCGATTGTATGTCCGGTTGATGGAGCTATTGACATGATAGAGGTTCCAAGTGGCCATATGCCAATGACATGGAATGAACGTCAGGCAGTAGTAGGTAACCTATCCGAAGCTAAAGTAAACGCGGCGAAATAATTCTGGAGGTATGGAAATGAATAAAATTATTCAAAATGGAACCATTGTTACGGCAACAGACACATATAAAGCGGATGTGCTTTTACAAAATGGGAAAATCTCAGCTATAGGTAAAGGGTTTGATACTAGCAATGCGGAAATTATTGACGCGAAAGGAAAGTACATTTTTCCAGGTGGGATCGATCCCCATACTCATCTGGAAATGCCCTTCGGTGGGACGGTATCAAAGGATGATTTCGAGAGTGGAACCATTGCAGCAGCGTTTGGAGGAACGACGACACTCATTGATTTCTGTTTGACCAATAAGGGAGAACCACTTCAAAATGCAATTGATACATGGCATGCGAAGTCTAAGGATAAAGCGGTGATCGATTATAGTTTCCATTTAATGATAGGAGAAATCAATCAAGATGTTCTATCACAGCTTCCTGAGGTAATGGATAAAGAGGGGATTTCATCATTCAAAGTCTTTATGGCATATAAAAATGTATTCCAGGCAGACGATGAAACGCTATTTAGAACCTTAATAGCTGCGAAGGAATTAGGAGCACTCGTAATGGTACATGCAGAGAATGGCGACGTTATTGAGTATTTAACCGAAAAGGCTTTAGAGGAAGGGAAAACGGAACCAATTTATCACGCGCTTACAAGACCTCCTGAACTGGAGGGAGAAGCGACAGGCCGCGCAGCTAAACTAACCGGATTGGCAGATTCCCAATTATATGTTGTGCATGTTTCCTGCTCTGATGCCGTTGAGCAGATTTCAGCAGCAAGGAGTAAAGGATTGAATGTTTGGGGAGAAACATGTCCTCAGTATCTTGTGCTTGATCAAACCTATTTAGAACGTCCGAACTTTGAGGGAGCTAAATACGTTTGGTCTCCTCCCCTTCGTGAGAAGTGGCATCAAGATGTTCTCTGGAATGCCTTGAAAAGTGGTCAGCTGCAAACATTAGGGTCAGATCAATGCTCATTTGATTTCCAAGGGCAAAAAGATCTTGGGAAAGATGATTTCACTAAAATCCCGAATGGCGGACCGATTGTTGAGGACCGTGTTTCCATATTATTCTCAGAAGGAGTTGAAAAAGGGCGGATAAGCTTAAACCAGTTTGTTGATATCATGTCTACGCGTAGTGCAAAGCTGTTTGGTCTTTATCCTCAGAAAGGAACCATTGCTGTAGGTTCTGATGCAGATGTGGTCATTTTCGACCCGAATGCTGAGAGAGTAATCTCTGCTGAAACTCATCATATGGCAGCAGATTATAACCCGTTTGAAGGCATGAAGGTAAAAGGTGAACCTGTTTCTGTATTGTCAAGGGGTGAATATGTCATTAAAGACAAACAGTTCGTCGGTAAGCTGGGAACCGGAAAGTATATTAAGAGAGCAAAATACGGTGAGCTTCTTTCAAGTGAAGAGAGTGAAGCACTTCAACCCTCTAAGTCTTAAAAACTTTAGAAAATAATGCATCTTAACTGTAGAACAACTCCTGCTAAGAGGAGGGGAGACTTCCTTCCTCTGGCCTCTCTTGTCAAAGATTGGTTTTGCCATTCGAAGCAAACAAATAAGGGGTGTTCAATATGAAGAAAAGTTATTTAAAGTCACCGGATTTATTACCGATTAAAGAGAGCGAAAGAAAAATCACCAAGCTTGGCTATTCATTTATGTGGGTAGGAATGGTTGTTGTTCTTGCAACCTTTGCCATTGGGGGAGCCGGCGTCGTATCCCTACCTCTACCCCTTGTTGTGCTGGCCACCATTATTGGGTCTCTTGCGATCGGTCTATTTATTACATTAACCGGGGATATCGGGATTGAGCATGGGGTATCATTTCCAGTATATATGAGAGCACCTTTTGGAACGCTGGGAACCCATATTCCCTCTGTAGTTCGTGGTCTGGCTGCATCAATGTGGTTTGGAATAAACACTTACTTTGGTGCAACAGCGATGAACGGGATATTAAATATTTTATTTGGTTTTGATAACTGGTTTGTTTGTTTCGTGATTTTTGCGGTACTCCAATTAGTGAATACAGCACTTGGGATTAAAGCGGTGGAAAGATTTGCCGACCTTGCCGCACCGGTCATCATTCTTATTTCTGTATGGATGTATTCATCCTTATCTGAATCAGCTGCTTCTCAAGGAAGAGACATTTGGAGCTGGGTTGAAAGTCCGGTAACAGGTGCTGCCACGTTTACGGCATTTCTGGTAGTCATCTTTAGTAATATGGGATTTTGGGCCACACTATCTGCTGATATTCCGTCTATTTCCAGATTCATGAAAGCTCCAAAAAATGAGCGGAATTGGTTTAAGAGAAACAAAAGTTCGTTAATTGGTAACCTTGTAGCTCTCCCTATTACTCAATCATTTATGGTGTTAATTGGTGGGATTTCATATATTGCCGTTTTAAATTATGATCCCGTTGTCGCCCTTCAAGAAGCAGCGAGCGGATTCGTTTTAGGGGTCCTTCTTCTGATGATCGTCCTGGCTCAATGGTCAACAAATATTGCTGCGAATATCGTTCCTGCTGCAACAATATTCTCTAATGTCGGGGGACCAAAATTCCCGTTCTGGGCAGGGGTCATCACCGCTGGTATTGTGGGTACGATCGTACAACCATGGAACCTTTTTGGGGTAATCATTCCAGTTCTACTTTTCGTAGGAGGCATTTTGTCAGCCATCGTAGGAATTTTGATTTCAGACTATTATTTTATCAGGAAACGAAGAGTCAATGTACCTGCATTATATGAAGACAAAGGACAATTCAAGTATATGAATGGAGTGAATCTTGCAGGGTTCATCTCATGGATTATTGGAGGAGTTGCCTCCTATTACGTTCCAAACTTCTCATTTTTAGTCGGCTTCGGGGTAGGAGCTCTTAGCTATTATGTATTGGCTAAATTCTGGTGGTTTAAGAAATACGAGCAGGCAGAACTAATTGATCCGAGTGATGAGAAATATCTTGGATTGTCTGTCGGTCGCGATTGGGAAATTCAAGTCGAAGAAGTCATTGTCTCAGAAGAATCCCCAACAGGCACAAGTTTTTCTTAAATGGAATGGTTTTCAATAAATCATGAAGCAAGGTAGTTCTTATCCGAATATACGTTAGAAAGGGTGTCATCATGTCTGATTATCAAGAGTTTTTAAGTGAACGCGATAAGATTGATTTTCTCATTCAAAAAGGCTTTAAAATTGAGAAAATTACAGAGAACCTAAGTGGGGCATTTGTTCTGTTTAAGCATACTGAAAATAAAAGAAGTGCCACTCTTCATGTGAAAACGGCAAATGCACGAAAATATTTTTCGAATCTATTACTTCAAAACTAATAGTTGAAGGGGGAAACTTGGATGAGTGACGTTATGGGACCGCTTGAAGGAAAGGAACTGACACTTTTTCCGGGAAATATGCAAACGTCTGATGAGTTAATCGATTGGGTGTTAGCCGTCTTATCTTCACAACAGCTATCAGATGAAGAAATAATGAAATGGTGGAGTGAAGAAATCCAGTTTGCAATCCCCTCTATAGAAGAATAAAAGCAAAATGAAGGATTGGTTCTGCCAATCCTTTTTCTCCATTTTCCCAAGGCAGAACATAAGGAGAGAAAAATGAAAAGTAATTACTATTTCTCAGTAGAAGATATTCTAGTAAGAAAATACTTTGAACATGCTAAAGTGATTGCTGGGCATAATGGTCTCAGCCGTCAGGTGAAGTGGGTACATGTAGTCGAAGTAACATCAATAAAAAATCTTCTTAACGGAAATGAACTGATCCTTTCTACAGGAATCGCTTTACAGGAGGAAGAGACCTTTCTTTCACTCCTTCAACAGTTAATCGAGAGTGAAGCAGCAGCCATTTGCATTGAACTTGATACAAATATTTCCACGATTCCGATTTCTGTATTAAAGTGTGCAGATACATTTGATTTTCCTATTATCGTGTTCGAAAGGGAAGTTCCGTTCGTTAGTATTACTCAGGATATTCACTCCGTACTAATCAATCAGCAATACGACATGATAAAAAAACTGGATTCATATGCACAGGAGTTAAATAGAAGGCTGCTCGGCGTTAATCACTTCAGAGAGCTTCTTCAGGTTTTACATAAGGAGCTTACTGTACCTGTACTATTTCAGTTGAAAGAACAAGAGGTGGAAATCTATCCGCTCATGTGCTCACCTGATGAAGAGAGAATACGAAAATGTTATCACGGTCATAAAGATTCCCGTAATCCCCATTTTGCCTCCACTAAAGTTATTCTATTTGACCAGGAATACGCAGAGTTATGCATATACAGAAGCGATCATCCTTTCAGTGAATATGAGCTTCTCATATTGGACAGAACATCAACGGCGTTAGCCCAGTATTTAATGAGAGAATTGTATTTTAACGAGCAAAAACGGTTAGAAGACTCCAAATGGATTACCTGTTGGTTAAAAGGAGAACAGTCCTATGAGAAACTCTCGGCTTTTTTAGCCGGCTTAAAAGTACAGGTCAATGGTGGAGTCGTCTGTATTTGCCAGACGAATAGGCTGAATGAACAAGAGCCGATTGATTTTACCTTTTTTAACCTTGTAACCAGAAGTATTTTTGAACAACAGGGTTTTCGAGTGTTACCCGAAAGAGTAGGGAATGATATCATTTTCATTCTTCTGGACACAAGGAGCACAGGAGATTGGAAATCGAGAGTCACCACTGCCTACGAAAAGATTCTTCAGTCTGATTTCTTTAGAGATTCTTCACAAACAGTATTTGCAACTGGTAAATACCAAATGGAGACGATGGAAATTCACAAGAGCTATGAAACAGCTAAAGATAGTCTCATGTTTCAGTCAAAGGTGGATGCTTCAAGAGCCTACTTTTTCTTTGATGATTTGCATTTATACAGACTGATTTCAATCGTTAACAACAATGTTAATCTGTGGGAAATGATCGAAGAGTACCTCACACCGCTCCTGGACTATGATCGTAAGCATGATGGCAGTCTATTGAAGACGTTGAAGGTTTTCCTTGCATGTCAGGGATCAAAACAGGAAACATCCAAACAACTATTTATTGTAAGACAAACACTCTACCATCGCCTCAAAAAAATTGAAGATTTACTTGGAGATGATTTCATGACCTCTGATAAACGTGTGGCCATCGAGTTTCTCCTTGCTGCCCACGATTACTTGCAACCGCTTACATCTTTGAAAAAGTCGAAGATTAATTAATTGTAAAATGTAAAATTGAGAAGTCAGGTTCTTTTACACAATGTCTAATGAAACCACTAACAATTTCTTTCATAATAAAACTATAAACTATACGACAGGTTCTACACCACACAGAAAAATCAGATGAAAAAATAAGGAGGAACTGAATATGACAATCATTAAAAAAGACGTAGCTGTATTAAAGAATTACATTGGAGGTAAATGGGTTGATTCTCTTAGCTCACAGACGTTACAAGTAGTGAATCCTGCTACAAATGAAGAGATTGCAAGAGTCCCGGTTTCTACTAAAGAAGACGTCGCTAGAGCTGTGAAAGCTGCTAAACAAGCTTCACAAACCTGGAAGAAGACGCCAGTTCCAAAACGTGCCCGAATTCTTTATAAGTACCATTCTTTACTTTCTGACAATCATGAGGAATTGGCCAAACTGGTTGTACAGGAAAATGGTAAATCATTTAAAGAGGCGTATGGTGAAGTGCAGCGGGGGCTTGAGTGTGTGGAATTCGCTTGTGGTGCACCGACTTTAATGATGGGTGAAACGCTGAGTGGTATTGCAGAGGATATTGACTCAGAGATGTTCCGATATCCACTTGGTGTAGTGGGGGGGATAACTCCTTTTAACTTTCCTATGATGGTGCCCCTGTGGATGTTCCCGCTTGCAATTGCATGTGGAAATACTTTCGTGTTGAAGCCATCTGAAAGAACCCCGATTTTAGCCAATAGGCTCGCAGAGTTATTAACAGATGCAGGAATGCCCGATGGTGTATTAAATGTCGTGCATGGTGCACATGATGTCGTAAATGGGTTGCTCGAGCATAAAGATATCGCAGCTATATCCTTCGTCGGGTCTCAGCCGGTGGCTAAATATGTGTACCAACAGGCTGCCTCTCATGGGAAAAGGGTGCAGGCATTATCCGGGGCGAAGAATCATCATGTTGTCATGCCTGATGCAGATATGAATAAAGCGGCTGAGCATATTATCAGTTCAGCGTTTGGCAGTGCCGGCCAGCGGTGTATGGCGTGCAGTGCCGTAGTGGTTGTAGGGGATAATGAACCGTTTGTTAAAGCTTTAAGTAAAAAAGCAGATGAATTATGTATTGGTAACGGAATGGACGAAGAAGTGCTTCTCACTCCCGTCATTCGAAAAGAACATCGAGAGAAGACACTGGGTTATATTGACAAGGGACTGCAGGAAGGTGCATCCCTCATACGAGATGGGCGTAAAGAAATGGATGACTTCAAGGAAGGCAACTTCTTGGGGGCAACCATCTTTGACCATGTTTCACCGGATATGACCATTGCAAAAGAAGAAATGTTTGCCCCTATCCTCAGTTTACTAAGAGCCAAGGATTTGGATGAAGGACTTGATTATATTCGTCAATCAAGATATGGAAATGGTGCTACGATTTACACGAAAGATGCAAAGGCTGTCCGACAGTTCAGAGAAGAAGCAGACGCCGGAATGCTGGGTATTAACGTTGGTGTTCCTGCGACAATGGCGTTCTTCCCATTTTCAGGGTGGAAGGATTCTTTCTATGGGGATATGCATGTAAACGGTAAAGACGGAGTAAATTTCTATACTAGGAAGAAAATGATCACTTCTCGATTTGATTTTTAATCAGAGTTAGGGGGAACTTTCATGGTGAAAGCAGGTCAATCTCAAGATGTATGGTTAAGGAATGATGAAAAGCTCATTTGGCATTCCATGAAACCATACAATCCCGATGGAACAATGGTCGTAACAGAGTCTGGTGGGTCCTGGATTACAGATAAGGATGGGCAAAAATATCTGGATGGCATGGCAGGTCTATGGTGCGTAAACGTAGGATATGGTCGAGAGGAATTAGCAAACGCAGCCTATGAACAGCTTAAAAAAATGGCTTACTTTCCACTAACTCAAAGTCATCAGCCGGCTATTGAGCTTGCAGAGAAATTAAATCAATTACTTGGGGAGGAGTATGTCATTTTCTTTTCCAACAGCGGATCAGAAGCCAATGAAACCGCCTTTAAGATTGCCAGGCAGTATCACCAGCAAAAAGGGGAACACGGACGGTATAAAATTTTCTCCAGATATAGAGGGTATCACGGGAATTCCATGGGGGCCCTGGCCGCAACAGGTCAGGCTCAGCGGAAATATAAGTATGAGCCTTTAGCTCCTGGATTTATCCATATCGCTCCACCTGATAGCTATCGCGATGAAACATCGGGGGAATGTCCACATGATCTTCCTGGAGTAAGGGCAATTGATCAAGCAATGACCTGGGAATTAAGTGAAACAGTGGCTGCGTTGATCATGGAACCGATCATCACAGGAGGTGGGATACTCGTTCCACAAGATGAATATATGAAAGCAGCGAAAGAAGTTTGTGAGAAGCATGGAGCACTTATGATTGTCGATGAAGTGATTTGTGGCTTTGGACGTACAGGCAAGCCATTTGGTTTCATGAATTATGATGTGAAGCCGGATATCATCACAATGGCAAAAGGGATTACAAGTGCGTATCTTCCGCTATCAGCAACAGCAGTGAAGCGTGAGATTTATGAAGAGTTTAAAGGATCTGAGGAATATGATTACTTCCGTCATATTAATACATTCGGTGGAAACCCTGCAGCATGTGCCCTTGCTTTGAAAAACATTGAAATCATGGAGAGTGAGAAGCTTTTTGAACGCTCCGCTGATCTTGGTGAAAAGGCATTGAACACGTTGAAAAATCATTTACAAGATCATCAATATGTTGGAGATGTTCGAGGAAAGGGTCTGTTAATTGGAATTGAAATGGTAAGTGATAGGGAAACAAAAGAACCTTTAAACGTATCGAAGGTCAATGAGGTGATTGGATACTGTAAGCAAAAAGGTGTAATCATTGGGAAAAATGGGGCTACAGTCGCTGGCTATAATAATGTGCTTACCTTATCACCACCATTAAACATAGAAGAGGAAGATCTGGATCTGTTATTATCCACAGTGATGGATGGGATCAAGCAACTTTAATAATAATGACTGGGAAAACACCTGTTTGTTTGTGCAGGTGTTTTCCATTTTCTTATTAAATTGAATTTTATGGTAAAATTATTGAGTAAGATCATAGGGGGAGGGGATGAGCATCATTTTCAAAGGGATTGATCATATTCAGTTTGCTGCTCCAAAAGGCTGCGAAGAGGAAGCTAGAAAGTTCTTTGGTGAAGTTCTTGGTCTGAAGGAAATACCGAAACCTGAAAATCTTCAAAGGAGAGGCGGTTGCTGGTTTCAATATGGACCACAAGAAATTCATGTAGGTGTACAAAATGATTTTGTGCCAGCAACAAAAGCACACCCAGGATTACTTGTTACAGATTTAGAAGCACTTAGAAGTAGCCTAATTGAGAAAGGTATCAGGATAAAAGAAGATACACCGATAAACGGTAGAAATCGCTTCTTCGTCTCAGATCCATTTGGAAATCGAATTGAATTTCTAGAATACCATTAATAAAGAATGCACCTCATGAATTAGGAGGTGCATTTTCATTTTCAGAACACTATTCTTGAATGAATTTATCCACATCTTTCTCCGTAGATGATTTTTGTGAAGCGCTAGGCACCTTTCTCTTTTCCACATTGATTAGATCGGAAGAGTATATCGAAGTGATAACTTGCCCACCAATTACTTTTGCACGGATGAGCAGTGGCTGGTTATATGCGTTTCTAAAAGTGAAGTCGGGTCCATACCAGCTAACTGTAGCATCTCTGCCCATAGGCACGTAAGGAACCCTCTTTGAATGATGATACCGTTCTAATATTTTTACACCTGCCTGGTCAACCGCATTAAATAAAGTAGATGATACCTGACAAATCCCACCCCCTATATCTTCTGAAAGTTCCCCTTTTACAATCACGGGGGCTTTTTTATATCCCTTTTCTTTTGTTCTTCTTCCTACCACACCATTAAAGGAGAACACTTCTCCAGGGAACACAACCGTATTATTGATCTTTTCGGTAGCTAGAACTATATTTTGAGTCCGTTCCTCATTATGCTTATTGAAATATGTGACGTATCTTCCAATAAGCTGTGTTCGGATGTGCGCAAGGATCTCACTATCGACTTTGGGATGTAATGTCATAAGGGGTGCTTCCGTATTGATTGACCCTCTAGAAAAGAAGAAGGAATGAACCAGCTCACGAAATCTCCGTTCATTAAGTTTGTAACCGGCTCTTTCTGAAATAATTTGATTCTTCTCATTGATATAAGCATTCTGAGGAGGAGTATAAACCCGATTCTGCACTTCTGAAACTAATTCCTCATATTGCTTTTCGTCCATTATTGGTTCATCTACCAATGGTGTATTCAATGAATTTCGTTCTATAGAAATTGGTGCATGATTTTGAAATTGAATATGTAATTGATCCTGACCATTCATCACAGGAAACAGTAAAAGACCAATTGTACTAATTTTAATCAAGAGCATGTGAACCCTTCCTTTCATATTTAGTATCGGTGGAAAAGGCTTCTTTCATGTTAAATCCTAATTGCCAAAAATTGATGGTTATGTATTTACAGCTGTGATTAGAAACTAAGGAAAAAAAGAGGTCTTTACATGCTTTATTTATTCAGGTTCATGATGGTTGTGTTTTTACTTTTTGCCTGCAGTGCTAAACCTGCAGGGGCAATGCCTAGTTTTACTGTAGAAATACTTCCGTGGGATCAAGTGGAAGATATCATTCCTAAACAATCGTATTTTACGATCATTGATGTAGAAACCGGCCTTTCTTTCAAGGTACAAAGGAGAGCGGGAAGCAAGCATGCGGATGTACAACCAGTTACAGAAAAAGACACGAAAATCATGAAATCCATCTATGGAGGAAAATGGAGTTGGGACCGTCGTGCAATACTCGTATTGGTTGATGATCAATTAATATCTGCCTCAATGAACGGGATGCCGCACGGAGCAGGTGCTCTCCAAAATAATTTTCCGGGACATTTCTGCGTACATTTTTATGGAAGCACAACCCATAAAACGCCAACGCCTGATTTAGCCCATAAGATCATGATTTTAAAAGCAGGCGGTAAACTGGATGAGTTTCTATACAAATTAGAACCCCATGAGTTGATCAACGTTATGGAGATTGCTGTCAATCAGCATGATGAAAAGCTAATTTCACAAGTGATGTTTGGAAGTAATGGATCCTTGAAGGAAACCCTTAAGAGAGTGAAACATATAGATGTTATTCAAAGATCGAAACTTTCTTTAGAGGATTCGCCTGCACTTGTTGGGATGAAGCTCAAGGTTAGAGTGAAATGGATTCGTTCCAATCAATCTAAGGAAGAAAATAACGTTCATCTCATCATTCGGAAAAATTCGCTTGAAGATCAATGGAAAATAGACGGTCATGCATTTCTTGAGGATATGGAATAAGGGGCAATTCAGATACATTATTATACATTATTTCCCTCCAGTGGATGAATTCTTATTCTTTATGAGCGTTTTTAAAATGCAAAATAGGGAAAAGGGTATATAAATAAATCGTGGAGGGAACACACCGATGTTTGATTTTGTAATAAATTTAATTAAGGAGCTTGGCATATGGGGATTATTCGCTGGAAATGCAATTGAAGCGTCATCCTTGCCATTTCCGGGAGCCCTCGTGACGCTGACATATGGTTACCTTTTAGATCCATCTTGGACGAAGCTGATCATTTTAGCATTCACAAGCAGTTTGGTTTATACATTATGTAGTTATATCCCTTATGGAATAGGAAATAAATTAAAAGATAAAATCAAAGAAAAAACCAGCTCGAAGAAAATGGCTAAAGGTCAGAAATGGTTTCGGAAATGTGGATTGTGGAGTATTGCCATCACGAGACCGCTTGGCATTGGTAACTATATTTCTTATGTTGCAGGTATTAGTAAAGTGAACAAATGGACATTTGGCGGATTAACGTTCATCGGAATCTTTCCAATTACCCTCACGATGTTAATAGTCGGCAAGAATGGAAATCTCAAATATGTACAGTCTTTGATGAGTAACATACAAACCTACATTCTCATTGGAGGGGCTATACTGTTGATTGGTTTCTTATCATATAAATACTTTTTTAAGTTTAAGCAAAAAAACACCAGCTGTTTGGAGGATGAGTCAAGCATAGCAAAACAATCCGAATAAACAAGACATCGATTCGCTCCTCATTCGGGAAGCGGATTTTTTATGAGAAAAGGAGATGTACACACTAATCTTGAGTTGAGCAGATCCGGTTTCCTCAATCTACTACATGCTCTATCCCTTTCACGTGTGATATAATGAATAGTCGAGATTAGTAGATTTACTTGGAAAGGTTTGAATGAAACCATGACACAATATACTCCAATGATAAAACAATACTTACAAGTAAAGGCAGGATACCAAGATGCCTTTTTATTTTTTCGTTTAGGTGATTTTTATGAAATGTTTTTTGACGACGCCATTGCCGCATCGCAGGAACTTGAAATAACGTTAACAAGTCGAGATGGGGGAGGGAAGGAACGTATTCCAATGTGTGGTGTACCCTATCACTCTGCTCCTAACTACATAGAGCAGCTCATCGATAAAGGCTATAAAGTAGCGATTTGTGAACAAACCGAAGATCCGAAACAAGCTAAGGGAGTTGTGCGGAGAGAAGTTGTTCAGCTCATTACACCCGGTACGGTTATGGATGGAAAGGGCCTGAATGACAAAGAGAACAACTATATTGCTGCTGTTACTGATTTTAATGATGAAACATATGGACTTTCTTATAGTGACTTAACAACAGGGGAAACAAAAGTGACTTTGGTCACAGATGGTCTTCAAGCATTGTTGAATGAATTATCTACGATTGGTGCGAAGGAAGTCGTCATCCACCCCGATCTTAATGAAACGGTACAAGGAAAGATTAAAGAGCGAAACGACGTTACCTTGTCATATGAGAAAGGAGCTGACGGCGGAGGGGATTTTGCTCATCTCGTTGCCCCTTTGAAACAAGATAAACTAATAAAAGCTTCCTCCATCCTTTTTCACTACCTCTTCCGTACACAGAAGAGAAGTCTGGATCATTTACAAGTAGTTGAGACATATCAGCTGCATCAATTTATGAAAATGGATTACTATTCAAAGCGAAATCTGGAATTGACGGAAACAATCCGATCAAAAGGAAAGAAAGGTTCGCTTCTTTGGCTATTAGATGAAACGATGACGGCTATGGGAGCCCGGTTACTTAAGCAATGGATCGATCGACCACTTATTCATAAACAGGACATTGAAAGGCGTCAAACAGTTGTTGAAGTGCTATTGGAGCGCTTCTTTGAGAGGCAGGACCTTAGAGAAAGATTAAAGGAAGTGTATGACCTGGAGAGGCTGGCGGGGCGTGTTGCGTTCGGTAATGTGAATGCACGTGATTTGATTCAGCTGAAAAAATCACTTCAGCAAGTACCCGTGTTAAAACACCTGGTGGGATCACTGAAACATGAAGCAACCGATGATCTCGTAAAGAAACTTGATCCATGTGAAGAGCTGACAGAGCTTCTTGACCTAGCTTTAGTTGAAAACCCTCCTCTTACAATTAAAGAGGGAAGTCTGATTCGGGATGGGTATCATGATGAGCTTGATCAATACCGTGATGCAAGTAGAAACGGGAAGTCTTGGATTGCTCAGCTCGAACGTGATGAGAGGGAAAGGACTGGAATCAGGTCCCTTAAAGTTGGATTTAACCGGGTCTTTGGCTATTATATCGAAGTAACGAGAGCAAACCTTCAACACCTGGAAGAAGACCGCTATGAAAGAAAACAAACATTAACAAATGCGGAGCGATTCATCACCCCTGAGTTAAAGGAGAAAGAAGCGCTGATCCTTCAGGCTGATGAAAAAAGTGTGGATCTGGAATATGACCTGTTCCTTGGGATTCGTGAAAGCGTGAAAGAATTTATACCCCGCCTGCAGAAGCTCGCGAAACTCGTAAGTGAACTGGACGTTCTCCAATGCTTTGCAACGGTCAGTGAAAAGCGTCATTATACCCGCCCTGTCTTTAATGAAGAAAGAATAATCCAGTTGAGGGACGGACGTCATCCGGTTGTCGAAAAGGTGATGGGTGCTCAGGAATATGTTCCGAACGACTGCTATATGGATCAAGAAAAAGAAGTCTTTCTTATAACAGGACCGAATATGTCGGGGAAAAGTACCTATATGAGACAGGTGGCTTTAACGAGTATTCTTGCTCAAATTGGGTGTTATGTTCCTGCCAGTGAAGCAAACCTGCCAATCTTTGATCAAGTATTTACGCGAATTGGGGCAGCGGATGATCTGATTTCAGGTCAAAGTACTTTCATGGTGGAGATGTTAGAGGCGAAAAATGCGATCATCAACGCGACTCAGCAAAGTTTAATATTATTTGATGAAATTGGACGTGGTACTTCCACTTATGACGGCATGGCATTGGCCCAAGCGATAATTGAATACATTCATGAACATATAGGGGCAAAAACCTTATTCTCCACTCACTATCATGAGCTGACGGTTCTCGAAGAAGAATTACAAAAGGTGAAAAACGTGCATGTAAGTGCCATGGAACAAAACGGAAAGCTCGTTTTCCTTCATAAAATCAAGGATGGAGCAGCTGATAAAAGTTATGGAATTCATGTTGCCGAGCTTGCAGAGCTACCTGAAGCCCTGATTGAAAGAGCGAACGAAATCCTGCTTGAGCTTGAGCGTAAGGATGAGCCTTCTCACTATAGAGAAGTGGCTGTTACGAGGGAATCAGCTGTTGAGAAACACGAACCAAATGAAGAAGATCTTGCCCAGCTGTCCTTTTTTGCTGCTGAGAAAAAAGGGAAAAAAGAAAATTTTACTTCTAAAGAAAAGAAATGCTTAGATGAGCTTAAAAAGCTCGATATCCTGGAGATGACTCCATTGGATGCAATGAACACCCTCTACGGCATCCAAAAAAAGTTAAAAAATTAAAGGAGGTGAAACTGTGGTGAAAATATTTCAGCTTGATGATTCGCTTTCTAATAAAATTGCCGCAGGTGAAGTTGTGGAAAGACCGGCTTCTGTCGTGAAGGAGCTCCTTGAAAACAGCATAGATGCAGGCGGTTCCGTGATTGAAATTCATATTGAAGAAGCAGGCTTGCATTCGATACGTATCATTGATAATGGGGACGGAATCGAAGAGGATGATGTGATAACAGCTTTCAAACGGCATGCAACCAGTAAAATCAAAAACGAAAATGATCTATTCCGTATCCGGACATTGGGATTTAGGGGAGAAGCCCTGCCCAGTATTGCTTCCGTTTCCCATTTTGTGCTGAAAACGAGTACGGGAGATGGTCCGGGTACGTATATAGAACTTGAAGGTGGAGATATCAACTCATTTGAAAAAACGTCGTCAAGAAAAGGCACAGATATCACAGTTTCACAATTGTTCTTCAATACACCCGCACGATTAAAATACATGAAAACCATTCATACTGAGCTGGGAAACATTACTGATGTGGTGAACCGGATTGCACTGGCTCATCCTAACGTTTCAATCAAGCTTTTGCACAACGGTAAAGCTTTATTACACACCAATGGTAATGGAGATGTCCTGCAGGTACTGGCAGCTATCTATGGGGTCGGAATAGCCAAGAAGATGGTTCCGATTGAAGTGAGCTCACTTGATTTCGAGGTTAAGGGATTTATCTCTCTCCCTGAGGTTACACGCGCTTCCAGAAATTATATTTCAACGATGATCAATGGGCGCTTTATAAAAAACTATGCTTTGGCGAAAGCAATCGGCGAGGGGTATCACACCCTTCTTCCAATTGGTCGTCACCCCATCGTCCTTCTTAGCATAGAAATGGATCCCATCCTGGTAGATGTGAATGTACATCCTTCCAAGATGGAGGTCCGCATAAGTAAAGAAAGTGAATTAAATACATTAGTTACTGAAGGAATCAAAAGGGTGTTTAAAGGAAAAGAATTGATTCCTTCAGGATCCTTGGCACCGAAGATTGTACAGCCGAAATCAGAGCAAACGTTTATGAATCTGGACCATTCGGCTAAAACTCAGGAGAAAGAGGAAAAGGCGGGATTCGTAGATGCGGTTCGTGAACGGTTGCTTCCTAAAGAAGAGTTGGAAAAACTTTATGGGACAGAACCACAAAAAAGCGAATCCCACAAGGCAAAAATTCCCGTTTCAGATGAACCAACAGTTCCGGACTTAACGCACACACTTCAGGAAGAAGGGGAATTCCAGGATACAAATGTGGAAGAAGAATTCGATGAGAAAGGTCACTCTCCTAGAGTTCCTCCACTTTACCCTATTGGCCAAATGCACGGTACTTATATCTTTGCCCAAAATGATCGCGGCCTATATATCATTGATCAACATGCAGCTCAAGAACGAATAAAATATGAGTTCTTTAAAGAAAAAGTGGGAGAGGTTGCGAAAGAGCTCCAAGAACTCCTGGTCCCACTTACCCTTGCATTTTCTACAGACGAGTATATTAAAATTAATGAATACCGGCATCTTCTGGAAGAAGTCGGTGTGTTTCTGGAAGAGTTCGGCTACAATAGCTTTATTGTCCGGGCTCATCCTCAATGGTTTCCAAAAGGGGAAGAACAGCAAACCATCGAAGATATGATCGAACAGGTGTTGAAAATGAACCGGGTTGATATCAAAAAACTCCGGGAAGAAGCGGCTATTATGATGAGTTGCAAAGGTTCAATCAAGGCGAACCATCATTTGCGCAATGAAGACATGCAAGCTTTATTGGACGAACTGAGAAGAACCAGTGACCCATTTACCTGTCCACACGGGCGACCTATTATTATCCACTACTCAACATATGAAATGGAAAAGATGTTTAAACGAATAATGTAAAAAGGAGGCTGGGACAAAACTAAAAAACCACGATAAAAAGACGAACAATAGAAGTGTAGGTTCTTCATACCGCTAATGATTTCCGTGCAAGACTACGCTTTCCGCGGGTAGCCCGTGAGCCTCCTCGGCAAGCCTGCGGGGTCTCACATAAGCTACTCTTCCCGCAGAAGTCTTCGTCTTGCACTCCAATCAACCGCTGGAAACAGCTAAAATCAAATGATTTGAAAATAAATAATAAACCCGAACAAATCTGCACACTAAGAAGCAGGTTTGTTCGGGTTTGACTTAGGATAAAAAACTTTTGTCCCAGCCCCTCTTGTCTTTCATAAATAAATCACAGTACTTCCAATTGTTAGTGAATCATAACAGATAAAACTGAGGAGATAAAGCTGAAAAGATCATTTGTAGTATCATACTAATGCCTCATCCAATAAAGGTGAGGCACAGGTTGTCCGATTAATAATCATCATCCAGCTGTTGCAATAGCACTAAAGCTCTCAGGACCAACTCGGATTGTCCCTAAAACTGAGGCGCTTATAAATGCGCTATATACTAAAGGTCCACTTTCCGGCTTAGGGGCGTTAAAGTTTGCACCAGAAAATGTAACAAGCTGAGGACCCAATACTTCAAGACTCAATTGTTGTTCTGCACTATATACTGTTGTTAATCCTGATTGTTGTGTACCTCTAACCACAGTGATAGTTACACTAGTTGCAAGTGGAACTAACGGTAACTGCACAGCGACAGTTCCATTGAACTCGACTCTTATCTGTCCAACAGTTGCCTTTGTTACGTCCAATCCAACTATACCAAATAAAGAATCGGTACCTACAAGGATTGGCTCAGATATACTGTTAGCCAAACTAGCATTTTGACTTGTTCTCCCATCTAGAAAAATTCCCATCATCTCACCCCCTTTTTTCTTATCTAGTATATGTTATGTAACTCTACTATTTATGACTGTGCTGGTTGATTATAAATGAAAAACTACATCCAATAGTCGTGGGTTTTTAGTATGATTTGAGATCATGCCGATTTGTGACAACGCTAGCAACTTTTTCGCATCTTCATTTCTTAGAAAATAGTATATATTTTAATGGTATGAATAGTGTATTTATGAAAAATTCATTATTTTATTTGGAGAGGGAACAGGGTGCTAATAAGTGTGGTACACCTAATGAAATATAATTGCTAAAGGAAATGAGGGTAGCGATTTGTTTACAACAATAATATTATGGTAACTAATAAAATTTTCTGCTTTTAATGAAGGTGTTTTCAAACTTTTCGTTAATTATATAGTAATAGATTGTAAGCGCTTTATTCGGAAGGAGGAAGAGTGGAAAATGATCGAAATTGAAACGTCTGCAAATAATGAAGTGATTCATGAAGAAACATACCTCCAGCCATCTTATCGTGTAGATAAAAGACAGTTCACAGAAAGAGAATATAATAAATTTGTAAAATTAAGAGGGGTAAGGGATTGGTCGACACTTTCATGGAAAGATGTAGGAAAGCCTTACGAAGTAACGACTTTTGCTAAAGAAAAAAAGGAATGGGAAAAAGAAAACGGTAAAGTTCTTCCCGTTCATACTTCATGGGAAATGTTTAATCGCTCCTTTCATGAGTGGTTTGTGAAGGATGTTCCTGCGGAGTTGAATCAGAGTAGAAAACGATTTATAAGCAATGCCTTAAAATTGAATGTGAAAGAAACGGCGGCTGCATTGGGTGAGCACCTTCGTCTTCATTTATGGAATTATGTTCACCGGATACAGGACGGGGTGTGGGATCCAAGAGGGAAGCGAGCATTATTTGGTGACCTTGACGTAGTGAAGCCTAGAATCTTATTCCTCGGTGCTGCTGAAGGCTATGAAGCGATGCAGCTTGCAGCGATGTATCCGGGGAGTGAAATTGTTCTCGTCGATTATGACCCATTCTGTAAGGACACCCGTTACAAGGAATTTCCTGACACCTATCCTTTCTTGGGATTTAATCCGGCTACGGGGGCGGATAAAATCTACTATAAAAATGACTTTCCAACAACATATATTGTAGATGATATACGACAACTATCCTTTGGAAAAGAGTTTGACATTGTACTCAGTGTTGGGCTACTTGAACATTTCCCTGATGAGTATAAATCAGAAGTAGTCGAGTGGCATCGTAAATATTTGAAGCCAAATGGATACATGGTACTTACTACTCCAAGAGCTCAACTCAAATCCAAAATTTATTATGAAGTAATGTCAGATGTGATGAACCACACTTATAGGGAACTCATGACCATTGAACAAATGGGTCTATATTTATATGAAAATGGAGTGGATATTTTGCAGCATGGTTATATAAAAGTTCATAACGGAATTATTGCAAAAATCCGGTAAGGAAAGAAAGCTTTTGATTGTAATGATATTCAATCAAAGGCTTTTTATTTATGGCTTAAATTTCTATGAAAATATCTAAGATCACTAATTAGTAGAAGGAATTCCTCTCTTAAAAGGCTAATATTAAAGATATGAACATTTTCAGAAAATTCTTTATATAAACAGGGGGAAAAGGAATGAATGGAGGCATAGAGCTACAAAGGGAGAAAAAAAATAAACGACTGAGGATCACTTTGTGGACGGCAGGGTCTCTTCTGTTTATCTTGCTTGGAATTCTGATATTTGTAAACTATTACATTGACAGATCCCTACCCATTACATCGGGCACAATTTCATTAGAGGGGCTATCTGAGGATGTGGAAGTAACAAGAGACAAGGACGGTGTCCCTCATATTCTGGCCCAAAATGAAAAAGATTTATATAGGGCACAAGGATATGTACAAGCGCAAGATCGATTATTCCAAATGGACCTTAGCAGGAGACAGGCCTCAGGACGTTTGAGTGAAGTAGTTGGTGAGAAAGCGGTAGATCGGGACAAATTTTTCCGTACCTTTGGTTTGCAGAGGGCAGCCGAAGTATCTTATGCGGCATATCCTGATGATGCTAAGCAGCTTCTGGAGTGGTATGCAGATGGAGTCAACTCCTTTATAAATGAAGCGCAAGAAAAGGGGAAGTTGCCAATTGAATTTACTATCCTTGGTTATAAACCTGAAAAATGGACACCGATCGATTCATTGACCATCGGAAAATATATGGCATTTGATTTAGGAGGACACTGGCAAGGGCAGGCATTCAGATACTGGGCAATGGAGAATTTGCCAAAGGAAAAAGCGTATGATCTGTTCCCTTCATACCCTCAAGACGCTCCTTCCATTCTGTCGGATATTGGAGGAGTAAAGCTCGATATGGAGCAATCATTTGCGAGTGCAGTCATTCCCCCTGAGTTTAATGGAAGCAATAACTGGGTAGTAAGCGGTGAGAAAACAGCAAGTGGGAAACCTCTCCTAGCTGATGATCCGCATCTATCATTAGGAACTCCTTCCATTTGGTATCAGATGCATTTGGAATCACCACAAGTCAATGTCAGTGGTGTCATCTTTGCCGGCATACCGGGAATCATTCTTGGTCATAATGAACAAATTGCTTGGGGGGTTACGAACACAGGACCTGACGTCCAGGACTTATATGTGGAGAAACGAAATGAAGAAGATCCGACCTTATTTCTTTATGATGGTAAATGGGAAATGGCAACAATCATAGAGGAGCCTATTAAAGTGAAGGATGGTGATACTATCCCTTATGAAGTAACCATTACGAGACATGGTCCGGTGATTTCAGAATTTGCTCATCAAAATGAAAGTGGAAAAGTACTATCAATGAGATGGACAGCCCTTGATCCAAGTCTTGAACTTCTTGCAATCGTTAACATTAACAAGGCAAAGGATTGGGATGAATTTGAAGAAGCCTTAAAGGACTTTCACGTTCCTACGCAAAATTTCGTTTTTGCCTCAGCTGATGGAACGATTGCGTATAAGGCAAACGGGAAAATCCCTATTAGAAAAAAAGGGGACGGACTACTGCCTGTTCCCGGGTGGGATCCGGATTATGAGTGGGAAGGTTTTATACCATTCGAAGAACTTCCTAAGGTCATCAATCCTGAATCCGGTTTCTTGGCAACCGCAAATAATAAAGTAGTTTCAGATGACTATCCATATCACATTAGTCATCACTGGGCTCAGCCATATAGGTTCATGAGAATATCGGAGTATTTAGAAGGGGAAAAGGATCTCACTCTTTCCGATATGAAAGACCTTCAAATGGATCAGATGAATTTACATGCCCGTGAAATGGTTCCTATTCTTATTGAAGATTTGGAGAACGAGTCATTAACAGCTAAAGAAAAAGAAGCTGTTGAGCTGTTGAAGTCCTGGAACTATAAAGATGATAAAAAATTAGCTGCTCCACTCGTTTTTCATCAATGGATGAACGAAATTTCCACTGGCCTATTTAAAAAGGAAATTCCAAAAGGTATGATGAAACTGTTTGAAGGTCGTCAAAGTGTCGTGGATGAACTCGTTCGAAAGGCTCATAACGGAGAGGAGTCTCAGTGGTTTTTGGACAGGGGAGGATACAAGACATTTCTAACAACTTCACTTACCCAAGCATTAGACGAGCTGGAAGAAGCTTATGGCTCTCAAATAGACGTGTGGGAGTGGGGGATGTATCATAGAGTATATTTTGAACACCCACTATCCGGAGCTTCTTCCGTTTTGAAATGGTTCTTAAATGACAGGGATCCCGAGCCGGTTGGAGGAAGTAGAGTGACGGTTGGAGCTGCGAGTTACAATGAGAGTGGAATCGTCAATCATGGTGCTTCATGGAGATTTGTTATTGATACAGAGAACATGAACAATGGCTATCATATTGTAGGCCCTGGACAAGCGGGTCATTATAAAAGCAAATGGTATCAAAATCAAATGGACGCATGGAAAAACGGTGACTATCATCAAACATCCATTTCAAACCGAGAAGGTGATAGGTTAATTTTAAAAGCAGATTAAAGTCTAAAGCAGCTGGTCATCAAAGGTAAAAAAAGAAAGGTTATAAACATCTATAAACAGCCTGAAGACCCTCTCCAGGCTGTTTATAGTATGAGAGTTTAATATCGATGAGGTTTATCCCTTTTAGAAATGGGTACATTCACTTCTAAGAAGAAGGGAGGAAAACAGCTTCTAATATTGAATATTCATAAAAGAATTGGGTATACTGGCAAGATGTGATTTAACAACATCTATCATTATGGTACGATAATATGTAACGAAACATTTACATAGAAAGCAGTGAACGTATGACAAGAATTGAAAAAGAGAAAGTGATCGTTCTTATTGGTCCGACTGCTGTAGGTAAAACCAATACAAGTATAGAACTTGCCAAGAGGTATAATGGCGAAATCATAAGTGGTGACTCCATGCAGATTTATAAAAAAATGGATATCGGTACCGCAAAAATCACACCTGAAGAGATGGAAGGAGTCCCACATCATCTGCTTGATATTAAAGATCCCAGTGAATCCTTTTCTGTAGCAGACTTTCAGCAACTTGTCCGAAAGAAAATTTCAGAGATTCACTCACGTGGAAAAGTCCCTATTATAGTAGGGGGAACAGGGCTTTATATTCAGTCTGTATTATACGATTATCAATTCACTGAAACCCCAGGTGATGAAGACTATCGTGAGGATTTAGAAGCAAGCCTTGAGAAAAATGGTTCCGAGTGGCTTCATGATCGATTAGTATCTGTGGATCCCGTATCAGCAGGGAATATACACCGGAATAATACTCGACGAGTCATTCGTGCGTTGGAGATCTATCATTGTACTGGCAAGACAATGTCTGAGTATCAACAAGAGCAATCCCAGGAGCTGCAGTACGAAGTGGCTTTAATTGGGCTAACTATGGATCGGGAAAAACTTTATGAAAGAATAAATCTTCGTGTTGATCTGATGATGAAACAAGGTTTATTAGAAGAAGTTAAAGAATTATACGATGAAGGAATAAGAAATGTTCAGTCTGTTCAAGCCATTGGGTACAAAGAACTTTACGAATACTTTGATGGCACAGTCAGCTTGGAACGGGCAATAGAAAGCCTAAAGCAAAATTCAAGAAGATATGCAAAGCGCCAACTTACATGGTTCAGAAATAAAATGGATGTTACCTGGTTCGATATGACAAATGAGAGTCAGCGCACCAAAAATATTGAGGATATTTCAGAATTTATTGCAGGAAAGCTACAGTTAAAGTCGAATAAGTAATGTAGAGATAGAAGAGGAGGACTAACCATGAAACAATCCATTAATATCCAAGATCAATTCCTTAATCAATTGAGAAAAGAGAGTTCACTATGTACGGTATTTTTATTGAATGGATTCCAAATCCGTGGACAAGTGAAAGGTTTTGATAACTTTACAGTGCTGTTTGAATGCGAAGGAAAACAGCAGCTTGTATATAAGCATGCCATTTCAACATTCGCTCCACAGCGTAATGTCCAAATAAATTTTGAAGAACAAAGCAATTAATATTAAAAACTGCGAAAGCTGCCTCAATGGGCAGCTTTTTTTGTAGTCATTATCAGTATGATTTATCATACTGATAATGTATCTGATTCATGATTGCAAGAATTAATTAATGAAACGAAAAGTAATTGAATAGGATGATAAGAGAGGCTTTTTTTATGTCCCTCACTTATAATGTCCCAATTTAGTTTTCAATAGTTAATGAATATGCTGAACCGTTATGAAAAGTAAACGAAGCAAAACACTCCGTATTTCTTTTTATTTCTCGGGAAAGCGCAGGAATAGACGGAATTCTTCTAATTTGTCGAAAAAACCAGGTGAAATATAGGCGTTTGTCACCCTAAAATCTTCAGGAGCGTATACTGTCTTAAGAATGGTGAGGTGAATCCATTGGATCAACCAATGAGAATGAAAAATAATGGTCAAATCAGCATTGTATTGAATTCTCAAAAACGGAGTTCAGTAAAAGATACGTTAAGGCATGATTCCGTTCCTCAGTCGCTCCCTCAAGAGCATGTCGCGTTAAAAGAAATAGAAGAAGAACTTGGATCTCTAGTCGGAATGGAAGAAATGAAGAAAATGGTGAAAGAAATCTATGCTTGGATATATGTTAATAAGAAGCGGGAAACAATCGGGTTGAAAGCGGGAAAACAAGCCCTTCATATGATGTTCAAAGGAAATCCCGGTACAGGAAAGACTACTGTCGCAAGGATTATTGGAAAACTATTCTTGAAAATGAATGTACTTTCTAAAGGACATTTAATTGAAGCAGAGAGAGCTGATCTGGTTGGTGAATATATTGGTCACACAGCTCAGAAAACAAGAGACCTTGTCAAAAAGGCCTTAGGAGGAATTTTGTTTATCGATGAAGCGTATTCACTAGGCAGAGGAGGAGAGAAGGATTTCGGGAAAGAAGCAATTGATACACTTGTCAAACATATGGAAGATAAGCAGCATGAATTCATCTTGATCCTGGCTGGATACTCGAGGGAAATGGATCACTTTCTTACCTTGAATCCCGGCCTCCAATCACGATTTCCTCTCGTATTTCACTTTCCTGATTATTCAGTTGATCAGCTGATGGAAATCGGCAGAAGGATGTTAGAAGATAAAGAATATTTATTAAGTCATGATGCAGAAAGAAAAATTCGGGAACATCTTCATTCAGCAAAAAATAATCTATCTCCTATGGCATTTTCAAATGGCAGATATGTACGAAATGTTTTAGAGAAGTCAATTCGTGCTCAGGCCATGCGGCTGCTAATGGAAAATTGTTATGATCGACATGATTTATTAACCATCCGCAGCAATGATTTAGTGTTTAACAAAGGGTCATCTGAATGACTATACTTAGTAAACATCTAGTAATATAAAAATCTATGAAAAAATGCATTCATAAGTGAATGCATTTTTTCATTATACATGTGCTCGTAAACTCCTATTCGGTAACCTCCATTTATATAAATAGGATAGAACACGTAATGTTGTTGTGATCACGAATAAAGAGTAGAGTTCAAATGCTGAATGGACTATCCCGAGCCCGATTGCTGCTCCACAAAGGACTGCCCATACAGCATAAATTTCTGAACGAAGCACTAATGGTTTACGACCGGCAAGGAGATCACGAATGATTCCACCCCCGCTCCCTGTCAGCACAGCTGCTACAATAATAGCGCTTATTGGATGATTCATTTCAGAAGCATACAGTGCTCCTTGGATAGCAAAAGCTGAAAGACCTATGGCATCAAAGAAATTCCCCCATTTTCTCCAGTGTTTAAGGAGATTATTAGGGAAAAGAAAGACAGCTGTTATTGAAAGGAGGGCAATCTGAAACAACATGCCTTGCTCCCATAGAGCGGAAACAGGGACGCCAATCAGTAAATTCCGAATAGCCCCTCCACCGAATGCTGTGACGATTCCTAATATATATACACCGAGGATATCGTATTCCTCTTCCATGGCAATGATAGCTCCTGAAATAGCAAAAGCAATGGTACCTATAATACTCAATACTTCCCACGTCATACACATTCCTCCTAACCCTATTACAATATGCTACATGCCATTATGTAGATTCTTGAATGAGTGTGATTTCGTAAATTCAAACATACTGATTTTAACACGTCTGCACTTAATTGCAACCATTTTTCACTGCTTTTAACATAGAGTTTACGAGACGGATTTGTTATGATGAAGATGAAAATGAAATGTATAGAAAGAAGGATGTTTATTGAAGAGTGAAGTGAAGGAAAAAGTCATTCTGGTTGGGTGTCAACAGGAAGAAGATGACTTGCGTTTTCAATATAGTTTAGCGGAGCTTGAAGAACTGACTCAAACCGCTCATGGTCAAGTCGTGGGTACTCTCACTCAAAAAAGGGACCGAGTTCATCCCGGCACTTATATCGGGAAAGGAAAAGTAGAAGAGCTGGTCCTGTTGGAAGAACAATTTGAACCGGATATCATCATATTTAATGATGAACTATCTCCGAGTCAATTACGAAACTTATCGAAAGATTTACATGCAAGGGTGATCGATCGAACTCAACTGATCCTGGATATTTTCGCTGGGCGCGCACGTTCAAGAGAAGGGAAATTACAAGTAGAGCTTGCACAACTTCAATACTTACTTCCAAGATTAATCGGACAAGGAGCATCTCTCTCCAGATTGGGAGGAGGGATTGGTACAAGAGGACCTGGTGAGACAAAACTCGAAAGTGATCGTCGTCACATTCATCGCAGAATTGATGATATTAAGAAACAATTACAAACCATTGTTGAGCATAGAGAAAGGTATCGTGAACGAAGAAAGCGTAACAAAGCATTTCAAATTGCACTGGTAGGTTATACAAACGCTGGGAAATCGACTTTGTTTAATCGAATTTCATTAGCAGATTCTTATGAAGAGAATCAACTTTTCGCTACATTGGACCCGATGACAAGAAAAATGCCTTTGCCCAGTGGGTACTCAACATTACTTACGGATACTGTCGGATTTATTCAGGATCTCCCTACTACATTAGTAGCGGCATTTCGTTCTACCCTGGAAGAGGTGAAGGAAGCGGACCTGCTTCTACATGTAGTGGATAGTTCAAATCCAGATTACAGTCAGCATGAAAAGACCGTTCAGTCATTATTGGAAGACTTAGATATGAACGGACTTCCTCAGTTAACAGTATACAACAAGCGGGATGTGGTGGACCCTGACTTTGTTCCGGGAAGTGAATGGGATCATATCATGATCAGTGCCTTGAACGAAGAAGATCGAGGTCAGCTTTTATTAAGAATAGAAGAAATCGTGAAAAATTATATGACATCTTATCATGTGTACATCCCAGCAAGTGAAGGGAAGCACCTTTCACAATTAAAAAATGATACGATCTTAAGAAAATTAGAATTTTTAGAAGAAAGCCAGGTTTACGAATTGACGGGCTATCACCTGGAAGATCATCCAATCGCAGGCAGCATCAAGAAATTTCAAAGGTAGAAGGGAAACAAAAACCTCATGTTTGAACAATTAGTGCACGGAAACACTCTAAAGCCATTGGTAACAAAAGTTGAAGCAAGCATTAAAGATATACACAATCAAATTGAAGAACGAGCTGAAAATAACCAGTTCAGTGTGCTTAGATCTTTTCAAAAGCACCGTGTAAGCGATTCTCACTTCATACCTTCAACTGGTTATGGGTATGACGATACAGGAAGAGACACATTAGAAAGTATTTATGCCGATGTATTCGGAGGAGAAGCAGGACTAGTGCGACCTCAGATTATTTCAGGTACTCATGCGATCTCCATCGCCTTATTTGGTGTACTTAGACCTGGGGATGAACTAGTTTACATAACGGGAAAACCTTATGATACACTTGAAGAAATTGTTGGGATTCGCGGGGAAGGAACCGGGTCACTGAAAGACTTTCAAATTGGTTATCAAAGTGTAGATTTACTTGAGTCTGGAAAGGTCGATTTTGAAGGGGTTGCAAAAACGATTTCTTCCAAAACAAAAATGGTGGGGATTCAGCGATCTAAAGGATATGCCAATCGACCTTCTTTTACTATAGAAGAAATCAAAGAAATGATTGATTTTGTTAAAGAGATCAACCCTGAAATGGTCGTCTTCGTAGACAACTGCTACGGAGAATTTGTAGAAGAGAGTGAGCCTTGCCACGTCGGAGCAGACTTAATGGCAGGCTCCCTTATCAAAAATCCTGGTGGGGGCCTTGCTAAAACCGGGGGCTATATTGTAGGAAGGAAAGAACACGTTGACGCATGTTCATATCGAATGACCTCCCCTGGAATAGGGGCAGAGGCGGGTGCATCTCTTTATAGCTTGCAAGAAATGTATCAAGGCTTCTTTTTGGCACCCCATGTGGTGGCACAATCATTAAAGGGGGCCGTCTTCACATCGGCGTTCTTAACGGAACTTGGCATGAATACAAATCCAAGTCCCCATGCAAAGCGAACAGATTTAATCCAGTCTGTACAGTTCGATGACAGAGATAAGATGGTCGCATTTTGTCAGGCAATCCAGTTTGCATCACCTATAAATTCTCATTTTACTCCATATCCGGACTATATGCCCGGCTATGAGGATGATGTCATTATGGCGGCAGGAACATTCATTCAAGGTTCCAGCATTGAATTATCTGCAGACGGTCCGATAAGGCCACCTTATGTGGCATATGTCCAGGGGGGATTAACTTACGCCCACGTGAAAATTGCCGTTTGCTCAGCAGTAGATAATTTGATTGAAAAAGGTTTAATCACTGTGAATAAAGGATAATAAAGTAGTAAAAGGATAGTCTAAATCTGACTATCCTTTTCTTCTGAATTCATATGTAAGAAAATCTAACATTTAATTGACAGAACTCCTTACATTACATATAATAAGGTCAAGAAGGAAAACAAAAGGAGGAATCAAGATGAGTGGAAGTGAAATTCGTCGAACGATGGCATTATTCCCAATTAGTATTGTCATGCAGCTCACGGACCTAACAGCTCGTCAGATTCGATACTATGAAGAGCACCAATTGATCAGCCCTGCACGTACTGAGGGGAATCGTAGGCTCTTTTCCTTGAATGACATTGATAAGTTATTGGAAGTAAAGGATTTGTTAGATCAAGGCATCAACATGGCTGGGATTAAGAAGATTTTTGCGGTATCCAGTCATAATGAAAGTAAAGTAGTATCTGACGTAAGTAATGAAAAGGAAGAAAAAGCACGACAGGATTTATCCGATGACGAGCTGCGAAAATTACTTCGAAATGAATTGATGCATTCCGGTCGATTTACTAAAGCATCTTTGCGTCAAGGTGACATGTCTCGCTTTTTTCATTAAATAAAAACCTTTAATAAACTTGAGGAGGAAACACGTAAATGGCAAAGTATACTAGAGAAGATGTTTTAAGATTAGCGAATGAAGAAGGTGTAAAGTTCATCCGACTGCAATTCACTGACATTCTGGGCACGATTAAGAACGTAGAAATCCCTCTTAGTCAGCTTGAGAAGGCATTAGATAACAAGATGATGTTTGACGGATCTTCAATTGAAGGATTTGTTCGAATTGAAGAATCAGATATGTACCTATTCCCTGATATAGACACTTGGTTAGTATTCCCATGGACAGCTGAAAAAGGAAAAGTAGCCCGACTGATCTGTGATATCTACAATCCAGATGGCACTCCATTCGAAGGAGATCCGCGGAACAATTTAAAGCGCATCCTAAGTCAAATGGAAGAGCTAGGGTTTACTGACTTCAATCTTGGACCTGAGCCAGAATTCTTCCTCTTTAAATTAGACGTAAATGGTGAGCCGACATTAGAATTAAACGATAACGGTGGCTATTTCGATTTAGCTCCTACAGATTTAGGTGAGAACTGCCGTCGTGATATCGCATTAGAACTAGAAGAAATGGGCTTTGAAATCGAAGCATCTCACCACGAAGTTGCCCCTGGTCAACATGAGATCGACTTTAAATATGCAAGTGCATTAAGAGCATGTGATGATATCCAAACATTTAAACTAGTGGTTAAAACGATTGCACGTAAGCATGGATTACACGCAACATTCATGCCTAAGCCTTTATTTGGTGTAAATGGATCAGGAATGCATTGTAACATGTCCCTATTCAAAAATGGGGAAAACTCTTTCTTCGATGAAAAGGGAGATCTGCAATTAAGCGATACTGCTCGTCAATTCCTTGCAGGTATCATTAAACATGCAACTGACTTTACAGCGATCACGAATCCGACTGTAAACTCATACAAGCGTTTAGTACCAGGATATGAAGCACCTTGTTATGTTGCATGGTCTGCTCGTAACCGCAGCCCTTTAATCCGTATCCCTGCTTCTCGTGGATTAAGCACACGTGTTGAAGTCCGTAGTGTTGACCCGGCAGCTAACCCATACCTGGCGATGGCTGTATTACTGGCAGCTGGATTAGATGGAATCAAAAATAACCTTCCAGCTCCTAAGCCAATCGACCGTAACATTTATGTTATGGACAAAAAAGAGCGTGAAGAAGCGGGAATCGTAGATCTTCCAGCAACATTACACGCTGCATTAGAAAACCTTAAAACAAATGAAGTAATCGTTAAATCTCTTGGAGAACACATCTTCGAACATTTCGTAGAAGCGAAAGAGATCGAATGGGATATGTTCCGTACACAAGTTCATCCATGGGAGCGCGAGCAATACATTCAAATGTATTAATCCATGAAAATTGCTATTAATTAAAAGCAGTGGGTGGTAGCGAAAAATGCTACCACCCACTGCTTTTTTTGAGTCTTCAAAAGTATAGATAAAATTAAGCCGCTATTATACATAGCGGCTTAAACATATTAATGTACTTGACGATAAACTCCGACAACTTTTCCTAAAATGGATACATTTCGTAAAATGATCGGAGCCATAGTCGAATTCTCTGGTTGTAATCGAACATAATCCTTTTCTTTAAAGAAGCGTTTTACAGTCGCTTCATCTTCCTCTGTCATCGCTACGACGATGTCTCCATTATTTGCTGTTTGCTGCTGACGCACGATAACAAAATCCCCATCCAAGATCCCGGCTTCTATCATACTGTCACCCATGATTTCCAGCATGAAGACCTGTTCATCTGAAGGTGCCATACGCTCAGGCAGTGGGAAGAATTCCTCGACATTCTCCACAGCCGTAATGGGTTGACCGGCTGTAACCTTACCGATTAAAGGAACGTTCACAACCCGCTGACGCGGAATCGTATCCTCTTCAAGATTTAAGATTTCGATGGCTCTAGGTTTAGTGGGATCTCTGCGAATAAGACCTTTGCTCTCTAACCTGGCCAGATGTCCGTGTACGGTAGAACTAGAAGCAAGACCAACGGCTTCCCCGATTTCCCGTACGGAAGGTGGGTACCCTTTTTCTCTTACTGCAATTTTAATATATTCTAGTATGTCTTGCTGTCTTTTAGACAATTTTGTCATGTTCACGCACCTCTATTATAGATCTTATGTTCCCATTATAGCATGTCTTTCCAGCTGGTACAAACATAAGTTCGAATTCTTGTTGACACCAAACGAATGTTCGTATTACAATAAATATAACAAAAACAGAACAAACATTCGTATGGAGGTATTTTTTATGTTAACTCACATTTGGAATCGTTTCTCTTACATTATAATATTATTTGTTTTAGCGCTTTTATCTGCAGCCTATTTGCTATTATTTATGGCAAACCAGCCGTCATATCAAAGCATCACCGTTCAGGATGGGGACACACTTTGGACTATTGCCAAACAGTACAATGAAGAATATTCTATGACTGTGGAAGAATTTATCGCTTGGGTAGGAGAGGAAAACAATCTCACATCTTTCTCAATCAAACCCGGTGAATCACTTGTGTTACCTATAGAAAATCCAACATTATCCACCCATTCAGACTATGAATTGGTAATGAACGAAGAATAGAGGGATAGAAGATGAAGGCAGTAATTTACTGCAGAGTCAGTACAAAGAAAGATACACAGGAAACATCTTTGGATCGTCAAGAAGAGGAATTAGCAAAATTAGCAAAAGAACACCAATACGAAGTGGTTGCTATCATTAAAGATCAAGCGAGCGGTTTTGAATTAGATCGCCCGGGTGTTCTTGAACTTCTTGATTTGATTAAAGATGAGTCGATTGGGGCTGTTCTCATACAGGACGAAACAAGAATTGGCAGAGGGAATGCCAAAATTGCTCTCATTCATTGTTTATTAAAAGAGGAAGTCAAGATCATCAGTCAAACACATAGTGGGGAGCTTCACTTATCTGAATCAGATTCTATGGTGATTAATATCGTAAGCATGGTTGAGGAGTATCAAAGGAAACTCCATAATTTAAAAATCAGACGAGGGATGAAAAGGGCAGTGGAAAATGGTTTTCAACCTCATAAAAATCTGAAAAATAAAGGGAATGCAGATGGAAGGGAGCGGATTGAAGTACCCGTTGAGGAAATTGTCAGGTTAAGAAAGAACGAACTGACATTTGCTGAAATTGCAGCCACTTTAAGAGGGTTTGGGTATGATGTCTCCAAAGCTACCGTACATAGGCGTTTTAAAGAATATATGTCTTCGTTGGAAAATGCGTAACTCTTGTTTTATCTCCTTTAATCTAGTAACATGACGATAGTATTAAGCTTAACTATTAGTTGTATATTAGATTTTGCTGATTAGGCAATAAAGGAGTTTTTATAGATGCTTTCAAAAACAAAAATGAATCGAATCAATGAACTTGCCAAGAAGTCTAAGAGTAGCGGACTAACCGAACAAGAAGCAAAAGAGCAGTCCAAGTTGAGAAAAGAATACCTGGAAACTTTTCGTCAATCGATGAAAGGGACCATTGAAAATACAAGAATCTTTGATCCGGAAGGTAATGAAGTGACGCCTAAGAAGATTCAGGACATACAAACTAAAAAGAAAATGCATTAATTTAATGAACTGCCCGGTCCATTTTATTTGGACCGGGCAGTTTTTTTCATTTTCCCCCCTTATGTTTTCATAAGGGTTTTTATTTTCAAGGACTATAAAGTCATGTTATCATTCAAGATAGTTGTATAAACTATCAAAGAAGATTAATATTAATAAGGTACATTAAAAGGAAGGATGTCTGACATATGTTTGATAACACAGATCAATTAGCAATTAATACAATCCGTACATTATCCATCGATGCAATTGAAAAAGCAGGTTCTGGACACCCCGGAATGCCTATGGGAGCAGCTCCGATGGCGTATGCACTTTGGACAAGATTCATGAATCATAATCCGAAAAATCCTGAGTGGTTTAACCGGGATCGCTTCGTTTTATCCGCTGGTCATGGATCAATGCTATTATATAGCCTTCTTCATTTATCGGGTTATGACGTTTCAATGGAAGATCTTAAAGAATTCCGTCAATGGGAAAGTAAAACACCGGGTCACCCGGAATACAAACATACCCCAGGTGTTGAAGCCACGACTGGACCGCTTGGCCAAGGAATTGGTATGGCAGTCGGTATGGCATTAGCTGAAAGGCACTTAGCTTCTACATACAATAAGGATCAATACGATATAGTAGACCATTTTACATATTCTATTTGTGGAGATGGAGACTTAATGGAGGGGGTGGCCTCTGAAGCAGCATCATTAGCAGCTCACTTGAAATTAGGTCGACTTGTAGTTCTCTATGATTCAAATGATATTTCACTTGATGGAGAATTAGACAAATCTTTCTCTGAAAGTGTGAAAGGCCGCTTTGAATCCTATGGTTGGCAATATATTCGTGTTGAAGACGGGAATGACCTTGATGAAATTTCCAAAGCAATCGAAGTGGCTCAAGGTGATACTAGCCGTCCAACTATGATCGAAGTTAAGACGGTCATCGGATACGGAGCTCCAAATAAATCAGGGAAATCCGCTGTGCACGGTGCTCCACTTGGTGAAGATGAAATGAAGCTTACTAAAGAAGCTTATCAATGGACTTTTGAGCAGGATTTTCATGTGCCTGAGGAAGTTTACAGCAGATTCGAGGAAAAAATCCAACAAGAAGGTTCTGAAAAAGAAGAAGCTTGGGCTGACTTATTCATAAAATATAAAGAGGAGCATCCAGAGCTTGCTGTCCAATTAGAAGCAGCAATCAAAGGCGGTCTTCCAGAAGGATGGGATCAAGATATCCCGGTATATGAAGAAGGAAATGCACTAGCAAGCAGAGCTTCCTCCGGTGAAGTTTTAAATGCGATTGCAAAGAATCTTCCTTCATTCATTGGTGGATCAGCTGACTTAGCCGGATCTAACAAGACGATGATTAAAGATGAAGCAGACTTTACTCATGAATCGTATGAAGGTCGTAATATCTGGTTCGGTGTTCGTGAGTTCGGTATGGGTGCAGCTATGAATGGTATGGCTCTTCACGGCGGTCTGCACGTATTCGGAGGAACATTCTTCGTATTCAGTGACTATTTAAGACCCGCTATCCGCTTAGCAGCTCTAATGGGCTTACCTGTGACATATGTATTCACTCATGATAGTATCGCTGTCGGAGAAGATGGACCTACACATGAACCTGTAGAACAGCTCGCTTCGCTTCGTGCCATGCCTAACCTTTCTGTCATCCGCCCTGGTGACGGAAATGAAGTTGCTGCAGCCTGGAAATTATCCTTAGAGTCTAAGGATCAGCCTACGATGTTAGTTCTATCGCGTCAGGACCTCCCAACTCTTAAAGGTACTGCAGATAAAGCATATAACGGCGTTAACAGAGGTGCATATGTGGTATCTGCTTCAGGCAAGGAACAGCCTGATGCCTTACTGATTGCAACTGGTTCTGAAGTGCATTTAGCAGTAGACGCTCAAAATGCACTTGAAAAAGAGGGAATCAGCGTATCTGTCGTAAGTATGCCATCTTGGGATCGCTTTGAGAAACAATCAAAAGAATACAAAGAATCTATTCTGCCTAAGAGTGTGAAAAAACGTCTTGCTATCGAAATGGGATCTCCAATGGGTTGGGATCGCTATGTAGGAGACGAAGGCGACATTTTAGCTATTGATGGATATGGTGCATCTGCTCCTGGAGCAAGAGTCATGGAAGAGTACGGCTTTACATCAGACAATGTAGTTTCAAGAATCAAAGCATTGATTCAGTAATAAATTAAAGACATGAAAGGTCGACTCCTTAATACTCTTAAAGGAGTCGACCTTTTTTAAATGTAATTGTCGATGAAAAAGAGTATGTTTGGAAGAGAGTAGGTTAAATGAAGATAAGTCCCTAAATATTACAACTTGAGACAATCACCGATATTTTGAGTTAACTTGCCCTTCGACAAAACTAGTGTAGATTTTCAACAATTTCCGACAATGACTCCTTTCTAGTTGATTTATACTATATGAAAGAAAGGTAGGAGGGTGTAAAGGTGCGAAACTATCAAATCTATTGGATTGAAGAAATGTTTGTTCAGCACTATTATGGTCGGGAAAGAATATTCTATCAGCTGTTTTCCGAATGGGAAGCAAGTTCAGGGGAGCTTCACGATATCATCTCGAAACAAGTAAATTACATTACTAGGCCAATTCCATACCTTCCTACACAAAGACTCCTGCAGCACGAGATCATTAAAATTGAAGGAGCGACTTGGGTTGATTCTGTTGCAACGATTGAAAGGATTGATTCAGGTGCTACACTTGTTCTCAATGAAAAATGGATGACGCTCAATGCTTGGGGGCACGATGAATCTGAATATGTCTTTTTTGAAATCCTGCGCAGAAATATGGGCCAGCTGCTCGCCATTGATATCCAAAATGAACGTTTTGGGTGGTTAAAACCGATAAAACAAAGAAAATTTATATATTAATAAGAAATTATGACAGAAATATTGTATAATGTTTCATGGTTTAGTACACTTTTATAAGGACAACATGAAGGAGGAAGTAAGAGTATGTCAACGACTGGGTTACTTATTCTAGTTGGAGTTCTAGCATTACTTGCTGGAGTTGCACTAGGATTTTTCATTGCTCGTAAATATATGATGAGCTATCTTAAGAAAAATCCACCAATTAACGAGCAAATGTTACGCATGATGATGATGCAAATGGGTCAAAAACCTTCCCAAAAGAAAATCAATCAAATGATGAATGCAATGAATAAGAACATGAAGTAATAGATAGAAGCACTCAGGTGATGAGTGCTTTTTCTATTTGTGACTATACTACTTACGATAATGCGCTTATAACCCGTTCTTTCGTAATTTAGGCTAAAATGATTATTTTAGTCAATTCATAAAAACTTACTGATTATCATTCAGATTAAAATTGAATTTGTGATAGAATATAGTCCGGAGGGAGTTATATGAAAAAATGGATGATTGCTTCACTGTCTCTCATGATTATTGTTGCCGGTTGCAGCAATAAGCCTCAAGAAGTGATGGATGAAGAAACGCTTGAAATTCAAAATAGTGCAGCTGGAGAAGCGCGCGAATATTTAAATTATAAAGTGAACAAAGAGAAGAAGTCAATCAATCGTGGTCTCATAACGATGATGATTAACAACCGCAGTGATATGGATGAAATCGAAACAGGCCTCATGTCTTTATCCACCGAGCATTTTTCACCAGAGGATTTTGTGTACCAGGAAGGTCAATATCTTAAAGATCTAAATTCATGGTTGGGAAGAAAGTCTAAATCAAATAAATTAGGGCTTAATCCTACTCTGGAGATTACGGATGATATGGGCTGGGAAGAACGAATGGAGCTTGAAAAAAAGAATCCCATGTATCTCGCTTATATCCATGAACAGAACTACGTTGACTCAGAAGGGAAAATAAAAGGGATTTCCCTCGGTCTTTCTATGAATACCGTAGATTATATTCGTGTAGAAGATGAAAATAAACTCATGCATTTTGATGAGGTAAAGATCGATGACCAACAGTTAGAAGAATACGGAAAAAAGATAGCTAACACCGTTGTCAGTAGGGTGAAATCCAATAAGGAACTAAAAGATGTACCTATACTGATATCCCTATACAAACTTCAACCATTGAATAGCGTAGTGTCCGGCAACTATATTACTTCCAGTTATGTTGACGAAAATGATAAGACTGTAAAAAAATGGAATGATGTTACGGATAAATATTATTACTTCCCTAGTGATGAAGGGGAAGAGAAAGATCGAGATTTACATAATCGGATACGTGATTTAGAAGATTATGTTTCGAAATATTTTTCACACCAGGATATTGAATTTGTCGGAAAAGCCTTATACCAAAAGGACACCTTGAATAAACTCGTGATTGATGTACATACAGGTATGGTGAAAGAAACAGAACTAATTGGCTTTTCTCAGGCGATTGGCCCCGAGATCGTTGATTACTTCCCTCACACGCCGGTTTACCTATATGTGAAGACACCAAAGGGTTTGAAAGCAACCATTGTAAAAGAAGTGGACCAAGAACCATTTGTTCAAATCCATTAGTAAACTATAAGAACATCTCTTAAGACATTAAGAGGTGTTCTTTTTGTATATTAGGCTTATTAAGGCTCTTGTCGTAAAGCTCTATTAGCAAAGATTGTTGTGTTTATATAGCTTATTTCAAAAAAAGATTTCTCATTTTTTTGAAATTTGGTAAAATAAAGAGTCGATTTATTATAGATACGGGGGAGACAGAATGAAGGTCTTTTTAGATTTAAAGTGGTTTTTTCTACAAGAAAAAAAGTCATATATCACAGGAACCATCCTGCTTTTATTTGTTGCATTTCTTCAATTGATTCCACCAAAGATTGTAGGGATTATTGTGGACAGTATTAAAGCGGACTCATTGACCCGTGAAGACATGTTGAAGTGGATTTTCATACTCATCACCACGGCTCTATCAATGTATGGACTTCGGTTTGTATGGAGGATCATGATTTTTGGTTCGGCGACCAAACTTTCCCGCTTGCTCCGGAATCGTTTGTATCATCATTTTACCAAAATGTCGCCCTCCTTTTATCAAAAGAGAAGAGTCGGTGATTTGATGGCGCATGCCACAAATGATCTTCAAGCAATTCAACAAACCGCAGGAGTTGGAGTATTAACATTTGTAGATTCCATATCTACAGGAGGATTCGTAATTCTGGCCATGGCTTTTACAATCAGTTGGAAGCTTACCCTTATTGCTTTGATCCCAATGCCGTTCATGGCTATGCTGACGAGTTTTTATGGTACTCTTTTACATAAACGCTTTCATAAAGCACAAGAAGCATTCTCATCCTTAAATGATAAAACGCAGGAAAGTGTAACGGGGATCAAGGTTCTTAAGACGTTTGGACAAGAGAAAGAGGATATCGAATCATTTCGAAAGCAATCCGAAGATGTAGTGCAAAAGAATATATCTGTTGCAAAAGTGGATTCCCTTTTCGATCCGACCATTTCAATAATAGTAGGAATTTCTTTCTTTCTATCCATTGTATTTGGGTCAAGATTTGTCGTGAGTGGAGAACTGACAATAGGAGAATTAATCTCTTTTACTACCTACCTGGGACTTCTCATTTGGCCGATGCTCGCATTCGGTTGGTTATTCAATATTGTAGAAAGAGGACGTGCGTCTTACGACCGTGTATCTCTGGTGTTAAATGAAAGGGTAGACATTAAAGATCACGAAAGAGCACTGGATCGAGTTCCTTCTGGAAATATAGAATATAAGATTGAGTCCTTTTCTTATCCAAATGAAGATGCGCATGTTTTAGAGAATATTCACTTTTCCTTAAGGAAAGGTCAAACGTTAGGAATCGTAGGGAAAACGGGAGCAGGTAAAACAACCCTACTAAGATTATTACTAAGGGAATTTGAAGGGTATAACGGAGAAATAACTTTCGGCGGGGAGAAGATCCAGGAATATAAATTAACCCGTTTACGTGAAAGTATAGGATATGTGCCTCAAGATCATTTTCTTTTTTCAGCCACGATTCTTGAGAATATAGCTTTCACTCTTCCACTTACCCCGAAAGAAAAAGTGGAAGAGGCGGCTGCACTTGCACATATCCATGATGATATTATTCATTTCAGTGACGGATACGGTACTGTGGTCGGTGAAAGAGGCGTTTCCTTGTCTGGTGGACAAAAGCAAAGGATCTCGATTGCGAGAGCCCTGTTAATGAATCCAGAGGTACTCATTCTTGACGACTCGTTGTCTGCTGTTGATGCAAAGACAGAGGAATCCATTTTGACATCATTAAAGGAAAATAGAGCCGGAAAAACGACCATGATCACTTCTCATCGATTAAGTGCCATTCAACATGCAGACTTAATCATCGTTCTTGAAGAAGGAAAGGTTATGGAGAGAGGCACTCATAGTGAACTAATGAAGAAAAAAGGATGGTATCGGGAAATGTATCTGCGTCAACAGTTAGAAGAAATAGTGGAGTTTGGGGGATAAGATATGGATACTATACCGACTTTAACGGCGAAAGAGCATCGAAACATTTTTTTTCGCCTAATGAAATATACAAAGCCGCATAAGAAAACGATTTTATTTGCATTTTCGTTATTGTTGTTGACCACGATCGGCGATGTTTTTGGACCAATCATCATCAAGGTCTTTATAGACGATTATTTAACCCCAAGAGAGTTTCCGTACGGTCCACTTGTGGGATTGGGAGCGACCTATTTATTCATACAAATCGGAAATGTATTGATCTCTTACTTTCAATTATTGAAGTTCCAGGAAATAGCCCTGAAAATCATTCAGCAGCTTCGTGTGGATGTTTTTACGAAGGTACAGGGTTTAGGAATGAGGTATTTCGATGAAACCCCGGCAGGAAGTATTGTTTCCAGGGTGACCAATGATACGGAAGCAATTAAAGATATGTTTGTGAGTGTGTTGGTATCCTTCATTCAGGGAGCATTCCTATTAACAGGTATCTTTATCGCCATGTTTGCACTCAATACACGGCTTGCCTTCTTCTGTTTATTTATTTTGCCGCTCATTTTTATGATTATGAATCTTTACCGCAAATTTAGTGCCATCTTCTATCAGGATATGCGTGAGAGATTGAGTCAGCTTAATGCAAAGCTTAATGAGTCTCTTCAGGGAATGTCCATCATTCAAGTTTTCAGGCAGGAAAGAAGACTAAGAGAAGAATTCGGCGATATTAATGAAAAACATTATTTAGCAGGAATGAAAAATATTAAAGTGGATGGATTATTATTAAGACCCGCCATTGATCTGGTGTATGTGGCTGCCTTGATAGTTGTGTTAAGTTATTTTGGCGTGACATCATTCAATCAACCAATTGAGATAGGCGTATTATATGCATTTGTAAATTATCTGGACCGATTCTTTGAGCCTGTCAATCAAATCATGATGAGACTATCCATGTTTCAACAGGCTATCATTGCCTCTTCCCGTGTCTTTAAGCTGCTGGATGAAAATGAACTCTCTCCTGCACAGAATGTAGATATTCATTCGAAAGGCACAATCAGTGAAGGGGAAATAACATTTGACAATGTTTCGTTCTCTTACGATGGGCAGAGAGATGTACTTAAGAATATTTCATTTACTGCAAGCCCGGGAGAAACAGTTGCTCTAGTAGGGCACACAGGAAGTGGTAAGAGCTCAATCATCAATTTACTCATGAGGTTCTATGAATTTGAACGTGGGAATATTCTAATAGACGGTCAAAACATTAAGTCTTATCCAGTAGAAGAGCTCCGTGGGAAAATGGGGCTTGTCCTGCAGGATCCATTTCTCTTCTTCGGAACGATCAGAGATAATATCAAGCTTCATTCCGAAGAGTTGACGGATATAGAAGTGGAGGGAGCTGCCACATTCGTTCAAGCCAATACTTTTATAGAAAAACTACCTGATGCATATAGGCATCCAGTGGTTGAAAGGGGATCAACGTTTTCGAGTGGCCAAAGGCAATTAATCGCTTTTGCGCGAACCATCGCAACCCGACCGAAAATCCTTATCCTGGATGAAGCAACGGCCAACATCGATACGGAAACGGAAGAAGCTATTCAAGAGGCGTTATCAAGGATGAGAAAAGGAAGAACAACGATTGCCATTGCTCACAGGCTTTCTACCATTCAAGATGCTGACCTGATCCTGGTCCTTCATCAAGGAGAAATTGTAGAGAGAGGAAGTCATCAGGAATTACTTGTTCAAAAAGGCATTTATCATAAAATGTATCTTCTACAAAATGGTTTAGCAGATGGCATAGAAGATGCCATATCTGGTTCTTAAACGTATAAAAGGCAGACCATATAGAAGAAGGGTCTGCCTTTTGATCGTTAATATTTATATTAGAATAGTATAATTGTAATCAATAATGCTTTAGCTTATTTGAGGTGAGCATTTTTTTATGTATAGGGAGTTGTAGCTATTTAACAGACGATCAAGTTCCTGACTAAATTGAATAGCTTGAGGTGACGTGAGTCCATTTTCAGCAACAATATCAATTAATTGAGCACGCTTTTTTTCAATTCGTTCGAGAAGCTCTTTTTTAGACACGGCTGTTTCCTTTCTTTTGTATGTCCTTACAAAGGGAATACAAAACTAGTAATAACTGTAACTTTTTATTAGTATAACGAAAATCGAACTGTTTTTCAAAGCAAAATTATTGGTTTTTATAAAAAGAAAAGAGAGTTTAACACATTTGAAAAAGTAAAATGTGAATGTAATATAATGGTCACAAATCTTTCACACAAACATTCCTCATAGAAACCGGTTTTGTTTGATAGAATAGAGATATATACTGAAATGTAGGAGTTGTAAAAATGTCTGATATTAATATTTTCTTAGCATTTGGAGCTGGTTTCCTAAGCTTCATCTCTCCATGCTGCCTTCCATTATATCCCGCTTTTCTTTCTTATATAACAGGAATGAGTGTTAATGAGCTCAAAACGGATAATGCGATGCTTCAAAGAAGAAGTTTATTACATACGTTATTTTTCTTAGTCGGTTTCTCGGCAATCTTTATCGCAATCGGTTTCGGCACTTCCCTTATCGGAAACTTCTTTTTGGATTATAAAGATCTCATTCGTCAGCTTGGGGCTATCTTCATTGTCGTATTTGGATTGGTAGTCGTCGGAGTATTTACCCCTGAAACATTGATGAAGGACCGTCGCATTGAATTCAAGAATAGACCGGCAGGCTTTTTTGGCTCCGTATTAATCGGAATGGCATTCGCGGCCGGTTGGACACCATGTACCGGACCGATTCTTGCTTCCGTTCTGGCCCTTGCCGCCTCTAATCCAGGTTCGGGCGTTATGTATATGACAGCTTACGTATTAGGATTTGCAATTCCGTTTTTCATTCTGTCATTCTTTATCGGAAGAATGCAATGGATCAGAAAAAACAGTGGGAAGATTGTAAAGGTAGGAGGGTATGTGATGATTGTAGTAGGGATCATGCTGTTCTTTGATTGGATGACTGTCATTCTAGCTTACCTTACTTCTGTATTTGGAGGGTTCACTGGGTTTTAAACCAACAATGCAATAGAATTGAATATACAGTTCATTACGTTTTATGGTATAGTTAAAATGGATGAAACAGGAAATAATATTCAACAATAGACACCGGGTAGCGTATACGAGGAGGAAACATCTGTGGCAACGATACTTGTAGTGGATGATGCGAAATTTATGAGAATGACACTTGGAAGCATGCTTTCCTCTGGCGGTCACGAAGTCATAGGAGAAGCAGAGAATGGAATTATAGCCGTAGAACAGTTTCGTGAGCTTCAGCCCGACCTTGTGACAATGGATATCACGATGCCTGAGCTGGATGGAATAGAAGCGGTTAGGAGAATTTTATCCGAGTTCCCCAAAGCTAAAGTAATCATGTGTTCAGCTATGGGACAGCAAAAGGTAGTGGTGGAAGCCATTGAAGCGGGAGCAAAGGACTTTATTGTGAAACCCTTTGACGAAGTACGGGTAGAGGAAGCCATCAAAAGAGTATTAGGATGATAAAATCGAAAGAGAGGTTAAGGCACTATTTAATCTCTCTTTTTTGTGTTTTCGTTTTTCTCTCATTTGGGCTATAATAGGGAAAGGTATGAAAGTAGAAAATAAAAGGTTGATGATGGTTTATGATGATTGCTTCATCCATTGTTGCGATTTGCATGGGTTTTATGGTGATATTTATTAGAATGAAGGCTCAGAAAAAGCCTGTTAGCAGCAAGAAGATTATCTTACCTCCTTTGTTTATGAGTACAGGGGCGTTAATGTTCTTATTTCCTGTTTTTCGAGTCACTTTTGGACAATTTCTAGAATCGATTACCGTAGGAATGATCTTTTCTATATTGTTGATTAAGACTTCCAAATTCGAAATTCGTGATAATGATATTTATTTAAAACGGTCTAAAGCGTTCGCGTTTATTTTGATAGGACTCCTATTAATACGAATTCTCGCCAAGTCCATTCTTAGTGCATCGATTGATTATGGTGAACTTAGTGGAATGTTTTGGATTCTTGCCTTTGGTATGATTGTTCCATGGAGAATCACCATGTATCTTCAATATAGAAAGCTGCACCAGGAGCAACAAGACGTAACAACGAATTCAATTTAATTCCTAAGGAAAAAAAGCAGGGTGATTCCTATCACGCTGCTTTTTTTGTAAATTTCTTCACATAAGATTACGATTTCTTTACAAAGCAAACCAATATGCTTAGGGTTGAATCATTTAGGGCAAAGAGAGAGATGAAGAAAATCACAAGAGATATTGGTGGGATAAGTATTGTTTACGCTGGCAGATATTTGGACGTTCTTCCTTGCATTCTTTTTAACATTGCCATTGGTCACCATCGTCCACGAAGCAGGTCATATCTTCGTCGCTCGCATATTTGGTGCAAAGATAAAATTTTGCATTGGAACCGGAAAGCATTTAATGAGCATTGGTCCATTGGAAGTGAAGAGAATGTATTTTATGGAAGGTTGGTGTCAATATACAGAATTGAAGTATAACAAGGTGTGGGTTCATGTGCTTATTTATATGTCTGGAAGTTTATTTAACCTGTTTGCAATTTTAGCCATTAACTTCCTGATATTTGAAGGGGTCATTCCTGTTCACATCTTTTTCTATCAATTTGTGTATTTCTCCGTTTATTTTATATTCTTTTCATTGTTTCCGTTTCGGAATGGAGAGGGGAAACCAAGTGATGGACAAGCAATACTTGACGTCATTAGATACGGAAAGGCAGAAGATCCCATTGATTAATCATATAAAAAGGTAAACGACTATCGTTTACCTTTTTTTGCTTTCTTCCATTTGTAAAATAGAAATGCCGCACCTATGATAAAAATTAAATATAGCACAATCGGAATAATAAGTATCGATCCCATCCTTTTTCCTTCCTGTCACCTAGAATAAATGTTCGTAAGGGGTTACATCTATTTGCATTTCGTTTAGTTTTTTTCGAAGAAACTTATGATCCCGTTTCGGAGTCGCCAGGATATACCCTCTTATGACTAATTCCTGAGTAATGGAAGAGGCTCTGTCTTTTAAAGCCAATTCTCCAATTTTACCTGCAATTTTTTGCTTCGCTACGTCTCTAAATAATTCGGGTACGGGTGTGACCAACTCATTGAGCATTTTCTTTTCCTCATCACCCCATAAATGGATGGTTTCATTCACATAATGCTCTTCCCAGTCCAAATCGGATTTTCCATCCTCTTTAGGAAATCTCTTTAAGAATTTCCTGAACATAAAGAATCCACCAATAGCAAATGAAGCCACTAAAAATACGACCCAAAACAGTATGAAATATAAGAACCAACCTTCAAGCATGCTTTCACCTCAATTTTTCAAAAAGCGTATGTATCGTATTCATTATAGACAAGGGAAAAGCTTGTGACAAGAATATCGCTGTTTTTACAAAAGAAGTCTATACTGTTCTTAATTAGAAATGATATACTATTAAATAACAAATATCGCGAAAATTCTTTCTATTTCGATTCTCGTGCTGGATGGATAGGGGGCTCACAGGATGATATATAGAGGGAGAATAGTATCAGTGCTCATTGGACTTTTACTAGTCTTGACATGGGATTTTATTTATTACTTTGTTCTGCATTATCCAGTGGATTTGAAAGTGGATTTGGTGTTCACTCTATTAATTCTCTTCATTAGCTACTATATGGGGAAAAATTATGACACAAGCTATAAAACTTTGGCTGCCCTGCGAAAGAGTGAGGAGAGAGTGAAGCTTCTAAATGAAGAAATGCAGCATGTGCTTCAGAGCATCGATGAAGTTGTCTTTCATACCAATTCCAAAGGAGAGTTTCAATTTCTGAATCAATCCTGGGAAGACTTCACGGGATATACGGTTAAAGAAAGTTTACATAAGAATGCACTTCATTTTATATCCCTACATGAACGTCATGAAATCCTTCGAATGATAAGACAAAGTATAAGCATGAAAAAGGAGAAAATGAAAATGGACTTCTCTTATCAGAAGAGGGATGGTCAGTTTCGTTGGGGTGAAGTGAATGTTAAGTTAAACTACAATGAAAACGGTGAACTTCTAGGAACGGTAGGAACCATCTCAGACATTACCGAAAGAGTACATAATGAAGAAGAATTGATTGAAATGAATGAAACGTTAGCCATAGAATCTCAAAAACTATCTGTCGCCGGGCAATTAGCAGCCGGAATTGCACATGAGGTACGTAATCCCCTTACGTCGATCAACGGTTTCTTACAGTTATTAAGAGATGATGCCGATGAGAAGACGAAGGAATACTTAGGAATTGTCTTTTCTGAAATTAAGAGGATTGAACTTGTGCTGAGCGAATTATTGATTCTCGCAAAGCCGCAATCCGTTACATATAGACGAATCAATATTATTGAGACCCTTGATCATGTTGCGAAATTATTAAATACGAATGCCATTTTATATAATATTGAAATCCAAACCGATTTTCATGAAAGGGAGCTCCATATTCGTGGAGATGAAAATCAGCTAAAGCAAGTATTTATTAACTTACTTAAAAACGCCATAGAAGCGATGCCTCATGGAGGAACGATTACGATAAGTGCAGACTTGACCTCTTATAACAAGGTTCAATTAACCTTCAAAGATGAGGGAGTAGGCATGAAAAATGAAACGCTGGATAAACTCGGGGAGCCATTCTTCACAACGAAGACGAAGGGAACGGGCTTAGGCCTCACCATATGTTTGAGAATTCTTCGTGATCATGGAGCGGACATCAGGGTGCAAAGCGAGCAGGGAGAAGGAACTACCTTCCATATCATGTTTGAAGCTGTTCAAGCTTCAGAGAGAAAAAGGAGGGAAACCTTACAAAACCAATAAAATAAGAGCCCTTATGGAACGAACATAAGGGCTCTTTCGTGTGTGAAGATATGGCGGGACTGCCTGGGAATCGAACCCAGCGGAGACGGCACGCGCCTCCCAAGAGGTTTTGAAGACCTAGGCATGCACCAGCTCTACAACCAGCCCCGAAAATAAGTATATATATGTTATACCATGGAAGAAAAACTTGTTCAAATGTTTTTAGAGTCTATAGGTACCATTGGCCTGTGTGTAAAGTGTGGTAATCAGATAGTAAACAAGCTATATATTTGAAATATTTATAAGATTTAAACTTTGGAGAAATTAGAAAATTCTTCTTTACCAGTCGATTCTCTCCGTGATAAGATACTTTTTGCCGGCTTATCATAAATTGAAGTAAGCGATTTCCTATAGGAATTGCTTACCTTCTATACTTGAACATGTTGAATGAGACAGAGAGGGGAAAACAAGTATGAAAAAAGTATGGTTTTTAGGTCTGGGTCTATCTTTAGCACTAGTTGGATGCTCTGATTCAGGTTCTGATGAAGCTAAAAAAGAGGAAACAACAAATGCAACGGAAGAAAACGCAAATGTTGCTGGAGATTTAATGGATTATTATTTAAATTTAACAACAACCGTCAATGGTGTTGATATTGATCTTAATGGATATGAAGAAGCGATTGCAGGAGAAGAGCCTCCTGCAGGAGAAGAGTTGGAAAAAATGAAAGAGGCTGCTGCAGCATCTGCAACTGATTCTGCTAAAGCAATAGAAGGCATGGAGATTCCTGGAAGTCTTGGTGATCATAAAGAAGCGGTGGAATCATTCCAATCGACCTTGACAGAATCATATAATATGAAAGCTGAAGCACTCTCTAAAGAGGGCGAAACAGATTTAACGGCAGCCAATGAAAAATTAAACGAAGCAGAAATCCAAATCAAAGAAATTCTTGATGAAGCTGGGTTAGTAAGCTCAAGCTTAATCAGTGATTTAAACGGGTAATCAAAAAAAGCGAATCCAGAACCTTCTGGATTCGCTTTTTTTCGATAAACAATACGTAACCTTTTTCTTATAAATTTCCTATATTAAAGTCGAGAGGAGGGAAAAGGATGGAGACCATTATCGCTTTTGTGTCTGAGGTGGGGTTTCCGATAGTTGTCACAATGTATCTCCTGTATCGTATTGAGACGAGGCTGGATGCCGTGATTACATCGATCCAAACACTGCCACAGCAGTTAAAAGAATAATAGAAGAGGCTGGGACAAAAGTTTTTTATCCTAAGTCAAACCCGAACAAACCTGCCTCTTAGTGTGCAGATTTGTTCGGGTCTATTATTTATTTTCGAATCATTTGATTTTAGCTGTTTCCAGGGGTTGATTGGAGTGCAAGACGAAGACTCCTGCGGGAGAGTAGCTTATGTGAGACCCCGCAGGCTTGCCGAGGAGGCTCACGGGCTACCCGCGGAAAGCGTAGTCTTGCACGGAAATCATTAGCGGTATAAAGACCCTACACTTCTATTGTCTGTCTTTTTATCGTGGTTTTTTAGTTTTGTCCCAGCCACTTTCTTGTTTTGGGAAATCCATTAAGGTATAGGGTGAAGTGAGAACGAATGTTCCTTGGAAAGACATTTCCTTTCACGTATAACTTCTTAGTTTGATATAATTTATGGAGATACTCATTGACCGGAGAGGAGAAAACAGTGATGAAATTCATTCACACCGCCGATTGGCATTTAGGTAAATTGGTTCATGGCATATATATGACAGAAGAACAGCGATACATATTAGAGGAGTTTATTGAACTTGTGAAAAAGGAAGAACCTGATGCAGTTGTCATTGCAGGTGATCTTTATGACCGATCCGTTCCTCCTACAGAAGCTGTAGAGTTGTTGGACGAAGTTTTATACCGAATTAACGTAGAATTAAAGACACCGATTGTAGCTGTTTCTGGAAATCATGATAGTGCGGAACGACTATCATTCGGTTCATCATGGTACAAGCACAGTCAATTTCACTTAAAAGGAAAACTGACAAATGACTTTACTCCAATCACAATTAAAGGGGTTCATTTCCACTGCGTTCCTTATGCTGAACCTGGTAATGTCAGACAAATACTAGAAGACGATTCTATTAACTCCCATCATGCTGCGATGGAGGCCATTGTGAAGAGAATCGAAGAGAAAATGAAACCAGATGAGCCGCATGTTTTTGTAGGTCATGCGTTTGTGCTGGGAGGGAAAACCACAGATTCAGAGCGAACCCTTTCTGTTGGGGGATCTGGCTGTGTCGGTGCAGATGTGTTTAAGTCCTTCCATTATTCAGCACTGGGTCATCTTCATAGTCCAGATGCTATAAAGCATGAAACAATTCGATATTCAGGGTCTCTATTAAAATACTCATTTTCTGAAGCGAGTCAGCGAAAGTCAGTGAGCATCGTAGAGATGGATGGGGATGGATCCTTCCGTTTGCGGGAAGAAGTGCTAAAGCCGAAGCAAGATATGAGAGAACTCCAGGGACTGATGGAAGAGCTTCTGGACCCTGCATTCTATCAATCCCAGAAAGTCGATGACTATCTAAAGATCACGTTACATGATGAAGGTACGTTAATCGATCCCATAAATCAATTGCGACAAGTCTATCCGAACGTCTTACATCTGGAGAGGAAAATGGATCTCACTGATGCCAAAAAGAAAAATACTTTCAAAGTATTGGAGGATAAGAAAAGGTCGGAACTGGATATGTTTAAAGAATTCTACGGAGATATGACCACAGGTGAATTTACCAATGAAAAGGAAGAAATCCTTAAGAACGTTATTGATAAAGCCAGAAAGGAGGTCGATCAAGTATGAAGCCTCTTCAATTAGTGATGCAAGCCTTTGGACCCTATGCAGGCAGAGAAACGATTGATTTTCGTTCGTTGGGGAACCGCACAATGTTCGTGATATCAGGGAAGACAGGGTCAGGGAAGACGACTATCTTTGATGGAATTTCCTATGCCATTTACGGTAAAGCAAGCGGTGAAGATCGCAGTCCGACTGAACTGAGAAGTCAATTTGCAAGTAATGATGTTATTACGGAGGTAGAGCTTACATTCAGTTTAAGAGGCAGATTGTATCGTATTTGGCGCTCTCCTCAGCAGGACAAAAAGAAAGCAAGAGGAGAAGGCTACACAACCATCAATGCCCGGTCTGAATTATACGTATATGATAAAGATGGGAAAGAACAGCTACTAGCGGCTAACGTCAGAGACGTGGATGAGAAAATCAAAGGGTTAATTCAACTGGATGCCAATCAATTCAGGCAGATTCTTATGATTCCTCAAGGAGAGTTTCGAAAGCTCTTAACTTCAGACAGTAAAGATAAGGAGCTTATCCTGCAACGTCTTTTCCATACAGAGCTTTATAAGACCATCCAGGAAAAACTGAAATCTGAGGCAGACGATTTAAAAAAGTCGGTAGAATCCTCTATGGAAGAACGAATAAGGGAATTACTTAGAATTCATTTTGAAGAAAATGAAGAGCTTCATTCACTATTATTAGAAAATCCATTGAGAGACCACCATATTCTTCAACTTCTCCCTGCTCACGTAGAAAGCATGGAAATAAGGGAGAAAGAAGTGCAGCTTAACTATGAAAGTGTGCAGGAAAAAAGAGATGCCCTCAAAAAGCAGCTTCAAGAGGCAGAAGGATTGGTCAATCAGTACGAACTTCAAGAAAAACTAAGAGCTGAGAAAGAATCCCTTTTAAAATTAAAGCCTGAAATCGAATCAATCGATAGGGGCATTTTATTAGCCCAGCGAGCCTCCCGTTTAGTTCCACAAGATGAGTATTGCCATAAACTTAATCGAAACTTGAAGGAACTGAAGGGTCAATTAGCTCAACTTATAGAAGAAAAGAATGAAATTTCAGATAAGCTTATAGTAGCTAAAGAAACATTCAAGAAAGAAAAAAATAACGAAAATCTCAGAGACGACATTTCAAAGAAAATCACTCAACTTGAAGAAATGGAAAAAGATATAGATTCTCTGGATATGTTGATGAAAGATACCAAAGAAATGAGAGAAAGATATGAGCAACAGCAAGACATCGTCCAAAAACAGACAGAGCAGATTTCATTTTTACAAGAAGGTATAAAATCCAGGGAGAAACGACTTGAAGAAGGCGAAAATGGTCAAGCAGATTTATTTAAATTAGAAAAATCTTTGCAAGAGAATCAATCCTTTTTAGAACAGGTAAATGAAATAGAGAAGTTGGATCAAAAATTTCAAATTGTCTATATTCAAGAGCAAAAAATAAAAGAACAGTATCGTCACCTTCAGAGACAAAGATTGGATGCGTCAGAAACTCTGGCTCATTTGGAAGAAAAGTGGCACTCTGCTCAAGCTGCACACCTAGCAAAAGGGCTGGTTGACCACGCTCCTTGCCCCGTTTGTGGCTCAGAGCATCATCCTCACCCAGCCGCCAGTGTTGATTCGTTACCCTCACAGGAAGATTTGAAAGTGGCGAAGGAAAAGCAGGAGGAACTCAACCAGGAAGAGAAAAGGATGAGCCTTGTGATCGCTCAAGAGGAAACAAAAATGCAGGGTATTCAGGAACAGATAGACGATTTCGTTCGAAAAATTCGTGAAAAGAAAAGCGACTTTAATCGGAACGAAATAGATGATACTCTATCTCAAGTGAAATCAGAGATTGAAGCCTTGAAAAGTACAATGGTTGAAAAGAAAAGTGAAGTCGAACAAGCAAAGGTAATGAGGGAAGAAGTAAGAAAAGGAAGGGAAAAGCTAGAAGAACTGGACGGCTCAAGATTGAAAAACCTAGACAAGCTACAGGAGCTGAACACTCTGTTCCTTACGAAGGATACTACCCTTCAAAAAGTGAAGGAAGATATTCCTTATGAGCTCCGATCAAAAGTTCAATATAACAAAGTGTTAAAAGAGCAGAAGAAAAAAAGAGAAGAATTGAAGACTGCATACGAGCGTGCCCAGAAGCAATACTATGAGCTTGAGAACATGTATAGCGTAAAAGAGTCACAAGTGAGTGACAATGAAACCCATATTGAAAAAGTTAATGCAGAGTTGAAAACAGAACGTGAAGCATTTCTTACGCTTCTTACAGAACAAGGTTTTTCAAACTATAAAGCATTCCAGGAAGCTAAAAAGTCTGAAGCAGAAATCCTGGGTCTTCAAGAAAAAGTGAAGGCGTATGGTGAAGACCTGCGTTCCGTTTCCGATCGTCTACATGACATCGAAATGCATTTACAGGATAAACATAAGCCTGATGTTAAAAGCATTGAAGAAAACATATCTCGTGTTACCGAGGAACTTAAGATTGTAAATGATAAACTTAATAAAATCATGACAAATACGAAAGAGAATAAGCTTATTCTTTCAAGGGTGACATCCATTAATGAAGGAATAAAGCATTTAGAATCCAGATATCAAATGGTCGGGCATCTGGCAGAAGTGGCCCGGGGGCAAAATGCAAATCGCATAACATTTGAAAGATATGTGCTTGCATCATTCCTCGAAGATATTCTTCAAGTGGCAAATGAACGATTAATCAAAATGACGTCCGGGCGATATCAGCTGATTAGAAAAACGGATAGAAGCAAAGGAAACGTCCAGAGTGGTTTAGAGCTTCTCATATTTGATCAGTACACAGGTCAGGAACGACACGTTAAAACGTTATCCGGAGGGGAGAGCTTCAAGGCATCGTTAGCATTGGCCCTCGGACTTGCAGATGTCGTGCAGCAGTATGCAGGTGGCGTCTCACTTGAAACAATGTTTATTGATGAAGGATTTGGAACACTGGACCCGGAATCTCTGGACCATGCAATTGAAGCACTGATGGATATTCAAAGCAGTGGCCGACTAGTAGGGTTGATTTCACACGTTCCAGAGTTAAAAGAGAGAATCGACGCCAGATTAGAGGTCATATCCTCTCAAAGCGGAAGCATGACTGAATTTCAATTTCTTGCTTAGGCTTATAGTTTAATGCATTTCTTAAGGGAATACTATGAACCGATGGGCACAGCATTCATCCCAAATATAAGTTTTGATAAAAAATCCTGGACTACATTTAAACTTTTGACGAAGTAACCTAAAATAAAATATAAGAAAGAAAAAGGTGATTTTCCCATTTTCACTTGAAGTCAGTGTGAAAGCAGAGTTAATTGAAAAATTACAGGAGGCTCCATATAAAGAAGTGAAAAGTACACTGGAAAAGTCTTTGGAAAATGAAATTGAAAAAGTTTATAACATTGGGCTGGACAAACAAGTGGATTTACTGAATGTAGGTGAAAAATGGTATAGGTACCATCCACTAAAGTTTAGGAAGCTTGAAGAACAGCCTTCATTCTATTTAACAGGCAATTCATTAGACAAAGTGAAAGTAAGGGTGGATATCACTCATTTCAACGCATATCGTTACGATCACAAAAGCTTGGAATAAGATTAAGTCGGAAAAACACCAAAATAAATTGGTGTTTTTCCCATTTTCTCTTTCATTTTCCAGATCAATTGAATACCATGGAAATAGTAATAATTTGAATGGAGGCATCATTGATGAAAATAAGTATTTACATATTATTATTGTTAGTATCTGCCGTAGTTGCAATTGGATGGAGCTGGAAGAGACTGTTGGATTTCAATACCTATAAAAAACCATTCTTGGAGGGAGTCGCTCTTCAATTTTTATTTCTTCTTTTTGCATCGGTATGGTGGCTCATTACAGAGGATACTTCAGATGGTGTCATAGGTGTTTTCTATTATTTTCTTGCTTTCCTTACGATAATGGTCGTTCATGGTTTTACCCTGCACTATTTATTTTCAAAGAAAAAAATGCAGGAACGGGAAGAATGAGTGTGATCGGGGTCGATGCTGGTGGAACGTTAACCAAGATCGTGTATGAGGAAAATGGCGAGCTTCATTTTAAAACCTTCTCTAGTGAGCAGCAAGAGAGTGTGCTGCAGTGGCTTACAATCCTGGCCCAAAATCATAAGCTTTATATAACGGGAGGAAAAGCAGAGAAGTGGGGAGAAACCTTTCCACAAGCACGTATTGTTGGAGAATTCGAAGCGGTATGCAGTGGAGCTAAACTTCTCCTTAAAGAGGAAAAAAGAGACCTGAAACAGTTCATCCTCATAAATATAGGAACAGGGACGTCTTTTTTTAAGGTTGATGAAAACGGATGTGAAAGATTACTTGGTAGTGGATTAGGGGGAGGAACCTTTATGGGATTGGGAGGTTTACTAACTGGAGAATCTGACTATCACGAGCTGGTACGATTATCAAAAGAAGGTAAACGAGAACTAGTTGATTTATCAGTGAGAGACATTTATGAGGCAATGAATTCTCCAGTGCCTGAACATTTGACAGCTGCTAATTTTGCTAAAGGGGATTCTTCTTCTAAGAAAACAGACAAACTGCGGGCTCTATCGAATATGATAGCAGAAACCATTATTCTACTTGCATCTCAAGCATCTCAAGCGTCTCAAGCCCATAAGTTAAAGCATTTCGTGTTTATTGGAAGTACGTTGAAATCAAATCCTGCTTTAAAAGAGGACCTTTCACAATTTCAAGATATGTTATCCTACACCCCTATTTTTCCAGAGAAAGGTGCATACGCTGGAAGTCTGGGAGCCTTTAATGTTGGATGGGAAGCAGAGCATTCACAAAATAGACAATGAATATTGCCTCTGCTGATTGTTTTTTAATCCCCTTTTTACTAACATAGAATGGAGATATAGATAAAGTCGGAGGAGATAAAGATGTCAAAAACTAAACCATTCATTGTGGTGATGACCATCATCGGTATTCTCCTTGCAGGTTGCAGTAATAGTAACTTTCAAGCAGAAACAGATTATGAAGTGAAAGAGTTTTCTTATACGAATCAAAATAATCAAGAAGTCGGTTTGAATGATTTGAAAGGACAAGTCTGGATCGCAGATTTCATATTCACGAATTGTGAAACAGTTTGTCCACCAATGACATTTAATTTAACGAAGCTTCAAGAAAAGCTGAAAGAAGAAGGGGTAGAGGATTACAAAATCGTTTCCTTTAGCGTAGATCCTGACAATGATACACCGGACGCATTAAAAGAATATATTTCAAACTTTGAAGCAGATACAAGTAAATGGGAACTACTTACAGGCTATGAATTTGACGAGGTAAAGGACCTTGCGGAACATTCCTTCCGCTCGATTGTAGCCGACGATCCTAATTCCGATCAGATGATTCATGGTACCAGCTTCTACTTGGTGAATCAAAAAGGTACAGTTGTCAAAACGTATAGTGGCAATAGTGACGTCCCATACGATGAAATTGTCGGAGATATGAAAACATTGATTGATGAGGGATCTGAATAGACTTTTTCGAAGGAGAATCACAGCATGAATGGTGATTCTCTTTTTTCTATTGAATTCCCATTCCAAAATCAGGGTTTTAAGGACTATAATGATAGAATAAGAGCCGTTATGTTGTGTATTTTGTATTTCAAAGTTTAGACCTATTGGAATGGTGAAGCAGGATTGTGATAAAGTAAAAGAAACGCAACTAAATTAAAGGGCAGCAGGTGAAGTAACATTCGAAACTCAAAAGGTATGATGATGTTTGATATAGCCATAACGCTATTTATATTTATGTGGGTATTGAAATCTTTTTCAGATGGAGATGTATGGAAGGGAATCTTATTCACCATTTGTTTTGCCATAATGGCCGGCGTCCTATTTTTCCGGTTCAAAAAGAAACGATAGAAAGAAGGTGAGAGGATGGGGAAACAATATTATACGATTGGAATGGCCGGACATATTGATCATGGAAAAACCACTCTCACAAAGGCACTGACTTCTGTCGATACTGATCGATTAAAGGAGGAAAAGGAGCGCAACATCTCGATTGAACCCGGGTTTGCCCCATTATATCAAGATGAAGATATGGAAATTTCTGTAGTAGATGTGCCTGGTCATGAGCGGTTTATTCGCCAGATGATCGCAGGTGTGGCCGGCATCGATCTCGTTGTGTTAGTGGTAGCCGCAGACGAAGGTGTGATGCCGCAAACGAAGGAACACCTTGATATACTGGCGTTACTAGGAATCACTCAAGGCATTGTTGTGCTGACGAAAATATCGAAAGTTGAGGAAGAACTAAGGGATATGGCTCTTGAAGAAGTGATAGATGAGTTGAAGGGAACAGTATTTGAAGGTGCCCATGTCTTGATGGCAGATAGTATATCGGGAGAGGGTGTCCAAGAGCTAAAACAGAAAGTTGTTAATGTATTAAAGAGCATGACTTCAAGAAGTATCAGAGGCGATTTTCGTCTGCCGATTGATCAAGTTTTTACTGTAAAGGGTCAGGGAACAGTCGTAAGAGGGACTGTTTTTGAAGGAACCTTGGAAACTGGAGAGGGAATAACCATATTACCTCAAGGAATACATACGAAAGCGAAACAAATTCAAGCCCATCATAGGAAAGAGAGTAGTGCTTATGCTGGTCAGCGTGCAGCGATAAATCTTTCTGGAGTGGATTACAAAGAATTGAGAAGAGGAAATGTACTCGTCACATCCACACATTTTACCGTGACCAACACGATTGACGTGTGTCTCGAAGTATTACATACAGTAAACCATCCTATAAAACAAAGAATGCCAGTTGTGGTTCATGTAGGAACTTCCGAAGTGATGGGGAAGCTCGTTTTTTTCGATCGAAATAAAGTCGTTTCGGAAACCGACCCTATTCTATGTCAAATCCGGCTTAATGAATCGATTGTTGCCAAAAGAGGAGATCGTTTTATATTAAGAAGACCCTCTCCAATTGAAACTATCGGGGGAGGCTGGATTATTCAGCCGAATGGTGGGAAATACAAGTTCGGAAAGGAAACGATGGCCATTCTTCAGTCTGAACGGCACGGTACACCTCAGGAAAGAGTTCTAAGGCTGGTTGAACAATACAAATGTGTGGATGAAGATTTCATCGTTAGAGAAGCATCCATAACTCATAAAGACCTGCATGATATGCTGCAGGTTGATGATGAATGGATTGTATTTTCACAATCAAAGGTTACGCATATGAAAATAGTGGATGAATGCGTGAATTCGATCGACCAGATTCTTCGAGGATTCCATGAGGAGTTTCCTTTATTACAAGGGATCAATATTGGTGAGTTGAAGCAATCTTTAAAAAGGTACACAGGAGCTTTAGTGGACTATGCGATTGAGCAAAAATATTGGAAGCGAAACAGTGGTTTTCTTTGCTTAGAGGAATTCATTCCTCATTTACCACCTGAATGGGAGAAACGATGCAATCAGCTCATTACCTTATTAGAGGCTGATGGTACACAAGTAAAAGACAAGGAAGAGTATTTTCATCAAGTAGGTATCCCTCTAAAATGGCAGTCTGCTTTTTATCACTTTTTTATCCAGGAAAAGAAAATCGTGCCATTGGATGATAAAAAATCCTATTCTTATCAAGTTTTTATGAAAGCTGTTGAAGAATTAAAAGAAAAAACCGGCGATATATTCGATATAGCAGATGCCAAAGCCGCTCTTGGATTATCCAGAAAATACTTGATCCCCTTTTTAGAAAAGCTGGATAAGGATGGTCTGACTTTAAGGACCCAGGGGATTCGTAAATGGATTGGAAATAGTATAAAGGGATGAAGAATGAATGAAGGTAGAAACAGTGATGTATTCGTTAGTAATGATACAGCGTGGGGACAAAGTGCTGTTATTAAATAGGCCGGCGAAGAAAGAATATCCTGGTTACATTGCACCGGGAGGTAAAATTGACTTCCCCGAAAGTCCTGCAGCAGGTGCAATCCGAGAGGTAAGAGAAGAGACAGGTTTACAGGTAGAAAAATTAAGGTATAAAGGGTTAGATGAATACGTTGTACCAGAAAAGGGATTTCGATATATCGTGTATAATTACCTTGCCTATGAAACCACAGGTGAGCTCCTCGAAAACCCTCCTGAAGGTGAATTGGTTTGGGTCTCAAAGTCAGAAGCCTTAGATTTACCGATGCAGCATTTTTTTAAACGAAATTTCCCTTTGTTTTTCGAGACAGGGACTTTTGAAATCCACACCTCCTGGAATGGAATCGATAAAGAGACTGCTGAGGTGACGATTCGCCAATTGTCATAATGCTTCTCTTTCAAACATATATCATCGTAAATAAACTCAATCATCGTTGTAGCTTAGAGGAAAGTAGGAAAAGGAATCATGAAAGAATTATGGAGCGCATTTGGATGGGTTCTTCCAATTATTATGGTTGTGACGATTTCCCTTATCTTTGCGGTCTCCTTTTGGAAGAAAAGAAAGGGTAAGGGCAGATGGATGAATTTACTGCCTGTTCTGTTTACGTGTATAACGATTGGAGCGATCTGTTTAATCACCTTGACCCCTTTGACGGGTGGAAATGTTTCAGAGGGATCCGTGAATTTTGATCCATTTTCTAATTTGAAGTTGAATTTAATTTACCGGAATCATTTAGATGTGCCCATTCGAAACTTAATGGCCAATATATTATTGTTCATTCCATTAACCTTTTTTGTTGCTTGGTGGATGAGGCGGTCGAAGCAGATTATTCTGATGGTTACATTTATCGGAGCACTTTTCTCCTTTGGAATTGAGTTTGCTCAATACTATCTTCCATTAGGAAGAGCAACCGATATTGATGATTGGATAATGAATACATTTGGTTCATTTATTGGTGGCCTCCTTTTTGTGTTCGCACGCTTAATCTATAATCTATTGAGAATCAATAAGAAGATAAACTGAGAGTATTAACGTTATGTTAATGCTCTTTTTTTCGGTAAATACTATAAAGGCACAAAAGATGCCTGGAACTTAGATATATTTTGGGGGAAATGTATAGTCCTTCTCCTTAAACAAAAGCTAACACATATAAAGGAGGTGAGTTCTCTTGCTGAAAATAGGATTTAAAGCAATCGTGATCTCGGCTGCTTTTATCTCGATTCTGTTCTTCATCATGCACTGGGACGTGAAACAAGGTGTGAAAAACTATTCGAGAACTCACCCCATTACGGAAACCCTCTCTCATGAAGCTGCAATCAATGTCTACAATTCGGGGAAGGATTTATATGAAAAATTGTTTGAGGATATTAAAATAGCAAATGAGCTGGTTTGGATTCATTTTTTCATTATCAGGGACGATCAGATTTCCAACGAGTTTTTTGATTTGCTGATTGAAAAGGCTAAGGATGGGATAGATGTTCGATTGTCTGTTGACTTCCTTGGTTCAGATATTAAGAAGGAAAGTATAAAGAGGATGGAAGAAGGAGGGGTGAAGATTGTCAAAAGCAGGCCTCTATCCCCAAAGAACTTCTTTTATTCCCTTCATCATCGGAACCATCGCAGGCTCATTTCCATTGATCAAAGAATTGCCTATATTGGAGGCTTAAATATGGGTGATGAATATTTAGGGAAAGACCCTAAACTTGGGTACTGGAGGGACTATCATATACGGTTGGAGGGTGAGGCAGGAATTGAGGTGGCCCAGCAGTTTAAAAGGGACTGGATCGAGGATGGGGCAGAAAGTATGGAGAGCGTACACCTTTCTCTTCCTTCAAATGAAAATGAGGGGAGCAGCGTTCAATTCTTGTTCTCAACAGGAGACAGTATTGTAGATAAGACAGTAAACTGGATTAACAGTTCAAAAGAGAGTGTCACAATTACAACGCCATATTTTTTACCAAATGGGAAACTTATTTCAGCTTTAAAGAAAGCAGTGAAGCGTGGGGTGAAAGTGAAGATCCTTATTCCGAACGATACAGATGCATGGTTCACAAAGCCGCCAAGTTACAGAATAGAGAAAACCTTGATCGAGGGCGGAGTGGACTTTTATTTATATGAAAAAGGATTTTTCCACGGTAAAGTGCTTGTCATTGATCATCAATGGGCAGATATAGGTACAGCCAATTGGGATCCACGGAGCTTCTACTTAAATGATGAAAGCAACTGCATCATTAACGATGCAAGAGTTGCCGCCGAACTAGAATCACTCATCCTAAATGACATTAATGATAGTGAAAAATTGACCATTAAGGCTTTTAATGAACTACCTGCCTGGCAAAAAGCGCTCCGTAAAACGCCTGAATGGGTGTATTATTATTTCTAAGAATCAATAATTTTTATTGAATAAGAAAATATGGTAAAGTGATTTCATATCTTATAAAGAATACACCTTACTGAAGAAAGGGATTGTCCATGAGCGAGCTCTTGTTTGTATCTTTGTTTATTCTTTCGTTATTGGCTTTTAAGTTTTTTAACGTGTTAAAGAAGAAACATGTATCAAAGTCTCACAAGTCTGTAGCAGTTAGTATCGTGATCTTTTCTGTTATCGGCATGATGTTGACGGTCCTCTTTTATCTTCCAAATGCATCTTAGAAAGCAACCTCAATAAACTGATTTAAGGAATAATCACACGAGAGAAGCGTTCTCGTGTGTTTTTTTGTTAATAAAAGAATTGGTGCTTACTAAATGGACAGCTATAATCAGTAAGAAGTTGTTCGTCTTTGTAATAAACGTAGCTGCTTTCTTTCGGCCGTGAATTTGATATGATAGGAGAAGGTTTGTTTCATGTAAGTAAGATAGTGACTTAAGCATAAATGTACGAAAGGCAATAAAGGAGAATATAGATGAAAGCTGCAATGATTTTTGACATGGATGGAACGTTATTTCAAACGGATCGTATTCTTGAAGCTTCACTTCATGATACCTTTGAACGACTAAGAGATGAAGGAATGTGGAAAGGTGATACACCTCTTGCTGTATACAGAGAAATAATGGGTGTCCCTCTCTCTGTTGTGTGGAAATCACTTTTACCTCATCATCCCTTACATGTACATGGAAAAGTGAATGATGTATTTCATGAAAAACTGATTGATAATATTCAGAAAGGAAATGGAGCCCTCTATCCACATACGGTGGAACTATTAACTTATTTATCAGGGAGAGGGTTTCCGATCTTTGTGGCAAGCAATGGATATCCTCAGTATTTAAAGACAATCGTGGAGTACTTTCGTTTGGATCAATGGATCTTGGACTGCTACAGCATTCAGGAAATACATTCAGATGACAAAGGGGAGTTGATTCGAAAAATCAAGGAAGATCATAATCTGACACATGGGATTGTGATTGGAGATAGATTGTCTGACTTTAAAGGAGCAGAGGCAAATCACTTTCTTTCGATAGGTTGTGCTTTTGATTTTTCTCAGGAAAAAGAATTAAGTGAAGCGGATATTGTGGTTGAAGATCTCTTGGAGGTTAAAGAATATCTGGAGGAAATGAAATAAAGGAGGGATCCAGGTGGAGGATGAACAACTAGCCGTATATGATGAATACGGTAATAGAATTGGAATAGCCAGTCGTTCCGAGGTGCATATAAAGGGATATTGGCATGAAACCTTTCATTGCTGGCTTGCGCATATTGATGAAAGTAGTGGAGAGACCAATATTTATTTCCAACTGAGAAGTGATAAGAAAAAGGATTTCCCCCGCTTACTTGATATTACGGCCGCTGGACATATCTTGTCACAGGAGAATATTGAAGACGGTGTGAGAGAAGTTCATGAAGAGCTTGGACTTCTTATCACGATAAATGAACTGCAATCATTAGGAATTGTAAAAGGTCAGTTAATTCAACGGGGTATGATCGATCGGGAACTGACTCACGTATTCCTTTATTCCAAGCCAGTTGCATATGACGAGTTTCAACTTCAGTTAGAAGAAGTGTCCGGTATTTTCCATTCAAGTTTACAAGACTTTAAAGCGCTCCTTCAACAAACGAAAGAGGAAATCGACGTAGAAGGATTTCTTGTTAATGGTACAGGGGAAAAGGACTTCATGAAGCAAAGGGTGAGTTACCATCACTTTGTTCCACATGAAAGGTCCTACCTTCTTGAAATTATTGAGCGCATATCGGCTCATCTTTAGAAATTAATTCGTCCTTCCCATAGTCAATGTGGATAATAAAGGCTATTATAGTAATCTAGTACATACATAATGTGAAAAGAGAGTAGGAGGACACACTTGAACGGCACAGCACATATGGCAATTGGAGCAGCAACAGGATTTATTGTGGCCAACTCATTTGGATCTGGTCCTGACATAACGGCCGCACTTGTGGCAATAGGCGGAATATCCGGACTCATGCCTGATATGGATATTGACGGAAAGCTTAGTAACAAGGTTACTTTTTCACCTAAAATGATCAGAGCAGTGGCACCAATCATTGGGTTTCTAATGATGGTATACAGCTATCTGGAAGGAATCGGAAAAGAACGATGGCTTGGTATTGGATATGGTGCAGGAATGATGATTCTCGCAAGTTTCATTACCCAGAGAAGAATGCTGATGATTACGGGCATCGGTGTGACAGCATGCGGTTGGCAGTTGAATGAAACATGGTTATGGTTGTTAGGTATCTATATTTTCATTGCCTCATTCATTTCACATCGAAGTTATACTCACTCTGTACTTGGAATTGTGTATTATGGCATGATTGCTCATTATCTAGAGTCATCTTTAATGATTGATGGGGTATTTGAAGCATGTGTAATTGGATATGCCAGTCATCTGATCGCGGATATGAAATTTCTTCCTTTCAATAAGAGAGGCATAAAGCTTTTCCTTCCCCTTTCATCCAAAGAAATCTAAAATGTGTTTACACCCACTTGACCATTATTTCCCGATACATTAAAATAATGGAAACACATTAAATAGTTAAATGCGATGAGGAAGAAGAGTAGACGAACGAAACATTTCAGAGAGCTGATGGCTGGTGAGAATCAGTATGGTGAAATCGTTGAATGGGCTTTTGAGCATCCAGGCTGAAATTAAGTAGGTTATGGCGGAAGGTCTCACCGATAAAAGAGACGATGTATCGAAGGCGACTTCTGTACAGATGAGTGCGTTTACTAAAGTGTAAGCGAATAAAGGTGGCACCACGGGTTTCCCGTCCTTTTTTAGAGGATGGGAAGCCCTTTTTGTGTTTATATTTATTATTTTTCAGCGGAGGGAATTGTTATGAAAAAACAAGTTCTGACTGGTATTAAACCAACAGGCCGTATTCATTTGGGGAATTATATTGGTGCAATCAAACCGGCATTACAATTGGCAGAGAACCAATCCTACAACACAGCTTATTTTGTAGCGGATTATCATGGTTTAACGAAAATAAATGATCATAATGAAATGAAACAATTATCTTATGGAGTAGCAGCAGCTTGGTTAGCATTAGGCTTGGATCATGAGAGAGCGGTCTTTTACCGTCAATCCGATGTACCTGAAATCTTTGAATTGAGCTGGATCCTGTCTTGTTTTGCACCGAAAGGATTAATGAACAGGGCCCATGCATATAAATCATTGGTCGAAGAAAATGAAAAAAGCGGCAAAGATGTAGATGCTGGGGTCAACATGGGATTATTCACTTATCCAATTTTAATGGCAGCTGATATTTTACTCTTTCAAACCGAGATGGTCCCTGTTGGAAAAGATCAGATACAACATGTTGAAATCGCCCGTGACATAGCTGAAAGCTTTAACAAACAATATGGAGAAATATTTGTCATCCCTGAATATGTCATTCAAGAAGAAACGGCCGTACTCCCGGGACTCGACGGACGTAAGATGAGTAAAAGCTATAACAACACCATTCCATTATTTGAAGAACCAAAAAAGCTTCAAAAATTAATCAATAAAATCAAAACAGATTCTACCCCCCCTGAAGAGCCTAAGGATCCTGACTCCTCCATCATTTTTACGCTATATAATGAATTTGCAACCTCCGATCAAGTTGAAGAAATGAGAAGGAGATTTCAAGAAGGAATAGGGTGGGGAGAAGCGAAAAAAGAGCTATTCCAAGTAATGAATTCTTTTATCGAAGAACCAAGATCGAAATATGAAGAACTGATGGCGAGTCCCCATTTGCTGGATGCAATCTTACAAAATGGAGCAAAAGAAGCACGGGAAAAAACCATTCCATTCATGAAAGAGATTAAAAGGAAAATAGGAATTTATCATTGAAATAGAACAAGGTAGTGAAGCGCAATAGTCATTTTGTTTTTCAGATAATTCATAATTCTCATTGACATTTCTTCTTCTTTGTTATAAGTTATGGGAAAGTTATTTTTCGCAAAATCATATAGTTTCTTATCAAGAGAGGTAGAGGGACTGGCCCGAAGACACCTCAGCAACCAGCCAAAGTTATAGGTATGGTGCTAATTCCAGCAAGTTGATGTCAACTTGGACGATAAGAGGGAGAACGAACGTATAAAACCTTCTTATTTTCATTAAGAAGGTTTTTTTGTTTTTTTCCCTTTTCGTATTCAAGATAGAAAAGGAGAGAAGAATGTTGAAAAAACATATTGATACAATGCTTGTCCAGGCAGGAAATCGGAAAGATCCTGCAACGGGTGCTGTCAGCCTGCCCATCCATTTATCGACTGCCTATGAACATAAGGGGATTGGGCAATCGACAGGCTATGATTACACAAGAACAGGAAATCCAACCCGTGCCACCTTAGAAGACACTCTCACTCAATTGGAGGAAGGGCACAGAGGGTTTGCCTTCAGCTCGGGGATGGCAGCGATTCAGGCAATCCTTAGCTTATATTCCAGCGGGGATGAATTGATTGTTTCGAAAGACCTATACGGCGGGAGCTACCGTTTATTCGTGCAATATGAAGCACAATATAGCATCAAATTTCATTTCGTCGATACCAGTGATGCCGGCTCCATAGAAGAACAAATTTCTAAGAGAACAAAGGCCATTTTTCTTGAAACGCCAACCAATCCATTAATGAATGAAGCAAGTATTTCTGAGGTTGCTGGACTCGCTAAGCGTAACGGATTGCTTTTAATTGTAGATAATACCTTCTACACACCTATTCTGCAGAAGCCACTTACTGAAGGAGCAGACATTGTTATTCACAGCGCTACGAAATACTTAGGGGGACATAATGACGTGCTGGCAGGTGTTGTGATCGTAAACACAGAGGAGTTGGCGGAAAAGATCTACACCATTCAAAATTCAATCGGTGCTGTTCTCGCCCCTTTTGATTGCTGGCTCTTATTAAGAGGGATGAAAACCCTAAGTCTCAGAATGGCTCAGCACGAAAAAAATGCAAGAGAATTAGCGGAGTATCTTGATGTGCATGAATGTGTAACAGATGTTTTATATCCGGGAAAAGGCGGCATGCTTTCCTTTCGTATAGCAAAGGAAGAATGGGTTGCTCCCTTTCTCCAATACTTAAAAATTATTACGTTTGCTGAAAGTTTAGGAGGGGTCGAAAGTTTTATCACCTATCCAGCTACACAAACGCATGCAGACATTCCTGAAGAAGAACGAAATAAGTTGGGTATCTGCAACAGACTCCTGCGGTTTTCTGTAGGAATTGAATTTATTGATGACCTGATTGAAGACCTGGAGAATGTTTTTCAACAATTGGAAAAAGAGGTGCTTACGTATGAGTAAAAAACCATTTTCACTTCAGACGTCACTCATTCATTCTCACGGAGTTGATAAAGAAACAGGAGCGGTCTCTACGCCGATTCATCATGCTACAACCTTTCATCAACAGGATTTTGATCAGTATGGCACATATGACTACAGCCGTTCAGGGAATCCGACGAGGGAAACAGTCGAAGAAACGATTGCTGAATTAGAAGGCGGGGTAAGGGGCTTTGCCTTTTCATCTGGAATGGCGGCAATCTCAACAAGCTTCTTATTATTGTCGAGTGGAGATCATGTTCTCGTTTCAGAAGAAGTGTACGGTGGGACATACAGAATGATCACCGAGGTCCTTACTAAGTTTGGAATTGAATATTCATTTGTGAACATGAAGGATCTACATGAAGTGGCTTGTTCAATCAAGCATAATACGAAAGTGATTTATATGGAGACACCATCCAATCCGCTTCTGAATATCACCGATATTGAAGGAGTCGTAAAGCTTGCCAAGGCAAATGGATGTCTAACGTTTCTTGATAATACATTCATGACTCCCCTGCTGCAAAGACCGATCAGTCTAGGTGTGGATGTTGTTCTACACAGTGCCACAAAGTTTCTTGCCGGACATAGTGATGTCTTGGCAGGTCTTGCCGTAACGGGAAATGAAGAGATTGCCAGGAAACTTGCTTTCTTGCAGAATTCGTTTGGTTCTGTCCTCGGTGTTCAGGATTGCTGGCTGCTTTTAAGAGGACTGAAAACACTGCATGTACGATTGAAGGAATCATCAGAATCAGCGTATAAGATTGCGACCTTCTTAGAAAAGAGAAAGGAAGTAGAAGAAGTGTATTACCCAGGATTGAGCTATCATCCCGGTCGTGAAATTCAAGTTCGACAAGCAGAGGGTCCTGGAGCGGTTCTTTCCTTCCGGTTAAAAGGGGCAGAGGAAGTGAAGCAACTCATACAAAATGTAAACATTCCCGTATTCGCCGTCAGTTTAGGAGCTGTTGAATCAATTCTATCCTATCCATCAAGGATGTCACATGCTTCTATGCCAAAAGCAGAACGGGAAAGAAGAGGTATTACAGATGGTTTATTACGGTTATCAGTAGGACTTGAAAACGTGGATGAATTAATTATCGATCTTCAAAAAGGTTTAGATAGTATACAAAAGATCAATCGAAAAAACGTGATAAATTTATAAAGGCTGTTTGCGTAAACTTTGTTGCTTTTAAGGGAGAGTGGTGCTCGCTTTCCGCGGGGCGTGAGTTTCTGAAAATAGATAAATATAAATACATGCACGTTTTAACTTTAACAGCCTGCTTTTTTCGAAGTGTTGAGCGATTGATATTAGCCATAGCAGATATCCTTTCTGTCGAATGCTTTTGTCACTTTTGAGCACTGTCACGCAAATTTTGTTTAGATGGTGAGGGAACTGCGTAGACTCCTGCGGAAGAACGGCCGTACGCTAGCTGCAAGCGGAGCAGTTCCCCTCACCATCCAGCACACAACGGTTGACAGAGCCTAGGCAGACAAATTGTTCAAAACAACAATCTTTACGAAAAGAGCCTATATAAAAAGGAGGGAATGTCATGAAGCCGTTGCTGGAAGCACTGAAAGAGAGAATCTTAATTGCAGATGGGGCCATTGGAACGTTGTTGTATTCATATGGAGTGGACAGATGCTTTGAAGAACTGAATCTTTCTCACCCAAATGAAGTGTTGAAAGTCCATAAAGAGTATATTGATGCAGGAGCAGATATCATTCAGACCAATACGTATGGAGCCAATTATCAAAAGCTTTCCAGATACGGGTTGGAGGATTCGGTTAAGGAAATAAATACAGCTGCAGTGCGTCTAGCAAGAAAAGCCGCGGGTGAAAACACCTATATTCTTGGCACCATCGGTGGAATCAGGGGCATTAAACAAAATGTGTCGCTGGAAGAAATCAAAAGAAGCTTTCGGGAACAGCTATACTGTTTATTATTAGAGGGTGTAGATGGTATTCTGCTTGAAACCTATTATGATTTCGAAGAATTAACCACTGTATTAAACATCACTAAACGTGAAGCAGACATTCCTGTCATTGCTCAAGTTTCTCTTCATGAAACGGGAGTTCTACAAAATGGAATGGAGATAAAAGATGCTCTTCAAAAATTAGAATTATTGGGGGCCGATGTTGTCGGCATCAATTGCCGCATGGGGCCATTTCATATGGTGAACTCATTAGAGGTAGTTCCATTACCTAAAAGGGCATTTCTATCCGTCTATCCCAATGCCAGTCTGCCAAACTATGAAGAAGGTCGATTCTATTACTCTGCTGAGCCTGATTACTTTGGAGATATAAGCAACGAATTGCGACTGCAAGGTGCAAGAATCATTGGGGGATGCTGTGGAACTACACCTGATCACATCCGTTCTGTAGCAAGCAGGTTAAAAAGCCGGGAGCCTGTGAAAGAAAAAGTGGTGAAAGCAAAGAAGGTAGTTCAGTTATCGTCACCTTCTATCAGGGGAAACTTGCTGCATGAACAAGTAAGGGAAAAGAAAACGATCATTGTTGAACTCGATCCACCTAAGCATCTCGACACGAAGTTGTTCTTCCAAGGGGCTGAGGCATTAAAGGAAGTTGGAATTGACGCACTCACGCTTGCAGACAATCCGTTAGCATCGCCTCGTATTAGTAATGACGCCATTGGCAGCCTGGTCAAGTCCAAATTTGATCTTACGCCTTTAGTTCACATCACTTGTCGGGATCGAAACCTGATTGGACTTCAATCCCATTTAATGGGGTTACACACGTTAGGAATACACAATATATTAGCCATTACGGGAGATCCGGCCAAGATTGGAGATTTTCCTGGGGCAGCATCCGTTTATGATTTATCTTCACTTGAACTCATTGAATTGATTAAACAGAACAATGAGGGGATATCCTTCTCAGGTAAATCACTCCGGGAACGTACTCAATTTTCAGTTGGTTCAGCCTTTAATCCAAATTTCCGTCATTTAGACGCTTCTGTAAAAAGGCTTGAAAAGAAAAAGAAAGCCGGAGCTGACTATTTCATTTCTCAACCGATCTTTGGGAAAGAACAGCTGATTCAAGTACATGAAGCTACGAAGCATTTAGATGTTCCGATCTTTATCGGAATCATGCCATTAATCAGCCCAAGAAATGCAGAGTTTCTCCATCATGAAGTACCGGGAATCAATGTTCCAGAAGAAACAAGACAAAGAATGAAGGAAGCGGGAAGTGATCCCGTAGTTGCAAGAACAGTTGGAATGGAGATAGCAAAAGACTTACTTGACACAGCAATAGATCTTTTTAATGGGATATATCTTATCACGCCTTTTGTCAGGTACGATATGAGCATTGAACTGATTCATCATATACAAGCGAAAACCAACACAGAAAGAGAGGTTCCCTATGGCCATCACTTTGTTTGAAGAACAGCTTAGGAATAAAATACTCGTACTCGATGGAGCAATGGGAACGATGCTTCAACAAGCGAATTTAACCCCGGAGGATTTTGGAGGAGAGGAGCTTGAAGGGTGTAATGAAAATCTGGTTCTAACAGCACCGGAGGTAATCTATAAGATTCATCTGGAATATTTGAAAGCCGGAGCTGATGTGATTGAAACGAATACATTTGGTGCAACCCCCATCGTACTGGACGAGTATGATATAGGTTCTAAAGCATACGAAATCAATAAAGTAGCAGCTGAAATCGCCAAAAAAGCAGTTGAAGATGTTTCAACTCCCGAGTGGCCCAGATTTGTTGCAGGATCTCTAGGTCCCACTACCAAAACCTTATCTGTTACAGGAGGAGTAAGCTTCGATGCGTTAGTAGGAAACTATCGTGTTCAAGCGGAAGGTCTTCTCGATGGAGGAGTTGATGTATTGCTGCTTGAAACGAGCCAGGATGCTTTAAATGTAAAAGCAGCAAATCTCGGAATTCGAACTGCTTTTGAATCCAGAGGAAAAGAGATCCCCATTTTGTTATCTGGAACCATTGAGCCTATGGGCACTACACTCGCCGGGCAAACAATCGAAGCATTTTATTTATCCCTTGAACATTTAAACCCATTGGTAGTTGGTCTAAACTGCGCAACCGGACCTGAATTTATGCGCGATCATATTCGCACCTTATCAAGTCTGGCCACTACCTATGTCAGCTGTTATCCAAATGCAGGACTTCCTGATGAAGAGGGAAATTACAATGAGACCGCTGATTCACTCAGTGTAAAGATGAGAGGTTTTGCTGAGAAAGGATGGCTGAATCTTGTTGGAGGGTGCTGTGGAACGACACCGGAGCATATTCGTGCCCTTTCCGAAGTGGTGAAGGGATTACCTCCTCGTAAACCCAATGAGTCTCACCCTCATGCAGTGTCAGGAATTGAAGCGTTCGTCTATGAGGATACAGACAGTAGACCAATCCTGGTCGGAGAACGGACGAATGTCATCGGTTCGCGTAAATTTAAACGATTGATTGCAGAGAATAAAATAGAAGAAGCGTCAGAGATTGCGAGAGCACAGGTGAAAAATGGAGCTCAGGTAATCGATATCTGCCTTGCAGATCCCGATCGTGAAGAAGTAGATGATATGAATGTCTTTATCCAAGAAGTGGTGAAAAAAGTAAAAGTTCCACTTGTCATTGATTCGACGGATGAGAAAGTGCTTGAGACCGCCTTGAAATATTCTCAAGGGAAAGTGATTATAAACTCGATTAATCTCGAAGACGGAGAAGAGCGGTTTGAGAAGATAACAAAGCTTATGAAGGAATTCGGAGCGGCGGTTGTGGTAGGAACGATTGATGAAAAAGGAATGGGAGTGTCTGTAAAGCGTAAGGTAGACATTGCCATCCGCTCACATAAACTGTTAACAGAGAAATATGGGATAGCTTCAGAAGACATCATCTTTGACCCTCTCGTTTTCCCTGTGGGAACAGGGGATAAGCAATATATAGGATCAGCCAATGCAACCGTTGAAGGGATAAGGCAGATTAAGGAAGCCTTACCTGAATGTCCTCATATCTTAGGGGTTAGTAACGTTTCTTTTGGACTGCCCCCTGTCGGAAGGGAAGTCCTAAATGCGGTATATCTTTACCACTGTACCAAAGCGGGGCTGGATTACGCCATAGTCAATACGGAAAAATTAGAGCGTTTTGCCTCTATTCCTGAAGAAGAAGTTCGAATGGCGGAGAAACTCTTATTTGAGACGACTGATGAAACACTGGCTGAATTTACAGCGTTTTATAGGGGGAAAAAGAAAGAAGTAAAGGTACCAGTCAACACTATGAATCTAGAGGAAAGACTGGCTCATTATGTGGTAGAAGGGACGAAGGAAGGACTGATTGCCGATTTAAATAAAGCCTTGGAAAAATATGACGCTCCCCTTGAAATCATCAATGGCCCCCTTATGGCCGGAATGAGTGAAGTCGGAAGGTTATTTAATGATAACCAGCTGATTGTAGCGGAAGTATTACAAAGTGCCGAAGTCATGAAAGCATCCGTTGCTCATTTGGAACCACATATGGAACAAACGGAAAGTTCATCTTCGAAAGGCAAAGTGATCTTAGCTACGGTTAAGGGGGATGTTCATGATATTGGTAAGAATCTCGTTGATATAATCCTCAGTAATAACGGATATAAAGTAATTGATTTAGGCATTAAAGTAACACCTCAGGAATTGATCGAAGTCATACGGGAAGAGAAGCCCGATATCGTAGGTTTGTCCGGGCTCCTTGTGAAGTCTGCCCAACAAATGGTCATTACTGCTCAAGATTTGAAACAGTCTGATATATCAGTTCCTCTTGTAGTAGGAGGTGCGGCACTCACCCGAAAATTCACTACAAATAAAATTGGCCGGGAATACGATGGGCTGGTTCTTTATGCGAAGGATGCAATGGATGGCCTTGGCATCATGAATGGGATTCAACATGAAGAAACGAGGCTACAGCTGGAAGAAGAGAGTCGTGTAAAGTTAAGTAAGGTAGTTTCGACTGAAGACTCGTCGAATCTAAATACATCTTCTGTTGCGGTGAAAGTACGTTCTACTGTTGCGAAAGATGTAAAAGTTCATGTCCCTTCTGACTTGATTCCGCACACCATTAAAGAATTTTCACTTGATCAAATCCATCCCTACATTAATCAGCAAATGCTGCTTGGACATCATTTAGGGATCAAAGGGAAAATTTCAAGATTACTGGAAGAAGGAGACGAACGAACGGTCGGCCTAAAAGCAGTGACGGATGAATTATTCCAAAAAGCAAAAAGGGAAGGGATGATTCAAGCATCTGCACGATATCAATTTTTTCCTTCTCAATCAGATGGTGATAATGTTGTTATATATCACCCGGAGGATTCTTCCACAGAGATAGAACGATTTCATTTTCCAAGACAAGCAGGAAATCAGCATTTATGTTTAGCAGATTACTTGCGGCCTGTAGAAAGTGGAGAAATGGATTATGTCGGTTTCTTTGCCGTAACGGCCGGTGTGAAAATCAGACATTGGGCAAGAGAGATGAAGGAAGAAGGCAGATTCCTTGAAAGTCACGCCCTACAGGCTCTTGCCTTAGAAACAGCAGAAGGGCTGGCTGAAAGAGTGCATGAAATGATGAGAAGCAGGTGGGGTTTCCCTGATCCCGTTGATTTTACAATGCAGGACCGGTTCCGAACTCATTATCAAGGACAACGTTTTTCATTTGGGTATCCCGCCTGTCCCGAACTTGAAGATCAGAAGAAGCTGTTTAAGCTTATTCAACCTGAAAGAATCGGAATCCAATTAACAGACGGATGTATGATGGAACCGGAAGCATCGGTAACAGCGATGGTCTTCGCTCATCCGGAAGCAAGATATTTTAATGTATTATAAATACCATACTAAAAAGGCAACTTCCCAAAGTGGAGTTGCCTTTTTGCTTTTGTGGCGAAAGTTAGTAGTTTATTCTTATTGATTTTTTGGCAAGACCAACAGAGGTCCACTAATTCAATATAAAAATGAATATTTAGGTAATGAAAGAATTTAATGTTTAGGGGATGAAGGATAATCGGCTTGTAGAGTAATAAAGGGGAAACACAGAGTCAAAAAGAGTGATCTTCTGTTTTAACACTTTGATTACTAAACTTGGTTTCGAGAAATTCCAGTATTCTCTCTTCTGAGAATCCTGTGACCATCGATAGATTGAGTAAACTGGGCTTGATGCCTATTGACACACAGAAATGATAGGCACTTTGGATAGCCAGTGTTTCAATACACCTTCTTGTCAGATTATTTTTCATTCTCTCATCAGCTCCCAACTATTTTGACAAATGACTAAGTAGTAGGATTACGACATCATATTAAGATTTGCGGTTGGTTTCTAGTAGGAGATTCATATTCATCAAAATAGTATATCGAGGCATACCTGCTGTCTCTTTCTCTATTAATACCCTCATTATACACTTTATATTGTGAATTGTAGAGATGATTATACAAAAATATGTAATGTTTTCAGAATATATTTATAATTTTTTCGGATTTATATATATTTTTTATAGAGTGTAATAAATGGTATTACTTAGGGGAAACGTGATGAAATCTATAAGATTTAGCCTGATGTTGGTTTTGTTTCTTGCTGCGTCTGTTGACAGGGGGGACGGACCTGTAATGCTCATAAAGAAGTGTGTCTGAATGGAAATTTTGTATGAATGTGATATATAATGAAGAATGGTAATAGAAAAAGTCGAAAGCTGATTGATCGACTCAACTTTAAAGGCATAATCATTAATAAAGAAGATACTAGAGAAAAGGGTATGATTTCCCAACTACTCTTTGCATCAGACAGAGAAGAAGAAATTGATATAAATTTGTTGGATATCATAGGAGGAATCATACATGCATAGAAATCAGGAACTACATACATTTTTATTAAGTAAGGCTCGTCAATTAACGGAAGATTGGTATAAATCCCTGGATAAAAGTACAACAGGTGGTGTTTATTCTTCCTCAGATCCCAAGGTGATAGAAACTTTAAAAAATCAAAACTTTGAGTTTCACGGCATTCTTTGTAATGTGTTTGCTCAGGAAAAAGAAACGTTTAACAAGAAAATCGATGAATGGGTCTTGACCATTGCAGAGGATAAGGAGCATTTAGAAACCCCAAATCATTATATTCTTAGAGAATTTATGAGGGTTAGACATCAATACCTGGAATTCTTGAAAGAATATGCCGAAACTCATATGGAAGAAAACATCTTCGAACAATTTAGCCGTTGGAATCAAGTTATTATTGAAGCATTTGATCGGGTTATGTTGCGTTTTGTTGAGCTGCAAACAGAAGTGGTGGAGCTGCAGATCCAATCCCAGCAGGACGTGATCAATGAATTAAGTTCACCTGTCATATCCTTGAATGGACATACAGCGCTTTTACCCCTTGTAGGTAATATCGATCCTACACGTGCGGAATTAATATTAGAGAATGCTTTGGAACAATGTGTTCATAAGGAAGTTTCTCAATTGTTCATCGACTTATCAGGAGTTGTATTAATAGATACGATGGTAGCCCATCAAATCTTTCAGCTAATCGATGCACTTCAGTTGATCGGTGTTAAGCCAATTCTATCTGGGTTACGACCTGAGATCGCACAAACAGCTGTTCAGCTGGGATTGAATTTTGACAACCTGACGATTACTTCTACGTTGTCACAAGCCCTGACTATTAAAAATAATGAAATCGAATAATTAATCATATTAAAACATTCGTACATAGTGTACGGATGTTTTTTTGTGGGGATATTGGAGAGTGTAGAAAAGCAAAAAATATTTCGAAATAAAATATCTTGAATTAAAGATACTTTTCGTGTATGATAAAGATAGAAACTAAGAAAGAATAATACTAAGGAGTGAATCCATTATGAACTTAAAATCACTTAAAGGGCAGCATCACGTTTCTGCCATTACAGCAAATGCAAAGAAAAATTATGAATTTTACACAAAAACACTAGGACTTCGACTCGTGAAAAAATCAATTAACCAGGACGATACATCCGTCTACCATCTTTTCTATGCAGATGAAAGAGGAAATCCAGGGACGGACCTTACATTCTTTGAAATTCCACATGCGGGTAATACGTATAAAGGGACGAATAGTATTTCATTAACAGCACTGCGAGTGAACACGGATGAGTCGTTAGCTTATTGGAAAAAACGCTTTGAAGAGATGAGCGTTGAGCATGACGAAATTTCTCACCATAGTGGGCGGGCAACACTAAGCTTCCGTGATTTTGAAGGACAGCGACTCATGCTTGTGTCAGATGAAAAGAACGAAGGAGTTCCTGGTGGGAAGCCTTGGGACAAGAGCCCGGTACCCGCCCAGCATGGGATTGTTGGTCTTGGTCCGATTACGCTGACGGTTGCCCGTGGGGAAGATACGGCATTGGTACTGAAAGACGTATTAGGGTTTAGAGAAATAAGGACTTTTCCTTCAGATGTAGATGGACAACCGGATATCCGTGTGTTCGAAACAGGGGAAGGCGGTACTGGCGGAGAGGTTTATCTTGAAGAAAGAAATGATCTTCCACAAGAAAGACCGGGAAGAGGAAGTGTTCATCATGTAGCCTTCCGTGTGGAAGATGAAGATGAATTACGTAAATGGGTAGATTGGGTCACACAAAACCGCTTGCCGAATTCAGGTTTTGTTGAAAGATACTATTTCCGTTCCCTTTACTTCCGTGAACCAAATGGCATTCTTTTCGAACTGGCTACAGACGGACCAGGCTTTGAGACTGATGAAGATTTTGATAATTTAGGTGAAAATTTGTCACTTCCACCATATTTTGAAGCGCAAAGAGATTCCATAGAAGCGAAATTAAAACCATTAGATACAAAAGAATAAAGGAGGAAGTCAGCTTGAAACATATATTTAAACAAGGAAATATAGACTTACCCACACTTCTGCTTCTTCATGGAACAGGTGGAGATGAGCGTGACCTATTAACGCTTGCTGATATTATTGAGCCAGATGCTTCTGTATTAAGCGTAAAAGGGAATGTGGATGAAAATGGAATGGCCCGCTTTTTTGCACGCTTACGGGAAGGTGTCTTTGATGAAGAAGATTTAGTATTCCGAACGAAGGAATTGAATGAATTCATTGATGAGAGTGCTATAAACTACGGGTTCGATCGTCAAAATATTGTTGCGTTAGGATACTCCAATGGTGCGAATATTGCGGCAAGTTTAATGTATCATTACAAGGATGCATTAAAAGGTGGAATTCTGTTTCATGCTATGGTTCCTAGACGAAATGTCAAGCTTCCAGACTTAAGTGACTCACTTGTATTCATTGGTGCAGGAAAGCGAGATCCGCTCATCCCCATGCAAGAAACAATGGAACTCGTTAAGAATCTTCAAGATGCCCGAACACAGGTCAGAGAGTTCTGGACAGAAGGTGGACATGAGCTTCGTCGTGAAGAAGTAGATGAAGCGAAAAGATGGTTTGAAGAAAACTTTAAATAATTTTCAGAATCCGGAAGGGGAAATACTTCCGGATTTTTTTATATTCATTTATAATTAACGCCTTCATACGCATCGAACACTCTTAGCATTCCAAGGGTCAATATTCCCTTCCATTCTTCTTGGGCAATAGGCCAGGTCTCGTCATATTGACCGAACCAGGACCAATTCGGCTGCCAATAACCTTTCTGGTGTTGAGTTTCAGTTTCGACATTCAATTGCATATATACCTCCTCTTTTAAGGCTTCATAAAAAGGGGAAGCAGGATGACTGGCTATCTGTAATGGTTTCGCTACATATTCATTCCAGCGTGATGGATCGGTACAAACCGTCTTTCGAACGGAAGAAGAAAGAATCTTATAAAGAATGGATTCCGTTTCCCCTTTTACCTCAGAAAGGAGTCGATCATAACAGAGAAAATCATGCATCTCTATTGGGTGTGAAAGTTTGTTTAACTCTGTGGCCGCTCTCTCAGTCCATTCTTTTAATCGAGGGTGTTCTGGACAAAACAAATGGAAATAACCTACTATTTCAGCATTAGGGTTAGCCCAAGTCGTTTGAACGCCGCTATGTCCCTTTTCAGAATCAAAATGCCACCATGGAGCATGGGGAACCATATTAACCTCTTCAGGCACGGCATGCCAGCCGTTGATTTCCTCATCGTATGTGTCTTGTAGGTAGCTCATCGCTTTTTGAACGATAGGGTGTTCGGCTGAAAGCTTTAAATCCTTTGCATGCTGTAAACCAACGGTTGTTGCCAATGGAGATGAACAGTCCAGGCGGAAATCTGGCTCTAAAGAGCGGCCGAATCCTCCGTCACGATTTTGGAAACGAGATAATTCTTTGATTGCTTCCTCTTTACTACCTTCTTCAAAATAAAAGCTAAATAGCTTTTGTTCAATTGGTCTTGCATGGGTTTTGATATAGGTAGCTGCTGTATTCCATTGTTGTGTTGTCAGTTTCATAAGAGATGCTCCTTTATCGTAATTTAGATTTGAATGATAATTATTCGCTACCATATTACATTATCTATTGGGTGAGAGAATACCTGCTTGTTACGATAATTAGTTGGAATACAAAGGTCCGTCCCTCAAAAAGGGAGAAGAATAGAAACTTCTATTATTATAAAAATCGATGCCTGATTTTCGGCGGCATCGTTGTTTTATTGAGGTTATAATAAAGGAAGAATGAAATAGTGGAGGAATGAGGATGATTTCAGTCGAACTACAAAGGGAGTATTATCAAGCGTTAGTGGAAAAAAGATCGGAATACGAAGGTGTTTTTTATGTAGGTGTTAAAACGACTGGTGTGTTTTGTCGCCCGACTTGTCCGGCTAGAAAACCTAAATTTGAGAACTGTGAATTCTTTGAAACAGCTCAACAAGCCCTTCTGGCGTCGTTTCGACCATGTAAAAGATGTAAGCCCTTATCGCACCCCAATAGTATCTCAGATGTTGTAAAGATGCTGGTAGAGGCTGTGGAAGAAAATCCTGTAAAACGTTGGAAGGATAAGGATTTTCAGGAGCTATCCATAGATGCATCTACTGCACGGCGTCAATTTAAGAGGAGGTTCGGTATGACCTTTGTAGAATATGCAAGAGCCCGCAGGATGGGGATTGCCATGAAGTACATCAGAACAGGATCGATGGTGATGGATGCTCAACTTTCAACGGGATATGAATCAAGCAGCGGTTTCAGAGATGCATTTTCAAAAATTATGGGAACGCCACCAGCTTTGTCTCATCAACAGCACATACTAAAAGCAGCTTGGATTGATACGAAACTTGGACCGATGATTGGAATTTCCGACGAAGAGGCTTTATGCCTGCTGGAATTTGTTGACCGACGCGGTCTGGAGAAAGAAGTGGAGAGAATGAGGGAAAAAACAAAGGCGGCGATCGTTCCCGGATCTACCGAGCCACTTCGTTCCATCGAAAAGGAATTGAACGCCTATTTTGAGGGCACTTTATCAGCCTTCCAAACCAAGTTGAAAATCAACGGCACACCTTTTCAACAGAACGTTTGGAGCGAATTGCAAAGAATACCTTTTGGACAAACCAGATCCTACACTGAGATCGCTCAAAATATTTCCTGTCCGTCAGCTGTTCGAGCAGTCGCAAGGGCAAATGGATGTAATCAGCTTGCGATCATCATTCCTTGTCATCGAGTGATAAGAGCGAATGGAGATCTTGCCGGCTATGCAGGTGGTCTTAACAGGAAAAAATGGTTGATTGAACATGAAAGCAAGATGAATAAAGGAATGAAGGGATCATTCACCAACTAACTCCATAGAGAAGAATACAAATGAACAAATATGATGAAAAGGTGGTCAAACATGAAAATTGATGAAGTAATGGCAGCGCTTGAAGAGATGGGAAACGAACAGACCAAAAATACATATTTACGTCACGGCGCACATGAACCATTATTCGGAGTGAAAATTGGGGATATGAAAAAACTGGTGAAATATGTGAAAAAAGATCAAGGTCTTGCACTAAGCCTGTACGAATCGGGAAATTTCGATGCCATGTACCTGGCAGGATTATCTGTAAATCCTAAAAAAATGAATAAAGGAATTTTACAGGATTGGGTCAATAAAGCAGATTGGTATATGCTTGCTGAATACACTGTTGCTAATATAACCGCTGAGAGCGACTACGCTATTGAATTAGCGAATGAGTGGATCAAATCGGAAAATGAAATGACGGCAACGGCTGGCTGGAGTGCCTATGCAGGGTATATTAGTATTACCCCAGACCAAGAAATCAATATTGACGAAATTAAACAGTATCTGACACATATTGAAAAAACGATTCATGAAGAGAGAAATAGAGTACGTTACGTAATGAATGGATTTGTCATTTCTGTTGGAGCACATGTAGCTCCGTTGTTAGATGAGGCAAAACAAGTCGCGAAAAAAATTGGGAAAGTACATGTCGATGTTGGAAATACAGCATGTAAAGTACCTGTAGCCACCAGCTATATAAAGAAGATAGAAGATAAATACAGAGTCGGAGTGAAAAGAAAGACATGCATTTGTTAATTAGGTAAAGTGAGGTTGGAAAAGAGCTCATATTGAATTTATTTGGCCGGGCTTACGGTATTATTACCATATTTTCAATGAATTTATGCTTCTCATAATTGAAGAATTTTAATTACTCCAAAACAAGTCATTTTCATTTCTCTGTTGCAGAAGAGGTGTATAGCTACTAGACTATGAAATAGAGTCCTTTACAGAATCGGGAGCAATGTACAAATGAATGTTGTGAGAAAAGGTACTATTTTAGGTATAGCAGCTAGCATACAAGGATTGGCAATGGCTATGTTTTTGTTTCCCCATTTTATCCCTTCAGGTGGCGCTGCAAGTGTGAGTGTGCTATTAAACTATTTGTTGCATGTTCCATTTGCCATTACGCTATGGGTGTTAAATGCTGCTCTTTTACTAGCTGCGGTTAAATGGTTAGGAAAAGAGAATGCACTTTGGACCATGTATTGTGTGACAATCACGTCGCTTGTAGTTAATTTCTTGAATTCTCATTTAATCGGAACAGTTTCATTTGTTTTCGTCGATCTATTGATTGGCAGCATCCTTTTCGGAATCGGAATAGGGATCCTTTTCAGGATGGGAGCATCCTCTGGAGGGATGGACATTTTAGCACTTATTATTTCAAAGCTAAAAGGGTACACCCCAGGGAAGACTTTATTCGTCATTAATGGCAGTGTGTTACTTCTAACAGGAATCGTAGTAGATTTAAAAATCATTCTTTTTGCCTTAGCCTGCCAATTCATTGGAACAAGAATCCTGGATATTATTTGTCAGGTGGAATACAAACGAAGCCTCAACCGCCTTGAAAATCAGTAAACAGAAGGTCCGTCCCAATTGAGGGACGGACCTTCTGTTTACGAAATTTCTTTGATGATGGATTTGACTGTGTGTTCTGGTGAGTTTTCGAAAAGTGAAATATATTGAAAAAGTTTGTTCTTGGGAAGCAGGTGCTTTCTAATTTCTTTAGCCGTTTTTCCCTCCAGGTGTGCTTTCGTAACGGCTTCTTGAAGGTTTTGAAGATAGGCGAGTTTCTTCTCTAAAAGCTTTCTTCCTTGCTTCAAGTATCCTTGATGCGAACAATACACTTCTTGAAAGGAATACTGGAGGGTTCTGTCAATTGATCGAATGAGCTCAGGTACAGATTCAAATGAAAAATTAGAAGTAGGAGAATGGAATAAGTATAAATCACCTGAAAAGCAAATGCCCTTTTCTTCATCAATAAGAACGATGTGATCATCAGCGTGTCCTGGTGTATGAACAATTTGAAACGAATGCTCGGCCGTTTTAAATACGTCTTCTTTAAGTGGCGACGCGTGAAATGCCTGGCGGTTATGCCAGAACATAGCTCTGTAAAAAGGCAGTTTAGTGCTGTGAGAGCACTTTTGTACCCCTAACGGATGAATCCATTGAGGAATGGAGTAAAACCTTTCGATCCATGAACTGTTACCCGTGTGATCCTCATGATGATGAGTATGAATCACTCGTTGGATAGGTAGCTCTTTTACAATATTCCGCACTTCGCTTTTCATACTGTAAGGTCCTGTATCAATAAGGACATCGTCGACTCGAAAAATGTATACCGGCATTTTTTGACGCATTGTTTGAACGTTTAATTTAAATGATTGTATCAATTCAGTTACCCCTTATGATTTAGTGTTATAGTACATAGTTCGAATGAAAGTTGAGAAATCCTGCAAAAATTCATTTTTTTGAGGGGAATATCCTTAACCAAGATAACTAAATGGATGTACATGGTATAATTTACTATAATTGGTGTATCAAACGATTTTAAAGGGGTTTTTAATGTATGAAAGGGAAACAGAAGTCCTTGCTCTTAATCCTGACCATTATGATGGTGATCACCATTATATTGTTGGATAAAATGGGTTTGAAAAAAGCAATTGAGTCTTGTGAGAACCATGGCACTGTAGCAGAGGTGGAAGAGGGAATCCTGTCATGGAATGTATCATGTGAAGAAAAGTAATAATGATATTGAATTAAATAATGTTTAATTTTGTAAAAGGGGTATGGGTTTGCGGACCCTTCCATGAATACGAGGGACGGACCTCATTAACATCTACTCCTGAAAGAGTTATAATGGTAAACTAGAGAAAAAAGTAGATAATTTACATAGGGGGAAATGCTTTGCAGAAGTGTAATGTATGTAAGAATCAGTTTCAATGGAAAGAGTTATTATTCTCCATTTGGAGGTCTTATAAACCTATTGAATGCAGTCAATGTGGTAAAAAACATACGATTAATTTCACCTCGAAATTTATTGTTACTTTTCTCATCATTGTTCCAGCGGTTGTATTCGGATTATTGGTTGCGCCCGAACAGGGGTTATCAAAGCCGCTCACGTTTGGTTTAATCGTATTATTGGCCATTATTATTTCACTATTTCTTCCGTTATTTGTGAAATATGAATATAGGAACAGATAAGAAAGAGAGCTGCCGGTCACAGGCAGCTCTTTTCGTTTACCATAAATTATCCAGAATAATTTACAAGATTAGGAAAACACTAAGAAAAAAAGAAAAGGAGTCGTAAGATGGAGGACAAAGACATAAGATTGACTACCGCAGAAATCTCCGCTTTGTGGACGACTTATATTAAGTGCTCGGCTTTAAATTGCTTTTACACACATTTCCTTACATACCTGAAAGACGAAGGAATCAAATTCATCATCGAAGAAAGTCTACAGACAAACGTAGAGATAATGAGAAAGATTAAGTCTATTTTTATGTCCGAAGGATTTCCTGTACCAAAGGGCTTCACTGATAGGGACATAGATACAACCGCACCACCCTTATATACTGATTTGTTTGCTCTTAGTTTCGTTTACCGCGGAGGTCAGGTAACGAGCAGTCATTACACTACTATAGTGGGGGCCGTTGCCCGTAATGATGTATATGACCTTTTTGAAGAAGCGCTCACGAAATCATTATCACTATATAAACAATCATTACAATTAATGTTGGAAAAAGGGATTTATGATCGTCCACCAAAAATGAATTATCCCCATTCGATAGAATACATTTCAGAGCAGCCATCTTTATTGGAGAGCTGGTTAGGTGAAACAAGGCCACTTAATGCATTGGAATTGAGCGAATTATTCTTTGTTATTGAGAGAAATTGCATCGGAATCATTCTATTGAAAGGATTTATACAAGTTTCAAAAGATATCGAAGTGAAGAACTATCTCAAAAAAGGAAAAAAATTAAGTGAAAAGCAGATTACCACTTTTAATAATGTCCTGGTAAAAGATGATTCATTTCCCACTTATCCAGTATCCATGGAGGTAACAGATTCAAATGTGGCCCCATTTTCAGAAAAATTGATGCTTTTTTTTATCTCTTCTTCAAACTCAGTTGGACTGTCAACACTTTGTCACGCCATCACGATGTCTACAAGGAAGGATTTAGCCGTTCATTATACACTTTTTGTAACAGAAATCATGAAGTATGGTGCAGATGGTCTTAAACTGTTAGTTGAACGTGGATGGATGGAGCAGCCACCACAGCAGAAGAGTCGTGAGGACTTGAAGGATTGAATTCGATATGATTGGGAGGTATGTTGATATGGTTTCGAAGATTCTATTTATTTTTCTAGTTGGAATGATAACGCTGCTGAAGGTTGATTTAATAAAAAATCGGGTTATAAATGCAGTGCGTTATAAGCTTTCTAGTGCGGTATCGGCATTTTATATGGTGCGGTAGTAAGACATATGAAAGAAAATGTATCCAAATCTTATATTTAGGTTTGGATCTATTATTTTGTTTTAGTAAAATCTTGAGAGTGAAATTATTCAAAGTTACACTGTTAATATGGAAAGCGTGTGTAAAATAAAATCCAACTGAAAACGGGAGAAAAAATGTCCATTACATATAAATATTTTCAAGGTGAAAACGATATAGCTCTTCATTTTGGAGAAAAATAACATCTACACTTCCCTTTGCCTGGAAACGGACAATGTCTCCATTAATATTTAAAGAACAGAGGGAATTTGACCGGAGATCACGCTGCTTTGCTTATGATGGTGATATTCTTATTGGATACCATGATGGTGAAGGAAATTTAGGCTTCTTGTTACCGAGGTAAAAACCATGATAGATAGCAGGGTTACAAATGTAAGGGATCTCTAAAATTGTCAGTAATCTCCCATTCATCACAAAATGTTCGGAAATTCTTCAGCTATTATATGACAAAGCGACTTCAGATAGTATAGAATAAAAGATAATTAAGGTAAGGCTTCAAGAGCATAGAGTGCATCATGCAATTGTTTTGAAAATCGATTTTCACATTAATGATAGTTAATAAAAGTAAAACGGTTCTCAAATAATTGGCCTGATTCATTTCATTCTTTTGGTAGGTTGTGCTGTTTTAAGGAGAGAATTGATGCTAGAATACAACGTTCATCAAGGAGTCGGCAAAGAGTATGTGGTGTTTCTCCATGGAATTGGGGGAAACTCAAGAATTTTCAGCAAGCAGCTGGATATATTCAAGAAATCTTATAATGTAATAACGATTCATTTGCCAGGGCATGGAGAGTCCCCCAGTATTGAATCATATAATGAAAAATTCACAATTGATTTAAATGTGCGTGAAGTTCTTAAGGTACTTGATCATCTGAAAGTGGAACGGGCTCATTTTATCGGCATTTCCCTTGGCTCGGTTCTAATACACGCTTTGCTTCAAACTGCTCCAAATCGCGTAAAAAGTGCAGTTTTAGGAGGAGGGATAACAAGGTTTAATTTACTCTCCAATACACTTCTTAAAATTGGTGATGCAGTAAAAAATATGATTCCATTTATGTGGTTATATATAATTTTTGCCTATATTATGATGCCTAAAAGCAATCACAGAGTTTCACGAAAATTATTCATCCGCGAAGCAAAGAAAATGAACCGTAATGATTTTCTCGGGTGGTATCGGCTTACCCCTTATGTGAAATCAACATACGCTTCTGTACAAGAAAAGGCTTCTCATATTCCCAAGCTTTACATATCCGGGAAAGAAGATCACCTATTTGTACAGTCTCTTGATCAGGATACAAAAGGAGACCCATCTGCTACGAAAGTGTTCATTGAAGATTGCGGACATGTTTGTAATGTTGAGAAGCCAAGGGAATTTAATCGACTGGCACTTGATTTTATTTATAAGAACCAGGGTGTACAATTACGCAAGGTTCAATAAAAACAGATGTTTCCCATTTCCTTATCGAGATGGGACTTTTTTTTGTGAATGCCTGTATTCTCATGGAATGAAAATTAGAGTGTAGAGAAATCTCTGTTAAGTAATCTGATGGTTCTTAGCAGGGATTTTTTTGTCTATGGTTAAGGATTTAGAGAGAGGGAATAGGGAGTGATGGAGGGCAATGATTGGGTGATATTCTTTTGGGAGGTCCGTCCCTTAAAGGAATTGATGAAGCATTAAGAGAATATAGTACTTATGGGTGTGCTAAAGGCGGGTGAGGGTTTCGTGAAAGAGATGTTGAATTTCAGGTATGAGGAGTATCCTTTTGAGTTGTTTTCGGTATCCCATGTGGCAGCAATGATTGTCTCGTTCGGATGTATGATCGGTTTGTATGTGCTTAGAAATCGACTTAGCTGCAGAGGTAAGGGTGTGCTGAAATGGCTCCTCGTGGTGCTGCTGGTTTTGAGTGAAGCATTATTTCAGATTTGGTACTTTATTAATGATCATTGGGATGTAGCCATTAATTTACCGTTTCAATTATGTTCCATCTCATTGTATTTGTGCGCGGTCATGCTTATTACGAAAAACTATAGAATCTTTGAAATCAGTTTTTTTGCCAGTATGATAGGTGCTTTTATTGCCATCGTGACACCTGAGTTGTTTTTTGGATTTCCCCATTTTCGTTATTTTCAATTTTTCTTAGTCCATTTGGCGATTGTATTATCCTGTTTGTACATGGTATGGATCGAAGGCTTTACATTGACGTTCCGGTCTATGGTGAGGGCATTCATTGCTTTAAATCTGATCGCTGTCATCGTGTTCATGGTGAATAGATTGGTAGGAGCAAATTATATGTTTCTTTCTCATAAACCGTATAATGCAAGTCCCATAGACTATTTAGGCGAGTATCCCTTCTACCTCCTGGCTCTTGAAGGTGTCGCCCTTATATTATTCAGCCTTCTTTATTTACCGTTTTATCTCTTTAAAAATAGGAAAAGTGGAAGAAATGTAAATAAATGAAACTTTCCTGGGTTTCAATCCGTCTATTAACATATAAGAAAAGTCAGGTGTAGGAATGATGAGTAATAGTATTATCATAAGTATTATCATTTTGGTTTCTTACGGTTTAGGAATTATAACAGGTGCTTATTATATAGTGAAAATGTTTACCGGTGAAGATATTCGTAAATTGGGAAGCGGAAATGTCGGAGCGACGAATGCGGGTCGAGTTATAGGGAAAAAAGGTTTTCTTCTGACGCTTGTGATAGATGTCGGGAAAGTAATTCTTGCATTAATGATTACGGCACAACTGGCTGAAGGTGAGAGTTACTTTGTTCTCAGTTCTATATTTGTTATGATCGGACATCTGTTTCCAATCCAGCTTGGACTTCACGGTGGAAAGGGAGTAGTTGCTTATTTAGCATCTGCATTATTTCTTAATCCCCTTACCATTGGGGTTTTCGCCATCACTATGGGAATCTCATATATGATTCTGAGAAAATACACTATTTCCGGATTTCTTTCAATGGCAACCATTCCGATTACGGCATATGTGATTGAGGGTTCATTCACCATTTTTATCGGATTATTGTCACTTTTTGTGACCGTTCTGTTGGTCCATAAACGCTGAATGCAGTAATCTGTCGATCATAGGAGGTACGAGAATGGAAAACCTTTCTCTTCAGTATAAAATTGCAAGTGAATCAAATGAGTTTCAACAAATCTATACATTAAATTATCAGACCTTTGTAGAAGAAATACCTCAGCACGAAGGAAATTCAGAACGCAAACTGATTGATAAGTTTCATGATGAAAATACATATGTTATTGCTAAAAATGAAGATGAAGTCGTGGGCATGATCGCAGTTCGTGCCAAGCGTCCCTTCTCTTTGGATTTAAAACTGAAAAATCTTAATGAATATTTGCCGGCTGATGCCGTTCCTTGTGAAATTCGCTTATTATCTGTAAAAGAAGCATATAGAAGTACGAGGGTATTTTATCAATTATGTGAGCGATTAGTATCTTATTGTTTGGAAAAAGGATATACGATGGCTCTCATTTCAGGAACGGTTCGTCAGCTAAAGTTGTATAAACGAATCGGTTTTCAGCCTTTTGCCGATCTCGTGGGGGAGGAAGGGGCAAAATTTCAGCCAATGTATTTAACCCGTTGTAGCTTCGAAAATTCGACGAAAGCCTTTCAGCGACTAATGATTCGCAAAACAGAAAGTTCAGTTCCACTTTCTTTCCTTCCTGGGCCGGTTCCACGTCATGAAAAAGTAGAAAAAGCTTTCAAAGGAGAAGCCGTTTCTCATAGAAGCATCTCGTTTATTGATGAAATGGAAGAAGTAAGAAGATCATTATGCGAGATAACAAACGCAAATTATGCAGAAGTTGCAGTGGGAACGGGCACCCTATCTAATGATATGGTTGCAGCTCAGCTGAAATGTTTGTCTGGCAGTGGCCTAATTCTTTCAAACGGAGAATTTGGGTCCAGGTTGATTGATCATGCAAACAGATTTGGTTTACATTTTCATACGTTCGAAAAGGATTGGGATGAAGCAATTTCTTTAGGCGAAGTGGAAAGCTTACTCCAGGAAAAACAAAATATAAAATGGCTTTGGACGGTTCATTGTGAAACGTCGACAGGCTACCTGTATGACCTGAACGGGCTACTTTCTCTGTGTAAAAGGTATGGAGTGGAGCTATGCGTCGATGCCTGTAGTTCTGTAGGGACCATTCCAGTTGACTTTAAGGAAGTGTACTTTGCCACAACGGTCAGTGGGAAGGGATTAGGCTCTTATCCCGGTCTCGCCATTGTATTTCATCGAGATGAAATACAGCCCAGTCCATCAATTCCTAGGTACCTGGATATCGGAATGTACCGGGTGAATGGAAGCATCCCATATACCCATTCATCTAATCTAGTAAGGGCTCTAAGTAAGGCACTTCATTTTATTGAGTATGAAATTCATGAAAAATTAGCTCTGAGAGTAAGGTGTGTGTTAACTCAAGGAGGATTTCATATACTAGGGGATGAAAACTATTCTCCTGGAGTGATTACAATTGCCCTTGAGAGGGAACAGTGTAGTAGACTGTTTGGGGATGTTTGTAAAGATAGAGGCATTTTATTAAGCTACGAAAGTGACTATTTAGTTAAGAGAAATTGGGTGCAGGTAGCACTTATGGGAAGACAGGATGAACGAAAGGTTTTGGAAGCAATGAAGATACTCAACAAAGAATATCAAAGTAATGTCGATTCAAGGGTTATGAAATGAGTAGGATATCCCGTATTATATCTCGATTTAAGACTTACAAATTAATTGGTTTTGCACTCGTATCCTTATGGTTAAAGACCGTGTTAGTTTCTTTTATTGGGTTTAATTTACGTATCGAATCCTTATTGGACTTATTACTCATCATATTCAATCCTCTTGGCTCGTTAATGCTATTAATTGGATTCAGTTTTTACTTCTCAAAGAAGATAAAACCCGCTGTTGTAGTCCTTGTTATGGGGATTGCAACCGGGCTCTTATACGGCGATCTATTATATTTTCGATTTTACTCAGATTTTATTACCGTTCCGATTTTATTTCAGTTTAAAAATGTGGGGGGGATCGGACCAAGTACCATTGAACTGATGAGTCCCTGGGATCTCCTCTTAATTGTAGATTTCCTTCTTGTCGGGTGGTTATTAAAGAGAAAGTGGACGGCTACTTCTTCCATAAAGGTCTCAAGGAGATGGAAGCTTTCATATATCGGGTTGAGTCTAGTTTTACTGCTCGTAACTGTAGGATTGGGGCTGATGAAATCTCCATATTTATTTGCTGTATCCTATGACAGAGAGCAAATAGTCAAATCAGTGGGACCATACAATTATCACCTATATGATATTGGGGTTGAAGCTACGGTACCTTTCACCAAAATGCTTGCCAGTAAATCAGACACAGAAGCGTCCATTAAATATACACAATCCAAGAAGCACAACAACTCAGATTTGTTCGGTGTTGCTGACGGAAAAAATGTTGTATTGATCAGTATGGAATCTACCCAAAATTTTGTCATCAACCAAAAAGTCGACGGAGAAGAAATCACACCTTTTTTAAATTCTTTAATCAAGGATAGTTTTTATTTCAATCATATTTATGATCAGACTGCTCAAGGGAAAACCTCAGATTCTGAATTCATGATCGATACAGGTTTATACCCTCTAGCAAGCGGTTCAGCATTTGTTCGCAAACCGGATAACCGTTACAAAAGCATGCCCAATATTTTGGAAAAGAAAGAAGATTATTATGCTGCAGTTTTCCATGGCAATGATCGTACTTTTTGGAATCGTGAAATAATGTACGAATCGTTAGGCTACAACCGTTATTTTTCGAAGAAAGACTTCAATGTTACGGAAGAAAACTCTGTTAACTACGGATTAAAGGATATCCCGTTCTTTGAGCAATCTATTTCGTATCTTGAGAAATTACCTCAACCGTTTTACACACGTTTCATTACGCTGACCAATCACTTCCCTTTTTTATTAGAAGAAGAGGATAAACTTATTCCAGAGGCTACAACAAATGAGGATGTTGTGAACCGTTACGTAACAACCGTACGTTATGAGGATGAAGCGATTAAAACATTGTTTAACAGGCTTAAGAAAAACGGAATGTATAAAAATACGATTTTTGTACTATATGGAGACCATTATGGCATCTCCGAAAAATATGAAAATGGAGTGTTCGAGCTTTTAGGGCAGGAAGACACTCCAGTGAATCATGTGAAACTTCAACAAGTTCCACTCATTATCCATGTGCCTGGTGAAAAGGGAAAGACGATCGAAACGATAGGCGGAGAAATCGATATTCGTCCAACTATTCTCCATTTATTAGGGATTAAAACGAAGGATAATCTTTCATTTGGACATAATCTATTCACTCGAAAAGAAGATCATCCTGTTATTTTCAGGGATGGTGATTTTGTAACTGAAGAGTACGTCTATAAAGACAATATTTGCTATGATAAGAGCAGTGAAGCATCGACTTCTGAATCATTATGTGAGCCGTTTAAAGAAACTGTAAGAAAAGAGTTAGGCATGTCTGATGATATTATTTATGGAGATTTGTTGAGGTTCTTAGATTAGACGAAGAAAACCCGGCTCTACTATAGAGTCGGGTTTTGTATTGGATAATTAATCGTCTATAATATTATTATGTAAACTTAAGGTAATTCCTTTTTCGTTTACGATTTTCAAAAAGTCCTATTCGAAGTAGGAATGTCCATCTTTTGCTCATTGTATTTAGCCTCCCAGCAGGTTGCTGAGAACTGGGAAATCTTGATAAATTAAGTGTATCATAGATTAAGAGAGATGAGATTATTCCAATAAAAAAGCTCAGGATTAAAATTCCCTAAGCTTTTGGTGATGATTATTGTTTGGGTGTGAGAGGTAGACGAATTTTCACGACAGTACCCCTATTTAACTCACTTTCGTACTCGATCATTCCACCCATTTCACGAATGATTTTATTCGTCACCATGCTTCCGAGACCGGTGCCCTTTGTTTTCGTAGTGTAAAAAGGTAAACCGATCTTTTTCAACTCATCCCCAGTCATTCCTTTTCCCGTGTCTGAAATATTGATTACCACACTGTCCCTGGAAAAGTCTTCTTTTAAAAAGAGGGTGATTTCCCCATGTTCCTCAATGGATTCAATTCCGTTCTTTATGACGTTCATAATTGCTTGCTTCATATGATGCTCATCACCCTTAATATAATGGGTTTCATTTTGGTTAAATAGTATCGATGTATTCGAATAGGAGGCAAATGGTCTTAGTAAGTCGACACAGTCCTGAAGCACTCTTTCAAGGTTGAGTGTAGAAAGCTGAAATTCACTTGGTCTTGCTACGCTAAGGTAGTCTGTGATGATTTTATTCGTACGATCTAATTCATTCAGAATAAGAGGGGAGTACCTTTTAAACTGTTCATCATCAGAGTCCTCGCTTAGATGCTGTATGAATCCTCTTACAGTTGCAAGGGGATTGCGAATCTCATGGGCAATAGAAGCCGCCATCTGTCCCACCATATTCAATTTGTCGAGATACACCATTTCTTCGATCTGCCTGTTCGTGTGAATCAAATGTTCAATAATGAATACCAGAGCCACAAAAGTAAAATAGAAAACAGTGAAATAAATAAAATAAAACGGCAAATGGAGAATAGGAATATAGCTGTTGATAATCGTGATGTAAAACAATGAATGAAACAGGAAGATAATTGTACTGCCCAGTAATTTATATTGTGTCTTTAATAACATCTTACGAAAGAGAATACCAATTACAAACGCCAGGACGGAGACAGCAATTCCAACCATGACATATGGACCGCCTATTAAATAGCGGAAGATGATCACGCACCCTAAAACGATTGATCCTGATAATAATCCGGCGTATATCGTTGCTATTAAAATGGCGATCATGCGTAAGTCAAAATGAGTTTTTCCAAGGGTTTCAATCGGATAAAGCATACATAATAAAGCCCCAAAGGATGCAATCAGACCATAAGTGATTTTATGTTTAAAATGTGGAACTTGTTTTTCTTTAAATGGAAATAATACGTTAGCATTATACGTAAATGAAAACAAAATTGTAATATTGACCAACAAAGTTTTGATTAATGTAATCAAAGAAAAGCCTCCAAAACCTTATTTACCTGGAAACAGAAAACAGTTCCAGCCTATCCAAAATGTGAATATACAAGTATTAAAAATACTTCATTTTCCCCTTTGAGTCAAATTTAATTGGCTGAGGGACGGACCTTGAAATAATAAATAGAAAATGGCTGGATAACTTGATTAACATGATTAAAACAAGGTATTCGTGATGCCAATGAAAGTTAGATGAAGCTCATATAGAGGTCCGTCCCTCACTATAAGCAGGTATTTTGAAGCTGATAATAGAATATATAAGTTATACAAGCTGGTTTTAGTGCACTTTAGGGTATGTTTGTTACATAGATCATTTTGATTCCAGTGAGATGAGTTCAGTAGTTGTCGCGGGATGTTTATCTTTGGAGGAGGGATGAAGATGATTGAAGGGCAGGTAATAAATCAATTGCAGCAAGTGAAAATAAAGCATAAGAAGATTCCTCTTAAAGAGGTAGTAAAAAGAGCTGTCCTCATTACCATCGGGGCGATGATCATGGCGGTTGGCCTTGAAATATTTCTAGTCCCGAACCAGGTCATTGATGGAGGAATCGTTGGTGTCTCGATTATGCTCTCCCATATTACAGGCGTTAAGCTTGGTCTTTTCATCTTTATCCTTAATATCCCCTTTTTCTTCATCGGATATAAACAAATAGGAAAAACCTTCGCATTCTCTACACTATACGGAATTATTATACTATCGATTTCAACCACATTTCTTCACCCGGTAGCTGCCTTCACCCAAGACATTCTGCTGGCTTCTTTATTCGGCGGGATCGTTCTTGGAATAGGAGTGGGGATGGTCATTCGTTACGGCGGATCTCTTGATGGAACGGAAATCCTTGCTATTTTATCAAGTAAAAAGCTTCCCTTCTCTGTCGGTGAAATCATCATGTTCGTCAATCTGTTCATTTTGGCTTCCGCGGGATTTGTATTCAGCTGGGACAGAGCCATGTATTCACTTCTGGCTTATTACGTAGCTTTTAAAATGATAGATATTACCATTAAAGGACTGGATGAATCCAAATCGGTTTGGATTATTAGTGAAAATTACAAGGAGATCGGTGATGCCCTCTTACACCGACTGGGTAGAGGAGTGACCTATTTAAAGGGAGAAGGCGCATTTTCAGGAGATGATAAGAAAGTGATATTCTGCGTCATCACTCGTCTGGAGGAAGCGAAACTGAAAGACATCGTTGCAGAACATGATCCGTCCGCCTTTCTAGCCATCGCTGATATAGCAGAGGTAAAAGGTGGGAGGTTTAAGAAGAAAGATATTCATTAGACGTAAGAGAAAAGCGCGATAGAGGGAAGCCCTTTATTGTGCTTTTTGTTGATTTGAACCAGGAAATTGATCGATTAGGCTTTTTTAGTGAAAATTCGGATTTATTGGAAGTGCTCTGTTCAGAAGCGTATATTTCCTTATTGTCGTCCCCTGCCGGTTATAGTATGATAATCTAGATTATCACGAAAGGGGGGAAGAGAGTGAAGAAAATTATGTTGCTTGTGCTATTTTGCACTTTTGGATTTTTCCAGCAGATTAACGACATTCAGGCTCATAGGGGGGAAGAAGTCATTCAAGATCAAGCTCAGATTGCCTATCTTGACGATGATTCTTTCTCTTTAACTCCTTTTCTTGTGACGAAGAAAATAGAAGATAAAAGCAGAATTCCTTTTAAAAGAATACTGCCTCTACTTCCTCCCACTCTTTCCAGTGACGGATCATGTTCCCATTATCGTGGGGATTCAACCGGGTTTGGGGTCATCGTGAAATACCACTCCAACTATCTTTCATGACTGTCATATTCACAGTCTGATTAAACGATAGAGGAGAAATGATAAATGGACGTCATCATGTTAATAAAAGCATTCATATTGGGTATGGTCGAAGGGTTAACGGAGTTTGCTCCTGTATCTTCCACTGGCCATATGATTGTAGTAGACGATTTATGGATCCAATCGAAAGAAGTATTGGGTAAATATCCGGCAAATACGTTCAAAGTTGTGATCCAACTAGGCTCAATTTTAGCAGTTGTCATTGTATTTAGAGAGAGATTTAAAGATTTACTCGGATTGAATCAACGGACCGCGAGTAAATCATCCAATTTAAAATTAACCCACATACTGGCTGGATTAATTCCTGCAGTGATTCTAGGCTTGTTATTTGAGGATTATATCGATGAGCATCTTTTTTCGCTTAATACAGTTCTGGCTGGTTTAACGATCGGTGCTTTCCTCATGATTGCAGCAGATTTGTTTCGTCCCAAAAGCGCTACAGTGGAAAACGTGGATCAGATAACACATAAAAAAGCGCTGGTGATCGGTCTTATTCAATGCTTATCATTATGGCCAGGTTTTTCGCGGTCAGGATCCACCATTTCTGGAGGAGTGTTACTTGGATTAAGCTACCGGGCAGCATCAGATTTCACATTCATTATGGCGGTACCCATCATGCTGGGGGCAAGTTCGATTTCTCTTATGAAGAACTGGATGTATTTTACCCCTGAGTTTTTACCGTTTCTTTTGGTTGGGTTCTTAAGTGCATTTCTATTTGCTTATCTGTCGATACGCTTTTTCCTAAAGGTGATTAATAAAATCAAGCTAATTCCTTTTGCGATCTACCGACTTGTTCTAGTCGCGATTATTTTTCTTGTTTTTATCTAATCACTATTGACAGTTAGAAAATACTACCATATAATTTCAATAACAAATTTCTTCTATTTTGAATATACTATACGAAAGCAAAGATGAGGACATGATTCATTCCGTTTTTTCTTGATCAGAGAGCAGGGTCACCGGCTGAGAGCCCTGAAGAGAAAAGAATGATTTACCACCTCGGAGCTATTATGGTGAAATGTCAGTATCCATAATCGGGAAAACCGTTATCTTACTTAAGCGAAGAGTAATATTTTACACTTCTGAATTAGGGTGGAACCACGACCGCACTCGTCCCTTGGTTAGGGATGGGTGCGGTTTTTTTTATTAATTGAATAATAAAGTGTTGAAGAGGACACGAATCATTTGCTGTTTTTCTTACCAGAGAACAGGGTCACCATGGCTGAGAGCCCTGAAGAAAAGGAAATGATTTACCACCTCGGAGCTATTATGGTGAAATGTCAGTATCCATAATCGGGAAAACCGTTATCAACTTTGAGCGGAGAGCTATGTTTAGCACTTCGGAATTAGGGTGGTACCACGACCGCATTCGTCCCTTGTTAGGGATGAATGCGGTTTTTTATATAAAAAAATGATTAGGAGGAAACAAAATGTCAATTCAATCTGAAGTAGAAAAAAGAAATCACAGGAAACTAGGTCAGGAGCTGGAGTTATTTGTATCGATGGAGGAGGCACCCGGGATGCCCTTTTATTTACCGAAAGGGATGCTATTACGGAATGAGTTAGAAGACTTTTGGAAGAGGGAACATCGGAAAGCTGGATATCAGGAGATTAGGACTCCCATTATGATGAAGCAGGAGCTATGGGAAAAGTCAGGCCACTGGAATCATTACCATGAGAATATGTATTTCTCAGAAGTAGATGATCAGAAATATGCAATCAAGCCAATGAGTTGTCCAGGGGCAGTATTGATCTATAAAAACAAGAGAAGAAGTTATCGGGAATTACCCCTTCGTTACGGTGAACTGGGTTTAGTTCATCGACATGAGCTATCGGGTTCATTAAGTGGATTATTGAGAGTCCGTTCCTTCACTCAGGATGATGCTCATCTATTTGTAAGGGAAGATCAGATTCAGTCGGAGCTTCATAAAGTATTGGATCTTATTGATCTTTTCTATAGCAAATTTGGGTTTGACTATAAGGTTGAGCTTTCTACTCGTCCGGAAGATTTTATGGGCTCCGTTGCATTATGGGATAAAGCTGAAGGAGATTTGGAAGGTGTGTTGAAAGAGAGAGGAGTCAACTATCATGTTAATAAAGGAGACGGTGCGTTCTACGGACCAAAAATAGATTTTCATATATTAGACGTTATTGGTCGAAGCTGGCAATGTGGCACGGTTCAACTTGATTTCCAAATGCCTGAAAAATTCGAGTGTGAATATATTGATGAAGACAATGAAGCAGTCAGACCGATTATGATTCATCGAGCGATTTACGGTTCGATCGAACGTTTTATGGCAATCATCATTGAACATTTCGGAGGGGATTTTCCACTTTGGTTAGCTCCCCACCAGGTCAAAATCCTTCCTATCTCCGACGCACATTTCCAATATGCTCAAGGAGTGAAGTCAAAGTTAGAAAGAGAAGGCTTTAGGGTGGAAGTCGATGATCGTGTAGAAAAAGTCGGTCTGAAAATCAGGGAAGCAGAAATGCAAAAAGTTCCTTATATGATGGTAATAGGAGACAAGGAAATCAAGGGTGAAGTCATTTCATTACGTAAGAGAAGGGGAGGAAATGTTGGTATGTTAAGAATAAAAGAAGTTATATTGAAATTACAAGAAGAAGTAAACGGCTTAAATAGTAAGGCAAACTAAATTAAAAAGTCCACTTGACCATTTCCTGTATTTTCTATACAATTAGAGAAGGAAAATTCTGAATAGTGCGAGAGGGGGAGAAGGAATGTTTATTAATCATCAATTATATTTCGGCATTTCTTCTCCTATATAAAGAGCTAAAAGGGTATTTATAACCTTTTTAGTTCTTTTTTTATGTCCGGGGGAGGAATATAAATGAGATACAAGCGTGTGTTAATTAAATTAAGTGGTGGAGCGCTGGCGGATAAGGAAGGGAATAATTTTGGTACTGAAGAGCTTGATCACATTGCGGGCGAAATAATTTCGATCGTCAATATGGGGATTGAAGTTTCCTTAGTTGTGGGTGGCGGCAATATTTTTCGAGGAAGCTTGGCAGATACATGGGGAATAGAGCGGGTAGAAGCTGATAGTATTGGGACTCTCGGAACCATCATCAACAGTTTGATGCTTAGAGGAGTGTTGAAAAGTAAGACCGACAAAGAAGTTCGAGTGATGACTTCTATCCCTGTTTCAACGGTTGCCGAACCATATATTCGCCTTCGAGCCGTTCACCATCTTGCCAAAGGATACATTGTGATTTTCGGTGGAGGAAACGGTCAACCCTTCGTAACGACGGATTACCCCAGCGTTCAGCGAGCCATCGAAACAGATAGTGATGCCATCCTGGTAGCAAAGCAGGGGGTCGATGGTGTTTTCACGAGTGACCCTAAACGGGATAAAAAGGCGAAGATGTACCACAATTTAAATTATGATGACGTTGTAACGAATAATATTAAAGTCATGGATCAATCAGCTCTGCTGTTAGCAAGGGACTATAATATCCCTGTACACATATTTAACTTCGACCAGGTAGGAATCATGGAGAAAATATGCTCCGGTCAGAAGCAGGGAACGCTGATTAATCATGAAGAGACGAGACTTTGATCATGGCCATTTCATTTACAAAAACAAAGATGGGGGGAGCAAAAGATGGATTTTTCTTTTCAAATCATAACTCAGGAGCAAGCTGAGCATATTGCCTATAACTGGAAATATGATAGGGAATATGCATTTTATGATCTTACAGCGGATGAAGAGGATTTGGCGGAATTTTTAGATGGAGACCAACGCGGAAACTCAACCTATGCTGTGCTTCACCAAGGGGAAATGATTGGTTTTTTCACATATACTGAATTAAATGAGTCGACTATTGATATCGGTTTAGGCATGCATCCGAATCTTACAGGAAAGGGAAAAGGAGAGGAGTTCACCTGGGCTGGTGTAGATTTCTCAATCGCAAGGTATGCTCCGGAAACCTTGACTTTGTCAGTAGCTGCCTTCAACAATCGTGCGATCAAGGTGTATAAGAAAGTGGGCTTCGTTCCCATAGGAACATTCATTCAAGAAACAAATGGAAGTCGCTATGAATTTATGAAAATGAGTTATTCCCTTAATAAGCAAAGAATAGGGAGAGCATAATGGATATCAAGATTCATAACAGATTTGATCCGGATAAGCTAGATGAGATATGTGCAGTGTACCAGTCTGCTGGGTGGTTGAAGCATTCAAATGATGTAATCACCAAGGTGTTTCAAAGAAGTGATATCGTAACTTTCGCTATAAGTGAGGGTAGGATTATTGGAGTTGGAAGAGCTCTAACGGATGGAGTGTTCAATACCGCAATATATGATGTGGTCGTTCATCTAGAGTATCAACAAATTGGAATCGGCAGTCTCATCATGAGTGATCTTTTAGAGCAGTTAAAAGATGTTTCATGCGTTCAATTAATCTCCACAACCGGTAAAGAAGAGTTTTATAGAAAACATGGAATGAAGAAACTGAAAACGGGTATGGCTAGATATTTGAACTCAAGTTTGACGGATGAGTATTTGGAATAAGGTCTTATGGACAAAAGAGACAGCCGCTTGGGACTGTCTCTTTTGTTTACACCATTTCCTTATACAGTTTTTCATACTGATTGGCCACATCAAAGTCCAAATCCGTCAGGCCATTTTCACTCCAGGAAGTCAACTCTACAATAACCAATTTGTATTGAACCTTAATAAAAGGATGGTGATTCATTTCCTCGGCTGCCTCTGCCAGTTTGTTGACAAACCGTATTCCCTCAAGGTAATCCTTGAATCGATAGCGCCGTTCAATCCATTTCTCTTCTTTTAAGCGCCATTTCTCAAGAGTTTCAAGATTTTGTGAAATGGCAACATCATTTAACTTCTTCATACCGTAACTCCTTTCCTGCCAAAAATGACATCAAGGCCATTTTGAATGAGACGTGCAAACCGATCCTGCTTCCTTAAAACGAATAAGTCTTTCAGAAGATCTTCCTTTAACTGAGATTCTGGCTCGTGAATCTGTAGAAGTTCAATAATTTCAAGTCTAAGCAGCCACTCTTCAGGGAAATCCTCTTTCAGCCTGCCTACTATACTATGAATAAGATCTCTGGAAAAGGCTACTTCTCTCAGTTCTCTGACCTCACTGAAGAGGCTGTCCAATGGTGTAAGATCACGAGATACGCCATCCTCTTCTTCAATAAGTGGGGTATCCCCGAAGAAAGCATCATAATCTGCCGCATGTGGCCGTGCTGAAACGATTTCACTGCCTACTGCCAAATCGTATGTTCCCCATGAAGGGTGGAATAAAACAAGGTCACCCAGAGTCACCATACATTCATCAATTGATATGAGGACAAGATGCTGGTGGTGAAAGACGAGATTCGTCACATGTCCAGAGACTTCAATCCCACCATCAAATGTGATTTGCATCATTTTATTCATCTCAATGCCAAGCTTCCTTAAATCCGCTTCGGACTGGTTCTCAAGAATGGTACCGTCCTGAAGGATACCTATAGGAGCACCGAAGCCATCAGTATGATGATCTGTCCCGTGATGTTCCAGTTGCTCGTTTTGGATGGAAAGGGAAGTAGGTCCTACGGTTTTGACGTAGATAGCTTCACCTTGCTCATTTTTTATGACTTCTTTGAAGGTGCCAGTGACTTGTAAACCCGAATTGTATTCGATATGAGCAAGCTGATTCGAACGAATCGCTTTATCAATAGCTTCTGTTCCTCCTTTACGGAAAGCCATGGTCTCTCCGAATTTCACTACTTCTTCAATGAGTTGTTCGAAACTTTCACAAACAAATAATTGAGTTTGCATGGAGGTAACATCATAGCTGGTATGGATGGCGTCTTCGATTGAGAACGGCCTTTTGATCACTTCACTTGATAAACAGTGCTTGCTTTCTCCAACTGATGAAAGCAGTCCTGCACCGAAGATCTTCGGTTGATGAAAATCACCGATTAAACCGAATTCCACCGTCCACCAAAAGATTCGTGAAATTTGTTCTGCTTCTGAAAGACCGGAAACGGCCTCTTGCTTTTCAATTAACACCTGCTTTGCTTCTTCAATTTCTTTCTCAGTGGAGCTTGGATCCTCCATCACAATGGATAAATGCCTGGTTGCCTCAAATGCTTCGTGTTCTTCTTCAGTGGCAAAAGCGTTCGCTCCGATATTGCCGATAATCTTTACAAATCGGGAATAGGTTTCATCAAACAGAATGGGAGCGTGTCCGGCTGCTTCATGCAATATATCAGGAGCAGGGGTGTATTCAATATTCGATTTTTGTCGAATATCCGTCGCTATTGGGAGAATACCGTGAGCTTGGAAATCAAAGAACGCTGTACCAGGGATCAAACCGTCTACAATTGCAGCCCCCCAGCCAATTTTCGCTAAGTGTCGGTTCATATCACTTACCATAGGAATTTCGTGTATGTTAATTCCGGAGGCTTTTAATCCTTCAGTGAATGATTCATGCGCAGTATCTTCCAGGAAGTGATGATTCTGTCTCATCACATAACGCCACACGGCATGATCGATAGGGGTGTATGAATGATAGTGCTGTTCAGCTACAAATGGGCGTAAATGACTCGGAATGGTTTGGTTCATATTAAATTCTCCTTATTTTAAGATATCATTTAACACTTAAACGCTTTTATGCGCGAAAGCAGATACATACAAAAAATCCCTGCTGAATAAATCAGCAGGGACGAATAAGATCGCGGTACCACCCTTGTTGTAAGCAAATAGCTTACCACTCAAATTGATAACGGACAATAACCGTCTTGTTCCACTATAGAACAAGAAGCTCAAGAAACGTACTTCATGATTTTCCTATGTACTAGTTCCCAGCACCACTAGCTCTCTATCACAGGGAGGAGATCACTACTTCAAATCCATCACAGCTCTTCACAAATATGTATCAAGATGCTTTATATCTTAAACGCTTTTAAGCGTTAAAGTCAAGGAGATTTTTTACGAGGGATATGATGTTTATTTAAAAATGAATAAAGGTGTTGGTAATTTCACTTAAAGGAATATGTCAGAAATAAAACTGAAGTGAACGTGTATAATAATAACTCCACAGATAAAAAACGCCAGGAAATCCTGGCGCTATTCGTTATAAAATTTGTGTTTTTTCCTGGTGATCCTGAAGTTTCATCTGTTCTAATTCTAGTCTCATTTTCTGGGTTTCGATCACAAAATTTTCGTGTTTCAGTTTTTCCAGTTCGAGTTGGTCTTCTATCATTTTTTGTTTTAGCTTGGATTGTTTTTGGAAATGGTCCGTTATGATTCCGAGGATGGGTATTGAAAAGATCATGATAACAGCAATGGTTCCAGTCATGACAATCCTCCTTTTTCTCCAAATCGTATTCGTTACTTAATAGTTAAATTATAACAAAACACGCGGTGGATTAGTATATTGTGTGGTAATGTTAAGATAGAATCTTCATAGAAGAATATACGAATAAAAACATAAAAGAGTTTCATGTTTTCAAAAAAAGGGGAGTTACAGGATCAAGCATTTTTTTTCGCGGAGAATTCCACGACCTCCGATGTTAAAGACAGAATGGAATAGACTATAAGTTCCACTTCTTATGCACATACATAAGCATCGTCTCCCGATATTTTCTAACAATAGAATTCATGATGAAGTACGTGAGGATGCCGAATAAGGGGATATTGATGAACATCCCAATAAAGAATGCTTTTCCCAATTGCAGCCCTACATCTACTGCTTCACTGGTGTAGTACGTGGACGGATCGATTACATCAATGGGGTAGAAGAGATATCCTACAACAAGATTCAAGTAGAAGAAAAAAGGGAAAGCCCAAATCAAGGAGACGCCTCCTACTAATCCAGCAAAAGAGTTCCCTTTAAACACCTTTGCAATTGCTGTGGAAATGAATGGACCTATGCCAAAAGAGGGGACAAAGTTGATTAATAATCCAACTGTGAATCCTAATGAAATACTGTGGGAGTTATCTTTGAGACGCAATAGTTTTAGAGTAAGACATTTACATTCTCGAAGCTTTTTTCTAATCATGAGATCAACACCAATTATCGTTTAATTTCATACTCAGTAAATAGTATGGTCAAGTTTCAGTATTCTAAATAAAGTAATTTATAAGATTTTATGAAGTTTTTTCACAACATTTCTTTAAGAAAATCTGTAACATGGTATCCTAGTAGTAACAGAATTTTTGGTAGAGTGAGGATAAAAGATGAAACTAACGAAAAAAATACCCAATATGGTTACGTTGGGAAATCTGTATTGCGGTTTCTTATCAATTGGGTTTGCCGCTAGCGGACAATTTAAAAACGCAGCAATTCTAATTATTATTGGCATGATGCTTGATAGCATGGACGGCAGACTGGCAAGGATGCTTCAAGCGGATAGTGTATTAGGAAAGGAATTGGATTCATTAGCAGATATTGTTACGTTTGGGGTCGCACCTTCCTTTCTAGTGTATTATACATACTTCTTTCAATTTGGATTATTAGGGTTTATCGTTGCGGGGTTATTTCCTTTATTCGGAGCTTATCGCCTCGCGAGATTTAATACCAGTCCACCGAAATCATCCCTTCATTATTTCGTTGGCGTCCCGATTACGGCAGCAGGTGGGATCCTTGCGATTCTCACTCTGTTTGGAAACTTTATTCCAAACATCGTGACAACGGTCATCTTCACAGCAATGTGTTTTCTGATGGTGAGCCGTATACGAATCCCTAGCCTCAAGGAAGTGCCTTTACCGAAATATGGAACTATTGTGACGCTCTTCATTGGAGCATTACTATTTGTCATCTACAAAGGGACTTATGAGCAGTTTCCCTATTTGATTTACATTGCTACACCTATGTATATCGCATATCTGGCGTATCGATTTATAAAAAGATAAAATGTAAAAAGATCCAAGCATTCACTGCCTGGATCTTTATTATTTTTCGGCACTATGATTCATGGTTTACTGCCATTTATGATAACGTAAATAACAAATGAATTAAATGAAACCCATAACGAGTCCACCAACTGCTCCGGTGACCACGACGATCCAAGGTGGAAGTTTCCAGAAGACGAGCATGCTAAACAAAACCGCAGCAAAGGCAAAATCCAGTGGAGCAAGGATGGATGAAGTCCATATCGGGTGGTAGAACGCTGCAATCAGAATTCCAACCACAGCGGCATTGACTCCCATCAGCGCACCTTTTATTTTAGGATTCCGACGGAGGGACTCCCAGAATGGAAGCGTCCCGGAAAGGAGTAGAAAGGCTGGGAGGAAAATCGCGAAAGTCGCAAGCAATCCGCCTTGCCACCCATTAATCACAGCACCAATATATGCTGCAAAAGTGAAGAGAGGACCTGGAACCGCCTGAGCTGCACCATATCCTGCTAAAAAGGCTTCTTCTGTTAACCATCCTGTAGGAACAAACTCTCTTTCAAGGAGTGGTAGTACAACATGGCCACCACCAAAAACCAATGAACCAGAACGGTAGAAGCTATCGAATAACGCGACCCACTCGAGAGATGTCAATTCCCTCAAGAACGGAAGAAGAAACAGTAAACTGAAGAAAAGAACTAAACAGATCACTGCAAATCTCCGAGAAATCGGGAAGTCAATTGGGGCTTCATCGTCGGGATTATGGTGTTTAAAGAGCAAGAATCCGATGACAGCTGAAAGAAGAATGACCCCAACTTGTGAAAAGGCCGTTTGCCATAATAGAATGACCACTAAAGCCAACAGTGCAATCGCTTTTCGTGCTAAATCAGGCGTCAGCTTTTTGGCCATCCCTAAGATCGCATGGGCAACCACGGCGACAGCGACAATCTTTAACCCGTGTATCCACCCGGCATCTGCTACATCCAGTCCTTGCAGAATGATGGCGAAAAGTATCAATGCAATGACTGAAGGTAAGGTAAAGCCTATAAATGAGACAATTCCACCTAACACTCCAGCCCGCATTATTCCAATGCCCATTCCGACTTGGCTGCTGGCCGGCCCAGGAAGGAATTGACAAAGAGCTACGAGATCCGCGTAACTTTTCTCATCCATCCATTTTCTTCTCCGAATATATTCTTCATGAAAGTATCCCAAATGGGCAACTGGCCCACCAAACGATGTAAGACCCAGCCTTGTTGAAATAATCAATATTTCAATCAAGTACTTTAAACGGCTTGATGTTTTCATAATAATTTCCCCTTCTTTGTTACTCTTTGATTTCTTTAAATAGCTCATAAGCTTTATCGCGTGCTTCACTCAGAACTACACTACCTTTATCAGTGGTGGTATAATATTTTCTTATTTTGCCGTCTACGTTTATATCCTCTTTTGTCAGGAGACCATCCATCTCCATTGAGTGAAGAATAGGGTACAGTGTACCGGAGCTTATGCTATACCCATGCTCTCTTAATTCTTCTAACATCCACGTACCGTAAATGGGCTCTTCTTTGGCATGGTGCAGAATATGGATTTGAATAAACCCGAGAAAGAGTTTCCGTAATACTTTGTCTTCCAATGTAACCCCTCCTTATCTATAAATTGAAATCCGATATCGGAAGTCGATATCGGTATTTTATACAGAGACTATAACATGAAAAATGTACTGATTCAATGAGCTTATGGTAAATTTACAAACTCTTAACACGAGGGACTTACGGATGGTTTTCCTAGTAGATAAAGTCCCGTCAAAAAAGCCATATCCACTATGGATATAGCTAAATTTCATCATTATCCGTATCAATATGGAAAAAAGAATAGGTTTTGACTATACCAATCAAAAATAAGCCAATGGCAATGTAGGCAGGCAGAAGATGGCTAAACGAGGTGTACCCGATAGCAAAATGAATATATATCCCCGATATAAAGGCGGGAATGCCCCCGATCAATAACGTCCACCAAACCCACTTATTTCCTTGCTGAAAGCCCCAAAGTGAAAGGGTTAAGACTAGTAATCCTACACTTAATAAAGCGCTGCCGAACCCTGCTCGATCATGTGCAATAACGGGAATGAGGTTCTGATTGAACTCATGAAGAATCTCCGGTGGCATACAGAGGTATAGGAGATCCGTCGGAACAAAAACAGAAGTAACCCCAAGGTAAGAAATGACAAGACCTCCAATAACAAAAGAAAATCCAAGTACGACAAACGCAAGCTGACCATACAGGGATTGTAACCATATATTATGATTTCCACGATTTCCAGATGATGGAGTTCCTTTTATCCCCCTTGTATGAATCCAGCCATATACGTAAAAGGGTAGCAAAACGAGCCAAAATATAAGATGAAGCCAGTCAAAATAGCCATACCCAATAAATAAGAAAATTCCCAGAAATCCTGTAATGGCGGCAATGTCTATTGATTGTTTGGCCCATAGGAGACCTCTCCTGACACCATGGAAGGAGAGCTGCATATACACTATTCCACCAGAAATCATTGTACCTGCTAAAGTCATCCGATCATGAGACATAAATTTAACAATCCGGTCGTTAAATCCAGTAATCGATTCCCTTGTCATCCCCAAATAATGTTCATCATAGGGTAGAATCACCGACGTTAAACTAAAAACGAAGGCTAAGAGTCCTCCTATAAAAATAAATAATCCAAAATACCAGTAAGATTGCCATCCCTTTTGAGGGGGTAGCTGATCGTTCAAATCATCCAGTAAGGCTTCGTTAATGCGTTTAGTTAAACCAGGACCCGAAAAGACATACCCATCTGAAAGAAGAAGTAGGTCTGCACCCGCATTAAGTAGAGATAGTGCCTGACTTGGTTCACTAACTCCACCTGAAGTAATGATTGTTAGAGCAGGGATTGCTTTTTTGTATGAACGAACAATTGAAAGGAGAGTGTTGAATTCATCCCCTTCGACAACGATTCCTGAAATATTCTCAACGTTTAATTTATAGAGAAGTTCTAAAGTCGGATTTGAGATGAAAATCGGTTTATCACTATGTAACGTAGGATGTATTTCATCACCTTCGACAATATAACCATCTGCAAATAAATCTAATCTATTCATCATCATAGATAATTCTTGTGGTGTCCCCGACAGGCGTATGATGAAGGGCTGTTTTTTTCTAAACTTCTTTAATTTCCCTAGAGTCCTCTCTAACCCAACAGATTCAAGGGGATCCGGGAACTGTATACGCAGCTCATTGTGATCCGCATTAGGGTAATCGGAGTCTGATGAAGTCTGTAAAGTCACCGGACCAATTTCAATAAAGCCAAAGCCTAAATGAATAAAGGCAGATGTACCGGTTAGTAAGGGATCAATTTTACCAGAGAGACCAACAGGATTGGTAAATTCCATCCCTTTTATTTGTTGATACAGGAGAGGGGAACATTCTTCTCTTCCTAGGAAATGGATGATGTGAGGACCATGGGGGAGAGAAGCGATCGTACTCATTCCTCTATGGATAAACTCTCTCGACATGTAAGCCGGGAGTTTGGATAAAACAGGTTTGAATATTCCGTGATAGGACCAATCAGGCATAGCACATTCCTCGCAATTATTAGTAATACCATCATTTTAACAGGGATTTTATAAGATCGGGTGGTGAATTTTGAGCAGAAGTTAGTATGTGAAAATTTAAAAGGAAGTAAGAAATACAAAAATGGCACATTGTGAACTTTTTATAGTTCATTCCTCTCATATTCTGTTATGCCAGTTATATATCATAAAATAAGTCGATATACTTTACAGGTTTATTTCAACGGAAAAGGAGAGAGTGTATGATTAAAAAGATTTGCATGACCGTTTTTGCACTATTTCTATTACTGCCGTCCTGGAGCCAGGCCGGTTCATTTGGCAAGGATGATCCTTCTGGAGTTCCCGGCCAGTGGTATGTAGGTACAACTCCCTCATATGTAGCCCCTTCCAAGCATCCGATCCTCTTTGTTCATGGATTAAATAGCTCTTCTAATACATGGTGGAATGAAAATAATATGTATGACACAGCCTATCAAAATGGTTATGAAACCGCTTTTATCGATCTTTATCCAACAAAGAATATGTGGGATAACGGTGCCCTTCTGGCCCAGAAAATTCGCGACATACACAATTACTACGGTGAAAAGGTAGTGGTTGTGGCCCATAGTAAAGGTGGCATCGATACTCAATCAGCTCTTGTACACTATGGTGCTTTTCCATATGTGGAAAGGGTGATCACCCTTTCCACTCCTCATTATGGTTCTCAATTGGCAGATCTTGCTTATAGCAGCTGGGCAGGATGGTTGACAGGCATTCTCGGAAGTAAGAATGATGCCACCTATTCATTGCAAACAGGGTATATGAGTTATTTCCGCTCTGAAACGGATCATCATCAGAATGTTAATAGAAATCCAGTCTATACATTTGGCGGCACAACATGGGGAAGCTTTGGAAGCTCTCTTTATTGGGGTGGTTTGTATCTTAGTGCTTATAATAGCAACGATGGAGCCGTTACAGTCAATAGTTCGAGACTTCCCTATGGGACAGAACTGAGAGTGGGGGATTGGAATCATTCGACTATCAAAGAAGGTTCCTCTACCTTTAATTTGTTCGAAAATTATTTGAATGAAGCCACCAATACTTCGGCTTTTAATTCTCATAGTGTGGTCGAGTCAAAAGAAGCAGATCATGCTGCCTCTTTCATTAGAGGAGGAGAATATAGTGGAAAGAAACAAGAAGTGGTCTTAGTGGAACAGGGGGCTCAGTCCGTAACATTTGATTGGATGAGCAATAGCCCCTCGTCACAATTAACCTTAAAAGATCCTGGTCAGAAAGCAAATTCAATATTCAAGGTGGAAAAGGATGAAAGTGAATATTTTAACGGTGCGTATCACCATACGGTCACCGTCAAAGATCCGGCACCAGGGGAGTGGAAAGTTGAAGCATCGTCGCATTCAACAGAACAGTATCTCTTACATGTGTCTTTTGAAAGTGCGATGAATGATGCAATCAAAATTCATTTAGCACAGAATGGAATCAGCTTGAAAACCAACAGCAGTAACCTGAAATTCAAACAGAACATGACAATTGAATTTTACAAGGATGGTAAGTTGAAGAAGAGTAAAGTGAAAACAAAGAACGACTCATTAAAACTTCCAAAGCTTGGAGAAGGAGTCTACAACGTTACGGTTGACATAGAAGGAAGCAAGGACAAAAATGCGTTCAAAAGATCTTTCATTAAATCTGTTTATATTGATGATTCAGGGAAGGTTTATGGGCAGTAGGATAGATTGGAGTACATTGGGTGAGGAGCTAATGTTTTATTAGCTTCTAATTTTGGTAAATAAAAAGAATGAACATTTAAAAGCTACTGTAAAGCCATTACTGATGAGGAGGTAATGTACTTTTAGAATGTTTAGGTAATAATCTTTAAATGCATCATGATCTTTTGCAACTGGCCGGGACTGAACCTTTAACAGTTTGGAGTATACATCGTTTACGCCGATCCAGAGGAATGTAAGATTTGAGCTTCTAGAAGGTGCTGTTCATAATAAATTTGCTTGGAGAGAGAGGGTACTGATGATTTTTAAATACTTGTATAAGGATGAAATGGAGAAAGACTTCCAATTGGGAAGTCTTTCTTATTTCACGATCATCACGGGACATTTAGCCCTCTTTGCGACTTTATGGCTAACACTTCCTAAGACCATTTCTTGAAATGCATTTAATCCCCGGCTTCCAATGACTACTGCATCGAAGTTGTTTTTGTTCGCATGCTCAACAATCGTCGGCCCCGGTTCTCCGTGTAAAAAGATAATCTCATAGTCGATGCCTTCATGCCTGGCTTTTTGTTCTATCATTTGCAGTTTCTGCTTCCGTTTATCTGTTGCATCCAGTCCCCAATGATGCAGAACATCTTCCTTGGATTGCTTCCCATCTACTACATAAACAATATCTATTTTAGAGCCTTCATTGCATCTCGCGAGAGCGATCGCTTTTTCTCCTGCCCTTAGAGAGTGTTCAGATCCATCTGTTGCGAGAAGAATGTGTTTGAACATTGCTTTTCCTCCATCCGATGAAAGCGTTTAGTATTTAGTTCTATATTATTATTCAATATCCTCTAAAGAAATTTAAGATTTTTTTACATGTATTTGAAATGAAGTAGATTAGCAGTGAAATTAAGAGTAAATGAAAGATAATACGTTATGTTTGCGCTTTCATAACTGTTTCACAAATTGAATCATCCATTATATAATGTCCCTTGTGTTAAACGGCCCCGACTTTCATGAGAGTTGAAAGTCATAAATAAACAGGAAGAGGTGCATTATGAGTTTAAGTCAAAAAATTAAATATGAGTGGTTTGGTAATATTCGTGGAGATGTATTAGCCGGTTTAGTCGTGGCTATGGCATTGATCCCGGAAGCGATTGCGTTTTCTATTATCGCAGGTGTCGATCCAATGGTCGGGTTATATGCTTCCTTCTGTATTGCAGTAGTGATTGCATTTGTAGGCGGTCGTCCGGGGATGATTTCTGCCGCAACGGGTGCTACAGCCCTTGTCATGGTGACGTTAGTTGCGGATCATGGTTTACAGTATCTGTTAGCAGCGACCATCTTAACAGGTGTGATTCAAATTATCATGGGAGTCCTTAAACTAGGCCGCTTAATGAAATTTGTCCCACGTTCCGTTATGGTTGGATTTGTGAACGCACTTGCCATCTTGATTTTCACTTCACAGTTACCACACTTTGTTGGTGAATCGTGGATCATGTATGCTATGGTGACTGGTGCATTGGGGATCATATATATTTTACCCCGCTTTACAAAAGCAGTTCCATCACCATTAGTGGCAATTATCGCTGTGACTATTTTCGCGGTGCTGACAGGAAGTGGAGTACGTACAGTTGGAGATATGGGTGAGCTTACTCAAGCATTACCAATCTTCTTGATTCCTGATATTCCATTTAACTTCGAGACATTACAAATCATTTTCCCATATTCTTTATCAATTGCAATTGTAGGGTTAGTTGAGTCTCTATTAACTGCGTCTATTGTTGATGATATGACAGATACCACAAGTGATAAAAATAAAGAAGCAAAAGGGCAAGGGATTGCGAATATCGTATCTGGACTTTTCGGTGGAATGGCTGGTTGTGCGATGATCGGACAATCTGTTATTAATGTTAAGTCAGGTGGACGAGGACGTTTATCAGCTTTTGTGGCTGGTACATTCTTGATGATTTTGATCCTTTTGCTCAATGATTTCTTGGTTCAAATTCCAATGGCTGCCTTGGTTGGAGTTATGATCATGGTATCCGTTGGGACCTTTGATTGGTCTTCAGTGAAGAACTTACACAAAACGCCGATTACAGACTCTCTTGTTATGATAGCAACAGTTGTCACTGTATTGTTTACTCATGATTTATCTAAAGGTGTTCTTGTCGGGATTATCTTAAGCGCTATATTCTTCGCTTCCAAAATATCAAAAGTGAAGATTACCACGATGGCGTCTGAAGAAACTCATAAGAAGGTATACCGTGTGTCAGGTCAATTGTTCTTTGCTTCTGTTACGGAATTTGTTGAAAGCTTTAATTTCAATGAAGATGTAAAGGAAGTAACGCTGGATTTAACTCACACACATTTATGGGATGATTCTGCCGTGGGAGCGATTGATAAAATCGTTATTAAGTACCATCAGAATGGTGTGAAAGTTAATCTGATTGGTCTGAACACTGAAAGTAATAAATTAATTGACAAATTGGCTGTGCATAATAAGCCCGGTGGATTAGATAAAGCCGTTAACCATTAAGTAAGATCTGAAAAGTCCTTGGTCAAGTGATCAAGGACTTTTCTATATATACTTATTTGTACAATTTGCGCCAAAAAAACCAAAGAATTATGAAAAAAGGTTGAAATAAGCATATAAGTGTTTTATTATATAAGCAAGATCTTATATAAGAGCCTTTAGAAAGGTTCTTATTTTTTTTTTTTTTTTATAAGTAAATAATAATATGCTAATAATATAAGTGATTGATGAGGTGTTTACATGCTTAAATCAAATGTTGATATTGAAAGGGCGGCAACGATGTTAAAACTTCTAGGGGATAAAACCCGTCTTACCATGGTGAAACTATTAGAATCCAATGACTGCTGTGTGTGTGAATTTGTCGAAATTTTCAAAATGAGTCAGCCTGCCATCTCACAGCATGTTCGTAAATTGAAAGATGCAGGACTTGTGAGGGAATTAAGAAGGGGTCAATGGGTCTTTTACTCTCTTAACAAAGAAAGTGATGCGTATCCGTTTGTTCAAAGCTTGATGGAACACTTGCCTAATCAGGATGATCGATTAACAGCATTAGAAAAGCAAGGATTACGCATTTCTTGTAATTAGGAGGAGGGTTTCCCGTGTTATCAGTTATTTTAGCTACCATGATTTTTGTGGCCACATTGGTACTTGTGATTTGGCAGCCTAAAGGATTGTCCATTGGCTGGTCTGCTTGTGGAGGAGCGGTTCTTGCCCTAATTGTAGGGGTTGTAGACTTCCAGGATGTTGTGGCAGTGACAGGAATAGTATGGAATGCGACTTTAGCATTCATTGCTATTATCATTATCTCTTTAATCCTGGATGAAATTGGATTCTTTGAATGGTCTGCTCTACATATGGCGAGAGCAGCAAAGGGGAATGGCGTTAAAATGTTCGTTTACGTTTCCCTATTAGGAGCAGTTGTCGCAGCATTTTTTGCGAATGATGGAGCTGCGTTAATATTGACTCCGATTGTACTGGCAATGGTGAGAAACTTGAATTTTGAAGAAAAAATGGTTTTTCCATTTATCATGGCAAGTGGATTCATCGCCGACACGACTTCATTGCCGCTTGTCGTCAGTAACCTTGTAAACATCGTGTCAGCCGATTTCTTTGATATCGGGTTTGTGGAATATGCATCACGCATGATCATCCCAAACTTCTTTTCATTGTTTGCGAGTATCTTGGTACTGTATCTATTCTTTAGAAAAAGCATTCCAAAGAATTATGATGTAAGCCAGCTCAAGAAACCGGTTGTAGCGATTAAAGATCAGCGTATGTTTAAGCTATCCTGGATTGTACTTGGTATCTTACTTGTTGGTTACTTTATAAGTGAATCATTGCACATTCCTGTATCGATCATCGCGGGTATTGTGTCGATTTTCTTCTTATTAATGGCTAGGAGAAGCTCAGCTGTCAACACGAAAACTGTCATTAAGGGTGCTCCATGGGCGATTGTATTCTTCTCGATTGGAATGTACGTGGTAGTGTATGGTTTGCGTAATGTAGGGCTGACGAATGTGTTAACGGATGTTATCCAAGTGGCTGCTGATCAAGGACTGTTCGTCGCTACGATTTCCATGGGGTTCATTGCAGCGATACTTTCATCGGTCATGAACAATATGCCGACCGTTATGATCGATGCGATTGCGATAATGGATACGAACACTACTGGAGTTATTCGGGAGTCCCTTATTTATTCCAATGTCATTGGTTCTGATCTTGGTCCGAAAATCACCCCGATTGGTTCACTGGCAACCCTCTTATGGTTACACGTTTTATCATTAAAAGGCGTGAAGATCTCATGGGGACAATATTTTAAAACGGGAATCATTTTAACCGTACCAACATTACTCATTACCCTTATTGGTTTATATTTCTGGTTAATGATCATATCTTAAAACTTACAGCAAAAGGAGCTCGATTACTATGTCTAAAAAAACACTATACTTCTTATGTACAGGGAACTCATGCCGCAGCCAAATGGCAGAAGGTTGGGCGAAGCATCATCTGGGAGAAGATTGGGATGTGAAAAGTGCAGGTATTGAAGCGCATGGATTAAATCCTAACGCAGTAAAAGCAATGAAAGAAGCGGGAATTGATATTTCAGACCAAACTTCTGACATTATTGATCCTGACATTTTAAATAATGCGGATTTAGTTGTTACGCTTTGTGGGGATGCTGCAGATAAATGTCCAATGACCCCATCCCATGTCAAGCGTGAGCACTGGGGCTTTGATGACCCGGCAAAAGCCGAAGGAACGGATGAAGAGAAATGGGCATTCTTCCAACGTGTACGTGATGAAATCAGCGATCGCATCAAAACATTCGCTGAAACCGGGAAGTAAGTAGAAATAGAGGGACGGACCTCATAGCAATCCTTAAAGTCCTGTCCAAAATGTCCGTCCCTCTTTTATAAAGCCGAGAGAAGCTTCTCGGCTATTTTTTATATAAGTTTATGAATGGGAGTGGAATTTTGATGGCTAAGGTTGAAATTTTTGATCCGGCAATGTGTTGTTCGACGGGGGTTTGTGGTCCCAGTATCGATCCTGAGCTGACTCGCGTCGCGAATGCTGTATATTCACTTGAAAAACGAGGGTTTGATATTACCCGATACAATTTAGCGAATGATCCAGGGGCATTTGCTGACCATGAGGTGATCAACCGTATTTTACACGATGAAGGTCCGGATGCTTTACCTGTCACGCTTGTTGATGGGAAACAAGCCGCTGTTGGAAAATATCCTTCAAATGAAGAGTTTTCACAATGGTTTGAAGTACCAGCTGAGGAATTGAATGAGAAAAGAAAAGTACGACTGACATTGGATATTAATAAAAAATAAGAAAGTTGTGGTACAGTGTTCACATCGTTTCAATTAGATGCTGTCAATCATACACCATTCCTCTTTTTTACTGGAAAAGGCGGAGTGGGGAAAACGTCTACGGCGAGTTCAACAGCCATTGCCCTTGCAGATGAAGGAAAAAAGGTGTTGATCGTCAGTACGGATCCAGCTTCCAATTTACAGGATGTATTGGAAACCGAGCTTACCAATCAACCAAAACAAGTCCCGGGATTACCGACATTATCCGCTTGTAATCTTGACCCGGAAGAAGCAGCAGCTTCATACCGTGAAAAAGTGATTGGACCATATAGGGGGAAGCTTCCAGAAGCTGTAGTAAGTAATATGGAGGAACAGCTGTCTGGTGCTTGTACAGTTGAAATTGCTGCTTTTGATGAGTTTACATGTTTGCTTGCAGACCCTGCCATAGTAGATCAGTTTGATCATATTGTATTTGATACGGCACCGACAGGTCATACGCTCCGTTTGTTACAGCTTCCTACAGCTTGGACGGGGTTCTTGGAAGAGAGTACACATGGAGCGTCTTGTTTAGGACCTCTTTCAGGGCTTGGGGACAAGAAGGATCTGTATTCTTCAACTGTTAACGTTTTATCCAATAAGGAAAAAACGACACTTGTTCTTGTTGCACGACCGGATTCTTCCTCGTTAACGGAAGCCGACCGGGCATCAAAGGAACTCCAGGACATTGGAATAAAAAATCAAATGTTGATTGTAAATGGATTAATGGGTAACCATCAATGGGATGATCCGATTGCATCTGCCTTTTACAGCCGTCAGCAAGAAGCGTTACGTTCAATGCCGATTTCTCTTAAGGAAATTCAAACATACTCACTACCTTATGTAGCGTATTCCTTAACGGGAACGAATGCATTGAGACAATTATTCTCTCGTGTAGAGATTAACCCGAATGCTCAAACTGTAGTAGACGATGAATCCATTGGAATTCCCGGATTAAAAGAAGTGATAGACGACTTCTCCAAGAACAATTCCCGTGTCATTTTTACGATGGGAAAAGGTGGAGTAGGGAAAACGACAGTCGCTTCAGCTATTGCTGTTGGCTTGGTTGAGAGGGGACATAAGGTACATTTAACTACAACTGATCCCGCAGCCCACTTAACTCATATGTTTCAAGAAGAACCTGGGAAGGTCGACTTAAGAATCAGTAGGATCGACCCGAAAGAAACGGTTGAGTCGTATAAAAAGTCCGTTCTTTCTAAAGCTGCAGAGGGTCTCGATGAAGAAGGAATGGCGTACTTGAAGGAAGATTTAAACTCCCCTTGTACGGAAGAAATCGCCATCTTCCAATCTTTTGCGGAGATAGTAGGGAAAGCGGATGAAGAAATAGTCGTGATCGATACTGCTCCAACGGGACACACTCTGCTTTTACTGGATGCGACTGAATCTTATACGAAAGAAGTATCGCGTTCAAAAGGAGAGGTGGAAGACCACGTGAAAAATCTACTGCCACGTCTTCGTAATCCAAACGAAACGAGCGTAGTGATAGTGACATTGCCTGAGGCTACCCCTGTTTTCGAAGCAAAACGACTTCAGGAAGATTTGAATCGAGCGGAAATTCACCCAAAATGGTGGGTCATCAATCAAAGTTTATCGGTAACGAACACAACAGATCCCCTGTTAAGAGGCAGGTCTGTCTCAGAGCGGGAATGGATACAAAAAGTGCATAACGACTATGCAAACAAAACAGCTCTAATTCCATGGATGAGTGAAGAAAAGATAGGCTACAAAAAACTGATGGACTTCTCTAAGTAAAGGTGGATAACTATGAATTATAAGGAATGGGGATTGTATACAATGAATATTACGAATGAAGCAAAAGAAGTACTGTTGAATGCAATGGCAGAGAACAATTCGGAAGGTATCAGATTTTTTCTTAATCAAGGTGGATGCTGTGGACCACAAATTGGAGTTTCTTTAGATTCAGCTCAAGCAACGGATAAAGTGGAAGAAATTAATGGGGTTTCGGTTGCCTTTGATACGAATGTGATATCTATGACTGATGAAATTACACTAGATGTGCAAGATGGGGAATTAGTATTAGTGGGTGTCCCGGATAGCGGCTGCTGTTAAGGTCATTTTAAATAGAAAAAGCCTGTTCTGGGTACTTTCGACCTTAGAAACAGGCTTTTTTTGATGATGAATGAAGAAATTACTACGTAGAAAACCAGCAAAGGACAAAAATCCCTGCTGGTCTGGCAAACTCTTTAGTTAATTCCAACTGCATCAAATGATAGTTTGACAGCATTGACTTCTGCTGAAGTGCTTCCATATAAATCGGTTGCAGACTGTACAGCTGCAGCTCTTGCCTGACTGAAGGTTGAGGAAGCTGTCAGATACACTGTATTCATACGATAATAAATATCCCCAAGCTTTTCACGGCCAATTCCGGGAACGGTTATTCCATAATGACTACCGCCTTCACTTAAAAGGTAAGCCTGCTTGTTGATGATTCCACTGTTTGTATGAACACCTCCGTTATCTTCTGTACCAGTATAACGTTTAGAGAAGTGGTCTGGGTCACCGTATTTAGCAGGGTCGCTCATGGAGCGGAGGGCATCACCTGATGTGTCAGGTGTATATATATCTTCTCCAATCTCGAAATCTGGATTCGCTCCATTCTCATACTCTACTAATGTTCCAAAAATATCTGAAATCGCTTCGTTTAAGGCTCCCGATTCATTCTGATACACAAGATCAGAAGTAAAGTCTGTCACCGCATGAGTTAATTCATGGGCCACAACGTCAATGCCGCCTGAAAGTGGGGCGAAAGTCGTGCCATCTCCATCTCCATACACCATTTGAGATCCGTTCCAGAAGGCGTTATTGTACCCGCTGCTGTAGTGAACAGAAGAAACCAGGCGTGCGCCTTGATTATCATAAGAATTACGGTTGTAGTTATCCTTGTAGAAGTCATACGTGACACCTGCGAAATAATGAGCATCAACTGCAGGAGCATCATATGAAGCATTTAGTACATTATCGCTATCTGACCACAAAGTGCCCGGTAAGAAAAATTGAGGGAAGAAAGTACGATTGTTCATGTTGTATGTAAACACACCATTTCCCCGAGTATTATCCTGCAAATAGTACTTTCCACTTGAAAGGGTTGTGTTCAACGGTTTAGAGTCACCTAATACGCCTTTACCGGTTCCTACTTGATTCGTTCCTGTGACTTCATGCATGTCATTGTATTTATTTAAAATCTTTCCGGTTTTCGCATCAATAAAATAGTTCCAGTTACCAGGAGACGGTTCTAAATAATTCAGGTTTACAAAATATGCATATGAAGCAGAATCACCATCTGTATAGACGACTAATTCCGGTTTAGCCTCTTTTTCTAATTTTGGATCAAGTCCAAGATCTTTCTTAGAGATCTTTAAGGCTTTTTTCGCGTTCACTTTCTTATTTGATGAGGTTATCTTTTGATCCAAGTCAGCTACGACAGTGCCGGAAAATGCTTGAAGGGTGCCATCATCCTTTACAACTGCTGATTGTGTGGAACCCCAAACAGGTACTCCATGGTAGGTTTGCTGAATGCGAACGACTCTATTTCCAAGTTCATCTTTTTCAACAGACAGCACTTTGAACTGCTCATCTGATTTCTTATCAGAAAGCTTGAATTTCGCCTTGTTATTCTCTAAAAAGGAAAGAACGATTGTCTCCGCTTTTTTTCCGGATGGAGCAGATAATAGTCCTGAAACAAATTCCGGTGTTCCTTCTTTTTTATTCATTTGAAAGAGAGCGTTGTTCGATGGTGCAGCTAAACTCCCCGTAGCCATCATTCCAGACAGTAAACCAATGGATAACCCAACGCTAATGATTTTATTCTTTTTCAAAACAATTCCTCCTTTTTTTCTAAAAATTCCGTCAAAAACAGATTATCATAGGAAAGGAGAAGAAGGTATTGAGAAAATGCAGGACTTTTTGAGGGTATAGAGTTGACCATTAATGGTAGTATTCAGGAAAATTTTCATGAAAACGAATCTTTTTATAAGATATAATCTTTTGTTGGAATTTGTTATTTTTTTCTAGTATTTATATAAGCTCAGGTTGGGTTATAAAAGGCGAGTGGTTTTTCAAATTTTGTTGGAGAGATAGATTCAATAATTGTAAAACACCCCTTAACCATTGGTTAAGGGGTGTTTTACAATTATTAGTATCTTACAGCATCGTAAGAGTTAATTCTTCCATGTTGGAAGTAAGAGCCTGTACCGCTGATAGGATCAGCTGTTTGTTCGATCGCTTGACGGATTTGAACATTGTTTCGTCCTTGCCCTGCAAGTAATCCTGCTAAGCCTGCAACGTGAGGGGAAGCCATCGATGTACCTGACATGTATGAGTATCCATTGTTAGGTACGGTAGAAGCAATGTCAACTCCTGGAGCAGTTACATCCACCCATGTTCCATAGTTTGAGAAAGAAGCTTTACGGTCTCTGGAATCAACTGCTCCTACGGCAATCGCGTTAGGATAAGAAGCTGGCTCAAACGTTGTTGATACTCCGTCATTTCCAGCCGCGGCAATGACGACAGATCCTTTGTTCCACGCATAATCGACGGCACTTTTTAACGTTGTTGTATTACAGTCACAACCAAGGGAAAGGTTTAGAACTTCTGCGCCTTGATCTGCTGCGTAGCGTATACCTGCCGCGATATCATCAAGCGATCCACTTCCGTTGGCATCCAGTACACGAACGGCAAGAATCTTTGTATTAGGAGCCATACCTGCAATCCCGGTTCCATTGTTCGTTTCAGCCGCTGCCGTACCCGCAACATGTGTACCATGTCCATTTAAATCCATTGGATAATAATCATTGTCGACGAAATCATATCCACGAATCGTTTTGCCGTCTAAGTCAGGGTGGTTATAATCTACTCCTGTATCAAGAACGGCGATTTCCTGACCGCTGCTCCCACGTGCAAGATCCCATGCACTTGGTGTATACGTGTTCTGGGGTCCATATTGATATCCTTGGTAGTAATAATCATTTGGGGTCCAGGTGGCTGAGAAGGTATAGTTCGGTTCTACGTATTCCACATTCGGGTTTTTGCTTAAAGCTTTTACGGTTGCTTCTACATTTCCTACTTTTAGCACTTCGAAGGGCTTCTTTTTACTAGTTTTTTCTTTTACTGCAGAGGCATTCACTTTTTTGAGGGTGTTTCCTTTATCAGACTCTGCCACACCGTCTTTAAATTTGACTATAACCTCACCTTTTACATAACTGCCTTTTTCGAGGTTTTTACTGACAGTTGTTTTTTTCGGGGCTTTCTCTAGGGGGTTTTGATCTTGTGCAAAGGCACTTCCTCCGAAACTAGGTACGAGAGCAAGTGATGCAGCAAGAGATAAAGCAGCAATTTTTTTAAACTTCATAATAGCATTCCTCCGTTTTTCTTTTTTTGAATGATGTGGTTCAACGACAAATGAATTGAGTGGTAGATCGATTGGCTTGTGGAAATTACCCCCTCTTATGAAAATTCACAAGAATAATTAAGATTGTGTATGAGAAACTATGTATATGATTCTTGCTAACTAGGATTCTAGCAGACCCTTCTAAAAAACTGAATAGGGCAAGCATTTAGAATTTGTAAGTTTTTGGAAGGTGCAGCAAGCCAAATTCAAAAATTAGCGAGAATCAAGAAAACTTTCCTCCAAACGCCCTCAAAACCAAAAATAAACATAGGAAAACAGTCCCGTATTTTCCCAACATCATTTTGAAAATATTTAAGGGACGGACCTCCATTTTTAATGAAATAGAATGGTGATCAAGCTTAAATGCTATAATTTAGCATTATTAGAAGGGTGAATTGTGAGGTCCGTCCCTCTTGGGAAGTGGTGAAAATCATGGAAACATCAACAACCTTAATGATACAGAAAAGATCCCAGAGGATGTGATTTCCACTGGGATCTTAGCATTAGGAAGGTGAGAGAAGGGGCATCATCACTAATAAGAAAAAGGACTTCTGTCAGGGAGGTCTTTTCGGTTATGCTATATCATTTAAATGATTTTCTACTGCTTTATTTAAAGATTGATAGATTTTCATACTTGAAATGTTTATACCCATCTGTACAAATTCGATACTCATTTCAGGGCGCATACCTGATAAAATCGGTTCGATTCCTAATAATTTAAGGCTATCAATCAGTTTCATGATTCCTTGTTGGAACAATGGATTCACTTCATACACACCGGAAAGATCGATGATTAATTTATGAATGGATAGCTTTTTACACTCAAGAAGAACATGCTCAGCCATCATTTCTCCACGTACTTCATCCACTTGTCCAATCAGAGGCAATACAGCCAAGTCGGAGAATATTGGAACGACTGGAGTGGATAAGGACAAATACTTTTCTTCAGATAATTTCAGCTGTTCTCCTGCATGCTCACCATATGCTTCACAGAAAGCGGAAATCATAGTAGTGAATGTGTGATCGATATCGTTTGTGATTTGCAGTAGGATTTCTTTAGAAATGGTTGCTTCATTGTGCAAAACGATATCTTCTAGTATCACTTTTTTATATAAAGAGGATTTACTTATAGACATATGCAAAGTGACTCCTTGGCCTGATGCAAGCCTACCAACTTCTTTTCCCCACTGCCTTGATTTGTCTAAGTTATTTTCTCCTCTTAGCAAGCCTTCACCTATAAGTTCGATAAGCTGCTCAAAATAAGGGAGGCTTTCAATTCTTCGTGCTTCCACGTAAAGTGTTGGATAAGCAGCTAAAAGCGCTGAGAAAATGTTATTGGCGATTTCATGCTTTCTCTCAATCAGTTGGTCCCCAATAGAAGTAGTGATTGTGTGGTGAGTCATTTTTCTCCTCCAGATGTATGATTTTCCTTTATTATAAAGTATTATTAATTTTTAGTATAGGATGGAAAGACTAGAATAATAGTATACCAGGTATATTGACAATAGAGAGTTTTTATTTTAATAAAAGGAGTGTTTTGTATGAACCCTGTATTACTTGAAGTTCCAGCAGTGATAGAAACGGAAAGATTAGTATTAAGAATGCCTCAGCCAGGTGATGGCAGATCAGTGAATGCAGCCATTAAGGCATCTCTATCTGAATTAAAACCGTGGTTAGGATTTGCACAAAATGACCCTTCAGTAGAAGATACGGAAACGAACACCCGTGAAGCTTACGCAAAATTTCTAACAAGGGAAAGTTTGAGGTATCTCATCTTCCTAAAAGATACAAATGAATTCGTCGGTTCAACAGGCTTTCACAACATTGATTGGAGTGTTCCGAAATTTGAAATCGGTTATTGGATTGATACAAGAATGAGTAGGCATGGTTACATGGTGGAAGCTGTTGGGAAATTGACAGATTTTGCCTTAACTGAATTAAAAGGAAAAAGAGTGGAAATCAGGTGTGAATCCACAAATGGGAGGAGCAGGGCGATTCCTGAAAGGCTTGGCTATATATTGGAAGGAATTCTGCGCAATGAGGATCTTTCGGTTGATGGGGAGAGGTTAACGGATACGTGTGTGTATGGGAAAATATAAATAGATGAAGCAGGGTCTTAATAAAACCCTGCTTCATCTATTGTAACCGTCATTTTATTATTTTTAAGCTGCTTCTGATTCTTTCGAATGAACTTTTTTCATGAATTCGTTTACATCACCAGGGACTCTGCGGTCGATCTTTGAAACGATATATACAGAAAGGAATCCAATCGGAACCGTGATTAACCCAGGTACATTAAACTGTAAGAATTCAGGTAGGGTAGATTTAAAGAAAATCATGTACATAGAAGCAATTAGGCCGATAACAAGTCCGGCAATTGCACCTTTCTCTGTCATTCCCCTCCACCATATACCTAGGATGAAGATTGGTGTAAACGTACTCGCTGCAACCGTAAATGCCAGTGCTACCAGATGACCGATGGAAGCTTCTTTTACCATTAGACCAAGAACACCGTATAAAATACCAAGAATGATAATCGAAACCTTTCCTGCTAATACACGTTCTTTTTCTGTAATATTTCTCCGGAAGAATGTTGCATATAAATCATGAGCCAATGCACCGGAGCTTGCAATGAATAAACCGGATAGGTTTGAAAAGACGGCAGCAAATGCGCCCGCAATTACAAGACCAAGCAACCACTCCCCACCAAGGGCCTGTGCAGTAGAAGGAACAACCATATTGTTTCCTCCGGCTATCAGGTCTTTCATAACACCTGGATCTGTGTCCCCGCTTAGAAAAATCGAGCGCCCGACCACTCCAAGATATACGGCGAAGAAAAAGAATACACTTGCAATACCTATTGCCATAAGAGCGGACTTACGAGCTGCTTTAGCACTAGGATTTGTATAGAAACGAAGCAAAATATGCGGAAGTCCAATCGTACCGAGTGAAAGTCCGATTGTCATTGATATGGTTTGCCAGAATGATGGGAAGTAATTGCCGGTACCTGTCCAAGCTGCACCATCAAAAGGTAAATCCTTTCCATCAGTAGAAAAACCAGCAGTTCCTGAAATAACCCCTTTAAATTCATTAATCGAAGCCAGGATTTCCTGGTAATGGAGTCCACCATAGATAGCAGCACCAACCATAAGAAGAAAGGCACCTAGACGAATCCATAGTTCGAGAGCCTGGTTAAGTGTAGTACCCTTCATACCACCGATTCCAACGTAAAAAATCATTACAGAACAAGTGAAAATGATTCCAAATTCATAGCTTGTCCCGAAGAACATACTTAAAATTTGAGCAGCACCAAGTAACTGAGGGGCTGCATAGAAGCCGGAAATGGCTAAAACAACAGCAACAGCTGCGAGGCGTGCACGTTTGCTGTGAAAACGATACGCTAAAAAGTCCGCCACTGTATAGGCTCCGAATCGACGAAGTGGACCTGCTACGAAAATAGCTAAAAGAGTTAGACCTATAGAAAAGCAAAATGCATAATAAGCACCATCATAGCCAAGCTGATAGGTTAAACCGGCAATACCAAGAAAGGTTGCTGCGCTTAAATAGTCTCCTCCTATAGCTGAACCGTTAGTAAACCAGCTAAAGCTTCTACCTCCAACAAAATAATCAGAAGCAGTGGCATTTCTTTTTGATAAATAGGTGATATAAACGATCGTCCCCATTAAGAGGAGCGTTAATAGGAACTTTGGTTCTAGTAAAACACCCATCAATTGATTCTCCTTTCCTCAGAAGATGTACTGGAGTGGGTGGGAATGGGGCGATCATTCTTTAAACGTTTTTCATAAAGAGTAGTATGTACATAGGCAATGATGAAAGCCATCGCCATGGCAACGATACTTGTGAAAAACCAACTATACGTCATACCACCCCACATACGTGAGAACATAAAACCATCTGCATACCAATTCAATATCGGGATTGATAAGATAAAAACATAATAAAATAGCGTAAGTTTAATTCCAGTACTGAATTCACCCTTCATGATCTTTCTTGTTTCCGGATCGAGTGGCTCAAGTTCACTGACATCTATAGTTTCTGCAGCCACATAATCATATTCTGAATACTCTCCAGCCATAAAAGACCCCTCCTTAAGGTTTGAGCTTTTGCTGATTTTTGATTACTGTCCTCCTTTACCAATGCTAAGATAGTATAAAATTGATTTTACGATATATGAAGAAAATATACCTTACAATAAATTATCAGAAATATACAAATATTTAATATAATCTAATTTATATTCTATAATTTAGTTAAGAATTAGACATCATTATGTATATCATAGGAAGGCAGGATGGACGAAAAAGTGTATTCAATGAAGCTAGTCGTAAGAGATCAAATGGAATATGAAAAGCTGGAAGACTGGATTACAGAAGAATTTATGGGAAACATTGCTCTGGTGGAGGAGGAAGTGAAACCGACTTATATACATATAGCAATTTTTGAAGTAAGTACATGGCATGATTGGGTGAAAATTCATCGATTTCATAAACGCAATAAAGAATGCAAAATCATTCCTTTGCTGGAGCCAACATTATTATATACATCACCACTTGCAGTTGAGTTGAAATTAAGCAGTTTAATAGTCAAATCTGTAAAAAAACATAAATTTATTCGAATATTAAAACAGGTTATAGGGGGGATTTCAAGTGAGGGTCGTGTATTGACTAGTGACAATGTCATCGGGCTTCATCAGGAACCAAAGAAAGGAAACCACACGTTTCCTTTTCAAGAAGCATTTTTACGAAGATTACTTTCTGGGGAAATAAATTCTGAAGAGGAATTGATTCAATCCCGATCTCTCTTTCCAGTTGATGGGCTGCCAAGTGTGGTATGTTTTATACAGGGATTTATCAGATGCCCATCCTTTCAAGAAGAGCAAGAGTGGCATGCATCAATGATTATTCAGGATCACTTTAGAAAGCGCTTTCGTGCAGGTTGGGTTTCGTTTCTATCATATCGTAAACACTTACTAATGCTCATTAGGATTCCATCGAAGTATGGATCTTTAAAGCAATGGAAAGAAGGGGAAGAAAGTATTCTTGATGCGATTGAGGGATTAGAAAGGGAATATGGGATCCATCTTTATATTGGTGTAGGAACCATCTATCGAGAACCACTTCTCCTTCATCATTCATACCGGGAAGCATATAAAGCCAGGCGTACGTCACCATATGAGAGGTTATCCCTTCGTTATTACGAAGAAATCACAAAGGACCAGCAGATACAGAAATGTACGGACTATATAGCTCATTGTTGTACAGATAATCTTTCAATAAAACAAGTAGCTGAACAGATTAATTTTAGTGTACCGTATTTCAGTAGATTTTTTAAACAAGAAACGGGACGGAATTTTGTTGAATATGTCACCTTTGTTCGTCTTCAGCGTGCTGTGTGGCTCTTGCGTCATACCAACCATACAATTGAGTACATTGCTGAAGAGCTTGGGTTCAATACACCCAATTATTTTAGTGGTACCTTCAAAAAATATGTTGGCCTCCCTCCAAGAGAATACAGAAGGACGGAAGAAATTATTTTTATTTAATAATCCAGGGGACAAGACTATCTTTTCTGACTATGCAGATGGATTGGGAGTATTTCTGTCCCAACGCAATAGTACACCTTAAATGATCTCAAGAGGAGGCGGTTCTCAATGAGAATCGCCTTTGTAATGAGTGATACCTTATGAAAAAACCCAATCTTTCTTCAACAAACTATACGTTACAAGATCCTCATAATGATCATATAACCATTGACCATCTCTCGTTACGCCTTCCTTTGTAAATCCTAATCGCTCTGGTATGCCAATGCTTTTCGTGTTGTTAACTGCGCATTGAATTTCTACACGATTGAGCCCCATTTGTATAAATAAATAGTTTAATAGAGAAGAGATTGAAAGGCTTATAATTCCTTTACCTTGTGCATCTTGAGAAAGAAAATATCCGATACTAGTGCTTTTGGTTTTCCAGTCTACAAAATGAAGACCAATCATACCAACCAATTTGCCATGATAACGAATGCCTGCATCAAAACCGTTATTATCCGCGTAATTCCGGATCCAGATAGGAATGATCGGTTCAAAATCCTGTGGTGACTGGCGCTTGTCCACCCATAGCAACCATTGCCGAAGATGCTCCCGGTTGGAATCAATTAGTTCATATAGTTCATCTTTGTGGTGTTGCTGCAAGATCTCAATTGAAATATCATCATTAACATTGAAAGAAAACATGTAAACATCTCCTTGTAAATATTTTAGAAAATTATACCATGTTATAAAGTGGTTTGAATTTATTGTTTAGAAAAATGATAATAATATAATTTTTGTTAAATGATGTGAAAGAAAAGTGGAATTATTTTATAATAGAAGAAATTGAGTTTTTTCTTAGAGGAGGTGGTGACATGGTAAATAAAACAATCTTACCAGAGTCCCAAGCGTCTCATGCAAAGCCTGTTATTAGAAAGGCGATACTTTGCATGGGGCGGAATCAAACTTAATCGCCCTTAAAGTTCATTTCTAGTAAGTCGGCTTTGCACCTTATTTATTTAATTAGAAAATAAGGGGCTGACTGAAATGAAATATGTGAAAGCGGAGAGTGTTTTACCACAATCCCTTCTTGTTGAAATCCAGAAATATGTACAGGGGGAAACCCTTTATATACCTAAACCTAAGGTTAAATACCGAAAATGGGGAAGCCGTTCTGGAAGTAGAAAAGTAATTGATGAACGAAATGTTGAAATCAAAGAGGCTTTTTTGAATGGAAAGACAATTCAAGAATTAGCGAATCATCATTACCTATCAACAGAAACAATTAAGAAAATAGTGTATAGAAAGCGCTGATGTTTATGTCAGTGCTTTTTTTATGTATAGATTGATTCTTAACCAAACTCTACATATCTTTCTGACATGTACCGGTATATAGTAAAAATAGGGTTGCACGGAATACCTGTGCTCCTTGACTCATCTTGAAAAGCCCATTTAAGATGATGATAATGACAAATGTTTATAGGAGCGATTAACATGGAACCATTTATTCGGAATGATCAATATAATTTCATAACGTATCAGACTCAAGTGCTGATCAATGGATATTCAACAGTGAATGATCTAGGTGTCCTTCAAGCCTTGAAAGGACTTGTGAAAGATAAGGTCACAAATTTGTTCGATGAACTGTCTCAAGCTCAACAGAACATACTTGATCCAATCGGGAATATCAGGGATTCTGACCAGGCGGAGGATTATTTAATTGGATTAAAACCTTATGTATTTCCATTTCCATCTGTATCTGATGCCTCATTGAAAAAATTATTCCCGAAAGTGAAAAAACTAAAGTCTCCAGATTGGGAAAATGTCGATTTCAGGGATCTCTCCTATTTAGGTTGGAATGATTACGGACAGGAGCGAAAATATATCGTCGCTGAGTATGAGGGGAAATTGAAAGGATTTAAGGGTACTTTCAAAAACAGCAGCAAAAAAGGAATTTGCACGATTTGCAACACCTTTGGAAGCATAGGGTTTTACATGTCTGAATCGAAAACGTCATCTCAAGGAAACTTTGTGAAGAAAGGAAATTACATCTGCCAGGATAGTGATGAGTGTAATGAAAAGCTTAAAGACAAAGAGAAGTTGGATGATTTTATTCAAAGAATCAATCATTAAAGGATGCGCAAAGCAAGGGTTTCGGCGTATTTATATTCTATTTATACTTTATTACGGAATTCCAATTCTTCTCAACACTTATAAATCCCTTGAAACATTACCATACTTTAAGTAGTATAGATAAGTAGAAAATTGTAGAGTTTCGAAATGAGGGTTTTAAATGGAAAAGAAGTCCATATACGGATTAACATTAGATCAACTGACAACATGGCTGGTCGAGCATGGGCAAAAGAAGTTCCGTGCGGCTCAGGTGTGGGATTGGTTATATAAAAAGAGAGTGACAAACTTTGAGGATATGAAGAATCTAAACGCTGATTGTGTACAATTGCTGGACGATCACTTCTATCTTCATACACTCACTCAAGAGGTTAAACAGGAATCGAAGGACGGCACAATCAAATTCTTGTTCAAACTCGAGGATGGTAACCTGATAGAGACAGTTCTTATGCGTTTTAATTACGGTCTGAGTGTGTGTGTGACGACTCAGGTCGGATGCAACATCGGTTGTACATTCTGTGCGAGTGGACTACTCAAAAAGAACCGGGACCTATCGAGCGGTGAAATTGTCGAACAAATCATGAACGTCCAACATCACTTGGATGAAGCAGGAAATGGAGAACGAGTCAGTCATATCGTCGTAATGGGAATTGGTGAACCATTCGATAACTACGATAACATGATGGACTTCTTCCGAGTAGTGAATGACCAAAAAGGTCTTTCCATTGGTGCTCGTCACATCACTGTATCAACAAGTGGTCTGGCAGATAAGATTTACAAATTTGCCGACGAAAACATTCAAATCAACCTGGCTGTTTCCTTGCACGCACCAAACAACGAATTGCGTACGAAGATCATGAAGATCAACCGCGCGTATCCTTTAGAGAAGTTAATGCCCGCCATTGATTACTATTTAGAAAAAACCAATCGACGCATCACCTTTGAGTATATTTTATTGAGCGATGTGAACGATCATAAAGAAGAGGCTATACAGCTAGCCAAATTGTTAAAGAATAAGCGCCATCTTTCTTATGTGAATTTGATTCCTTATAATCCAGTTGACGAGCATAACCAATATCAAAGAAGTACGAAAGAAGCGATTGTTGAATTCTACGGTACATTACTTGAACATGGAATCAACTGTGGAGTCCGTGTGGAACAAGGGACGGACATTGATGCAGCATGCGGTCAATTGAGAAGTAAGCAGATCAAGAAGGATAAGGTTAAATCTTAATACTTTATTGATAGAGCACACGAATTCCTGAGTGGGATTTGTGTGCTTTTTTTGTTTGTAAAAGTTGCTTATACTTTAAAAGATTTTTCGAAAAATATTGAATAAACAATTCTAAAAGTATAGAATTGTTTGCAAGGATCAAGTTTTTGGAAATGAGGTGTCTCTATATGGATGTGCTCCATATGACCAGTCGGAAAAGAGAAACGTATGAGGTAAGAATCGAGGCTTCTCTTCTTTGGGAATGCGCTTTGGGGATTGCTGCAGTCACAAATACAAGGCTTATTGATACGTTAGAAAAACCAAAAGAGTCTTGGGACAGGTTAAAGAAATCTTTATCTGAACCATTGATAGAGGACTTGAAATTTGTTGAAAAGAATAATACGTGGAAATCCCTACTCCTTTTGCTGCATCAAAAAGAGTTTCAGGATTTGTCTGAATTTCTCACGTTTCTGGATGAGTTGGATGATGAAAAGCTCAGATTCAACAGCATTCCATACATAGGGTTTAAATTTGAAGATCTTCGAATGCTTGCTGCAGAAGGGGATCAGTCATCACGGAACAGATTGAAAAAGCAGACAGAATGTAACCGGTTTTTTCCTGATTATATTGAGTTTGTCTGCACAACCCAAGTAAATACCCTTAGGAATCACCTGGAGAGCGTCATGACCCGGTGGTATGAAGAAGTGATTGTTCCACAGAGAGAAACATTATCTCAAATACTGAGAAGAGATAAACAAGCCAAAGAAAAGATGAATGGAAATCTGAAGCCAGAGGCCATGGTAGAATGGGCAACCGGAGGAATTACCTATCTTCCGGAGCCAAGTGTTCATACAGTTCTGTTGATCCCTCAGTCGATTTATCGCCCTTGGAACGTAGAAGGGGATGTTGAAGGAGTAAAGGTGTTTTATTATCCCGTAGCCAATGAAAGCATCTATCCGGATGATAAGGATATGCCAAACTATTTTCTGGTCCAAAAGCATAAAGCCCTTGGGGATGAAGCGCGCCTCCGAATGGTGAAATTACTGAAGGGGTCAAATCGTACTCTCCAGGAAATCACGAATTTGCTGAACATGGGGAAATCGACGGTCCACCACCATTTGAAAATTCTCAGGTCCGCAAGGCTGGTCGAAACGCAGGATGGAAAGTATCGGCTGAAAGAGAATGCACTTCAATCTTTATCGAATGAATTGATGCAGTATTTAACTAAGGATTAAAAGGGGTGACCGGTATGGAAGAGCGTGCGTTCAGTCTAAATCAAGTGGAGGAATTCCCACCTTTAAAGAAAAACTATTCTGTTTTCAGATTTATGGGTGGTAATCTGATTTCATTTTTCGGTGATCAAATTTATTTAATCGCGATTCCACTAATGGTATTAACCATCACTGGATCACCGGTGAGTATGGGGATTGTGGCGGCGCTTGAACGGTTACCGATTCTATTGCAACCCTTCGCAGGTATCATGTCCGACAAATTCAACAGGAAGCACCTGCTCCTTTTATGCGATTTAGGACGATGTTTAATGGTTGGTATGATAGGGGTTCTATTTATCTTGGAGGTACTCGAGATGTGGATCGTATATCCAGTTGTGTTTGGCATCGGATTATTAAGCCAAATATACAATACTTCTCAATTTGCTTCAGTACCAAGCCTGGTGAGAAGAGAAGACCTACAGGCAGTGAATTCACTGAATTCCGGGGTATTTAACTTAGCGGTTTTTTTAGCACCCGGTTTAGGTGGGTTAATCATTTCCTTTTTTAATCCCGGATATGCCCTGATGGTGAACAGCGTCAGCTTCCTGGTCTCTTTTCTTGCCATTGCGAGTCTCCGGATGAAGATGAATGAGAGAGATTCATCAAGGTATTCCATATGGGGAGAGATCAGGGAGGGATTTGAATTCGTTGCAAAGACCAAGCCGATTTTGTATACCAATCTAGCCATGGTATCTTCTGTGTTCGGAACCACATTATTTCTCACATTATTGGTGTTTCACCTTAAGGATTCAATCAATGTAAATACGGTCATGATTGGTTGGTTATTATCGATGGGGGGAGTAGGTGCGATTGCAGGTGCGATTACTTCAAACCTTTTTCGGAAGCGGTTTTCTTATCGGAACATTTTATTTACTGCCTCTGTCATTGGAGGGCTTTCAATCCTGTGTTTTGGCTTGCTAGAAACCTATTTTTGGCTTGTGATCATGAATGCAGTCGGTACCTTCTGTGCTTCGATGATGAGCCCGTGCATCATTACTATCCGGCAAACGTTGACACCCGATCACTTATTAGGAAGGGTCCAGGCCACTAGCCGCCTCATGACATGGGTATTCATGCCCCTGGCCGCATTTCTTGCAGGAATATTGGCTGACTCTATTGGTACAGACCTAACCATCATGCTCGCTGGAGCTATCTCTACACTGGCCTCCATTCCTTATCTCCATCACAGTTTAAAAGATAAATAGAGGGACGGACCTCCCACAACTCTGTTTTATGGTAGGATGGAAATGGAAATCAAATTGGTGAGGAGAATTCAGATATGATCACTGAAAGTCAATTGAAAGAGAAATTAAAAAAGATCGATTTTAACCGTTTTAATATAAAGTGGCATAAGCACCATTACAACTAAGAAAGGGGAGCAGAGGATGCAATCGAATCATTATGACATCACGATCATCGGAGCAGGAGTGAGCAGTGTGTTTCTCGCTTACACCTTGATGAAGCACAATGAACATATCTCCATCCACATGATTGATCTCGGAAAAAAACTGAGTGAACGTACATGTGGTTTAGATGAGGGAGGAGTATGTACTTGTGAAGGCATGTGCAGTAAATACATTGGGTTTGCAGGTCTAGGTAAATCAGAGGGGAAATTTAATTATACGAATGATTTCGGAGGAGGGCTTGGTAGAAAAATTGGAGAACAAACGACAATTGATTTGATGAAGGTAGTAGACGACATTCTCTGCGAGTTTGGCGGTGATATCAGCCACTCCTATAGCACGAAAAATGAGTCACTTTCGAACAGAGCAGGGATGGTTGATTTAAAGGTGCTTTCAACAGAGGTCCGTCATTTAGGAACACGTTTAGCGAGTGATATTTTTCAAAGAATGTTTGATGTGCTGGAAAACCGTGTTACGTTTAGTTTTGAGACTCAAGTTGAAACGATTTCTAAGATTGAAGAGGGCTTTCATCTAAAATCCAATTGCGGTGATTTTACGACAGGAAAACTAGTGATTGGTACAGGAATGAGTGGGAGCACATGGCTGAAAGAACAAGCAGGATCACTTGGACTTTATCCAGGAGAAACCCGTCTGGATTTGGGGATGCGTGTGGAAATGAAAGGAGATCAGCTTCAGTCGATATTAAAAGATACATTTGAAACGAAGCTGAAGATCGAAAGGGAATCATTCAGTGCGACTACCTATTGTATGAATCCAAGAGGGAGGATCATAAGGAAGCACCAGCATGGCTTAGTGATGCCAGACGGACAAAATGCACGTGAAGAGGATACACCAAGTGCGAATCTAAACTTCAGCTTGTTCATTCCACGCTATTTTCTCTCCCATGATGAGGCAATGGAATATGCAATGAACATCATAGGTGGAATCAATCAAGGACGAGAGCGTATCGTCGTTCAGAAGTTGGAAGATTTCAAATTACATAGGAACACAGTAACATTGCAGGGGAATCTGGTAGGTCCGTCCCTCAAAGCGGATTATGGGAATCTTCGGGAAGAGGTTCCGGAATTGTATGTGATGGCGCTCGAGGAGTTTTTCGCTTCTTTGGAAAGGCTCATTGGTGAGACTATACATCCTGATACACTTTTGTACGGTTTGGATGCGAAGTTCTATGAACCTAAATTACCGACGGATCAGAACTTTGAAACAGGCGTGTCAAATTTGTATCTGATTGGTGACTGCTCGGGAGAAACCCATTCATTATCGCAGGCAGCTGCAAGTGGTATTTATTTAGGAAAACATCTGGGAATATAGGATGTACCATTTAATGATAAAAATGGAATATTTTGAAACCTTTCCGTTTGTTTTTTCGTATTAGTAGAAAAGAACAGGCAGAAAGGATTTTTTTATGGGATTAAGAGTAGAAAAAAACGAATTTGAATATGAAACGATTGTAGATTATCATCCAAAAAAGCAGATGAGTATGTACTCCTTCCTTGCCTGTTGGGGATTTTTATTTTCGCAGGGTGGGGATTCATGTTCTTCACTGTCCCGCTAGATCTCAATCATAAATTCGAATTGGTTCAAGTGAAGGGCATTCATGTAGATGTGCAAAAGACGAAAGAATTCTTTCTATGTCTGATCACTGTAGGATTTATATATTTTGGATTGCTATATTTATATTTTGAAAGAATGTGGGGAAGGACGTTTTTATTGATAACTTTATTAAGTCTGGGGGTAATCAATGGCATCTTATTTTTCCTTTCATTTTAATTCTTCTAATCTAAAATGATGGGAATAATCTATGAATGGAGGCACCCGAAATGAATTACTATCTTAATATTTTATTAACCATTGTCATCCTGATTGCAGGGACCGGCCTTGCACTCTTCATTGACCAATTCAGTAAACAATTAGAAAAGTTCATTCCTTCTAGGTACTTATCATCTACGATCATCATGATCCTCTTCACACTAATGACTGGCGCAACGGCAATGACGAGCTCTTTGGGAGGATGGAGCTTAATGGATACGGCTTTCATTTCCAGCCTCTGCTTTTTTGCCATTGGTTGGCTCACTAATATTTCAAAACGAGCTGGCATTAATCAGGCATCAACGGCTGCTACGTTCATCACGAATGATCAATTTAAATATGTATATGTACGGGAAGAATGGTTTGAATGGTGCAGGGAAATTGACCCGGTTGAACTGTTGATTGCTGCAGGGATTACTACTGAAAAGAAGAAATAGACTTAGCTTCCTATAACTTTCACAGTGTACTCATTACATTGAGAAAAGGAGGATTTTCAATGAATAAGCAACAAAAGCAACTCATCGAAAAAGTGAAAATCATTCAAGGTGATAATTATGCGACCATCGAGGATACGAGTGATTTGACCATTGAAGAACTGAAAGAACTCGTCAGATTTTTGGAACAGACCCCAGCCTATCATTCCTTGTCTACCTTGAAGATTCTTGTGAATCAAATATTCTCCCATGAATTAGATGAATATTTAGTGGGAAAAGGATATGAAATGGTTGATGAATTTGTTACTGTGTATAAAAAGCTTGAGAAGTCGGAAATCGAACACTCTTATACATTGAAGAATTTACATGTTATTTCAGAAAATGAGTTTGCTCATATCTGGATGCAATCGATGGAGGGTTCCCTTAATGTCCCATCTTCCTTAACAATGGAAGAACATATGAAAAGTGTCAAGGTTGAACTGGGTGACAGCTATACGGATTCTTGTATTGCGATTTATGAAGGAGATCAGCCTATCGGCGTCATAATGCCACATATAGAACCGGGCACGGTAGATGAGGGAAGGTTGTTTTATTTCGGATTGATTCCTGATGAAAGAAGCAAAGGAAAGAGTAAGATTCTTCATAAATTGGCACTTAATCTGTTAGAAAAAGAGTTTCATGCAAAAAATTATATTGGGGGGACAAGTAAGCATAACGCTCCGATGATCCGAACATTTATTGCAAATGGATGTGAAGTGAAGGATGTGAATAGGGTGTTCTATAAAAAATCCCTTTAGTACTGTGACCAGCAGTGTTATAATTGATGAATTGTTCAAGAAGAAAAGGGGAGTTAACACCTTATGAAATATATGAAATCACAAATGAAACTGTTAATCAGAGATAATAAAGAATTGCAAGCCCGTCTGAAAGTATTGATGGATGAGATGAATTTGGAGCGTACGTTTGCTCTTAAAGCATTGTATCATTCAGAGGTAGCAGAAGGTGGAAAATTTCAGGCTGCCTATCAAGCGTTAGACCAACCAAAGGAGTAAGTCTTTTTTCTGTGAAATCCCGTATACTAAACTCATACAAGTGACGAGCCCTGAGTTTAGTTTGTTTAAGAAATAATAGAGCATATAGAAGGCCAGGTAGGAGAGGACTTTCCTTATTACCTGGTTTTTTCTTTTTCACCCAGCAAAAATCTCCTGTTTTCACGCACTCTTCACTTTCCACATTTGTCAGAAAGATTCGTTTAAATCATTACGGTTTTCTCCCAAGAGCCAAATGTTTGACTTATAAAACGATATGTAATATATTAATTGACAGGTCAATGATTGACCCCTCAATTAATGAAATGGAGGAGGATGCTTTGTCCATCACGGGTCGTGAAGAAGAGAAGATAATCGTTCAACTAAATGATATATATAGGCAAATGAGTCCTAAGTTTGAGCGCTGTACCGGAATTAGTCAGTCTCGTTTGGATCTTTTGAACAAGTTGTTTAAAGTGGAAGAGATCAGTCAAACGGCTCTACAAAGAGAAGTGAATATTGATAGTGCAGCCGTGACGAGGCACTTAAAGCAGCTTGAAGGAAAAGGGATGGTCTTCCGCCGGAAAAATCCTGATGATAACAGGTTTACATTTGTCCGGTTAACAGAAGAAGGCCGTAAAAAAATAGAGGCTTATCATGAAGAGAAAGAGATCTTTATCTCAAAAGTCTTTAGAAGCTTTACAAAAGAAGAACGTTCGGTTTTATCGGAAATGCTAAATCGTATTCAGGATAATGTTTCGGAGATCGAATACTAAATAGTTTAGACTTATCTATATAAAAAGGAGAATGCACCATGAATCAAACAAAAATCAATAACTTTAAACAAATCATAACAGGCCGTCGTTCCATCCGTAATTATGACCCGTCTGTGAAAATCAGTAAAGAAGAAATGACAGAGATACTAACTGAAGCCACTCTTGCACCATCATCTGTAAACTTGCAGCCATGGCGTTTTGTTGTCATCGATAGTCCAGAAGGGAAAGAAAAACTTGCACCTCTTGCGAAATTCAATCAGACGCAAGTCAAAACTTCTTCTGCAGTGATTGCGGTATTTGTAGATATGAACAGCCTTGACTATGCGGATGAGATTTACAATAAAGCTGTAGAAGAAGGATATATGCCTGCAGAAGTAAGAGACAGACAGCTACCATCTATTAAAGGATTACTACAAATGATGACAACTGAACAGTTCAGGGAAATGAACCTCATCGATGCAGGGTTAGTATCCATGCAATTCATGCTTGCTGCACGTGCTCACGGATTTGATACAAATCCCATCGGGGGATATGAAAAGGATCAAATTGCTGAAGCATACGGTATGGAAAAAGACCGTTACTATCCAGTCATGCTGATTTCAATCGGAAAAGCGGCAGATGCAGGCTACAAATCTGTTCGCCTGCCAGTAGAATCCATCACAGAATGGAAATAAAAATAAGATAAGAGGAGAAATTATATGATTATTATACATGCAGAATTTCATATTAATCCAACCAAAGAACAAGCATTTTTAGAAGAGATTCGCCCACTTGTAGGAGCATCCAGAGCTGAAGAGGGAAACATCTCATATGACTTAATGAAAGATACTGAAAGAGAAAGTGTCTATACAATGGTAGAGGTGTGGAGAGATGCTGCTGCCGTTGAAAATCACAATGCGAGTGAGCATTTTGCTTCATTTGTTGGAAGAGCGCCTGAGTATTTAGCGGCTCCTTTAGATGTGAAGATTTATGAAGGAAACAAGGTAGAGAAATAATACATTTAATGGGCACCTGACTTTTGGTTAGGTGCTTTTTTCCATTAAAAAATGCCAGGCGCATAAGCACCCGACATTTCGAATTACACTTCAATAATGATCGGTAAAATCATAGGTTTCCTCTTTAAATGCTTAAATAGGTATTGACCTACGTCTTTTTTGATCGCCTGTTTCATTTCTTTCCAGTCCCTAATATTTTCTGCAGACAATTCATCTACGACTTTTTTAACGAGAAGGTTTACGTCCTTTAATAGGTCTTCTGAATTTCGTACAAAAACGAATCCCCGTGAAATGGTATCAGGTCCAGAAATGATCGAATGCTCCGACTTACTAAGGGTAATAACAATGATAAGCATCCCATCTTCAGAAAGTTGCTTTCGATCACGTAAAACAATTGATCCGATATCTCCGACGCTCAAGCCATCTACAAACGTATCTCCTGCAGGAATGGCACGCGTTTGCCGGGCAACGGAATTCTCAATATCGACGACTTCACCGTTTTTTATTATAAAAGTGTTTCCTGCTTCTACTCCTACCGATTCAGCCAAGATTCGGTGATGATGCAGCATTCGGTATTCACCATGTATAGGAATAAAATAAGTCGGCTTCATTAATGTTAGCATTAGTTTTAAGTCTTCTTGATACCCGTGTCCAGACACATGCATGCCTGTTGTACTTCCACTTCCATAAATCACGTGGGCACCAAGTTGAAATAAATTATCCAGAATTCGTGATACGTCCTTTTCGTTTCCTGGTATAGGTGAAGCAGCCAGAATGACAGTGTCACCTGGATAAACGTATACGTCACGGAAGCTTCCTGTCGAAAGGCGACCTAGTGCAGCCCTGGGTTCCCCTTGACTACCCGTACATAAAATCGCTACCTTTTCGGGAGGTAATGCATCGATTTCACGAGCATCAATCAGCATCCCGTCAGGCACGGTTAAATAACCCCGTTCAATGGCAACTGAAACCACATTGATCATGCTCCTTCCTAATAATGCCAGCCTCCTGTTTGTCTTGATGGAAGCATCGACTACCTGTTGTACCCGGTTGACATTGGAAGCAAAGGTTGAGACAAAGATCTTTCCAGTGGCTTTCAAGAACGCTTCATCCATATGATTCCCCACCATTTGTTCAGAAGGGGTCAAGCCGCCCCGTTCCGCATTCGTGCTTTCAGAAAGTAAGACCAATACCCCTTCATCACCGATCCTGGCCATTTTATGAATGTCTGAGTATTGATGATTGGCAGGGGTTAAGTCGAATTTAAAGTCTCCAGTATGTACGACATTTCCTTCCGGCGTATGAAATACGATACCTAAACAATCCGGAATGCTGTGACTTACCTTGAAGAATGAAACATCGATCGTTCCGAAATTCAGGTTGGAATTTGAGTCGATGGTTACAAGTTTTGTCTCTCTTATAAGCCTGTGCTCTTCTACTTTTAGTTCGATTAATCCTAAAGTGAAATGTGTAGCATAAATGGGCATGTTAATTTTTTTTAGAAGATAGGGAATGCCCCCTATGTGATCCTCGTGGCCATGAGTGACAATTAACCCCCGTATTTTATCCTTGTTTTTTTCCAAAAAAGTAACATCAGGAATGATTAAGTCGATTCCTAAAAGACTTTCATCAGGAAACTTACCTCCACAATCAATGATGACAATATCATCACGATGTTGAATGACATACATATTTTTTCCGATTTCGTTGATTCCGCCAAGTGCGAAAATGGATAATGCCTGTTCATTGGTATGCAAGAATGAACCCTCCAAAAGAAATTGTTTTGGTTATTATGCCCGAATAGGATGATTTCATTAAGTTAGATTTTGTTTTGAGAGATAAAAAGTTACATGAAATAATTATTTATATGGGAAATTATGCTACTATTGTTTATGAATGATACATACTAAGGAGTGATGATGATGACATCAACAAATGCATGGACAGAAGTAGATCAATATTTCACGAGTAAACTTCAAGTATCAGATCCACTTATGGATTCTGTATTGAAAGCAAATAGTGAAGCAGAACTTCCTTCAATCGATGTATCCCCGAATCAGGGGAAGTTTCTCTCATTGCTTGCACAGCTTAAAGGAGCTAAACGTATATTGGAAATCGGGACCCTTGGAGGCTATAGTACGATCTGGCTTGCCCGTGCATTGCCCGAGGACGGCCATCTTGTAACCTTGGAATATAGTGAAAAACATGCAAAAGTAGCCGCAAAAAACATTCAAAATGCTGGAATGGATCAAAAGGTGGAAGTTAAGGTAGGTGCTGCATTGGATACGCTGCCGACTATTGAGGGTAAGTTTGACTTTATTTTCATTGATGCAGACAAACAAAACAATGCAAATTATTTAAAATGGGCACTCGAGCTTTCTCAACCTGGAGCTGTCATCATTACAGATAATGTGGTACGAGGTGGAAGAGTAATCGATGAGACCAGCGGAGATGAAAGCGTTCAAGGTGTTCGCTATTTTATTGATATGTTGTCTAAAGAGCCCCGTATTGATTCAACGGTTGTTCAAACCGTCGGGTCTAAAGGTTACGATGGGTTTGTAATGGGTATTGTGAAGGGATAAAAAATTATTATTGTATTTTACTGGATTCTTATGTAAAATAAATGAAAATTCATAATCCTAAATGTCATGATAGGAACGAGTAGTGACTTATCTCCCTGTTGAAGAGAGCTGATGGCTGGTGGGAATCAGTACAAAGATAAGCGCGAATTACCTCCTTAAACATTCTCTGTGAACCTTAGTAGCAGAGAACGGCCGGTCCGTTAATCGAATGAAGTGGAAGAGAAATCTTCAATGAGGGTGGTACCGCGTTAACCACGTCCCTTTTTTAGGGGCGTGGTTTTTTGGTGTGATTTTTAGTTGAGAGAGTAGATAACGGCTAAATTTTCGTTTTAACGGCGAATTTCGAATTATAACGGCGAAATCACAAATGCTTCGTCCGCAATCAAATTATATCAGCGAAATCCAGAATATATCAGCGGAATTTTAAATATATCAGCGAAATCCAGGATTTATCAGCGAAATTAGATGATTTCAAAGATGACGACCAACCTGACATATCAATCAAGGAGGAATGATCATGTGGGAATCACTTTCACAAGAACAACAGGCAGAAGTGGAAAGGCAGTTAACCGTATACAAAAATGGGGTTCATGAAATCATCCCAGAAGCAGAATTAAGGCAAAAACTCGTCAAGTCAATAGCAACAGGAGCACCATTGAAAATCAAGCTTGGTCTAGACCCGACCGCTCCCGATGTTCACCTGGGTCATACGGTTGTTCTGAACAAATTAAGGCAGTTCCAAGAAAACGGTCATATCATTCAGCTCATTATTGGGGATTACACTGGTAAAATTGGTGATCCGTCTGGTAAGTCTGTGGCAAGGAAGCAGCTGACAGATGAAGAGGTGAAGAGAAATGCCCAAACTTACTTTGAGCAATTTGGGAAAGTCCTCGACAAAGAGAAGGTGGAGCTTCATTACAATTCCAAATGGCTGTCATCGTTGAATCTTGAAGATGTGATTCATTTATCATCGAAGATCACAGTTGCTCGATTAATTGAAAGAAACGATTTTTCTAATCGGTTGTCAACAGGGAAGCCAGTCTCGCTTCATGAGTTTTTCTACCCGTTAATGCAAGGATACGATTCCGTCGCATTAGAAAGTGATGTGGAGCTTGGCGGGACGGATCAGCAGTTCAATGTGTTGATGGGAAGACATCTTCAGGAGCATTACAACCAGGAGAAACAAGTGGTCATATTACTTCCTTTACTTGAAGGCCTTGATGGCGTAGATAAAATGTCAAAATCAAAACAAAATTACATTGGAATTGATGAAGATCCTAACCAAATGTTTGGGAAGACGATGTCGATTCCGGATGAATTGATCATTAAATACTTCAATTTGATAACGGACTTATCTTTAGATGAGAAATCGAAAATAGAGAAGGAATTAATCGAAAGGACTCTCCATCCTAGAGACGCCAAAATACGTTTAGGAAAAACCATCGTGACCATGTACCACGGAGAAGAAGCAGCCGGGCAAGCCGAGAACAATTTTAAGAAAGTATTCCAAAAAGGCGCCATGCCTGATGACATTCCAGAGATACAGTGGACAGGTGAAAGTAGAGTGTCCATTATCGACTTACTTGTTGAGTTAAATATGCAAGCTTCAAAGAGTGAAGCGCGGCGGATGATTCAAAATGGAGGAATCAGAATCAATTCAGAAAAGGTTCTGGATATGCAATTAGAAGTAGAGATTGAAGATGGACTGATTGTGCAGGTAGGGAAGAGGAAGTATAAAAAGCTGAGAATTATGTAACTCCGTAAGAAAGTCGTCTAATCAGCATGAATAGATGGTTTTTTTATTTATTATAATAAATCAAATATTTTTGATTTATCAGTTGACTTAATGGAAAACCTTGCATATAGTAAGGGTATATCAAATAAATTTGATTTAAAAGGAGCAGATAGCATGAATAAACAAATTCCGTTTAAAGATATATCACTGGATTCAACCTTCAGTAAATACGAAAAAAAATTCAAGGCACTTGCAGATCAAAAAAGGTTATTTATCCTGCACCAAATTACTGAAATGGGAGAAGTGTGCGTATGTGACTTATCGGATAAATTAGACTTACCCCAATCTAAACTTTCCTACCATCTGAAAATTTTAATGGACGCTGAGTTGATCTTGAAAGAAATTCGAGGCACGTGGAGTTACTATACATTAAATCACACTGAATTGAATCACTTGTTATCCGAACAACTTTGTTGCATGTTTAGGCGTGAATAATTTGCATAGTGACATCTTATGATTAATTAATCAAAATAATTTGATGTATAATTTTCGATGATTAATCAAGAAAAATTGATTTAACATAAAGGAGGCAGTCAAATTGACTATATTAAAAGATTTTATCAGTATTGCCCTTGAACTAACGGCACTATTTGTTGGAATATCCTTTGTGATTCATTTACTTCAAGGCTTTATTCCTTATAAAAAGATGGAGGAGCTGATGGATAGGAGCCATCCACTATTTAGTGCTCTGGTTGCTGTAGGTTTTGCATTCGTCACACCTTTTTGTTCCTGTTCAACCATCCCTATTGTTGTAAATCTATTGCGAAATAAAGTCCGTTTTCCGATTGTGATGGTTTTCCTTTTCGCCTCACCTGTACTGGATTTAACGATTCTTTCCTTAATGACGTACTTACTGGGTTGGAAAGTAGCTATTGCATATACAATTTTAACCACTTCTTTTTCTATTATCATTGGATTTACGTTGAGTGCATTTGGATTTGAAACACAACTAAAGAATGTCATGGTAGAAAATTTCTCACCCCCTGAGAATGGATTCAATATTAAGAGGGCTATAAGAGAAACACACTCTCTCATGAAAAACGTGTATCCTTTTCTTATTATCGGGGCAGGGATTGGTTCGGTTATTCATGGTTCTGTTCCAACAGAATGGATTACAACCTATTTAGGAGGAGAGAATTGGTGGATGGTGCCGATAGCTGCGATTATCGGGATTCCTTTATACATCCGTCTATCTACAATGATCCCGATCTCTCAAATTCTTATTGCTAAAGGAATGGCACTGGCACCAGTAATGGCTCTAATGATTGCATCAGCAGGAGCAAGCCTTCCGGAAGTGACTTTACTGCAAAGCATTTTTAAAAAGAAGCTTGTACTCGCATTTATTGGCTCTGTCCTCATCATGTCTACTATGTCGGGGTTCTTATTTTACTTTATATAAGGAGGTGAAAAAAGTGAATTGGTTAAAAAGTTTGATTGGTCAGAAAGTTCAGGAGGATTGCTGCAAAGTGAAAGTGGTTGAAGTAAAAGATGAAAATGTAAATAAAAATGTTGTTAAAAATGAAAAATGAAGTCCTCGTTATTTTACGTAGGGCTTCATCTTCTTTTGAGGTAAATTTAAGTAAAGAGAGTTTGCGACTATCTTCTTTCAAATCAATGAGTCGGCGTTTCGGATAAATTAAAGCCAATATACTTCAACGCAGATTCTAAATTGCGAACTTTAACAATAGGTAGTTGAGATAATTGTCCGTTTTCCTTTTCGTGATTCGCAATATCAGGTGTAATTCCTGTAAGAATCGACTCAATACCCATGATCTTCAGTGATTTTACTAAGTTGATAAATACCGTTGGGAAAACTCCATCTAAAATGAGCAGACCGGATAGGTCAATAATAAAGTACACCGTATCATGACTGGAGCCATATCCGAGAACTTTATTAATTATTTTTTCTGAACGTATTTAATCGAGGACTCCTTGAATACTAAGACAAGCTATTCCTTCTGTAATCGGGATAATCGGAACACTCTAGTAATTCATATTAATTTTGGTTTGATCCAAATCCACGATCTATGACAGAATATCTGCCATAGATTGAAGGTATTCAATATCCGACTGACAGAAATTCTTCTCTTCTTTATCCATGACACATAATGTTCCAAATACATCCCCTTGTAAATCTCTTAGTGTAACCCCAAGAAAACCTTTCACACCTAATTGAGAAGTAACTTCCAATTCTTTGATGATGGTATCCTCTGCAACGTTTATCTTATGCATCTCATTGTTTTCATTCATTATAATCAACCTACAATATGTATCTCCATATTTAACAGAGTAACCCTCTGGAATGATTTCTTCTTTTTCGTTATAAGAACTTAAAACAGTCATGGCATCATCGCCTCGTCTTGTTACATAAACCGAAGAGTCGACCGTATCTTTGTTGATCCGAATTACCAGGGAAAAGGAATTGGTTCATCTACCATAAGTTTAATAGAAGAGAAGTTTCCAAAGGTGAGATTGTGGGAACTTGAGAAATCTCGCAGGCAGCTGAATAATCATGCCTTTTACGAGAAGATGGGGTACAATAAAATCTTTGAATCAGAAGATGAATTCTGCTATGAGAAAAGGATACAACCTGATACTACAAAAGAGGTTGAGACGAGGGAGATTTCCATTCAAGGTGACACCTTGAGACAAGTTGACCTTTCTCGGCTGCAAGTGGAACAGAGCGAGATGACGGAGACAGATTTCTATGGTATCGCAGGGAGTCACTCCACATTTAGCAACAGCAACCTAATGGGAGCACAATTTAGCAATTGCAATCTAAGGATTCACGCTTTCAAAATATAAATTTCAAAAAATCCCTGATTGCTGATTTGAATCTTTCACATAGTGAATTCGCCCATGTGACTTTCGGTGGCGTGTATGTTCATGACACGACTCTTGGAGAAGAGGATGAACCTGTAAGATTTGAGCGCTGTGACCTTAAAGGGAGCCAGTTTAAAGGTCGCAATCTGAATAATGTTGAATTAGTAGATTGTGAGACTGAGGGAATGAGGATCAATAATATTTTGGTAAAGGATCTTTTAGAGGCGTATAAAGTAGTACGAAGGAATACATAAACTAATGAATATTCTGGGATCAATGATCAAATGCAATCACAAATAATATATTTTGAAAGGGTTCCGGAGACTCAATATCGAATAATACCCACGATAGCCAAAAACATTATTTTTTATAAAGGGGAAAACTATGGAGAAATTTGATTTTGAAATTGTTGAGATACCTTCATACAAAGCCGTCGGATTAAAGTGGGAAGGTTCTTACAACGAGATTCCTGAGCTAAAACGTATCATCCATCATATGAGTCAGCGGGTAAATGAGCTAGAAGGTGCACTTCATCCCAAAATCCAGCTTGGCTTATCCTATCATGTACGACCGGATGGTTTTCTTCATTACTCAGCCTATGAAGTATGTGAAGATCAAGCGATCCCGGAAGATATGGAGGAGATCACGATTCCAGCAATGAGTTATTTGATCACTCACCATAAAAAAGGTGATGATATCGGTCATACTTACCATCGTATTTATCAATGGTTCAAAGAGAGCGAATACCAACCTTATAGAGAACCGAACGTTGAATACTTCGATGATCTTCCCATCAAGCATGAAAGATATCCCAGTGACCGAGATTTTAAGGATCCTCATTTTGACATCTTAATTCCCGTTTTGAAAAAATAATGGAAGAAAAGAGATAGGTGAGCATTTCATCTATCTCTTTCTTCACTTACTTAAATATCCCGAAAGGCTTTCCTACAGGAAGTGTTTCTCTCCCAAAGTGGGTGTTCAAGACACTTGCAGCAGAGCCGTAGAAGCTGAATAATGCAATAAACAACTCAGAAATGGCCGCTAATTTATGCATGGCTTCAGGTGCAATCCCAAGTGTAGACAGGGAAAGGCCGATAAATAAGAAATCAATCAAGACAAAAATAATGAATAATACCTTATGTGTTTCCATGGCACCAAAGGTCATAAAAATACTGAAAATCAGGTAACCGATATACGCAATCCCCAGTTGGTGTGGATCAACTGCAGCAGCCGCTGCTTCTCCAAATACACCGAATGAAATTAACCAGGATGTTCCGACTCCAAGCCAAAATAGGCCGAATGCTCCAAATGCAGTGGATCCGAACGTATTATCATGCTTTGCATCCCCAAAGCATGCAATCAGCTGTGCAATTCCACCAAGGAAAATTGCCCATGGTAATACAAATGAAACGCCATCCGTCCATCCAAGTTTCGCTGAAGAAGCGACAAGGGTAACCATAGCTAATCCAAAAAGTCCAAGAGCAGATGGATCGGCTGTTGCTATTTGAATTCGTTGAGTGTTTAGTGTTTGATTCATGATGATACCTCCTATTAAACATACTTGACTAATTTACATAAAAAAGTCTTCATATGCAATAGAAAATATTATGTAAGCATAACTTTCATAAATATAGGCGGTTTTTAGATGTAGTTGAGTTCTAAAAGTGGGTTTAGCTGATAAAATCAAAATTTCGCTGATATATTTAATATATCGCTGATAAAATTCTCCTACGCTAATCCAGTTCAACATCAAAAGAGTCGATTTCAACAAGATTACCACTCATCAAATGAAAAATTATCCCAAACCTCTTACCAAACAAATAAACTCCCGGATTATCCGCAAAAAGATAATCCAGGAGTCCATCCTTCTGTCCATACATCCAATTCACAACAAAAAAACGCATGAATTGAGTCTATCCTACATACATATCAACAGGGGACAAATATTTTACTCGAGCGATCCTCAAGAAGGGGGTGAGGGTGGTGGAGAACTACTTTATTTTCATGCTGATGTTTCAAGCAGGAAGTTTCATCATTTCGTTGTTGAATCATATTGAAAAGTAGAGGGCTCCTTAAAGGATTTTCCGGACTATGACTGGCCTCATAGTTCGGTTTTTTTTCTGTCGGATCGCTTCCCTTATAGTCTATGTAGATCATCTCGCGAATATACGTTTCTATTAATATAGTAATCGATGCCGTACAGTTTCTAAATTTCCTTATTGTTGTTATCATAGGATTATTGAAGAAATCCAATTAGGCAACTTTCGCTAACATACAAACATTTCCAGGAAGGGACCAGACACTTGAAAGGCATACATCAAAAACTAATAAAAGAACGATGCGGTACCGTTTCTTTCAAAAAGGGAGAGAGCTATTACCGTTCCAATAAAGTGAAAATGGACGAATTCAGTTCAAATTATTGTGAAGCGACCGTTATGGGGGAGGAGGATTTCCACGTAACCGTTACAGGGGGAGTTAATGGTGAACTCCACGCAAAGTGCAGTTGTCCCAAACTAGCATCGTTTGAAAAAGATTGTCAACATATCGCTGCTGTCCTCATCGCCATTCATTATGAGCAGCGTAATGGAAACGGCCAAGGAAGGGAAGTAACAGAAGAATTTTTCACATTGTTTCGGGATGAATCCATACGAACCACTGGTCACCAGAGGCATTTTGAAAACAGACTAGTACTGCCATGTGAAATATTGATTAGGCCTGTAAGCATAAAGACAGGTGGAGTTATGATCGGGATCGAATTAACGATACACTCTATTAAGATCCAACAGGTTAGAGGGTTTCTACAGAGCATCAAAGAAGGAGATCCCTTCCATCTTTCAGAATCATTCATTTTCAATCAACAAATTCATTGCTTTGAAATCGATAGCGATTCTGTAATGCAACAGCTTATAAAAGTGGCCCAGGAAGAGACAATTTACTCTACATCTGAAGTGGACAATAATGAACAATTGCTCATTCCACCCTCTTCATGGGAGCGGCTTTTACCATTACTAATAAAAGCGCCAAGGGTTAAAATAGAGCAAAGCCAGCACACCGTAAAGGGGATCAAGCTATTGAAGACCCCGCTTCCTTTGAAGTTCCGATTTGGTCAAAATGAGAATGGAAGCTATCAATTACACATTACCGGGTTGAAAAATATGGTCGTCCTGGATGAATATCAAGCCGTTCTTCATGAAGGAACATTGACCCAACTGGAAACCAGGGATTGCAAGCGTCTTTCTGAATTAAAGCGACTTCTCACCAAATCAGGAACAGACTCGATTCCCATTCCTCAAACCCAGATAGGCTTCTTTCTAGAGAAAGTAGCGCTGGGTTTAAAGAAATTGGGGAAGGTCACAATCTCGGACGAAATTTCCAAAAGTTTGGGAATGGCGCCGCTTGTTGCAAAGTTGTATCTTGACCGAGTGAAGAATCGTTTGCTTGCAGGTCTTGAATTTCATTACGAAAATGTGGTCATTCACCCATTAGAAAATCGCGAACCACCCTCGGGATCCTTACTAATTAGAGAGGTGGAGAAAGAAGATACCATCCTTGAATTAATGGAAGAGTTCTCTTTTGGAAAAACAGAAGGCGGTTACTTTTTACACAATGAGGATTTAGAATATGATTTTTTAACCTATGGTGTGACGAAGATTCAGAAGCTTGTCCAAATCTATGCAACTACAGCAGTGAGAAACCGTATCTTTAAAGGGAATAATAGTCCAAAAATCCGTGTCAAAGTGAAGAAAGAACGAATGAACTGGCTGGAATTCAAGTTTGAAATGGATGGGATTCCTGACCGACAGATCATGGAGATCCTTGAGGCATTAGAGGAAAAACGTAAATATTACCGGATGCGAAACGGATCACTTCTGTCACTGGAGTCCAATGAATTTCAAGATATTCAGCGATTTCTTCATACGTCACAAGCGGAGAAAAATGATTTAATCAAGGGACTCGAACTCCCATTGCATCAAAGTCTCCAATTCTTTGATTCAGTTGATGCGATCCACACATTTAAATTAGGGGAATCGTATAAAGAGTTCCTACAACATATCATGAACCCCGGCAGTATGGAGATTTCCATACCACCAACCTTGAACACACTGTTGAGAGAGTATCAAAAAGACGGCTATCGATGGATGAAAACTCTGGCCTTTTATGGTCTGGGCGGGATCTTAGCCGACGATATGGGATTAGGGAAAACCATCCAAAGCATTTCTTTTATTGTTTCTGAGTTAGATGAGATTAGGACTCAGAAACTTCCTGCTCTGATTGTTTGTCCTTCGTCCCTCACCTATAACTGGCAAAGTGAATTTACGAAGTTTGCTCCTGAAATACAAGCAGTGATACTGGATGGAAATAAATCAGAACGAATGAAGAAACAGAATGGATTAAAGGATATCGATGTAATCATCATTTCCTATCCGTTACTTCGAAGTGACATCAGGTGGTACGAGCAACAGAAATTTCACACGGTGTTCTATGATGAGGCCCAGGCGTTCAAAAATCCAATAACGCAAACAGCAAGAAGCGTAAAGAAAATCGAAGCCAATCACCGTTTCGCATTAACCGGCACCCCTGTTGAGAACTCACTCGAAGAGCTGTGGTCAATCTTTCATGTAGTATTTCCGGGGTTATTTCGTGGTCTAAAGGATTACAGTCGTCTTACTAAAAAAGATATCGCCAAAAGAATTCGTCCGTTTGTCCTGCGCAGGATGAAGGAAGATGTATTATCAGAACTTCCGGAAAAACGCGAGATCATAGAATCGGCGGAATTGCTGCCGCCTCAAAAGGAATTGTACGCTGCTTATTTATCCAAGCTTCGTCACGATACGCTTAAGCATCTGGATAAAAATACTTTGAGGAAAAACAGAATCAAAATTCTGGCTGGTTTAACCAGACTTCGACAAATATGCTGTCATCCAGGTTTATTTGTAGAGGGCTACCAGGGAACATCAGCAAAATTCATTCAGTTGATGGGAATTTTGGAAGAATCAAGGCTTTCTGGCAGAAGGGTGTTAATTTTTTCACAGTTTACCAAGATGCTTGAGTTGATTGGAAGGGAGCTTTCGGCAGAGGGAAAGTCCTACTTTTACCTTAATGGCTTAACGCCTTCTGAAGAGAGGGTAGGCATGTGCAACAGATTTAATGAAGGTGAACGTGACCTTTTTCTTATTTCATTAAAAGCGGGAGGTACGGGACTCAACCTAACAAGCGCTGATACCGTCATCCTCTATGATACATGGTGGAATCCCGCTGTTGAAGAGCAGGCAGCTGATCGAGCACACCGCATGGGGCAAAAAAATAAAGTACAAGTCATCAAGCTCATTTCACGAGGAACCATTGAAGAAAAAATGAATGAGCTACAAGAAAAAAAGAGACACCTCATTCAAGAGGTGATCGACCCCGAAGATAAAATCGTTTCTTCCATGACGGAAGATGAGCTTAGAGAAATATTATCGTTTTAGTCAATATAAAGGTGGAGCTTCTATATAAATGAAGCTTCAGCTTTTATTTATTCCAAATGGATTTCACAAAGAAGGCTCACCTCGAACGAATAAATAATATATAACTAAGCATGATAAATGGGAAAGATTAGAAAGTTTAAGGCGGTAAAGGTATTGTTATTTTTTCTAAGTGCCAGTGATCAATTAAAAGAAATGAAAGTAACAAATAATGATAAAAATTACTAACGGGTACAGCTCTTCTAGCAATCTCGGATTTTTATGGCTGAAGGGTTACATACTATGTACAAATAGGTCTGAAAGTTGTTCCGATATATGTACATATGCCATTTCAGGTATATATTCCATTATTATTATTTCTATTGGTAGTGAGAAGATAAATTAAACAAGGGAGTCATTCATTGCAATAGGTCAATGTAAGTTAATTTAAGTTAATAACATGAATAAGCCTTAATTTTAGCAGAAATAGACTCTTTAGCAAGGAGTAACCATATGACGATGGCTATGACAGAAAACGAAATCACGCTTGCGATTATACAAAGCCTTAAAGATGGTAAAAAAAATGTGTTTCTTGAAATAATAGAAGAATTGCAGCCTTATGACATATCTCAGCAATACTTAAATGTGCCATCCAAACATCAAAATAAATTCCTATTATATTTACCTTTAGAGCAATTAACTGAATTCATTCAGGAAATTGATAAAGAAATTCAATTAGTAGTGCTACAAAAGCTGGGAATTGAAAAATCAACCAAGGTTTTAGACTTAATGGAAAACGATAATCTGGCTACTTTATTAACCGACCTTAAACCTGAGAAGATTGAAGAACTCTTGTCTGAAATGAATCAAGAGGAATCTCAAGTAGTTATGAATTTAATGAATTACCCTCCAGAGACGGCAGGTAGAATGATGAACAACCGCTATGTATGGATTCCGAAGCATTATACAGTCCGTGAGGCAGTTGATAAATTGAAGGATTTTGCCGAATTGGCTGAATATCTTAACTACCTGTATGTTATCGATGAGGAAAAGAAACTAATTGGCGTTGTTTCTTACAGGGATTTGTTACTAGGGGAACTACAGGATAAAATTGAAACAATTATGTACAGCAGAGTGGTAAAAGTAGATGTGTATACTGATCAGGAAGAAGTAGCTAAATTGATTAGTCGGTATGATTTCATTACAATGCCGGTCATTGAGGAAGATGGGAAATTGGTTGGTGTAATTACCGTTGACGATATTATCGATGTGGTCATTCAGGAAGCAAACGAAGACATCGAAAAGTTGTCAGCTTCCGGAAAATCGATTGACTTTCACACCAAACCATTAATAGCCGCTTATCGTCGATTACCATGGTTGATTTTGCTATTATTCATTGGACTTGTTTCAGGAAGTATCATTAATATGTTTTCTGCTACACTTGAGCAAGTCGTGGCACTCGCTTTCTTTATGCCCATGATTGCTGGAATGACGGGTAATACCGGAACTCAATCACTTGCTGTAGTCGTAAGGGGCCTTGTTTCAAACGAATTAGACTTCGGGCAAGTGTTGAAGCTAATCATACGTGAGCTATCGGTTGGTATCATCATTGGAGTGACATGCGCCGTGATGATTGCTATCATTGCATTTGTTTGGCAAGGAAATATCATACTAGGTCTAGTAGTTGGGAGCTCTTTACTCATCACTCTGATTATTGGGACGTTGGCAGGGACAATTATTCCGCTCATCCTATACAAGTTTAAGGTTGATCCTGCTGTTGCATCTGGTCCTTTAATTACTACAATCAACGATATCTTGTCTCTGATGATCTATTTTGGGATTGCTACCATGTTTATAACGAGATTAATGTGAGGTATTTGAGCATGAATTTTATGCTCGTTTTTTATAATGAGAGGGAATTCATGAAGAAAAATAGTATGGTTTTGTAGTTTGGGAATAGATGAAAAAGCTCAGAAATTATGAGCTTTTTTCTATTTGACGTTACTCGTTAGGAATATCTTCTAATCGAAATAGTGAAAGAGAAACGTATGCAAAAAGGGGTAAACTATTATACAAAAATAACATTGACCACGCTGGTCAAAAAAGACTATAATAAAATTGACCGGTGTGGTCAAACACCTGTCCCCTTAAAGGAGGAAGAAAATATATTGTTTAAAACATTGAATATAGATCCTGAGAAAGAAGAAAGGATCATTAATGCAGCAACTCAAGTTTTTGCAAAGAATGGTTACCGAAATGCCTCAACAAACGCGATCGTGAAGGAAGCAAAAATCTCAAAGGGCATTTTATTTCATTATTTTAATAGCAAAAAGGATTTATATGTTTCACTTTATGAACATCTATCCGACTTATTCACTGAGAAGATTTATGAACGTATTGACTGGAACGAGCGCGATATTTTCGTTACAATCCGTTCAGTAACGTTGATAAAGTTTGAGCTATTTGCCGTTTATCCTAATCTGATAAATTTTCTTACTAGTGCATTTCTCGAAGAAGCACCTGAAGTGAAGGATGATATCGAGCAGATTAAAGCCAAAATGGTGGAGAACAGCTTTGCAAAATTATTCACCGATATGGATACATCAAAATTCAAAGAAGGAGTCGATGTGAAAAAGTCGATTCAAATTATTTATTGGACCTTTGAAGGAATTGCCAATCAACAACAGCAAAAAGCTAAGACACTTTCCGTACAAGAAATTAACCAAGAAGAAGTGCTGGCCGAAATTGATTCCTACATCGAATTATTAAAGGCATCATTTTATCAATAAGAAATAGGAAAAGGGAGGAAGAGATCCATGAATGTGATAGAAATTAATGAATTAACGAAAACGTACGGAAAGTCTAGAGGGGTTATCGACATCAGTTTTCAAGTGAAAGAAGGGGAGATCTTTGGCTTTATCGGGCCTAACGGGGCAGGGAAATCAACGACGATCAGAACCCTCCTTTCGCTGATTCATCCGACGAGCGGCAGTGCTAAGATATTCGGTAAGGATTGTATTGAGTCCGCTCCAGAGATTGCGAAGGAAGTAGGATATCTACCAGCTGAAGTGTTCTATTACGACAATATGAAGGTGATGGATCTTCTTAAGTATTCTGCAAGCTTCTACAAGAAAGACTGCACGAAGAGAATTAAAGAATTAGCCGAAGTGCTGAACTTAGATTTAACGAAGAAGATTGATGATCTCTCACTTGGAAACAAAAAGAAAGTGGGAATCATTCAAGGGTTGCTTCATGAACCGAAGCTCATAATCCTGGATGAACCAACATCAGGTTTGGATCCTTTAATGCAACAAAAATTCTTCGAACTCCTTCAAGCTGAAAATAAGAAGGGAGCTACCATTCTATTTTCTTCTCATATATTAAGTGAAGTTCAGCGACTATGTGATCGAGTAGCGATCATTAAAGAAGGAAAAATCGTTCAAGTCGAAAAAATCAGCACGTTAAAAGAAAACAATCATAAAAAATTCAAACTTGAAATGAAAAGTGATGTAGATCAATCATACTTCGATCTTGAAGGTGTGAGCAATCTTGAAGTGAATCAAAATCATGTCAGCTTCCTGTTCAGGGGTAATATCAACACGCTGTTGAAGAAGATTGCCGACATCCAAATTGCTAATTTTTGGATCGAGGAGCCGGATTTAGAAGAAATCTTCATGCACTATTACGAAAAGGAGGCTTGATCCTCTATGAATATCTTTTTATATGAATTAAAGGCTTATCGAAAGTCAACGTTTATATGGAGCGGTGCACTCGTTGTGTTAGTGATCCTGTTTATGTCGATGTTTCCTTCTATTTCTATAGAAATTAATGAATTTAAGAAGCTCCTGGAAGGGTTTCCAGAGGGAGTAAGAAAAGCGTTAGGTATTCAGATGGACAGTATAGGCTCTCTAAATGGTTATTATTCGTATATATTTTTGTACATCACACTATGCGGTGCGATTCAAGCCATGAATCTGGGAATCTCAATTAGCTCGAAGGAAATTCGTGAAAAGACAGCTGATTTTCTATTGACTAAACCAGTTACCCGTACGAAGATCCTTTCTTCTAAAATACTCGCAGCTTTAACATCCCTGCTTTTTACAAATATCGTGTATGTAATTGCAGCAATCACTGTAGCGAATGTGGTAAAAGTGGAGAATTTCAGTCTATATGTATTCTTGCTGATTTCTCTAACTCTCTTATTCACTCAATTGATTATGTTTGCCGTTGGAGTCATTATTGCTGTTGTATTTCCAAAGGTGAAATCGGTAATCAGCTTATCACTTGGTGTCGTGTTTGGTTTTTTTCTAATAGGTATGGTTGCTGCTGCTGAGGAGGCTACTCGTTATTTATCTCCATTTAAGTACTTTGACTATAGCTATATTATGAATCAAGAGGGATATGAATGGTCATTCCTAATCTTAGGGATGTTCTTGATTGTCCTTTCACTGATCGGAAGCTTCGTTATTTACAACAAAAGAGATATTCATACGGTATAAGGGGAGGGGAACAAGATGAACGTATATATAAGAGAAATGAAGGCTCACCGCAAATCCCTCATCATTTGGTGTATAGGGATGATTGCCTTGATCGGTTCGGGAATGGGAAAGTTTGCAGGATTCTCTTCTTCAGGTCAATCCATGAATGAGCTAATGGCTCAAATGCCAAAATCACTCCAGGCATTTCTAGGGGTTGGTAGCCTCGATATGTCGACGGCCAGTGGATATTATGGAGTGCTCTTTCTGTATATAGTGTTGCTCTCAACGATTCATGCAGCAATGATTGGTGCAACAATCATCTCAAAGGAAGAAAGGGATAAAACCGTTGAGTTTTTGTTCGTAAAGCCCTTGCCCAGGAAGAGAATCATTGGGATTAAATTGTTGGCAGCTCTCACGCAAGTTGGGATTCTGGCGATCATCACATGGTCAATTTCTTTACTTATAGTAGGAAAGTATAGTGATGGAGAATCCTTTATCAGCGATATCGGGGTGATCATGATAGGAATGTTAATTTTACAAGTGTTATTTTTAGTAATCGGAACAGCGATTGCAGCTTGGACCAAAAAGCCTGGAAAAGCCGCTACGTTAGGAACAGTCGTTTTATTGGTCACCTTTATCCTTTCCTTTGCCATCGACCTGAGCGAAAAAATCGAAGGCTTGAAATATCTCACACCATTCAAGTACTTTGAAGCGAAGAATGTGATGGATACTGGATTGGAAATGATATTTGTTGGGATTTCAACTGTTTTGATAGGGGTTCTGGCGGTAGCTACCTTTGTTCTTTATGAAAAGCGGGATTTGAATGTATAGAAGAAAGTAATCTAGTGATAAATAATATAGTTACAAGGATAAAGAGGCTGGGACAAAAGTTTTTTATCCTAATTCAAACCCGAATAAACCTGCTTCTTAGTGTGCAGATTTGTTCGGGTTTATTATTTATTTTTGACTCATTTGATTTTAGTTGATTCCAGCGGTTGATTGGAGTGCAAGTCGAAGACTCCTGCGGGAAAGTAGCTTATGTGAGACCCCGCAGGCTTGCCGAGGAGGCTCACAGGCTACCCGCGGAAAGCGTAGTCTTGCACGGAAATCATTAGTGGTATGAAGAACCTACACTTCTATTGTTCGTCTTTTTATCGTGGTTTTTTAGTTTTGTCCCAGTTTCTAAATTGATAGTTTATAATTTTGCTTTTAGTTCTTCAATCTGCTCTAAATGTCTCTTCTCATGATACCCAATAAACGGTATCCATTCATCTAATCGGATAAGTCCGAATATAGGGTGAGGATACGCTTTTTTCAGTAATTCTTCTTTGCTTGTTGTATGAAGAAAGGTGAGGAGATCTTTACGGGAAGCATTCAGTTTCTCCTTCATTTCTTGAAGTGTAAGACTTTCTTCAGCAGGAACGACAAATGGAGGTGCATCTACTTTCGTCGTTCGGTCTACCGTATAGTGGATCGGCTTCGATGGCACTTCCTGTTCTTCACCTTTAGCTAACGTTGTTTGAATTGCTTTCGTCAACGATCTCTCCATTAGATACAGATGGTCCAGCACTTGTATGATTGTCCATCGGTCTTCTTCAATTCTTTTGTTTAAATCATCATTGGTTAAATCGCTCACACTATTCAATAGGTCAGAACGGATGTCCTCAATTAGTTTGATCTCATTGTCCATATAAGTTCCTCCTCATGGGTGGTTTCAAGCTCCATTTTACTCTTGAGGAAGATGGACGTACAGTAATAACACTTTTGAAAAAAAGCTCAGGTTCCTGAGCTTTTTAAGTAATTTGTATGCGTAAATCTAACTTTCACTTTCTGCCTTTTCTACTTCTCCGTCAAAATCAGGAGCAACAGCTTTCCGGATGAATAATGAAATAAGGAAAGCGACAGCAGCCAAGGCAAGAGCGAACCAATAAGCATGATGTACACCGTAGGTCATAGCTTTGTTTAAGAGTCCTTCTGTTAACTCACCCGATTGCCCTTCAATAAACCCAGCCTGACTTTGTGTCATGATGCTGACAAAGATTGAAACACCTAGAGCTCCTGCGACTGGCTGCAGGGTGTTTGCAATGGCGGTTCCATGTGGATATAAATGCTTTGGCAGTTCATTTAAACCATTCGTTTGTGCAGGCATCATGATTGCTGAAATGGAAAGCATCAGAACCATATAGACAAGAACGAATAACCAGATCGGTGTAGATGGATTAATCGTGCTAAAGAAAATCATTACTCCGACTAATGTTAAGGTTCCTGGAATGATCAGTTTTCTTGGACCGTATTTATCAAATAACGATCCCATCGTTGGAGACATCAGACCATTTAAGAGTGCCCCAGGAAGTAATAATAATCCTGCTGCTTTTGCAGAATATCCGAGAGGTCCTTGTAAGTACATCGGCATGACGATTTCGGATGCAAACATAGCCATGATGACAATGACGAAGATCGATACTCCTCTCGCATAGCTTTTATATCGGAAAACACGAACATCGAGAAGTGGTTCATCAAGCTTTAACTGACGTAAGACGAATAGTATCAAGCTTATAACCGCAATTGAAATAATCACGATAATTTTCACAGACGTAAACCCGGCAGATTCTTCTCCCGCCGAACTAAATCCGTAAACAATTCCTCCAATACCAATTGAAGAAAGGATAATGGACAAGATATCCACACTCGGACGAGTGATTTCGCCGACATTTTGTAAATATTTTAGAGCGAATAGAATTGAGAACACGGCGAAGGGAATGACCGTAATGAATAACCATCTCCACCCTAACAAGTCGACAATCACACCAGAAAGAGTCGGGCCGATCGCTGGTGCAAACATAATGACCAGTCCGAACGTACCCATGATTTTACCACGGACTTCCGGCCGATAAATTAATAATAAGGCATTCATGATGACCGGAATGAGTAAACCGGTCCCCACCGCCTGAATCATCCGACCAGCAAGTAACATAGGGAAATTCATGGCACATGCAGCAATCACCGTGCCAAGAAGAAACACACTCATCACACCGATAAACATTTGACGTGTCGTGAACCATTGGATAAGCAGGGCGGAGATAGGCATCAGCACCCCCATGACGAGCATGAATCCTGTTGCTAACCACTGAACCGTGGGAGCATCGACGTTAAATACAGCCATTAATTCGGTTAGGGCGATATTTAACAACGTTTCATTTAATATGGCAAAAAAAGCACCGATCATAAAAGTAATAAGGATCGCTTTTGTATTGATTTTTGATGACATGTTTTTCCTCCATTAAAGATTAAAATAAAATACTTATCTATAATGCTTGATTTTGAATGATTTCTCAAGGAATTGTTCCTTAAATTACGAAAAAGAGTGGTGTCACATGAACACCCCTCTAGACTATTCTTATGCTTCACGCTTTTTTCTTCTAAAGCGGTGGAAGACAAGATACATCATCGGAACTATGATCAACGTTAATACAGCAGAGAACATGATACCTGAAATAATGGTAACAGCAAGTGGTGTAAAAAGGGCATCTCCGCTGACTGCAACAGGAATAAGTGCCACAATTGATGTGAGAGCTGTCAGTAGAATTGGACGAATGCGGGTACGTCCTGATTCAACAACTGCTTCTTTCACGCCCATACCATCCTTCAATCTTTGTTCAACAAACTCAATTAACACGACAGAGTTCCTCACAACAATACCGGTTAATGACACCATCCCCATGACAGCCAGGAAGCTGATCGGAGTTTGAGTAACGAATAACCCGAGAATTGCACCTGCAATCGCAAGATAAACCGCGACAAGAACTAAAAATGGAAGTGATAATGAATTAAATTGAAGAGCAATGGCTAAATACACAAGGAAAAGGACAATTGTAAATAGTATTGTGATCTCCGCGAAGAAGTCATTCTGAGCTTCATTTTCCCCGCCTAATGTAATGGAATAATTGTTGTCGTCAAGGTTTTCTCGTACATCCTTCACTATATCCTGGACATTTTCTTTATAGTTTTCCTCACTCTCAGGATAAGCACGAATAGTGATTGCACGCTTTCCGTCTTTATGGGGGATGAGTTGAAATTCTTCTTTCTTTTCAGGAGTCACCAGCTCATCAAGGGAAATCAGCTTAGGTGGTCCAGCAGGATTAACTGTTTCAGCGGGAACCTCTAGAGAAGACAGATTCACTTCATCTTCATTTCCTTCTAAACCCAGTGTCATATCACGTTTCGTGACACCATTATCAAAGGCTTTCAACGGAATGCCTTCTGTAGCCAATCGCAGCTGTTGGCTGATCTGATTGATTGTAATACCATTTTCCTCGAGAAGCTCGCGGTTTGGAACATATTCAATCGTGGGCTCCATTTCCCCGACATTATCAACGACTAAATCAGTATCCAGTTTTTCAATTTCAGTTGAAATCGTATCACGAAGTTCAATTAATCGATCCATCTCAGGTCCAGAAACCGTTACTGTGACAGGAGCCCCTGCCGGCGGACCTTGCTGGATCGTTTCCATGAAGATCAACGCATCGGGATATTCTTCTCTCAGTTTGTCAGTCCATTCGTCAATCAGACCTTGAGCCGTTTGGTTTTCACGATCGACTCTCGCGACCAATTGACCTGTATTTTGACCGGAATTTGAAAGAGAGCTGTTGAATAAGTTTGGTAGGCCTGAACCAGTAAAAGCAGAGGTTTCATAGACACCCTCATCCGTTTTTAACAGTTGTTCCATGTCTTCTAAAGTGCTCGCTGTTTCTTCAATCGCCGTACCGATTGGTAACGTTACATCAATCGTTACTTCTTCACGGTCAGCTGACGGGAAGAATTCAAATGGTGTAAGAGCAATCAGACCAAAGATGGCGGTTGTGAAGACAAGGCCGATAGCAGTTATCAAGAAAGGTCGCTTTGAAAACTTCTTAAGAACAGTATCAGCATAAAAGTCAGCCAGCATATTCAATGGTTTTCCTAGTAAACCGGGTGCATCTGGTACTTTTCTCGTTGTTCTACTATAAAGCAGGTATCTCATGATTGGAACAAAGATCAGTGCAACGAGTGTTGATGCGATGATCGTCGTTATTAGAACAGTCGGCAATGCTCTTATGAACGCTCCGTTTCCGCCTGATAAAAATATAAGAGGAAGGAACGTGAATACAATGGCAAGAGAAGAGGTCACAATCGAAACCCAGATCTCTTTGACACCATTTACGGCCCCCATAAGCGCACGATCACCAAGCTTGTAGCGACGTTGAATATTGTCATTCACAACAATCGAGTCATCCACAAGAATACCGAGAGCGATGATGGCACCGATGACGGAGATCTGATTAAGATCCACACCGGAAAATGGCAGTGGAATCAACCCCATCAGGACGGAAATCGGAACGGCTAATGCAACCACGAACGCTCCAGAAACGGTAAGTCCTAATGCCGTTGTCAAAATAACCGCTACAACGGAAATCGCAAGGGACATAAATAATCCATCAAACATGTCTGTTACAATCGAAGCCTGAGAGTAATAAGGTTCAAGATTCACATCAGAAGGGAGAGATTTTGCCAGTTCATCCACTTTGTTGCTTACTTTCTCATCCACAGAAGGGATATCTTCCCCTGACTGAACAAATGCTGTAAAGGAGAGGGATGGCTTGCCTTCAAATGTCACAATATCTTTAACCTCTTTAGGAGCAATTCCAACGTTTGCTATATCTTGTAAAAAGACCGATTCTCCTTGAGGGTTCTTGCCAACAAAAAGCTCATTCATCTCATCAAGAGTTGAGTAATGTTCAACCGTTAATTGAACGACTTCGTTATCAACTTCTTGCTTTCCTAGAGGAGTGGGATAGTATTCATCATTAATCGCATTCATAACAGCGGAAGGATTGAGTACGGACGCAGTTAATTTATCCTGTTCTAATTCGATGACAATTTCTTCTTCGGGTAATCCTTTTACCGTTACACTGGAGACCCCCGAGATTTCCTCGACTTCTTCCTGCCAACGGTTCATTTCTTCACGAAGAGTGAGAAGGGATTCCTTGTTATCACTTGTAAGATGGTAGGAAACGATCGGCATTTTCACCGTGGATTCATTAATTTCCGGATCGAATACCTCGTCAGGAAAAGAGGTGGAAGCATCTGAAACCGCTTGTCGCACATCTCCAAACACTTCTTTTTTGTTTTCTCCATCTTCAACCTCTACAATAATAGTAGAGAAACCGGCTGAAGTGGAGGAGCTGATTTCTTTAATTCCATCAATGGACTGCAGAGAAGATTCGATGGGATTGGTTACCGTCCTCTCAACAGAGTCAACGGTTGCACCAGGATAAACGGTGCTGACCGTTCCAATGTTCACGCTTGTTTCAGGTATTTCTCGCTGTGGCAATTGTAAAAAAGTAAAAATACCGATAATTACAAACAACAAGACAAAAATCAGTGTGATTTTGGAACGGTTTAAAATAGCTTTCAACATGTATGTTATCCTCCTTTGATAACATTTTGACTCATGGGTCAAAAGTTTTTTTATAACTTGGATATTTACTGATACAACAGTCGTCAATCGGTTGACTCACTAGTCATTTTACATGTATTTTTTCTGTAGTCAAGAAATGATGCTCTTCTATTTTTGGGAGAGTATGGTTAAAATGATAGAGTGAATTTTCTCTGGATTTAGAGGTGTAGAAATTGGATAAACGTAAATCAATACTCGAATCAGCCGTAGAGCTCTTTGCAGAACACGGATATAATCAAACGTCCATGCAGCAAATCGCCGAAAGTGTCGGCATTTCAAAGGGCTCCCTATACTCATTATTTCAATCAAAAGAAGATTTAATCATATCGATTTATGAACATTATCAGCAGCTTGTCTTCGAACGTGCTTTTGTAGTCGGACTAGATGGGAATTTACCCACTCTGGAAAGATTCGCAATGCAGTTTCAAGTTCAATTTGAAGGGATACTTGAATATAAGTCCTATATGAAAATGCACATGAGGGGAGAGTCTGCAAAGAATAGTGAGAAATTGGCTGCAATGGAGCACCGTATGAGGGGACGGCTGTTCAGCTGGCTCGAGCATAATCTATTAGAAGTATTTGGAGGGGAAATCAGCCCCTACAAATGGGACCTCATGTGGATGACCCAATCCATTTATTCATCGTATATGATGCTTTTGATTTCTACTGAGGATGCCTTGGATCCTACTATTCTCGGGAAACATTTAGTGCGACAGATTTCTCTTCTTGCTGGAGACTTTCTTGTAGGTAAGAGCAAGCCATTGTTAAATGATGGGATGATGAAATCATTTTCCGTAAGCATGGATCGGGAAGGAGCCTTCATTTCATTTGAAAAGAGGGAGAATGCCTGGAAGGGTTTGTATGAAAAAATAAACGGGTTGAGTGAAGAACATGTCAAGTATTACTTGAATATCGCGAATCGGATTTCAGAGGAATGCCGCCAAGCGGAGCCGGACGAGTTAATAATCAAAGGGTTATTTCGATTGTTGATAGATGAAGAGAATTTGAAAATAGAAGCTGAAGAGTTAGAGACATTGCTCCTTCCTGAAAAATAGGGAAGGGGTTTTTTTATGTTTATAATCAGGAAAAGATAGGCTTAGAAATTAAATATCATCAAAAAGTTTATGCGGAAATGGACCATAGATTTCCTATCGCTATTTTCCCTATCCCGCCTCATGTATTTACATATCGACCATCCGTTATTGGAATTGTCCATCACCTTTCCTATTGAAATTCCATTAAAACCAAAAATGGCAAAACTTTAGTAGTTTTCTAGACGCTTGGTAAGACAAAATCCCTATTTTTCAATATCATAATTAAGACCATATCATTTAAAGGAGGTTTTTTTATGGCATTTCCCAGTAATGCACAATATACTCCGGTACTTGTTGGAGGAACACCCTTATTTGACGTCTTGGGAGATGAGAGTCCCGTATCAACGGATATCGTGGGCAATTCAACTTTCCCAGCAGGTTTCTTTGCGTACGATGGTACCAATGTCTATTTCCGGTTAAGGTTGAATGGGGATCCCCGGAATAATCAGTTTACAGGCTTCAGAAATTTCTCTTGGGGTGTTTTGATAAACACTACTGGAGTGGCGGGAACGTACGATTGGCTCTTTAACGTAGATGGGTTGAATAATCGCGTGAGTTTGATTCAGAATACCGTGAAATTAGTGAATTCATGGAATGATCCAGCAGAAGGGACTGGCGGGGGGAATCCTAATTTCGCCCAGCCGATTACCAATTTCGACTTTGCCAGGGTAACGCCTGCTGATTCCAGCATCGGTGGGGGGCAGAATTTCTTTCTTGATTGGTTTCTACCGGCAAGCACCGTCTTCTCTTTCTTAGGCATAAATGCTTCTTCAGCTATTCGTGCAGTGTATTTTACCTCTGCAAACGCCAACAACTTTAACAAGGATTCCTTAAGAACGAGCGAGGGTTTTTCATTTGCAAATGCATTGACAGATCCCATCACTCCAGAACAAGCTGATATAAGAGCGAAATTGACAACGAATAAGGTATTGAACACCGGTCCACAAACAGTTGCTCTTGGTCAGCAAGCAAATTGGACGGGTACCATTACAGTCACAAATTCCGGGCGTTCTCAAGCAACTTCCGTCTTTCTGGATGACATTATTGGGCCCGATGTCGTTAATTCTTTTGTAGTGAATTCTACTTCACAAGGATTAACAACGTACAATTCAGTGACTAAATTGCTTACCTGGAACGTGGGGAACCTGAATCCGGGTGCCACTGCAACATTAACATTTACATTAAATGGTGCATTCACGACTAGTGGTTCGCGGAATTTAGACAGGATACAAGCTTCAGGGTTTGATACTTCATCAGGAAATGCAATTCAATCAAACACATCCGTCGTCAATATCATAGTTCAGCAGACCGCCACAATCAATGGGACCATTACCGATCAATCAACAGGATTGGCAATCCCGAATACAACAGTTTCCCTTCTTCAAGGAATGAGCACGATTGCTACAACTCAATCAAACGCAAGTGGATTTTATACATTTACGAATGTAGTACCCGGAAACTATACAGTACAGGCTGCTTTAACGAACTATGTAACAGGAACAGCTAACGTAACGGCTGTAGGTGGTTCTTCAACAAGGGCGGATATTGCACTTGTACCTCAGCCGAGTACAATTTCCGGAAATGTATCAAATGGTGGTCCCATTAACAATGCAACCGTCCAACTCCTCAATAATTCAGGAACCGTAATAGATTCCACAACCACTAACGGAGCGGGTAACTATTCTTTCGTAAATGTAACTCCGGGTATTTATAATGTCACTGTTATCACAGCAGGTTTTCAATCTCAAGCTAAATCAGTCATGACCGTGTCCAACCAGGCAGCTGTGGTCAATTTTACACTTGTCGCAAACCCTGGTGCTATTTCAGGTACGATCCGTGATTCCTCCGACAATACAGCCATCCCACTGGCAAATTTAGAGTTGCTTGATTCAAACGGGGTACCCATTGCCTCCACGACGACAGATGGAAGTGGTCAGTATACATTTAATAATTTAGCTCCAGGAAATTATCAAGTGAGGTCTTTCGCTACCAATTATAGTACAACGTCAGTATCTTCAACAGTTACAGCTGGTAATACAACAATTACGAACATTTTTCTTGAACCAAATCCCGGCTCTATTCAAGGAACGGTAGTAGACAGCGTTACCATGACAGCCATTTCAGGAGCCTCAGTACAGGCAGTGAACAGTCAAAATGTCATCGTAGCCTCTACAACAACAAACGGAAGCGGACAATATTCATTTACTAGTCTTCTGCCTGGATCGTATTCTCTAATTTTTACAGCTGACGGGTTTGCGACCAAAAACCTCGGTGCGGTTGTTTCATCAAACACTACTACAACTCTGGATGCGTTTTTATCCAAGCTTGCTGGAGCCCTTCAAGGAACAGTACAGGATCCCAATGCCGCCGGGATACCAGGTGCAACGGTAACCATTCTCCAAAATAATATACAGATTGCTTCTGTATTAACTGACACAAATGGTAACTACATGATTTCCGGACTGCCTCCAGGAAGCTATACGGTTGTGGTTAGTGCACCGGATTACACTACCGAAACTGTTGCAGCGATGATTGTAAACGGTCAAACCACCACGTTAAATGTAACGCTAAACGAAGATCCGGGTATATTGACGGGGTTTGTAAGAGACACGAATAATGACCCTATTTCCGGTGGAAGTGTTAAGGTTCAAATCAGTACCGGGACAGGAATCATTGTTGCTACCACTGTTACGGCACCTGACGGATCCTATACGGTTCATAGCCTTGCTCCTGGGAATTTCACCGTAGTAGCGGCAGCATCTAATTTTCAGGCAGCCAGCCAAGGTGTGACGATTGTTTCAAATATGACCTCTAACGTGAATTTTAACTTGGCAGCTGATCCAGGCTCTATATCTGGAATCGTATCAAATGCCCAAACTGGCACGCCAATCGTTGGTGCTAATGTAGAGGTAAGAATTGTTGATTCAAGTGGCGCAGTCATCGCGACCGTTTTGACAGATGAAAATGGGAATATGTTGTAAATGGATTGGCTCCAAGTATCTACACGGTTCTGGTTTCAGCACCAGATTTTCAAACCAATGCCGCTACTGTACAAGTCACTTCAAATCAAACAGTGGATGGAAGCATCGCACTTGAACCAAATCCCGGTCAGATAACGGGGACAGTCTTAGACAGTGTCGGGAGTAACCCTATCTCTGGAGCAAGCGTCAGCATCGTGAATAGTTCAGGAACATTGATTACAACGGTATTAACGGATCCAAACGGAATATTCATGGTTGAAGGACTCGCGCCTGATAACTATACAGTGAACGTATTTGCAAACGACTTCCAAAACGGGACAGTGGGAGCCCTGGTAAATTCAGGGCAGACAACGCCGGTTTCGGTTTCACTGGAACCAAATCCAGGAGCGATAACGGGTACCATCAACCCGCTTGTACCGAATACAACCATTCAACTTCGGAATGTTAACAACATATTAATCGATTCAGTCGTGCCTAATCAGAATGGAACATTTTCTTTCAATAATTTAACACCGGGAACCTACACCGTTTTAGGCTCAGCTCCTAACTATTCAACAGCCCAGGCTGGAGTTTTCGTCCTGGCGAATCAAACTTCAACTGTGGAATTAACCCTTATCCCAAATCCAGGATCTGTGTCGGGAATCGTTACAGATAATCTGGGGAATACAGTTGGAAACGCCATTGTACAAATCTTTGATCAAAATAATACCTTAATCGGTTCAGGATTCACTGATTCATCTGGACAATATATCGTCGGAAATCTACCAAGCGGATCATTCAATGTGGTTGTCAATTCTCCTGGGTACGGGCAGGTCATTTCAGGGGTCTTCATCGAGGTCGGTCAAGATTTAAGCGATGTAAATATTTCCTTGATACCGAACCCGGGCTCCATCAACGGTCAGATCACAAATCGAACCACAGGAGAACCGATTTCAGGCGTAACTGTAGTCATCATTGATGGAAGTTCTCAAATTCCAATCGCAACAACAACAACTTCAGGATTTGGAAACTATTCAGTAAGTGGTATGTCACCGGGCTCATATATTGTCTCAGCAACTAAAATGAATTTTACCACAGAGCAGATTGGAGCGATTGTTATTAGTGACACAGATACGAGAGCAGATTTGTCACTAGGGGAAAATCCAGGTGCTTTGGATGGAACTGTTGAAGATACCAATGGAAATCCAATAACAGGAAATGGTATTCAAATTTCAGTGTACAATGAAAACAATGTTCTGATAGTTGCATTTCCTGCCAATTCAGACGGCACATACACTGTTCCATCTCTCTCACCGGGTACGTACTTCATTACAGCTACGGCACCGAACTTTTCTTCATCAACCGTTTCAGCAATCGTAGAATCCAATCAAACCACCACTGTAATAAACGTATTAGCTGCAAATCCAGTAATGTTAACCGTTCAAGTCCTGATTGAAAATACTGTGAATCCAATCCAAGGAGCAACGGTTACGGTGAGGCACGCCAATAACATTCCAATTGCAACAGGAATCACAGATGAAAGTGGGGTTGTCACGTTTTTCACTTTACCAACAGGGACATTGAATATCACAGCTGATGCTTCTTCGTTTGGAACGGATACGAAGTCTGTTATCGGAGGCCCTGGAGATATTCTATTTGCATCCCTGAGCCTTACGCAAAACCCCGGTCAACTTCAAGGATTCATTTCAAATCTTTCCAATGGAGATGCCATCCCTAATGCTGTCATTCAACTTTACGATTTCACGAATGTTCTCGTCCAAACCACGTTATCTAATCAAAGTGGAGAATATACCTTCTCGGGAGTCACTCCAGGAGTGTACACGGTCATTGCCAATGCATCTGACTTTGGGCCCGAGACGGCTGGTGCCATCGTAGAATCCAATCAAACCAGTTTCCTAAGCTTTGCATTACGTTCAAATCCAGGTATCGTACAAGGATTTGTCCGGGACTCGATTACGCTTAACCCGATTTCAGGTGCAACCGTCCAAGTCAGGGAGCTTTCCGGATCGGGTCCAATCATTTTTACTACGATAACGGATTTTAATGGGTTTTTCCAGACGACAACGTTATCACCAATTGTGTATGTATTGGTTGGAAGTAGTCCTGATTTTGGCACAAACGCTGTATCGGCAGAAGTGATGAGTGGAGGTGTTACTGAAATAGAGTTTCTCCTTACGCCAAACCCGGGATCCCTTGTCGGAACGGCTAGAGATGCTGCGACATTACAACCGTTGGCAGACACATTAATCAGGGTCATCAACAATCAGGGAACAGTTGTAGCGACTGTTCAAACGTCTGTTGACGGAACGTATCTTATCGAAGGTATTGCTCAAGGAAGCTATTCAGTATCGGCCATTAACCCTGACTATCAATCAGAAATTGTTCAAACAAACATTCAGCCAAATTCTACAACTTTCTTAGACTTTAACCTTCTGGGTAATCCGGCTTCTCTTAGTGGGAACATCTTTGATGCAATTGATCAGTCCCCTTTGACCGGTGTAATTGTTGAGGTTTATTTAAGTGGAACCGACATTCTGGTAAGGCGTGTCCTAACTGACGAAAACGGAAACTATTTAATTGAAGGTCTGCCGCAAGGAACCTTTGACGTGAAAGCTCAGTTTCAAGATTATTCCATTAGTGTGAACACCGTATTTATATCTCCTGGTGATAGTGAAGTGCTTAATATTGCACTTGTTCCATTCCCTGCAACTGTCCAAGGAACGATCAGAGATGCTGTGACACTTGATCCACTTAGCGGTGCACTTGTAAAAGTGGTCATACCAAATACCGACATCGTTGTTGGAAGCATCATTACATCCAGTGATGGTACGTATTCAATCGGTAATTTACCACAGGGAAGCTATAATGTAGTCATTTCAGCAGACGGCTATGCCACAGGGGTTGTACCAGTCATCCTTGTTCCAAATGGGACAGAAACGGTGAGTGCGAATCTTGATCCGAATCCAGCCACCATTTCCGGCACGGTATTAAATGCTCAATCGGCTGCTGGGATACAAGGTGCGTTAGTGAGAGTTTTTAACTCTGACGGCGTGTTTATAACAAGCATTTTAACCGATGAAAATGGTTTCTACACAATTTCCGGCTTGGCAGCAGGTCAATACACTGTTATAGCGAGTGCACTCGGTTTTGGCGATGGGATTAACATCGTTACGCTATCACCAGGTGAAACCGAATCACTGAATTTCAGCTTATCAAACCAAACATCAACTCTTAGAGGAATTGTACGGGATAACGTGAACAATCAACCGCTTCAATCAGCCCTTGTTCAAGTTTTTAGAATAGGTACAGCGATCCCGATTGCCTCTGTCCTTACCAATGGCTCAGGTGAGTATGTGATTGAGGGGTTAGATCCTAGAGAGTATCGAGTTGTCTTCTCAGCTGATGGATACGCAAGTGAAGTGTTCAGGATTTTCCTTACCAATGGTGAAGACCGGACACTTAATGTGAATCTACTGGGTCAGCCAGCCACCATTGAAGGTAAAGTAACCGATGCGACAACTGGACTACCGATTCTAAGTGCCGGCGTTATTACGGTGATCAGTGGAAGTGGAATCGTTATAGCGTCCACCTTGACGGACCAAGATGGAAATTATATCTTAACTGGTCTGGCACCTGGTGATTACAACGTGATCTTCTCAGCTGATGGATACGTCAGGTCGACGTTCATGATCACACTAAGCCCGAATGAAACAGCCGTCCTCAATGCCGCTTTAGAACCAAATCCCTCTACCATTACAGGAAATGTACGTGACGCGAATTCGCTCGGTCCAATTGAGAACGCAATCATCCAAGTATTCACACTCGATGGAATATTACTGGGAGTTACCCTTACAGATATGAATGGTAATTACACCATTTCTGGTTTGCCTGGGGGAACAGTCGTACTGGTCGTGCGTGCACAAGGTTATCAAAGTCAAATGCAAAATGTCACCGTGACGAGAGGTAACACGACGACAGTCAACTTCTTATTAGAGGATAATCCGTCAAGCGTAAGGGGGATCGTCACTGACATTCGAACCGGCGAACCCATTTCCCAAGTTCTAGTTCAAATCTTCCAGATAGGTTCCAATGTTCCGATTCGTTCTACCTTAACTGATCCAAATGGATTCTATATCCTAACTGGATTACCTGCAGGAACATACGTGATTCGATTTACTGCAGCAGGCTACCCGGTCAAAGAGATTTCCATTGTACTTGGAGAAGGCGAGGACCTACAGATAGACGTTCAATTAGGAGAAGAAGCCCCACCTCCGCCACCAGGTAGTATAAGACCTGAATGTATCTCTGTAGAAAAAGTGTATGACTGGGTCATCGCAACCCATAACACTACTCAATCCGTCAGTCTCTCACTTGATTGCAGGGAGTTCGTAGATGAACTCGTGGCAAGAGGAGATGGAATAAATGTAGAATGTCAGCTTAGTCCAAATACCGAGCCGGGATGCTTGCTCATTTCGTCGGAAACAGGAACACCGGGTTATGTAGTGATTCGGGGGCAAGCTCTCCTGCTTGTGACCATCCAATCCTTATTCGATGAAGAAGATTTTTGCACCATGGAAGTACCAATCTTCTTTGATAAAAAAATAGCCGTATGCTTACCAGAAGGAATGGATGCTAGCCATGTGAACTGCTCTATCATGGATATCAAGTGTCGTAAGAAAGAGGGAAGCCTCACACGAGAGCAAGTGAAACTTCAACTCATCGCATGCCTGGAAATAGAAATACTTCATCCAGTAGTACTTGAAGTGTTAGGAACATTTTGTACACCAAGGACCATTGTCAAGCGTGTGGAAGAAGATGATATGTGTTAAGAATAAATAGGAGGCTGGGACAAAACTAAAAAACCACGATAAAAAGACGAACAATAGAAGTGTAGGTTCTTTAAACCGCTAATGATTTCCGTGCAAGACTACGCTTTCCGCGGGTAGCCCGTGAGCCTCCTCGGCAAGCCTGCGGGGTCTCACATAAGCTACTCTTCCCGCAGGAGTCTTCGTCTTGCACTCCAATCAACCGCTGGAAACAGCTAAAATAAAATGATTCGAAAATAAATAATAAACCCAAACAAATCTGCACACTAAGAAGCAGGTTTGTTCGGGATTGACTTAGGATAAAAAACTTTTGTCCCAGACTCTTTTCTGTATGGGAATGATTAAAGATGAATCAGTAACTTTACCTTTCTTTTTTTGTTTCTTGAGCTTTACTAATCTTTTCTCGATGGAAGGGAGAATCTTCTTGTTCATTTACGACGCTAAAGGGATTGTTGTCTAAATCAAAGAAATCAAACCCTTTCATCCCACCAAAGTCTTCAATAGGGGTAGTGACTACATCTGCACTCTTCAATTTCTCATGCACAGCTTCAATATTGTCTACTAAAAAATTAAAGTACACATTTTTCTTTTTCCCACTGATGACAAATTCAGTAGGCTGAGGGGAGTCCACCTGAACCAATCCTAATTGAGTGTCGCTATTTGGAAAATAAAATCCTGCACCACCATCCCAAGTATCGATCTTTCTCACATCTAAATGCTTTTCATACCATTTCATCGATTTTTCCATGTTTGTCACCGGGATAAACACACTACCGACTTTAAACAAAATACTCACTCCTTCTATTTGGAATTCATTGGTATAACGATTATACTAGAATAAAAGTTACATATGTTTTAAATTTTTTTGAAAGGAAGAAAATGTTGTTATTTGAGGAACTGGAAACTACGATTCTAAAACTTTATAAGTATTGTGTGAAGCTATCTGGTACTACACCAGAAGCAGAAGACCTTGTTCAGGAGACTCTTTTGAAAACGTACAGATTGATGAAGTCAGATCCCGAACGAAACTTATCCATGTCCTTTCTCTATACCATCGCCAAAAACATTTTTATCGATGGGAAAAGAAAAAGCAAAGATGTGGTTTATTTTCATGAAGAGTATCATTTCGAATCACATGATTTTACCGAATATGACTCTCTGTTGGAATGTCTATTTACATTGTTACCCCTTAAGCAAGCTATGCTTCTCACATTGAAAGACGTGTTTGGCTACTCATCTAAAGAAATTTCCTCAATGCTTCGAATCACTGATACATCCGTCAAGACCGCTCTTCACCGTGCCAGGAATAGAATAGTGAAGGGTGCTCCATTTGCAACTTCTGATAAACAGCTTCTTTTTGAAATAACAAACTCTATCAAGGAATCAAATGCATTACGATTATTTCAAAATTATCGACTACTGGAAACCAAGAATTACAGAGCCTCGAGAAACGCAGTGAATAACCTTCACTATGTTGTTGATCCGGATGGAAATGTGTTAGAAATCATCAATTAAGGAGGTACAATGATGATTATGCGTGACATGAAGGTGAAGAAAATTGGTGAATTGAAATTAGTAGGTTTTCGAGTCGTATGTCCTGGTGACCAGTACATTATAGAGATCCCCAAAGCTGCTGCTAAGTTGAAAGAAAGGGTCGATGAGATTCAGGATCTTGTAAATAAGCAGGTTCAACTTGGTGCGTTCATAGCAGAGGACACTACTCCCGATCTGGATGGATACTGGGTAGGGATGGAAGTGGAGAAGATAGGAGCTATTCCCCCAGGCATGGTGTCACTAACGATTCTTCCCCAAACCTATGTAAGTGTCTTTTATCAAGGACCGAATCATGGAATTAGAGATGCATATCGTGACATGCATGAATGGGCAGAGATTAACGGATATACAAGACGGAGAGATTTATGGCATGTAGAGAGATTTTTTCGTTTTGATAGTAGTGAACAGGTTGAAGTGGAATTGTTGGATACAATTGAATCGAAGTGTTTGGATGGCTGACTTGATATTAGAGTCGGTTTTTTGATTGGACGATTCAACAAATTTCACGACCCAATAATCTTATTTTCAGTCAAAATGTTTCGACATTCGACATACGGGGTAAAGGAATGTTGGCGCAATTATACGGTTATACTAAATCCGTGGGTCGTCAGGACTAAATTGGATCCTGGACGGCTTTTGTTTTGCCCAAAATACATATATAAAGGAGGGTGTAAACTGTGGAGAAATGGCTGAAATTTCTGGAGGTTAATGCACCACGAATTCTTGACTTGACGATAGAGCATGCAGTGCTCGTCGGACTTGCGATAATCGTAGCCCTTTTAATCGGGATACCTTTAGGGATATATTTAACAACCAATGATTATTTGGCGGAGACCGTGCTGCAGATTGCGTCGGTTATGCTGACCATTCCAAGCATTGCCTTGTTTGGGGTGATGATTCCGATTTTTTCAATCATCAACCAGGGAATAGGATTTGTTCCGGCCTTTGTTGCATTGGTTCTCTATTCGCAGCTTCCTATTATACGGAATACATATACTGCGATTCGCAATGTGAGTCCTGAGATGCGTGATGCGGCGAAGGGAGTCGGGATGAAGACTCATCAACGTCTGTTGCGGGTTGAGATTCCAAATGCATTCCCTGTAATCATGGCGGGGATTAGAACGGCCGTCGTCTTAAACATAGGAATCGGCGTAATTGCAGCTTATATCGGTGCTGGTGGCCTCGGAGTCCTTATTACTCAAGGAATTTCCAGAGGAGATAATTATTTGATTATCAGTGGATCTGTAGCGGTGGCGATATTGGCGATGATAGCAGATGCAATCCTTCTATGGATTCAAAAGCGATACACACCAAAAAACATTGCATAAAGTGGAAGAGGTGAAGAGATGATTACATTTGATCATACAACTAAGACTTACGAAGGCGATGTGACAGCAGTTAAAGGTGTCGACTTTACCGTTCAGAAAGGTCACATAGTAGTATTATTAGGTCCATCCGGGTGCGGAAAGACCACCTTGTTACGAATGGTGAATAGGCTGGAATCGATTACCGACGGGAAAATCATCATCGACGGGCAGGACTCAATGGACTTAAATCAAATTGAATTACGTAGAAAAATCGGGTACGTCATTCAAAGTAACGGACTGTTCCCTAATATGACGATTGAGGAAAACGTTATGATTGTTCCCGACATGTTAGGCTGGGGCAAGAAGAAAAAGAAAGAGCGGTTTAATAAGCTGATGGAAATGATCGGCCTTAGCGGAGATAAATTCGGTAAGAGATATCCACATGAGTTATCCGGAGGTCAGCAGCAAAGAATCGGAGTTATTCGTGCACTGGCAGCGGATCCTCCAGTAATGTTGATGGACGAACCGTTTGGGGCACTTGATCCAATCATTCGTGAAAAAATACAGGATGAATTTCTGCAGATACAGCGTGAAGTGAAGAAAACGATTCTTTTTGTGAGTCATGATATCGATGAAGCGATAAAAATGGCAGATAAGATTGTTCTGTTGCGTGGAGGAGAAATCATGCAGTACGACACTCCTTCAGAGATGCTCGTCCGTCCAAAAAGTGATTTTGTTTATGAGTTCTTTGGTAAAGATCGTGCCATTAAAAGTTTAAGTTTACATACGATTGAAAACTTAAAGAACATCATAGGCTTAGCTGACTTTGATGAATCCATTCCTGATACGAAAACGATCAATATTCGTCATGATCTTCGAAATACCTTGTCAATGCTGTTAAATCAGGAAGCTGACCAGGTCATTGTGACGGATGACGCAGGTATTAAACAAGGGGCCATTACGATTGATCTTGTACAAAAATATCTACACTACGAGATCAAAGGAAAAACGAACCTGGTTCAGAAAGGATGATTCTGTGAATACAAAAAAGGTTGTCAGTAATGTCGTTCGGTATTTCGTATATGCACTGGTCATCCTTTTCTTTGCTTGGGCTATTAAAAATCAATACTTCGATTATATGTTCAGTCAATCGAAAACGTTTCTCCTTTTATTGAAGCAGCATTTGCAGCTTGTATTTGTTTCTTCCATATTAGCACTTATAGTCGCGGTCCCAGCCGGAATTTTGATTACACGAAAGCAGTTTAGACGAGCAGAGTGGATCGTGTCTAATACAGTCAATTTTGGCCAAACGATACCGAGTTTAGCGGTTCTTGCACTTATGATCAGTATATTAGGAATCGGTTTTAAAACAGCCATTTTTGCACTGTTTATTTATTCCCTTTTACCGATTTACAGAAATACTGTTGCTGGAATAGATTCGATTGATGAAAACCTTATTGATGCTGCCAGAGGAATGGGAATGAAGCCGTATCAAATCCTGTTCCGTATTGAATTACCCAATGCAGCATATTCAATCCTGGCCGGAATCCGAACAGCTGTAGTATTGAACATCGGTACAGCTGCCCTGGCTTATGTCGTCGGAGGTGGAGGATTAGGCGTATGGATTTTTACAGGTATTCAATTGTTCGATAATGGATACTTAATCTCAGGTGCCATACCTGTAACGATACTAGCGATACTGGTAGATTTACTACTGCGAATGGTGGAGAGAATCGTCGTTCCAAATGGTACAAAACAAACATTAGAAATGTAATTCATATAGAGGAGGTGACGATCGTGATACGGAATTCAACGTGGATAGGGATTCTTATCCTGACTCTTATGCTATGCGCTTGTTCGAACGTAGGAATGGGAGGCAAACAAATATCTGTTGGGGGAAAGAACTTTACGGAGCAATATCTTCTTTCAGAGATGACAGCTTTTCTATTAAAAGAAGAGGGTTTTAAAGTAAAGCAAATGAACAACCTGGGAAGTACGGTTGTTCGTAAAGCATTGGAGAACGAGCAGGTGGATATGATGTGGGAATACACCGGAACGGCCCTTATCACATATATGGGACAAGAACCGATGTCAGACCCTGAAAAGACCTTTCAAAAAGTGAAAGAGCTTGATGCCAAAAGGAACATTCATTGGATGAATATGTCCAATGTGAATAACACATACGCACTAGCCATGAATAAGGATCAGGCAAAGGAATTGGGTATTGTATCAATCAGTGATCTGGCTGATTATGTCAATAACAATCCTGGAGAATTAACAATGGCGTCTGATGCAGAATTTGCGAATCGTCCGGACGGTCTTCCAGGAGTAGAGGAATTGTACGGCTTCAATTTCGGTTCCGGAAAGGTCAAACAGATGGATCTCGGCCTGACGCAAAGAGCACTGAATAACCGTCAAGTCGAAGTTTCGGTTGCCTTTGAGACAGATGCAACGATTGTGGATTATGACCTGGTGACGTTGAAGGATGATAAGAACTTCTTTCCACCGTACCGGGCTGCTGTCAGCATAAATAAAAACGTTTATGAAAAATACCCGGAAATCAAAGACATTACGGCTAAATTAGCCCATAAACTTAATAGTGACATTATGCGTGAACTGAATTACAAAGTGGATATCGAAGGGAATAGTGTATCCGTTGTCGCGCATGATTGGCTAGTTGAGAATGAGTTGATAAAAGAATAGAACAAACTAAAAAAAAGAACTAAACCGCCTTTGGTTTAGTTCTTTTTTTGAATATAGTACCGACTTTATAGATCATCCGTCTAAACATAAAACAGGGAAGTGAATAAAATATAATAATCACGTCTTGTCCAAGGCAGCACTGGAGGGAATTTTCTTGAAACCTACTGTATCTATTGTTATACCTTTTTATAATTGTTCCTATGTCGATCAGGCGATTCGTAGTGCATTAAATCAATCTTATTCAAACATTGAAGTAGTTGTAATTGATGATGGATCAACGAAAGAAGTTGAGAAGCTAACACCCTTTTTAAATCAAATTACCTACTTCAGAAAAGAAAATGGTGGAACGGCATCCGCTATAAATGAAGGAATAAAGAGAGCAAGAGGAGAATATATCGCTTGGTTGAGTTCAGATGATTATTTCGATCATATGAAGATAGAGAGGCAATTGGATTATATGTTACGAAGGGGGGCGAAGGCAAGCTTCCACAATTATGATGTAATTAATCAGACTAATGAAGTGCTGCTCCCCTTCATTGGAAAGAGATTTACCAATGCAGAAGAAATCTACCATTCCTTTATGACAATCAATCCCGTCAATGGGTGCTCCATCATGGTTCACAAGGATGTGTTCAGGGATATTGGATATTTCAGTACAGATCTTAAATTCACGCAAGATTATGACATGTGGAACAGGATGTTAATCAATGGGTATGTCATATATTATTTGGATGAGGTTTTATTGAAGTATAGATCACACCCTGAGTCAGGAACGAGTAAACATCCTGACAAATTGAAGAAGGAGGTATCGATTATTAAACATCATTATCATCAGAAGCTCCTTCGATATCTGTCGGAAAATGGATCCAGATTGAAGAGCATCAGATTCTAAGAATGGAGTGGTAATGAAGAATTCACTAATCTTCTACTACCCTCTACCAGGTCCAATTAAGAAAATCATTCTCTGCTCAGGCAGAACCCTACCCAAACCAGAAGGGCCACTCTTCTGGTTTATTTATTTTTTTGATCTGTTATCTCTCCCTTGATGGTGACAGTATTTTTTTGAAATAGGAATATCTAGTTTTTCATCGAATTAGTTATCTAGAGGATAAAAAGGAGTGAAAGTTTAAATGAACCAAGATCAAAGCATCACAACATTTTTTATGTTCAACGGAAAAGCAGAAGAGGCGATGAGTTTTTATACATCGATTTTTGATGATTCCGAAATTGATAATGTGATACACCACGAAGATGGCACTGTTTTGCATGCGACATTCACTTTAAAAGGACAAACCTATATGGCAATCGATAATATAAATCGAAACGATCATCCATTTTCACCTGCCATGTCTTTGTTCGTAGCATGTGATTCGGAAGAAGAAATCGAACGTGTTTATGATAAACTATCTTTATTGGGAACTGTGTTGATGCCCTTGGAGGAGTCTTCCTTTAGTGAAAAATTCGCCTGGGTGGAGGACCGCTTCGGTGTCTCATGGCAGTTGAATTTACCGAAGAGTGATGAATAATGTCAGGGCTCGCTACAAAATAGAAAAATAGTAATCTTATTACATATAATGGAGGCATATAAATGAAATCTGAAAAACAGAAAATGCTGGACGGTGAACTTTATGAACCATGGGACTCTCAATTGATGGAAGAGAGAAAACAAGCCCGTTGTTTAACACGAATGCTTAATCTAACCACGGAAGAAGAAGGCGAGGAAAGAGTGGCTGCTATTAAAAGACTATTCGGATCTACCGGGGAAAGCGTTTATTTAGAGCCTAACTTCAGATGTGATTATGGATATAACATTCACGTCGGCAATCATTTCTTCGCTAATTTTGACTGTGTGATATTAGATGTGTGTGAAGTCCGCTTCGGTGAAAATTGTATGCTCGCACCTGGAGTACATATTTACACAGCGACTCATCCAGTGAATCCGGTTGAGCGAAACAAAGGCCCGGAATTTGGGAAGCCTGTCAAAATCGGAGACAACTGCTGGATTGGTGGAGGTGCAATTATTAACCCCGGAGTGAGGATAGGTGATAATGTGGTTATTGCTTCAGGTGCCGTTGTGACGAAAGATGTTCCGTCCAATGTAGTGGTGGGTGGAAATCCTGCCCGTATCATCAAAGAGATTGACTTTGAAGACAAGAAGTAATCTGTTTCAAAAGGATGTTTCTCAAAGGCTGCAGTTTAACGAACTACGTTATTCATTCGACCTAAGATGCATTACTTGCTATTATTCACTATAAAATGGGTCAACTTTCTTCTTGAAAAGGGTGGAACGATGATGAAAATACAAGCCATGCTCCCATCAGTTTGGGAACAAGTTAGTAACATTTATTTAGAAGGTATCAATACAGGAAACGCGACTTTCCAAAAAGAAGTACCTTCTTGGGAAGATTGGAACAAAACACATCTGAATGATTGTCGTATTGTAGCGATACTCGAAGATCAAATAGTTGGCTGGGCAGCCCTGAGTCCCATCTCAAGTAGATGTGTGTATGCAGGTGTCGCTGAAGTCAGCGTATATGTCAGTCAGAAATATAACAGAAGAGGTATAGGGAGTGCTCTCATGAAGACTTTAATTGAACAAAGTGAGGAACATGATATTTGGACCTTACAGTCAGGTGTTTTTCCAGAGAACATTCCGAGTATTCACCTTCATATGAAATATGGTTTTCGTGAGGTAGGTATAAGAGAAAGAATTGGGAGACTAGATGGAGCATGGCGGGATGTGGTGCTGCTTGAAAGAAGAAGTGAGAGAGTTGGTAATGAAGAATAGGAAAAGCTAGGATGGCTCGATTCATCCTAGCTCTGAAACAATTAAAATTTTTCCGGGAACTGCTTCACAATTCCAGCTGATAGGGCATCAGACAGGTGAAGAATAGGGGCTTTCCCTTTATCAAAGCTTGTAATGTTTCCTTTCCAGTCTTTCTTGATTCGGGCGACTGCTTCATCGGTGACGAATTGCAAGTGCATGTATTGAAGGAGTAGATGATCTATTATCTTGGCGGTGAAGAGATGGCAACAATCTTTAGGCTGAATGAGGGTGGAGGTAATTGGTATGGCGGCGAGTTTCTCTCTTTTTTGAGGGATGCCACTAAACTTGAGAAGGGATCCATTTTTTTAAAAAAGGCTGTCCAATTTTCATAAAAACTCGTTGCTTGTCCTCACCTTCCGATCACTTCCGACATAAAGTATTCTATGGAGGTGATGCATTGGCAAGAAAATTACTAGTGTATCTTTTTATCAGTCCACCAGTAACTCATTCCAAATATGACTTGGGGTCTCCTTCCCTCTCAAATATGTACGTTGCACAGTTTGGGGTTACTCTTCGACTCCTTGCTTAGTAAGAGAACAATGGTTATAAGATCAACAGTTCATACTGAAAAAAATGAAGCGAGCACCAGTATGGAACTCCGCCGGACAATTGAGAAATGATGAATAAGAACGAGTTTAAAGAAATAGAATAAAAACACCCATAAGAAAGTTTCCTCCATAAAAATAGAATCGTGCTAAAAAAATGTTCCCTTCACTACCGGGAACATTTTTTCGTATCAAAGAATAATGCAAGTAGGGAGAGTCCAAGCATGCTTGTCCATTTGTGAATATACTACTATATGTCATACTCTTAGGAGGAAATAATATTGAAAACCATTATGATTGATCCCGGTCATGGAGGGGCTGATCCAGGTGCAGTTTACAAGGGATATGAAGAGAAAACATTCAACTTATTGACGGCCCTAATTGTCAGGGACTATTTGTTAGCAAATTACAACGTAAATATTTTGATGACGCGAACTGGAAATCAAACATTATCATTATCTGACAGATCAAACCTAGCTAACCGTTCTAAAGCCGATTTCTTTTTATCCATCCATCATAATGCAGGTGGCGGCACTGGGTTTGAGAGCTATGTGTATAACGGAAAAGTTTCTTCACAGACCCTGAACTACCAGAGAATTATTCACGAGGAAGTAATGGCATCAGTTAAAGCACCTTACAGTGTGATTGATAGAGGAAAAAAGAGAGCCAATTTTCATGTTTTACGTGAAACTACCATGTCTTCACTTCTATTAGAGATTCTGTTTGTAGATAACCCGAAAGATGTTGCGTTACTTAACAATGCTAATTTTAGAAACACTGTAGCGGTTTCTATCGCGAGGGGTGTTGCAAAAGCTTTAGGCTTACCTGCAAAAATAGACGAGAAAGAACTTTTTAAAGTGATTGCTGGATCTTTTACGAAGCGTGATAACGCTGATAATCGAGTAAATGAGCTGAAAAGAAAAGGCATTAATTCGTTCATTGATACTGCGGTCATTTCAGGGAAAACGTATTACAGGGTCCAAACTGGTGCTTTTGCAGAAAGGGTTAACGCAGAAAACCAAGTGAACAGCCTGAAAAAAATGGGTATTGAAGCATTTATCTTAGTAAGAGTTGACGATAACCCTAAGCCCCCTGTACCGTCTCCGACTGATCCGCCAAAACCGACACAGCCTCCTCAGCCACCGGGAATACAGTATTCGATCATGGGTATATCTGTATTACGAGCTGAACAACTAAATGACTTTGCGAGAACGATTAACCGTGATGCTCCACTTTTAGGGAGATTTTATCACTTTTACGGGAATCTTTATGGAATTAGAGGAGACGTTGCTTACGCTCAAGCGATACATGAAACCAACTATTTCAGGTTCACTGGCCAAGTCAAACCAAATCAAAATAACTATGCAGGGATTGGTACTACCGGTCCTGGTAATGACGGAGCATCATTTAAGACTCCAGAGGAAGGGGTTCTTGCTCATATTCAGCATCTGTACGCATATGCATCAACCAATCCAATTCCACAAGGACAATCACTCGTAGATCCCCGTTTTTCATTAGTCACACGAGGGAGCGCCAAAAATTGGACAGACTTGAACGGAAAGTGGGCAGTGCCAGGTACCACCTATGGACAAAGCATCCTATCTGTTTTTAATAGAAACATACAAAATGCGATAAAAAGAATGGATGAACAAAAAATTGTGTTAAATGATACTCTTGGGAAATTGAAATGATGTTAGTTGAGTGCCGTGATGGATGGCACTCTTTTTAGCTTGGAAGAGGACCAGTGAATATTTGTCTCTTTTATCATAATCCTTTGCTCCAGAGCTAATACTAAACGTATGTTCGGGAGGTGAAACAGATGGAAAAGAAGAGCTTTGAACAGATTTATGAAGAATACAAGAAGCAAGGTAAATTTCAAGCTAAAGTAGAAATGGCTCAGGAGCTTACAACTGGTGCGGAACAGATTGTAGCCGTTCGCCGAAATGCCGAAGACGATCTCATCGCTTTTAGAACCGAAAGTGGGAGAGAGCTGGATTATATCACTGCACTTGAAGAAGCAAAGTCAGGAAAACTGGCTCATGTCGATGTGATTCATCGGTATGGAAGAGATGTTCTTCGCAGTGAACCCGACGGCTTAAAAGAGAATAACCTTAGTGAACTTCCTTCTTTTTAACAATAATAAAATCGAGCTTAAAACTGGAATTAGTTTTAAGCTCGATTTTATTAATAAGGGAATGCTTTATTAATCCTGAATTAATCCTATTCCACCTTCAGTCTTCTTCTCTTAATAAATGATAGATCATTCGTTCCCGGTCATCAAAAAATTGCTTCATAATCTTATAATGACTCGTATCTTCCAATGATGAGTCTAGTAAACCTTCTTCTGTTAATTCAATCAGGGAAGAAGAAGGGTATGCCATCAGAATGGGTGAGTGAGTGGCAATAATGAACTGGGAGTCATCATTCACAAGTTCATGTATCCTGGAGAGCATGGATAACTGCCTTAAGGGGGAGAGTGCAGCTTCGGGCTCATCCAGGATGTAAATCCCTTTCCCTCGAAAACGATTCATAAAGGTTGAGAAAAAGGCTTCTCCGTGTGATTGCTCGTGAAGTGATTTCCCTCCAAATGAGTCAATCACTCGTGGCCCTAAAGAGGGCTGCTGATCCATTTCTTCAATATTCGTCGCAACATTGTAAAAGCTTTCTGCTCTCAAGAAAAAACCGTCCTTAGGTCGATCGACACCTCTCACAATTTTCAAGTACTTATTGAGATTCGAATATGAATCATACGTGGAGAATGAAAAGTTCAGCGTACCTCCTTCAGGATTAAAACCAATGGCCATTGCAATGGCCTCAAGAAGAGTTGATTTCCCCATTCCATTTTCCCCCACAATAAATGTAACATTGGGGTGAAGGGAGAGGTCTGTCAGGCTCCGAATACTCGGAATATGAAAAGGATACGAATGAAAGGAAGGAACGTTTTCCCTATGAAGTGACACTTTTCGAATATAAGGCTGAGAAAATAAAGACATTATGTCCCTCCTTTTTATCTATAGGTTAGCATAATTAAACAGAATCCGGGTATAAAAAAATGCCATCACTATTTACGTAATGGCATTCCATTTAATAATCCTATCTTGAAGGTTCGAGAAGAACAACACTTTCTATCGTTGTAGCCAAAAGGCGAATGTCTGTAAACTCTTCAACTTTCATTGAATCCATATATGTGATTTGAAAACAATCCCTGTCCAACTGGTAGGTAACGGTCATAACAGGTGAGTGATCATGACTTGATATCGTATGAACAATCTCACTATCCTTGAATTCCTTAAGAGTCTTGAGCATGGTTACGATATTTTCTAGTGACATATAACATGTCTCCCTTCTACTGCTCGAGGGATTGACTAAATACAGTCTCGTAGACCCAATGAAACTAAATTATAACATATAAACGTATAAATAGAAACGTTTGTTCTGAAAGTGACTGGAAATGAGCTCTTTGTCACAGATATCATACGTATACCCCCTTTCTTGACGTCATATGATGTAAGAAAAAGGGAGGTGGGTGATGAGATGGTAAATCAACTTTCAAGAAGTGACCCCTCCAAATTGAACTATCCAGACGATATGCTGGCCATTATCCGGAATGGATTAAATCCAACTAAGTCTAAAAAAGTGATCATCATTGGAGCAGGAATGAGTGGTTTAGTCGCAGCTTCTCTACTGAAAAATGCCGGGCATGACGTAACGATATTAGAAGGAAATAAACGAATCGGAGGCAGGGTATATACAGTTCGCAAGCCATTCACACCCGGTAATTATTTGGATCTGGGAGCCATGAGGATTCCCGATAACCACAAGTTAGTGTTCGAGTATATCAGAAAATTCAATCTGCCCTATCAAGAATTCATCAATAATTCTCCGAGAGATTTACTATTAGTAAACAATATCCTGACAACAAGAGAACAATACGAAAAAAATCCAGACATTCTACAGTATCCTTTACCAGAAAAAGAAAGGGGAAAAACAGCTTCAGAATTATTCCTTGAAGCAACCAGCCCCTTTATCGAATTATATAGAAACAGTGACTATGAGGAACAGCAAAAATTAATAAAAAAATACTCTGGCTATTCTATGGGACAATTTCTAGCAAATAACCCATACGGTAAATCATTATCCTTTAATGCCATCCGAAAAATCAATGTCATTCTCGGAATAGAAGGATTCCCTGAATTCTCGTTCGTCGACATATTAAAAGACATCATTTTTCCTATATTCAGGAAACAAACAAAATTTTATCAAATAAAGGGAGGAAACGACCACTTACCTTATGGATTTGTCCAAGAGCTTGGGACACATATTCTACTGAATCAAAAAGTGACCCACATTATTCAATCCGATGGCGGTGTAAGCGTTCGGGCAGTAGATTGCGTAGACGGATTGGTTCAGGAATACAATGCCGATTATGTCATAGTAACCATCCCTTTTACTGTCTTCCAGTATATCGATGTCATACCTTATGAATCAATATCCTTCAAAAAGTGGCAGGCGATTCGGGAAGTAACGAATGTTCCATCCGTGAAAATAGGAATCGAATTTCGTCGTCGCTTCTGGGAAGATTTGAATTACGGAAACATCGTGTCAGATCTCCCTACACGCTTTACTTTTATGCCGAGTCACGACAAGGGTAGCAACAAACCGGGGGTCATGTTAGCGAGTTACAGCTGGGGACAGAATGCACTCTTATGGAACAGCAAATCAAAAGAAGAAATCATCAAAGAAGTTTTAGAAGACCTCTTTAAAATATATGGTGAACAGGTGTATACAGAAATGCTGAACTTTGTAGTCTACAACTGGAGTAAAAACCCATTCTCTGCAGGATGTTTTACCCTTTATACCCCTGGTCAGGCAATTGATATCGGGGATTATATCAAGAAACCTGAAGGCAAAATTCATTTTGCCGGAGAGCACACGTCCTCTTTTCATGGTTGGATTGAAGGGGCGATAGAGTCGGCGGTGAGGGCAGCCAATGAAGTGAATAGCAGATAAGGGTTTAATAAGTATGGGTTTGCTCATGCGTTTGTTTGTATAGGAGTTTTTTAATAGAGAATATAAAATCAATAATATTTTATTGGAAAACAATAAATCTCATTATATAATTTAGAAAAACATGGTATCAGAGGTGTGATATGAAACGAGGAACGACGATTTTTCTAAAAGGGGCAGTAATGGCAATAGGAGCGATTGTATTCATACTTTGTGTTGTCTGGTTGCCAACCATGGCAAAGCATTCGGCTGATCTATTTCCGGAATTCGCTTATTTGAAATGGCCGATTCTAATAGGGTTATACTTAACTGTGGTTCCATTTAATTTAGCGCTGTATCAAGCTTTTAAGCTTTTAAAGTTTATTGAAGAGAACGCTTTTTCAGCGAAAGCAATAGTGGCTCTTCACCGAATAAAACTGTATGCCTTACTGATTACTGCCATTTATGTGGCAGGTATGGTGTTTCTACTAATCCAAAATGCTCTTCATCCGGGTATTGCTATGGTTGGGATCATAATCAGCTTTGCGTCTGTCACCATTTCGATTTTCGCAGCAGTCCTTCAAGAATTACTACGAAATGCACTTAAACTAAAATCTGAAAATGACTTCACGGTATGAGGAACTAGGAAATCCGACCGAATCCCGGAAAAAACCTTCTACTCTATCAACCCCCTGCATAAAGTTAACTATTAAATACTTTATATAGGGGTACTGATGATGTCGTATAAGTCTCGAAACAACAATAGCTTAGTCCCACTAGTATTCGTCTCTATGAAGGCCATCATTCGGGTAGTATTGATCGGTATTATCTTCATGTACTTGACCGTATGGTTGATCTCGTCAACAGCCATTAAATTGAGGGTGGATAGTTTACTGTATTCATCGATGTCGGAACTAGTACCGAAGGAAACGTTTCTTATGTTGTTGTCACAGGAAATGACAGGATTGCGAGTTACAAACGAGGCGGAATTAAACAGTGATTTTGATTGGTTGGAAAGCGTCACGAATGTTTCACTTCTTGATCCACGAAGTTTATTTGGACGGGAAATCCCAGGAATCGAAAATTATCATACTCACATAGCCGTTGCGGGGAAAGGGACAGACATTACGAACCTCCCAAATGAATCACCGGCTCCTACAGAAGATCAGTTGAAAGATCAGGAAATCGATCAGAGTCAAATCGATCAGGCAAACAATAACTCGGGAGACGGAGTTCAAGAGATTGATGAAAAATCTGTCTACATCTATCATTCACACAGTTGGGAAGCGTTTAGCCCGCTGATTAAGAATAACGATTCGAAAGATCCAGCGAGTACTAACGAAAAGGTGAACGTCATTGCTGTCGGATCCAAATTAAAACAAGAGCTTGAAGCACGGGGTATTGGAGCGGTTCAGGATAAGACAGATGTAAACAAAGCACTCAAAGACAAGTCATGGACATATTTTGAATCCTATCAGTTATCAAGGGGGCTAGTACAAGAAGCCATCGCCCAAAACGATGACTTAACATACCTGATTGATATCCATCGGGATTCACAGCCACGAAACATCACTACCAAAACCATTAACGGTAAAAACTACGCACGCTTGTTTTTTATCGTAGGGAAAGAAAACAAAAACTTTGAAAAGAACCTTAAGATCGCAAAGGATTTGAATGCTAAACTGGAAGGAAAATATCCTGGCATCAGCCGGGGAGTCTTCATCAAAACAAAAGCTGAAGGTAACGGGGTCTACAATCAGGACCTAACCGAGAGAGCCATGTTGCTTGAGTTTGGTGGAGTGGAAAACAATTTAGTGGAATTGTATAACTCTACAGAAGCTTTTGCAGAGATCTTTGCAGAGTATCACCAGAAGGATGCTGTAGAGGTGAATGCACAATAAGTGACAGAGATAAGACGTATGCCGTGTGGTGGACGTCTTTTTTTTGTTCCCGAGGAGAGAGGTTCCCGTAACGGCCACAATATGAACTAGTTTTCTTCCTCCAACGAAACCCCAAATAAAATAAGGAAGCAGCAATCCACTTCCTTGGATCGCTGCTTTTTTAACTGCTTAATTTCCCACAATTTCTCCAATGAATGGACCCAACATCGCTATGTGGATGGCATTCCTTTTGAAGATATTTGTATTCGTCCTCAAGTTCTTGCAGCGTCAATTCGAATAATTGTTTGTCTCCTTTTTTGAAAATGTTGTGGACAATTAACTTGTTTATTAACTCATTTCTTCGATTATGAATTGCTTCCTGAAGGATTTCCCCCATTTTTGATCACTCCTCTTATTAGTATACGAATAAAGGAAGTGGCTCATTTATTAAAAAGAGCCCTCTTCCTAGTAGTAGATAAGAAGAAGGCTTTATGTATCAAACTTCAACTCATCTTCCAAGCGAAATGCTTGTGGAATTAGCACAGTGTTCTATGATGTAGAATCTGTTGCTGAGGCATCATCGGGCCAGTCCCTATACCTCTCTGGATAAGTGGTTATATAGTTGTCATGGATTTCTTATATTATATATATAAGTATTCATAGTTGTCAACTGGGAATTAAGTGTTCGATAAAGATTATAGGATAGAAGGGGGGATTGAAACCTGGAATATAAATGTGGAACTAACCTTCATTCCTATATTTTTTACCATTTCAGACACAGAATCTTTTTCTTATCAACAAAAAACATGATAATCTGTATACATAAACGCAATTATTGGAGTGAAACGTATGAAGACAGTGGTTGTCGTAGGTGGAGGAATTACGGGATTAACAGCTCTGTACCATCTTCAAAAAATGTCCATGGAACGAGAAATAGATATCGAGTTAATCCTAATCGAGCGAGATCGGCAGCTCGGCGGCAAAATTAGAACCATAAGAGAAGGCGAATTCATTATGGAAGCAGGAGCAGATTCCATCGTAGTTCGAAATGAAGGGGTTCTGTCTTTAGTTGAGGAACTTCAACTTCAAGAGGAACTCGTCTATAATGAAACAGGCACATCATACATATACACAAATGGCGAATTACACAAGATTCCCCAAGACACGATTTTCGGAATTCCCATGTCCGTTGAGTCTCTTAAAAATAGCACTCTGGTGTCAGAGGAAGGGAAGATTGACGCTCTTAAAGACTTTGAAACGGAAAACACGCGATTTACAAAAGAAAGTTCCATCGGTGAATTTCTAGAAGCATTCCTGGGTAAGGAACTTGTTGAGAAGCAGGTAGCTCCAGTACTATCAGGGGTATACTCTGGAAATTTGCATAAGCTCACAATGGCTTCGACACTCCCATACTTACTTGAATATAAAAATGATTACGGCAGTATCATTAAAGGTTTATCTGCAAATAAGCAAAAATTCCAGGGGGCATCCAATAAAAAATTCATCTCGTTTAAAAATGGTTTATCAACCCTCATTGAACGTTTAGAAGAAAAATGTTTCAGTGGGACAATTTTAAAGGGGGTAGAAACAACTAAGCTACACAAGAATGGAGATAAATATGAGCTGACTCTTAATGGCCGTGGTAGAATTCAAGCGGATTATGTGGTATTTGCAACACCTCATGACGTAACCCAGAAGATTCTGACTCATGAAAAACTTGAACCTGATTTTAACAAATTGAAAAACTCATCACTTATTTCGATTTACCTTGGATTTAACATTCCAGATGAGGAACTTCCTGCAGATGGTACAGGCTTTATCGTATCAAATGGCAGAGATGTGAAATGTGATGCATGCACGTGGACGAGTCGGAAGTGGAAGCATACGTCCAATAATCAAAACCTTTTATTGAGACTTTTTTATAAAAGTACAAACCCTCATTACAATGAGTTGAAAGAGTATAGCGAGGCAGAACTTGTGAGGACAGCACTTGAAGATATCAGAAAAAGTGTCGGCATAGACGGAGATCCGGTTTCTGTGGAAGTAACGAACTGGAAAGACCTAATGCCAAACTATCATCTTGAGCACAGTCAGTCCGTGCAATGGTTAAATAAAAATCTTGCAACCGAACTTCCACGTGTGAAGCTGGCAGGTGCTTCATACTTTGGAGTGGGCATTGGCGCGTGTATTCAAAACGGGAAGAAGACCGCAGAATGGATTATAGATGATTTAAAGGAGAAAGTTTGATTACTTTTACTTCATTTTTTAGAAAAGGAGAGATAAAGAATAAAGAAAAAGAGTTTGGAATTTTCCAAGCTCTTTTCCTTTGTGTTTGCACGAGTTATTAAATCATTCGTCATTCTCCATTTTCTTTTTGAAATATTCAATGGTATTCTCTAAACCTGAGTTCAGATCATATTGAGGTTCCCAATTTAGATGGTGTAGAGCTTTCGAATTTGAGAGGTAACTGTGTAAAATGTCTCCTTCCCGTTTCGCTTCGTAGTTTGGCTGTTGCGAAGAGTGGAGTTGGTTTGAAAGTAAGGTGTAGAGTAGGTTGACTGTTGTTTGCGTGTTGGTGCCGATATTGATGACTTGGTCGTCAGCGTTTGTGATGGCAAGAAGGTTTGCCCGGGCTACGTCCTCTACGTAAACAAAGTCCCGAGTCTGGCTTCCATCCCCAAAAATGATTGGTGTTTCATTGTTTAATAGTTGCTCAATAAAAATGCTTATAACTCCGCCTTCACCATCGCATCTTTGCCTCGGTCCGTACACATTGGCGTAGCGCAAAATAGTGTACGGAAGATCATAGAGCTTATTAAATAGTTTGATATAGGTTTCTGATACTAATTTTGAGGTACCGTAGAAGGAAATCGGACTTGTAGAACTCCCTTCATGAATCACCTCATTTGTATAACCATATACTGCACTGGAAGAGGAGAAGATGAATTTTTTTACACCGTATCTGGTGCTGTACTCCAACAACTTTACGGTTCCTAATACATTGACTGCCGCATCTTCTGCAGGATTTTCCAGTGATTTAGCTACGCTCACTTGGGCAGCGAGGTGCATAACGATGTCGGGTTTTTCTTTTTTGAAAATTCTTTCAATTTCATCGGATAATAGATTTTTTCTATATATTTTGACTCCACTTGGCACGTTTTCCTCCCTGCCATTAGAGAAGTTGTCTAGAATAATTGGGGTGTGGCCTTCAGCGAGCAGTAAATCTATGAGTTGTGAGCCGATAAATCCGGCACCGCCTGTAACTAAAATCTTCATGTATAATCGTGGATCAGTTCATTCTCCCTCATGATGAGTCTCCTTTCTTCATAAATATGTTTGATAGATCTGTTCAATTTTTCTAGTCATAACCTGGCTGGTTAAGTGTTGACGAGCATAAGATTCAGCAGCGTTAGCAAACCTATGACGTTCTTCCTTATTTGTTATGAAACGCTTTATCGCATGTGCCAGCTGTTCGACGTTACCAGGTTCACAAAGAATGCCTGTTTCTTCATGTTGAACCATTTCCGGGATACCGCCACATGTGGTGGAGATGACCGCTTGCCTGGAAAACATTGCTTCCATGACGGATAGGGGAAAGTTGTCATTCACAGTTGCTAATACATAGATGTCCGACATCGAAAGAATATGGGGTATATCGTGTCGTTTCCCAAAAAAGATCACGTTATTTAGCTTGAGTTCTTTCGCTTGTTCAATCAGTTTTTCCTTCATGACACCATCTCCGACAATCCATACTTCTACATTAGTCAGGTATTCACGAATCTTGGACAATGCTTCCAAGAGAAATTCATGACCTTTGCGTGGGGACAGTCGGGAGACACACGTCAGGATAATGTTTTCATGATTTTCATGAGGAAGTGATTTGAAATCGATGCCCGTATGAACGGTGACCATCCTTTCATCTTTTGCACCGAAATCCATTAAGTTAGGTCGAAAGGAATCTGAAATCATAACGATTTCAGTACTTGCTTTAATGCCTACTTTCTCAAGTTCAGTAAAGTAAGCTTCTTCGATGGAATCTTTCTGCATTTTATTGAATTTCAAGCGACTTTTCGTAAAGAATCCGTGTGGCGTAAAGAGTAAAGGTTTTTGGTAGGTTCGGTTCAAATGTCCCAAGATGAAGATGGCAAATAGGTCTTGAGCGTGTATGATGTCATATTGCTGGAGATTTTTTCCTTTGAGAAAGAGTTCAAATACATGAAGGAAACTAAGATTTTTGACGATTTTTTCATTAACTTTTCCGTAGCATCTATTCATAAACTTACGGGCTGCAGAGGCAGCTTGGGGAATCCATTCTTCAAGCTGTTCTGAAGTCATGTGGTTAGGCGCTAGTACATCTACACTATGGCCAAGCTCTTCAAATCCGTTTTTTATAGAAGTGATGTAATGAGACAAACCACCTGTATGAGGGTATTGAAAGAATGTAACGTATAAGATTTTCATCGGCTTTGATGAATCACAGCCTTTTGTCTTCTGACCGAATGGTTGGAGAGTGAGAGACTCCTTAAAGTCTCTTTCCACATCATAATACTGATCCATGATGGCAAGAAGAGAGGGGTGAATGTTGAAAGGGGGCATTCGACTCAAGTTTTCTCATCCTTTCGTATCTATTTATAGATTCCCAGTTCACTTCCCCAGGTTGATATTTTTTCTAAATGGTAGGGAAGAAGCTCACCTCCACGGTTGTCAAAGATACGTCTCAGCTGAGTGTGTAATCCTTTTTCGAGGGTTCGTTGAAGGTACGCCATTTTGTATAATTGAATGGGTTTGGTTTTAAACTCGATTCCATATTTCTTCATTTCATTGGTGTATACGTCGACCGCATGAGTACGAATTTCTTCTGCATTGCTTTGCCAATCCTTCCGAAAACCTAGTAAAATTTCTACCAGGACAATCATGTCAAACCATGTTGGGGAATATTTGGCTGATTCCCAATCGATGAATTGAATCGCCCATGGTTCATTTTTGCTGACATCTTTAGAACAGATATTCTGCATATGGAGATCTCCATGAGTAATGGAGGAGCCGCTTGCCAATAGTTCCGGAAAGAAGTCAGGACCTTTACTGTATAAGTTTTTTAGTGATTTATAATGTGGTTTGATGATGTCCTTCAATTGTTTATCCTTCTTGGCATTGTCTAGAAAAGTCATTGTATTTGATATGAATTTTTCCCGGTCGCTTTTCATTTTTACCGAGTTGTAAATGGGAAACCAATTTTGAAAAGTGTTTTTTTCTTTCATGAAATTTTCTTCGTACGTGTTGGCGTGAAGTTTAGCAAGGGTTGGGATAATATAATCAAAATGCTTGGGTGTAAAGGTCAGCTGTCCACGAATTTGCCGAACGAACTCCATGAACACCCATGTATCACTTCCATGTTTCTCGATTAAGTAGATTTCAGGAAGAAATTCTTTTAAAAATGGGTAAGCATGACTGTAGACATTAATCTCGACTTCATTTTTGTATTTGGTAGAATGGTAGATTTTAAAAATGATAGGGAAGGTGTCTGTGTGTGTTTGTAGCTGAAGCTTATAAATGCTGCTTCTTTTTGTTGATTTAAGGTTTTGAATTGATGTAGCCTGGATAGTCACTTTATTCCCAAGGGACGTAGAGAGTTTTTCTTCTATTCGGTGTTTATGAAGCATAGAATTCAGTTCTTGTGGTGTATACATATTCAATCACTCCTTCGTTTTCTTTTCCACGCATTCCGCAGGTGAGATATGGTACTCCTGATAAATGGCATAGGGTCATCAGAGGCAAGAAGAGCGAATACCTTTTTTCCTCTGAGCCCATAAAAGAAGTCTTTTAAGCTCATTTCCCCATTTTTTCTTTTTTCAAGGAAGGTAAGGAAGTAACGTACAAGGTAAATCCATTGAACCCCGTCAATTTGCTGCAGTTTTGGAGATGGGCATTGACCTGTAAGATACAGGTAATATTGAAGGGCGAAATCAACTCCTGAGTGACCGGTTAAACTATGGGTCAGCCAGAACCTGGGATTGATTTCAATGAGCTTATATTGCCCATCCCGTGGATCTTTTTTATATTCGATCATACTTACTCCTTTTAGTCCCAACTCTTTCAATAGCGGAACACCCACATCAACCAGATCAGGTATTCGTTTGCTCACGATATGTGCTCCCGTTCCGAATTCTGCAGGAAATTGGTGGTTTTTTTGGAGAGTGAAAAGGGCAAGTAATTCCATATCCTCATCGAAAAATGTGGCCACTTTATAGAAGCATTGGTTGTCTCCGGGAATGATTTCCTGAATAATAAGCTCACCGAACTTGCGATAAATAGGATAGATTCTCTTTAATTGGATGGCGTCTTGAATATGAATGGCTTTCTTATTTACATGTTTTCTGAATTCATGTCCGAACACAGGCTTTAAAATACATGGGAATTCTAATTGAGTAATCGCTTCATCAAGTTGCTCTAAATTTTCCACAAAAAAGGTTTTGGCTGTTGGGACATTATATTCCAATGCTAATTCATAGGTCTTCTTTTTATCTAATAAATCCATAATTAAAGAGTGATCAGGATATAAAAACAGGTAGTACTCGGATAATTCGTTCCTATATTTTGAGATGAAGACAACATAATCATCTGCACCTGCGTAGAGCACAGGCTTCTTATCAAGATTCATCGCTATTCCTTTTAAAAAAGACAGCAGCTCTGCTTCTTGGTTTAAGGGGCTTGGACATACCCCACATGTTGCAAGTCTTGATTTTCCCTTTGAATAGGGACCTTCTGTATCAAATGCATATACATCAATGCCTTTTCGGGAAAGGGCATGAATGATGCCAACTCCATTAGCGCTTAAATCAAGGACAACAGCTGGATGTGATGACAACATTATTCATCCCCCGAAACTATTAGATTTTGGTAAACCCCTTCAATCTTGTTAACCATGGCTTCCCGAGTGAGATGATTTTTGGCATATTGATACGCATTGCCGCCCAGTTTCTTTCTCAATGCTTCATTTCCGATCAAGTGTTTGAGTTGAGTTGCTAACTGGCTGACATTGCCTGGCTCAACAATGATTCCGGTTTCATTATGATGAACGATTTCCGTAATACCACCGCAATTAGTTGTCAGGATCGCTGCACCGCTATGCATGGCTTCAATAATGGAAATGGGAAGGTTGTCATTGACGGTTGGAAGAACAAATATATCTGTTTTGCTTAGTATGGCAGGGACATCATCGCGCTTACCTAAGAATCGAACGTTTGATAGTCTTAACGATTTGACTTGAGCTTCAAGCGCTTCACGCATTTCCCCATCCCCGACAATTTGCACTTCAACCTGGTTACCGGTTCCATTCATTCGAGAAAGGGCATTAAATAAGTCCGAATGTCCCTTTCTAGGTCCAAGTCTTGCGATGCATGAAATCACAATTTTCCCACTCGTTTTACCGCGATCAATGGTTTTAAAATCAATCCCTGTATTAACGGTTGTTTGATTTACAGATTTCGCTCCAAGTGAACTTAATGGATCACGGAAAGAGTCACTTAAAATGACCATATGAGTCGCGTATTCAATCGCTTTTTTCTCAATCTCTTTATAATACACTTCTTCTACTGACCCTTTTTCAATTCGGTTAAATTTGACCCTGCTAAAGGTGAACATGCCATGTGGGGTGAAAAGAAGAGGTTTACCTAAATCTTCATTGAATCTCCCTAATATATTGGCTGTGAATAAATCCTGAGCATGAAGTATATCGTATTTTTCCAGTTTTACAGATTTCATCATCTGTTCATAGATGTAGAGCAAACGACTACTTTGTATAATTTTGCTTGTGTATGATCCGTATCGTTGCTCAAAGAAAGTCTTTAATTCAGGAACGATCACCTCACGCAGCTTTTCTACATTCACTTGTGAAAACTGATTCGGAGCAATGACATCCACTTTGTGACCTAAAGACCTCAAGCCCTCTCGTAGAGTGGTAATGTAATTGGAAAGACCACCCGTATGAGGATAGTCCCAAAAAGTCGCTATCAGAATGGATAATTTCTTACTGCCAGATTTACTTTTCATCTTTTTAGTCTTTGATTTCTTTTTGCGTTCTTTTTTTCGTTTAGAATCTTTACCCTTATCCTTTATTTTTGCCGTTATGGGTTTTGACTTAACTCCATAATATTTATCGAGTGCAGAAACAAGATAAGGATAAGGAAAAAATAGTTCTTTCATTTCCAGACCCTCCTTATAACTTCAAATGCTTCAGCATAAGGTACCCCAACCGTCATGCCTCGGACACTTGCTAAATGTTTTACTCCCTCATAGGAACGTGGATGTGGAAACTCCCGCATTTCCACTTCGTAATGTTTTAAGGAAGCAATTTTTTGAAAAATCACCGATGAAATGTCTACATAATAATTCGGTTTAAATTGCTTATCGTTTGTCTGAATATTCCATTCGCTTGAGGATACCGTTTCAAATGTAATCAATTCAATCGGATGTCTATTTGGTAGAGGACGAACTGCTGTTAATACGGCTTGAAACGTAATTTGGTGATCGATATTCAAATCGCCGTAATGATGGGTAAAAATCTTAGTAGGCTGATAGATATCAATTAATTTTTCAATTTCCTTAGTAAATAGATGTAGAGGCATCATTTCTAATTCCAGATTCGGATGCTCCAGAAAAATAACTTCTTTAATCCCAATCTCTTTGTTTGCTTTCCGGGCAAGCTGTTGAATGTGATGGGCCTCTTCCTTTCTTCCGTTTGCTGTAATGATCGAGACGACTCTATTCCCTTGATCCACTAACCTCTTTAGCGTACCAGCTGTCCCAAGTAGTTCATCATCTGGATGTGCTGCTATGACCAATACAGTTTCTTTCATTCCCTTCACCCCATTTTAATCTCTATTACATTACTATATGTATCCTTCTATATTGTCGAAACAGACACTAGCACAGGGCTAATGTCTGTTTCTTATTTATTTTTTTTCGTTTGACCAATACTAATTCCACCGCTGATAATTTGTAACCGGACATATCCATCACCATCAATCCATATGAAGAAATCAGGTCCGGCTGTTAAGAATGTTCCTTGCTGATCAAGTAGTTTACTTCCCGCATATACATTGATTTTGTCACCAAGTGTGAAATATTTATTCAAAATCGTGGTATGGAAGTCGTCTTTATCCTTGGTGAGAAGAGAAGGTGAGGCTGGCTTACTAACTTTTTTAATAGTTTTCTGGTGGAATGGTTGTAATTTTGATTCTTTAAATGGGCTGTTGTTGTGTAAGATATCGAAATCCTGCTCTTTAGTACTTTTCACTTCGTCTTTTACGATATTATTATATTTGTAATTACTGTATTTGACCTGTTTATTAGTGCGATTTAGTTTGTATTTCACTTCATTCCCCGGTGACTTGGAGCTTAAGATATCAGATTGAACTTTTTTAATAGATGGAGTAGATTTTGTTTCGTTTTTTTTCACTCTCATAGGAGAAACGTCTGTTGGCTTGACGTCCTTTTTCACTTCTATGACTGATGAAGCAGAGTGTAAGATATCAAAGTGAAATTCTGTAGTAGGAGTAGGGGAATTTGATTCATCTCCTGCCGATTCTATAGCTGAGTGATCTACACGTTTGACTTTATTATTTCCTTCTTTAGCTGGTAGGCTCGAGTTTAAGATGTTGAAATTGATTTCATCAGCATTTTTCTTATTTCCATCAATGATTTTTTTAGTACTTAAATCAGTCCGATTTAGTTTGTATTTCAATTCTTTACCCGGTGGACTCGAGCTAATGATCTCAAAATTGAATTCGGAAGCATACTTCTTATTTTCATTAACGATTTTCTTAGCCCTCACGCAAGAGCGAATTAGTTTGTATTTCACATCTTTCGCTGAAGGAATCGTGCTTGGGATGTTGGATTCAGTAGTAGATTTTAAATTTATATCTTCGTTTATGGATATATTCGATTGGTTATCCAATATATCCATGGTTAATGATGATTGGTTAGAAATATCTTTATCAACTTCATCTTCCTTTAAGCGGGTATAGAGCTGGTCATCTTTTTTATCTTCCAAAGGGTCTTCATGTAAAACTGCTTTCGAATTTTCTTCTTCTTTCAAAATGATGTCACGAATACCATCTTCAATTGACGAGCCGGCTGAGTAAGTTTGTGTTGTAACATCTGATCCTAATAAGTGGGAGGGACGCATAGATTTCATTTCTTGTTGCTTAAGGTCATGTTGTTTCTCCTCATGAGAAGCCTTATCGTTGACTGGTTCATTATCTTGCCTTTTTATATAGGTTTTTTGCTCATTTTGATGATTACCTTTTCTAGTCTCTTTTCTTAGTATTTTCTCCTGCTCATCTTTACTTTCGTCATGGTCACATTGGCTGTTCGATGGATTATTTTTTTGTACATGTTGTATGGTTGGTGCGCTTGTTTGATATTTTGATTGGGGGATACTGTTGTTGGGATCGATATAGTTGAATCTTTCGAATGGTCGCACCTCTCGGGATAGTAAGCGGGGACATTTGCCACGTCTTTTACGGTGTTTTGGTTTAGAAACTCGAGAAAGTACTATGCTTGGTTGATCTTCAGTTGTTAGAGTGATGTCGAAAGAAGGTCGCTCAGTCGATTGATGGTGAGTATTAGTTTCGTTCAAGCTGCTCATCATACTGTGAATGACTTGAGATACATGAGTTTGATCAAGAAAAGGGGCATCTTGCAGCTGTTCTACAGGAGAAGTAACAGATTCTTTTTTTGGTTTTTGGTAGCTCACAAAGATGGATTGATTGTGACAAGGGACCATAAAGTCATCGTAATAACAGGAGGAAAAGATCCTTGGCAATATATATTCATTAATAAAAAGATAACAATTGGGCATGTGCTTCACTCCACGTCTCTGTATCTATTAATAACCTATTCAAAAGCCCGGATAGAGTGAGCGGAATTTGGGATAATACCATAAAAATAGGCTATACATTCCTTTTTCCCATACATATATTGATTATGAATTGTAGACAAAATGTAAAGGAGTGGAAAACCTATGGTAGAAGAGTATGATGATTACACGAGAAGATATTCAGATCATCATGACGATGAAGAGCATTGTGAGGGAGATCCTGATGAGCAAGATGAGTTGTGCTTAGGAGACGCCGGTAAGCAAGAAAAATCAGGCAATCAAGATATTCCCGAAACAGATGTGAACTGTGCACACAATCATGAAAAGGATTGTTCGAATCAGGATTTTGACGACCTCCCCTGTAAATCAGTAGAAGGGGTGTTGAATTCAATGTTCCAGCTTGGAGATCATCTTGAAGTTTTCTTTGAGGATGAAATGATTGACAGCGGAGGAACATTTGTGGCAGCGTTCGACAACATTCTCATTTGGATGGATAATGATGCAAATGTCAATTTCACAGATTTATGCGGTCCGATCAGTGTAAGGAAAATTGGCAGCAAGAGAAAGAAAAACCAGAAACACAAGGACAAAAATAATTCTAAATATAAACGTGATAACCAAAATGATAAGAAGAAAAAAGATAAAGGGGAAAAGAAAGAAAAAAGTTCAAGGAAAAAGGATGTAAAGAATGAACATTCCGACGTTAATGAAAAACTGCTGAACTTCGTAAAGCTTGAAAATGAAGAACATGAGACTGAGGGAAGTTCCCAGGAGAATCTAATTCTTCAACAAGTACACGAGGACAATGAAACAACTGAAAATGAGAGTTTCACTGTAGAAATTCTTGATTCTTCTGGTGGTGAAGGAGTAGACTCCATACCCGGTTCATTTGATGAAAAAGAAAAGGTAATCAATTTGATCGTTGAAGATTCCTCTAACGATTCAGAAGAGGAAGAGGAGTACACTCAGCAATTGGAAACAGATGAAGATCAATCTGAGGAAAAAGAGCCGGACCCAGGCATTGAAGAAATAAGTTTCGAAATCAAAAGTGACTCACATGAGGTGTTAAAGGAAGAACTAGACATCAAAACACCGGAGGAGAGCCTTGCCTCTTCACTAATAGATGATGAAGGCATTGATGTAGTTGAAGAGTCCGAAAACCAGGAGGAAACATTCATTATGGAGGAAAGCTCTCCAGAAGATGACTCGGATCATACACCTATCAACTAACTGCTTGAGATAAGGAATAATTAATCTAGTAAATGACTAAATCGAAATATTTTTATGAAATCTAGTTATCTGCCTTTACGCATTTAACGGTTCAGCATAAAAATAGAGTAAACACCGAAAGGAGGAAACATAATGTCAAATTTGTTCAAAGATGGAAGTATGGCTGATTTTCTTAATAAAATTTTATCTCTAGGTGATAAAATCGAGGTCCTATCTGGTGACGAAGAAATCGAAGAGGGTTCATATGTTTACGCAAGCGATAACTTCGTTGTATGGGCTGATGATGACGGCCATATGAACACGTCTAACTTAAATAATGTTACCGTTCGTAAAGTTTAGTTAACATTATTTAGAAACAAAAAGTGACTGGAGGCAATCCAGTCATTTTTTTATGGAGAAAAAATGAAAATGATAGGTAATAGCCCTATCAAATTTCATATTTTTTAATATAAATATATAGACTGTTGAATCATAAAAGAGAAAGGAGGAGGCATTATGGGATTTTCCGATAAACTTAATAAAGTACTCAAGCTTGGTGACAAAATCGAGGTTATTTCGGGGGCAGAAAAAATAGACTGCGACGGGACATTTATTAAAGCTGAAGATCACTATTTAGTATGGTCTAATGGTGATGGTGACGTTTTATTCACTCACTTGGACAGGGTAACGGTGAAAAAAGTATAATCATTTTTATTAATAAATTCTAGGGATAGTACTTTATATCGGAGTACTATCCTTTTTTTGATTTCAGGGCTTGTCCTAAAACCTTTAATAAAACATTCTTTCCTTATTGATTACAGGAAAGAACGTTCTTGTTTCTATGATATTTTAGTGAGGAACTTCATCATGTATGGAACTACTTATGCTTCTTCCAAGCATCATGGAGCTCAGGATTTAAATTCTTTACATTTTCCAAGAACTCTCCTGTTAAACCGAATTTTTTCATTCCTTTTAACAACTTCGTTGGAACAGGTGAGTCGGATGTAAATGCTCGCTTGTGATCAATCACTTTGAATTCACCATTTTCATCCATTAACATATGGCGAACCTCCGTATCCCACCGAGAAAAGCCTAATCGTTTAAATTCTTCTAAGACGAATAAAATTTTTTTAGTCATTTCTTCGTCAATATGGCCGTATCGTTTCATATGACGGGCAAGGGATATTCCTTGAACAAACTCCATGACAATGTAATTGTCACCAAATTCATAAAGACGAGGCATAATGGACGAAGTCTGCCCTATTTTCATCGCTTCTAGTTCCCGTTGATGTGTTTCTTCCTTAAAGAAGTACTTAACAACTTTGTCCTCTGCTACCTTGTAGATTTCCCCATCTTTCCCATCACCAATCATTTCTAAGGCTTCCAGGTCTTTCTTTGAGATTTTCCCGTTAAAAAAGTTCTCCAATGATCATCACTCCTTTACATGGTAGGCTTTCACTATTTCTATATTGTATGGAAATAGATTCAGTTTTGTAACCGAGCAATATGCTGAAATTTCATAGAACTTGGTTTGAAATAATGCTTTCTTAGCAAAGTGTGTTGTTTTGTAACATTAGATCCAGGGGTTCAGTCAATCAGTGTGCGCTTGAAATGTGAACTGCGTAATTTATGAATTTAAGAAGGAATTATGAGTTGTAACAACAGGGCCAACAGCAAAATGAGTTAAAAGAAGCGGGATGAAAAGGAGGAGAAAAAACGGCAAGAACCAATGACAAAAAGTTCTATCAAGAAATTGGACCAAAGGGCAGCAGCAATTCCGGTAACTCCAATAACTCAAAGAATAACTAACGATAACTAAAAAGTAAGGTGTTGAAATTATGCTATTCACTTTCTCTATTAAAGAACAATAAAGCCGAAGGAATGAACTATACTCTTTGGTATTGATATTTCAAAACCCGGTTTATCATCATATAGCCTGCAGCTTTCTTAACAAAGGCTACCATATAATAGTATTCTTCCAATACTATAGACTATTGTTTAATTATAGAAGCACAGGATGTTTGTCTACACGTACTATTCATATTTTACATAAACTATAGTAATTCTGTTTAGTTATTCATCATTTGATTAATAGGATTAAAATATTGATATATGAAAAGTAGGTGAGTAAATTGGGATCTAAAAGAGGTCATGATAAGAAAGACAAGCATAAGAAATCCAAGAAAGACGAATATGATGACAAGCATAATGAGTGTAAGAAAAAAAGCGAGAAAATCAAAAAACGCGGAAAGCGAGTACCTCAAAAAGAGTTAGAACCCCAAGATGTCCAAGTATTTCAAAGCGAACAAGGGCTTCAAGGGGAACAAGGGCCTCAAGGTGAACAAGGGCCTCAAGGCGAACAAGGGCCTCGAGGCGAACAAGGGCTTCAAGGTGAACAAGGGCCTCAAGGTGAACAAGGGCCTCAAGGAGAACAAGGGCTTCAAGGCGAACAAGGGCTTCAAGGCGAACAAGGGCCTCAAGGCGAACAAGGGCCTCAAGGGGAACAAGGGCCTCGAGGCGAACAAGGGCTTCAAGGTGAACAAGGGCTTCAAGGGGAACAAGGGCCTCAAGGGGAACAAGGGCTTCAAGGGGAACAAGGGCCTCAAGGGGAACAAGGGCTTCAAGGGGAACAAGGGCTTCAAGGGGAACAAGGGCCTCAAGGGGAACAAGGGCTTCAAGGCGAACAAGGGCTTCAAGGTGAACAAGGGCCTCAAGGCGAACAAGGGCTTCAAGGGGTACAAGGGCCTCAAGGCGAACAAGGGCCTCAAGGGGAACAAGGGCCTCAAGGTGAACAAGGGTTTCGAGGCGAACAAGGGCCTCAAGGTGAACAAGGGCCTCAAGGCGAACAAGGGCTTCAAGGGGAACAAGGGCTTCAAGGCGAACAAGGGCTTCAAGGGGTACAAGGACCTCAAGGCGAACAAGGGCCTCAAGGTGAACAAGGGCTTCAAGGGGAACAAGGGCTTCAAGGCGAACAAGGGCCTCAAGGTGAACAAGGGCTTCAAGGTGAACAAGGACCTCGAGGTGAACAAGGGCTTCAAGGCGAACAAGGGCTTCAAGGAGAACAAGGGCCTCAAGGTGAACAAGGGCTTCAAGGTGAACAAGGACCTCGAGGTGAACAAGGGCCTCAAGGTGAACAAGGGCTTCAAGGTGAACAAGGACCTCGAGGGGAATGCACATGCAATAGTAAGTACTGTAATGTGTATAGAATTGGCGGAGATCTCATAATACCTGACCAACCTGTTTCTTTTAACCATACTGGCATCAGTACTGCTGGGGACTTTATTCATTTGGGAACCTCGATAATCGTAGTAAACGAAGGAGACTACAAAATAAACTATAACATTGTATTTACTAGTGGTAAAACAGGATTTAGTAGAGGAGGAGCGTACGCATTATTCTTGAATGGTTCAATTGTAACATCCAGCAGGTATGGTAACCAACTAGGCATCTTTACAAGTGCTCCTGTGACCCTGGATTCCATTTTTCAAGTTAATGGAGAAGCGATTGTTACTATACCAGCAGGAGGAAAAGTAGAACTTAGAAATATTGGGCATACGGCAGATAACCTCATTGGTAATGTGGATAATACTCCAACTAATAGTGCCGGATTAACAATGTTAAAGCTAAATTAATAAAAGGAAATAACTATCTAGAGGGCGCAGACCGGATATGTGGAGGTCTGCGCTTTTTTTATACTGTTCCTATTATTTTCAATTCTTGATTTACCTTACACAATAATGGATTGTTAATATATTGACTGAGTGATGATCTTTCACTGCAATTGATACTTAAAGCATAAATTAGAGATTGATAATAATGAGGACAATGTACAATAAATATTTTAAAGGGGGGAGAGATTCAATAGCAAGAGTACCAAGGGTTGTCCAAACGTTGTAAATAACTACATAATGCATTTAATAAATAGTTGCCAAATACGATAGAAGGCTTGTATTACACGGTTCCATCTAGTTGGATGCGAATGTGAATAATTTCATTGATATTGACTTTATCGCGGTTACCAGCCGCCGAATGACATCTAAAGATACTGAGAGTTTAAATCTATTATATAAAGTATTAGCGTTGACATATCCTAAGTCGGAAATGGATGGAGTCTATATCATTCAAAAAGAGAGAGGAAAACTTAGCAAAAGCGCACAGCCGAATATCGCAAAAATGCTTATTACAATAAATATGAACGGCTCTAACGCATAGTTCACTCCTTGTTGGATAATACTTGAATTAAATATATTAAGCGATTCACAGTTGCAAACCTAAAGCAGCATCTTGACATACTTATTCCATATACAAAATAGGATGAACATACAATGAAATTAGAAAGCAAAACAAAAACTAAACAATTCCATAATGGCAAATTCATTCAGCTATCACTTGACCGTGGGAGCTGCGATATAATGAACAATCTTTATGAAATAAAAATAGTAGAAAATAGAAAACCTGTTATAACAAGAGAAACTCATCCAATCCCATGATTTGGACTTCATTGTTGACGACGACTTCGAAGATATATATAATCACGAACTCACGATTAATTGTATAATAATTTCTTTGTGTTTTAAAAATATGAAACAGACGTTTAATAATCGAATTGGACTCAGATATATGTATAAGAGAGAAGAGACTTTCTTATTTTATTGTAAGTGCTACGTTGTATAGTAATTCAAACTAATATGTGTTACCATTACTTCTTACAGCAAACAAAGGACGTGACCATTCATGATAAAAATTGAAATCCCACATGCGGATATTTCCATAACGGAACGTAAACAACCTAGAGATTCAGAAGAACCGAAGATCAAAAGTATCCAAGGGTTTATCGATCTTCACGAAATCCCAAGAGACAAGGGTGGCATCATCTTGTTTTACAACATCAACGACGAACTTCTCTTCGTTGGGAAAGCACGAAAACTAAGACAAAGAGTCAAGAAACATCTTGAAGATACCGTATCACCACTACGTAACCACAGAGGCGAAATCTACCGAATCGATGTGGCTATTGTAGAAGATGCTATGGATCGTGACATTTACGAAACATATATTATCAATAAGCTCCAAGCGAAATATAACATAGATAAAGTTTTCTATAAATAATATTAAAAAGGAACCATTGTCACAAAATAGACGCTGGTTCCTTTTTGGTTGAAAATGTATATCATCAGGTAGTAGTTATCACCTAATCACAAATTCCGGATTCCATCTAACCAACAACACTTCTCGAACCCCATAATATGTCGTATTAGTGCGATCCGTCACTCCATAAGAAACCGTACATCCATCATCCGACCAAGCGATGTTGATTGTTACTATGACAGATGGTCTCTTCACTCCTGCAATTTCAATATCCACTGACTGATTTAACTCAAAAATCGACCGAAAACTAAGCTCTTCCCGCTGTATCGACGGCGGGGAAGGAGCATCTTCTATATTCACAAACTTCTTATCTTGATCATGGAGGTCATACGTAATAAATGAATTCCCAGGCTTTATCCAGTACGTAATTAATGCCACCCGTCCTGCTTTTAAGGGTGTCCCCTTAAAAGCTTCATGAAAAAGATCTTCATACTTAATGACTTCGTTCAGCTTAATGGGATTGATGGATCCGTTCATAGAAGTACCTCCTTGGTATATGCCTATATATGGTCATAGTTATACATATTGGAGGTTGGGCTTCAATAGAACAGGTAGTTAACTGCAGGTAGTGCTGTAGAATTAGCCTATTAAGGGAAGGCATCAGGGCTAAGGTGTAATTGAGACGAGTATGAGACCAAGTGGGTATTATATCCTTACACAATAATAAGAAGACTATTAAAAACAAATTTTCTAAAATATGATATTGTTATTTCCCGTACACCATTGATAAACCAAACATTCCTGAATGTATCTGATTTATTCAGAATTAAAGTGATACATTCGACTAAAGAGATAGGTTATTGGAATGAGCGATGTTTAAAATGGTATTATTAATTAAGTATTTAAAATATTTGAGAGTAGAAAGGGAAAATAATGACTATTCATTTTTCAGAGGTAATCGAACCAAACCTTATAATTGTTGAAGCTTTAAATCGTTGGGAAAACAATCCAGACTTAATTCCATTAATTCGCCCAAATAAAAATAAGAAGGAGCTGGAACAACGTTGTCAGATGACTTTAGAAGATTTCAAAAACCGATTGGACACCCACCACATTTATCTTATTTATACAGATGACAAGCTTGTGGGAGAAATGAATTACACGGTCGACCCAAGCCATCTTCACAAAAGAGCACCCGGAACAGCTTGGATAGGGATTACAATAGGTGAAGAGAATGGTCGTGGTAAGGGCATAGGTATTAAGGCTATCCAATATTTAGAAGAAGAGATAAAAAGGAAAGGACTTACAAGAATTGAATTGGGTGTGTTTGAGTTTAATACCCGCGCTTATAAGCTTTATCAACAGTTGGGGTATCAAGAAATTGCTAGAATAGCTGACTTTACCTATTGGAATAATAAAATGTGGTCAGATATCAGGATGGAGAAGCATTTAGGAGAAAGAGCATGAGAAGATAAATTCTCTTAAACTTCAAATAGTTGAACAGAAAAAGGCCGAAGTAAGATCAATCTTTCTCATTTCTTGATACATTATTGTAATAGATGTAATGTTTATTCATTCTCATTCACACGCACTCCCCTCACTTATGGGTGGACTAGGTTATACAAAAGAAAGATTAAAGAATGTATTCCGTTCATTAGAACCTGTAGAAATTAGAAAGATGATTGATAAAGTTGATTCTGAAAACATATTTGGCACTTTGGATTTATTGACGGGTCTTTTGCAAAAGAGGTAATCAAAAGAATGGAGCTATTAAAATTAACTAAAAAAGGGATGACATGATCGCTAATTAGTGATCATATCATCCCTTTTTCACACCCTGAATTGAGACAAGAAACGCAAAAATTCCTTTTGTACTTTATGTTGATACTTTGTAATGGCAAAGGTTTTTGCTTCTGGCATGGGAAAAGCTTTCGTTTCAACCTCTAAGAGTCTTCCTTCCAGCAGCTCTCTCCTGACTGTAGACGAGGGAAGATAGGAAACGCCAAGGCCTTCTGCGATGAATCGTTTCGTAATATGTGTTTGTGAAACCCTCATCATCCTGGTTTTTGGATAGAATTGCTTTATTGTATAACAAAGATCATCCCAATAAGCAGGGTGATTGTGGGTCAATAAGTAATTCGATGCTAATAACTCTTCTTCTTCCAAAGGTGGGGCTGATTCGAAATCCCGTCCATCATGAGGAGCCACCAAAATGACTTTATCTGAAAACAACAGAGTATGTTCAAGTTCAGGACTATAGCAAGGAAGGCAGGAAAGTCCAATGTCGACTCTTTCCTCTAAAACAGCCTTCTCAATTTCAGCAGATTCAATAATTTCAACCGAAATCTCAACCTGGGGATGAGTTTCTAAATATTGTTTTAAAACAAAAGGTAATACATTATCAGCAATCAAGGGGGATATAGCCATTTTAAGTGTTGTCGTATATCCCTGACTAAAGGATTGAAGATCAGAGATTCCTTCTTCATAAATCTCGATCAATCTCTTAGCATGCTGTAAATAGGACCTTCCCGCTTCTGTCAGTTTGATTTTCTTCCCAACTCTCTCAAATAGGATAACTCCCAGTTCCTTTTCAAGTTGTTTAATATGTACCGTAACGGTCGGCTGTGATATATATAATCGCTCAGCTGCTTTCCTGAAGTGATTGAATTCAGCTGCTGTAATAAACGTTTTCACCACATTCAAATCCACTTTTCCCACCCTATCCTTATTAATATATGTAATCAATTGAATTAAATATATTTAATTTTCTTAATTATAAATTCATTATACAATAATTGTAATAAAGGAAAAGGGGATGAAACGAATGTTTAGTGAAGGATTGAAAGGAATTATAGCAGCACAAACAACAATCAGTCATATCGATGGAAAGGAGGGTGTGCTCATCTATAGAGGATATGAAATCGGGGAACTTAAGGATCTGTCATTTGAAGAAGCTGCTTTCTTATTATGGTATGGGCATCTTCCAACGAAGGAGGATGCAGTGGTTATCAAAAAGAAACTGAGTACTAATCGATTCCTGACACCTGTAATGAAGGACATCCTTCATTCTCTACCAGAAGGAATGGACATGATGAGTGTATTAAGAACCGTTATCTCCTCTGAGGGAGGACCAGAATACAATTGGAGACCAACAATTGAACAGGCAATGAGGTTAACGGCCGTTATTCCTTCTATTATTGCCTACCGATTCAATATGATATTAGAAAAACCTGCAGTTGATCCGAATTCACAGCTGAACCATGTGGAAAATTATCTCTATATGTTAACCGGAAAGATTCCGTCTAAGGCAGTTGCGGATGCATTGGAATCATATATGGTACTGACACTTGAGCATGGGATGAATGCTTCTGCTTTCTCTGCAAGAGTTACGGCCTCAACGGAATCCGATCTGGTTTCTGCCGTCACTGCAGCCATAGGGACAATGAAAGGTCCACTTCACGGAGGAGCACCATCCGGAGTCATTGATTTACTGAACGAAATAGGTACAGCTGAAAAAGCCGAAAGTATCATCAGAAGAAAATTGCTGAATGGGGATAAGTTGATGGGGTTTGGCCATCGGGTGTATAAGACTCATGACCCCAGAGCCATTACTTTAAGAAATACCCTGTTAGAAAATAAGGGGGGAGATCAGTCTTTGGATCTTGCACTTTATGTGGAGAAGAAGGCGATTGAACTTTTAGCTGAAATTAAGCCGGGGAGATCGCTATACACAAATGTAGAGTTTTATGCAGCTGCCATTATGAAATCGATCAATCTTCAATCAGATCTCTTCACACCGACATTTACAGCCAGTCGAATCGTTGGATGGACGGCACATGTAATGGAGCAGGCTGAAAACAATACAATATACAGACCTCAGTCAGAATATATAGGAAATTGAAATAGCTAATGATCCTACATGTTTACATTTAACGGGTTTGGTTTCGAAGTGCAAAATTACAAATAGTATATTAAATAACACTGGTTTTACCAACCAGATTGGTAAAGTAAAACACATTATAATTAGCATAGAAATACGCTCTGAGTTGAAAAAGCTCAGAGCGTATCTTTTTAATTCATATACAACCTAAGCACCCTTTAAAACAAGAAGGACAATTTAATTTTTTCTAGAGTTTCCATCGATTTTATTTTTGATATATCTATGAAATTTATTATAAAAAATTATATTTAAAATCATTACAGGGAAGTAAAATACTAAGGAATACCACGATTTCCACGTCTTATAAGTAAAGAGATTAAAGAATTCAACTCCTATCCATTCTAATCCATATAATATCCCTGCTCCCAATATAATATAGAGCAAGTTGCTAGGTTTATTTTTCGCATAATAATTCATTAGAATAAGAAGAGTAAACGGATAGACTATATTTTGCAATAATATATCCATTATCTCGCCACTATCGTGGTCTACAGTATCATAAAAATCATAAGGGTCCATTGCTAAGAAGTAACATCCAACGGTTGTATATAAAAGGTTAAATAACAATATTCCTATAATCTCCGTATTTAAAAGAGTCTTAATTCTCTTATGTAGGAAAGAAAAAACTGAAATGACTAAGATAGTAATAAATATGGTAAACCATTCATTTTCATCAAATTTTTTAGGCAATATCGGTTTCAATATCTCAAAAGTTTTATCGAAGAAACCCACTATATTACCCTCTCTCTTTTCAATATACCGAAGAGAAATTCAGTAAAAAAAAGTGTAACCAATATAACAAACATCTCGAAAAACATATCTAATGATGGGTACCAGCTTATACTGTCTGATCGTAAGACTCCAATAAATAAAAATGTTTTTTCGACTATAATTCCAAACAATATCCAAGAGAACGTAGCTAGTAATTTCTTACATAATGTAACTTTAGAACGATATACTGCCATTAACCATAAGAGGCCAACTGCAAACACAACTCCATAATGTAATCGTATAGTCCAAAACGGAAAATGCTCTGTGACAACAGTTATTCTGTCATATGGGGAGGAAAGTGTATAAAACACATTTTGACAAAAATAGGAGGTGAACATAAATAGCATAAAAATTTCTATTTTAGTGAACCACTTTTTTAATAAAGGAAGTGTCAAGATAAGAAATCCTGAAATGACAAGTAATATAAAGAAAGTAGTAGCTAACATTATTTTCAAAAACTCCTAACTTTTTTATTACTCTTTTTAGAATACTCTTAACTTGTCCAAATTATTTTTTCTTTATTAAGCTATTCTGTTCCTTTAGCTTAAAAAGGAACAGCGATTCTCTTTTAAAGTATCGCACCCTATAGGAAGCTATTTATTTTACATGATGAAAATCATAAACATGTTAATAATTATGATAGTTATAATTAAGCCCAGTAAACTTTTTAAAAGTAATACTCCTAGCACCATTTTGAACTCGAAAACCGAACCCGTTAGTTTACATTTTCGAAAAGAGCCTTTCAATATGAATATAGTTCTATACCTAGAAGTTCAGTCCGTACTTTTTCAGTTCTTCTGTATCATTTGGCAATGTCACATACCCTTCTAATTGCATATCAAGTTTTTCCAGCAGTTTAGATGAGGATTCATTGTCCTTCGTCGTAATTGCTACAACACGTTTTATTCCTATGTCCTTTGCAAGATCCAACGTAGCTCGTGCTGCTTCATATGCATACCCTTGAGATTGATGGTCAGAGAGAAACGCAAAGCCGATATCTACATCTTCAAGTCCTTCACGCTTAATCAATCCACATAATCCAATCGGAGCATGATCCTCCTTACGTTCTGTTAAGTACAAACCGAATCCTTCCCGTTCATACATTGCCCTCGGACCGTTCATGATATAGCCCTTTGCATCATCGATTGTACGAATTCCTTTGTCACCTATGTACTGTAGCCATCCAGGTTCATTTAATAATTTCATAATAAATCCTGCGTCAGTTTCCTCAACCAATCTCAATACGAGTCGTGATGTTTCTGTTACCTTCATATGGAACACCTCACTTTAATCATTCCATTATATTTTAACTCGAAACATAAAATAGGTGTATTTATTCTTTGTAATGAGCTGGGAAAAAAATCAAATCGGGGATACGATTATAAGCTATCTGCTATTCTTTCAGCTGAAAAGTGCAGTGTTCCCACCATGTCATCATTGCGAGACACACACCTGAAAAAAATCCAAGACTACTATTCAATTTTCTTCATGTTATAGTTTCTTTATATTAAATGAACATAATTGAGGTGTAATAATCATGGGGAATAAATTTAAAATAGTAGACCCAAAAATCCCTGCTCGTTTAGAGTCGGCAAATTTTCAAGATGTCTATTATGAAGAAGATCCATTCCTATCGAATTGTATTATCGAAAATGCCAGACTGGACCACGAAGAGATCGATCAGCTCGTGATATCTAAAGTGATGCTTAAAAATGTCTCATTCGTCGGTGCATCATTCCCACGGATGGATATGACAGATGTCGTTTTTGAAAACTGCGACCTGTCGAATGTAAAGTTTAACGAGGGAATCATACATCGGGTGACCTTCAAGGAATGCAAATTATTGGGTGTGAATTTCTCGGGGGCTAATTTAGGCAATGTCCGTTTTGAGGAGTGCTTGGCAAACATGAGTGACTTTGTTGAAGCACGATTAAAGCAGGTGATATTTACCCAGACGCTTTTACAAAATGCCAACTACTCTGACTGTGAACTCTTGAAAGTAAACTTTAATCAATGCGATCTTAATGAGATTGACTTCACCCAGACTGACCTTAAAGGAATTGATATTAGTACCTGCAGGTTTACACGTATAAATGTAGCTCTTGAAAATCTTTCTGGTTGTGAAGTTTCACCTGAACAAGCAATCGGGTTTGCAAGCTTATTGGGATTGAAAGTAAAGGAGTAGGCGTAAAGGAAAGCAGAGGTTGTTCAATCTGTTCGCATTTTTAAGTGCATCAGTGTAAAATCCATCAAATCCTAAAAAATGCATGTATTCATTCAAGCTGGCATATTCATGTAACAGGGCCCATTGCTTTCCAATTCGAAGGGGGAAAACAACATGAATATCTTCATCTGGGTTTTACAAGGAATATTGGCCGGAATGTTTTTAATGGCAGCAATCGGAAAATTGACCGGATCGAGCTTGCATCGTGGTGTATTTGATCATTTACGTTTACCTCAATGGTTTCGGGTCGTCACTGGATTAGTGGAATTATCAGGTGCCGTACTATTGGTACTTGGTTATTGGAATGAAACGTACATTGGCCCTGGATCTCTCATTCTTGGCGTCACAGCTATCGGTGGAATGCTTGCCCATATTCGTGTGAAAGATGGATTCAAAGATACTTTTATGATTGTCCTCCTAGGTATCCTTTCATTTATATTACTTTATTTGGTTAGGTAGCGTTGATTTGCAAAATATACACTGATTTCATTCGAAGATATTGAAAATACGAAAGGAGTGGAAAACAAACCCACTCCTTTTTCTTTCGTTTCTTTACAGTAAGTGAAACTTTTACCAATTTCGTTTCGTACATCTTATTATGAGCATTTGAGTTGGAGGAGGGTTATTTAATGATCAAAGTTGAGAACATAAGCAAGCGATATGATTCGATTCAAGCCCTTGACGATATTCATTTAATTATTCCAGAAGGCTCTTGTTTTGGGCTGGTAGGACCCAATGGTGCAGGGAAATCGACACTTATGAAGATCTTATCCGGAGTTTTACAAAGTTTTGAGGGGGATATCATCGTCAACGGGCATTCTGTCATGAAAGAAAGATTAAAGGTAAAAAGGCTCATTGGATACATACCTCAAGATATCTGTCTGGAAGAAACCCTTACTGCCAAGGATAATTTAATGTATTTCGGAAGCCTTTATGGACTGAAAGGCAAAGACCTTCAAGATCGTTGCGAAAAAGTGTTACAACAAATCGGTTTAAAAGAACGCGGGAAAGACAAAGTCATCACCTTTTCAGGAGGAATGAAGCGCCGATTGAATATTGGCTGTGCTTTACTGCATAATCCCTCCATTGTGATCATGGATGAACCTACCGTAGGAATCGATCCACAATCAAGAAACTCGATTTTCTCTATAATTCAGGAGTTAAAGGAGAAGGGAAGTACAATCATCTATTCGAGTCACTACATGGAGGAAGTAGAGCAGCTATGTGACAGCATCGGACTAATCGACAAGGGGACATTAGTCGAATGCGGAACAATGGAAGAACTGCAGCAGAAATATAATAAACCCTCATTGTTTATTTCCGGAGAAGGTTTAGATGAAGTCAGCTTATCCATACATGGGCAGGTCAAAGCCAAAGGAAATGGATTTCTTCTGCAAAGTGAATATCCTTTGACGACGCTGGAAGAACTGATTGTCGAGTTCCGCAATCAAAACATTATCCCAAGAAGGCTGGAGTTGTATCAGCCAAAACTGGAGGATATCTTTTTCGCTTTAACTGGAACACAACTGCGAGATTCATAGAAAGGGAGGATGAGCATGTGGGCTATTGCACTGACGGAATTAAAGAAAAATATTCAGGATAAAGGGTTATGGTTTTGGACGTTTATCTTACCAATCGTATTTATTATCGCTTTTGTCTCCATTTTTTCAGGGGATGATAATACAAGTTATAAGGAAGTAGTTACACAAATCATTCCCGGTTACACGATTATGTTTGCCTTTTATATCATGATCTCCATGGTGATTGCATTTGTTAAGGACAGAGATAAGGGCATGGTGTCCCGTATCGCAAGTACCCCATTACCGATCAGAGACTATTTCATAGGAAAATGGATCCCATTTTTGTTGATTGTGCTGATCCAAGTGGCAGTATTATTTGGTTTCGGTGTGGTTGTTTATGATCTGCCATTAGGAGATCCATTCGCATTGATCATGTTATCTTTGTCATTAGCATTTATTGTAACCGGATGGGGTATGGCACTCGCCGTATTGGTGAAAACGGAAAACATGGGGATTGCGATGACTCAGATCATAGCCCTCGGTGGTGCTATGCTTGGGGGTTTATGGCTTCCAGTAGAACTAATGCCGGACTTCATGCAAACAATCAGCAAGGCATTGCCTCAATACTGGGCTATCGAAGGTTACAAAGAAGTGATCCTTGCGAATGGCACAATAAAGGATGTTTTGTTTAATATCGGCATTTTGCTTATCGCTGGATTAGCGGGTGGCTTCATTGCATTCGCTGCTTATCCACGATTCCTTCGTTTATCAAAGAATTAACGTGATAACAGTTTTTCTAGTGCTTCCGATTGGGGGAGCTTTTTTATTTTACAAATGTCACTAGTTTAAATGGTAAATATGGGGTTCTCATAGAAAATAGTGGTATAATTCAATAGTCTGAAAATTGCATACTATATATCGACAAGGTGTTGAGGACAATTAAGAGGATGGGTTCTGTAATATCGAAAGGGGAAAATAAATGAATTCAAACAGTGTGAAAATAGTAGAAGTAAATAAAGCTAATTGGTACGATTGCTGTCAGCTGGAAATTTCCGATGATCAAAAGGCATTCATCGAGTCAAATGCGGTATCGATAGCTCAATCAAAATTTGAACCTTCACTAAAGCCCTTTGCCATCTATTATGAGGACAAAGTGGTGGGCTTTTTAATGTACAATACTGTGCCAGAAGAACTCGATGCTTTCTGGGTATACCGAATCATGGTGGATAAAAGCTATCAGGGTAAGGGTATTGGAAAAACTGCAACTGCCTTGATGATAGAAGGGATGATTGAAACCCTTGATGTCGAAAGGATTGTAGTGGGGTATCATCCTGAAAATAAAGGGGCACACCATTTATATTCCAGTCTGGGATTTGTTGACCAGGGAGATAGATTCGGCAGGGAAATGGCTGTTGTGAAAAATTTGAAGTGATAAGAAATAATACAGGAAAGGCCAAGTTTAGATAATTGGCCTTTGAGTATCCTGGGCTTGAAAACTAATCAACTATCATATTATGTCCAACATTCCCCGGATCCTTTCTTTCGCTCCCTTACGCCACTTCTTCACTGCGGAAATCGAAACATTCTCTACCTCTGCAATCTCACTTATCGTCAGCATGTGCATACATGTATAATGCACCCATTTTTTCTGATTTTCAGTTAAACCCTCACAGTAACTGTACAGTAACTCTTGTGCCAACCCATCATTCACTTTTTCATCCTCCATGATTTCAAAAAATTCCGCTTCTCTGAAAATACTTTTCTCTTCATTCCGGTTTTCACTTGTTAATTGAGATAGTATTCTGCCACGTACAAATGAATAAGCGTATGCTGGGAAAGCCCCTTTTTCTGGATCAAAATTTTCATGTGCTTCCCAGAGTGCAATGAGACCAGTCTGATAATATTCATGCTTATTTTTGTATATGTGCAAAGAATGAATCACTTTATGAATCATTAAATCATATTGCTTATAAAGCTCTTCAAATTTCTCCAACACAGATTCCTTCTGATTGGCGCGCCTCTCTTTGTATTCCCGGGTAGCTTAACCATACAAAGAAAATGGGAGGGGAACAAAAGGAGTAAGTGTACGTAAACCTGAAGTAAACACAGAGTAATTAATGGAGGTGTATTCCTCTTTTTCTCATTAAAAACGCATTGTTTACCTGAATTATCATCTTTAAATACTGAAATGCGAATCAACATTGTCTCATTATTAAGATTTATTACTTTAAGGACATATTAAGGTAGATTGGTTTACCAAATTACATCATTAGGCAATACTAAGAGTACCAAGTGATGCTAAGGAGGGACTAACATGCCAAGGAAAGATGAATCCTCAACTGAACAAAAAGGTGAACCAGTACAGGAAAAAGAAAAAACCGAAATGCTCGAACGAATGTTAGCAGCTGTTCTGAACTATTTATCCGATGATGAAATAGAAGAGATTGACCTTGAATATCTCCTGACAAATACAAAAGATCTTAGGCAATGGTGGGATCAGTACAGGGAGAAAAACAAAAAGCAGGTTGAGGATGAAATCAAAAAGTCTTTGAGCAAGTTGAGTCTTGAAGAACTAGAGAGCATTAGGGAACAAATAAATGAAAAGAATGGCTAAGTCATTAATGACTTAGCCATTCTATATAGAATTTTTTTAATTTAAAACGATTCCATACTACCTTAGATTAAAGAAGTCCAAAGTTAGCTTTCCATATTTTAAGTTATTCATAATATTATTATGTATATTAAAAGATATTTATTAAGGAATTGATCAAATAGAAGGTGAATGGATAATGAAATGTTTTTTAAGGGGTACAAGGATTGGATTAACTAGCTTATTAGGTGATTTTTGTTAAAATAGAAAGAGATTTATAGGAGGGAGTAATCATTCTTCATTGGTATCTAACCTCAGCTTTTGCATTAATCTTAATGGTATTCAACGCTATGATTGAAAAAAAATTACGAAAATTATTTCATATTTCCAAAGAGGAAAGGAATGAATTAAGACACCCGGTACATAAATGGGGGGATAGAATACTATTAGTGCTCATGGTCCACGGAGTTATCCTAACTCTTTTCAAATATGAAAATATCATTAGCCCCGAATTGTATTTTCTGTCCTTCTTCATTGTTCATCACGGATTCAGAGCTTTCATGGAATGGATGTTTTACCGTAAAACAAAGGAATATATATTAACGATTTCTACTATTGCATCTGCCATCACCATGTTAATCTTCATGGTGATTCTTGAGCCACTTTCAATATAGCAGAGGAGAATTTATGACAATAGCATACGTTCTTTTTATAGGCGGATTATTTATATTTATGCTGGGGATATTCTTATCCATCCAGTGGATTGTTATTGGAACCTTGTTTAGTATCGCTGGTGGTTTAATAATGGGAAGCAGCTCATATTTTTTGGGAAGAAAACTGTAAAAAGACGATAACACTAGTTAGTCATTTGATTGAGTAAGAAAAAACGCTCCGACTGAGCGTTTTTTCTTCATTATAATTGGCAAAGCTTTAATTCAAATCCCTTTAGTAATTTCTCGAAACAACTGATCTGCAATCGCCACAACCCTTACTGGCATTTGATTCACAATAACGGTCAAAAACATTTCACAGTCAGGATAATAAAGTGTCACTGATTCGTACCCATGTATCCCTCCCTGATGACCAATGGCTTGTCTTCCATCATCAAAGGTATATTGATGGAGCCCCAAGCCATAGGAGTGCTTCGGATCATCAGCTTCGAGGAATTGCATCATGTCATTCATTGATTCCTCAGATAATAGCTTGCCTGTAAGAAGGGCTTTCACAAACTTTTGAACTTCGATAGGATTGGAAACAAGAGCACCTGCAGTCCATATAATCGATACGTTGAGATTCGTAATTTCTGATATTTCATCTGAAAGGTCTGTCAGGTCAGGAGTCGCTCTAGAGTATCCTGTCGCAAAAGGTTTTCTCAGATCATTCGTACTGGGAAAGTATGTCCTTTTCAATTGAAGTGGTTGGATGATCCATTGATCGAATAAGTATTCGATCGATTTTCCGGAGAGTTTTTCCGCTATCATTCCAAGCAGAGTATAGCCTGAATTCGAGTAGTTAAATTCAGTTCCCGGTTCAAATTCAAGGCCATGGGTGGCAATAAGTCTGATAAGACTCTGTGGCGGGAATTCGTCATGAAGGCTGGATACTGCGTGCTGGATACATTTTGTTCCTGCAACATCCATCCATATATAGTCCTTCAATCCACTTCTATGTTGAAGCAATTGACGGACGGTTATATGAGTCCCGTCTTTCAAGATGCCGGGTAAGAAGGAATCCACGGTTTGTTCAAGTGACACAATGCCTTCATCCTTCATTTTTAAAATAAGTGTGCTGATGAAGATCTTCGTAATGCTCCCGACCCGTAGATGATCATACGGGTCTAACTTTGTTGCATCTGATGCGATATGACGAACCCCGGCTGCCATTGGATAGTCCTTTCCAGATGAATCTGTCAGGCATAATGAGATGCCAGGAAGTTGATATCTCTCACGAAATGATCGGACGGTATCCTCAACCAATAGTCGATCTATCAAAAAAATCATCCTTTCGAGTTGGAATTAATCAAAGTGTATCAATGGTTCATCTTAAAGTACTCAGTCTGGAAACCGAGATCTCATACTACTAGAGGGAAAATAGAAGATTCTGGCAGGATATGTGATGCCTTATATTGAAAGGTATTCTAGTAGTCTACAAGAAATGGAGGAAGCTATATGATCAAAAGTCCGATCAAAAACAAAGTGAACCTGGTTTTTATTCCTGTAAGTAACATTGAAAAGTCTAAAGAATGGTATTCTAAAATTCTCGGGATCGAAAAAGGAGAAGACCATTTCGATCATCTATTCGTAGCCGACATGGATGGTGCAGGTATGATTCTTGACACAATGCCCATGTGGAAAGACGAAAATGGAAAACTACCCAAGCTGAACTTTCCGGCAATTCAATTTGCCACTGATGATATCTATGATTCCTATCAATTTATGCAAGAAAATGGTGTCGAATTAGTAACTGATATTCAAAATGATCAATACTTTGTTTTTAAAGATCCTGACGGGAATGTGTTGATGGTTTGTAAATAGTCATCATTTAATAGTTGGGAGACTTTTTTTAAGTCTCCCGTTAGTATACATATGAGAAAAGAAAGCAATTAGAAGGAGAGATTCCATGCCCATCCGAAATTCAGCTAAAGCCCTCATTATAAGAGATGATAAAATCCTGCTCACTAAGAATAAAGACGGGAATGGATACTTTTATCTGTTTCCAGGTGGTGGCCAGGAACAAGGTGAGACACTTCATGAAGCTTTAAAAAGAGAATGTATCGAGGAAATCGGAAGGGAAGTGGAAGTAGGAGAACTCATACACATACGAGAGTATATCGGGCGGAACCATGAACATGCTTCCTTTGATTATGACGTACATCAGATGGAGTTTTATTTTAGGTGTTCAATGTTCAATGAAATGGACAAAGATCCTGCTCCTACCAATCTAGATAGTCATCAGGTAGGGGTCGAATGGATGGATTTGAATGAGTTAACGAATTGTAGATTATATCCTAAGAAAATCATTCATTATCTAAATAAAGACCTGGCTCCGGTAGTATATCTTGGAGACATCAACTAATGTAACAAACTCAGGGTACACACTCTGAGCTTGTTTCCATTTAGAGATTATCCTTGATCCATTCCCCAGTCGTTATCGTATCCGCAAACCAGCGAAGCACTTCATTATGATGTGAGATAATTTGATCTGCAGAAATATCACTTTTATTAAAAGTAGAGTGTGCATCTGTTAATAATGTCACCTTATAACCTAAACTAAATCCCCTTCTGCAAGTTGTATCTACACAGGCTTCGGTTTGAATGCCTGAGAGGATCAAGTGCTCAATATGTAAGTTAGTTAATTGCTGATGAAGAATTGTATGATAGAAGCTATCAGGTGTATTCTTATGTACAATGATATCCCCGCATTCAGGAGAAATAGTTTCATGAATGTTCCAGCTCTCTGACTCCTTCTCTAATGGACTGTTTTTCGGACCGTCATGTTGAATATAAATGACTGGTATATCTTGTTTCTTTGCATATCCGATCATTCTTTTAACATTTTTTAAAAGTGTTTCTCCTCGATGAATCGGTGGTTCAATCGAGAACATTCCATTTTGCACATCAATGATCAGCAGTGCTTTCTTCAAACGATTCCCTCCTTAATGCTCAATTCCCGTAGGTGGTTTCGGTCTTCTGACTAACTCTCCACTACAGTTCGGGCAGATAGAGTCATTTTTAGCTGTACAATCCTCACAAAAGGTACATTCATGCACACACACAGATATACGCGTCATTCGTTAAAGTCCTCCGGCACGCCTGACAATCCGTCTTCATTTCTAATCCCATATGTAACTCCCTTTCTATTAATCTCTTTCCATTATATTCTAAAATGCGTTAATATAGTGAATATATGGAATGAATCTTCGCCTAATTAGAAATGGAGGACACCACGTCATGATCCAAGCGGCCATATTCGATCTGGACGGAACCCTGCTGAACAGAGACGCTTCTGTAAATGAATTCATCACTAGCCAATATAAAAGACTGGATAAATGGCTAAGACATATCCCAAAAGAATCGTACATAACCAGATTCATTGAATTAGACCATCGCGGCTACGTCTGGAAAGATGAAGTGTACAAGCAGCTTATCGAGGAATTCACCATTCCTGAAATAACCTGGGAAGAACTGCTGGAGGATTACATCAGTGAATTCAAGCACAGCTGTGTACCTTTTCCACATTTACATAAAATGTTGGATGAATTAAGTGATAAAAATATCAAACTTGGAATGATCACAAATGGCTTCGGCCAGTTTCAAATGGACAACATCCTGGCTCTTGAAATAAAAGCATACTTTGATGAAATTCTAGTTTCAGAATGGGAAGGCTTGAAAAAGCCTGACCCAGAAATCTTTAAGAGAGCATTAGTAAGGTTGAATTTAGAACCTCATGAATGCATCTTTATCGGGGATCACCCTGAGTATGATGTATATGGTGCTCAAAAAGTCGGGATGAAAGGTATTTGGAAGAAAAACCCTCACTTGAGTCATGCGGAACAAGCAGATTGGGTGATTGATGATCTGATGGAATTGCCGAAATATATTGATCATCTTAATAGCAATGGAAAGTGAAATAAATGACCATCAACAAACCAATCGACCCGAATTGGTGGTCGATGGAAACTAAGTATTTTCCCATCAGTTTTTTAAAAATGTATGTATACTTCTCTGTAGATCATTCATCTCGTTCAAAAGTCGCACCTAACTTTCAACCAATCAAACCTGGAAGAACTTCCGATTTAACCTGTATATTGATGTATTAATATCAGAGAAGGAATTGTAAAAGTAGGTTAACTTATTGGAGACGTGATTTTTTGCCTTCTTTTTATAAAAAGTTTTAAAAGAAGACATGATCATCATGATTAAGAATTTCTGCTATTCCACACAGCTGTCTAAAATTTCTAGCAGATTACGAAGGTGCAAAATTGATATCAGGGTTTGGTAGGTGCTATATTATTCTGAATAAGGTATGAATTCCAATCATACCTTTTATAGAGTTCAATCCAAAGAAGGGAGAACTTATGAATAATAAATGGGAAGCAGCACTACCATCTCTATCTCAAGTTACCGTGTTTTCCAATCTCAATAATGAACCTGTCAGGATCCATGGTGGAGATGATAGTCTAAGATGCATTGGTGTAGGGACGGATGCAGCAGTCTTTCAATCCATTTATGCTCCAGAGTTTGCGTTCAAATTGTACGCGGAGGATAAGGGATCAAAAATTAAAATAGAAGAAAAAGTGTACAAAACCATTGGGGACTCACCTTTTTTCTCAACCTGCTATGAAGCTTATGATAAGTTTCTCGTTCTAAGTTACGAAGAGGGACCAACATTATTCGATTGTCTGCTCCAAGGAATTCATATCCCGGAACAAGCAGTCCAAGATGTGGAGGATGCCAGACAATATGTGCGTGATCAAGGGTTGAATCCCCGTGATATTCATTTAAAGAATATATTGCTTCAAAATGGAAGAGCCAAAATTATAGATGTGTCAGAATACGTCCTCCCAGGAAATGATTTTAGATGGGAGCATTTAAAGAAAGCATATGAGGATCATTATAACCTCATAGACGGAAAAGCCGTTCCATATTGGTTACTTGAAACAATTCGAAAATGGTATAATTCATGGAACAAGCATTTCACTTCTTATGAGGAATTTATGAAAATTGTATTAAAGTTTACTTCGTTTAAAAAAGACTAAAAAAGCGTTCAGAGCTATAAAAACTCTGAACGCTTTTTTTCTAAGAAAAGGTACTTCCAGGTATCAATACCACTTGCAAGTACGTACATCTCAATACAGTTAAGGAGTAATTCTTTTATGAGTTCTCATGCTGATACATTCATTCTCAATCATACATTATTTGAAGTCTCTTTCTATAAAAGTAAGAAAGTGAGCAATCAATTGTATTTGACAGATAATTTTGACATAATTTATTTAATCTTCAATTTTAAGTAATTCAAGAAAATGGAGGAGAAAACATGTGGAATCAAAACAACGTTTCTAAGATTCTGGGTACACACTATCCCATCATCCAAGCAGGAATGGCTGGTGGAATCACTACTACAAATCTGGTGTCGTCGGTCTCAAATTCGGGAGGATTGGGAAACTTGGGAGCAGGATATATGTCCGCTGATGATATGAAACAAGCAATCAAAGAAATAAAAGGTCAAACGAATCAGCCTTTTGGGGTGAACCTTTTCATACCTGAAACTCCAATAGTGAATGATGAACAAATAACCCACGCCAAAAGATTATTGGAGCCTTTTAAAAAAGAATTACACCTAACCGACAACGGCTCGTTTTCAGAGCTGCAAAACAATTTTGAACATCAGCTAGAAGTCATCTTCAATGAAAAGATACCCGTTTGCAGCTTTACGTTCGGCGCCCCATCTAAAGGGCTTGTGAAAGAGTTAAAAAAGGAAGGAACCATCGTGATCGGCACCGCGACGACTGTTGAAGAGGCAGTTATCAATGAAGAGTGCGGAGTAGACATCGTTGTCGCCCAAGGAAGTGATGCAGGTGGGCATCGGGGCACGTTTCTAGGATCTTTTAAACACTCAATAATCGGGACCTTTTCTCTAGTGCCACAAGTGGTGGATGCGGTTTGCATTCCTGTGATTGCTGCAGGAGGTATTATGGATGGAAGAGGCGTTATTGCAGCGCTTGCTTTAGGGGCAAAAGGAGTCCAAATGGGAACTGCTTTTCTTACATGTAAAGAGAGTGGGGCTGGGGCTTTTCATAAAAGGGCTGTTCTAGAATCATCAGAAACTCATACGGTCATCACAGCTGCCTTTAGCGGGAAGCCTGCTCGAGGAATCGAAAACAGATTTACTAGGGAAATGCAGGAATTCGAGAGCCTATTACCTCCGTATCCCATACAAAATGCGTTAACGAAAAAACTGAGAAAAGAAGCGGGTATTCAGGGAGTTCCAGAGTTCATGTCTTTGTGGTCTGGACAAAGCCCGAGACTCAGCAGGGATATATATACTAAAGAACTACTTGTATCCATCGTAACTGAAGTGGATGAAACTCTGGGGAGGTTGAATGAATAACTAAGTCACTCCATACAATTCATAGTCCCAATCTCACAAATCCTATTTTCCAAATATTAAACCTTGTAATCATTTCTAGCAAAGGTATAATTTTGATATAAGGAAAGCGTTTTTTTATTTATCGTAAATTTTCTAAATAGTTAAAATCTATTCGTTATGTTGCGTTTTTAGGAGGTACAAATGAGAGAAATATTACCTGGATCTGTACTGTCTCATATTCAGTATGGTTATCAAAAAGTTCCTAAGAAGGTCAAGAGTCAATGTCCAAACTGCTCAAAGACAAGTGAATTTGTTTTGAAGGCCAATTTTTATCAAGTGAACAAAACAGGACTGTTTGCAGAGGCAAATTGTTCAGAGTGTAAGAAACCCGCTATATTTGTTATCATGCTTAATGATGATTCGGTCAATCGGGGTGAGGAAGCTGGCCTTTATATTTATGATCCACTGGCAACGAACGGACCGTTGGATCAGATTCAAGGGAATAAACGGATTCCACAGGACCTCGTCCGATCATTTCGATCCGCATTAAATGTTAGCCAGTCGAAGGATAACTCTGCTACAGCCGTTATGTCTAAGCGCGTGCTCGAGAGTGTTCTGAAGAATTTTAATGGAGACAAAGTAAATGGGCAATCCTTATCGGAACAATTCGACCAATTACCCAAGAATGTCGACCTTACAAAGCCTATCCAGGCCCTGAGCCACCTTGTACATCCAAACTCCCCCTTCTATGAAATGCTTGAATTGGAAAGGGAAATTGACGATGAAACAGCGGGATTACTTATGGAATTACTAGAAGGCCTCATTGAATATTTATTCGTTCTTCCAGAAAAAATCGAAACGTTACAAGAGAAAATTGAAAAGAAATATTAGTAGAAGTAGAGTGCCGTTTCTAGCACTCTACTTTTTTATAGTGGTTTTAACTTAAGGGAATCCAGTGCCTGGTTCACGTCATCGATATCATGGATTTTCTTCTCTAAACAAAACTGAATCACGAGATCGAATCGTTCGCTGTCTGAAAGTGAGAAACCGGCAGCACTCAACATATCACTGGTTTCTTCATCTGACAGTTCCAAAGAAAGGCACAGGGCTACTACTGTACGCTTACTCGGCTTATAATCAGGAATCGATCTGATTTTCGAATAATGCTTTCGGTTTATTCCTGCTTTTTGTAGATGCCATCAACAGGAGCGATACAATTGGGAGTTCATTTTTCTAGGTGCGAATATCGATGCTGCTGAAGAAGCCTTGAATATCGGCATCGATGTCGGGAATGCATATCAATTTGAGGCTTCGTCTGAAGGAGTTGAAAAGATGTATGATGTGGTGAGTGAAGCTGTGTGTCAGAAGAGACGTTGATGCTAATATTGAATTTTGGATCTCATCTATCTGTTAGATGGGATTTTTTCATTATAGAAACGCATGATGTCCTTTATAATGAATTCGCCGTTATATCTTGAATTTCGCCGATAAAACAAGGAATTCGCCGTTATATTTGAAATTTCGCCGATAAAATTGAAATAGCGCCGTTAATTCGGACGAATAACAATCAACACACCAAATTACTTACCTTAAGCCATACAAAACTTATAAGAATAACCGCAACAATCAATAACTTTCACGATTCTGTATAGAATTTATTTAAATTTTGCCAAAACTAGTTTATCATTATAAGGTAGATTCAATTTAAACCAATTGGAAGTCAACGGAGTTAAAGGAAGGGACACTATGTCGACAGAAAACGAAAAGAATATTACCAGAATACATATGGTTGGGAAGGAATACATTCTCATCGGAACTGCTCACGTATCGCGTCAGAGTGCGGTGCAGGTAAAAGAAGTGATCGAAGCAGAACAGCCGGACACGGTTTGTGTCGAACTGGATGAACCAAGGTATCAATCAATCGTCGAGGGAGATAAATGGAAAGATACAGACATCTTTCAAGTAATTAAAGACAAAAAAGCAACTTTACTTCTTATGAATCTAGCCATTGGATCATTCCAGCGACGGATGGCCAAACAATTTGGAATCAAGCCGGGTCAGGAAATGATTCAGGGAATTGAATCGGCGAAAGAAACTGGCGCTGAACTCGTATTGGCTGATCGGAATATCCAAATCACGTTCTCCCGTATTTGGAACAGTGTCGGATTCAGTGGCAAAGCAAAACTCATGACCCAAATCATATACAGCATCTTTAGTACCGATACCATTACAGAAGAAGAACTCGAAAAAATCAAATCACAAGATATGCTGGATTCGATGTTAAATGAATTCACCCAAGTTTTTCCTAAATTGAAAACACCATTAATCGATGAACGAGATCAATACCTTGCCCAGAAAATCAAAGATGCCCCGGGAGAGAAAATTGTTGCGGTGTTAGGTGCAGCTCATGTTCCTGGTATCACTAAAGAAATTTATAAAGAACATAATTTGGACAAACTGAACGAACGTCCTGCTAAATCAAAATGGCCAAAGATTATAGGCTGGGCCATTCCCGTCATGATCCTTGCCGTGATTGCCTACACCTTCATTTCCAATCCTGATGCCGGGATACAACAGGGAATTAGTTGGATACTATGGAACGGAGGATTCTCTGCACTTGGCGTAGCCATCGGATTGGGACATCCATTAGCGATATTGACAGCATTCGTAGCAGCACCATTCACGTCGTTAAATCCACTTCTGGCAGCAGGATGGTTTGCCGGATTCGTACAAGCATATTTCCGCAGACCAAATGTCGGTGACTTTGACTCCCTATCTGAAGACGTCCTTAGTGTAAAAGGATTCTGGAGAAACAAAGTAACGCGAATCCTCCTCATTGTCGTGCTTGCTAACTTAGGAAGTACACTTGGTACTGTAATTGGTGGGGCAGATGTTGTGCGGCTTTTTCTTGAAAATTTAAAGTAAAGTGAAATAAGCTATCCTTTTGGGGGTGGCTTATTTTTTATAAAATGATGTTGGAATATTATGTTGAGAATAGAATAATGATATTTTGGAGGGATCTTTAATATGAGCCACAATATAAGCAGATATGCACACTGGTTACTTCTCCTACTTGTAGGGTCTAGTTTTGTTATGGGATTCACACTTGTCACACATTCTGTTCAGGGAATAATCGCTTGTGTATTTAGGATTATTGGATTTAGTGGTGTGGCTTTTCTTGTTTTTCATGTTGAAGACAGAGGAGGTAGGAGACTAAATAATACATACAATTTGGAATAACTAAGTTCAGGAGGCCTTATGATGTATCAAGAATCACTATCAAACTTGATATCTATTAACAACGATGTTTTGTGGGGAGTCATTTTAGTAATGGGACATTTAATCTCCACTACACTAGCATTAGCCATTTTTTCATCGATTCTGCTTCAAAATAAGAAGAACGGATTATTATTCCTTATTCTCTTAATTGTCATGGGTGTGCTGACACTCTATAGAGTCATGAGTTATTCTATAACATTAGGATTAATTATTGGCTTCATGTATATCATTTTATGTTTTGTTACCTTTATCTCTTTGAGAAGGAAAATGACTAGGGAAAATCAATTGTGATTTGGTTTTAATCTCATATGTAAGATAGAGTGATAGAAAGGTTAAGAAAATTATTTTCTCCTCCAAGGTTGACCATTAGGATGACTGTAATGTAGTTGATTCATTTTTGTAACATAAATAATTTTTTAAGAATATATTGAAATAACAAGCCTATATTTATTATAATAACAGAAAGGATTTATAGAGGAGGATCTAATGGACACCCACAGGAGTAAAAGGATATCCAAGTTATACCGAAAGTTGATTACTTCTGATGCAACACAAGCTTTCCTTATTTATAAAGGCCTAGATGAGACAACGAAAGCAGAATTACTCGATTTAGTGGCAGAGATGGGATCTCAGCACTCAGAAAAACTTTTGAATAAAATAAGCTAACATACATTAACCGAGTGTAAGACCTGGAGAGGTGAATTCTCCAGGTCTTTTCCTTTGAAAAGGGGAAAAGATGGAGAAATTGAAAATAGGGATTCTCGGTTTATTAGCGAAATAGTAAATATATCAGCGAACCGTAATGAACCAGTAATGCATAGTATCATAGGTCATTTGTCCTTCATCCAACGCTCAAACCCAAGGGTATCTAATCTCTACATAAACAAAAGAGTGCGGTGTGATTTCGATTATGAAATCCATCGCATTTTTAGTTTTTCATAAGATTTGAAGATTCTAATTAACCATCTATTGTCTAAAAAGGTGAAAAACCTTTTGAATGAAACTAAACATAGTTCTATTTTCCTTATTTTATGATGATAGGAATAAATTCCTTTTTATTCAAAAAAATGTTGTAATTAGGCGTATTAATATTTATAATATTAAGAAAATTTAATAAATATTTCCTAGGAAAGGAGGGCACTAAATGAATGTATATATGTCGGTGGATATGGAGGGAATTACAGGCTTAGTTGATCATACACATGTAGATTCGAGCAAGCATAATTATGAGCGTGGGAGAATCATCATGACCGAGGAAGCGAATACGGTTATATCTGCTGCCTTTGAGTCAGGTTGCACCGAAGTACTGGTCAATGATAGTCATTCACAGATGAACAATTTATTAATTGAAAAGCTGCATCCAGAAACAAAGTTGATTTCCGGTGGAGTGAAACCATATTCAATGGTTCAAGGACTGGATGAGACGTTTGATGGGGCTTTTTTTGTGGGTTATCACGCACGCGCATCGTCGAAGGGTGTGATGTCCCATTCGATGATCTTCGGCGTTCGCAACATGTATATCAATGATGTTGCCGTGGGTGAGCTGGGCTTTAATGCGTATGTTGCAGGGTTTTACGGGGTTCCAGTGTTGATGGTTGCCGGAGATGACCAGGCAGCACTTGAGGCAGAAGCATTGATCCCTAATGTTACGACAGCCGTCGTGAAGGAAACGATATCCCGTTCTGTGGCGAAAAGTCTGACACCTCAGAAATCAACTCAATTATTAAAGAAGAAAACCGAAGAAGCGATACATAATAAAGAAAACGTAAAACCTCTCACTCCACCTGACCAACCGACATTGCGAATCGAATTTGCGAATTACGGACAAGCGGAGTGGGCAAGTCTTATGCCAGGAACAGAACTTGAGACAGGGACGACCACTGTACGATTCGAGGCGAAAGATATTCTGGAAGCCTATAGAGCCATGCTTGTGATGACTGAACTGGCGATGCGAACTACATTCTGTTAGAAAGTGTGAGATCAATGGGTACATATTTGTTGAAACGACTTCTGGCCATGGTGATAACGTTATGGTTGATTGTGACATTAACATTTTTCTTAATGCATGCCATACCAGGATCACCATTTAATGAAGAGCGAAATACAAGTGAGATCGTACAGCAAAATTTAGAAGCTCATTATCATTTGAATGAGCCGGTGATGATTCAATATTTTCTCTATTTAAAGTCCCTTGTTTCATTAGACTTTGGACCATCTATTACACAACCATCACAAACCGTAAATGATTTATTAGGAAGGGGATTTCCAATTTCCTTTGAATTGGGAATGATTACTCTCGTAATTGCAGTATTGTCTGGCATTATTTTAGGCGTATTGGCTGCTCTCAGACATAACGGAATCATAGATTACATGGCAATGACTTTCGCCGTACTCGGGATTTCGATTCCAAACTTTGTGATGGCGACATTACTTATTCAGGAATTGGCTGTAAACAGGGGAATCTTCCCTGTAGCCACATGGACGAGCTGGCGTCACATGGTTCTTCCGACCTTGGCATTAGCAACAGGGCCAATGGCCATCATTGCCCGTCTGACTCGTTCTAGTATGTTGGAAGTGTTAACCCAGGATTATATTCGAACAGCCCGTGCCAAAGGGTTGTCACCAATCAAAATTGTGTTTAAGCACGCCCTGCGAAATGCCTTACTTCCGGTTGTAACTGTACTGGGTACTCTAGCAGCAGGAATATTAACAGGTACATTCGTCATTGAACAAATCTTTGCGATTCCGGGAATGGGAAAGTATTTCGTGGAGAGCATCAATCAGCGTGATTATCCTGTCATTATGGGGACGACTGTATTTTACAGTGCATTTCTCATACTTATGCTGTTTTTAGTGGATTTAGCTTATGGTTACCTTGATCCCCGTATTAAGTTACATAAGAAGGAGGCGAAATAATGGGAGTTCCAAAACACCAAGAACCAAATGTGACTCCAGACGTACTGGATGAGTGGTTTACACCCAAGAAGAGGAATAAAGATGATGCGGAAGCGGTGGTCCGACCGAGTCTTTCCTATTGGCAGGATGCGTGGAAGCGCCTTGTGAAAAATAAGCTGGCAATGCTTGGCTTTGTTTTTTTAATCGGATTAATTGTGATGGCTGTCATTGGCCCCATTATTTCTCCCCATGACGTAACGAAGCAAACACTTTCGAACCAAAACCTGCCTCCTTCCGGTAATCACTGGTTTGGTACCGACGATATGGGACGAGATGTATTTACCCGTACATGGTACGGTGCACGCATATCGTTATTTGTAGGTTTTATGGCCGCACTCATTGATTTTGTTATCGGGATTGTATATGGAGGCATTGCAGGTTATAAGGGTGGTAAAACCGATAATGTTATGATGCGTGTTGTTGAAATTCTATACGGATTACCTTACCTATTAGTTGTGATTTTATTAATGGTCGTGATGGGGCCGGGCCTGCTCACTATTATCGTTGCCTTAACCGTGACGGGCTGGATCGGGATGGCCCGAATTGTTAGGGGACAAGTACTGCAAATAAAAAACTATGAGTTCATTCTTGCTTCTAAAACGTTTGGTACGAAAACAGCCCGTATCATACGGAAGAATCTCCTGCCTAATACGATGGGACCGATTATCGTTCAGATGACACTGACCGTACCTAGCGCTATTTTTGCGGAAGCATTCCTAAGTTTCCTTGGATTGGGAATTCAAGCTCCTTATGCTAGTTGGGGAGTAATGGCTAATGACGGCTTATCTACGATTCTATCAGGCTATTGGTGGCGATTATTCTTCCCGGCTTTATTTATTTCACTAACTATGTTTTCATTCAACGTTTTAGGAGACGGACTACAAGATGCACTTGATCCTAAGCTAAGGAGGTAATCATCATGAATCACGTATTATCTGTACAAGATCTACATGTACATTTCTCGACATATGGGGGGGAAGTCAAAGCGGTTCGGGGAGTGAGCTTTGATTTACATAAGGGGGAAACGCTCGCCATTGTCGGCGAATCAGGATGCGGAAAGAGTGTAACTTCTCAAAGCATTATGAGGTTAATTCCGAGTCCACCTGGGAAAGTGACGAACGGCAAGATACTATTTAAAGGAAAAGATCTTTTAGGTGTAACCGAACCGCAAATGCGAAAGATTCGAGGGGCCGATATCTCGATGATTTTTCAGGATCCCATGACAGCACTGAATCCGACCCTGACAATCGGGGAGCAAATCATAGAAGGAATTCTGCAGCATAACGACGTTTCCAAGAAACAGGCTAGACAAAAAGCGATTGAGATGTTGACACTTGTCAGTATTCCAAACCCTGAAGAACGAATTAAGCAATATCCCCATCAATTTAGTGGAGGAATGAGGCAGCGGATTGTTATTGCCATGTCACTCGTATGCGAACCAGACGTAATAATCGCCGATGAACCAACAACAGCTCTCGATGTAACCATTCAAGCTCAGATTTTGGAATTATTCAAAGAAATCCAACAGAAAACCGGAGTCTCGATTATTTTGATTACCCATGATTTAGGTGTAGTAGCTCAAGTTGCTGATCGTATTGCCGTCATGTATGCCGGTAAGATTGTAGAGGAAGGAAACAGAAGAGAGATCTTCTATCACCCTCAACATCCGTATACACAAGGGTTACTGAAATCAGTTCCAAGACTTGATCTTGATGGGGAAGATCTGATTCCGATACCCGGTTCACCGCCTGATTTATTTTCACCACCCGTTGGATGTCCTTTCGTTCCCCGGTGTGAAAAGGCGATGGAAGTGTGCGACCGTGTATATCCTGCGAAAACACAGCTATCAAACGATCACCACGTTGACTGCTGGCTACAGGATAAGCGTGCAAAAAAAGCGATGCTTTCATCGATTAGCTTAACCATCCGTTAGGTTAATTGTTTGATAGATAAAAAGAATAAGAGGGGGAAGAAAATGAAGAAGCTATTATCAGTTTTTTTAGCAGGAATGCTATTGTTTGTGTTGGCGGCTTGTACAGCTACGAAGGATGCAGGCAGTGAGTCAAACAGTGGAGACAGTAAGAAAGAAAATGGAGGAAAGGTTCTTCACTTGAATAATGGTGCTGAACCAACGTCTTTTGATCCTCCTATTGGGTTCGACTCCTATTCCTGGACAGCGTTAAACAATTTAATGGAAGGTATGACGCGTTTAAACGCTAATCATGAACCCGAAGCGGCAATGGCAGAAAAATGGGACGTGTCCGAAGATGGAAAAGTATACACATTCCACATTCGTGACAATGCCAAATGGTCTAATGGAGATGATGTAACCGCTGGAGACTTCGTTTTTGCCTGGAAACGTCTGTTGAATCCGGAAACGGGATCACCGGCTGCCTTCTTGGGTTATTTCATTGAAGGTGGAGAAGCTTTCAATACAGGAAAAGGGTCAGCTGATGAAGTGAAGGTAGCAGCGAAGGACGAGAAAACTTTTGAGGTGACTTTAACAAGTCCACAAGCATATTTCTTAAGCGTCATTGCGAATCCAGCGTTCTTCCCAATCAATGAGAAGGTTGCTACTGAAAACCCTGAGTGGTTTGCAGAAGCTGATACATTCGTTGCAAATGGGCCATTTAAATTAACTGAATGGGAGCATGACAGCCACTTTGTCATGGAAAAGAATGATCAATATTGGGATAAAGATTCAGTGAATTTGGATAAAGTTCATTGGGCAATGGTGAACGATACAAACACGGATTATCAATTATTCAAAACGGGGGAGCTGGATACAGCAGACGTACCAGCTGATTTAAGTAAACAGTTATTCGAAGAAGGCAAAGTGAATGTAGAAGATCAAGCAGGAACCTACTTCTACCGTTTCAATTTAGAAAGAGAGCCTTTCCAAAATCAAAACATCCGTAAAGCATTTGCTATGGCGGTAGATCAACAACAAATGGTCGAATTTGTGACAAAGAATAAGGAAAAAGCAGCTTACGGCTTCGTATCAAAAGGTTTCAAAGATCCTTCCGGGAAAGACTTCCGGGAAGCAAATGGAGATTTAGCGAAAACAAATATCGAAGAAGCGAAAGCCCTTCTGAAAAAAGGAATGGAAGAAGAAGGGTACGATAAGCTACCTGAAGTAACCTTAACGTACAGTACTAGTGATACACATCAGAAAATTGCTGAAGCACTTCAACAAATGTTCAAGGAAAACTTGGAGGTTGACGTTAAATTAGCCAATATGGAATGGAACGTATTCCAGGACGAGCAAAAAGCATTGAAGTTCCAATTATCACGAAGCTCATTCCTGGCAGACTACGCAGACCCGATCAACTTCCTGGAGAACTTCCAAACAGGCCACTCTATGAACCGAACAGGTTGGAGTAACGAAAAGTTCGACAGCTTAATCAAACAAGCCATGAATGAAGCAGATGAAGCGAAGCGTTTCGAATTAATGTATGAAGCAGAGAAAATCTTAATGGATGAAATGCCGATCATTCCTATCCACTTCTACAACCACGTGTATTTACAAAATGAAGATGTATCCGGTATCGTTCGTCATCCAGTTGGATACATGGAATTAAAATGGGCAGACAAGAAATAAGTGCTTGAACTAATAGTGAGTGGAGAAGACGCAAGGCTACTTGAAGCCTTGCGTTTGCTCCCTCTTTTTCTACGAAAGGGGTAATGTATGGTGATAAAAGCTTCAAAACTCAATGTAGGGGATACAATAGGTGTCATTGCTCCTGCAAGCCCTCCGAAACCTGAACCATTAAAAAAAGCCTTATCATTCCTTGAAGAATTAGGTTTGGACATAAAACTGGGGAAATCCGTCCATAAGAAATATGGGTACCTGGCAGGTTATGATCAAGAACGGATAGAAGATATACATATGATGTTCAAAGACAGTGACGTTAAAGCCATCATTTGTGCTTGCGGCGGTTTCGGCACAGGACGTATCGTATCCCGATTGGATTACAACTTGATAAGGGAAAACCCGAAAATCTTTTGGGGATATAGTGATATCACTTTTTTACATACAGCTATTCAACAACAAACGGGACTCGTTACGTTTCATGGTCCTATGTTAAGTTCAGATATTGGTCTTTCGGGTGTAGATGCATTAACGAAGAGTTCCTTTGAACAGTTGTTCCGTTCGGAAGACATCGAATATACAAACAAACTTTCCATGTTGGAAACTGTTGTAGAAGGCGCAGCAAGCGGACCTGTAATAGGTGGAAATCTTACCTTATTGGTTAGCACTTTAGGGACTCCTTTTGAAGTGGATACAAAAGGTAAAATCCTATTTATCGAGGATATCGATGAAAAACCTTATAAAGTGGACCGAATGATGAATCAACTGAAAATGGCGGGGAAATTCGATGAAGCATCTGGAATCATCATCGGGGATTTCAAAAACTGTGTGCCAGAAAAACACGAAGAATCTCTGACTCTCGATGAGGTGCTTAAAGAACATATTTCAGATGCTGGTAAACCTGTTTTAAAAGGATTTCATATCGGTCATTCTTCCCCAAGTATCGGCATACCATTAGGTAGCATGGGACGAATGAATACGTATAACCAAACATTTATCGTAGAAACAGGCATAAGAGAGGATGAGAATAATTGAAGATCCATCAATTGGAAACATTCCGAACAGCTATCCCGCTGCATACTCCTTTTAAAACTGCGTTGCGCACTGTTGAAGTGGCAGAAGCCATCGTTGTGAAATTAACGTGTGATGACGGAACCGTTGGATGGGGGGAAGCACCCCCAACAGTCGTCATTACAGGGGACAGCTTATCCAGCATTGAATGGGCCATCCTACAAGTGATCAAGCCGGCCATCATAGGTAAGAGTCTCTTAAATTACGAACAGCTTTTTCAACATTTACATTCATTAATTGTCCGTAATTCAAGCGCAAAGGCTGCTGTAGATATGGCCTTATATGATTGCCTTTCTCAGCACTGTAATATTCCACTCTATCAATTTCTTGGTGGGTACCGTCATGAGCTGGAGACCGATTATACTGTGAGCGTTAATAGCCCAAAAGAAATGGGTGAAGATGCAGAAGCCTATGTGAAGCAAGGCTTTGACGTACTGAAGGTCAAAGTAGGAAAAGATGATATCGAGACGGATATAAAAAGAATTCATGAGATCCGCCAACGAATCGGGTTCGATATCAAAATTCGACTGGATGCCAATCAAGGCTGGGAATCGAAAGCGGCTGTCAAAGCGATTCGTAAACTGGAAGACCTTGATCTTAATATTGAGTTAGTCGAGCAGCCTGTACCTGCTCATGATATTGAAGGGCTAAAGAGAGTCACTGATGGAGTGGATACACTGATTATGGCAGATGAGAGTGTTTTTACACCATATCAAGCATTTGAAGTGTTAAAAACCCGCAGTGCAGACCTGATCAATATCAAACTCATGAAAGCCGGGGGCATTTATTACGCTCAGAAAATTAACGATCTCGCGGAGGTTTGTGGTGTCGAATGTATGGTAGGGAGCATGATTGAAACGCGCCTTGGGATTACGGGCGCAGCTCATTTTGCAGCAAGCAAGAAAAACGTGACCCGATTTGATTTCGACGCCCCTCTTATGTTGGCAAAAGATATTGTAGTGGGAGGCATAGAATATAACGGTCGAATGATAAAGATGCCTACCCAACCTGGATTAGGGATTGAGAGAGTATTAGTTTAAATGAATATGAGGGGGAATTAATATGACGACAAAAGCGCTAATAACAGTACCTGTATCAACCGTATGGACATCCAAGGATTCAGCCCGTGATTTGGATTCACCTGCCGTTTCCAATCCCGTGCAAATCAACGAATGGTTAGATTCCTTGACACATGAAACCCGGTTGGCTCTGTGCGATGAAAACCGTATACAATCTCAAGCTATATTCGGCCAGGAAGTATTGGTGATGGAAGAGAAGGACGGTTGGTCTCGTGTGATCATTCCAGACCAAGCTACATCGAAAGACAATCAAGGGTACCCTGGTTGGGTCCCAAGCGATCAACTTTCACACGGGGAGTTACCTCATACGGATACATATGCCATAATTACAAGCAAATTTGCGGATTTAATCAATGAAGAGAATGAGGTGGAATTGGAACTTAGTTTCCAAACGATTTTACCCGTTGTGAAAGAGCATGTTCATGTTATAGAAGTTTTGACTCCGTTAGGTACACGCTTCTTAAAACAGAAAGATGTAATCATCTCAACCACGAAGGTTAACGATCAAAGGGGTAGTGGCCAAGACATCGTCACTTCAGGAGAAGCTTTTCTTAATCTTCCTTATTTATGGGGAGGGATGACGAGCTATGGGTTTGATTGCTCAGGCTTCAGTTATACCATGTGCAAGGCGAATGGTTATCTGATTCCACGAGATGCTAATGACCAGGCTAAAGCCGGAAAAGAAGTAGCACTGGATCTATTAGAGCCTGGTGATCTTTTATTTTTTGCTTATGAAGAAGGGAAGGGGAGCATTCATCACGTTGGAATCTATCATGGTGACGGACAGATGATCCACTCTCCCAATACTGGGAAAACCATTGAAATTCTTTCCCTGAAAGGTACCTACTACGAGAAAGAGCTGTGTATAGCAAGGCGCTACTGGGGGGAAACGGAGGAATCATCATGACGAATCACAAACTACTCGAAGTAAAGGAATTAAAAAAATACTTTCAGCTTGAAAAAGGTAAAACCTTAAAGGCAGTGGATCGTATTTCATTTGATATATATAAAGGTGAGACATTCGGTCTAGTAGGGGAATCGGGTTGCGGGAAGTCGACTACTGGCCGCACCATTATCGGTTTGTATGACAGGACAGAAGGGGAAGTCCTGTATGACGGGAAGAACGTTCATACACTCTCTGATAAAGAAAAGCTGTCCTTTTATCGAAACATGCAGATGATATTCCAGGATCCGTACGCTTCTCTTAACCCCCGTTCAACGGTACGTGAAATCATTGCAGAACCGATGGATGCACACAATATATACCGGGATAAAAAAGAGCAGATGGAACGTATTTATCAGCTCTTGGAAGATGTCGGGCTGAATAGGGATCATGCGAATCGCTATCCCCACGAATTCAGTGGCGGACAGCGTCAGCGAATTGGCATAGCTCGTGCACTTGCCCTTAATCCAGATTTCATCATCGCCGATGAACCGATTTCTGCTCTTGATGTTTCCGTTCAAGCTCAAATCGTAAACCTATTGAAAAAGCTTCAAAAAGAAAAGGAGTTGACCTTTTTATTCATTGCTCATGATCTTTCTATGGTAAAGCATATTAGTAACCGCATCGGAGTGATGTATCTGGGACATATGGTTGAATTAACCGAGAGTAAGGAGCTATATAAAAAGCCTCTTCACCCTTATACCCAAGCATTACTTTCAGCTATCCCCATCCCTGATCCCGATGTAGAGGATGAGCGTGAACGAATGATCATTCAAGGAGAAATCCCCAGTCCAATCAATCCACCAAGTGGCTGTGTATTCAGAACCCGCTGTCCTGTAGCCATGGAAGCATGCTCTAGCCATAAACCTAAATGGAAGGAAGTAGAAGAAAAGCACTTTATTGCTTGTCACTTATACGACAATGAAATCACAAAGGATCATGACGAAGTAGCGGTCACAAAGTAAAGGATGAATTGTGGATGAATGGGAAATTATTAGAGGAAAGAATTCTGGACGCTATTGATAAATGTATAGGCAGGGTCAGCGTAGCCATTGACCTGCCATCACACTCCATCCAAATCAATAATGACACTCCTTATTCTGCCGCAAGTTTAATCAAGGTTCCGATCTTACTTGAAGGCTTTCGGCAGGCAGAGCAAGGGAAAATCGATTTAAATGAAATGGTAATGGTCCCTAAAGAGTGTAGAGTTGGAGGGGCAGGAGTGTTGTCAACACTATCCGAAAATATTTCGTTGACGGTAGAAGACCTCCTCACACTCATGATCATTGTGTCGGATAACACCGCGACGAATCTCATTATCGACCGTATAGGGTCCGAAGCAATAAATAACCTTTGTAACTCTTTAGCATTAAAACACACTAATCTTAGTCGGAAATTGATGGATTTTCAAGCAATAGATCAAGGGTATGACAATTTCACCTCTGCATCTGATATCATCAACTGCTTACGTATACTAGACCAGAGCCCACTATTTAGTGAGGAAAGCCGTGAAAAAATGCTATTTATATTGCATCAGCAACAATTTGTCACCAAGCTTCCGACAAGAATGGACAGGGAGAGAGTCTTTATAGCAAACAAAACAGGGGAATTACCTGGGGTTGAACATGATTGTGCAATAGTTCGGTGTGAAGAAAAAACTGCCTACATAGCTGTATTAATTGACGGACTTGAAGAAAACGATTCTGCGCGAGACACAATTGCCAAAATCGGAAAGTTCCTATACGATTATTTAGCTAAACTTAATCAGTAAAAAAACAGCATTTTCCCACGGGATTCTTTACCTTTTTGTTGTCTATTTAAGTAAATTATTTCGTTCTCCCTGTAAAAACGTTCTATCCGCGCTCGCTCTTTGAGATACTCAATTACGCTATACCTGGATGAGGAAGATGAAATCAACAAACATATAGAGATAAGATATAAAATGCGTGGATCCCAATATGGAGACGCGCTTTTTTTGATGTAGGAAGAAAAGACAGCGGTATAAGAGACCCATTTAAGGTGTAACTCTTAGAATAAACCAATAAAAATGTATCAAATCAATTTTCTTTACATACCATATTGGGGTATAGTATATTAAGAGCATGGAGGTGGGGAAGATGACCGATGAAAAGAATGAAAAAAATCCTGAGATTAACCCATCCGTGATTCAAGAAGAAGAGCGTGTAATGGATGATGCTGCATGCTCTTATGAAGGTATTCGGAAAAGCCATCACTCTGATAAAGTTAAGAAAAATCTTGTAACGCGATTAAATCGGATTGAAGGACAAATAAGAGGAATTAAAGGCTTGATTGAGCGCGATACGTATTGTGACGACGTCATTACCCAAATATCCGCCACTCAATCTGCCCTCAACAGCGTAGCCAAAATTCTATTAGAAGGTCATATGAAAACATGTGTTCTTGATCGAATTCAAGAAGGAGACACAGAAGTATTAGATGAAGTCATGGTTACAATCCAAAAACTCATGAAAAAATAAAGGAGAGTTTACAGATGCAAAAAGAATCGTTAACTGTGGAAGGTATGTCTTGTGGACATTGTGTTAAAGCAATTGAAGGCAGTGTGGCTAAATTAGACGGTGTGAAATCGGTGCAAGTAAGTTTGGAAGACAAGAAAGTAGAAGTTGAATTCGATGGTTCACAAGTAAAGCTTGATGACATCAAAGAAACAATCGATGATCAGGGATATGATGTCGTGTAAGAATACTGTGCTTTCTCGGCACGGTTTTCTTTTACTATAAAGTATACCCCATATAGGTATGGAGGGATTGGAAATGGCTCAGCATAAAGAAACCAATATAGATATAACAGGTATGACTTGCGCTGCTTGTGCGAATCGAATTGAAAAAGGTTTAAATAAAATGGAAGGTGTAGAAAAGGCTACGGTCAACTTCGCGATGGAGAAAGCAGCGGTAAAATACAATCCTGAAGTAGTGAAACCAATGGATCTTCAAAAAAGGATTCGAGATCTAGGTTATGACGTTCAACTGAAAAAAACCGAGTTTGATATTACCGGGATGACCTGTGCTGCTTGTTCTGCAAGAATCGAGAAAGTATTAAATAAGCAAGTTGGTATACAACATGCAACGGTTAATTTGGCATTAGAAAAAGCAACCATTGAGTATACCCCTGGGACAATCACGACAGATCAAATCATTAAAAAGGTTGATTCAATTGGCTACGGTGCAACAGTGAAAAATGATAAGAATCAAGAAGAACAAACCGATCATAAACTTCAAGAGATTCAGAAGCATAAACGTAAATTCATATGGTCACTATTATTATCGCTGCCCCTATTGTGGTCAATGGTAAGTCATTTTGAATTTACATCGTTCATCCCCTTACCGGATATATTAATGAACCCTTGGGTGCAAATGTCTTTAGCAACACCTGTACAGTTTATTATCGGGAAACAATTTTACCTTGGGGCTTATAAAGCATTAAAAAACAAGAGTGCCAATATGGATGTTTTGGTCGCACTTGGTACATCGGCAGCTTACTTTTACAGTGTATTTCTTGCCTATCAGTCCATTGGATCGGGAATGCATATGGTTGAGCTATATTTTGAAACAAGTGCCATTTTAATCACACTCATTATTCTCGGGAAATTGTTTGAAGCCAAGGCAAAGGGTCGTTCTTCTGAAGCCATAAAGAAGCTTATGGGTCTTCAAGCTAAAACAGCAACGGTTGAAAGAGATGGAAATGAAGTGGAAATCCCTTTAGAAGACGTTGTAACAGGAGATATCGTCTACATCAAACCAGGTGAAAAAGTTCCTGTAGATGGAGAAGTCATCGAAGGTCGTTCAGCACTCGATGAATCGATGATTACAGGAGAAAGTGTTCCGGTGGATAAATCTATAGGTGATACATTAATCGGTGCCACAATTAATAAGAACGGATTCCTTAAAATGAAAGCTACAAAGGTGGGGAAAGATACCGCCCTGGCACAGATTATCAAAGTGGTGGAGAATGCTCAAGGCTCCAAGGCTCCTATTCAACGATTAGCGGATACAATTTCGGGTTTATTCGTCCCTATCGTTGTAGGAATTGCAGTCCTGACATTTCTTGTCTGGTACATTTGGGTTGAACCAGGTAATTTTGCCGAAGCACTTGAAAAACTGATTGCCGTACTTGTGATTGCCTGTCCATGTGCCCTTGGGTTAGCGACTCCGACTTCGATAATGGCAGGATCGGGACGTGCAGCTGAATTCGGGATTCTCTTTAAAGGTGGAGAATATTTGGAATCGACCCATGGAATTACAACCGTTGTTCTCGACAAAACGGGTACTGTTACAAACGGTGAGCCGGTATTAACAGATGTAAAAGTGGAAGCTGGATTTGATGAAGTGGATTTTCTTGCTTTGGTTGGAGCAGTGGAACGGTCTTCGGAGCATCCACTAGCTGTTTCAATCGTTAAAGGGATTAAAGAAAAAGGAATTACATTATTAGGAAGCGAAGAATTTGATGCTATACCAGGGTATGGTGTAAAAGCAAAAGTTGGGATTAATGAAGTGGTCATCGGTACCACGAAACTTATGGAACATAATGGTATCCAAATCAATCATGTGATAGAAACCAAACAAACTCTTGAGACTGAAGGAAAGACGGTTATGCTCGTTTCTATTAATGGAAACTATGCAGGCCTTGTCGCTGTAGCAGACACTATAAAAGATACTTCTAAACAAGCCATTCTACGGTTAAAAGATATGGGCTTAGAAGTCATCATGATCACTGGTGACAATCAGCGTACCGCTGAAGCAATTGCAAAAGAAGCTCATATCCATCATGTAATTGCGGAAGTATTACCTGAAGGAAAAGCAATGGAAGTTCAAAAACTGCAGAAGGAAGGAAAGAAAGTCGCGATGGTGGGAGATGGAATCAATGATGCCCCTGCACTTGCGATGGCTGATATCGGAATGGCGATCGGTACAGGTACAGACGTAGCCATGGAAGCTGCCGATATCACCCTTATCCGCGGTGACTTGAACAGCATTGCCGATGCTATCTTTATGAGTAAGAAAACCATTCGTAATATTAAACAAAACCTGTTCTGGGCCCTGGCCTATAATTCACTCGGCATCCCCATCGCCGCAATGGGATTCTTAGCACCATGGCTTGCCGGAGCTGCAATGGCATTTAGTTCTGTGTCCGTTGTTTTGAATGCCCTGCGTTTGCAGAGAGTGAAGCTGTGAACTTAAAAGAGATCAAAGGTGACATGACCTTTGATCTTTTTTTACTCATTCGATAAACTTGTCTTCAATTGTTAGGGATTATCCATACCTATTGACCATTATATAAATCAATGGATTTATTATTTATATTGGACGATTTGTTTCCATCATTCCTAGATTAATTCAGCATCTTTATGGGGGACCCAATCCTATTTCGATTTTGATTCGGGGGACCTATGACAACCGAATCCTTCATTGGTGACAAAGCCTCGGCGATATTTTCAGGGTTGATGCCATTGGATAGCCCGAATACCTCCGGGGGGGTTAGGCGCAACGTATCCGAGCCCTCGGCCGTTTTTCTTAATATTAGTATTATCAAATACATAAACTGATTTCCCCTTTTTGGAAATATCCATAAAATTATAAACCTGAAATGTATATATGATACATCGAGGGAATGGGTGAATGCGTATATAAACCAAAAAGGCCTCTTAGATTAGCTTTCTAAGAGGTGAGTTCCTTAATTGACAGAAGACTTTCAATTATCGATCCGTTTCCGTGAATTTGATATCAATCAGCTTTTCAGTATCCGTTTCAAATTGAATGTCCACAAACACACCAAATTCTTTCCCTCCACGTTTTAACCATAGTTTAAATTTCTCTGTCGATACCTTCGATCCGTTTTCCTTCCCGATATGGAGATAGTCAACAATCGCCGCATCTGGATATTTCTCTTTAGTCTTTTTCACTGCCAGACTTCCCCATTTAGCATAAGAGGGAATCTCTTGTTGAGCATGTACGTGTACGGGTTTCAGGTCAACTATCGCCGCGTTGGCAATAAAAATCATGCATAGAACAATTGGGATATGTCGTTTCATTTTCAATACCAAAACCTTCTTTTTATCTTGTAGGTTTGTCTAGTCTGACTGAAATTATTCTGCATTTCCCATTTAACTTACAAATTACATAAGTAAATGAAATCTTTTTTTAAGTTAGAATATTCTTTACTTACTAAACATAAAATCTTAAACTGTGGATGAGGAAGAAAATCTTTCCAACTAAATGAAAGGAGGCGATGACGATGATTAAAATCGTCGATGTAATGCAAAAAATCAATAAGGATGAGGTTATATATATTAAAACCTAGTGTAGGAGGACATTATGAAGACGACATTGGAGCAAGTGAAAATTGTAGAATATCATGAAGGATTAGCAAAAGGAATCGCGAAAATGTGGAATGAAAGCCGTGAAAACTGGGGTGGAGATTCGGTTGTCACTACTGAACAAGACGTGAAAGATAAGGAAGCTAACTCCACAAATCTTCATCTGTTTTTGGCAATTGTGGGGGATGATGTGGCAGGTTACTGCGGATTGTCTGAATACCGCGAGGACGAAGGTGCCCTTTACATTCCTCTTCTAAACGTTCATCCCAAGTATCAGGGCTTAAAGATCGGCAAACAACTCGTATTGAAAGCGTTAGAGAAGACTGTGGAATTAAAATGGCCGAGACTGGATTTATTTACATGGGCGGGTAATACAAAAGCCGTTCCACTTTATAAAAAATGCGGATTCTTCTGGGAGGAACGTGATGACACCGTTCACCTGATGAATTTTATCCCCACGGTGCTTCAAATTGACTGGCTGAAGCCTTTTTTTGAGAAGCATGATTGGTATACAACAAGTCAGCGTTTAATTGAAATCAAACCCGATGGCCTGAAAGATCGAGATCATACTTATTATGAATACAAGTGGGAAGCAGGAAATGAGTTCGTTCGTATTCAATTTGAACGAACGGGACGAGGCATTCGCTTAGTTGAAACGCAGGATTTTTTAGTGGAAATGAGGCTGCCTAACTTTAAGATGCTCGAGAAAAAAGAACACTGTGCGACTTATCATGTAGAGAATCGCAAAGAGAATCCGGTTGAAATCTCCCTAAAAGGAGTATCATCTTCTCATGTAAAGAATGAATTCCATGAGACCGTTTTAGTGGGTAAGAACTGGATTGGAGATTTCCCTGTCAGTGTCTCTATGCCAGCTAGTCAACCAAGTCCTTGGAAAAAGCACCCGACTGTTGGGGTGACAGTTGAGGTGGATGGTCAATCAATCCCATTAGCACTAGGGGTCTTCCCTAAACAAGCGGGAAAGCTTCATTTAAGATCGGTAAAAAAGAATTGGAAATCACATTGTAAAGGAATGCTCTATCTTGATTTGGAAAGTCAATTAGAAGAAGAAACTACCTGGACGATTAAACTGCCAGTAAATAAGGTAGTAGAGTGGGAAACTTCAGAAGTGATGGTGAAAATGGAAGGGAAAAAGAGAGTTTCGATTCCACTTCCGATCCAGCTATTAAAAAATGGCTTTTTGTCAGAAGAGGTGAATGTAGCTGTTGAACGAAAAAACGGGGAGGCCACTACTTTTTCCACTCGGCTTTCATTGGCTCTACCGGGTTTTGGGGCAAAATTTGGTGGCGAGACAGAAGAGAATTGGATAGGGTTTAACGGTCCGCACTACGTAGAGATTGAAAAACGAAACCATATCGTCAAAGTAGGCTCTATGAATGCAACCCAAGATCCGATAACTTTCTTCACTCCGAAATTTGGAAAACCCTATAGTGAAGAATTTTCTAAAAAAGAAGCTACTACTGTAGAATATATTGAGCTTCCTGAAGCTTTCGTGATGAAAACAACACTAAAGTCGGATGCATTTTCCTCCATGCTCCTCAACACCTATTTTAAGATTTACGGTGATGGCTTAGTGGAAATCACACATGAAGTGGTTAATGCTGGAGAAGAAGACAGGAAGCATCTTTCCCTGATTCAGCCTGTTCTTATTAACTACGAAGGAATGGCTATCCCACAAAGGGACGGAGTCTTAATTGGGAATGAGTCACTGGTTCCTTTTATGGAGTATATTAATGATAAAGATATGGCTGAACGATGGATTTTCACAAATTCTTCAATTGGAGATACTATCGGCCTTGCTTGGCCAGAGGAAGCACTTGGAAGAAAAGATGATTGGCGAATGGCTCTTGAATATGAAATCGACCTGATACAATCCCAGGAAAAAACGTGCTTAGGTCCAATCCAGGTCGGGATCAATGCATCCAACCACTGGTCTAAGTGGCGGGAGTTGGTGTTGGGTGATGGAGGGGACATGAAAGAGCTGCCCCTGTATACTTTAGATAAAACAGGTGGAGATATTATTTCTACTGTTGGTGAAAGGGAAGATTATTCATTCCAATCCATGCTTACTCCTTATATTCATGGTCAATTAACCGTTCATTCAGAAAATGAATCTTTCGCGAAAAAAGTGGATAAAGCTGAGTCAGTTACCCGTTTGAATCTTGAAATTGAGCATTCATCACCAGGTGTAAAATGGATAGAGGGGCAATTCGAATCCAAAAGTCACTTCGGAAAAGTAGAAGTTATGCAACTTGTTAAGGGGAAGAGGGAAGTAAAGGTTGAGAGGAACGAAGATGTTTGGTCTGTAGATAATGGCGTCATTTCGTTTAAAGCGTCATCTGCTTATTATCCTGGTATCTATTCCTTATCGATTGACGGTAAGGAAACGTTGGATCATCAATATCCAAACCCGGGTCCACGGGCGTGGTGGAATCCGTGGGGGGGAGGTATCAGATACTCTTTCCAAGCCGTTAGTTCCTATTCAATGTTGAAAGAGAATACTGCAATCGGATCTGTAACAAAGTGGGAGCAACACGGCCATCAGTGGGAAGGGCTTTGTTTAACAACAGAATTTAAGGAGCATGAAAAGATGAAGGGAATTGTTCTTCGTCAATATGCTTTAACACTTCCAGAAGTGCCGGTCCTGGCTGTATACGCGGAGATTCAGCAGGATTCAGGAAGAACGTATACGAAAGAGTTGATGGATTTAGAGGCTTTTTTCAAGGCTGGAGAAACATTAACATCCAGTTTCGTTAAACTACCTACACAAGGTATGGTCCATAAATACTATGCAGGCGTAGAGGAATTCGTACTGAGAGATACACCATTTATTACGGTTGGATCGGATGATCACCCAGAATCTGTGACATTTGTTCACCCTAGCACCAGAAAACGGTCAGAAGCTTATTTGAACCAAGATGTGCTTCTAGTCGCCTCAACAAACGAGTGGTCTGCAGCCACAGGAGAAACCATCGTAACAGAACCAACAATCCTATTCTACGGTGAAACTCAGTCTGCACAAGCAATCAAACCACTACAAAACCTTCGATTCACCTAAAGAACTCCACGAACCTACCCCTGCGTAGGTTCGTGTTTTTAAATAGGGAGGGACGGACCTCCAAATGATCCGATTTTCCAGGTTATCAGATTTTCAGTCTGTTGGAGGTCCGTCCCTAACAGTTAAGCAGTACTATTGATCTTTATTCATATTCTTTTCACCATTATGGTCTGTATCCTCATCCTCCATCAATCCACTGACTGCCTGTTTAAATTCTCTCAAAGAAACACCTGCAGCTTTTCCGAGCTCTGGAAGTTTGCTTGGTCCAAAGAATAGTAGTGCTACGAACAAGATAATCGCTATTTCACCGAAACCCAGATTCATTTTTATTTCCTCGCTTTATTTTTGAAGTAGTTTCAGTACGAAACTTTGCCTTAACTTACTTTAAGTCGAATATTTCAACAATTTCTTGCCACTTAATCATCATATCCCAAGAGAATCGAGGTACGGATGAGATGATGCTATTTCCACTCATTTCTCCAGATATCAGTATCGTTCCAACAAAGCTAAATAGGAATAGAGAACAGAAGACATAACAAGCAATAGATTCCTTACGATATTCATAATTTCTCATATGAATGCACCTCAGTTTAATTTAATTTTCAAGGACCAATGTTTATTTTAAATAGGCATTGCAAAAAAACTCTTAACTGCAAAGAGAAAAAAGGGTTTACGATCACATGTATTTTAGAATGTAAGGACTCAGAGGTAATTTGAATGGGACATGACTACTTCAAGAAAGCCCAATGAGTCTGGAAAAATCTCAGTGCTAAATAGACATCCAGCTAAAGGGATTAATTTAAAGTGTAATGTCGGAAGAATGGAAGTTTTATTTGAAGTCATACCATCTTGTTTCTGAACCAGTGAAGGGACCGCGTCGATAATCATTTCTGCATCGGTTAAAAACACATGGTCAGAAATAGTAGCCACATCATCAAAACTTAAGAAAATTAGGCTTTGATTCTGTTGTTGAACAGGAACTGTCCCGAATAACATGCTCAATACCATCAATAACAACAATCTCACCACAGTCACTTCACCTCCCAAGATAATATTAAAACTAATTATAGCTTAATTTCCCCCGGTGTCTATAACTTCTTAAATGAAGGTAAGAGGAAGGTAAGAGGGACGGACCTCCGATTGGCAAAATCTTCGATAATTCGGATAGTATATAGGTATAGAGGTCCGTCCCTAATAAAAAAAAGAGCCGGATACGAATGTACCCAGCTCAAGTCATTATGATAAGAGATTAATATACTTTGTCGCCATTAAAAATTGAATTTTTCACTACTACATAATCTACTGTTCGGATTGCTTCAAGCTTCGTACCACCAGCATAGGAGATAGAGGATTGAAGGTCTTGCTCCATTTCGATCAACGTATGTTCCAGTGACCCTTTATGTTCAACAAACATTTTTTTACCTTCTACATTTTTCTTTTCGCCTTTTTGGAACTCTGAAGCTGATCCAAAGTATTCTTTGAAGAGCTTACCGTCTTTTTCAATTGTATCTCCTGGAGACTCTTCATGTCCTGCGAATAGGGAACCGATCATCACCATGGACGCACCGAAACGAATGGATTTTGCTATATCACCGTGGGTACGGATACCACCATCAGCGATGATTGGTTTTGTAGCGGCTTTTGCACACCAGCGTAGAGCAGCCAGCTGCCAGCCGCCTGTACCAAATCCGGTTTTGATTTTCGTAATACATACTTTCCCTGGTCCGATTCCCACTTTTGTAGCATCAGCACCAGCATGTTCCAATTCTCTTACAGCTTCTGGAGTACCAACGTTCCCGGCAATCACAAAGCTCTCAGGTACGTGTTTTTTAATGTGTTGAATCATGCTGATTACCGCATTGGAATGACCATGTGCAATATCGATGGTGATAAACTCCGGTGTCAGCTTTTCTTCCGCTAACTGCTCTACAAAAGCATACTCTTCATCCTTAACACCTACAGAAATAGAAGAAATCAGCCCGCGAGACTTCATATCTTTAATAAAAGAAATTCTTTTTTCAGGCTCGAAGCGATGCATGATATAGAAATAATTATTTTCAGCTAAATATACAGCGATTTGTTCATCTATAATAGTTTGCATATTGGCAGGAACAACCGGCAGTTTGAACGTATGTCCACCCAGTGTCACACTTGTATCACATTCAGAGCGGCTATTAACCACACATTTTGCAGGAATAAGTTGAATATCTTCGTAATCAAATACATTTTCCATTATTACACCCCTAAACACGAATATTAAAGTTTGGTTATTTTATAAATGTTCGTCCATAAGGTAATTTACATCATTTTCTTATCAATGTCAAAGATTTTTATCATTTTAAAGGAAAAGGTTTTAGATTTTGGCACAAAGTCTTGATCCAACAGGTGTTAAAGCGTTTGCAAATAAGAGTTTATGAACCATTGAAAGAGAGACTATGTTACAGTATAAGGAAGAAGAGCTTATGAACAATCCGTATAATTAGGAAAGGTGGTTAAGCTATGTACTGGGTAATCGCTCTTTTCGATGAAAAGACTGAAGAGTTGATACAAGACATATGGAAGGAACTTACCGTAAAAAATATTTCTTATTATGAGGAAGAAATCAACGATGCCCGTCCCCATATTACGATAGGGAGTTATAAAGAATTAGATAAACAAAAATACATAAAAGCATTAGAGGAGTATTATGAACATAAAAAAACGATCGATATCACCTTCAACACTATAGGTTCATTTCTAAACTTCGGAACTCTATTTTTCTCCCCGACCATCACAAGAGAACTACTAAACTTTCATTCGGATCATCATGATTTTTTTCGCGAATTCAGTGAAACAGCTAATCCACTCTATCTTCCTGACAAATGGATCCCACACTGCACTTTAGCCAATAAGCTCTCGCCGGAAAAATTATCTCAGGGCTTTAAGCATTGTTTAGAAAGAGGAGACTTAATTAAAGCGAAGATAACCGGGATTGCTTTAATTGAATTAGTCGATGATTCAAAGATTTGCATAGACGCTCCGATCGTTTATTCAAAATCATTATTGGAGTAAAACACAACTTCTGCAGAGGCGATTTTTGGTTGATTATTGTATCCTAGCGAAGAACGACTCTTCTAGGGGGTATACCAATGATGGAACTAATCAATATTATTTTATTCCTTTTATTCATCGCATGTAGCATGGAGATTTTCGCAATGGGAAAACAACAAAAACAAATGAATGCAACCATCCAGGAGCTGAGAGACGATATTAAGAAATTAGTGAATCACGAAAGGTAGTAGAAAGTGCAGAGTGGCTTTTTTAAACTAACATGAAAATTAGCACTAAAAACGCAATGGAGACCTCTCCATTGCGTTTTGTTATGAGGTTATACAAATTGATTATTTTTTCGGAATTTCTCCATCAGACCTCTGGCATACACGTTCGCTTTCCCCACATCTCCTTTTTCCATATAATAATCAAACAGCAAAACGCCGTAATGCTCCATTGGGAGAACGTAGCCCTTTTCCTGAAAATGAGGATAGGCTTTATCTTCCAAATATTCAAAATACCCTTTTTTGTCTTCATTGACATTCAATTTGTGTAACGTAAAGAAGTGATAGAACGTTTTGTTTTCAGTTTTTTGGGATAGTGTCAAGCCTTCTTCTATAATTTGAAGTAACTCATCTTTCGAGGTACGTCCCTCTTTGGTAAGGGCATTTATGTATCCTTCAAGTGAACCGAGGTAGTTTGGGTCCTGTGGTTGACGGGTGTTGACGGACTTTTTGTAGAGTTCGCTTGCTGACTTGAATTCTCCACTTCTGAGTTGGTGATAGGCGTAGTTATGGTGAAGAAGTGCTCGTTGGTGCTCCAGTTCGTAGGCTTCAGCCATGTCTATTAATCGTTGGTATTCTTTGCTTTCCACATTGGAATCATCGGATTGTTCAAGTTGGAGCAGCATCAGCATCTCTGACTCGATCATCTGGGAGAAACTGCGCTTCTCTACAAAGAATTGCAATGCTTTATTCGCATAAAAGTAGGCTAATACATTTGAATGAATGGAATGGTAGGCAACGGCTAAATCATAAAAATATTCCCGGTTAGAATAGTCGTCCAGGCTAATCTTCTTAAGTACTGAAATGGCTTTGAAGTAATCGTGGTTTACCCTCATGTGATAAATTCCTTTTATGTGCAGCAACATATTATGCTCATATGGACTAAGTCCTGACCACATCTCCATTTCTTTAATGAGACGTTTCGCAAGTTGATTTTCTCCGGAAAATAAATGATATCTAGAAAGAATCAAGGTATACGTTCGATAAAAATCCTGGAGCTGCAATAAATGAAACCCTTCCAGTCTTTTCTTTATAGAATCTGCCTTGTTCTGCAGCTTCTTAATGATTGATTCATGCCATTCTTTTAGAAGGGAATCGATACTCTTATAATTCTCTAATTCCTTCTCCATTTGGATTCCTAATCGATCACTTAATAATTGGATTGTTTCTTTTGAGACCTCAGTAAGTCCTCGTTCTATTTTACTGATATGGGTAGTGGAACAAATACCTTCTCCCAAGTCCTTTTGTTTAATCTCTTGATGTTCTCTATAGAACTTGATAATTTTACCTTCCAGCATGATCTCATCCCCTTTTGCAATCGTACCAATTCATCCAATATTATCATAACCCCAATTAAAAATTGTCCATTTAGTAGTTTTTATAATAATTACCGTCGAAAAATAGATCTTTGTAAATTGATAATGTGAGCTTAATTAGTCGTAAAGACCTAATCAAAAACCCCGATAGCTACCTAACTGAAAGAATACTAGAATAAAGTTGCAATACTATTAAGAATACTTGTTGTAAAAGAAAAGAAAGAGGGAGTAATTATGAATCCAGACTCCAATCGTGAGACGTTCGGCAGTGATCTCCCGTAAATTGGTAGGAGGGACGAAATGAAGAAGTTTTCATATGCACTGCCTGAAATAAGCACTTGATAAAATGAGAAGGAATGGCCTCTTTATGAAGAGATCATTCCTTTTTTCTATCAAATGATTCCCCGGTCATCACATTCATAAATCGTTCGAAAAACATCCCATACTCGAAAGAAAAGGCAATCCGATGCATTTTTGTTTTTTCTTCAAACTGAATGTACGGTCTGATATCAGCAATGCTTTGTCCGCGGTGGATGCCAGTGCTCGAAGTCACCACATGAACGGGTAAATTTCGAAACGTGAACATATCTTCATTGACGGCTGTCATCAAGGTGAGTGCATCATGTACTGGGCTTCCTTTAATTAATGGGTTTCGCTCCTTGTAATACCCATAGTAATAGTCTAAGAGAGGCTTAACAAGCTTAGATCGGCCCTTATACTCGATGTAATCAACCATTTCAGGTGTTACAATGGCATGGTCAGTTACATTTAGAGGGATGATGGTAAGGTTACTCGCGTATGTCAATACAATCTTAACTGCAATCGGATCAGAATGAAAGTTTGCTTCAGATACCGCCGTTACATTTCCCGGTACCCAGAATGCCCCACCCATAATATAAATCTTTTTTACTTTGTTCATAAGAGTCTGGTATAAGATGAACATATTCGCAAGGGACGTCAGCCTTCCAACATTTACAATGATCAGTTCATCCCCATACTTCTCAATCAATCTAATAATCTCAAAGAAATTTTCAATAATACCTTCATACAGACTAGGCTTAATTGGTCCAAGTCCATATTCTCCGTGTATTTCAGGATAGAATTTAGGCTCTTCAGCTGTCATCGGAACCTCCGCTCCTCCAATAATTGGAATCTGATCTCTTAGGTTCAACAGTTTCATAAGGTAGTGAGCACTTGTCACAGCACGGGATCTTGGGACATTTCCATAATCGGCTACGACTCCGACCAGTTCAATCTCTTCACTTAGGTAAGAATAGATCAAGGCAATCGTATCATCGATTCCAATATCTGCAAATAACAATACCTTCTGCATGATTCACTCACCACCTCTGCAATCTTTATTTCTAGTATATGGAAAACAGTATTCTGATTATGTGTAAAGGGACCCCTACCAAAGAACCAAAAACTTATAAAAAATTAGTTGAACTTTACGTTAACGTTAATGGTAAACTTGAAGTATCAAAATTTTCTAATAAAGAGATGATCACTATGACATACACAATAACTCAGTTGGCAAAGGAATTTAACGTAACGACACGCACGATAAGGTATTATGAGGAGCTAAATTTGTTGCAACCGGCAAGGAGCGAGTCAGGAAGAAGGATCTATTCAAAGAGTGATATCACGAAACTGAAATTGATTTTCAGGGGAAAACGCTTTGGCTTCTCTTTGGATGAAATCAAAGAAATGGTCCTATTATTTAATCAGGATCGAACTGGAAGGAAGCAGTTAGAACGCACGATTGAATATGGAACCAAACGAATCGAGGAGGTGACAACCTTTATTGAAGAGCTCGAAGCCATGAGAACAGAAATGGAAGAACTAAGGGATGAGTTTACCAGAAAATTAAATGAGACAGGGGAGACATCAGATTGAATATTTCACGTTTATTGTCACGAAATGCCCGTAAATATCCAACACATCAAGCCATAGTTACAGAAGGAGATGTGTTAACCTACCAACAACTTAATGAAGCAGTTAATCAATTTGCCTCAAGTTTACATCATCGCGGTATCGGTCTTGGAGATAAAGTGGTGTTATTCATGCCAAACACAAAAGAATTTGTGATTAGTTATTTTGCCGTTCTCCGGCTAGGGGCTATCATTGTCCCTGTCAATGCGAAACTGACACAAGGAGAGCTTCAATACATAACGGATCACAGCGATGCTAAAGCCATTCTCGTTCACGAAGGGTTATGGGAAACCTGTAAAGATTTAAAAACCAATGAACTATTTTGCGTGAAAACAGGAAATGCCCAAGACTCATGGAAGTCCTTTGAAACCTTATTAAAAGAAGGAAGGACAGATGAAATCGATTGTCCATTATCCGAAGATGATGAAGCGACAATCCTTTATACATCCGGCACTACGGGTCAACCCAAAGGCGTCCTGTTCACGTATCGAAACATACTTACTGTATCCATCATGATGTGTGTTGAATTTGAAATGAAGCCAGAGAGCAGAATTCTACACATGATGCCTCTCAGTCATTCTGCACCGCTTCACCTTTTTCTTGTTGCCGGCACCTATGTGGGAAGTACCCACATCCTATCACCAACCTTCACACCAGAAAGCTTACTCAAGCTTGTCGATCAAGAAAGGATTACCCATTTCTTCGGAGCGCCTGTTGCCTACCTATTCACTGCCAAAATGCCAAACATCGACATCCATAACCTCACATCCATGAAATACTGGGTCTACGGCGGAGCACCCGTATCAACCGAAGAAATTAATTATATTAAAGAAAAATTAGGGACGGACCTCCTTCATTGCGTATACGGTTTAACTGAAGCTGGCCCAAGCGGGACTTTATTAACCGCCGATGAACACCATGAAAAAGGGGGAAGCATCGGTAAGAGAGGAGCCTTGGGAACCGACATCATCATTGCCAATGAAGATGGAGCACCGGTAGGGGTCAATGAGGTAGGAGAAATACTCCTTTACGGGGAAGGAAATATGAAAGAATATTACAAAGACCCGGAAAAGACAAAAGAGACTTACATGAACGGTTGGCTGAAAACGGGTGACCTCGCGAGGACGGATGAAGACGGATACATCTGGGTGGTTGACCGGAAGAAGGACATGATTATTTCAGGTGGCGTAAATGTTTATCCTAAAGAAATTGAAGAGCAATTGATCAAGCATCCAGCAATTTCTGAGGTAGCAGTAGTCGGTGTCCCTCATCGAGAGTGGGGGGAGACCGTAAAAGCATATATTGTAAGTTCACTGGATGGAGAAAAACTTGCCCAGGAATGTAAAGCTTATCTAGCTGGAAAATTGGCAAGCTACAAAATTCCTAAACTGTATGAAGGGATCCCTGCACTACCGCGTAATGCAACGGGTAAGATTTTGAAGCAAGTATTGCGCGACGAAATACAGGAGGTAAGATTATGAAAAAAATTGAAAACTTCTATCGAGAAGATCCTCATTTCAACGAACTCATGAAGCAATATCTGGACAAAGATTTTTTCGGCTGGGCTGACCAAGAACTGGACGCATTCGGTGAACTGTGTGCAGGGGAAATTGATGATCGAGCCGTACACACCGACCGTGAAGGGCAGCCAAGACTGATCAAGTACAACCGATTGGGAGAAGAAATTTCTGAAATTTGGGTGAATGAAGGATATAAGAAAACGGTCGAACAAACTTATTACAGGGGGATTGTCGGATATATCCATAAAGACATTCCTGCACTCGGTCACAAAGGGAACTATGTGTATTCCTATGCACAAGGCTATCTCTTATCTCAAACAGAGCCTGGATTTTATTGTCCGGTCACTTTATCCATGGCTACTGCTATGCTTCTTGAAAAGTATGGTTCGGAACAGGTGAAAAATAGGTTTCTGCCCCATGTGCTATCCACAGGAGAAGTGGAATTATATGAGGGAGCTACATTCTTAACTGAACGGCAAGGAGGGTCTGATGTTGGTGCCAATGATACAAAAGCCGTCAAAAATGGTGATACTTATCAGCTTTTTGGTGAAAAATATTTTGCATCCAACTCAGGAATGTGCGGAGTGACCATGGTGCTTGCCCGTATCTATGGTTCTGGAGATGGAACGAAAGGACTCAGTCTGTTTGCGGTTCCTTGGAGGAACAATGATGGTTCACTGAATGGCATTCACATTAGAAGATTGAAAGATAAACTTGGTGTCCGGGCGGTCCCATCAGCAGAAGTGGAATTCGAAGGAGCTGAAGCCTATCTTGTAGGAGAACAGAATCGCGGCATCTACTATATGATGGAGGCATTGAATCTCTCCCGTGTCTGCAATACCGTTGCCTCGATTGGAATCATGAGAAGAGCCTATCTAGAAGCAAGAAATTATGCATTCTATCGTGAAGCATTCGGTCAGCCATTGACCCAATATCCGATGATCAAAGAAACATTGTCTCGTCTTGCAGCCAAGCAGGAGGTAGAAACAAGTGCAGTATTTCATCTCGTCCACCTGTTCGACCGTGTCGTTTCAGACGATACCCTGACGACAGAAGAAGAAACCGTCCTAAACAGATTACTTATTGCGATTTTGAAAAAGGAATCAGCAGAGCAAGCGATTCATTTCTCTCACGAAGCCATTGAAATGCACGGAGGAAATGGCTACATCGAGGATTTTGTTTTGCCTCGCTTACTTAGGGATGCCCAGGTATTGACGGTGTGGGAAGGAACAGCGAATATTTTAGGACTTGAAGTATTAAGATTAATGAATAAGCATCGTGCTCATGAGTACTTTTTGATCAAAATGAAAGAAGAGTTATCCAATTTGCCAGAAGAGCTTCTGTTGTTTAGCACCCCAGTTATAGACGGTATCGCAAAACTAGAACAATTATTGGAAAAAGTAGCAGTGGGGGACGTCAATACGCAAACTTATCATTCAAAACGAATCGCTGAGTTAATGGCCAATATCTTCGAAAGTGTCATCGCACTTAAGGATGCCCATATAATAGGGGGAGATAGGAAGCGAATGGTTGCTGAAGTGTTTATCGAGCATACATGGAAACAAACCGAATGGATTGATGAGGAAATGAAATCAGTACAATATTTCGATGAAATTGTTGGTGTAAGTGTAAAAGTATAAAAGTAATTAGCCCCTAAGCTCAGATGGAGTTTAGGGGCTTATATTATTTTTCGCAACAGCAAGGACAATCACATTCTTTTTTCGTCTTACATGTGCATTGCTTACATGAGCATTCTTTTTTCAACAAGAAAGGGCACCTCCCGTTTTGACTTATTGTATTATTCAATGTAACCAAAACTTTTCTTTCCATACATTCAGCAATAGAGTGTCTGTTCTGATAAATTTTTATTTGGGAAACTAAAATATGAAGGCTGATATTTAAATTTGAAGGTGGATCGAGGTCGATTTGATGGATTATTGAGAAAAATCAGCTCATATTCAACTTAATATCCTATATGGAAGATCGGTCATGCTATTTCAGAAGTATTTGTGCTTGTGTACTTCAGTCCAAGAGTTGGTTATCAGCGAAATTTTGAATTTATCAGCGAAATCGATACATTTATCAGCAAAAAATACTGACTGCCCGTAAATGGAGATCATAAACCGTTTTTGAAGAAGCAGACTTGACAAAACCTAGTTTTTTCAGCTGAAATTGTTGATTAGTAGCGAAAGATTCATAGGAATCAAAATTCCAGGACCAAATAGGATTGCACTCGCAGTCCTTTTTTTTATGAACTCATAAAAGTTTACTCAACAAAACATTTTTAACCTCTTCATAATAAGATAGCTCAACTAAAGAAGGTTGCTATAGACCCACATGAATGCGGATTGATATGATAAACACAATTAAAGTGTGGAGGATTTAACCAGTGGATCAAGAAAAATATAAGCAGTTAAAATTAGGTGAACGCGGAGCTATCATCAGTATCCTTGCATACATCGTATTATCAATAATAAAGTTTATCATTGGCAACACTGCCAATTCAGAAGCATTGCAAGCAGACGGCTTGAACAACGCGACAGACATTGTCGCTTCAGTTGCTGTACTTATTGGACTGAAATATTCCAGAAAGCCTGCAGACCAGGATCATCCCTATGGTCACTGGAAAGCAGAAAGCGTTGCCTCTCTAATTGCCTCATTCATCATGATGATTGTAGGACTTCAAGTACTATATAATGCCATACAGTCTGTATTTGACGGAAAAACCCAATCACCAGATCTTCTTTCAGCATGGACAGGGGTGGGTGCAGCTATCGTCATGTATCTGGTATATCGCTATAACAAAAGACTGGCTGAAAAAATAAACAGTCAATCCCTTATGGCTGCAGCCAAGGATAATCTTTCAGACGCATGGGTGAGTATCGGAACAGTAGTCGGAATTCTTGGAGCCCAATTCTATCTTCCTTGGTTAGACCCTCTGACGGCCGTTCTTGTAGGCATCTTAATTTGTAAAACCGCATGGAATATTTTCCGGGAAGCTTCACACTATTTAACAGACGGATTTGATGAACAGTTGATTCAAACATATGAAGAGACCATTCTAACCATCTCTGGTGTAAAAGGGGTAAAGGATATACGCGGGAGAAACTATGGGAACAACACTGTCGTGGATGTGGTTATTTTAGTAAGGTCAACACTTGATATTAAACAGGCACATGATATTTCAAGCGTTGTAGAGAGAGAATTGATGAAGAAGCATGAAGTCTACGATGTACATGTACATGTGGAGCCGAATTAATGGGTAGTAGGTTTCACATATACTTTTTTATAGGCTGCAATTATAAACTGAATAAATTAGTAATCTTTTAGTTGGATGTCAATTCATATTAATAAAAACACCGATTTGAATTACCCGATGAATTTAGCATCAAAAATACATTCAGTTGATTCTGTCCGGTTAAAAATACGTATTCCAATCAGAAAAAATTTCAATTAATTCGAAAATTAGGTAAAAAACCTTTTGCGTAACATAACCAGGTGATGTTAAATAATCCGTTTATGATAATTCCATGGGCACATTTATTGGGGTATTAAACAGTTTCGTTCGTACTTATCATCATGCCAATCATCTCTGCGTTTAACATCTGCTCGGAAGAATTTTCTCTGTCACAGCATCTCTAGGGGCAATGGCCATGCCGTTCGGAGGAACTATGCTTGGCAGATGAGAGTGTAACGGCTACATCTTGATAAAATACTTTACTAAATATTTCAGCAAGATAGCCGCCGATAAGGCCACGCAAAAGTATTGGATGGTAATGGTAAAATAGAAGAATACTACATTCTATGCTAATTCCCAAAGCATTCAAAAATTTCTGGCATTTTCGTATACACATGGATTTCCTGGATGAACCAATTTGTTCATTCCAAACAAGCAGGTCATCACGCTGAAAGTCAAAAATAGCAAATAAGAGGGGATGAACATATAATGAAATTTCGTTCTAAAATTGATCGATTTTTTATTTCTGTGATTTTTATATCATTGCTTCTTATCTCCATTGTATATTTGATTCCACTTATTTTTATTGGTCGTCCATCCATAATGGACATCATTGTCTTTATAAGCTTATATGCTTTTTCAGCAGTCATCATTATATGGATAGGATTCTTTCAGCAATATGAGTTGTGCGAAGATTACCTATATATTAAAGGAGGTCCATTCAGGAGCCGAATTTTCTATGGTGATCTTACCAGAGTGAGAGCTACCCGGGATATTTCCTCTAGATACAGAATCTTGTCTTCCAGGGATGCCCTTGAAATCTATTACCGAACCGGGTTTTGGGGGAGAGTTAAGATTTCACCTCGGGACAAGGAGCTTTTTCTATCTGAGCTAGATAAACGCTGTTCCCATTTGTTCATTCAAAGTTCACCCCAAATCAATTCTAAATAATCTGAAACCTTGTTTGATTTATAAACGTATACAATATCAAGAGGTGATGATCATGACAGGAATATTATTCATTATACTAATCCCAATCGTCTTCACATTGATTGCTTTAAATCTTTCCCATCCATCAAAAAGAGGCGGCAGAAGTGGGGATGGGGGCTATTATGGTCCTTATGATGGCGGCCATGATTCAGCAGGCAGCTGTGACACCGGATTTGGCGGTGGGGATTGTGGGGGTGGTGGAGGAGGCGAATAACTCGCTTCCTTTTGTTTTTTGCTCGTGTCGATATTCGTAATACATAGAAGATGAACACCGTTGAAGCGTTATTATATTCAGCACCGAAATTTGGACATTCATATTACAGAATGGGGAGACCCTTCTGATGCTGTAATATTTTGCCTGCATGGACTTGGTAGTACCAGTCTCAGTTTTACTGAAGTGGCTGAGGAATTAAAAGAGGATTACAGGATCATTTCAATTGATGCACCTGGCCATGGTAAAACCCCTCCTTTTGAAAATGAAAAAGACTATGAATTGGATAAGATGGCTGATTGGATAAATGAAGTAGTTGTTCTTCTTGAAATAAATTCTTTTTACTTCTTATCTCATCGATAGCATATTAATTGATGGGGGCTATCAGGGAAAGCGACATTCGAACCAAAGCGTAGAAGAGGAAGTTGATTTCTATAACAAAGACTTTGAACAGGTTTGGGAATCATGGGAAGACTTCCTGGCCCTCGTCAAAAGTGAAACATTAAACTGGAACACCTTAAAGATGGAGGCTGCGAAGGACCTTTGTCTCTATAAAGATAACCGATATTATTGGCATGCACGTGGTAGTACAGCCGGTCACATCATACGGGCCATGCACAAGGATGAAGCAGAGGATATTTATCACAAGCTGGACTGTTCCATTCTATTGTTAAAAGCAACCCTTCCCCAAAGCATGGAGGAAAACCGTAATAAGACTGCGGCCATTTTCAAGGAGCAAACTAGGGGGGAAGTAAAGTCGATTCGCGAAACCACTCATCTACTGCATTGGGATCGTCCTGAGACTGTAGTGAGGGAAATCAGGAACCGATGGAAATAGGAAACACACGAGGAGGTACTCATTCTATGATTCTATTACAAGCAATGAAAGATCATGAATATACTCTTTGGTTTCAAGAATCTATTAAAGAGTACGCAGAGGAAAAGACGAAAGCCGGTAACTTCCAAATGGAATCTTCATTAGAGCAGGCCGAAAACGAATTTAATCAATTACTTCCGGATGGACTGGAGTCAAAGGATCATTATTTATTTACTTTAATTGATGGTGAAAACCAGTAAGGCGTAGGGGCTTTATGGATTAATGTACAGGAGGACGGTAAAGAAGCATTCATTTATGATATTAAGATTCATGGAAGCAAAAGAGGGATGGGGTATGGAAAAGAAGCATTAAAGTCCCTGGACTCATTTGCGAGGGAAAAAGATATATCAAAAATATCGCTGCATATATTGGGTCATAACAAAGTGGCTCTTTCCTTGTATCAGAATACAGGGTTCGAAGTGACCAATGTCTTGATGTCAAAGACTATTTAAGTTTGAACAAAGGACACCCAGGTGTCTTTTTCTATGTGAAAGAGGCCATGCAACTTGACTGCATCAAGTGAAATATACAGTTATGATGACAGTTATTTTTTAATAGGAAAGGCAGGAATACTAATCTTTGGAATGGTTGTACTAATCCTGATCATCGTATTCCTTTCCATATTTTTAAAGAAAAGAAAGTAGGAGCCTTATGGGAATCGTAGGATATGCACAAATGGACGATTTGGAATCTCTTATACAAATAGATTGTCAAGTGATTGGAAACAAAAGCAGGTATGAACAAATCCAGGAGGCAATATTAGAAAAGAGATGTTTGGTCGTTAAAGAGGGAGAGACTATTGCCGGGTTTCTTATATTTAACAACCACTTTTTCGGAAACACTTTCGTCTCTCTCATCATTGTTTCACCAGAGGAAAGAAGGAAGGGCAATGCCTCTATACTATTGAAACATGTTGAAGAAATTTCGCCGTCAGAAAAAATTTTCTCGTCCACTAATCGATCAAACGAGCAAATGCATAAAACATTTCAAGGAAACGGCTATTCTCAAAGTGGAAAGATCGAAAACCTGGACCCGGGGGACCCGGAGATTGTTTACTATAAACAAAGAAGATAGGAAAGGGGGGGCATTAAGTGGTTATCATTTTAGCCATTTTTCTATTAATCTTTTCATTTGATTTCACCAAATTCAGAAAGCAAAATCAAACCATGATTGAGCAAAATGAGAGAATTATTAAGCTTCTCGAGGAAATCAAGAATAAATAATACATATGGAAGAAGGCTCCCTCAAAAGGAGCCTTCTTCAGTTTCAATCGATTGTAATGTAATCCTCATCCAGGCTTTCTACGCCTTGATCGAACGTCAGCTTCGTTTTAAAGAGGTAGCGAACCCCGTTTTCTTCAGAGTATGGCAGAGATTTAGGAATCCGGTAGGTGAAGGATAATTTGTTTCGTTCTTCAGCCTTTATGCTATCAGATTTTAAAACTGTAGTTGAATCAATGATTTTTTCTTCCTTGCCATTATTATCAAGCATCACGAGGTCACATTCCACCCGCCTAAGCTTTTGTTCGATAATGCCTCCCTCTAAAAAAAAGTATCCTTGTAAAAGTTCTCCTTGCTTGAACGAGTTTTTAGGTAAAACAAGATCAATCTTCGCAGAGCCAATACCAAAGAGGGACATATATTTACGTAAAATCATTAGACATCCTCCTTTTTTGCTGAAGAATATTTATTATCTATTTTTTCTTCGATTATGTTCATCTTATTTTTATCGTTTAATATTTCATTTTTGTTTTGTTCTATTAGTTGAGAGAGGTTCGTTTTTAATTTTTTCATTGCTGATAACTTCCTTTCAAAATGAAGTGATATAGAAAAAGACCTTTACCGGAATCGGTAAAGGTCTTTTCAGACATATATAAACCTTCACCAACTGGTAAAGGTCTCGCTAACAACATGGTTGTCAATAAAGCCGAGAGTGATACACTCTGTAATGACGACTTTATTGTTACAGCTACTCCCCTTTAGGAGAATATTAAATTATGAGACTATCATAATCGATGGGGGGAGCGTTGTCAATGAATTTGGATGTCGGGGGTGAAGTAGCGAGATTCGAAATCAGCCTATAATTTTTTTCTCGGATCGCCCATCCTAATAATGAAAAAAGAATTATAACAATTAGTTGAATCCCAATCAGAATTAACATGCACGTTCCTCTACTCAGTTTATAGATAGTATAATTACAATTTTATATTGATATGGTTTCAATTATTTGGTGTTTATCTAACAGGTAAATGAAACAATACCCAATAAATTACTTTTCGATTAACCAATCTCCCGTGCATGATAAATTCTTAACATAACTTAGGATGCAGGAATCGAGCTGGAAATTAGAGAACTATGTGGGTAGAATAAAATGTGAGAATAAGAAAGGGGCAGTCGAATGTACGAATTGAAAACAAAACAAAATGACAGCAGTGTGATTGAATTTATCGAAGCAGTGGAGAACGCAAAAAAACGCGAGGATGCCTATAAACTGCTGGATATTTTCACAGAGACAACGGGGTTTGAAGCGAGAATGTGGGGACCAAGCATTATCGGATTCGGTTCTTATCATTACAAATATAAAACAGGACATGAAGGGGATGCTCCGTTAGTCGGTTTTTCACCGAGGAAAGCGAAAATAAGTCTATATTTTGCCCCAGGGGATCCAGAGAAGGATGAGCTATTGAAGGCATTCGGTAAGCACACAACTGGAAAAGCATGTGTGTACATAAACAAAGTAGCAGATATCGACCAAGACGTTTTGAGAAAATTGATTAATCAATCTGTGAGCTTTCTTCAAAAAACATATCCTAATCCTTAATTAGGATAATCAGGAGGAATTAGTCTAATTACCATGACTAATTCCTTATTTTTTTTACAATGAAGCTTTTTATTTGATATTAAAGAAGATATCCTATAATATTAATCTCGAATTAAAACTATTTCAGTTCGAGGTAATCAAGTTAATTTCATTGAACTGGATGCTGAAATTCACAATCAGAAAGGGACGATTCAACATGACAAAGGTTTTATACATTACAGCACATCCGCATGATGATACACAATCCTATAGCATGGCAGTAGGAAAAGCATTTATTGACACATATAAAGAGGCAAATCCAACTCACGAAGTTGTGAATGTAGACTTATACAAAGAAAACATTCCACAAATTGACGCTGACGTATTCAGTGGCTGGGGAAAATTACAATCCGGGCAAGGATTTGAAGAGCTTTCACAAGAAGAACAAACAAAAGTTGGCCGACTTGGTGAATTATCAGATCAATTTGTTGAAGCTGATAAATATATCTTTGTTACTCCATTCTGGAACTTCTCCTTCCCTCCAGTAATGAAGGCATATATTGATTCTGTGTCCGTTGCAGGGAAGGCATTTAAATATACAGAACAGGGACCTGTTGGGCTTTTAACTGACAAAAAAGCTCTTCATATTCAAGCTCGCGGAGGTATTTACTCTGAAGGACCAGCTGCAGCAATGGAAATGGGTCACCGCTATCTTGACGTGATGATGCAATTCTACGGAGTTCCTTCATTCGAAGGCTTATTCGTTGAAGGTCATGCAGCAATGCCCGACAAAGCTGAAGAAATCAAAGCAAATGCGATTGCAAGAGCTAAGGATTTAGCACAAACTTTCTAATAGTATGAAATAGTCAACCTCGGTTGGCTCTTTTTTTTATTTTCCGTAAAAAAATGAAACTATTTTCTCTATAAATTTGTAAAGAGTGTACAGAAGGAAGAATAGAGGAGGAAAAAGAATGAAAGAACAATTTTTTATCGATATTGAGGTTTCTAATTCATTATCAGATAAGTTACAAAATCTTATTGATACTAAAAGAGCTGAAGCGGGATCTCACAATGTTCTCATCCAACATGTCATTCCATTAGGGGACAATCATTTCACGGTTATTTTAGAAGTCGTTCAGGAAATCTATTAATCTTATCAAAGGAATTTCATCGTATTACGCTTCTCAATAGCTATAAAAAAGAGAGACCCTCCATAACTATCGAGGATCTCCTTGCTTTATCTCTTTATAAACATTTGCGTCCAATAATGACCGTACGATCCACCCTTCACATAGCCTACACCGATTTCTGTATATGTCGGAGAAAGGATATTTTTTCTGTGTCCTTCGCTGTTCATCCATGCTTCAACTACTTCGGCAGGTGTTCTTTGCCCAGCGGCAATGTTTTCACCTGCTGCTTGATAGGAAATTCCGAAATCCTTCATCATTTGGAAAGGAGAGCCGTATGTTGGGGATGTGTGACTGAAATAGTTCTTCGTAATCATGTCCTCTGACTTATAACGTGCCACACGTGATAATTCCCAATTTTCCTTCAGTGGCGGTAAACCCACTTTTGATCGTTCCTGGTTCACCAGCTTCACCACTTCGTATGTATAACTTTCAGCAGTGTGATTTGCTCCTGGTATGTTTAGGGTTTGTCCAGGATAAATCATATTCGGGTTGCTGACCTTCGGGTTTGCCGAAATTAACTCAGATACACCCACCTGATGTTTTACGGCAATCTTCCACATTGTGTCTCCATAACTCACAGTATACGTACCTGCTGCGGAAACCTTAGAAGCTTGACCAAAACCAATGACAAAAGTGACAGACAACAATAAGATAGATAAAAGTTTTAAAGTTTTCATAGTTCTATTGAAATATAATTCTGTTAATTTTGAAACAGGTATTTGTTACCACCTTCCGCTAATCCCATTAAATCAACATATAGTAAATATTACTAGGAAATTTCAGAGTGAAAGATGGTGACTATATAATCAGAGTTAATAAAATACCAAATCATGGTCGTTTTTCGGTATAATGGAAAATAGTAACTATTAGTGGTGATTGCTAAAATAGCAATGTAAGTTTTATAGATTGTAAGGAGGTCAGCTCTATGACAGTTTCATTATTTGAAAGTTTATTAAATGATGTGGAAAAACATTTCTCGGGATGGGACTTTTCCTTTGTCACGGAAACGGGACGAATGGAATCTGGAATGATTTCCTGGTCGTATGGGAGTTTGGCCATTCCACTGATACGGAATGCGAAATCCCTGCTTGATATGGGAACGGGAGGAGGAGAATTGCTATCTAAACTACAGCCCTTTCCACCATCTGTTTGTGCAACAGAAGGATACGCTCTAAACATACAAAATCGTTTCATCCTGAAAGCTCAAAGTCAGGATTAATGGACAAAAATAAAACCTTATCTTATATATAATTTTAAAACAGAAGAGGAAGATATCGAAAAGCAACAATCTAACTCTTCCTACGTTCACTTCAAAGGGGGACTTCATTATGTGGATCAACTTATTCTTCAGCGTTATCTTCATCACCGGAATTGTGTATCTGATACGGTTTCGATTAAACCTTAAATATTCCGCAGAAAAAGCAGTCAATGCCTTGTTTCCAACAAATGAAGAAGATATGAACAGCATTGTGATTCCAAATGAATTCAAGGTGATGCAGCCTTTAACAAAGGAAACAAAATCTTATCAGTGGGTGAAATGGGGGACGGTAGGTGTCATTAGCCTGTTAACTGGTTTGTTAGCGGTTGTATACTGGACCGATATGCTTCATCAATCTATATTTAGCATTGTCTATCTTTTTTTCATTTTGATCAGCTCCATTAAACACCGTGGAAATTTTTATTTGTTAGCTGATGGCCTTATACTGAATGGCTATTATGTTCCCTGGGGCAGGGTTAAAGGATATAAAGTAGAAAAGATTATTAAGTGGCATGAGCTGTACGGTTTAGATGGCAAAATCAATCAAGGCTACAAATTAGAGGTGAAGGTGAAAAACAAATGGATTCAACCACAGTTTGTAGTAGTTAGAGATCAGGTACACTTGGATAGAATTCTATCACTGTTAGAAAAGCAAGGAGTGCAGAGCATAAAAGAAAGATCCCACACTCCGGTTTATAAAAATGGGTAACGTTACTCATAAACGGAATTGATACTGACATTTTCAAGCCATTTCCTCGGATTCTTACCGTCTACTTCAGCAAGCCAAATGTCTCGATTCTCATCTGTGGTCGACTATCCCCTGAACCATAACAACTGGTGAATGGAAGGATGACTCCTGGACTTTCCTTCATAACAAAACATAAAAAGGGAGTTTATTGATATGAAACATCTAACTCTTGAACACTATGATTTACTATTATTTGATTTGGACGATACTTTATTCGGTCACTCGGAAGCTTATGAGAGAGGAGTAGGGGACACACTTAAGCAATTTCCTGAACTGCGACAAATTACACCAAATGTATTTTATAAAACCTTCTTAAAGCATAATCATTTACTATGGGGCAGGTTTTCTTCAAAGGATTTGGATTTCCATGAATTTTCTTTGAAAAGACTAGAGAACACACTTAAGGAATTCAGTATTTCTGTAGAGGAGGAAGTGTCCCTCGCCATCGTAAAATCCTTTCAATGCTCTTATCTCAATCACATCCATCCTCATCATGAATTGAATGAATTTTTATTGGAATTAAGTAGCAGTGTTGGAGTCGGGATTGTTACGAACGGTACCGTATATAATGCTTACGAAAAGGTTCATCGACTTGGACTATCCTCTATATTTCCAGAAAGCTCTGTCATAATCTCAGAGAAAGTAGGCTTCTCGAAACCTGATACGGAAATTTTCCAACACACCCAGGATGTTTTTGAAAGTAGTCCGGATCGCACACTATTTATTGGAGACAATTATTTCACTGATATAGTTGGGGCGAAATCATTAGGTTTAGATACGATATGGATCAACAAATTTGATAATGAGTGTCCCCACGAACGGCCGGATTATACGTTAAAGTGTCTAATAGATTTGAAAGAATTAATAATGAAGGTGTGATATTAATGAAAAGACTGCCTGCAATTGAAGCAGCAAAGAAATTTGTATTTGAAACCTTTCCAACATGCCAAGCAGCACTTCTCGGTGGCAGCGTAGTCAGGGGAGATGAAACAAATACATCCGATTTAGATATTGTCATCATTGACGAAAGCCTCCGTTCAGAATACCGAGAATCTTTCAAATTACATGGTTGGCCAATTGAAGCCTTCATCCATAATAGAAAAACAATTCAAGTCTATTTCCAAAAAGACTGCCAAAGAGCCCGGCCTTCATTGCCAAGAATGGTATCAGAAGGAATCCCCCTCATCGATCATCCCATCATTCCAAGTCTCAAAGAAGAAGCAAATAATCTTTTGAGGGGCGGACCTCCAAAATGGGACAGTCAAACGATTGATATGAAGAGATATTTCCTTACTGATGCATTGGATGATTTTATTGGATCACAGGAAAGAGAAGAAAGCATTTTTATCGCGGGCTCTATTGGGGAATCCCTTCATGAGTTTGTCCTCAGGACCCAAGGTCAATGGATTGGTGCCTCGAAATGGATAACACGGGCATTGAAGGAATATGATGAAAGCTTTGCAGAAGATTTTGTGGAAGCTTTCGACCAGTTTTATCAAAAAGGGAACAAACAACCCATTGTAAGTTTGGTGGACTCTGTATTGGAACCACACGGAGGACGATTGTTCGAAGGATTTTCTTCAGGAAAGAAATAAAGTATAAAAGCCCTTCAAAGAAAGAAGGGCTCATTTCAATTCTGAAATTATACTACTATCTGAAACTCATCATGATCGACACTGTTTACACCGTCGTCGAAGACCAGTCGGGTGACAAACTTATAAGAAACATTGTCACTACTCGGTGGAAATGAATCTGAAAGTCTGCACGAAAAGTGAATGGTGCGTTGTTCGTTTGCTTTCATCGTTGATGAGCTTAATATAGTATTGTGATGAAGAACAGATGAGCGGTTACTATTCTGATCGTACTGTAAAAGGTCGGTCTCGATCCTTTTTAATTTCTGCTCCACTCGTCCGCCTGTAAGTTCATATTCCCCTTTAATGACGTCTCCTGGGCAGAACTCTTTTTTGTTCAATACCAAATCAATCTTTGTTGCACCAATACCGAACCTGCACATCAGTTTACTAAACATAACAGCCATTCAACCTCTCATTCATCTAGTTACCAATTCTACGCAATAAGGAGATCTTTGGTTTCACTTTTCTGCGCCTTTTCTACGACTATATTCTAAAAGAAAAGCATCTCCTTTGTCTACAACCCTTCTTCGACATATTTCGCGAACTTTTATAAGTATTATTGGAATTTTCCAATGTTCGGTCCCCACATATTTTTCTCCATATAATGAATCATACCCCAGATGAGTATACTAATTGGAATTTGTTCCATAAAGAGGTAGAAATATAGTCTGAATTTCTATAAAATAGGACTAGAACATTATCATATTTTGGTAAAATACTAGCTTAAGAAGGGGTCATTCAATTGAAGGAAAAGAAGAAAAAGAAAAAAACCCATGTCCCATTAAGAATGAATTTACTTTTTATTTCGGTCTTTTTTCTATTTTCACTCTTGATTCTTCGTCTTGGGATTGTACAAATCGTGCAAGGGAACCATTATGAAGCGGAAGTGGCCAGAACCGAAAATGTGAAATCACATAATGGAACACCTCCGAGAGGAAAAGTCTATGATCGTTATCGAAATTTAATAGTGGACAACGTACCTTTAAACGCAATCACCTACACTAGAACGCAAACGACAAAGCCCGAGGATATGCTGAAAGTAGCAAGAAGTCTGTCAGAGTTAATCGAAATGAAACCGGACAAAATAACAGATCGAGATCGAAAAGATTTCTGGTTATTGAGTCAGCCTGAAAAAGCTGAAAAACTGGTGACAGAGGATGAATTGAAGAAACTCGAAGATGATGAAGATCTTACAAAAGATGATGTGAACAAAAAGGTTTATGAAATGCAACTCGAAAGAATCACCGAAAAGGACATCAAATCTTTCAATAAACAAGAAGAGGAAGTTCTGGCGATATTCCGCGAATTTAATACAGGTTACGCCCTTACTCCTCAAATCATCAAAAACAAAGATGTTTCCATGGAAGAAATGGCAAGAGTCAGTGAACGCCTGTCAGAGATGCCTGGAGTGAACGTTACCACTGACTGGGAAAGAAAATATGTGAATGATAGCACCTTGAGAACGATTCTAGGAAGAGTCTCAACTTCACAACAGGGGCTCCCAAGTGAACTTGTTAGTGAATACAAAGCTCAAGGATATGCACTTAACGACCGTGTAGGGACCAGTTATTTCGAATCACAGTATGAAAACGTCCTAAAAGGTCAAAAGGAAGAAATCGAATACATCACGAAAAATGGAAGCGTCCTTGATACACAGCTCGTCAGCGAAGGTCACAGTGGAAAGGATGTCGTATTAACTATCGACCTTCAGCTTCAAAAAGAAATCGAAAAGATCGTGGAAGAAGAGCTAAGCAAACAGGCATCCCAATATTGGGAATCTCCATTCCTGGATCGTGCTTTTGTTGTCATGATGGATCCACACACAGGTGAAATCCTTTCCATGGTTGGAAAGAAATATGGGAAGGATGCAGATGGAAAGACGGAGATGCAGGATTATGCTTTAGGGACATTCACTTCTGAATATGGAGTGGGGTCTGCGGTTAAGGGAGCTACTGTGTTGACGGGGTATATGACAGGGGCGTTGAATGTTGGGGATGTGCTTTATGATGAACCGATTCGGATAAAGGATACACCAGTAAAAAAATCTTGGTTTAATGGATCGAGATATCTTAGCGATATACAAGCTCTTGAGATTTCGTCTAACGTCTATATGTTTAAAACAGCAATAAAAATTGCAGATGGCACTTATCGTCCTAATCAGCCTTTGGACATTAACCCTGACGCCTTTGATATTATGAGAAATTACTATAGTCAGTTTGGCTTAGGGGTCAGAACGGGAATTGATCTCCCTGGAGAGGTAGAAGGTTTAAAAGGGAACGAAAGAAAACCGGGTAAACTTATGGACTTTGCCATTGGGCAATATGATTTATATACACCCATGCAACTTGTCCAGTATGCTTCCACCATTGCCAATGGAGGCTATCGCATGAAGCCACATATCATGAAAGAAATTCGTGAACCCAGTCAAGAGAGAGATAAAGTTGGACCTCTGCTATATGAAAACCAATCCCAAGTTTTAAACCGGATTGATGCAACAGAAAGAGAGATACAGCAGGTCCAGAGAGGATTTTACCAAGTAGCTCACGGAAGTAATGGTACTGCCAATAATTTTAGAAGTGCACCTTATGATGCTGCAGCAAAATCAGGAACGGCAGAAGCTTTCTATTATAGCCCTGAAGAAAAAAGACAATATGAAACATTCAACACCACTCTAATCGGCTATGCCCCATACAACAACCCGGAAGTAGCCTTTTCAGTTGTGTTGCCATATTCACACCAGAACAAAGACCCTTACGTAAACAAAACCATTGCTAAACGTGCCATGGACAAATACTTCGAGTTGAAGAAGCAATACGAAAAAGACGGATACTTTGACTCATCCACAGAAGAAGAGGTCCGAAATGCCGACCAACTTGAAGAGACGGAAGAACAAGGAACAGAAGAGGAATAATTCAACGCAACCCTTTGTACTGAAGGGTTGCGTTGATGATTTAAGATCTCTTTTACTATTCATTATTAAGCTAGGATGCCTGTAGTGAACCGCTTAACCGCCTAGTCTTTTGCTGGATATTTGATTAAAGATGAAACTTATCCATTTTTCAAACGTACATATATAAAAAGACATCCTCATTTAATGGGAGGGAAACGTATGTTATGGTGGATCATCGGTCTTGCCGTGGGATTCGGATTACTAAATGGGCTTCTAAGAAGAAAGTTTTCAAAGAACTCCTTTGAAGCAGGAAATCAAAACGAAAGACAGATCCAAGAAGAAGAAAGAGTAAAAGCCGGCAGCTGGTTTACTGGTGGACAGTAAGAAAAATTGTCAGGGGGAGCCTCCTGGCATTTTCTATGCCAATAACTCCTCAGCTAATCAAAGATGAAAGAGATTTTCACGCTTGACACTATGGTAAAATTTGTTAGATAACTATCAAAGTTCGTAAGGGAGGGACGGACCTCTATTTAACATGAGATTCAAGGTTAAAACGCATTAAATACCTGCTTTTGCAGTTGAATTTAGAAATAATTAAAGGTCCGTCCCTCTAGAAAGGAGAAAAATCATGTCAATTAAGTATTGGTCTCAGATAGGTGTTGGTTTGTTGGTTTTTGGGTTCACGGCATTGTTTTCCTGGTATGAAGGGAGTGCGCTGTTGGATAATCCTTGGGAATGGAAGTATTCAACTCCGTTCAGTGGGATGATTCACGGAAGCGACTTAACGCAGGAGCAGATAGTGGATCTTGATTTCTTAGTGTACGCTGCCAAGTTTTCTCCACTGTTCCCAACCATCATGATCATGAGTGCCAGTTATCTTTTGGTTCTCCTTGGATACAGGTTACTTAATCATCGTGGTTTTCCATTATTTTTAACTCTGTTTGGAGTGATATATCTTTTGATTTGTGCATTTATCGCGTCCTCCCCCACAACAGGTGGGAACATTCTTTTTTGGTTATTTGTCTTAATGGGACTTTTTCTGATCATTCTCGCCTCTCTTTTTCACCTTTCTCCATCTCTACGCATGAAGGGGCAGTCCAAAGAAACATGATAAAAAAGTAGGTTCTCTTTATACTTTTTACATAAAACCATAACGTTTAACTGTACGGTTTACCTTAAATAAAGTATACTACTCTAGAGGTGATGTCCTTGGGAAGTTGTATCGAATAGGAGAACTTTCGAAGCAAAGTCAAGTGTCCAAAAGGACAATTGACTATTATACAAAAATAGGTTTATTGGAATGCGATCGATCACGTAATAATTATCGCTACTATCACGAAGATACGTTAGCTGACTTAAAGACGATTGAACAATGTCAGCAGATGAAAATGTCTTTACATGAAATTAAAGATCGATTAACGGTAATGAAATCCGTAAAAGTAGATCCCTCTATTTTAGAAAAACAAGTAGATCATATTCGTAATGAAATGGATCATTTGCATAACGAATTACATGAAATTTTACACGCTATGGAAACGCTAGGGGATGAAGAACGCAATCAAATGATAAAACAAGTATCCCCACAGGCTTTGGCCTTATTCCAAACATTAATGGTTTTTTCTGGTTAATCCAGCATAATAGATAAACAACTACAGGAGAGTGACTTTTTTTTGGACGATATACCACTGAATTCATTAGTATTATTAGGAGCATTAATACTTTTATCTGCCTTTTTTTCATCGGCGGAAACGGCTTACTCAAGCGTGAATAAGATTAGACTTAAGAACTTTGTAAGTGAGGGAAGACGAGGGAGCATTAAAGCGCATTATATCGCTGAAAACTTTGATAAAGCTCTGTCCACGATATTAGTTGGAAACAACATCGTGAACATTGCCGCAGCCAGTATTTCAGCAAAGCTTGCGACAGATATTTTCGGAGGAAACACGGGTCTTGTCATCAGTACTTTTGTCATGACTTTATTAATTCTGATTTTCGGTGAAATCCTGCCTAAATCATTGGCAAAAGAAAATGCTGAAACCTATTCCTTGACCATATCAGGCGTTCTCTTTTTCTTAATTAAAGTTCTTACACCGATTAACTTCTTTTTTATCAAATTAAAAGAGTTGGTATCGAAATTCTTCTCGAAAAATCACGAGATGCCGTCTGTCACAGAGGAAGAATTAAAAGTGATGCTTGATATTAGTGAAGAAGAAGGAGTCATTGATAAAGAAGAAAGAGAATTGATTCACCGTTCCATGGACTTTGATGATATCCTTGCAACCGAGGTCCTGACACCCCGGATCGATGTCAAGGCTGTTGAAGTGAATCAACCGATTGAAGAAATTAAGGAAATGTTCTTTGAAGAGCGATTTTCTCGAATACCGGTTTACGAGGATCATATTGATAATGTGATTGGAATTCTTTCAGAGAAAGAGTTCTTTACTCACTTGATTAAATTCGGTGAAGTGAACATCCGGGAATTGATTCGGGAACCAATGTTTATATTTGAGTCTGTCAAAATCTCAACTCTTCTTACTAAGCTTCAAAAGAACAATGTGCATATGGCCATTGTAGTGGATGAGTTTGGTGGAACAACCGGAATCATCACCCTCGAAGATATCTTGGAAGAAATTGTAGGGGAAATCTGGGATGAGCAAGATGAAAAAACTCATTCCATGAGGAAAATCAGTGAAAAAGAATATCGATTCGATTCCCAATATCAATTGGATGAATTTACAGAGTTACTCGATGTACGAGAGCCAGAGAGTTCTTATCATACACTTGGCGGATGGGTCGTTGAAAGCTTTGAAGATCTTCCATCAGAAGGTGACAGCTTCGACTATGAAAACTTAAAAGTGAGCGTAGAAGAAGTGGATAATCGCCGGGTACGTACGATTAAAGTTGAAATACTAGAAGAAAAAACCGAAGATATTGTTCAGTAAGTATGAAATAACAGGCTCTTCATTGCCTGTTATTTTTTTGGTTTATTATTGATTGAGGAGGATGCTTTTATATGCATGAAACAAAAACAAGAGAAGCTCTTTTACGGGAACTTGAACTAGTAAATAAATGGGCGGAAGACCAAAAAGGATTATGGTTTTGGGAGAAGTTTGGCCGTATTCCCTTTATGATTCTAGACCGGATCACTCCTCAAATGGTTCATAACAAGATTGGACAAGCACTGGATGAAATAGGAAGCTACATACAAAAGGGCGGAAGTTACCTTACAAGCGAAAAAGAAGTCGTTAAGCGATTTACTAAGAGAACAGCCAATCCTCACTTTAAGGTAGAAGATATCGCAAGGCTGCCCATTTCTGATATGGATGAAGTAAGCGAAGGAATAGTGGGCATGAGAAAGAAGGTTGCGATGACCCAGGGGGCGACTACCGGAATCGGTGGCTTCCTGACTCTAAGTATTGACATACCTTTCATCCTTGGCATATCACTTAAGACTCTTCAGGAAATCGCAATAAGTTACGGGTATGATCCAAATGATCAGCAAGAGCGTATTTTCATTATTAAATGCTTACAATTCGTTTCTTCAGATATTGTCGGAAAGCAAGCGATCCTTCAAGAACTATCAGACTTTAACAAAAAGGATATGGAGAAGAGAGAACAAACCCTTTCACAGCTTCAAGGCTGGAGAGAAGTGATGATCAGCTTCCGTGACAACTTCGGATGGAAAAAACTATTCCAAATGATTCCCATCGCAGGCATCCTGTTCGGCTCCATCATCAATAAATCCATGATCTCAGACATTGGCGAAACCGGCCGTATGCTCTACCGTAAAAGACGAATCCTTGAGAAGCTGGAAGAGGGACGGACCTCTGAAATTTAAATGTTCTGGAGAAAATACTATATATCAATTGTTTTTAATGATGAATGTAGATCAGAGGTCCGTCCCTCTGATCTACAACCTTTTGTTTGGATAGAGGATATTCCAAAAAGCGCATGCGTTTATGTCGATTCTAGTAATGAACCCTGCCAAAAGATTAATGATAAGGAAATCATTCAGTCCTGAGTTGATTATATAAATGATGGCATTGATTGGGATGATCAATCAACCGAACCCCGTTCACATAAAAAAACCTATAAGTTTGATCATGTAACAGTTGAATTCCTTTTCGAAGGAGACAAGGAAATTTATTTGAAATCAGATAAAGGGACAAAGCTAATGAAACCAGAACCTGAATTCCTAAAAATCATTAATCAGTAAAACAAAAGGGACCTCCAAGTGGAAGTCCCTTTCATATTATTCCTCTTCGCTCTTATCTTTATTAAACCAAAGTGGTTCATCATTATCCACTTCGCCATTGTAATTAATCAGCAATTCTTCACCAGCTTGAATGTCTTTGTAGGCATAAAAGTCAAAGGTATGGTTATCAAAATTTATCTCGTAAGTTGTATTAGGTGTATAAGAATGATTAAACAACATTCCATAACCTAATAGAAGTGCTGTATGATTGATTCCGTATTCAAATACATAATCCGCCAGGAACGTTTTCTCAATATGTTCATGTTCTTCATTCGGATAGGGGATGACTGGTGCTTCATGAACCAGCTCTCCTTTGGCTATATCTCTTTTTGCAAAAACGCCACGATTAAGGTCACCGTCACTAAGGGACGATATTTTCACTTCGATCATTATGCCACCTTCTTTCTAAATCCTTTAACTTAGTAAGCTTGACACGAACTGAATAGAAAAGCAATATTAATTCTTTATAACAGCCAGCTAATTAAAACAAATCCCCCAAAAACCCTTGAATGCTTCGTGCACTGCGTACTAGCCAACTAGCCTTCTCTACTGACTCAGCGGCATAAATATCCACTTTATAAGAAGGTTGTTTTTTATCAAAAATATACTCATTCTTTTCTGGCGTATCGAGCATCATTTCTCCAATCTTTTCTCCTTTTTCAATTGGAGCTTGAAGGGTCCCATCATCATTAAGCTTATCTTCATCTAATTTGATTGAAGCTTTCAGTTTATCTTTCTCTTCTTTTGTTACTCGAATAGATATAGGCTTGTCTATCTTGATGGTAACCGATTGTTTCTTACCATCTGGAACGTCTAACGTGTGTTCCTTATTCTTATCAATATCATTTAAATTATATTCAACCATCTCAAACTCATCAAATCCATAATCAAGAAGTTTTGTCGTTTGAATAAATCGTTCTGCACTGCTGGGCTGTCCATATTCATCCTTGGCATCTAAAATAACGGAAATATATCGGACCCCATTACGTTCCGCTGTCCCGGTAAATGTAGAACCAGCGAAGGGAGTGGTTCCAGTCTTTAATCCATCTGCACCTTTATAATAAAAAGATTTATCTTTTAAAAGACCGTTTGTGTTCTTCATGAGGAGTTCTTCCTCTGTATCCGGTCTGAAAACTTTGGAAGAGAGACTCGATGTCTCTAATACTTCCGGAAAATCATGAATAAGGTAATACGCTAAAGTGGCCATATCTTCAGCCGATACCATGTTTTCATCATTCACATCGGTTCCTTTTGGAAACATTCCGAGCATATCATAGTTACTCAGCCCCGAAGAATTAACAAATTGAAAACTCTCAAATCCAAGTTCTTTAGCTTTGGCATTCATCTGCTTCACAAATTCACCTTCAGTACCTGCCACCACTTCCGAAAGTGCAATCGCTGCGCCATTTCCTGATTTAATCACCATGGCATCATATAGTTCTCTTACCGTATACTCTTCATCCGCTCGCAGGGGGACATTGCTCAATCCGGGTGCATTCGCTAATTGATAGACTTTGTCGCTTACTTTATACTTTTGATCCCATTTAATCTTTCCTTCTTCCACCGCTTCTAACACAAGATATTCTGTCATCATTTTCGTCATGCTGGCAATCCCGAGGAGCTCGTCTTCATGTTCCTTATACACAATCTTACCTGTATCTGCTTCCACTAAAATCGCAGCATCTGCATTTATATCTAATTTTGTCTTACCATGCGCCGTTTGCTGATAAGGCGTCATGGCCATAAGGGATATCATCAAAACCGACAGGCCTTGCTTTACCATATTCTTTTTCAAATCAGTACCTCCAAAAAACAATTTTACGCAACCAAATTATTTTACCATACAAGCCTCACAAACACCCCAAATCACCACAACCTTTTCAAATCGTTCATATTATTGTAAATAATTGTTTCATGAAAAAATATTACCACGAGATGAGGGACGGACCTCCATTTAAGGGGGGCGCGTAAATATTGCTACCAGGATTAATTGCATCATTTTAAGAATATACTCCACAATTGGTAAATAACCCCTTGTAGCAAGTCTACCAATCTGGTAAAATCATCTAAAAAGTTTGGAGAGAGATTATGATTACATATCCAATACTAAAAAAAGACACAACCATAGGCGTGACCGCACCTTCATCAGGAGTACCATTGGAACTACATGACATTCTCAAGCAGTCGATCAAAAAAATGGAGAGCAAAGGCTACTATGTACAGTGCGGAGAGACCGTGTGGACGCAGAGTAAAGCTAAATCTTCCTCAGCTCAAAAAAGAGCCATGGAATTGAACCAAATGCTACAAGACGAAAAAATCTCCCTAATTATCCCACCATGGGGCGGTCAACTACTTATAGAAATCCTTGACCTCATTGACTATGAAAATATTAAACCGAAATGGCTGTTGGGTTATTCCGACACGAGTGTGCTTTTACTGGCACTAACATTAAAGACCGGAATCGCCACTGCGCATGGAACCAATCTTGTTGATTTAAGAGGGGAGTACTCCGATCCAACGACTGCACAATGGGAAACCGCTCTCTCAACGAAAGAAGGATCGTCTGTTACTCAGTATTCATCCCAACACTATCAAAAAGAATGGAATCACGACCAGCCTTCTCCAACAGTCTTTCACTTAAAAGAGTCAACTATTTGGAAAACAGCAGGAAATCAAGATGTAAAGGTCAATGGCCGTATACTCGGAGGCTGCATAGATGTCATCAGGCACTTGATCGGAACGCCTTACGGAAATATAGCAGATTTTAGAGAGAGGCATATAAAGAATGAACCCATCCTTTGGTATTTTGAAAACTGTGAATTAAACACTGCTGATTTGCGCCGTTCACTTGTACAGATGAAATTAGCTGGCTGGTTCGGCCATTCTTCTGGAATTCTGTTTGGAAGAAGTGCTAGCAACACGCCTGTTGGCGATTATAAGATTGAAGATGTCTATCAAGAACTATCAGACGAGCTGCAGATTCCAATCGTGTACGATATTGACTGTGGGCATCAGCCTCCTCAAGTTACTTTTATCAATGGAGCACATGGAGAGGTAGAAGTCTCTGATGGAAAAGGAAAAGTCATTCAAACATTCAAATAATCAATAAAAAAACGTCCCACTCCAGGACGTTTTTTCTGCCTACTTCTTAAAAACTTTATATCGCTTTTCATTCATCATCCACATGATGTATCCCCATAGCCATCCACCTGCTACACAGCATACGAGTAAAAGGGGAAGGTAGTCTCTGATTACTACATACAGAATCACTGAAAATACCAATCCAGTAATCAACGACCCATATACAACTGAAAAGAACCATTTCCCCTTTTTCCGAATGGTTTCCCAACGTCTCCAGTAGGCGCCATCCTGCCCCCTGCTATTGATAAAGAAAACACAGGCATTCATAAAAAAGATAAGGCTGATGACCAAATACATGTAGGCTTTCGGATCTAACCAAAACACTAGAAAATTAATCATAGAAGTGAAGGAGAACATGATATATATAAGTTTATTTTGTTTTATTTTTTCCATTCCAGCGCCCCCCAATCTTCTGTATTATATCAATACCTTTCAATAACGACCAACAAATTCCAATATATTAAAGGAAATTCCCTACAGTTTCTAGAAGACTAAAGGTGATTAAGATAAGTTAACTTTCAAAAGATAAAGGAGAAATCATCATGTTTACCTATAAACTAAACGACGAATTAGAATTAAGACTTCTCGATATACAGGATGCTGAACGAATCCATGAACTGACTGATCAATCCAGATCCTATCTGCGTGAGTGGCTCCCATGGGTGGATTACTCAAAAACGGTTGAGGATTCAACGGAATTTATTAAAGGTACACGTTTAGGCTACGCGAATAACAAGAGCTTAACTACTGGCATCATTTATCAAAATGAAATAGTAGGAGTAGCAGGATTCAACGTACTTGATTGGTCAAACAAAGTGGCATACATCGGCTATTGGCTTGGTGAGGGCTACCAAGGAAAAGGGATTATGACGACAGTTGCAAGGGGACTAACGAAATACGCGTTTGAATACTATAAAATGAATAAAGTCGAAATAACCGCTGCAGAGTTCAACCATCGCAGTCGAGCAATACCCGTGCGTCTTGGTTTCAAGGAAGAAGGGAAGCTGAGGCAAAGAGAATGGATTTACGATCATTTTGTAGATCATATTGTATATGGGATGCTTGCAGACGAATGGAATAAGGCTTGAAACAGCCCGGGCAAGAACCACTAAAGGAATTGATCACCTGGGTTGAAGGCATTAAACATAAAAATGGGAGTTCTGCTGCATCCCTTTATATAATAAAGGATGATCAGGTCGTATTGGAGCATTATAGTGGCAGGCACTCCCATGAAAAAAATGCTTATCAAATCACAGAAAAGTCTCAATTTAATGTAGCTTCTGCCCGTAAAAGTTATTTAGGCCTTACGGTTGCCTACGCTTTACATGATAAATATATTTCGAGTATAGATGATCCCATCACTCAGTATTTTCCTGAGTTTGATAAGGATTTGTTCATGGACACAACGATCCGTCATCTTGTAACTCATTCCCACGGACTCGATTCCGACGAAAATGGATACATATTTCGAGAATTCAAGCCCGGTAGCAGCTGGGCATACCGTAACGTGGGTGTGGACATTATGACAAGATTAATTCACCGACTGTATGGAAAAGGGTTCCCGCAGCTATTAAACGAGAGGGTTTTTACTCCATTGGGGTTTACTGAAACGGGATGGAGAACGGAACCAAATGAAAATCTTGTACCTATCATCGACCGCATTGATAAACCTGCACTTCCTGGACTCGGGACAGTTTCAGATGGCACGGAGAAGAATTTATTTGTATCTCCCAGGGAATTTGCTCTCTGGGGACAGCTACATGTTCAAAAAGGCATGATGAATGGAAGACAAATCGTCCCCTCTAAAGTGATTGAGACTGCCACCACCATTCAAAATGTTTCGTATTCTGATTCCACTATTCCTGCGAACGGTCTGTTTTGGTACGTACAAGACATTCCACGAAATAAAAGTGAATTGGGGGAGAGGGTGCCTTCAGGATCTTATCAAATATTAGGTGTCACCGGTCCAGCGATTCTTGTTATTCCTGCTTATAATGTGGTGGTGGCAAAAATGTACAACAAGCGATACAACTATGGAGGGGACCAATACCTTTATTATTTACGTGAGTTTAGTAACAAAGTGACAAACCTATTTTCCTGAAAATGGTCCACCTCAATAAACCGAGGAATGAATTACCAAATATTTGGTAATACTAATGTCTATATTATGAGTCGATCTATGGGGGGATCCCATGTTTCATGTTGTAGTCATTGTAGTGATAATTCTCAGTTCTTTGAAGTGGGGATCCTGGAATAGATGGAGAGAATTTCTGCCCACCATCTATTACTTTAGTTTTTTCAATATGTTTTATCAGTATATCAGTTACACCATGAAGGCGGTTTGGGAACTAGATGGTTTTTTCATCAATATGTTTGTGACAGATTCTCTTTACACGATGATCGCTTATCCTTGCCTTGTGGTTCTATTTTTAAGCCACTATCCAGAAGAAATCAGGATGAAAATCCTCTATTATTTGAAATATATAGGTGTTGCTACATTAATTGAATGGGCAGCGGCAAAGACAGATTCTATTGAATACTTCGAAGGTTGGAACCTGTGGTGGACCATACTGTTTTATTTTATTATGTTCCCCATGCTGCACCTTCACTTCAAAAATCCTGCCCGGGCATTGGTGCTTTCAGTGTTTGTCATTGCATTTTTACTTATAAGCTTTGACTATCATGTACTATAATAAAAACGGTGAATCCACTTCTTGGGACTCACCGTTTTGCAATATGAAAAGAGTATTATAAGAACAAAACCATCAATTCTTCATCGAAATATTCATCGTTATATTTCAATGCCCGCTTTTCTGTCCCGTATGGCTTGAATCCACAAGAGTGATAAAGGCCTTTCGCTGTTTCATTGGTTGTAACAACAGTGATTATGACTTGTTCAATGCCATCCTCCTCTTTTGCTTGAGAGATGGCAGCTTGAAGCAGCCCTCTTGCGATTCCTTTCCCTCGATGTGCAGGGGAGACATACATGGCGAAAATGGAAGCTTTATGTTTCATTTTTAAAGCACCTTCACGTACAAGGGTCACCGCTCCTACTAGTTTCCCGTCATCAAAGTAACCAAACGTGTAGCTGCCCTTCTGTACAAGTCTCTCGGCTGTCATTTGAATTGGATTAATACGGGCAATTGCTTCTTCATAGCTGCTTCCGAAGCTAGAAGGACTTTGCTGCAGCATTTCCAACCGAAGCTTCCAATAAGCTTCGGCATGTTTTTCATTGAGTAATTGAATTCCCATTATTTTCTGACCTTCTTTCTGTTACATGATATGATGAGGGAAGCATTTATTTTAGCTATTCAAACTGAATTCGACATTAAAGGTGGAATCCCTTTAAATTGGAGGTATATGAATGGAAGATTGTATCGGCTGCCGCCTTGCAAATGAAAAAGAGAAAGTATTTATTATATACGAAAATGATCACGTGTCCTGCTTTTTGGACCATGTCCCGCATCAGCCAGGACATACACTGATTCTCCCCAAACGACACAAAGTGGAAGTAACGGAATTAAATGAAGAAGAAAGCCTCTCCGTAATGAAAGGTTCACAACTAGTTGCACAAGCCATTCAGGCTCTATATGAACCATATGGCATTACCGTCTGCCAGAATGGAGGCATATACAACGAGTTAACTCATTATCATATGCATGTTATTCCGAGGAATGAAGAAGCCGATCGATTTGGCGAACTGTTTTATGGTAAGGCTGAGGTTGAACAACACAGTGAAGCACTGGAAGAAACTCAAGAAAAGATGATCCTCTACATTAATAGACTACTAGAATTGGAGATAACCAAATGACAATACATAAAGATTTCGACAAAAAGATAAAACAATACGCAGAGCTCGCCATTAAAGTGGGAGTAAATGTTCAACACGATCAGCCACTTTGGATCTCTGCACCCCTCGGAACTGAAAAATTCGTACGCATTGTTGTAAAAGAAGCCTATCTTGCTGGTGCAAAAAACGTGCATGTTCAATGGTATGACGAGGAAACCATGAGAACACATTATGAACTGGCCCCGGATGACACTTTCTACGAATTTCCAAGCTGGCTGGCTGCTGCGCATGAATGGGTTGTGGACAATAAAGGAGCCTTTCTTCAAATAGAAGCTAATGATCCGGACCTGTTGAAAGGAATAGACCCAGACCGTATCCTTAATTTTGAAAAAGCAAGTGGAGATGCCCTGGACCGCTTCTATGAAGCGATTGAAAAGGATCAGATCAGCTGGTCCATTGTGGCCATACCTTCACAAAAATGGGCAGACAAAGTGTTTCCTAACTTACCAGAAAAAGAAAGAATCCCAAGCCTTTGGGACTGTATCTTCACATCCGTTCGTATCAATCAAGAAAATCCAGTCCTTGCTTGGCAAACGCATATCGAAACCCTAACCAACAAAGCAAGCGAACTCAATCAGTTAAAGCTCAAAAGCCTGCACTACCAATCGGAAGGGACGGACCTTTCCATAGAACTACATGAAGACCACCTATGGCTCACAGGAGCAAGTAAAACACCAGAAGGAACACATTTCATTGCCAATATGCCGACAGAAGAGGTCTATACTGTCCCTGTAAAAACCGGAGTCAATGGCACAGTTTCAAGTACCAGGCCACTTGCTTACAATGGTAACGTGATTGACGATTTCACCCTTACTTTTGAAGATGGGGAAATTAAGAAAGTCACAGCAAGAGAAGGGGAGGAGATCCTGAAAAAATTGATCCTGACAGACGAAGGAGCAGCCTATCTTGGAGAAGTGGCGCTTGTCCCGCATCATTCTCCTATCTCCGATTCTGGCGTTCTATTCTTTAACACCTTATTCGATGAAAATGCATCCAATCATTTAGCGATCGGTTCCTCTTACCCGACTTGTATAAAGGACGGAGACATCTTATCCGATGAAGAACGGGAAGAAAAAGGCCTCAATGAAAGTGTGGTTCATGAAGATTTTATGATTGGTTCAGAAGTTATGAATATAGATGGAGTGTGCCGTGATGGAAGAAAGATCGCTATTTTCCGTAATGGGAACTGGGCTATCTGATTTAATAGTTTCATTCTCGGTCAGTTGTTCTTCTTAATTATTTTGGGGTACATGTAAAAAAAAGGGGGCATATTCCAGACGAGAAAATCGTGATCACCTTAATATCTAATAAGGTCTTCTCTGGCCGTATCCTGCTAACGAAGGGAGAATACATATGAATGAACACGTAAGATTGGTTAAGCCAACCACTGAATTAGAAGAAGAGTACCTTGATTTTTATAATGAATGGAAATCAAATGGAGGAGACATGATCCCGTGGGTCATCAAAAAAGATCCCACTCCCTTTTCCAAGATGGTCGACTCCTTACTGCTTGCTGAAAAAGGAGAAAACCAGCCAGATGGATGGGTACCTGACTCAACTTATTGGCTCGTTTCAGAATCCAATCGAATACTAGGGGTCGTAAATATTCGCCATTCCTTAACGGAAAAACTTTCGCAAAATGGGGGACACATCGGTTATGGGATCAGACCTTCTGAAAGGAGAAAGGGCTATGCCACTAAATTGCTGGCTCTTTCACTTCAAGAAGCCCACTCGATTGGGATCGATCAAGCGTTGATTGTCTGTGATGCATGGAATAAACCTTCAGAGCGGACGATCTTAAGTGCTGACCCTGTAAGGGATGTAGATTTTATCGAAGAAGATGGTAATGTGATTCTTCGCTATTGGGTTGATACAAATGGACGAAATTGGGAGTAGAGATTTACTGTAATGAATTATTTATCTAAACCAGCTCTTGTCATTACGAACCACTCATGAAAACATACAGGTATTTGTGATATAATTTCTCCTTGTGAATAAGACCCATTTTAAATAGTAAGGGAGGGAAAAGAAGGTGAGTTTTGAAGGTCAAAAGATATTACCTGCCATCCGGTCCATGAAGGATTTTGATAAAATGCTCGAAACCTCTTTCCAGTACGGTGTGTTCCTCGATCTCCATGTTGGAATGCTGAAGAGTGTATTCGATTTCGCACGAAAGGAAAATCGGAAAATGTTCCTGCATATAGACTTGATCCACGGATTATCCAGTGATGAGTACGCAACAGAATATGTCTGTCAGGAAATAAAGCCTTATGGCATCATTTCTACTAAAGGGAATGTGATAAAAAAAGCAAGGCAAAAAGGTATTTTTTCCACTCAAAGGATGTTTGTGATCGATTCAAGTGCTATGAATCGCAGCATTGAGCTTATACATAAAACAGACCCTGACTTCATTGAAGTTCTTCCTGGAGTCATACCTAAAATCATTTCGGAAATAAGAGAAAAAACAGGGAAACCTATTTTTGCGGGAGGGCTTATCGATACCGTTGAAGAGGTGGAATCCGCTCTTGAGGCTGGTGCTACGGCCATCACTACGTCAGATCGTGTGCTATGGAAGCATTTTGACCAAAATTAAAATCTGAAAAATGTATTGACAACGTTTTCATAGTGGAGTAACATTATCCACAAGTTAATACGTTGTGAAAGAGATGAAGAGACTCACGTGAACCGCCTATTTCCAGGAGGCATTCCGTGAGTCTTTTTATTTTTAATAAAAATTAAGAAATGAGGAAAAAACCATGACAGCATTTTTAGGAGAAGTGGTTGGAACAGCGTTGCTCATCATTTTCGGTGCAGGGGTTTGTGCCAATGTGAATCTCAAGAAATCATTTGCTTATAACGCTGGTTGGATTGTCATCACATTTGGTTGGGGGTTGGGTGTCGCCATGAGTGTTTACGCCGTTGGACAGTTTAGTGGGGCCCATTTAAACCCTGCTGTTACACTGGGACTGGCGTTTAATGGAGACTTCGCGTGGAGTGAGGTTCCCCAGTACATCACCGCTCAAATGATCGGGGCAATGTTAGGGGCAACGATCACCTATTTACACTTTTTACCCCACTGGCATGCAACGGAAGATCCCGGGGTGAAATTGGGAGTATTTGCTACAGGACCTGCCATCCCACACTATTTTTCAAATTTATTAAGTGAAATCATTGGAACTTTTGTATTAGTAGTAGGATTATTATCTATAGGAGCGAATACATTTACAGATGGCCTTAATCCATTTATCGTCGGTTTCTTAATCATTGCCATCGGAATTTCTCTCGGTGGCACCACAGGTTATGCCATCAATCCTGCCCGTGATTTAGGACCGCGCATTGCTCACTTTCTGCTGCCGATTCCAGGAAAAGGGCCATCCAACTGGGGATATTCCTGGATTCCTGTAGTCGGACCTGTTCTGGGAGGTTCATTTGGAGGCGTATTTTATAAAGCCATTTTCATTGGACAAGTCACTACAAGCTTTTGGGTAGTTCTACTTGTTACACTGGCAGTACTTGGACTTGCTTATGGCAGTGACAGAAAGATCAGCTTAGCTCAAAAAGTGCATCAGCTATCAACCGATAATTAATTTTTGGAGGGGTAACAAAATGGAGAAATACATTTTATCATTAGATCAGGGAACGACAAGTTCAAGAGCGATTCTATTCAATAAAAAAGGAGAAGTCGCCCATACTGCACAAAAAGAATTTACTCAGCATTTTCCAAAGCCGGGTTGGGTTGAACATAGTGCGAATGAAATTTGGGGATCCATTTTAGCAGTTATTGCAAGCGCTTTATCTGAATCGAGTATTAAACCTGATCAGATTGAAGGGATTGGGATTACCAATCAACGTGAAACTACTGTGGTTTGGGATAAAGAAACCGGCGATCCGGTTTACAACGCCATCGTGTGGCAGTCACGTCAAACAGCGGGGATATGTGAAGAACTTAAATCACAAGGACATAACGATACGTTTCGTGACAAAACCGGATTATTGATCGATGCTTACTTCTCTGGTACCAAGGTTAAATGGATTCTTGACAATATAGAAGGTGCGAGAGAAAAAGCGAAGAATGGCAAACTCTTATTCGGGACGATCGACACATGGTTGATCTGGAAAATGTCTGGTGGAAAAGCCCACGTAACTGATTATTCCAATGCTTCCCGCACGCTTATGTATAATATTTACGATTTGAAATGGGATCAGGAGCTACTTGACATATTAGGCATTCCCGAGAGCATGCTTCCAGAGGTCCGTCCCTCATCTGAAATTTATGCCAAGACGGTACCTTACCATTTCTTCGGGAAGGAGATTCCAATTGCCGGTGCAGCAGGGGATCAGCAGGCGGCATTGTTTGGACAAGCTTGTTACGAAGAGGGCATGGCAAAGAATACGTATGGAACAGGTTGCTTTATGCTAATGAATACAGGTGAAAAAGCTGTAAAGTCTAATAATGGTTTACTCACAACCTTAGCATGGGGAATCGATGGAAAAGTGGAGTATGCTTTAGAAGGAAGTATTTTCGTGGCTGGTTCTGCGATTCAATGGCTTCGAGATGGTCTTAGAATGCTTAAGGACGCGAAGGACAGTCAGGCGTATGCAGAAAAGGTAGACACTACAGACGGCGTTTATGTTGTTCCTGCCTTTGTGGGATTAGGAACTCCTTATTGGGACAGTGATGTTCGTGGAGCAGTGTTCGGTTTAACAAGAGGAACATCTAAGGAGCATTTTGTAAGAGCCACCCTGGAATCCCTTGCTTATCAAACGAAAGATGTACTGACAGCGATGGAAGCCGACTCTGGAATCTCCCTTAAGAAACTGAGAGTGGATGGCGGTGCTGTTAAAAATGACTTTTTAATGCAATTCCAGAGTGATATTTTATCTGTTCCTGTTGAGCGACCGGTTGTAAATGAAACAACTGCTTTAGGTGCCGCTTATTTAGCTGGATTAGCCGTAGGGTTCTGGGATAATCGGGATGAAATATCCAAGCAGTGGAATAAAGACAAGCAGTTTGAACCTCAAATGCCTGTTGACACTCAAGGAGCACTATATAACGGATGGAAAAAAGCTGTTAAAGCAGCTATGGCTTTTAAATAAAAGAAACGTATGATATACTGATTACAAGTTAATAAACTCGGTTAGAGACCACGAGAGACCAAACCTGCATTATGGACCAGTCACCATAATGTTCGTTTTGGTCTCTTTTTTTACGGTTAAATAATAAGAGTGAGAGTGCAGACATATATAGATACCTGAGGAGGATCCACTTATGACATTTTCAAGTACTGCAAGAAGAGAAGTGAAAGAAACATTGGCCTCAAACCACTTTGATGTAATCGTGATTGGAGGCGGGATTACCGGAGCAGGGATTGCCCTCGATGCTTCGAAACGTGGAATGAAGGTGGCATTAGTCGAGATGCAGGATTTCGCATCCGGGACTTCCAGTCGTTCTACAAAGCTCGTTCATGGAGGTTTACGTTACTTAAAGCAATTCGAAGTGAAAATGGTTGCGGAAGTAGGAAAAGAACGTGAAATCGTTTATGAAAATGGACCTCACGTAACAACTCCCGAATGGATGCTACTACCCCTTCATAAAGGGGGCACATTCGGTAAATTCAGTACATCGATTGGATTAAAGGTGTATGACTATCTTGCTGGGGTAAAGAGAAGTGAACGACGCTCCATGCTTTCAGTTTCAGAAACATTGAAGAAGGAACCTCTTGTGAAAAAAGATGGCCTTAAAGGTGGGGGTTACTACGTTGAATATCGGACTGATGATGCCCGTTTAACGATAGAAGTCATGAAAGAAGCAGTTGCACATGGTGCCACTGTCATAAATTATATGAAATCCCAGCGATTCCTCTATGATAATAAGAAGGTAGTCGGAATTGAAGCTGAGGATCAGGTGACGGGAGATACGATTGAAATCCGCGGTTCGAAATTTGTCAACGCAGCTGGCCCATGGGTCGATGATGTTCGAGGAAAAGATTATAGTACGAATAACAAACAGCTTCGGTTAACGAAGGGAGTTCATCTTGTCATTGATCAAAGCAAATTCCCGCTTCAACAAGCGGTTTATTTCGACACACCTGATGGGCGAATGGTATTTGCGATTCCCAGAGATGGCAAGGCCTATGTAGGAACAACAGACACATTTTTTGATCAGGATAAAACATCTCCCCATATGACTTCAGAGGACCGGGATTATATCTTGGATGCCATTCATTTTATGTTTCCTGATGTATCTGTAGGAAAAGAGGATGTGGAATCGAGCTGGGCTGGTGTTCGCCCATTAATTTTTGAAAAAGGGAAGGATCCTTCTGAAATTTCCCGTAAAGATGAAATTTGGGAAGCGGAAAGTGGACTCGTAACCATTGCCGGCGGGAAGCTCACTGGTTACCGTAAAATGGGGGAGACAGTGGTTGACCTTGTATCAAAACGATTAAAAGAAGAGAACAAGATGAAGTTCCCCGCCTCTTCCACGAAGCATATGCCGATCTCTGGAGGACATGTAGGCGGATCGAAAAACTTTCAAGCGTTTATTGATCAAAAAGCAGCCGAGGTACATCAATTTGGATTAACAGAGGAAGAGGGAAGAAAGCTTGCAGCCATGTATGGTTCAAACGTGGATCAGCTCTATAAGCTTGCTCATGCTTATAGTGGAACAAGTGATGAAAGGTCCGTCCCTCCTTATTTATATGCTCAACTGATTTATGCGATTCAGGAGGAGATGGCTGCGACGCCGGTGGATTTCTTTATTAGACGGACTGGTGCTTTATTCTTCGATCGTGCGTGGGTGGAGAAATGGAAGGAACCTGTGATAGAAATAATGGCAAAGCTTCTGAAATGGAATGTAGAGCAGGAACATCAATATAGAGCGGAGTTAGATAATGAGCTTAAGAGTGCAGTAGTGCCAGTAGATTTGCAGTCATAAGCAGGAAAACGGCAGAATGAAATTTTCTGTCGTTTTCTTTGTTTTACACTGGGAATTCCTGTAGGAATCATGGTAAAATTAGGATATTGATACCGAATTGGGGGAATGTTGGTTGGAAGAAAAAAAGAATACCTTGGGAAGATTCCTCCTATCACTGTCACTGTCTTCACTAATTGCCTTTGCAATCACTTTCTATTTTGAAAAAGGTGACTCTATCACAAGAAAGGGTGCATTAAGGCAGCACCTTGAACAGTTAGAATTCAAGGACACTTACCATGATCTGAAAGTTGTTTCAGAAAAAGAAGCCGGGGAGCAATACCTCCTTCTCTATACCTATATGAATAAGGAAGGAAAAAGACAAATCGGACTGGCCTTTTATAGAAAAATGACCATCATTCCCCTTTATGAGCTATACCGGATTAATGATTCTCCACATTTATCTGTCGGAACGGAATTTCTCCATACTAATCAGTTTATCGTTTACGGTGACCGAGACGAAATAGGAGCAGACTACTTTACATACCGGGCAAATATCCAGTTTAGACGAATAGAGCTTGAAGAGAATGAGTATTTCATTCATATAGAACCTTACGAGGGAATGCTCCATGTTCCTCAAGTGAACTTTTATTCTATAGATGGAAAAATAGTTAGTTCAACTCAGGCAAAATAATCATCCATAAATATGCTTACAATTATATAAATATATGAATAGTTGATGAAATTGACCGTATATGACTATTCATTTCCCGAGAGAACTGTTCATCCCTTCTTAGTGTTGTTGAATATCATATGGGATTGCTGTAGATTAAGAATAGAAATTGACACGACTTCCTCGTCAAAAGGGTGGCTTCAATGGGATGAAGCCACCCTTTTTTTGCATTTTTTGATAAAAAACTCAGTGGATCAAAACGATTATTGCTATACTGATAGAAAGAAAAATGGGGAGGAAGCTGGAATGAATCTTAAAATAGCTGTGGTGACGGGGGCAAATAGCGGATTTGGTTTTCTCTCAACGCTGGAGCTGGCACAACTTGGATATAAAGTGATCGCATCCATGAGAGACCCTCATAAAGGAAGTGCATTGCTTCAACGTGCTGAGGAACTAAAGGTGGGGCATTTGGTTGAGGTTCATCCATTGGATGTAACGTCTGAAGCATCCATCAAGGAATTCTCTACCTCTCTTAATGATTTGGGCAGGGTGCACATTCTCCTGAATAATGCAGGGTTTGCCGGTGCAGGATTTGCAGAAGAAGTTACAATCGATGAGTTCCGTGAACAATTTGAAACGAATGTTTTTGGAGTCATGAGAATAACTCAAATTGTTCTCCCTTATATGAGAAAGCAAGGGGAAGGGAAGATCATCAACATGAGCAGCATTAGCGGCAGATTCGGCTTTCCTGGACTCAGTCCTTATGTTTCATCCAAGCACGCATTAGAGGGATACACCGAAAGTCTGAGATTGGAGCTTAAGCCCTTCGGCATATCCGTGCACCTGATCGAACCCGGTTCTTATCAAACCAATATCTGGACATCAGGAAAGAAAGTCACTCCACTCTCGATGCAAAAAAACTCTCCTTACTTTCACTACATGGAGGCCATCAACACAGAAATTCAAGCAGGTGAAGATACACTTGGAGATCCCAGGGAGGTTGCCTCGATTGTACGTGAAATAGCACTAAACAAGAAAAAAACTTTTAGAATTCCCATAGGCAAAGGAGTCCGATCAACCTTATTACTCAAAGCCATCCTCCCATGGAGCATAATGGAAAACATCATCTTAAAGAAACTCCGAATGAAAAAGACCAAAGAGGGACGGACCTTATAGTAAGCATGAATAATGTCTGAATATAAAGACTTTTATTATGTAGAAGGAGAATTTTGTCAAAAGAGAGAATATGCTAAATGAGACATTTCCATAAACTCATTTATTAAATTATTGAATGAGTTTAAATGCTTCCACACGAAATGAGGTGATTGATTGAATGAATGGATTGGTGCATCTGCTCTTTGCATGCATGAAGGACGTTTATTGATGGTATTACAAGGGAAAGAAGGAGAGAAACGTTGGTCGGTTCCTTCAAGGGGGATCGAATTGGACGAATCCCTTCAGGAGTGCTGTAACGTGAAGTTTGGGAAGAAACAGGCTATGATATACAAAGTGGGGGAATGAAGGAAGTATTTCTATAAGAATTCATTACTATGAAGTCAGGCTCCTGGGAGGAGAAGCAACCATACAGGACCCTGATCAACTAATACATAAAAATAAATGGATTTCACTTCAAGAGTTAAAGAATCTGCCCCTGGGATTTCCAGAAGATCTTTCCATCCTGGAAGCCTACATGAGTAAGAAGCTAAACACACTATCCATTTAAGGGAATAGTATCGTTTTAGCACAATATATTATAAAGTAATTATCTATAAAGGAGAGAGTAGAATGGTGAAACGTACAGGAGAAGTAGTGATGGGAGTAATCGGAATTATCTTATCCGCATTATTTTCCATAATCGGAATCGTACTTAATATGGGGATGAGTAATCCCGAGTTCATGTCCCAACTCGAAGAAGGTATGGAGAGTGATCCAAATATACAAAATGCGGAGATGACTGCAGGAGATTTAAGCTCCATTATCAACGCTGCTGAATCAACTGGATCTTACCTTGTTATATTAGGAATCATTGCGTCCATCCTGGGAATTATTGCTGTATTAACCATTGTGAAAAATAAAAAACCGGTATTATCCGGAATCATGTTTATCATTGCTGCCCTTGTCATCGGACTTGGCACGATAGGATTTGGTTTCGTACCTGGCCTTCTGTTCCTAATCGCAGGAATCATGGCTCTTGTGCGCAAGCCTAAGACAACAGACCCAGTGTATTAAAAAAGCATTGAGAGAATTTTTTCTCTAAACTAGATTTTTCGTAAAGTTTTGCTTGTACTCATCTTGCTTTCAGACTCGATTTATACTATCTTAAAAGTAGAGCATAATGATAAAACAAGAGACACTGGCGGCAACCAATGTCTCTTGCTACACAGCAAACTGCAAGGAAAGCAGTGGCCCAATAGAGAAAGGAACATAACTCTACCCTTCAAAGTTTAGGCGCTTCATGAGGGTGGGGTTATTTCTTTTTGTCATTCGAAATAACTACGGCAATGATGGAGACAATTAAAGAGCCAAAGGTAATCATTAGCGTTAACGCCTCATACGTTGTCACTATAAGCACCACCTCCTTCTATAAGGAAGTGGCCACTCCCACCCTACATTCACTGTATGCTTCAAATTATATCACAAACCCCCTCCGTACTTTATAGGCAAGAGGTAGGAAAAGCGTACCCCTATCAAAAAAACATTAAACCCCATTGAGAACCTTCAGTTACAATACGATTATTTCAAACTTTCTTCAAAATGTGTTAGCATAGATATGCTCATATTAATCTATTACATAACATCACGAAATTCGAGGAGGAACTCACGATGAAACAACGTATAGAAATGCTAAAAAATTGGTTAAAAGAAGAAAATATCGATGCCGCGTTTATCAATTCAACTGAAAATGTATTCTACTTAACAAACTTCCACACGGATCCACATGAGCGATTGATGGGACTGTTTGTATTTCCCGATGCCGAACCATTTGTGGTCGTACCTGGAATGGAAGCACGTCAAGTGAAGGATGCCGGCTGGAGTAACGAAGTAATCGGCTACTCTGATCACGAAAACCCATGGGAATTCATTCAACAAGCCATTCAAAAAAGAGGAATTGATGGCCGCGAGGTGGCTTTCGAAAATGAAGTCGTAACGTATGGCCGCAGTCAGGCATTTATTAACATTTTCAACTCACCGACTATAGTGAATGTTGAAGACAAATTAAATGAGATGCGTGTTGTGAAGGATGAGGGTGAAATCGCCATCATGCGTCGAGCAGCAGAAATGGCAGACTTCGGGGTTGAAGTAGGTGTAAGTGCACTTCAAGAAGGCATTACAGAAATGGAAGTTCTTGCGAAGATCGAGTATGAGTTAAAGAAAAAAGGCATTCGTGAAATGTCTTTCTCTACGATGGTGCTCTTTGGTGAAAAAGCTGGAGATCCACACGGAAACCCAGGAGACCGGAAGCTGAAGGCAGGAGATTTTGTCTTGTTTGATCTAGGTGTGGTCCTTGAAGGATATACTTCTGACATCACCCGTACATTCGCTTATAAATCGGTTTCAGACAAGCAAAAAGAAATCTACTCTACCGTTTTAAAAGCAGAACTGGCTTCACTGGAAGCAAGTAAGCCCGGAACCCGTATTGGTGATCTGGATCAAATCGCACGGGATATCATTACAGAAGCAGGGTATGGAGACTATTTCCCACACCGCATTGGTCACGGCCTTGGGATCAACGTACATGAATTCCCATCAATGAGCCATTTAAATAATGGGATATTAAAAGAAGGAATGACCTACACCATTGAGCCTGGAATTTACGTACCGGAAATTGGCGGCGTAAGAATTGAAGATGATGTGCTGATAACAAAGGATGGTTACGAAACCTTGACTAAATTCCCTAAAGAACTGCAAATTATTAAATAAGACATAGAGGAGGCTAACGGCGTGTTAGCCTTCTTTTCATGAAAAAGAAATGAAACCATTGCGAAGGTCATTCGTATATATTAGGAGAGAAAGCTAGGGAAGGATGAAATTCAGTGAAAAAATTTATCATATTAACCAGCTTCTTTATGCTGGCAGGCTGTGGAATCCTCGAAGAAGCAAACAACAGTTTGACCTATGTTGAGGAAATGACCGATTATCTCAATGAAGCAGAACAATTTGCCAACGATTTTCCTGGATTAGTGGAAAATGCATCTGCAGACCCATCCACCATACCGGCACTTGAAACTAGGTTAAAAGACATGGAAACAGAAATACAAGAAATCAATGATTTGACTCCGCCTCAGCTCGCAGAAAACATCCACAAAAAAGTGGAAGGATATAATGAGCAAGCGCTGGAAGGAATTGATCGAGCCTTAGTAGAAATTGATAAGGGAGAAGTCCAAATTTCTGAGTTACAAAACCTTGAGATCGTTAACACCTTTAATCAGTTACAAGAAATTAAAGGTAATCTGGAAAATTTAGGACAATAAGCTAATGGTGTTACGGATAATACTTTTCCGTAACACCATCATACTGTAATATAACATTACCCAATTTCCACTCTAGCTACAGTCACATCACCCCCTTGGCAAAAAAAATCAACCCTATTCTATCAAGTAGATTTGTATTAAACTAGTTTCAAATATGACCGAAAAAAACAAATATGATTTCTCACATATAGAACAAGAGTTCTTAAAAACATGCTATAATGAAGGAATCATAGAGATGGACAGGAGATTGTTATGAAAGTTGTTATTGCCGAAAAACCCGATCAAGGAGCAACCCTCGCTAAACCTTTCCCTCATCGAAAACGCCAAGGTTATATTGAAATACAATCTAATGATGTGTTCCCTAAAGGAGCTTATATTACATGGGCTGTAGGTCACCTCTTTCAGCTTCAAGCCCCAGAAAAATATGAAAGCAGATGGAAAAAATGGACGTTAGAAGACCTCCCCATCATTCCCCATCGATTTCAATATGAGCTTCAACGGGCAAAAGCTAAACAATTCGCAGTCATTAAAGAACTTCTAAAGAAAAGTGAAGTCACAGAAATCATCCATGCAGGGGATGCGGGGCGTGAAGGTGAGTTGATCATCCGGAATATTATTTCAATGTCCCGCGTGCAGAAGCCCATGAAAAGATTATGGATATCATCCCTGACAGAGAAAGCCATCATTCAAGGGTTCACCAGTTTGAGAGAAGAAACGGAAATGCGGAGCCTCTATTATGAAGCCTATTCCCGCGCTTGTGCGGACTGGCTTGTTGGAATGAATGCATCGAGAGCGTATAGCATTCTACTAAAACAGCAAGGTATGTCGGATGTTTTCTCTGCAGGAAGGGTACAAACACCGACTCTTGCTTTGATTGTAAAAAGAGATGAAGAAATAGAGCAATTCAAAAGCGAACCCTTCTGGGAAGTGAAAGCAGCCTTTCAAATGGGAGACCACACGTACGAAGGGGTTTGGCAAAAGGATGGAGAATCCCGAATTCAAACAAAGGAACTGGCAGAGAAGATTGCTTCGTTCTGCCAAGGGAAGCCTGCAAGCGTTCTGGAGATGAAAACAGAAAGAAAAGAATTTGCTCCTCCATTGCTTTTCAATCTATCAGCTCTTCAGGCAACGATGAACAAAATATATAAATTTTCACCAAAAAAAACACTGGATGTCCTGCAAAAACTTTATCAAAAGGGCATTGTATCTTACCCAAGGTCAGATTCACAATATGTAACGAAAGGGGAAGCTGAAACATTTCCGGAAATATTGTCTAAGCTTCAAGAATATAGCCCATACAATAGCTGGATCCCCACTCCTAATGAGAGCCTGCTGAATAACAAGCGTTTTGTAAATGAAGCAAAGGTTTCAGATCACTACGCGATTATTCCAACAGAACAAGTAACTGACCCTCAATCGTTATCAGGGGACGAAAGGAAAATATATGATGTTGTGGTTAAACGCTTTATCGCTGCACATCACGACAAAGCTGTGATCCATTACACTACTATCACTACCGTCGTGGACGACCGGGCTGAATTCATTTCTAAAGGAAAGCAGATTCTTCAAGAAGGATGGCGGCAGGTTCTGATGCAGAATGAAAAGGATGATGAACCGCTGCTGCCACCTGTTGAGGAAAGCGACAAGGGTAATGTCAAAAGTGTCCATACGAAGGAAGGAAAAACCCAGCCACCTAAGCGTTATACAGAAGGGCAATTGATTACCTTAATGAAAACAGCGGGTAAATACATGGATAATGATGAGCTCGAGAAAGTGTTAAAGCAAACAGAAGGTCTGGGTACCGAGGCAACACGCGCTGGAATCATAACCATGCTTAAAGATCGGAACTACATTGATATCCAAAAGAATATTGTTTATCCAACCGATAAAGCGAAAGTTTTGATTCGGGCAATAGGTGAAAATGTGTTGGCATCAGCTGAAATGACGGCAAAATGGGAACAGCGACTACATGAAATAGGAAAAGGGCAAGCTTCCGCACCCGAGTTTATGGAGCAAGTGAAGAAATTAAGCGAAAAACTTGTTCAAAACGCTCTTGAAGAGGCAAACAGATGGAATTTCGAAGATCTTGATACCGCTTCCATCCAAAGGTCCAAAGGGAGTAAAGGTAAAAGATCAGCGAAAACCATTGTCGGCACATGTTTGAAATGTGGTGGGAAAGTGGTTGACAAAGGAAAATTCTACGGTTGCTCCAATTATCAAAAAACAAAATGCAGCTTCACCATTTCTAAGACCATTCTCTCGAAGCGTATGACACAAGCAATCGTAAAAAAAGTGCTTGCGGATGGAAAATCCGAACGCATCGACGGTTTCAAAAAAGGAGAGAAGGAGTTTTCAGCTTACCTTAGTTGGGATCCTGTTGAAAAGAAAATTCAATTCGTATTTGATATACATTAATCCATATAAACGACTCTCAATAAAGGAGTCGTTTTTTTCTGCTTAAAACCTTGTAAAAGAAAAATAATTGGATTACGGAAGTTTAACTTCATGAGAAGAGGATAAAACAAAAGGGTAGGAAAACAGCTATATAAAAATGGAGGGTACACATTGAAAAAGATATTAATGGTCTTAACGAATGAAAGTAAAATTGATGATGAACACGAAACAGGTCTTTGGTTATCTGAGTTCGCTGAACCATATGAAGAATTTAAGAATCAGGGATTCGGTGTAGATGTGGCTAGCTTAAAAGGAGGCCGAATTCCTTTAGATCCTAACAGCCTTGATGATGAACAGGTGGAAAAGTGGAAGGGTGTGACCAAAGAATTGGATCAAACAATGGTCCTTTCGCAATTGAACGTTAACGAATATTCAGGGATATTCTTACCTGGCGGACACGGAACGATGTTTGATCTACCTGACAGTCCAGAACTTCAACAAGCACTGGCCCACTTTGCTGAAAACAACAAAGCCATCGGATCTGTATGCCACGGTCCTGCTGGTTTCGTTGGAACGAAACTCTCAAATGGAAAATGGCTGGTTGAAGGAAAAAGCATGACAGGGTTCACCAATGAAGAAGAACAACAAACGGGCCTTGACTCATTAATGCCTTTCTTATTGGAAACAAAATTAAGAGAGCAAGGGGCTCAATTTGAAAAATCTGAAGCATGGAGTGAGCATGTCATCACTGATGGGAAATTCGTGACTGGGCAGAATCCACAATCCAGCCAGTCAACAGCAGAAGCGTTCGTAAAATTAATTTAATAACGAAATAATTAATGAAAGGGATTTTCTTTAAGGAGCCAATCCATACTATTCTTACTAAAAGAGCATGGGGTGAGAACACCTCATGCTCTTTTTTTGATTTCAACCTATTCTCTATTGACCTGCCATTTGTGATAAAATCGTGAGAAGACTATAAAGCGAGGAGAAAATTATGCAGGTTGTTCGGACCATCATTCAAATTGCCATTCTATGCTTATTTTATGAAATTGGAAAGTGGTGTACAGACTTCTTTCAATTACCCATTCCCGGAAGCGTAATCGGGATGCTTTTTTTGTTTCTACTATTATTAACGGGTGTAGTGAAAGAAAGGTTATTAATGGACGGGACAGGATTTTTCCTAAGACATTTTTCCTTCTTTTTTCTTCCCTTGTCTGTTAGTGCAATGGTTCTGGGGCCATATTTTATAGATTTCGGATGGAAACTCATTGTCATTCTGGTTATTAGCGGGATAACTGGATTTGTAGCAACAGCCTTATCAGCAGAGAGTTTAATAAGATGGAAGGAGAAACGAAACCATGATCCATCTCATTAGTACACTGTTGGCATTAGCCATTACAGTATTGTATTTTATCTTTGGGGTAAAGATTCACCGACTTTGGCCAAACCCCGTAACGATACCTATATTTATTAGTACGATTGCTGTCATTGTCACATTATTGATCATCGATATTCCTTATGAACAGTATGCAGACTTCACTTCTTTCATAACGTATTTACTAGGACCTGCTACTGTTGCCCTTGCGTATCCCCTTTATCAGCACCGAAAATTATTAGTACAGCATGTACAGCCTATCCTTATCGGTATCCTGTTCGGAAGTGGAATGTCTATGCTTATTTCTTATTTCTTCAGTATGTGGTTGGGGATCCCATCTGAATGGAGCCGCTCCTTGCTTATTAAAACCATTACAACCCCAGTAGCAGTTGATATAGGAAAGGTGATTGAGGCGAATATAGAAGTCATTCCAACGGTGGTCATTGTGACGGGTATGTTCGGAGCTATGATCATACCGACTATATTAAAGTGGCTGCATGTAAATCACCCCATTGCAAAAGGGCTTCCATTCGGGGTGATTTCCCATGGAGTAGGGACGGCACAGGCTATTAAAGAGGGCGAAAGAGAAGGGGCAGTAAGTGGTGCCGCCATGGCATTAACCGCCACGATCATGTCCTTCGTCATTCCGCTCCTATTTCTTTTTGTTTGATATAGTAATTGAAGGGAGCGAATCCCATAATAATTAACCACCCTACTAAACAACAGCTTTCCCTTTTAAAACATAGTGTGTTTCGGTATAGTAAGGGAAGGTAAAATTTCAAAAGAGAAGGAAGATAATATGATTGTCAAAACTGATGAAGATTTAAAAGCGTTAAAAGAAATCGGCCGCATTGTGGCGATGATCCGTGATGAATTACGCTCTCAGACAAAGTCTGGAGTAACGACTAAAGAGCTTGACGATATTGCTGGAAGACTGTTTGAAGAAAACGGAGCCATTTCAGGCCCTAAAGGAGAATATGATTTTCCTGGTTTCACATGTATCAGTGTGAATGAAGAAGTGGCCCATGGGATACCCGGTGACCGTGTGATCAAGGAGGGAGACCTTGTCAATATTGACGTATCCGGTTCTAAAGATGGCTACTATGCTGATACAGGAATCTCATTTGTTGTTGGGGAGGGAGACCCAAAACTTACAGATTTATGCGGGGCGGCATTAAAATCATTCCAAGCGGGACTCCAGAAAGCAAGAGCTGGATCAAAGCAAAACGGAATCGGCAAAGCGGTTAATAATGAAGCGCGAAAAAATGGTTATACGGTGATTATGAACTTAACTGGCCACGGTGTAGGACGGTCTCTTCATGAGAAACCTGATCACATCTTAAATTATTTCGATCCATGGGATAATGCACTGTTAAAAGAAGGAATGGTCATCGCATTTGAACCCTTCATCTCAACCAAAGCACAAAACGTAATCGAAAAGGGAGACGGCTGGACCTACATCACACCCGACAACAGCTTCGTTGCCCAAATCGAACACACCATCATCATAACCAAAGACGAACCAATCATTTTAACACAATAAAGCAGTGAGGGACGGACCTTGATTCCTAGGAGTAGCTCCTAGGATCAAAGGTCCGTCCCTCTTTTTGTATATTGAACATCATTTGAACGAATTAAAAGAAGTTCTCCCCGTCTATAAGCAGTTATCCGATTCTTTGCTTGAAACGGTAATGAATCATCTCTACAAACATCCAGTTTAGTCGAAATCGATGTTAACCACTCCAGCCGTGAACGTTTAAAAACCGTTTTCCATGATTACTTTCGTTCACTATTCTCTGGTGAGTTAAATGAAGAATGCTTCTCCATGAGGGAGAGGATGGGGAAGACCCATAACCGGAATGGCGTATCAATCGATTGGTTTATTTCCACCTACACAACCATTCAGCATTTATTGATCCCAAAGATTGTAGAACTCTATCAAAACGAACCATCTAAACTCGCTTCCGTACTAGTCGCAATTGATCATGGTATACATTTAGACGCAAGTATTGTATCTGAATACTATATCCAAAGCAGAATGGATGAGCTCGAGAAACTTCATCAAGAAAATCAGGCACTACAAGTAGAAATGCTCAACATGAATACAGAACTCGGCTGGTCATAAAGTCAAACTGAGATAAGCCTAAATGAGACAGCTACGAAAGCGGAGCGTATTCGTGTGAGCAACTCCATTCATCAGCTCGTGAATGAAAGCAACAAGCAAGTAGGAGTTGTCTCAAACCGGGTTCGTAACATAACTGAATTAACTGAGACTCCCGCAAAGAAATAGGGAATGTACAAAACGGCATTATGACCGTTCAAATGGAAATGGAAAACTATATGGGTATGTTCAAGCGAAATCAATCTGAATTAAATCATATTGTAGAAGCCATCAGGCAAATTAATCATACTACAGATGAATTGGTTCAGTTTGCTTCTACGACCATTCAAAAAATGAATAAATAGAAAAAAGGGAAACCGATTTTTGATACCGGTTTCCCTTTTTTCTATTAAACGATTTTCGTTTTACCACACTCTTGACACTTTCGATAAAACTTTCCATCTGATACACGTGATTTAAATATATTGTTCCCACATTCGCAGCGACCACTGTGTTCGTCGGGATCATCTTTATAAAGTACGATATTTTCTTCCTGATTCTCCAACCTTGTCATCCTCCAGTTCAACCAGTACTTCTTATAGTATAGTAGGAATCTTCTAGCTTGTTAAGATTAAACTTCCTTCTTTTTTAAGACTATATCTTCTTCAATTAAAAAATATTTGAAGCATTTACGATTTATTCACCTACCAAAAAGACAACTTGACCTCTAAAATCAGCGTCAAAATAGAATAGAACTCTTTAACTTTTTTATCCATAAATACCCTTTAGGTCTATTATTTTCATCTGAAATTACCATAGTATTCCTATAAATGATAGTTTATACAAGAAATCGCTTTCTATTACAGTTGTGAAATATTCTTGACGCAGGATATTAAAGTTCCTGTTATTGAATTGAGATTTTACTATGTTAGTATTTTCCCTGTTAGCAAAAACAAATAAACCGCTAGCTACATAAGGAGGAATTTTACAATGAAACTAAAAAAATCGATTATTTCTGTGGCTGCATTTACTACACTTGCAGTGTCTGGTGGAGCTAGCGCTTCAGCACAAGACATCGAAGTTAAAAAAGGTGACACTTTATGGGGAATTGCCCAGGAATACGGTACATCCGTTGATAAACTCATGAAATGGAATAATTTAAATTCACACTTAATCTATCCTGACCAAGAACTCACGGTATCATCCAAAGAGTACTATACAGTTAAAAAAGGTGACACACTCTGGGGAATCTCTTCACAATATGGAGTTTCCGTCGACAGTTTAATAGGCTGGAACGCTCTTGAAAGTGACCTGATTGTCCCTGGACAAGAATTAATCCTCAATCTAGAAGATAAAAAAGCACCTTCAGCTACTGCAAATACTTCTGAGCAAGCAGCAGCTCCTGCTCAAGAAGAAACAGCAGAAGTAGCTCCAGAAGCTGAAGCGCCTGCAGCAGAACCAGCTGAGGCACAACCTGCTGAAGAAGAACCGGCAGCAGAAGAACCAGCTGCACAAGAGGAAGCTGTAAAGGAAATCACTGTAGAAGCAACTGCTTACACAGCAAGTTGTGAAGGCTGCTCAGGTACGACAGCCACTGGTGTAAACCTTTTAGAAAATCCAGATGCTAAAGTGATTGCAGTAGACCCGGATGTAATTCCACTGGGATCAAAAGTATTTGTTGAAGGCTACGGCTATGCAACCGCCGAAGATACAGGTGGAGCGATTAAAGGAAATCGAATCGATGTATTCATCCCATCAAAAGACCAAGCCGTTGATTGGGGCAGAAAATCAGTTAACGTAAAAATCCTTGAAAGTAAATAATAGATTGGAAACCACTGAGAAGTCATTCTCAGTGGTTTTTTATTCTTCAACACATTTTTAATAGCTTATCTCTAAACACAATATGCAAATGGAATAACTTTCTTAATAGCTTCTTCATTACCAATTTGCTTTCAATTCATCCACGCTTTTCAACTAGTATTTCCCTTCAAATGAAAGACTTAGAAGCACTTCCAGCTGAATCGACAGAAAACAATAAATATTACAGGCTTGTCATCTAATTGTTATCGGTTTATAAACACTCTGTTATATATCTGAGGTAAGTCTATGTTACTATTTCTACTGTTGGTTTCATAGACCAAACACAAAAGGAGGAATTTTACAAGATGAAAAAAGCATTATTTTCCATTTTTTCCTTCACAGTTTTTCTAACAATCGGACTTACTTCTGCCTCCGCAGAACCAAAAGATACTGCAATGAATGATTATCATAATATAGAAAAAGGCGATATTCTTTGGGAGATTGCAAATCGATATCATGTTTCGATCGATGAGGTTGGCACTCGCCAACAACTTTTAGAAGAAGGTTATACTGTGAATAACGTACAAGAAGAACAAGCTGTTAAATCCGCTGATACGGAAACTTCCGGGGACAATGTTGTAAAAGAGGTTAACGTAACCGCTACGGCGTATACAGCTTATTGTGAAGGCTGTATAGGCATTACAAAGACGGGGGTGGACTTAATCGAGAACCCCGATGCCAGAGTCATTGCCGTCGATCCGAGTGTCATTCCACTGGGATCTAAGGTTTATATAGAAGGATACGGTTATGCCCGTGCGGAAGATACAGGTGGAGCCATTAAAGGGAAACGCATCGACATTTATATGGAAAAAGAAAAAGATGCCCTTAAATATGGTGTACAAGATGTCAATGTGAAAATTATTGAAGAGTAACGAATAGGAAAGGGCGCCGACTTTGGCGTCCTTTTTGTATCAAAAACTATTTTCCTTGAACTTCAGAGCCTTTTCTAGCAGAAGGAGCTACGGATTTCATCTCAATTTCCTCACCCATTTGTTGTTGAGCTAATTTTACAGCTGTTTCATGTTGTGTTTTGTCTTGCTTATTTTTCATGACTCGACCTCCTCCCATACATTCTTTTATTAACCTTTACCGAAACATGAAAATTACTACAAGAACTTCATCCATAATTCCCAGTTAAACTTCAAATGAATTTAGAGAAAATCATTAATTATATCCTTCATAACGTATATTCTCCCAACATAAAAGTTAAACCATGTTTGTCAACCATATTCGACTTAACGGATTTATTAAGCGTATTTATTTCCAGTTTCTAATGCTAGAAAATTCCTGAATGGACTTTCAAGGAAAAAAAGAATTGGAATGAAAACGTTTAAATGACAAACACTATAAAAAAATATAATGGTTATTACTTGCAAAGTTAAACTTTTTTCTGATAGGGTAACAAATGTTGGTTTATGAGAGTGTGGTGAGGGAATAGGTAATAAGTAATTCCTCCACATTCCTCAGAATGCACATATTCCCATCTGCATTAACTGAGACTCTTTCATGATGAAGATTATTGCCGCTGGTGTACATACTATGATAAACACCCTTAATCCGGCTGTCGTTACCTTCATACAGAAAAGAGCAAAAAATACATTGAAAATGGAAAGGAGAATTTTATGAAGAGGATATCAAATGTTTTCTGGATTACCGTTGCATTGGTTGCAGCTTCTGTTGCCTATGGTGTCATCGCGCCAAAGTCATTTGAAAATGTAACAGCTGATATGCAAAGCTTTATCACCTCAACATTCGGTTGGTATTATCTTATTTTAGTCACAGTGATAGTTATTTTCTGCGTATTCTTGATCTTTAGTCCAATCGGAACGATAAGATTAGGAAAGCCAGACGAGAAACCTGAGTACACGAAAGGAACATGGTTCGCCATGTTGTTTAGTGCAGGGATGGGAATCGGTTTAGTATTCTGGGGGGCAGCAGAGCCGCTGTCACACTATTTGACGCCTCCACTTGCTGAAGGTGGAACGAATCAGGCGATCAAGGAATCAATGCGTTATACGTTTTTCCATTGGGGAATACATGCATGGGCGATCTATGCGATTGTCGCTTTAGCACTCGCTTATTATAAATTCCGTAAAGATGAGCCTGGCTTAATCTCAGCTACATTGAGACCGATCTTTGGAGATAAAGTGAACGGTCCACTGGGAACGGTCATCGATGTACTGGCTGTATTCGCCACTGTTGTCGGTGTTGCCACAACGCTTGGATTTGGTGCAGCACAAATTAACGGAGGACTCTCGTATCTACTGGGAGTTCCAAATAATTTCACCGTTCAATTCATTATCATTGCGGTAGTAACCGTCTTATTTATGATATCGGCATGGTCTGGATTAAGTAAGGGAATTAAATATCTATCTAATACGAATATGGTACTGGCAATTGGACTGTTCGTGTTAATGTTCTTTATTGGACCTACGTTGCTCATCCTGAATATGTTCACTGATACACTCGGTGCCTATATTCAAAACATCGCTGCCATGAGTTTCCGGATTGCCCCATTAAACGAGGAACATCGCGGGTGGATCAATGGCTGGACGATTTTCTATTGGGCATGGTGGATTTCCTGGTCTCCATTTGTCGGAATCTTCATCGCACGTGTATCACGAGGCAGAACCATTCGTGAATTCTTAATCGGTGTACTACTGCTGCCTGCTTTAGTCAGTTTCATTTGGTTCGCTACTTTTGGTACATCTGCCGTTGAAATTCAACAAGCAGGAACAGATATATCAGGTCTAAATACAGAAGAAGTGTTATTTGCTGTATTTAACGGTTTTGAATGGTCAACGATCCTTTCAGTCATTGCCATCACATTAATAGGAACATTCTTTATTACGTCTGCTGACTCAGCTACATTCGTTCTGGGAATGCAAACAACCTATGGATCGTTAACTCCGCCTAACTATGTGAAGTTAACTTGGGGACTTGCTCAGTCTACTGTTGCATTAATCCTGCTCTATAGTGGAGGACTACAGGCATTACAAAATGCATTAATTGTCGCAGCGTTGCCATTCTCAGTCATTATGGCCCTGATGATGCTGTCTCTGTATAAATCACTGAATCAAGAGAAGAAAGAGCTTGGATTATACATCAAACCTAAGCCACGAAAAACAAAAGAGCCTAAAGAGCACATGTAGAAATCGTTTTTGCGCCTGGAATTTTTCCAGGCGCATTTTTCATATCAAGCACTTCCTTTCTAGACATTTTACTCATTTTCTTCTCCTCCATGATACGCAAAACCCACTGTTCATAGGCAATCTGCTCCAGATGCATTACATTGACAAAAAGTGAATACTGATTTTAATTAACCTACAATTTGTCCACTACATACATTAATATCGTAGTAAGATAACTGGAGGTGACTGATGATGTATGGATATGGATACCCTGGATATGGATATGGCTGCGGTGGTGGTGGCTACGCTGGTGGCTTCGCGTTAATCGTAGTTTTATTCATCCTATTAATTATCGTTGGAGCAGCGTTTGTTTGTTAATAATAAATGAATGATGGCTAGGTGACCTCGACAAAGTCAATGATTTCTCTACCAACATCCGGTGAAGAAAGAAAGGATTACTGGGGTCATCTTTTTTTACATAATGATTGTCACATAGTGGTTCTCGTATTAGAATACAAGAGGAATCAATACTCTTGTAAAGGATCGAGCCTCGATGACTAAAAAATTCGCACAAACAATACGACCCAGTAAGAAAAAACGATCCTCACCATTTAAGATCGTCCTTATACCCATCATCGTCTTAGCTATTTATTTTGCAGTAAATAATGGAGAAACTACTTATAACCTGTCTTCATTTGGTAAAGAAGAGGTCCCCCCCGAATATATTCCCATTTATAAAGCAGCTGAAGAGGAATACGGGGTACCATGGTATTTACTGGCTGCCCATCACCGGGTCGAAACAAAATTTTCCACCATGAAGACTCTTGTGTCTCCTGTGGGGGCTGAAGGACACATGCAATTCATGCCATGTACATTTGTCGGCTGGTCACACCCGAGTTGCTCAGGCTTAGGGAAGGGGAATATTCCACAAAACCAAAAAACTGACCCTAACGTCATCGAAAAGTATGGTGGTTATGGGGTCGATGCAAATGGAGATGGAATAGCCGATCCTTTTCAAATTGAGGATGCAGTGTTTAGTGCTGCTAACTATTTGGAACGAAATGGAGCAGCTGATGGTAAAATCGAACAAGCCGTATTTGCCTACAATCATAGCGACAAATATGTAGAAGATGTTTTGTACTATGCAGATCGATTTGTAGAAGATGAAGAAGAGGAGTCAGGCAAGGCTATGTGATTCCTTGATATTCTTGGAGAAGAGCCGGGTATCTATTTCGGTTCTTTTTTTCCCTTACGTAAAGTTTGTTGTTTTTTACTTTATTCCACTTCCATTTTCTACTTATCATATACACTCACATAATAAATTGTTATGATAAGGTTCGTGAATTTTTTCGTATGGCAAAGGTGATTCAGATGAAAACGACAGAAATGATAGAAGAGTGGAAAACCGCTCTGGATATGGAAATTCTTCAACTAAAAAAACGGGAAACATCAGGAGTTTTGATAGAAGAAGGGAGATGTATCCGAAAAGAAGAAAATGCCTATATTTATTGGTTCACCCTTAGTTATCCTGCGTCTTTACCAGAAGGAGGAGGCGTAGTTTATAAGAGAAAGCAATCAAGAATCACAGGGGTGGTGATTAGTTCAGAGGACAGGGAGTGCATGATTGAACTCGATCAATTCATAGGAGACCCTATTTCTTATGGTCAAATATTACATGAACCATGGGAAATATTAGAGAAGTTAATAGAAAGATTAGACGAAGCAAAAGAGCGCCATGGAAAAACAAAGCGTATTCAGCATGTGATGAATCCAATGAAAGAAACAAGGCATCCTAAGACTACGTTTAAAAACCCTTTACACGAAGCATATGTGCGCAGTAAGTATAATCCTGTTACGTATCTATGGGGACCACCTGGAACAGGAAAAACCTATACGCTTGCCAGAGTAGCTGCTTATCATTATTCAGAAGGAAAAAAAGTACTGCTTCTTTCCCATAGTAATGCTGCAGTCGATGTCCTAATAGAAGAAATGCATCACTTTCTCAGCAGCCACGATCGGTGGAAGAGAGGGGAAGTTATCCGCTATGGTACTAATCAGAAAGCGTATAGTAAAGAAGTTACAGATTTAAGCGTGCTTCAATTATTAGAACAACTTGACCCCAGCCTTGCAGAGGAAAAAGGAAAGGTCGAAACCTACCGTAGAAGGTTAAAAAATAAACTGGCGAAAACGTATTCAAGTTACGATTCAGAACGGTTGTCTCAACTTGAAGTTCATTATCAAAAAATCAAAGAAAAGTTTAAACGAAGAGAAGGTGAACTTGTCACAGACGCAAGGGTCATCGGCACGACTCTCTCTAAAGCTGCGATTGATGGCATTCTTTATGAAGAAGAGTTTGACCTTGTTATCGTGGATGAGGCGAGTATGGCGTATATACCTCAGGTAGCATTTGCTGCATCCCTTGGAAAAAAAATCGTTATTTGCGGGGATTTCAAACAGCTCCCGCCTATTTCTACGTCCTTTCATCCGATGGTAACGAAGTGGCTGAAGGAAGACATCTTTCATTCGGCTCAGGTTGCACATGCTGTTGATAAGAGCAAGGACCACCCTCAGTTATTATTACTTCCAGAACAGCGGCGAATGCATCCAAGCATTTCGGCATTTACCAATCGCTATATCTACCATTCGAAGGTAGGCGATCACCATTCGGTAGAATTGATGAGAGCGGGGATCACGAATAAAATGCCTTTCCCTTCTCATGGAGCTGTATTATTTTCACTTAAAGAAGGTACGGAATGGGCAGAGACTCAAAAAGGCTCACGTTGGAATGTCTTATCCAGCTTAGTGACGATCCAGCTTACTCTGGAGGCGATGGAGGATGGTATTCAATCTATCGGAATCGTGACCCCCTACCGTGTTCAAGCGAAGTGGTATAACCTTTTACTGGACGAATTAGTAAAGACGACAAATCCTCAATTGAATTTATATGCAGCTACGGTTCATGGCTTTCAAGGTTCGGAAAATGACTTGATCCTTTTTGATCTCGTTGATGGAGTTTCCCATGGGAAACCGGGGGCACTACTTACTCGGAAAGGAAGCGATAGGCTACTGAATGTAGCGATTACGCGAGCGAGGGGGAAGTTAGTTCTTATTGGGAACGATCAATTTATTCAGGAGAAGACCCATTCCTCCCAACCCATTCATCAATTCATACGTCATCTTCAACAGGAAGGGCATAAGGAAACAAGTTCCTCATTCAGCCCTTCCTCGACTAAGAAAATGAAGTGGACTGATATAAGTGATCTAAACAGACTGATGAAAGATTTTAAGGCAGCTAAACAAAAGATCGTAGTGAACGTTGGACTTGTGACAGACATCCCTCAAGAGATATTGAGCATATTACACACAGTATCCAGTGAGAAAAACGTCATTATCCAATGTAAAGAAGGCAGTACTTTGCAACCTGGAAACAATTTCAAAATTAAAAAAGCAACAACGGGTATTCCATTCATCGCGTTAGATGAAAAAGTCATTTGGTTCAATTCTTTTGCAAAAGAAAAAAACCGATTCCCTTATCATTTAAGGATTTTATCAAAGAGAATCACGGGTCAATTCCTCAAAATGATCGAAGAAAAATAAGCGGTTGTCCTTCTGAAAGTTAGTAGCTTAAAATCTACTTCTCTCAAAAGGAGCCACCGCTTAATTATTTTTCAACTAGTATACTCCATTTTTGCTTCGTCAGCACACGACCAATTATATTTGCTGAAATCGAGTGAAGACCTAACATCTCTATATACTTTTCCGCCTCATCCTCTGTCAAGCTTACTAATAATCCTCCTGAAGTAATCGCGTCACACACGATCCATTGATCTTCCTTATTGATACTCGGATTATAGTGCACTTTTTCTTCAAGCCACTGGTGGTTCGCTTTCGACCCACCAGGAATGACTCCTTTGGCTGCTAATTCCCTCGTCCCTTCTAATAGGGGAATGGAAGAGTATGAGAATTCGATGGATACGCCACTGCCTTTAGCCATTTCAAAGGCGTGCCCCATTAAGCCAAAGCCTGTTACATCTGTCACTGCATGCGGATGAAAGTCATGTAAAACTTCTGCTGCAGATTTATTTAACATGCTCATGACTTCGACCACATCTTTTTCTTGGTCTGCCGACACCATCTTACGCTTAATACCTGTCGTTAGAATTCCTACACCCAGTGGTTTGGTAAGAACTATAACGTCTCCTTCTTTGGCACCGTTGTTCGTCCAATATTTTTTGGGGTGAACGATTCCAGTAACACTCAAACCAAATTTTGGCTCTTGATCGTCAATAGAATGACCGCCTACGGTCACAGCACCAGCTTCGATTACTTTATTTTGTGCACCGGACAGAATTTCAGTAAGTATTTCACTTCCGAGCTTTTTAATTGGAAACCCTACAATGTTTAAAACCGTTTTCGGCGTTCCACCCATAGCATATACGTCACTTAGTGCGTTTGCCGCTGCTATTTGACCAAATTGGTAAGGATCATCCACAATCGGGGTAAAATAATCTACGGTTTGTACCATAGCCAGATCATCTGTCAGTTGATAAATACCACCATCGTCAGATGATTCGTTTCCTACTAACAATGCTTCAGTAAATGGTTGAGGGGGGTAGCTGACGCAACACTTGCGTCAAGTCACTAGGACTAAGTTTGCAGCCTCAACCAGCTTTTGTAGAAAGTTCTGTTAAACGGATAATTTCTTCCCTGCTCATTCACTTCACCCCTTTATGTATGAATATTTTAATTGTACAGGATAAAAATACAATAGGGCAAAGGAGAAGGGATGGAAGGTAGAAATCAGTCTGGGAAAAGGAGGATTTGCATTTGAAATTATTATAAAATAGGCTTTGCACCTTAATAACAGGATTATATTCAATGATTGAAATCAATAAAGTACTGCAGATTGAAAAGGTAAGTATTTGGAGAAAAATAGAAGCTATGGTATTATGCACACAGGAAAATATATAATAGAAGGAGGAAAATAATGATGAAAAAGGTCTCGATTACAATTGAATTCTGTATGATGTGAAACTATGCACCTAAAGCCGCGAGTTTCGCGGAACAACTGTTTACCCATTTTCGTTCAGACATTAAAGAGCTAAAGTTAATACCATCCTCTGGTGGGGCATTTGAGATTTCAGTAGGAGAAGAAAAGGTTTATTCTAAATTAGATACAGGAGTTTTTCCTGACTTAAACCTCATCATTTCTTCGATTGAATCCCTATAAACATGGTTAAAGGTCTGAGTTTTCACTTCAGACCTTTTCATCTATTTAGAGAGAGTGATTACTCATTAGATAACCCTTGGACTCGGATGACGAAGGAAGTGGGGCTGGGACATTCCTTTTTAGGGACATTGATTTCGATGGTATGATGCTCGATTGAATAGGTGATTGCCCGTTGCTTTAAACAAAAGGGAAATCGAATGGTTCGGTTTCTCTCCTTGATTTCGTCCTTCATCAGTATCGATACGACCAATTGAGTGTCATTTTTCTTAATGATTAATTCCTCTGGATGAATATTTTCCGTTTCTATTTCTACGATAAACGCTTCAGTTGTATCCAGAAAGTCGACTCTAAATTCTTGTTCATCCAATTGAACCGTAGCAGGATCCAATAGCCAATCCTTCATATTCTCCTCCCAGTTTTCTAAATAGAAATCCTCCCTTTCCTTGCTCATTTACACCTGACCCCCAACATATTCTTTTACACATTGTATTCTTGCTAATTTAATTGGTGAGGGTGTTATAATCAGTATTAAGAATAAAGGAGGGTCATAATGAAACAACTCGTCAGACATATCCCACCCATCCACGAACTACAACAAGCCGATGAATTCCATGCCCTCCTCAACAAGCATCACCTCACAAAAGAAAGAGGGACGGACCTATTAAATAAGGTGATTACACGTAGTCGGAGTTCCCTGCTCAATGAACAATGGCAAGGGCCTCATCCTTTATCAGCCGACTTTGTTAAGGAAGTGTTCGCACAAGCAGATACCTTGATGAAAGAATCGTATTCCCTTTCTCTTCGTAAGGTCATTAATGCAACAGGAACCATCCTGCATACGAATTTGGGACGAGCCCGATTGGGACAAGATGCCATTGAACATGTCAAGAAGACTGCAGGTCACTACAGTAATTTAGAATACGATATTGAAGGGGGAAACAGAGGTTCGAGGCATACCCATGCTGAAAAGTTCATCTGTGAGTTAACTGGAGCGGAAGCAGCCATGGTTGTGAACAATAATGCAGCGGCTGTTTACCTTATTCTCACGGCGCTTACAAAACATAAAAAGGTGATTGTCTCCAGAGGGGAGCTCGTGGAAATCGGAGGATCATTTCGAATTTCTTCCATCATGGAAGAAAGTGGGGCTCTGCTCTCTGAAGTTGGAACGACAAACAAAACACACTTAAAGGATTATGAAGAAGCACTATGTGAAGAAACAGCCATGATTATGAAGGTCCATCAAAGTAATTTTGTGATAAAAGGATTTACATCATCCGTCTCCACTGATGAACTTGTTCAGTTATCCCACCGAAATCATCAAATCCTATATTATGAAGATTTAGGGAGTGGGGCTCTTTACGACTTCGCACAACTAGGTATCGGAAATGAACCTTTAGTAAAGACTGTCATTGAAAAGGGGAGCGACCTCGTTTCTTTTAGTGGAGATAAATTATTAGGCGGTCCCCAGGCCGGTATCATTGCAGGAAAAAGACAATGGATTGATCAGCTTAAAAAGCATCAGCTGGCCCGGGTACTGCGCGTAGACAAGATGACGTTGGCTGCTTTAGAGATGACACTTAGGCATTATATAAAAGGGGAGGAGCAGGATAAAAATCCGACCATTGCATCCATTACCCGGAAAAAAGAAGAGATTTTTCAGCAAAGTACAAATTTCGTAGAAGAGGGAAATTCCCTGAAACCGGATTTCAGATTTGAAATAATTGAAGGAAAAAGTCAGATTGGTGGGGGAACGATGCCGGAAGTTGAATTAGATACTTATCTCGTTTCAGTTACTCATGACATACTGTCTGCCCAGGAACTTCATGATCACCTCAGAAAGGGGAACCCTTCCATCATAACAAGAATTCAAGAAGGGACCGTTCTCTTTGATCTGCGGACTGTCACCTCCCTTGAACAAATGGACATTATCCATGCATTAAAGAATCTGCATTAGACGGCAAAAGGGAGAGTGGAGTTGTGATAATACAACTCCACTCTCCCTTATTTATTGCTTACATATCGTGATGGCTATGTTGTTTTTGTCGAGTGTGATTACGATTCTTCACTTTATGTGATCCACTTAAAGGCTCAGGTTGCCCAGACTGCTTCGGAGCATTTTTACGCATATCTTTGCTATCATTTTTGTTCATAAAGCATCCCTCCTGTTCTTAGAATGCTTTGCTCTGAAACAGTTTATTCATGGGTATAATTTTCAGCCGATCTGACCATACTAAAAAAGCTAATTTCACAATAAGGAGAGATCATCCATGCCTTACCACAAAAACAAACAACAAGCGTACCAAGCTGCTGAGCAAAGTGTTACTGAAATACAGAATACAATCAATGAGCTTGTTTTAGATGGAGCTAGTTACGGTTCACAACTGGCTCACTTGAAGAATGAAGTGAACGAAGCGTATCAACAAATTGAAAATGCACTTGAAGTGGCATCTGACACACAAAGAGCACAGCTCCAACAATTCAAATCAGACCTTTCTTCGATCGTCAGTGAAGTAAATGGGCAATCGTAAGAAATAAGAAGGAACAAAACCCGCTCTGCTAAACATTCGCAGAGCGGGTTTAATATTTAAACAAACAGGGTAGGGGAAAAGAGATGAAGATACTTACATAAATGAAGGTGATTAAACCAAACTTAGTATGTTTAAAGCCTCGTTTGTTCAATCACCGATCAATTGAATTACTGATTGGTTTTGCGTTTTTTATTAAACTGACGTTGAGCTTCAGTTAATGGTTCATTTGAATATTCTTCATTGTATCCGGCACCTTTTCCTTGTGCCTTCGCTGCATTCATCCCGTTAATTACATGGTTTGCTTTACGTTTAGCCATTATTGGACACCTCCATAAGGATAGAATGCCACCATCATCAATCGTTTATAAGAGGGAAAGGCTAGCAGATTTATTTTTTCACGATAATAATTTCGTGCAACTGACACGTTTTGACATGGGGAAAAATGTTGATTTACCAATATTTTTCTAAAAACCTAAAGGAGTTTATTATTTTAGATAAGAAAAACTTATCAAAAACAATAACTTTATTGTTATTTACTTATGTAATCGCTTGTATTAAGATGTAAATGTGAGAAAAGTTCGTTAGTTTTTTGAACGAAAACTTTTCGACTTATTGTTTGATGTAGTTTAGAGGGGGAATTCGAAATGGCAAAGAACGATGTATTTAATGCACGATCTTCTTTCGAACTAGAAGGAAAACGTTATCATTACTATCGTTTAAAAGCACTTGAAGAAGCAGGAGTAACAAAGATTAATCGCTTACCTTACAGTGTAAAGGTCTTGCTGGAGTCAGTACTTCGTCAGTTTGACGGACGAGTGATTAACAAAGACCACGTTGAAAATTTAGCAAACTGGGGATCAACTGAAGTGAAAGATGCGGAAGTACCTTTCAAACCTTCCCGTGTCATCCTTCAAGATTTCACTGGTGTACCGGCAGTAGTTGACTTGGCGTCTTTACGTAAAGCAATGGCTGATATTGGTGGAGATCCACAAAAGATCAATCCTGAAATTCCAGTTGATCTTGTTATTGATCACTCCGTACAAGTAGATAAATATGGTACAGTAGGTGCTTTAAAAGCGAATATGGATCTTGAGTTCGAACGGAACGCTGAACGTTATCAGTTCCTTAGCTGGGCACAAAAAGCATTTGAAAACTATCGTGCTGTACCACCAGCAACAGGGATCGTACACCAAGTTAACTTAGAGTATTTAGCGAATGTCGTTCACGCTGTTGAAACAACAGATGGCGATTTTGAAACATATCCAGATACACTGGTCGGTACTGACTCTCATACCACTATGATCAACGGTATCGGCGTGTTAGGTTGGGGTGTAGGTGGAATCGAAGCAGAAGCAGGAATGCTTGGTCAACCTTCATACTTCCCAATTCCGGAAGTTATCGGGGTAAAACTGACAGGTGAACTTCCTAATGGAGCAACAGCTACTGACTTAGCTCTTAAAGTTACACAAGTATTGCGTCAGAAGGGTGTAGTAGGGAAATTTGTTGAGTACTTTGGAACAGGAGTTGCAACGCTGCCACTTGCCGACCGTGCAACAATTGCCAATATGGCTCCTGAATATGGTGCTACATGTGGTTTCTTCCCAGTCGATTCAGAGTCATTAGATTACCTTCGTTTAACTGGTCGTGACGAAGATCATATCAAAATGGTTGAGGAATATTTAAAGAAAAATGATATGTTCTTCACACCTGAAAAGGAAGAACCAACATATACAGATGTAGTAGAGATTGACCTTTCTGCAGTGGAACCTAACCTTTCCGGACCTAAACGTCCACAGGATTTAATTCCGCTAACTGATATGAAAGAATCTTTCAATAAGTCAATTACAGCTAAAGAAGGCGTTCAAGGCTTCGGCTTAGATGCGTCTGAAATTGATAAAACGGCAAAGTACACAACGGAAGATGGTAAAGATGTTGTTATGCCTACTGGAGCGATTGGTATCGCTGCCATTACATCTTGTACAAATACATCTAACCCATATGTTATGCTAGGTGCTGGCTTAGTAGCGAAAAAAGCAGTGGAGCTCGGCATGAACGTTCCTGATTACGTAAAAACTTCTCTGGCTCCAGGATCAAAAGTTGTAACTGGTTACCTTAGAGATTCAGGTTTACTATCTTACCTTGAAGATATCGGCTTTAACCTTGTAGGGTATGGTTGTACGACTTGTATCGGTAACTCTGGTCCATTACGTCCTGAGATTGAGAAGGCTGTATCAGATGCTGACTTACTCTTAACATCTGTGCTTTCAGGAAATCGTAATTTCGAAGGTCGTATTCATCCATTAGTGAAAGCAAACTATCTTGCTTCACCACCACTTGTTGTTGCTTATGCATTAGCAGGTACAGTAGACATTGATCTTCAAAAAGATTCTCTAGGTAAAGATAAAGACGGAAATGATGTATTCTTCAGAGACATCTGGCCTTCTCAAGATGAAGTCAAAGATGCTGTAAAATCTACTGTTACTCCAGAGTTATTCCGTAGAGAATATGAGCATGTTTTCTCTGAAAACGAGCGTTGGAACCAAATCAAAACAAGTAATGAGCCACTTTATAGCTTTGATGACAAATCGACATATATCCAAAATCCATCTTTCTTCACTGGATTAGCAACGACTCCAGAAGATATCCAAGGATTAAATGGACTACGTGTTGTTGGTAAATTTGGTGACTCAGTAACAACTGACCACATTTCTCCTGCAGGTGCTATCGGCAAGGATACACCAGCTGGTAAATATCTGCGTGCTAACAATGTTGAGCCTCGTGATTTCAATTCATACGGTTCTCGTCGGGGTAACCATGAAGTGATGATGCGTGGTACATTTGCGAATATTCGTATTCGTAACCAAATCGCTCCAGGTACAGAAGGTGGATTCACAACTTACTGGCCTGAAAACAAAGTAATGCCAATGTACGATGCTTGTATGAAATATCAAGAAAATGGTACTGGATTAGTTGTACTGGCAGGAAAAGATTACGGTATGGGATCTTCTCGTGACTGGGCAGCTAAAGGGACAAACCTTCTTGGAATTAAAACGGTTATTGCAGAAAGCTATGAGCGTATTCACCGTTCAAACCTTGTAATGATGGGTGTACTTCCACTTCAATTCAAAAAGGGTGATAGTGCTGAATCTCTTGGCTTAACTGGTAAAGAAACGATTTCCGTAAACGTAACAAACGATGTGAAACCTCGTGACATCTTAACTGTAACAGCTGTTGCAGAAGATGGTACAACAACAGAATTTGAAGTGCTGGCTCGCTTTGATTCTGATGTAGAAGTAGACTACTACCGCCATGGTGGAATTCTACAAATGGTTCTACGTAATAAATTAAAGGCATAATGCATGCTGTAAGCCCCGGGTCTTCCCGGGGTTTTTTTTGCTTCAATAATTAAGGATAAAGGTCACTTGAAATTCCATGACTAAATAGAGACAAGCTATCATAAGATGATAGTAATATTATACCTATGAGAGGAGCACTCCTTTGAAATCTATCTTTGGCATGTTGCTTGTAGCTTTATTAGTCTTCACGTTCTATATGGAAAATAAGTCAGAGCCCACTTCCTTTTCTGAAAGCACGTTCGGGCAAGCTGCTGAGTATGATCAATTAATCGATATAGAAGAAGGGGAGGTGTCGGAAACTACTCCTGTAGAGAACTATCCTGGACCGAATGTCGGGGACAAGGCCATCGACTTTAAATTGGATACTTTATCCGGGGAATCCGTCACTTTATCTGAATTGAAAGGAAAGAAAGTGGTTCTCAACTTCTGGGCTACTTGGTGTCCACCGTGTAAAGAAGAAATGCCGATCATGCAGGAGTTCTACACCAAAAACGGAAAGGACGTTGAAATCCTGGCAATCAATATCGACCCCCAATACAACGTAAAAGAATTCCAAAAAGCAATGGGACTCACATTCCCGATCCTATTAGACAAAGACGACAAAATCAACACGGCCTACGACATCCTAACAGTCCCAACCACCTATATCATCAACGAACAAGGAATCATCACCCACAAACAAATCGGCGCCATCACCAGCCTCGAATCCTTCACCGCGTTAATCAAGTGAGGGACGGACCTCTACACATCCTGGAAATTTTGACATCAAATCAAAGCTCTTACAGAACCCGCTTATCGATTGTGACCTTTGTTTAAAATATCTGACATTTGGATATACTACTTATAACAAACCACAATTGAGAGTGAGGCGATTGAACGTGCGCAGACCAAGAAAAAAATCTTTTGCAGATCTTGTGAAAGAAAATAAAAAACAGCTCTTGTTGGATCAAGATGCCATTGATGCCATTGAAGAGCGAATTGATGCAAGACTGGAAATAAAACGCCCAATGGGAAAAGCCGAGTAAGAAATTACGAGGCTTATTTTTTTGGTTTTAAATATTCATACTGCCAATTATTACGCCTTTTTTTACTTCTCTCTTTGGTAATCATATTAGTAAGGAGGGGAAGTTTATGAGTAATCCTAAAGGAAGTAGAAAGCACTTTGTACCTAATCATCTTGGAACACAACCAAGAGCAGCAGGCGGAAACAACGGAAAACAAATGCAAGATAAATCAGGTAAGCATGCACAAGTCATCCAAACAAAGGGTGAATAACGCTTACCTTTAATCAAAAATGAAAAGGGACCGGCCTTAAGGTCCGTCCCTCAATACAAATAGCAGGAGGAATGCAGGATGGCATGGGATAAACCGAATCCGGATGATCGTAGTGATAATGTAGAGAAGCTTCAAGGCATGGTTCAGCACACGATTGAGAATATGGAGAAGGCTGAGGAGTCGATGGCTTTTACAGACAGTGAAGAGCAGCTTCAGTCTATTAAAGCGAAGAATGAGCGTCGCAGAGAAAGCCTGGAAGCTTTCCGTAATGAAATTAAAGACGAAGCTAATCAAACAGAATAATAAACGGGATCATCTGCAACCCGAACGGAGAAGGCTCTTCAGAGAACCTTGCTGTTCGGGTTCTTTCATCAATCAAACAGTCATCAGGTCCCACTCACTCCTAAGCCTATTTGTTCAATGCCTTCTCCAATCTATGTTAAAATAAATAAGGATACTGATTACATGAAGAGGGTGTAGAGGATGCATATTGCTGAAAAAACCATAGAGGTACGATACGCAGAAACCGATCAAATGGGAGTTGTGTATCATGCGAATTATCTTGTATGGATGGAATTAGGAAGAACGCAGCTTATAGAAGATCTCGGCTTTAAGTACGCTGATATTGAAAAAGACGGGATTCTTTCTCCAGTTATTGATCTTAATGTCAGCTATAAAACACCGGTTCGTTACGGTGAAAAAGCGTTTATAAAAACGTGGGTTGAAGAATATGATGGGCTCCGCATTACATATGCTTACGAAATCTATAATGGTCAAAACCAGCTGGCCATCACGGGACAGTCGAAACATGTTTGCGTTAAGCAAGAAAACTTCCGTCCAATTTCTATACGTAAAATGTTTCCTCATTGGCATGAAGCATACGAGAAGGTCAAGAAGTAATTTCTACATAATTGAAATATCCTCTTGAAAACTACTTTACAGAAGCATAATAGAAAGGAAAATCTCCATGGCATTCGGCTTAACCAAACATGAATTACATGCATGGAAGCAGTGTGTAAAACGGGGTGAGATTGCATTTCTCACTCATTATTGGCTTGATGACCGATTCCCCCATGCACGATCTGTCACGAAAGTGGGTTGTTGTGATTTAAATACATTATCAAAGTGGGGAGATAAGTACGGGTTGAAAAAAGAATGGATTCATGAGAGGGAAGACGGATTTCCCCATTTCGATCTACTGGGAGATATTCAATATGACATTCTACTTAAAGAGGGTCTCCACGACCATATCTCACGCTTTATAAACCGAAAATAAAGAGGCTGGCGAATGCCAGCCTCTTCCCATGCTACCTTACTTTTTGTACTCATATGAAGGTTCTTGAAGCTTATCGTCAAACTCGACGAATAAATCATGACCATCAAAAAACCATAAATCTCTCTCTTCAATAAAAAATTCCCTGTTCTCGATTTCAATTCGTTCGCCGAGATCAACCGGTTCGTCTTTGTTCACTCCTAATGAAAAACTATCATGCAGAGGACTGGAACCTCCATATCGTACATAAAAACGAACTTGATCGCCTTCCTCTACAAGCATTTCGTTCTTAAACCACGTCAGAGCTTCTTTTGAAATATGTATCTTCATTGATGAGACTCCTTTCTCTACAGGTATTCCTCCAGAGTGTTTCATGTTTCTTTACAAAGAAGGTTTCATTTCATATTATATACATAGAAAAGAAGGAACATCTACTAATACGCATAAAGGATGAGATGGATGAATACACAAGCATTATTATACTACATAGGTGCATTTATATTTGGCGGATTAAGTGTATTGACGTTCCTGCAATTACACGATGCGAAATATCAGATAGAAGCCGGCACCTTTATTATCATTGCTGCCCTCATTTATTATGGGATGGTCACTCTATTCTTTAAGGGCAGCCGCAAAGCTTTCTTGATGGCCAATGCCTTATTGGCTGTATTAGCCCTTGGAGGCATATTCTTTAATTCATTGCTATTCGGTGGACATTAAAAAAACGAGCTTCCCGTAGTGGAGGCTCGTTTTTTTATACCTTAGAAATTCAGGATGACACATGGGCAGATGGCTTTAGAAATGTCACCTTCAGCTGGCCTTTTATTATTCAGGCAGACCATTCACCATATGTGAAACCATTTCTTCTTCTGAATAACCAATCAACCCATTCTTCTTAGCAAACTCAAGAGGGTAGATTCGGTAGTTATTGTAATGATTTTCTGAAACAAAGGTTGGCTGGAATTCAATGGAAGGGTACGTAATCTTGGAACTCCCCGGTTTCATCGTTTTTTCTACTTGAACCGTAACCATTCCTCCAATATCTTTGAAATCATCTTTCTGTCCTGATAGAAAATTCCCTAATGAATAGATTACTACTGCATCCCGGCCATCGCTCGTTTTGTATGTTTGAATTGGCTGCAGAACGTGTGGATGATGGCCAAAAATGATATCAACACCATTTTCCGTTAACACCTTTGCCAGTCTTTCCTGTTCCTCAGTAGGGAAGCGTTGGTACTCATTTCCCCAATGCAAACTCAATACGACTAAATCAATGTTCATACTTTTAGCTTTCTTGACTTCTTGAATCATGTTTTGCTCATCGATCAGATTGACTAAGTAGTCTTTTCCCTTTGGCACAGGGATTCCATTTGTGCCATATGTGTATGAAAGCAGGGCAAACTTGATACCATTTACATTGAAGGTACGAATTCGCTCCTTGTCTTCCTGACTTTTAAATGCACCCACATATGGCATGGATATCTTCTCATAATAGTCGATTGCACTCAGAAGACCTTTTTCACCTTGATCCAATGAATGATTATTGGCAGTCGTGACAGCATCCACTCCCACGTCCTGTAAGGATTTCACAATTTCTTTCGGACTATTGAAGAGCGGGTAACTGGAAACGCCAAGTTCCACACCAGCCGGGGTTGATTCCTGATTGGCAATCAGAAAATCAGGGGAAGCCAGCATGTCCTTGACCGGAGAAAACATTGGGGCGAAGTTATACCCATTTTCATCTTTTGCATCCTTATATACTGTATCATGGAGAAGAATATCTCCGATGGCTGCAAGAGTTGCATTTGACTTTATCGATTTCCCTGAAGCTTGAACTTCTTTCGTCGTATGGAGCAAAGAGGAGAGGTTCTCACTCTGTTTTCCTTCAGCAGAGGTGTTCCAGTCTGCGTATTGCTTATTTACAAGAAACCCAATCACTAAGAGTAAAGGAACACAAAGGAATACTCCTGTCATTATTCGCTTTTTATTCATATTCATCATCCTTTATATATACACTACCTCTATTTTACAAAAAAATAGGGGAAAGCGGGACATATTTATGAAAATATTGAGGTATAATCTCGTATTTTGGTGAAAATTGAACTATTTCGTTTAATCATGATCCTATTTTCCTTTTTATATCCATCATCTTTCTCAAACCAATGGAAGGGTATACCTTTTTGATTTATTTAAAACCAGAAAAAAAAGCCACCTCTACAGGCAGAAACTCTCCAATAGAATAAGGGAGAGCCTGTCGCTTAGGTCGCTTTTTTAACTACAGCCACTTGATTTTAGGTTCAGTTTTATTTTTGATTCGGACAATATTCGCACGATGTCTGTAAACAACGAATATGGTCAGGATGCCTACGACAATAATGAGTGGAATATCTCCGGTGAAGATCGAGTACGTAAAGGCGAGCACTGCTGCTATCATAGAAGAGAGTGATACATACTTGGTTGCATACAAGCAAATAAAAAAGACTGCCAGTAAAATTAAAAATAAGATGTAATTATAGCCTAGAAGAACACCCGCAGAGGTTGCTACCGCTTTTCCGCCTTTAAAGTTTGCAAACACGGGATACATATGACCAATCACAGCAAATACCCCAGCCAATAACATATGTACATCACTTTCAAATAGCAATGGTAAGAGAGTTGCTACCGTTCCTTTTAAAATATCCATGATTGTGACAATCATCCCGGCCTTCACACCCAAGGTTCTGAACGTATTGGTTCCGCCAAGGTTTCCACTTCCATGCTCACGGATGTCTTTTCCGTAGAACGTCTTCCCAATCAGTAATCCTGAAGGGATGGAGCCTAATAAATAAGCTAATACAAGTATAAGGGCAAATATCATCATCACTGCTCCTTTTAAAATTACTAATCCGTTATTATTTTAACATGTTTACCATAGGATGGGGAGAAAATAAGCGAAAAAATTAGTACCTGTTCATAAAAGTAGATAATATCTTTTATTCCTCATAAATCTGATTCACAAGGAAGGAAGTATGTTAAAATAGACACACTTTACATAGTTGAAATGAAGGTGTACACATATGCAATTATTTTTATCGGCGTTTCAATGGGTGGCCTTTATGGTCGCAGGCTCAATCGCCGCTCCTATTGCCATAGCTGACCTTTTTCAGTTGTCTCCAGCAGATACGGCAGGGTTCATTCAGAGGACCATCTTTGTGTTAGGAGCAGCCAGTCTTATCCAAGCATTGGTTGGTCATAAGCTTCCCATTAATGAAGGACCCGCCGGACTGTGGTGGGGGGTATTCGCCATCTATGCAGGTTTTTCAGGTACCCTGTACAGCAGTCACGAAGAAGTGCTGACCGTTTTACAGGGGGGGATGATTGTTAGTGGTGTGATTTTCTTTATTCTGTCTTCAACAGGACTATTAAAGAAGTTATCAACTTTATTTACACCGGCGATTACATTTATTTACTTAATGCTATTGATTCTCCAATTAAGCGGATCTTTTATCAAAGGGATGTTCGGGATACAGCATGAAGGACAATCTCTTCAGCCGTTTGTCTTATTAGGAAGTATCATAACTATCCTTTTGGCATTATACTTTTCAGGTCATAAACGAAAGTGGATTCAACAATACTCCATTATTCTTGCCCTACTCTCAGGCTGGCTAGTCTTCATTCTCATGGGACTGGGTGAAAGCGTGACTGTTTCTGACAGCTGGTTTTCATTACCGGATATGTTCGTCTTTGGAGCACCTGTATTCGATACGGGTGTCATAGTGACATCCATTTTCATTACATTCTTGTTAACGACCAATATGATTGCTTCCATTCGAGTGATGGAAGAGGTTATGAAGTCAAAGGGACAACCCACATATGAAAGGTATACAAAGAGCGGCTTTGCTTCGGGATTAAATCAGCTGTTCGGTGGAGTATTCTCTGCCATTGGATCAGTACCCATTTCCGGGTCTGCCGGATTTGTTGCCGCTACAGCGATGTACTCGATTATTCCCTTTATCCTTGGAAGTGCGATTATTATGATTATCAGTCTGATCCCAAAAGTGATGAATCTATTCGCAAGTCTTCCAGCTCCGGTTGGCTATGCCGTTACTACGGTCATCTTCATCAAAATGGTCGGACTTGCTCTCGGAGAGTACAGAAAAGAAGATAACGTCGAAAGAATCCATTTTGTCGCCGGCATCTCTCTCATTGTAGGGGTAGGAGCCATGTTTGTGCCCCCTTCCGCATTTAAAGACATGCCTGTAGTGGTTGCCTCCATTTTGAACAATGGATTGATACTCGGAACCATCACAGGAATCATCGTAGAACAATATATTCTGTTAAAGAACAAACAATGCCCTGAAGCCAGTAAACAATAGTTTGCTGGCTTTTTCTTACCTTGTATGAGGAATCCACATTATTCATAAACTATGGCCATAAAGGCAATTTCTTGGACAACATGTTTACCTTTTGTATAATGAGGGTATCCCTTCTATGTTTAGAAAAATTTCTCAGTTCATAAAGCAGGTGGAAAAATGATTGAATTTAAGAATGTCACGAAAGTCTTTGAAGATGGTACAGAAGCCATAAAGGGTATCAACCTGACGATTCCAAAAGGAAAGCTTGTTGCCTTGATCGGTCCTAGCGGATGTGGGAAAACGACCACGATGAAAATGATCAATAAGCTAATTTCACCTTCCAGTGGAACGATTCTGATTAATGGTAAAAATACTTCAAAAACCGATGAAGTGGAGCTCAGGCGTAATATCGGCTATGTCATACAGCGTATAGGATTGCTTCCACACATGACAATTGAAGAGAACATCAGCCTGATTCCACGTTTAAAAGGGTGGAAAAAGGAAAAATATGAAGGCCGTGTAAATGAGCTTCTAACCCTTGTCGGACTTGATCCTAAAGTGTATCGTAAACGATACCCGCTTGAGCTAAGCGGCGGACAACAACAACGGGTGGGTGTCATTCGTGCCCTGGCAGCTGAACCGCCTATCATTCTGATGGATGAACCCTTCAGTGCCCTTGATCCGATCAGCCGGGAGCAACTTCAGGATGAATTGAAAAGCATACAAAATACGATACATAAAACGATTGTGTTCGTCACACATGATATTGACGAAGCGTTAAAGATCGCTGATGAGATTGCGGTGATGCGTGATGGAGAAATTGAACAGATCGCTACACCATCAGAGCTTTTGTCCCAACCTGCAAATGAATTCGTTCGGGCATTTATCGGTGAGGAACGCCTGAACGATCGACAAACTCAGATGCAAGTAATTGACATAATGGAAGACAACACAAATTACGTGCTCTATGAAGAATCGGAATATACCTTAATACCTTATGACGCAACGGTCCACGAAGCGGCAAGAGTACTACTTGAGAGCGGAAAACCCTATCTCATGGTGACTAAAGACGGCAAAAAGATTGGAACCGTCACGTCCAGCGGGATTCTTCGTACAGTAGCCTCAGAAGGGAAAAAGGAGGCACGTTCGGTATGAATACATTTACACTATTGTTTATCAACACTATTTCAAATCGCTCAGACGCCATCTTAAATGGGTTATTTGAGCATCTGTACTTATCATTCGTATCCATTTTCATAGCGATTGCCATCTCTTTGCCGCTTGGTATATACATATCACGAAAAAAGCAAACAGCTGAATTTTACATCGGGATTACAGCCATTTTCCAAACCATACCCAGCTTAGCACTATTTGGTTTTCTCATTCCCCTTTTAGGTACAGGTAGTATCACAGCGATTATTGCCCTGACCGTGTATGCACTCTTACCGATTCTCAGGAACACGTACACGGGGATCATCGGGGTTGATGAGGGAGTCATAGAAGCGGGCAGAGGGATGGGGATGACAAACTCACAGCTTCTGTTTAAAGTAGAGCTTCCTCTCGCCCTGCCGTTCATTATGGCGGGTATCAGAACTGCAACTGTATTAACGGTGGGAGTCGCGACGCTTGCAACCTTTGTAGGCGCGGGTGGACTTGGTGACCTCATTTACCGGGGACTATCCACCTGGAATAATTCTTTAGTTCTTGCAGGTGCCATTCCTGCTGCATTACTTGCACTTTCTTTCGATTTTTTATTAAAGCTTCTAGAAAGAATGACAACACCTAAAGGATTAAAAGCACGGAAATAAAGCACAATCAAAGGAGAGTAAGAATGAAAAAGAAATTAAAACCATTTATTTTATTAATAGTACTATCCTTCATGATCGCAGGTTGCGGAAATGGAGGGGGTAAAGACACCATTACGGTTTCAGGTAAGATGTGGACTGAGCAGTTTATTTTAACGCAAATGATGGCTGAACTTCTCAAAGTGAAAACAGACCTGGATGTTAAAGTGGAAGAAGGACTGGGAGAAGTATCGATTTTGACACCCGCTCTTGAAAAAGGCGACATCGACGTATATATCGAGTACACAGGAACCGGACTCGAAGCGGTGTTAAAAGAGCAAGCGAAGGAAGGGGCTTCAGCTGAAGAGATTTTATCACAAGTTCGTAAAGGATACGAAGAAAAGTTCAATGTGACATGGTTAAAGCCACTGGGTTTCGAGAACACATATACCCTTGCTTATACTCAAGAACAGGACTTTGATGCAAAAACGTTCTCTGACCTTGTTCCTTTATCGAAAGATTTAAGCTTTGGAGCGCCGCATCAATTCTATGAGCGTGAAGGTGATGGGTACGATGCATTTGCAGAAGCATACGGTTACGAATTCAAAGCGAAAGAAAGCTTTGACCCGAATATTATGTATGAAGCAGTGAAGAAAGGAGATGTAGATATTATTCCCGCCTTTACAACCGATGGAAGAATACAACGTTACAATCTGAAAACGACTACGGATGATAAAGGATTCTTCCCACCTTATGATGCCGCTCCTATCATCCGTCAAGAAGTTCTGGAAGATCATCCTGAAGTAGAAGAAGTCCTGAATGAATTAGCAGGGCAAATTTCTGAGGAAGAGATGAGTGAGATGAATGCCAAGGTGGATATGGATAAACAAGAGCCTAAAGATGTAGCGCGTGAATTTCTCCTATCCAAGGGATTAATCGAAGAGTAAAATGTTAAGAAGTGTCAGAAAGGATAGAGGAGTAATAACATGTCCTTTTTTCATCTGACACTTCATTCTGTTTAGATATATTTATAAAATTTTGAAAAATTAAAGGGAAATATGGTATAAAAGAAGAATAGGACTTATGGAACAGTTAAAGAATGAATGGATAAGGAACGATGAAGGAGTTGTAATCATCTATGGAAAACCCATCCCGACAAGAAATTGGAAACATCCTTAAACAATCAAATCGCATTGCGGTGATCGGATTAAGTGACAATCCTGCACGAACATCTTATATGGTCTCAAAAGCGATGCAGGATCAAGGTTATGAGATTATTCCTGTAAATCCAACCATTGACGCCGCATTGGGCGTTAAAGCGGTGTCTTCTCTGAAGGAGATTGAAGGACCGATTGACATTGTCAATGTATTTCGCCGCTCAGAATTTTTGCCAAAGATTGCGCAAGAATTTGATGAAATCGATTCAAACGTATTTTGGGCGCAACAAGGTGTAATGAATGAAGAGGCTTATCGCTTTTTGAAAGAACGTGGGTATACAGTCATTATGGATCGCTGTATTAAGGTTGAACATGCTTTAACCAAATAATTCTCACTCGTAACAAGCGGCTCTTACCGCTTGTTTTTTTTCGGATGGACTTTACTTCTTTTATTCACTAAAAAATCCGGTCCATACAAATGAAAACAGTCTGATTTCAGAGTTGTTCTAGGAAATTACATTTGCGAAAATCAAATAAAACGCTACAATATAGCATAGTGGTTTACCTTAGAAATGACCAAAACAGGTAAACGAACAAATGTTCTTGTGTTATAGTTAATATATACATAACCAATACTACCGTACAAGCACCATTTACGGTTAGAGAAGTTTTTGAAAGGGGAATGTTCGTGGCCAACCAGAATAAGACCATGGATTACAATGATGATGCCATTCAAGTATTAGAAGGTTTAGAAGCCGTTCGTAAGAGACCTGGAATGTATATAGGCTCTACAGATTCAAAAGGATTGCATCATTTAGTATACGAAATTGTCGATAACTCGGTGGATGAAGCATTAGCAGGCTTCGGAAACGAGATTATTGTTACGATACATAAAGATAATAGCATCTCAGTGCAGGATAAAGGACGTGGGATGCCTACTGGAATGCATAAGCTTGGCAAGCCCACTCCTGAAGTCATCTTGACTGTGCTGCACGCAGGAGGGAAATTCGGACAAGGGGGGTACAAGACCAGTGGCGGATTGCATGGTGTAGGTGCTTCAGTCGTAAACGCCCTATCTGAATGGCTTGTTGTGACGATTGAAAGAGATGGAATGAAGTATGAACAGCGTTTCACAAAAGGTGGAAAACCGGAAACCACTCTTGAGAAAATCGGAAAAACGAAAAAATCCGGAACGTGTATCCATTTCAAACCTGATCCGGAGATTTTCAGTAATACCACCTATAATTATGAAACGCTATGTGAGCGTCTAAGGGAATCTGCATTCCTTCTTAAAGGATTAAAAATTGAAATCATTGATGAGCGTCATGATCAGAAGGAAATCTTTCACTTTGAGAGCGGGATCCAAGCCTTTGTTCAATACTTAAACGAAGAAAAAGATGTGCTTCATAACGTAGCTTTCTTTGAAGGAGAAAATAATACCATCGAAGTGGAGTTCGCCTTTCAATTTAATGACGGGTTTTCTGAAAACATTCTGTCATTCGTGAACAATGTTCGTACAAAAGACGGAGGTACCCACGAAGCCGGAGCAAAGACTGCCATGACCCGTGTCTTTAATGAGTACGCCCGAAAAGTTGGAATTCTAAAAGATCGGGACAAAAATCTTGAAGGGACCGACATCCGTGAAGGCCTGGCCAGTATCGTTTCTGTTCGTATTCCCGAACATCTCCTTCAATTTGAGGGGCAGACGAAAGGAAAGCTTGGTACGAGTGAAGCACGTTCAGCAGTAGATGCAGTTGTTTCGGAGCACCTTCTATACTTCTTAGAAGAAAATCCCGATACAAGTTCCCTTCTTATTAAAAAATCCATTAAGGCCGCCCAAGCCCGGGAAGCAGCACGTAAGGCAAGGGAAGATGCGCGTAACGGGAAGAAACGAAAGCGATCTGAAACCGTTCTATCTGGTAAATTAACACCTGCTCAATCGAGAAATCCAGCGCGTAACGAGCTTTATCTTGTGGAGGGTGATTCTGCGGGAGGTTCAGCGAAACAAGGTCGTGACCGTAAATTCCAAGCTATTCTTCCACTTCGGGGGAAAGTCATCAATACGGAAAAAGCCAAGCTTCAGGATATCTTCAAAAACGAAGAAATCAATACAATCATACATGCGATCGGTGGGGGAGTCGGTCCGGAATTCAACGTCGATGACATCAATTACGACAAAATTGTCATCATGACCGATGCCGATACAGATGGAGCCCATATCCAGGTTCTGCTGTTAACCTTCTTTTATCGCTACATGAAACCATTATTAGAAGCAGGGAAAGTTTATATTGCACTTCCTCCTCTCTACAAAGTAAGCAAAGGAGCAGGAAAGAAACAAAAACTTGAATACGCTTGGACGGATGAAGAGCTTCAGGGAGCCATTTCTAAAGTTGGCAAAGGCTATATGATCCAGCGCTATAAAGGTCTTGGAGAAATGAACGCCGATCAGCTGTGGGAAACGACGATGGATCCTGAAACACGTGCACTGATCCGTGTCCGCATTGATGATGCTGCCCGGGCTGAGCGTCGCGTGACGACTCTTATGGGAGATAAAGTAGAGCCGCGCCGTAAATGGATTGAAAGTAATGTAGCCTTTGGGTTAGAAGAAGATGGAAGTATTCTTGAAAATGAAAACATTACGGTCCCAGAGGAGGGGTAATACATGACAACTGTAGAACGATATCAAGACTTACCTCTGGAAGAGGTACTTGGCGACCGATTTGGACGTTATAGTAAATACATTATCCAAGAGCGTGCATTACCTGATGCTCGTGACGGGTTAAAGCCTGTACAAAGACGTATCCTTTACGCCATGTACGTGGATGGTAACACCCAGGAAAAAGGGTTCCGAAAATCAGCGAAAACCGTTGGTAATGTTATTGGTAACTACCATCCACATGGTGATACATCTGTGTATGATGCCATGGTGCGTATGAGTCAAACGTGGAAAGTGCGAAAATATTTAGTCGAGATGCACGGAAATAACGGAAGCATCGACGGAGATCCGCCTGCTGCCATGCGGTATACAGAGGCTCGTCTTTCTGCTATCTCCATGGAGCTCTTGCGTGATATCGATAAAAAAACCGTGGACTTTGTACCAAATTTTGATGATACATCCAGTGAACCAACTGTATTGCCGTCACGATTTCCGAACCTTTTAGTCAACGGTTCTACTGGTATCTCAGCAGGATATGCAACTGACATTCCACCTCATCACCTTGATGAAGTCATTGATGCGACAATCATGCGTATGGAAAAGCCACAAAGCACGGTGGATGATTTAATGACGGTCATAAAAGGACCTGATTTTCCAACAGGAGGAATCATTCAAGGGGTAGATGGCATTAAAAAAGCTTACGAAACCGGAAAAGGTAAAGTGGTTGTTCGTGGAAAAGCGGATATTGAAAACATCCGCGGAAGCAAACAACAGATCGTCATAACGGAAATTCCTTATGAGGTAAACAAAGCGAATCTTGTCAAGAAAATGGATGAATTCCGTGTAGATCGCAAAGTGGAAGGAATAGCAGAAGTTCGTGATGAAACAGACCGCGATGGAATGCGCATTGTCATTGAGTTAAAGAAAGATGCAGATGCTACTGGCGTCTTAAACTACCTCTATAAAAACAGTGATCTTCAAATCGCCTATAACTTTAATATGGTTGCGATACATAACCGTCGTCCTAAACTAATGGGACTGCGTGAACTATTGGATGCTTATATTCATCATCAAAAAGAAGTAGTGACAAATCGTACCAGACATGATCTAAATAAAGCGAAGGATCGCCAGCATATTGTTGAAGGCTTAATGAAAGCTCTGTCAATATTAGATCAAGTTATAGCAACGATTCGTGCTTCGAAAGATAAACGGGATGCGAAGGATAATTTAATTCAGCAATTTCAATTTACTGAAGCACAGTCAGAAGCAATCGTAAGCCTACAATTATATCGTTTAACGAATACAGACATAACTGCACTGCAGGCAGAAGCTGAAGAATTAGCGAAAACGATCGCTGAGTTAACTGCCATCCTGGAAAGTGAAAACAAACTTTACAGTGTAATCAAAAGAGAATTAAAAGGCATCAAAAAGCAGTTCTCTGAAGCTCGTCGCACTAAAATTGAGGATGAGATTGAAGAAATTAAAATCAACCTTGAAGTACTGATCGCCAGTGAGGATGTCATGGTTACCGTTACTCGTGATGGTTACATGAAACGAACTAGTCTACGTTCTTATTCTGCTTCAAACGGCCAAGATCTCGCCATGAAAGAAACAGACAGGCTCCTTGGTCAGTATGAGATGAATACGACGGATGTACTATTAGTGTTTACAAACAAAGGGAATTACATCTATTGCCCTGTACATGAGCTCCCGGATATTCGCTGGAAAGACCTTGGTCAACACGTTGGGAACATCGTGCCGATTGATCGCGATGAACAGGTTCTAAAAGCGATACCGATTAGAGAATTTGATCCATCCCATTATTTGTTATTTGTAACGAAGAATGGAATGATCAAGAGATCTGAGCTTCCCCAGTACAAAGCACAGCGCTACTCCCGTCCTCTTGTAGGAATTAATTTAAAAGGAGACGATCAGTTGGTCGATGTACACTTAACCGATGGTTCCTATGATATATTCATCGCTACACACTTAAGCTATGGTCTTTGGTTCTCCGAGGAAGATGTGAACATCGTCGGACCACGGGCAGCTGGTGTAAAAGGGATTAACCTTAAAGATGAAGATTATGTTGTGTCTGGTAAGATCGTTAAAGACCCAGTGAAGGATTACATTTTCTTAGCAACCCAGCGAGGAGCTGTAAAGAAAATGAAATTAGCCGAATTCGAAAAGACATCCCGTGCCAAACGTGGAGTCATCATGCTGCGGGAATTGAAATCAAACCCACATCGTGTGGTAAGAATAGAAGTGGTTAAAGATACAGATAAGGTAAGCCTGATTACGAAAAAGGGAAAAACAGAAGAAGTGCTCCTTTCAAATCTTAGACCAAATGACCGTTATTCAAATGGATCATTTGTGATTGATGAAGGGGTTAGCGGATCTGTTTGTGAAACGTGGGCAGAATCACTACTACCCGAAACAAAAGAATAGCCACTCAGAGAAACGACCAGAAATAATTCTGGTCGTTTTTTATTTCGAAAAACGAATAATGTATGTATATTCATTCGAAATTGTTGTACAATACCCGCAAAAAATTGTACAACAATTAATATTATTTCAACAATATGAATTTATCTGTTGAATAGATATCTGTTTTTTGATAGATTATAGAAGTGTCTGAAGGGGTAAACATACATAGGATCATACATTATTTGTCATAAACACAAACATCTAGGGGGAACAAATATGGAGTTATTTACAAGTATAATAGGCACCTTGAATGATTATATGTGGTCATACATACTGATTGTGGCGCTTATCGGTCTCGGTTTATACTTTTCATTACGAACAAAATTTGCACAATTCCGTTATTTAGGAGAAATGGGAAGATTATTAACAGATAAAACCACCATTTCAGCAGAGGGAAAACGAGGCATTTCTTCCTTCCAGGCTTTCACAATCAGTACCGCATCCCGTGTCGGTACTGGTAATCTGGCCGGGGTTGCAACAGCGATTGCCGGCGGTGGGCCAGGAGCCGTATTCTGGATGTGGCTGATTGCCCTTTTGGGTGGGGCAACAAGCTTCGTTGAGAGTACACTTGCACAAATCTATAAAGTGAAAGACGGAAAAGACGGCTACCGCGGTGGTCCCGCTTACTATATGGAAAAGGGATTAAATGCCCGTTGGATGGGGATCCTGTTTGCCGTTATCATTACATTCTGTTTCGGCCTTGTGTTCAACTCAGTACAATCCAATACAATTTCTCTTGCAATGGAAGAAGCGTATTCAATTGATCGTATGACTGTTGGTATCATTCTTGCCGTGTTAACAGCTCTTGTTATTTTTGGCGGGGTGAAGAGAATTGCCAGTGTAACTCAAATTGTCGTTCCGATCATGGCGGTTCTATATTTGATTCTGGCATTCTTTATTCTAGTCACCAATATCTCCATGCTTCCAAATATGTTTGCAATCATTTTTGAAAACGCATTTGGTATTCGTGAAGTAGCAAGTGGCGGAGTAGGCGCAGCCATCATGATGGGAATCAAGCGCGGTTTATTCTCGAATGAAGCCGGTATGGGTAGTGCGCCGAACGCAGCTGCCTCTGCGGGTGTCACTCACCCCGTAAAACAAGGACTTATCCAAACTCTTGGTGTGTTCACAGATACCCTGCTTATCTGCACAGCTACAGCCTTCATGATCATCCTGTCTGACCAATACACCACAGGGATTGATGGCATACAACTGACGCAGGCAGCCTTAAGTTTCCATGTAGGGGAATGGGCAGATACATTTGTCGCTGTCGCTATATTCTTATTCGCCTTCAGTTCAATTATCGGAAACTACTACTACGGTGAAACCAATATCGAGTTTATCAAATACAGCCCGATCACTCTATTCATATACCGAATGGCCGTTCTTGGCATGGTGATTTTCGGAGCGGTTGTCAAACTGGATATTGTGTGGAGCCTGGCAGATTTATTTATGGGTCTCATGGCGATCATCAACTTAATCGCCATCACGTTATTAGCTAAAATCGCGATATCTGCATTAAAAGATTACCGGGAACAAAAGAGACAAGGTAAGGATCCTGTTTTCTACTCCAACTCTATTAAAGGGTTAAAAGGACTTGAGAGCTGGGATGCAAAACCTGAGACGACTTCAGAACAAAAATAGCATGAAAGGACCAACCTTATCGAGGGTTGGTCCTTTTTCATTTTTCTGACTGAGAAAGATGAGAAGAGAAACGATAATCATTACATAGATTTTCCTTCTTTGGTGAAAATAAAAGTGAATAATTTTCTAAAAAGGAGAGAAAATCATGAGAAAAGAATTACTATTTGCTTTCGGTGCTTTCTTTATTATGTCCCTCCATGCCATTGCAGGAAATTCTTCCGATGAACCTTTGGAAAAACAGCCTGTGAATGAAATGACTGTCAATGTGTATAAAAAAGATGTAACCGGCGATGGTAAAAAGGATACGATTACGCTTAAGGCGATTCCATTTTCTCCTGATGCCCTGTTTCTTAAACAAATTTGGGCGGATATTCAAACGTCTGAAGGAAGTAAGATTCGAATTGATTATGAAGGTGGTTATGAGCCGAAAATCCAATTCGTTGATTTAAATCACGATGGAATAAAGGATATGCTGTACTCATCTCCTACAGGGGGAAGTGGTGGACTTTATAATGTAGCCCTCCATACGTTAGCAGATAATAAACTGGTCGATATTGGATTACCTGAGCCCTTAACGATTCAAGCCCAGTTTGAAGATGACTACCAAGCTTCTATTTCATTTGTGGATACAAATCAATCCTACACAGTCGATTTACGTGACCGCAAAGAAGACTATGATCGATTGGGGATATACAAGGACGGAACCTTAAATGAACCTATGGAATTAATGGTTCTGCCATATGCATTTTTTGAGCCGACGAACATCATGGGCAAACCTGGTAAAGGATTAAAAGGTTATCAGCAAATAAGTGGTGCCTATAAGGCTGATGGCATCGGAACGGCCACGTCTTATTGGTATTATGAGAATGATCAATGGAACCTGATGAAGATAAAGTGGAAAGCAAATAAATAGCTGAACCATTTCTAGGCATTTATCATACTCTGTTGTAAGCCCATTTTTGTAAAGGAGGCTTACACATGAATGAATTCAAGCCTGAAAAGCTAGCTGTCACGTATTTGCCACCAGCTTCAATCTTCAGTCCCATTGATAATCGAAAGTACACATTAACTCATTCTGATACGACGGGTGAACTATTTTTAAGCGTTGGTTGTCACTTTGATTTGGAGAAGATCAATCCATCCATGAGGGACGAAGTATTAGGAGAATGGAGAAGAGACCTTGGTCAATACACTCTTGCAGGAACCGTGTATGTGAGTGGGGGAGAATTTGATCAACAGCTTTCCAACGTAAGGTTTATGATTTTCAAAAAGGAACTGCCATTGGCATTAACAGCAATGGTGAACGGTGATAAGGGATTCTACACGTACTATCCATGGCTTTTGGATGCACCCATCATCGTCTGCTTTGAATCTGTATTCCCGGAATTTCAGCAAACGCTTTATTTCGGGACACCAAGACAGTATTTATTGAAATAGTGCTTAAGCATAAAGAGGTTCAGGCTCAATGTGAACTCTTTATGCTTATTTTTGTGTAGTTTCATTGCAAGTATTTATTAAGAGAAGGGCTTAGATAGTACGAGTGAGAGTATGATTCCATCGGGGTTTAACTAAGCTGTTTAATAAATTAGAAATGATAGTTAAGACAATGACACGATATTATGTAAACTAATAAGTGAGTATGAACGCAGCAGCTAACAAATGAAATGATACATATAAGAAGAAAAAACAAATCAGTATTAAAATCAATTAAATAAATTATCAGATAATGAATATTCGAAAAAAACATACAAATTCACATTTGATATCCAATACAAAAATTAAGATGCATGACCAGACTGAATGTATCATGAGAGAAAAAATTTCAGGATCTGATTAATAAACCATTATAAATGAATAGAATTAACCAAATTTAATTGTTGAAGTAAAGTGTATTATTTTTTCTTTTGTCTCATTGTTAACAGTATACTTGTGATACGAGACTGAAATCGATTATTTTATTTAGGTACCGATAATATATATTATGTAAACTTAAAACAAACTTTAACATAAGAATAACTCTTACCCCTACTTTTGTCCTGACGAACGACACAAAAGTACTGACAAATGTGACACAAATGTTTAGACAATATACTTTTTGACACAAAAGTCAGGATTCTTCCTCTATTGCTTCATTTTATATTGTTGATTAAATAATTTAATGAATTCATTATCGTGATGGTAAGTTCTAATAAAAATGACTCTTCTGCTTTTTGTTGTTTTAGCGTTGCTAGGTCCTCCTTGATGCGATCGATTTTGTATTCATCGCGTATTATAATATATTCCTCACGTTCGAAGTAGTTTTGCTTCGAGCCAAAGACCGTGGCTATTTGCTCGGCTTCGATTTGACCGTTACCTCGGTTGGGCAAGTAATAGTTGACTTTACCTGCCTGTTCTAAATTATCGAAAAAAACTTGTGTGTTGAAGTCAGCGTTATTGTAATAGTGTGTCCCTTTAATGGTAATATAAGAGTTCTGATGCCTATTATTCGGTTTATAAATACCTAACTCATCTAAATAACTCACTTGTAACTCTTTTAAAGACAACAACGTCTCTTGCTCAGTCCCTTTAACCTACGCCTCTAACTTCTCAATTTCCGCTTCAAGTCTGCCCATTCTGGTGTGGATGATTGCATCTTTATTTTCCAAACGTCATATACAATCCCCTTATTATATTTCAATTGCGAAAAGTCAAACGGATAGATATTTTTATAGATGACCATTGCTAAAAGATTATTGAGATCAAGATCGATGCTCCCCAGTTTGTCCTTGTAAATAATAAATTCGTTAAAGACATTTTTTAAAATCCTCATATCATCGATGTATATCGTTACATCACTTAAAAAGGTTCGATCTATCTTATCCGTATAGGCTAATTTGTCTATTTTCTCAGTCAATTTATCTATCGAGTTAGAGGAATTAATAATTGGGATCACCGGGATGATAAAGTCAAAAAATTTGGTGCGATTTTTACTGAATTCAATGGAAGTTAAAATTACCGCGGATCAAGCTGTAAATATTTTTCAGAAAAACAATTGGAAACAACAGGGCTACTCCAATCAAGAAGAATGTCCATAAGATTAATAATGGGTTTCCACTAGTGAAATTTTGTTGAAGTAGCGTCCCTCTAAAAATATCTCTTAGATAAGTTGGGTTAAATAGAAAGATACTAGCTGTCAACGAGGATATAAATAGTGTGAAATAAAAAATGATGTTTCCATTTTTCACATGCTTAATACGCTTAAAGCGCGAAAATGGAATGGTACGATCCGCGACACGGTAAATCATTTGCTGGAGAATGCTTTTCTCTAGATCATTCTCTTCGCTCATCCCCTCTTCTAGCTTGAAGGTTGCTAACGATATATTTAAAAAGTGGTACGTATCTCCGTGCTTATTTTTATACGTCTTTAGCAAGCTACTCTTTCCTGAACCATATGGCCCGGTCAAAGCAATATTCATAACATTGTCATTCTCCAAACCCCAGGTAATTGCCTCGGCATATTTACCATTTTCATCAATGTCTGTGCTCGGCGTTAAGTCCTCGAATAAGCTCTCAGGCATGTTTTTAACGTCGGCTAACTTTGTTAGAAGCTTGGTAAATTTGTTGGTTAGTTCCATTAACGCATGGATAATCCGGTTTTTCATTCGCACACCTACTATACTGATAAATTTAAGAGGTTCTCATGTGTTCTACACTTATCTTACAGAATTTTCCTTTTTATTAAATTAATCATAACATTAGTAAATAAATTTATAGAGACTAAAGTAAAATTTATACAATTCCATGGGCATTTAAGGTTTTTTAAGACTATTTCAATGTTGATAATATCTTTGTATTAATAAACTAGGTCTAAATACCATTGTGTCAAGAGTTTTGTTTCTATCTAAACCGTGGTGTCAGATATTAAAGTTTTAAAATGCGTACTTTTTGTTTTAAAACAAGAATAAAAATGTTACTTAGTTCTTATATCAAAGTATAAACACTTAAGTTGACTGTGGACATACAACAATTTTTAAATTACAATTGTCGATTCTTTGAAAATTATTTCTCTCTTCTCTTCACAAAATTAACTCAAAGGCCAGGAACAAAAATGCTTGCGCCTGGCCTTTAAGTTTTATTTCATCTTACATGTTTAAATTATTCTTTACCTTGAAGCTTCAAATGCCTTTGATAAGCTTCCTCATCATTTATCATGCTGAAGTATTGGGCTTCATGCTCATAGAAAAGTTTTTGGCGCTCTAAATCCGTCTCTCTAGGTAGGGGCTTTTGAGATACAATCATAGAATTAACAAGATCAGTTAATGGTTTACCGATCGCACGTTTGTAATTAAATCCAAGCAATTGGAGCATATTAAAAGTTTCTTTCGACAATAACGGCTTAAATATTTCAAGATTTTTCTTGTTCTCTGCTGCTGCTTCTTCGTCATCTGTATTAGCGATAAGGTGTTCGATTAAAGGTAGAATGTTGGAAGTGATATAATCAACATCTCCTTCTGAGATTTTTTGTGCTACCAATTGTTCATCGTAAACTTGAGCAATTTGAATTAGTTGGTTCTTTTCAGCTAATAACTCTTGAATTATCTCTTCTAGTACATTTATTTTTTCTTTATCACTTTTACCCTCTTTAGAAATCCTTATATAAGATCCTAGTTTCCCCATAATAAGAGATGCTGAAACTGTCCCTTCCCTTATAAATGAACTAATCGCAAAACATCCTCATAATTTTCTTTAATAAGCTTTGTATTTATTTGTCCACGTAAAATGGCTTCTAGTTTTGGATACTCAATTGCTTTATCTATTTTAAATAACTTTGAGTCTGATAAATCTCTTATTCTTGGAGCGAATTTAAATCATCCTAATAAATGGGTCAATCCGAAAATTTGGTCTGTGTAGCCGGCCGTGTCTGTATAATGCTCTTCTATGTTTAGGTCCGTTTCATGATGCAATAAACCATCCAAAACATGAATTGCATCTCTTGAATTAGTATGAATAATCTTTGTGTAGTAAGAAGATAATTGATCACTTGTAAATCGATAGATGGTGGCTCCTTTTCCAGTTCCGTAATGTGGGTTGGCATCTGCATGTAGTGATGAAACACCTAGCTGCATTCTCATACCATCTGATGAAGATGTTGTACCGCCGCCCTAATAGGAAGACAATTGCAATTTGTGATGAAAATTTACTAATACGGATTGGGCTTTATTCATTGCATCTTCATACATGCGCCATTGAGATACATTGGCTAATTGTTTATATGTAAGCCCGGGTGTTGCTTCAGCCACCTTGCTCAACCCAATTTTCATTCCCATTCTTAAAAGAGTAACCATAATAATAATAATTTCTTCTTTATCAGGTTTTCGATTACTAAAGAAGCATGAGTGACTTGTTCATAAAATCCTGTTATTTTGGCAACATTCATGAGTAATCAGGTTAATTTTATTCTTGGAAGTAATTTTTTTATACTCCATTTAGTTCTAGTAAAGCATTTTTGTAGAACAGTATTGATTTTTTGTATTTTTCAATTGTTTGTTGCAGAGAATTAAGTACTATCAAGAGAATAAAATACATGAGTATAGTACAGAATAATCAAGAGCAAATATATAATTATGAAACTTAAGGTGAATAAATGACTTTCTTTTTTAATAAAAATAAAAAAAAAAATTAAAAAATAAACCTAAGCCAATTGAATTAGTTTTTGAACAAGCTAAAAAGTCCAGTGATTTTCACGAATATACTCCTTTTGAGGATTTTGATGGCTTATTAATTAGTTACTATAAATCTATGGTCGATGTTGAAAAGGTAAATAAGCTTTTTCTACCCTCAATTCAAAAGCACATAGGTGAAATAAGCAATCTTGATGATATAAAAAATTATATCCCTTTCGATGACTTACATATCGTAAATGAAGGTTCTGATATACAAGATAAGCTTATACAAGGCTATGCAATGATTCAACTAGACAAATCATATACACAATTTTTGGCAGTAAACATTGAAAACTCTGGTATAGGTCTCCGAGAAAACAATGACACGGAAAATGAATTTACTGTTATCGGTCCTAAGATAGGTTTTATTGAAAACATTGATGTCAACATTCATTTATTAAGAAATAGTATTTCTACTTCTGATTTAGTTTTTGAAGAGATTATTATTGGATCTATGTCAAAAACAAAGGTGACTATTGCATATTTAGACGGAATAACTAACCCTCAAAACATTCAAACCGTTAGACAAAGATTAAAGGATATAGATGTTGATGTTGTATTTGATAATTCGCATATTGACCAACTCATTTCAGATAATTCAAATACACTCTTTCCTACTTTATTATCGACTGAACGAATAGATAAGGCCGTATATTCTCTAGTGCAAGGACAGATTGCCATCTTATCAAATGGATCACCTTATGTAATAACTGGACCAGCCACATTGATGAATTTTTTCATTTCATCTGAAGATTATTATTTCCCTTGGATAATTGGGTCATTCTTTCGGGTTATTCGTTACTTTAGTGTTATTTTTTCGATATTCGCAAGTCCATTGTATGTAGCTATATTAACGTTTCATTATGAAGTTATACCAGAAGTTTTACTCACTGCACTAATTGGCTCGAGAGCCAATGTCCCGTTTCCACCGGCATTGGAAGTTATTTTTATGGAACTGACGATTGAATTGTTACGAGAAGCCGGTGCACGATTACCAACAAAAGTTGGACAAACTTTAGGTATTGTAGGAGGGATAGTTATCGGACAGGCAACCGTAGAGGCAGCTCTCACCAGTAATGTATTGCTTATCATTGTTGCTTTATCGGCGTTGGCATCTTTTACAACGCCTATCTATACAATGTCCAATGCCATTCGTATCCTACGCTTTCCTTTTATAGTACTTGCGGCTATTTGGGGAGGATTAGGAATTGCCTTAGGAGCTGTTTTTCTTTTTGGACACCTGTTAAGGTTAAAATCTTTTGGTACGCCATATTTAGCACCGCTATTTCCTTTTAGAAAAACGAACTTTAGCGACGGTTTTATCCGGTCATCATTCGAATATACAACCGATAGAAGTCAACTCTTCAGACCACTCAAGATGAGAAGATACACACCAAAGAAAGACAAGGAAGATATAAATAATGAATAGTAAAAAAAATATAATGCTGATCGGTATAATGTTTATCTTTACATTTCTTATTTTATCAGGTTGTAAACGTTTAGAGATCGTTGATCAATTACAAATTGTGAAGGTACTAGGCTTTGACAAAGAAGATGATAGATATATCGGAACAGCTCTATATGAAGACTACACGGTGCAAGGGCAAGGGCAAGGACAAGTTCATACGCTGCAAGGGGAAGCACCGACTGTAAAATTAGTTCTCAAAGATATAAACAGCCAATCGGAAAAACCTATAGACATTGGGAAATTAATGGTACTCATCGTTAGTGAAGATATAGCCAAAGAGGATATGTCTGAAACTGTCAGGACGATTTGTAACAATCCATTAGTAGGAACCAATCTAATTGTCGCCGTTTCTAAAATTCCGCCAAAAGAAATACTTAACAAATTAAAAGAGGAAGGAAGTGACTATCTTCCGAGACTAATTAAACAAAATATTATGTCGAAAAACTTACCCGAATCGAATTTGCATAATTTTCTGTATGACTATTATGGTAGAGGAAGAGATGCCTCTGTTCCTTACCTGAACCTAAATCAAAAAAGAAAGGTTACAGCAAGCGAATACGCGGTATTCCGTAAAAACAAGCTGGCTCTCATTTTAAATGATAAAGAAATGGTATTGTATAAAATCTTACAAGGTAAATCCATTAATGGAGAAGTCCCATTTAGCGTACATAAACTTCATGATGAAGGTCTAGCTGTACTAACCATTAATTCTGGAAAAATTACTAAATCCGTATCCAACCTCAAATCATTGCCGGAGATATCGTACCGCATAACCTTACGTGGAATGGTTGAGGATTATCCAAAATGGTTAGATTTAAGGAAGAAAAAAAATAAGTTATTATTAGAAAGGCAATCAGAAAAAAAGTTAAAGGAAGATTTTAAACATCTTTTATTAAACTTCCAAAAGCATAATGTTGATCCTTTAGGTGTTGGAGATTTCATAAGAGCTCATAGTGAAGAATGGAATAAAGAACAATTTTACGAAACAATCTACCCAACAATTACATTCAATGTCGATATTAGTGTCGTACTGACTGAATCAGGAATTAAAGAATAGAGAAATAGGTGATTCGTAATGAATAAACAGGTAAAGGAAAGTTTAACGGTCTCTCCTTTTTTTATATTTTTTCTTATACATGGAACACAAACCGGTGTGGGGATGTTGAGCTTCCAAAATGAAATAATAAAAAATTCTGAACAAGATGCCTGGGTTTCAGTGTTGTTGGTCGGATTCAGTTTTCATCTAATTTTATGGATGATCTACTTTTTATTAAAACGTTCCACCACTGGAGATGTTTTATCTTTACATCAACAATTATTTGGGAATTTGTTCGGAAATATCCTAAATATCTTCCTTTACGTTTATATGATTTTAATTACCTCATCTGTGATTCGTTCCTACGTAGAAATTTTGCATCTTTGGGCTTTTCCTCAAATTGAGATTTGGGAGTTACTATTAATTATTTTATTAGCAACGACTTATATAGTCTCCGGGGGGTTCCGAGTTGTCACAGGGATATGCTTTTGGGGTGTGGTTCTACCTAGTCTTTTATTATTGGGTCTTTTTTTTCTGTTACCGCATACTCATTGGGATAACTTAAAGCCATATTTGAATCACAGTTGGAACGACTATTTCAATTCAGGCAAAAATATAATCTATATGTATATGGGTGTTGGTTTTATATTGGTTTATTTCCCCTTCATTAAAGATAATGTAAATTCTAAAAAATGGGCACATATTTCTCAACTCTATACTACATTTTTATATTTTATCCTTACTGTCATTTCACTTGTTTATTTTAATTTAGGTCAGTTAGAACATATCAAATGGCCGACTCTGGTTTTTTCAAAAATCATCTATCTTCCATTTATTGAGAGATTTGAATACGTCTATATCTTTACATGGCTATTAGTGATCTTGCCTCCCTGCTGCGTCGCCCTGTGGAGTGGAACAAGAATTTTAAGAAAAACGATAAATCTGAAGCCGAATTATTCATTATGGATATCCAGTGGTATTATTTATTTCATAGTTATAAATTTTAAAAGTCAGTTAGAAGTTGAAACGTTGAACTCAGTTGTATCTCTAGCTGGCACATTTTTTTTATTTGGGTATATTCCATCATTATTTATTTGGCTTAATATTTATACTATTTTATTTAAGAGGAAAAAGAATAAGCATTCAGTTTAGTTTTGATAGCACGTAACTTTTTAAAAAAAAACTTAATTCTTGCATTCTTTAAAAAGTTTAAAAGCTGACCCATCTTCAGTATACTTTAAAGTGTCACCTGCGATCATGATATTTTCCATATAATCTTTTAACTTTGATGAAATATTAAAATTATGCAATTGTAAAACGACAACATACCTATTTGCACTTTTAAATTGTTGAAAGATCTTGTACGTACGTTCCATTATTTTTTGTTCTTCGAAGGTTAGTTCTCCTTCTTTTCGTTGTCTTTCATATGCATTTAAAACCCGCTTGATCTATTATAGGCACTTCCTCTGTGTACAGGTTATTCTGTTCAATTTCTAATGCTTCACTATCGGAAAATAATACTATAAATGCTCTCAAAATAGTTGAAAACCTGTAAGCTAAATGAGGAAGTAACATCTACTTTTAGATGTGCGTTAATGAAAAGTGTTTTGTTTATTTAAATTCGATATTTTTAAATGAATTTCAAGTTCAAATTAAAGACTAAGTGAATCACTTATTAAATTATCTACACTATAGATTATAAATATTTTTGTAAAAGTGAAATGATTTACCCAAAAGAGATTCTTTTATTTGACTAACACTCTATATATTCCTAAAATACAATTTGATAACCCTTAAAAACAAAAGCAGGTGAGTTAATATGCAGTATAGTGTCGGAGTTGAATATGCTTTACATTGCCTAGTTTATTTAATTGAAGTTCCTTCAAAGGAAAGCGTTGGGATAAAGGATTTGGCAGAATTCCAGGGACTTTCGGAGACATTTCTTTCAAAAGTTTTCGGTAAATTATCTAAGGCTGGCATTGTAAGTTCTGTACCCGGTGTAAAGGGAGGATATAGGTTATCTAAGTCCCCAGAGCATATATCCTTTTGGGATGTAATTGAAGCAGTTGAAGGCCCTAAGCCTATTTTTCAATGTAAAAACATTAAAAACAATGGCTATTTGTATAGAGAAAACTGTTGTACTCCCCCCTCATCTTGTACCATCAATTTAGTTATGCTTTCTGCAGAAGAGAAAATGCGTGATTTCTTGCGTAGTAAAACTCTTTCATGGTTAAATGAAGAGCTTGATCGTGTCTTGCCAACACAAATACGTGAAGATACTAGGAAATATTTTTCGAACAACATATAGAAAACCTCTCATAAAATTCTTTAATTAAAGAATTTAGAGAGGTTTTTTCTTTGTTAAAGGTACCGCCAACATTTCGGGAATTTTATAATTTCCTTAGCGATTTGTGCTACTTTAAATTTTCTTTTGCGCTGTTCATGAATCTTTACATATAACACTAACTTTTCCTCCAAAAATCCTAACCTCCAGTAAAATCCATCACTATCTATTTTACTAAAGTAGTAGGTTGATTGAGCAAAAGTGTAAAATCTCATTGAGCGAAAACTGTCAACTTTATTCTATCGTTCACAACTGACCCAGAGAGTCGCCAATTAACGATATATTGGGTCAGCTTCTATATTTATGAGTATATAATCAGGTCATAACTTGATGGATAAACAAATGTAATCATTTCTACCTTGCATGTTCAATGCATTTTTGGATAAAAAAGTTATAAATCACTGAATCAAAAAGAAGAACTAACGTTATCATTATTGAACTATGTATTAAGTTTTAACATTATATAACGAATAATAAAACCAATTGCCAATCCGGGTAATAAAGTCAAGATAGGCAGCCAAATGGGACCGAATAATATTCCATAAAATGTGTTAGCAGAGTACATAACACCTATTGTCGTAAAATAGGCTCCGAATGCAAACGGAAGAACTGATAATCGAGGGTTTTCCCCTTCTGAAAATATATAAGCATCATACATTGCGTACATATAAACACATGGATAAAACATAAGCCATTGGTAATCAATCGTCCTAACGGCCTCCGATATTTCCCCAAGAAAACTTAACATAATAGCTTTATTAAATGAACTCATAACATTAATCACAAATTCTAAAATAATAAAAGTTATTCCTTTTAATATCTGGCCATTTAATAATTGGGCAAAACCGGGCAGTGCAATGCTCCAAAGAACTGCTTCTAACTTCTTTGTCTTTTTCATTTTATCAACCTTTGTGTAACGTTTTTTATCTTCCTTAGGAACTCATTCTTAAATTTATATAATCTTCCATATATATCCAAAAAAAACAGTTCGGAATTTTTTCAAATACTATTGATCAACATCCAAAGGGATATCTATATTAAACTTATCTTAGAGTTTTTCCTAACTTTTAGTAATTTCCCTTATTTTGATCCGTTGAATAAAAATGCCAAAGAAATAATGCAAAAGGAAAAAAGTCTATTTAAGATTTTTTCTCTATAAAAACATCCTTTCCAGGTAAAATTGAAGGCTACCCCCACTAAGATGAGATGATAATCCCCAAATTATTAACCCTAACCCTAATCCAATAATTAGAGAAATCGAAGACCAAATCATGGCCTGCTTCTTATAAGTTGTCGGAAAGTTTTCTTGGAATAACAAACTAAACCTGCTTTATTACTATTCGGAAACAAAATTATGCAAAATCCATAAAATAAGTAGGACATTATTTCTTGTACGTCGTCTGAAAAAAATATTGATGTTGTTGGGAATTCATCTTTTAAAATAGACTGGTCAATTTTTTCGTTTTTTTAGGGAAATTCTGAATGATTTTCTCAAATAATGTCTCGAATACCAACAATTCATCAATGATATTCTCACATTACATGAAAATTATTTCATTTCCTTTTTCTTTATATGAATTTAATATCCTAAACTCCACATCCTCACAATGGTTAAGCCTTTGTTGAAAAAATTTATAGTTCTTTTCCAAAGAAGTGCTGAGCTTTTCCATTCATTACACCTCATTCTTGATGAATCATAATCATTTTTTATTTGTCCACTTTGCCACTGGAGGCTCATTTAACCAGTCTTTTTTAACAAGCAGCTTAAACACATCTTTAGAAAAGTCCTCAACATCGTTAATCAATTTTTTTAAAATTTTCACATGTTCCTTTTTATAACTTGAGCTCACAGCACTTTGTAAGTTATTTATACCTATCGGATTTAAAAACATTATTAAGTTTGTCATTAGCCGGTCTGATAGACGTCTTGGTGATTCGCAGCAGTCCCAAAAAATTATTTAATTAATTGACTTTCATAAGCTTGTAGGTTGCAATATATAACTTTAATTAAAGGAGCATCTATACTATATTTGTTAGCGAGATTTAATAAGTATCCGTGAATATGTTCCCCTTCAATCTGAGTCCCTTTTTCCATATCTCTAAGCATTGACGACTTCATTTCTCCGGGGATTTCCATCATCTTCCTTAATTGATTATCCTCTATATTATTAGGAAGAGGAACTTCGTGTGCTTTCATTATGAGTCCAATCTCATTAATGAGTTTATTGATTATCTCTAAACCGTCTTTATCTCTAATGAATTTAATACTAGAACGAAATAAAGAAGTTATTCCCGAAAAGCATGCAATAAAGAAATATTTACCCCACATATCACTTACAATAGAATCACTAATACGAATCGATGCTTTTGTTTTTGAAAATACTTTATTTATATATTTCACCCTATCTGAAATTTCGCCTGTTAGTTCTCCAAACACTAAGTCATGAGAGGGGCTGGTTTGAACGATTACGTTTTCCTCGTTAGTTGTCGTTTCAATAAAGCATAAACCTCCCATTACATTATTATTTGGGAAGGCATTTAATAGTAAGTCGAGATGGGTAATACCGTTCAATAAAGGTATAATAACCGTGTCTTTACCCACGAATCGTTTAATATCTTCAACAACATTATCGACGTGATAGGATTTAGTACTAACTAGAATAACATCATAAAATTCAGGAGGATAACTTGCTGTAATTGTTTTTGGTGATATATATATGTTTCCATGGGTACTTAGCACATTTAATCCATTTTTCTTTAGTAACAATTGTTTGTTTTTTCTTACCAAAAACGTAACATCCACTCCGCTTTCTGATAATCTTGCTCCAAAGTATCCTCCTACTGCTCCAGCACCTACAACTAATACTTTCATAAAATTCACTCCTCATTTTCATCAATTAATCGATACATTCACTCACTGACTTCACATTTTAATATACATCTTCAGATTTTTAGGGAGCGTCTTACTCCAAACGCCATTAGCCTTAAAATTTTAGGTATATCATTTAATTGGGGTTAATGCGCCAAACCATCCCTTACATTTCCCTTAGGATATTTGCAATTCATATTTTCCTGAACCCGGGCCTAATTCTGATTAATGAATACCAATATTCATTGAAGGATTAAATAAGAAAACATGGTAACAGGATGTATAACTAGTTTTGGTGTACTCTATAGTACTCACGTATAAAAATGTCTTTTCTTTCTAAAATTAATTTGCATTCTCTTCCCTCGCTCGAAGTAACATCTTTCCCCCCTATAATATTTGTGAATTAATTGGTAAACTCATTTTGAAATTTCACTTTTTTGGAGTATCCACTCCAAAAAATGATGTATTGAAAGTATATACTATATTTTAGATAATTTCAATTTGTTTGAATTTAATTACAAGTGACTGTCGTACCTATACTAGGTCCATAAATGAAATTTCTATTTCAAGGAATGAAACTAAATTATATAGTACCAATGGCAATAGTTTATAAGTTATAATACATATATGAATAATAAATTTAATTCAACTAAAAAAACAAAACTTACGAAGAAGGGGCAAGAAACACGCTCTCGAATTATTGTAGCTGCTGCAGAATTGATGTATGAACAGGGCGTAGCTAGAACAACAATTGAAGACGTTCAGCATAGAGCAAAAATAAGTCCATCTCAGATGTATCATTATTTTAAAGAAAAAAAAGATTTGGTGTTGGAGGTTATTTCATTCCAAACCTCAAAAATAATTAAAAACCATAAACGATTCCTTAGTGATCTTGACTCGTTCGAAGCTCTATATGCTTGGAGGGATTTTATTGTAGATATTCAAATAAAACGAAATTGTGAAGGAGGGTGTCCTTTAGGGTCACTTGCTAGTGAATTGGCTGAAGTAAACACAGAAGCACAGCAGGAAATTATGTCTAGTTTCATTGAATGGGAAGATAGCATACGAAATGGTTTACGTAACATGGTTAATCGAGGCGAATTAAATTCAAATGCTGATCCTGATAAACTAGCAATTGCACTACTTGCAGCACTTCAAGGCAGCCTTTTACTAGCTCAAGTACGCAGAGATCCAAAGCCAATTATTATTACGTTAGATGCAATGATTGAACATATACGGTCATTTAAAAAAATATAAAATTATCTACAATCAAGGCATAAAAGTATTGTCCCTATCGAAAACGAATTGGGCTTCGCATTAATGGCAGTGAATTTAAGAAAATTCACTGCCAACAACTAAAGAAATAGAAGAACTTACTTGCTCAAATTCACCTTTTTTCTGTTAGAAGCTTGTCATGTCTCAGCCTCTGTATTTATATGAGCATACAAAGTTGTCCACTATGGAGGAGATTTCTATACGTACAATATGTAACATAAACCTTTATTAGATAATTGTTGATCTTCATTATCATAGTCTTTGATTATTTTTTGATTATAATCAGGCATAGTATATCTATCCCTTTAACATTGGTGTCAACCTATCAATCACCCTTTGTAATTTTTCGCTATTTTTTCTATACATCTTCTTTGCGTCCTCTGACTCAGTAGGTAAACAAAATAACTCTAAATCCGCCTGACATTTTTTCATCATCGCCAACAATAAAGGGTTTTCTTGAGGTGAAGGTACTTTAATTTTGTCATCAAATATATCGATTGTTAATTGCCCATACGAATCAACTTGAGCTAAAAACACATTTTCAATACTAACATTCTGCTTGTCTAATTCCGTTTCTAGCCAACGACGATTTCTTCCAGCTGATGAAAGTGGCTCATCTAAGACTTCACCGTCCATTATAACTGTTTGAGGCTCTTTTTCAGAAGGGGTTGTCAAACCCAGATCTTTAGCTGTAACTGGTCTATTTTCCTTTTTTAATAGGACATTTAAATCACCAGTAGGTTCTAATACAGCAAATTCAACGTCTGCAACTTTGAATACATCTTTTTTACGCAGAAGTTCTAGGAGTTCATCAGTTGTATATCTTTCTTTCTTTAAATTATCTTCCATTACTTTTCCATCTTTAATGAAGATAGTTCCTTTCCCTTCTATATAATCACGGAACTTTTTGTTTTTTAACGAAATTAATCCTACTAAAAAGGGGACAATACCAAAGATTAAAACTCCAAGTATCCCATGCCATATGTTTTTTTCAAGCCCCATTGTGACTTCAACTGCAATTCCACCAATCGTAATTCCTACTACATATTCAAAAAAGGAAAGTTCCGACAACTGCTTTTTCCCTAAAAATTTTGTCATAAAAAACAATATAGTTAGAAATACAAATGACCTTAAAACAACATCCGTCCAATTCATCATCAATTCACCTCTTATTTTAAAAACCTTTGTATTGTAATTCTTCTATCTCTAATTGGCCTACACGCTTTTTCAAATCGTCTTTTACTTCTTCCATTGCCATCATCATTTCATGAAAAACTCTTTTTGCTTCTTCATCTTGAGATATGATTGCTAGTCTTGATAGACTGGCATCAATGCTTTTTATATTTGAAAGACATTGTTTTACTTGTGAGCCGACTGTCATAAGAGAACCTCCCTTAACCTTTTGGTTTAAAGATTAGAGCACCTAAAAATCCAAAAATAATCGCAGCTGAAATACCTGAACTTGTTACTTCAAACATCCCTGTAATGACTCCTACGAGTCCATGCTGCTCTGCTTCTTGCATAGCACCGTGAACAAGGGAATTACCAAAGCTTGTAATTGGAATTGTTGCTCCTGCTCCTGCAAAATCGATCAAAGGCTCATATAAATTAAGACCGTCTAAAATCGCTCCAATAACAACTAAAGTGCTTAAAGTGTGAGCTGGTGTCAGTTTAAAAACATCAAACATAATCTGGCCAATGACACAAATGAGGCCACCAATGACAAATGCCCAAAAATAGATCATTCTTCCGATCCTCCTAACTCAATTGAAACTGCATGAGCAATACAAGGAATGGTTTCGTTCTGTTGAAACGTAAGAGGGGAGTGCAGTGCACCGGTAGCCACTACCAAGAGCCTCTTAAATTCACCAGCCTTCATTCGATTAAGCAAGTGACCGTAAACAACTGATGCGGAACATCCAGCACCACTGGCACCCGCAAGAACAGGCTGTCCTTCACGATAAATCATCAATCCACAGTCCTGAAACTTCTTTTCATCTATCCTAATCTCATGCTTTTTTAAAAGACCAAGTGTAACTTCATGTCCTATATGTCCAAGATCACCAGTTACAATCAAATCATAATACGATGGATCAACCCCTCGTTCCTTTAAATGAATTTCAATAGTATCAGCTGCAGCAGGAGCCATTGCACCACCCATATTAAAGGGATCCGTCAACCCCATATCTATCACACGGCCTATCGTTGCAGAAGTTACTTTTGGCCCTTCACCTTTGTCCCTCAATAACGCGACACCTGCACCTGTAACAGTCCATTGGGCAGTTGGGGGTTTTTGCCCTCCATATTCCGTAGGATATCGAAACTGTTTTTCAGTTGCAGCGTTATGACTAGAAGCCCCAGTCATTAAGCAGGTTGCCCCTCCGTAATTTACAATAAATGCTCCTAGTGCCAACCCCTCCATAGAAGTTGAACACGCACCGAATAACCCTAAATAAGGAACACCAAATCTTTTTATCGCAAAAGAAGTAGGGGTAATTTGATTAATCAAATCTCCTCCAAGAAAAAATTGAACTTGTTCTTGTTGAACGCCTGCTTTTTCCATTGCCTTTTGACATGCTTCCTCTAACATAACCTTTTGCGCCTTTTCAAATGAATCTTGCCTTAACCAGATATCTCCATGTAACAGATCAAAATCTTCAGGGATTTTTCCACGTGCTTCAAATGGACCTCCTATGGTTCCAGTTGAAGAGATTACCGGCCCATTTTGAAATAACCAAGTACGAGATCCGGATAACATTACATACCACCCCATTGAATAAGAATCGTTTTAATTGTTGCAATGACAAATGCTGAAAACACACCAAACATAATAACCGATCCTGCTAATTTAAACATATTACCTCCGACACCTAGAACGATACCTTCTGTTCTGTGTTCAATTGCTGCTGAAATTACAGCATTTCCAAATCCAGTAACAGGAACTGCTGAACCTGCACCACCGAATTGGGCAAGCCGGTCATAGACACCAAAACCCGTTAAGAGCATAGACAGAAAGATCATAACAGCTACCGTTGGATTACCGGCAGTTTGATCAGTAAAATCAAAGTTATAAATAAAAAAAGATTGAATTACCTGACCAATCAGACAAATAACACCGCCAACTAAAAAAGCCTTTATACAATTTCGTACTATTGGCCGCTTTACTTCACGTTCATCTTGAAATGCTTGGTATTCCTGTTGAACAGGGGTTAAGTTTTTCTTTTGGTTATTTGACATGCCTCGTATCCTTCTTTCATTATGTTTTTTCCTTCATAAGGCTTTTGATTATGTCTAATTCTTTTTTTAAATCTTTCCTTTTTGTCTTATCTTCTTGTAACCTTTGTTCTAATTGTTCCAATTCCATATACATTTTTGAATCAGTTGAGACGAGAATTTTATAGTCTGTATATTCTTCTTTTAAGTCTGATTTTACTTTTTTTTCAATTTCCTTTAATCGAAATCTGTCAAAATTATCGACTTTTACAGCCAATAATAACTCCTTATCTGTGTTGACAGCCCTTGCACTTGAAATCGCTTCTCTTTTTAATACTTTTTCTTTTGCTTCGTTAGCAATAAATTGATCAATTGGCTTTATTGTATGTACCTTTTCGACATTCACATCTTCATGGTTATTGGTAAACTGCTTTTGATTTCCGGCACATCCTGAGCATAGTCCGAAAGCTGTTAGTATTAAAAAGCTAATTTTCAATTTAGTTATTATGTCTTTCATGAAATCACCTCATGTTTTATTCATTATCAGAAGACGAAAAAGGGAAAGGTTGGTTCACTCCATCCAACCAACCTTTCTCTTTTCTAATTACTGTTGTTTATATTGAGGTTCTTCTTGCTCGATTTGTTGAATACGTGGTCCAATGCTGTCTACAATAGCTTGGGTTTGTTTGGCGGCATCTTGGTAAAGCTGCTTTGCTTGTTGATTCTCTGTACCAAGAGCAAATGTTTCTAAACTAGCCTGAGCACTTTTCAGCCCTGCTAAAGTTGTTTTAACGTCATTAATAACTGTCATATTCGATTCCTTCTTTCTTTTAATTAAATAAATTACGAATAGAATTGTTTCTTTTCATACCATGTTTGAAAAATGAAGAATGGATTTTATTGAAATACAGAATAGAAAACATTAACGTGTTTAAGATGTAAATCATACTTACGGATAGTTTGATTAATAAACTCAATACGCTCGGAAGGCAGCAACGGGTTAAGAGGATCGCTTAGAGTTATTATTTTTCAATTGCGGTTTGCCCCATTGCAATAGCAATTCTATTCCAAGTGTTAATTTGATTAATGATTAAAACAAGGTCAACATACTGTTTTTCGTCATAGTGGTTACGCACTCGTTGATAAAGCTGATCTGGCACACGTTTTGTCGGGATTAAGGTTACGTGCTCTGTCAACTCTAAAGCTACTTTTTCTGCTTCTGAGTAAAATTCACACTCTTCCCAAGCACTAATACAATATACTCTTTCTTCTGATTCACCCATTTTCATGACATCTGTTGTGTGCATATACATACATAGTGGACAGCCGTTAATTTGAGAAGCACGAAGTCTAATTAGTTCACGAAGTTTACGGTCTATACCTGTAGTTGCCGTATACTTATCCAATTTCCCAATGATGTCAAGTGCGTCAGGTGCTACACTGTAATAATCAATTCTTTGTGCCAATTTTATAACCTCCTTAAAAAGTTTATTCAAATCAATTCAATGAATAATTGAGTTGAATTCAGAGCTTATGCGTTTCTTTAAACCAAAATCGATTTCGGTATAAAATTTTCCTTAATATGTCTATTAGTTACATTTGTACATCTTAAGGTACGTTTGTTATAAACATTTCTATCTCCTTAATGAATTACTCTTTTATTAACTTCGTTTCACCTCCTGATTTTTGTATTGGCCATTCCGTTTTAATAAATCAATATTAATATTTTTTGGAATATCCACTCCATTTTTAGAGGTAAAATTATCCACCAAATATGACTTCGTTTCACCTCCTGATTTTTGTATTGGCCATTCCGTTTTAATAAATCAATATTAATATTTTTTGGAATATCCACTCCATTTTTAGAGGTAAAATTATCCACCAAATATGACTTCGTTTCACCTCCTGATTTTTGTATTGGCCATTCCGTTTTAATAAATCAATATTAATATTTTTTGGAATATCCACTCCATTTTTAGAGGGAGATTATCCATCAAATATGATAACCTAGATTCAAAATTCTTATTCCCGTTTTGTATTAAGATAGGAAGAAGTGAATCCCCAGGATGTACCGTCAGGTTCATAGAATTCAGGACATTATGCTTCATGCCGGGATCGCGATTAGTTCTGAGATCGGTTTTCCCATAACCCCATTATTATGAAACATAATGTCCGGGCCAGCAGGAAAAGGACCAAGTCCAAGTGCCGTAAGAATAATTAGACCGAAAACAATTTCAGGGATGGAACAACAAAGCTGAGGCAGACTCTGTTTAAATGGTAAACAAGTTAAAGCTGGTTTTGTTTTGTAGTAAAGGTAAAAAAGACCCGTTTCGAGTCCTTTTTCAGATTACATGTATCCTTCTAGGATTCTGTTCTGTAACAGCAACAATGATGGAAGCCCATTCTACATCTTTTTCCTTTAGGTCTTTAAGGAACAATTCAGCTTCTGTGTTAGGAACGGTTATTAAAAGCCCTCCTGAAAGTATGACATTACAAAGATTCACTTGGTTCACAACATCAATATTTTCTTATTGAATTCGGTCTGATAACCATTTTATGAATTTTTTGAAGACTTCAGGAATAATAATCTTTTCAGCAAGCTCTCTTGTTTTTGGAAGGATCTAAACGGCTTCGCTTTCAATGCTAGGCTCTGTGCTCAGGTCAATGCATGCACAGACATTACTGGCTTTGGCCTTTTTAGGGCATGCAATGGAGATTGCGGAAGGAAGAGGTTATCCATAGCTTCAGTTACGTCTTTATTCGATGCAATTATGACGTTATTTCTTTTTGTCCCCAATCGACTTAATGCTTACCTTTTCTGAATTAATAATATTTAAGATTGGACATCTCAACGTAGTCCTTTTTTTGAGTTCTTGAATTTTATCTTCGGTTTCATTTATATCCAATTCTGCAAATATAATTATGTAACGAAATGTTGGATTTAAATTCCCCCCTTATACCCCTTAGGATCGATTCGTCCCTCTATAATAAATTCGATATCTTTTAGACTAAAATTTATTTTTTCAGCAATCATAATGGCGATTATAGTTTCACTTGCGGCTAAAGCACCAAGAAAGGTATTAAGCGGGGTGGTCCCTTTTTCATTCCTTTCAAGTGTATTTGACTCGTCAATAGTATATTGGTGATTTTCGGACATTACTAAAACTGATTTTTTTCTGTTTGTAGTCGCGCGGAGGTCTTAGCATCATGCTGAAGAAAGAAAACCAGCCGCTTACCCCAAAGGATCTTCAATTGAATTTACCTCAGGAAAAAGAGTACAAACGTTTGCCAATGGCAATGATAAAAAAGTGTGCAGCTGTCCATCATCTCCTGGACTTGAAAATTACACCATATATATTAAACAAACAACAGAATGAAGATTGGTTATTTTTTTTATCCAAGTTACAGACTTTCAATGGCTTTTGTTTTACCCATGTGCTTATGTATTTGCCATAAGTGATGCAGAAAAGTATCAAATATATTATATTTTAATCGGGAGCAGTCTGCCTTTAAACGTTTTAATGATCAAATCAAAATGAAAGCCTTTTTTATTTCAAAGTGACTATCTTACTGGCCACAACTCAAAGAATACTCCATAGCTTTTGTCCTATTTATAATTATTCACTAAACAAGCCTGAATTATAATCCATTCGTTTAGGGTTGCAGCAGTTATTACTACGCCTTATTCCAATTTTTCCTTATTTTCGTGACGACGAACATAAACGGGATATACCCATAAATAAAATAAAGTCCGGCATCTAAATAAAACTCGGAAATCCATTGAAATATGTTAGGTTCCTTCACAAAATACTCTAATATCAGAATTACAACCAAAAAAGCAAGCAAGCTTGCACGCGGTTTGATCTGGAACACATTTTTCATTCCACGACATGCCGCCCATAAGTTTAAAGATATGTTTGCTAATATTTTTATCAACCACATTGAAATGGCTAGATACTCTACTCTCTGTAACACAGGACCCTCAATAATCTTGAGCATATTAAGCGTCGGCCAAAAGATTTGGAGTAATTGCCCTTCACTGAAATACATAAACGTTATGATTATTATCATCAAATACATTAATGTAACGAACACTACCGTTAAATGTGCCCATTTTTGAGATTTTGCCGGTGATTTAATAAATGGGTAAAAGAGTAGCAGAGCTTCAAATCCCATGAATTGATATATCATGTATTTAGAAGAGAGTAAAATGTCGGTTATTGAATGATTAAACAGAGGCATCATGTTTAACGGATGTGTATACGGCAAAACTAACAAATTCTCTGGAATAATAAAAGTAATAGTAATTAGTAATCCAAAAAAACTTAATGCTGTAACCGACCGAACCCCGCCGGATACGGTATAGTAAATGAGCAACAACAAAATGGTGCATAAGAGTAACATATTCATTGAGGGAAACACCCACACTTGAATAACTTCAATATAGGCTCTGAATTCCATATAAGCTCCGACACAAAAATAAAGAACGATTGCGAAATTGATTAGGTTCCCTGCAATTTTTCCGAAACATGATTTATTAATTGCAGTTACATCTAAATGTTCTTGATTAGAACGTAAAATATTATAAATCATCCATAAGATTATATTAATACTAATACCTACTAAAACAACAGAAATATAAGCATTATATCCTGCATGTTCGGCCAATTCTCGTTGGAAATTCAGTACACCGACCCCGACCATACTGACATACAAAAGAGGAACAATTAAGGATGGAGATATTTGGTGTTTTTCGTCAACAGGATTTTTCATATACTAAACACCTCACTAAACTGTACTTCCAGATATCTTTCAACCACTACCATTATTGACAATTTTAACCTGAACACTCACCGTTGTTTCTATTTCTTGATAAGTGTTTTCAAAATCTTGGGCACTCCATTCCTTAGACCGACTTCTTACCAAGTCGCCCAGGCCCACTGGATCAACTTTATTTTCCTTCATTAGTGACAATAATTTTTCAATTTCTGTTTTAAAATAAGAACCCATTGTTTTTTCAAGCTGTGTAAGCTGCTCTTCTGATTTCAAATCCACCCAATCCGGGACATCCTGAAGTTCCGTCACCATATCCAACCGAATTGAAATAGAGGGGATTGGATTAACTTTGTTTACAACATAGTTTGCAGTTGAATGCATGCTTCTTAATAAGATAGAATCTTCATCCTGTTTGGTTGATGCTTTTCCTGCAACTGGAACCACGTAGTTTCCATTTTTTGAGTTCTGAATAAGCATTTTTAATAAGAAAGCTTCCTTCATGCTAATTTCGGTTATCTTTTGATCACTTTTAAATAAAGCCAGACCATCGATTATTACTTCCCCGTGATCCTTTTTAAAATACGGTAAAAACATGTCTCGTCCTTCACCATAATAATTAAACAAGGATTCATGAAGGTTCATCAGCGGTAAGTTTCCGTTTTTCATGTTTTGCTCAATCATATCCGAGAAAAAAAAAGGTTCTTCATGTTTTTGTATGAATTCCAGCAGTCCCGAAGCGTCCCCATCCACGACTCCAAGCTGAAGCCGAGATGAAATTTTAGGGTCGATGAGTAAATTATGGATCTCAGGCTCAATCCCTTTTTCTGCCTTAGTTTTTCCGAATAACATCATCCTTAGCTGTCCCCTTTCAAGGGGGGCTTTTGTCCGCTTATTTAATCGTGACAGGGCGCCTTTACTAGAGTTGGATTCCGTATGTAAAACATGTATTTCTGTTTTTCCCTGTTCATTAAAGTGAGCAATTAGAGCAGAACTTTTTATCCCATTCCGAACGGTATCAAAGCTAATTACATGGGTAAGAATAATCTCATTCACAATTTTTTGATCGGCACAAGCCGTTAAAACTCCACACAAAATGATAACCAGAAAAATTTTCCTCCTATTCATCATGGCCCTCCTTTTATCATTTATTCTTCATCTAAGTCATTTTTCTGTTTAACTGATTTAGGCATATACCTAAATATAGAATTTGGTCTTAAATGTTGAGGTCTTTTATTCAAGATTTGAAAGGATGAACGTATAAAACTGTCTTTAAGATCCATAGTCCTTAATGGAAAAATCGGAACCATGTAAGGAGACCCTAATGATTTTAAACGACTAAGATGGACTAACAGAAAGCCCACCCCGATAAATAGGCCAATTTCCCCCCATATTGCTGACAAAATGATGATAGGGAAACGTAAAAATCGTATCGCATTTGACATCTTATATATCGGTGTCGTAAATGAGGCTAAAGCCGATAGCGAAACAAGAATTAGTAAAATATTACTTGTTAAAGCTGCTTCGACTGCAGCTTGACCAATAACAATTCCTCCGACAATACCTAAGGTTTGGCCAATTTTTGTTGGTAATCTGGCCCCAGCTTCCCGAAGAAATTCAATGGTTATTTCTAAAAAAAGCACTTCAATGAAGGGCGGAAATGGAACGTTTTTTCTGGAAAAAATAAGGGGGCTAAGTAAATCCTTTGGTATGACTTCATAATGGAATGTGGTTATTGCAACATACATTGACGTGGCAAACAGCGAAAAAATGACACCAAAGATTCGAATCAATCGAAAAAAAGAACCTAATATCCATGGCAAATAATAATCTTCGGGAGAAATGAAAAAATCAAATAATGTAGAGGGGCCCGTAACAATATAAGGGGACCCGTCGGTAATGACTGCGACTTGCCCGTTAATAAGTGAATACACCACTCGTTCCCTGCGTTCTGTTGATGCAAACAATGGAAATGGGGTCAAAGAATTGTCTGATATTATTTGGTCCAGTACGGACGAATCAAACACGACATCGTGATCAATAGCAGTAAGTCTTTGCTCAAAAGTTTGAATATGCTGTTTATTTGTCACCCCATCAATATAAATTAGTGCGACTTTTGTTTTTGAAGTTGTTCCAATGATAATTTCTTTTATAATCAAGTTGGGGATATTGATTTGTGATCTTAGCAAACTGATGTTTGTATCCAGGTCCTCTACGAACCCGACTTTAGGACCTACGACGCTAAACTCATTTTCCGTATCATTATTCTCTCGCAATCCACGATTGTCCGCTAAATTAACCAACGCACACTTTGGATCGTTTTCATGAAGTTGAACGAGCGTATATCCTTTCAGCAGTTTGGATTGAATGTTGGTTAACTCGTCGGTAATCTCTATATCATTAATGGGAATCCAGGCCTTAATATCCTCGATTTCCTTGATTTCAGAATCCAATGAGCGATTTTGCAACACAAGAATCAAATGTTGTTGCATCCACTTCGCATCGACTAAGGTAATATAATAGAAAATATTTACTTCTTGTTTTCCAAGTAAAATCGATGTTTTCTTAAAGTCACTCGATTGTCCGGAGAATTGTAATAATTGATCGAGGTTTTTAAATTCAGTTTTCATTGCGAATAAATCCTTCCTGGCTAAAATCTCCAAATGTTCATTATGGTACCATGTTATTTTTGTAAAAAACTCTTTTTTTATACATAAGTGGAATCACAAAAAAATTTGTCTGTCCAAGGACGTTGAACGTTGATCTGTATTTCTTTCAGTCCATGGGTGAGTATTGGAGGCTATTGGAAAAACATCGTGGTTATCCAGTAACAGGTCCCGGATTTTTTGGGATATGGGGACTAAGCGGACATTTTCGCGATATGTTGGTTGTGCTACAAATCGAGAATAACAGAGAATTCAGGCTTTATCTGCGGTTCGTACCGAATCCGAAAATATCGAAGACTTAAATGCGCTATCTGCCGAGAAATGGAGTTGTTGAAGTAGAGAGCTTGTAGTACCAGTTTTTTCGGCTTATCGGTAGATTTCGTAAGTACGGAATCTCATTAAATATTTATGGGATGATTTTGAACCGACTACAAGGAGAATTATTCCAAGTCTTTACTCTCGGGTTAGAATGTTTTATCAAGGAATCGCTCGGAAACCGTCCAGCCCTTTGCATTAAGTCGCTTTGTTCATGGAACAGCTACTACAAATAGCACAAGGAAAGAGAGAACGGGAATAGCCCAGAAATGCCGACAGGCTTTGCTGTCACTTTTATCTTGGCACTTTCACAGTCACTGCCACTACAGTAGCAGCAACTTCTAGCAAGCCGCACATCTTCTTTAATCGTTCGATGAACTGGATCTTAGTTCTTTACTTTCTAAAGATGACCGTGAAACTCTACACACATTGAAAAGCAAAGACCACCGGATTTCCGGTGGTCTTTGCTTTTACCTTAAGGACTTGTAAATTGCTTTTTAGTTCCCATGTCCTGAGCCGGAAATGACAGGGCCTCAAGGCGACGATTATTCACTAGGCCCGTTCCGTGAGTCCTTACGAACGAACGCGGATGATCGTCTTTCCCTTAATCCGCTCGGTTGGGTTGAAGGCGGCGACAGCATCTTCAAGGGTCGCCACATTGCCGATGTTCGTCCGGATCCGACCATCCCGGACCCGCTGAACGATCTCACCAAGTTGGACGCGATCAGCCTCGACGACGAAATCAATCGCCAAACCATCGGCCGGCTGTGCCTCCGGCGGACCGGCGATTGTCACCAGCATTCCACCTGCGCGTACCAGACTCGCTGACCTCTTCCCGATGTCGCCACCGATCACGTCGAAAACCAGATCGACGCCACCTACCTCTTCAAGCGATTCGTTGTCAAGGTCTACGAATTCCTGTGCGCCGAAGTTGAGCGCCGTCTGACGGTCGGCGGCATGTCCTGTGCCGATGACGTAGGCTCCTGCCTCGCGGGCAAGCTGCGTCACCATCGAGCCAACTCCACCGGCCGAGCCGTGCACGAGAACACTCTGTCCTGCCTGGAAGCGGCCGTGCACGAACAGTCCCTGCCACGCGGTCAGACCTGAGATCGGTAGGCTCGCTCCCTCCGTGAAGTCGATATCTCCTGGCAACGGCGCGAGGTTTCGTGCCTCGACGGCCACGTACTCCGCGAGGGTTCCGTCGCGCGTCCAGTCCGTGATCCCGAATACCCGTTGTCCTACCGACAGTCCCCTCGTGCCATATCCGAGAGAGCTGACCACTCCGGCCACCTCGTGGCCGGGGATTGACGGTGTGCGGTCTCGACCATTGCGATCGGTCCAGGTTCCGGGCCACGTTAGCTCGCCTGGGGTGAATCCCGACGCATGAACCTGAACGACGACATCATTCCCCGCCGCCTTCGGTTCCGGACGCTCAGCCAAAGTCATCCCGGCCGTTCCCGCGGCCTCATCTGTCACTACAATCGCTTTCATTTGAATACCTCCCTGTATAGTCTTCGCCTGTACTGCACGTCGGTCCGAAAGCTATTAGCGCCGCCAAATCCCCGCTTACCACGGCAGTTAAACTGGCGTAGAGGCGCTGCTACAACCCACGTTATTCGTTTGTTGAGTACGATGGATAGTCACCATCGTACTCACCTCACCATTGATTAATTGCTTAAACGGATAAAATCGGATACAAAAAATGCTGGAAGCCACTTTCATTAGTTTGTACCGCTCACATACGATATGAAAGGGAGGGTCGCATCGACAACATTCATAAGCAATCCAAAATCTGTCTTCACGGACTTGCTTGGGAAGCTTACACGTGCCGCCATATTGTATTTATTTGACCCACTTCACAACATCATCAAACGGAAGGCGTATTCTCGGTCCCGGCTCTTTTTTACGATAACCGAAGGCAATCATGACCGAGATGGTAAAGTGTCCGTCCTCCAGAAGCCCTTCCTCTTCCAACAGCTGATTGATTTTCTCAATGTTAAAGCCTTCAATCGGACATGAATCAATGCCGATTAGAGCCGCGGCCGTCATCATGTTTGCAAGCGGAATATACGTCTGCTTAATGGCCCAATCGGTAAGAAAGCGTTCATGATCCAGAAGCTTGAAATCATGTCTCTGGAACTCTTCAAAGATTTCAAGATGTCTTGGCAGGCGCTCCTTCGGAACGGCTTTGGACTGCTGCTCCTTCTGGTATGCGGAGTCATATCTCATATCCTGTGGGGTCCGGGAAAGAATAATGACGAAATGACTGGCTTCTGGCAGTTTGCTGGCCGCACCATACGAAGAATTTTTTATTTTGTTCCGAAGCTGTTCGTTTTGAACAACAACAAATTTCCACGGCTCAGAGCTAAACGAGCTGGGCGAAAGCCGGCCCGTTTCCAAAATAAATTTAAAGTCCTCGTAGGAGATGGTTTTGCTTGGATCGAATTCTTTGGTTGCATGGCGAAAATGATAAGCTTTCAAAATTTCTTCCTTGGTAATTGTCATGATATATTCTCCTTTTAACCAACATTTAGTAGAGATGCTTAGTTGCCCAATGTGTACAACAGCAACCTACGTCTGCCGCACGTGGCTTTATCAAATTGTTCGAATATTTTATAAAATCGTAGAGCTTCTCCATAAATAAAGTCCTGTTCGAGCGCCGGCTCCTATTGTTGCTGAACACACCCATTAAAGCTTCTCTTGTATCACCAGCATATATGGATATGTTCGGTCTCATCGTACGTACTGCAAGATAATTATAGATGTAATATCCATTTCTTCAGACTTGTTCTTGGCAAGAACAATTGCTACAAATGAATGATGTAAAAATCGTTACAGCTTTTTTAGCTCTTGCAAAATTTCCTCCGGGCTTTGACGCTGCATGAAATTCGGATTGACATAGGAGGAGCGAATAATGGCGCTCTCATCAATCATGAAAGTAGCAGGAACTGGCAAAACCCATTTCGAGGTATTGTTGTACTCCGCAAGATCAAGTCCGATACCTTCCATGACCTCCTTTACTCCCGGCGGAACATCGAAGAGAAGATTGTACTTGGCCGTTACCAGGCCGTTCGGATCGCTCAGGACTTGAAATTCTAATTCTTCCTTTTCCTGAAGGGATAACGAATGATCCGGATTTTGCGGGCTAATCGCTATAAGCTGCGCACCGATCTCCTGGATTTCCGGCAATATCTCCTGGTAAGCCTTTAATTGCATATTACAAAAAGGACACCATCCGCCGCGATAGAAAACTAGTACAACCGGCCCTTTCGCGAGCTCTTCAAATAGAATTACGTCACGGCCTAGTGCGTTTGTTAATTTAAAGTCCACCGCCTTTTCGCCCGGTTGCTTCCCAGAAGCGATCCCCGATTTCTGCAGTTCCTCAATCATTTGTCCGATTTTGATCTGCGCTTCAATCGGTGAATTTGCCTTGAACTGCTGTGTGGCCACCTCAAGCTGTTCGGTTAAATTTTGGTTACTCATCGTTCTGGAACCTCCAATATCGAATGATAGCTTAATTATAATTCTAAAAAAAACAGAGTTCTGTAATGCAGCTTACAGTTCTCAATTTTATTTTTTGAAATAGGTGTATAACGGCGAACAAAGTAATGTAGATGACGGATGCCGATTTAAGTTGACATGTTAATCTGTAAACTAGACCGCAAATCACCATTGAGCTATCAGTGAATTTTATTTTTTCCTTGATGGCAGGAGAAAATTCGCTTAATTAATAAAATAAGGATACAAATGTAAAATGGAAATATGGATGAAGATAGTCGTTTTAGGAGGAATAGCGTTTTTCGAAATCCAACAATTCCTAAGCTTATATAAAACTGCTCAGAATTAGATTTTTTTTGAAGAACTGGAGTATTCATGGACCACACCATGGTACCCAAAAGTCCTACAGTGCGACTCCCAGATTTTTTTCACAAAGTTTCCATCTGATACATGTTAATCGCCATTTCAATTTCCAGCTGTTTTTTGGTTAAGAATTCAAATGTTTAAATACTCATAATATTTCTATATATTCCACGCTATTTAGATTTTCGCTTTTAACTTACCCATCTCTAATGAAAGTGGCTACGTTTAACAAAGTGATGGTTATTATTACCACCTGATAACCTGTTATGGATTATTTATATTTTAATCATTTAAAGAATCGATTAATAATTTCGTGGATTCCCTTTTTAAGGTATACTATCCATTTTTTAATGGCATTTCTAAAACGATTTTTGGAATTGTAAAATCTATTTTTTTGCATACTTATTATATGGAAAAACTAAATGAAACGAGGAAATCAAAACATCGGCTGACGAAAAAGGGTGAAGAGACTCGTTCTCGAATAGTTTCTGCTGCAGCCAAATTGATGTTTGAGAAAGGCGTTGCAGGTACAAGCTTAGAAGATGTACAAAAAGAGGCTCAAGTTGGATCGTCCCAGATATACCATTACTTCAAGGAGAAGCGAGAACTGGTTATAGCCGTAATTATTTATCAGACCGAGAAAGAGCTAAGTACCCAAGAATCTTTGGTAATCCAACTTGACAGTATGGAAGCACTAAAAACTTGGCGCGATGCGATGGTTCAACTTCAAATTGAGAGGAAATGTCGTGAAGGGTGTCCAATCGGAACGCTTGCCAGTGAGTTGTCAGACTTTGAGCCAGATGCGCGTTCCGAGCTCGAAGCCGGTTTTATGAAGTGGGAGAACTTTATTCGAAAAGGGCTAAGTGAGATGCAGAAGCGTGGCGAGCTGAGCATCAATGCCAATCCAGGCGAACTCGCTCTAGCGTTGCTGACCACGCTTCAAGGAGGACGTCTTCTTACGCAAGTTCGAAAAGAAACACTACCTCTTGAAGTAGGATTGGACAGTATGCTAGCACATATCAGCTCATTCATCATTTGATATCACAGAAAGATAAACCTTATCTAATTGCACAAGGCTAAATACATCATAATGAAAGGAGGATAATGTTTTTATCCTGTTTTGATCTATGAATGGAATCGGTACGATTGTCCCTTTTGAAACCATAACTCCCATAAGGATAAAGAGTTCCTTTTAAGGGCTTAAAGCAGAAAGTAGGATGGAAAAAGCACACTAATTCGAAACTGTACTTACCTTTAAATGTTAGATACTAACTAATTTCTACGGGGTAGTCAAATTATAGCTGAAGGAAAGTTAAAGATTGTTTAAGGGAACGAAAGTATTCATAATATCACAAGAGAAGCTAGTGGTTCTCCTACTATTGTGAGTTGGCGGATTAGGCTGTATGAACAATTCTGAATAGAAGCATTTTTAAATCTTATACAAGTTACTCTTTAGAGCTTGAACTAATAGCACATTATTGTATGAACGAAACAAGTACACACTCTGTTTTTCAGACATGGTCTGAAACTGGAGGGATCGTTGCACTAAGAAAATGGATTATCAGTTGTTTTGATTTGTGTATAGGAGAGATCATCCCGTTTAAAGTAAGAATTGTCCTGTTTGTTCCCTGGTTGGTGATATTGTTAGGAAGAACAGTGAACCCATTAAAAATTGAAAATACAATGATCCTCCATTCAGATCAAGGGTGGGCCAATATCAAAACAAACTTAAAGAGCACGATATTCGTCAGAGGATGTCCCGAAAAGGAAATTGTTTAAATAAATCAGTCATAAAAAATTTCTATGGGTTATTAATGTCATAATTTCTTTACATTTTATGGGACAATTTGAAAGAGAGAATTAGAAGAGTATCTTTATTATTACAATCGCAAAACGAATGAATGCAAAAATAAAAGACCTAAACCCAGTGGGATACCGAACTTAGGTCTTCCGAACCTGCATAGCCATTAATGTCTATCTTTATTGGGTCAAAACATAACAAATGTCGTGAGTTTTTATAATGGGAACATCAATGTTTTGGTTATTAGTAAACCATCTAATGTAAATTTAGATAAATTAAGAAAATAACACCCACTACTAACTATTTATTTTCATTAATAGGTGTACCTGGGATTACACAACCTTCGGGACCACAGGCTAATCCTTCTTTTAAAAGGGCTTCTTGTGCCTTTTCTTTCTTTAATTGTTCCTGCTGCCATTCAATATCAATAATGGGTGAAAATTTTTCTGGATATCGTATATACCATCGTTGTTTTCGAATAAGAAAATTATCTGTATCAAGAAAAAGAGACTCGTCTAGTTCTTTTAATGCTTCTTCTTTTTTTCCGTTATTCGCATATTCCATCCCTAACTTAAACTTAGTTTCTGAAAGTCGCTTTTCTATGTTATTAACGTTATTGGAGGGAGCATAGTATTCATCATCTAAAATAACTTTTTCTACTGTTCCGTGTATTAGTTTTTCAATTGCGTCCAAATGCGTGGGATTTGAAACATGGAATCCTTGTTTAATTAAACGAATTGTACTGTTTTTATCGACGAAAATCCCATTCGGTCCAATTTTAAATTCAAAATAATTCGCTAATGAATTGTCCGTATCGATTACTGAAGTAAATGCCTTATCTGCTACATAGGGTTTTACAACATCTGCACCTTGAATATCGACGGAAACAGATAGAATTTCAAAGTTTTTGATGCTTATATTTATGATAAAAATCCTGCCTACCTGGCAGTTTATCCCTGCACCGTCACCAGGAAGCCCACATAAAAATTAATATGTTTTTTCCTTTAAAATCGTTGATTGATACAGTCTTCCCTTGTAAATCCTTAAATGAAAAATTCTTCATTTTAGTTAATATCATCATTTCCCTCCTAACATTAGTCTTACCTACTCAAAAACGTTTACACTTTATAACTGTTTATTAATAAATAGAATAAAGGATAGCTTCAAAGTTGAAGGACAGATAATAAAACATTCACAACCGTTTTAACTCGTCAAATTTGAAATTATTATGCGTACGCACATTTTATAGTAGAACGATCGGTAGGAAGAAAAACAATTGTTTCTGCGATCTCATTCGCTAAGGCAGGACGGCTTGTCGAAGCTTGGGTTGCCAGTTGATCATACGATTCGGCCACTGCTCACGTTCGTGTAGACTCTGGAGTGATGGAATAAAATCTTCACCAATAGGACCATATTCGGCTGACCTAGCTAAAATCACTTCACGGTTTTTTACATCACTAATACCCTCACCATGGTCAGGATAAAATAGAAAGCAATCACATAGGAAATGATCGTCTCTTTGAAATACTGCGCTCAAGGGAAATCCTCTTTTCCTTTAAATAAGAAAACAAGGGTGAACTCATCGCCCTTGTGTATTCATTTTTAACACAGACCTAATCCAGCAGCTTTTACACTTCAATATTGATACCACTCATTCACACTATTTTCCCATTGATTGTAACTGCTGGAAAGGATTTAACTCCATAGTCGTTCGCTTTCGCTAACCCCTCTTCCCTATTCAAAATTTTGGAAAAAACATGCAGATCTTTAATAAAACGAACAAATCATAGACGTTCGGAACCATTCAAATAATCTGATTATTTTCCCACTTCCGGATAGCACTTCTCCCGGGTTTCATGGAACGTTCAACGTCTAACCGCCTTCAGTGACTCTCCCAAGGCAAACACAGAAGCGCCAAGCAAGACCAGATCCTTCAACAGAAATTGACCTGGCGCAGCAGAAAGGGCGGGAAAACCGAGGCTCGGCTCAAAGACACCCGGCGTGGAAACCATGAAACTCAGTGTCGTCAGAAATAGAATGCAGGAAAGAAACGCTCCAACAGCTGACAGCTTTGCAGACACAAAGCGGCTGAGAATCAGTAGGCCGACTAATAATTCTAATATGCCCAATAGAGAAGAAAACGTACGAATTGAAAAATAGTTGTAAAGCCATCCAAGTACTGGGCTGTTGCTTACAAGGCCGGCAATCTCGTTCGCTTCGTAGGCAGTGAATTTCATCGCACCAATCCAAATATAAACTATTGCAAGTGTAATAAACAAACCCTTTGTACCGATGATCTCAATTTTTTGACCGAAAGCTTCAAATAACTTGAACATGAACGTTTCCTCCTCTGCCATTAGAGATAGTAAGTTTGTTATTTACCGAACGACTATAAAAATGGTCCTCCATTTTCCACTCGGATCCATACTTTTTTATCATACCTGCGCTTTTTCGAAAAACCTGTCCGTTACATTCCAATGTGTCGAATTTTTTATTAAGTTTATAACCCACTTGCTTTAGAGCATCTTCACAAACACTACAGCCTGCTATAAATACTTCGATTAATCTTTTTGCCACTTTAATTCACTCCTTTTGATAAATTTTTTTCGAACACTGACTTTTTAGAACTCCAGAACCAGGGCATTTTTCAAACAAACCATCTAACAAGAATTACATATCGTTTAAACACAAATCTTTTTATCAATTTCCTCAATTTTTCCTGATGCAAATTCGATCATTTCTTCTTAATGAAGTTTTTTATCCCTGTTTGATACAGTTGGTAGATCTTTAATATTTTCCAAAGTAACCTAAGATCCTGAGCTCGTTTAATAAACTCAATGTCTTGAATTAATTTATGCGGATGCATTTTGTATCCGTATCACTTGTGGGTGGTGTAAGCAACGCTGGTACTACCCCGAAATGAGGGTTACTTCTCAATGCTTTTTTAGGCTTAGGTATGCTTATTTAATACTTCCTCAAGTGCTTCCTTAGACTTAAAACCAACCAAAGTATCTACAACATTGCCATCTTTCATGACTAGTAGAGTCGGAATACTCATGACACCAAATTTGTTGGCTGTTTCTTGGTTTTGATCGACATCAATCTTTATAATCTTAACTTGGTTCCCCATGTCTTGATCAAGCTCTTCAAGAACTGGTGTAATCATTTTACAAGGTCCACACCAAGTGGCGAAAAAGTCAGCTAACACTATTCCATTGTTAGTTTCTTCCTTAAAAGTTTGATCAGTCACGTTTAATAATGCCATCACTTATCCATCTCCTTAAAATTTGTAATAGTCTTTTCTTACACTTACGAGTATAGTTTTTTTTTTGTATTTAAATATGTTAGATGGCTAACATTTAGTCATTATATTTAAGAATTGTTGGTGGCAAAATTTTATCAATACAAAAAAACACACCATCTGTTCGAAGAGATGTTCATTTTCTCATTTAGCTTTTTAATTTTTCCAAGAGCTCTTCAACATACTGCTGGGCACTTTGTGCGGCAATACTACCATCACCAGTTGCGGTTACAATTTGACGTAAGGTTTTTTCACGAACATCCCCTGAAGCAAAGATACCTTCCACTTTTGTTTCCATTCGATTATTTGTTTCAATGTAGCCCATTGAATTCGTGATTCCAAGTTTCCTAAATGGCGCTGTTAGTGGAACCATTCCGACATATATAAATACACCATCTATAGTAAACTCTGTTTCAGCGCCCTTTTCCGTCGATACTAGCGTCACTGACCCTACCTTTCCGTTTTGCTCATTAATGGTTTTAACTGCTGTATTAAACATAACCTCAATTTTTTCATTATCAAACGCACGTTGCTGTAGAATTTTCTGCGCTCTGAATTCATCACGTCGATGTACAATTATCACCTTATTTGCGAAGCGAGTTAAGTATACACCCTCTTCAACAGCAGAGTCTCCTCCCCCCACTACCACAAGATCCTTGCCTTTAAAAAAGGCTCCATCACAAACTGCACAATAAGATACACCACGTCCTGCTAGCTCTTTTTCACCAGGTGCACCCAGCTTTTTATACTCAGCACCGGTTGCGATGATCACGGCGCGAGCTTTATATTCCTTTGAAGTGGTTTTGACAGTTTTATACTGCAAACCATTTTCAATGTCTTTAATATCTCCATATGCATATTCAGCACCAAACTTCTTTGCATGCTCAAACATCTTGTTAGAAAGATCAGGACCTAGAATATGATCAAATCCAGGATAGTTTTCAACCTCTTCTGTATTGACCATTTGTCCACCGGGCACTCCTCTTTCAATCATTAAAGTTGAAAGGTTGGCACGAGATGTATATACCGCAGCTGTCATACCAGCTGGGCCAGCTCCAATTATAATCACATCATAGATTTTTTCACTCATCATCTTATCCATCTCCTTTTTCATTTAAGCAACTTTGAAAGTCTAATATGAATTGTCTATTGTCTTACTTTTCGAAGTATAAACTAACTTAAAACATAAAAATGTTAGATAGCTCACATTAAAGATGGTTTATTTTATTAACAAAAACAGCGGTTAGACTATGGCTTGTAAACATATCTAATCATTTCATAACATCATACAAGTGGGGTACGAAGGTTTGAATTTGTACATATAAATGAAAACTTTCTTCAGCATGTAATAAATGCTGAAGTCGAGAATGAGAAGCTTGCGAAGGTTATTAAGCAATAGAAAAAAATAGGAGAAACTTCCTGATAAAAGAGAATATTTCAACGTGTAAGCCTGATTACAGAATACAAAGTGGTTATCTCGTATCATGATGTTGTGTTAGATAAATAACTGAACATTTATGGAAAGGAAGGTAAATATGGAGAAAAGAATAGAAAATCAACCGGATTTCAACTAAATTATTGACTCAAAGGAGCCAGTTGTTATCAAATTCGACACAAACTGGTGTCCAGATTGCAAACGTATGGGTGCATTTATGGGAGAAGTATTAGAAGAATTCAATCCATTTTCTTTTTATAAAATGGATCGAGATGAATTCCAAGAAATTTCAACCATGTATAAAGTGATGGGAATTCCGAGCATACTTGTATTTAAAGAAGGTGAGAAAATAGGCCACTTGCATAGTGCAAATGCCAAAACACCTGAAAGTGTAACTGAATTTCTAACAATTTATTTTGGGGTCCTACCAACAAAACGCGGAAAACATACGCTAAGAGAATTTTGGAATGAAAAAAGCCGGTTTTCCCTACGCTAAGAGAGTAACATCAGGAAAATACGGGTTTACAACGGTAAGGAAATCCAAATATAAAAAAAAGCCTAATTTCTCGCTTTTAACACCGAGAAATTAGGCTTTAGTTACTTCATTAAAGCGCCCTTTAATTGAGGAACTATCTACTTGTTTGTATAATTTCCCTCGATTTAGCATCATAAATTTTATAACCTAATTCAAACTCATGATCCTTTGTGACAGTGACCTCACAATAGTAGGGAACTGCCCCTCCATAAGAATCCAATTCAGGAATATCTCTAAAATAAAATACCTCGTTCGTATCAAGTATTTTAAATGCTGCTTCACTGGATCGCCCAGATGAATCTATCTCGATGGTGCAACTCCCTTTTACAACATCATACTCTTTAAATATCATATATTTTAGGCTAGGGAGAGTTATAACTAGCAATAATCCACCCAGTATTAATGACAAAAGAGCTTTAAATGTATTGAAAATAGTAAATTCTTTTTCCTTGTACATATAAATAAACCAAAAAACACCAATGAACAATAACACCAAACCGAGTATCAACATAGCATTATACATTTGAATCCTCATTCCCATAATGTAAGTAGTTTCATTCACTTTTCATTTTATTGTATATACTTTTAAATACATTAAAAAGTTTCGTGAAGTTACTCCATTACCTGGCCAAAGAAATAAAGAAAAGACACATTTCTTACTTCTGAAATGCGCCCTTTAATTGAATAACTAAAATCTGAAATCACTCATAAAATCACTTCAATTTTATTAAACTAACGCACCCGATAGTTTAAGTACAATATTTCACAATCTTCTATAAGCAAAAAGGTGGCCATCATACTGGAGAATTATAGAAGATTCTGAAATGAGATAAGGTGGACCTTGCAAGAGGAATTTTTATGCTTTATATAAGCATAAAACGTAAATGCATCCAAACTGGTGATCTGACCCAATAAAGTTAGACAAATATTTTTAGGCAGCTTCTAAGATCTGAGTTCGGTATTCTACTGGACTCAGATCTTTTAATTTTGCCTTCATTCGTTTGTGATTGTAATAATCAATATATGCTACTAATTCTTGTTCAAAATGCTCGATACTCTCAAATTCTTGCAGGTAAAGTAGTACAGACTTTAATAAGCCAAAGAAATTTTCGATGACCGCATTATCTAAACAGTTGCCTTTACGAGACATACTCTGCGTAATTTTGTGCTGTTCTAATGTTTTTTGATACCGTTTCATTTGATAATGCCAGCCCTGATCAGAATGAAGAATCACTTGATCTCCCGGTTGAAGATGCTCAATCGCCTTGTCTATTATATCGCCAACGAGTTTATAAACTGGGCGTTTCATAACGGTATATGCAACGATTTCACTATTGCACAAATCGAGTACTGGCGAAAGATAACGCTTCTCCCCAAACAAGTGGAATTCTGTGACTTCTGTAACCCATTTCTGATTCATTTTCTCTGCCTTAAAATCGCGTTGTAATACGTTTGGCGCAATTTTTCCTACGTTGCCTTTATAGGAATAATATTTCTTCATACGCACCAGACATTTTAAGCCCATTTCATTCATTAAACCATTAATAGTTTTTGGGTCATGATGAATACCTTTTTTCTTTAGTTCTTTCGCGATACGGCGATAGCCATAACGCCCTTTATGTTCATGATAGATTTCTTTTATTTCTTCTTTTATATTCGCATATTTATCGGCTTGATTTAATCGTTTTTCCCAATAATAATACGTACTGCGTGGAATGTCAGCGACTTCAACTAAATCCACGACATCATACTGATCCTTTAGTTCAAAAATTACTTGCGCTTTGATTTTGTTTGTAATTTTTCCTGCATTTGAACTAAAGCATTCAACTTTTTTAAGTAAGCATTCTCCATTTCTAATCGTTCATTTTTCGCTTGTAATGCTTCTACTGTGCCTTCAACTGGTGTTAGTGTTTCTTTCTTTGATTCACTTTTCTTTGTTTCTTTCTTCATTGATAGACGCCCCTTTTTCATTGGTTGTAGGGCATCTATTCCACCTTGTTTCCAATTTGTTCGCCAATTTCGAATCATTCCAGGAGAAGAAATATTGAAAATCTCAGCTGCATCAATAGAGGATGTACCCGTTTCGTTCATATAATTTAGTACATTCATTTTAAACTGTGTTGAATAGCTTGTATAGTTTTTTAGAAAGGCTTCGCTACCTTGTTGTTCGTAAAGGCGAATCCATCCACTCACAATCCTTTTATTTACCCGTACCTGTCGCGCAATTTCCTGGATAGATTCGGTACCATTCAAATACCGTAAAACAATATGTATTCTATCTTCTGCTGTAAAAATAGCCATAAAAAAACCCCTAAATGTTAGATTGTTGTCTAACATTTAGGGGGCAGTTCACTGGATCACTTGGATGCTTATTTCTACAATCTGAGATGAACACTATTATATTTTTTAGTAATTATTTTTCAGTTGCTGTATTTCCCATTGCAATAGAAATTCTATTCCAACTGTTGATTTGATTAATTATCAGAATAAGGTCAACATATTGTTTATCGACATAATGTTCACGTACTCGTTGATAAAGCTCATCCGGCACACGTTTTGTTGGGATTAAAGTCACGTACTCTGTCAACTCAAGAGCTACTTTTTCTGCATCTGTGTAAAATGTGCACTCTCTCCAAGCACTAATACAATATAATCGTTGTTCCGTTTCTCCCATTTTTCTAGCATCAGCTGTATGCATGTTAATACAAAATGCACAACCATTAATTTGAGAAGCCCGAATTTTTATAAGTTCACGAAGTTTACGGTCTATACCTGTAGTTTTCGTATACTTCTCCATTTCCATCATTATTTTAAGTGCTTCTGGTGCTACATTGTAATAATTAATTCGTTGTTCCATTTTAATTAACTCCTTAAAAGGGTTATTCAATAAAAATTCAAATTGAAGATGAAGTCAAATTAAAAGGCCATAGCATGTTTTTCTGCATCTAATATACCTTTGCGAATAATATCATCTGCTTTATCTCTGTCAAAGTCATGTCCTTCCACATACAATACTTCCACATCATCTATACCTATGATATTAAGCACTTGTTTTAAATATGGATGACTATGATCCATTTTCGCAAAAGGTCCATGTGAGTAAATTCCACCACTTACTTGAACGTGAATAGCTTTTTTACCTTGTAAATGTCCAACAGGTCCATTCTCCGTATAATGAAATGTTTTTCCTACCACTACAAAGGAATCGATAAATGCTTTTAATCGTGGAGGAGTTCCCCAGTTCCACATAGGAGATACAAATACATATTTGTCAGCGTTCGCTATCATGTCTGTAAATGTATTTAAAGCATTTATTTTTTGTTGTTCTATTTCATTCAATTCTGAAAAGGAAATTCCGTCTTTACGCATTTTTCCCCAACCGTTAAGGACATCGTAATCTATTACTGGAAAGTCTTCTTCATATAAATTTATTTCTCTAATCTCGTCATTTGTATGAGAGTGGCGATAAGCTTGAAGAAAAGCTTGCCCTACTCTATGACTAACTGAGTTTTCAACTGATTTTGGATTAGCAGTAATGTATAGAACTTTCGCCATGTTAAACCAAACTCTCCTCTTTTGTTAAATTGAAGGAAATGTCAAATTAATGATTAATTTTTCATTTCCTTTCTTTGGACAAGTGTTCTTTATTTCGTAGCTAATCTCGAAGCAGCTTCTTCAACTTCTTTATATGCTTTCTCTAATACCTCATTCGGCTCTAATAAAGCAGTTCCTTGTGCGCGAATGATTTGATAATCTTCAATCCCAAGGAAATTGAACATTGATTTCAGGTATTTATGAGAGTATTCAACTTCTGTATACCAATCATCATTTGTATAGATTGATCCACTTGCTTGTATGACAAGCATTCTTCGTCCGTCTTTAAGGAGGCCCACTGACCCATTTTCAGTATATTTAAAAGTTTCACGTGCGATCATGATATTATCCATATAATCTTTTAACTTTGAAGGTATATTAAAATTATGCAACGGTAAAACGATGACATACGTATTTGCACTTTTAAATTGTTGCAAGATCTCGGACATACGCTCCGTTACTTTTTGTTCTTCGAAGGTTAGTTCTTCTTCTTTTCGTTGTTTTTCCCATGCGCTTAAAACCGTTTGATCTACCATAGGCACTACATTACTGTACAGGTTAATCTGTTCAATTGCTTCGCTATCGGGAATTAGCTCTTTATAAGCTTTCAAAAAGTAGTTAAAAACCTTCAAGCTAATTGAAGAAGTATCATCTATTTTTGGATGTGCGTTAATGATAAGTGTTTTGTTCATTGTTATTTCTCCTTTAAAATGAATTTCATGCCCTGATTAAAGACTAGATTAATCGACGATTAACATGGTCAATAATATATGCTATAATTATTTTTGTCAAATGAATATGATTTACCCAAAAGATAATTCTTTTTATTGACTAACACTCTAAATACTCCTAAGATACAATTTGGTAACCCTTAAAATCAAAAGCAGGTGAGTTTATATGCAATATAGTGTCGGAGTTGAATATGCTTTACATTGCCTGGTTTATTTAATTGATGTTCCTTCAAAGGAAAGTGTTGGGATAAAGGATTTGGCTGAATTCCAAGGACTTTCTGAGACATTTCTTTCAAAAGTTTTTGGGAAATTATCTAAGGCTGGTATTGTAAGTTCTGTCCCTGGTGTGAAGGGAGGATATAGGTTATCTAAGCCCCCAGAAGATATTTCCTTTTGGGATGTAGTAGAAGCAGTTGAAGGTCCTAAGCCTATTTTTCAATGTAAAAATATTAAGGATAATGGTTATTTGTATAGAGAAAACTGTTGTTCAGCTCCCTCCTCTTGCACCATCAATTTAGTTATGCTCGAAGCAGAAGAAAAAATGCGTGATTACTTGCTTAGTAAAACACTTTCATGGTTGAATGAAGAGCTTGAACGTGTCTTACCCCAAAAAACACGTGAAGATACTCGGAAATATTTTTCGAAGAGCAACATATAAAAAAACCTCTCGTGAAATTCCTAAATTAACAGGAATTTAGAGAGGATTTTTTGATTAGTACAAGGAAACAGCTCGTTCAATTGTCTATCAATACCTAGAACCAATCTTCAACTAACCTGCTCGTTAGTTTAAGTGAATTTCTTCACAATCTTCTCTATATAATTTAAATTAAATACACAATTTTCCTTTTAGTGTTCTTCAACAATCTGGCCCGATTGTTGAACAAAATTAAAAAGTCATTTAATTCATTAGTTATGGATAAGTGACCATAAACGACCGTTTTTGGTTATAAATAGAGAACTTCTTTAAAAGCCTCGAAAACTACTTAAGTTCATAACCAAAAATATAACCAAAAACTAATTACCAATATATCTATCTATTACCCCTTTTTGGTGTAGTTAAGGTATTAAAAAGGGGGAATTCTTGTTGAAATTTGGATATGCACGTGTCAGTACACAAGATCAATCATTATCGTTACAACTTGATGCATTGACTCACTTCGGAGTGGACCAGACTTTTGAAGAAAAAGAATCAGGTAAGAAAAAAAACCGACCACAGTTAGATGAGCTTCTTAAAACTTTACGTAAAGGCGACACGGTGATTGTTTATAAATTAGATCGTATCAGTCGGAGTACCAAACATTTAATTGAACTAATGGAACATTTTGAATCATAGGAAATTCATTTTGTCTCCATACATTAAAACGGCAACAGGGATTGGATCAACAACTTTATATCGTTACTTAGAATAGAAAACGATATCCAGCCTGGAGGTGTAGCATGAGAGGGAAAGAATTACTAACAGAAGATCAAAGAACGGAATTTGTACAAATTCCAGCTGATATGAGCGAAAGTGAACAAGAAACTTATTATACATTTTCACAATATGACCTTGATATTATTAAACGACACAGAAGAGATCATAATCGATTAGGCTTTGCTGTTCAGTTATGTGTTCTACGCTATCCTGGATGGTCCCTTTCAGATGTTGGACCTATTCCAGATTACATAATCAAATTCATAGCTAGACAAATAAATGTTAATCCTAATACATTTTCTTTATATGCCCAACGAGAGCCAACTAAACATGAGCATATGGAAGAAATCCGTCAAGTTTATGGTTATCAAAATTTTTCCCTAAGTAACTATCGAAAGCTAGCTCAGTTTTTGTTGAATCATGCCCTTCAAAATGGAAATTCAATGTATCTTCTTCGTACAGCACAAGAAGAACTACGAAATCAGAAAATAATTCTCCCTGGTATGACTACTATAGAAAGGCTTGTTTGGGAAACTCGTCAACGAGCAGAGGAAAGGATTTTTAAATCATTAACTTATACTCTTTCTAAATGGCAAAAACAAAAATTAGATAAACTTATAGATCCCTTTGTAGACAATAGAAATACCCCATTAGCATGGCTTAAAGAACTTCCCGGCCAATCTTCACCTGAAGCCTTTTTAAAAGTAATAAAGCGCTTAGAATATATTCGAGATTTAAAATTAGAAATAAATTCAGAGCAAATCCATCCCAATCGTTTACTTCAATTATCTCGTATTGGAGCAAGGTATGAACCACACTCATTTCGAAGGTTTAAAGAAAAAAAGAAATATGCAATTCTTGTCGCCTATCTAGTAACACTAAGCCAAGATCTAATTGACCAAGCAATTGAAATTCATGATCGCCAAATGATGATCTTGCAATCAAAAGGACGTAAAACACAAGAGGAAATGCAAAAAGAAAATGGAAAAGCAGTGAATTAAAAAGTCGTACACTTTGCAGATATTGGTGCAGCACTTATCCAAGCACGAAATGAAGGGCTTGATCCATTTAATGCTATTGAAATGATTATGCCGTGGGATAAAATTGTTTCTTCCGTCGAAGAAGCCCAAAAATTAGCCCGACCGATGGATTACGATTATCTAGATTTGTTAGGAAATCGGTTTTCTTATCTAAGAAAATATACTCCTACTTTTCTTAAATCTTTTGAATTTCGTTCTACACAAGGTACAAAGCCATTATTGCAAGCCTTAAAGACGCTAAATGAAATGAATGAATCTGGTAAAAGAAAAATTCCAAATGATGCACCGGTAGATTTTATTCCTAAACGTTGGAAGAAGCATGTTTATGGTGATGATGGAATAATTAACCGACATTATGCGATGGCTGCACTAACAGAGTTGAAAAATCATACTCGTTCAGGCGACATATCCGTAGTCGGTAGTAGACTTCATAAAGATTTTGAAGAGTATCTTGTTTCTAAAGAAGATTGGACAACAACTCGTCTTACGGAAACTAAATTAGCCGTTCGTTCATCGGCAGATGAATATCTTGAGGAAAGAAGAAAGTCACTAGCTCAACGCCTTACATGGGTTTCAAATAATCTTGTTTCTCTAGAAGGAGTAAATATCGAAAAGGCTAAGATCCGAGTGGACCGATTGGAGAAGAATATACCCGAAGAAGCGAGAGCTTTTAGCCTGTCTTTATATAATATGTTGCCGAGAATAAAGCTCACTGATCTTTTAATGGAGGTAGCACACTGGACAGGATTTGACGAAATGTTGATACATGCCTCAACCAATCGACCACCAAAGGGAGAGGAAAAAGGAGTTCTCATGGCTGCTCTCATGGCGATGGGAACTAACATAGGACTTACTAAAATGGCAGAAGCGACACCAGGAGTTACCTATCATCAAATGGCTAATGCAGCGCAATGGCGTTTATTCGATGATGCTATAAGTCGTGCAAGCGACATTAGTGAATTTTCAACATAAGCTTAAACTAGCTTCCTATTGGGGAGATGGAAGTACCTCTTCCTCTGATGGAATGCGCGTACAGGTTGGTGTTTCATCGTTACATGCCGATTCCAATCCACACTATGGGTCTGGAAAAGGAGCAACCATTTATCGATAAAAAAATAGATATGGCTGTATTTAAACGTAACGGATAAAAGCTTCGCAACAGAAACAAATAATTGAGTAATACTGCTGATTATTTTGCTACATGGGGTGGGTCTTGTAAGTTATCTATATATTTCATAGAAGCCGCCAGAACTATGGTACTCGTACCAGACTTAGGCTTATCAATTGGACTAGTTCATTCTCATCAAATGAAAATGGAAGAGCTACTAGAAGGGGCAGACAAGCTTCTCTACCATTCGAAAAAATCAGGTGGAAGAAAAATTACGAAGGCGGAATAATCTTCTAAATAAACGTAACGGTATCCTCATAAATGTGAAATAGTTAACAATATTCATTCCAATATTTCTACAGTTAAATCAAAAATAATGTGAACATTATGAGATAAAATGCGCATATTCGGTGTAAAAATGGTAAAACAGTGAGGTGAACGGTTATCGAGAAGAAATACAGTGATTCGATAGTACCTCTTTACTTTTTGAGGTATATGATTGAGGTAAAACGGGGAGAATTGACAAAATTATTCAACGTAGATAAGGAACTTCAAAAATCTACCATTCTAAAATTGAGTCAAGAACTTGACCAATTAATCAATCAATATTTGAAGTACATGAGGAGTCATCAAAGTGAAAATGATGATTCATGAAGTTAAGAAAAGGGATCGAACACAATGCTCGGTCCCTTGTTTTTATTTAAAATGGGGTCCTACCAACAAAACGCGGAAAACATACGCTAAGCAAATTTCGACATGAAGAAAGCCGATTTTTCCTACGCTAAGGAATCATCGGCTTTTAGTATTATTGAGTTAGCAAGAGCCTTATTCTTTGGAAAACGAGGTGAGCTAAGAGAACGAGGAATACAAGACCAACTACAACGTGCAAGTGCTTTAAATATTCTAATAAACGCTATTAGCGTATGGAATACCGTTTATCTTACAGAAGCAACAAAATTATTGAAGGAAAAGGGGAATTTGAGAGAAGATTTACTTAAACATATTTCTCCGTTAGGATGGGAACACATTAATTTTCTTGGTGAATACAACTTTGATGCAAGTAAAGTAGCAAGTTTACATTCACTACGCCCTCTTGTGCTATTTCTTAACAAATACCCCGTAAAATTCAGCTAGCTTCTCTAAATTACTTCTCTTTGGTAAATTGATATTCCGTTCATAACAACTTATAATGCGAAAAGACAACCCTGTAGATTCAGCTACATGCTTTTGTGTCAGTCTTTTCTTAAGTCTAAGCATTTTTAAGTTCATTCCAATGCTGCCGTACATATAATCCCCCAATCGTAATTTTGGATTCAAGAACAGAATTTTTAATCATAAAAAAATCCCCTCTCTAATAGACAGATTAATATGCTTTCTGTTTTCTGCCTAATATGAGGGGAACGTATCAACTCGAGGTAGGATCCACATTGTTTTAAGGATTCAATGGCCATTCTCTCAATTGTTATCTAGCAGCAAACTATACATATACGACCCTTAATCATACAAACATTCTGACACTGCGGGCACTGTAAATAGGCCAAATTAGCAGCCTCTCCTTAGATTTTTAACCAGTACATCCCTGGGGAGGGGAGTGGATTAGTTTGCGGTCCTACAACTCCTTCTTCTCCCAAGTTGTCATAATCATAGCAGCAAAAGTGAATGCTATTCTTAATATCCTTTGTAATAAAGAAATGGAGGCAGTTTTCTCATCAATTACATCTTGTTTTCCTCAAACCTTTCTTTTGCTATAGCTGTCGAAATACTGCTCATGATTTTTTACACTCTTTTGATTGTTCGTTTAATAGAAGCACTTAAAATTTATCTTGATGTTTATCGGTGGTTATCCAATTTATCTCTTCTGAAGTATACCCAGAGTTCTGCTTTGTTAAAAGAGTTTGAACGAGTAAATACACTCGAAGTTGATTCATGTAGATGTCTTTTTAATTTAACGATTCGAACTAATAAAAATGGCTTCTTTATATCTCTGATTTAAATTGTAAAATTATATCCAGACGTACATGGAGTTCCAGAGTTGAAAAGAATTTGATACCTCCGAGACCTATATCTTCGATTAATACTTCCACTTTACTTAGTTTCACGTTTTGCCCTCTAACAGTTATTAATGACATTTGAGAACTTAATGGGGATTTTTAGGTTAATTCAATCATATTATTTATATTTAATTACCATAGTAATATTAAGTAATTCTGTTGGTTCAAGTATTCCCCTTTTTTAATAGTTTTTCAAATTCTGCCTTTGGTAATGGTTTGCTGAACCAGTAACCCTGCACTTCATCACACCTTTCTTGTTTTAAAAAGGTGAGTTGCTCAATTGTCTCTACGCCTTCTGCAACAACCCTAATTTTCAATGCTTTTGTTAGGGATATAAACGACTTAAGGATTATATTACCACGATGATTTGAAATATTTTGGACAAATGTTTTATCAATTTTAATGGTATATATTGGAAATTCTTTTAAATGAGTTAATGATGAATACCCAGTACCAAAATCGTCTAAGGCATCCCTTATGCCAACTTCTTGAAGTAAATAAAATGCGCTCTTTACAGTATCATTAGTTTGAAGTAAGGCTGTTTCTGTAATTTCAAATTCTAAGAATGAAGGAACAATATTTGTTTCTTTTAATACGCTAAAAACATTTGTTGTCCAATCATCTCGTGAAATTACTTTAGGCGATTTGTTAATTGAAATGGGAACAAATGGTGATCCCCTTTGTTCCCACTCTTTTATATAATGACATACCTGTTTAGCACCCAATCCTCAATCTCTATAATTGAGCCATTTTCCCCGTATTTGTATCTACTCTAGGTTGAAAATAGACAAGAAACTGGTTGGCTTTAATGGCTTTTCTTAAATCTCTTTCTAAACTTAATATTTTATTTGAATTTAAATTTATAAATGAGGAATTAATTTGGAAATTATTTTTCCCAATTACTTTTGGACGATTTAAAGCAACCTCAGAATTTTAAATTAATTTTTCTGTGGTGTCTCCTTCGGCTGGAATACGTCCTGTTACTTTCTCGATACCCGGTGGACTCAATAAAAAGCTATTTTTTTGCAAATCGAATGACCAAGTTCCCACTTCTGGATTATTAAAAATATTTTTAAAGTTTTTCGGAAATTCCAAATCTTTTATCTTTATGTTTGATTCTTTTTACTTTGAATGTGATCACTGATTATCCTTGATAACCCGAAAATTCCGGTCACTTGCTGGTTATTGTTTAAAATTGGTATGTATTTCACATCTGCAGCAATATGTTGACCATTTTTATTAATAAGAGTCGCTGAATAATTTTGGCAATCCCCTTTAAAGCTTCTTGTTGAAAGTTATTACTTTTATCTTGGAAATTTTCATCAAAGTATTTTTGGAAGTTTCCGGTAAGTTTTTTATCTTCATTACCAAAGATTCTTTTAAACGATTTATTGTAATCAATTAAATTTCCTTCTAAATCTAATGTGAAAACAGCATCTGGATGATTGTCGTATAAAGCAATAAATGAAGTATTTCCCATTTTTACCCCCTGGTTTGAACCATTGATACCGTAAATATCTCATCCCAATTCGTCTAATGTTGTACATTGCAGAAATGACACCAATCGCAACTGTAAAAAGTTAAACGACCTAATATCCCACATACTAATCCTATAAGAATACAATGATTTAGTGCATTGGTGAGTAAAATACGGGGTTTTGTCTCCCTCTCTAACAAGTACATTGCTGGACAGCTGTAGAACCTTTTTGTGCTTTCTCAGGTAAACTTCTTTACTGATTGGGGTACCACCAACATTTTGACATAAAACCCACGCTAAGTAAATTTCAACATAAAATAAGCCGATGATTCCTACGCTAAGGAATCATCGGCTTTTTAGTCATTATTTTGTCTTGTCATTTTATTTATAAAACCAGTTACATTACCAAGACAACAAGAACCTTGAGGGTTGTTTACTTCGCATCCACATCGATTTGCCATTATGTGCATTGAGAAACATCAGCATTGGCGATACAACGGTTAAAGGAACTAGACCTTGAAGTTATTATGATTCCTGGAGATAACCGCCGTACAGCTGAAGCCATTGCTAATCAGGTAGGTGTAAATCGAGTTTTAGCCGAGGTATTGCCAGAAGATAAATCTGCTGAAGTGGAAAAGTTGAAAAAAGAAGGTAAGATTGTAGCGATGGTAGGAGACGGGATTAATGATGCTCCGGCCCTTTTGGCTGCTCACATTGGTATCTCCATTGGCACCGGAACGGATGTAGCGATTGAAGCGGCGGATGTTACTTTAATGCGAGGCGACTTGACGGGAATCGTCGATACCATCCGTCTTTCCAAAGCGACGATGCGTAAAATCCGTCAAAACCTATTCTGGGCGTTCGCATATAATGCCCTTTTAATTCCTGTTGCCGCGTTCGGACTTTTGAATCCGATACTTGCCGGTGGAGCAATGGCTTTTAGTTCAGTGTCTGTTGTTACGAATACCCTTTTCTTACGCCGTTGGAAATCTGTGAACACATAATTAGTAGGATATAAACGATTTTTATGTTTTATTAGCGTTAAAAGGAAAAACATCTGCAATATAGGGGGCGCTCAAACCAAACTTCAATCGAAAATGGGCTTACTGGTATCCTTAACCCTTCTTTTGGATAGGTTTGTTGTTAGGTAGAATCAGCAAAACCTGATGATACTAGTATCAGAAATTGAATTAAAAATGAAGATATGTGAATAAAGTAAAAATATTACGAAAAAACAACAAAAACCTCCTCCTGAAACATAAAGGGGTTAAATATGAAAAGGCAACCAGATTTCGGTTGCCTTTTAGGATATGATTTTTTGATTAGTATCCTTATTAGAAATAGAGGGTACATTTGCTTGTTTAAATGATTTCATTTCATCCATTAGCTTCATATTTTGCTCCTGTCAATTTCGAACTTGCATTTGTAATGATTTCATCTCGCCAGTTGAATTATTTACTTGTTTTGAATGACAGTCCTTTTTACCTCCAGTAAACATCCCCTTCATGCAGAACAACATCATTAAAGGACAAAGTAAGTATAATAACCATTCCATAGTTTTTCTCCTCTCATCAAATATAACGAAAGACCTTCACAAAGAAGGTCTTTCCACAACATCTTAAAATAAGGAGTCTTTTACTTCTCCATCATAGAAGATTCCATAAAATTCCCGCAAGCTTTCATCATTTTTTGCCCTTCTGGAGAATTCATTGCTTCCATCATATTTTCCATCCCACTGCCATTCATCATGTCTGAATTATTTTCTGGTGTTTCCGCAAAAGTAAACTGGCCAATGACCAGCAATGATGCTAAAGCGAACGATGAAACAAATGCAATTTTCTTTTTCACCAAGATCACCTCCTTTTTGTTTATTCAAAGCAATTATAGATAATAAGATTGAAGAAAGTATGGAGAATACACCTTTTTCTCATATGACTCATTGAGTATGCTGCACTGCTTTTCTTCGATAAACTAAGATTAGTAAACTACAAATAACTAACACAATTGAAATAAATTGCGCCATTCTTAATGTCTCCGTTAACATCAGACTATCTGTTCGCATCCCTTCAACAAAGAAACGCCCAATAGAATACCAGATAATATAGCTTAAAAACAACTCACCATGACGAAGGTTTATTCTACGCAACATTATTAAAACGATAAATCCAACTATATTCCAAATTGATTCGTATAAAAAAGTAGGGTGGTAATATTGTCCGTTAATAAACATTTGATTAATAATCAAATCCGGTAACTGTAAGTTCTCAAGAAAGCCTCTAGTTACAGGCCCACCATGTGCTTCTTGATTCATAAAGTTTCCCCATCGGCCTATTGCTTGCCCTAAAATAATGCTAGGAGCTAAAATATCAGCTAACTTCCAAAATGAAACACCTCTTTTTTTAGCAAATACAATAGCAGTGATGGTAGCTCCAATAAGCGCTCCATGGATGGCAATACCACCTTCCCAGATAGCTATCATTTCACCTAGATTATTGGAGTAGTATTCCCATTTAAAAATGACATAATATAGCCTTGCACTAATAAGAGCAATTGGAATAGCCCACATAATTAAATCTATAATAATATCATAATGAAATCCTGAACGCTTTGCCTCTTTTGTGGCTAAATAAAGTCCAAGAACAATACCAAAAGCGAAAATGATGCCATACCAATAAACTGTTATGGGTCCAATTTCGAATGCTATTCGATCAATTGGTTGAATTATGCCCATCAGGCACCTCCTATGTTTTATTTATTTTAAAGAGTACATGAAAAGTTTGGAGAAAGTATGGAGAAAACAAGGAAGAAATACTGATTAAAAATATAAGTAAGAACTGAACATCTCTGGTCTTTTTAACTTGGAATTTTTAATTTTTAGTCATAAAAAGGGGAGAAAAAAGTTCTCCCCTTTAGTCAGTTTACTTGTTACACATTTTTCATTCATTTATATTGAAGCAATACAAAAAGATTTATTCATTAAATCTTAATTCGCCAGGAACAACAACATTGTACAGGAACCTTTTTTTAGTACCATCCTGATAGAAAGCTATAACTTCCATACTCATGGTCCCAGATGCATGCAACAAGTTTCCAGTTATTTTAAATGTGTCCTCGTCTAATTTGAAAGCGTTATATTCAACATTATACGTTGGTGGCATGGACAGGTTCACTTTTACATCTTTAACATTCTTACTAGTAAAATCCATTGTTAAAACGTTTAATCCAGGTGTCAAAGGTGAAAAACCGACCTTCAATTCATCTCCACCATCCACAATGGTTTGAGGATAGACTCCTTGTTCAGCAGCACTAGGGGTTGAAACAACCAATAAGGAAGCAAGCAATAAAATAATTGCACTATAGATGAGCTCAACTCTTACTCGTTGCATTATGAGACGTAAAGTGCTTTCCATCCATTTTTTAAGAGATCTTCTTTGGAAAAAACCAATCATCACAACTAGCATAGTCACGATTATCTTAAGAATTATAATCTTTCCCCACTCACTTTCAATGAAACTACTGGCAGAAAATGAAGGTACATACTGAAAAGTCATGATAATTCCCGTCACGATAATTATGACTAAACTTGAAAAAGCCCATTTAGAAAACTTCGGAATGACCTCTGTTATCCACTTCTTCATATCGTCTTTTTTGGGAAGGATAATCAAAGCAAACAGCCCGCCTATCCAAAGAGCTGCTCCAAGTAGATGGAGAGCATTAATCCCCATCGTGACATAACCACCATATCGAGGGTAAGCAGCATGTCCAACGACAAAGGGCATCAATAACACTGGGATGCTATAAAAGTACGTTTGATATTTATTAATTAAGTATCCGAGTACAAGAAACAGAATTTGTAGTAATGGAATCCAAGTAAATTTCAACTTCAGAAATTCCTCAATTGAAAGACCTTGTAATTCTCCTTTTTGAAGCAGAAGAATAATAACTTCTCCGGCTACTACAATAGATAAGATTATAGAAGAGATCTTCCTCCACTTTACATTCTTTTTCTCCTTTGCAATAAACTGCAGAAAGAAAGATCCTCCAAATAATATCGAAAGTCCAGTGAATACAAACCAATATCCTACCTGTTTTAAACTAAAGTTTTGGATTGAAAAGGATTTAGTTGACTCTCCTATATTTGATTGCTGTATTGGAGAGAACTCATCAACAGCAAAATAGAATACGTTTACTATATCGGGTTGACTCACATCAGCATCAATTGGTCTTGCGTACCAAGTTACTTGATATGTACCTGAATGAAGAGCTTCCTCAATTGGTATAGTAAGATGACTTGGATTACTAGGATCGACCTCAGGAGTACCTAAACGTATAGATTGCTGTTTATCATCAAATACACCTATTGCTGTAATTTCAGCTGGTTTATTGAACCAGAGATCAATCTGTTTAATTGTTTGATTGGTGATTTCACCATCTACTGGGGAATATTTCAAGACTTTTAGTCTGTCTTCTCCCAAAATTCCTTCATCATTTGTCATTTGAAATTTTATTCTTTCTTTCATTACAAATCCATCTAATGCAATTACATTTATCTCAGCAATATATAATCCTGAAGGTAATTCTTCTGGTAAAGCACCTATAATATGAGTTTTATCGTTCGGATCAATAAACGCTTTACCCATATCAATGTAGTTTCCGTTGTTATCCTTAACCTTAATTGACTCTGAGTGCAGGACGACTGGGTCTTGAAACCATACCTCAATCGTTTCTGGACTAGTGTTTAGCTTTTCTCCTTCTTTAGGGTAAGTTTTCTCAAGACTCGAATGAGCTAGACCAGTCAGTGGTGGATAAATAGAAATAATAACTAATAATAGAATTAATATTTTCTTTAGTCCTCTATAGTAGGATGATGCCATAACTATTTCCCCTTACACTTAATGAGTTTGGATGTTTCCATTGATGATATTGATATCCTTATCTTTAGGTTTTTGATTATTCTCGGTAAAAATATTAACAAACATGTTTATAAGAATGAAGATAATAATAATTACTATCAACCAGGTTGACTTACTGATCTTCATATAACTCTCCTTCAATTAATTCATTAAAACCCAGTAAATCCGTCAAAGAAACGGCTAGATAGAAATGATGTAACCTTTGTCATCCAATCTAACATTAAGAACACACCCATCATTATCATAAAGTAACCTCCAACCTTTATAACTATGAGGTTGTACTTCTTTATCCTTTTTAGTTTCCCAATAAAAAAAGCCATGACAAGAAAAGGTAAAGAAAAACCTAGAGAATACATCAACATATAGAATAAAGCCTGGTTTGGGTTCGTCACTCCTAAAGCAATGACAGAAGCTAAAATCGGGCCCGTACACGGAGTCCATCCCGCAGCAAAACCTACACCTATTAAGCTTGACCCCATATATCCAGTTGGCCTATTTCTAAAAGATAATACCTTCATATCTTTCATCAGAACAGAAGGTTTTATAATTCCAATTGTCACAAGACCAAAAAATATAATTAAAAGAGCCCCAACTTGTCTGATCAAGTCATCATATTGAAGAAAAAAGGTTCCAATAAAAGATGTCGAGAACCCAATGGCCACGAATATTAATGTGAAACCTAACAAAAAGAAGATCGTATGAAGGATAGCCCTTCTTCTAACCATATTGCTGTTGTTTTCTTTTAATTCCTCAACAGAAATTCCTGTAATATAAGATAAAAATGCTGGATATAAAGGCAAACAACATGGAGAGATGAATGATAATACACCCGCCCCGAATGCAAAAAGGGCATTTACATCGGTCATAGGATATACGACTCCTTCCCATAGAAAAAGGGAGTAGGTTACTCCCTTCACTCTTTATATTTTTCAGGCATAATAGAATTCATGTAATTTTTAATTGTTTCTTCTGATAAACTAGCTGTTACTCTTTCTACCACTTTCCCGTCTTCATCAATTAGGAATGTTACTGGAATGGGCCCCACTCCATAAGAATCTAACACTTCCTGATTTTGATCTAAGAGTATAGGAAATGTAAGGCCATACCGTTTCGCAAATTTTTCAACCGTTACTTTAGGTTCCCCCACATCTATAGCTAATATCGTTACTCCTTTATCTTTAAATTCTTCATATTGGTTTTGCATATAGGGCATTTCCTCTTTACATGGGGGACAATACGTTGCCCAAAAATTCAAAAAAACCCCTTGTCCTTTAAAGTCACTTAATTTGACGGTCTCTCCCTCCAAAGTTTCTAACTGGAAGTCTGGAGCTTGATCCCCCGCCTGAATCACTCCGCTATTACTGTTTGTTATATTTTGATAGAGCACATATCCAATCAAAGTAGTAAAGATAGACAACATGCTTATCCTTATAACTAATCTTCTTTTCTTTTTATCCATAAAAACCTCCTAAGCATATGAATGCAAACCAGCGATGACGAGATTCACAACAACTAAGTTAAACATTATAATAACGAAACCTAAAACGGTGAGCCATGCAGACTTTTGCCCTTCCCATCCTTTAGATAATCTAAGATGAAGATACGCTGCGTAGAATAGGAATGTTATTAGTGCCCAAACTTCTTTTGGGTCCCATCCCCAAAATCTTGACCATGCTTCTTGGGCCCAGATCATAGCAAATATAAGTGCTCCTAAGGTGAATACCGGGAATCCAATCATGACAGATCGATAGCTGATTTCATCTAGTTGCTCAGGGCGGATATTCTCTAACCACGGCTGAACTTTTGCACCAATTCTTTTCAGCAATAATAGCCTTAGCATTAAATAAAGAACTCCCCCAGCTAGAAGAGACCATACTAAAGTGTTTAATTTACGTGGGGCTTGGCTCCCATTCATCCAAGATGGTGCTTCTACTATTGGATTGAATGAAGGCGTTGTATTTACCACTTCCCCATTTGGCGGTCCTACAATAGCCGGTAATTGATAAACCAATTCTTCTTCTTGCTGCGTTTCACTTACCCATTTAAAAGTAGTTTCAAATTCCATAGCGGTGAAGGTATAAGAGATTATTGCAAAAGCGAGAGTGCTTAAAATCGAATAGAAGACAAACTCAATTCCAAATGTTCCCTTACTTCTTTTTGATTGATCAACAACTCGTAACAAATAAATAAAACCGGCTACAAAACTAAGTGCAAGTATCCCCTCACCAAGCGCCGCTGTCGTTACATGTATTTTTAGCCAGTAACTTTGCAAAGAAGGAACTAAAGGTGAAGCTTTTTTTGAAAAGACACTAGCGTATGCAATGACTGATAGAGCGGTCGGTAAACTAAGTAGACCCATAACATTTGTTTTATATATGAAATAAATGATTACATGGGCTAATACAATCATCATTCCAAAAAATGTTGTAAACTCAAACATGTTACTTACCGGAACATGCCCAATGGCAATCCATCTAGTCACAAAATAACCTAGTTGAAGGGAAAGACCGAAGAGTGAAAGTACTAAAGAAATAGTTCCCCCTCTTCTTGTTCTTGAACTAGCCTTTTTACTTTTGGAGGATAGTGATCCCAAAATGAAAATTGTTGCAATTAAATAGGTGAAAAATGCTCCACCCAATAAGTAATTACTTATATCAATCATCTGTTCCCTCTCCTTTTTCTTCAACTTGATCGACAGGTACACGGAGGCATGAATTTCCTACAGCATACTCAATATCTTTTTTTATTCCGTACCAATTTTTATTCGTATGTGCTGCAATCAACACTTCATTTTCATTCACTTGAACCCAAACTCGACGGTGGTTCCAATACAACCCCTGGATTAATCCAATCATAAAGATAAAGCCGCCAATCCCCAATATCCACAACGTATGATCCTTCCTTATGGTCAAACCAGTCAGGCTCCTAACATCCAATGCTGAGAAAGTCATTTTATATTGATTTTCTCCTAACGGCTCTAAGTTTTGTTGAATTGCCACAAAACTAGTTTCTCCCTCTGGGGTATCGGGGGTATACATCTTAAAGATGAACGCTGGATTATTAGGAAGGTTAGATTTTGTTATTGGCCCTTCATCAGAGTCATACTCAAAGTCAGGGAAATAGTCTAGCACTTCAACACTGTACCCATTCCCTAGGTCAAATTGAGTTTTAGGGTTTAATAAATCTAATTCGATTTCACCAAATGTCTCCCCGCTTTCCTTCTCTTCTAATTTAATCGTCATCTTATGGAACTCCCCTTGCTTGTAACTTGTTTGATAAAGGGAAAATCCGTCAATTTTCATGGGATTATTAACAGTAATAGAACCTTCCTTAACTTGAACTAATTCTGGCTTAGCCCCTGCTATTCCTTGGTTTATATTTTCATAAAGAACTGCATTTGTTTGATAAGTCTTAGGTATTGTATTTCCTACTTCTTCTATTGTTTCTTTGAATTTTTTATCTTTCTCTCCGTAAGTTTCGAAGATGAATTTCTCGTTTTTAATGTAGTACTGTCTGTCCGTACCTGGTACAGTTTCCGTTTCTCCATCACGGACCCACAGAATTTCATCTACATACATACCTGGAAAAAAGCGTAACATGGCTCCGATCAGTACAATGATTAGTCCTAAATGGTTCACATAAGGCCCCCATCGTGAAAACCGACCTTTTTCTGCTAAAATATTTCCATTTTCTTCACGAACGATATAACGTTTTTCTTTAAGACGTTCCGAAACTTTATCTACTGATTCTTGGCTGTCGGAAAGAATTGTAATGCCGAAAATTCTTTGTCTTTTAAGAAAGCTATCGTGCCTTGTCACCCGTTGTTTTTTTAGTGCTCGGTATAAAGGAACAACTCGGTCTAGGCTAGCAATGATTAAAGATAACCCCATTGATGCTAGCAACAACATGTACCACCAAGAACCATATATATTATGGAAACCTAAACTATAAAATAAAAAACCTATAGTTCCATATTGCTCTCGATAAAAATCTTCCGGAGTTATATTTTGTGGAATATACATTTCTTGTGGTAAAAATGTTCCTATAGCAGAGGCAACAAGTGTTAAAAAAATGATCCAAATTCCTATCTTTACAGAAGAAAAGAAATTCCATATCTTATCGACTATTGTTCTTTGACTGGTTTTCGATCTCCTGGCTACCCCCTCATAGCGCATATTTAATAACTTCTGACCCTCTATAAGCTGAATTGGCTTCCCACAAGCTTCACAAAATTCTGTTCCAGTTTTATTTAGATGCCCACATTCACATTTAACATTACTCACTAATAATTCAACCCTTCATTGAGAACTTATCAATCACACTGGTTTAACTATAAAAGATAAATGTGTAGAAAATATGGAGATTGAATCCACAGAAAAAGGAACTGATTTTAAGCTCTCTTGTCGAGTAAAAATCAGTTCCTTACTTATTTATGATTTAATTGTAAATTACATTGCCAGTAGGATTATCTTTCATTTCAAAAGTTCTCTTTTCTCTTCATATTCTTCCCTTGAGATATCTCCACGTGCAAAGCGTTCTTTCAAAATGGTTAGACCTTTATTTGACTTGCTTTCAAACGGCTTCATTATTAACAGGATAAATCCATAAATCGCAAAACCGATTATAACAATCCAAAGTAACATATTTAACATTATTCCGATACCCATCATTATAAATATCCCCCCTCTCATGTTTTAATAGGTGAGACTAAGGCACTTCAACTACAAACGGAACCGTCACAATTTTCCCCTTATGATTAAATTGTCCCCAAATCTTATATACACCAGGTTCCGGGAATACCGTCATAAATGTAGCTTCTGGACCACTTATTTCATTATTCATAGGATGACTGTGAACGTATTGTTCACCATCCTCACTCACAATGACAACATGACCGATTGCTCCTAGGTATGGCTTCAAATCATTTATAGACTCTCCTGTTTGATCATCCTTAAGTGTGAAGGTCATCGTCATGTCTTTATTTGACTGGATTTGGTCTTCGAAAGACAATGATATCCTTCTGCCATCAATTACTTTTGTTAATGATTCATCAACTATTACTGCTTCTCTGTTACTCTTTCCATCAATATCAATCCATTTTGTGACAGTGGACGTATCTTGTCCACTTGGAACAACGTCAGCTATTAGTTTGTAACGTCCACCTTGTGGAAAACTGGTACTCACCTTAAATAGTCCATTCCCTTTAAATTCTGGATGGATATGTTGAAAAATTGATAAATCTTCACTAACAATAATTAAATGCATTAACTTTTCATGTTCAATATCAAATTTATCAATCGGTTCACCTGATGAGTCTTTGATATTTATTTGCAATGTTTGCTTATTGCCAACAATAGGTTCATGATCAAACTCCCACGAAACATCTAATCGATCTTTCTCATTATTGTTACTTCCATGATCAGAAAGCTTCCCTTGAGAATGTTGACTTTCTGTTTGGGATTTAGATACTTTAATATTAATCGAAGACCCTACCCCTTTTTTAGCGATTTTCGCCCAATTTTCCCCCATATCACTTGTTGAGAAGATATCTTTTTTGAACGTTGAAATAACAATGTGTTGTTCATTTTGTGGATTTATAGCGATATAGCCAATTGCATCATCCTCTTCTAGTGATGGTATTTGTAGACTGGTTTTTTCTCCACTTTCAATATTTATTTGATTTAATTCCACATCACTAGAAACACTTCCAGCATAAAGCTTACCTTGATTTGAAAAGGATAATGCCGAAGTTGGAACATCAGATAATTCTTCAAATGTATCACCGAAATCTTTAGATAAGAAGATCCCTTGGTTTGTTGCTATAGCTACAATTTCTTCTTTATTGGGATGTACAGCAATGGCCGACACTTGACCTTTAATGCCTTTCATACCACTTTTATTCCAGGTTTTAGTATCATCTAAAGAATAGTAAATGCCTGTATCGACCATCTGGGAGTTTTCTTTGGGATTAAATACGTAAATTGCATGATTGTTGTACCCTACATCCATTCCGTGAAAATCTATTTCACCATATAAGCCTAAAGTTTTTAAATCCTCCCCCATATTGGTACTTCTAACAATACCAAATGGATTCTTCATGGATGAGTCAGGGGCTGGGTGACCACTGCTGTAAAATCCATCATCCACCATGGAAAAGCCCATATAGTCATGTTTTTCTCCGGAAGCCTCTGACCATTGACCATTACTAAATACTTTTAACCCATCATGAGCAGGGACATATATTTCAGATCCATCTTTGGTAAAGCCCAAGCCATGTATATGCATTAACTCAACAGAACTCTCATTCACATTATCCTTAGTGAAAAACGTAGCAGCTCCAGTGATTAAAAGGACAACAATAGCTATGACGGAAACCCATTGGCTTACTTTCATCCATTTTTGAAATTGTTTGCTTTTCACTTGGCCCTCTTTTGTTTTTACATTCATTGACTTTCGCTTTTGATTTAGTATTATTACTATGATAATAGCAATGGCAGCCATTACACCCGCAGCTATCATACTGTAGTCTATAAATGAAAACCTTGCTGTTTCTTGGTGTTCTTCTCCCTCATGTGCAAACGATTGAATAGGAAATGTCATCATTAATATAAATATCGATAATAAAATTGATTTAATATTTTTCAAAGCCATTAACTCCTTTTTTTAAAATAAATAAGATATAAAATAACTCCTGCTACTATCGGTAAAGACATCCAAAAACATAGAGTAGCAAAGGTCTTAAAGTAGGATCCTAACTCTTGATAAAACATGAAAGTCCCTGACATGGTTAAACAAGCTAAACCGGCGAATATCAATAAAAACGGTATGAGGAATTCCAATTTCTTCATGATAATCCCTCCTCTGTATAAACTGGGAACTCTAGCCTTACCTTGGTGCCTTTTCCTACCTTACTTTGAACATCGATGGAACCATTTTGTAAGCTCACAAGGTGCTTGACTATTGATAGCCCTAAACCCGTACCTCCATATTGTCTTGATCTTGATTTTTCAACTCGATAGAACCTATCAAACAAAAACGGTATTTCATTTTCTGGAATACCAATCCCTGTATCCTCAATTTCTATAACTACTTTTGATTCATCACTGAACAGCTTGATTTTTATATAGCCCTCCTCTGTATATCTAATGGCATTTTCAACTAAGTTAATGAGAACCTGTTCAACCCTTAGTCCGTCTGCCAATATACTGGGAATCGAAATGATAGGATCAAAGGAAAGCTGCAGCCCTCTTTCTTTAGCCTTCAACCGAGTTTTCTCCAAAGAATTTTCAATGACTTCAATAAGATCAATTTCCTCCAGTTGTAAATGGAAATGTCCTTCTTCCATTTTTGATAGTTCAAAGAGGTCATTTACTAACTTAGTCATCCGTGTTGCTTCTTGTTCAATGATAGATAAATACTTATCCTTTTCTTCCTCCGATTCGTAAAGGCCCTCTTTCAGAACCTTTGCAAAACCATCTACATATGCAAGAGGTGTTCTAAGTTCATGAGAAACACTTGCGAAAAACTCCTGACGATTCGTGCGATAACTCTCAAGTTCACTAGCTAAATCATTAATTGATCTTCCCAACGTCCCAATTTCATCCCCCGTAGTGATGCCTACTCTTGAGTTAAGTTCTCCTTTAGCCATACCACGGGTAACGGAAACCATATCCAATAAAGGTCTTGATAACCTTTTAGATACGATATATATCAAGCCTGAGGCCAATAGTATACTGCCAATACCAGCAAGTATTAGCAAATTTTTAATCACCTCTAAAGATTGTGTAATAGGTTCAATTGAAGAGAAGACATAAATACTGCCAATAATCTTATCATTTCTATCAAAGATGGGTCTCCCTATATATAGAAACCTTTCATTTAACAACCGATCATAATACTCATATCTCGGAATATTTTCATCTTTGCCAAGAAGGAACGGTTCCATTGTGACTTTTCGGTTTTCTTCAAAACTAGGAAGACCCGAATTTGCTAATACTTTTCCATTACTATCTGCAATCACTATTTCCTGGTCGGTCATCATTGCTAAAGTCTCGAACATATGGAAGATTTCTTCATTTTCCAATGAGGAGATTGAATCAGCATAGCGCTTAGACAAGTCCATAAGCTGATCCTGAACTTTACTAAAATGAAACCCCGAGAAAATCTGTTGGGTAACAAAGCCTAAAGGGAGCAAAATTATTAGTACAATGATTAAGATACTTCCACCGAGTTTAAAAACAATACGATTCCAATTCATTTGTCTGCCTCAAGCTCATGGAATTTGTATCCCACTCCCCATACCGTTTTAATTGGATTAAAAGAAAGCTTATTTTTTCTAAATTTCTCTCTTAGGTTCTTAATATGGGAATCGACTGTCCGTATGTCCAGGACCTCATGAATTCCCCAAACAAGGTCCAAGAGCATGTCCCTTGTAAAAACTGATTTGGGATTAAGTACTAATAACAAGATAAGTTCATATTCCTTAGGTGTTAGTTCAATAAATTGATCTTTCACATAAACTTCCCTCGCGTTTTGATCAATTCTTAAATCATGTATCTCGATTTCATCTTCTGAGTTTTTAAGTGACTCTTTCTTTATAGAATTAGATCGGCGGATAAGCGCTTTTACTCTTGCTATTAACTCTTCAGCTTCATAGGGTTTTACTACGTAATCATCTGCCCCTACATCAAACCCCTGCACTTTATCCTTAATTTCACTTCTGGCAGTTAACATTAAAATTGGAGTTGTTTCATTATGTTGACGAATTTCCCTACATACCTCCCATCCAGACATATCAGGCATCATAATATCCAGGATGATTAAACTTATTTCTTTCTCGCCCACAAAAACTTCTAATGCTTTTTTTCCATTTCTAGCTTCCACTACCTCAAATTCTTGTCCTAAATGAATGGATAATAACTTTCTCATATTCCATTCATCATCAACAATTAAAATTTTATCTTTCGTCATTTTACATCACGTCCAGGTTATAACTTCTTTCGTTTTCTCTTTCTTTTTTTGCCCATTTAAAAAATATATAACCAATCATTGAACCATACACTATCTCTTGGAACACTTTCATAATGATACCGCCTGTTCGTTGATCTTCTAAATGAGGAAGAACATCAAACAATTGGGGGGCATGTGCGTAAACCGTATAAAAAGGAACCTTTGAAAAAATAATTAATGCACATGCTGGTGTAAGTAAAACTCCTGACGCAAAAATATACCCTATTTTTTGAATTTCAGATAAACTTTCTAATTCTCTTGTTAGCGGGATTAATGGAATCCACATTAGAATTGCACTAAGTGTCAAAAAAGCATGTGTCATGTTATGAAGCAAAGTATCCGCAACAACCGTATTAAAAATTAACGGTATATGATAAAAAGAAAACAAAACGTTAAACAGAAGAAGCAGAATTAAAGGAAACTTTAAGATTGAAAAGATTTTCTTCCTTAATCCCCATACCACAACTGGCTTTATCACCTTTTTTGGCAAGTAGCAATAAAGGCGGAAACGCAACATACACAATAGATTGCTCCAGCATATGTGCACTAAACAGGTACTGATCACCCAGATAATGTAGTGGACTTCCTAGCGCTATATAAAAAACTACTAGTGCGAGAAAAAAACATATAGACTGACTAAATGATTCTCTAAGTTTAATTAAGGAGAACATGAATATTAATACAGCAGCTAGCAGGTAGTTCCATTCACTCAAGTAATTTGGGGACAGCTCACTTCCATCCCCGCCATGAGCTAATGAATATATTGGCATTAGCATTGTGAAAAATGGCATTAGTAACAAGATTCTTTTGTATTTAATCATTCATTCTCCCTCGTTCTAAGTTATCTCTAGATAGATTAAAATTTTAAGAATTAAAAGTAGTTAGATTGCCCAATAAGTTAATGTATCAGCCACTCCTAAAAGAATCATGATTACTCCAGCAATTCTTTGGATAACCAAACCTATTTTCCTCCCTTTTTTCATTACCGTCCCACCAGCCTCATAATACCAGATTAGAAATATAGCCATAAATAAAGGAAGAGTTGTTCCGATTGCGAATATGCTAGGCAAAACAAAACCATAGGAGGTTGATACCACAACCGGCATCAAACTTACGAAAAATAATACGAACATGGTTGGACAGAACCCTAACGAAAAGCTAACTCCCATTAAGAAGGAACCTAATTTTCCTTCTTTAATAAATTCTCTTGGAATTTTTAATAACGTTAAGGTCCCTCTTAGCTTGATGATTCCTACCATAAATAGACCAGCAAATAATAGGACTGGGCCAATTATCTTTCGCATCCAAGGAAAGAATGGGATAATTTCTCTTTGAAACTCATTACCTAAAGACCAGGCTAACAATCCTATAACTGTAAAGGTGAGGATTTTCCCTAAGGTAAAAAAGACGACTTCTGACCACGCCATCCCCTTCTGCAAAGATTTGTTTCCGTAAAGTGTGATAGCCCCTATATTTCCTGTGAACTGACATGGTGCAAGTGCACCTACAATCCCTAATATAAAAGCAAACAATATAGGTATTCCTTCAGTGCCATATGTTAGATTTATAAAAGGCTCGGATAAAATATTGCTTGCTTTTGAAAAAAACTCGTACATATTATCACCCTATTCATTTCTTCACAGCTAATTTTAATTAAAATGTTTGAAGAAAGTATGGAGAAAGTCCATTTTTATTTATGTGATTATATTTCTAAACAAAAGAGCCACTCTTGTTTGAGTGACTCCTTTGACTTCAATCTTATTTAATTAAATGGCCAGAAACACGAAAAGACGCGTTTCTAATGAAGGGACCGATCGGAATAAGAATAACATTTTCTTTTCTGCCTATTTTATATAAAGTTATTATCGGCAATTAAACGTTGCTATTTTTTCTCATTCAAGGGGTCCAACTTGTAAAATTAACGTTACATTTTCATATCGAAATTTACTTAGTGAATGTTTACGTACTGGAACCCCTATAAGGGATGTTAACATCAAACCCTTTATCCGTTTCATAAATCTTGAAATGCACAAATGGTTCCAGTTCTCCAAATGCATTCTTTACACTAATTTGATAATTTAATTTGGATTCATTGTAACAATATAAATCCGTTTTTTATGAAGCTTGTCGACAAGCTTCAGCACATTATTTGGCAATTTCGATATCCCTAGTTTCACAAATTTCAGCGCATTTAATACAAACATCCGAACAAGCTTTGGCGAGGGCACCCATAAATTCACTGTCGCGTGCGCAAAATTTGCCGCAAGTATAACACAAATCAGCACAATCCCTTAAATACCGAATGAGTTTGGTGTCCTCTGAATCCAATGACGCAGCGTATGTTTTTTCACAAAATCTTGCCGCCTCAAAACATAATTTCATTGTATTTCCTTTAACATGTTCCACTTTTTAAACATCTCCTTTATGCATACTCTTATTTACTATTCACTCAAACCAAAGAAAAATGTATATTAAATTCAAATTTGTCTTAGAGAAAACTTTCAACTTCAGTTATATAATATGGATCCTGACGTCAAAACCTGGATAACGTATATACCAAATCCGCGTTTTGTCTTTGCTCCTAGAATGCGAGATCTATCTGACTCTAAACTTTATGTCATGGATAAATCCAATGAATATTTAAAGATTGAAAGCATTCTACGAGGAAAAATCAACATTAAGGTTATTCAAGATAACTATGATGATGTCTTACGATTAGCACATTCCATACGGGAAGGTAAAGTATCAGCTTCACTTATTTTAGGAAAGTTAGGATCTTATTCTCGCCAAAATAAAATGGCAACAGCATTGCGTGGATGGGCAGAATTGAAAAGACAATCTTTATATTAGACTATATTTCTAATGAAACATTACGCCGGCGTATCCAAAGGGGATTAAATAAGGGTGAAGCTATGAATGGATTGGCAAGAGCCTTATTCTTTGGTAAACGTGGAGAGTTACCGGAAAGAGGATTGCAAGATCAACTTCAACGAGCTAGTGCATTAAATATTCTTATAAATGCTATTACAGTTTGGAATACCGTTTATCTCGCAGAGGCTACAAAGATATTAAAAGAAAAGGGCCTATTAAAAGAGGATTTATTACCTCACATTTCCCCATTGGGTTGGGAACATATAAATTTACTTGGTGAATATTCATTTGATTCGAAAAAAGTACCAAAATCAAATGAACTACGACCTTTAAAGATATAAAAATCATGCTGATATCTCCTTAGCGTTGGGAATATCAGCTTTTATTTTCCATTTATTGTATTAAAGTGGGTTTTATGACAAAATGTTGGTTATACCCCTGATTTATTTGTTCTTTTAACCATCATGGTCTAATGCCCTTTGGTCTTTTTTTGGAATAAACAATCCATTTTTTACAGAAACAATCATATCAATATTTTTTTTGGATTGTCAACTCCACTTTTATTATAATAAAAGTATAGATAATCAATTTGTGGGAATGAAATCAAGCCGGCGGTTAACGAAAAAGGGAGAAGAAACTCGTAATCGAATCATTTCTGACTCAATGATGATTGAAAATGCCTTTGAAGATGTAGTTTGATCTGTTAGTATATCAGACTGAACAAGTGCTGATTAATCAGGAAGCTTTGGTGATTCATCTCGCCAGCATAGAAGAATTAGGGATTTGGCGCGACGCAAGAACCTGGCGAAATGTGCAAAGATTCCAATCCGGATGCGCTCTTGCATTGCTGACGGCACCTCAAGGCAGCTTCTTCTCACACAGATGCGAAAAGAAACACTACCACTTAAAGTTGGGGTCAAACCAACAAAAGCGGAAAAGATACGCCAAACAAATTTCGACATGAAGATAGACAAATTTTCCTACGTTAAGGAACCATCGGCCTTAAATTATTGATTATTGTATGCCATACAAGAAAAGAACATTCCTAAACGCCTCCTTTACGAACGGCTTTTTCCTTGCTATAGAAAAGCTTCCCATTGAGGAATAACTAGAAAGCATATATTAGCTGTTTATATTTAAGCCTATTGAAAATTTAATATATAAAGGATGATCATCTTCGTAAAACCAATAAATTTTCCCAAATCTTCATATATTGTCATGGAGGTATTTTTTTATGAATAAACATTTTAAAATATATCTAACTGGAAATATTATTAGAATCGGTTATACTGACTACATATATTTATAAGAAGAAAGCGGAGGATGAAAACAATGAAGATCAAATTAGATTGGAATAACAAAATGGCATTTTCGAGTATAACACCATCCGGTCATGAAATAAAAATGGATGCTGCGGAAGAAGTAGGGGGATCAAATAGTGGGGCAAGACCCACTGAACTACTCCTTAATGCAGTAGCAGGCTGTACAGGTATTGATATTATCTCTATTTTAACAAAAATGCGATTGGACCCTACTAAATTTTACATGGATGTGGAAGGTCAGCGGGCAGACGATCACCCAAAAAAATTCACAGAAATTCACATTCGTTATGCATTAGAAGGTGACCTTCCTGAAGAGAAAGTTGTTCGTGCCATCCAGCTTTCAGTAGATAAATATTGTTCAGTGGCCCATTCATTAAGCGCAACTATTAGTGTAAGTTACTCCATTAATGGAATAGAAACAAAAAGTGTTTAAATTGTTGGCAAGGAACTATATCCAATAATTCTTATGTTCATCTAACTGAAGAGCATAAATAATAAAGAAGTTGCACCCTAGGTCATTTATTACATAAAAATTTCCATATAAAAAAAGCTCACCATTATGTTCTTGTCCCATCAAATAGATAACGTAAAAAGCTAAGCAGTGAGCGTGTGTCGATATTCAATCGGCGCGCGCTTCTTTAGTTTCTTTTGTCTTTGTTTGTAATTGTAGATGTAATCCTCAAGAGCTTGCTCTACTTATTGTTCTGACTTACACTTTTATATAGGCTTTCGTTTTTGAGGTGTGAGAATAACGATTCTATATAGGCATTGTCCAGGTAGCTTCCTTTTCGCGAGTGGCTGCCTTTGATGCCGTAATCCTCTAATCGGCTGCTGTATAGCTTTGACGTATACTGGAAGCCTTGGCCGGCTCCAGCTATGTCTTTTTTTTGTCCATTTTTCTACTGTATTTAAACACAATTTCTAGATCATTTCTCTTAGATGGCTCCCAACTTACTATTTCGTTATTAAAGTCTCTTTCCTCTTCAACCGACTTGAATTTAGTCCTACCATTTAGAGGTAAGAGACTCCTCTACTCTCATCAAACGGTACTCCATCTTTCCATTTCTTATCACACTTTAAGCTGGCTGCAGTGACGGATTCCCCAACTTCTGCCAACACTTTATAACTCTTAGACCCATTCACATATTTCATGACGGTATTATGTATAAACTCCTCCGAGTACTTATTAAAAGTTTGTCCTTTCATAACATAGAAAAATTCCCCTCCAAGTAGCATTCTCTCCTCCATGGTAAATTGAAGGTTTTTTTGAATGTCTACTTATAGGGGACATTTACATTATGGCAAGATTTTTTATATTTATTTTAGAGTGATATTAGATAATTTAAATAGAATTTTTAGAACTGTTATGGAGAAAGGGTAACTTTTATAAAGATTGGTCATAATTACTCACAACTCCAAAGTTATCCACTAAAAGATATATTCTCGGAACCGTAAGAAATAGTTGTTTATTTAAAGCAAATAGTTACTCATGCTCAGTTGGATTTTTATGTCTTCAGAATAGACCAAACTTTGCAACCTGTTTTTTGATAATTTTTGATATGAATTATGGAGCATTGACAAAATGGTCAACACTTCAGTCCGAAATGTGGATATATATCATCCATCATAAAATTCTCTTTTTTCTCTTCTTCCTCGAAGATTTCGTCAGTTACTTTTTCTATTTGGATATTCTTAGGGCGGAGAAAATTTATGGTTTCGTGCTCTTCATCATATTGCTGAACAATCCCTACCATGGTTGGATATTTTTGAATATGCTCTTCATAGCATGATTGAAAGTCTTCGCCCACAACGAGGATTTCCTTTTTATGACCACCAATTTCATTATCTTCTATATATGAAATAATAAATTCTTTCATAATTTCCTCCATTAAAAACAATTTATATTAGGTGAAGTTTAGAATCAAAAGCATTTAGGTAAGCCTGTTATTCATTTATATCTATTCCAGATAAATTTAAAGAAAGGTCATCTATTACTAAAAATACACAACCAAAAATGGTTCTGTGATCGAAATAGTCCCCTTTAACTTCAACATTTATCTCAATAAAATTCCTTCTATTATGTATGTATTTTTCCTCATATTGATTAAAATTAATACTTGTAACAGATACACTGATTTCCTCAAAAGATTTTTTCAGCTCTTTTTCGAATATTGAATTATTAAAGTTTTCCCTGAAGAAAATACGAATAGTAAATTTCATCTCAAATCCTCCTTTCACTTATAATTTGTCAAATCTTCCTTACTTAACCTTTTTTCGGATAACTTGTGTATCCTTTATCCCATTTATTCAACTCACTCATTTTAAAACGAAAGAAAAAGCTGCCTGTAACCTTTTGATAGAATGAATGGAAATTTTATACTACACTTTTGGATGTGTGGTTCGAAAAATTCCAATCGAGATTTTTGCTCCTTTGAAATATTTGAAGAAACTCCCGAATACTAGTCTAAATAAGCAGTTTTTTTAAAAGAAAATGTATTGTATTACGTATATTGGTCAGCGGCCCTCACCAATATAATTATGGTGAAGGGAATGCAGTAATTGTTATGTATGAAAGAAATAACTGGCACATCTGCCTCGGCAATCTCAGATAATATCGTTCAAAATTATTGTTTAATTTAAAAACTGTGGGTATAATAGAGATATATTAAGACAAAATAAAAAAAGGCCACTGGCGGGAACCAGTGACCTTTCAGCACAGCAAACTGCATAAAGAGCAGCGACTTTTAGCGGTATAAGTTGACTGTTAGCTCAAAAAAAGAGTAACCATTTTCTTAACGCCTTGGTCGGGGGTAAGAGGGGGCTACTCTTTTCCTTTCGTAACCGCGATTACTGCAACGATGAGGGAAGCGAATGCTATCATTTACCCTAGTGCGTCTGCTATTGTAATCACCAGCGTCACCCCCTTTCTACAAGGGAATGGCCGCTGCCCTTTACCGACTTGCCGTATCTCCATTATACTCAAAATTTTAATCAGATACAGTAAATTCTTCTAAATTAAATGAACTAAACCCTTTAATAATTAATTGCAAAACCTGTTTTAATATCAAATGTTATGTAACATGCCTCCATGTCTCAGGACTTGCAACCTATAGACTGCACCCATGCCTGGAGCACATAAGAAAACGCAGAGGTATCCCCTTTGCGTTTAGTGATATGCAATGAACACAATTAGCCCTCATGCACCTCATATAATTCCTTAGCCAAGGCTGTATTAATTTTTAAAGGCTTCTTCTTAATCACTTCTTCCTTCTCTAACTCGCTTAAAAATAAACTGACCGTTTCTCTTGAAGAGCCGATCATACTGGCAATATCATGTTGAGTAATTTTTACCTCGACCGTTTGCCACTCCCCACTTCTCACACCAAAGCGGTTACTTAACTGCATGAGAAGAAGAACAATTCGATACTTTACATCTTTATAAGCAATACTTTCGGTAATTTGATACATTTCTTTAAGCTTTGAAGTCAAAATGGTAATGAGATTGATGGCAATAGATGGGTTTTGACGGATAAAATCCTCAAATTGATCCTTTGTTAATGTGCACACAAACGAATCGACCATCGTTTCTGCATAAATTTCAGACTCTGTTAATGAAAAGCTTGATGTTTCTCCAAACACATTTCCCTCACTTAAAAGATCAACCGTGAATTCCTTTCCAGTAGAAGATACTTTGTATAGACGAACCTGCCCTTTTTTCAAGAAAAATAGCGACCTCAGCTGTTGAGTTGGACTTAGAATGATCGTCCCCTTTTTAATAGGAGCCGTTAATGTTACTTGATCTAATTTTTTTAATTCTTCTTTTGGAAGCTCATCAAATATATTAATCTGCGAAAGAAGCATTAATTTATCCATGTCTAACCCTCACTTTTATATCGTTTAATAATCATCTCATAATCTAACCATTCGTCATTCAGCTCTAGCACTGGTAGCCCTTTGTCTAACGTTAGTGACTTCCCTATATCTAGGTTATCAAAAATATTAATCACTGTCACATCTATTCTTAGCTTGGAAAATAGCTTTATCACTTCCTCACATTTACAACAGCTTGGCAAAATATATAAAGTCATATCCTACTCACTCTTCCTTTCTTCATTAGTTGTCTTATCAACTGAATACAAATTGACTTCATATTACTGTTCATTATTTTACACAAAAAGCTTAAAAGTAAATGTAAGGGGTCTTATATTTTTTTCAAGAGTAGGAGACATAATAAAATTATCCAATATGAAAGGAAAATCAAACTTGAGTTTAAATTCTGAATTAGGTGTTACCTCTAGAATCCAAGCGGCTTAGCCCATTTGAGGCGATGCAGGTATTTGAACGCGTTCCATAAAAGAGGAAAGGAATCAGGGTTAGTAAATTGGATTGCAGAAGGCGAGAAAGCAAAGGACTACACATTAAAAAATCATCATAGCGAGGACATTTATTTATATGAAGAGCAGGAAAAGGTCCGGTAGTGATAACGTTTTACAACGGATCTCGGTGCCCTTTCTGTAATCGACAATTTAATCTAATTCGATTTCTCTTGCATGGATAGTGTATCGCCCGGTGTTTGTGGACTGATTGCCAAAGGCTGTACGCATAGCTCCTGTATATCGGGTAGGATCTCTTGGTAGGCTTTTTATTATTTAAAAGGTACTTATGAAAAGATTCGCTTAGATTTCGAATCCTTCAATGGGAAAGCAAACTCGATTTTACCAGTACAGGCTACGTTTATGATAGATGAAACTGTTGAGAACCGGTTTAAGGATGTAAATACAAACTTCATGTCTTGCATTGAGCCATATTTTACGTGCTTTAAGAAGCCTATAAAACTATAGCAGCCCTAGTTCAGGCTGCTTTTCATTTACCTCTTGCATACTATATCACACGCTTCACGTGCTTGATTTTTCGTCTCCATTGACAGTTCTTCGATCACTGACCAAAGAGTATGGTAGCCTGAATCCGAAAATTCCAGCATCAGCTCTTGAAGTGACCCACAGTCTTTTGAAAGGCCATTTAACCTGGCTGCTAGGGTTGAATCAACTAGGAATTCCTTTCCTTCAAGCTGCTGCCACTTTTCATAAACTGGCTTCCATCTTTGAAGATAATACTTTTGATGACGGATTTCTGCTTCGTAAAAAGTGTCAAGAGGCTCTACAGCGGTATAGCAGCAACCATGAAGCTGCTTGATGTGTTTTACTTTTTGAAGCATTTTATCCTTTTGTTCGTCGCTTTGATAAAATAGAACAGAACGATACTTAATCGAGCGAGGAGATCTCGTTGTATTATGCTGCTCAAAAAATTGAGTCAAGATCTGATCTAAATTAAGTTGATTTGAATCATATTGGATGTGTAAAGCCTCTGTATAATCTAAACTGTTTTTGGAGGTAGGCTGACCTTCTTTACCTCCCGCATACCCGACTCTTGTTCTGATGACTCCAGGGTGGTGGCCAAAACGTGACTCAGGTCCCCAGAAACAGCCCATACCGAACGTCACTGTATCCAATTAAATCACTCCTAAAAAAATACAAATCAAGGCAATCTTACATGGCAAGATACTTGATTTGTATCATTCTTAATTTCTATATTCTAATTTCATATACGCCGTATAGATTTGACTGTTACTTTTTAAGATAAACGTGGACTTACTTGGATTATAATCCACTACTAAGTCTTCATCAAATAAATGGTCTGACTTATGTCCCAATAAAACCGGCTTAAAGTTTGTAGAAAGGAGTTGTTGTTCCATCTCTGAACTTAGCTCCTTCATCCCGACAAATGTCACCCAATCCGCTCCAATGGAGCAGCCACCCAGACTAGGATTCAATTGATAAGCAATGGCAGGCTCCTGGTTTAATCTCTCAACTGCTTTATCCGAAAATTGTACATTCATAGTATCTGCCTCCTTAAAGAAATTTTAGCACCAGCCAAGGTCACAGCCTTCGACATATGCTTTAGGTTGAACTGCTTGTATGAGGTTCATATATTTAAAGATCTCCCCATTTTCCATCACATAATCTTGATGCAGCGCTAAATTTCACTGCTTATCAGGAGAAATGGAGATCGTTTCTATCTTTTCATCTTTAAAGAATAATTCTATTTGAGCTTCTTTTACAACTGCTCGAATATGCTCTGTTACATTCATCATGTGCTTCATTGTATTTCCTCTCCTTTTCGTCGTAATCATGAATCATCCTTACAATTTGAGTATAGAGGAAACCACGAAAGAAAAATGTCATGTACCTTACAGATAATGTTTGAAATCTCTAACTGGTAGAATATAAAAAAAGGAAAAGTGACCACATATAGTGGTTACTTTTCCGGATGATTTTGCTGTTTAGATGTGTTTAATGAGTGCTTCTTCAAGAGCTTCCGCTGGTCTATAACCAACAAGTGTATCTATACTTCGCCTTCTTTCTCACTAATAGAGTCGGGATGCTCATTACACCAAATTTATTAACTGTATCTTGGCTTTGGTCGACATCAATTTTCACAATTTTAACTTGATTACCATATCCTGATCAAGTTCTTATATTAGTAGTAAGAAAATCTTGAGGTGATAATTAAGTTTCGAAACTTTATCAAGGGGTGTAGTCTGTCCGAAATAAAGTGGAATTCATACAAAGACTGTTCAGGATAACCACCTAAGTAGTTATCTAAAAGTGGACCTACAACTTAGTTCAATTTGTCTTAGTGTTTTCACCAGAACCGGTCTTGATAAATTTAAAATCCACTCTTTCTATACAAGCCCTATTGTATAAGAAAATAACAGTCCATATTAAGCTTTTACTAATTTAGGCTGTGTCTCTTTTACTGTATCAGGATAAATTAAAGAGAATACAATACCAGCGATTAAGCAAATAAAGAACGTTGTAGCCTTTGCTGTTAAAATCGACTCAAGCGATGAAAGCGGCCAAACGATAGCACTGACAAAACCGACAATAATCGTTGAGATAACACCCCTACCTGAAATACGCTTCCAGAAAAAAATTAATAAGATAATAACAGAAAATGTATTTCCGATACCTGCCCATGCAAAGGATACAAGACTATAAATAACAGAGCCAGATTTTAGCGAAATAATTATGCCCACAATACCACTAATAACCGCTATAAGACGTGAAAGATGAACCAACTTTCTGCTTGAGATATTCCAACGTAATGTTTTGTGAATAATATCTTCACTAATAGAAGTTGTAATCACTATTAGCTGTGATGACGCAGTAGACATAATTGCTGCTAAAATTCCTGCAACGATAATTCCTGCAACCCATGGAGGTAAGATATCGAATACCATGTGAGGTAAAATCACCTCTGGATCATCGATCGTGGCTTGTTTGTATAAAGTCGAAGCGAAAATCGCTGATAAAAAGGCACCAATATAGACAATCAGCGTCCAAATAATTGCCATATTACGGCCTGTAGTACGCTCTTTTTCCGTTGAGATGGCCATAAAACGAGAGCTTAATTGAGGCTGACCACCTAACCAGCCAAAGAACCAGGAAAGGTTTGTAAAAAGCATAGCCCCTAAGTCAATCCCATTTTAGCCTCCAACCCAGCTATCTGCACCATTTCCCATATTCGCAAGCTCAGTTGAAATACTTAATCCTTGATTTTTTATTTCCATGAAAGCTGCAATAGGCACGATAATGAACGAAGCAAGCATTAAAAAGCTTTGAATCGTATCTGTCCAAACGACAGACATAAATCCACCCATACAAGAATATGCAATAATGATTACGGCTATAATAATGGTTCCCCATGTTATATTAAAACCTGAGAATGAATAAATGGTTTTCCCTATACCTGAAAATTGAGCAGCTAAATAACAAACAAAGAATGATGGTAAATGAAAATTTAGGTATTTCAATCGTACCGAATTCGATTTTAATCCATGCACCTAATACCCTTATTCGAAAAAAATTAATGAGTTGTATGTTAGATACGTCGGTATTGCACACAAACAGAATATTCAGCTTTCTCAAAGCGCTTTAAAATTTGTGGAAATTTCTAAAAGTATTGCTTCAAGTTTGAAATATGATTATTGATAAATGAAAATTCTGATATAATATCTGATTTACGCTACTAGTAAATGGACCCAGTATAGCCCCGGTGTCATCTTATTTAGGTACCATTGATTACGATGCTGGTAATATCTTGATTATTCGATCCTATTCTTTTCTATTTTAATGATTTATGCTCTGCTTTTTTACTTCAACTTTGGAAATGGGAATTAATATAGCAGTAACCTTGGGCAGAGTTTAAGTTTGGAGATGTCGCTCTTTCACTTTACATTTTAAACTGCTACCTAGCTTAAAGATTGGCCTTGTAATGAGAAAGCCCTTGGAGAAACCCCCAAAGACTTTAGATTTCTATTGAAACAAACCAAGATATTCCTCGTAGCCCTCTTCCTGTAGTTTATCTTTTGGAATAAATTTAAGGGCAGCAGAGTTGATACAATACCGAAGCCCGCCTTTATCACGTGGACCGTCATCAAATACGTGTCCTAAATGAGAATCTGCTGAGTTGCTTCTTACTTCTATCCGTCTCATCCCATGGGAAGTGTCAAGTTTTTCCATTACTTCTTGTTGCTCGATTGGCTTTGTGAAGCTTGGCCACCCACAGCCAGAATCAAATTTATCAAGAGAACTAAATAATGGTTTGCCAGAAACAATATCGACATAAATCCCTTCATCTTTATGATCCCAGAATTCATTTTGAAAGGGTGGTTCAGTTCCGTTTTCTTGTGTGACACGATATTGAATAGGATTAAGCTTCTTGATGTTTTCAGCCTGATGCTTCTTCCAGTTTTCTCGAATAAAACCTGCTCGCCCTGATCCTTCCTTATATCGGTTATAATGAAAGGAATTCTTTTTATAATAGTGCTGATGATATTCTTCTGCAGGATAAAACACAGACGCCTCTTTAACTTCTGTCACAATTGGCTTTGAAAACCTTTTACTTTCTTCTAATTTCTGCTTTGATTCTTCGGCTAGTCGCTTTTGCTCCTCTGTATGATAAAAAATAGCAGTTTTGTATGACTCTCCTCGATCACCAAACTGACCATGAGCATCGGTAGGATCAATTTGCTGCCAGAAAAGCTCTAATAGCTTCTCGTACGGAAAAACGGTTGGGTCGAACGTAATTTGAACTGCCTCATAATGACCAGTTGTATTAGAGCACACATCATTATAAGTTGGGTTCTCTTTATGCCCACCTGTATAGCCAGACACAACTTTTTTAATACCTGGTAACTCATCAAAGGGTTGAACCATACACCAAAAACAGCCACCTGCAAACGTAGCTAATTCATATTGTACTGACATAAACAGACCTCCATTATAGTTAATATATCCCTAGTTAGCGTAACCTTTTTTTCTTCATTGGGACAATAAACCTCTCCGTACAAACAGGGTTCCTTGCCTAAACTTAAGATTATTTTCTTCTCCAAGTGGATTGAATCTTAATAAAGTTTGTATCCTTTAAAATATTAAATACTGGGCATCTTGAATCTGTCTTTTCCTTAAGTTCTTGAACTCTATCGTCAGATTCGTCAGTATCAACAAGTGCTTCAATTGTAAGGGTCTGGAAGTATTGCTTTACGGATACATCTCCCCTTAAACCTCTTGGATCTAAAACTCCTTCAATTTTGAAGTCGATTCCATTTAAATTAAACTTCATTTCCTTTGCAACCATGTTGGCAATAGCGTTTTCACAGCCTGCAAGAGAGCCTAACAGTGTATTTAACGGATTTGCCCCCTTATCACTTCCACCTAAGTTTTTTGGCTCGTCTACATAAAATGTATGAGCTCCTGCCTTTACTTGTGTTGTTACCTTTTGAGATGCCGATTCGATATTGAATTTCACTGATGGCATTATATATTCCTCCTCTAAATTGTTTTTACTTATATTTAGGAATATACCTGAAATCCTTTAAAAAATATGTTAGATGCCTTACATATTTAACGAAAAATAAAATTACACGTTTATTTTTGAACTGGCCAAGGTGGTCCTAGGTAAATAATATTCTTTTGCGTTACTTACCGGAAATGAAATGTACATTAATTTAGCTAAAGATTAGTTTGAAGCAGAGAGTGTTGGATTGTTCAGCATTAGTTTGAAGACTCAAGAACTTTGGAAGCCTCTGAGTCCCAAAAAAACCAGATTACAGACCAGACGCGCCCCAATTTTTAAAAACTGATTGAACACTGCGTCCATTTAAGTATGGCCATTTCTTGTTGTTTTAGAATTTAATTTTCATGGTAATTCAACATTTCGTTTCCATTAAATTATGCAAGTACTAAAAAGTGTACTTATTTCTTTAAGTTGCTAAAGAAATAAAGCTGCTTATTGAGCAGGAACTATCATAAAAGAAAAAAAGGAGAAAGAACCATAACATTCTATAAACTAATTTTTCCATTAAGGACACGGTATACAGGACGTCCAGAATAAAAAAACTCCAAAGCTAGTTGGCTAAGGAGGTATAAATATAACCCATAATTTTCTCAAGTAACTGGTTGTACTTATCTTTAGACGAAGGATTCCATTTAGTCACTACTTTCGCCTTTCTGTAATGATTCTTTATGAATACCAATGAAATTTATTCTTCAATCCAACTATTGTAAAACTAAATAGACTCCCGGATTCTCTTAGGAAGACCTTTGACAACCAAATCGTAAGATTGGTCAATCATTGCAAAGATATCCGACTCCGGCAAAGAACCCTCGAGAATAATTGTATTCCAATGCTGTTTGTTCATATGGTACCCCGGTAGGACGTCCTCATGCTTCTCTCTCAAGTATTCCGCATACACAGGATCGCATTTGAGGATTAAGTACTCTTTTTCCTTATAAAAAAGAGCGAATATTTTATTTCCAATTTTTATCGCGATTGGATCGGGTCCCACGGGATAATCCTTAATCGCTCCTTTTTTGCTTATGGAGTATTCGATGAATTTATTTTTCAACCTACCTAATCTCCTTCGTAAATGACATCGTAAATCCTCGCTGTTAATCTATACCGTTGAGGCATCTTCAATTTTTTATATTATAAAACGAACGTTCGCAATCTTCAAACAGAATCCGTTAATTAAGCGTAAGGTGCAATTCTACCGGCAGCCAGGGTTGAGTTTTTCCTCCAAAATAATATGGGCTAAGTCATTGGATTTCATTACAGTAACATTATTTATTGCAACGAATGGAATTCTTTAGCTTTAAGCGGTTCCATCATCGACCTATGGTCAAATCTGAAGCACCAGCTAAAAGACTATACATTTTTATATCGTTATTATATGTTGCTGTGACAGAAAGCTCAAATGTATGGTCACCGGTAAATTGATGTATCTCAATACCAGATCTTTTCTGATTTGTTTGCTTAAATTCTGGCAGCTTGTTTTAAGATTGCAGTTTTCCACAGTGTCGTTGTTCGCATCAGTTAGCTTTGGCGATTTATAACACGCCTGCGGAAATGCTGCATTCTGAAAGATATAGGCTTCTGCCTGGTGTTTTCATTCGGCATAGCCATTTTTCTGGGAGTCTAATTCGATCAGTATTTTTTTGGCATGAAGTCGTCTTCAAGGAACACTTCCATCATGGCATCCTGTTTCGTCCAGCCCGCCTATTCTCGGCAAAATCTTCCGTTGTCTATCCTCTCGTTAGAGTGGTCACATCGTGGCCATCACCAAGCAATACATGGACTTAAAATGCTATTCCTCCTAAAATGTGTATATTAATGCATATTCTTCTTTTAGTTTATTAATTGAGAGAATATTCTCCTACCATCCAGGACAATTGAAAAAAAAACTGACTGATAAACTCAATGGTACTTGGGCAAATGTCATCTTCATTATATCGTTCTGTCATTTACACCAATTTTAAAAATAAAATGGCAAACTGTAAGCTGCATTACAGAACTATGTTCTTTTTAGAATTATAATATGCCTATCATTCGATATTGGAGGTGGCAGAACGATATCAACCTAAAATATAACCGAACAGCTGGAAGCTGCAGATTTAAAAATAAAAGTGGATCTGATGGAAACCACTATACATGTTAACATGAATATTGCCAATATAAAGTATCAGAAAGAAGCTGAAACCGATGAACCTTCGAACCTTGTGTAATCGGACTCGTGAAGGGAATGTTCGAAACATCGAAGCAAACTCACCCCCTCAGGGAATACCTGCGAAGGCGGGCGACTGGCTTCTGATCGTCGCCCTCTTTATTGCATCTCTGAATCTAAGGCCTACAATTAGTTCAATTTCGCCCATGCTTGAGGTCATTCGAAAAGATCTAGACATGAATGCATTTACCGCCAGTTTATTAACCTCTATTCCGGTTCTTTGCATGGGCTTTCTTTCACCGCTATCCATTCGACTTGGCAAACATATTGGCTTTGAACGAGGAATTGCCTGTTCACTGGTTTTGATAACAGGAGGCACGCTTTTGCGTATTGTCGCGCATTCCACTCCCATGATGCTTCTTACCGCCGTTTTGACAGGTATTGGCATAGCTGTGATGGGACCACTTTTATCCGGATATATCAAAAAGCACTTTTTTCGCAACATTCCAATTATGATCGCCTTATACTCTATGGCCTTGTCGCTGGGGGCCGCTTTGGGCGCCAGCTTGTCCGCTCCTATTCAAATGAAATTACACTCATGGCAAACAGCGCTTGCTTTTTGGGCGTTGCTCGCGGTCACAGCTGTTCCAGTGTGGTATGCAGTAGTTAAACAGCAAGTCTATTCTCCAATCGTTGAGGCTACAGAACCGTCTCAAACATCGGCTTTGCCGTGGGGAAATAAAAAAGCATGGCTGTTAACCATCCACTTTGGACTTATGGCTTTGGTTTTTTATTCCCTGATGGGATGGCTCCCACCCATGATGGAAAGTGCGGGATACTCAGTCTTTTACGCGGGTATGTTACTGACGATGTTTGCCTTGGTTCAAATACCGAGCGGACTGGTGGTTCATATGCTGCTGAAACGCTTCCCTTCCCGCCTGGTCTGGCTTCTTTCAGCCTCATTTCTACAGCTGATCGGGCTGATCTTAATTTTTTTCGCTACACTTCCTTGGTTGGCGGCTCTATTATGCGGGTTTGGATGCGGAATGCTATTTACTTTAGGGTCCTTGCTACCGATAGACGAAGCGGCAAATCCCCAAGAGGCGGCATCCTGGTCAGCTATGACACAATCTGTTGGATACTTGATTGGAGCAATCGGACCGGTCTTTGTCGGTTGGGTTAATGATATTACAAATAAATTCAGCTTTGCGATAGCGGGATTGATTCTTATCACTTTAATATTAGCGATGGTCCAATGGATGATAGTTCCACGAAAAGAAAAATCAGCAGTTGAAACCTCAGTAGGGATCATGAATCGCATTTAATAATAAGAGGAATACTAGTGACCATCGCATTCCTCAGTGATACCGTCGTTGTTATTACCCTGACCGATCGGATCACGGAGAAGACGATTATCCAAGGTATTTACACCAGCGTTACGAATGAACCACAAAAGTTATTGAAAAGATTGAAGGAAAATTCCTATGAATTCACATCCGCCCCTTCTCGAATCACCCAATGGGCTATGATTTCATTTATAGAACACGGACATTGGTATCGGCATATCCGAAGAGTACGTAAATTATATCGTAAAAAACATCATAAATTAATTGAGCTTATTCAGAATAATTTTCACAACCAAATAAAAATTACTGGTCAAAATGCCTGCCTTCATTTACAAATCACGCTTAACATGAATCAATCCACAGAGACCCTGATAAAATCAGCTGCTGAAGAAGTAATAATTGTTTTTGTTTTTAAAAACATGTGGATTACGAAAAGAACTGAGCCTTTACCAAGATTGTGTTTAGGGTTTGCTGGCGTGGGTGAGAAAGACATTGAAATTGGAATAGAGTTATTAAAGAAGGCTTGGTTACCCTATCTTCAGTAACCCTTATGCAAATTTTATTATTGTAAAGTGATAAATGATAGTTTTTTGAAAGGATGGAACACTATAATGAATGAAACATTAAATTTAAAACATAAATTTGGGCATGGAATGACTCCTCAACAGTTTATGGAAACTATGGAAACTAGAGTAATGGAACAAAGCAAAATATTAAATACAAAGGATCAATTTTTGTACATCTATGAAAATTTTTCATTGGATAAAAATACGGATAACTCGTTCTTTAATTCTTTACGTAATACTCAAGATCTTTATTGCTTAATTCTTTGTACCGATTGGTGCCCAGATGTTATTTGGAATGTCCCAGTTCTTTTTCGCGTTATGGAAAATTGCAACATTCCTACAGAAGTATTATTAATGGAAGAACACTTGGAAACTATGGACCATTTTTTGACTGATGGAGTACGTAACCAACCAATTGCTGTCATCCTTGATAAAAATGGTAATGTATTGGGTAGGTGGGGAGCTCGACCTGCCTATATTCAAGCTGTTATGGATCAATTTAAAAGTTCCAATCCTAACAAGGAAGCTCCTGATTACAAAGAGAAAATAGGAAAAGTATATGGAGAAATAGGTGAGTTGTACCATTTGGGAACTCACTATCAGAAAGTTATACTACAGGAATTAACTGTACTTTTTTCCTCTATAAAAGACTTTGGATAAAGTGTTACAATTGTTAAAGAAAGAAGGACATTACGGTACGAACTAAATGTACTAAGTCCCTATCAATGGGACATACCGATCATATGAAAAGCATTATGAATATTGTTAAATAGTTAGTAGATATAGAATAATCTAACCAAATGATTCCTTATAATCCATGTACTACAACGATAATTAACGAACATATGGAGTTCTGAAACAAGTTAAGCTAGTGTAATGGAGATATTTGCTTACTTTATCAATAAAGATGATGTTTCTAAACATTTACCTTTATTGTTGCATACAATGTCAGTTGTATCATCCTCAAAATCGTCGATTTAAACTTCCACAGAAGGACTTTTCAATCCTTCTGTGTCTTCATTTGCTTTTCTTTTAAGCCTATAACTATTACCCTTTAGAATGAATACACCCGCATGGTACAAAAGGCGGTATAAAATAGCTGTTGCTATAAAAGGATTTTCCGCCATTTCTCCCATCTCTCCAAACCAGTATAATCGAACCACTTTAGTATCTTCTAGAAATTCCTTGATACAGGTTACGACATCTTGAAAATCAAAGTAATTGTATCCTATCCACCTATTATCAAAACTAAAGGTTTCCCAAACGATCGAAACTTAAGTTAAAACATCAAAAAATCGAGTATTAAACCTATTCGATTATATACTCGATTTGATATTCTCTTTGACGACTAATCAACTATTTTCACTAGCATTTCATAATGTAGGCACTTCCCAAAAAATTGTTTTAGCTGTTCAATTAAGTCCTGGAATACCGAATGTTCATGATACATAAAATCGTTATGTTTTCCATTAATGATGAATAGCTGCTGCTTAGGATCTGTTGCTGCATCGTAAAAACGAAGTGATTCTTCCGCTGAATAAAGCAGGTTGTCTTTTCCATGTCTATAAATAATGGACATTCAATATCTTTTGCTATTTTATCAGCGTCTAGTTCAATAATAGATTCAGTAAATTGCAAATGAGTTTGTTTACCGAATGGTGATAACGGTGCAAGTTCTTTTTGTACATAATCATTTGTAGCAGGATCTAACGGATAACGGATAATGGATAATGGATAAATGGAACCTCATATTTTGAACTTCCAGACGAAACTCCCTCTGCGAGTACATCTACTAAATGGACTCCTTGCACTTGGCCGCTGCACCCCTGCCTTTCGATTCCAAGACGCATTTGCAAAAGTCATACGGCAACCTCGATTTGGTCATTTTTTATATGACCCGAGCCCATCACCGCATTTTGCGATTTCTGAGGCGTCTGTTCCCTTCTACGGTGACGGGAACCAAGCGTAATATTGAGCACCTTCGTCGTCGGGTCGTCTTACAGTGAGTAAATCATCCCGCCGGCAAGGCCCTTATCCCAAATGCCTTGGTATACACAACAGTACTTATAATATTGCCCCGGACGAGAACTAAGCAGGACCCAACGAACCGTCTCACGTGTCAGGATCTGGAAGCGCAAGAGGAAATGTTTTACAAACGGAAGAACATACAAATCAGGATGCTGGACGGTTTGCAGGATGCCGTGACCGTTATCCAACTCTTTAACACGCTAATTTAATTAATAAAGGTATTACAGTAGAAACCTTATAAAAATTCAGGACCCTATTTATTTTTTAAAGTGTAAGTGGCTCTGTCCGTTTTTATTGTTAGAAATTCTTGAGAGGCTTCAAACGATAGAAGTTGTCTGATTGGTAACTCATAGCTATTTAATGGTAGAGGAGATGATCCATTCGGGTAAACGACGGTTCCTTTACCTTTTAATTGAATTGTGTAGGGATCAACATAGTCGTCTTCATCCTTCACTTGATGCACAATTTCCACATCCTCTAATGATATTGTATTCTTATCAATATCATCTTTCTCCTGCTTGTTTATGGATATATTCGTGCCCTTCCAGTTATTCAACGCTTTTAGAATTGACTGAATTTGTTCATTGTTTTTTTTCGTCATAAAGCTGCCCCCTTAATTTCGTTTCATAAATATTTTTATCAATTTTAGCCAAACTATGACTGATCATTTAAACATTTTAAAAGTCAGGCTTTATTTCATGGAAAGACAGGAGAAAGGGAATGCTAACGCAAAGCGTAATAATAATGCCAAAGTTCAAGGGAAAGTAAATCATCTTGTACTTTTTGCTCCATATGCAGAAATTGAAGCAAAAAAATGACCTCTAAGAAGAAAAGGTAACAGGATAATAGTGATTATGATCCTTCAAAAACATTTACAGCAAGCAATTGATTCAATATATTGTGTACTCTTATGTTTAAGTCAATTTTAGTTAGAAACACAAAATCAACAAGTTTAACCCTCTAACTGGCCCATTTGTTCAGTAATCACCGTTTAACAAAATCTGTATAAAAATTGATACCTATACTCTGAGAAATGATTCATAATGATGCTGTTTTTTAAGTTGAGACACAGTATTCTCATGTGAATTCAAAGTGCGGGATGCCGCCAACAACATCCGTGCCCATTTTTTATTCCTCCACGAGTTCGTCACCACTCGGATAGGCGTTGATTCCCTAGCTGAAGATCCACAAAGCTTGACACTTTTCCTTTTACTTCTAGAAGAGCTTTAAAGGCGGTTAGGCTTGAATCCTTTTCTCTCATGAAGTACCCCTGGGGCAGGATACACCTAGCCCAGGGGTGGCTATTTTAGTCTGCTCACCATAGTCAAGCAGTCTCTCTATGCTAAGATTTATTTATAAAACCACATAAACGATGTCATGTGTCTTTATTAATATAAGCTCTTGATTATGTAGTTATTTATTAAATAAATATTAAATTTATAAATGAAATTAATTGATATAAATTGAACATCATTAACATATCGCTCTATAAATAATTGAGCAAAAAGGAGCAAAAGAAGCTAGTCCGACAATGGCCAAGACCGGCCTTTAATGAATGTCTCAGTTAAAAAAGGAAAATCTCATGGCTACCCATGCGGATTCTGCTAATTGCGGCTCGAATCCAAGAAGAGGCGGAGAAGAAAAGTGAAAAGGTGGTTCTGCAACAATTCAGAAGACAATTCGTACTGCAAAACCTGCGCAGAATAGCATACTGAACCATGCAAAATTTTCAGAAAGCGAATTGTCTTCTGTAAAGTTAAGTATATTTAAATCGGTAATGACCTGATATATCTTGTTGAAATATAGTTGAGAGTATTAAAACAATCACAAAGTACTAAACAATGATATTGCAACTACAATCAACCTCACACTTCTACGAACAATCTTCGTCGAATATGCTAAACTTTTCTCACTCCATTTGACCGAAAAGAAACTGCCTATGCAATAAAGCTAATCCAAATTCCTTTATTTTACTGATTGGCTTTCTTTAGCCGCTCAGCGATGGTTACTGTACGTTTAGCTTGATGTTTTACAGCTGCTTGAACATCTTCAATCATTTTTCCATCCTGGCCAACTGTAACACTTGTTCCATATGGATTACCACCTGCTCCAAAAATAACCGAATCCGTATAGCCAGGTGTAGCAATAATCGCACCCCAATGCATCATGGAAGTGTATAAGGTTAAAAGTGTGGCTTCCTGTCCACCGTGTGGGTTCTGGGCAGATGTCATGGCACTTACAACTTTATTGACAGTCTTACCAGTCGCCCACAATCCACCTTGAATATCAAGGAATTGCTTCATTTGTGAAGGCATGTTCCCAAATCGGGTTGGAACGCTAAAGATAATTGCGTCTGCCCATTCAATATCGTCTCCAGTTGCGACTGGAACGTCCTTCATTGCTTCTACAGTTGATTTCCATACATCATTTTTCTCGATGATAGATGTTGGAGCTAATTCTTCTACTCTTAGAATTTTTACCTCAGCACCCGATTCTTTTGCCCCTTCTTCAGCCCACTGTGCCAATTGATAGTTGGTTCCACCCATGCTGTAAAAAATGACTGCTAATTTAACATTTGACATTGTTTTAATCTCCTTTATAGATGAATTTCCAAATAACTTGGATAGAAAACCTATTTTCATAAACCTCTTTTCCTTATTTAAATAAACAGTTCTTCTCTCTTTTGATTCACTTTTAAAAACTTATTGGTCATGTATACGAATTTACTTCCATTGACTGAACGAGATAGCGGTGGATAAAATGGGAGTTTTTCTATTTTACATTTGAGTGTAACTAAACCATGATAAAAAAATATTAATTTAAATTAAGTGTAATATAAAATCTCCAAGCTCTGCTTACAAATTGACTAACTTACTCCCTCATTAATATTCTTATTATAATGAAAACGGACACTTTCTATACCACTTTGCAACAGCCTCAACCTCTGCAACAGTAAGTTGATGCCCCCTGTTCTCCCAATGAAGCTCTACATTAGCGTTTGCCTTTTCAAGTATCGAGTGCAATTCTTTCGATTCCATTGGTGAACAAATTGGATCATTAGTACCGGCAGCTATAAACACATATTTCCCAGTCAAATCAGGAAGTTCAATTCCTTTTCTGGGAACCATTGGATGATAAAGAATAGCCCCCTTCAATGCATTTTGATAATGGAACAGTAGACTGGCTGCTATATTCGCACCATTTGAGTATCCGATGGCAATAATATTATCTCTGTCAAAACTATACCTTTCAGCAGATTCATCAAGAAATTCAGTTAATTCTTTTGTACGGAATACTAGATCTTCCTCATCAAAAACACCTTCAGCCAATCTGCGGAAGAAACGAGACATGCCATTTTCAAGAACATTCCCTCTGACGCTTAATATGGATGCTTCATCTCTATTCTTCCTGCAAAAGGGAGCAAATCTAACTCATTGCCTCCGGTTCCATGCAGCAGTAATAAGGTCGGTTTTGATTTATTTTTCCCTTTTTGAAATATGTGCTTCATAATTACCCTCCTTTTATTTAGGGACCTCTACAATGGGTAAGGCCTCTTCCAATTCTCCCCTCTTCGATTCCAGCCAAAAAGGTAACATAAGCCTGCTGCCAAGTTCCTTTAGTGGTTCGTCTACCGTAAATCCTGGAGGGTCTGTCGCAATTTCGAATAAAATGCCGCATTCTTCATGAAAGTAAAGTGCATTGAAGTAATTTCGATCTAGAATTCCAGTTGGATAATAGGCCTTCTCCTGCAGAAGGTTTCTCCACCTCATATGGTCCTCGCCATCTTTCGCTCTCCAGGCAATATGATGAACAGTACCAGCCCCCATAAGTCCTCGTACAGAAGGAGTAAGTTTTATATCAATCGTATTTCCAATCTCGGCTTCTAATTTAAACCTTAATAATCCTTCTTCTTGGCCGAGACATTCAAGCCCTAATACATTCTCAAGTACTTCAGCCGTTTTATTAGGCTTTGCAGAAATCAGGGTTGCTCCTTCAAAGCCTTTAATGGCAACCTCTGGATGAATGTCTTTCAAAATCCATGTATTCAAAGGCCCCGCAGACCGCTCTACCAGTTCGATTTCAAGGCCGTCTGGATCCTGGAATTGCAAGTAAGTTTCACCATAGCGAACCGTTTGTATAAACTTAATTCCAAATTTACTCAGCCGTTTTTTCCAAAATTCAATTGATTGATCAAGGATCACATAACTGGTCACCCAGACCTGACCCGCTCTTTTAGCTGCTTCTCCCACGGGAAGAAAGTCATAACAGTCCCAGGATCACCATTTTCATTACCGAAATAAAGATGATAGACTTCCGACCGATCAAAGTTAATTGTTTATTTACTAGCCTAAGTCCCAGTACCCGTGCATATAAGTCGATATTTCGCTGGGCATCGTTAACCATGGCCGTAATGTGATGGATACCTGAAGTAATTTGCAAATTCATCCCCTCCACTTCTTTAAAAGTGACTTAAATTCTACTTGGGTCTGTCGATAGGAAACATTTCGCCAATCTTTGCATAATTAATGCCAGCCAAACGGCTCACTGCAGCGAGTCCCTGTGGATCAATTCTTCCCTTTTCATAGATGCTTTCATCAATATGAAATTGAACAACCTTTCCAATGATAAAATCACAGCCAGGAGTATCCGTACCCCCTAATGAAAGCGAATGTTCCAAGGTACACTCCATACGGATTTTCGCTTCCATCACTCCAGGCACGGAAATTTTCGTACTTTCAGCTGGAATTAATTGTGCTAATTCTATTTCACTTTGATCAGGAAGCAGAGCTGCTGCTGTCATATTTATTTTTTCTACATTCTCCTCATCGACAATATGAACAACAAATTCCTTTGTGCTGATAATATTTCTGGCCGTATCCTTCCGCGTTCCTTCATTTCTTTGAATCGCTAAGGATATCATTGGGGGATTTGATGTTACGATATTGAAATAACTGAATGGTGCCCCATTCAACACACCTTCATTTGAGAGAGTTGTTATAAAGGCAATCGGCCTTGGTATGATGCTTCCTATTAAAAATTTATAATTTTCTCTTTCTGTATTGTCTATTGGGTCAATTGAAAGCATAGCGGGTCATCACCTCTTTTAAATTCAATCCAATTCCTTGACTGTAAACGGAATTAGAAGACTTTCTATCTTATCTCTTTGCGGCTCATACTGTTCTGGAAGCATTAACTTCTCGCCCATTGTTTCCTGGGATTCATCATGGGAAAATCCTGGAGCGTCTGTAGCAATTTCAAATAAGATTTCTCCAAGTTCCCTAAAATAAATAGCATTAAAGTAGTTTCTGTCTTGTACTGGTGTGACCCCGTATCCATTATCGGCAACATACTTTTGCCAATCCAATTGGTCTTGATCATCGATTGCCCTCCAGGCAATATGATGCACGGTTCCCACACCCATACTCCCCCGTCCAATTGGAGTTAATTTAAGATCGATGATATTTCCAATATCATCAGAAGAACGGTAACGGATAAAATCTCCTTCCTGGCCTACAACTTTAAGTCCCATTATGTTTTCAAGCAGATCAGCTGTCTTCGCCGGCTGAGTTGATAAGAGAGTTGCTCCACCGAAGCCTTTTATAGCTGCTTCAGGGGTAACCTCCCCGAAAGTCCAGGAATTCACTTCCCCTTCTTCTCTTTCAACTATCTCCAAATGAAGTCCATGAGGATCATCAAATTCTAAAAATTTCTCTCCGAAACGTTCCATTTTTGTATAAGGAACTTTAAATTTTTCTAGCCTTTCTTCCCAAAACTTCATGGCACCTGCCGGAACGACATACGAAGTGACTCCTACCTGGCCATCGCCAATAACCCCTTGACGGGCACCTGTCCAAGGAAAGAATGTAATGATTGTTCCTGGCCTGCCGCCCTCATTTCCAAAGTAAAGGTGATAAGTGCCTGGATCATCAAAATTGACCGTTTGCTTGACTAAACGCAATCCTAAAACTCCAGCATAGAAATCTACATTCTCTTGTGGATGGCCTACGATTGCAGTTATATGATGAATCCCCATTGTTTTTTTATTCATATTTACCTCACTCCTTTTAAAATTGGATTGATTATATTCTGTCACCACTGACATGGTTATGATGCCCAGGTATTTATTCTGCAGTTATTTTAACTTTTCATTCACTAAATATTTATAATGAAATCTTCATTATAGCCATATGGTTGTTTTATTTATAAATTTTGCGGGCTAAATTTCCTACCGAAGAGGATGAGAGTACCCATTGAACTGTCTGGGGGGTTCCCCCTTTTCTCTTTCCGGCAACCTTTCTACTATCAACTCTTGGATAAAACTCTCTCCTTCCTTTACGGCCTTTGTTTGAAAGACATACTCGAAATATTCAGCTTTGGTGACAATCCCTTCAACTACATAAAAATTTTTATCTAAATAGTCTTCAATTCCCAGCTGACAGCTTTAGAGGAACGATCAAAAAAATAACTTAACCCCTGATTTCCAAGTGGCAATTAAGCTATAGGAGTTTCTCCATGCACTATCAGCATTATGAGCAAAATTCACATGTTCCTATGAAGAGTAATTTATTGAAGCTTGCTGATTTTCACTGGGTATCTTTTGAAGAAATAACTGGAAAAATAATTAAAGGTACTCTTGATTAGGTGTGGTGGGGGAGTAGCACTCACTGCTCAATTTGTGTGAAGGAGTGTGTATCTTGATAATTACTACAAAAAAGAACCGGACGAATCTAACATCATGGTTTTGTTTTTGGAAGTGGTTATTTTAAATCAGTTTACTTAATTATTACCAATTGCAAAATTAAACAGAAATAGAGGCATAGCCTGGTTAGAGGGGTAAATATGGAACATTCAAAGTTTGGAGAGTTTATGTGGAGAGAAAGCTATGTATAAGGAGCTGGAGACTGCCGGAAAGATAGCCGTCATTCAATTTGATGAATATTTTAAAAGTTCATGGATTTATGACGTTCCAACTTTTTATCTAGCTTTATCTACTTGCCTCTGGCTCTTCGGCCCAAAGCTCTTCCTCATACACAGCAAACATATCAGCCTCATAGCATCCGGTATGAGCATTTTTATTAGGGAATATCGACACATAATATTGAGTTGATCCGTTTGGAAAGAGATAATAAATTTTCTCCTTAGCCAAGACTACAATTTGGCTATCTATGCTCTATCAAATGGAATAAGTCTTCCCGAGAGCGAAATAAACGTCGCCTGAACGAAAATGACCCGCCATCTTGACGGATCATTAGCTTTAAGAATCTGCCGCCGAACTACTGCTTGGCAATTTGTAAGAGCTTGGGGGGGATGTATCGGGATGTTGCCGTGGTGTCCATCAGGTGGAATTTAAATCTCCTGAGCGGCTTCAAATTTGGGCCATTAATCCTGATGAAAATATTCTGGGATTTATCCCCACGCAATTGTTGTCGTTCGGTTCGCCATTTCAGCTGTGACGGCAATATCATGGGTGATCAACATGATCGACATGCCCCGTTCTTTCCTTAGCGAGCGTAACAACTCCAAAATCTGGGCTTCAATAGTTATATCGAGGGCAGTCATCGGAGTCTTAAAAACCCGGCGAACAATCGTATGGCTCATCTCTAGTTACCTAACAATATCTCGCAATCCCCAAGCTTGGCGATCGGGCGTAAACACATCCAATATAGTTAATGCCTTACTTACTGTCTTTGAACTTATATATACGCACCCTTCTGGATTGATAATAGAACCAATATACTGAATATTAAATTAATTTAAATTTAATTTAGCATACTTTTATAAATTTTCAATTAATTTCGATGAGTTTTTTACATTTTTTCATTACCCGAAATACTTTAATAAAAGCTTATAGTATATAACATAAAAAAACAGTCTCTCTATCAGTTTGACAAAAAAATCCCATTAATCAATTTCCATTCAATAAGCGATCTAAACGGTTACAGAGTTGTATTTCACCTGCTATTAATTCAAATAATCTGATATCAAGTAGTAATAAAACAAGCATTTTTTTTTTTTAGTTCATACTCAGATTGGAGTTCCATAAGTTGACTTTTAACCATTTCGAGAGAACCAATAATTATTCATTTGCGATTTTGCTTATCAAATATGGAGTATTCGTAATCCCTTCGGAATTAGAACAAACAAAATACATAGTTACAACCAGAGAAGGTTTGATAGCTCGAAGGTACAAAGTTATCATTATATGCTTGAAATATTGATGGGCCTCCTATAGGATTAATATAATGAGCATAATTAAAGGATAGTCCTTTTTTAACTGATAGTTGAAGACTACTTCTTCCAATTCTTAATAACATGTATTTGGTTTTGACTTAATGTGCCAAGTTTTCCACTGTAAAATTCTCTAGAACTTTATATAGGCTTTAATTCGGTAACATTAACCCACCACAACCTAACCAATTCTGAGCAAAGGAACAATCGTCTATGATGGTTCCTTCTATTAAGATATTAAGCTGCAGTTTTGTATCAAAAAATTAATAAATTGGTAAAATAACTTCAACAATTGTTCCTTTTTTGTCATTCCTCAGGTGAAGGGTCCCTTTATGATTTTCTATGATTTGTTTCGAGATCATTAGCCCAAGTCCTGTGCCATTCTCTTTTGTGGTGAAAAAAGGTTCGTAAATACGATTTAATAAATGGTCTGGAATTCCACTACCCTCATCAATAAACAATAACTTTAACTTGTCAAACCCATGACTCCGTAATACTATGGTAATTTTCCCACCGTCTGGCATTGCTTCGATAGAATTTTTCAAGAAGTTAATAAACACTTGTTTTAATTGATTTTCATCACAAAAAATGGAGAAAATATTCGTTTCATATAATGTTATGATTTCGATATTGTTCATAAGCGCTTGTGTATCTATGAGAGTTTTAACACTTTCAAGGATTTGTTCAATATCACTTTTGGCGAACTTCATATTCTGTGGTTTAGAAAGAGTCAAAAGCTCAGATAATATCAATCCAATTCTATCCATTTCGGAAGTGATAATATCAAAATACGTCTTATAATCAGTAAGTTTTGCTTCCATAAGCTGCAAAAAACCTTTAATTGCAGTAAGTGGGTTCCGAATTTCATGAGCAATTCCAGCTGCAAGCTGCCCAGCCACTGTTAATTTTTCCGATTGGAGTAGTAGCTCTTGTGTTTGTTTCCTTTTGGAAACATCTCGAATAATTGAGTGAATTGCAGGCTCATTTTGAAAAACAGTTGGTACGGCTTTGACCTCCACCTCCAAAACACTGCCGTCCAATCGATTAATTTTGTAATCCTTAAAGTCAGCCGTTTGGCCATTCTTTACTTGTTGAATTCTCCTTTTAGCCAAGTTGAAGTATTCTTTATGTATAAAATCAAATATACTTTTATTCTGTAAATCTTCTTTGGTTGTGGCACCAAAAATTTCTAAACTTGTATCATTGGTATAGACAATAATAGAATCCTTTACAACAATAATAGCGTCGGGAGTGTGTTCGATTATATTTCGATACCGCGCTTCACTGATTCTTATAACTTCTTCGGCTTTTTTTCTTTCCGAAATATCCCTTACTACGCTAATGATTTCTTTTACATGATTCGTATTAGAATCAATTAACGGCTTACATAGGCATTCAACCCAAATGTAGCATCCATTCTTTTTCCGGACTCGATATGTATCAAAACCGCTTTCTTTTTTATTGATCAAATGTGTTTGATTTATTCTTGCTTTTTCAAAATCCTCAATATGTATCAAACTAGAACTAGGAGTTCCAATTAATTCATCTGGAGTATATCCAAGGATCTGGAGGTAAGCGGGAGAGATATAGATAATATTACCATTTAAATCCGTTCTGGTGGTCATCCCCAAGTAGTTATTTGTCAGTAATTGATAGAGAAAGTCTTTTTCATCTAACTTTTCCCTACTCTGCATGATTTCTGTGATATTTTTAGCAACTCCGTAAACACCTAATATTTCACTTCCTACGACAACTGGAAAGTGAGTGAAATTAAGATCAATACGATTTTGATTACTATTAATAATCGAACAATCAAAGTTTTGTAAACTTCCTTTAAGTGATAACTGTAAATGATGTAAAAATTTATCAGCTTGTTTGGATCCCATTAATTTCTGTAGGGTCATATGGGTTAATTCTTCACTACTGTATCCTGATATTTTTTCAAATTCTCGATTTGGTTTGATAATATGGCCTTCTATGTCGATTACAAAAACGATATCAGGAGAGCAATCAATAATAGATTTATAGTGGTGAGGATTTACATCTAAATACTTTAATAATAATTGTCTTTTTTCTTTAAATGATAATGTAGAACTGTTCATCTTTTTCTATCAGTCCTTTTTTTATGTGTAAAGAATGGGCCTGGGTATTATTCATTCTCTATACTAGATATTTAAATGCAAAAAGCCAAAATAAAAGTATCATTCGTCACTTTCATTTCGGCTTATGATAGTTTTCGTTTTTTTATTTGCCAAATTAAATTCCACCTTAGTTTGTAGGTTTTAATATAATAGCAAGGACACATTTGACTTAGTTGAAATACAAATCCCACAGAGATATAGATTATCTTTTTATTCAAAATATTATCAAATCGGATATTATTATGTAGTAAGCTTTTCAAGGTTGCTCGGACTGTTATTGTTCCATAACATGTTCAAAAAGTTGCATTTGTTCGTTCTCAGGTCGTTGGTTACAAACATTTCCTTCTCTTGAAATCAATTACACTTTTAATAACATCAGTTCACCCCACTTATTTTTTGTAGTGATGACTCCATTTTAACAACGTTTTTTTGGAGTGTCAACTCCATTCGGTTGAAGAAGATAACCCACAAAGGCCAAGTGTTCGACATCTGGTTCACCAAATTCACGCGCTCGTCGTATCACGAAGAGCCCTCTTTCAAACCCAGCTTTTCGGATATCTGTAACCATCTGTACTCCACGATTTACAATACGGGCACAAGATCTCTTACCTAGTAAAGAATGAGATAAAAAGTTTAGACAAAGGAAATAACGTTGATCTGTCCAAAAAAACAAAAATTCAAAAATAAAATGAAAATAAAAAATATCCCAAAAGAATCGCTTTTTAACGACCTTTTGGGTAAGTCCCTATATTTTTAGGTGTATTTTTTCATCTTTACTCTGTATTACTAATAAAGGTCAGATGCAATACTTGAATAAAATATAAAAAAGCAAAAATATTTTATGCCCGTTACTCTTAATCACTAGTCCATACGGATGAAAGATGAATGCTATTGATTTTGGTCAAACATTCCCTTGAAGAGTAAGTCATCCTTTGATCATGTGCATCGCCTCTATCCCCGCAATAATCCGTTTACCAGTCAGCAAGGACTTTAATCAAAGCACCGGGTGATTTCGTTTTTAATAAAGAGATGATCCGAGGACTTGAGCATCTAGATTGTCACCATACCTAATAAGAAAGATGGGGATTGGATTGGGACAAAACCCAGTGATTTTGTTCTAATCTTCCAGGATAGCTACAACCCTAGCCCAGCCAGCACTTGCCTTTTCGATGTTGACTGGAAAGGCTGAAACCTTAAACCCGTATGGTTTTGGTAGTTGATCCAAATTTGTTAGTTTTTCGATCTGTAAATATTCTTTTTCTCGTCCAAGCATGTGAGCTTCCCAAAACTGAGTTTTCCCCTCCAATGCTTCCTTTGCCAATACGTTAAAGGGTCTATCTAACCCCCAAGCATCGATTCCTATCATTTTTACTCCCTGATTCACTAACCATTCAGTCGACGATCTAATCAAACCAGGATGTTGGAATTCATAACCTTTATTCTCAAAATATTTCGAAGCATCTGTGCGAAGCAATACAATATCAAAGGGTTTCAGTTTATATTCAATTCGACTAAGTTCAGTTTGTAAATCATCAATCGTAATGGCTTCGCCAGCCTGCTTATGAGTCATACTCAGTACAACACCATCTCCATAACACCAAGAAAGTGGTACCTCATCAATTGTCCGTGCTGGTTCTCCACTTTTCATTGTCGATCCATAATGGTAAGGTGCATCGATATGCGTTCCACTGTGAGTCGAAAGATTAACATCTTCTACTGACCACCCCTCTCCTTGTGGCCAATACTCCTTCCCAAGCCCTAAAAACTTCTTAGTAGTTTCTACCGCTTGTTTGTGATCGAAGTAATTAATTTTATGAGGACTTGGCTCGAATTCTGATGTACTATTTTTTAACTTATCACTCAAATCAATCAGGGTCATACTTTTTCCATTTCTCTCTACCGTTTCTCTCATTATGTCACTCCTTATTTTTACTTTGAAAATCATACCACCATCAACATGAATCGTTTGCCCAATTTTGTATCTCGGAGAATCGAATATATCTCATTTTTCCACCTGCTTAGCAGTCAATTAAATCACTACATCAGAATTTATTGTCGCTAATTTTGAGCGATATCGCATGCCTAATTCCAGGGGAACTCTAAGAACGATTACAACTCGATTTTCTAGCACTCTTGTGTCAACCTTTTCATTGTAAATTTATGAACTTTCAAATATATTCATTTATTTACGAAGTATTCAACAATTTCAAAAAATTCGTTGATTTGCAAATATTGATAACTCCATTTTGGTTCTGACTCCAGACTTAAACAAGCATATGAATGAAAGGAAGTGTGATGTCTCGGGTTTGACGAGGCAAACTCGAGTGGCCAAGAGAGTACAAAAAACTCACATGACTTTTTACAAGGCCTTTAAACAAGTAAGAATTCCTATATTCTCGAGGGACACTCAGAACTTAAAGAACTGTCAAATCAAGATACTAAATACCTTGGATATACTATCTGATTTCTAGGGGAACTTATTTGGCAACAGCTTTTTCGAGCGAAAAATACTAATTAATAAATATGAGTAGTGGCAGCGAAGGTGACAACAGCCCAATAAGGAATTGCAAAGGTAATAACTGGATTTTAAGTCTTATGCTGGAAAGTAAAAAGAACGCCACCTTGCTGTATTTGATGGGAGTAAAATAAAAGTTTATCTTCAACAATCGTGCCCAATTGCTGAAGATAAATAATAGTACTAAATATAACCGAACTGAACTGAACACTAACAGATGCTCGCTTAGAGTTATTATGATTCAGTTACTGTATCCCCTACTACAATCGATATTCTATTCCAAACGTAAATGTGATTAATTATTAGAACACAGTCAACAAACCTCGTCATAGTGCTCAAGTACTCTGTCTACTCAAAAGCTACTTTTTCTGTATCTGTATAAAAACGTTTTTCACCATTTTTCTAGTGATCAACTGAATTCAGGTTAATACTAAATGCACATCCACTTTTTGAGAAGCCCGAATTTTGATATATTCACGAAGTTAAGGTCTGTAACTGTTGTTTTCGTATTCTGATCCATCATATCAATATTCTAAGTGCCTATGGTGCTATATTGTAATTATCAAATTTTTGTTCTAATTTTTTAATTATCTTCTTATATTTCATTTTCTAGTGCTAATCTTGAAGCTGCTTCTTCAGCTTCTTTATTTGCTTGATGCAACACTTCATTTCTATCTAGTAAAGCTGTTCCTTGCGCCCGAATGATTTGATAATCTTCAACGCCAAGGAAATTGAACATTGACTTCAGGTATTTATTAGAGTATTCAACTTCTGTATACCAATCATCATTTGTATAGATTGATCCACTTGCTTGTATGACAAGCATTCTTCGGCCGTCTTTAAGTAGACCCACAGACCCATTTTCAGTATATTTAAAAGTTTCACGAGCGATCATGATATTGTCCATATAATCTTTTAACTTTGATGGAATATTAAAATTATGCAAGGGTAAAACGACAACATACGTTTTTGCACTTTTGAATTGTTGTAAGATCTCGGACATACGCTCCGTTACTTTTTGTTCTTGGATTGTTAGCTCCATTTCGTTTCGTTGTTTTTCCCATGCACTTAATACTGTTTTATCTATCATAGGCACTAAATCACTGTACAAGTTAATTTGTTCAATTACTTCGCTATTAGGGATTAGCTTTTTATAAGTCTGCAAAAAGTGGTTAAAAACCTGCAAGCTAATTGAAGAAGTATCATCGAATTTAGGATGTGCGTTAATGATAAGTGTTTTGTTCATTTGTATTTCTCCTTTAAAATGAAATATGAATAATTATTAAAGACTAATTTAATCGACGATTAACACGGTCAATAATAAGTTATATAATTATCTTTGTCAATTGAATAAAATTCACTAAAAGACATTTCTGACATATGACTAAACCTTTAAATACTCATAATATACAATTTAATACTTCCTAATAATAAGTAGGTGATTTTATTGCAATATAGCGTCGGTGTTGAATAAGCTTTACATTGTCTTGTTTATTTAATTGATGTGCCTTCCAATGAAAGTGTTGGGATAAAGGATCTGGCAGAATTTCAAGGCCTATCTGAGACATTTCTTTCAAAAATTTTCGGTAAATTATCTAAGGGTGGAATTGTAAGTTCTGTCCCTGGTGTAAAGAGAGGATATAGGTTATCTAAGTCTCAAGAAGATATTTCCTTCTGGGATGTTGTTGAAGCAGTTGAATGGTCCTAAGCCTATTTTTCAATGTAAAAACATTAAAGACAATGGCTACTTGTATAGAGAAAACTGTTGTACAGCCCCATCCTCTTGCACCATCAATTTAGTTATGCTCTCTGCGGAAGAAAAAATGCGTGATTTTTTGCGTAGTAAAACTCTTTCATGGTTAAATGAAGGGCTTGATCGTGTCTTGCCGAAACAAATACGTGATAAAACTAAGAAATATTTTTCCAGCGACATACAAAAAACCTCAACATTTTCTTTAATTTGTTAATGTCCCCTTAAGCAGACATTCAAAAAACCTTCTTGATACTATGGAGGAAAGAATGTACTTGGAGGGGAATTTTCTATAGCAAAGAAAGGACAATGATGTCGGAAATAGACATACAATCCGTCATCCGAAGGAAGAGAAAACAGCAATGCCACAGTACTTCTGTCAATTTTCCTAATCACCTAAAATGAAAATCAAGAAATCTGGACCTAAACAAAAAATGGCAACGGATATAACCTAAGTATTTGTTGGGGAAGAATTTTAATAATTATCGGTCATACAAGATCTCTTTAATAACGAAATAGTAAGTTGGGAGCTATCCAACAGATATAGTCTTGAACTTGTATTAAATACGATAGGATAGAAAGATGGACAAGGAAAAAGTCGTAACTGGAGCCGTTCTCCATTCTGATCAAGGCTTCCGGTATGCGTCAAAACTATTCAACAGCCGAATAGAGATTATGGCATCAAAGGCATCTTCTCTATAGACACTTTCTGATCATATTAGGGGTAGTACCAGCGAAGCTGTCACCACCCGCAATAAAGGAGATACCAAGATTTAATTTTAATCCTTCAATAAACGCATACCCCCGACTTGTTTTTGGTGGAGGATATTTAGTCTTATTACCCTTTGAAAATAGATAAGTTAGAAAATAATTTATGATATAACTTTTAATAATTCATGGAGAGACCTTATGACAATAATTTCTGGATGCTGTTGCTTATCAATTCGATTTAACCATATTCCTTTCATTCCAGCCATCTTGCTACCTAATGCATCTGTATCCACACGATCACCTACATAATAGCAGTTTTCAATAGTGTTATTCGTTCGGAAACAGGCTTCCATAAAGATTGATTTGTCTGGTTTTGCTGCACCTACTTCACTTGAAGTAATAACACAGTTAAAGTACTCTTCTACTCCGATTCGTTTCAGCTTTTCCACTTGTTGTTGAAAATCTCCATTACTAATAACGCCCAATGGATAGCCTAATTGTTTTAGTTCGTCTAGTACCTCTATCACATCTATATAAGCTTTCCAATTCTTCTTAAATAAAGACAAGTATATCTCGAACTTCTCATCAGCCTCTTGATTTGTTAGATTAACTTTCACCATTTTAAAAAGCTCAATCATTCGTGCTCTTTTTTGGACTTCTTTCAAGAAAATGGACATTTAAAAATGAGATGCCAACTTGTCAATATCCTACCGCACTTCGTTTGGTGGGGCATTCGAAATGATCAATCAACCCCATGATTGATCCATTCTAACGCCAAATGGCTGTTTTATGAGATGGAATCCAGGATTGAATGTTGATAGTTTCTCTCAAAGTTATTAGGGGACAGATACCCCAGCTTAGAATGCTTTCTTTTCTCGTTATATCTACTCGTAATATAATGGTTGATGGCCTTTACGGCTGCTTCTTTTGTTTCAAATCTCCAGCGATAAATAAGCTCTTTCTTTATTGTCGCATGAAATGATTCAATACAGGCATTTTCGTAAGGGTCTCCTTTTCTACTCATACTCATTTTAATCCCATGGTGATTCAATTCATCTACATATTCATTTGAAAAATATTGAGAGCCACGATCAGAGTGGTGGATCAGTCCACCACCAGGCCTCCTTGTGGTGATAGCCATTTGTAATGCTTCTAAAAACAAGCTCTGTTCTCATAGATTCCCCTAAACTCTACCCGACAATCTTTCGTGAAAAGAGGTCCATAATAGAAGCGAGATACACCCAACCTTGCAGGGTTCGTATGTACGTGATATCGGCGACCCAAATCGTGTTTGGAGTGTTTACATCGAACTGTCTTCTGACTAAATTAGGATAGATCGTTAGATCGTGATCCGAGTCTGTGGTGACGACATACTTCTCCAACGGTGTCGCTCTTAGCTCCAATTCCTGCATATACCGAGCCACCGTTTTCTGAGAAATAGTGTATCCCCACTCGATTAGATCATCGTGTACTCTAGGACTACCGTACGTACCTTGACTCTCATGAAACGACTTACAGATCTTTTGTTTTATTTCATTTTTCATCTTTTCTTTTTCTGTCTCTTCTTGAGTTTGTCGGTTTACCCAATTGTAGTAACCGCTCGTTGCTACATTTAGAACCTCGCACATCTTCACCATCGTATGCTCATCTTTGTGGGCATCAATAAATTCATACTTTACTCTGGTTTTTTCATGAAGATGTGCATCGCCTTTTTTAAGATTTCGTTTTCCTCTTGAAGAGATTTTAACTCTTTCTCATGTTGCTTCTTTAATTTTTCAAAGTCAGAAGGAGTAATGTATTAAACTGATTTGTCAGCCGATTTCTTCTCTTTAAACGTTCTCACCCATCGCATAATGGAGGAGTAAGGGATTTCTAACTCGTAAGCTAAATCTGTTGCTTTTCGGCCTTCTTCGACCACCATCTTTGCCACATACTCTTTATATTCTTGCGAATGATGTTTACTCATGTGAACACGTCCTTATTAATGATAGTTATAGTGTAACGAATTATCATTTTCTTGTGTCCACTTTTTAGACTAACTTTAGTTAGAACTTATAAAAAAATATATAAATTCAAATGCTCACTTTTTTCCAAAGTCTGACCAGGTTCCATTAGATGGTGTGATCCGTCCCAGCTGGAGATACCTAGTCGTGGAACAGGAGACTTCAGGCGAAGAGAGAATCAATCGTATTAATTATGAGATTAGCACCTTGCAAGCCTTACGTGATAGGCTACGATGCAAAGAAATATGGGTACCTGGTTCGGAACGATATCGTAATCCAGATAAAGATCTGCCGCAGGACTTTGAACAGCGTCGCGAAGAAAACTATAAAGCACTGAAAAAACCTATTAATCCCGATGATTTTATCACAAATTTAAAGGAAGAAATGAAAAAGGTATTAAATAAATTGGATCAAGGAATTCCTAAAAATAATAAGGTTCGTATTATAACAAAAGGGAAAGGGAACGGTAATGGACGAATATCTATTTCTCCTTTTGATCCGGTGCCTGAGCCAGTTAACCTATCACGCCTAAAAGCTGAAATTATGAAACGATGGCCAATGACAAGTTTACTAGATATCCTCAAGGAAGCTGATTTGCGTGTAAACTTTACGGACCTTTTTAAAACAGCAGCATCAAGAGAGGTCATTAGTAAAGAATTGCTACAGAAGAGGCTTATCTTATGTTTATACGGTTTGGGGACAAATGCAGGGTTAAGCGAGTTTCAAATGGGAAACAAGGCGAAAAGTATAAAGATTTATTATATATACGGCGAAAATACATTGATAAAGACAATCTACGTAACGCTATTGCTTAGATTGTGAATGCCATTTTGCGAAAAATAAATTGACAGATATATGGGGAGAAGGAACAACTTCCTGTGCTTCCGATTCCAAGAAATTTGGTGCGTGGGACCAAAATCTAATGACTGAATGGCATATTCGGTATAGGGGCAGAGGTGTAATGATTTACTGGCATGTAGCGAAACATTCAACCTGTATCTATTCTCAATTAAAATCATGTTCTTCTTCTTAGGTAGCGTCTATGATTGAAGGAGTTTTGAAACATTGTACAAGCATGGAGGGTGAAAAGAATTATGTAGACAGTCACGGTCAAAGCGAAGTAGCTTTTGCATTTTGCCATCTATTGGGTTTTCAGCTTATGCCCAGATTAAAAGCTATCAATTCACAAAAACTTTATAGGCCAGATAATGGATGAGTGATGCTTTCCCTAATTTACAACCGATTCTTACAAGACCTATTAACTGGGAATTGATTCGTCAGCAATATGATCAGATGATTAAATATGCTACGGCCCTGCGTCTTGGAACTGCCGAAACAGAGGCTATCTTAAAGCGATTTACAAGAAGTAACCTAAAACATCCGACTTATCAGGCTCTATCTGAGCTGGGAAAAGTCATTAAAACCATTTTCTTATGTGATTATTTAGGATCGGAAGACATTCGGAGAGAAATTAATGAAGGTCTCAATGTGGTAGAGAACTGGAATTCCGCCAATGGTTTTATTTTTTACGGAAAAGGTGGAGAAATTTCTACAAATAGATTGAAAGACCAAGAGGTTGCCGTTCTTTCCCTGCATTTATTACAAAATTGCCTCGTGTATATTAATACACTCATGATTCATTCAATCTGTATTATCGGAAAAGCAGTGGCAGGATATGATGACACCTGAAGACTTGAGAGCGTTAAGTCCACTTATATATAGCCATGTAAATCCTTATGGTCTCTTTAAATTGGATATGATGGAGAGAATTCCAATCGAAGAAAGGCAATTAGAAATAGAAAATACTTTGCATATTTAACTTTATTCCTTATTTCGGGTAGTGACAGCTCCGCTGGTACTACCCCTATATGGCGAACCCGCTAAAGAAAAAGATCCAGAGAGTTACAGAGATGAAAAAGGGAATTTTTATATTGTGGGTAGTTTCAATAACAAATATTTCTAAAATAATATATACAAAAAAAGTACGGGGGGTATTTAACCCCCGTACTTTTTTTGTATATATTAAACATTGTCAATTCCATTGTATCTATCTTTAGCAGTACGGCAAATTTTTTCCATCTCTAATCGAGCCTTTTTTGCAACTATCGGAGACATTGTTTTTAGAAGCTTTGTTTCATGGTATTCAACTTCCTCACGTTCATTATCAGTCAGGATGTCTTTAACAGATAGCTGTTTGGCGGAGCTGAAAGGATGTTTAGGAGATTTAGGGTTGAATTCAATTAATGATGGGTTATCAGAATAAAATCGATCTTTAGCTCTTTGAATAATTTCGCTAATCTCGTTCTGGTATCGCTCTACACTTGAAAATGAATCAACTTCCAACATTAATTTCTGCAGCTCTTTTAATTTGGTATACTCATTGCTTGTGAGTAACTCCTTGAATTTTTTCATCCAACTCGCCTCCTTCTACAAATTTTATTATCCTAATTTTAACATATTACTAAATTCAAATAAATAAAAAACCACTGCCTCAAATGTGAAGGCAGTGGTAAACAATGTTTAGAAGACCTCTCTAATACTATGTAAGTATCGAGATTTTGCTCTTTTTACAACTTCATGAAGTTTCTTCTTATAAATTCAGGCACTAATGTGATTGTTACTTGTAAGTAATCGATCTTGTAATGCTTCGTATTTTAATTTCTCATCCTCTGTAAGTAGATCCAATACTCGGATTGATTGCTGCATGTTAAATGCCTCCAATTTTTAATTTTAAGAAGATAAAGCTGTTATGCTCCATCTTCTTTTTCATTCTCAGGTTTCTGTTCTACAGGTTCATTGAGGAGTAAGTCTGTCTGCTTGAGTAGCTTGTCTTTGTAATTCATAAGAGATTGCTTAAGAATAGCAAAAACAATTTCAGGACTCCTGGCACCCATAGCAACGAGTACACCAAAACGAACCCAGCCTTCTGTTCTCTTTTCAATGTCCTCTCTAATATCCCAAAGTGCCCCGTCATAATCAATTAATGTTACTCAGGCCAAAATTGAAATGAAGGAAGAATTAAAGGATAGAGAGCTTTTAAGAAGTAGATGAAATAAACGAAATTCATCGTCGAAGCACCTATTTAACCACTGCAAAGCAAATTGTCGGAAGATTTATGGTGCATATAATAAAGGCTTAAGATTAGAAAATGAGTTGGTCAGTATCTGATAGTATGTACTCAACTAATTCAAATTGCTCGGGATTGGACGCAAGATAGCTTTAATGATCAATACCCAAATTTAGAAGTTGAAATTGAAACGAAGATAAACTTTCTCCAGACGGGAGTGAATGGATAGTGGAGCAAAATACCGTCTGAAAGTAGATTCACTAGGGAAATTCACCTCAGAGGTAGGTTTCTATTTTATAAATAGCTACATTCCACTTTTATTTATGATTTATTCCCTACGTAAAAGCAAATTTAAAAGTACTGAGTATTAAGTTCAATGAAAACCTAGAAAATAGCTACTTTGAAGAACCTGGTGTTTAAGTAATTCAAAAGTTTTTTCTATGTTTACTTTTCGACTGTCTGGTAAAAAACTGAACACTGCCGGAACTAAGGGTTGTACAGTGGGTTCAAACTTGGCAATTTCATGAATATTATATTAAAAGCTGTCTCTAAAAGATTGTTTCTATTGAATAAATGGCATACCCATTGATAGTGATATGCTCCCCTAAAGGTAGACAGATCAAATATAAAATCTGTTTACCTGGGGAGTTTTTTATATGGCCAAACAATACTATTCTGTAGAATTCAAGCTTAAGGTTAGTTTCATATCTTCGCTTGTTATTCGAGATCAATCTATGTGTGTTTAGGAAGAATTACTGATTCATGAATAATCAAGAATTTTATTGACAAACTAAAAAAAGAAATTGATTCTTTAGGAGGTATAAAATGAACGTAAATGAATTAGGATTCCTTTGGTACTTACAATCAAGTTCAAACATGATCAATTTATTATTAAAATATCTTAGTGAAACTTCTGAGGATACTGATTTAAGGAATACTTTAAATGAAATATATGAAATCTCTACATATCAAGAACAAGAGGCTACTCAATTATTGTCTGAGGAAGGATATAAAAATACACCGTTCTTCATGGAAGATGATATATATAGTTCAACAACAAAGCTATTTTCAGACCAATTAATTATAGAAATCTTAAAGCATATAACGAGTAATGGATTGAAAGCGCTCGCTATTCAATATGTTGAATTAACAGATTATAAAGTAAAAAATTTTTATAAAAAACTACTCAATGATGTAATTCAATTAGATTTTTCTTTATTAAAATTGCTTAATGATAAAGATTTATTACAAAATAATTCCTTCTCTTATAAAAAAGCAGATGAAAGGGATGGGAAACTATTCAAAGTTGCATCAACTCAGCAACGGCCACTTAATGCGGTAGAATTGGCAAATATGTTCAGTTCCCTTCAATGTAACAATGTTGGAGTTGCTCTTTGTATCGGTTTTTCTGAAGTCGTAGAGGATATGGACACAAAGAAATTTATACTAGAAGGGAAAAAGCTAGCATTTTATCAATCAGCCTCTTTATCCGATATCTATAGAGAAAATGGAATTCCAACTACAACTGGACTAGAGGCTCACGTTAACAAAGTAAAGGAATCACCTTTTTCAGATAAATTAATGGCAAACTTAATAATGTTCCTAAATCCAGTAAGTATAAGTAATCTACAAAATGCAGTGGTATCCAGTTATAAAAAGGATCATATAGATTCTTTAAAGGAACTAATCAAAATGGTTGAAGACTATTCAGAGAAAGGACTGAAGTTATTAATAAGGAAAAATTGGTTTAATGAACCACCAGTGTCTAATTGGTCCCATAAATAGAAACGGTGGCAGGTGCTAATCGAGAAATGGTAACTTCTCGGCACATACTTTAGGGTTTTTCCGCGAAAGGATATTACTTGTTAAAACTTCTTTTCTGCGGCCAAAACAGAAATATTCTCTTTACTGTGGATTTTCAATAAGATATGAAAAGAGTACTGAGTTTGAGATTGTTTTTCTTGAACATAATTTTTATGCTTAATTCCTTACTATAGTATGATGATCGTAAGAAATTTACCATAGAAAAAAACAAAAGAGATTAAATTTACCTTTTCGAACACCAGAGGCATTCCGCCTATTCTATACAGGGCTTTGTTATCAATAATCTTTTTTTATACACTTTCCATCCGGCCAGTTACACGAATTCTATAAGCGACACCCACCGCGACATGCTCCCCAAGTGAGCAGACGTCCAGCCAAGATTTCACAGATGGATTTTTCGGAAAAAGTAGAAAATTATCAGCGACAGATATCATTTGTATTTCTTTCAGCCTTAAAAAAGCATTATGGCTAAACCCTTTCTATCGCATTCAGTCAAGTCGCTCAAATAAAAGAAGAAAGAAAGTTCTTAACTGATTCCCAGAACACGACTTAAGGTCAAATAAAAAATTTTCCAAAAATAATGCAAAAAGATAACTTACCAGTTCCGAAATCTTGGGAAGCAGAAGTTACAACTTCAACGGACTCTCCTTTTTCCGATAAGTTAATGATCATCATATCGGTTTTTAGTTTCAAGCTGCACAAAACTATCATGGGGCAGGACTAGCAGAAGCCATGCGTACAGACCTTCTGACCGCTTTTGAGGGTACTATTCTCAAAAATCTTATGGTAACAAAGAAATGGTTTAATATTATGGCACAAAATAAAATGGTTAGAACCACCCCCACTTGCTCCTAACAGAAAAGAAATTGCAAATGAAGTCTAGTAAGCACAATTGCTGGGGGTTATTGAGTGAATAAGAGCATATTTGAAAAATTAATATGGAGCATTGCACTTCCTGGGTTTGGACAGTATTTAAACGGAAAGTATTTTAAAGGCACAGTTTTATTAATACTTGAATTTCTGATTAATATACAATCCAATTTCAATCAGATCATACTTATGAGTTTTCACGGAGAAATTGCCAATGCAATAAAATATGCGAACTATCAGTGGTTGATGTTTTATCCTTGTTTGTACTTTTTTTCTATGTGGGATGCAGTTAAAGACGCAGGAGGAGACAAAGCCCCTTATTCTTTCCTTTCGTATGTGTTCACTGCGTTTTTTGTAACTGTTGGATTAATTTTCTCCTCAGACTTTACGATATTTGGAGTGTTATTGGGTCCTGTATGGCTCCCAATGTTGTTTGTTTTTCCTGGATTAATATTCGGATTTATTGTTGGAAAAATCTTAAATAAAATATCTTAAAAACCATCACTTTAAATATTTTAGAGGATGGTTTTTTATGTTGAATGTGCATGAAAGTTTATTTAACTAAACTGCTTATGTTAGTGGAACAAGAAAAGCCTTACTCTTTATTGAAGTAAACCGTTAGCTCAAGAAAAACATCATCAGTTTAGTTCTAACCTTTAGCTATTTCAGCATCTTTGCATATGCATATGCTGCAGCACCAGTCATTCCTGCCCGGCTACCAAGGTTCGTCCCGGCACTAAATGTTGTGCCATATACTACCTTACCATCGCTGACTATGCCCGACCAATCCTGTATCCAGAGTAATTAATACAATGTTTTTATATCCTACTCCCGCACCATACTTCCATTCCCATATAGATTGACCCTGTACATCATTATCAATAAACACAGGAAAATCAAAAACCCCCTAATGAATAAATTCACAAAATATAAATCGCATGATTAGAATTATTCGAACTATAAGAGGCTAAATCCTTTTCACTTTATTAATTAATCACATGATTCTGCTCCATTTGTTATAAGAAAGTTTCTTCATAACAGGAATGCTGCCCCAATAATGGAATAAGGGTACAGTTGAAGATCGGCTGCCCGACCTTCACCTGTACCCTTAGAGAATAGCCTTTGCAATGATAATAGATTATGATGTTAAAGCATCAACTTTGTACCAATCACCTTTGACTGTAATTTGTAAATCATCTATAACATTGCTCTTCATCTTAATGTTCGGATTTAGTAAAATCGTTCCATTCTGAGACAGTTTATTTACTTTTGACCTTGAAATGCCAAGAATTTCTGCTATAAGTTTATCTATTCTAAGACCAAAATCATATTTATAGCAAAGACTAATTGTAAACTTGTTAGATCGTGAATCGAGCTTTTCTTTTCTTAACTCGTATCGTATATCTGTAATTACATCATTACATAGTTTTCTTAATTTGTTGATTTGAAAAGCATAGTACCAAATGGTCTCTTTATCATTATTCATAAACTTTTGAATGAGCATTGAGTCAATTTTATTAATATTTACTCTGGATAAAATGGGGTAATTCCAAGTTCCCTCACAATGTGTACAGTTATAAATAAGCCAAATATCAACTATTTTTTGATTCGCATTTACCCTGAATTTCTCACTACAATAAAATTTTGTGTTCGTTTTACATTTACTGCAATTTCGTTTTATATAAGGGGTTTCCTTAGCAATGATCTCATACGTGAATAAATTATTTAAACTCATACACCAGTTCCTCCTATTTATTCAGAGGAACGCAAAAAATGGTTGAATGGAGAAAAATTTCCCATTTAAAAAAGCGGAATACCATATAGGTATCCCGCTGGAATTAAAACAACTGACTATCCTGCGTTCCCTGTAATGGTTAAAAATAGGCACACTTCTCCCGTCATTGAACACTAATGTTCAAAAAGAAATGTACTATTTAGTTGCTTAAACCATTACAAGTATGTTGGCAAACCCAATTCCACCTTCCAGATTTCTGTATCTTTAGTATACCATTATTTTATCAATAATTTCCATTGTTTTATTATCATTCAGGAGATTTACTGTTGGCTTACTCTCCCCATTCTACATATTCACTGCAATCTTGAGAGGTTTTTGCCCATCCCCTCAAAAAGTTGGAGTAAGGGGGCTTTCGGAAAATAAATCCTTATCAATATGACTTAACTATGCCAATTTTATATTCATCATAATCCCAACCAACTGATTCACACAGCACAATTAAACCTGGAATGTCATATTTGCTAAACTGGACTAATTTTAACTTTGACTCGTGACTTGCAACCATTAATTCTTCTCCATCTTTAAATCCTAATTTTTTTGGGGCTTATTGCATTAACTCACTACTTTATTCCACCAACCTCCCTATAAAGGAACAATGAAAATAGATGGAGATTGCTATCAATTGATAACTGTCAAAATCTCAAGAATATCTGGAATTATTTTTGATTTTTTTGTTACTTTTTTCTTAACCATAGAACAGTACCCTCTCTTTAATTTATATAACTCATTAATTTAATTCATCTGTTAATACTAAAGATTAAGGAAATCAAACCATTACTGGGGATGAAGTCATGATAAAACGTTTATTAGTAATTTTTTCTTTTCTTATTTTTGCTATCGGGTTTACCGGCAGCAGCCAGGACTCGCCCATGGATACCAAGATACCGTTCCCTCAGCAAACTGGCAGCCAATACCATCCGAAAGTGGTTCTCCTCGTTATTGACTCATTAATGGATAAATCGCTGAAAAAGGCAATTGAGGACGGAAAAGCTCCCGCCCTGGAATTTTTTAAAAAGAACGGCCAATACAGCACTGATCTGGTAAGTTCGTATCCGACAATGTCGGTCACGATAGACAGTTCTTTAATTACAGGTACTTATCCAGATCAGCATAAAATTCCAGGGCTTGTCTGGTTTAATGATAAAGAAAGACGAATCATAACCTATGGAAATGGATTTTTTGAAATCTTAAAGCTGGGTGTTTCTGATTTTGCAAGGAACGGTCTTTATGCCTATAACAATCAAGACTTGAGTAGCAATGTAAAAACCATACATGAAGACCTGGACAATGCAGGCTTAAAGACTGCTTCTATAAACGCTTTGATTTACCGTGGAAATTATCCTAATACCCTGAAGGTCCCTGCCTTCATTTCGGCAGTGACCAACCTGCCTGATGAAATACAAACCAAGGGCCCTGAAACGCTGTCATTAGGATTGTTTTCCAGAAAGAATCAGGAAAACAATCATACCGTCAATCGAATTGGCCTGAATGATTCATTTGCAGCAGAGGAGTTGATATACCTTCTTAAGAATAACACTTTACCTTCCTTTACAATTCTGTATTTACCGGAAAATGATTATACAGTACACAGAAAAGGTCCTTCCGCGATTAAAGGAATAGAAGATGTGGATAAGCAGCTCCAAAACGTTCTGAATAGCTTCACTGATTGGAACGAGGCACTCGATAACATTGTGTGGGTTATTATGGGTGACAGCAACCAGTCCTTAGTGAAATCAAATAAAAAAGAAGCTCTCATAGACCTTAGAAAAGAACTCTCTGAATACAACATATTGGAGCTAGGCGAAGCTGTCCGGGCTAAAGACGAAATTGTTATCACCGCAAATGAACGGATGGCGTATCTTTATATTCTTAAAGAGGACATTCAGCTACGGCAAATGGCGAAAAAGTTACAAAAAGAGTCACGTATATCTTGGATAGCATGGAAGGAGAACGAACGTATTAAAGTAATTTCCCCTGACCATCAAGGGGAACTGTCATTTCAACCAGGAGGCCCCTATAAGGACCAATATCATCAGTCATGGTCCGTAAAAGGAAACAGTGATATCCTCGATATGAAAATTAAAGACAATACAATCAGCTTTGGAAATTACCCAGATGCTTTAGCAAGGCTATATGGAGCAGCAGAATCACAAAAAGGCAGCTTTCTTATCACGGATGCCAAACCAGGATATGAATTCATAGGAGAAAGTTCACCGGAGCATTCCGGCGGAGGTGCCCATGGCTCGATGCACAAGGCAGATTCAACGGTTCCACTCATAGTGACAGGAACAAATAAAAGCATTGAAAACTTAAGAATCGTTGATTTAAAAGACTGGATTATTGAGATTATCCAAAGATAAAGAAAGCCCACCTGAGTGGGCTCTTTCCTGAATGAGCTTTCTACTATTCATTCTGCATTTGATTCTTGTCAGGAGCTATTTCATTCGCAAATTCGTTGATTGCTGCCAGGTTTGGCTTGGCTCCACTTAAAGGATTAGTGTTCACTAGATTCTGAAACGTACGTCCAATGTTGCTGTTCATGCTCCTTCTGTTCAGACCATAGGCAGCAGCACTCATGGCAAGGCTCAAAACCGATCCCCAAACCATTCTTCTGTTAGCTCTTTTTCGACCAAACATATTTAGGAAAGAAGATCTCTTTCTTCTATTGAAAAGCGATAATAATTTATTCAAACAAACACCTCTTCGTTTAGATTAAGAAAGTTCTACTTTGACTTTCAAATTTATTATCTGTCTAGTCACTAGCATTATGACTGGTAAAACATTAAAGGGATACAGGTTCCACCTTATTATCTGTAAAACCTCATTACCGATTTTTAAAATAAAACTCCCGCACCTTCAGGATTTCCCCTTCCTCCTCAAAGGGTTGGATACGATACGGTCCCCTTCAAGGCACGAAAAATAGTCGGGCTCAAATAAAGTAACCGTTTGTATGTGTCAAGCTTCCCTCGACATGGTAATATTTTAGCCAACATTTCCGATACTGTAGTTCTAAAAGGTAAATTGCCTCATATAGACATTGCCGAATAAAATGAACGATGAAGCCATCCAGAAAAAAAGAACGTGGGTTTATAAAACTTTTAGTCACGTTGGCCGACCAAACATTTTAAATCTTTAATCACGGCTGATAGTCCATTCTGCTACCAGTTCCTCGACCACCTTTAATTCATATTTATCGACCCTGTATTAATCTTCAACTTTTTGACCGATACAGGAAAAGGACGCGTTCTTCAATAAACGCGCCCGATTGCGGAAGATGCTCAACTTACGCCAACGTTTGTAAAGCAAAATTTTTATGAAAGATCAACTTTTTGAAAGTGTTCAACTATCGGGAATGGATCATAGAAATGATGGAGTTGATGTTTCCATTCTTGATATTCGTGTGATTGTCTAAATCCAACTGTATGATCTTCTAAAGTTTCCCACCTTACTAATAATAAATATTTCCCCTCAGCTTCCATACAACGTTGTAATTCGTGGGATATATAGCCCTTCATCGATGAAATAATTTTAGAAGCATTACTAAAGGCCTCTTCATATTCCTGTTCCATACCTTTTTTAACTTGAAGCATGACTCCTTCTAATATCATAAAAGCTACTCCTCTGTGTCAAATTATAGAATGAATATTTTTCACTCCATTTCTTCTTTTTGCGATTAATATTCCTTTTGAAAAGACGCCATTCTCTATTCAAGAAATGCGTCCTTGGAACTACTGAGCTGCTTCTATTCGCTGGGTTATCAAAAAACTACTTCAGCAACCTTAATTTTTAATCCTAGTCACCTCTCTTTAATTTAACGACAAATTATAATTTCGAGCCACACCACGGACAAAAATCAATTTCTACATTTGAAGAACCACCATCATGAAAAATCAATCCGTATTTATTATCTCTTTTATTAGATATGATTATTTTGTCAGAACAATCAAAGGGATTGTTCTGAATATCACACATGAAATTTGCCTGATAACCCCTGTCCTCGCAACATTGTTCATTCATTATTTTCACTTCTCCAAAATACTTCAACCTCCATTACAGGAAGAAGACATCATTTTTCTAGTCTCACTAACGTTTTTTCAGGTATTTTAATGTGATCAATATCAAAGTTATTGATTTGAAGGGTTAGATCAGCTTCTCGCTTTTCTGTTTCTTCTCCGAGCCAACAGCTATACAATTCGAAATAATCACCTTGTTCAAGATATTCATCCATAATTTCACATAATCTAATAAGCTTTTGCTTTGATTGAGCACGTACACTTGAATTCGTGAATTTCGAAATTTCAATCCCCCAATCAGTTGACACTTCATAAACATATGTAGTAGTAAATTGGTGTTTCTTTATATTTATTCGGTGTTGTTCTTCCGAAAAAGAATCACCTATAAGTATAATATCATTCGAATCTTCACCACTTAGTGGTATTTCAATATTACAGCCAATATAGCTAGCTAAACTCATTTCCATCCATCCCTTTTAATCCTTATTAAGCTAACATGACCCGTTACTCTAAGGACAACATTTGAAATCTCTTCCTAATTTTAGTATTATACCACAACTGCGTTGCTCCATAATCTAGCTCAATTCATTAAATTGAACGCATTTCTTGCTCCAGAAATGCGCCTGATTGTTGAAAAAAAGGCGTATTGTTTCACATATCTATTCAACATATAATTCGTTATTCCGTTATCGTTTTCTGCCATTACTCACTTAGTTGTCTATAGATTTGGATTTATGAACCTCCTCACTCTGTACATTCTTTCAGCACTTATCTTCCAGACCCAAAAAAAGTCACAAATTGGATCTCCATCAATATGAAGGGAGACGAAATTTTGTAACAGTGTATATTCATGGATGCTTATTTAATGTCCTACGGGAAATGCGGGTAAAAGGAGATCCCTCATGCACGTAATGACCGAGGATCGTCAGACCTGCAGCGGAAATCGAGTTTCCCCGAGCGGATCAACAATTAAGTGTCTATTAGATTTAAGAAAAAAAAACAATGACTCTTCAGCAGTCATTGCGTTTTTCCTAGCGTCCATTTTTTGATTGACAAGTTTATACTAAATACCGCTCGATGATTAATAAAAGAGTATCGCCAGGTAAATGTAGATTTACTCACCAAATATATGTGGCCCAACGTCTCGGGGCTGCCCAATACACAATCTGACGCATTATCCTATTAACGCGTCAGATTGTGAAAGGTCCTTGCGCAAAGTCTTATTAAACCAATTAAAAGGTTTTAAGCTTTTATTATAAATATTGACCTGTCACAGATGATGGATTCGCCCTGATGTCAATTGGTGTTCCATTTGCAATTATTTGTCCTCCTTTGACACCACCTTCTGGACCTAAATCTATAATCCAATCACTTGCATGGATCATATGAATGTTATGTTCTACCATAATAATTGAATTACCATTATCGATTAAACGGTTGAATAACTCTAACAGATATTGAATGTCATAAGGGTGCAGTCCTGTTGAAGGTTCGTCTAATAAGAACAGACTCTTTTGTTTATTTTTCTTCATTAAAGAAGTTGATAGCTTTAATCGTTGCCCTTCACCACCAGATAATGTTGTAAGTGATTGACCAAGTTTTAAATAACCTAATCCGATTTCAGTTAATAATTTGAGGACTTTATGGATTTTTGAATCATTCCGGAAAATATCTAGTGCTTCTTCAACTGAACATTCTAAGCAGTCATTTATATTATAGCCATTGTACGTGATATTGAGGATGTTTTCTTTGAAACGTTTACCTCTGCACGTCGGACAGACAACTTCCATATCATTAAAAAACAACATGTTACTCATTACATAGCCAAGTCCTTCACATGTCTCACAACGACCGCCATTCGTATTGAATGAAAAGTGTTTAGATGTAAGCCCTTGTACTTTACTAACTTCGAGTTTGGCAAAAAGATTTCGTATGTCTGTGAATACATTGGTATATGTAGCAACATTCGAGCGTTTCATTTTTGAAATACTTGTTTGGTTAATGGTAATGATTTCGTCAAACTGGTCTAACCCTGAAACATTGTTTGCTTCTTCTCCTACGACATCAAATATCAATGAAGATTTACCTGACCCTGAGACACCTGTTACACTTACCAGTGATTCAGTAGGAACGGATACACTTACAGAAGCGAGGTTATGACGCGTGGCTTCTTGAATATGAATGGGTGTTTTTCCTGCTTGTCTAACATTTTTCTTAGGTTGACTTCTGTTTGAAATGTAGTCTTTAATTAGAGATTCCACATTTTTTTCAAGATCCCCTAATGTACCAGTACCAATTAATTCGCCACCGAATCGGCCAGCCTTTGGTCCAATCTCAATTAAATAATCAGCTTCTCTCATGACATCCGTATTATGTTCAATCACTAGAACTGTATTGCCTTTATCTCTTAGTTTTTTCATGATGGCAATGATACCTTCAGTGTCTTTAGCATGAAGACTAGCTGTTGGTTCGTCGATAATATAAACAACATCTGTTAAGTCTGAATCTAAGATGGCAGATAAACGAATGCGTTGACTTTCTCCGCCAGATAAAGTGTTTGTCCCACGTTCTAATGTGAGATAACCGAGACCAAGACGTTTTATACGTTTAAGTTTAGTTTCTATATCACGAATATAGACATCAACTGACGATATTTCCTCCTCAGTCAGGATCAACCTACAGTCATTGACCCACTCTAACAATTGATCTAAATCCAACGTTGAGATTTCTGTTATTGAACGATCCATCACTTTAACACTACGGCTTTGTTCAGTTAATTTCGTGCCATTACAATCAGGACATGTATCACTATAGAAAAAAATAGATTCTTTCCCCATATCTCCACTTTTTTCTTGATATTTACGCCAAAGGTTTGTCATTACACCTTGGAATTTACCATCACCTACTGTTTTCGGTTCTTTTTTATCAGTAAGCTTCCCTACTTCCTTACTGCTTGTCCCATAACAAAGTAAAGCATATTGTAATTCACTAAAATGTTTAAGCGATGTATTTTGTTCAAGTGGCACGTTGTAATAGTTCATTGTCCTTTTGATATTATCAAGTTGATAGTCTAAGTATCGACCGTTCCATAAAGCAATCGCACCATTTTCAATTGACAATTCCGAATTAAATAAGGTGTTGACATTAATTTGGATGACTTTACCGATACCTTTACATTTTTGGCAAGCGCCTTCGATTGTGTTGTAAGAAAAGTGGCTTCGTATCAATTTTTTATACTTATGCTCACAGTGGGGACAAATTTGAAAAACAGTAAACTCGCCATCTACGTGTTCTGTTTCTTCAATGGCCTGAATGGGGTTCACTTTTTTCTTGCAGTTGGGACATGGGCGGATACCAAGCTTTTCATAAATCATACGTAAACTCGTATACATGGCAGTTTTAGTTCCTACTGTTGATCGAGGATTAGATGAAGTTTCTTGCTGCTTTAAACTTATAGCAGGAGAAGCACCACTAATATGTGCAACATTTGGTTTTTCAATGCCTTGCATTCCCATTGCCTCTAAATATTGTCGTTGTGACTCATTAAATAGAATGTCATGTGCGAGTGTTGACTTCCCTGATCCAGAAACACCAGTTATCACTGTCAATTTACGTTTGGGAATTTTCACACTAACATCTTTTAAATTGTGTTCGTTCGCATGTTCAATACTTATCCATTCCGTCATCACAACATCCTCCTTATTCTATTGAAGAGGTTATTATATATGTGTACATAAGAGCATGCAAGCAATATCCGAAAGTATTGCTCAAACCTTTACACATGGTTTTTCATTGAAGGTATTGCTCTCGATTTTCGATGATGTTTCTTTTCGTTAATTATAAAGAAAGTAGTAGACTGATTGGTGCTAATGGTGAATAACGTCCATCATTCTGAATAAGATGACCCGAAAGCTAATATTATAAAGCTTAATAACTTTATTATAAACGTCGCGATTTAAATTCAAACCTACTCCATCTGTTACTTTAAAAGTCTCTTCACCATAGTTCGTGATCCTGGGTAATGTTACTACTCTATTATCAAGTAAATTTTGGTCCGTTTGAACAAATTTATACTCATGATTTTAGAGAAACTGGTGACACACCTGAAGCTCAAGCTGGAGAAATGGAGTATTGTTTTAAAAAGATATTGTAATGTAATTATGTTGCTACATTGTCATAAAAACCAAGATAATTTTGTATTCATAATAGGTTTCTCGCACAAAACGGTAAGATCCCGAATTAAGTAAATTTAGACAAGATATGCTATAGGGTTTATTCCGCTGATGATGATTCCATGAATATGAAAATTTAAATTAATATAATCATGAAAAAACCCTAAGCATTTTTTCTTGTTGGCGGTATACCTAATCAATGGTATGTATTTTTAGTAAGTAAATATATAACAACGTAAGAGTGAGTAACAGGAGGAAAAGAGATTGACAACAGTTTTATTTGGAAAAGCAACCAACCGTCTAGCAAATCAAGCAGTTAGTGTAAAAATTATATGAGGCTTTTTTAACGAGCTATAAAGAAGCACATCCAAATGATACAGTGGTAGAGCTTGATTTATACAATGAAGAATTGCCATATGTAGGAGTAGATATGATTAACGGTACATTTAAGGCTAGTAAAGGACTTGATTTAACTGCAGAAGAAGCTAGAGTTCATTTTTTTCCTTGATTGAAAGTTAAAAGATTGAATATCTCCCCCACTCCGGGACTTATATACTAAATCAACATTCGAAACCTATCATTTACTTTAACGTATATCTGCACACATGCCCCCAACAAAGAAAAGGAATACTAGAAACAAAGAAACAATCAAGCTTCCTTTGTTTTTAGTATTCTTTTTCTTGAATTACCTACTATTTGTAATTAATTTAACACTATCTTTTACTGTGCTTTCCTTTGTAATGGTACCTTGCTAATGTCTTGTTTTACAGATTTATGTTCATTTTGCAAGGATTTGAATAAGGATACACTGATCAAAATCATAATAATGGTAAATGGAAGGGCGGCAATTAACGCAACAGATTGCAAACCTTCTAATCCACTGCTGACAATTAATACACCTGTAATTGCAGCTATTAATACTCCCCAAATTGCTTTTACTGTGTTGGACGGATTTTCATTTCCGTCGGATGACATAATACCAAGAACGTAGACCGTAGAGTCCACTGATGTGATAAGGAAAATCGCGATAAGTACAAGCATTAGCACAGATAGCAGGCCGTATAGAGGAAACTCTTGCAAGAATACGAATATTGCTGTTGCGACATCCTGCGAAACTGCATTAGAAAGGGCCGTGTTTTGGAATAAATCCATATATATTCCTGTTCCACCGAAGATTGCCATCCACATAAATGCAATGACTGGAGGGATGATCAACACACCAATGACAAATTCTCTAATGGTTCTTCCCCTTGAGATGCGGGCAACAAACGAACCAACGAATGGAGACCATGTAATAACCCATGCCCAATAAAATACCGTCCAGTCATGTACCCACTTATCACCTGTGTAAGGTGTTAAGAAAAAGCTCATTTCGATAAAATGTTGTAAATAATCGCCGACTGCAAGTACAAAACTTTCTAAAATAAATACAGTCGGACCTTTAAATAGGAAAAAAAGCATAAAACCAATAATTAATACCATATTCGTATTACTTAAGATTTTTATACCTTTATCTAAGCCAGTTATCGCTGAGGTCATATATAGTATAAACATTGTACCTATGATCAAGATGGGCATCCATTTAGAGTCGGGCATGGAAAACACATAATTTAAGCCTGCATCAATTTGTAAAACACCCATACCCATCGATGTAGCAACCCCTGTTACAGTTGCAATGATAGCGAGAGTGTTTATGGTTTTTTTAATACTTCTTTTTTTCACCTTTACACCATCAAGCGTCTCACTTACAAGCAATTTACTTTTTTTACGGAATTGAAAATAGGCCAAGGCTAGTCCGACGATGGTAAAAACAGACCATTGATGAAATCCCCAATTAAAAAAGGAGTAACGCATTGCGACGCGTGCCGCTTCAGGTGATTGAGGTTCGATTCCATTAAGAGGAGGATTGGCGAAATGGGTTAGGGGCTCGGCTACACCCCAAAAGACAATCCCGGCACCGAATCCTGCTGCAAACAACATACTGATCCAAGCAAAAAAGGAAAATTCAGGTTTCTCCTGTTCTTGTCCAAGCTTAATTTTTCCATACTTACTGAAAGCCAGGAATAAACAAAACGCAACAAAACCTGCAACGGAGGCTAAATAAAACCAACCAAATGAATCATTGATAAACCCTGAAACAGAAGAAGCATTTTTTGCTAGACTCTCAGGAGAGAGTGCCCCCCATATTGCAATAAAGACAACAATAATTGCCGACACATTAAAAACTGGATTGTTATAAAAAATACTCTTTTTGTTTTTCTTCAAATCAACCACCCTTTATTAAATTTTTTATACGTAAATCAGATGTTCTGTTTAGTGGTTTGAATTTTCAGATACTTTAAAACGGAAAAGGGAATCATGCTTCTATAGCATCTTCCCTTTCATTGCTTATTTGCACTTCGTATTAATAATTGGATAATTTGAAACAAACTACTTTCGGTTCTGTCATTTCCTGTATCGAAAACGAGATACCTTCGCGCCCTAGCCCCGAATTCTTCACCCCACCAAACGGCATCGCATCAATTCGGTAGTCACTGCTGTCATTAATCATAATTCCTCCAACATCCATTTTAGATATGGCCTTATGAGCATTTTCGATATTTTTCGTGAAAATTCCTGCCTGTAATCCATAATTTATGTCATTTGATTGTTGGATTGCATCATCTAGATCCGAAACAGAGTAAAGAAGAACTACCGGTCCAAATATTTCCTCTTTAGCAATGGTACAGTCCCCTGGTACTTTTGCCAAAACAGTTGGAGAATAAAAAGCACCATTCCGTTCGCCACCTGTTAAAATAATTGCACCTTTCTGGATTGCCTCTTTAACTAAATTCTCAACTCGAATAGCTTCTTTTTCATTAATAAGTGGTCCTATATCTGTTAACTCTGATTGTTTATCACCAACACGACATTGATTAGTGCGTTCTACAAATGACTTCTCGAATTCATCCATAATACTTTCTTGGATGTAAATACGTTGAACACCTAAGCAGTTTTGTCCTGCTGCCCAAAAGGCACCGGATACTGTTGACTCTATCGCATCTTCAAAATCAGCGTCTTCTAGTACAATAACTGGTGAATTTGAACCTAGTTCCATGCTAATTTTTTTCAAACCAGCTTTACGTGAAATTTCTTCCCCTGCATTTAATCCTCCTGTAAAAGTGATCATTCTAATAGCAGGATGTGTAACTAAAGCATCACCAATCTCACTTCCGTAACCAGTAATGACGGATAACACCTTTGGAGGTAAACCAGCTTCAGCAAATGCTTCAGCTAGCAGCAAAGCACTCAAAGGTGTGACAGTTGCAGGCTTGACGATAATCGCATTACCTGATGCAATTGCTGGTCCTACTTTGTGTGCAACTAAGTTCAACGGATCATTAAAAGGTGTTATGGCACCGATAATTCCGATTGGAAAACGATAATAATACCCGATTCGATTCTCACTTCCTGGACTTTGATCAAAAGGAATTGTCTCCCCATGAATCCTTCTTGCTTCTTCAGCACTGATGCGAAGTGTTTGAATAGCCCTAGCCACTTCTTTTGTTGCTTCACGAATGGTTTTGCTTCCTTCTCTAGCAATAGTTCGCGCATATTTTTCTTCATTTTGTTCAATATAATCAGCCGCGGCATTAACAATTTTCATACGTTCATGTACTGGCATGGAAGCAGCAATTTTCGCTCCATCTTTCGCTTCTTCAATACACTGCATCATATCTTCCGATGTTGCAGCAGGGACTGTATCAATGATGCTGTTATCTTGGGGATCACGTACCTCAATTACTCGATCACTTTTCACCCATTTACCTGCAAGAAACATTTTTTGACCTGTAAGTTGAGTTGTCATACTATTACCGCCTTTCCATCATTAGATTTTTGCTAGTTTTCTTTCCCGATCAATAGCAATTAAATCAATTAATAGGGAAAAACCAGTCTCTACTTTCCCGGCACCTGCTCCGCTTAACGTCACTGTACCTAAGAGGTCACATTCATAGGTGATCGCATTCGTAGCACCACTGATGGATGCTAGTGGATCCGTAATAGCAACTTTTTCAGGTGCAATCGAGGCAATTACTTTGTCGCCAACTTTACGGGCTTTCCCTAATAATTTCCAGCGTTTCCCTTCTGCTTTTGCTTCGTCTATATCTTTTAAAGTAATGTCTGTAATCCCTTTGCATGATACTTCTTCTACCGTTAGAGGTGCTTTCATACAGTAGTTTGATAAGATCACAATTTTATATCTTGCATCATGGCCTTCTACATCACTAGTAGGATCTGCCTCTGCGAACCCACGCTCCTGTGCTTCTTTTAATGCATCATCGTAAGACGCACCTTCATTTTCCATCTTTGTTAGGATGTAGTTAGTTGTACCATTTAATATACCGCGTATTTCGGTAATTTCATTACCTGCTAATGTAGCGATCGGCATACGTAATGCGGGTGTCCCGCTCATAACAGTTCCCTCAAATCCCCAGTAAACACCCTGTATATTCGCAATTTCAGCAAGCTCATTATAAGCAAGTGCGACTGGCCCTTTGTTTGTCATTACAACATTTTTTCCACTTTCAAATGCAGCCTTACAATGGTCAATGGCTGGTTGACCGGTTTTGACGTCCGTGTAAGAAACTTCAATGATTGTATCCGCATTTGTTTCACGAATCGTTTTAAGACTATCCCATCCTTTAACTAGTCCTGGCGTTTGTGGATAGTTTTCTAGACTGCCGGTTTCAATTATCACTTGCAAAGCAGTATCGATATCAAGGCCGTTCGGATGATAAATCGACCCTTTCATTAAATCCGAAATTGCAACAATATTAGCTTGAAAATTTTCCTTTTCCTGCAGCATTTCTTTTTTATCGCGCAAGATTTCAGCTAACCCTTGACCGACTACACCAAATCCAATAAATGCTAGTTTATGAGCCATGTATTTGCACCTCCAAATTTTTATTGATTGGCAAGTTTACTTCACCTATTAAATACCTTATTGCTGTTTGTGCAAGGATCGCTGCCCCTATCGGCAGGCATGTTTCGTCAATATCAAATATTGGTGTGTGTAAATCTCTTTGCACCCCATCTGATGTTGCAGCCCCTATGAAAAACAAGGAACCAGGAAGCTTTTGCGTTACAAAACCAAAATCTTCTCCACCTAATCCAAATGGACCTTTCCTGATCCGAAGTTCAGGGTAGATTTCAAGCATTGTTTCAGTAAACCACTTGTTGATGATCGCACTATTATTTAATGCTGGTTCACCTCTTTGGACTTCTAATGAAAATTGACCACCAAGGGGCTCCACTATTGAAAACGCTTTCTTTAACTCCAATGATAATTGATCACGGATTCCTGGTGTATAACTGCGAATCGTACCTTCTATAACTACCTCTGTCGGGATAATATTACTCGCTGTACCTGCATGAATTTGACCTATGCTCACGACTGCCGCATCTAAAGCAGATACTTTCCGGGCAACAACCCCATGCAGTGCTTGCATAACAGGACCAAGCATCCAAATTGGATCCGTCCCAAGTTCTGGATATGCTCCATGGCCGCCTGTTCCATAAATACTTCCTTTGAAAACATCTACATTTGCCATACTGTAACCGTCGTTAATTTGGACATCACCGACCGGAAGCCACGGACACATATGAAGAGCAATTGCAGCATCTACTTTGTCATAAACACCCGCTTGCACTAGATACGCAGATCCTGATCGTCCACTTTCATCTGTACTTTCTTCTGCAGGCTGAAATACAAATTTAACGGTTCCTGTTACCTCACCCTTTTGAAAGTAATCAGCAAGTACGGAAGCAACACCTAGTAAAGTAGCCGCATGTGCATCATGGCCACATGCATGCATTACACCAACGTTTTTAGAGGAATAACTCACTTTATTTTCTTCTGTAATTGGGAGAGCATCGATATCAGCCCTAATCGCAATTGTCGGACCCTCGCCAGAAGTTAATGTGCCGACAACACTGGTTTCAACACCAATACCTTGTTCTACTTTCATTCCATTGATTTGTTGTAACGTTTCAGCCACAAATTGGGAGGTCCCGAACTCCTGAAAGCTGAGTTCGGGATGTTGATGAAACGTTCGTCGCCATTCTATCAATTTGTCAAACAAGCTATTTACCTGCATGACTATGGGATGATCATTTGACATTAACCATTCACCTCATAGAAAACTAGTTATTAACTTGCAAAACACTGTCTACATGATTAAATGCTTGCTCAAAGTCGGCAATAATATCTTCAATATCTTCAATTCCGCAAGATACGCGAATAAGTCCTTCAGGAATTCCCATTGCCGCACGCTCCTGTGGTGTACATTCAACATGGCTTGTAGTACGGGCAGGTCCTACTGTTGTTTCGACAGCACCAAGATTCGCAGCACGGTTTGCGAATTGTAATTTAGGAAGTAGTTCTCTTACTGTATCTACACCGCCTTTCACTGCAAAACTAAGCATTCCTCCAAAATTTTTCATTTGTTTTTTTGCAATATCATGATTTGGATGTGTTTCAAGACCTGGATAGTAAACGCCTTCAACTAGCTCTTTTGATTGTAAAAATTTCGCAAGTGCTATTGCATTAGCACTTTGCTCACGAACGCGAAGGTGAAGTGTTTTCATTCCCCGCAATGTTAAGTAAGCAGCCATTGGATCCATTGTCGCACCATTGATTTCACGGTAGTGATAAATTTTTTCTACAAGTTCATGTGAACCGCACACCACGCCGCCCAATGCATCTGCATGACCTCCAAGGAATTTCGTTGCACTATGAATCACTAAGTCTACCCCTAGTGAAAGTGGGTTTTGATTAATTGGTGTCCCGAACGTATTGTCCACGATGACTAGAGCACCTGCATCATGACCAGCTCTTGCCATGCGCTCGATGTCTGTAATCTTAACTGTAGGATTTGTTGGTGTTTCCAAGTATAAAATTTTGCAGCCTTTTTCTACTTCTGCTTCAATCGCCTCATGATTCCCTGTCTCACAAAGAGCCACCTCGATTTGCTGGCGAGGAAGGAATTCTGTAAAGATTTTGTTCGTGCCGCCGTAAGTATCTTTTATGGATACAATGCGATCACCAGGAAATAAAAATGTTGCCAGTGTATTGCTGATTGCAGCCATCCCTGTTGAAAAGCTTGTTGCTGCATCAGCACCTTCTAAAATTTTTACTTTATCTTCAAATGCCTGAACAGTCGGGTTTGTGTTACGTCCATAAATATGACCCTTCTTTTTTCCAATCGCTACATCATACCACTCATCCATATCATCATAATTGTACGCCACGCTAAGAACGACCGGCACCTGTGTTGCACCATGTACTAAATATTCCTTTTCTCCTGCCCATACTGATTTCGTACCTTCTTTAATTTTTTCGTATGACATATGACCCCTCCTCAATTAGTTTTTCAATGATAATGTTTTGTTCTCAACTTTTAGCCCTAAATTTCGTTTGACCATTTCGTTGTATCCAAACAACGCAATTGCTGTATCTTGAACACCTGTTCCAGTTAAGTCACAAACAGTAATTTGTTCTTCATTGTCACGCCCACTCAGTCTTTTTGAAGTTAATTGACCAAGTTCGATAATGGACGAATTGTTTGTTAATATGCCACTTTCAAGGGCGTGATGCAATTCTCCCAATCTAGCACATTGCGGAATCGTGTCACACACTAGCTTATCCGCTCGAACCAACACTTCCGGTTCCAACTCTTGCTTATGTTCGGCATCTGAACCCATTGCAGTAATATGAAGCCCAGGATGAAGCCATTCTGCTTTTATTACTGGCTCTTTTGCTGGCGTTGTCGTTACGATCAAATCACTTTTCCGAACGACTTGTTCCGCACTGTCCACCACTTGGACTTCAACGCCAATTTCTGCAGACATATCTTCTGCGTATTGTTTTGCGCGATCCATTGAACGAGTATATATAAGTATCTTTTTGAAGTCACGTACTAGTTTTAACGCTCTTACCTGGAATCTCGCTTGACTTCCTGCTCCAATCACACCAACTGTTTCACTGTTTTCTCGTGATAGATATTTAGCTGCAATAGCTCCTGCTGCTGCAGTTCTAACCTCAGTTAAATAGCCATTATCTAGAAGAAGAGACTGAGGAATACCTGTTTGTGTACTAATCAACATCATTAGCCCATTCCCGCTTGGAAGACCAAGTTTAAAGTTGTTAAAGAAGCCGGAAGAAACCTTTATCGCAAACATGTCTTTACCTTTTACATATGCTGTTTTTACATCTACCTCGCCATTCTGATCGTGAACATCTACACGCATAATCGGTGGCATTTCTACTTCCTGGTTTGCTAGTTTCGTAAACCCTTCTTCCACAACGGTAATTGTATCTTGATTTAAGGGCACATAGTTTTTAAGTTCTTGTTCTGTAAAAATAAGCACGGTTCTGCTTCACCTCCTTTAAATTTGTCTAGTTTTTTGCAAGGAGTCCATCTTTAATGAACAATTGTCTTGGAAGTTTTGCGAATGTTTCACAACCCGTTTCTGTAACTCGTATTGATTCACTGGCTTCAAATCCATATTGATCTAACCAAATACCAGGAATTAGATGAAAAGTCATATTCGGCTGGAGAATCGTTTTGTCTCCTTTACGGATACTTGCTGTATGCTCCCCCCAATCAGGAGGATAGTTCAGCCCCATTGCATAGCCTAGTCGCGATTCTTTTATAATGCCGCTTTTCTCGATTGTTTTACTCCATGTTTCTTCCACTTCTTCACAAGCAATACCTGGCTTAATCATGTCAAGACAAGCATTTAACCCTTCGACAACTGTATCTGAAAGCGCTTTTATTTCACTTGATGGTTGACCGATATTCACTGTTCTTGCAAGTGGTGAATGGTAACGCTTATAACATCCGGCCAATTCTAAGATGACCGTATCACCGTGTTTGTAACGCTCATCCGTCCATGTTAGATGCGGAGTAGATGTTTTCTCTCCAGATGGAAGTAATGGCATGATTGCTGGATAATCGCCGCCGAATTCATCAGTTCCCGTAATTTGAGTATGGAATATTTTCGCAGCAACATCACATTCACGGACACCTTCATTAATCAATCCAATTCCATCCATCATCGCTTTTTCTACGATGACAGCAGCCCGTTTCATATACTCAATCTCAGTATCAGATTTCACAATGCGAACCCAGTTTACAAGAATTGTAGCATCCCTGAATGAAGCATTTGGCAACCCTTTTTTCAGCTGTTCATAACACTTCGCAGTAAAATAATAGTTTTCCATTTCTACACCAATGGAGCGTCTCTCTTGGCCGATTTGTTTTAGGATATCTGCCACAAAGTCCATTGGATGTTTCGTATCTGATTGTACATAATCATCAGGGTACGGAATAATGTTTTCATGATATAGCCATGTCGTTACTTTCGCTCCGTTTGCATCCTGTCCTCTTCCAATCCAAATCGGTTGCTCTTCATCATTAATAATCACTAACATTTGATGTACATAGAAGGACCAACCATTATAACCAGATAAATAGTTCATATTGGCCGGATCTGTAATAAGCAATACCTCAATCCCTTTTTCTGCCATTCTCTCCTTTGTTTTGCGAATTCTCTCTTTATACTCTGCTGTTCCAAATGACATGGGAACATTCCCTCCTAGTTCAACTCATTAGAATTTTCTTAATACTTAATCTGTAAGTTTATTATAGTTGCAAAGGGAAAAAGCAATCATCCGCAAAATTGTATGAAGATTCAAATAAGTTTGTAGTCAAATTATCAAAAAAGGAGGGAATTGGATGAAAGGGGGATCAAGCGTTTTGGTTTTGTGCCTGCAACAACCGCAAAGTCCTATGCGATTCAAAATATAATAAACCGCCATAAAAATCCTTGATCTACCGGATTTTTATGGCGGTCTATTTTGACTCACTCTAATCGTTTACCTGTAGCACTCTTACAGCTGTGGTTCAGGTTAATACTGTTCCATAGCTAGCCTTTCGAATTATCGTTGTGGACTCTTTTCAGATACTCCCATTTTCCATGTTCTAATGCTTAAATCCAGTAAAAATAAATCATCCGGGTCAATAAGTGACAGTCCTGTCAATGATTCAATTTTTCTCAGTCGATATAACAAAGATTGTCTATGTAAATTCAAGGATCTTGCTGTTTGGCTTACATTTCCATGGAATTGGTTATACGCCATAAATGTTCCGATTAAATCCATATTTCGCTGCTCATCATAGTGAACAAGTGGTTCAATCGTGGACTTGATGATTTCTTTCATATCCTTATTTTGGGTAAAATTCAATAGTACGCGATCCACGCGCGTGTTCTCGTACATCATACGATGCCCTGATCCTTTTTTCCGTCTTCCAATCGTTAACGCAGCGTTTGCATGTTGATAACTTTCTGCAAATCCCTCCACACCTTCACAATAATTGCCAATACCCCACGAAAGGACAACTTCAGGAAGCAAATTTCCTAAACGGCGTTCTACTAGGTCTAAGAAGTGTAGAGCGTTTTCATTTTCATTTTTGCAAGGAATTTCAAGAAATATAAGGAGCTGTTCTCTTTGGTATGTCAGCATTACTTCTCTTTTAAGGGATTGTGCTGCGTAAAAAACCTCTTCCTCAATATAAAGAATCATGCTTTTTTGCCAATGCTCATAGGATTCATAATCTTGTTTTCGTTTAAGGAATATCTCCTCAAGGTTTTCAGGAAGTCCTACAATACAAACGTAGGGAAGTTTTATATTATATCTAAGTAATTTTGCTCGTGAATTTGCCTGATCACAAGAAATAAATTCTCCTTTGGCAAGCTCCTGGACAAAATCACTGCGAAGACGCACTTTCGTCTCCTCAATGGCATTTTTCCTTGAGAGCCAAAGTGCTATTGTTGTTGCCGCGTGCTCCAACACGTTCACACGGAACTCAGTTAAATAGGAGTCTACTGTTGTGTTAGAAGGTAAAACAACAAATATAAAACCCTGGGCGTCGCCTACAACTTGTAACACTGGAATCTGTAGTATGGTCTGATCGCCTACCTTAATCATTTGAAACTTCTGATACATTGGATCACGGGTTTCTATAGTTGATTGTTTTCGCAATGGAAGGATTCCCTCTAGAATGTAACTCTTCCATTTGTTTAAAAATGATTGTGTATGGCAGTTTTTTTCTTGGATAGATCCCGTTCGGTCAGTAATAATGATTGAACAGCCAATATGTCGTTGAATAAATTTCGAGATATGGCTAAGGTCGGTTTCTTTTAAAATTAATTTCAAAAGCTCCTGCTGAACTTTCTCTGACTTCTCCCGTTCTTTGTACTGATTATCATTGATTTCCATCATTACTTCTTCAATAATACTTGCAAAACGTATTTCCCATGGGATAACAATAATCACGAAATCATGCTTTTTAGCTAATTCAACGACTTCACTTGGAATATCGAAAATATATCTTCCTAATGCGATCATAAGCGCTGCTGCTTCAGAGTCTATAATATCTTGTACAAACGTTTTTAATACTTCCACATCATTGTTGCATCCAATCGCTGTTGTTAATACAACCTCATCTTTACGAACAAAATTTTCTACCGGCATCTCCATCACGGATATCCATTGAACAAACCGTTCGTTCACAAGTTCTTTCCCTGTTATAATCTTAGCATTTTTCATAATCTCGTAATTTAAAATATCCTCTATTGTTAATACCATGTTGTCCCTCCCTGGCCTTAAAGAGTAAAGAATTTAAAAAAATAGCTTAATCCTATTATTTTCTCTCTTATAATATTAATTCTGATACTATAGAAACTACTGATTTAATATTACAAAATAGTTTGTTAGATCCATCTTTCAAAAAGAGAGGCCCCAGAACTCGTAATGTTTGAATTCCATAATATACTTCCCTCGGTACTTCCTTATATCCCAAGAAATCGATTTCAATCTTTACGTGATCAATACCGACGCCACTTGTCATAATGTCACTCTTTATGCTCAAAAGTATAGTTTTGTATTAATGAATGCAGTATAGAAAGATCCACATTGTGCCCGCTTATAATCACTGCAATATCACCATCTTGATGAGGGATTTTCTTCCCTAAAACGGCTGCAATTCCTGTTGCAGCTGCACCTTCCATTATGATTCGGTGTTTATCCATCATATATGCCATACTATATGCAATCTCTTCTTCTGGAATAAGTACTACATCATCCATATATTGTTGAACCATATTGAATGTGTATTGATTATCCAGTCCGATTCCACCTAGTAAACTATCCGCAAGGGTTTCGCTTTCCTCCAGCTTTACTGGTTTACCAGCTTTCAAACTTTCGTACATAACAGCAGAGTGTTCCATTGAAACGCCTGTTACTCTCAAATCCCGATCATTTGATTTCAATGCCAAGCCAATTCCAGAAAGGAGTCCTCCACCTGAAAGCGGAACGATAACATCTGTCAGATTGGGGAGATCTTCCAACAATTCCAAGCCAATCGTTCCTTGCCCCGCAATGACATGTGGATCATCGAATGGCTCAATTACTGTTATTCCCTTCTCCCTCTCCAACTCATAACAACGTACTCCTGCATCATCTTGACTATCACCAACGGTCTCAATTTGAGCTCCCAGCCTTTTTAATGAATCCACTTTTGCTTTTGGCACTCGATTCGAAATACAGACAACCGCATCAATTCCAAGCTTTTTGGCTACATAGGCGACAGCCATTCCATGGTTTCCTGTTGAATACGTTGCAACTCCTCGCCTTTTTTCCTCTTCACTCAAGCTCAGTATTTTATTTGCAGCCCCCCTTACCTTAAATGCTCCAACCTCATGAACATTCTCAAGCTTTAAATAAACATTACGACCGACCATTTCTGATAGAATGGAAGATTTGATCAATGGGGTTTTATATACAATAGAATCAATTCTTTTTCTAGCTTCCCAAATATTACGGATTGTCATGTCTTTTGTAAGGTTTGTAAATGTCATGTTCTCTCCTCCTTGGTCTTTGTATCCAAGATTATTTTAGTGAGCTTTGCAGGTTGGGGTTTTGTGCATGGAACAACTTCTGCCCGCTGTGCCAGGTAGAAATAAGTGTAACGTGACTGGCACAAACTAGAAAACCCAATCTGTATAAAATTATAAATATTATGAAAAAACGAATTCTTAAGATAATACTAATTCCTTCTTTAATATATATCAATTGTCAAAATTGCCTATAATGGAACATCCATTATAGGCAAACCATCCCAACAACCAATTAAAGCTAGTATGTTTAAACTATTTAGTTACTTTATCACTTTCTTTAGATGCAAATAGAATTCCTCTATGCTAATTGACTTGTGGTTGTTTGTTACTTTAAAACCAATTATTTCAAATTATTCACTTCTTTTTTCCAATACTGTATCCAGATGAAATTCCTAAGATGAAACTCTAAAGTAAAGTTGGGTCATAGTGTTTTGTGAAAATACTTATTAATAACCACGCTACAATTGAACCTAAAATTGCTAAAATGATCGATTTCAAAAACTTTACTCCCCTTTGCCTTATTCAAGAGAATTTCACCATTAAGTTTATACCGATTATTTCAAATGTATATTATTTAGGCAATCCCTTGTTACATTAAATGACCCTTTAATGGAACAACACATTGAATTACTATCTAGAGTTTATAGAGACCAACATTAAGTATAGAACAACAACATCTCGAATAAAGTGTTTAAGACTGTTTAAATTTAGAGACGCTCCATTATTCATAATATGGGGGTCGAGTAGTTGTGCTTGTTACTAATCTCCCCGATAAATCACACTTCTACGGCAAGGTAAATCTATTTGAAACTAACCTTCACTTAAGACAGCACTCATCCTACCCGTAAGTAAATAGAACTAACATAATTAGAGTCATAATTATTTATAGAATCATACTCGGTGATCAGACATATATTTTCATATGTCTATCTAATTTTGTAATTTGATTTAAAGGAGGGTCAGTAAGGATGGGTGTCGGTTATTTAACCGTTCATTCTCGTACGGCTGATGATGCGTTACCATTAGTAGGTGTACGAATTAGGATCAAGAGTCGAAACGGTATACTACTCTACCGAATGACTACGGATCAGAGTGGAGAAACCAAACAAGTAGCCTTAGAAGCAGTAGATAGAGAATTAACATTGGACCCAAACTATACAGGAAATCCATATTCTAATTATATTCTAGAGGCCAAAAAGGAAGGCTATAATTCCTTATATATTACTTACGTTCACATTTTTGACGGTGAGAAAGCTATTCAACCTGTAGTATTGATTCCGATGCAAGCTGGCCAAACCGTTCCTATTAAGCAGAAGCTTATTATTGGAAAGCATGCGGTCCAAATGACAGAACCCCGAAATCAAGTAGGACCAATCGTTGAACCTCGTGTACTTCGACAAGTCATAATTCCAAATCCAATTACTGTACACCTTGGTACCCCTAGCGAAGAAGCTTTGAACGTACAAGTACCCTTCATCGATTATGTTAAAAATGTTGCAAGTAGCGAAATTTATTCAACATGGCCATCAGCGTCACTAGAGGCAAATATTTATGCCATTATCACATTTGCGTTGAATAGGGTGTTTACACAATGGTACAGAAGCCGTGGATTTAATTTTGAAATCACAAACAGTACCTCCTATGACCAAAATTTTGTATATGGGCGTACCATTTATGAATCAATTAACCAAATTGTAGATAAAATATATAACCAATACGTTCGGAGACAGGACCAAATTGCGCCATTTTTCACGGCTTTTTGCAATGGTACGACCGTAACTTGCAAGGGACTATCCCAATGGGGTACGGTGTCATTGGCCGATCAAGGCATGTCAACAATGCAGATATTGCTTTATTTCTATCCAGATGATATTGAAATATCGCAAACCAATATCATTACCGGTATTGTTGAAGGATTTCCAGGCACTAATCTTCAATTAGGCAACACAGGACTAGGTGTGCAGGTCATACAAAACCATTTGAACAGGATTAGGCAAAACTACCCTGCTATTCCACGTATTACTGATGAAACTGGTATATTTGGAGATAGTACTAAGGCAGCGGTCATGAAATTCCAAAGTGTTTTTAATTTAACTTCAGATGGTATTGTTGGAAATGCAACCTGGTTTAAAATTTCTTATATTTACGTTGCCGTAGCAAAGCTTGCCAGTCTAGAAAGCGAAGGTACGAACTTGGGCATAGGAACGGTCCCACCCTGTTCAGTTCTTCAGATGGGCTCGATCGGTGTTGATGTTATCACACTACAATATATTTTAAGTACGATTAGTGGGTTTTACCCCACTGTTCCCGATATGGCACAGGACGGTCATTTTGAAAGCGAAACAGCTAATGCTGTAATAGCCTTTCAAAAGACGGTGGGATTGACAGCGAACGGGATTGTTAATGGAGCAACCTGGAATGCATTATATAATTCGTACTGGGGTATCAGAAATACTGTTCCGATAATATAAACCGTTCAGTCAGGGGATACACTGTAGTCCGTGTTACGGAAGTTTAATACCTCCGTTGATGCAATCAAGACGATGAATAACCTGAGGTAGTGATCTTTTTATGGTAGGCCAGACGTTGTTAATCAAGAAATAAGATACTCGGGTCAGACCCCAATCCGAAATAGAACGAGGACTTACTGAGGTCTCAAAGGAAACCATTCATTTATTAAGTGAACGATTAGGTATTGATATGGAAAAGGAACTAGAAAATTATAAGAGTCTTGATTCACTTCTGAAAAGAATGGCATGAATCAATCATTAAGAAGCTGGAGACCAAAGCAGATTCCATAAAGAATCGATTGGATGGGATTCATTTATTGCAAATCCAGGATTTCTATCGGACTTATACCCTGATTCTCGCTCGATATTATTTATTTTCAGGCGAAAATAAACTTACAAAACGACTAATTTCAGAGATGCTCATGTTGCTGCAACTTGAACAATCCGATGATTCCAATGTGAAAAACAAGGAATACCAAAGATTAATCAACATGGCAGAAGACTACGAACTAGAGCACCAACGAGCACTTATTCACCATAACTACGCATACCATCTGCTCAGACAAGGACAATTTAAATTTGCCAGCGATTTCTACAAAAAATCATACAACATCCGAAAACCCCATGACCCCAACTACCTGGGCTCACTTGAAGGCTACATAAACGCACTGACTTAAAGTTGAAGATACAAACGTTCCCATGTCACACTCGGCAAAGATGCAAAAGACGGTTATGTGCTAGCATTTACTATGGACATCTCAATTAACTTTCGTAGAAACTTGATTTGCATTACTCTCTACTGTTACCACAGTTCGAGCTTCTAAGCTTAATGATCAAGAAATAGAAGCCGCTGTTGGGTATTTGGAGCGAAGAATCATTCACTTCCCAAAAAAGTACGATTAAATTTGACGGAATAAATCAATACATAAACAACAATGAGTGCCGCAAACAAATTTAGCACGATGAGAGAAAGGTTCAAATTGAAAAATTGAGTAAGAGCTCCGACTCCAATAACCGGAACGATAAATCCAGAGTAAGCGCAAAAATAAAAAGCCGAAATGACTCGTGGCCGCGCTTCTGGTTTAGGTAACTGTCCGGCAAATCGTAACGCGATTTGAAAAGTCCATCCGCCGCCGATAGCCTGGATGACAATGCCTGTCCAGAGTAATGGCAAACTTGATGATAAACCAGAAGAAACAATAACCCATGACCCAATCGCAAGTAGCAGGATGCCGAATCTGATACGTGTAACTGGATGACTCGGCCAAGGTATGAGCTGAGCAAAAGCAGCACCACTTAGAAGCACGAAAATGATTAATCCAGAAACGGAGAGGTTAGTCGTTTGAATGACATTTTTGACGAAATTAGGGATAAGGGCAAATGCTATTCCTTGAATTGCGAAAACTGTGAAGATTGGCAAACCGACCATTGACCAGAATTGAGAGCGAATATTGCTTGGTACACCAAATGATACCTTAGCTTTTACTCGCTTTTGGTCAAATGAAACAACATCTTTAGGAATTGTTTCAAGTAAAATTAAAGAGATGATGAGCAATACGAGCAAAATCCAAAATGGCAAACGGAGTGGCTGAAGATGTATATATTGCAAGATTAAACCTGCGATAGCCGGTCCCAGACCAAAACCAACGAGAATCGTGACTCCTGATAACTTGAGAGCTGCGCTTACTTTATTTGGAGGAGTTTGCTTCATTAGAAAAGCAACAGCTGTACCTGTAAAGGCTCCGTACGCGATTCCTTCCAATAACCTCGCGACATAGAGCATCCAGGCATTTTGGCTTCCCAGGAAAAACAAGGTAGATGTGATGGATATCCATATGCTGATACGAACCACCCTTTTTAATCCCCAAGTGCTACCTTTGTCTCCAGTAATAAATAAAGTTGGTAAAAGGAAAGCAGCATAAATGGCAAACAGGATCGTGATTTGCAAACTGTTCAGTTGATAAGTCTCACTATACAAAGGAAATAATGGAGTTATAAAGGTAGCCCCACTTGACATCAATAGAGAAACCAATAGCATTCTTTTCACTACGACAACCCCAGCTTTCTATAATTAATTTTCCAAAAATATTTTATATAAGTGAATAGTAATACTAATAAATAGTAGTTAACATTTTAATTTCTATTAATAATTTAAACCAAGGTTATAGGCTAAGAATTCAATTCTTTATGCTCGCGATAAATCATCTAACACAAAACTAAACTTACTTACTAAAAGGTAATTTACGCTTAAAAAAACCGTTCTTATGGATTTTTTAAGAAACGGTTAAATTGCTTTAGTACTTCGGCTAATACATCGTCACCAAGAACACGTCTGTATAATAAATGCTCCCTTAACACTTGTTATTTCTTTCATTACCGTGAGTTCCAGTCTGCTGACTTCCTCAATCCTTTGTTACTCCAAGTTGTTTAGAGATGTCATCATAGCTAAAGGCCACATACTCTTTTTTGTTGTATCAATTTTATTTTGCTAAGTCTAGAATTTGTTTTTTCTATTTTCCATGTCCTTAAATTAACTTACTAATAGGTAAGTGTCGAGGTGAAAGGTCCTGAGGCGAAATTAAAATATCTCTCTTCAGAATTGTTGTACTATCAGCCACTAAATCGATTATTTATCATGACAAACACGACTGTGCTAACGATCCCGCCGGAGCAGCCAGGCAGAAGTTACAGCCCATGTATTCCCGACAAGCATGCCATAATCACAATCGTGTCATAATGTGTAAAGAGACTTTATCCTTCCCGCTTAATCAACTATTTTGCTTATTACTTCATCTTATTGGTAAGATACTGACGATACTCGAACTGTGTGCTGATTAACCAACAACGTTCGATATTACTTCGATATTGCCACGAGTTGCTTTAGCATAAGGGCAAACCTTATGAGCTTCTGCAACGATTTCCTCAGCCATGCTAGTTTCTACACCTTTAATAGTGATGTCCATTGTAATTGCTAGCACATAGCCGTCGTCCGCATCCTTGCCGAGCGTAACATGAGAAGCAATTGTTATGCCTTCTGCTTTGATATTCTTTTTTCTAAGAACCGTACCCATCGCTCCTTCGAAGCATGCGGCAAATCCTGCAGCGAACAACTGCTCCGGATTGGTTCCAGATCCGTTACCACCTAATTCCTTGGGATATCTCAAATCCACATTAAGATTCTCATCGCTGGAAACCGCTTTACCATCTCTTCCGCCTTGAACGTTTACAGTAGCTGTGTACAACTTCTTTTCAATTTTAATCATTTTTGGAACTCTCCTCCTTTTAATACTGGATTATTATATACTCTTTGTGCACTAATTAACCAATAACTTTCGATATTACTTCGATATTGCCACGAGTTGCTTTAGCATAAGGGCAAACCTTATGAGCTTCCGCAACGATTTCCTTGTTGCTACGCCATTAATATTGATGTCCATTGTAATTGCCAGTACTTATCCCTCGTCCACATCCTTTCCGAGCCTAACATGAGAAGCAATTCTCATCTTTATTTTTTAATCTTTCAATAAAATTTCATTTAATTCATTAGAGATACTGATAAGCACCTTAAAGGAGATCGTAAAAATTAAGTTCGAACTACTTACTTACTAGAAGGTAAGATTTTTTTTAAAAATAAACCGTTCTCATAATTTTCTTAAGAAACGGTTTAACTGGTTTAGTACATCGACTAATACATCCTCGCCTAGAACACGTCGATATAATAATGCTCCCTTAATGCTGGATAATATAGTTACAGCTAAAAACTGAAGGTTTTCAGAATCATTTTCGCTTTTTTCATTTTGCGCCTCTGCAACAATTTCTTTGAGAATTGATAGTTCTAATTTACTGACTTCCTTAATTTTATTTTGAACAATATATGGCAGAGATTCATAATCCGTCTGCAAAGATGAAATCGGGCATATTTCAGTAAACTCGAACCGTTCAGCCTGTTGTTGAATGAATTGTTTTAACTTCTCTTCTGCTGAAACCGAAGAATCTTTAATTGACAACAAAGAGTTTTGCAATCTATTTGTAATCCGTTCGGTAATGGCAACCCCTAAGTCCTCCTTTTTTTCAAAATGATAATGGATACTTGCCTTGGTCACGCCTAGTTGTTTAGATATGTCATCATAGCTAAATCCTACATACCCTTTTTGTTGTACTAACTTTATTGCTAAATCTATAATTTGTTTTTTTCTGTTTTCCATGTCCACATATTAACTTACTAATAGGTAAGTGTCAAGTTGAAAGTTCACAGGTATTACAATTTATCATTATTTAATACTTAATAATTCATTAAAGACACCCACATTGCTTCTATTCACATGTGAAATCAATAATTCAATAAAACCTTTTGCGGCTGTCCCAATGTATTTTTGTTTATGGTGCACAATGGTGACTTCCCTAATAATAGCTGGATTTTTAATCTTTATTGCCTTCAATACCCCTTCATTTTCCAGAGAAAAAAGTGTACTGGATATAATAGTAGCCCCTATCCCTTTCTTAACTAGATTCAATATTGACTTTGAATCAGTTGATTCAATAATTGGCTGGATTTGAATTCCTTCAGCACTGCACGCAGCATCAAGTGATTGCCTAAAACAGTGACCTTTAGGATTTAATATTAAGGGTATGCGCTGAATCTCTTTAAAATCTATGGCATTTCTATCTGACCAAACATGATCCTTTGGTACAGCTAAGAAAAATTCTTCTTCGTATAATGAAATATTTGTTAACCTTTCATCTTTTCCTGGCATAAGCGTCAAGGCTAAATTAATTTCATTCTGTATAACCTTTTCAACCACATCATCTAAAGAGAAAATCTGTATTTGTACATCTGGATATATGGAATGAAATTCTAACAATACTGTGGATGCAATATGATTTAAATCACCTGACAAGACTCCGATTACTAGTTTTCCTCTTTTGACATTTTGAAGCTCTTCTATTTGTTCTTTAGCACTTTCTAAATTAGCGAATATCTTTTTGCAGTGTTCAAGGAGAATTTTTCCGGCTTCTGTAATTGCTATTTTCTTCCCTAAACGATCAAATAAACGAACACCAAGTTCGTCTTCTAAGGCTTTCATTTGGTAGCTTAAAGTAGGTTGCCCAATTCTTAGTTTCTCAGCAGTCTTTGTAAATTGCATTTCTTCACAAAGAGCCATAAAATGTTCTAATTGTCTCAATTCCAATATTCCCCACACACCCCTTAGATATCTGTAAATCCATTTTAAAGTTAAACACATATAATATACTATTCGAAATATTTTATAAAATTTCTATTAAATTCTTTTTATTCCATATCAAGGATTTAATGAGCTTACGAACTTCATTGATAGTAAAGTAGATAATAGAAAAGTTCAAACAGTCTAAAACTAACAATCTGATTTCTAATTAAAGAGACAGTTCACCTATCCTTAAATATGTGAACTGTCCCAAATCAAACTATAACTTTCCCTTTGACTTAATAAACTTCAAACTGCACAACAATCTATTTGACTTGAACGTGAAGCTTTTTTCTCTCTGTGTTGCCTGCTCTATCAGTCGCAAGTACGATAATTGAATTGTCCCCTTTTTTCATTACAACTCGATGATGGAAAGCTCCTTTTGAATCCACTTCTGCTTCTTTTCCATTAATAAGCACGTTATCTAAGTAATCATCTTTTGCCAAGCCCCGAACGGTGACCTCATGATCTTTTTCTACCATACCTTTAATATCGTAGATAGTTATCTTAGGATTCTTCTGATCTAAAATTATGTTGACTGGAGAAGATGGATCTGTACTTCCTTCTTTCGTCATGGTTGTGGCGGTTAACGTATTCAATCCATTCTTCAATTTAATCGAGATGTTAAAGGTACCGTCCTGTTTGCTGGTGCCGGATCCTACATTTTTGCCATTACTTTGAATCGTAACAGTGCTTGCAGGGATCGCTGTCCCCTTTACTAGAACCTTATCTTGATTCGTATACGTATTATCCTGCGGTGTTTCAATGACAGGTGCTGAGATCGCATTGTTCATGACCGCGCGAATCATTACGTTTCCTTCTTCTGGTGTCGTAACATGCTCCCAGGTTCCATTAACCCGCAACCAAAGCCTGTCATGGATAGGGCTATTTTTATCACTATAGAGACTTGGTGATCTAGTAGAGTCATAGGGTTGTACATAGACCAAATAGAAATCTCCAGTGACAAAAATGTTTTTATCGGTTAAATCAACATGAGTCCACTCCCCATCAGTCCGCGCATCAGCTTCAAATGGACCCGCAATTCTTTTACCAGGAGCTCCGTTAAGACCTGTTGAATCATATACTGCTACTTGAAATCTAGTTGATCCCAGAGTAGGGAATTCAGTATTAACTTTAAAGAGTCCACCTGTCAGCCAAGATTTCGTGACTCCTTCTTCCAATGACATTCTAATCGCAAAGCCATTGTTAGCACCGTAAAAAAACCGTGACTCTTCTGATGTTCCATCATCATAAGCGATTTCTCCAGGAAACCCGATAAACCTTTCCAATTCGACATTCTGTTTGGTATTCTTTTTCGACCGGAGTGTAATCAAGTATTCTTTATAGTCATATTCTTTATTGAACACATGTAACGTATAGTTACCTTCATAGGCTGTGAGCGTAAATCTTCCTTTACTATCCGTTTTCACAGGTGTAACGGCGGCATCCTCTACTAAAGAAATGATCGCATCTGATATTGGTTTCCCTGTCGTTTGATCCTTGACTACCCCTTCTACTGTTCCTTTCCCTAAAGGTTTAAGATTAAAGTTTGCTTCGACGGTCCCGTCTTTTGGAATCGAAACAGCTTGGTCTTTGGAATGAAAACCATAGGCTTCAGCGCGAAGAGTAAATTCCCCTGCCTTATGTGTCATAGAGAATCTTCCATCAGCTGGATTAGCTGTAGCTGAGAATCCAGAATCTACTAGAGTTACCTGTGCACCGATCGGTAAGACGTTTGGCTGACTAGAAGTATCTTGAACGAATGTTGCAGTTGAAGCTAACTCACTGTTCTTAGACTTCTTTTTGATATGGATTTCATTTGTTGTATTTTTCTTAAAATTTTCTTGTTTCCTGTCTTCCGTAATAGGTTTATCAGTTAATACTATGTCATCCAAGTACCAGCCATCATAAATTTCAGTTTCTGATTCAAGGTTTGTTTTATATGCATACATATAGAAGCTGATATAAATCCGCTTTCCAGCGTAAGCAGAAAGGTCCACTTCCGCATCAACCCAATTATCTGTATAGTACTTTGAAGGTTGTCCGAACTCATCAAATTCAGTAGCTTCCGTTTTAGTAACTATTTCCCAGTTTTGGCGGTCGGTAGAGATTAGGACCGCACCGAAATCGGTTGAACCACCGAATCCATCTGGACTAAAGTCATACCACTGCTTATACTGCAGGTATGAATTACCGTTTTCAGGTATGTCGATAGGAGGCATATTGAGATAAGAAATCGTATCTGGGGCATGTGGACCCTCTAAATTGGTTCCATATACGTTTTGTCCTGAATAAGCTTGTCCAGGTCCCGCTGCTGGGCTGCCCCATTCCCAATCGTTATTCACCCCTTCTGAATACCAACCTTCAAGAGCGGTTTCTAAATCGTGGAAATAACCAATCGTGATTGCAGGCTTAACTTCTACATCATATGTGGAAGAAGTTACTTGATTTTGACCATAATCAACGAAATTCCATTTGTACATAAATGTACCTTTCCTTATATCCGACCCTGGAACTACAGCTTGATAGGTCCCGTTTCTAAAGTCTCCGGCAGTTCTAGTTGCTTTTACAGTCTTCCATTGTTGATCAACTAAATACTGAATTTCTACTTTATCTACACTGATGTTATCTTGTACTTCCACTGTTAATGGCAATACTTCCTGGTCGTATACAAAACCAATAGAGGTATGCTGGTAGGTGGGGTTGGTTGTGTCTTTCCCGTCATGGACAACAATACCTTTAACCATGCCATTTCCTTTATTTAATGTTTTTATAGCGTTATAAGCATTAACAAACCCATGCCCATAACCATAATTAGGTGAGGATGAAAATTCAGAGTCTGTCAATGGTATGGATGTACTTGTCAGAATTTCCTCTATTTGGTCTATCGTCAAGGATGCATTTGCTTGCTTTAACAACGCTACGACTCCTGTAATATGAGGTGATGCCATTGATGTACCACTCATCAGTTCATAATCATTCGTAGGTACGGCTGAGCGGATATCGACACCTGGTGCTGAAACATCTGGTTTCATTTCTTCATATGGCCCTGGTCCACGGGAAGAGAACCACGCTAAGGCATTGCGATCATCCGTTGCCGCAACCGCAAAAGATTCTGGATAGTTCGCTGGTGAGGAAACCCATCCTTCCCCATTAGAACCGGCATTGCCAGCTGCAAATACAGGGAAGATATTGGCAGCCCGCCAATTTTGAACCATAGGGCGATACCATTCATCTAGTCCAGGACCACCACCCCAGGAGTTGTTTACTACATCTGGAGCTAACTCGGGATGAGGATTACCTTCAGCATCTTTCGGAGCCAATATCCACTCTCCAGCTTCGAGCAAATCGACATCCTGACCACCCTTTTTATCGAATGCTTTAACCGCAATCCATTTTGCACCTGGTGCAACACCAATTTGGTTACTTCCATCAGGCTCTGAGCCAACCATGGTCCCAACCGTATGCGTACCATGTTTATTATCATCATACGGTGTTTCTTTTCCTCCGACGGCATCAAACCAGTTTAATTGATGATCTGCCTGATTTGGATTCGCTGGATTGTATCCACGGTATTTTTCCATTAAAGCAGGATGTTCCCACTGAACACCTGTATCAATACTTGCTACCACAATTCCTGCACCATCGATTCCCATATCCCATACTTGAGGGGCTCCGACTTTTTCAACTCCCCATTCAACCGTTGATGAATTTAGATTGGTCGTATTTACTTTAGGTTGGATCGGTGTGATTATTTGCCGCGTTTCATTCGGAAGAATTTTTGCTACCTCTGGAAATGCTGCCAAATTGTCCATCACATCTTTTGTTGCTGTCACCGCTATCGCATTCACAACATAGAAGGATTGAACGCTTTTCACTTCCCCTTTCTCCTTTGCTTTCTCAAGATAGTCCATTACTTCCGTTTGATTTTCCATCGCAGTATTTCGTAATGTTGAAACAACGGCAGAACGGACCTGTAGTTTTGTACTTGCAGCTGTTTGTTTCTGTTTCTTCGCTTTTTCTGTTGCTTCGATCGCTACCCGATAAGTATCAACTTGCTCTTGGAACTTTAATATGAATGTAACCTGATTTTGATCCTTAAATTGTTTGATTAGTTTAGAATCTACTTTATTGGTAACCAAAGTTTTCTTACCAATAGACACTGGCTTTCTCTCTTCGGGATTTCCTTGTGCTATTGTGTTAATTGGGACGAAAAGGTTGATTAAGAGAATGAAAGATATTAGTAAACTTAATGGAAAATGATAAACGCTATACTTATTGGCCAAGATGGTTTGAACTCCTCACAATTTTAAATTTGTTAAATCTACTAAATAGTTTATAACTTGATTAAAATCCCTCCTTTAAAATTTATAAACTACTAGACACAATAGTATTAGTATTCTGAATTGTTAACAATACAACTTTTTTGATCGTATCAATCAAGAATATAAATGGATAATAAAGGATGAGCGGTCCATAGAAGAAATTATCTTTTTACTATTACTAACGATTTGCCTTTCTTATCCCTTAACAGAGTTATTAAACAACTTTATTTGTAATGGAACATCTTATGTGATTCAACAGCAGCTGACATCAGACCTTCCACAATCAAAAGAGCAGTTCTCACTGCTCTTGTTTGCTGTTTATAATCTGTATTATGAAAACTAAATGATAAGTAATAGTTGAACAACTGAGGGCAGAGATAGAGCAAAATCGATAGGTAAACACACGGTTCGTCCTTCACAACCGAGAAGGAATATAGAAGAAGCCTTACGACTATACAAAAGTAGAAACACGAATGGATGAAATGTGAAAGACATTGTGACACCCTAAATTGTGATTGTGCCCGATTGTTGAAGATTGGGAAATGCGAAAAGCTGTAAAAATAGGCACTTTTTCTAAAGGACCCCATAGTTTGAGTCAGATAAAAAAGAGCTGCCCTCAGCAGCTCTCGCATAGATCTTTTTGAAGTTCATTATAGTAAAAAGATAGTTGAGTCATTCATGATGTGCAACAATTATTCTAGGTTGTTTGTGCACGTTTCTTTCTAATTTCCACATATAAAGTAGCTTTAGGCACACTAGTGACGAATCACTAACTTCCCGAAAAATCGCGATTAAATCTGACGGATTACATCAACACATAAACAACAATGAGTGCCGCAAAAAAGTTTAGCACGATCAGCGAAAAGATCAAATTTGAAAAATTGAGTAAGCGCAAAAATAAAAAGCCGAAATGACTCGTGGCCGCGCTTCTGGTTCAGATAACTGTCCGGCAAATCGTAACGCAATTTGAAAAGTCCATCCGCCGCCCATAGCCTGGATGACAATGGCAGTCCAGAGTAATGACAAACTTGATGTAAAACCAGAAGAAACAATAACCCATGACCCGATCCCAAGAAGCAGGGTGCCCAATCGGATACGTGTAACTTTTTGACTCGGCCAAGGTATGAACTGAGCTAAAGCCGCTCCACTGAGAAGCAAGAAATGATCAATCCAGAAACAGAGAGATAAGACGTTGAAAACAGTGAAGAAAGGCAATCCTACCATTGACCAAAAATGAGAAGGAACAGCCAATGAAATTGTTTTTTTGCATCAAATGAGAAACACAAATATGCTTGGCGAGGCTGAGCTTAATAATTATACTCTTACACCCCCTACAAGCTGTCCAAAATCCCAATGTCTCAAACAAGTAGAATGAAACTTAAATATCCCCTTCCCACTTTTTAAACCATCTATCGTTTACTTCTCTAATCCACATGATGCTGACAATACTACTTTGTCAACATCAATAATAAAAACGATAAAGTGAATACAATTTTAGATAGTAATAATAATAAGCATTAAGACATTAAGTCCATATTAGGGAGTCCATTTGTTTATGATAAAGAAAAAAAATGATCAGAATTCTACAGAAAGTCAAACACCTACTGAAATAGTGAATAGAGCTAAAAAATCATCTGATTTTAAAGAGATTAAAAAAAATGTTTCAGGAGTCCAGATATACATTCTATACTTCACTACACTTATTGATCACAAGACGATGGAACGAGTATTTCTTCCATATATTAATGATTGTGAAAAAAAGATAGACCCATCTCTAGATATTATTCATTTTAAAAACAGCCTTCCTCTCGAAGATGTAATTAGAACTCAGGATGCAAAAGAAATCGAAGAAAAAATTTATCAAGGATACGTACTAATTAAATTTGAAAATACCTCTGAAGATTGTCTTTTAGTGAACATAAGCAATTTATCTAAAGGGATTAGAGAATCTAATGAAACTGAGAATGAGTTTAATGTAATCGGACCAAAATTAGGCTTTGTTGAAAGCCTTGATACCAATATTCTTTTACTTCGAACTAAGATAAAATCTCCTTTATTAACTACTGAAGAATTGGTACTTGGCACAATGTCAAAAACAAGAGTTACCATTGTTTATTTAGATGGGATAACAAATGAAAAACATATAGAAACAGTAAAAAACAGACTCTCTAAAATAGATTTTGATATTATTTGGGATACTTCTGTAATAGACCAAATAATTAAAGATAATTCTCGTACCCCTTTTCCACTTTACATGACTACGGAGAGGCTAGATAGACTTACTTATACACTCACTTCGGGCCAAGTAGTTATATTTAGTGATGGTTCACCATACGCAATATCTGGTCCTGCTACCCTACTCGATTTTTTTCTATCCTCGGAAGATTATTATTATAACTGGATTATTGGGTCATTCTTTCGTTTCACACGAATATTTGCGATCATCTTTTCAATCTTTTCTTCCTCTATTTATGTTGCGATTGTGACGTTTCACTATGAGGTTATTCCCGCAGATTTACTAGGTCCGCTAATAGAGTCCAGAGCAAATGTTCCATTTCCACCGTTATTGGAAGTTCTTTTTTTAGAAATGACAATTGAATTATTAAGAGAGGCAGGAGCTCGATTGCCTACTAAGGTAGGACAAACGTTGGGTATTGTTGGAGGTATTGTTATTGGACAGGCCGCAGTTATGGCAGCACTGACGAGTAATATATTATTAATTATTGTCGCTTTATCAGCCTTAGCTTCTTTCACTACACCAACTATGGTTATGTCCAACACAATTAGAATATTAAGATTTCCCTTTATCATTATGTCATCCTTACTAGGCGGGTTAGGTATTATGATTGGTTTTGCTGTGTTACTTTGTCATTTGTTTAGATTAAAATCGTTTGAAACTCCTTATATGGTTCCTTTGCATCCGTTTCGTGGTAATAGTCTTGCGGATAGTATTATAAGGTCCCCTTATAATAAATTAAACAAAAGGCCCGATTATTTGAGACCTATAGAAAAAATTAAATATTCACCAATAAAGGGAAACAAAAAGAAGGAAGATATTAATGACGAATAACGCATTTGTTAAAATTATTATTGTTGCTTTATCTCTAAACCTGGCTGGATGTGTACCTCACAATATTATAAATGAAGTCTCTTTGATGCATAATGTAGGATATGATAAAGAAGAAGATATGTTAAAAGCAAGTGTTGTCTATCCAAATTATGCCGAGAATAAAAATCCTGCTTTAATCACTGCAGTTGCTAAAAATCCATCTAGCCTACAGGAAGAACTTGGCCATCAGTCTCAATTCCCCTTTGAAATAGGTCAAGTAAGGTTAATGATATTTGGGGATAAACTAAGCAGAGATGGTTTAGCAGACGTATTAGACACCATCTGCAAAGATCCAAAAATTGGTGTTATAAGAATTGTTACTACAAATGGGTCTCCAGATCTAATACTAAGTAAAACCCTGAATAAGAGTCCGCTATTCTTAATGAATTTAATTGATAAAAGTATTGAAAATGAAGGAATTCCCGAATCTGATCTCCATGTGATGTATGACCAGTATTTCGGAAGTGGAATTGATATGTCTTTACCTAATCTTATAGTTGATTCTAAAGGAAATATTAAAGTAGATGGAATGGGAATCTTTAAAGGTGATAAATTAGTACTAAGAATTTCAGATAAAGAAACATTCCTATTAAAATTAATGACGGATAGAAATAAAAGGGGGGTATACAGTTTTAACCTTAATATGAATGGCCATAAAGCTAATATTGGGGTCAGAACTACCAATGGAAAACATAAGGTCAAGGTGAATCTCAGGGAACAAGTAAAAGTGAGCCTAAATTTAGATATAGAACTCGATGCTATGCCTGAGTGGATCAACTTGGAAAAGGAAAAGGATCTTAAATTTTTTAAAAACGCATTACAAAAATCAATATCAAATGACGTTGAGATACTTCTTAAAGATTTTCAATCAAAGGGGGTAGATCCTTTAGGTATAGGAAGAATGTATAAAGTCAATCACAGAAATTTTTCTAAGCAGAGTTTTTACGATAGGATTTATCCTAACATGACCTATGATGTAAGTACTAAAATTGTAATCAGACAAACTGGGGTGGGAAAATAGTGAACGTAGAAGTAAAAAAAAATTTTCAAGTTTCGGCTTTTTTCACTTTTTTTCTCATCCACTCTTCACAAACCGGCATTGGCATTTTAAATTTTCAAAGTCAAGTAATTAAAGGTGCTGAACAGGATGCTTGGATTTCTGTAATAATAACTGGTGTAACAACCCATATAATACTCTTTATCATTTTTAAGCTACTAGGTGGGGGGACCAATGATTTAGTAGCTGTTCATCACTATTGCTTTGGACAAACGATGGGTAACATTTTGTCTCTCTTAGCATTGGTTTATTTTTGGTTGGCATCATTGACGGTTCTTCGCGCCTATATTGAGGTAATACAGATTTGGGTGTACCCTACAATAAATACATGGCAACTTTGTTTAGTATTCGGACTTACGTTTTATTATGTAATATCAAGTGGATTCCGTACTTTAACTGGCTTTAGTTTTTGGGGAGTTATTTTACCTTCTTTTCTCTTCTTTTTAATATATTTCCCAATGAAACATACGAATATTATTTATTTACTCCCAGCCTTCAGCCATTCCCTCAGTGAGCTATTTGTATCTTCTAAAGCTTATTCCCTGCTTTTTCTTGGTTTCGAATGGATACTGATGTATTTTCCTTTCATTAGGGGATCAAATAATAAAACGATTTCTAAATGGGCGTATCTGGGGAATCTGTATACAATCATTGTATATCTAATAATAACTTTAATTTCATTCTTGTACTTCAATCAAGACGTATTAAGACATTTACCTTGGCCAACTCTTATGATGGTGAAAATTGTTAAATTTTCCTTCTTGGAAAGATTCGAATATGTATTCATATTTATATGGTTGTTAGTGGTAATATCCCCTATATGTATTTCTATGTGGGCATGTACAAGAATCGTAAAAAGATCTTTTTCAATTCCTCCAAAAGTGACTTTAATACTCTTACTTATTGCAGAGATGATTGCTTCCATAAGCTTTAAAGATTTTAAAAGTATTGATCATCTTACCAATTTTACTGCTAATGTAGGAATTGGTTTTGTTTATGTGTATCTGCCACTCCTTCTTATAATAAAAATGCTTAAGAATAATTTTATAAAAAAAGGTCAAACAAAATCTAGTGAGATTCACAAGCATTGATTTCGAAAAATTCCCATAGATAATGATATAAATGTTTTACTAAAATAGAGCGCATAACTTGTTAAAGATATGCGCCCGTTCCTAATATAAAGTTAGCCAAGATTCTCTTTGCCCTTTTACTTTTTGGTCTTATGATAGCGAATTCAAAGGTAGAACGTAATCACCCGTAATGTGATGTTCTGTGACCTGATTAACCAACTACGTTCGCAATTACTTCGATATTCCCACGAGTTGCTTTCGCATAAGGGCAAACCTTATGAGCTTCTGCAACGATTTCTTCAGCCACGCTAGTTTCTAAGCCTCTAATAGTAATATCCATAGTAATTGCCAGTACATAGCCGTCGTTCCCATCCTTGCCGAGCGTAACATGAGAATCAATTGTTATACCTTCTGCTTTAATATTTTTCTTTCTAAGAATAGTGCCCATCGCACCTTGGAAGCATGCGGCAAATCCTGCAGCGAACAGTTGCTCTGGATTTGTTCCAGCTCCGTTGCCTCCTAATTCCTTGGGATATCTCAAGTCCACATTAAGATTCTCATCGCTGGAAACAGCTTTTCCATCTCTTCCACCTTGAACGTTTACAGTAGCCGTGTACAATTTCTTTTCCATTTTAATCATTTTTGGAACTCCCCTATTCATATTGGATTATTATTTTACACTCTAGCCGTACTGGTGACTGCTTTTGCTTACCGAATGGGCGTTGAACGTTCGTTCAGGAATAAATAATAAATGATTAACCATCATAACCCTTTTACTGCTGATACACGAAATATTTTTAAGAGCAAATTGAATTAGATTTATTTAAAGATATTTGCAAAGAAATAATATTAAATTTTAGTAATCCCCCCTTTCGAAAATATAATTACTAAAATTCGAATCATGTTTTGAAATTCTAAAAGTATATTTACTTACTAATAGGTAAGTTAAATTCTAAAAAAAATTCCTGAGATAAGTTATTGGGATTGCCGGTTGCTATATCAACGCCCCAAAACTCAGGAATAATTATTTTTCAGTTGCTATATTCCCCATCGCAATAGAAATTCTATTCCAGCTGTTGATTTGATTAATTATTAGAACAAGGTCAATATATTGCCTCTCGTCATAATGTTTCCGTACTCGTTGATAAAGCTCATCCGGCACACGCTTTGTCGGGATCAAAGTCACGTACTCTGTTAACTCAAGAGCTATTTTTTCTGATTCAGTGTAAAATGTGCACTCTCTCCAAGCACTAATACAATACAGTCGTTGTTCCGTTTCTCCCATTTTTCTAGCATCAGTTGTATGCATGTTAATGCAATACGCACAACCATTTATTTGAGAAGCCCTAATTTTTATAAGTTCACGAAGTTTACGGTCTATACCTGTAGTTTTCGTATACTTCTCCATTTCCATCATTATTTTAATTGCTTCTGGTGCCAGCTTGTAATAATCAATTCTTTGGTCCAATATTAATTCCTCCTTTAAAAACTTATTCTATACATATTTGAACCTTAGGTAGAACTAAAGTGACAATTACGGATAGAACCAATCGTCGATTGATATTATCCATAATAAGGTTTATAGTTTATTATGTCAAACCTCTTTTAATGTTAATTAATACCAAATGCATATGTTTGACACGGTAATAAAAAATTTCTAAGATTAACTATAAAATCTCATTTATGAAGAAGGTGTTTTTAATGCAGTATAGTATTGGAGTTGAGTATGCACTTCACTGCCTTGTCTATTTAATTGATAATCCAGAGGATTCACCCATTGGCATAAAGGATCTTTCCCATTTTCAAGGGATCTCTGAAACATACCTATCAAAGATATTTAGTAAATTATCTAAGGACGGAATTGTAACTTCAGTGCCTGGAGTTAAGGGTGGTTATAAACTTGCTAAATCTCCAGAAGAGATTTCCTTTTGGGATGTAATTGAAGCAGTTGAAGGTACTAAGCCAATTTTTCAATGTAAAAACATTAAAGATAATGGTTATCTGTATAGAGATAAAATCTGCTCTTCAGGCACCTCCTCTTGCACTATCAATTTAGTTATGCTCTCTGCGGAAGAAACTATGCGTGAGTTCTTGCGTGGCAAAACACTTTCATGGTTAAAAGATGAGCTGGAGCGTGTCTTACCTAAACAAATACGTGAAGAAACTCGGAATTATTTTTCGAAGAGAAAATTATAAGGGATTGTTAAAGACGATGGAGAAAAGTGGAGAAATAAATGCAGATTTGTTAATTTGTTAAATATAAGTGAAAAAACATACCGATCTCACCTTAAGAAATGGGATGTAAGTGCAATTAAATCGATTGATAATATTAACCAAACCTCTGCCATTGTGTAGTGTTTGTCCAATGAATGAATAACCATTTAAACATCTCTGGTCATCTATATTTTTAAGACTATGTATCTCTATATCTTCATGTACCTCTCTACTCTACTCTTACGATTTCCCAAATTTCTTTCATCACAGTAAACTAACTTCCAAATGCGTTTGTCTCAATGGGATCCCCAATGGCGCTTAAATTCAACCCCTTTTGTCACATAACATCTTCTAAATCTATCTTTTCACAGTAAAATCTTCCTTTAAATATTTCCTGTTGTTTTTGGACAGTGCTATACTTATATCTTGATTTCAAAAAATCAAAAATTAAAACTAGAAGTTTAGGATGAATAATATATGTGGAATATTTTTAAAAAGGATATTAAAAACATTTTCACCAATTGGGTTGCTGCTATATTAATTGGAGGCTTGACGTTATTACCCTCTTTATATGCCTGGTTTAACATTGAAGCGTCTTGGGACCCCTATAGTCAAACGGATCAGCTTCCAGTCGGGATTGTGAATGAAGATACAGGGGCTACGATTCGTGATAAGGAAATTCATATCGGGGATGATATTGTCAAAGAACTGAAGAAGAATGATGATATGGATTGGCAATTTGTTGAGCGTAAAGAAGCAATGGAAAAGGTGGAATATGGAGATTATTTTGCCGTCATCGTAATTCCAGAAAAATTCTCTAAGAAGTTAGGAACCGTTATTAAAGATCACCCTGAAAAGGCGGAAGTTGAGTATTATGTGAATGAAAAAATCAATGCTATAGCGCCTAAAATCACAGAATCTGGTGCAGGCGGGATTGTCGATAAAATTACGAGTAACTTTATCTCAACTGTAAACGGTACTATTTTTAATAAGTTTAATGAATTAGGCCTAGAGATTGAAAAGGATCTTCCTGATATCAAGCGATTTGAAGAATATGTATTTCAAATGGAAGAAAAGCTACCTGAGATTCATGCCTTATTAAATGAATCTTTGTCAGATGCGGAAAATGCCAGAAGAATTATTGATAAGGCACAAGGACTTGTTCCCAATGCAAAACGTGTAACTAACGATGGATTGCAAACGATAGATGAATCCAGCGAGATTTTGATGAAGGCTGAGAATCAACTAAATGCAATTGCTCCTCAGGTTCGAAAGGATCTAGAGAAAGTACATAGTATGACGACAAAAGTGAACGATTTTATCAGTACTGTGCAATCTTCTGATATTAACCTGAACCAAGGAAAGCAAATAAGTGATCAGATCAATGAGCAGATAGCTAATTCAGTTAAGAATATAGCAGTAGTAGAGGCATCACTAAAGCAACTTCAAGAGCAGAACAATAATAATGATCAAGGTACAAGTCAGAATCGAGAACAAATCAATCAGGCTCTTGAACAATTAGCTTTTTTGAAGAAGGAACTACAGACAATCCAAGAAAGCGGCCAAAAGATCAATACATTTCTTTCTGACAAACAACAAGAAGTGGATGGTTTGATCGCTCAACTTCAGGAAAGATCAGCTACTACGGCAAATGAAATTGATGCATTTGTTAAAGAATATATTGAAAACATCGAACCAACTGTCATACAGGAAGTTGCCAATGCTAAGAAAACGTTGAAGGATGCCAGGGAGATCATAATTGAAATCCAATCTACACTGCCAGAAATAGAAAAAATCCTCGCAAATACAGAAGGAAACTTGGGTGAAGGAGAAGAAACGCTTAAGAATATAGTAGGGGAATATCCATATATCAACGATAAGGTAAAACAATTAGCAGATCGGATCCGAGAAATCCAAGGGGAAACAGACATTAATGAAATCATTGAGTTACTGCAAAATGATCCTGTAGCAGAGAAGGGATTCTTTGAGGAACCTGTTCAACTCTATAAAAACAGCTTATTTCCAATCGCAAACTATGGAACAGGCATGACTCCCTTTTATACCGTGCTTGCGATATGGGTAGGTGCCCTATTGTTAATTTCCCTATTAGCTACAGGTGTCCATAATTCAGATGAATTTACCGAAAAACAAATCTATTTTGGTAAACTTTTCACTTTTATAAGCATCGGTTTTGTTCAAACACTTGTAGTGACATCAGGAGATATTTTCATTATGGGAGTGGATATCGCAGAGCCAGTGTGGTTTATCCTATTTGGATTGGTGTGTAGTTTAGTATTTATCCTAGTGGTCTATACATTAGTTTCGGTATTTGGGGATATTGGTAAGGCAATGGCTATTGTGCTACTTGTGCTGCAAATTGCTGGTGCAGGAGGAACGTACCCTGTAGCATTACTCCCTGAATTCTTTCAAACCATTCACCCGTTCTTACCATTCTCATATGCGATTGATTTGATGAGAGAAGCCGTTGGAGGCATTGTTTGGGAGAGAGTTTATAGAGATCTAATGTCTCTAACGCTATTTGGGTTCATTGCTTTGTTAATTGGAACCTTCCTTAAAGGTCCGTTAAGTAAGAAGACAAAAGCCTTGATGAAGAAATCGAAAGAGTCCGGGTTATTTCATTAGAGCATAAGTAAAGGGGCCTTGTAGAGAAATCTCTACAGGGCTTTTTTAAATTTTCAAAACGCTGATAAAGGTAGAAAAATCATTTATTTCTTCTACCTTTATCCCCATTACTTTAACAAGGAATCTTCAATTGATGACTACCCCTCCGATCAGGCTTCCTAAACTAACCCCAAATACTGTGATTACGGGAGGAAGGCTATGCCGAAAAGCGTGCAACTACATTTAAAGTCGTTAATACAGGATCTCCAGGAGCCAGCCGGCGGACATTTACATCCTGCAAGCTTTTACGCTCCATATTCATCGTCAAAGATTGAAATGAGGTGTTACCTTGTACATACATGTTGGAGAAGATGTCATGGTACGTACAGATGAAATCATCGCTATTATTGATCGAGACACCGTTCAATCTTGCAAAGGGTTCATATAAATCTCTTGTAATCACGTCTAATCAGTTGTATCTTTCACCACTTGCATCAAGTGGACTGACCTTGGCCATTCCACAGTCTGCCAGGATACCCGCTAAAGCCAGCTGGTTCACCTGACCAGGGTTCATGCCTAACTGATCGCATACTTGCAGAAATCTCACCGACGCCTAAACCTGGAATCCAGCGTTACAAAGGTCTTGGAGAGATGAACCCTGAGCAACTTTGGGAAACAACAATGGATCCGGAATCAAGAACCCTGCTGCAAGTAAGTCTCCAAGATGCGATCGAGGCAGACGAAACAATTAATTCCATCTTCCCCACTCCAACTCACAGCAAGCTAAGGTGCAATTGTTATGTTTTCTTCGTCTAATTTCACTAACGTTTCTGTAACCCCTGCTCTTAAAGGAACATAACTTGAATCAACATGTGGATCAAAGTGAGTTAGTAGAGAAGTTATATAGAGAAAATTGACATGCTTACTTCTTCTTTATCACTCTTTATATTCTCTGTGCACGCTGTTATAAAGACAGCAATAACCAATAAGACAACTCCCCTTTTCACATGCTTCGTTAGCACGTTCTAAAGGAAAAGTTTCAATCATTGGTCGTATATCAGTGAGAGCACGAACTTAACGGCATCTTGGATTTCCTTTGTTTGTCCAGTAAATGACCTCTAACCGTATGTGGTCCTGTTAAGAAGTCCATTGCTGATAAATCCAATTGCTCACCAGAACCAGCTTCAATAATTAGTTCACTGTCTGAATCAAGCCCATTAATCAGAGAAGAAATAGCTTTGGCATTCGGAGCGGTAGATTAATATAAACTCAATTAATAGTAAATATATTCGAAAAATAAACGAGCCCGCTTCATGAATAAATTACTATATATTTTAATTTGTATGAACTTGATTATAAAGCTTCATCATGCGATTTTTCCATTCAAGAGAAAGTTCATCGATAGAGAGTATCTTTTCGATTTCCGAAAGATCTTTATAATGAAAGTACGTATGGTGAATGTCCGCTATCGACATCCGTTTAGGATGCTTTTCTAGAAGTTTTATTTCAGATTGAATAGTGATTGTTCCTTCTTCTAAAACACGAAAGAAATACCCAGTGTATCCCGTTTCCACAACATTCTTTAATAAAGTGTTGATGGATGTATGTTTATTGATGGTTGAGCAGGGAAAGCGTCCCTGTGAAACCTGTAAAATGGTATTTCCTATTTTATAAATATCACCAATACATACATTAGTTTCTGGCATACCTGTAACAGTTAGATTTTCACCGAACGCAGCTTTTGGAAGTGTTGTACTATAGATTTTTTCAAAATATGTATAGTGTTCATAAGGGTATACACAAATGACTCTTTCAGATCCACCATGAAACTCATGATTTTCAATATCATCATCTAACACACGTTCGAAAGTTACCTTTAACCTTTCAACCTGGTCTTTAGAAATCCCAGAACGATATTCTCCTCCTCTATGTAAGAGTGTTTTTGGTTTTCCTTTGCTTAGCCAAATAATTTGTGCGGTCATCCGTTTTTCACAACCTTTTTAAATTATGATACCAATGTTCACAGGTTCTTTTAAACTTTACATCATATTCATTAAAGATGTTCTATATGCTCTGAATTTGTCAATCAAGTTGATATATATTCTTAGGCAATAACCTTATCTTATAGAAATCAATAACTTCATTACATTTCCACATTATGTAAAACAACTATATGATTTTATTCAAATAATAAATTTATTTCTTCGGTCAGCTCACAGGTCAAGTACCATCTTTATCAACAGTTCACTTTTTTAAAGAATTATGATTGAATTCAAATAGAACAATTAATCAGAGGGGTACCGTTATGTTACATCTATTCATTTTGAGTATACAAGTATAGACTAACAATGCATTTACAATCGATAGATGGATTGGCTTATGATGAAAGCATAAGGAGATATCTCAACTGTTTATATCTAAGTTACTCTCAATTTAGCAATCGGTCATTCATTATTATCGAGTTTTTTTTACATTGTCAAAGTCTCAGAAGTTTTGTCATACATCTTTCAAATAACTCTAAACTCAATCATAATGATTCATGAGGTGATAATTTGATAGATGATTTTGAACTTTTTCTATTTATAAAACATTTATGTGAATTATTTGAAGAATATATTTCATTTGAATCACCTATCTTAAGAGAAGTCATCCTAAATGAAATTCAATTATTTGTTGAAATTATTAATACTTGAATCTGTTTTATCTCCCAAAAATAGGAATAAGATATTTATTCACACTATGGGTCAAAAGAGACCTATTGTCATTCAACAATCCAGCCTTATCGTATATAAGGTAGCTGAAGACAGTTAATTACGTTTTGGCTTACCTTTCTTCCTGATAAGCCCCAATTGTTAAAGAATTCAGTACCGTTGTGTTGAATCCTTTAACGATTAGCCATATAGCCAAAACCAATTGTTGAAAAGCTATCGGAATGTTCAACATCATATAGGTTGTATCTAGACCGATGAAGTGAATCATAAATAATAAGCTTGCAAATATGGACAATGTTGATCCGATAATCCCCCAGACTGACAACAAACGTGGTACTAGTTTTGTTTGGTAAAATATGCAGTTAAACAAGAGCATTGCCAAAACAAATGCCAGTGTCGTTGCCACATGGTTCACCAAATCACGTCCTGTCTGTAACAATCCACCTAAGGACTGAAAATAAGATACATCAACCGTTCCGACTTTTGTAAATTCTTGACTTAGTGTCAATAGCAACAGCAGAATGATTACACCAATAATAATGAACACACCCGCAATAATTCCGAAAGCAACAGATCCAAGAGCTAAACCTTTATTATGCCTACTTAAAATCGGATACATCAAAATAGGAATACCCACATATGCAACAACCATTAACAACTGGAAAAAAGCTCCTATTAGTACCTGGTTTTCATATGTAAAAGCCTTGGCTATGTAGTCTGCTCCATCTATAACAGGAACAACACTAAATATACCTGCAACCATCCCAGCTAATAATAACACCCCAGTAATTACTGCAGACCTTTTACCTGAATTTGTACTCTTCCTCAACATATCCCCTCCTAGAATACCTACCTTTTATAAATATAAAATCGAAAAAGGTAAGATAAAGCAGATACTTTAGTATGATTAGGCCACTGTCCAGAAAGTCGACACTATCATAAATATTATGGACCTTCCTTAAAATTTCTTATGATTTTCCTTATGAATTGTTATGCTCTATGTTTCGGACTTATTCCAGAATCTTGTACTTTAACTTAAACCAATTTTTTTCAAAACCCTTTATCGTCTTGATTTGTTAATGAATAATGAGGGGGTTATGTCGATGACTCCAAAATGGGATGTTGTCATTGTTGGTGGTGGATTAGCTGGTTACTTTACAGCAAATTTTATAGTTAAAACTAATTTGAAAGTATTAATATTAGAAAAAGCAAATAAGGTTGGAGGACGGATACTACTAGGCGTACCTATCCCCTTGGCTCTCCCGGAGAACTTGAACTCGCAAAAGATGTGGCGTGGAATTTCTAGAGCTATGCAAACATGGCGGATTCGCAGAGAATTTCCATGCAGGATTAAGAGATTTTGCTCATACATGGACGTCTATCTAGTGTGTTGATCTACCTAGCTGGGAAACTGAGTTAGATAAGACTCAATAGAGGTAAGATGGTTTCCGCATAATGATTTGATTAATATTTTGATTGATCATCAAAATGTACGTGCATTTCTTTCATAGCTCTAAAGCCTACCAGTTTTCTCCATTCGACCTCTTTGGTTTCTAGATGGATGTTTACTTCGTTTTGTAAAAGCGTCTGTATCGCAATTTGAGCTTCTAACCTCGCTAAAGCAGAACCTAAACAGAAATGAATACCTGACCCAAATGCAAGGTGAGGGTTTGGGTTTCTTGTTATATCAAAGACATCCGCGTTTGAGAATTGTTTAGTATCTCGATTAGCTGCTCCAATAAGGACGTACACATGATCACCTTTTCTAATCTGAACCTTGTTAAGTTCAACATCCTCTGATGCGATCCTAGCCATCATTTGAGTAGGACTTTCATATCGTAAGCATTCCTCTATTGCTGATTCAATAAGAAGAGGATTTTCAATCAACTTATGGCATTCTTTTGAGTATTTTAATAAACAATAGAGTGAATTACTTATTAAATTGACGGTTGTTTCATGTCCAGCAATCACAAGTAACACAGAAGTTGCTAAAAGTTCTTCTTCCGTTAGTTTCCTATCTTTTTCTTGTTGTAATAATTCGCTAATTAGATCATCCTGAGGAGATTTCCTCCTTTCTTTAATCAGATCTTTAAAAAATGATAGCATCTCCAATGTTGTATTGTTTCCGTCAACAATGGATCGTCTTGAACGTGTAAAGTCGATTGATTGAATCAAATTCAATGCCCATTCACGAAAAATATCTTTATCATCATCTGGTATCCCTATTATTTTTGCAATCACAAGACTGGCAAAAGGAAATGCAAAATCGGAAATCACATCTATTTTCTTCTTATTCTTTAGGCTATTCCATAAATTTATTGCTATTTTTTCTATAAATGGACGACACTTTTCAATTTTAGCAGGAGTAAATTTGTGGCTGACAAGCATACGTAATCTTCCATGATCAGGTGGACTTTTAAAAAGCATCATATGGCTTTGGATATTTTTTAAGGCTTCATACTTTTTCGTTGTCTCGGGAAGTGGAATTCGAGTTTGAAAACGGTTATCTTTAAGGATGGTTAATGCTTCTTGATATCCAGTTACGTACCATCCAGGATATTTTAAAAAACTCCCTTTATACACCGGATGTATTGAGCGAATTTCCTCATAAAAAGAATACGGGCTTTTAGTTATTTCAAATGTAAATCTATTCGTACTTTGATTAATCATGTTCTACCTCCTAAACTTACTTTGTATTGAGTTAGAAAAACTTGGCTTATCACCATGTCCTAATGGCGAAAGCCTTAGGTTTTTCTTATACTTTAATCCTTTAAAAGGTTTAACCTTAAAGTAAAAAAAGGATGGGCTTTTCTTCATCTGTTATTTTCCTGTAGCTATTTTCGCCTTCATTTCTTCAACACTATCAACCTCAATCCCTAAGTCTAATAGCATCTCATGGACTTCCGCCCGCAGTGATTTACAGGAATCAAATCTGCATCTAACCTTTTTAACCTTAAGTACAGCGGCAATTCCACTTGTTATAACTGTTTTTCCTACATCTGTGTCTGTACCAGTGATAAAAATTCCTTCATTAAATAATCTTCAACTCTCTTCCAATATCTTTAAATGATGTAAGCAAATGCTCAACTTGTGAATCATTATGAGTAGCAGTAACAGTTAGTCGGATACGACTTTCTCCTTTAGGAACAGTTGGAGGTCGAATCGCAGGTGCATAGATTCCATGTTCCTGGAGCTTTTTTGAAAATATAACCGACTTTTCTGTATCACCAATAATCACAGGGATGATTGGTGTATTCTGTCCATATACTGTGAACCCCATTGCTTCTAGTGTTCTTTTTATTATTTTTATCTGTCTAAGTAACCTTTCCCTTAATTCCTTGCTTTTCTCTATGATATCTAATGCGGTGTAGGCTGCTCCACAACTTACCGGAGGGAGAGATGTTTGAAAAATAAAAGTTCTAGTATGATTTATCAAGAAATCAATCAAAACTCTAGAACCCGTTACAAAACCTCCTTCAACTCCTACTGCTTTACTTAAAGTTCCAACGACTACATCCGGAGAAACTCCAAAAAGTTCACTTGTTCCTCTTCCTCTTTCTCCTAAAACACCTGTAGCATGTGCATCATCTACAATGACATAAGCATCATATCGTTTAGATAGTTTCATAATTTCATCTAATGGAGCAATAGTTCCGTCCATACTAAAAACACCATCTGTGACAATAAATCTACGAGTATAAGTTTGTGTTTCTTTTAATTTTTTCTCTAGATTACCCATGTCAGAATGCTTGTAAATTACAGTTTCAGCTTTTGATAGTCGGCAACCATCGATGATACTTGCATGATTAAGTTGGTCGCTTAACAACACATCCCCTTTTTCCGGCAAGGATGAAAGAACACCAATGTTAGCTAAATACCCACTTGAGAATAAAAGAGCAGCCTCCATCCTTTTAAAACTGGCAATCCTTTGCTCTAGCTTTTCATGCCATTCCGTATTTCCAGTTGTTAACCTAGATCCGCTGCTCCCAATTCCAAATTCCTGTAACGTTTTTAATGCCTCTTCAATTAGAATTGGATCATTCGCTAAGCCTAAATAGTTATTTGATGAAAAAACAATCTTTTGTGTACCATTAACTAACATTTTTGGCTGGGGTGCAGTGCTCATTGTCCTTAATTCTCGATATAAGCCAGCCTGTTTGGTCTTTTCTATTCTTTGGCTTAACCATTGATTAATGCTCACTACACGTAACCAATAATTTAGAGTGGGCGACTTTCTCAAATTGCTTTTTGTTGATCGCATCATCTAATTCCATTTTCCTGTGCCCATGGGCATTAAGCCATACAGACGAAAATTCATCGGAATACTCCTTGCCATTAAGGTCTTTCACTTTTATACCTTCACCGCTTTCAATGACTAAAGGATTTTCATCATAATCCTTCATTTGTGTAAAGGGTAACCATAAATATTTTCTGCTATTTTCAATCAACCTTTGTATCATGAACTCCCTCCCATTGAACTATAATTGGTTGCTCTTCTAAATAAGACATGTATGTATTGATATTAGATAACCTATCAACAAAAAAGATGCGGCATCCTCTCTCATCACCATAGTGTTTAAGTTGCGTTATACGTTGATAACCTATGTTTTTACTAGCTACATATCCTGTAATGTAATTTGGGTCATCTGACCAACATAATTCTGCAATGGTTAATTTGTGATTACACACTTTAGTAGCAAGTGCAAGCGCTTCCTTTAACCTCGGGTTAGTAGGAACTGCTTTTGATTTAGCCCACTTTTCAAAATTTTCCGTTTGCCAATCCATTTTAGAGACACGAACACCTTTATCTGTTCTCCCATCTATCCGCTCCCCCGTTTGAATATCAATTAGGATTGCTCCTCTAACTGCATATTCAGGGATTTGCTTATAGGCTTTTTCAATAATGTCTTTAGAGACACCAGTTTTCTTAAGAAGATATCTAGCTAGCTCTTGCCCTTCTTTAACTGTAGTTACTTCATTTGTTTGGACTGTCAAAGGATTCACTAGTTTAATAGGTTGATTTACAATTTCACATTGAATTTGAAAAAAATCTGGTTTTCCTCTTGGGTGATTTAATGCTTTTTCCAGTAATGTGTTTACTGACATCCGTAAATCATTATAGTTAGAGAGTAGTTCACCACCGGAAATATGCTTCCCTCCATTTTCATGTGATTCCATTTCTGAAGCTCGCATCCTTACACTATATATTCTACCCTGATCCATACATCTCTCTCCTAAATTTAGTTATAACTAGAAAAATTTTAATTCATGATTGCATTCACAAAGTGTGTGTGGTCAAATTATTGTAAACTAAATACAAATTTTAGTTTACAATAAATTAACTAAATTGTTAACCTTAATTTAAAAATAGTTAACATATACATTCGTCGTGCTTGTCATGTTTTATGGATTGGTCAAGCAGCTTGGAAATGAATATGACTTCCAAATGAATCATTGGACAGCGAATGAAAAGGATAAATCAAAGGTAGGCTAAGGAAATTACCTGTCCCATATAAGGGGTTCCATTTTTGGAGAGAAAACCTTAAATCACACCTTGTATTCAGTGGTGTCATTACTGACGAGGAATATCCTTATTCAGAGGATATTTTAAAGGCTGACGAGGAAGAGCTTTCTGGGAAGATAGCTGAGTTTTGTAAGTCTCGATCTAAAGCATAGGCGAAGGAAAAAGTAATTGAATCGAAAGAGGAGTCAGTACGTAATCCAATTCAAGAAACACTTTATCATAGCCATATCTTGAGCATGAATATGTATATTCATATGCTTCTTCAGTATAAAGAGCATCTATCATAGTTGGCAGCCGATGTAGTCACCCTAAAAAGCTAGTAGCCTTCGCAGGAATTGATCCAAGTGTCTTTGAATCTGGCAAATTCAGAGCCACAATCAATCGCATAACCTAAAGAGGTTAAAGCCGTCTTCTCCAGGCATTATTTATGGCGGTTAAGTGTGCAATGCGTGACTTGGTATTCCTAAATTTAGAGTAACATGATTATTTTGATTTTTTCATTGAAAAATGTTGACAAACTATTAGCTGGTTTAATTGAATAAAGGCCAGTGTTTAACATCCTTAGCTTTCAGACAGCTAGAATGTCATCCGTTTTGTCGTTAATGGGAATTTTCTGGGTAACGTGCGATATAATGAAAAAATGCCAAGGTTCCTTTTATAACAAGAGTCCTTGGCGTTACGTTTTTCATATTATTTAGTTAGTTGCGTTAATTTGTATTTCACGCAGACCTTCCATTCTCCCGAAAATTACTATTTATCTTTAGTTAATTTTTTATCGCTATCCTCTTTAATGCTTTTTCTACTTTTCCTTATTCCAATTTAGGTATGTACAATTGTCAGTTTTTTTGCATCAGAATATTCGATAATGAAAGTGGCAATGGCTGGACCTATCACGCGGCAGGACATTCATATTATTTGCTCTCTTTGAAAATTGTTTTCTGTATTTATGGCAATGGCATCGTTGGAATGAACTTCATTTTCGTCTTCATGAACAAGATATTTCTATTACATTTCTTCTTATTTGCCGGTCTCTATCATTCTTCTGTCGTATTGGATCCGAAGTTCATGCCCCATTCCTGCAAGTATTGGACAACTGGTCTCAAACCTTCACCAAGATCAGTTAACTCGTATTCAACTTTGGGTGGTATAACGGGATAAACCTCTCTGTGGACAATTCCTGCTTCCTCCAGTTCCCGCAATTGTTCTGCGAGCATTTTATGGGTAACCCCGACGATGTTTCTATGAAGCTCCCCATATCGCTTTTTTCCTTCGAGAAGTTGGCAAATAATTGTGGTTTTCCATTTCCCTGAAAATATAGAGACCGAAAGTTCTATGGGGCATTGAAATTGTTTTCCGTTTATTTCATACATTTCCTGATATACCGTCATAACCATTACTTCCTTTCTAGTAAGTATTAAACGAAAAAGTGCGTACTTACTTTTAACTAGTTTATTAGGTAACATTTGGTTTGTAAAATAAAAAAACGTTTCAAGGAGGTATATATGGATAAATTTGTTAGGTTAGGTAATGTGGAAGTAGCCTACTCCGTTGATGGAAACGGACCAGGATTGCTGTTGGTCCATGGGACAGGTGGCACATATGAGAATACTTGGGGAGATATGATCAAGGCCCTATCTGAAAATTATAAAGTTATTTCTCCCAATTACAAGGGTTCCAGTGACACAATGGATCAAACGGGAAAATTGCAAATGGATGATTTGATTGAACAGCAGATACAAGCGGTTCAGCAAGAAGGTATCGGGCAATTCCATGTAGTTGGATATTCTCTTGGGGCAGAGATTGCTGCAGGAATAGCTGCTAAATATCCGGACAGGGTGAAATCAGTCACACTGATAGCCGGATGGGTAGAGAGCAATTTATCATCCACCTTTCAATTTGACCTATGGCAAAAACTATATCTTTTGGATCGTGCGCTGTTTGCTCAATTTTTGATTCATACCGGATTTAGTCCGGATTTTTATCATCGATTCAGCAGTATCGAGGAATTGCATCAAATGGCACACCAATTTGGAGGGATTCTGTCCACGGGAACAGAAAACCACTCAGAACTTGATAAACGGATAAATATTCGTCCCCTGCTTACCAGTATTACTGCACCGGTCTTAGTAATTGGTTTAACATACGATCGCATGGTCCCTGTTGAAAAAACGAAAGAACTTGCCTCGTTAATAAAGGGAGCTCATTATAGGGAAATTGCCTCAGGGCATTTGGTTCCTTGGGAGAAAGGTGAAGCTCTTATTAAAGAAGTATCGAGTTTTCTTTATTCAAGCTCCTGATATTATGGGTATCTCAATTCAATCAAAATTAGAACATAAGGAGTGAAGATAAAATGCATAAGGAAGTCGTATTGAATGCATTTAACTATAGACACGCATGCAAGGAATTTGAAGCTACCCAAAAGATTGCTAAGGAAGACTTTGACTTTATTCTCGAAACTGCAAGATTAACTCCGAGTTCATTTGGTTTCGAACCGTGGAAATTTATCCTGTTACAAAATTCACATATACGAGAAAAGTTGAGTCCGGTCACCTGGGGAGGGCAAAAACAGCTCAAAACAGCAAGCCATTTCGTCATCATACTGGCACGGACAAAAAATGATATGTCTGCTGACTCAGATTATATAATAGACATCATGCGTCATACGCACAAATTACCTGAAAATATTATCAAACAAAGAAGTTCTGCTTATGAGAAATTTCTTCATACTGATTTTAATATATTTAATAATGAAAGAGCTATGTTTGAATGGTCATGCAGACAAACATATCTTGCAGCAGGTAATATGATGACTTCAGCCGCATTAATCGGTATCGATTCCTGTCCTATAGAAGGTTTCAATAAAGTTGAGGCAGAGAATATCCTCGTAAACGAAGGCCTTTTGGATAAGGATCACTTTGGTATAGCTTGTATGGTTGCTTTTGGTTTTCGCTTAAATCGGCCTCGAGAAAAAACAAGACAAACAATTGAAGAAATTGTTCAGTGGGTACAATAATACTGAATGCTAATTTACCTAATATAAAAGTCTAGTTTCACATACAATAGGATTTTTTATCAAACGTTTTTACAATGATTAAACTTTTTTATAAAACTTATTAATGATTCAATGGATTAAAAAAATTATTCCAAAAGGAAAAAATAATGGTGCCTTTCCCAACTCGTAACTGGGCTTGGCACCAAAATTAAATAAAGTCTATGATGTAAGCAGTTCAAGAATCCAATCTTTCATTTCTAAAATCCGCATATGCCTTGGTGTTGTTTCCGTTCCATTCACAATCATTGATACGTAAGAATCTTGCTTATGTAATCCACCGTGACTCGCACCACCAATATGTGTTGGAGAGCCTTCCCCTTTAAATTCATGACCCGGTTTAGCACAAACAATTAAGTATTCTCCATCATGTGAGAAAAAGGAAGAATAAAGCCTTGATAAAGCATCGGGATAGTCCCCATATTTGATTGCATTATTTGTTATTGTAAGATCTAATATGCCAGTATTCCCTTCAATAAACCATGTTTGATTATACTCATCTACATGTTTTCCATTAGGATGAAAGTGAAGCTGTCCACTATGTACACCGGATGTTACGATTACGGTATTGTCTTTTATGATGGCAATTACATCAATTCGATTATCTTTTTGGAGGATGCTTGCAATTTCCTCTAAAGGAGCTTTTTGATTATTTAGCGTATAAATAAAAGACATTCTTTCATTCACACAAAGAACAATTTCGTCATGCTCCGTTACGCCCTTTCTTAATTTCACAATTTGATACGAGTTTAATACTTTTCTAAGATCAATTAATGCAGCTTTTCGATTTTGATCAATCCATGCTTGTCCATTATCACCAAGAACAATCCAAATTGTGTCCTTTAATGCGTCATCCCAGGAAGGGTATTCATCTAAAATATTGCAAAGTTGCTGATCTACTTTCTCAATCCCTTTAATATCCGTTCTCCCATGTTTATGAACACTTTGGTCTAAATCCGGAAAATAAACAATCGTAAAATCAGGTAATTCATTTCGTTTTATTAGATACCTTAATTCATTTGCTGAAAATTTATCGTTAAATCCATATCTTTGCCAAAAGAATGAGTTCTCTTTTAAGGCGCTAAGTTTATGCATTGAACCATATGAGAAAGTATTCGGTGCATACGAATCAAGCTGTCTTTTTAACCCCGTTATAAATGAAATTAAAAACGGAATTTTTATTTGAGTAGGGTAATCCCCCCTATATAATAGTGCATTTATAGATGCACTTTGCATTCCCTTCTCTTTTAAAATTTCATGAATCGTTTTGTGCTGTTTACTTAAGTGTTGATGATTTAAACCATAAAAAATGTCGACCATCGCTTGCTTTATTCCTAGTTTAAAAAGCTCATGAACATGACCACCATAGTCAATGATTCTTTTTTCTTGTTGACTGTACCAAAGCAAACCAGGAACTTTATGTTCATCACTATAAACGCCTGTTAATAATGTACTGTCAACATTGACAGACATCGTTGGAAATGGACTAACCAGATTCGAAAAATATCGACCATTGTTTATAAAAAAGTTTAAGGCAGAAGCTTTCCCACTTTTAATTGCAGCTTGAATAGACGGGTCCATTAAAGAATCAATCACAAGCATAATCACTCTTTTTTTCTGAGGTTGATCTGATGTCATAACGTATCTCCTCTCAAAACATACTTTATTCTATTATGGAATGTTTTCCCTATAATTATTTATATAACTACAGAATAAAGTGACCTTTTTGGTAGAAGCCTTTGTATTATCACGTTTTAACGGTTTAACAACTTCATCTTTATTAAGTTGACCTATAGTTATTCTGAATTTTTGCTATACACCATTATTAATTATTGGAAAGATCTAATACTGCAATTTTAAATTCTTCCTTTTTTATCTATTAAATAGACTTTTCACAAAGTTTAAAATATAGCTTTCATCCAAAATCCTGCTTCCATTATTTCAATATGAAAAAGGGCAATCCGCAGAATTGCCCCCGTTAGACTAGGATCGCTCATTCTTAAAGAATCCGTCCTTCCCACCATAAGGAAGTACTAACTACTCACTTTCCCGCTCCTACATCAATTTTAAGTTTATTTTTTCAGAAATTATTGTAGACCCTTATTCGACAATCCAGCCTCTTTAACTCAATACCAATTTTTTCAAAAATCCTCTAATTTAGAAAATCCCTCCAATAAAAAAAGGAGCATTTCTTCTTATAGAAATGCGCCCTTATCTTGAATAAATTAACTCAATAGTTACAGACTTTCTGCAAGTTCCTTAATCGTTGTTTTTGCATTATCGGCAAATTCTATTGATGCATCGTAATACATTTGGCCATCTTTAATTAGAGAGAAATCACCAATATATATTTGTAATAAGGTCTTGTCCCCTTTAGCTTGGAGATTGAAATAATAGGCAACGTCTCCTTCATTAGGTTTGGTTTCCCATCCGGTACCGTAGAGCGCAATTACTAATTCTTTCTCTTCATCAGCTTTAATCAATGTTGTTATGGACTGCTCTCCATTTGGAAGATCCCATACCACTTTACTTCCGGCTGTCATCCGCTCTTGGGGGTAATCCTCAGGGAGTTCATCCCACTTAGCTACGTACTTAGGATTAACAAGAATCTCCCATACATTAGCAGTTGGCGCATCAATTAAAATTTCGGTACGGACTGTAAGTTCTTTAGTCAATTTTAAAACCTCCATTATCAATGTAATGTTTTTAGACATCCCTACAAATCATAACACAAAACCGAACGTATGTACTAGTTGTGGCCTATACAGTCAAAAGAAACTGTTTCTAACAAATATAGTCTTCAATTTAAATGCATCGGTAATTTAAACGTTCATGAATTCCTTTGCAAATCACTGCTGCTTTCTTCAACAATCTGGCCCAATACACGAAAAACGCATAATTCGAAAAACGCATCTGATTGCTGAAGATCGATATTAATAGAATAATTACTAAAATTATTTAAGGATTTTCCGATTGTAACCTCCATAATATTCTAAAAATGTCAAATAGCAATTTAGAGTAACAACTTCTATATAAGTGAAGCCCAAGGTATTTATCGTTTTAAATTTCTTGACATTCCAATTGAAAATTTCTTAAATCCTAAAGATTCATAATAGGACCCCAAATTTTCTTCACACATAAGTTGAGGAATAATTCGATTTTGCTCACAATGTTGAATTATTCGATTCAATATTTCTTTGCCGATACCCTTAGATTGATATTTAGGCAGCACACCGACTCCACAAATAATTCCAGTAACTACCCCATCCGATATAATACGTCCCATACCCACTAATTCTTGTTTATCAAAAGCATATATTGCATACCAACTTTGATTGCACATTTGTTTTAAATCATTAACTGTTAATCCAAGTGAATTCCATCCTAATGACTCGTATAAGGTCAATAATTGCTTAAATTTTTCTGGGGGCTCAATTGTATAACATATAGTGTTTTCCATATATAGCACTTCCTTTATGTTTTTACCCATATATCTATATTCTACATACCTTCGTCTACAATCCTGCATCTTAATTGAAGAAAGATAAAACTGAAAATCACCTGACTGATCATCAGCTTTTGCGCTCAATACAAAAGAAAACCTCAATCTTTATCTGATATGTATTTTTAAGTTTTAATAGGTAGTCCCTCAAATGCCCGTTTTTTGAGTGTTTCTTTTTAATTCTTAGTTTGTACAATAACCTCTGGTACTTTTGTGATAATTGAGGTCCTATTAATCTTCATTGATATTTTCAAGTGGATTTTCGATCTAATGGACATTTGCTCTTGCAATTATACGGTTATATAGTCTACTATATAACCATATAACAAATGATAAGGTGTTGATGAAATGACTCAACATTTCCAATCTGAAAAACCAATTTTTATACAGATTCGAGAAAAGGTAGAAGATCAAATAGTTCGAGGTTCTCTAAAAGAAGGAGACCAAGCTCCTTCCACAACTCAACTGGTGAATTTCTATAAAGTGAACCACGTTACTGTTGCCAAAGGTATGAATCAATTAGTCGAAGCAGAAATCCTTTATAAGAAACGGGGAATTGGCATGTTTGTCGCAGAAGGAGCACAACAGAAGTTGCTCCAAAATAGAAAGGAAAATTTTGCTTCTGTTTACTTAAAATCGATGATATTAGAAGCTGAAAAACTGAAATTTTCAGAGGCGGAATTAATTGATTTAATCAAGAAAACCAAGGAGGAGCTTCATATTGAGGAATAAACTTGAAATCAAAAATATCTCTTTAATGCTTGGAAAGCAACACACAGTTAGAAATGTCACTACTGTATTGGAATCCGGAAAAATCTACGGCCTAATTGGAAGGAATGGGGCCGGAAAAACATCATTGTTATCCATGATCGCTTCTTACCGCCTTCCTACATCTGGAACCATTACTTATGATGGTGAAGAGCTATTTGAACATCCTGATCACACGAAAAATATTCACTTTGGTTATGACCGTGTTTATAAAGATGAAGTAGTTGAAAAAGCAAATAAATATCTTAAATTGGTTAAATTACATCGCCCTCACTTTGATGCATGCTATGCTGATGAACTTGTAAAAAAATTCAAAATCGATTTAAACAAACCACTAAGTAAATATTCGAAGGGAATGGTTGCCGCCTTCCACATCATGCTTGGTCTGGCAAATCGCACACCAATTACAATTTTTGATGAAGTTTATTTAGGGCTCGATGCACCAACAAGAGAAATGTTTTATCAGGAACTATTAGAAGATCACAATAGAAATGACAGAATGTTTATTCTTTCCACACATTTAGTCTCTGAAATGGAACATCTTTTTGACCATGTTCTCATTCTTAATCAAGGTAAACTAATTGTTGATGAAGACTTTGAAACATTCACACGTCGAGGAGTCAAACTTATTGGAGATTGCAATACAGTCAATGAATTCACTGCAAACAAGCACATTTTGCATGAAGAAAGGCTCGGTGGAACAAAGGCAATAACAATCTATGGGGAATTCACTGAGGAAGACTGGACACGTGCTATATCGAAAGATCTTGAAGTTGGTTCCATCTCCCTTCAACATTTATTCACATATCTTACGAAGGAGGAAGCATGATGCGTCAACATTTTAATAAAACCGTTATTAGGGAGCTCTATAAAGAATGGATGAAATGGTCCATATGGTTTTTTGCCGTAGTAATCACCATTCGTATAATACATTGGTTTGTGGAATATCTTGGTGAAGAAGGACCAGTTATAGATCACTTTATTTATTTTATGAATGATTCTAGTCGTATTTTTATGCTCGTTGTTGGGATCATGACAGTATTCACTTTTCTTTGCTATTATACAGAACATGGGCTAACACGCAGAACTTATTTTTTAGGAGGAACTATCTCTTCTTTTCTTATCACTTTAACAATTGGGCTCATTAGTTTCCTTCTTCCTTTACTAGAAAGAGTTGTGCTGTCACTATTAAATATAAATTTTCCAGAATCTATACAATCCCAAAGTTTCGGATATTGGATTAGCTTCTTTCTATTATTTATGATTACTTCCTGGCTTTATTATATTATTGGTTGGTTTATCGGTCATGTTTTCTACCGATATAACTGGTGGAAAGGAATCATTGCTAGTGGATTCGCCTTTATTCTAGTGATGAGTGCAAACATTTTGACTGGCGAAACAGTGACAGTGTATGGTATTACTCTAGAAGGTCATTCACTTCCAATTTTCACTACTATTGCCGTCTTGCTCCTGCTAAGTGTAGGAATGTTAGTGGTAAACCATCGATTAGTAAAAGATATTCAAGTAAAATTGAAATAACTGAAAAATCTGGGTCGGTTCTCATGATTATTTCTTTATATGATCCTTGCTCTGAATTAAGAAAGTGAAATAAAATGTCTTTCCTTACAGCAAATTTATTTGGATTAGTGACCAACACTCTAGTCAGATGTCACTTTCCTAAACAAAAAAAGACTACTCCCTTTATAATGGGCAGTTGTCTTTTTTGTTTGGCTCTTTCGTAAATATTGTTGTTACTAATCCCTAGAAATTGTCTTGTTCAAAAGCCTCGACAATGTAAAGCGATAGAAAACGGAAGCGGAAACTAATCATCTCTATTCGTTTTGATTCTATCAACGAGAACTTGTGTTAAGACAATGGATCTAAGAATAGGAGAAGCAAAAATTGCAATTCTCCATTTAGATAAAGATCAACCCTTAAGATCTTTTAAGTTTTCCATAATCCTGACCTTTAACGGGATAATATTCCGTTTGAAGATGAACCATCTATGTCCTTTGTTCATCCTAAAAAATGGAGTCTCACAGAAAAGATAATCTTTTTCCATCAAAAGGTACCACTTCTATTAATACCATTCAAAAGCACTATCTACAGACATCCGTTCTTTTAGGCTCTTCACCATATTTACCCAGCAAATTCGCTTATTTTTTTAAATTTTCCTTTCCATCATCAAACAAATGAATATTTACTTACTCCTTTCTGATAAAAACGCATAGGAAATGTGAGCTCTGCCCAAGCGTATTGGACAAAGTAGCATAGTATATAGTAAGTCGGGGTTTTACCTAGACAACTTTCTAGAAGTTAGGGGGATTTATGATGTGGTTCCCATTTTCCAATCGGTGCGAAAGAGATAGAAGAGATGATTTTCATTGTTGCCGTTTTTGGGACAACTTGATGTTCATCCACTGTTCATGCGATGATGACCATGATGTTTGCGACAAGCCAAGAAGAAGAGAATTCGATGAAAAAGAAATAAAATGTTTTAAAATAGAGGATAAACATGATTGTAACTGTCATAAAAAAGATCACCATCATCGTGATTGCGGATGCTTTAAGAAGCATGAACACCATTGTGGCTGCCATAAAAAGAAACATCAACATAAGTGTAATTGTCATCGATGCAAACACGATTACTAATTAATCAATCTGTAATGCTGGACCCACCCTGGTTGGGATGGGCTCTTTTTTTATTCTCTATTCCATTACTTTTTCAAACAACCCATATAAAATTGAAGAAAGAAGAATTATATTTTACATAAATTCAGATTCAACTTACTCCTTTTCCCCACTTAAAAAAACCTCTTTTTCAGTATAGACTTATACTGAAAAAGAGGTTTTTATAGAATATGAGAGTATGTTGTTTACCATGCTCTTTGTTTTTAAGCAGGATATTTATTCAGTATGTTTTACCGAATAATACTTAACGGGGTTTGTTTGGGAGTTTTTAATAACCTGAGAGATTGCTCCTGTAAGACTGTATGACCCTTTTGCATCCAGGCCTACCTCCCAGATCATCATTCCTCCAAATCCGTTGTTTAATGCCAGGCTTGTTTTCTTTTGCATCGTTGCTTCACCATTATAATAGTAAGTTGTGCCGTTCATGCTGATAATGTCCTTGTCGTCAATTTCCGGATTATGGTTAATAATAGCTTCATATGATACTGGCTTAATTGAGGGGTCTTCAGGCTGTCCATAGAAAGGAACTCCTAGAACCAGCTTATTCCTTGGAATGCTATGTGAATCAAATAGGCTCCCCCAATAGTTTACGATTTTCTCAGTAAAAAGATAAGGTGCCATATTGGCCGCATTATAGCCACCATCCCACTGTCCGTCGTATGCCATGATGTTTACATAATCAACATGCTGAAACATGGAAGCATCGTAATTTACAAAGTCAGTCTCCGTGCCAGTAACACTATGAATCTTTGCATGGACAGCAACCGACAGCTCCTTATTCACAGCATGGAGCTTTTTACTTAGATCATTGATGAAAGCGGCAAGATATTGCGCATCCTTCTTTGAACGAGGATGCTCAAAATCAATATCGATGCCATCTAGATTTTCCCTGTTAGCGGTGCCAACAAGTTCATTCGCCAACTTTTCCCTAGAAGAAGGGCTTGCTATCGCTGATTTAAAGTAGTCATAGGATTCCCCGCCTTTTATATGGAACCATCCGCCTACTGCCAGGATTGCTTTTGCATCATGTTTATGTGCGTTAGAAACCGTACGGCGCAGATTATTCATAGCAGTATCACCATTAAAAGAAAGGCGTCCATCTTTTTCAGGGTGTGCGAACGAAAATATTACATGTGTTAAATTCGAATAATCAATAGCGGATGGGTCACGATAATCCTGCACATAACCAATCAACACCTTAGAAGGTGCATCCGATATCGTTTTAGGTGAACTTTTTAGAACTGGATTTTTAGTAGATTGTTCTGCTGTCTTTGCTAGTTTTGTGGACACCTGGTGAACACTATTTTGTGTGAAAAATGTCCCTGCAGTAAAACCGATAGCAAAGATGGTCGCAATTATAATTAGAATCTGAACTTTTTTAATCATAAACACTAACCTCCGTATTGAAACCCTTTAAAGTGTAACAAAAAAGGGGGAGGTCAGGTTATGGTAATATATTGCTTGCATTCCTTAACTGTTAATAATCTGTGTATTTCCGATTGCCCATTTATATTCTGTTTGTTATTTCTCCATTAAATGGTATCATATTACCCAAAAGGAGGTGGAATGATGTCATCATCTGTTTTTATGGCACTTTATCGTCCCAAACCAGGAAAAGAAAGAGAATTAAAGGAAATTCTTAAAGTGCATATCCCTACTCTTCGAGAAGAAGGATTGATTACAAATCGAGAATTATTAACGCTTCAAGCGGAAGATGGGACCATTATTGAAATTGCTGAGTGGAAATCTAATGAGGCAATAGAAATGGCACATCAATCAAAAAATGTGATGTCCATTTGGGATAAAATCGGTTCAGTTGCTGAACTTACCAACCTATCCACGCTTAACGAGTCAAAGGAACCTTTTCCTAATTTCAAACCTTTATAACCTTGCATCTTGACTCTACATATTTCTGTTACTGATATATAAATCAAATATATTTACAACACCTCTCTTGGTATAGTTTCATTCCTTTTTTGAGACAATAGTAAATGGAGGTGGATAAAAAATGTCAAGTCATCGCAAAGATTTTACATCATTTAAATATAGTATATGGAATACACGAACAGAAGAAAATCTCCATGGTTTTAAAGAAAAAGAGCTGACAGAATCAATTGAAAAAGACAACAACCATTCAATTAACGAAAAACAGAAATAACTATGTACAGCAACCATAACCGGTTGCTTTTTGTTAATGATTTAACTTAATAAAAGGTATTCATATAAAATCCTTCTTCGTTATATTTATTTATATTTCTACTGCTTTATATTCAAATAGAATAAATAACCAGGAATCTGCAAAATTTAATAAACATAAAGTAGTTCGAAATCCAAATGAATATTTCACACAATGCTCATGTTATATAATCGAATCTTATAACAAGTAAGGATGGATATTATGCAATCATTGGGTCATACAATACATCGCCCCTTCCCACCACCTGAAAAAAAATGGATCATGCAACAAACATGGTCGAATCTTTTGTTTGTTCATTTTCCAGTATCAATAAACTCATTAAAAGAAGTTGTCCCAAGATCATTATCCATAGATACTTATAAAGAAGTAGCTTGGGTAAGCCTTGTACTATTTACCATCGAAAATATATCTTTTAAAAACTTTCGAATGTTTACTCTGATACCATCATTTGCTGAAATGAACATTAGAACGTATGTAACCTATAAAGGTAAACCAGGTGTATATTTCATCAGCTGTGATGCAGGGAATCGATTCGTCTGTAACGTCGTCAAACGTTGGTATTCTATCAATTTCTATTTTGCAAAAAATATACTGATAAGGATAAATCATAATAATCAACTATTCTTTAAAAGTAGCCGCATGGATAAGAACATGAATGATCAAAACATCGAAGCTCTATATCAACCAACATCATCCGTAATTTCTCACGCTAAGAAAGACACACTTGACTACTTTCTAACAGAACGTTATTGCCTTTTCAGCTGTAATATTAAGAATGACCTTTTCATTGGAAATATTCATCATGACCAATGGCCACTTCAGCCTGCATATGCGGAACTTAATACCCCGGAAATACAAATATCCAATGACGTTTATATTCCTATTTCTCTAACTAAGCTTCACTATGTTAAAAGGATGGATGCCCTATTTTGGAACATAGAAAAACTATAGATATTCACTTCATCCCACTTTGTGATGCTATTCCCTAATCATTATAGGTATTAAATGAATAGGGAATACCTAAATATTTTGCTGTTTTTTCATCATAAGAAACGATGTCAGTTGAAGATAATTGTTTTAAAGATGTTTTCCCCATCGCTCTCAATGCCACTTTCATTTCTTCTGTACATGCTGTTAAGAATTTATGCCCTGCTTCTGCCCCCTTCTCAACGTCGAAACGATCTTCATATTTACCTCCATACCACACAAGCTGTGTTGGCGGCTCCCAAGGCATGGATTTGTTTAGTTGACTATGAGAAATCGCATATAGCATGGATGATCCTAAATAAACCGCATCTGCGCCCATTGCAATCACTTTTAAGAAATCACCAGGAGTCGTCAAACCTCCCGATACAATCAAACTTATTTTCTCTTTCACTCCTCTAGCTTTTAAATAATTGGATGCACGAACGACGGCATGTAAAGTGGGGATTCCAAAATCATCTTGAATGATCGTAGGAGAATCGTGAGTAGAAGCTTGTCCTCCGTCAACTGCAATAAAGTCAATGTCCAATTCAATTATTCGATTGAGGTCTTCCTCTAATTTCCCACCTGCCCCTATTTTGACCCCTATTGGGACCCCTTTTGAAAATTTCCGCAGATCTTCTACCAACTCCTTAAAATCCTCTAAGGTTTGATTTTCGAAGAAATGCTCATGGATGATCGCATCTTCTCCGTCTTTTATATTCATAATCTCTCTTGCTCTTCCTTTAAGCTTTTCAGGTGGGATCCTTGCTCCCATACCACCAAGGGCACCTTGGCCCAGCTTGATTTCAATCATCTTCGCTTTACTAATTTCATTCTCATCTTTTCCCCAAGATGTTTTTGAAAACTGAAGAATGAAGTTTTCAGCTGCTTCTACTTCCTCCGGCAAAATTCCTCCTTCACCTGAATTAATAGCCGTGCCTGCTTTTGTAGCCGCTTGTGCCAATGCTATTTTTGATTTTTCACTTAATCCAACTCCATACCCCATCCCACTAATAAGCAAGGGAATTTTTAAATGAAGTGGTTTCTTAGCTTTTGGCCCGATAGTAATTGAGACATCGATATCAGTTTCATTACTAGTAGGAAATGGAAAAGTCTGTGCAGGGATAAATGTAATCGTTTCAAAGTTCGGCCAATTGCGTGGTGATCCCATTGGCCGATGAAGGACGTTTCCTCCTTCAGCTCGCAAGCTATTTTCAATGATGGTCAATAGTCCAAATCGCTTCGTTCCTGGAAATAACTCTGCTACATTTTCGTCATAGGCATCGGATAAAATTCTTTTCATCAACATGTGATATATGATCGAAACAAGCCTTTTCCAATTCAAGAGGATAATAAAAAAGATGACATTCGATAGAATGAGAATGGCTAAAAGAATTTCAGTAACCATGGTCCCTACTTCCCTCCTTTCATGAAATGAAATATCCCTAAATATGAAGTTTTTCTGGTTACTATAATAAAAAAAAGAGTTTATTCTTGTTTATTAATCTTTCTACCCTGTGTTTGAAACTGTCGAATATGTACATTCACTTTAGTATCGATTGCTGTATCAACAAACCGTTCTTCCCAGTCTTCTTTTAATTTCTTCCACATTTTCGGGTGATGGATACGTAAACTATCTCCGAAGCCGGCGACATCAACCCTCAAGTCTTGTTGCGTTTTCATTAATCCGGATTTTATCATCCGTTTTATTTCTTTTTTTATTTGTTCTTCTGCTTTTTGAATAAACTTTTCATCAAATGCATCGCTGCTTTCAATCCAATCTTCTGATAATCGTCCTTCCGTGTCGATGTTTACATTAAATGAAATATCTTCACCTTTCACCTTTGGAACAATTCTGCTCCTCAGGTTGTCAATTTCATAAGTAATGATTTGATCTGTTCTATCATCATACCCTGTAATGGCACCCGCTTTCGCTTCTCCAGTCACGAGATTTATTCCAAAGGTTTCCTCATCATTTAACTCACCTATCATTTTATGGGTGTGACCTTTAATAATAGCTGAACCGATTACCTGAACTCCTCCTTTAATTGCTTTTACTTTTTGTATCATAACACTGGAATTCGAAGACATTTTTTCAGAGAGATCCCCCAAGGTCGAGACAGGAGGCATTTTTCCTGTTTTAGTTTCCATATGTTCTGAAATAGAATACAAAGTTAATGCAGGGATAGGTTCAATCCCTCCCTTAATATCTAAGATTTCACTTGCATCTTCTTCAGAGATTAATACATGAACGGTTCTTCTAATTTCATGGTCGCGAAAAAAAAAGTTCAATAATTGAAGCAAATTAATGGATTGAGCAGATTTTTTACTGATAACCAAAACTTTCAAATGGGCATAATTAGGACTGCGGCTTGTGAGTGTCGAATGTGTTCTACCACCTTCAAACAAAGAAGATTCCTGGACCGATACGTTATGGAATGGCAATTCCTGGCCTCCACCCTTTTCACCAGCCAATACGCTGGGTACAACGTACTGTAATGTGAATTGGGGAGTGTGACGTTCATCATCCATGTAATCAAGAGCTACGCCAATTACCAGCCCGGTGTCTTCAATTTCAACGCGATCCCAACACCCTGTCGTGAACAGAAGAGAGAGGCAACAACAAGAAACCAATAAACCTTTTTTTACTCTTATCATGTCGCACCCTCCTTTTTTCATCTGGTAATAAATCAGGATAATGAGAAAGTCATCTTTATTAAGATTCCTCTGAAATTGCTTTTCTACTTTTCTTCTTCACTAATGTTATCAACCATAAGGATAGTGGGAAGATCCCGCTGACTAAAATTCCAAAGTAACCAACATAATCACCATATTTAAATACGCTATTAATATCCTGTGGATACATCGCTGCTAAATAAATGACAGGTATTAAGACATACGTAATGGTTGAACTCTTCTTATTAAAGGTTTGTTGCCAACCTAAAGAGGCAATGTACATAGAAATAGTGAAAGTTGTGAAGGTAGTGATCACCCACATAATAATAAAGAATGTTTCAAACCTTTCCAGGAAAAACCCTTTAAGTTCAATCGATTTTACCAGTTCCATTGTAGGGAAGGTAAGGAGCCGCACCTCTTCTACAGTTAGTGCCCCGATAACCAGGACCAACATGATCAAATAGATGACCATGGTTAATCCAATACCCATAAATGTTGTGTAGAGGGCCTTTTGTGGCTTGTCCATATAGGCTGTTAAAATAAACATGATTTCAAAACCGAAATACGAAAGTGCTGTCGGTTTAATTCCTTGAATGATAGGCCTTATCCCGTCACCTAAGACAGGTCTGACATTATCTACTTCAAAGTTGGTAAAACTTAAGATAAACATAAATAGAAAAAAAACAAGAATGATGGGAAAATAAAGTTCGAATAGTTTAACAATCGGCTTTATCCCTCCAACCACTAAATACACACCTACACTGATAAAGATGGACATTGTCACTTCAATCGGTGTTTGGTCCAATAAATAACCACGAATGACCTCTGCCATTGCACGCACTTCATATCCAGATAATGTTATGAAATAACTTGCGATGGTCAAGTTAAGCAGGAAGCCAATTGGCTTTCCAGTGATATGATGGCTATATTGGTAAAACGTTTGCCTTGGGAACTTCCTGCTGAGACTGACGACGAAAAATGCAAAAATCATTGCAATAAATCCTGATATGATCACACTTAACCAAATATCGGGTGTTTTAACAGCTTCTGCACTTACCATTGGGAGTGATATGACTCCTACACCCATAATCGTCATAAACACTGCAACCGAAGCTTGAACATTTGTAATCTTATTTTGTGAATTCGGAATCATTCATCTCTCCTCCAACTATTACAACGGTTAGTCCATGCGTTTGGAGTCTTTTGGTTTAAACATATCTGGTCTTTGGGTCAAAGACTTTGTTGGAAAACGAACGATGGCATCTTTCCAATCGCTGAATGAATATGGAACGAGAGGAGAGGTGTAATCCACACCAAAGCTTTTTAATTTCACAAGATGGATAGATATGACCATGGCAAACATGATAATGCCGTACAATCCAAGTATGGCAGCAGTTAACATCATACCAAATCGTAGTATTCGGATTGCAATTCCAACTCCATATTGTGGCAATGCGAAGGAAGAGACAGCTGTAAGAGCTACAACAATAACCATCATTGGACTTACTAAACCTGCTGATACAGCTGCCTCACCGATGACCAGTCCACCCACAATTCCTACGGTTTGCCCAATTGGTTTTGGCAATCTTACCCCTGCTTCGCGTAGGATTTCAATTGTCACTTCCATCATTAAAGCTTCCGCAATGGACGGAAACGGGACCCCTTCACGGCTTCCTGCAATGGAGATCACCAAGTCGGTTGGAATAAGACCGGGATGATAAGATACAAGGGCCACATATAAAGAAGGAGCAAACAATGAAACGATCACTGCGCCAAATCTCATTAATCTTAGGAGTGTTCCCACGAACCATCTTTCATAGTAGTCTTCAGGTCCCTGAAGAATGGATTTAATGGTTATTGGTAGTAGCAGAACAAACGGAGTTCCGTCTATTACAATCGCTATGCGTCCTTCTAATAGACTAGTCGCCACTTTATCTGGCCGTTCAGTTGTCAAAATCTGTGGAAATGGTGAATAGATATCATCTTCAATTAACTGCTCAATGATTCCTGATTCAGGAACTTGATCAATGTCTATTTGATCTAAGCGTTTTTTTACCTCTTCGATCAGCGTTTCATTAGTAATATCTTTCATATATGTAAGAATAACTGTTGTTTTACTTCTTCTACCAATGGTATATTTCTCAAACATTAAATTCGCATCTTTAATTCGCCTTCTAATTAAAGATATGTTTACCAGAAAATTCTCTACAAATCCTTCTCTAGAACCCCTGACCGTAGCTTCAGTAATGGGTTCTTCTATTTGTCTTGAAGGCCACTGTTTCGTTCCCAACACAAGAGCAGTATCACACCCGTCAATGAATAAAGCTGTATCTCCACTTAAAATGTCCATAAGGCCATCTTCAATTTCTTTAACTTCCTTGACATCGGTTAAGGTAACGACATGTTTATTTATTTCATTTATTATGGAACCGCTATTCCATTCTTTATTATCATTGTTCCCATGCTTTTCAAGATCTAACATGATGGATTTTAAAATTTGCTCATATATTTGCTCTTTATCGACAAGCCCTTTAATAAATACAATGGCAGCATTGACGTTAAAAACATCAATATAAAATTTCCGAATGGCGAAATCAGGATTATTCCCTAAAATCATTTGTAATTGTTCGAGATTAGAATTCAGGCTCGATGAAAAGAACTCTTCACTTGATACCATATTCGTTTGTTGTTGAGAAAAATGAATCTGTCTTTTCTTCTTTTGTGACCAAACCCATTTATTCATCCCCTTCACCACCTTCTATAAATCATAATTAGATTCGAAAGGGTTACAAGCCCGTAAAATTACATCCTAACTTACATTTCCCTCTTTTTTACTTGAGTTCCGTAACCACCTTGATATCCTCGAAATCGTAAATGGAATAATAAACGCAATAAAAGCCCCTACTATATGATCCCATTGTGGGAGATAAGCCAATACTTTTTCCATAACTGCATCACCTACTGCTTATATTTCCCAATCTATCCTTATTCATTCAGTTCAATAATCGTTTAATAGCCTCTTATCTTTTTGTAACGGATCAATAGATCTTCTCCTAAGCTGATTTTAAAATTTTCCATGCCTATGAAAAAAGAAACATACTAAGATTAGTGGGTAAAGTCATCGACGGATGTCTTTACCCACTATTTTTCTTTTTAGAGTTATAGTGAGAAGTGAAAGAAAGCTCGACCAAAGCCTCAAGGATTTCGAATCCGTATCAAAAACCGAGCCTCTTCACTTTCATTTTTGAATCAGGTTTAAGTATGTTGGGGCCATGAGCTCGTGTATAGGAAATTAGAATCAAAATGAATAAGTGAAGGTCTTTCAAAAGGACAACGAAGAGAGGGAAAATATTTGGAATTAGTAATTGCTTTAGATATTTCTATGGGGAAAAGCTACAAAGTGATTTACGATGGTCAAACCTGTCTTTCGGAAGGGGAATTTCTTCATAATAAGTTTGGTTTTCAAACGCTGCTTGATGAGATCGGAAACCTTTCTGAAGAACCTATTCTTGTTTTTGAATCAACAGGTATTTATTCAAAACCAGTTGAAACCTTTTGTCAAAAGAACCAATTGCACTACTCTTTATTAAACCCTCTTGAGGCAAAAAAACAACTAGAACAAGGGACTCTAAGAAGCTGGAAAACGGACAAGCATGATGCTCACAAATTAGCACAAGTTCATCAACAAAATTGCCGAGTAGAAAAAATCCAACAACCAGAAATATATAGTCGACTCCGGGATCTTTCTCGCTTTTATCAGGAAATAGAGGAAGAAAAAAAACGTATGCGAATGTACTTGCATAATGCACTACAATTAAGTTTTCCAGAGCTTGAACACTTTTTCTCGAGTAAAATGACACCCTACTCCTTAACATTGATGGACCTATTTCCTCATCCAGACTTTGTCTTAGAAAAGAGCCAAACAAAAATCAAGAACCTTTTGAAAAAAAGTACCACGAAAAGAATTTCAGAAAATCGTGCTAAACAGAAGGCAAGTCAAATAATAGAATACGCCAAGGAATCCTATCCAGCTATTTCTTCAGCGAGTATTCAAACATCAAAAGTTCAATACTATGCAAAACAACTCCTCCGTTTATTAGAGGAAAAAGAACACGTTTCTAACCAGTTGATTAACGAGGCAAAAAAGCTTCCTGAGTTTGAAGTACTTATCAGTCTCCCTGGGGTGGGTGACATTAGCGCAGGACTTTTTATCGGTGAGTTTGGTGACCTCTCTCGCTTTTCTAATCATAAAAAAGTCAACGCATTTGTGGGTATTGATATTCGAAGATATCAGTCTGGAAAATACGCAGGACAAGATCATATTAATAAACGAGGAAATCCTAAAGGACGAAAAATTTTATATCTCATTGTTCGGAACATGATCCGCCAACAAAAAGCAGGATCAAATCATATCGTTGATTATTATTACAAATTAAAAAAGCAACCTATCTCCAAAAAGGATAAGGTTGCCACTGTAGCTTGCATGAATAAGCTACTAAAATGTATATATTCCATGGTCAGGAACAATACAAAGTACGATTACTCGCACGCGGTCTCTATGGACCAATAATATGTAGTTTAGTATACCATGAATATCCTCAGTTTAAAATTATGAATAGCTGAGGTTTATTTCCTATGCACAAATAATAGTGAATAATCCTACAACTTATGATTTAGTACTTGACTAATCGTAGGAAAAGAGGCTGGGACAAAACTAAAAAACCACGATAAAAAGACGAACAATAGAAGTGTAGGTTCTTCATACCGCTAATGATTTCCGTGCAAGACTACGCTTTCCGCGGGTAGCCCGTGAGCCTCCTCGGCAAGCCTGCGGGGTCTCACATAAGCTACTTTCCCGCAGGAGTCTTCGTCTTGCACTCCAATCAACCGCTGGAAACAGCTAAAATCAAATGATTCGAAAATAAATAATAAACCCGAACAAATCTGCACACCAAGAAGCAGGTTTGTTCGGGTTTGACTTAGGATAAAAAACTTTTGTCTCAGCCTCTTTCTTCTAATCACCCATTCTATTAAGGAATCTAAAAATGATAAACCCTACTAAACAAAGTCAAAGCCTCAATCTGATTGAAATCCGGCTCATAACCGATTCCTGGCGTTTCAGGTACAGCAATGTATCCGTCTTTCATGGTTACCTCCGGCTTAATGATATCCCGCTTCCAATAATGTGATGAAGGAGCGGTATCTCCTGGAAGAATAAAGTTACTTAGTGAGGTAATGGCGAGATTATGAGCTCTTCCAATCCCTGCTTCAAGCATTCCACCGCACCACATCGGAATATGATTCTCGACACATAAGTCGTGAATTCTCTTTGATTCCGTAAGCCCGCCTACCCGACCGATTTTTAGATTCATGATTCTACAGCTTCCAAGTTCAATCGCCTTTCTCGCATCCTCATAGCTGTGGATGCTTTCGTCCAAGCAGATGGGCGTTTTAAGCTGAGACTGCAGCTTGGCGTGGTCAATGATATCATCATGATCCAATGGCTGTTCAATCATCATTAAATCGAATTCATCCAGAGCTTTGAGGGTTTCAATGTCATTTAGAGAATAAGCGCAGTTTGCATCGGCCATGAGTGGGATATTCGGAAATTCCTGTCGAATCGCTCTAATGATCCCGGTATCCCATCCTGGTTGAATTTTCACCTTGATCCGCTTATAGCCTTCTTTCAAATAATCTTCAATTTGCTTTAACATAAGGGTCTCGGATTGCTGAATACCCACACTTACTCCTACTTCGATTCTGTCTTTCGTCCCCCCCAGAGCTTTTGCTAACGAGAGGTTGTTCTCCTTTGCATATAGGTCCCAAATCGCACATTCAATGGCCGCTTTGGCATTATAATTGCCTCTGATTTTCTTAAATCTGCTGGACGCCTCATCAGGAAGTTGGACCGCTTCCCTCTGAAGAAGAGGAATCAAGTGGTCGCTCATCATATGCCAGTTGGTTTCCACCGTTTCTTCGTTATAGATCGGCTGGGTAATCGCAACCGACTCCCCCCATCCTGATAAACCTGATGCTGATTTCACTTCAACAAGAATAATCGTTTTATCTGTTTCCGTCCCTACACTCGTCGTAAAAGGATGCAGTAAATCCATCTTGATCTGTCTAAGAATGATTCGTTTGATTTCCATATTGATGTTCACCTTTCTCCATGAGGTATAGGTATTGCCCGTGATGTTCTTTATCTTCGACGAGGTCTGTCACGATCCAACCATGATTTAAGTAGTGAGAAAAGACTTCTCTTGTTTTTTTTCGCCAATCAATAGCAAGGGAAAGATTGGTCTTTTTGATCTCCTGAAAATGTCCTGGAACTGAAACGGAAATGTGATTTTGGCTTATGGTTAAATCCACCTTATCTACAAGCCACCCATGTTCACATTCCTTTAAATCAATAGCAGAATGAAGGTCATTCCCTGTCACACTATTACTCTTCGATTGACTTATCCACCATTCTACAAGAAACCGGTCCGTCGCTATTCCTGCATTTAATTGATCGGACATTTCTCCATATATATTGGGGATATACGTACGCACAATAGCACCAAGTTTATGTAAGTTCAGGTTACCGTTCACAGTTTCTAACGGATCATACGTCCAGGTGATGACATCATATCCCATCTCGCCGGCTGTATTTTTTTGTGCTCGTTTCAACTTTTCTCCAATCCCAAATCTCCTGAAATCGGGATGTATCCCTAAACTATGGGATACAAGATACACCTTTTTTCCATCAAAACCGGGAAAACTATATTGAAAGCCGATTAGCTTCTCCTGATAATAGGCTCCAAGAATAAACCCGCCGTTCTTCACCACAGCTACACTCTGATTAACCGGTACAGAATCTTCAAAACTCCACACAAGTGACTCCAATTTTCTGACATCCTCTATATCCTCTACAGAGTGCAGCATCCGGATCTTCAATGATGATTGTTCTTCACATTTCACGATTTCTCCCCCCTTTACCAGTCTTGACGATCTGCTATTAATAACATCTGAATTAATATCTTTGTTCCATAAACCAGAGATTCTTGATTAAACCGCATGGAAGGATGATGCAAACCTGGTGAGAGACCACATCCAAGTCCAATCATAGTAGAAGATAAACCAGGATGATTGATCGAATAAAAATGAAAGTCTTCTGCTCCAGGAGAAATACATTCTAATACCATATTTTTCTCTCCAAGAACCGATGAAATTGCTTCACGAGCTAGCTCGATTGCCCGTGGATCCTTTACAGCCGCCGGTAGATACTCTTCCACTCGATAGGTGATGCCGGTATCCGTCTCCAGTTGTATACCTGAAATCACCTGTTCTGTCTTTTCCAATAATGCTGTCATGGTGTCATTCGATTCAGCTCTTAAATCGAAGGTGAAATGTGCATTTTCCGGAATGGAGTTGGATGATTCGCCTCCGTGCAGCTCCGTGATCTTAATGGAATAACGATTTTTGACATTCAATCTGATCTGCTTGACCGCTTGAATCAATAATGACGCTGTCTCCAGGGGATTGTTCCCTTGTTCCGGCCTTGCTGCATGTGCAGGTATTCCTTTAATCGTTCCCTTTAGCGATGCAGTAGAGCTATGAACGATGATAGGAGCAGCCATTTCATAAGGGACCTCCATTTCTGGTCGAAGATGAATTCCGCCAAGAAACTTTACATCATCGAGAACATTCTCTTCTATCATTTTCAGTGCCCCCGCTGCCTTTTCTTCAGCTGGCTGAAAGATGAAGCGAACCGTATGATTCAATTTTCTTTTCGCTAGTGCAAGAGCTGTATACAAAACCATGGTACTATGGGCATCATGACCACAAGAATGATTCGGTTTAACCACTCCATCCACTTCTTGAAGCAATGCATCCATATCGGCACGAAGAGCAATTACATTTGACTGCTCACCCTTTAATTCTGCAATAAATCCGAAATGCCCTTCGTACGTTTTAACAGAAAAGCCGGCTTCTAAAAGTTTAGTTTTTAAATAGCTGGATGTCTTTTCTTCCAACCAGCTCGGTTCAGCCAGTTGATGCAGCTCCTGATAGGTTTTTAGAATCTCATCACGATGTTCATTTACAAAGTTCATAGTGTTTCTTCCTCCTATCAAAAAATCATATGTGCAATCACTACGACAATAGGTAGAGTAATGCATGTCCGGATTAAAAAGATCAAGATCAAATCTACGATACTGACAGGCAGCTTCGAACCAAGAAGCAATCCACCCATTTCAGACATATAGATTAATTGTGTAACAGATACACATGCAATGACAAACCGGGTAAGTTCACTTTCAATTCCACTACCGATGACCGCGGGAAGGAACATATCGGCAAACCCTACTACCATGGTCTGGGCCGCTTCACTTGCTTCAGGAACCTGCATGATGGTAAGGATAGGTTCGAAAGGTTTCCCAAGATAGGTGAAGAGAGGTGTATACTCTGCTATCACTAGTGCGACTGTCCCTATCGCCATAACGATCGGTAAGACCCCCAGCCACATATCCAATACGTTCTGAACGCCTTCTTTTACGACAGAAACAGGTCCATTATTCTTTTTAGCCTTTGTTACAGCTTGATGAAAACCCCATTTAACAACGGAAAAATCGGATGGAATCCCTTTTTCGTTCTTTAATTCCGTTCTTTCATAACCAGTATTCGGTTTTCTTGACAATGGTGGTATACGTGGCATGATCAATGCCGCTACAAGCCCGGCAAAGATGATCGTTGCGTAATAGTGCAGGAAATATTGCTCTAAATTCAAATAAGAAATGACTACAATCGTAAACGTAATTGAAACAACCGAAAAGGTAGTGGCAATCACAGCCGCTTCACGTTTGGTGTAATACCCTTCTTCATATTGCTTGGTCGTCAGAAGAACGCCTATTGTGCCATCTCCCACCCACGATGCCAGACAGTCTAGTGAAGAACGGCCAGGTAATGTAAAAATAGGTCTCATCACTTTCAACAACAAGGCACCAAAGAACTCTAATAATCCAAAATTAAGAAGGAGCGGAAGCAGTAGACCTGCCAGTAGAAAAGTAGAAAATAGTATAGGAATCAGATCATAGATTAAGAGTCCACCAGTGTTTTCTGAGAAAACCATCACTGGTCCCAATTGATAAATCGTCATCACGGCAAACAATGTGCCGAGGACACGTGCAACAAGCCAAAACGGACTAATGATTAAAAGAGTGCTCAAATATCGACTATTTGTAATAAAAGCTGGTTTGATCGTTATCGCTATGAGTGACCCTATGACAGAGAGCGCCATAATCAACGCGGTTATTGCAGGGATAACTTCACCAAGATACACATTTATTTGTCCAGCTAAATAAGCGACAGGAATCGTAATGCCATCTTCTGTTGTAATCGGTACAATAAATAATAGGATTCCAATTAATGATGGAATCAGGAATTTCCATACGTCACTGGTAGTAAATGCTTTCGCTTCTATTTTTTGATTCGTTTGTGATGCCCCGTTCATAAATTCTCCACCCCTCTATTTGTCTTATTCAATAAATAATCCCTCATTTGTATATAATTGCTCTAGCTTCCTTTGCCGAATACTTATGTTGTCTTGATCTCGATGCTGAAGACCTATTAAAATGAGTTCAACTAAACTAACGACAGATGCAATCGAATGATGTCCTGAATTCATCCCTTCCTCGGTTGTAAGTGTAAGGTCAGAAATTTGTCCGAGGGGTGATAATTGTCTATTGGTGATCGCAATGACATAAGAATCTTGTTTTTTTGCCATCTCCACAAGCTCAATGGATTTAGTGCGGAACCGGGGAAACGAAAACATAACCACAGTAGAACGTTGATCCAAATCACATATATCTTCAGGAGAAAATCCTGCTGGGCTAGACAGGAATACGTTTGTCCTGTATTGTTTTAACGTATAATACATCCAATAAGCCGCTCCATAAGAACTCCCAAATCCACCAATATAAACTCGCTCTGATTGTATTAAGCGATCAATGGTATTCCATATTTCTTTCACGTCTAATTGACTCATTAGCTGCTCCAGTACGGATTTTTCTTTCTCAATGACCTTGCTGAATACACTCTCGTCATCACCATCTGTTGAGGATGAAGGAAATGATTCATTTTCATTAACCTGCTTCTTCTCTAACCAATCCCTTCGCACCACTTCCTGCATTTCAGAATATCCTTTAAAGCCTAACGCGTATCCTAATCGAATCACAGTTGTTTCACTTACACCAACTTTCCTTCCCATCTGAAAAGCCGTGAGTATCGCTGCTTCACCTTGCTGCTGAAGAATCAACTCAGCGACTTTTTTTTGCCCGGCAGATAAGGAAGAATAGTTTTCTTTAATAATTCGTGCAATTGATTTTTGAACCATGACTACTCCTTTCTGTGCACCGAAGGAAATCCTTCGTTTTTTATAGTATAGTGTATGATATACTTCATATTCAATGAGAAATTTTATAATTCTGATATTTTCAAGTTAAAAGAATGCAATCGATGCGAACTGCATTCTTTTAATACGATTTCACAACCTAAAAATGGCGGCCGATATAATATCAGACGCCATTTTATGGAAAATCATTGAGTGATCTCTTGTTTATTCAACTTAGTTACTTTCTTGAGATCCTTTATATTGTTTTGGTTCTTTCACTGGTTCTTTGCTTGGTTCTTTTGTTGGTTCTTTCACTGGTTCCTTGGCTGGTTCTTTGCTTGGTTCTTTCACTGGTTCTTTGCTTGGTTCTTTACTTGGTTCTTTAGCTGGTTCTTCAAATTTTACAGGACCTTCTTTTTCAGGCTTTTGTTCTTCTCCCAAGTCTTCGTCTTTTCCTTGGCCATCACCTGCTCCTTGACCTTCACCTGCTCCTTGACCTTCGCCTGCTCCTTGGCCTTCACCTGCTCCCTGACCTTCGCCTGCTCCTTGGCCTTCACCTGCTCCTTGGCCTTCGCCTGCTCCTTGGCCTTCACCTGCTCCTTGGCCTTCACCTGCTCCTTGGCCTTCGCCTGCTCCTTGGCCTTCACCTGCTCCTTGGCCTTCACCTGCTCCTTGGCCTTCACCTGCTCCTTGACCTTCACCTGCTCCTTGGCCTTCGCCTGCTCCTTGGCCTTCACCTGCTCCTTGACCTTCGCCTGCTCCTTGGCCTTCACCTGCTCCTTGGCCTTTGTTTTTACCACCACCTGATGGTGATGGGAACTTTAGTTTTGAGTAAGTATAGGTAATTGATTCAAACGTTTTACTATCCACTGCACCTGTTGCTGGGAGGCCATGTTTTTTCTGGAAATATTTCACTCCCTGAACAGTGGTACCATCATACTTCCCATGAATTTTACCTGCGTAGCTCCCTATGGACTTAAGCATTCCCTGAATGACGTAAACATCAGGTCCTTTTGCATCTTTTCCAACAGCATTACTGACTGATGACATGGAAAGTAGCAATATAAGAGCCAGAACAAAAGTACCAATCCCCTTAATGATTTTATCCCCCAGACTCCTTTTTTCTTTGTAAGATTTTTTGGTTAAATACTTTTTCAATTCAGTACACCTTCCTTATGTTGAGAGTTATAGTTACAAATCTTACTATCCCCAAAATATCTCGTATCATGACGCGGATTCCGGACTTTTATCAATTAACCTTTACCGGCCTTTATGTAATTTTGAAAAGAACTCCTAACCAGCATATTTGTACTTTAATTAAAATTTTCCGTCCCATATTTTTTAAATAGGCGATTTGAACAGAGAAAAAACAAAAAAAAACACTTGAAAAATTCAAATGTTTTTTTGTCCGAGATTTTCAAATCAGTATAAATATATTCTTACTACCCTTGCAAACCTGATTGAAATACAGTTGGACAATCAGTACGAGTAGGCTGATAAAAGCAATGACTTTTAAATCGGCCTGAGTTTGCTTGATTATACCATTTACTTGGACAATTACCAGATGGCTTGAAAAACCACATGCTAAAACTAGCAGGATGTATTCGTCGGCCATTTATTACTTTTCTAGCCATGTCGAGTTCGTTACTTCTTGCCCTTTGATAAAAGTATCCTTTTTGCGTTGCTTCAAATCCTCCAGGGCTTTGGTAGACCATTTGCTTGATACTTCTGATTTTCTTAAAATCCAAACAATCCCCTAATACCCGATTAACACCTACATTACCGACCATCATCATCCCTTGATTTCCTTCACCCTCAGCTTCTGCCCTCATTAATCTGGCAAGAAGTTTAACTTCTTCTTCATTGTGTTTTATTAATGGCACTTTTATCAGCCTCCCTCATATCCTCATATCAATATATGGGTGGTCAGACTGTCCTATACTAGGTGCAGACATCATCATATAATGAAAATAAGGTCCCACAAAGGACCTCATTTCGTTATCGTGTATTTTCTTTCCGGTAAATATTTTCTCGAAGTAAAAACTTTTGAATCTTACCACTTGCATTCCGAGGAAGTTCTTCTACGAATATATATTCACGCGGCCTCTTATAATCGGCCAACAGATCCCCATTTTTCATAAAGAGATCGAGATCTTGCGAAGACAATGAAGGATTTTTGGACACAACAACGGCAATCACCTGTTCTCCCCATTTTTCATGAGGCCGACCGAGTACGGCAACATCTACAATATCTTCATGGGCGTGCAGAGCATCCTCTACTTCACGGGGGTACACATTTTCTCCTCCCGATATCACCATATCATCCACCCGATCAGCGACGTATAGATACCCATCCTCATCCATATAGCCTAAATCACTGGAATGATACCAGCCTTTATACAATGCTCTTTCCGTCGCTTCCTTGCGATTGAAATATTCAAGCATTGTACAGGAACCACGAACAATGATTTCCCCGACTTCACCAGGCTTGCAAAGATCATTCGGTTCAGAAGGGCCGTTTTCATTCGGTTTGACTACACGTATTTCATGATTATAGGCAGCCCTTCCTGCCGAGCCTGTCTTGATTAGCTGCTCATCCTGAAGAAGGAAGGTAACCGCTGGACCCATCTCAGTCTGACCATAGGCTTGTATCAAGTCAATCTTCATTTTCTCATGGAGAGCCCTCACAAGGACTGGTGCCATTGGGGCAGCCCCATAAAGACCAATCCGTAAAGATGAAGTATCGTAATCATCTACCCCGTGTTGCAGAAGCATATTCCACATCGTTGGAGCGGCAAAAAAAGAACTGACCATTTCCCGCTCAATCACTTCCAATACGGTTTGCGGATGAAACTGATGAACGATAATATTCTTCGCTCCCGCTTGAACACGTGGAAGGAAACAGCAATGAAGCTCTGCACAATGAAACATAGGTGCTGTAACTAGCCCTATGTCATTAGGTGTCAGTCCCATAACAGACGTACAAATCAAGCTCTGCTCAGCCATATCCCTATGCCTGTGCAGCACACCCTTTGGTCTCCCGGTTGTCCCGCTCGTATACATAATCGCATATGCGTCCGTTTCTTTTACCGGGATGTCTATTAAGACATTCGAACATTGATTCACAACTTCTTTATAGTTTTGAGCAAACATAGGGGCATTGTCTCCAACATACCAAAAAAGGGTCTGTCGAAAATCTTGTGAAATCCGCTCAATCGGTAGGGTGAGGGCTTCTTCAAAAATCACTACCTTTGGTTCGGCATCTTCTAAAATGTAGTGTATTTCTTGAGCCTTCAATCGGAAATTAATTGGGTTAATCACCGCACCAATCTTTCCACACGCAAAGTACACAGTTGCTAACTCCAGAGTATTAAATAGATACGTCGAAACCCGATCTCCCTTTTTCACACCTGCCTTTAGCAACGCATTGGCTGCACGATGAACTTCATCCTGCCACTGTGCAAATGTTAACCTGGTACCTGTTTTCTCTTCTACAATCGCCTCTTTGTTCCGAAATTTTTCTACCGTTTGATCAAAAATGGATCCTGTGGTTGCGTACATATTTCTCCTCCTTTTAAGTTAGGGATATCCCATTACTGCAATATTCCCTAATCAATTATGTTCGAGATTGTTGTACGTATACCCTCCTTTAATATCTGATAATTCAGAAAAATATTCATAAAGAAAAACGTCACCTTCTACTTGAGAAAAGGTGACGTTCTTTCCACAACAATGATTACGAAGCTTTCTGCTCATTCAACACAACATTGAGCTTGCGTTTAGAAAACACGTTAAAAAACATATTCAGTCCAATAGCTGTTATACTTCCAGCAACAATCCCGTTATCTGTCAAGATTCGGATGCTGGATGGCATCTGAGCAAATAATTCCGGAACAGCAGTTACTCCTAATCCCATTCCAACTGAACAGGCGATAATCAATAAATTTTCTTGAGATGCAAAATTCACATGGCTAAGCATCTTAATCCCATAAGCTACCACCATCCCGAACATGGCCACCATCGCCCCGCCTAATACTGAAGCAGGAATCACTGTCGTTAAAGCACCAATCTTTGGTACCAATCCAAGGATCACGAGAAATGCTCCTGTTGCATAAATCACACTGTTGCGCTTCACACCTGAAAGCTGAACCAAACCTACGTTTTGTGAATAAGCGGTGTAAGGGAATGCATTGAATAAACCACCTAGTACGATTGCCAGCCCTTCAGCGCGGTAGCCCCTTGATAAATCCTCTTCTGTAATCTCTTTATCGCTGATATCTGCAAGAGCAAAATAAACACCTGTTGATTCCACCAAACTCACCATCGCTACTAAAATCATGGTTAGTATGGCTGTTATTTCAAACGTCGGCATCCCAAAGTAGAAAGGTTTTGCCATATGAAACCAGGATGCATCCCCAACCGCACTAAAATCTACTTTGCCTAAAACAAATGCAACGGCTGTTCCTGCCATCAACCCGAGTAAAATGGAGACAGAGCGAACAAAACCGGTAAAGAACTTATAAAGGATTAAAATAAAAAATAACGTTCCAAAAGCCAGAGACAAATTTTCCAATGATCCGAAATCAGCGCTCCCTTGTCCTCCTGCCATATTGTTCATGGCTACTGGAATCAAGGTAATCCCAATGATCGTTACTACAGAACCAGTCACTACAGGAGGGAAGAAACGAACCAGTTTCCCAAAGTACTTACTGATTACAACAACGAATAATCCTGAAACCAGTATGGAACCGTAGATCGCTGAAATACCATATTGCCCACCAATCGCAATCATTGGCCCTACTGCCGTAAACGTACATCCGAGTACGACCGGAAGTCCTATCCCAAAGAAACGATTCTTCCATACTTGCAATAAGGTGGCGATCCCGCACATGAAGATATCAATTGATACGAGATAAGTGAGCTGTTCTCCCGTTAATCCTAATGCTCCTCCTACGATGAGCGGAACGATCACCGCTCCCGCATACATAGCGAGGACGTGTTGAATCCCGAGTGACGCGAGTTTGATAGGCTGATTTTTCATTAAACCCGCGCCTCCTCTTGCTTGAATGTCACTTTCCCATTTTCAAGGGATTGGATTTCCGCTAATGATTCAACTCTGAATCCTGTTTCACGAACGAGCTTGCCTCCGTCTTGGAAGGACTTTTCAATAACAATCCCGATTCCGGCAACATGGGCGCCTGCTTGCTTAACTAAATCGATTAATCCCAGGGCCGCTTGTCCATTTGCTAAGAAATCGTCAACCAATAGGACACAATCATTTTCTCCAATATATTTACTGGAAATCGAGATTGTGTTTTCTTCCTGCTTCGTGAAAGAATAAACCTTTGAAGTAAGAACCCCTTCTGAAAGGGTCAACGATTTACGCTTACGTGCAAATACAAGTGGAACATTCAATTGAAGAGCAGCCATCACGCCAGGAGCAATTCCGGACGACTCAATGGTCAACACCTTCGTAATTCCCATATCTTTGAAACGACTTGCAAATTCTTTCCCGATTTCCATCATCAATTCAGGGTCCACTTGATGATTCAGGAATGAATCTACCTTTAATACAGTATCTGAAAGGACGACACCTTCATCTTCAATTTTATTTTTTAATAAATTCATATTCAAAACGCTCCTTTTCTGTTATAGAACCTGGAAGTCTACAAAAAAACCCAAAGGCTATTGTTCTCTGGATAGAGTGAGACAATGACCTTTGGGTTAGGCAAAGAGCGTCCGAATTGACGGACAATCCATTGCTCACTCATAGTCGAATCATTTACGGTAATCCGGTAGAAACTCGCGAGCCATATCCTCGCTATTATATGAGTGAAAACGAATATTGATTTGATATTGGATAGTATAACGGGAACCAGACATTTTGTAAAGGTTCATTTCTTAACAATATGTGCATTTTATATAAAAATGTTCGTATAATGAGTAAACGGGCATAAAGTTTTATCCACTTTACACCCGTTCAGATAGTTCCTTTAATCGTTTCCTTTTCTCCCCATCAGATAAGTCTGATGCCTTGATTTCTTTTCTCTTTGAGGCAATGAAATCTAGCTTTTCTATATAGGAATCATCAAATGGTTGGAAGATTTGATTGGTAAGCCTTTTTGCTAAGAATGGACTAGCTCCGCCGGTGGAAACGGCAATCGTTAAGTTCCCTTTTTGTCTAAAGGAGACCATCTGCAAATTTCCGCAATCACCGTCATCCACCACACATAATAGTTGATTTTCCTCGGATTGCATTTTCACCTGTTCATTCACCCATCGTTCATTCGTGGCAGCGATGACGATAAAAGCACCTCGTAAATCATCACGTTCCACTTCTCTTTTGATCCATATAATTCTTTTTTCTTCATGTAATGCTTGAATTCCATCAATAGCGTCAGGACTGATGACTGTTATCATCGCTCCCTGCTCTAAAAATACAGAGAGCTTCCTATATGCCACTTTCCCTCCGCCTACAATTGTAACTTGTTTTCCGTTCACATCAATCATGACAGGCAGCATGTAATTCTCCTTTATCGCATGGGGTTTCATTCACGCGGTCCAGAAATGCTTCTTCCACAAGGGGGTCATACCCTAAATAATCACCCAGAATAATATGCTCATTTTTCGTTTGGCTGATCTCCCTTTCAATTCCTTTCATGAGTAAACCGGTAAATAGCAAGTAGGGAATGAAAATGACGTTTCTCTCTGTATTCTTGACAGATTCCAAGGTGTCTGAAAAGCTTGGTGAGGCTGCTGTTAAGTAACAGGTCCTTACATCTGCTAACTTAGTCTTGGCTTGCACAAGTTCAGCAAGGGCTCCTAAATCCTTTGTAACATCGGGGTCTGAACTTCCTCTCCCTATCAATACGGCAACGGTCGAAGAGTCAATTGAAGCAGCATCGCGTATTTTCCCTATAACACTTTCAGCCATTTTATCGTGAACCCCAATTGGCTTTCCATACGTTACCGTAATACAAGGATAGGCTTCTTGACATTTTTGAACTTCATCTGGAATGTCTTTTTTTGCATGAACCGCCGTCAAAAGGAGAAGGGGAACGACGGAAACGTGTGAAGCTCCTTTTTCCACGCATGCTTTAAACCCTTCTTCAATGGTAGGTGATGCAAGCTCAAGAAAGCTTATTTCCTGAATATCCGCTTCCACTTGGTTCTGGCATCTTTTAATAAAATCAATGGCTTCTTCACGGGCTTTCACAATACGACTTCCATGACAGACGTATAAGATCGCGCGTCTCACTTAGAGTGCCTCGCTCATGATCGATTTCTTTTCAAAGGCTTCTTCAAACCACTGAATCTTCTCCCGGAAACGGACCACTTCTCCGACGATGATCATACTTGGATTCTCAATTTTTTCTTCTTTCACAATATCGATTATCGTTTCCAGCGTCCCTGTTACAGTCCTTTGTACTTCTGTTGTTCCCCAGTGGACGAGAGCCACAGGAGTATCCTTGCACTTCCCATATTGAATGAGCTTTTCTTTAATGTAAGGGAGATTGCCGACTCCCATATAAATGGCCAGGGTATCGATTCCTTTTGCCAGACTCTCCCACTTTTCATCTTCTTGTTGATTATTTTGTTTATGCCCGGTAACAAAGGCGACACTTGAACTGGCTTCCCGGTGTGTAACGGGAATCCCTGCGTAGGCTGCCGCTGCTATTCCTGAAGTGATACCGGGGACAATTTCAAAGGGAATCCCTTTTTTTGCAAGTGCTTCAGCTTCTTCTCCACCCCTTCCAAACACGAAGGGATCTCCTCCTTTTAATCTCACCACTACCTTGCCGCTGGAAGCATATCGCACGAGAAAATGATTGATCGTATCTTGTTTCATCGTATGATAGTTTGGCAGTTTCCCGCAGTATATCAAATCGGCTTCTTTTTTTGCATGGGAGAGAAGCTCTTTATTCACCAGACGGTCATATAATATGACATCTGCTTTTTGTATTGATTTCAATGCTTTTAGTGTGATTAATTCAGGATCTCCAGGACCCGCTCCCACCAAGTAAACTTTCCCCATCCATTATTCCTCCTTAAGATTTGATGATTGTTTCTTGTTCATGCAGAACAAACCCTGCACCATTTCCCCGGATTCTACGTTTCTCGTAAAGAGAGATGTCTATCACATCAGGCTTTTTCAAAAAATACTTCTCAAGTTCAATTTCTACTAGATCAAAGGCTTTCTCATCTGATTCAGCCGCTACTACGACAATCGTGACAAATACGTGAGTAGTGACTTCAAATCGATACAAATTCATCCCATGTGCCTCCTTAAGCTTCCTGAAGTAATTGATCTAACGTTTCTTGAAGGGGAACGGTACCAACCCGGTTGATATAGTCAAAAAAGGCTTCTCCCGGTTCTTTTGTTTGCTTAAAATGAAGGAGGAGTTGCTTTACCACTCCTGTCAAATTGCCAGCCTCCACTTTCCCTTTTAACTTTTCATTCAGTTTTCCACCGTCTTGAAGTGTTCCTCCGACATATATTTCAAATGCTTCTATCATCTTCTTATCTTTCGTTCTCATTTTAATTCCTTGAAGCCCGATATCCGCGATTTGTCGTTGACCGCATGAATTCGGGCATCCGACCATGTGGATTCTGACAGGGACATCCAATGAAAGTTCCTGATCTAATTGATTCGCGATTTGTCTCATCCGTTCCTTCGTTTCCACTAAAGCTAGATTACAATATTCGATCCCTGTGCATGATACAGAATACCCGATAAAGGAAAGGGGACTTGTTGAAATGCGATCAAAGATTTTCTCAGAAAGCAAAGCCTCAACGTGTTCATCTGGTATGTTGGGAATGATGAGATTTTGAGAATTACAGTTTCTCAGTTCTCCATTCCCATATTTCTTGGAAATCCTCGCAAGTTCATATACTTCATCAGAATTTAAGCGTCCAACCGGTACATTCAGCCCCACATAATTGAGTCCTTCCTGTTTCTGTGGATGTACTCCGTAGAAATATCCCGCATTCCACCCTTCCACGGCATCAACTCCCGCAGGTAAAAGCTCAACATACTGTAATAGCGTTTCCTTGAATTTCTCTGGACCCCAATCGGCCATTAAGAATTTCAAACGGGCCAAATGTCTTTTTTCCCGATAACCGAAGTCGCGAAAAATCGTGGTGACCGCTATCGCAACTTCCTTCACTTGGTTAGGAAGGATGAATACATCCAACTCTTGGGCGAGGAATGGTCTTGCGGACAATCCTCCACCAATCTTCAGATGGAAGCCGGCTTCTTCTTTACCGTCTATCAGCTTTTTTGCCGGAACAAAGGAAACACAATTGATTTCAGCATTCGACGCATTATTGATATTTGCGGAGATTGCTACTTTATATTTCCGCGGTAAATTTGAGAAATCTTCGTTGTGCTGAAAGAAATCATATACTTCTTTCACAATGCTCCTTGTATCGAAAAGTTCATCAGGATCGATTCCTGCCAGGGGGTTCCCGACGATATTACGTGTGATATCACCGCATGCACCGGCTGAAGACAATCCAACCTTCTCCAGACGTTTAAAGATGTCGGGAATCTGTTCAATCTTCAACCAGTGAAATTGGATCGCCTGGCGGGTGGTGATGTCATAGACGTCTCTACCATACTCTTTACAAATGGCAGCAAGTTCCCGTGACTGTTCATAGGTCAAGATGCCCGACGGGACGTTCACTCTCATCATGAAATAGCCGTCTTCCTTTGGTCTTTGTAAATACAAACCTGCCCATTTAAACTTATCCCACTCTTCTTTCGGAATCGAAGAGAAGCCATTTTCCGCATAGTACGGAATATCTTCAAAGATAGACAACCCGTCTTTCTCCAGTTTCCATTTTTCCGTTTTGTTTAATTTCTCATTTGACTCCCAAGATTTTGAATATGCCATGATTTCTCCCCCTATATAAGCTGTTTTTGATTCAATACAGTTAGTAAGTACTCCACGCATTCTTCAATTGAATGTTTCTCTGTATCCAGTACCACTTCCGGTTTTTCAGGTGCCTCATAAGGAGCACTGATTCCTGTGAAATGAGTGATTTCCTCTTTACGGGCTTTTTTGTACAATCCTTTTGGATCACGTTTTTCACATTCTTCTAACGAACAATGCACATATACTTCGATAAATTCATCAGTCTCCACTAAATTTCGTACGAGAGCACGGTCTTCCCTGTAAGGTGAAATAAAGGCCGTCAGCACAATTTGTCCGCTATCGATGAAAAGTTTGGACACCTCACCGATTCTCCGGATATTCTCCTTACGATCTTCTTCCTTGAATCCCAAATCATGATTTAAACCATGACGGACATTATCTCCGTCCAAAACATAGACTTGTTTCCCTTGTTGGAAAAGAGAGTGAGACAATGCATTGGCGACACTCGATTTCCCTGAAGCGGATAAACCCGTGAACCATAAAATAAAGCTTTGATGTCCATTTTTTTTTCGTCTCTCCTGTTTCGTTATTGCGGTTTCATGCCATACGATGTTTTCTGTTTTTTCATTCAACCCCGTACCCTCCTTAAGTCGTTTGTCCAGCTTCTTGTTTTAGACCTCTAATTAACACTTCGATCACTTCAGGGCGACTGAACGTTGAAGGGGGAACTTCCCCGTTGCGGAGCATCCCTCTCACTTTTGTCCCTGACAAAATAACGTGATCGTTCTTATCATGAGGACATGTTTTCGTAGTCGCCATCCCTTCGCACCTCTCACAGTAAAAACTATGCTCGAAGCGGAGAGGGGTAATCCCTATCTCACTTTCACTGAACTGATCAAATATTTTCTGCGCATCATAGGTACCATAATAATCGCCAACACCTGCATGATCTCTCCCGACGATAAAATGCGTGCATCCATAATTTTTTCGTACCAGTGCATGGAAGATGGCTTCCCTTGGACCCGCGTACCTCATGGCAGCAGGGAAGACTCCTAAAAACACACGATCTTTAGGGTAATAGTTCTGTAACAGAACTTCATAACTCTCCATTCTGATGCCCGCTGAGATATCATCCGCCTTTGTTTCTCCTACCAACGGATTTAAGAAGAGTGCATCAACGGTCTCCAATGCCGTTTTCTGAATATACTCATGGGCCCTGTGAACAGGATTTCTCGTTTGAAATCCGACAATCGTTTTCCATCCCTTTTCCTTAAAAAACTTTCTTGTTTCATTTGGGTCAAATGTATACTCGGTGAAAGGTTTGGAAAGACGTTTAATAAGACTGATTTTCCCACCTACGTACACATCTCCCCGTTGGAATAATTTCTTGACACCTGGATGATCAGCGTCGGTGGTTCCGTATACGAGAAGGGCTTCTTTCTGTTTATCTGGTTCATAAATATCCTCCACCTCAATGAGTCCATAGGTTTCTCCCTTATAAACAAGGCGACTCTTTAAGCCTTTCTTTACGTCTCTTGCTTTTTCTTTTCCAATGGGGAGGGTAATCGGAATACTCCACACATTGCCATTTCGCAATCGTAATGTTTCCACCACATGTTGATAATCAACTTCGGTCAAGAATCCATTTATAGGGCTGTAAGCACCTATTCCAATGAGTTCCAAATCACTTAATGCGGTTTCGTCTAAAGTGATCTCATTGAGAATATCCTCATAGGGTTCTTCTGGTAAATATGATTGAACAAGCTTTCCTCCGTGGGGCTGTAAACTCATCATTTATCCTCCTTAACATATTGTTTTAATCGGAATTAAGATTAAATTCCGCCTCCGTCTTCGTGAACGGATCGCCTTTCTTCATTGATCACACGCATAAGGGATAATGCTCCCACAGTAGCGATAATGACGCATATTGGAACCACGATCGAATACAGATCGCTATCAATCACGAGCTTTACTAAAAAATATGAAATACTGAGTGAAATAAGGGGAGAGACCACCCATATTTTGACGATTTTTTTGACAATTTTCTTTTGCAGCATATGTTTGCCGTTCTTCGCCATCCCGAGGCCTATGATAGAGGACGAAGTAACCTGAGTCAGCGGGATCGGTAATCCATACAGTGAGCTCACAATCACCAGGATCGCTCCCGTAAAGGATATGAGAATTCCTTCGGCTTTTGAATATTGTGTAATTTTTTTCCCGTTTGTTTCCACTACTTTTTTCCCCAGTAAGACAGCTCCGAGGGCAACGAACAATCCACCCAGCCAAATCCCACGGGAGGGAGACAGTAAACCCGCACCCACTAATGGACCGACGGCGTTGGCTACATTATTCATCCCTGCCGAAAAGGCTTCAAAGAACCCGGCGATAATCAAAAGGTACGCAAGCCATTTTTTTTCAAAATGGAAACCGCGCTTTTCAAGCTTTACTAAACCTATACCGAATACCCACGTAACTCCGAAGGCAATGACCGGGACAATCACCCAGAATGACATGATCGTTAAGAGTGACTTCACATAAAGAACTTGATATGCGACTCCGACTCCTACAACCGCTCCGACCGTTACTTCACTTGTAGACAGCGGGATCCCGATCACATTCGCCAGAAACAAGGAAATGGTGGCGGATAACAATATGATGACCACGATTTTGATGGAGAGTACATGCTGAGGGATAATCCCTGAACTTATGGTTTTAACTACTTCTCCTCCACCTAATACCGCCCCGCTCAGGACACCGGCTGCGCAGATCCATAATGCAACCCTGATGTTCTTTATGGCTCCTGCACCATACGCAACACCCATCGATGCTGCCGCTCCACTGGCACCAATGTTCATAGCGAAAAACAAACTTATGATCAGGGCGATTACTTCAATCAAAGAATGTCACCCCTTTTAATGAAGACCGCATTCGGTTTTCCCTTTTCCTTTCCATCTTCCTGAGCGGAGATCATTGATGTCTATGGCTGGAGTTGTACAATGGAAGCATCCGATACTTGGATACCCCTGATCATGAAGAGGATTATAGGATAGGTTATGTTTATGGACATACCTCCAAATCTCCTTCCAAGTCCAGTGAATCAAAGGACAAATCTTAACCGATTGAAACTTGTCATCCTTATTGATGAATTCAACCTGACTCCTTGTCGGTGATTGCTCCCTTCTTAATCCTGAAATCCAGGCATTTCCTTTGGATAAGGTTTCTTTTAAAGGGTCGAGCTTTCGAATTTGACAGCATTGGTTCGGATTTCTCTCCCACAACCTATCTCCATATGTTTCTGCTTGCTCTTGGAGCGTTAATTCAGGCTTTTTCATATAAATGGTGATACCAGGATACTTCTCCTTCACCTTTTCAATCGTTTCGTAGGTTTGCTTGAAATGAACACCTGTATCAAGAAATACTATGGTTGCTTCCGGTTGTACTTTGGTTAAGAGGTCGATTAATACGATCCCTTCTATCCCAAAACTACATGCATATACGACACTCTCACCATAATGATCATACGTCCACTCAAGTACGTTTACAGCTCCTTTATATACCGGATCAATTTCAAATTGGACAGATGGTTTTTTCCAAGTTTGATAGGTTAACATGATACACCCCTTTCCCGCTCATCCAAACAAAAAGAGGCGATAACAAGATATAGGGATTTCCCTTATCTGTGTTATGCGCCTCTAGTTTGTCTAGTCAGCTTATTTAATTCGCACTTTCTCGTTTTTCTCCAATTGAATGACTTTACCGTCCTGAACCACAATGGTAATTGATCCAAAACTCATCGTCTTCAACATCGAAGTGATCTTCTCGACTACTACATCATACTGTGCCTCTTGATTATTTTCTTTAGTCACTTGATTCCCCCAATTTTCATCTTATCCAGAAAATCATGAATGAAAAAACAACCTTCCATTTTGGAAGGTTGTTCAGGTAAGGATACCTTATCTTCCAAAATGACTTCACATTTTGCTGGAATTAGCACCTTACATAACGTAGGTTGCTGGGCTTCGCGGGGCCAGATCCCTCCACCACTCTGGATAAGAGTTATTAATTTTAATATTCTAAATAATACCACATTCTTCAGGGAAGTCAACCCGAGTTTTTCTATCGGATTTAAGTCTTTTGACTTATTTTTTCTTTCAGAACATTAATTCTCTTTATTTCTATTCGCTTTATGAAAGCTATAGGACACAATTTTCACATGAATGCTCAAAATAATTGAAACATCAATTTACCCTCGATCACTTTCTTCTGGTCCTGATTGACGGCAAAGACTTTAAAATGTAAGAGATCATCCTGTTTTTCTGATACTTCTGCAATCAATGTAATAACATCGTCCAAAAAAACCATCCCTTTAAAGCGGACGGTGTAATCTTTGATAAATCCTTCTTCATAATGATCACTAAAAAGCCTGGTGACATTGCCCATTGTCCACATACCATGAGCAATGATTCCTGGAAGACCCAGTTTATGGGCTTCCTCATCGATCGTATGAATGGGGTTATAATCCCCAGATGCTCCTGCATATTTGATTAAGTCGATTCTCGAGACTGGAGCTAATTCGACAATGGGAATCGTTTCACCTATATTAATGGATGATAGTATAGTCATTTTCCCAACCTCTCTCTGACCGTTTCAGTGATAATGACAATCGCCTCGGAGGTGAAAATCCTATTCCCTCCTGAGTCTTCACCGATATCTTCGATTACAAGAAAGCCAAGTGTTCCACCCGATCCTTTCCGCTCATAGTAATCTTTTATCTCCGTATAACACTGAATACGTTCCCCGACCTTCAGTGGTCTTTCATATTGAAAAGATTGTTCCCCATGAATTAACCCGACATTCGGTAAATGAAAACCTTCAATTGTTCCATAGTCGAACACTCGTGGAAAAGTAGGGGGGGCAATATTCCCCCTGTATCTGGACCTTTTTCCTACTTCTTCATCCACATAAATGGGATGTGGATCACCGATGGCTTCGGCAAACTTATGAACCGCTCCTTTTTCTACACAATTTTCTACGGAAGTCGAGCGTTTACCGATATAAGATTGAAACATATCCTTCACCTCTTTCTCCCATTAGGCTTTCGGCCCTCCAGCTACGTAGAGGATTTGTCCATTAACGAATGACGATCTTTCATCCGCAAAAAACGCCACTGCATTCGCTATATCTTCCGGTTGCCCGCTTCTTCCGACAGGAATTCCTTGAAGACTTGCTTCCACCAGTTCTTCAAAGGTAATTCCGATTCGCATAGCCGTTTCTCTAGTCATTTCCGTTTCGATGAATCCGGGGGCTACTGCATTTGTCGTAATACCAAGAGGACCTAGCTCTATAGCCAAAGTTTTCGTTAAGCCTTGAAGACCAGCTTTAGCCGTAGCGTAATTTGCCTGTCCCCGGTTACCGAGTGCCGAGGTAGAAGAGATATTAATCATCCGGCCATACCTGTTCTTCACCATATAACCTTGCGCTGCTTTCGCTACGTTAAATGATCCTTTCAAATGCACATCCATGACCGTTTGCCAATCTGTATCAGTCATTTTAAACAACAGGTTATCTCTGATGACTCCTGCATTGTTGACAACAATGTCAACGGCCCCGAAAGTTTCAAAGACTTCGTTGACGGCCTCTTCTACTTCTTTGAATTCTACTACATTCGCAATTCTTGTATATATTTCATACTCTCTCAATTCCTCACTGACTTCCAAGAGTGCCTCTTCATTCACGTCAATGATGGCAACCTTTGCCCCTTCTCCTGCAAAGAGCTTGGCAATCGCTTTACCGATCCCCCGGCTCCCGCCTGTTACTAAAGCTACTTTCCCTCTGAATCTTTCACCCATTTACATTACCTCCTTATCCCTTTAAACAAATTGGCCCACTTTCACATGCCCTTTTAATAGATTCCGAGAAATGATCAGTTTTTGAATTTCATCAGTTCCATCATAAATACGCCACAATCTTGCTTCACGATACCAGCGTTCAATCGGAAGTTCTCTTGTGTAGCCCATCCCTCCGTGAATTTGAAGGACCCGATCCACTACCCGATTTCCCATGTTCGATCCGTACAGTTTGGCAATCGATGCAACATGGCGATTATCTTCTCCTTGATCCAGCGTGAATGCTGCATTTAACACAAGCCATCTGGCAGCTTCAATTTCCACGGCAGAATCAGCAATCTGCCATTGAATCGCCTGTCGATCCGCGATTGGCTTTCCAAATGTCTCTCTTTCTTTGGAATAATCAATCGCCATTTGCAGTAAACGTTCTGCTGCGCCTACCGCTTGTGCACCAACAATCCAGCGTGCGAACCCGATCCATTCCAGCCCCAGATTGTAACCACCATCGATTTCACCGAGAATATTTTCTTCAGGTACCCGCACGTCATCAAAAAACAGACTGGCCGGTCCCCATTCCCCCATGGTATGAATGTATTCGGATGTCCAACCCATACTTCGATCGGCTATAAAACAGGTTACTCCTTCCCGACCCGTTCTCCGATGCTTTTCCTTATCGGTCACCGCCATGACCATGACAAAGTCTGCTTCATTTCCGCCAGTAATAAACGTTTTTTCACCATTTAACACCCACTCATTTCCATCCTTCACTGCGGTCATCCGAATGTTTTGAGTATCGGATCCAGCTCCCGGTTCCGTCATGGCAAAGCAGGACTTTTTCTCTCCGTTTATCGTGGGGATCAAATAGTTCTTTTTCTGTTCTTCGTTGGCATAGTATAGGATGTTATCTGCATAACCACCGAAACTGAAAGGCACAAAGGTTTTAGAGATTTCCATATAAACAATGGCCATCATCATTTGCCCGAGTTCCGCTCCGCCATACTCTTCTGGTGTATTGATCCCCCAGAACCCTGCTTCCTTTGCTTTTAACTGCAGCTCGCTCCTTTTTTCCGGGGAAAGACTTGGTTTTCCTTCCCGTTCATTTCTTAGCACTTCATTTTCTAAAGGTATTAGTTCTTTCTCAACAAATTTACGGATGGTTTTTTGGATCATCCTTTGTTCATCTGATAACCGTAAGTTCATCCCGGTTCCCCCCTATAAAATGGATCGTATACTAACTGGTTAGTATTATGGCTTCAGGATTACCTTTCCTACCGTTTTTCTTGCTTGCATGAGTGTATGAACCTTAGCTGCATCTTCTAAAGGAAATACATGTCCAACCGTTACTTTCAATTCCCCGGACGCTACATAATGAAAGATTTCATGAAGGGTTTTCTGGGTCAGTTCAGCATCTCTCATGAGAGGAGGTAGGAAGAACCCGATAACAGACTGATTCTTTGCCATCAAAGAAGAAGGATAAAATCTGCTCTGCTCTCCGCTTGCTACTCCGTAAATCACCATTCTTCCGAAATAGTCGAGACATTTTAACGTTTTATAGAAAACATCACCGCCGGCCATTTCCAATGCCAGGTTTACACCCTTTCCATTTGTGGCTTCCAGAACTTCTGATTCCCAGCCCTCTTGAGTGTAGTTGACTAACACATTCGCTCCCATATCCTCAGCCAGACGTAATTTTTCTTCTGTGCTGGCCGTAGCGATGATCTTACCTGCACCAAATCGTTTTGCCAGTTGGACGGCAAGCAGGCCTACTCCACCAGCCGCTGCATGAATGAGGACGGTTTCTCCCTGCTGCAACCTTCCCAAGGTTTTTAATATGTGATAGGCACTTAATCCTTGAACAGGGATCGCGGCCGCTTCCTTGAAACCCAATCCATATGGGAGGGGGATCAATGAACGCTCATCTGTCAGGGCAAATTCTGCATAACCTCCGGAATCCATCATGGCTACAACCCGGTCTCCTTTTCTTACTCTCTTCACATCTTCTCCCACTTCAGTGACGATTCCCGCCACTTCAGAACCCGGGATATATGGGAGTGGAGTTTTTACCACATATTGCCCTTCCCGTCTTGCTGTATCAGCATAATTGACTGCAGATGCATGAACATCAATAAGGACTTCTCTACCCCGAGGCGTCGGAACATTTATGTCCACATTTTCTAATACATTTGGGCTTCCAAACTCCCTGAACTGAATGGCTTTCATCCTAATCCCTCCTATTTTCCAGAAAACGATGGTCTTCTTTTGTTTTTAAATGCTGAAACTCCCTCACCATGATCTTCAGTTGTAATCATCAAGGTTTGTGTGATTCGTTCTTGTTCAAGTATCTCATCCAAAGATGAGGTGAATGAACGATCAATCATTTTCTTCATCATTCCATAAGCTTTACTTGGCCCTAAGGCTAACTCTCTAGCCCAATCAGTTGTTTCCTCATCAAGTCGTTCAAAAGGGACAATACGGTTTACCACACCTAAGTTATACATTCTTCCCGCTGTCACAGGTTCTCCTGAAAAGAAGAATTCTTTCGCTAAATGTGGACCGATTATGCGTGGAAGAAAATACGAACCTCCGCCATCGGAAATAAGACCTACTTTAGAGAAGCTTAAAGCGAATTGACTATCTTCTGAAGCGATAATCAAATCACAGGCCAGGGCTAAATTAAAACCGGCACCTGCTGCAAAGCCGTGTACCGAGGCGATGACCGGTTTATCTATTTCTTTTAGTGCTTTAATGCATGTATTTAATATCCCGATGTGTTCATAGACTTCGTTTGAAGTGGCACTCCCCATCGTTTTCACGTCGCCACCTGCAGAAAAGGCCCTCCCGGCACCGCGAATCACAATGGCTCTGATTTCCTGATTACGCTCTGCCTGCTCTAGTGCTTCAACGATTCCCGTAAGCATGTTCTCATCAAAGGAATTCAAGCTATCCGGTCTATTTAATGTCAATGTCATTACCCGGTCAGTTGTTTCTAGTAGTAAAGAGGATTTCATCGTTTTCATTCATCTCCTTGTCTTTATTCCTGGCGATCAAATGCTGCTTGACTTCCCAGGGTGATCAACGATTTCGCAAACCGATCAAATTGAGAAAATCGTGAATCGCTGGTTTGCCCCATCTTAAAACGGTAATAGATTTGTTGCACAATGACTGCGAGCTTAAAATAAGCAAAAGATAAATAAAAATGGATATTGTTCACGTCTCTACTACTTTTCCTGGCATATTCTTCGATAAATTGTCTTCTGCTGTAAAAACCGTCCATGATCGTTACTGGAGGCTTCCCAAGACCAAATTTTAATAACTCTGGATCATCATTTTGTATCCAATACCCCATAGCGACACCTAAATCAGCAAGAGGATCACCAACGGTCGCCATCTCCCAGTCAAATAACCCCACCATAGATTTAAGGTCAGAAGAAAACATGGAATTGTTTAATTTAAAATCATAATGAATGATTGTCGATTCAGCATTTCCTGGAACATTCTTTATCAACCAGTGTGTCAGCTGATCCACTTCGCGAATCTCACTTGTTTTGGTACGCTCGTAACGTTTGATCCATCCATATACTTGTCTTTCCATAAAGTGTTCGGGCTTACTGATTTCATGAAGAGTTGTTTTTCTGTGATCAATGGAATGAAGATCGACCAGTTTAGAAACCATTTCCTCCGATATTTTCCTGCAGATATCTGGTGTCACATGGAGATGAGGGGGAAAGGAAGTATCAAATACTTCACCTTTTTTTCGCTCCATGATGAAAAATGGGCTGCCTACGATCCTTTCATCATCAGAGAATACATACGGCTCAGGTGTAACACAGAATAATGGTTGAATTTCTGAAAGAATCCTATATTCTCTTTTCATATCGTGAGCCTTCGGGGCGACAGGTCCTAATGGAGGACGTCTCAGTACACCTTCCCATTCACCCATTTTAAGTAGATACGTAAGATTTGAGTGTCCTGCAGAAAATTGTTTAATAGAGAGCTCTTCATGAAGGAGGTGAGGGAAATGCTCATTCAAAAAGCTTTTTAGATTGGTAGTATTCAGCTCTTCTCCTTCTCGCACCGATACCGTTTCATACCCAGTTTTTTCAGACATCTTACCCCTCCAACATTAAGAATATTCAGTTTTCTCTGAGCGCAAATGAGTGTTTAACTGCGCCTTTAACAACTCAGGGATCATTTTGCTTTGCTGCTCAAGAAAATCAAAATAAACGATCACCGCATTTCCCTTTGCAATCAATTGATGGGTGTTCGCACATAAAATGTCATGCTCTAACTGAAAGCTCTTCGATCCAATTTTTGATAGATAGGTGGTGATCTTTAACTCTTGATTAAAATACCCTTGTGACACAAAGTCACATTTGGTTGAAGCGAGAATAAACCGCCAGTCTTTCACATCCATATCAAATCCGAGTGATTGAAAGAATTTAATTCTTGCTTCTTCTAAATAAACAAAATAAGTTGTATTGTTGATATGACCTAATGCATCCGTTTCGCAAAATCTACTCGTTACCGTAATGGTTTCCATTAGCCCGTCATCTCCCTATATAAATACTAACCAGTTGGTATGTTATTCATAAGGAAATCCTTTAGATGATTTCCCATTTACTCTGTCTCAATCCCTTTTAATACCATATCGACAAAAGTCTGGGCAATTTCCTGATCGGATTTCGCACCATCAGGCTTATACCATTGATAGCTCCAATTCATCATACCGAGAATTCCAAAAGCTACAATCGATACGTCAAAGTCCTCATGAAAGTCTCCGTTCTTCCTACCTTCTTTCAGGAGAGTTTCTATATTATAGCGATACATATCCCGCTTAGGCTCAATTGCATCCAGACTTTCCTTGCTCAAGTGCCTCATTTCTCTAAAAAATACTTTGGCACTGGCCCCTTGCTCTTTAATGTCCAGAATGGAAAGATGGACAATATCATATAGTTTTTCCATGTAGCTCTTCCGATCATCTCCAAGAACTCTTTCCTGTTTAGATAATAAGCCATCAATATAGCGCATGTGAATTTCCTTTAACAGCTCTTCCTTACTGGAGAAATAGTAATAGAATGTTCCTTTTGTTACACCAATGGATTCTACTATGTCCTGAATGGAAGTAACGGTAAATCCTTTTTCATCAAATAAGCGTACAGCATGTTCTGTAAGTTTTTCTTTCATCTGAAATCCTCTCAATCTGCAAATATCACCTAAATTATATCATATTACCTCACGTTTTCACGCAGGGCTCTTCGTAATATTTTCCCAACATTCGTCTTTGGAAGCTCCTCACGAAACTCAATGATTTTTGGAACCTTAAATGATGACATGTTCTCCTCACAGAAATGAACCAATTCTTTTTCAGTTGCCTGTTCCCCTGACTTTAAGACGATCACTGCCTTAACCGTTTCGCCTCTATAAGAGTCCGGGACACCGATTACGACAGCTTCCTGTACGCTTGGATGCTCGTAAATGATTTCCTCGACTTCCCGGGGATACACATTGTATCCTGATGCAATGATCAGATCTTTCTTTCGGTCCACAATCGATATATACCCTTCTTCATCCATTCGGGCGATGTCTCCTGTGTAAAGCCAACCATCTCGAAGGGCGTGAGCAGTCTCTTCAGGTAAATTCCAGTAGCCTTTCATTACTTGAGGGCCTTTAATAATGAGTTCGCCCACATCTCCTAAAGGAACCTCCGTAGTGCCTGTTGCTAAATCAACTACCTTATAGTCTGTGGATGGAAATCCAATTCCAACCGTTCCCGGCTTTCTTTCTGCAAAAGCGGGGTTGCAATGAGTCGTTGGTGAAGCCTCTGATAATCCGTATCCCTCTAATATTTTCGCTCCTGTTTTCTTTTCGAATTGATTCAATAACTCAACTGGCATCGGGGCGCTACCGCTATTACAAATTTTTATTGAATCAATGCCGTACTCTTCTGCCTGTGGATGATTGGTGATCGCCACGTACATAGTCGGCACACCTGGAAACAGGGTGGGCTGTTCGTTCTTAATGGTGGTTAGCACTTCTGACAATTCAAACCTTGGAAGTAAGATCATTTCATTTGCTGAATAAACCGCAAAGTTCATACATGAATTCATCCCAAATACATGAAAGAACGGAATCACACTCAGGCTTCTTTCTTTCCCTGTTTCAATGCTGTCTTTAAAGAAGAGTTGACTTTGAATGACATTTGAAAGGATGTTTTTATGAGTGAGCATGACTCCCTTGGATGCACCGGTAGTTCCACCCGTATATTGAAGGACTGCCACATCTTCTTCAGGGTTGATCGACACCTGGGATACTTCACCATCCCCTACCATCAAAAATTCATCAAAGTCATAGTCTGGTGGGACAAGTTGGTATTCTCCCTCAAAGCTTACTACAATAATCCTCTTGACTTTTGTCTCCTTTTGAATGGAATGGACCATTGGATAAAAACGGTCCAATACGACGATTGTCTCAGCTCCCGAGTCATTGAGCAGATAGATTAATTCCCTTTCAACTGACATCGGATTCACCTGTGTGACAATTCCCCCGGAGGTAAGGATTCCATAATAAGAGATCACATATTGCGGACAGTTCGGGAGCATGATCGCCACCCTGTCTCCTTTCTTCACTCCAATATGTTGAAAGGATGAAGCAAGCATGGAGACGGCACCTTGAAGTTCACCATACGTTATCCGTTTTTGATAAAAGCTAATACATGGATGAGCCGGGAATGAAGAAACGGTATGTCGAAGCATTTCTGGTATTGAAAAATCAACCTCAGGAATTTCAGTCTCATACGCTTCAGGGTAATGACTGAGCCAAGATTTAGTTGTCATAAAATCATTCCTTCCATTTCAGATTACTCATATACTAATTCTGCATTTACCTTAAAAGATTAATCCTCCACCATCAACAGATAGTGTGGCACCGGTTATAAAGGACGCCTCATCAGAAGCTAAAAACAGAATCGCTGATGCGACTTCTTCTGGATTTCCAATCCGTCTTAGAGCATTTGATTGAGAGATCGCCGACCATTTCCTCTCATCCTTTTTCCAACCATTGATGATGTTCGTATCAATAACCCCAGGCGCTACTGCATTCACTCGAATATTATCCTTTCCATATTCCAGGGCAGCATTTTGTGTCAGTAGTATGACACCACCTTTTGCCGAATTGTAGGCTGACACGTATTTGCGGCCCTTTAAACCGAGAAGGCTCGATACATTCACAATTACACCATCTTTTTTCATCAATTCAGGTATGGCATACTTCATTCCCAGAAAAATGCTCTTTAAGTTTGTATCCAATACGGCATCCCATTCGTTTTCGTCCAGATCAATACTCCTGACTTCCGACTGTCCGATTCCTGCATTATTGATAAGGATATCGAAACCTCCGAAATGTTCCACCGTAGTATGTACGAGGGATTGAATGCTTTCACTTTCCCGCACGTTCGTCTTGATAAAAAGTGCAATTCCTTTTTTTTCGTGAATGAGTCTGACCGTTTCTTCACCTCTTGCATCATCCAGATCTGCTACGACCACAGCAGCACCTTCTTTCGAGAACCTTAGTGCTGTAGCGCGTCCAATTCCTCCGCCTCCCCCTGTAATAACGGAAACTTTCCCTTGTAATCTCATCAGCATCCATCTCTCTTCCTAGCCTTCTACAGGAGAAGCTTTTTCGTGTTTTCTCAATTCTAATTTTGCCAATTGGGCACGGTGTACTTCATCAGGTCCATCAGCAAGTCGCAGTGTACGGGCATTTGCCCATTGAGCTGCCATCGTGTAGTCATCCGATACTCCTGCTGCCCCGAAAGCTTGAATGGCCCGGTCGATCACACTTAAAGCCATTGAAGGAGCCACCACTTTAATCATGGCGATTTCCTGTTTCGCTGCTTTATTGCCGACGGTATCCATCATGTAGGCTGCTTTCATCGTAAGAAGACGGGCTTGTTCGATTTCAATCCTTGAATTCGCAATCCATTCTCTTACGACCCCCTGACTTGCCAATGCCATTCCGAATGCATCACGTCCCTGAACACGCTTACATAATTCTTCAAGTGCCCGCTCTGCTGCACCGATCAATCTCATGCAATGATGAATTCGCCCAGGTCCCAACCTTCCTTGAGCAATAGAGAAACCTTTTCCTTCACCCCAAATAATATTTTCTAAAGGAACTCTTACATCGGTAAAGGTGATTTCTCCATGACCATGAGGGGCATGATCGTAACCGAACACAGGAAGCATGCGCTCAATTTTCACACCTGGTGTATTCAGCGGGATGATAATCATTGATTGCTGTTCATGACGACTCGCCTTGGGATCTGTTTTCCCCATTAGTATGGAAAAGGTGCATCGAGGGTCACCGGCGCCTGATGACCACCATTTCTTCGCGTTAATGATGTATTCGTCTCCATCCCGGATGATACTCGCCTTAATATTCGTTGCATCGGAAGACGCGACATCAGGCTCGGTCATAGAGAAACATGAACGGATATCACCATTTAGCAGAGGGATAAGATACTGTTGTTTTTGAGTAGGAGTCCCATAACGTTCCAACACTTCCATATTCCCTGTATCAGGAGCATTGCAATTAAACACTTCCGGACCGATCAGGGATCTCCCCATGATTTCACAAAGAGGGGCGTATTCGACATTATTAAGCCCGGCACCATATTCGCTTTGAGGAAGAAATAGGTTCCATAATCCCTGTTTCCTCGCTTCAGCTTTTAGTTCTTCCATGATTGTGGGAACCCCGCTCCAGCGGGTTTCTTGCTGATTGAGCTGATTTTCATAGAGAGATTCATTCGGGTACACGTATTCTTCCATAAAACGGGATATCCTATTTTGATATTCTTGTACTTTTGGAGAATAGGAGAAATCCATTACATCCATCCTTTCTTAACCAAAACATGTAATACTCCGCACTCGGTTACATCGCTGAGGATCCACCGTCTACGACGAGAACTGAACCAGTGACAAAATCAGATGCACGAGCCGCCAGGAAAAGTGCCGCTCCTTTAAGATCATTCTCGGTACCGAATCGATTTAATGGTGTTCCGTTTAAAATGGCTTCCCCTGCATGAGATAGAATTCCTTTTGACATTTTTGTTGGAAAGAATCCCGGTGCGATTGCATTCACATGAATCCCGCGGGAACCCCATTTCACGGCTAGATCCTTCGTGAAATTGATGACCGCTGCTTTACTCGTGCTATAGCCAATGGCATCCATATAACGTGGGTCTGTACCTTGAAGACCTGCTACTGAAGCAATATTAATGATTTTTCCTTGCTGTTGCTCGAGCATTAATTTCCCCACGGCCTGTGACATAATAAAAGTCCCATTTACATTCACATTGATAACTTTATGCCAAGCGTCAAGAGGCATTTCTTCTGCAGGTGCCCCCCAGGAAGCACCACTGTTATTCACTAAAATATCAATGCGGCCAAACACCTTCTTCGATTCATCTACAACACGCTGTACGTCTTCAGGATTAGTGACATCACACTTCAATGCCAGTGATTGGACACCTATTTCTTCTAATTCCTTCTTCACGTCTTCACATGCTTCAACGTTTCTCGAGCATACTACAACGTTTGCCCCCGCTTCAGCAAACCCTGTCGCGATTTGTTTCCCCAACCCTCTGCCTCCTCCGGTCACAAGGGCAACTTTACCTGATAAATCAAATAATTCATTCACATGCACGTTCGTGCCTCCTCATCTTTACAGCATTTCATTTACATACCTCAGATACTAACCAGTCGGTATGTTTAATTCTATAGTAAAGAATATAGTCTGAATTTTCAATTATAATTACTCAAAATAACTAAATTTATTTTCATACAAAAGAAAAACTGACTCATATATGTATGAGCCAGCCCACTTGTTTAAACTTCTGCTTCAATGATTTCTTTGTTATACGTTTCGTTATCCAAATCACCTGTCACTTTACTTGTTATGATTCCAGATGTCATTGCACCACTCACATTTACTGCTGTTCGCCCCATGTCAATCAAAGGTTCAACAGAAATCAATAGACCCGCTAACGCTACTGGAAGATCCAAGGCGGATAGAACAAGGATAGCAGCAAATGTAGCTCCGCCTCCAACGCCAGCAACACCGAAGGAACTAATGGCCACCACTACGATGAGCGTAAGAATAAAGGAAGGGGTTAATGGATTAATCCCGACAGTCGGTGCAATCATCACTGCAAGCATGGCAGGATACACACCTGCACAACCGTTCTGACCGATGGATAACCCGAATGATCCCGAGAAGTTGGCAACCCCTTCTGAAACACCCAATTTATGCTTTTGTGTTTGAATGTTAAGTGGCAGTGTTCCGGCACTGGATCTCGACGTAAAAGCAAATGCTAATACAGGAAATACTTTTTTCATGTAAGTGACCGGATTTAAGCCAGCAAGAGTAAGCATGATTAAGTGAATGGCAAACATGATAATCAAGGCCACATAAGATGCTCCAACAAATTCTCCAAGCTTCATGATGGCATCAAAATTACTTAATGCAACCGTTTTAGCCATGATGGCCAACACACCGAATGGAGTGAGTCGTAACACCAAAGTCACAATTCTCATGACTACAGCATAGACAGAATCAACGATTTTCTTGAAGAATTCAGCAGCCTCAGGCTCTTTGCGCTGAGCCCCCAAGTAAGCGATACCGATGAAAGCTGCGAAAATCACGACAGCGATCGTCGAGGTTGCTCTTTGTCCCGTAAAGTCCAGGAACGGATTCGCAGGTAAAAGCTCGAGAATTCTTTGAGGATAACTCTGACCTTCTAAAGATGTCGCTCTCTCCTCTAATTGAACTCCCCTTTCCGTTTCTGCCTCTCCTTGATCAATCTGGATCGCTTCCAAATCAAAAGCCACGGTCGTAGCAATCCCGACAGCTGCAGCAACGGCTGTTGTGCCTACCAGCAATCCAATGATCAGCACAGAGATCTTCCCTAAATTATGAGACCGTTTTAATTTAGTGAAGGCTGAAATAATCGACACAAATACTAAAGGCATGACAATCATTTGCAGAAGTTTAATATAGCCGGATCCGACGATGTTAAACCATTCAATCGATTGTGTGACATTTTCATCCCCAGCTTCATATACCCACTGTAATCCAAGACCAAATAATATCCCCAGCCCCAGAGCGGTAAACACCCGTTTTGAAAATGAAACATTTTTCCTTTGCATATAAAGTAATACACCGATGAGAACAAGAAACACCAAAATGTTTAACAAAACAAACCAGACATTCATTCTTACCCCTCCCTCTTATCGTTGATGTTGATACAAGTTAGACCGAGGTCTACTGTATAGTATGATGAGGGAGTAAGAGATATGTTGCTATGGTGGTTTTATTTTTCATTGTGGATCGATTACAATCGTAATAGCTTTTGTTGGACAGCTTGGGCTAAGTTTTCCGTGCGAAAGGGATGTTTTGAAATCGCAGAAATGACTGCGACTCCGTCCGCACCTGCTTCCAATACTTGAGAAGCATTACTGTAATGAATGCCTCCAATCCCGACAAGGGGGATATCGATACCATTTGTTCTTATTAATTGGATGATTTTCGGGCCCCGAACCTCTCTACAATTATTCTTTGTATTGGTAGGAAACATTGGACCAACTCCAAGATAGTCTGCCCCGGAATCCAAAGCTAACCTGGCTTCATTCACGTCATGAGAGGAGACACCAAGTATTCTATTTCCTATTTTCTGACGGACTTTTTCGATAGGTTCATCCTCCTGACCTATATGTACTCCATCTGCGTTCATTAATAACGCCAGCTCCACATCATCATTCACGATAAAAGGAACACCGTGTTTACGACATAAACGCTGTAGCTCATGAGCCAGCTCAACTTTCGCATCACCTTCTAAACCTTCTATACCTTTTTCACGAAACTGAAACATGGTAACTCCGCCTAAAAGGGCTTCCTCTAATACTAGTGCCGGATGCTTATCACAATTATAGCTTCCCATCACAAAATATAACTGCAAACTTTCTCTGAGATTCATACATTCATACCTGCATGGTACGCCCAATGATTCGTTGGGCCGTGTTCACTCCCAATGCCCAGTGAGTCACTGATCGCTGCAGTAATAAATTGTTTGGCAGTATGGACAGAATCATAGACCGTATGTCCTTTTGCCAATTGCGATGTAATCACAGCAGAGAATGTACACCCTGTTCCGTGTGTATGTGGTGTGAAGACTCTCGGACTGCTAAAATCATAAAATCTTTTTCCATCAAAGAGGATGTCAGTCGCTTGAACAAATTGAGCATGAGATTGATGCCCACCTTTAATCACCACATGTTTTGCCCCCATTTGAAACAATACCTCCGCCGCTTTCTTACGATCAACATCATTCAGAATGTCTATCCCTGTCAATGCCTCAGCTTCGGGAATGTTCGGCGTTACCACGAACGCAAGGGGAATCAATTCATTGATTAATGCATTAACGGATTCCCTATCCAATAAGGATGCCCCCCCTTTTGCTATCATGACAGGATCTACTACGAGCTTCTTCCAGGAATGTAATCGAACAAAGTCTGCAACATGAGAAATAATGTCTCCGTTCACCAGCATGCCCGTTTTGATGGCTTGGGGAGGTAAATCTTCAGCAATCGATGTTAATTGATCAATGACAGCATCCGCTGACAATGGATACACGCCTTGTACACCTCTTGTATTTTGCGCCGTCACTGCTGTTATAGCAGACATTCCATAGACATTCAGCTCCTGAAACGTCTTGAGGTCTGCCTGGATTCCAGCCCCACCGCCACAATCCGATCCGGCAATCGTTAATGCTTTTTGAATCATGCTGTTCTCCTCCCTTTATCCCAAATAACGATGATAAACCGATTTTGCTTTCCTTATATCTTTTGTTCCGTGAATGAGAGTACGTCCATCACGAAAGAGTACGATTCGATAAGATTCAACCTCGAATGAAATCAGATAAGGATTTCTATCTACTTGTTTTCCCTGAAGTTCTAAAGATTTTGATCGTTCCAAAAGATTCACATCTTGTTTTACAGCTGGTCGGATTTGAACTGAATCCCTACCACAGAGGACGGCTGTTTTAGTTTGATTTTCGTATTTCAGACCGGGGAATGTATGATGCTCTCCACATGAAAGGCATTCATCCCTTTTCAGCTTGCTCACATCCAGCGAAGTATGCTCATTTTTCCATAAATCAAAAGAGACCACTTTATTACCCAGTGCCTCCATGTCTTCTACCAGTATCTTTAATGCTTCAGTAGTTTGGTAGGCCACAACCGTGGACACGGCAGGGCTGATGATGCCCGCTGTATCACAGGTCATTCCACCCATTGGAACAGTGTCGATCAAACATTGAAGACAGGGAGTGATACCGGGAAGAATAGTGAATGATATTCCATAACTCCCAACACAAGCACCATAAATCCAAGGAATGGAATATTTTTGAGAGATATCATTTATGATCATTCTCGTATCAAAGTTATCCGTTGCATCGATGATAAGATCTACGCTCTTGGCAAGTTTCAACATCTCTTCTGGCATGGCATCGAGTATATGTCCTTCGATTTTTACAGTTGAATTAATCGCTTGGAGTCTTTTTTTTGCCGCTACAGCTTTTGGGATTCGGTTTCTTGCATCTTCCTCGTTATACAGCTGCTGACGTTGTAAATTACTCCATTCTACATAATCACGATCCACAACCGTCAACTTCCCGATACCAGCACGTACAAGGGCTTCTGCATTGCCTGTTCCCAGTGCTCCCGCCCCGATCAACAACACATGTTTATTTCTTATTAACTTTTGTCCCTCTGTTCCGATGGGGTGAAACAGCGTTTGTCTTGAATATCTATCTTCATTCAAACACTCATCCCCTCCATTGGACTGCTTGCTGTTGCATAACGTTTCTTCGGAATTCTTCCAGCCTCATATCCGAATCGTCCCCCTTCAATCGCAAGCCTCATGGCATTCGCCATCATAACGGGATCGTTAGCCGAAGAGACGGCTGTATTGAGCAATACAGCATCAGCCCCGAGTTCCATTGCAAGAGCTGCATCTGAAGGAGAACCAATTCCGGCATCCACAATGACCGGTACCTTTGTTTGCTCAATAATGAAACGGAGATTGACTGGATTGATGATTCCCTGTCCAGATCCTATAGGGGAAGCACCGGGCATGATGGCATGTGCCCCTAACTCTTCCAATCTCCTTGCAAGAACAACATCGTCAGACGTATAAGGAAGCACTGTAAAGCCTTCTTTTATTAATTCTTCAGTTGCTTTCAGTGTTTCGACGGGATCGGGCAGCAGCGTTTTATCACATCCGATCACTTCTACCTTAATCATGTCACAAAGCCCTGAAGCTCTCGCTAATTGTGCATGTCGAACCGCTTCCTGAGCACATTTAGCCCCTGCTGTATTCGGTAATAATGAATAGTTTTCAAGATTCAGCTTTTCTAAGAAATTAGGTTGACTAGGCTCAAAGATATTCATGCGCCTTACCGTGAACGTAAGAATTTCTGCACCGGAAATCTCGACAGCTCTTTTCTGAATATCAAAGTCAGGATATTTTCCTGTTCCCAATAAAAGTCTTGAATGGAATGTGTACTTTCCGATTTTCAACATTTCAACCGCCTCCTACAAATTGTACTAACTCTAAGATATCCCCATTTTTCACTTTGGTGATCTTATGCTCCTGTTTTTCAAGGATGGTTTGGTTCTGTTCAACGATGATCATTCGATTTTCCAAGTTAAAATGATGAATCAATTCCAATACTGTTGAAATGGATTCCGGCACCGTGACCAACTGTCCGTTTATTCGTAATTCCACCTTCTCAACTCCTTAAATATGAATGCAGGGAATGGGATTCCTTCCCCTCTATCAGATCTGCCATCAATACTCCTGTTATGGGTGCCAGGAGTATACCATTACGGTAATGCCCCGTTGCAATGGAAAGCCCTTCCCATCCCTCACTCCTCCCCATAAACGGCACCCCTTGTTCTGTTTGAGGCCGTATCCCGGCCCACGCTTTTTCCCACTTGGCATCAACCAATTCTGGAAGGATGGTTGTGGCCAAATGCATTAGGTTCATTAATCCACCTGTGGTAATCGTTTCATCGAAGGTATGGGGGTGCTCCGTTGCACCGATTAAAAGGCGCCCACCAACTTTTGGAACAATGTAGCATCCTTCTGTGAAGATGGTCCGCTCCACTATTTTACCGGGGACCTTAACGGAAAAGCATTCACCCTTGACTGGAAAACTTCTGAACTTCATTTCCAGTCGTTCCATGAGGAATGGACTCCAAGCACCGCCCGCTACAATCGTTTCGTCTGCATAATAGTCTCCTTTAGACGTCTTGACTCCAGTGATTTTGTTTCTCTCTTTCATAAAATCATACACGTCTGTATATTCACTAATTTCTGCACCCAGCATGATCGAAGCCGAACCTAATGCTTGTGTAAGCTTTGATGCTGAGACGTTTCCATCCTTCGGGATATATAATCCCCCTGCCACATCCTTTGAAAGATGAGGTTCATAGGTAAATAGAGTGTGGGGTGAAAGCCATTTAACTTGTTCCACTGGTGATGTTAAGGAAGCTGTTGTTACTAATTCTTGTGCTTCCTCCTCCGTTCTCGCCAATTTAATCATTCCATTTTCAACATATTCAATGTCCATTCCACTGATTTCTTTTAAATCCCTTGATAAGGAAGGATACATATCACGGCTTGCCTTCGCCAAATGATACAGAGGATCATTTCCCTTCAATTCGGTTTGAACGCCGAGCATGCCTGCAGCTGCTTTCGATGCTTTTCCCGCCAATTGATTTCTCTCAATCAGGAGAACTTTCTTTCCTCTTTTGGATAATTGATACGCAATGGAGCAGCCGATTACTCCTCCACCCACAATCAAAGCATCATACTGTTTTACCAAGCTACTTTACCCCCTGTGTAATTGTTTATAATAGGATCGGGCTGCATCTAATGGATCCTTTGAAAGCAAAATACCTGATAAGACAGCGATCCCTTTTGCTCCGGTTCCCGTAATTTCACACACGCGTTCAGGCGTAATGCCTCCTATGGAAATAGTTGGAATCGGGACGGATTGAACCACTTTTTCTAAGTTTGCTACACCTCTGCCAGGCTTACCTGCCTTTGAAGAGGTAGCATAGATATTTCCATAAAGTAGATAATCCGCTCCTTTATCCATTGCCTGTTGTGCTTCTTCCAGGGAATGTACAGAAGCTCCAATCTGTAAGGAAGGAAAAGCACTCTTCACTAAGCTGATATCCGCACTTTGATGGCCAAGCTGAACCACTCTTACATGCTTCATAAAGGCAATGTCTGCCCGATCATTGACACATAATTTTGTTAATGGGACTCCTGCTGCTACTAATCGATCAATGGCCACAGCCATTTCTTTCCCCGTCCACTGCTTTTCGCGAAGATGGAGCATGTCGAGATATGGATAAATGGACTTCGAGATTTTCACTAATTCTTCCACTGATTGTTTTCCTGTTGAAATCACATGTAATTGTTTTCTCGTTTCAATTCCCATAGCGAACATCTCCCGGCGGAAAAATAGGTAGATGGGTAGAAAAATAATAACTGAGCACAATCATGAAGAGAACGCTCCCCAAGAAATATCCATCATATTTCGAAAAGGTTACTCTGTAGTAATAGGTTCGTTGCCCACTTCCTTTAAAACCCTTTGTTTCCATAGCCACGGCAATTCTGTGAGCTCTTCTGATGCTCTGGGCAAGCAGGGGAATGGAATATGATTTCATTTTATGGAATATGTGCTTTATTCCTTTCCGTTCTTCAACTCCCCTGACTCTCATGGCGTTTCGTATCGTGAAGAATTCTTCAATCATAATAGGGATTAATCTGAATCCTGCCATAAAACTATACGCATACTTAGGTTTTAATCTCAGTTGCTGCATGAGGGAGTAGAAAAGCTTCACCGGTCTCGTTGTAAGAGCAAATAATAATCCCAATATAGCGAATACGATGGTACGCAATCCAACATGGATCCCCCGATAAAAACTCTCTTCGGTAATGTGGATCAATCCAAATTTCATCCATGTTGTTTCACCTTTCCCAAATAAAATCATTGATGAAGCTGTAGAGATGAAAACAAGGAAAAAGGGTAGAATCATTAAACTGACCGTTCTATATGAATATCCTGAGAACAACCATAACAGGAGAAAAAAGAGTAAGCTCAAATATAACAACCAGTTAAGATAATGAATAAAAAGCAGCAATACAAAAAGCCCGATCAAGGTCATTAGCTTGAAGCTGGGATTGATTTGGTGAAGCCAGGTTTCACTATACTCGAGTTCTATATTCATATTGCCTTACTACCTGCAATCTCATTATAGAAATCCTGGGTGAGACGCCCATTTTCAATTACCCATACTCTGGATGCAAAATGAGTAATGATATTTTCATCATGTGTCACCATTAGAATGGTACAACCTTCTTTTTGATAGTTTTGAAGCATCTCAAGTAACGCAAACGTATTTTGGGAATCCTGGCCAAAGGTCGGTTCGTCCAATAATAGAATATCTTTATTCCTGACAAGGGACGCTGCGACGCTTAATCTGCGCTTTTGCCCCATGGATAAATGATAGGGATGATGATGTTTGTATGGATCAAGCTTGAATCGCTTCAATAGTGCATGCACCTTTTCCTCCACTATTCCTTCATCCACTTTCTTGAGCCGAAAGGTATACGCAACTTCATCAAACACACTGTGTGTCACAAACTGAAACTCGGGATTTTGAAAAACAAATGTACATTCCTCTGGAACATTCTTTCCTTTTACCTGTCTTCCATATAATTCATACGTTCCGGTCGTTTGGATGAATTTCATAAGACTGTGGAGTAATGTAGTTTTCCCAGCTCCATTCTTTCCGGTGATTGCAATCCATTCACCTTTAAGGCTGACGGCATTTTGAAGGTGGATCTTCACCTCTTTTTGTACATACCCTTTGAAGTTCTCTAGCCTTAAATTCTCTTTTCCAAACGGGGCAACCTTCTCCGGAGGGTGGGAAGAAAGATAATCTTTCCACGCTTCCGGATACCATACCCCAACTGATTTCAATGTTTCCTTGAAATTTGATAAAATGTGAGCCTTTGGACCATCAGCCACTATCCTTCCATTAGCATCGAAAAGAATTATACGATGAATGATCTCTAGTACGTGACTCAGCTTATGCTCAACGATAAGTAACGTTTTATCTTTACATGTCGTTTTCACTGTTTCCCATACAGATTTTGTACTCTCATCATCCAACATCGCTGTAGGTTCATCCAAAAATAGGGTATGGGGATGGAGCGCAAGGGCAGAAGCAATGGCCAATTTTTGTTTCATCCCCCCTGATAGAGAGGAGATTTTCGTATGGGAATCCCCCAGACTTAAATTGACCTTCTCCAACAGTTCTTTAATTTCCTCTGGCATTTCGTCTCTTGGAATTTGGTTGTTCTCCAAAACAAAGGCAATTTCCTCATCAACATAGGGCATACAAAATTGAGCGTCCGGATCTTGAAAGACATACCCGAAAGATTCAGGACGCTCAATCGAGTCAGCTTTCATCGGCACATCTATAGAATGGGGTATCACACCGGATAAAACCTGGAGGAGTGTAGATTTGCCACAACCAGAAGGCCCGAGTAGCAATATCTTTTCTCCGTCTTTTATCGAAAGGCTTACGTCTTTAAACATCAGTTTCTCTGAACCGGGAAATGTAAGGCGCAGATTTTCAACATGCATCGTCCTTCCCTCCTTTACTGATTCAGGGCATCATAATCTTTTTGGTCCGCACGTCTGACCAAACTGGTTACCCCCGTTTTCTCCAGAGCCTTAACGAGATAGAAGGCACCTATGCCTGCTATCACTATGGATCCGATTAACCTGGCACCGATAAAAAGTGATAAATTCCACAGAACCAAGTCTCCCATGTATCCCTTAAAGTAGTCCATCAGGATTGAGCCAATTGCTGAGCCCACAGCTGCAGTACAAATGATGATGACATCATAACGCTTATAGCCGGTGATAAGAAAAATCAACTCTGCAAACAAACCTTGAATCAGACCGAATAGGAGTACCTCTAGGCCCCATTCACTCCCCATGAGAAATTCCCCTGAAGAAGCTGCAATCTCTGCCAGAAGTGCAACGCCAGGTTTCCGAATGATTAAAAATGCCACGGTTGCCGCCATGAACCACATGCCATAGATCAGTTGATCAGCATGCAATCCAAATGGCTTTAATAAGTTGTAAACCGGTCCCCAAAGCTTATATATAATCCCAAAACCTATTGAGATGACGACCGTTACTAAAATATCCGTCAGCTTTAATTTAGACATGTATTCTACCTTCTTTACCTAGAGATGTATGAAACGGCCACTTCTCCAGTGTGTATGCCATTTCCCAAAACTGTAATTCATAAATGCTACTCAAAATAAAATTCTCTCTCATTCTTTCCTTATCTGTTTCTGTCATTGTTTCTGCCAATCCATCCAGTCGCTGTATCTGTTCTTCTACTAGCTCCCCAAACCACTCTCCACCATAAGCTGCAATCCATTCCTGATAAATAGCTTCCTCAGGTGTACATGATTTCAAGCGTTCACCGATCTCGTAATACAACCAGTAGCAGGGAAGTATTGCCGCCAGAATATCTGCGAGACCTCCATACTGTGCGGAACGATACATATGAGACGTGTAGGCATAAGCAGTAGGAGCAGGTTTAAACTGCAGTTTTTCTTCTTCCGTAATCCCTAAACGGTTTGAGAAATTTTCATGAAGGGAAAGCTCAGCTTCATTTGTCCCCACAGCGTGTGTTGCCATTCTCGATGTAGTATGTAAGTCTGTTGCTTTGGCTGCACCAAGTGCCTGCACCTTCGAAAAGTGTGAGAGGTAATAGGCATCCTGGAGAAGGTAGTATCTGAAGTTTTCAAGGGGTAGGGTTCCATCCCCAATTCCTTTAACGAAAGGATGGTTAAAACTCGCTTCCCAAATTTCCTTCACTTCGTTTCTTAAGTACGTTGTAAATGTCATATTATCTTTCTCCTTTTCCAGACGACCCGAAATGGGCAACAAAAAAAGCCACTTTCATTATGCATACCGCATACAGAAAGTGGCTTGAGATCAGTTTGATAGAATTCGATTCTATGTGACCGTCAAACACCACTTCCCTACGCTGGTCTCAACCAGATCAGGTTCAAAGGGTCTTAAAGTCACACTTTAATCTCAGCCTTTTATAAGGCACCCCTAGTGGATCGTCCTATGAAATTTTGTATTCGATGTTATCGTACCATGATTCTTTTACTTGTCAACACCAAAAAGAAAACCTTTCATCATTTTCCCATTGCCCTTTCCATACAAAACCAATCGTAGCAAAGGGTATTCCCTATGAAAATTTAATTGAAATTCATTTAGAATAAATATCTTGTAAAGCAAAATTACGTGTCTGCTGGTATTGTATAAATATACACCCTTTAGATAATGGCAATACAAAACTACCATAAAGGCAGGGACGGACCTCCATGGTGGAAGTCCGTCCCTGCACATCATTTAAACCATCCTTTTTCTTTTGATTGAGTGATGGCTTCGATTCGATTTTTAACTTCAAGCTTATCGAGTATGGTTGAGATGTAGTTTCGGACGGTACCCGTTTTGAGGCTAAGCTCATCGGCTATCTCCTTCGTGTTTTTCCCGTCAGCAACCAGCTCCAACACTTCTTTTTCACGGTCTGTCAGGGGGTTCTCTTCACTATACACATCGTCCATGAGCTCTGGTGCATAAATACGTTTACCCTCCATGACAAGACGAATCGAGTTCGCCAGTTCTTCACTTGGGCTGTCCTTTAACAAATAACCCTTCACCCCACCTTTTAATGCACGCTGGAAATAACCGGACCTGGCAAAAGTTGTCAGGATAATCACTTTGCAATTTTCGCCTTTTAATTCCTCTGCTGCTTCAAGACCGGTCTTTTTAGGCATTTCAATATCCATGATACAAATATCCGGCTGCAGCTCGTGGACGAGGGCAATGGCTTCTTCTCCATTGCCCGCCTTTCCAACCACTTCCATATCATCCTCTAAACTAAGTAACGAGCCTAAGGCACCTAATAGCATTCGCTGGTCTTCTGCAATAACAATTCGAATCATTCCATTCCCTCCCTGTCTGTTTGCTTGATTACTTTCGGCACTCTCATTATCAAAGTGGTCCCATTCTCGGAAAAAACTTCTAAGCTCCCATTTACAAATTCCAACCGTTCTCTCATTCCGATTAAGCCGCTTCCTTTAGACTGTGTGTAATCTCCCTCGATTCCCATACCATCATCCTTCACTGTGATGGTCATCTCTTTATCCGACTCTTCGATGGTTAGCTCACAGTACGACGCCTTGCTGTGTTTGACAACATTCGTCACGGCTTCTTTTAGACACATGCTCAAGATATTTTCCAGAAAGAGTGATGCTTGGGGCAGCATGACCTCATCATCCATCACGAATTCAATTTCCGCTGCCTTTAATAGCTGTTTGATCCGGACGATTTCATCTTTTAGTCGAATGCCCCTCATTTGAGATACCATTGTCCTTACTTCACTCAAAGCGGTTCGTGCCGTTTGCTGAACATCCTTTAATTCACTCCTGGCCTGCTCTGGATCCTTGTACACCAATTTTCTGGCCAGATCGCTCTTCAGACCGATAAGAGAAAGCTTTTGACCCAAAGTATCGTGTAGATCACGGGCAATCCTCTGGCGTTCTTCCTGCTTGACCAAGTCTGAAATACGTTTATTAGCATCTTCCAACTGATCTTCGAGCTGCACCTGTTTATTTCGATTATAAATATTAAACGGCAACAGAATGACGCTTATCCAAATGATCAGAATAAAAGGAAATTGAGATAAAAATAATTCATCCTGTATAACAAAATTATAATTGATCGATGCCGTCGTTAACACAAGGTGGATAATATAAAGGGTTAAAAACGCCACCCGGTTTTTTATATTCCCATTATAGTAGGCAATGTAAAAAGCAAAATAGATAAAATTAAATTGAATGGTCATGGTAATGGATATCGCTATTAAAATCGATGTCCATAAATAAACCGGCCAATCCTTTGAAATAAAAGCAAATCGTAAAGAAATAAAGAACATGATGGTCAAGGAAATCCCTACAACAATTTCAATCGTAGAGGAGGACTGAAAGATAAAATAAAATGGCAGGATGCTAATGATGCTCCATATATACGGGGAAATACCAGAACCTTTTTGAATATTGATTAACTTTTTCGGCATTTGCACAATAAAATAACCTCTTTTACTTTCAGTTTTTTAACTATGTAACCTATAGTATGACATAAATAATACCAATTTTCATACAAACGGTTTATGAATTCCCCCACCGTATAGACAAGAAAATCGTATAAAATTCTCCATTAAATAATACTAATATTTCCGATTTTGAATTACTTTTTGCTTCTGCATGATCTCATAGGATTTATGGATGATATCTGTTAACACATCACCTTTGTAAACTCTTCCAATTTTCGTGTTTTGCTGATAGTATTCAACGATTTCATCCAATTTCTTTGATGTTTCCTTATCAACCCTTACATTAAGCTGCATTCTTCCTTGATCTGACAAGGTTCGCCCTCCTTTCGTATCAATATGCTAGCACCTGATATCACTTTGTTATCACTAGTATATCAGATGCTATCAGTCAAATATACCGGCATATGAAATAAAAGGTTATCGGCACTTAAAAAGCCCAAGCTTCAATTCGCCCAAGGCTTGCGTATAATTCTATTTGTAAATAAACGAATAAACACCCTTTACATTCGTTTAGTATCGAAAGTAAAGGGCGCACGTCTCACTCTTATCTGATATTTTCCTCGCAATAAGAAAGAAGGAGACTTTCTTCATCTTCTTCTAATTCAAAATCAAGATACATCTCAGTATTTCTTTCTATAATGGTCGACTGTACGATCCTGGAACCGTTCTCGTCTCGAACAAAAATGACCTTTATGTAAATACCCTGAACTCTATAAAGCTCATCATCCTCGGGTACTTCAATATCAAGAATAACTTCATATCGATCTCCATTTAGTATACCGGTAGGATCTTTCAGTTCCTCTGCACTATGACTGGTAATGTTCATTTATCTAACTTCCTTTCAAAGTGAAACAAGTTTCTTTCATCATCCTATTATACACCTAAACCGGTGGATATTAAAAACGTATTCCTCAAAACAGCCTAATAAGTAAATGAATGGGCTTGCTCCCCAAACTTCGTTATAATAGAAGTAGATACGAAGCTTAAGGAGAGAATGCAATGAATTCTAAAGAGATGCAAGAAAAAATCATTGAAAATTATCAAAAGGACGAGCACATGATGATTCTTGTGTTTGCGCAGTGGTGTGTGAATCATGACCTTGACCCTGCTGTCCTTTATCAGAAAGCTTACCCCCATCAAGGGGAAAATCCCGCATTATTGCATGGAATTGACTTAACGGTCCCTAAAGAAGAGTCTGAAGAAATTCCCGACACGACTTTACTGGGTGTCCTCTCCCTATTCGGTAATGATGACCTGGCCCATGTCGTAACAGAAGAAATCAACAAGCGCCCTGGTAATAAGGGATAATAGTAAGAGGGAATGAGCTATGCAGGGTAAATATATTTATATTTTACTGACAGACACGGGAACTTTGTTCACCAAATCCATCAAGAAATATATAAAGGCACCTTACAACCATGCCTCAATCTCCTTTGACCAAGACTTAAACGAACTATACAGTTTTAATTAACTAAGAACCAATCAAACGAAAAAGAGCAAAAAAATCCCCCTCGATCATGATGGAGTGACACAGTCAAATAAGACTAAATAAAACACCTAAGCTGCCATGACTCTAAATTCTACCGGAGTCTGGCAGTTTAATTTTGTAAAAGGACGACAATAATTATAATAATACATGTACGATTCTATTTTCTTTCGTACTGTATGGTTGGTTAGTTTCCCTCGATCCAGAGGGCTGAATTCTTCTGACTTTAAAGAGGAGTGGAAGGATTCGATGACGGCATTATCAAAGCAGTTTCCTCGTCGGGACATGCTTGTGATAATGCCTCTTTTTTTTGCGTCTTCCTGAAAATCATACGATGTATATTGAGACCCTTGATCACTGTGAAGGATGCATCCAGATACATCACGACCTTCACACGCTCTCTTTAACGTATCTAGCACTAGAGCTTTATCTTGTTTATCACTAATGGTGTAAGCAAGAATTTCGTTATTATACAAGTCCATAATCGTTGATAAATATAACATTTTCTCACCATAAGGAAGATAGGTAATATCTGTAACCCATTTTTCACTTGGCTTAGATGCATGGAATTCTCTGTTTAAGTAATTCGGCACCACGATTTTACTTTCCCCAGCTATATAGTTTTGTCTTTTCCGTTTAACACGGCACTGAATATTAAATTTCTGCATAATTCGTTGTACAGTGTTCCGATTGACTTTGAGTTTGTGCTCTTTACGCAAGAGATCACGAACCATCCGGTGCCCGATGCGAAATTTCAAATCCCCGCAAATATCAATGATTTTCTTCTCTAATTCTGATGGGCCCCATGACTTTCCCCGCCAACGATAATAAGTAGCCTTTGCCACTCCAAAGCATTCACAAAGGGCAATAACGGTATATTTATGTTTAAACATCTCTACGGTCTGTACGAATACTTCTGGGACCACTTCCTTTCGATTTCCCTGTACTTTCCCAACAATTCCTCACGCATTTCATAATAAGCAACTTTCTTTCGTAACTGGGCTAGTTCACTTTCATCATTAGGACCTTTCCCATAAGAATATTGTTTACCAAGAGGTTGAGCAAAACGATGGGCCTCACCATTCTTGAACCATTTCACCCAGGTCTTAATCTGAGATCGATTCTTAATCCCGAACATCTCCATTAACTCTTGATTTGAATGTTTACCTTCTAATTTTAAACGGACAACTTCTTTCTTAACTTCTTCTGGATAGGACATTTTATTACCCATAGAAAAAACACCTCCAAATGTAAATGAATTATTTACTACTTGAAGGTGTTTTATTCAGTCTCATATTATTAGGTCTCTCTATGAATACGAGGGGAATTTTTCTTTAAGCCTCATCCACCGTTTGAAGAAGATGAAAAAGGAAATCGTATATGAGCTCGTAGGAAGCAAGCATCGTCAGTCCTTCATGAAAATCAGGGTGATCGTTTAAAGTAATGTTTAAATCCCATAATCCATCCTCACCATTAAACAATAAGTCATAAGATGATTCGTCTTTAAGGGTATTTTTCAAGTAATGCTCTATTTGACTGCGGTATTTTTTTTGAAGCTTCAACCCAAGCATCGCATCATACGTTCCAAACACGTCATCGACTTCAATTGAAACAGCCTCCACACCGATCACATTAAACCATTTCAATTCCAGGAAGACGAACTCGTTTTTATGTTTTTGTAAGTAAGTGATCGGCTGATTGAGGAATATGAATGATTCTTGAGCGATTAGTTCTTCCGTTTCTTTCTCGCAACGTTCGATATAAGCTTCTTCAAATCGTGAATCTGATTCACGTGTCACTATCTTGTCAGCATCCAGTAATCCATGCTTGACTGCATATTCTTTTTCCTGTGGAAATAAAACAACGCTACCACTCGATTCTTCGATATACTTCAGAAATCTCTTTCTTAACATCCTTTACCCTCCGCAAATGTAATTACTCTACTTCTTTTATGCACTACTCTAACTCTAAGTATACAGGACAGTGATCACTTCCGAGTATTTCAGAGTGGATCTCTGCAGCCTTTACAGCAGATGTTAAACGCTTTGACAAAATAAAGTAGTCAATTCTCCACCCAATATTCCGTTCACGGACATTACTCATATAGGACCACCAACTAAAGGCATCATCCTTTGTTGGATGGATGTATCGAAAGCTATCGATAAACCCTTCCTGCAGAAGCATGGTCATTTTCCCGCGCTCTTCATCTGTAAAGCCTGAATTCCCTCGATTTGATTTATCATTTTTCAAATCTATTTCGGTATGTGCTACATTCAGGTCCCCACATAGAACAACAGATTTATGTTGATCCAAATCAAGAAGATACTCCCTTAATGTATCCTCCCACTCCAGACGTTCACCAATTCTCGACAGATCCCTTTTGGAATTAGGGGTATATACATTCACCAAATAAAAAGAATCAAACTCACATGTAATGATCCTTCCCTCTGGCTCTATAAGGTCATCATTGAAACCATATGAGACAGACAGTGGCTTCTTTTTAGTGAAAACGGACGTTCCTGAATATCCCTTTCGCATCGCATAGTTCCAATATTGATGGTATCCCTCTAACTCTAATGAGATTTGCCCTTCTTGAAGCTTTGTTTCTTGAAGGCAAAAAATATCTGCGTCCATATGTTGAAAATAATCTAAAAATCCTTTTTTCACACACGCTCTAATTCCATTTACATTCCATGATACTAATTTCATATTAATCTATTTAACTCCTTTACTCATAGCAATACCCCTTATTATCCTACCATAAAACCATCCAAAGACATTCATTATACTGATATAACGCATTAGAACTTGCGATATTATTCTGATATAACTTTAATTCTCCCTCGAAATTATGGCACAATAAAAACCATGCTTGTGCATGGTTTTATCGTTTATTTTTTTGATTATAAGATTTAGAAGAAGATTTCTTTCCTGTTTTTCTCCCTGTAAAGTCCGGCTTCTTTTCTGTTGCTGTCCGCTCCGAATGTTTTGATGATTTTTGTTTTAGAGAGTTAGAGGACTTTCTGCTCGTCAATTGTTTATCTTTGACCTCGTCCTTTGTCCTTGTCAGGGATTCCCGATCTTTGCTATTCCTCTTCCCTTGTCTTTTAACTCCCTTTTTCTTAGAGGTTGTTTTGGATTTTAAAGAAATGGTATTCCCTAGGTTCTGCTTTTGAATACGACTATTCAGCTCTGTTTCAATTCCGTCCAGTAGGCTTCTTTCTTCAGAAGAATAAAGGGTATAAGCTAAACCTGTTTCACCTGCTCTCCCGGTTCTTCCAATACGGTGAATGTAGGTTTCGGCATTTTCAGGCATGTCATAATTAAATACGTGAGTGACTCCCTCAATATCCAATCCCCTGGAAGCCACATCAGTTGCAACCAGCATTGGTACGTCGCCCGTTCTAAATTGCTCCATTACCATTTCACGCTTCTCTTGTGGGATATCCCCATGAAGTTCAGCCACTTTGAATCCTTTTGATTTCAGGACTTGATATAATTTCGCGACCCGTCGTTTCGTTCTGCAAAAGACGATGGATTTACTTGGTTGAAATGCCTCTATTAATTGAATGACTGTGTCTTGCTTGGCCCGATCCACTGTATAAATGGCAAATTGATTAATAGAAGTGGATTTTTCAACTTCCGCCACCTCGATAAATTGAGGAGATTTCATATATTTGCGACCCATTTTTTTGATTTCAGCAGGTATCGTCGCAGAAAATAACATCGTTTGACGATGAGTTGGCGTTTTCCTTAAAATTTCTTCTACTTTATTTAGAAAACCTATTTGCAGAAGTTGATCTGCTTCGTCAATAACCAAAAACATAAGATGAGATAAATCGAGAGTCCCACTTTTCAGATGATCCAAAAGCCGACCTGGAGTTCCAACCACAATATTTACATTCTGTTCCAGTTCCTTGATCTCCTCCTCATGACTTTTACCACCATATACAGAGAGAACGCTAAACCCTTTGTTTTTCGTTGTGAGCTTTCTTATTTCACTTGTTACCTGAATAGCCAGCTCACGTGTCGGGGTAATAATCATACTCTGAATATGATGAGTGGCAGATTTACTTTTCTCCAGTATGGGTAAAACGTAAGCAAAGGTTTTGCCAGTCCCGGTTTGAGCCTTAGCCATGACATCTTTTCCCTCTAAAAGGGTCGGTATCACATTTTCTTGTATGAGTGTCGGTTTACTTATTCCATTAGTAGATAAGGTTTTCTGAAGACTTTTTGATAGTCCCAGTGATTCAAACGAGTTCAATAATTATTCCTACTTTCTTAATACGAGATTTGACTTGTCTATTAATAGTGAAGGTTTCGTGATGAAAAAGCAAGAACAAAAAGGATCCCGAATTAGAATCCTTCATGTTGATCGTGTTTTAACCTACACGGTTATTTTGCCAACCAAATAAAAACGCGATCACCTAATGATCATCGCGTTCCGGTGTCCACTCACTATACTACTTCTTTATAATCTCATATATGTCCTGAAAGATTTCTTCTCTAATCGTATTCACCTTTGAAAAGTCCATGGCTCTTATATAGATGGATTCAAGTTGTTCACGAAGGCATTTAGCTTCTTTAAGATATGAGATTGCTTCTTTCATTTTATCCTTATAGGCTTTTGTGGTTTGTTCTATATCGGCAGCATATTTTTCATCTGTCCCTGGAGTAATGCATCTTTCATACATATCGATGATTTCATCAGATTCCAGGTCTGGGAAATATTCATGTGGTGCAGTACTATCGAAAATAGCGATTCCTTTTTCTCTAATGATCAACATATCAAGACTATCGGGGTCAAATCCACAATGATATACCTCTACATCATAGCCTATTTCTTCTCCAGCAGAAGCAATTTTCTTTAACATGGTAGACTTACCAGACCCTGCCCGCCCTTTGATAAAGTAGCGCTTATCGACATCCTCTGTTAAATTCTGAATGTAGTCAACAGCACCATCAGGAGTCGCGGCACCTAAGAACCGATGTTTGACGGTAGAGGATTTAGATAGGCTCTCTTCTTCAAAGAAGAGTGAAATTAACTCATTTGTTAATTCATTCGCTTTTGTGAAGTTCATGTTGGAAATGTATATTTCTTCAATGTCGTCATGAGCACTCAGGGATGCAGCAAAGGTATCGTAAGCTTTCTGAAAGAGTGAGGCAATTTTATCATTTAAGACAAGGATTTCTTCTTTGTGCGGCAATAGCTTCTTTGAGTCCCATGCCACTCCTAAATTCACATATTCTTCAATAACGCCGGGTACTTTCGGTTCTATAATATGAGGAGCCGTCCCATCCACAATTCCGACCCCAAATTCAGGGAGGAGAACACCATCGATTGAGTGATTATCGGAAGCGCAATGTAAATATTCAACTTCTAACCCTATATCCTCAAATCGTCCTCCAACCGACTTCATCAATGATGATTTACCTGTTCCGGGACCACCCTTCAGGATATAAACCCGCTCTAATCCATCTAACACCGAATCATATAGACTGTAGAAACCTTTAGCTGTATTCCCCCCAGCATAATAATGACGAACCTTTCCAGTCATGAAATCACCCTTTCACATCATTTACTTAAACATATGATGCAGGATCTAAATAGGTGAATACCCAACTATAGAGGAAACGGCTTGAACACAAAAAGCACTTCCACGAATGGAAATGCATTTTAATGTATAGCCGTGATTCAATCGTCTCCGTTTAGAAAATCACCGATTCCACCAAGTAAACTTCCCTCACCAGTCGAACGACCTCCACCCTGAGGAGCACTTGCATAAATTCTTTCAGCTAAACGACTGAATGGAAGTGACTGAATCCAGACGGTTCCAGGTCCACGGACCGTGGCAAAAAACAATCCTTCTCCACCAAGGAAGGCAGATTTGATTTTCCCTACATACTCGATATTGTAGTCCACATCTTTCGTCATGGCCACTAAGCAACCCGTATCTACCCGTAACATTTCGCCAGGTTGAAGTTCTTTTCTATAAATCGTCCCTCCTGCATGAAGAAAGGCTAACCCGTCGCCCTCAAGCTTCTGCATAATGAATCCTTCACCTCCGAAGAAGCCTGTTCCTAATTTCTTTTGAAAATCGATCCCTACCGAAACTCCCTTTGCTGCACATAAAAAGGCATCTTTTTGACAAACAACTTTCCCGCCTAATTCACTTAGATCAACCGGGATGATTTTTCCTGGATAAGGAGCAGCGAATGATACATGCTTTTTACCCATCCCCTCATTGGTGAATACGGTCATGAACAAGCTTTCACCCGTTAATACACGCTTTCCTGCACCAACAAGCTTTCCTAAAAACCCCCCGGTCCCACTACCCTTGGAACCATCTCCAAAGATCGTTTCCATCTCTATACCGTCTTCCATCATCATCATTCCACCAGCTTCGGCTACGGCACTTTCTCCTGGATCCAATTCTATTTCAACAAACTGCATATCATCCCCATGCAATTTATACTCAATTTCATGTGAATTCATTCATTATTCCTCCTTTTAAATTCAAGCATAATTACCTATTCTCCAAGACAGGTACATTTCCCTTCTCTCGTTGATTTTTCACAATAATGAGATTTCAAGCAAAAAACACCACGGTACGAATCAATTCGTACATGGTGTCTTTCCCTCATGATTACGGTTTAGATATGTTCTTACCGTAGAAGATTTCATCCATTTCCATTTTCACTTTATCTGTAATTTCATCCATTTCACTTTCATCCAGTTTCTCTTTTGTATAGCCGAACAAGTAGTTATTTAAATCAAATTCTTTCAACTTACATTTTGTATGAAAGATATTCTGAGGATATACATTTACATCAATCATGTCATATTCATCTTTGATTTCCTCTGGTATGTAATTCTGAATCGAATTAATATCATGATCGATAAATAATTTTCGTCCGTTGATATCACGTGTAAATCCTCTCACCCGATAATCCATCGTCATGATGTCTGTGTCAAATGAGTGAATAAGATAATTCAACGCTTTAAGTGGAGAAATCTCTCCGCAAGTAGAGACATCAATATCTGCCCGGAAAGTAGAAATCCCTTCGTGAGGATGATACTCAGGATACGTATGAACCGTAATATGGCTCTTATCAAGGTGCATCGTAACTGTGGATGGTAACGGTCCGGGTGATTCATCAAAATGTTCCGTAGGTACTTCAACTATCGGTCCTTCAGAAACCAGGATTGTCACACTCGCACCCTGTGGGACATAATCCTGCTTAGAAACGTTCAAGACGTGTGCGCCAATAATATCCGATACATGTGTCAGAATCTTTGTTAACCGATCAGCGTTGTATTGTTCATCGATATATTCAATATACGCTTCACGCTCTTCACGGGTCTTGGTATAGCAAATATCGTACATATTAAAACTTAATGACTTCGTTAAGTTATTAAATTCATGTAGTTGAATTCGTTCTTCATGAGATAGTTTCATTGAGAATTTCCCCTTATATGTAAGTTTGTCGTGCCTGCCTATGCTTTTATCTTACCCAGAGCCCACCATACTAAAACAAGTTCTTTTGATTGAAGATGGTTGAGAATGGGTACTAAACATAGTGAATAAGCATTTCCCTTTTTACTTATTTATTAATTTGGATACAATGGAAGATAGAATGGAGTGTTAGCAATTGAGACGATTGTTTTTTCTTATTATGATAGTTGCTTTTGCCTATATATCAAAACCCGCATGGGAAGACAAAGTGGAAGCAACAAAATTCGATACTGTGCTCACAAAAATTGAAGAAATAAAGAACAGTCCTAAAGTGAAAGACACTTTCGATCAACTATACACCGAAGTAAATCTTCTGCTCATAAAATTGGACGAGTCATTTAGAGATCTCGAAAATCCCTCTGATACGAAGGAAGAGAACAATGTAGAAAAACCTGCTTTAACAGTACCAAGTGATCAAACGTTCTCTATCTATAATATAGAAATGGGAAATTCAAAAGAGAACCTTGAACAGGAGCTAGGAGAAGCAAAAAGGCAATCCACTAATGAATACGGAGTTTCCTGGTATGCATATCACGAAAACTACCGTAATTTCTTAATGGTTTCTTATGATGAAAATAAACAGGTTAATGGTCTTTACACCAATCAAGACCTCCTTTCCTCCACATCGGATATTGAAATGGGGGTATCCAAAGAGGTGGTTCAGAATGAACTCGGTGAACCACTCTCAAATATCCGAAAAGGATTGACTCTATATCAGCTCCAAAATAATGGAGAACAGGAAGTCTATCAAGTGGATGGAAACTACGTAACTGTGTTCTATGACAAGCATGAAAATGACACCGTTACGGCCATACAAATAATCGATGAAAGCCTGGAAGCAAATAAGAAGAATTTCTATTCAGAAGCGAGTTCCGAGTTGAAAGAAGGATTTGAATTCCAGCTTTTTGACCTCACAAATGCTACACGTGTGGAAAAAGGATTAAATGCTCTCTCCTGGGACGATCAAGTCAGGGACACTGCAAGAAAACATAGTCTGGACATGGCGGAACAGAACTATTTCAGTCATACCAATCTAGAAGGCGAATCCCCATTCGACCGCATGGAAGAAGATCAGGTAGCCTTTCGTACCGCAGGAGAAAACTTAGCCTATGGACAATTAAGTTCCATCTTCGCCCATGAGGGACTGATGAACTCGAAAGGACACAGGGAAAACATCCTTCAACCTCATTATGAACATTTAGGTGTCGGAGTCGCATTCAACGAAAAAGCACAGCCTTATTTCACAGAGAACTTCTTCAGTAATTAACACAAAAATTTATAGCCACTAAAAAAAGCAAGTGATGATCTCTCACTTGCTTTTTTGCTGTGCTTTTATAGTGGTTATGATTTAGATGGAGGAACATCGCATCCATTTTCGTCACAAGTCTTTCCATCGGTTCCCAGTGGCTGAAGCGAAGCCGGTTGATTCTCCTCTTCCCATACTTTCTGGATGGAGCTTAAAACTACGTCACTTGGCTGTGCACCTGAAATAGCGTATTTACGGTTGATCACAAAGAATGGGACGCCTTGTACACCAATTTGTCTTGCTTCTTCCTCATCGGCACGGACTTCCCGAGTAAATTCTTGACCTTCTAATACAGCTTGGGATTCTTCTGCATCCAATCCGGCTTGTTCCGCTAATCCTACCAGTGTTTCCTTGTCACCGATATGCTTTGAAAGAGTAAAGTGAGCTTGTAACAGCAATTCAGTAAGCTCTGTTTCCTTTCCTTTCGTTTTCGCATATTTTGTCAGGCGGTGTGCATCGAAGGTATTCGTCGGAATACTTGAATCAAAGCGGAAGTCCAGACCAACCGTTGCAGCTTGTTTCGTCATGCTGTCTGTCATGTTTTTTGCTTGTTCAAGAGAAGTTCCATACTTTTTCGAAAGAATTTCCTGAATGCTCATGTCTGTATCCACAGGTGCATCGGGATCTAACTCAAAGCTCTTGAAAGCAACCTCAACCTGATCTCTTTCAGGGAATTGTTGGAGAGCTTCCTCTAAATGACGTTTCCCTATATAACAAAATGGACATACATAATCTGACCAAATTTCAATTTTCATACTTAACACCTCTATTTACATTTTCAATTCGTATCTGATCGTACCATAAATTGCATGTTTCCTCTTTTAAATTGCTCACGGCTTACGAATATGGAGGCTTTCTTCTCGTTCTTCTTTTCACTCTGGCTGAATGACATCTATCACAAATTGGAAACCCGAAGTTTGGAGGCAATTTCTTTCCGCATTGCTTACACGACTGACTCATACTGGGGACCTCTGTCCTAAGACTTTCGTGTACTCCATCAGCGATTTCACTTCTAACCCGCTCCCAGTAATACGCCTCTGTTTGTCTTCCCAATCGATATAAGAATAAGAGATGCAGGCCGACAGCCTTGTAGGATACCTCTTTTTGTTCCAGGTTTTTGTTATTTATAGGTGGTTCGGGTAACTCTTCTCCGTGTACAATGGCGTACATGCACTCTAGCCATTGCTCGGTTAACTGAGCTTCTTTTTTCGAAAAAGGAAGATGTAAAAATCCGTACAGGTCATTTAACGTAAGCTTCGCCTCTATATCGGTTCCACGAATTAGTTCATATAACTCCCTTTCTTCAAAAAGGGTTGCTTTTTCAGTACCATAAGGACTTTTGAATTTCTCCCAAAAGTAGAAAAATGTATCAAGGTCATGGTAATAGCGTTGAAAACGTTCAAACACACCGCTTGTCGGTGCGATGGCAAAGGTTTCGAGAGATCGATCGGGCTGATCTAACAGAAGTTTCATTACTTTAATATCCTTTGTAAAAACTACTTTCCCTTCATTGTACAGTCCTTTTCTGCCAGCACGACCGGCAATCTGCTTTACTTCCTGTGATGTCAGCCTTCTCCTTCTCGTTCCGTCAAATTTATCGGTTTCCAGGAATACGATCCTTCGTATCGGTAAATTCAAGCCCATTCCGATTGCATCGGTTGCCACAATCATATTTGACTTTCCTTTAATGAATTGCATCATTTGTTTCTTTCTTGTTTCAGGAGGCATACTGCCGTAAATCATGCTGACCTTATGTCCATTATTTTGCAACCTTGATGCTGTATCCAATACTTTTTTACGGGAAAAGCAAACGAGTGCATCTCCTTTTTTGGCATGCCGCAATTGGAATTCTTTCGATTCGACTTGCAAAGGAATTTCCCTTTTGTAATCATGGACTTCAATGTTCCCTTCACCCACTAATTCCATTAGCAGGTCCCGGACATTTTCACTTCCGATGATATGTACCTCATTTGCCCTTGCTTTTGTAATCGCACGGTACCAGGAAAAACCTCTATCTTGATCGGCCAGCATCTGAGCCTCATCAATTACAATCACTTCATATTCGTCCTTTTCACGGAACATCTCTACCGTAGATGACACGTGCTTTGCTAAAGGGATTTCTTTTTCCTCTTCTCCTGTTTTCAGATTACAAGGTACTCCATCTCCGTTTAATGTATCAAATACCTCCAGGGCGAGGAGACGGAGTGGAGCTAAATACATACCGCTTTTCGCTTCTTTCATCCGGCTTATGGCATGATGGGTTTTCCCAGTATTCGTTTCACCGATATGGAGGATATACTTGATATCCCCCCGGAATGAAGGACTATACTCCCTTCCAAAAATATCTTCCATCATTCGCTGTTCTTCTTCCTGCTTCCTTTTCACCTCTGCTAACTCAGCAGCCTTTCTCTTCTCCCGTTTATGTTTATCACTTTCATAAATGAAAAGGTGAATATTCTCATCAAAAGGAACTTCTACAAGCTGATATAAGTCCTCAACATACTCCTCTTGAATCAAAGTGAAAAAGGTCGACTTCAACGTAAGGAGAAAATGGTGACTAAGCCTGCTCAAACGTTCTTCTGATAAAGGCTGACTGAATACATCATTGTAATCCGACAATAATTCTTCAGGCACATGACTCATGAGTGAGCGGTATACAATTTGCTCTGAATAATAAAAGACGAATCGCTCATACGGATAGAAATAGGTTTCGTATTCCCATACGTGTCCATCCCAGTTTTCACTCTTCTTGTGAATGGAGCCTGTAAATTCCTTAAGGAAATCAGATACCGTTGTAAAAGAATCACTAGTGAAGTTTCCTTCCTCTTCCAGTCTCTCTTCCAGCATATATGGTTCAGTATGGCGATATTTTGTTTTCGATTCCAGATCTTGTACAAATTTTTTAGCGAATAAATAGCGTAACTCCACATACCAATACAGTTCAAACTCATCCATTTGCTTGTTTATGAAAGAGAGGATATCTTTTTGAATATCCTTTTGAAGGGCTGCTTGCTTTTTTTCTTCGTGTTTTTTTATATAGTTTTCTCTAACCTGTTGATGGCGCTCCTTCCAATCGTTTGCTGAAGGTGGATGTTCCATTAACCAGTTTAGAATATGAAATGGCTGAAAATCTCTTATCTCATTGCGAAATAACTTGTTAATCAGTTTCTTATCTGTCCCTTCGATATCATAACCTTTTTTCCTTAAGAAGGCTTTTTTATGGCTTCGAAGAACATCATTGGTTACCTTGTTAAGCCAGATATTCGTCCAGATATTGTGAAAGAAAGCACTTCTTTCTGTAACATAATCCTGAATTGAAGGACAATTTTCCTGTTTCTCTAAGTAAAGTGTGATATCATCTTCTATTTTTCGTTTTGTTTCCTCTATGGCTTCTTCACGAAGTGTTTGAAGGTTTTGCATGGTAAGACCCCTTTATATGTTTTACGCGTTATCCCTATATGTACTTTATAGTGTATGTATTTCTTCTTTATCTAACAAATCTCTTGCTTACAAATAGTTCATTATAGCATACAAGCTGCGCCTAAATGATGATAAATTAAACCAAACCACGCAAGCCCCATAGTTCAGGGCATGCATGTCATTGTTTGCCTCTCTCAACCGCTTGCCCAACCGCTTCAGTTAGTTCCTTGGTGAGCTCGTGCACCATTTTATCAAATGTAGATTCAAGGATTTTAGCCAGTGAACTTGTGGATTCAATCGCTAGACACCCGGTCATAGCTGTGATGGAAGAGTTTACTTCATTAGCCTTAAAAAAACCTTCACCTGTAAACTTTTGATTGATCCCCCTTAATATGAACTTAACTTCGGATGGTTCATTCCATTCTATAACCAGTACCTTCACATGCACCTTTTTGCTCATCACTCCAAAATGCAGGGTGAATTTCCAAGTCGATTGAACGTCAGAAATAATGGTATGCTCTTTGTATCCAGGTACAAGAGGAGCCCAGGCATTCATATCACGAATGAATTCCCATACACGTGAGCGTGATGCATGAACGTTAACATGATGAATTCCTATTCCCATGAAAGTACCCCTTTCCTTATTAAATGAGAGGTCCGTGAATAGTATGTAGGGTAAGAGGCTATTATGACTGGTGGGAGTGATCAAAAAAAAGAAGCTTCACAAGGAAGCCTCCTATTTCATGTTATTTACAATCTCGAGAACTTCATGGAGCACTTTGATTTCATAATCAGGGATAATATCTTGAGGTTTTTGCTGACGGCGATTAATCCAAACCGTTTTGATACCGAGATTTGAAGCCCCGAGAATGTCTGTATTTAAATTATCTCCCACCATGATCACTTCGTCCTTTTGAAGCCTCAGCCTCTCTAATGCATGAAGGAACATCGCTGAATCTGGTTTCCCTTTACCGATATCTCCTGAAATGATAATTTCTTCAAAATATGGTACGAGTTCAGGAGTCTTTTCCAGTTTTGTATTCTGTAAATGGGGAGACCCATTCGTTAATAACAACAGTTGAAATTTATCCTTCACTTCATTTAGTACACGAAAAGTATCTTCATACACAAAAGGTCTCTCTTTTCTCTCTATGCGAAATCTTTCTGATAATTCCTCCCCAAGGTTTTCGTCATAAATGCCTAAAGACTGTAATCCTGTCGTCCAGGCCATTTTGCGGTAAGCCGGGACGATTTCTTTCATCTTATGGAAGCCTTCATCATGTTCATCAAGGAAGTCTCCCCAAAGTCCTTCAAAGGGGTTAATGCCAATATTTTGTGTAAATTCATATGTATCATAGGTTGAATACAGCTTTGTCGCAGCTTCTCTGACACTAAGCTCTAAATCTTTGGGATCCACCCCCGCTCTTGTCTGTGCATAACGGCAAGTTGCTTTAAACGCTTCTTCAATACTTTTGGAGTCCCATAATAATGTGTCATCCAAATCAAACATGATGGCTTTAATCATTTTCTTCTCTCCCTTTTTCGTTTACGTTGAACTTATATTTTAGATTACTAGCTATACGGGAATTAGTAAACCAGGAAGAGAAATAAATTTTCTTCACGTTATTTTCAACGTTTTTAGGGAATATAACTAAAAACAGCGTATATTGAGGTGATTTTTACATGTGGATTGTATATGCAAGTATTGCGTTAATTGTGGTTGCTATAGTCATGTTGGGAGCTGCGCTAATGAAAACAGTGAAGACGACTAGACCCATTATTACTGAAATGAATCAAACGGTGGCAAACATTCAAACCAGAATGGACAAAATTTCTTCTGAAGCGAACCAGCTACAAGAAACACAAGGAGAGATTCAGGGAGATATCGAATATAAAAAGACGACCATTACCAACACCGTTCAAGAAGTCAAACGTACACCAGAAGTATTGAAAGGATTTTTAACCAGCTTGAAGAAATAAAACAAGATCACCTTACTCTTTAGTGAGGTGACTTATTTATACGCAATAGAAGTTTACATAATATGATTAAAGTTTACCTCCACTTCCCACCCCGCGTTTAAACATGATACAATCGATTAAACTAGTAAAGAGGAGGAGATGGCATGAAAAAATGGGCATTTGTCTCTGACTTTGATGGTACGATCTCTAAAAAGGATTTTTATCATCTTGTACTGGAGAAATACTTTGCAGAGGGACAAGCATTATACAAACAATGGAAATCTGGAGAAATAAAAGACATCGAATTTTTACGTCAGGTTTTCACGTCCATACATCAAGAAGAAAGTCAGATCATTGAAGATATACAATCTCTGGAGATTGATGACCACGTTCCTTCCTTCATCCATAAAGTGCAGGCACAAGGAGGGGACTTCTATATATTAAGCGCAGGTACAGATTACTATATTCATCATATTCTTGGGCAGTACGGAATTAAAGGCGTTGAGGTATACTCAAATGAAGGATACTATAAAGAGAAGAATGTACATATGAATATTGATCCTGAACATCCACATCACTCCGAAAGATATGGAATCGACAAAACAAAAGTTCTTACTGATCTCAAAAAAGAATATAAAACCATTTATTTTGCAGGTGATAGTGAACCAGATAGTCACCCTGCCAAAGTGGCAGACGTTACTTTTGCCATGAAAGCTTTACAGGATATCTTGAAAGAAAATAATACTCCTCATATTAAAGTGAATGATTTCATTGACATTGAGCAACATCTAAGACGTATTGGAGTGCTGCACTAAATCTTTTTGCTTATCTTGCCTGTGCGTGATACAATAATCTTGCCTCTCCCGAACATTCGCTTGTTGCGGGACACTTAACCATGTACGGACGGGAGGGGCCTCGATATTAAAATTTTCAGACCGAATTCCTTTTGGAATTCGGTCTTTTTTATTCGCTGTTCATTTTTATAGATATGAAAAAAGCCAGCCCCCGATTGGGAACTGGCTTGAGAAACTAATGTAAGGAGCCACATTTGCCGTAATTTGATATAAGAAAGTTTTAAACCACCACTCCTCAAAGTGGGTGTTTGCAGAAGGTTTCCTGTCGTCCTCAGATCGTGGAGGCTTGACATTCCAACTTCGATGTAAAACTCCCTATTACAGTTTAAAGGTTAAAACTTCGTTATGATTACGTACAACGCAGCCTGTATTAGTATAATACATCATCATGAATAGCATTTCAACTATTGTTTTTCTTTACCATTAATAGATATTCGTTAACAAAAGAATCGGACCAAGGTCCGTCCCTCTTTCATTACGCGTCGTATACTTCCATTTTCTCCATAACGTCGCCGTTTCTCATTGATTTAGCGATGTCGATTCCAGAAGTCACTTTTCCGAATACGGTATGAACGCCGTTTAGGTGAGGCTGTGGCTCGTGAACGATGAAGAACTGACTCCCTCCAGTATCTTTACCCGCATGGGCCATGGATAATGATCCTTCTTCATGCTTATGTGGATTTCCTTCTGTTTCACATTTGATTGTGTAACCAGGGCCACCCATACCATTACCATTAGGGCATCCGCCTTGGCTTACGAAACCAGGGATGACACGGTGGAAGCTTAAACCGTTGTAGAAACCTTCGTTTGCTAATTTTTCGAAATTCGCCACTGTTCCAGGTGCTTCATTTGGAAATAGATCAAATTCGATTTTTTCACCTGTCTGAAATTGTATGTATCCTTTTTTCGCCATTATTAACAGCTCCTTTTTTATAATAGGTCAATCAATATAATATCATTGAACAATTCTAATGTCACTTTAAAGGTCCGTTTTCAATAGGAAAACAATTCATTGAACGTACCACTTCAATTATCTTTACTGTTTATGCCTGCTGTTTTCACTTTCCCCTAAATATTCGGGTACAGGTTGTCATGAAACACCATCCAGTTTGAATAAGCTTTTATAGAAGTCATATTTCTTTTAGGGAGTGAAACATATGATCGAAAATTTATTGAATGGTGTTTCAATCGATCCCCAAGTCACTGTACTCGTTCCAGTGCTATGGGTTTTAGGGTATGCATTGAAGCGGACTCCCCACATTCCGGATTGGTTGATTATCTGGATCTTGCTACTGGCAGGTGTAGCTGCCAGTGGCTGGACTTTGGGACTTGATTTCAATGGAATTGCCAATGGATTCATCGCAACGGGTGCAGCCATTACCACCCATCAATCTGTTAAACAGACTTTTTTCGCACGGGTGAATGATCGAAATAAAAGAGAAAAAAAATAGAGTCGAAAAAGGACTGGTCCACGTGAAACTAAAATCACAGTTTCTCTTGGGCCAGTCCTTTTAATTGTCCATTTATTTTGCTAACACTTGAATGAATTCTCTCATATAGTCTGGTAAATCAGGTGGTCTGCGGCTTGAAACAATATGACCATCTGTGACGACAGATTCATTTACCCAGGTTGCACCTGCATTTTCCATGTCATCTTTTATTCCTGGTGTGCTGGTGACTTTTACACCTTGAAGAATTTTGGCAGAAATCAAAACCCAACCCGCATGACAGATTTGACCAATCGGTTTCTTACTCTTGTCCATGTTTTGAACCATTGAAATCACATCTACATAGCGACGCAACTTATCAGGTGACCACCCACCCGGTACCAGGATTGCATCATAGTCATCCGGATTGATATCTTTAAAAGCGTATTCTGAAACAATCGGAACCCCGTATTTCCCGATGTATTCTTGATTTGCATTTTCGCCGACAATATGTACAATTGCTCCTTCTTCACGCAAACGTAATACAGGATACCATAGTTCAAGATCTTCAAAATCTGCACTTACTAATTGAATGACTTTTTTACCCGTTAGCTTCAACAGGACCCCTCCTCACTTATCTTCACTATCATTGTCTAAGTTATGTTTAGATATTGCAAACAATAAATCTTAATTATACGGACTATACTTCTTAACTGCTTTAATGATGGTCTTCGTTTGGAAATATGAAACGAGAAAGGCCGCTACAGTCATGATTGTACCAAACGTATAAATAAGGGTCGAAAATTGCTTAAATGTATTTTTCCTCAAGAGAATCACCTTACCTTCAATAATGTACCACACCTTGCTATTATTCCCATGTTGAAATGAAATATAAGGTGGTAAGGAACCGCCATCCAATCATATATTTTGATGAACCGACATATGTTGATAGTACTTTTTCTGAAAGGGGGGAGCCGATGAATAACCGCCACTATTCATTTAATCCTGAAATGAGAAGTGAAGATTGTTCCTTACCGTTTTGTGCCCAAACCAATGATCCAGCACCCCTCTTTGTTGCTGAGGCATATGATAACGTGCAAAAGAACATAAGCACCGTTAACTTAGAATCGTACAGGGGTAAATGGGTTATTTTGTTTTTTTATTCCAGTGATTTCACCTTTGTTTGACCAACTGAACTGGCAGCGGTCGCTGCAATTTATCCTAAATTTCAAGCATTACAAACTGAAGTTTTTGCAATAAGTACTGACAGTGTTTACTCTCACAAAGTATTCACTGAAGTATCCCCATCTGCTTCTAAAGTGCAATTTCCTTTAGTGAGTGATCGAAACCATCTAATAAGTAAATCTTATCGGGTATTAAATGAGCGTGCAGGAGCTACGTTCAGAGCTACGATTATCATCGACCCTGAAGGAATGATATCGTCAAAAGTGGTTTACCCGCCTGAAGTTGGTCGGAATACCTATGAAATATTGAGACTGCTGGAAGGTATTCAATATGGAAGAAAAACGGGCACAGGCGTTCCTGCAAATTGGCTGCCGAACCAATCAGGGATTCAGATACATCCTGACTTCATTGGAAAAATATAAAAAACGGCTCCATTGATTCTTCAATGGGCCGTTTTATATTTTAATTCTCCAACAGTTTTATAAGAGCTTGTGTGCCGCTGTTTTCTTCACCATTATGAGCCAATTCTTCATATAATGAGAGGGCTAACTCTAACCCAGGTGTTTTGATTTCCATCTCCCTGGATGATTCCAGGGCAATCTTAAGATCTTTGATAAAGTGCTTTACATAAAAGCCGGGAGCATAGTCCTCTTCAATCATTCGTGGAACCAAATTACTAAGTGACCAGCTGCCTGCCGCTCCCGAAGTGATACTCTTAAGCACATTATCTGGGTTCAAGCCTGATTTCTTCGCATAAAGAAGGGCTTCACTTACTCCCACCATGTTAGAAGCAATCGTGATTTGGTTACACATCTTCGTATGCTGACCCGCTCCTGACTTTCCTTGATACACGACATTTGAACCTAGAAGGTCTAAAAGCGGCTTTGCCGTTTCGAATGATTCCTCGTCTCCTCCTACCATGATTGAAAGCCTTGCTTCTTTGGCTCCGATATCTCCACCTGAAACGGGGGCATCCAAGGTGGAGATTCCTTTATCCTTGCCTACATCAAAGATTCTCTCTGCTAATTTTGGAGATGAAGTGGTCATATCAATGGCAAGTGAATCACTTTTTAAATGATGAAGAATTCCATTTTCACCGAGGTAAATTTCTTCTACGTCTTTAGGATATCCTACCATCGTAATGACTGCATCCGAAATTTCAGCCAGTTGCCTTGGTGTGTCTGCCCATTTTGCACCTCTATTTATAAGCTTCAATGCTTTCTCTTTCGTACGGTTGTATATGACCACCTCGTAACCGGCCTCGAGCAGATGACCAGCCATGCTTTGCCCCATTACACCTGTTCCAATAAATCCAATGACACTTTGCTTGGTAATATCCTTCATTGACTACTTCCTCCCTTGCTTTACATCTATGTATATTTTTAACTAGAACTCTATAATTGTCCACTCCTGTATCTATTTGAATCTATCTCTAATGTTTAAATTCATGTATGCCGGGAAAATAAAGAACATACTACACAAACTATATTATCCCAGAAGGAGGAAGAATAAAATGAAAGTAAATAAAACCTTACTTGTTGGTGCGACTGTTACGGCTGGTTCATTAGGATGGATCTTATCATCAAAAGAGAAGCGTAATCAGCTGCACAATGTTAAAGAAGGATTGGTAACGAAATTCAAAAAGAGAAGAAAAGAAGATCTACCTGTTGAAAAAGGCGGAAATCCAGACCCTGAAAATATTGAAGACAATTCCATGGTTAGTGAAGGAGCCATGACATCGGTTCAATATTACAATGAAAAAAAACAAGATTAATAAAGCTGAACGAGTGGGTTTAACCCCTCGTTCAGCTTTTTCAATTTAGCATTATTTTACCGAACCGCACACTGGTTTGCACCTTTTTCCATTTCCCCATTGTTCATCTTCTTCCGGATGCATTTTGCCCATGATTGTTTCACGAATTTATTCATAACACACCCCATTAGTTATTAAGTCAAGAACGATGTATCTCCATAGAATAACCGACCCTGCCCTTAGAGTCGGTTTGGTATATTATAGATAATAATAGTATCGTTTATGTGGACCCTTAAATGGGCCATTTACAATCTGTCCTCCAAGGAAGCCTAATCCAAGACCAATCAAACCTGCACCGATTGGATTAATACCATACCCGTAGCCTCCTGCCGGCCCATATGGCGGCGGACCGTAACCGGGCTGTGGAAATCCTTGTGGCGGAAATCCCTGTGGTCCCGCTGTACCATAAGGTCCTTGATTATAATAACCTGGTCCTCCACCGAATCCCCCTCCTTGAAACTGTTTACTTTCCCATGGTACATAGCCTTGATACCCGCCTGGAGGATTGCCGTCATATCCAGTCCCAAGGTTTGGAAATCCGGATCCTGAATTAAATAGGTTCATCAAATTCTTTCTGTATATGGTTCTCCTCTCATACATCTTCGTCACTCCTCTTTATTAGCCTATTAAGAAATGGGAAAAAGGGAAGGGCAAATGTCCATGGTCCGGGAAAAGTAGTTAACCATGAACGGATTTCCACTCCCGAACCCTGCTGTAATCATGCTAAGATGGGAAAAAATAATACGGTAAATGTTTCTTTCATCATAAAAATTTCACTAATTTCGTCTATAATAAAACTTATGCCATTGCATGTGTAGAATGGATAGGAGTGGTTTACGTTGAAAAAATGGAATGTCCTGATTGTGGATGATGAGCCGGAAATGAGGCAGCTGATCAAACTGTATTTAAACAGGGATCAGTATTTCTGCTTAGATGCAGAGAACGGACTCGCTGCCCTTGATCAATTGAAGAAAACGCATGTGGATATCATGGTTGTGGATATCATGATGCCGTTCATGGATGGTTATCAATTACTAAAAGAGGTTCGAGAAAATAACCAGGTGCCCTTTATCTTCCTTTCGGCAAAGGGAGATGATTTAGACAAGGTGAAAGGACTTAAGCTTGGAAGTGACGACTATATGGTTAAACCTTTTAATGCAGAAGAACTTGTTGCACGAATCGAAACGATCCTGAGAAGATCCTATGGAACTCACTCGTCCCAACATTCGATGATTGAACGATATGGACCAGTGTCATTTAATTTGGCATCAAGAACCATTTCAGTTGCTGAACTTTCACCTCGCTTAACCTTAAAAGAATATGAACTTTTCTTATTCCTTGCCCGTAATCGAGGAAGAGTGTATAAGCGAGATCAGCTTCTCGATCAAGTATGGGGAAGTGATTATGAAGGAAGCGACCGAACAGTGGATACCCATATTAAAACACTGCGGCTGAAATTGAAAAGCTATGGACATTTGATCGAAACCGTGTGGGGCCTTGGCTATAAGTTCGAGGGATCCGTTTGAAAAATACAAACCTGACTCTCAATAAAAAAGTCTCTCTTCTATTATTAAGCAGCTTATTTTTAACCATTGTCTTTTCATTTCTTTTTATTCATTTTCTCTATAAGGATTTATATATTGGGACCGTTAAGGAGTCACTGCTTTATCAAGGACAGAGGACAGCTGATCACTATCACTATGGTGACGTAAGCGGGAGTGTAAGGGATAAAATCCTTTGGTATAATGTGATCTCCCCTTACGAAGTGTCTGTTGTGGAGAAACTCGAAGACTTAACCAAAAGCTTCCCATATCGTATTGATCAAAATCCTCTCATCAGTATCGAAGACAAAAGTGAATTGGCTAAAGGAAACCCGGTAATGAAAGAAGGATATGTAGCAGAATTTAATCGGAATGTGATTGGAGCTATCTTTCCTCTTATGAACGAAGAAAGATTAATGGGGTATTTACTCATTTATATCCCCTTGGCTGAAATGACGGAAGTCTTTAGTAAAGGGATCCCTATATTGGTACTCACAGGTGTCATGTTTTATTTCGTATTGTTCTTGATCATTCAATCTTCTTTAGGAACATTATTTAAACCTGTAAGGGAAATGCAACTATTCTCAAATAAAGTGGCTAAAGGTGATTTTTCAAGCAGGCTGAATGTCACCTCGAAAGATGAAATGGCAGAGCTTGCATTGACCTTTAATAGTATGGTGGATTCTCTTCAACATCAAGAGGAACGGAAGCGTCAGTTTCTTTCGAATGTTGCCCATGAATTAAGGACTCCCCTAACCTATATTGGGGGATATGCAAAGGCATTGACTGACAAGGTACAAACGAATCCTGAAGAAATGGAAGAAAGCCTGCATCTTATTCAAAAGGAATCGATACGAATGCAAAAATTAATTACTGAGCTACTTGAATTGAACAAATTGGAGGATACTTCTTTTTCTTTGGATATTGAGCCGATTGTACTCTCTCAGTTAATAATGGATTCATTAACTCTTATACGCCCCCATGCAGAAAACAAGAAAATGGATGTCCAACATGATTTAAATGAAGAATCCATTATTAATGGGGATCCCAACCGGGTTATGCAAGTATTTTATAATATTTTTGATAATGCATTGAAATATTCTCCTGAAGAGAGTTGCATTTTCATTCAATCATACGAAGAAGATGGAATGGCTGTTGTGAAAGTTCGGGATAACGGTATTGGCATTCCTGCAGGTTCCTTATCCCGTATCGGAGAAAGGTTTTACCGCTCGGATTTGTCTAGAACAAGAAATACTGGAGGGTACGGTCTCGGTTTATCAATCGCGAAAGAAATCATGTATAAACACGATGGTTCTTTATCTGTAGATAGTGAAGAAGGCAAGGGAACAACTGTCTATCTAAGGTTTCCTTTACTTGAAATAAAAGACTGAGTCACTTGCAGACTCAGTCTTTTTGTTATTTTAGATACAAAATAGTACATTACCCAAATAGATTTTTAATCGATTTAAAGAAATCAGCGATGGCATTTAACAAGCCAGTAAAGAAGTCAGACACTTTTTGCCCAAACCCTTCATCTTTGACAATTTCCTTAATCGTGGTTTGGATGTCATTCGTTAAATCATCTAATTGTTGTTGAACATTATCAAAGTTAATATCCAGTGACCTCATTTTTTCAAATAAATCGATTAATAACTGGCGATCCTCCGGGCTTAGCTCGATGTTCAGAGTTTGGAGCTTCTCTTCAACGATTTGTTCAACTTCTTCTTTCGTAGCTGGGTCTTGTTCGGCTATTTCCTTCTTTATTTCGGTTAACAGCTTGCTGACCTCTTCCTTATCAATCCCAGCTTCTTTGGCAAGTTCTGTTGCCACGGTTAATTCCTCGTTGGCAACCTCCATACGAACCGTATCAAGTTTCTCTCCACTAACATCATACGCTTTATAAATACCGACTAATGCAGAATGACCACTTACCTTTACAGGGGAGGCCACGTCTACTACTGCGTTCTCTACCCCCGCAGTTAATAGAGCATTGGAATACATTGAATTTGTCACTTCCGTAATATTTTCCGGTGTCACAATATTTACCTTTAGACCTTCGCCTTTCTCTTTGCGAGTAATCATGGCAGAAGAAAACATGCGTGCATTCCGATTTTCACCTTCAATATACTTTACAAGGTCTTCACCTGTTGCGGTAAACTCTTCTACTTGTGTTCCCTCATCAATTCCTAGTTGCTCTTGAACTTCTTTTTTCTGTTTGCTTGAAAGTGTTTCTCCATATACGGCGATAGGCAGTCCGAATTTTTCATTGATGCTTTCTTTATCATTATCTGCAGCTGATGCTGGCTGAATGAGGCCCAACATTAGTGATAATAGTAAGGCAATACTAATCAATTTCTTCATTAATCATTCTCCCTTTTTCATGATGGATAGGTAATAGAGCTATTCCACTCTACCATTGTACTAGTCTCGTTACGTATGTTCATCCATCTAGAGTCTTATTTCTTGGCTCTTTTCGTATAGTTTGTTGCTATTGTAGAGGAGAAAGTAATAGTTGATTTCCGCTACAGGATGCTCGCTTTCCGCGGGGCTGGCGGTGAGCCTCCTCGGCTGCGCCTCCGGGGTCTCACCTGTCCAGCTATTCCCGCAGGAGTCGAGCATCCTTCCGCTCCACTCAACTTTCTGAGCATGAATCCTTAATGGAAAACAATTAAAACAAGAATTTTTAGCAAACAATCTCATTTAAGGTAAGTAGAGATTGATTTTCCTTTTAAGGAAGAAGAATTATTTTTTTCTAGTTACATTGTTTTCTTGCACACCTTGAAGCTCTGTCATGAAAATTCTGTTAAAAATGGTGAGGGGAACTGCGCAGACTCCGGCGGATTTTGGGCGTGCCGAGACCCCGTTCGGCGAAGCTGAGGAGGCTCGGCCGAACGCTAGCTGCAAGCGGAGCAGTTCCCCTCACCATCCAGCATAAACTGGCTGACAGAGCCCTGGCAGATTCTATGTAAGACACACAACAATCTTTGCGAAAAGAGCCTATTTCTTTCTGTTAGTTTGACGAACAATACCAGAGGAAAGTTACAATGACTTTTTTGTCCACTTCTATAACAGCCACGAATCTACAACACAAAAAAGCTTAGTTCTGTTCACTTTAAATCCTCTATAGGGTAGAAGATACTAGGTGAATTTGAACTAAGCTCAAGATGATTTAGAGTATATCAAGCCAGATTTTAATCGCTGTAGCCAGGATTAAAACGGCTAGAATCATTTGAAGAATCTTTGTATTCATTTTCTTTCCTGCTATTGCACCCAGTGGAGATGCAATTAAACTAGCTACAACCATGATCAGTGCTGGTAAATATTCCACTTGACCTGTCGATATCTTTCCGATTGTTGATCCAATTGAAGAAATCAACGTGATGGCAAGGGATGAGGCAATCGTCATTCTTGTCGGAATCTTAAGGACCACCAGCATAATAGGAACTAATAGGAAAGCCCCTGCTGCTCCAACGATACCCGCTCCAATCCCGACGATCAAGGCAAGTATCGCCGCTAACCACTTGTTAAATGTAACGTCTTCGAGTTTTATATCATCAATGCCTTTTTTGGGAATGAACATCATGATAGCTGCAATTAATGCAAGAATTCCATACACAATATTAATTCCGGCCTCACTCATGAAATTTGAACCATACCCGCCAATGAAGCTACCGAATAAAATACTTACACCCATGTAAGTGATGAGGGTTTTATTTAAATAGCCTCCTTTTCGGTAAGCCCAGACCCCACCTAGTGTGGCAAAGAATACTTGAACTGCGCTAATACCCGAAACTTCGTGAGCAGTGAATGTTGCTACTCCAAGCAATGGCGGAATATAAAGGAGCATGGGGTATTTAATGATACTACCACCGATCCCTACCATTCCTGATATATACGAGCCGACAAATCCTATTAGAAAGATTGTCATTATAAATGCCAAATCCATCGTGTTGTTCCCCCTCTTCTAATAAAACGGGAACCTCTCTGGCAGGTTCCCATTTTGATTATTTGCTTAGATTAGTACGATTGATTAACGAACTGCACAACGGTTTGGTCCAATTTCCATTTCTCGCTGTTTCTCTTCATCTGGAGTTACTTTACCCATGTTCGTCTCACGAATTTCTTGATACGCGTTTGGCTGAGGGGGAAGGTTTTCAGATACTAGCTTTCTGAATTCTTCTGCACTCTCGATATTTAAACCATGGTTTTTTGCAAATAATGTTCCCAGTTTTTTACCTACAGATCCATCTTCATTTAATTCATCAATAATCATAAAGTGCGCCGGTAAGACGGTAAGCTCCATAGAAAAGTCTTTATACCGCTTGTAAAGACTTTCTCTAAGATCAGCTACCCAATCTTCTGCTTTCCCGGCAAGGTCAGGACGTCCGATACTATCTATAAAAAGAATATCACCTGATAATAAATACTTTTCGTCAATGACAAATGACGTTGACCCGATAGTATGCCCCGGTGAGTACAGAGCTGTAATATCAATGGTTGCATTTCCAATCACGACTCTATTCCCGTCTTCAAGTGAAGCATATTCAAAGGAAACTTCTTCAGCATCTTTAGGAGGTAACCAATAGGTTGCATTTGTTGCTTCTGCAATGTTACGTCCACCAGAAATATGATCGGCATGCAAGTGAGTATCAAATACATTTGTAATCGTTGCGCCTTTTTCTTTTGCAAAGTCGATAAAGATATCAGTCATACGGGTAGCATCGACGATTGCTGCTTCACCATTTGCCACGACCATATAAGATAGACAACCTTTACCTAAACGTACAAACTGATAAAGTTCTCCGCCATTTGTTAATTCACCCACTTTAACAGGCTCCAAATGTTCGCTCCAAGCTTTCATTCCGCCTTCAAGGTAGGATACGTCCTTCCCTTCATCTGAAAGCATATCCGCTACCATAATAGAAGAACCTTCTTTCGCACACACGACAAGAATGTCTTTCTCCTTTGGAAGTTGCTCCATTATTTCTTCTACACCATCTAAAAGATCGAAGTATGGGATGTTAAGATATTCAAATTTTTCACCTTCAATTTTCCAATCTTCAAAGGCATCTGCATTACGGACATCCAAAATGAATAAATCTTCTTTTTTAATTACTTTTTGTGCTACTTCTTTTGAATTCATTGGTTTAACTGCCATTAATTTAACCTCCAGTATTAGTGGTATCATCTTACTTAACGTTCGATTCTACATCTCCAGTCCAATCGCTCATGCCTGGAACTACATTGATTACATTAGTAAATCCTTTTTCAGCTAATAATTGAGCCGCCATGTCGCTTCTATTTCCTGTTCGGCATACTACATAAATATCCTTGTCTTTATTAAGTTCATCCACTCGGGTTTCCAATTCTCCAAGTGGCATTGAAATCGAGCCTGGAATATGCTTGAATGCATATTCGGCCTTTTCACGGACATCCAGTACGACGATATTTTCATCGCCTAGTTTATCAGACAATGTATCATTATCTGATACTGACTCATGTTTACGCTCTACAGCCTCTTCACCACTAGATTTGCGGACAAAATGCTTCAGAACATCTCCTTCTTCAATGGTTCCGAGATAATCGTGCCCGGAACTTTTTGCCCACGCTTGAAGATCAGCCTTTGATCCTTTGTCTGTTGCCTGAACTTCAATCACTTGGCCTGCTTCCAGGTTATTCATGGCCTTCTTTGTTTTTACGATCGGCATTGGACAGGCTAATCCCTTTGCATCCAATACGAAGTTTGATTCAATCGTGTTCATATATAAAACCTCCAATTACCTCATAGGGTATATTTCGTTGCAAAAAAAATTAGATGAATAGGTTCACGTTACCATTTTCAGCATCCGCTAAATACGCAGCTACTCCAGCATACTCAATTTCTTCTAATAATTCGTCTTTGTGTAAACCTAATAAATCCATTGTCATGGTACATGCAACCAGTTTGATATCCTGTTCTCTTGCCATATCGATTAAATCAGGCAAAGGCATTGCATTATGCTTCTTCATGACACCTTTGATCATTTTAGGACCCATTCCCATGAAATTCATGTTGGATAATCCCAGTTTATCTGCGCCACGAGGCATCATGCCCCCAAACATTTTCTCCATAAATCCTTTTTTCACAGGAACCATTTCTTCTTTTCTTAAAGCATTCAGTCCCCAGAATGTATGGAATATGGTTACGTCATGATCATAAGCCGCAGCTCCGTTCGCAATGATATATGCAGCCATCGCTTTATCATAATCTCCACTAAATAGAATAATATTGGTTGTTTTTCTTTCTGACATTGTATCTCCTCCTATTTACTATAAGGGGTATTGATCCCCTTAAGAAAATTTATCCTTTTTTGATCCAGAATGTAAAAACATCATTTTCTTCATTTGAATCGAGCAATTCATGTCCAGTAGATTTAGCCCATGCTGTTAAGTCACTTTTAGCACCTTTATCCGTTGTTTGAACCTCTAAAATTTGACCAGCCTCAATTTCTTTTATTGCCTTTCGAGTTTTTACAATCGGCATCGGGCAGGCTAATCCTTTTGCATCTAATACTTTATCTGCTTTCATTAAAAATTCCTCCTACGAATGATAGTTTTAAAATACCTATAAGGGTATATTATATGATATAAAAAAAGATGTCAACTCATCTTGTTTCAACAAATGCAAATGATTCTTTTGAGTGTGTGATAATGCGAAAATAAGGACCGTTCCTTTCTTCTATATCCCGCAGGAGTTAAGTGCCTTCCGCTACAATCCACTCTTTGCTTCTACATTTTTCTGCATATAAGTATAGATAGAAAAACACAAAAAAGCTCCTTCTCTAGATATGTTGATTGTTTCTTCCAAACAAATTATCTACAAAGGAGAAAATGAAAATTTTGTTAACTAATATATCAGTGTATCAGTACGTAGAGATTTATAAAAACAGCTAAAAAAAGAGGCCGGGACAAAAGTTTTTTATCCTAAGTCAAACCCGAACAAACCTGCTTCTTGGTGTGCAGATTTGTTCGGGTTTATTATTTATTTTCGAATCATTTGATTTTAGCTGTTTCCAGCGGTTGATTGGAGTGCAAGACGAAGACTCCTGCGGGAAAGTAGCTTATGTGAGACCCCGCAGGCTTGCCGAGGAGGCTCACGGGCTACCCGCGGAAAGCGTAGTCTTGCACGGAAATCATTAGCGGTATGAAGAACCTACACATCTACTCTTCGTCTTTTTATCGTGGTTTTTTAGTTTTGTCCCAGCCTCTTCTCTCATTATATAAGATAGAACGTCATTTGCCTTTTTGCCATATATTCCAAACGGTTTTGAATGAACGCAACGGGTTCCTCAAGATAGATCGGGATAACCTGATTCCATTCAGGAATAAATTGTTTGATGTTGAACTCCATGGCATAGCATGTATTTGCTGTTAGAGGGAGGTCACCTTTTATGGGGATGTCTCTTTGTTGATCATATAATCCCATTAAGGCCCCTGCTTCATGGCAGTGGTTTCCTATGGGGTGAGAATAAAGCATCGCCTCTATCTCCTCATCTCTTGCCTTGTTCATCGCACTTTGAAATACTTCATTTCCTGTTCTTCCCACTTTCATTTCTTCTGTAATGATATCTTCAAACCTTAAGGCTGTTTGTAATGCGGATTGAAGACCTTCAGGAGCTTCTTCCTCGCCTGGATAGAGAATGTATGCGAGTTGCTGGGTGTCTGTCGCTAAACCGAGATAACGAATCCCAAAATCCAAATGTACAATATCTCCACATCGAATGATTTCCCCTTCTAATCGTTCCAACGCTGCCCCTTTTCTTTGTAAATCCACCGTAGGGTAAAATGACGTTTCCATTCCTAAATCCAAGACGCGTTGCCTTATCCAATCGACTACATCTTCTGTCGTTGTTATACCTGGATGGATAACCGCTCCGGATAAAGCCTCTGCCGCTATTTGCCTCGCAAGTTCCGCTATTGAAGGATAGGCTGTGAGTTCCTTCGATGACCGTATTGACAGCCAATCAACTATGATGTGCTGAGCAGACACAAATTTATGTGAGTACTCATCGAGTAATATGCTTAAATGTTGGTAAAACGAATGACTTAAACCATCACTAGCAGCAAACGTCGGGGAATAGTTCAATGCAATTGTATCAGGGTAATGATCTTCTACAATTCGTTTAAGGCACTCCCATTGATCACAATCTTCCGGCTTCCAGACACGTTCATAAAATGGCTCAAAGTTCGGATTAGGATGCAGTACCCACCTTTTCATTTGTTGATCTCCGTCAAGATAAAACACTAGAATCGTCAATCTCCCGGAACCGTCTATTGATGACGGATAGAGACTTTTCAGAACAGGATCTTCATTATACTCTCTGCCCGCAATAATCCACATATCAACATTATGCTTTTTCATTAAGGAAGGTAAAAGGGTATTAAGTCTATGAAATAGCCATCGGTTCTGTGTTTCTTCTCTTTTCTTCAACGGAAGAATTCCCTGTAAATGTTTATGTTTCTTATCACCACTCATGGGTATCACTCCCTTTTTTCATTGATTTTATTACATTTTCGACAAAAAATGATTTTTCCCTTCAAAAAAATAAATATGACCATTAGATAAAATACCCCCAATGGTCAGCAAGTTCCTATGTATACTCTTATGTTAAATGGTTCTTTCACCACTAATTACTTCTTTCTGTAGATAGTCTACAAACTCTTCGAGATGACGGGGTGAACAGATATCTTCTTCTAATAGAGGAATTCGATATAACGTCTGGTTTGTAAACTTCTCCCTCATCAGCTTTAGGTATAACTTTTCCTGGTCCCTCCTTTTTTGCAGGAACTCTCCATCTGCCTGAGTCGGGAGGATCTTATTTATGATCAGTCCTCCAATATTCAATCCGTGCTTAGACATCAATTCAATGGCTTTTTCTGTTTCCAGGATCGGGAGCCTTTCAGGAACCAGTACAAAGATAAATCCGGTTCTTTTTTCATCCAGTAGAATCCCCCGTACTCTAGAAAACTTTTCACGACGCTTTTGCAGGACATCATAAATGGGGTCCTCTACCGGCTCGCCATCATTTAATAGCTGTGAATAGTTCTTGTTTGTTTTCTTCCTTCTTTCAAGCATCCCGTCCATCCAGACTCCCATGAGTTCAGGAAGAGATAAAAGACGTATCGTGTGGCCTGTAGGTGCTGTGTCAAAAATGATCTTATCGAACTCATTTCCTTCTTCGAGAATGATGGAAACCATACGGTCAAATAAGGCAGCTTCTTCTGCCCCGGGTGCTGAAGCAGCCATATCGATTTGACGGTGTACCTCATTCACCATTTTTGATTTAACCATTCCCTTTAGATTTCGTTTCACTCCGTTAATATAATCCTGTGTTTCAATCTCCGGATTAATTTCTATCCCCCATAGATTTTTGAGTAGAGGAGTTTTATCCCCCTTAATTTCCTGGTGAAAAATATCACCCAGATTATGCGCGGGGTCTGTTGAGATGATTAGCGTCTTTTCTCCCATATTCGCAAACATTAACGCTATAGCAGAAGCAGATGTTGATTTTCCTACACCTCCTTTACCTCCTACAAAAAGAATTGACTGTTGTTTTAATTCATTCATGTACATATCCCCCTCCCTATACTTCAACAACATCTGATTCCCTCCAAGGGCGAATGCTCCATTCCCATCCTTAAATGCCAATCGTGAAATTTCTCTATAATATATGGATAAAGTTCCAATGTGTAATAAAAAACGGGATTAGGCAGGCCAAGCATATCTGAATAGAGCAATAATAAGAATAAATCATCCTCATCCCTCAATTCCCTGGCGATTTCCGTTTTGTGAGGAAGGCGAATCATTTCATCGTATAGCTGTATGATTTTTTTAAACTTTTCTTTCATAGACGAATCCATTCGTGTTCCCCTCCCTATTGTTGTGTCTGTAATGTAACATGATAATTTCGATAATCTTGTTCCTCCTTCAATAATAAGTAGAAAAAGGGCACTCGAGCCCGAGTCACCCTTATCTATCTCCTGACTAAGCAGAGAACTGTGAAGGATCATCTCCCTTTTTAGATAGGGAAGATGCTGCAGTAATTAAAATCCATAAGGTGAAAATGAGAATGATACTACCAAAGATAAAGAGTAGCATATTCCCTTCTGATTCACCGACACCTGACCATTCAAACACGACTTGGTTAATCATCGCCCATAAGGTCATGAACATAAGGAATACCATCGGAATTAAGGTAGCGATATAATTCCTTCCTTGACGCTTAAGCCAGATGGTAATCAAAAGTAAACTGATTCCAGCAAGCAATTGATTGGATGTGCCAAAAAGCGGCCATAGAAGGTATCCACCCGACCCGAATCCTTTAGGGCCTTGAGGTAATAAAGTTAAGGCTGCACTTGAAACAACGGCAATCGTCGTAGCAACATGAGCATTAGTTAAAGGATTTACATTGTACTCTTCTCCCAACTCGGCAATGATATATCGCATCAGTCGAACAGAAGAGTCCAATGTTGTTGCAGCGAAGCTCACAATGATCACTGAAACAATCGTAGCTGCGATATCAGCAGGAATTCCAACACCTGTTGCAAGTTGTCCTGCTCCTTGGATGAAGACACCCAGCCCAGCACCGCTTGCTGCAGCAAAACCACTGTAAGTCGCTTGGAATTCTTCCACATTCGGGAAAAATGTAATACATGCAATGATTGCTATCAATGCAAGTGCCCCTTCACCTACAGCTCCTAAATACCCTACAAAGCGTGCATCCGTTTCTTTATCCAACTGTTTTGACGATGTGCCTGATGAAACCAATCCGTGAAATCCGGATATGGCACCGCAGGCAATCGTGATAAATAGTAACGGGAACCAGGAAACATCTGCAGCTCCGTTTGTCATTGGTGCGGTAATTTCAGGATTTGTAAATAGGAGACCAAGATAAAGCAATCCTAAACCAACAATTAATTGATGGGAATTAATATAATCACGTGGCTGTAATAGCTTCCAAACCGGTAGAGTTGAAGCTATGTACACATAAATCATCAGAATGACGATCCACACCAGGAAAGCCATGCTTGTTGAACTCAAGCCAAACAATGATGTGGCCTCTTGTCCACCAAAATAACGAACTAAATCAATTTGCAAAAATTCAATCCGGCTGGCAATGACAGCTGATGCATACATGACTGCCAGTGCAACGATTGAAGGCATTAACATGCTACCATTACGTTTGTAAACTGAATATCCAATCCATATCGCAAGTGGGATCTGAATGAAAACTGATACAACACTTGCCGGGAATGTAATAAAAAGATTTGCGATTACCCATGCAAATACTGCATTTACCATTAATACAAGAATTAATATAATAAACAGAAATAGTACTTTTGCTCTTTTCCCTATTAACTTATTGGCTAATGAACCGACGGATTGTCCTTTATTACGGACTGAAAGAACCAAGGTTCCAAAATCATGCACCCCGGCTGCAAATACTGTCCCTAAAATGACCCACAGAAATGCTGGAAGCCATCCCCAGTAAACGGCGATTGCAGGTCCTACAATCGGAGCCGCCCCCGCTACAGAAGTAAAATGGTGACCCCAAAGAACAAACTTATTCGTTGGGACGAAATCGACACCATCTTTGTATTGGTGTGCAGGCGTCACATAATTCGGATCCAGACGGTACACCCTCTCAGCAATAAGCTTGGAATAATATTTATACCCAAGTAAAAAAACAATCCCTCCTATTACCGCTAACCATATTCCACCCATCAAATTCCTCCTTCTTCTTTTAATTTGTATACATTAAAATATCTGAATTTTTAGAATGTATACGCTTACTACATTTTACATTGGGTTTTTATGGATTTCAATGAGAATATTTACTCTTATTGTCGTATAAACCAAACAAAAAGACAGATTCATTAATAGAATCTGCCTTAGAGTTAAACGACGTATATGCTATCCTCATCTGTCGGATCTACCGCTTGAGGTATATCTACTGTGGTTCTTAAAATGGTTTTGTTAGCATCCGTTGTTTTGGGATGATCGGAAGATGTAGGAAACGTGAAAGAGATCCTCTTTTCTTCAGCCGCACCGATTGTTCCGATCTTATCAAGGATAATCGTATCTAAATCTTTTTCATGATAGGAAAAGTCACTATCATTTTTATCCTCCTCATATTTTTCAAGAAGCAATAAACGAATTTCATTAATAGGCTGATCGGCCATACCACCGATCAAAACGACTTCACCTTCAATTGAATCTCCAGGAGAAATTTTAGTTTTGTGCACGATTGTATCTACTTTAACATGCCCTATCCCAATACTTGACAAAAACTGTTTAAACATATTTCAGCCACCTTTCCTATACCTAATTGTATTTACCCTATCATATACCCCTCTTATTCATCTATTCCTACATATTCTTCGAGTTTTCCGCAAACAATATGAGAGAAACATTGGAAAGGAGTGAATAAAATGAAAAAAATGGTTATAACTATCTTAGCTGTATTCTTGTTTAGCTTGAGTTTCGGTACATTTGCAGCAGCAGAAGGAGAACCACAAACACCTAAGGTAAAACTTACTGAAGAACAAAAAACGGAGCTTGCCAAATTGCATGAACAAATGTATTCAACAAAAAAAGAACTTGTGAACAAATATGTAGAATATGGCGTCTTCTCAAAAGATCAGGGAGATAACGTACTTAAAATGATGGAAGCTAAGTATCAAAAACTGAAAGAAAATGACTACATGATGAGATGGCATCCACATTCACACCATGGAAAAAGACTAGATCAAAAAGAGTAAGCGGAAGGGCTTTTTTTGCCCTTCCTACTTAAATGATCAGAATCCCCTCCAGTAATTAAGAAAGGTTCCTCAAAATTCCAGACACCTTGTTTATTTCTTCCATTGAAACATCATAATGAGTGGTAAAACGTACAAGAGTAGGGCCAAAGGTCACTGCCAGAATCCCCTTTTCTTTTAACTCTTCAATGAATTGCTCTGATGTGCCCCCCCTTCCCTTTACATCTGCAACGACAATATTTGTATCAACTTGATTGATTACTTCTATACCCTTACAGGCTTGAAGGGTTTCTTTAAGTACGATTGCTTTCTCATGATCTTCCACTAATCGTTCCCTCATAGTTGTTAATGCAACCAATCCAGGAGCTGCAATCATTCCTACCTGTCTTAAGCCACCCCCTAACCGTTTTCTCCACTTTCGGGCACGATTTATAAATGTATGATCACCTGCGATAATAGACCCTATAGGGGCACCCAACCCTTTGGATAAGCATATTTGCACAGTATCACAATGATCAGTGAACTCCCTAATATCTCTTCCACTAGCATATACGGCATTAAAGAGCCGTGCTCCATCCATGTGCACGGGAATTGAATGTTTTTTCCCAAGGGCATAGATCGCCTTCATATTCTCTGGAGATACAATTGCTCCACCTGCACGATTATGTGTATTCTCCATACAAATGAGCCCAGTTTCTGGAAAATGCTGATCTTCAGTACGAATAGCCGCTTCTACCTCAATCGGATCCATCTCTCCATTAATCCCATCAATCGTACGTGTTTGGACACCTGCCAATGCAGCAACCGCTCCTGATTCATAGTAGAAAATATGAGAATTCGCTTCTAATAGAATTTCATTCCCTGGACGTGTGTGTGTTAAAACTGCAACTTGGTTGCCTTGAGTACCACTTGTTACAAATAGGGCCGCTTCTTTACCAAGTAAAGTGGCCGCTTCTCTCTCAAGCTTTATGACTGTAGGATCTTCTCCATACACATCATCCCCTACTTCAGCCTCGAGCGCAGCCCTTCGCATTTCTTCCGTTGGTTTTGTTACTGTATCACTTCTTAAATCGATCAAAATGAATACCTCCTCTTAAAACTTTAACTAGATTCATTATAACAAAGGAAGGCGTTTTACGAATCAATCTTCAGATGAATAAAAGACCATACAAAATACCCAGAAAAAATATAATTATAGGAATATTCAAAACATTTACCTTTTTTATATGTTACTATTTTAATAATCAATTACCTGAACGAAATGAGTAAATAAAGCCAGTTAGAGGAGAAGGATCATATGACAATCGGTTCTAAAATCCGCTTTCACAGACTAAAACGAAATTTAACACAAGAAGATTTATCAAAAGGGATTATTTCCGTATCATATCTTTCCAAACTTGAAAACAATCAAGTTACTCCGTCAAATGACATAATTAATTTACTCTGTGACCGATTAGGTGTGAATAATCTTCTTGATACGACTGACCAATTGAACAAACTACTTGAGAGATGGAACCATTCCTTACTGTGGAATAAAACAGAGGACGCCAAGTCGATCAATGAGGTCGTAAGGAAGGACCTTGATCAGACGGATAATCTCATTCCACATTTATTCTATAAGATCCTTTGCTTCCGTGTTCAATTAATTAAAGGGAACCTTCAGAACGCGTTGGAACACATGAAACAAATCCAATCCAATTATAAAGAACTGACCGATACATTAAAATTCTATTATCACAAATACAAAGGTAACTATTATTATTTGATTAAAGAGTACGATAAAGCTAAAGGAGAATTGAAAGAAGCTGAAACCTGCTATGTACTTGGAAATGTGATTAATGAAGAAGAAAGAGCAGATTTATATTATTTATTCAGCCTGGTATTGACCCGTTTAAATAGATATCGTTTGGCAATATTCTACGGAGAGAAGTCACTCTCTATTTTCCAAGGGGTCTACTTTCAGAAAAGATGTGCTGAGGTGCATTTGATTTTAGGAATATGCTATCGGCGTATACATTATAGCGAAGAAGCGTTAAAGCATTATGAGTGGGCCAATTTCATTTCTCAATCCATAGACTATACGTCGTTAAATTCAAAGGTAGAACAAAACCTGGGATATTTAAAATCATTTATGAACAAGAGCGATGAAGCCATTCAGCATTATTTGCGAAGTATTGAATTGAAAGGGTCAGACGAAGAAGGAAAGCTTTACTCTATTCTCTCTCTGGTCAAGGAATATTATAAAAAGAACCAATTTTCCGAGGTGCGTTTCTGGTTACCTAAAGGATTAAACCTTTGTTCTAAAGAAAAGTTCCCGGATAAATTTTATCAATTATCTTATTATCAGTTTGCCTTAAATGATTTCCCACAAGGTTTTGAGGCGTTTATGAAGGAGTATGCACTGCCCTTCTTTAAAAAGAGCGGATCCCATCTATTATATGCTGAGTATTCTAAATTCCTTGGCCAATATTACCAAGGAGTTAGAAAATATAAATATGCAGCATTTCATCTAAATGAAGCTAATCTCATTTATGAAGAAATGTTAACTGTATAGGAGGTGAAAGGATGAAAAAGGTGAAAAAATTATTACTAATCACAAGCCTGACTGCATTGGCACTCTCTGGTGTTGTCGTAATCAACTCAAATGAAGAAGAGTTCCCGCCATACTCAGGAAAATTATAAAAACAATTGAAAAGGACTGGCCTTTTTTGGACCAGTCCTTTTCAATTGTTCAGCTCGTCTCGTATCCCCCATATGTGAACCAGTGCAAATGCGTGTAAAGAAAGTTCACATCCTTTACGTATACCTATATTAATTGATTGGAAATTGCAATTATTCAATGAAATTTTCTGAATAAAGAGATATAGTTAGTATTGAATACATATCAAGGGGGATTTTAGATGAATACAGCATTTGAAAGTAATTTAGAAAGATACGCAGATTTAATCGTACAGGTAGGATTAAATCTGCAAAAGGATCAGGAACTTCTGATTTCTGCACCTATTACAGCTTATAAATTTGTTCGACTTGTTACTAAGAAGGCATATGAAGCCGGTGTATTAAATGTACTAACCGACTTCTACGATGAAGAGCTAAAGAAAATCCGCTTGGACAATTCTTCTGAGGAAGGACTGAAAGCGTTTCCTGATTGGAAGGCAAAAGGATTTATTGAAATGGCGGAAAATAATGTAGCGCTATTAAATTTAGCTTCACCAAATCCTTCACTATTAAGAGATTCAGATCCAAAAAGGGTTGCAATTTTGAACAGAGCTTCCGCTGAAGCAATGAAAGATTTTTCTGCTTATATCGGCGGCGGCAAAATAAGTTGGTTAATAGCGGCATTCCCAACAATCGAATGGGCTCAAACTGTTTTCCCTGAACTCTCTCAGGACGAAGCCATCGATAAACTATGGGAATACATCTTTTATACAACCCGGACGGATCAGGAGAACACGGTTGCTCTATGGGAATCTCATATTAGTAATCTGAATAAGAACGCCGACCGTTTAAATGAAGGCAAATACAAAAAGCTTCATTATAAAGGACCTGGAACAGACCTTTCCATCGAATTCCACCCACAAACGAAATGGATCAGTGCCCAGTTCACAAATGATCAAGGAATTCCCTTTGTTCCGAACCTACCAACGGAAGAAGTGTTTACAATCCCAGTCAAACAAGGTGTGAATGGGACTGTCACGAGTACGAAACCACTTAACTATAGCGGTACGTTAATCAGAAACTTTTCACTGACATTTAAAGACGGTAAAGTGGTAGAGTATACAGCTGAGGAAGGATATGAAACCCTGAAAAATCTGCTGGAAACAGATGAAGGGGCCTCCTATTTAGGAGAAGTGGCATTGGTTCCTCACAACTCCCCTATTTCTAATACAAACATTATCTTTAACAACACACTTTTTGATGAAAATGCTTCTTGTCATATAGCGCTGGGTAGAGCATTATCAGTCTGTGTGGAGGAAGGCAAAAATATGACGGCGGAACAATTACGGAAAGTAGGCTTTAACGAAAGCATGATTCATGTAGATTTCATGATAGGATCGGCTCAGTTAGACATTGACGGCGAAAAGGAAGACGGAACGTTTGAACCTATCTTCAAAGCCGGTGATTGGGTTTAATATTTGAATTCGAAGGAAGAATAAATGTGCAGGCTTAAATAATTTATTTAAGCCTTTTTTTATTGAGGTTTTCGTTAACAAGTTGTTTTTCTCTCTATCACGCTTTTGAAAAAAGGGTTAATAATATAAATTTTTGCCCGGTAATTGGTAAAAGTTACATGTAATATGACAAACAAATTTCTTTTTTAACATATTCAATACTTCACGAATACTTTACAATAGAAGTATACCTTTTTTAAGGAGCGATTTCCTTGTCGATCAATCACAAACATTCGTTTTTATGGAGTGGCATCATTATCTCTTTCTTCACTTTATATATAATATTTCGCACTACAAATGTACAATCCAGTGAAAAACCCTTAACCGTTGAAGAAGAATATCCCACTGTCTTTGTGCACGGGTACAAAGGTACATATAATTCTTTCAGAACGATGCTGGAACGATTTGAAAACCAGCATGGTTGGGGTCAAAAAACGTTGGAGATTTATGTGTCTGAGAATGGCAGCGTTGTGTATAAAGGATCTCTTTCCACCAATCCCACTTCACCTCCACTTGTTCAAGTCATTTTTGAAGATAATCGGGCATCATTGGAGAAACAGGCGATTTGGTTAGAAAATGCCATGAAGCTCTTACATCATCAGTTTGATGTTTCAAATGTAAATATTGTGGGACACTCCATGGGTGGCCTTGCGTCAACAAAATATATTCTAAATACCAGGGATAGCTCGTTTGTCCCGCATACCCATAAGTTTATTACGATTGCTACCCCTTTCCTTGGGGTTACGAAGGAATCCTATGATCAAATCAATACAGGTGCAGCTGTTATAGATTTAAAACCTGAATCTCGTGCATTGAAGAAATTGTTTTTGAATCGCCATTTAATCCCTTCCGATATTAACGTATTATCCATAGCAGGATCGGGTGATGATGTGGTGAATGTTCAAAGTGCTATAGGTAGTCAATCATTATTTAAAAAAAACCAATATCAATCCAGGATCGTGTATGATCCATCCATTTCTCATAGCGGCTTACATGAAACGATAAAAGTAGACCGGCTTGTAGGAGATCACTTATGGGGTAAATGACCTGCTTCCCTATTCAGATAGTTTTATATCTGATTAGGGAAGTTTTTTAATGTGCAGTTGCGTAAACTTTCTTTACGTTCTATACTACACAAGACTAAACCTCAAGGTTAGGATGAGTAGAATGACAAAAGAAAGAATCATTAAAGCAAACCCAAAATACATACAACATTTCCAAAAAGGATTTCCCCTTCTCAATAAAGAAAATGTAATATCATCGATTGAGAATATTCAAGAAGGAGATATTCTCAAACTTGTAGACAATAACAATGGCTTTATCGCCAAAGGCTACTCGGGAATACAGAACAAAGGAATCGGATGGCTTCTGAGTTGGAAGGAACAAGAAGCAATTGATAAAGACTTTATCTTAAAAAAGCTTCTAGCTGCCATTAATCAACGTCTTCACTTCTTTTATAGTGAAGATACGACAGCATTTCGAGTGTTTAATGGTGAAGGAGACGGATTTGGAGGCATCACCATTGACTACTTTGATGGATACTACCTCGTTCAATGGTATTCAAAAGGAGCCTATGCCTTTAAGGAAGAAGTTATGCAAGGGTTAAGAGAATTAACGGATTACAAAGGCATTTATCAGAAAAAGCGATTTGCACAGGAAGGAAAATATGTAGAAGAAGATGATTTCGTTGAAGGAACCCGCCCTTCTTTCCCCCTTCTCGTCAAGGAAAATGGCGTTCAATTTGCAATCTATTTAAATGACGGCGCAATGGTAGGGGTTTTTCTTGACCAACGTGAAGTGCGTAAACGAATTCGTGACTCGTACTCTGAAGGAAAACGTGTATTGAATACGTTCTCTTACACAGGAGCATTTTCGGTTTTCGCTGCACTCGGTGGTGCCCTGGAAACAACCAGCGTTGACCTCGCTAATCGCAGCTTAAGTAAAACGATTGAACAATTCAGTATTAATGGGATCGATTACGAAGCACAAAACATCATTGTGGAAGATGTCTTTAAATACTTTAAATATGCCGTAAAAAAAGAACTCTCCTTTGATCTTGTGATCCTCGATCCGCCAAGCTTTGCCCGCTCAAAGAAACATACATTCAGTGCAGCTAAGGATTATAAAGATTTGTTAAAAGAAGCGATTGCCATTACTGAAAAACAGGGTACCATTGTGGCATCCACTAATTGCAGCACCTTCAATATGAAGAAATTCAAAAGCTTTATTGAAACTGCCTTTAAAGAAACCAATGGAAAATATAAAATACTCGAAGAATACACACTTCCGGAAGACTTTAAAACCCTAAGTCAATACAAACAAAGTGATTACCTTAAAGTCGCCTTTATTCAAAAACTATAAGGGATAGGGACGGACCTTTAAAAGGTCCGTCCCTCCTCCAGTCTTTATATAAAGAAAAGGTGATAAGATTCAATTAATGCCTTTAGGTTTATTCTTTTCCATAGATGACAGAATAATCTGTCATTATTTCCTCGGAAACCGCATAAAGCGACACGTCGCAAGGATTTGTTGGAGAAAAAGATCGAATAAGGAGGTCTACTGATGAAAAAAGCTGTTTTTCTTGATCGAGATGGAGTAATCAACGAGGTGAAAACAGAGAGAGTAACATTTGTTAATCGTCCCGATCAATTTTATTTCCTGGAGGGAGTCCTTGAAGCTATTAAATTATTGACTGATTCTGAGTTCATAATTTTCGTCGTTACCAACCAGGGAGGCGTTGGGTTAGGATATCTATCTCATGAACAACTTCAATCCATTCATGATCATATGTTAAAAGAAATCAAAAGGGCCGGGGGATTCATTCAAGAGGTTTCCTGTTGTACTCACAAGCCGAACGAGGGTTGTGAGTGTAGGAAGCCTGAAGCAGGGATGCTTTTGGACCTTGCCAAAAAGCATGATATAGATATTGCCCAATCGTATATGGTAGGTGATCGCGAGGTAGATATTAAAGCTGGTCGCAATGCGGGATGCACCACTATCTTACTTACAGACAGCCCCTCTCATTTATATGACGCCGATCACATGTTTCCTAACTTAATGGATGCTGCTGAATTTATCCTCACTAATAAGTAATTCCCGAAGGTGCCCCAAAAACGGGACACCTTTTTCTCATTCCTTTTGATCATTAATCGATATCGTGAAGATTTAATAAATTCGACCCTTCAATACTTCCATTCAAACCTCCATCAGGACTTCAGGAAGATCCCGTTTTATCGTTTTCAAAATAGGGAATTCTATGGTAAAGTACTATGGGACTATTGAGAACGGGAGGTATTCGATGAACCAGCAGGAATTATTACAAATTATACGAGATCACTATCCCTTTGATGTTCTGACTACTGAACAGTTAGATTACATTATATCCGGTTCTAAATACACCACTTTCAAGAAGGGCGAATTCCTTTTTCATGAAGATGAAACGGTAGAAGAACTTGATATATACTTCCTTGTCTCGGGACTTGCGAAGAATGTTCTCCATCGTTCAAGCGGCAAACAGTATTCCCTTCGATTCTATTATCCTGGAGACTTAATCGGGATAATGATTATGCTTACAAGCGGTCAAATGACTTTTTCCGTACAGGCAATAGAGGATTGTACCGTGTTCCGCATTCAGAAGGATCGACTATTGGAGATTATGACCAAGAACAATGATTTTTCAAAAATCATCTTCGAAAGCATCGGAAATCGTATGAAAACATTGTACGATGAAATAAAGGTGAAATCAGCCACTGAATCCGACGACGAAAATATAAACCTGTTTCGAACTAAAGTGCATACGTTAATGGATCGCCCCACCTTTATTGACGAAAATACCTCTGTTCTTGACGCAGCCAGAAAGATGAAAGAAGAAGATACATATGGCCTAGTGGTAGTTGATGAAGAGAAAAAAATGCAAGGCATTCTTACTCAACGTGAAATCCTGTCTTATATTACAAACCCGATTTTCAGTGAATCAGTAAAAGACTGGATGAAGAAAAAACCGTTTTGGATTCGTGATGAATCCTTTGCATATGAAGCCCTTTCTTATTTCAAGCATGAAGAAGTAGATTTTGTACCCATTATTCGCAACGATGAAGTTGTTGGAGTTCTGACCAGTACTTCATTTCTCAATATACAGGATTCAAATTACTTGGACCTCTCGTATAAAATCCAAAAAGCCGTTTCGAACCACGAATTGGTAGAACTGGCAACTGTGAAAAGTAAGACTTTTCAACAGTTCATTCAAGATCTACTCCTCCAAGATAATTTTGGCTACGATATTTGCGAAGTGATCTCAAACTATAATGATCGTCTGCACCGAAAAATCATTCAATTAACCGAAAAAGAAATGCGTCAGGAAGGATTCGGATCTGCGCCTATCAATTATTGTTTTATCGTAATGGGCAGTCAAGGAAGAAGTGAACAAGGCTTTCATACAGATCAAGATAATGGAATCATTCTTGATGATTATAACCACTTGTCTGATCTTAAAAAGGTTGATTTGTATTTCCAGGCATTCACCGAAAAACTCAATTTAAAGCTTGCTGCATGCGGTTTTCCTGAATGTACTGGCGGAATCATGGCTAAGGAACAGAAATGGAAACGATCTTATACTGATTGGAAAAAGGCAATTGATGAATGGCTATATGAAATAGATGCACAGGAAGTTCAAAACATTACGATGTTTTATGATTTCCGCCCCATTTATGGTGATTACTCCATCGCAGAGGAAATTCGAATTTATTTAGCGGAAAAATCGAAACGGTCTCTTAATATGCAACAACTATTAAGAAAAGATGCCCTTCGTTTCAAACTTCCTGTAGGCCCTTTGGGACGAGTGAACCTGAAGCCCAGGAATCATTTGTTTAACATTAAAAAGTCGGGGCTTTTGCAAATCGTCAATATGATTCGCATTCATTCTGTAAAATACGGAATAAAAGAAGTAAATACCATAAAGAGGGTTCAAGCATTGAAGAAGATGCAGGCATTCCATCCAAGGGATGCTGAAAATGTAAAAACAGCTATGCATATTCTTCTCACTCTCCGTACAAAACAAAACCTTCTTGAACTTATTGAAGGAAAACCATTAAGTAATGATATTGATGTACGTACTCTTTCAAAAGAGGATCGTCAGAAATTAAAAGAATCCATCCAGATTGCTAATCGACTTCAACAAGTGATGGAAATTAGTTTTAATAGGAACCGGGTGGTTTAATGAATGATATTGGAATTAATGTGGGCTACCGCATTCTGAAATATTATTTATGGCAGCAATTTTTCTTTCGCTTTCAAGTGAAACGGGAAAAAGAAAAGCTTTCTTACCATAAATTATCTCGTGCACTAAAAGAGTTTGAAGAAGAAAAACCCACACTTCAGCAAAAACATTTGTTCGACTGTGACTTTACCATATTTGACCTGGAGACAACAGGCTTTTTTCCGGAGGTAGGGGATGAAATCATCTCGATCGGAGCGGTAAAGGTTAAGGAAGGTAAAGTTCAACGTGGAGACACATTCTATCAGGTCATCAATCCCCTTCAAGCGGTGTCGAGGGATACGAAGCGATTTACAGGTCTGAGACGAAAAGACTTTCTGAATGGTGTTACGTTACCTATCGGATTGGAGCGATTTATTGAGTTCAGTAAAGGAACGATCCTTGTCGCTCACCCAGCCAGTTTCGACATAAATTTTCTCCAAAAACGGATTTATAAATGGCAGCTCCCTTCATTTGATCCTGAATATGTTGACTCCTTTTCGCTTGCCAATGGATTATTGGAACGGGACGATTGCTACCTTGACGCCCTTGTAAAACGGTTTGACATCGATTACAGGACTAGACATCATGCTCTGAATGACGCTATCATGACAGCCGAAATCTTTGAAGAACTTTTAAAAATCTGTTATCAGCAAGAAGTTCATACGATACGGGGATTGAATGAGTTTATACTGGAGGAGACAAGCTCGGGGTTCTGATTTGAACTCTTCCCTCCTGATAAATGAGAAAAAAACGCTTGAGGGAATTTCCTCAAGCGTTTTTTCATGTTTATTATCGGGTTTGTCCAGTTCCATGCATCATATACTTAACAGTTGTTAATGCTTTGAGCCCCATTGGTCCTCTGGCATGAAGTTTCTGTGTAGAGATTCCAATTTCAGCACCAAATCCCAACGCTCCTCCATCAGTGAAACGAGTAGAAGCATTATGATAGAGAGCGGCAGCATCAACAAGCATCATGAATTTCTTCGCTGTTTCTGTGTTTTCCGTGACAATGGCTTCGGAATGCTTTGTACCATATTGTTCGATGTGATCGACTGCTTCATCCAAAGAAGCTACAATCTTCACGGCAATATCCAGACTTAGATATTCATTTGCCCAATCTTCTTCTCCAGCAGGCTTCGCATCTTCGATCGCTTCGACAACTTTTTCATCTCCGTGAATGGATACATTCTGCTCCTTAAGCTTTTCTACAAATGCACTCTTATTTTCTTTAAACCAATCTTCATGCAGGATAACGGTTTCAGCAGCATTACATACCGCTGGACGGTCTGTTTTTGCATTAATGATGATGTTTAATGCTTTTTCCACTTGAGCTTCTTTATCAACATAGATATGACAGTTTCCTACTCCAGTTTCAAGGACAGGAACAGTTGCATTATTAACGACAGCATTGATTAATGCCCCTCCACCGCGCGGAATCAACACATCAATATGCTCTTTCATCGTAAATAACTCACTTGTTGCCTCTCTATCTGTTGTATTAATGAATTGTACTGCATCTTTAGGAATATCCGTTTTCTCAAGTGCTTCATGCATGACGTCCACAATTGCTTTGTTCGAGGTAATGGCATTTGAACCACCTTTTAGGACAATGGCATTACCGGATTTTAGTGCTAATCCGGTTGCATCAACCGTTACATTAGGACGTGCCTCATAAATCATTCCGATGACACCAAGTGGGACCGTTACTTTTTGAACTTGCAGTTGATTTTCAAGAGTCCAATCGGATACTACTTTTCCTGTGGGATCTTCCAAGTCAGCTACTTGACGGAGACCACTTGCGAAATCTTCAACACGTTCTTTAGAAAGTGATAAACGATCCATAAATGCAGCTTCGAAGCCCTTTTCTTTCCCTCTTTCAAGGTCTTTTTCATTTTGCTTTAGTATAGATTCGTAATTCGTCTCTAAATGATCGGCAAGGATGTGAAGGGCTCTATTTTTTTGATCGGTAGTCAGCATACTTAGCGTTTTAGAAGCTTTTTTTGCAAGAATCGCTTGTTTTTTTACACTAGTTTTTTCTATAGTTAAAGTCATCAAATACCTCCTGGTTTTATGAAAAGAATTCGCACGGATTGTGCAAGGGAAGAAGGAGACAAACTCCTTCTTTTATACTCCTACTGGGATGGGTAAATTTACATGACATACTAGTTGGTCAATTTCGACTGCGATTTGATCTGCTTTGATGTCTGTAGGTTTTTTTAGTTGTCCTGAACGAAAATTGACCATCCCCAAACCAATTTCTTCATTTCGATTATCAAGGATTCGCACGACTGCACCTTTATTAAATCGGCCTTTTACAGTATAAATATCATCAATTGTTAAACTTTCTTTTTGTTCCAGAATACGTTCTATCGCATCTGAATCAATGGTGATTTCACCTTCGGGACCTGAGTTGAACGCAATCCATTGCTTTTTGGAATCAAGGTTTACGGAATCTTCTGCAGATTCAAAGTAAGTACCTTTTGCTGTATGTTGGACAGCATCGTAAATAACATTTGAGTTTCCTGATTTACCAAGAAACGCAGGAATTCCAGAAGCCATTGTGATTTTAAATGCATCTATTTTGGATCTCATTCCACCAGTTCCTACAGAACTTCCAGGCTCTCCTGCCATGTCTTCGATATCTTCAGTGATTTCCGTTACGCTTTCTAACAGCTCAGCATCTGGATTTTTACGTGGATCAGAATCATATAGTCCGTCAATGTCAGATAGAATGATGAGTTGATCAGCATCTACTAATGCCGCAACTTTGGCAGAAAGGGTATCATTGTCTCCGAATTTCAATCGGTCAATCGTAACTGTATCATTTTCATTGACAATTGGGATGATCCCTCTTTCAAGCAGGACATTGATTGTATTTCTTGCATTGTTGTATCGGTCTTCATCAGAAAAATCACTACGAGTGATCAGAATTTGAGAAGCCACATATCCGTTAGAAATTAACAGGTCAGAATACGCTTCAATCAATAGACCTTGACCAATAGCTGCTGCTGCCTGCTTCTCTGGAAGAGAGCTTGGACGTGTTAAGCATCCTAATTTACGATAACCGGCAGCAACTGCACCTGATGAAACAAGCAATACTTCATGGCCATCATCCTTTAAACGGACGACTTCATCAACAAGACGTTCCAGTTTTCTACGACTCATTTCTCCATGCAGGCTTGTTAATGAACTACTTCCAATCTTGATTACGATACGTTTCTTCTGATTATTTTGGGACATTCAATCACTCCTAGTAAAAAGGTCCGTCCCTCGCCCCTCTTTATGTGTGTAGGGACAGACTTGTATTTCTTGTTTGGTTGGTATTAGTTATTTGGGGTGTTTACGTTTCGATGTTTGTTTAGCTAGTTACTAAATGTTTGGACTGTAAGGATGAGCTTATTTCTTTCGATCGTTTTTCTGCTCCCTTGACAGCTTCTGAGATAGCCTTACCTCCGCCGAACTCTGCTAGTTTATCAAGTCCTGCAGCTGTAGTACCATTTGGGGATGTTACATTCTCTCTTAGTTGAGTTGGTGATTCTTCACGTTCAAGCATCATTTTGGCTGCACCGAAAATGGTTTGAGCTCCAATTTTACGAGCTAGTTCTGGTTCTAATCCGGCTTCGGTACCTGCCTTTTCAATGTGTTCCATTAAATAGTAAAAGTATGCCGGGCCACTGCCTGCAATTCCGGTGAAAATGTCCATCTTACTTTCTTCAATCACGAACACTTCACCAATGCTTGATAATAACTCTTCTGCAATTTCCATGTCTTCCCTTGAAGTAAAGCGACCTGCACTTATGGCTGTAGCAGATTCTTTCAACATACTTGACGTATTTGGCATGACTCGGATAACAGGCTGACCTGCAGGTAATTGCTCTTCCATATGAGAAGTAGTGATTCCTGCAAGCACCGACATAATCACTGTATCGTTTCTAACCAAGTGATTAATCGAATCTAATGCTTTATCGATATCCTTCGGCTTCATAGCGAGAATAAGAATATCTATCTCATTATAGGGTAAATCATCTTTTGTGATAGCCGTTATATCGTATTTCGCTTTCATTCCCTGAAGTCTTCCTTGATTGCTTCGATTAGAAACAATAATTTGTTCTGGTGGGATCTTTCCGCTTTGTACAGTACCTGAAATCATAGCTTCCGCCATGTTTCCTGCACCTAGAAAAGCTATCGTTTTATGTTTTAACAATCATATCCACTCCTGTTCTAATATTGTTTGTTGGGTTTTTAATCGAACATTCATTGTTTAAGTTTAGTATTAAATATGAAAGAATTGTTTGTTGTTAAATTTCCTGGTTAATGTGTCTAAAAACCTTTGTTGTCGTGTGTTTGTTTACAACGTTTATAATCGTAACATGCTGGTATATGATATCAAGGGCAATAAAGGAAGTAGTTAGGAATTAGCCGAAATACGAAGTGGAAGCGCTATCATTACCATTTATGTTGGTCAGATTCCTTCTAAAGGCTATATATTGGCTCAGAGAGCGTATAATCAGAATTTTTACTTTTGCTTTACTGCTTGAATGAGCGTCCATTTTTCAAACACATACTGTCAGAGCAGTTCTTATCGCTGTATTCATTCCACCTTCCCAATCTACACAAAAAATAAGCCCGTTAAGCATTTTCCAGCTTTACGGGCTTAATAAATTCATTCAGTTGTAGCTTCGTCTGAGCTCTTTCCATTAAGGAAATCTTTCAGAGCTTGTATATTTTCTTCAAAATTAATATCAAGTACAGATCCTACACCGCTATAGCTGCCAAAACCATACGATCCTTCAACTGGAATGGTGAGCTTTTCCATATCACTGCTGTTACTCAACAGGATATCTTTTGCGATGGAAATTTGATCAAGCTTACTCATATTTGTCTGGATATAGGGTTGAATGGATCCCGCCATTTTAGGAAGCTTTGTAACTCCACCTATTGAGAGGACCTCATCTTTAAGAGCGTTTATGACTTTTTGTTGTCTTTCAACCCTTCCAAAGTCTCCCTCTGCATCAGCACGGAACCTTGCATACCCCAATAATTCTTTCCCATTTAAGTTTTGAACACCAGGCTGAAGGGAAACACCAATGTTTTCCGACATCGCCTTTTCCACTTCCATTTCAATTCCATCCGGTGCCAATATATCAACGGATTGTTCAAATCCTTTGAAGTCGACTACCATGAAATATTGAATATCAAGATCAAAGTTGTGTTTGATGGTCTTTCTGAGCAATTCTGGTCCACCTAAATAAAATGCTGTATTCAGCTTGTAGTTTTGGTATCCAGGTATTTCTACATATATATCCCTCATAAAGGAAACGAGTCTGGTTTCATTTGTTTTGGGATCGATCTGTGCGAGCATCATCGTATCGGTTCTGGATTTCTCCTCGCCTCTGCTGTCGACTCCCAATAGAAGTACGTTGACCATACCGTTTTTATCTTTCACACCATTGAAACTATAATCTTCTTGAAGCTTATCGTCGCCAGCCATTTTGTATCCACTATAAAATTGAAAAGCTGCATAACCGAGTAAACTAAATATAATTAATAATAATACCAATATCACTTTTCTTCCGCGTTTTTTCTTTTTAGACTTGCGGTCTAATCGTGAATCCATTTCTTCACCTACTTTTATGACATTCATGAATTACTGATGATAGTAAGAAATAGTACTCTATTCGAATGAAATTGACAATCGAAGAATCTTGGATAAACTAACACATTTCTCCATACTATTTGAAAGTTTATTTTATCACAAATATCCATAAAAGTATTTATTTGTTCTTATCACTGTAAATGAAGTGATTGGAAGAAACCGTTCGTAAGGTCTTTTACATCAAGTTCCTCTGCTTTTCTGTAAGAAATGATGAATGAAGTAGAAGGCCCGCTGGATTTGTCCAAGTCTTGGGTTGAGGTGACATCCTTTCTTCTTAAAGGCTTCCCTAATAAGAGAGAAAGTTCATGAAGAACGCCTTTAGAGCCGACTGGCAATACATCGATGATAGAAGAGTGTTGAACACAGTTCATAAATAGATCTAGTGGAGCAATGGAAGCATGTTGCTTAATCACTTCATTTCCTACCAGGGGAGTTCCAACAAGCGCATAAGCAAGGTTTGTATAAGAGGGGAGTGGTCTCTTTTTGCTTCTTATGCCAATACACGTAACTCCAAGGGCCGATTGATTAAGACCGATATTCGATTCAGTACTCCCCGTAATTGGAATGCCTTCCTGATTCATTTCACTTAAACCTTTCTTCACACCACTGCAATACTGATCCCATACAGCATCACTTGTAAAGTTCAGTAATTGAATAGCTTTGAGCCTTGCTCCCACTGCCAAACATTCCATCGCTGCTACACGGAAACAGTAATACCCCACTGTCTCCGGATCGGCCAGGACTACATCTCCTTCTTTATTTCCAATCCCTCCGCTGCAATCAGTAGCCAGAATCAACTCTTCTTCATCTGAAATTGAAATGGATATAACATCTCGAGGCTTAATCATGCGTTTTCCCCACTTTTCACTCTTGACTTAAGAGGAGGATACAAGAAGTGGGCAATCGTTAAATTGATGAAACTCGCTATTAGTAAGGAAGGTAGAATGGCATAGTAAAATGAAGAACTAAGGATAAATATAAATGGAATTCCCGCGAGTAGACCGTTTCCTATAAAAAAAAGGAAGGCTGCAAGTACCCTTTTCCCATTCGAAAACACATATCCAAATAACCATACAAAGAAGGCCATTTCAGCAGCAATGAGCAAATGAAAAGGGCCAAGAGGGAAGCCTGAGTACATGCTTGAAAGCAAGTGACCCCCACCTGCAACGATTGCACCCCATCTCCCATTGTAAAGGGATGCAATTAATAGTGCAGGCATACTATCCAATGCAACCGTACCTATTACGGCAGGTATCTTCACCATTCCACCGATCGCAGAAAAACCCATAAACAATGAAAGTACCAAAAGAGTCCTAAGATTACTTTTCATTTTTCTGAACTTTACTATTTGAAAATACGTTTGCGCTGCGAATATATTCGACATCTTTAACATTACAACGATAATTGATCACACGGGCCAATGCGAAAAAGTAATCGGATAATCGATTGATATACTGCAATGTCACAGCTGGAAAGTCCTCGTCCGCTTTTGAAAGTGAAACCATGATTCTCTCTGCTCTTCTTGTAACCGTTCTAGCTAAGTGAATACTTGATGAGGCTTTCACGCCACCTGGTAAAATGAACTTCTCAAGTGGAGGCGCTTCCTTCGTAAACCTATCAATCTTAACCTCCAACGCCTGGACGGATTGGGACTGAAGCTTGATTTTTCTATGCTTAGAAACGTTGGATAGGTCACCGCCACAATCAAATAGTTCATGCTGAATCGTCTCAAGATCCTGTAGTATATCCTGAAAACGCTCGACATCCAGTTCTGAAATGGCTTGTCCAACAAAAGAATTCACTTCATCCAATGTTCCATACGCTTCGACACGAATATCATCTTTATCTACTCTTCCACCGATTAAGCTCGTTTGACCTTTATCACCAGTTCTTGTGTAAAGCTGCATACTTACCCTCTCCTTTATCCTTTTAACGATGTAGCAAGGCCGTACCAAACCAGCCATACTTCCTTAGACATTTTCGCCAGATCTTGATAAACCCATCCTGTCATATCCCGCCATTCCCTGGACAGCTTTTCCATTGGGACAATTCCTTTCCCAACCTCTGAACCTATCCAGATCACTCTGCGATCAGGGTCTTCTTCTTCCCACTGTTTTAAGGTTTGCATCAAAATTGAAAAAGTCTTTCGGACTTCGGAATCATAATTTAAAATGGTTGATCGAATTCCATACTCAAGTCCCTCTATTACGATGACAGGGTTTGAAAAGTTGATATCATCCAAATGAATCCTTTCTCCACTAAATAATGGAATCCAGGTTGTATCAGTTTCTTTAAGATTAAAATGGGTTTTCACCCATATGCTTTTCCCATTAAAGGAACCTCCCGTAACGAAGTACATGTTTGATTCCTCCAATCATTTTCTGTTTTCCATACCATTTCATACCCTTCTCCATGGTTGACCTTCCATTCCCAAAACGTTCTGTGAACATTTCTAGGAGATAAAGAAGTTAATAGATGTCGAATGACTCCACCATGAGTAATAACGGCGTACCGCTTCCCATTGTGCTCTTCTATCTGAGCTACGATCTGTGCCCAGGCTAAATCGACTCGTTTTCCAAATTGATCTATCCCTTCCCCATTTGGTGGAGAAATGGATGGGTCCAATAACCATTCTTGATAAACATCGTCACCCTTTAAGCTCTCGTAGGTTAAACCTTCCCAGCCTCCAAAGTGTATCTCTCTTAAAAGGGATGAAGAAATTAATGGAGCATGAGGAAACAGTAAGTGAGCTGTTTCTAAACAGCGATTAAGATCACTCGAAAAGCATCGTTCATACTCTTCAAAAAAAGTATTTCGCCTTTTTAGTAATTCGATTCCATTTCGAGATAAACTGGAATTGGTCCAGCCGAGGTATTTCCCCTTCTCATTTTCCTCTGTTAAACCATGGCGAATACATGCAATAACCATATAGTCATCCATAAACACAACTCCACTCCCTCTACACTGCCCCCGATTGTATCACCGGACATACCGCCAAACCATTTGATGGATCTAGAATAGGCAAACCAGAATAAAGCTAACGTCACCACGGTGAATAAAGCATAAAAATAAAAGTAATTTAAAAAGAAGCTGCCGACTCCACCCAGGAATAAACCAGAAACAATCCAAATAAGATCATAACCCGTCACATTCTTACTGAAACCATATCCCATTCCTGACGTCTGGGCTGCAGGGATAAGAATTAAACTCGCCCCCATCATCATTCGACTTAAAAAGGGAATCGACACAAGGACCATACCAATCAAAATAGTGGAATGGGTTTGAATGATGGTTTCATAAATGAATAAAAACCGGGATGAAAGCAATACCACCAGGGACAAAACGCCAAAGGCACCTACCCTCGGGTCTTTCATGATGTCTAATCGCTTCTCCCTATCTCTATAGGAAAAAAAGGCATCACTTGCATCCATATAACCATCTAAGTGGATACCACCCGTTAATACGATTGGCATTACCCAAATATAGAATGATATTCCTAAAGGGCTTATGTGGGTAAAAGAATTCAGAAAAACATATCCTCCTAGAAGAAACACACCTACAAAAAAACCTAGCAGTGGAAATGTTCTGACCATCCACTTCATTTCCCTTTTGCCTACTGAAAATTCTTTACGGATCGGCAGAATCGTAAAAAACTGCAGGTTAAGGAGAAAGCTTTTAAATATGATCATGAGGCAACCGTCCTTCCTCATTCGGACCCCTCTTTTTCACAACTGGGATTCCCGCCGTCATTTCGATTGCCACACATGCTTTTTTCACCATTCTTATATGTAATGCACCAAGTCGTTTCTGGAAAGTAAGAAGATCGTTTGAATCAATTGGAAGGTCAGAAACCAATTCATTACTAACCAGGATCAGTACATCAACTTTATTTAGCAACTTTAAGATAGACTGATAGATTCTCTCTTCTATATACTGACCTTTCACCTTTCTACTACCATATGTCTCATTTGTTAAAAGAGTCGTGAGGCAATCTAACAGAACTACGGAGTGTTGAGGAATTAGGTTGATTATCCTATCAATTGAATTCGGACATTCAATCGTCGTCCATTCCACAGCATACTCTTGCCGGTCCTGCTGGTGTTTCAAGATTCTTTGCTCCATCTCCCTGTCAGTGTTTACTCCACAAGCAAGATAGACCAATGGAAGGTTTGCCTTTTTCTTCATTATCGCACATTTTTCAGCAAAAGAGCTTTTGCCGCTTCTAACCCCTCCGGTTATAAAATATAGGGTTCCCAACCCGATTCCCCCTCTCCTCTATCACCCTGTCGTTGATATAATTCTACTCTGTTTGATCCAAATAACGTTGAATAGCTTTTTTTGTCACCTCATATACACCGCGCCCAATCAACTTCCCTATTGGTGTAATCGGCCCGGCAAACGGTTCCAGCTCACCCTTTTGACTTGAAGCAATCAGAATACTGTCGGTCGGTGTCCCGGTTGCAGGCTGACCTGTTCTTCTGTCCCTCACATTCATATCGTAAAGGGCCCTCACTTTCGCTTCTGTTGAGGTTACAAGGGCTTCTATATATGCTTCATCTGATAGATTCCCATTTATGAACACCCACGTATTAATCGTGCCTGGCCTTAAATCAATATCATATTGATAACTTGTTGAGACATCAATCGCATTCCCGACACCTGCTGTCACTACAACGAAAACCGAATGCCCCTGAACTTCGAAACGATCGCATACCATATTATTTAAAGGAAGAGCCGTCATCATGCCTACAGAAAATGAGGGATCCAGGCCTTTATGAACAAGAAACTCTTTCATATCCTCTTGATAATCTGAGCAGTCATAATCTGCAGGGACTCTTCGATTGATAAAGTGCCTGTACCACCCGATTCCTGCACCAATAATCCCTGAGGACATGCATTTTAATGGATAAGGGGCAGAGAAATGTATGTATTCTTCCCTCATGTTTAGGTAGCTTTCATCTAACACAAAGCTCTCAGTCGCACTCTCCTCAGGAACAATTACCATTTGAGGTTTTGCCACTAAAGGATGAGCTTGTTTCTGAACCTTTGTATGATACACCTCTTCGATATGTTTCTCTTTCAGAACCTCTTCCGGGTGGTGGAGAAGTTTGGTTTTTCCTTTGTCTAAGAGAAGTAAGCGATCACAGTATAAACTTGCTAAATTTAAGTCATGAAAGATCGCGATGACCGTTAAATTTTCGTGTACCGTTTGATTTTTAATTAAATCCAACAATGATTTCTGATACGAAAGATCAAGATGATTAGTGGGTTCATCAAGCAACAGGACCTGTGGCTCCTGAGCGAGAGCCTGGGCAAGGAATACCCTCTGCCGTTCTCCCCCGGACAACTCGTGAAGGAAGCGGTGCTGAAAGGGCGTAATGCCCGTTTGATCCATTACCTTTGCTACAATTTCGGTATCCCGTTCAGTCGTTCCTTTAAAGAAACCTTTTTGGTGAGAATATCTCCCTAGCATAACCGTCTCCCTCACTTCATAGGAAAAGGATTCTGTCGATATCTGAGGAAGTACCGCTACCTGTCTGGCTAAATCCCTTGAAGAAAAATGATGCAGTTTTTTTCCTTTTAACGTGATGTTTCCACTCATTAATGGAAGCAGACCCGTCACGGCTTTTAACAGCGTCGTCTTTCCACTTCCGTTAGGTCCAAGAATCCCAAAGAATTCTCCTTTATCTATATGAAAATTCATGTCTTCCACTATTATTTTATCGTTATATCCCACTGTCACACCGTTTACATCTATCATGATGAAAACCCTCTTTTCTTCAGGAGAATATAAGCAAACATCGGGGCACCAATAAGAGCTGTTATCACTCCAATCGGAAGCTCGGTTGGTGCAATGATGGTTCTTGAGATGAGATCAGCCAACACGAGAAAGCCTCCGCCTACAAGGATGGACAAAGGAAGTAAGTGTCTATGGTCATGCCCTACTATCCTTCTTAGAAAATGAGGGATTACAAGTCCCACAAATCCAATTGTACCTGAAACGGCGACAGCCGCTCCCGTCAGGATACTTCCTGCAATTAAAATAAGGAGTTTTCTTCTTTGTACGGATATTCCGATATGATGGGCTTGTTCTTCACCAAAGCTCATGCCATTCAGTTCCTTGCCATTGAGAAACAAAACTATCACTCCAATTAAGAAAAAGGGGAATATTATCGTAATGTAATCCCACCCTCTCATGGACACGCTTCCAAGAAGCCAACCGATGATTTGTCTTAATTCCTCTCCCGTCAGGGCGATCATTAACGATATAAAGGAACCTAAAAAAGAGCTGAAAATGATACCTGTTAATATGATGGTTTCTACCTTCATGGTTCTTTCAACCTTCTGTGCAAACCATAATACGAGAAACACGGTTATAATCGAACAAAGAATACTGAGAAAGGGAAGCGTAAACTTTCCAATGAAAGGAATGCTCCAATTAAAGAACAACGTAATAACAGCGCCGACCGATGCTCCTGAAGACACACCCAATGTATATGGATCAGCCAGAGGGTTGCGCAATAGTCCTTGAAAAGAAGCTCCTGCAATTGCTAGGGAGCTTCCAACCAATAATGCCAGTAATACTCTGGGCAATCTTATTGAGTACACTATATTTGCAAACATTGGATCAATTTCTTCCGGTATAGGGAATCCAAACCATTTAGCTCCAACGATGAACAGAATATCCATCGGTGGCACAGAGACGGTTCCTATCGAAATACCGGCAAAGAGAGCGAAAAGTAAAAACGTCACAGCCAATCCGTATGTTATCCATATTTTATTCTGTAAATAACTCCGGATAGATCGACTTTGCAATTTCCTCTACTCCTTCAACTAATCTCGGACCGGTACGTGTGACCAGATCTGAATGTACGTCATGGACATCTTCATTTTTTATGGCGGTTACATCTTTCCAACCTTCTCGGCCCATCACTTGATGTTCTTTAGGATTTTCACTATAAAAACCATAGGTAGTAATGATGACGTCCGGATTGAAAGAGATGACTGCTTCTTGGTTAACTTGGATCCATCCCTCCTGATCACTCATCACATTTTCGGCATTTACAAGTGAAAGCATTTGATCAATAAAAGTATTTTTCCCTGTCGAATATATGTCAGGAGAAGGTGAAACCTCTACATACACTTTTTTCTTTTCAGATACACCACTGACTTTTTCCTTAATGGATTCTAGATCCGCTTTCATCTCAGAAATGACGGATTCAGCTTCGTCTTTTTTTCCGACCAATGTGCCGATGTTTTTCATCGTGGTGTACACTTCCTCAAAGCTATTGGCATCACGTACGATATATATCTTTACCCCTGCATTGCGAAGCTGTTCTAACCCTTCTTCTGCCGACACAGCAGTGGACTCATGAGCAAGAACCAAATCCGGATTCAGACTGATGATCTTCTCAACGTTAAATTCCATTCCACCTATTTTTTCTTTGTCCGCCGCTTCCTTTGGGTAATTATCAAAATCTGAAACCCCTACAATTTCCTTATTCAACCCTAACTCGAATAAGATTTCTGTGTTACTTGGAATCAATGAAACAATATGCTTAGGTTGCTCATCCAGAGTGACTTTATTATTCAGGGCGTCGTTTACTGACAAAGGAAAAGCAGATTGTCCCTGACTGACTTCCCCGCTATTTTCATTTTTTTCTACACTTTCTCCGTCAGTACCGCAAGCTGAAAGGAGTCCTAGAGATAATATTAGTGTAATAATGATTTTGAATGTGTGTTTCATACGTTTTCCTCCTGTAAATAAACTTATTCCCAGACAAAAAAACATCTCCAGTGGGACTAGAGATGCTGTGTAAGATGCATAAAAGGCTTTAAACCGTTAAACATGCATATTACACCTTTCTATCCGCGTAGTATGGGTGCGAGATAAATCAGGCAGGTCTCCTGGCTCATGGTCATTGCTTGCTGCACCTTCCCATGCACATTTGCACAGTGGTTTTTATACAGTTCACTTCCATTTACAGTGGCGGGACCGCGTTGGAATTACACCAACTTCCCTATTATGAAGCGAAGAAGTATCGTCACTTCCGCTTCACCTGATCTCATGTCATATGTAATTATTCCGTTCAACAGAATTATACACAAGATTCTATGGATAGTGAATGGAATTTGATAAACTTTGCTGAAAATAGCAGTAATACTTCTTTTCGAAACATTTACCGGTGCAACCTTTCGAGCTAATAGATTGTCCCCTCCATTCTTTCGTGTTAAAATCTGTTTCAAGCAATCGCTTTACTGCTTTAGAGGAGCACATATGGTACAGGAGGTTCAGCAATGAATGAAAAAAAAGAAATCGCTACCTTTGCTGGTGGTTGTTTTTGGTGTATGGTAAAGCCATTTGATGAATTACCGGGCATTATTGATGTTGTGTCAGGTTATTCAGGGGGACATCTTGAAAACCCAACATATCAAGATATAAAAGCAGGAAAAAGTGGACATTACGAAGCTGTTCAAATCACATATAATCCTGATTTGTTCCCTTATGAAAGATTATTAGAGCTATACTGGCCTCAGATTGATCCAACGGATGATGGCGGACAATTCCATGACCGCGGGGATCAGTACCGCACAGCTATTTTCTATCATAATGAACACCAAAAACAATTAGCTGAAAAAACGAAGAACGAAATAGTAGTCAGTGGACGATTCAGAAAGCCAATCGTCACAAACATTCTTCCTGCCTCCACTTTCTATCCGGCAGAAGAATACCATCAAAAATTCTACAAGAATAATCCAGATGAATATAAACAAGACCGTGCAAAATCAGGTCGCGATGAATTTATAGATAATCATTGGAAGAACTAAATAGTGGGATGAAATAAACTCCTTTCGCCAAACTAATGGCAGGAAGGAGTTTTTGTATGAAGAAAAATGAGAAAAATACAGAAGACAAAGAGCAGGTTATCGGGTTTGAAGGCCCAGGGAAAGTCGTCAATTTCTTTGACCCCTATCCGGATGAAGATGAAGAGAATGTAAATAACTCGGATACGGTAGATAATCATTCTTCAGAAAAATAGTAAAAACATAAAAGGTGAAGATTATTTAAATTTAACCTTCACCTTTTCATATTAACCAATGCCAATGTGTCCATTTTGTAAGACTTCAAACAAATTTGACATGAATTCATATGCACCAAACATCCAGTCCTGATGAATAAAGGTATCACCTTTAACGAAAATGGTTAAAATGTCGGTAAAAAACCAAAAGATCAGAGGGTGAAAAAATGTATATTTGGTTAGGGTCTATTATTCTTACCGTTTTCCTGTTTACTAGAATCCCTACAGTCAAAAAGTCCATTCATGTAAGGAATAGTTTTCTCGTAAAAAAATGCTCCATCATCATTCCAGCCAGAAATGAAGAACAGACGATTGGAAATCTATTATCGAGTATTCAGAAGCAATTTATTCAGCCGTTTGAAGTGATCGTTGTAAATGATGGATCTAAGGATCGAACGAAGGCAATAGCTGAAGGGTTCGGTGCAACTGTCGTGGATACTCCCCCTCTTCCACATGGATGGAAGGGGAAATCTTGGGCTTATTGGAACGGGGCGAAAGCATCAAAAGGTGAATTCTTACTGTTTGTTGACTCAGATACATGGTTCGAGCAAGCAGGACTTCTTAGAATATGTGAGACTTATCAAGAACAGCAATGTCAGGGAGTTCTGAGCATTCATCCCTATCATAGGATGAATAGTGGATATGAGACTTTATCCATGATGTTTCATTTAATGGTATTCGCCGCAACAAGTGTAACCCATCTCCTTTCCGGGTTGGTCAGGCCTTCGGGTGGGTTTGGTCAGTGTTTCCTGTGTACAAGAGATGTATATCAACGAATCGGTGGGCACCAAGCAATCAAAGGAGATATGGTGGAGCATTTTGCTTTAGGTCGACGTGCAAAAAAATGTGGAGAATTAGTAGAAGCAGTCAGCGGACGCAATGCCATATCAATGAGAATGTTCGGGAACGGGTTGAGTGAATTATTCCACGGGTGGTCGAAGAGTTTCGCTTCCGGGGCAAAATCGACAAACATCATCCTTTTGGGACTATCTTCTTTGTGGATTACCTCTCTCACTTCTTTTGTCATACATTCGCCGGTAATGGTATGGACAGACCCATATATTTATATGATTCAGTACTTGTTTTTAAGTGTTTATTTGTATTTCATTCTTAGCAGGATTGGAAATTTCACCCTTCTTGAGACGCTCTTATTTCCAGTCCATATTCTATTTTTCGTTATGACCTTTTCCCACTCGGTGTTTACAACATTTTTGAGGAAAAACACAAAGTGGAAGGATCGATACATTTATTTAGAAAAAGGGAAGGATGAAAAGATGAAATGACCATCCTTATAAATATTTTCGCATGTGTAAGTATTCATTTCGTTATTCCCTTTTTGACATTCAGATTTACCACCAAACAACTCCAAAGGTTGTCCCCCCTCTTTCAGCCTCTTTAAATGGAAGCCAGGGGTGGTATGTTTCGGTTTTTGAAGATTAAAAAATGGAAGAAATATATACCTGATGAGGGGGATGGTTTCGTGGTGGCTTAAATAAGAATGAAATCTGCCTCTCTTCTCAACAGGGGCGGATCACGTTCCTTCACGAATTGAATTGTGCCGAAGTATCCCACTGGCTACAAATGATACCGGCACCTTTATTTTACATTCTAAATAGTGGAGTCGAGTCCTGTGTAATGTTCCTATACGGAATATTATTTAACCTGCCTCATATTCTCTTGCAGCGCTACAATCGAATGAGGGTCGTAAAGATAATAGTTCAATATCCCCAGTTGAAATTTCGGAATCTAAGTCCCCAAATTTCTAACCATTTTACAAATAGTGAATAAATTTATAAGAGTTGGACCATTTTAATGATAAGAACCGAGGAAGTCCTCCACTTCAATCGCCATACATCACCCGATTTGCTCGGTTCCCTCTTCTAGCCCCTCCTTCTTCCAGGACAAATAGTACAACTCTATGGACTCCTTCACAAGGGAGAATCCTTTTTCTCAAATTAAAAGTGGTCAGCGCCGTCAAGCACCGGAGCTTTTGCTGATGTATATAAAAGAGTGCTGACAGTTAGTCAGCACTCTTTTATATATGTTCAAGAAAATCAGGATAGGCTACACTCTCTGGGTGAGCCTCCCATTATTGTTTTTACTTTTTTAAGTAAGTCCAGCCTTCTTCTTGATAAACCCGGTCTTCCTTCATGAGTTTTCCAAGGGCTCGTTTGAAGGAAGCTTTGCTCATATTAAAGCGATCTTTGATATCATCCGGCTGGCTCTTATCCCAAAAAGGAATAGCTCCATTTCTTTCTTCCAGATACTCAAGAATGACTTCTGCATCATCCAGCATTTTGTCCTGCTTTAACGGTAAGAATGAAACATTTAAGTTCCCGTCATCCTTAACGTCAATGACTCTCCCTTCAACCAGCTCTCCCAGTCTCGGCTCCGCCTTGCGTTCATTCTCGTGAACGAAGCATCGATATCCTTGTTCGGATAGGAAGAAGGTTCCGACTCTTAGCAGTCGATACACTCGTCCCTGGACTTTTGCGTTCATCATTTCTGTAGATGCTCTTCTAGACACCTGTTCAATGATATTTTCAGTGGCTAATCGTCCGTATAAGCGATCCTGCTTATCACGATTCAATGTTAAAAACAACTGATCGCCCGGGTTTGGCCAAAGTTCCAGGAATTTAGGAAGATCGTCTGCTGACACTAAAATATCCTTAGGAAGGCCAATGTTAACGAAAACACCTAAATCCTCGCGTTTATCCACTACCTCAGCCCATCCGTAAGCACCGACTTGTACTTTAGGGATACGCATTGTGGCCGTAAGGCGAACATCCTTATCATGATAAAGAAATACCTTCACAGTATCTCCTTCTTGAATTTCTTCTGTTATTTCAGAATGGTGTAATAGCACACGATCTATTTCATTCGTTAAAAAGAAACCATAGGGTACTTCATGATCAACGAATAAATCCACTACCGTACCTGGTTTTAAAGAAGACATTATACTATTTCCTCCTATTTCAATTAAGTATTAACTTAGTCATCTCTCTACTCAAGATTTGTATTCACTAAATATAGCTTTTTTCAATGATTATGTATAGTACATGAGGCGATTTTTATAATAAACCATCAATTTAGAAAATAAAGAATTCGTTAACATTTATGGAAACCTCTTACCGTTTCATCTGATGGTAGCAAGAATGTCATCATACCTAACAAAGGGAGAAAGCTGCAAAGGATCATGACGAAACGAATGGTGAATAGATCGGCGAGTCCCCCGAAGATGACTGCACCTACAGCTCCCATTCCAAAGGCAAGTCCAACGGTTAGTCCTGATACCATTCCAATCTTGTGGGGCAATAGCTCTTGTGCATACACAACGATTACACTAAAGCTTGAAGACAAAATAAACCCGATGCAAAAGATAAATGGATAGACGATACTTAAAGATAAGTAAGGTAAAGCAAGAGTTAACGGGGCAGCACCTAACATTGAAAAGAAAATGATATTCCTTTTTCCAAAACGGTCTGCCAGCGGCCCTCCCAAAAAGGTTCCCAGTACTCCCGCAAACATAAATACAAAAATGTATGCTTGCGCTTCTTTAATTGAAAGACCGTAATCCTCAATTAAATAAAACTGGTAGTAATTGGATAACCCAGCTCCATACCACGAACGGGCAAACACTAAAAACACTACCAACACCATTGCCCATTTAATTCTTCTATGAATCGGTTTTTTCTTCACGTTTGTCTTGTTATGTCGGTTCATCTTCTCATTAGAACGTAATTGTTCAGAGTACCAATTGGATACATGAAATAAAACAATGACCCCTAAGATTGCTACAAAGGAAAACCACAAAGCCCCTTTTTGGCCAAATGGAACAAATATAAATGCCGTAATCAATGGTGCAAGTGACTGCCCGGTATTCCCACCTACCTGGTAAATAGATTGAGCAAGGCCTCTGCGGTTTCCTGCTGCCATATATGCTACCCTGGAACCTTCGGGGTGAAAGATGGCAGAGCCGAAGCCGATGAATAACACAGACAAAATGACCCATAAAAAATGGCCGGATAATGCAAATCCTACCAAACCAATTAAGCTTGATAGCATTCCTAAAGGAAGTAAATAAGGTTTCGAACGTATATCCGCATAATAACCGAATACTGGCTGCAGCAATGAAGATGTCATATTGAGGGCAAATGCGATCCAGCCAATTTGGGTATAACTCAACTGCAAAGATTTCTCAATGATTGGAAACATGGCCGGAACAACTGCCTGTAATGTATCATTTATAAAATGACCAGAGCTAATGGCTAATAGAATTCCGTAAATAGTAGGATTCTGCAGGGGTTTCACAGCTGATTGAGCCATAAATGTCACTCCTCCCTTTTATTTCGTTATTCTAAATAGTATACTGAATTCCCTGTCCATTTCCTACAGATAAATAAAAAAAGCCGAAGCAATGTTCGACTTTTTCCCATTTTATTATTCTCTGTCGGGGAATACTCTTCTTAGCATATCAGCCATCTCTTCGCCAAGTCCTTCTATCGGTTTTCCGTTCTCTGCTTTATCTGCATAATCTCTCATACTATCTGTGAAATCAGGGTTTGTTGAAATATATACATTATTTATATTCCCGTTTACACTCTTCACTTGATCCGAGATTTTCTTCTCCAAATCTTTTGAGACATTATCATTCGTATTATCTTCAAGTTTTACCGCTACATAAGCATTTTGATTTGTTGTTAATACATAAGCACTTTCAACCTCATTTAGACTAGCGACTTTATTTGCCTCTTTATCGGCAAGAGAATAATTTTCTCTCATCATGCCGTCATTTACGTACTCACGATTATTCACATAATCACGATTTGCCTGGTTATTTTTATAGTTCACTTTTTCCAAATTCCTATTATTCATTTCTTGTCCTTCTTCGTTCATGTTATTCCCCATACCACATCCCGCTGATATGCTCATGAACATTATTCCCAAAAGGGAAAGCAATAAATATTTTTTCATTTTGACTACCTCCTAAATATTATTCAAACTTACTATCCCCACAGTTCATTAAAACTATTCAACGACTGATATAGTGTTTAATCCATCACACAATAAGGGAAAACTCGATATGAAGAATGTTTATGGAGGTGAAAAAATGTTCCAGGCTGCTTTTTGGGGAGGAATTACAAGTTTATCCCTACTAATCGGTGCTGTTATGGGGATTTATTTGCACATATCAAAACGAATTGTCGCTTATATCATGGCATTGGGAACGGGGTTGATCATAGGTTCTGCAACCTTTGATTTACTAAGTGAGGCAGAAGGGAAAGCGAACCTGCTCCATCTCACATCTATGTTCTTACTAGGGGCGCTCATATTCACTCTTTTCGAAATCTTTATTTCAAAAAAAGGTGGAAGTGAAAGAAAGAGGTCAAAGAAGAATCCCCATGGACACTCAGGATTAGCTATATATGTAGGAACCATAATGGATGCAATACCTGAATCCATCATTATTGGAGTCAGCTTTATAGGGGACCAACCAATACAATGGGTGTTTATCATCGCCATTTTCATCAGTAACTTACCTGAATCATTATCAAGCAGTATTGGTTTCAAGCTTGATCAATATCGTACAAGTAAAATTCTTACCCTTTGGGGAAGTGTAGTCGTCCTCTCTTCCCTTAGCTCATTGCTCGGTTATACACTCTTACAGGATGCCTCGGAAAGCATATCTTACATAATTGGAGCGTTCGGGGCAGGGGGATTATTAGCCATGGTATCCTCTACGATGCTGCCAGAGGCGTTTGAAGAAGGCGGACCCATTGTCGGATTTTTATCTTCATTAGGAATCATCCTTTCTTATATACTGACAAACCTGTCGTAAACCATTTCCTTTTAATCCCTTTTGGTATCGTAAAAAACGTCCTGAAGCATTCGCTTAAGGACGTTTTTTACGTTTATTCGTCATGATTTATGGTTAAACCCTCAACAAATCGTTTTCCCATCAGCTTATCTTTTTTCCTGTTTTCTTTACTGTTAAAGATAATATCAAAATCATAATCATCGGGGTATAGCTCTTTCGCCGAAACATAAAGGTCCAGTCGTTTATGATTAATAATTCTTTTTTCATCCTTAATTTGCACCGTGTAATCTCCTCTATCATCTGGTCCTTCATATACAATCCCGAATTCTCCACTCGCTGAAATCTTAACATTATCACCTATACTAAATAATTGAACTCCATTCTCCCCCTTTAATGAAGATTTACTATGGTTCCTCTTTTTATATTTGTTTACGATAACCTGCTTTTCCATTTCCTTCTTTGCATGATAATCGATTTCTCCCAGGTCATAGCATTGCTTTTCTCTATACGTAATTTCATGGGCTTTTTCAATGATCTCAGGGTGCATTCCCAGTTTTAACGCAATGGCAAATGCTTGACTCTCGCCTCCCTTACCCACTACGAGCTTATACGTAGGTTGTAATGTATCAATATTAAATTCCATACTCCCGTTCACGAAGCCTTCATGCTCTTCTGCGAAATGCTTTATTTCACTGTAATGGGTAGTTGCGAGTATCGTGGCTCCCTTTTCATATAATTGATCCAGGATGGCTGTAGCCAGCCCCATTCCTTCAAGTGGATCCGTCCCGGAACCAAGCTCATCTAACAGAACCAAGGTATGATCATTTGTATCCTTTAATATATCGATAATATTTTTTATATGGGAGCTGAATGTGCTTAAATTTTGCTGAAGGCTTTGACCATCCCCTATATCTAAAAGAATATCTTGATAAATACTGATTCCACTGCCCTTTTCTGCCGGAATATGAAGGCCGCATTGGGTCATAAGGGTGAGAAGTCCCACCGTTTTAATGGCGACTGTCTTACCTCCAGTATTAGGTCCGGTTATGACTAATGCATGAAAATCCTCACCCATCTGAATGGATAGTGGTACTGCCTGTTTTCCAAGCAGGGGATGAACCGCATTTATTAAATGTATTTGATGATTTTCATTTACTATGGCGCTTACTCCATCATTGGAACGGCTATACTTTGCCTTAGCAAATAGGACATCGTAATGCACCATGGTCTCAATCGCCAGCTTTAATTGAGCTTCATACGTTTGAACCAGTCCTGTTAGCGCCCAGAGGACGTTCTCAACTTCACGGTCTTCCTCAAGTTTATAATATAAAAGCTGATCTTGTTGAATGCTTAATTCCTCAGGCTCAATATAGAGAGTCGATCCTGAAGCAGATGAATCCAATACGGCTCCTTTCATTTTTCCTTTATATTCTTTCTTGATGGGGAGAACATACCTGCCATTTCTCTGACTGACAATCGATTCTTGTAGGTATGATTTATATTTAGCTGACTTTACAATCGCTTGGATTTTATCCTTTAACCGATCCTCTTGAATCCCCATTTGTTTTCTAATCCTTAACAACTCTTTACTGGCGTGATCATCTACTCTTCCATTACGGATACATCGATTAATCTCTTCTCCAATCTCAGGGATCTCTTCAATTGAATAAACATATGAGGATACCCTTGGAGCCACCCATTTTTTATCCTCCATGAATTTTTTAATTTTTTTACACGCATCTAGAAAATAATAGAGGCTTGTAAATTGATCTGGTTTCAAAGGCACCCCTTTATTCAGGTTTGCTACAATGTTTTCAACGCCATCCAAAGCGTGAATCGGTATACTTGCACTTTTTTCCAGGATACTTACAGCTTCCGTTACTTCACCTAAACGCATTTCAATTTGGCGTTTGTTGATGGATGGCATTATATTCATTAATTCCTTTTTCCCCTCTTCTGTAAGGGCATACCGTGTCAATTCTTCCTTCACTTTGTTAAATTCTAATGTTTGAAAAGTCTTTTTGTTCAATGTTTTCTCCTCCATATAAAAAAATAGACCACAACGAACAATGTCCATTGTGGTCTTACTCACTCGTATACTGACTTACCAATAATATTCGCATGTGTCTACGTAAAACGTGAATCGTTCATAACTTGAAGTTAGAAACGACAACACAGATTTCCCGATTCATGTACACAAAAAGAGCTGTGCACAAAGACACAGCTCTCCTATTAAAGGGTTGAGTATGCTATGACCATTGTTCTTAACTACACTTTGAAGGCAAAGCTAAATAAGCTTCTTCAATAACCTGTTTTTAAGGTTATTGCCTGCAAAATGTCCGTATTCATTTCACGGTTAGTTAAGAACGACACCTAACATAAAACATACTCCCTTTGTATACAGTAATTTAATTCATGATTAGTTTACAATGTAGTGGAATTCATTGTCAATAGGCTATTGTACAGACCTTTTATATTGGAACCTTTTCCATTGAAACCGGATAAAGCAACCGACACAGAATCCCCCATGCGCGATGGAGGCTGCAAGTAATACTATTCCTGAGAAAAGGTAGAATCCTGTGCTCCATCCAGCCAGGGCACTCATGATTGCTCCTCCTAAGCAAATCACGGCAATCATGTTGTTAAACCGTTGCTGATTCCGGTTTTTATTATGATTGCTAGTTTGCCTTTATCATTTAGGCAAGCTCTGCCAGTAATGTAGTAATTCGATCATTTCTTGTATTCATAGCGATTCTTTAATTCCTCAGGAGCCATCTTAACGATAAGCTGAAGCACAAACGTAAATACAGCAATATCATCTACAATTCCAAATAGTACAAAAACATCGGGAATCAAATCAAAAGGCAGCCAGAAATAAACGGCTACAATTCCTAACGTCAATACCTTCTTAAAAACCGAAACCTCTTTCGATCGAAAGAAGTCAACCAAAAACGGAACCGATTTCCGAATATTAAAAAGAAACCTTACCCGCTTCATAAACCTCATCATTCGTCTCTCATCACCAATCTTTTTTTATAACGTTAGCATAGCAAACTAAATTAGGAAAGAATTTATCGTATCTATCAGCATCTTCAAGATTTTCGGCTCATTTCCTTCAAGGGGTAGCGAACCCTGCATCCCCCACCCTTTCATTCGAAATCCTTTATCCGCTTATGTAAATAGCCGGTAAATTTCTCCCTGTTCCGGCTAACACTCTATCTTTTTAGCATACTCGCGTGTTATAATCTTTTAGATTGAGTATTAGGAGGTATATCATACATGATTCAAGTATCAGATGTAAGCTTACGTTTTGGTGATAGAAAGCTATTCGAAGACGTGAATATAAAGTTTAATCCAGGGAATTGCTACGGACTTATCGGAGCAAACGGTGCTGGTAAATCAACATTTTTAAAGATTCTTTCAGGAGAAATCGAAGCGCAGACCGGCCACGTATCTATGGGTTCAGGAGAGCGACTTGCTGTATTAAAGCAGGATCACTTCGAATATGAAGAATATGAAGTGCTGAAAGTTGTCATTATGGGGCATACCCGTTTATATGAAGTCATGCAGGAAAAGGATGCCATCTACATGAAAGAAGATTTCTCTGATGAAGACGGCATGAGAGCTGCAGAATTAGAAGGTGAATTCGCCGAGCTTAACGGTTGGGAAGCTGAATCAGAAGCTGCGATCCTACTAAAAGGCTTAGGAATCAATGAAGATCTTCACTCGAAACAAATGTCCGAACTAACGGGTGGAGAAAAAGTAAAAGTATTATTAGCACAAGCACTATTCGGCAAGCCGGATGTTCTTTTACTGGATGAGCCTACCAACCACTTGGACATTCGAGCTATTCAGTGGTTAGAAGACTTTTTAATTAACTTTGAGAACACAGTCATCGTCGTATCACATGATCGTCACTTCTTAAACAAAGTATGTACACATATTGCTGATCTTGACTTTGGAAAGATCCAAGTTTATGTCGGGAACTATGATTTCTGGTATGAGTCCAGTCAATTAGCACTTAAAATGGCTCAAGATCAGAATAAGAAGAAGGAAGAAAAAATCAAAGAGCTTCAGGCATTCGTTGCCCGATTTAGTGCAAATGCATCTAAATCAAAACAAGCTACTTCACGAAAAAAATCGTTGGAAAAAATTTCATTGGACGATATCAAGCCAAGCTCACGTCGTTATCCTTATGTACAATTCAAGCCTGAGCGTGAAATTGGAAACGATGTTCTACGTGTAGAAGGTCTTACAAAAACGATTGATGGAGTAAAGGTTTTAAACAACGTTTCCTTTATCCTGAATAAAGAAGACAAAATCGCTCTTGTCGGAGCAAACGAAATTGCCAAAACGACTCTTTTCAAAATCCTTGCAGGTGAAATGGAGCCGGATAGCGGCACATTCAAGTGGGGAGTGACCACATCTCAAGCTTACTTCCCGAATGAAAACTCCAAGTACTTTGAAGGAAATGAACCTTCCCTTGTAGACTGGTTACGTCAATACTCACCGGAAGATGAGAGTGAAACATTCCTTCGCGGATTCTTGGGTCGCATGCTTTTCTCAGGAGAAGAAGTGTTGAAGAAGCCAAGTGTCCTTTCAGGGGGAGAAAAAGTTCGCTGTATGTTATCCAAGATGATGTTAAGTGGATCAAATGTTCTGTTATTAGATGAACCAACAAACCATTTAGATTTGGAGTCTATTACTGCATTGAATAATGGATTGATTAACTTTAAAGGTGCGATGATCTTCGCTTCTCATGACCATCAGTTCATCCAAACCATCGCAAATCGCATTATTGAAATCACCGAAGATGGTGTCATTGATAAAGAAACGACTTATGATGAATTTCTTGAGATGAAAGCTTCTATGAAAGCTTAATGTGAACCAGAAAAAGCAGGCAGCCGGATGGCACCTGCTTTTTTTCATTCCTCGCTACACGGTCAATCATATTGACCATGTTTAACCAAGTAGCCTTTAATCTGAAAATAGCCTATTTTTTTCGGTAATTCTTCTTTAATGGGCTTTAAGAGGTCCGTCCCTACTTTCTGGACTGCGTCTTCGATAAGTGTTTCTTCTTCTTCTGTAAAGAGGATGGTCCAGTCATTCGTGATGCCTTCCTGATAGGCACGGATAATGTGATTTTCAATCGTTGCTGTACTCATACCCCGTTCTTTCGCAATTTTCTTTATATCCAAGTTATCTTTGAATAACTCATAGCTGATTAAATGGGACGCTGTGTCAGAATGACTTGTCTTCCGTGATCGCGAAGGCTTGACGACCTCAACTTGATGTTCAGGATTCTCACGTAAAAAAACGGAAATTTCGTTTATGAATATTTCACCATACCGATTCAGCTTGTTTTCACCGACTCCGCTAACCTGCAGGAATTCCTCTGATGATTTCGGCATCTTTACACACATGTCCTGAAGCGACTTATCGGAGAAAATAACGAAAGGTGGAACTCCTTCTGAATCTGCAATCGATTTACGGAGTGTTCGCAAGGTCTGGAACAAGCCATCTTCTTTAGGGATGATGGCCGAAACAGTAGGCTGGACCTTTCTCGTTACGCTTCTTTCCCCCATTAACACCTCTTTGCCTTTTGATGAAACTTTCAGGATAGGAAAGCTCCCCCCCTCGACTTGTATGACCCCCTCTGATATCAAATAATCGATGAACAGGCCGACATCCTTCTGAGATTGCTCCTTCATTAATCCATATGTGGAAAGCCTGTCGAACCCCCATTCCAGTATCTTTTTGTTCTTTGACCCCGTTAGTACACCGCTGATGAGTGAGGTTCCAAATCTTTCATTCATTCGCATCATACAGGATAATACCATTTGTGCCTCTCTCGTTACATCCTCAGATTCCCTATCATCCAAGCAATTGCTGCAATGACCGCATGCTTCCTCTACATGTTCACCAAAATACGCCAAAATGTAGTTCTGCAGGCATGCTTCTGTATGGACAAAGTCGACCATTTCGCGTAATTTCTGCATCTCATTATCATGTAATTCCTGATTAACGATATTCTGGTCAATGATATACCGCTGTGTCTGGATATCCTGAGGTGAAAATAATAAGGCACATTCGCTGTCCACTCCATCACGACCCGCCCTGCCAGCCTCTTGATAGTATCCCTCCATATTCTTCGGAATTTGATAATGAATCACAAAGCGTACATTTGATTTATTTATCCCCATCCCAAATGCATTGGTCGCAATCATGATGGTAATGGAATCATTCAGGAAAGCTTCCTGCTGTTCCTGCCTTACTGTGTCAGACAGCCCGCCATGATATTTCCCGACGGAAAATCCCTTTTTCTCAAGATACATACAAAGGTTTTCAACTTCCTTCCGTGTAGCACAGTAAATGATACCGGAATGCTGATGATTCTTTTGTACATACCTTTCTACCCAACGCTTACGATCTTCACCTTTTACAACCTGGAAGAACAAATTCGTCCGTTGAAAACCAGTTAATACTTTATATTGATCTGGAATGTGTAAATGATGAAGGATATCAGCTTGTACTTGTGGAGTTGCAGTTGCGGTCAATGCAAGAATGGTGGGATTCGATTGTAGTTGATTAACAGCGTTGTAAATCCCTAAATAGCTTGGTCTGAAATCATGACCCCATTGGGATAAACAATGCGCTTCGTCAACAGCTACTAGGGGGATGGGTAAAGAATTGAGGAATCGAATGAATCCAAATGATTCCAATCTCTCAGGAGCAATATAAACGAGTTTGTATTCACCTAAGGAAATCTCTTCCATCCTGGTCTCTACTTCACTATTCGATAGCGTACTATTAATGTAGGTTGCTGGAATCCCTTGATGAAGTAACGAATCCACCTGGTCTTTCATTAAAGATATGAGTGGAGAAATAACAAGTGTAACTCCATCAAGCATTAGAGCAGGAATTTGGTAACAGAGCGATTTCCCTCCTCCTGTCGGCATGATCCCTACTGTGTTTTTTCCATCAAGTATGTATTCAATAATACTCGCTTGTCCATCTCTGAATTCGTCGTATCCAAAGTACTGCTTTAATACTTGTTTTGCTTCTTCAATCACATTTTCCCCTCCCAATAAATCTAACTATTCCTTTATTGTATTCCAGAACGGGGAACGTGCCAATAGGTGGATCCCTTTTTTTCAAACAAAAGGCTGTACATTCGTATTCATACACGTAATGTACAACCTTATCATTACATTAAAACCACTTGACTGTTTTTTCTTCTTTATTTACTTCAACAGGCTTAGACAGCTTCCAAAAGCTATCCCATACAGTATCTTTACTCTCAGTTGAAGAACTTTTAACTTCTTTCTCTTTCTTGTTAGACATGGTGCTACCTCCTTTAATACATAAATACATTACATCCTATTCAAATGTAAAAAAAGAGTTTAATAATTTTTTTAAAAACACCTTAGAATATGAGACTCGTTCGGCATCGACACGAAAAAAGAACCAATCAGAATTGATTGGTTCTCTACAATCCATTAGGATGATTTCATTGTAGGATGTGGATTGTCTACAACTTGCAATACCTTTCTAGATGTCACCATATCTTCTTTACAAAGCGGACACTTAGGAGTATCTTCACTTTTGAAGTTATCTCTCATCCAGCCTTTACAATCTTCAGCGGAACAAGCCCAAATCTTTGTTTCCTCTGTTTTAATTTCTTCCTCAACTTGATTTCTACGACCAAAAGCCATTGAACGTCCTCCTTTAAGGTAAGTAGGATTTCCTTGCTATGCTTTCTAACAGGAAAATAATGATTGTGGTAATTTATGCTGCAGATAGTATGTGGTCAGTTATGTGTAGCTAGTGTAATCGAACAATTTCTGCGATTGTTTCCATTATACCATACTTGACTCCAATTTAATATATGAACTCCTAAGTAAAGGTAACAAACGCACCATATGTAATGAAGGAAGAAAAAAAGATCCTTCATCATTTTTTCTTTCTGTTTCTGGAAGAAGGAGCCTTTATTCCACCTGATAATTCCTGGTTGGTCGTACCTTGTCCTTCTACTTGAGAAGAACCCAGCACAGCTTTTGATGGATCTTTTTTCTTGTTGCTCATCTGCATCACCTCCACTCCTACCTTGCCCAAAACCTATACAGAATATGTATGATTTAACCACCTTTCTCTTTAATGAAAAAATGCAACCTTGTGTTTAAGAAAAGGAATCATGGGAAGTCTAATCAATAAATTAAGGTTTAGGGTGTTGAATTCTATGTTTAGACGTAGAGAAGTGAAGAAAGATATTGAAAACGGGTCCCCCCATAGCTTTGATATAGATACATTTCATAAAGAAATACTTTCATTGGTAAGTAATAGTGAAGATTTGGTATTCAGAATCATTACAATAGGCGAACAAAAGCTTGCAGTAGTATATTTTGATGACTTAATCAATACTACATCGATGCAGGACAGCATCATCAGGCCTCTTGAGGAATCCACAGGTGAGCTGAATTATCAAATCATCCAGGATAAGATTAATATTGGGAAACTTACACAAACGAATCAGATTAATGACGTTGTAGATAACATCCTCAATGGAACGGCTTATATTTTCAAGCATGGTGATACTCATGGGATATTAGCGGAAGTTTCCGATAAAGGCACAAGGGGTTTGGAGAAAGCTGAAACAGAATCCCTTGTGTTTGGTCCTAAAATTTCATTCACAGAATCCATCACGAAAAATTTAAACCTAATACGGTCTAATTTAACAGATCCTAAACTATGCGTTGAAACGTTTGTGATTGGATCAAGAGCGAAGAAAAAAGTTCAAATGGTTTACATAAAGGACATTGCTGAAGAAGAGAATGTTAATACGTTTAGGCAGCGCATAACGGAGATTGAAGTTGATAGTATAGTTGATTCCACAGTACTCGCTCAGATGATCGAAGATAATTCATTTACTTTTTTCCCGCAATTTATTACGACTGAACTGCCTGACCGATGTACCATCTCACTCCTGCATGGAAAGATCTGTTTACTTGTCGATCGCAGTCCTACAGCGATCATCGGACCATCTACGTTTATGAATTTCTTTGAATCGACAGAAGACATTTATATGAGATGGAATATGGGGACATTCCTAAGACTAATCCGTTTTGTCGCAATCTTTTTCTCCATCCTTTTGACACCTGCTTATGTGGCGGTCTTGACCTTTCATTATGAGGTCATTCCCTCTGCTCTCCTTGTCTCTCTGGGACAATCAAGATCTAACGTACCATTCCCTCCCGTGTTCGAGGCGATTCTTTTGGAGTTCATCATCGAGCTCCTAAGAGAAGCGGGAGCAAGATTACCAACAAAGGTTGGGCAAACGATGGGGATCGTAGGTGGTATCGTCATCGGGCAAGCGTCGGTTCAAGCCGGGTTCACTAGCAACATATTAATTATTATCATCGCGATATCTGCCTTAGGCTCCTTCACTGCTCCAAGCTATGCAATCGGAACAGCAGTGAGAATCATCCGTTTCCCCATCATCATAATGGCCGGGTTATACGGGGGTGTGGGAATCATGTTTTGCCTATGTTTCATTCTCATTCATTTACTGAAAGTAACAACATTGGGCAGACCTTATCTATCACCAATCTACCCATTTAGGTTTGCAGACTTCAAGTACAGTCTATTCCGCTTACCCTATCAATATTTAGTCCAACGTCCAATTTCCAATCATCCTATAGATCAGGGACGAATACCAGAGAAGAAAGCAAAAGAGAAGAAAGACGTTGATGAGTAAAGGATGAAATGTATGAATGTTAATGTGAATCCAAAGGAAGGGTTAATGTTTAATGCCTTTTTGATAATGTTTATCTTACACACAGCCCAAACCGGCGTCGGGATTGCAGGGCTACCGAGAGTCATTTACATGGAGGCGAACAGGGATGCATGGATTTCAGTCATATTAGCTGGAATTCTTGTATCTATTGTTCTATTTATCATGGTAAAAACGCTTGAAACATACGATAGTACCGATCTGTACGGTATTCACTTGGACATTTATGGGAAATGGTTTAGCAAAGGTTTTAACGTCCTGTACATTGGCTATTATCTCAGTGTCACCTACGTGATCTTAATGAATTATATTGAGATGGTCCAGGCGTGGATATTCCCTAAAATGCCCACATGGCTCTTGATGGGGTTATTGATTTTTTTAATGGTTTATTGTGTGTTGGGGGGAGTCCGGGTCGTGGTTGGTATTGCTTTTTTAGGGCTCATCCTTGCCTTCTGGTTAGTATTTATGATCTATACCCCACTCAAATATACGGACTTCAATCACCTACAACCTGTCCTAACATCTTCCCCGAAGGAGATTATGATGGGGGTTTACAAATCAAGCTTTACTCTCATTGGCTTTGAATTAATGTTATTTGTGTACCCTTACATCAAGGATAAGAAAAAAGCACTTAAATTCGGGCTGATCGGTGCAGGATATTCATGCTTTCTCTTTACTGTTGTGACCGTTGTCAGTATCGGTTTTTTCTCAGAATATGCCCTTTTAAAGACTATCTGGCCCGTCCTGTCCATGTTCAAGATATTGAGGATTCCAAACTTGGAGCGATTTGAATTCATTGCCGTTTCTTTTTGGATGCTGGTCATTCTTCCAAATATCTGTCTCTATTTCTGGGCAGCTTCAAGAGGAATGAAAAGAGTGTTTAATGTATCTCAAAAAAAATCCATTTACCTCTTCGCCATCCTGCTTTGGATATTATCTCTATGCGTGCAGGATCGTATCACGATGAATACCATTACAGACAAAGTTGGGACGTCCAGTTTTGTTCTTTCGTTCGTGTACCCCTGCTTCCTATTCATACTGGTTAAATTGAAACACATCTCTAAGAAGGATAAGGGTGTGGATGTATGATTAGGACCATCATGCTCCTTCTGCTTTGTCTTTGTACATGTTTCTTAAGCAGCTGTGTGGAGTCAAAATATTTAGAAAAGCTCGGTTTGATTACAGCGGTTGGATATGATCAGGCTGAAGACGAGAAAATAACCGGTACAATAGTGCTCTATCAGTTTAACCCAGCCATGGAGGATGTGGAAAAGATACTTATAAGTAAATCAAAGACCAGTAAAGGCATTCGTCTGTCACAGAATTTAGAAACCGACCATAAGCTTGTTTCCGGTCAATTAAGGATTGCTGTTTACGGAAGAGAGCTTGCAGAAAAAGGGATTTCTCACTTGGTTGATACACTGGAGCGGGACTCTTCCATTGGGAATATGGTGTACTTAACAATTGCTGATACGACTGCCGAACAAATCTTGAATTATCAAATGACGGAAAGAACATCGAATATGGGGACTTACTTATATAATTTGGTCAGGCAAAATGTTGAATCAGAGCTGCTTGTTTCTCCAACACTACAAGAATTCATCACCGATTACGGAAGTGTAGGCAAAGACCCTCTCCTGCCGTTGCTAAAGGCATCAGACGGGAAGGTTGGAGTGGCTGGGTTCGCATTGTTTACAAGGGATAAATTCATTAAAGAGATAAAAAAAGACAAGATTTTTTTTATTCGATCTCTTATGGAAGATTACAATGCCGGCAGCGTCGAAGTGGAACTACCATTAGAAAAGTTCAAACCTTACTTATCAAGTCCTCATCTTGGTCAAGAAGACGATAAGGTTTATATAATGATCGATAGTATCAAATCATCTCATAAGATAAAAACAGAGAAAAAAGCAACACCATCCTTTAATGTGAAATTGAAAATCGAATCACGTATACTTGAAATGTCTGAAGAAATGAAGTTGTCAGATCCGAAAGCGTTAAGCTTACTCGAAGATGAAATCAGCGATTATATCGAAGAGAACATTAAAGAAATGATTTTGATGCTTCAAGACGAAGGCACGGATCCGATTGGATTTGGCATGGAATATAAGAGTATAAGGGGAAACGAAGATTTGTCGAGGGAAAAGTGGGATAAACTGTACAAAGATGCTTCTTTTCATGTGAAAGTAGAGAATAAGATCATTCGGACAGGAGTGATTGATTAAACAGGGTCCATCCAGTAAAGATGGACCTATTTTTTATTTTTGTTGAATTCGATCTGTGATTTCATTGATGACGGACTCATCCTTGATTTCCATTGGTCGGTCATTTTCAAAAATGATCAATCCGTAATAGACCTGCAGATCATCGTCACACGCTTCGCAAAAAAACACTTCCCCTGGGTCCCAAAAAGCAATAGAGTGCAACTTCTTACTTTTTGACTTACTATAGCTTTCACTCAGTCGTCTCATTTCCTCAAGAAACCTTCCGAATGCATCATCCCTGTTATTAAACGTCCACTCTTGAACAATATCCTTTTCCCAGCCTTCAAAAAACCACCAAGGCTCTGCATCACTTTTTGTTGTCATGACTCTCCATGTATAATTCAATGCTTCACCCTCCTTTTTTCCATGTCCAAATTGTACATAAAATACGAACGAAAGAAAAATATTTAAATTATACTACTCTAAATTATTGACAAGTTCCCTCCAGTACAAGCATAGGTTTATTAGAAAAGACCTATGTTGTTCAAAGCTAGAATAAAAGGGAGGAAAAACATTTGAATTTTATTGTTTTGAAGAAAGGTTCTATCATCGCCATATTAGTTACCATTATGATCATTACTGTCGGCACGATATGGGCATTATCTTCTAAAAACTCCTATCCTACCGTTTCATTATCAGATAAATCGGGAGAGAAACAAGTCATTCAGCTTGTCACAGGGGAATTCAAATCAGAAACACCTGCAGGAAAAGAAATAGAAGCCTATCGATGGGATCCGGGTACGATTGTAGTTGAAAAAGATAACCCTGTGGAATTGCGCATTTATGGTGTTAACGGTATGGAACATCCGTTCTATATCGAGGGGACCGATATTAAAGGTACAGTGAAAAAAGGGGAAGAAACCGTTGTAAATGTGTCGTTTTCAAAAGAGGGTACGTATAGACTGATTTGCGAAACACATGAAACCATTGATCGTAACGGTCCCATGATTGCGTATATAGTAGTTGATTAATGATTGAATTGTGGGATCTCTAACGGGTAACTAGCCACTTGAGGATCTTTATAAATGGGTATGACATCATATTAAAATGCCATGCCCACTGCATACCCTGCCGCTCCAAATACGATTCCAGCGAAATAACTTCCGAAGAAATAAAATAGACCCATCTTTATATTTTCCTGGAGAAGCCTCAATACCTCCCAGTTTAAGGTTGAAAAGGTAGTAAATGCTCCACACACTCCGATCCCGAAAAAAAACATAACAGTCTCCTCAGCACCAACTCCAATCAGAACCCCCAATAGTAATGAGCCAAAACCATTAACCAACAGGGTCGCTTTCGGAAAACGCGAACTACTGAACCGCTTAACGACGTTCGCAACTAAAAACCGTCCGATTGCACCAACACTCCCCCCTAGTGCAATCAACAATATGCTAACTCCCATGACCGATCACCCTCCCCTTCCTTCCAGAGACAAAGCCCAACCATGCAAAAAGCATCCCCCCAAAAGAAGTTATGGTAATATACAAGAAAAGCATGCCCCATTGTTTCTGCAATAAAAAGGTAACCAACTCGATACTAACTGTCGAAAAAGTTGTAAAAGAGCCCAGGAACCCTGTTGCAATAAGTAAATACGACTTTTCATATTTAGAAGACCATCGACTATAGAAATAGGCTAATAAAAAACTTCCTAGGAGATTTGCCGTTAGTGTCGCGAACGGCAACCCATTTTGAACTGTCCAGAGATAACTGATTCCCCACCTGCAAAAACTACCCAACGCTCCACCGATCCCGACTAATAGATATTTCATCCTGTATAACATCCCTATTTAATAAGATTATATTTTTGTGAAACCATTGGTTCACATATTCGTATGTACAATTACCATAGTTTCTTTTTCCATTTAGCAGTATACTTTAACTGGAATAGAGTTTATGCTTTAACAATTAATTTGATCAGTAAATTGAAGGAGTCTTCTCCATTGACATTTATCATTATACAAGACTTATTAGATTTTTACTTAAGTCCATTACATTTTAGTATAGTATTTCTATTTATAATAGCTTTGATTTTGAATCACTTCCCTGGCACATTTCATCTTTTTGTACGACCCTATGATAAGAGGATTGAAGGAACTAATATCATTGTAAAGTGCGTTGCAGTTAATGAGATTTTACCTATAGGGTTCAGGTTCATTGCATGCATGAAATTTCAATTCTATCATACCGATAATGATGAAGAATCCTCTTCTGTTTGCTTTTAACCAACAAGCATTTATACAGAGGAGGAATTATACATTGAGAAAAATTTCATTCATCATTCTACTGGCACTATTCACTCTATCAGGGTGTCAAAGTGCAACAACTGAAGGAGCGTTCTTTCACGACTATCTTGTTAACCCATTTTCGTTTCTCATCCATGAAATAGGTACCTTTCTAGATGGAAACTTTGGTCTTGCGATCATTGTCATTACTATTCTTATTCGTCTCGTTCTATTTCCTTTTATGCTTAAAACGTATAAGAATCAACAGGATATGAAAGGGAAAATGGCGTTAATAAAGCCGGAGATGACGGAAATGCAAAAAAAGATAAAAGAAGCGAAAGACAAAGATGAACAGAAGAAACTGCAGCAAGAAATGATGATGCTTTACCAAAAACATGGGGTGAATCCTCTTAATATGGGATGTTTACCTTTGTTAATTCAAACACCCATATTGATTGGGTTATACTATGCGATTCGGTCATCATCTGAAATCGCAAGCCACTCCTTTCTATGGTTTAATTTGGGACAGCCCGACTATATAATGGCCATTATCGCTGGATTGGTCTATTTAGCCCAAGCTCGGGTATCTTTGATGAATATTCCTGCAGAACAGCAGGCCCAAATGAAAATATTGAGCTTTCTTTCGCCCATTATGATCTTTATTTTTTCATTTAATGCGCCGGCCGCCTTACCCCTATATTGGACAGTAGGAGGGGCATTTCTCATCTTACAAACGCTGATTGGTAAGACTCTTTATCATCATCAACCATCTTTAGAAAAACAAGAAAGTCATTGAAAAAAGGGAGCCCGCAAGCTCCCTTTTTTACATTTAAATTTTATTTTTAGGATTTTTTTTTGACAGATCCTATTCGAAAAATGGAAATTCCCATAATGAAAAGCAGGATCATGTAAATAAAAAACGGATAAAAAAGGATTTGTTGTCTTAATTCATCTCCGAAAAATAATCCTGTGCTTTCACTCGAAGCAACTGCGTTTTTATGTTTTACGGGAGATTTCATCACAGGACTGAGCTTTGTTGTAGCCATTTCTTCCTGATCTTCGTTATATAGTGTTAATACTCCATTTCGATCCAGGCTCTCGGTGAACTTTCCATTCGTAGGTTGAGTATATTGGAAATCCTGATTAAGCTCAAAAGAAGTATCCTCATATTGAAAGACCGTATCCTTTGGAATGTGGCTTCTAGTGAAACCGTTCAAGCCATAATCCAGTAGTTTTCTGGTATCTGAATAAGTAGCTCTCTTCGACTGAGCCTTCATGGTAACAATGACCAGAGAAAGATTTTTATTTTCAGCGGAAGTCACAAGCGTATGTTTGGATTCATCTATGAACCCATTCTTCCCTCCGGTCACTTCCGGATAAGGAAGTTCTCCTTTCACCATTTTATGATGATTATAAAGAGTAGTCTTCCATCCCTCAGTCGACCAATCAATTGATTTCAAACTAAAAAGCTCTTGAAATTGTTTGTTCTCTAAAGCATAGCTAGTAATCAATGCCATATCATAAGCCGTTGTATAGTGATTCTTACCGAACAGTCCATGAGGGTTTTCAAAATTAGTTTTCTCTACGCCAATTTCGTTTTTTAGAAAGACGTTTAATTTTTCAACGAATTACTGAACGGAACCCTCGGTGTGTTCAGCAATGGCAACTGCTGCATCATTACCGGAGTTGACCATCAGCCCTTGAAGTAACTGCTCCAAAGAAATCCTTTCTCCGGCTTCCAAATAAACGGTGGAGCCTTCTGTATTACTTGCTTTCTCACTAATTACCACCTTTTCATCCAGGTTGGCATGCTCGATCGCATAAATAGCTGTAGCAATTTTTGTAATGCTTGCAGGGTTCATCCGTTTAGTCGAATTTTTTGAATACAATATACTCTTTGTTTTAGAATCTATAATGATAGCCGAATCACTTATAATATTTTTAGGTTTTTTTACATTATTTTCTTGAGCTGATACGATAGTGGCAGTAAAGCAGAATAAGATCAGAACAATGAACCATTTTTTCATATATCCACACACCTGTCTTGTCAATGTACTATCCCATTCTATCAAAAATGTAATTTCTTTAATCATGAATCTGAGAAATGTTAAGAAATTGAAAGAATGGTGTCAAATCCTGACAACGATTTCAGTCTGTATAATAAATGGTGTCTATATTTCCATTTCACCTTCATTTACAATAAAATAAGAGTATGAATATGAAACCTTTTTGCACATTAAATCGTATTTAACGTAAGCATCTTTAATAAGGGGTAGATGAAATGAATACATTTCTTCAATTTTTAGTAAGAACAGTCATCTCATTCAGCATAGGGACCAGTAGTTTTATCGCATACTTACTCCTGTTTGACTTAGGATTTCCTCTTACATTCTTGTCGAGTCTCGGTACGGGTATTCTCCTTTTCTTCGTTGTAAAGGGACTGCAAAAGAGATGGTGGCTGAAAAAAAATGGACTTTCCTCACAGGAATTTCGATATATCAACAAGAATTTAAAAGAAGCGAAAGAAAAAGTAAAACGCCTTCAAAAACAACAATTGAGAGTAAGGTCACTTGGTGCCTTCAAGCAAATCCTTGAATTGAACAGACTAAGCAGAAGGATTTATCAACTTGTAAAGAAAGAGCCTAAAAGATTTTTTTCTGCACAGTCATTTTTCTTCTACCATCTGGATTCAGTTGTTGAAATTACTGAAAAATATACGTTTCTTGCTGCCCAACCCGGTAAAAACAAAGAAGCATTCTTATCACTTCAACAAACCCGTACAACACTTGATGACCTGACAGATTCATTGGAAAAAGATCTGCAAAGAGTATTGGCAAATGATATGGATACACTACAGTTTGAACTGAATTTCGCCAATCAACATTTATCTAATAAAAAAGACTTAAAATAGTTATCGGAGGTTTTATGATGGAGCAACGAAATGAACAATCTGAACTGGACCTGCTGCTTTCCAACCCGTTTGGAGATGAAATGCCTGCTGTAAGTGAACAGACAAAATCTCCTTTGCTACTCGACCGCTTACCAAAAGAACAGCAGGAAAAGGCAAAACAATTGGCCGCGCAGATCGACTATAAGGACTATGAAGCAATTTTAAAATATGGAACTGCCGCTCAGACCCAGCTTTCTACTTTCTCCCACTCCATGCTCGATCATGTACAAAAAAGGGACATCGGTCCAATTGGCGATGTGTTAGGAGATTTAATGAAAAAGCTTGAGCAAATGAATCCGGATGAACTTAACACCAAGCAAAAAGGTGTTTTCAAAAAGCTATTCCGTAAAGTCTCTTCCTCCCTGCAGGAGGTCCTTTCCAAATACCAAAAGATTGGTTCACAGATCGATCGCATTTCAGTCAGACTCGAACATTCAAAAAAGACCCTGCTTGATGATAATCGACTATTGGAAACTTTGTATGAAAAAAATAAAGACTATTTTCAAGCCCTGAATATGTACATTGCAGCAGCTGAAATTAAACGTGAAGAGATTCAACATACACTGCTTCCTTCATTACGAAAGAAGGCGGAAGAAACTGATGACGAGCTAATTTACCAGGAAATCAATGATACGATGCAGTTTCTAGATCGATTGGATAAACGTATTCATGATTTAAAGCTAAGTAGACAAATGACCATTCAGTCTGCCCCTCAAATACGCCTAATTCAAAATACGAACCAGGCACTGGCAGAAAAAATACAGGCATCAGTACTCACAGCCATTCCTCTTTGGAAGAATCAAATTGCCATTGCGCTGACTCTTCTGAATCAGCAAAAGGCTGTAGCCGCTCAGAAACAGGTTTCGCGCACCACCAATGAGCTCCTTCTGAAAAATTCAGAGATGCTTAAAACAAATAGTATTGAAACTGCGAAAGAAAATGAACGTGGAATCATTGATATTGAAACTTTGAAGAAAACTCAAGAAAACCTTATTTCCACCATTGAAGAAACATTGGCCATACAAGCAGAAGGACGCCAGAAACGTCAGCAGGCAGAACAGGAAATGGTCACGATGGAAAACGACTTAAAACAAAAACTCATTGAAATCAGAAAGTAAAGAGGAGCCGATTCGGCCCCTCTTTTGCTATTTTTCTTCATTGTGAACAAGGCTATCTGTTATAGCATCATATTCCTTTTCAGCGATAGAGCTTGTGATGATTTCTTCCTTTTCCAGTTTTGCAACGGCCTCATATTCTGCGTATAATGCGTGTTTTCTCAGTGTCGTAAGCTGGTCTGATTTGATAACTGGATTTCTTTTGAATAAATCATCCAATTGAGCTTTTAACATATCAATTCTTTTTGTATACGTATCGATAAGCTCATTTGATACAGGGTCTGTAATATAGAGCTTTTGTTTTACCCGATGGATTTCACTAATGGCTCTTTCATATCTGTGGAGTTGACTGAGCAATTTTTCAAATTCTGCATGTCCTTCCTCCTTTGGTTTAATCCCTAATAAATTGATCAGTGGTTTGATCGTTAATCCTTGAATGACAAGGCTGAATAATACCACACTAAATCCAAGAATCAGGACGTCTTCTCTACCTGGAAAGTCTCTTGGCAAGCTAAGTACCAAGGCAATGGATAACGACCCTTTCAAACCTCCCCAATTCAAAATATGCTTCCATTTATGAGGAAAGTTCCCAATGAGAGATAAACTTGTATAGACGGCAATACTTCGTGCCAAGAGTACCAAGACAATGGCTGCGAAAATATACGGCCATTTTTCAACTAGGTCAATCCTTGTTATTTCAAGCCCGACCATTAAGAAAACGAGGGAATTGGCCAGTAATGCAGCTACGTCCCAAAAGCTATTAATGTTCAATTTTGTCGTAGGACTCATACCAATTTTCCCGCCATAGTTTCCGAATATAAGAGCCGCAATGACGACTGCGATTACACCTGAAGCATGGACACTCTCGGTTAGAAGGAATGAACCATAGAACAAAATCACGCTAAAAATAATTTCCAACGGATAGTCATCGAAGTACTTCGTTAAAACGGAAAATGCATAACCGAGAGAACTTCCAATAATGACTCCAAGGGATACTACCCGGATGAACTCCCAAATCCCACTACCAAGTCCGGCCCAGCCTGCATCGATATAGGATAGTAAATAGTAAGCGGAAATATTGAACAATACCACGGCTAAACCGTCATTAAATAAGCTTTCCCCTTCAATGACAACAGCCAATCTCTTCTTTACGCCTACACTTTTAAATATGGATAATACACTTACAGGGTCAGTCGCACTCATCAATGCCCCAAAAACAAAGGCTGCTGGAATGGGAAAGTCAAAGAAGTAATACGATGAAAATCCTATTATCAAGAAAGAAATGAATGTTCCACCAAAAGCCAAGGCTATAATCGGCTCCTTGTTAGCACGCAAATGGGTAAAAGGCAGCTTCAAAGCTGCTTCTCCCAAAAGCGCTGGTAAAAATAATGTGATAATGACAAAATTAAATACTTCCCCTTCTGTTATAAAATCCTTGAGGGGCTCAAGGACTGGTATATTGAATAACCCGATAAGGGCACCTACAATGACAAGGGCAATTGGATATGGCTGTTTGAATTTCTTGGCAATCGCCGTTATGCCTGCTGCGATCATCACTAAAATAAGTCCCAGTTCAAAAATATGGTGCATATCTAACTCATGCATAATCACCGTGACCTCCCTTTCTTAATAAATTTTTTCTCATCTTATTATTTATTAACCTTCCCTTCGTCATGGATACGACTCGCATTTATATGATTGATTTTTCATCATACAAAAAGGAATGACCTCCTACGATAAATTGAGAATAGTCATTCCTTTATTATACATTTTTTCCTCTTTTTTGAACTTAACGAATTCTCCACTTACAGATTTTTACCAAACCATGGAGAGAAATATGGTTTCTTAATGGTTCTCTCTTGCCTCCACCCTTTTAGATTCAAGATGTGATTAATTCTGTGATATTCATGAATCGCGGCATTCATATCAGAAATATTGTTCATCCTATCCATCCCCTTAAATTTTATTACTTTCAGTATATTGCAGGTAAAGGGGATCCGAATGAGATGGATGATTGATTTTGTTTCAGCCTAAGGACTGATATGAATTCCTCCCCCTAAAAAAGACGACTACATGTTTCCCATGTAATCGTCTTGGTTCTTCATCTATATACTTTTGTAAAGAAGCTTCCGTAATAAAGGGAACAAAACCTCAGGGAGTTCTTCTACATCTGAAACAAGAATGCTGTAATTCCCATATATATTCTGAATGGTTTTTCTTTGCCCCTCATCTATTTCGCCGTTCGCTAAAAAGACGTTGATGACTTCTATCCCTTGTTTTCTTGCGTCTAATACAGCCTCATGAGTATCAACAATCCCGTTTTGCTCATAATCCATGGCTGCTGGCTCACCATCTGAAAAGACAAGAAGAAATTTCTGTTTTTCGTTCCGTCTAAGAATCCGTTCTGTCATTAACCGAATGGCAAAGCCGTCCCGATTATCTTCTTCAGGCTGGAGCTGCATGATTTCTGAACCACTGTTAGGTTTTAAGGAAGAATAGAAGTCCAGTACAGGATTCATGTAATTTGGTTGACTGGTCTTTGTCGCCCGGTTCGTATCTTCCCAGAAGCCGACAATCTCATGTGGCACCCGAACGGACTTTAACGATTCATGAAATAACGTAATTCCCAGCTTGGTTTGATCCATTTTATCATACATCGAACCTGAACAGTCTACTAATAATGAGAAAACAGCATCTATTTCAGATGAAGGGTTTTGCTTTTTATAGAAAAGTCTTGGGTTATCGTCTGTGATAAAGCGCAATAACTTTTTGTTCAACCTGCCGAAGTGCAAATCACTTCTAGGCTGGATTCGCTTATGCTCCAATGTTTTCTCGATCATTTTCTGAAGTTTCTTTTGATAAGGAGCAATTAACCCTTTGTTAAGGTTATACAAGTGCTTGTCTTCTGAAGTAGGGATGGTTGGCGAAATAAAGTGAGGTACAGCAAAACGATTGTCCTTTCCATACTCGCCTTCCCCTCCACCAAGTTCAGTCCTTTCTTGCTCTTGCGCCCTTACATTTTGGTACTGCTCCTGCTCAGTTTCTTTAGCTGAGCCCTGTACCATAGCCATTGCCTGGTCCCCATCATCTCCTTCACGGACACCTTCGCCCATAAGATCGGATTGAGACCCTTGATCTAAGTCAAACTGAAGGAATGACTCCCCTTTGTCACTCGTTTCCCGGTGCCAAGTACGGAATTCTTCATCTAAGACTTCTTCCTCCCCTGTGCTTTCTTCTTCCAACACATCCTGATTTGCAAGGGGATCTTTTCTCTTTAAATCGTCAAATGTTTCTGTAACCATTTCCTCCGTGTTATACACATCTTCAGGTAAATGGAAGTATTCATTTAACATATCTTTTCTAACAATCTCATCTATTACTTCTACCATTTCCAAGCATATTCTTACCACATCTTTTGTGTTTCGGGTTTCAAAGAAGCGGGTGATTTGCCGATGCAAAAAGGGCATTGCTAAATCAATCTCCTCATTTACCCGAACGGGTTCTTCTAATGGAGATTGTGCATGGAGCAGAAGGAATATTGAATTAAATAATGCATCTGTAAAAACACTTTTCGTTATGTTTACTTTAAGTTGTGCTTCGAAGTGCTGGCGATATAATTTTCTTCTCGTTTCAAATGACTTCTTTGTTCCGGGACGCTTGGATTTACAAATTTCCTCTAAGCGAGCTTCTTCACCAATGACAAATAGCTGCTTGGCAAATCGGGGAACAGACGTTGCTTTCACCTTCTCAATATAATTGAGAACATCATCGTTCTTGGTTTCATGAAGATTACCGATCGTCCTTAAATAAATATCACTTTTTAATCCATGTATTTCTTCTTCTTTTTTTCGGTGATCCCAAAAGTGACTGACATAAACCGTTCCTTCTTTATAATCGAGATAAGAAAACGGTCCGTATTTCAAGTTCATATCGGCATTTTTGGAAAGTGTTTTCGTCAAATCAGCCATTTCCATCACTAAAAAAGAGTCTATGGTTTCATCATTAAATTGGATAAATCGATGCATTACATGTCCCTCATTCAAATAAGGTTTCAGCTATATTTTGAATAGCCGCTTTTTCTCGTTCGTCTTCCAGTTTATCAACGATTCCTCGTTGTATAGCCCTTTTTGCCGGCAAGTACACGGCTAAATCACAGGCATCCAATAGGGCGCGTATGGAAGCCGCTTCCTCTGAAATTTGGCCATTTTTCACTTGAACCAATAAATCCGAAGACAGGGCTACAAATTGAGTAATAAGCTTAGAATCGGACAGCTTGCTTTGACTTTCAATCACACTTTTTAACGTTTCCCCTTCGATATACGGTACATCGATTACAACAAAACGATTTTTTAACGCTTCATTTAACGGAACTGTGCCAACATATCCTTCATTAATTGCCGCTATTACACCGAATGTAGGTGCGGCTTTGACTATTTCACCTGTAAATGGATTAGTTATACTTCTGCGGTAGTCCAACACACCATTTAAGATCGGCAGCGTTTCAGGCTTAGCCATATTGATTTCATCAATATAAAGGAGATGCCCATTTTTCATCGCTTGAATAACAGGTCCCTCAATGAATTCAATGGTGTTTTTACCTTCTCTTTCGCTGATTGTTTTATAACCCAGTAAGGCTTCTGCATCTAAGTCAACCGAGCAATTTATACTGTGCATCGGTTGAGAGAAGATGGATGACAAGGTATCAGATAGTTTCGTTTTCCCTGAACCAGTGGGCCCCTTAAGAAGAAGATTTTTCCCTAATGACAGAGAGATGATACTATCTTCAATAATATAGTCTTCACTTGCGGTATACCCCCCTTCTCCAATTAATGAAGAATGCTCAGGAGAAGAAAATAATTGTTTTCTCTCGTTTATTATATAAGTAACCGATTCTGGTAATAACCGTTCAACATTCATTTAATGACATCCTTTCCATTTCACATACTAGACATTCTACATGTAATAACGCTTTCACTGCAAAGGCTCTGCCTAATTTTGTTTCAAAGCATTTATTTTAGTTCTGGATTAGGAACCAATTAATATACCAAAATGTAAAAAAACACCCTTGATTGGATGTTTTTTTAGCTTCTAAAATTCTAAATCATATCGAGTGAACCCTCGATATACGTACATTCCAGCTGCTTTTTGATAAACAATGGTTGCGTCTGCATAGCTATCACTGTCGACTGAAAGAACTGCTGCAGTCATACCTTCATCTTTCAATTTTGAAAAAGCATGAGAAAGCAAATAATGGGCAAGCCCATTGCGACGCCACTTTTTGCAAATTCCCCTTCATCCCAAAGCCCATATCGGTCAGCTTCAGGAATAGATTCAATCATATCTTGAATATCAGCTTCACTCGTTTGAACCTCTCCATATACTTCCGATCCATAACTCTTAAATAGGTTAAGTAGAGATACTTGGTCCCTCCATAGAAATGATTAGCTTACTAAATGAGTGATGCATTCTCTTCTCCCCATTTGCACCACTTTTTAGTAGCCATCAAAAAAAAGGCGGTTTCTCCCCATTTGGAGAAACCAGCCAGAAAGGGGTGGCTTACACCTCTTCAAAATACTCTTTGTAGAAGCCTCCCATTTTCCCGCTTTCATCTATGACGAAGTAATACTCTTCAGATTCGTTTTTTACTTCGTATTCTTTTCCAATGGTTAAAACATTTTCTACTGTATATTTCTTCGCATCCGTATGTACGCATTTCACCTTTTTTCCGGTATTGTTTTCCGTCCAAGTTTTGTGAATCAATTCAATAACCTCCTATATGACTGTACTATGCTAATAGTATATTCTTACAGAGCTATAAGTTCAACTACTATCTCATTTGTCAGTTTTTTTTGTGAAACTATCACTTTCAATAAGAATATATGGTATATTATAGGAGGAATTTGCAGGAGAGGTTCGATTATCGTGAGAAACGGATTAAAAAGAATAGGTATGTTCACTTTGGTTTTGATAGTTTTTTACATGAGCACCCACAGACCTAATGAAGAACAATTTTATTTATGGCTTTTAGATGAATACAATATTGAATGCCATGAATCTATAACATGTACGAAGAAACTTGAAGGAAATTCTTATTCAACCCTGATTGAAACAGGCTCAAATGTTAAAAACGGCTACTTGTTATTTAACACTATCGGTAAAATATATGAGGATGAAAATGGCTCAAGAACCACAATTAAAGCATTGGGTGTATTCGAGAAGTATTTTACTATTATTAAGGATGAACAGGATTGACTGATTAAAGGAGAAGGCATCTTTGATCAGTCTTTTCTTACTTTTCGATAACGTACCTTTTTCCATTTCGAGGTATTAGGTTTTTTTTTCAAGGTAAAGACAATACTGTACACGATAACCCCGATGAATAAAATGGTGAAAATGATTCCTACCTTCACGCTCACTTCTTCCAGTAATCCCTGAAAACTCTTTGGAAAATACCTCCCAATCTGAAAATACACATATCCCCAAACGAAAGCAGACGGAAGAGCAAATAAGAGAAACTTCATGAAAGAAATCCCTTTTGAAGTACCTGCAATATAAGGCATGAATAATCGGATGCCTGGTATAAAATAGCTAAACGAAATGGCAAATGGACCATACTTGTTTATCCATTTTTCACCATTATCAATGAGTTTCCTTGATTTATTTCCCTTCATAAAACGGGAAATTAATTTTGTCCCGAAATATCGGCCATTTAAAAAGGCGAAGATTCCATAAGAGATTAATCCACTATACATAAAGAAAAAGGAGGTATACGGGTCGAAATTTCTCCATTCAGATAAATATCCCGATAGTGCAGCAGCGAGTTCGTTAGGTACCGGTAATCCTAAAAAAACAATCCAGCTAAAAAGAAACATGGCGATATATCCAAATTGATCGACCAATTGTAGTAAAACATCCATCGCATCACCCCATTTCACACAAAGCGACTATTTTTTCGTGCTTTTCAAACCTGCCTGCGCTTTTCTATTCACTACCCAATATTGATAGGTTGAAAACGCTCGGAAGCCCAACCTCTTGAGAATCGGTGCAGAGTGCCCGACTCTGGCCTGACAGGTTACAAACCGACATTGCGCTCGTTGTGCCATTTCCAATCGATGGGCAACTATTGAAGAATATACTCCTCCATGCCTTGCTTCTTGGAGCACCCCTCCTCCATTGAGGTAAAGGACTTCATGATCACGGCTAAACCGATAATTTCCGTATCCAACGGCATCACCCTCTTTATTGTAAGCTAGTGTGAACCCACCATCCGGTCCCCAATTCCTCATAAACTCTCTTCTTTGATTAAAGATGACCGGCTTATCTTCCTCCCGATATCCCCATAAGCAGGAACTGATTTCTACAAGATCATGGATGTGAAGGTCACTTTCAACTGTAATGACTCTATGAGCAGGTGAAGGGATGAAATGACTCTGGTTTAGATCAAAAAACAGCCCCTCATAACGCTCTTCCAGAATACCATCATGTGATTGGAGGAATTCCTCTCCCTGATCAATAAGTGGCTCCCTGATCCACATACTAAAGGATTCCTTTCCATAGAATCCTTCAACCACCTTCCATTTTTCATGCAGTTCATTCATATTGTTCACAATGAATTTAGGTACCTTATTAGCAAATACGTTTTTCAACTGTTTATTTTTAATTGCAACGATTCCATCACTGTGTAAACTATCCACTTCACTCGGAATCAATCGACCTGGATAGTCCCAGTGATGTGATTCTATTGCAGTAAATAATTGATCATCACTTATCTTCATGACTTCACCTCCCGGATCTCATTTCGTACATCTATTCTTCTTCGTTAAGAAGATCCTGCACCTGATCTTCTGTCATCCCTATTCCAACTAATTGTTGCTGTAGCTTTTCATGATAGGACTTGCTTACATGTGGCCGACTACCACGTAGAATCTCTTTTGCATAATGATCTGGGGGACAAGTTTCCAGACACTTCCCTTTCACAATAAAGGTTAATACGTCCTTGAAAAGCTTGCCGCCAATCTGTATGTCGATGAAAGCTGCTCTATACCATCCAGGGTCTACCCCTTCTCTTGTGAACAAGTATTCTACTGCTTGTTGAGGGAGATCATATACTACTCCTTCCATTGTCCCTCCATCCTCAATGATGTCTCCCCTGCCACCATCATGTACTTTAAAGAGATACTTCATAGAATATCCTTCTAGAACGCCTGCACCAAGACAGTTTTTAAAATGGTGATCTACTTGCGCTAATTTAAAACGCTCATCATCCATGCACGAACCATACGCAAAATAAAGTATTCTATCAGGCTTTTCATGTAGAAACTGATGTACTTTCCAATCTCCTGAAAGAATTTCTTCTTGGAACAATTCTTCGTTTTCAGAATAATACACAAAAGCTTCCTGCGGTCCATTATCTGTGTTGACCAGTTTAAGCTTTCGTATATAAAGGTTGTCTTCACGTTCTTCGATGAAATCCTCCAACTCATCTAACGGTGATAATATACCGGAGTTGATTTTATATAATTCGCCATAAGTGGTCCCATTGCCTTCTTTTAGTGCAGGATATCCTCTTTTTGTATCGTAAAGAACACCTTCCACCCAAGCTTGTTCCCTCATCAATATGGCTTCCTTTAATAAAAAATGATTGCTTTCGTGTTTTCTTAACGTCCCATAAACAAAAACGTACACAGATAATCCCCTTTCTTTTGTTTACATAATTAAATTATAGTTAATAATATAATACGGCTTTCCTTTATTTTAGCAAATAGTCTCTGAAATTTCAGTTATCTAATATTCTATTATACTCTTATATCCGTATGAAAAGGACATTCCCGATGAATTGGGAATGTCCTTTTCAAGGAAGCGTTTTCAATTTGTTAATTACTTTTAGGCAGGGCTGCTTCTTTCGCCTGCTCTCTTAAACGAAACTTTTGAATTTTCCCTGAGGCTGTCATTGGGTAGGAATCAGTAAACTCGATATACCTTGGAATCTTATGACGGGATATCTTCCCTGTGCAATATTCTCTAATCTCTTCTGGTGTTGCGGTTAGACCTTCCTTCAAAATAATCCAGGCCATAACTTCTTCACCATAAACTTCATCAGGAATTCCAATGACTTGAACATCTAATACCTTTGGATGGGAATAAAGAAATTCTTCGATTTCTCTCGGATAAATATTCTCACCGCCTCGAATGATCATGTCTTTTAATCTTCCTGTAATTCTACAATAGCCATGTTCATCCATGACCGCTAAGTCACCAGTATGCAACCAACCTTCATGATCTATGGCTAACCTGGTAGCCTCTTCATTCTTGTAGTACCCTTTCATGACGTGATACCCACGAGTACACAACTCTCCCTGTACCCCATGGGGAACTTCCCGGTTCGATCCAGGCTCCACAATCTTTACCTCTACATTTGGCAAGGATTTTCCAACCGTTTCCACCTTTAATTCAATCGGGTCATGGGTACGTGTCTGCGTAATGACAGGGGAAGATTCTGTCTGACCATAGGCAATGGTTATCTCATCTGCTCCCATTTTGTCCATGACGCCCTTCATTACTTCGATCGGACAGTTACTTCCGGCCATAATTCCAGTACGCAAATGGGAAAGATTGTATTGATCAAAGTCTGGAAGGTTTAACTCGGAAATAAACATGGTTGGCACCCCATGAAGTCCGGTACATTTTTCATCCTGCACCGTTTGGAGTACCTGTTTAGGATCGAATTCCTGTAATGGAACCATAGTAGCCCCAACAGATACACATGCAAGTGTTCCCAATACACATCCGAAGCAATGGAAGAATGGAACAGGAATACATAAACGGTCTTCGTTCGTCAATCTCATGCACCCGGCAATATTATAACCATTGTTTACGATATTCGAGTGGGTAAGCATGACTCCTTTAGGAAATCCTGTCGTTCCTGACGTGTATTGCATATTGATGGCATCATGGGGGGAAAGGCTCGAAAGTCTTTCATCCAGCTCACCTTCCTCAACATCATCCCCTCTATCCATAATATCCTGCCAGCTATATGTACCTGGATATGCCTTCTCCCCTAAGACAATTACATTTTTTAAATAAGGAAGTTTTGAACTCTCCAATTCTCCTGGCTTAGACGTTCTCAATTCAGGACAAATTTCATACAACATGTCTATATAGGAAGCTCCTCTGAACTCTTCCATCAAAATAATCGTTTTACTGTCAGATTGCTTTAATAAATATTCTAATTCAGCAGTACGATAATTAGTATTTACGGTTACCAGTACAGCTCCCATTTTGCCCGTCGAAAACTGACTAACTAACCACTCAGGAGTGTTAGAAGCCCATATGGCGATATGGTCCCCTTTATTGATCCCGAGATTCATAAACCCCTTTGCAGCTTGCCTGCACTGTTGATTAAATTCATGATAAGACCATCTTAAACCTCTGTCTGCGTAAACGACCGCTTCAACCTCAGGCTGTATACGAGCTTTTTCTTCGAGTAATTCACCTACAGTTGCATGTAAAATCTCCGACAAATGAATATCCCCCTTTACCTGTATTTATGTTAAGCCTGGAACCTTTCAGTTTATGTAGTCCAAGAGGTTAAAATTTTAGTTCCTTATGCGTGTAATATTATCACAAAAATTAAAATTTTCAAACTAATTAATAAGAACTTTCTCTTGTCTTTTATTTCTCTAAGGTGAAGAGCTATTGACAGGAGTTAGATGGCAAGTTTCTACATGAACCCGATGATTCTAACTTTTTAATTTAGACAAAAAACGTCTTCTCTAAACCTTTTTCTACATAATAACTAAAAATACTACTTTAGACATAATTTATAAAAAAACCTTTTCAAATGAGTAATTTCTATGTAGAATATATAGAAAATATAGAAAATTCTATATTTTATACATTCCTGGGAGGTTGGTCATGAAAATCTTAAGTAATGAACAGTTGGTGGCAGCTTATCGTGATGCTGAGAAACAAGGGAATGATCAAGACTGGATTTTGCTTCTTAAGAAAGAAATTCGTAACCGAGGATTAAAGCCTTTTAGGAAATCTTGACAATTAAAAAAGAATACTAGCTTTTATCTCACCCCCTGAGATGAAATTTTCACGACAGACTCATTTTCACTTGAGCCTGTCTTTTTTCATTCTAACTCATTTAAACTGTGCGATTGATTTCAGCACCATGCTCTCCAATCAAATGACCGTGAAAAATCGACACCACATGTTGAAAGCCCATTCATTTTAGAACCATGCCTTAACTGTGTTTCTTAATTTTGGATCCATGGTATTCCTCAATTTGTTTGAATTGCTCATTATCCAATATTCCCATTTTATGAAATAGATACGAATACTTAATTACTTTTTTTGAATTGAAATTCTTCATCATTAAACCTTCCCCCTTTATCTGTCCAAGAGTTTCCTTTGGTAAACTTTATTTTAGTTATCCATATTTTATTCTCTTAGTAAAAAAACGTGAAAAAAGGCTGATCCACAATCCACTAATGGATGTATGAATCAGCCAAACATTCATCTATTCTTATTCAATCAGGACTACTTAGCCTTCAAGTAGTAAATCTTCTGGATTCTCAAGTAAATCTTTCACCATTGCCAGGAATCCAACAGCTTCTTTCCCATCAATAATTCTATGATCATACGATAAAGCAATGTACATCATAGGGCGATTTTCCATTGTATCTTTATCAATGGCCACTGGACGAAGCTGAATTTTATGCATTCCTAAAATCCCAACTTGCGGTCCGTTTAAGATTGGAGTTGATAGTAATGAACCGAATACTCCACCATTTGTTATAGTGAATGAACCACCTTGCAGATCCCCAAGAGATAATTTGTTGTTTCTAGCCTTTGTAGCCAGTTCCATAATTTCCCCTTCGATTTCTGCAAAGTTCTTGCGTTCACAATCACGTACAACAGGTACTACCAGTCCATCATCCGTAGATACAGCTACCCCAACGTCATAGAATTTCTTAAGAACGATTTCATCCCCATCGATTTCTGCGTTCACGTACGGGAACTTCTTAAGAGCTGCTACAACTGCTTTTGTAAAGAAACTCATGAAACCAAGTCTTACATCGTGGTCATCAAAGAATTTATCCTTTTTACGTTTACGTAGCTCCATTACTTTACTCATATCAATCTCATTAAACGTTGTAAGCATGGCAGCTGTTTGCTGAACCTCTACTAAGCGTTTCGCAATCGTTTGACGACGGCGTGACATCTTCTCACGAACAACCGGCTTTCCATCATCTTTTTTGGCAGGTGCTTTCTTCTCTTGAACAGAAGGTTTAGATGGAGCTTCAGCCGGCTTATTGCTATAGGCTTCAATGTCCTGCTTACGAACACGGCCTAGAGGATCCGTTGGCACATCGGAAAGATCGATACCTTTTTCGCGTGCCAACTTACGAGCAGCAGGAGAAGCGATTGGACGATTCTTTTTGTCCTCTTTCGCTGGTGCTACTTCAGTTGCCTCTTCTTTCTTCTCTTCCTGTTTAGGGGCAGGTGCTTCTTCTTTTGTTTCAGAAGTTGCTGGAGCTTCTCCACCTGCACCGACTATGGCAATAACTTGACCGACTTCGACCGTATCGCCTTCATCAGCTTTAAGTTCTTGAATCGTACCTGCTTCTTCTGAAATCACTTCAACATTCACTTTATCTGTTTCCAGTTCAACGATGTATTCGCCCTTTTCCACATAATCCCCTGGTTGTTTCAACCATTGGGCGATTGTACCTTCTGTAATTGATTCTGCTAATTCTGGAACTTTAATTTCTGCCACTGTGATGTCCTCCTCTTTCTTATCGAGTTAACGCTTCGTTAATAATTCGTGATTGTTCCTTTTTGTGTACTGTTGGTTCACCTTCTGATGGACTGGAACGTCTGCGACGACCGACATAATGCACTTCAACACCCTCAGGTGCAATGGCACGAAGTCGTGATTCTGCAAATGTCCACGCGCCCATATTCTTAGGTTCTTCTTGAATCCATACAATTTCTTTAAGGTTTGAATATCTTTCCAGTATTCCCGATATATCACCTTTAGGGAATGGATAAATTTCTTCTACCCTAAGAATGTGTAACCAATCTTTATCATCGATATTTTGAAGGTGCTCTTCTAAATCAATCGCAATTTTCCCGCTGCACAATACAACCCGTTCAACAGCAGCCTGGTTCTCACCAAGACCCTTTTGCTCCAGAACTGAATGGAATTCTCCATGAGCTAATTCCTCAGCAGTGACAGCTGCAAATTGATTTCGCAGCAAGCTTTTCGGCGTCATGATTACAAGTGGTCTTACTTCTTCTTTTTGTAAAATGGCAGCCTGACGTCTAAGAATATGGAAGTATTGACCAGCTGTAGAACAGTTGGCAACCGTCCAGTTATATTCTCCACCCAGTTGCAGGAATCGTTCTAAGCGGGCACTTGAGTGTTCCGGCCCTTGACCTTCGTATCCATGCGGTAACAGCATAACCAGACCGGTTTTTTGACCCCATTTTGCACGGCCAGCTGAAATAAATTGATCGAACATTACCTGTGCCATATTGGAGAAATCACCAAATTGAGCTTCCCAAAGAACCAATGTCTCAGGTGCAAATACATTGTACCCATACTCATATCCAACAACAGCTGTTTCAGTAAGAGGACTATTAAGAACAACAAACGAAGCATGACTGTCCTTTAGATTGTGTAAAGGAATGTATTCTTCACCGGTTTTTTCATCATGAAGAACCAGGTGGCGTTGAGCAAATGTACCACGCTCTGAATCCTGTCCTGTTAATCGAATCGGCGTACCATCCTTCAAGATTGAAGCAAACGCCAAAGTCTCAGCATGGGCCCAGTCAATTTTCCCTTTACCTTCAAACACCTGGCTGCGTCGCTTTAAAATGCGATCCAATTTCTTGAACACATTAAAGCCCTCCGGCCATTGAAGCAGTTCATTGTTTAAACCTTCAAGCTTATTAAAATCAACACTCGTATTAATTTCCGGTAAGCCATTTGCTACGTACTCAGGTGGAGCAAGCACGGTATCGGGATCATCGTCTTTAGCCGGTACTTTATCGTAAGCCCCTTTTAATTCTTCTTCGATGTCGGTATCCATTTTCTCTACATCTGATTCTGTGACGATTCCTTCTGAAATTAATTTTTCAGCATATAGTTTCTTAACATTTGGATGGTTTTGAATGACTGAGTACATTAATGGATTCGTCACCATCGGTTCATCCATTTCGTTATGACCAAAACGACGGTAGCCAATCAAATCAATGACAAAGTCTTTTCCAAAGGTTTTACGATATTCATAGGCGAGCACCGCTACAGCAAGACAAGCTTCAGGATCATCTGCATTGACATGGACAATCGGAACTTCAAAGCCTTTGGCAGTATCAGATGCATATTTCGTAGAGCGGGAATCGCGGCTTTCAGTCGTGAAGCCGATCATATTGTTCGCAATCAGGTGAATGGATCCACCAGTGTTATATCCACGTAATTGACTCATATTTAATGTTTCAGCTACAACACCTTGTCCAGGGAAGGCAGCATCTCCGTGAATCATGATGGCATAGGAAGATTCCGGTGATTGCCCTGGATAACCCTTATCTTCCCGAACTTCTTGTGCAGCACGTGTGTAACCAGCCACAATCGGGCTCACAACCTCTAAGTGACTTGGGTTATTCGCCAGAGTGACACGTGCTCTCGCTGTTGACGACTGTAGAGGAGAGATTTCGCGATCAGCACCTAAATGATACTTAACATCACCTGTCCATCCATATGTAATCCCAATTGATCCTTCTGAAGGAATCAGATCCTTGCTTGGGGCATGTTGGAATTCAGCAAAAATCATTTCATACGGTTTACCAATGACATGGGCCAACACGTTTAAGCGCCCTCGGTGTGCCATCCCGATATTGACTGTTTTAGCACCTGATTCAACTGAATAACGAACCATTTCGTCCAGTAAAGGTACCATAGAATCCAGTCCTTCAATGGAAAAACGCTTCTGACCAACAAATGTACGGTGAATATATTTTTCAAATCCATCCACTTCGGCAAGGCGTTTTAATAACGCCAGTTTCTTTTCCTTAGAAAGAGGAGTGAAATAGGATTCTGATTCAATCTTTTCTCTTAACCAATTCTTTTCTTCAAGCTCATGAACATGAGCATATTCAAATGCCAGTTTTTTGGTGTAGACCTGTTTTAAATGATTGATTGCCTGCAAGCCATCCTTTATGTGAGAAGGTGCATTCGGGCATAAGAAATCAACAGGAATCTGCTTTAAATCTTCTTCAGATAAATTAAACTCCGATAGTTCAATTCTTCTTGTGTCTTTATTTCGGTCATTAAGGGGATTAATATCCGCAGCCAAATGACCATAGGTACGAATATTATCTGCTAATTTGACTGCAGCTACCATTTTACTTAACGCAGTCGGTTGTGCTGGCAACGTGAATGATGTATCCCCATGCTGAGCACTTGCGATTACTTGTACGTCTTCAGCTGTAGGAGGGCCCCATTGTTCGAATAATTCTTTCAATTCCGGATCTACGTCTGTTGGATCCTCCAAGAATTGCTCATAAACCTCCATTACATAGCCTAGGTTAGGTCCGTAAAACGATTGCCACGGTTCCCCTTTTGCCGATTGCTTTTTCATTGTGAAAAACCTCCAACTATTTTGCCAGTTAGTATAATTTGGGTATCATGTATTCTTACAATTCCAAAGCCTTATTTCATTATGCAAGAATAGTAATTTTAAACACATTAAAACGCTTACAAGGACATTTTATCACTGTGCTGTAGTAAGATAAAGACTTTATGACAAATTTCTCAAAATTTTGTTTTCCGTATTATGCATATGGATATTACTTATATTCCCATAATAAATTACAAGAAAACCTTTTAGTATATTCGACTATTCTGAAATAATATTTTATTAAGCGCTTTCTCTTTCACCTTCTTGTATCCCTGATATGAGGGTGCTTTTTTCATAAACCATCTTACTACTGTTACTAAAAAAAACCAAATATTTTTTGTTATTTTTCACAAATTTTTATAGATTATAAGATTTTCAGAATGATAAATAAACCTTAGTGTTTAATTTCTTCCCTATTGCAAATGAACTCATCGCCCATGCGTTGCATATAATATAACAATCATGGCGGTTGGCCTATATAGATAAAGTGAGGTGGTTCACATGTTCCCATGGAGTTTATTCCCTTTCAGTAAAGACATGAAAGATCAAATGAATCAGATGAATCCGAATGAAATGGATTCCTATATACAGGGTATGATGAAAAAAATGTTCCCGGGCGGATGGGACGGTATGATGAATCCGAATGACATGATGAGCGGGGCGCAATCCTTTATGAATCCGATGGGCAAACAGGAGCAGAAATCTCAGCGGGGTCAGTCTTCTCCTGCATCTAATTCAATATCTGCAAATGTCTTTGAATCTTTTGAGGATATTTACATCCGGTTTCAGGTTCCTAGTGAAGAGTGGATGAAGCAATTGAAAATTTTCCATACTTCGAATCAGGCAATTATCGAGAACATCCCTGAGCAGGGGGAAAGACAGGTCATCACACTCCCTTGTCTTGTGAAAAAAAAAGGTGCGGTTGCCCAATACAAAGACGGCATATTAGAGCTGAAAATACCTAAAAGTATCGACATGCAATATACAGAAATAGACGTCTCAGATAAATACTGAGACGTCATTTCTCGTAGAATACATTTAATGAGCATACTTAAGAGAGATGCGTAAAATTGTACCTGAGGGTTCGTTTCTTAAGGCTAAGATATCACCGTTGTAGTTTTGGATGAGCTTTGATGCAATGGCTAATCCCAAACCATAACCGCCTTTTTCACGACTTCTGGCCTTATCCACACGGTAGAACCGGTCAAATACCTTTGGAAGATCATCTTCTGGAATTCCGATTCCTTCGTCTTTCACCTCGATCATCACATCTTCTTCACGATTCACTAGCTTTATTTCAATGTTTGAATGCTTATCAGAGTATTTAACGGCATTATCTAACAGGATGATCATAATTTGTTCCAGATGCCTTGGCATAATAATCACCATCGCTTCATAATCCAACTCATCCAAGCACAGAAAAGTGTGTTCTTGATGTAGAAATTTAAAGTCTCTAATAACCTTATCAACCACTTTTCGTGGATTGGCACGAGCGGTTTGAAGATCAAATTTCTCACAATCTGCCCTGGAAAGCTCTAGCAATTCACCTATAAGCCTTTTCACTCTTTCAAGTTCTTCCAATGATACCTGTAAAGATTCTTCCAGTATCGTCGGATCTTTTTTTCCCCACCTGTTCAAAAGAGCCAGGTGTCCTTCTAATACCTGTATGGGCGTTCTCAATTCATGTGATGCATCTTCAACAAATTGTTGCTGTTGCTGAAACGATTTCTCGATTTCGCTCATCATCTTATTGAAAATTTGTGATAGGTCACTGATTTCATCATGGGCCTTCACAATCTCCACTCTTTCGTGGAACCCTTTTCTTTCGATGGATCTCATTGTTTCAGAAAGCTTATTTAATGGACGCACAAAGCTTCTGGCCATGAAATAGCCGATAATTGCACTGATCAAGAGCGCGAGTACCCCGGTGATGGTCATCATCCAGAACAGGTTCTTCATGATCTTTTCATATCGGCTTAAAGGCTGGATAATTTCAAAATATCCGTTGAATTGACTCGATCTTATCGGAGATCTCCCAATAAGCATTTGTTTTCCCTCAGATTCAATGAGTGTAACTGCCTTCTCTCTAACGGGTTGAAAAGGAACGTAAAAAGCTGATTCATTTTCACCTCGTATTTCCAATACTTGATCACCCCGACGATCTAAAATACGTATAGTCTGGTCCTTTTCAGCTATTTGTTTCATCAAATCCCGGCTTTCATAAATGTCCTGGAGCTGTATATTTGGCCCTTTTTGTTTAAAAAACACCGTAATTTCATCCAGAACACGACCAAAGTTATTTTCTTCTTCATCCACCATCCACTTACTGATTGCATGATATTGAAAAAAACTAAATAAGAAAAAGGCAAGGAAAATGGCTGAACCAGCCGCTAATGCCCACTTCACTTTAAGAGAAGAGGGCTTAAAACGATTTATGAATGTATTCATGTCCTCATCACATACCCGGTACCACGTACAGTTTGGATGTAGCTATCTTCGTCAGGCGAATCAATTTTATTTCGCAAATATCTTACATAAACATCCACTACGTTCGTTTCAACCTCGGTATCATAGCCCCACACTTTATTGAGAAGGACTTCACGTGTCAAAACAATATTTTTATTTTCCAATAAGGCGAGTAAAAGGTCATACTCCCTTTTCGTAACCTCGATTTCATTTTCAAGCTTAAACACTTGCCGTGACTCCTTTTGAACGGTGATATCACGGTAATGATAAGTTGTTTGAGTCGAAGCTGTTTCTTCATTTCCGGCTCGTCTAAATACGGCCCTCAATCTCGCTAACAGTTCTTCAATAGCAAAAGGCTTTACGATATAATCATCTGCTCCGCTGTCCAATCCTGATACACGATCCATTACACTATCCCTTGCCGTGATCATGAGGATCGGAATAGCTTTCACTTGCCGGATTCTTCTGCAAACCTCAAGTCCGTTTAAATTCGGCAGCATAAGATCCAATAAGATTATGTCCCAATCCTCGTTTAAACTTTTCTCTAACCCCCCTCTTCCATCATAGGCAAGACCCACTTCATATCCTTCATATTTAAGTTCCAGTTCAATGAACCGGGAGAGATTTTTTTCATCTTCTATGACTAAAATTCTTTTCACATAAATCACCTGCTCTAAATGCTTAATATGTCTTATTTTATTTTACTTTTACTGAAAATAAAATCATTAAGCGCTTGAAAGATTTCAATACCTTGATACGTCATTAATGTAATGGCAGTAAAACTGAAAAATAAAATAGGAATTATTCGAATCCACATGGTTCTTACCTCCCTTTTATTATTACCCTCATTTTCCTCCACTTTCATTAAAATTGAATGAGAGAAGGGTAAGTTTTCACTTAGAGAAGAAAGAAATCTTAAGTTTACATAATGATATTATAATCAAATAATTAAATAGTATGAAATTGCTCCTGTTGAAGAAAATAATAGTTGTATAAATAAGAATGAGGTGCACGAAATGGAAAGTAAGAAAAAATTAGATTTACTTGCGTTATCCTCTATTCCTTTAGTTATGACACTCGGAAATTCGATGTTGATCCCTGTTCTTCCTCAATTAGAAAAGGAGCTTAACATTACGGGATTTCAATCAAGCTTGATCATCACCGTATACTCCATCATAGCCATACTCTGCATTCCGATTGCCGGTTACTTATCCGATCGTTTCGGGAGGAAAAAAATTTTAATACCCAGTTTAGTCATTGCAGGAATCGGAGGCCTCATTTGTGGACTTGCTTCCATATACGGGTCGAACGCCTATATTTTTGTAATTGCAGGAAGGGTTGTTCAAGGAATTGGAGCAGCCGGTGCTTTCCCGGTTGTCATCCCTACCGTCGGTGATCTCTATGAAGATGATGATCAAATCACCATAGGATTGGGCATAATCGAGACATCTAATACTTTCGGCAAAGTTCTAAGTCCGATACTTGGTGCATTATTTGCCGCATGGATTTGGTTTATTCCCTTCTTTTCCATTCCGGTATTTTCCCTTTTATCCATTCTATTGATCGTCGTTTTTGTAAAAGTCCCGGCTAAAAAAGGAGAAGTAGCGAAACAAAGTATTAAGGAATTTGTTCATGAGGTGGGAATCGTCCTTAGGAAGGAAAAGAAATGGATTTTCGGAATCTTTATTATCGGAATTATTTCCATGTTTACTTTATTTGGATTTTTATATTATTTATCAACCCGCTTAGAGCAGTCTTACGGAATTAACGGAGTAATGAAGGGACTATATTTAGCAGTCCCACTTCTTTTTTTATGCCTAACCTCCTATATAACCGGAAAAGTGATCGGAAAGAGCAAAGACAAGATGAAGTGGGTCATCGTATTTGGATCCTTAATGAGCTCGGTGGCTTTCATCCCAATAATCTTTACTGAAGGAAAATGGGTCATCTTGAGCATTTTTTCCATTGCTGGTATCGGAATGGGTGCAGCCCTTCCCTGTTTGGATGCATTGATAACAGAAGGAATTGAGAAAGAACACCGTGGAACCATTACCTCCATTTACAGTTCAATGAGGTTTACAGGTGTCGCTTTAGGTCCTCCTATAGTAGCGTTGATTGAACCTTTGAGTACCTTTATTATTTTCATAGTTCTAAGCCTATTTGCCAGCCTGGTCGGAATGCTTTTCATTAAGGTTCCTGAAACACCCCCGCATGCTGTCTCAACTAAAAAGGCTTAAGGATTCATTCCATGATGCATGATGAAAAAACGGAGCTGAATGCAGGCTCCGTTTTTTTCAATTGCATCCCTACATCTGCTGAGTAGAATAAAGAAAGCTTGTTCTTTACGGTCCCAACATGTTTATTTCAATTCATAATGTGGTAGATATATCCATAAACATGATAGGGATAGTAAGGGAGGAATATATATGAGTTGGATAATCGTGATTGTTTCTCTTTTTGTACTTCTCATTCTGGCTGAAGAAGTCATTAATTATTTTCTACGTACAAAAGTAATTGATCATCACCCCAAGGCGAAAAGAAGCGAAGGAAAGATGAAATCATTGTTTCAAAAAGTAAAGCTGAAACTGACTCATTCACAGTAAGTAGTACTTCATAGTCAAAAGGTGGAGAAGTTGATCTCTGCCTTCCACTTAAATCACTTCTTTGACACAATATGCATTGTTTCAATTGGTTGATGAGATAACATACCTTTAACCTCTTCTTCCCCTTCATTATAACCATAATCTAAAAATACACAAAAAGAAGAAGACAAAAGCTTCAGCAAAACTTTTGTCTCCAAAGGAAAGAAATTAGAATGGGTCTTACATAATAAAGATTTAAACAAAAAGAAAGCTACCCCACTTTCTTTTTGTTTAGGGAGTGATAAATCCTTATTCATAAGCAAGATTCATTGTACCGGGTGAAAAAGTGAACTCTATTAGAACAAGATTAAAATTTGATGAGAAAATCATTTTCCCCTTAATTCTCCACTACTCTATCAGAAAAGCATCCAGTTTAAATTTATGATATGATAAATAAGAATTCAGAATGTTACAATTCATTCTAGTGGATGAAAGGATGGAAAAATGAAAATCGATTTAAACTGTGATTTAGGAGAAAGTTTTGGTACATATACAATTGGACAAGATGAAGAAATGATGAAATTCGTTTCCTCCGTCAATGTCGCTTGCGGATTCCATGCAGGAGATCCTCTCGTAATGAAACAAACAGTCACAAATGCATTAAGTCATAACCTAAAAATAGGTGCTCATCCCGGGTTGCCTGATCTTCAAGGCTTCGGAAGAAGAATGATACAAGTAACCCCTAAAGAAGCGTATGCCCTTGTACAATATCAAATTGGCGCCCTACTCGCCTTCATTAAGGCACAAGGAGGTAAGTTGTCACATGTTAAGCCTCATGGCGCCCTCTATAATATGGCTGCGAAGGATTCCGATTTGGCTGAATCGATTGCTAAAGCGGTATACGACGTTGACCCTGGATTAACATTGTTCGGCCTTTCTCAAAGTGAGCTAACAAAAGCAGGAGAGGAAATCGGATTGCATGTTGCTCATGAAGTATTTGCCGATCGAACTTATCAATCTGATGGTTCACTAACTCCCCGTTCCCTTCCAAATGCCGTACATCATGATGAAAACGAAGTCGAAAAGCAAGTCTTACGAATGGTTGAGAAACAAGAAGTAGTTTCAACAGATGGTGAGGTATTATCAATTAAAGCGGATACCATTTGTCTTCATGGAGATAACACGGCTGCTTTAAACCTTGCTAAAAGATTATATGAAAAGTTAAGCTAATTATATAAGGGCTAAACGTAGCCCTTATTCCATGGAGAATGTAAAGGATTTGTCTATTGTATAGAAGATAGGAGCAGTCTCTAATGAATAAGACTTTACTACTCGAAGGGTTCCGTTGGATGTTCATCTTACTTGTTGCTTGCGTTATTATTCTATATGGCTATCAGCGGTTCCTTTTGCACTCTAGCATTGAAACATCTCTACAAACCGTATCTCCCGACTCAACCATCATTGGAATCATTCAAACTCATACGACTGATAATAAAGAAAAAGTGTATGAAGCTCTATACAAGACAACAGACGGTAAGTGTTACCGAGCTTCATTCGAGCGTAAGGGGCCCACATTCATAGGAAATCAGGAGGCATCCTGTGAATAGGAGGAGTAGACCGAAACAAGCCATTCATATCTTTCCTCAATTTGAATCAGCAGAAATAAATAATAATATCAGAAAAATTCATGATCCATTATAGGATAAAATCCCTCCCCATATTACACTCGTTTTCCCGTTTAATGCAAATATACCTTAGATAAAAAGTATGGCTGGTTTCAAGGAAGCCATATAGTGGAATGTAGAGGAATATGACATACATAGAAAGGGTCATTGCTATGATAAAAACTCTTACAATCGATACTAATAAACGTGATGAGATGATTGATATCACCACTTATGTCCAAGACATCATCATCAATGCAAAAATGAAGGAAGGTGTTGTTGTGGTCCAATCCTTACACACAACAGCCGGAATCACGGTGAATGAAAATGCGGATCCCGATGTAAAAACAGATTTTCTACGTCGATTAGACGAGGTATATCCTTGGGAACATACTCTCGACCTTCATGGAGAAGGAAACACAGCTGCTCATTTAAAGACAAGTACGGTTGGACACTCTCAAACAATCATTGTCACTAATGGAGAGCTTCTATTGGGAACTTGGCAAGGCATCTACCTCTGTGAGTTTGATGGTCCACGTTCCAGAAGAAAGGTTTCGGTTAAAACAATTGACGCTGAATAAGGAATGAAAAGACTCGAGGGCATTTTCTCGAGTCTTTCTATTCTATAAAACGTTCTCTTATGTTTTGCGAAGGCAGCATACAAGACTTTTGTTTTCCAAACCATTTGTATCTATTCTTCGCAATCCATCTGTATACTCTATCTCTTAGGGGCTTAGGGATGATTATGCCTGTAGTGATAAGCTTCCATGGCCATGTCAAATGAGAGCACACCTTTAAAGCAGCGGTTGATTCCACATGCGCTTTATTTTCTTCAATTAAAACAAAGCTATCTGTAGTATGAGGAATGTTGTGCTTCTTCAATAATTGTTGACCAATATCGCTTTGTAAGGAAGCAAACTTGTAGATTCCTTCAGGATCACGTTCGATAATAAATCGCACACTACTATTGCAAAAATTACATAGGCCATCAAATAATATTATTGCCAATGATATCACACCGTTTCATTTATATCCCATATTTACTTCTAACTATAATAGAATTCACAACTTCTTTCCAGGAAATTACTTGCTCTCAACTTTTTGAATGCTCCGATAGGTGACCTACTTCATTATAGGAATGAACTGCCCATCGTTCACTTTTAAAATGGAGATTGGTCAGGCAGCCGTTAAATAGCTTCACATGCTCCAGAACTGCCTTTTCTTGATGAAACTCACGCAATACTGCATTGATGACAGCACCGTGAGCAACCAACAGTACCTTCCGGTCGGGAAACTGAGTATGAATCTCTTCCAGCCCCACCTGGACTCTGTCGACCAACTCTTCGTATGATTCCATATTCGGAAAGATAAAATCAGGATACCGCTTTTCCCTTTCTTCACGGGACAATCCCTCTCCCTCACCAAAATGGCGTTCCTTGAAATGATCCATTTCAACGATTGGCAGTTCAAGTGACTCATTGATAATATCCGCTGTTCTTCTCGCTCTCATTAAAGAAGTGGTTATGAGAACATCCCATTCTGATTTTTTTAAAAATTCTCTGCATTCTTCTGCTTGACGTTTCCCCGTTTCATTTAATGGTATATCTGTTTGACCTTGTAATTTACCCAAAAGATTCCATTCTGTTTGACCATGTCTTACCAAGCATATTTGAGTCATTTCGTTTACTCCTTTTGTTGAAATTGCTATTTCTATTGTCAGTACAATATCCATGCTTTAGGAAAGGTATAATTCTACTAGATTTTATGATATACTATATTACCATTAAAAGAGATTATTTCGAAAGTTTTAAATAAATGAGCAGTATAGGAGTTGGCTGAAACAATGAGAGATGAATTATTATATCTGGGTCAAGAAATCGTTTCACATAAATCTGAAATTGCTAAAGGTGTAATTGACTATCAGGAACAACGATACTCTGAACAACTTAAGTTTTCAGATGTGAGAATGGAGAAAATCACAGAGTGGAGAATTGAATTAATACAAATACTAGGAGAATCTTTATTTGAAAATCAAAAGGATTCTCTCGTTAAAATAAATGAGTGGACTCAGAAAGTTGGGAATATTTCCATTGAAAAAGGTATCTCCCTAAACGAATCTTTAAAAACTCTATCCACATTCCGTACGGCCATTTGGGATTTTTTCGAAGAACAAATTGACAAACAAATTTCAGCCTCCATTGTGCTGCAATCAAACAAAAAGATAAGTCACTTGCTCGATGAAATTGCTTATCTTTTCAATGAGTTATTTATTAAGCAACAGAAAGATCAGTTGGCCCTAGTTCATACCGCTATGGATGAACTATCAGCACCGATTGTGCCGATAGCTGACCAAATTGCAATTCTTCCTCTTATCGGGGAAATTGATACTCATAGAGCCAGTTCTGTTATGGAAACGGCATTAAAGAAAAGCTCTGAATTACAATTAGACTATTTATTTATTGATATATCCGGTGTAGCAATAATGGATACGATGGTTTCTCATAATATCTATCAAATTGTAAATGCTTTAAAAATGATGGGTGTACAATCGGTATTAACTGGTATCCGCCCTGAAGTTGCCCATACCTTAGGGAGTCTGGGTATAACCTTCGACGATTTAAAAACAAGCTCAAGCTTAAAACAGGCTCTCGAAGACATCGGATTCAATCAATATGAGGTGGTCCTTCCCGTATAATGTATAACCAGAAGCCATTTGCAGCATGGCTTCTGGTTTTTTTTGATTATTTCCAAACACTAGTCACTCCTATTTATTTTATGATGAAATAATATTTGAATGCTTTGAACAGCCATATATATGGGAATCGACCAATACATTTCATACCCTTTATCGAAATGGAATATACCAATTCTGACCGTGAACCATTCCATCAATAGAGAAAAAGCTGTCCAAATCAATATATAAGCAAGGTTCATAATCCCTCTTATCTTTAGCTTTTTATATATGTATACGAAGAAATAACTATAAGGGCCATACATGATGTAACTAATAAAGTCAATTGTCTGGTAAGCGGAACTGTCATTGACATCATAAAAATCCCATGGAGGAATACTAATCGTATGATCATAAAACATTCCTATTGATATGCCATAAATATAATAACTTAACCCTTCGAGGAATGAAAATATTTTTGGAGTGATCCAGATTATTAAAAGGAGAGAGATGAGACTAATGATGATAAACCACTCGTTTAAGTCAAATGATCTCTCATAGATTCTGTCCACTATCTCTCTCCTCCTTTTTCTGCAAATAATAAAGCCCTTGTCCTATCCAAATACAAATCAATAAATATGTTCCATTAATGATAATTGTGTTTAACAGGCTCCATTGAGGATACTCAAGCGTTCTAAAGTGTATGTGAAGAATATCCAATACACTGATAAAGAATAACAAGCTTACAAATAATAAGAATCGATGAGTTCTGTTTCCGTAATTCAAGTAACCATTCACCATGACAATCCCGACTAAAGGCAAGATACATTCCCGGTTTATCAGTAAGCTGACAAATTGAGTGACGTCCTCTGACGCCTTCACCCACTCTAGCTTATTGGTCAAAATCGTAATGTAATTCGTTGAAATGATCGACAACACCATGAACTGGATCGAGTTTGATGTGAATGAAAGTTTTTTTTGCATAAAAATGACGATATAAATCAGTATGATCAATATGGAAACGAAGAAAGGAAGAGACATTAATTTCTCCTTAACTTTTTCTTACTATCCTTGCCTTTTTCGACTCAATACATAACCACAATTATGACTAGAGAGTTCGGATGTTTGTATTAATTTTGTAAAGGGAAAAGAGAAATGGAGAATGAAGGAGGTAATTTTATGAAACATGAATCTATCCCCAAATTTGCAAGAGATGAAATAAAAGAAGTCATTGTCGATGGTTTGCAGCGGGACTTATCACCTGAAGAAGAAGGACTTATCACAGGATGGACTCAAACCTTTAACAAAAGCGAACGCGCCACCATCATTAATATGCTAAAAGAACTACTAAACAAGCATAAAAAACATGACTAACCCAAAAGCGGAGGCGGCTTGGCCAGAGGCGACAAGCATAAGACGGGACTACCGGAAAGGCGCTCTTTGCCTTTTTCGTAGTCCTGGCTTATGACCTCGAGCCTCTAGCCGCCGGAGCTGGATGAACCAAAAGCGGAGGCGGCTGTGATCAGCCCCGACAACCATAAGCAATCTGTTATGAATGCGAGCATAAAGAAAAGGCAAGCCTGGATTAAGGCTTGCCTTTTCTCATTTATAGTAATGTCTCTTATATATCACTTGTCAAATCTAGAAGTTTATCAATATCAATGCGATATATTGGGCGATTTATATCCTCTTGTCCAAGTTCTACGGTATCTTCTAGTACATCATCAATGTTCATACTTTAAATACCTCCCAAGTTGTGTATGTACTCTGTATGGCTACAAACCTTCTGCATCTTACTAAAGAATACGAAAGTAGGTTTCCATTCATGGGGGTACTTTTAAAAATATTTTTCAAAGATGAATTGTATGCAATAGTCTGAAATTTGAATCAAATGGTTCACTATGTTAAAGTTTTAAACGACTATTGATTCTACTTAAATAATATTAAATGGGTAGAATAGCTTTCTCCTTAAAGGAGGCCTTTCTATGAAACGATTTTCCATGCTTCACGTTCCTCAGGATTATAGGTATAGAGGGCGTCCAGCTGTTACCGTTCACGTTCTACCTGTTCATAAAGAATATTTCGCGATAGGTAAATCATTAAAAGGGAACGGTCGGGCTGCAAACAACAACGAAAAACTAGCCGCATATTATGCGTATCTAGATACTTTAAAATAAACGATTCTCTCTATAGAATAAATCACTAAAAAAGCTGATCAGAACCTTGTCTGATCAGCTTTTTTGTAATCAAACTCAACTTCATAGTGTACAAACAGGGGCTGAGTTACCTGTTAAATTTCACGAGGGAGACATATCCTTTAATACCGTACCACCCCTCTCGTGTGCTATATTTTTCTTTTTAGAAGTTTATAATCATTCAACATACACTGGTGGCTTCCCACAATAGTATCAGGTAATTCTTCTAGATTACAAAACTTTAGTTGAATGGATTCAGAGTTTTCTGCTTTCATTTCTCCATTGTAATCATTTGTAAAGTAGGCTGTGGTGACTACATAAAACTCATCTCCATTTTCAGCTTTAATGTATTGATCCGCACCAGAATATACGTTTAACAAATTCAACTTACCTAATGTCAGATTCGTCTCTTCCTTCACTTCTCTTCTCGCCGTATCTTCCGTTGATTCTGCCAATTCCATTAATCCCCCAGGCAGTCCCCATGAGCCATTCGGAAATCTCCTTTGCTGCAGAAGCACTTCCTTTCTCTCATTCAAAATAATGACGACCGATCCGACTAAAATAAGTGGACGAGTTCCAACAATTTCTCTTAATTCTTCTATGTAACCCATTAATCAATCTCCTCACTGAATCTGCTAACGAAATGAAACACAGACCGAATTAGTCCGTTATATACTGACAAGCCTCGAAACCATTTCCATCTATATCCCAGAACTCAAAAAATGTAACCTCTCCATCCTCTTTTATCTCTCCAATCTTTACTTCCATCTCCACTAGCTTTAACCTGGTCTCTTCCAGCGCATCAGAAAAGAGAATCGGCTTGACGGATGAGGGACGGACCTTTCCCTCTTGAATCGTTAGAGTAGAGTCTCCTTGACCTATTTGAAACACAACATACTTTCCCGAATCAAAAACTTGCTCAAACTCCATCACCTCTACATACCATTGAGTAGACTTTTTTAAATTTTTTACACACATATGGACTGTATCCACTTTAGAAAACAATGAAATACCTCCTCGTTCATCTCTAGTTTTTTAATAGTGTTAAGTGCCCCACAATCTCTTTTGCTACAAATTTTTCCATTGGCGGAAGTGCCACTACTGTTAAAGATCCCTCTTTAATTTCAGTTAACCCGCTATCATGAATACTGAAATATCCATCACCCTCTAATTTCTCCAGCTCACGGGGTTTTCCCTTTAGAACAATTTTTTTCATTCCTGTTTGCACCCATTCTACAAAGTCTGCTTGTCGATTTTGAAAAGGTGAATCAGATGACATCATCGTCAGCGTGCTAAGAGTAGCAGCATGTGCCACTTGCGCTGCCGTTTTCCCCTTTGACATATTCAGTTCCATATTTACAATAAAATATTGAACGAGATCACGCTTATTCATTCGTCTAATCAGCCCTTTTTATCATTTAATACCTGTTATTTTACCATGCGCAGGGAAAGTACCTCAGTTTTATTTACTTCCTTCTTAGTTTCACATAATTATTTTCAACTGAAACTATTTTGACCTTCTCTCCTATTTTAAAATCTAAATATTGATCACAATCCAACTTATAGGTGTGGCCGTTATCAAATTTCATAAAGCATGGCGGATCGCTGCTGTTTTCATCTATAACCTCACCTGATTTAATTCCTTCCGCACCTTTTTTATCATTCGCCGGAAAATACTTTTCCTCAATCATTACCCAATCTTCATGACTGATAACCACCAGCTTCAGAATAAAGAGCCCCACAAGAAGAACAAGTAACATACAAAGTATCACAAATTTAGCCCGTAAGCCCATCATGTGTATCCCTTTCCTTCCATATAAAATCAACAAATGATTATATGTATGAAATCCAAAATACATTCGTTTATTTTGAATAGTGGATTATTTTTCCCCTCTTGCAAAAAACCTAAAATGGATTTACAATAAAACTAACGACCGTTAGTTAGTTAATTAATTAAGAAGGTGAATAATCATGAAAAATGACAACAAACAACTCATAAAAGAGGTCGCATTGGATTTATTCGGCCAAAAAGGGTACGAGGATACCTCATTAACGGAAATTGCAAACACGGTAGGTATTAAAAAACCATCCATTTACAACCATTTTCGAAGTAAAGAGGATATATTTATAGAAGTAATTGAGGATTTAAGTGTGTCTGAAGTGACAGCCTATAAGAATGCAGAGGAAAAGATGAATCTTAATGAACCACTAAGGAATATACGAATGCTCTTTGACTTATTTTGTCACCGATTAATGACAACAAAAGAAGCTCTGCTATGGAAGAGAGTTACATTCTTTCCTCCAGAAGCTTTTAAAGAGCTTATTCAAAAACAATTCATTCAGTTTGAAATGGTTACAACAGCGATTTTAGTATCAATTTACCAAGAAGGACTTAAACACAATTTGTTTAGTGAAATCGAAGAGGATGAATTTATTGCCTCCTTTTTATGTTTAGTTGATGGTGTCTTTTTAGAACATCACTATTACACAGAAGAAATTTTCAGACAACGAATTGAATCGGCTTGGAAGGTTTATGAATTAGGTATATCAAGTCGTAAAGGAGAGTAGCATCATGGGTTGGATATACGTTATTATTGGTGGAATTTTGGAGATTGGCTGGGCAACTGGGTTATCCCTCTCAGAGGGGTTTACAAAACCTGTCCCAAGTATTGTCACTGTTGTTCTCATCTTAATCAGTTTTTATTTTTTTTCTAATTCCATGAAATTATTGCCAATCGGAACGGCATATGCCGTCTTCACCGGTATTGGAGCAGCCGGCACTGCTGTTGTGGGAATGGTATTTTTAAATGATGGAATTAGCGTGTTGAAAGTTGCTTTTATCACTCTGCTCATTTTCGGGGTAATCGGCCTCAAAATGAGTGATAAAGAAAAGCAAGAAACAGGGAGGTCATACTAATGGCTTGGATATTTCTCATTTTTGCCGGGTTCTCTGAAGTTGTGATGGTAACGTTTATGAAGCTATCTGAAGGATACAAGAAGCTTGCCCCTTCAATCGTGAGCTTCGCGGCAGGAGGTATAAGCTTTTATTTATTATCCCTTTCCCTGCTTGATATCCCAGTAAGTACAGGATATGGAATATGGACCGGGATAGGATCTGCAGGAGCTGTTATCATCGGGATGATCTTTTTCAGGGAAACGAAGGATTTAAAGAGATTATTTTTTATTAGTTGTATTATAGGGAGTATCATTGGTTTAAAGATCGTTTCATAACTGTAATTTTCTAGATATTTTTTATCGGGATCCCAATAGCTCCCCCACCATTACCATTGATTTCTCAAAGGGGGAGCTATTATGCATTTCCAAGGATCCTGCTAACGATTCGTTCTGACTAAATGTACATCCCATACATCTTCTAAAATGTTTAAGAAAGTTTCGTTTATTCCTCCCCATTGAACAGAGTCATTGCTAGGGGGATCCTCCAGATTCCTATCAATTTTGAGTAAATCTTCTCTTATGTACTTTTCCATATACATTAAAAAGGGGAAAGGAATTTCTTTCCCATTAACTCTCGATAGGAGCATAGAGGAGATGGTATCCTTCAATTCTTCATTCATATTAATGTGGTTAACCATTTCGTTCATCCCATTTGGAGGAAACGTTTGATACTCGTTAATCCACTTATAAGAAAGCCACGGTCTGATAATCGTCATCATTTTCTTCAAATCTTTGATATCCTCATTCAAATACATTTCCATATTGCGTTTAGCCATGTGATAATAATGAAACAAACAGCGGGTCGGAGAAAAAGTCTGGTCTCTCAGCTTTCTGACTTTCTCTATGTCCGGGTGCTCAAAATACACATTTTCATTTGTTAACCATTCCATTAGAGAGGGGTTTGATTTACGAAGAAGTTTAAGTGCTTTACTAAGGTCCCATCCGCTGATTTCAATGGAATCGTGTGTAGACATTACAATAACGTCCTTTGTCTCTTGAAGATTTAAATATGCAGTAACCTCCCGAATATATATAAACCGGACATCATAATCGCTCTCATCTGTTTGATACCCCCATGCCCGACTCCCGGCTTCGACGGCATACAGGATCCTTATTCTCTCTTCTCTTTCGATATTTTTCAACTCATCCAGAATGATTTTTCTCACAAAATAATTCTCCTTATCTTATATTTATTAGTAGGGTTTTCCTTTCAGTATTTGATATACTTAATCACACAAACAAGTCGATAAATAGAGGTGAATAGCTTGACCAAGAAAAAGATGTACTCATGGAGCCTGCAGGTTCTCATTATTCTTACCATTATTTATGTTTCAACAAAGATTTCATTTTTATTTGAACCGATTGTCGTATTCGCTTCAACATTATTTTTCCCGATCATCATTTCAGGATTTCTGTATTTTTTATTAAATCCATTAGTTAATCTCCTGGAAAAAGCAAGATTGCCGAGAACCATTGCCATTATCGTGCTTTATGCTGCTATTATTGGTGTGATGGTGTTAATTATAGGAAATATTGCGCCTATTCTCTCGAAGCAGATAACAGGTTTGTTCAATGAACTTCCGGAGTATGCAAGACAAACGAGGAATTTTATCGAATACTTATCTGAGACTCAACAATTCAAATGGATGATGAGTCAAGATTATGTGTCACTTAAAGATGTAGAAAAGCAGTTAATGGACTTTGCCAATACTTTACCAGATAATATAACAACTGCTCTTAAAGGATTATTAAGTGTTCTGACCAGTATTACGATACTGATTGTCACAGTCCCGTTTCTATTATTCTTTATGTTTAAAGACGGCCATAAATTTCCTAAGGCCATTTCAAAATTCCTTCCTCCTGCCTACCGTGAAGAAGGGATCAACACTCTAAAGGATACGAGTGATACACTTGCCGCGTACATACAGGGACAATTGACGGTAGCTTCCTTTGTAGGGACCCTGACTTTTATCGGGTATTTGATCATTGGACTTCCCTACGCATTGGTGATGGCGCTAATAGGGGCGGTGACGAATATCATTCCATTTATCGGTCCTTTTATCGGTGCTGCACCTGCCATCATCGTGGCCCTGTTTGATTCACCGACTAAAGCCATTCTCGTCATCGTGGTTGTCACGATTGCACAGCAAATAGAAGGGAACCTCCTTTCACCCCTAATTCTAGGAAAGCGTCTGGATACTCATCCAGCGACGATTATCATTTTATTACTGGTGGCAGGGAACCTGGCCGGTATCCTGGGAATGATCCTAGCCGTTCCTTTTTATGCGGTAACAAAAACCATTATGTTGAATTTAGTGAAGTTTATAAAGCTGAGAAGATCTGCTATTCAAGAATGATAATGGAGAGACAACCGGGCTTGCCCGGTTGTTTATTTTTTGACGTAACAAAAACGTGGAAGTTGAATCGGAAGAAGGTTAAGGAGCAGATATGTGTCATTATTCAGATTGCCTCCATTCCGACAATCATATCTGTTTATACATAATCACATGTGGCCCGATTGGTTCTATTTCAAATACGTCCCCCAACTGAGTTAAACCCAATTTCTCATAATATGGCCCAGCTGAAATTCTGGCATTGCACCACCACAATTCACACCCTTTTTCTTTCAGGACTTTTTCACTGTAATCGATGAGCTGCTTTCCAATGCCTTTCCCCCTGTAATCCGTAAGGGTGGCCATTCCCCTTAACCGGTAAGGCAGATATCCATTCAAACCCGGTTGTGCTTCCTGATAAAAGGAACCAATACTGATCAGCACCTCTCCTTCAAAAACGCCTATGTGAAAGGAACTGTCGTCTGAATCTCCTACATAATGACACTCCTCTATCGATTGCGTCGGCCTAAGAATTTGTTGTCTAATGGCATATGTATCAGTAGCTGAAATAAAACGAATGTGAGTCATTTTAATCCTCCCTTATGAAACCGGACTTTTGATCCCTATTTTATCATAGCATATTCATAAATTTTGAGGTGAATATCAAAAGAAGCAATCCCTTCATAGGGAATTGCTCCTCTGGTTTACTTCATTTCTTTTTAAATAACTTATTTGATGCACCCTTTACTGCCTTGCTTGCCGTGTCTACTGTTTTACCGACCATTTTGTTTCCGGTATTGCTTACATTTTTTACAAAATCTGCTGATGTATCTGACACTTTCCCTACAAGTCCGCCTTTACCGCTAACACTTTTGATTATTTCATTAGCTGTGTCTGCCGTTTTATTCACTAGTCCGCTGGCTTGCTTCGACGTGTTCTTTACTAAGTCACTTGGATTATTTCGCTTGTCTTCAGCCATGATGTTCTCCTCCCTAGAAAAAGACTCATCACTATCCCTATGTCATCGAATGTGAAAGTATGCTGAATCAGGGACTAACTTTTTACCTTCTTTAAATATTCTGTCGATAAAACCGTTTCGAGCATATCGCCATCTCTCTTCTCGACCCAATAGGCCGAAGCATGGACTCTTGAGCTCAGTACTTTATAAAGACTTTTATCAATGAAATGTAAAGCAGCACCATCATCCACACCATAGCCTGCTTGAAGTTTCCCTTTACGGATAAATGAATGAAAAAGGGGACGACGATCTTCTTCGCCGTCATAATGAGGAGAGTGGCTTCCCTTCAAGAATCCCAAACCTTTAATCGTTTCTAATTCTTTACCATATGAATCAGTAATTCCTTCTTCAAACCAACAGATCGAGCCTGCGCTCAAACCTGCAAGAATCGTCCCTGATTCCCAAGCTTTCTTGAGGATAGAATCTACCTTCCACTCTTTCCATAGGGCAAGCATACTCTTGGTATTGCCCCCACCCACATAGATAATATCCTTTTCAAGAAGGAACCCCTCTAAATCTTTGGTTGGTAATTCGAATAGAGACAAATGTGAAGGCTCACACGAAAGCGAGTGAAAAGCATTGTAAAATCGCTCTATATACCCTTCTGCATCTCCACTGGCGGTAGGTAAAAAACAAATCTTTGGTTTTGACTCTCCAGCCTGATTTATAATATATTGATCTAAAAGCAGGTTATCAGGCTCCATGGAAAATCCTCCCCCACCCATTGCGATAATCTGTTTCATTGAATCCACACTCTCCTTCCATTCAAAAATCTTTCGATAAGTATCTTAATCCTAACAAAACCATTGACGTTGGCGAACTTTTTTTATTCAAAAAAAAGAAAGAGGCTGGGACAAAACTAAAAAACCACGATAAAAAGACGAACAATAGAAGTGTAGGTTCTTAATATCGCTAATGATTTCCGTGCAAGACTACGCTTTCCGCGGGTAGCCTGTGAGCCTCCTCGGCAAGCCTGCGGGGTCTCACATAAGCTAAATCAAATTTCGAAAATAAATAATAAACCCGAACAAATCTGCACACAAAGAAGCAGGTTTGTTCGGGTTTGACGTAGGCTAAAAAACTTTTGTCCCAGCCTCTCACTTATTTCATTTCATCTCCTGAAAAGTAAATCACTTACCAGCACCAGACGTTCTATTCTTTTTCATTTTCATTTCTTTTTGGAATGAAAGAATTAATCCATATGTCATGACAAATAAGATAATACCTAATGGTAAGGCTGTGATGATGGTAGCTGCTTGCAATCCGCTGATGCCGCCAGTCCCCATCAAGATCGCTGCAATGGCAGCTAATACAATCCCCCAGCTGAACTTCACGAAGAATGGAGGATTCAAACTTCCATTAGACGTTTGCATCCCCAGTACAAATGTTGCCGAGTCGGCCGACGTCACAAAGAAAGTGATAATCAGGATTAGGGAAATAATCGAGAGGACCCCGCTTAGAGGCATTTGATCAAATACATAAAATAGTGCTGTCTCCAAACCTTGACCCGCTACATCTACACCTTGAACAAAATCGTAATACAACCCTGTTCCTCCGAATACTCCAAACCATAGAGCGCATACGATTGTAGGCACAATGATGACGGCGATGATAAACTCACGAACAGTCCTTCCTTTTGAAACCCTTGCAATAAAAGTTCCCACAAACGGTGTCCATGAGATCCACCATGCCCAATAAAAAATCGTCCAATCTTTCACCCACTGATTATTCTCCACATTAAATGGTGAAAAACGTAACCCCATACTAGGAAGATTTTGAACATAGTTCCCAAAGGTGGTCAAAAACAATTCCAGGACAAATTGCGTAGGACCTACGATGAGAAAGACAATGAATAACAAGACAGCCAATACCATATTGGCATTGCTCAAATATTTAATTCCTTTTGATAAACCAGTAGCAGCAGAAGTAATAAATAGAACCGTTGCAACCCCCATGATAATAAGCTGAACTTTAAAGTCAATCGGGATTCCCATCAGGTAATTAAGTCCACTGTTAATTTGTTGAGCACCAATTCCAAGTGAAATCGCCACACCGAAAATCGTGGCAAACACAGCGACAATATCAACAATATACCCTATGGGGCCTTTCACTCTATCTCCAATAACAGGATATAACGTGGCACTCATAAGTCCTGGCATGTCCTTCCTGAATTTATAATAGGCAAGGGCCAATGCTACGACCGCATAAATAGCCCAGGCATGAAATCCCCAATGGAGATATGTATAGCGTAATCCGATTTTAGCAGATTCAATGGTCCCACCTTCCCCATATGGTGGAGTGGCATAATGAGAAACAGGTTCCGATACCCCATAGAATAGGAGCCCTATTCCCATTCCTGCACTGAAGAGCATGGCAAACCATGTCAATGTGGAATATTCAGGTCTATCAGCGTCCTTCCCTAATCGAATCTTCCCATATTTACTAAATGCGAAGAAGATGGCAATGATGAAAAAGAATGAAGCTGAAAATTGATAAAACCAGCCAAATTTGTCTAGAAGAACTCCTTGAGTACTGGACATAATATCGATTAATGTTTGAGGAAAAATCCCCCCCCAAGCCACAAAAATGACGCCGATTGTAATAGCAATCCAAAACATTGGTGTGAAATCTCTCAAATGACTTCCCCCTTAATTCTTTGATGTAGCTCTATCATGTAGAAATAGGTATGTAAAGAAAATAAATGCACGAACTTATTTGTTCCCCCCTTCTCCAAGAGCTAAACTAGTAAGTAATTGGAAAGTAAGGGACGGACCTTTAAAGGTCCGTCCCTTACTTTAAATTGGCATATATTAACATCCCGCTTTTAAATTGATTTTTCATGTATCTTTTTTTCATTTCGGGGCAAATTATAGTAGACGGAGGTGATAAACATGACTAACAACAACAACAAACCACAACAACAAAAAAATGAAGCTGAATTTGCTCAAGAGCAAAACGCTGCTGAAAGAGCTAGAAAAGCTGCTAAACAGCAAAATCAACAAAACCAACAAAATAAATAAAAACATAGTGAGAAAATTGAATACTTAACAAGAGACTAGTCAACTGGCTAGTCTCTTTCTATGAAGCCCCGTTTCTCTTAGAAGAGGAATCCAATGTAAATGAACATTCACACCAACTCTTATGGGTTGGATAGATCCTTATAATAATGAACATTTTCCTCATACATCTTTAACATAGAAAAACCTCCCAGGACTTTTCCGGAGAGGTTAGTGTGATTAGCTTATTCTTTATGGTCTGAAGTGTGCACTTATCCAGAAATAAGATAAAATCATTATAGGAAGGGAAGAAGGAACTCACAAAGATCTCCCCCTGCCAGGTTAAGACTGATCTTTCTTTTTTAACGGTTTGTACGCAACAAAAACCGCAAGAACTGCGGCCACTACATTGATTAAGGTCCCAATAATGGGAGACCCTTTATATCCATCACTATGATACAAATTTGTTAAAATCAGACCAGCAATGAAACTTAGGATGATGTTACTTCCAATGAAAACTCCAATAAAAATAAAAAATTTCTTAGCATTGTTCCACAAAATCAGCACTCCAGTAAATAAAATATCGTTAAGAGTACAGTAACAGAATTTTTCAGGAAAAACCAGCATAGAGGCGTACTGAATAGAGTCGGGTATCCTCTGGACGTGGGAAAACACAAAAAAACAGAGTACGTCAGTCGACGTACTCTGTTTGGAGTTTTACGATTGAATTACTTTTGAACGTTAGCTGCTTGTGGTCCACGAGCACCTTCAACAATTTCAAATGTAACGTCTTGACCTTCTTCTAATGATTTGTATCCTTCACCTTGGATAGCAGAGAAGTGAACAAAAACATCGTCTTGACCTTCAACTTCGATGAAACCGAAACCTTTTTCAGCGTTAAACCATTTAACTTTACCTTGTAACATAAAACAAGTACCTCCTAGTGCAGTTGCACATAAAAATATTTATATTCCTGCTCTGATTAAGATTCAAGACGAATGTTCTTCAATCATGCATATTAACCGAACAAAAATAACTATCTTTACTATAACAGAATCTCATGCAAAACTCAAGAATATGAATGGGTCTTTTTGTAAAATGCGAACGAGGATTTAGTCCACGATTGAAATATTGTGTTCTTTTGCATAGAGTTTTTTGATCATACGTATTTGTCCCCTATGGTTGATTTCATCTTCAAATACATGAAACCATTTAAAGAAGTTATTTCCTTTTTCACCATACCACCAGTCCGTTTCTTCATATAGCCAATCCTCATCCAGTTGTTTGAACTGCTCCACCGTTTTGTTCCTGGTCCTCTGTAGATTTTCAAGGTAAAATTCAACTCTATTTCCATTAATCAATTCGGCTGCTTTACTGCCTAAGCTTAAGGCAGGTTCCAAGGTCACTGCGAATTCCTCGATTTCATCATCACTTAAATTTTCGAAGGTCAGGACCTGATAAATTTTTTCAACTGCATCAAAATGGGCAAGAAGCATCCCGATTGAATTTGCTTCATCGTGGCATCGGTAGTCAAGCATTTCCAACGGTATGTTCTCAACTTCACTGATAGAAGTGAACCGTGCATAGTCCATCATTGAAAGGAGTAAAGAAAAGTCTTTCTTCATTCCATTTTTTTCTTTAATTAAATATATTGAGTTGCTCTCCATTGTTTCTCCCCCTCCCTGTTCTTCTCTTACTATATATTGGATAAATATAGGAAAACTCCTTGTTTATTTTGTCGATTATTCAATTATTTAGGACTGTGCTGTGGATCTTTTAATAAATCACGTATTTCTTTAAGCAGTTCTTCCTTCTGATCGACCGTCACTTCCGCTTTGATCTCTTCTTTGCGTTTCATTTTCTTATATAGCCGTATAATAATGAATATTACGAGGGCTATTAGGAAGAAATCCACTACGTTTTGCAGGAACACTCCATATGTAATGACAGCGTCTCCTACCGTAACTTTTAAGTTCGTAAAGCTGATGCCACCAAGCAATATACCTAGAAGGGGCATAATGATATCATCGACCAGGGATTTGACGATTTTACTAAAAGCAGCACCTATAATGACCGCCACTGCAAGATCTATGACATTACCCTTCACGGCAAACTTTTTAAACTCCTGCCACATTTGCATTCTCCTTTTGTTTATATATGACATACAGGAACTTTGCCTGTCAGGATTTAGTTTGCCACAATTATACAAATTTATATGAGGGATTAGATTTCTTTCTGCTAAACTAGTCTTTCACTATTGGCCCTCCTTCCATGTAATGAAGACTTCCCATGACGTCACTCGTAAAAGCTGGCTGGGATTCATACCTGTAATCGGTCCATTATGTTACGATTGAAGAAAGTCGATGGGAGGAATATATCATGTTTACGAAGTTACCAAAAGAACAGAAAGACACAATGATCGAACGAATTCAGACATTTTATTATGAGCAGACCGGTGACGAAATTGGAGATTTAGGTGCTGAAAATTGGTTTGATTTTTTCATGAAAGAAATTGGTCCATATCTCTATAATCAGGGAGTGATGGATTCTAAAGATGTATTGATGGATAAGATGCTTCTTCTCGAAGATGATTTGTATGCCTTAAAAAGGCCGATCAATGCTAGATAATCAGGACAGACAAAGGAGCAGGACATTGCAGTCCTACTCCTTTGTTACGTTATGAAGAACTTGATCATCAATTCGACCGTTATCATTAACAAGTTCAATTGTGACGGCTTCTTTATCTTTGTTCTTTATTTCACTTATCAACTTGTCAATCTCTTCCGGTGTTTTAATGTCTACTGTTTTCTTAACCTCAAACTCTTGTGAGGATTCTCCCTGCTTACGGCTCTTTAATTCCTCATCTGTATAAATCAGATCCGTTCCCAGGGCGTTTTTAATCGTGGTTCCCTGCAGGAAGAAACGGGTTTGAAACGGAGTATTCGGTTCAAGTTCTTTATCTGTGACCACTCCTCTGAATGTAATCGTATTGGCCTTTTCATTTATTGTCACTTCACCACTCACGACCATTTCAGCAGCATTCCGGTTACAGGCACTTAATAGAATGGCCATAAGGATTCCCGCTATGATTACTACTTTTGATCCTTTCACTAAGGTGTCCTCCTTATATGTATGTGCATTATTATTCTACCAAATGTTGAATGATAAGTGCCATAAACAATTGTTCCCTGCACTTTTCGTCCTTAGTTTTTCATGCAAGATAAGTGGGAATTAATGATAGGGGGATTTATGGGAGATTTTGGTCAGGGAACTTAATGAGGTGAAGTGTGGAGCCGGTGGTGAATGTATTTTGTCATCCAATTTTTTCGTATAATACCCCTACGAAAAATTACTTGGTGGCCTGATCAAGTCGCCATGTTCACTCTTGGTTGTAGTGCACTAAGTGGGTACTGATTTCCGATATAGCTTATAGCTTTTTTGATTCTTCATTATTTTAGTTTGATCTTACCACCAATCGATGACATCCAGTAAATCAGCAGGACGATTGTTAATATATCACCAGCTCAATCATTACTAATAGAGAAGCGAAGGAACCTTAGATGAACGGGATAGAAATTTCCGTATTATCTATTGGCTTGATGACTTCAATAACATAAGGGGATTTGAAGTTTTCTAGAGAACATTAAAAGAATTCCACTTATTACTTTTTCAGATGCTTATTACATACGGCTTTAAGGATAAACAATTTTTCCTGTACACTTAACATTCTCCAGCATTTAGCACGAATAATCATAGTTATTCCCCTCTCCTTATTTTCATCATCTTTTACTTACTTCTCTTTACCTCCATCTCAACCATTACAAACACTTCAATTTGCTACATATTTACAAACAAAAATACTTTCTCCGACATGTTGCCCTATCGAAAAAAGTATTAATTGAAAACGAATGTCAATACGTATAGATATTTGTAGAATTTCTTTTTTTAAAAGATTTCGTTTACATTTAAAATCATGTTTAATAATAATTGTCTCGTGGAAGTAATTGCAATTAAAACAGCAAACTTTTAGAAAACATCTTATTGAAATGCTCTTTTCGCATAGTTTGTTGCTATTGTAGAGGAGAAAGTAATAGTTGATTTCCGCTCCAGGATGCTCGCTTTCCGCGGGGCTGGCGGTGAGCCTCCTCGGCTGCGCCTCCGGGGTCTCACCTGTCCAGCTATTCCCGCAGGAGTCGAGCATTCTTCCGCTCCAATCAACTTTCTGAGCATGTATCCTTAATGGATAACAATAAAAACAAGAATTTTAGCAAACAATCTCATTTAAGGTAAGTAGAGATTGATTTTCCTTTTAAAGAAGAATTATTTTTTTCTAGTTACATTGTTTTCTTGCACACCTTGAAGCTCTGTCATGAAAATTCTGTTATAGATGGTGAGGGGAACTGCGCAGACTCCGGCGGATTTTGGGAGTGCCGAGACCTCGTTCGGCAAAGCTAAGAAGGCTCGGCCGAACGCTAGCTGCAAGAGGATCAGTTCCCCTCACCATCCAGCATAAACTGGTTGACAGGGCCCAGGCAGATTCTATGCTAGAAAACAACAATCTTTGCGAAAAGAGCCTATTGAAATGACCATTTACGGAAGGAGTTTCACAAAATGATGAAGAACTCTGGCTGTTAGCCCCCATATGACTTTGTCTTCATAGTAATAAAAATGTTCTTTCATATTTCTCGCTTGCCAATTGTAATTTTCTCCACCTGGGATTTGTTTGAACGGAAAACTCTCTTCTGGCTCCATCTTGAATTTGATAGTATACAAGTCTGGTTCCCTTTCCTGAAGATAGGTTAAAGGTGTTGTAAAGATTTCCTCGACCTCGGCTTGATTCGGTTTTAACTCTTTTAAGGATGCATTTATTTTGCCAACGTATGGATAAATAATGGTCCCAAAAGGAGACACGATATAATCGAGTGGATACACATCTGTAATGGTGTCCGTATGAATTCCCAGCTCTTCTGATGTCTCACGAATAGCTGCTGATTTCTCATCCGAATCACTTCGATCGATCCGCCCCCCGGGAAAACAAATTTCCCCTGGTTGTCTTCTCATATTTAAGGAACGAACTTCAAATAAAACATGTGTTTGGCCGTTAACCTCAATCAAAGGAAGTAGAATAGCATATTCAGAAAATGTTTCACTTCCAAGTACTTTCGGTGTTCTTTCTTTGAATAGCTGCAGTATCTCATTCACATCCATTCTATCCCCCCTTTTCACATAATCTATTCTATGATTTTCTTTATTATAGTATGAACAAGTAGCAAGACCAAACTATACGTTTCCCCACCTTCCCATTCTATCCTATCTATAAATCTATCGCGTACTGTAGTAATCATAGAAGACCATTTTTTCCAATGGGAGCTGTGCTGTCTGGTCTGACATTCCTATATTGCGCTTTTAATCCTAAACGAAAAAAAATCCTGCTGAAACTTTCGGCAGGATGCTTTGTTTCTTATTGTGGTTTTGGTTTACTTCCTTTCCATTCCTGAATTCCATCATCCTCGATAATACCCAACGTTACGTCCGCAATATCCGGGTCACTCATTAATTTATCCTGTATAGCGAATTTAATATCATCCGCTTCAGAAAGTGGTAATCCTCTTTTCAGTTCAAGATACGATTCAACATGATAGTATCGTCCTTCCTGAGTGATTCTTAATTTGAAGATATCGATTACTGCTTCGTGCTCAAAGATCGCACTTGCGATACGGTCCTCGACTTCCTTCGGGGCAGCAACTCCTATCAGACCGACCATGTTGTCATACCCGACCCTGAAGGCCACTCCTACCATCAGGAATCCAATAACAATGGTGACGATTCCATCCAAAAGCTGATAGTCAGAGAAGTAGGACACCAATACAGCAATCAGGGCTAAGATTGCCCCTGAAACAGCGACCAGATCCTCATAAAATACGAGCCTTGTCGGTGGTGACGCACGCTTTACGTTTTTAAACGCTCCTGACAAAATTCCTAAACCTGTGCTTTCATCTCTTGCTTCTTGTCCGATTTCCTTCATTACTTTATAGAGAATGGCCCCATCGATAAGGATATTCAGTAGTAATACAAATACATTCAGCCAAATGCCCTTCACCAAAGCGGGATGTTTTAGTAAATGAATCCCTTCCCGTATGGTTTCATAGGCCATAATGGAAACAACAATAACCGCAACCATACAAAAAAGATTGATGACTCTTCCGAATCCTGTCGGAAATTTCTCTGTTGGTTGCTTCTCAGAAAGAACACTTCCAATAAATACAAAACCTTGATTCACTGCATCAGCTAATGAATGCATAGCTGATGCAAACATTGCTCCACTTCCACTAATGAAATAGGCTATCCCTTTTGCAATCGCCAGAATCCCGTTCCCCACCATAGCGAAAAACGATGACTTGTTTCCTTTCTTCACCAATGAAAAAAAAGATTGATTCCCCACATTCCACACCACCCATACAGATTCTTAACAAGTAGTATCTCACCAGAATGAACTTTCATAAGTCAATTGACGAACCTTTTCAGCTTTTCTATACTGTAACAATGAATGTATAGATGATTACATGTAAAACGAATCTATTTAGGTCAGGAGAACAAAACATGGATTTTACTATTCAGAACCTTTCCTTTTACTTAATACAGGTAGAGGGCAAAGGGGAAGAAGCCGATAAAAGGCATAAGCATTTTCAGACTTTAACTGGAACCGAGTATGAAGAAAGCCCATTAAAAAGCTTTTTAGATGGCGAACTAACCAAAATTGTGAAGCGGAAAGTAGACCGACATTCAAAGTCAGAGTCTGCTCCCACAAAAATTGGACGATTTGTAGTGGAACCGGGTCATGAACTGACTTCCAATCCAAATTATAATTTATTTCACCGCACACGTTATGCCGAAAACAAAGAGGACTTTCGCGAAGCCTGTGATCAAATTGTTCAAATGTACATAGAAGCGAGTGCTATCCGCGGTGGTGCATTCCTCGTTGCGACTGCAAAGCTGACGAAATTTTTTGATGATCCGTTTGTGTTCATTATGAAATGTGATTTCGAACCTAAGGTTGCCACTATAACCGATGAAGCGACTCTGATTCACAATGTCGAAATGGCGATTACGACGAAAAACATGAAATCCATCCAATACCCCTATATGCCTGAGGAAGGAATGATGGACTCTGCCGAAATCAAAATCCATCAAGCATCACACGCAAGATACTTTGAAGATTTCTTGAAATGGGTGGAATATGAAAAGTCAATGCCCGAAATCGTGAAATCCCAAGTATACGGGATGGTCAAGGAACATATTTCAGAAACCTATGCTGAAGAGAGCGATGAACGTGTTGAATTTGAAGAAGCGGTGGAAGAATGGGCAATAAGTCCAAAACGTGAGCTTCAGGAAAGGTTCACAACTGAACAAGTGGTAGAAGCCACCTCCCAAATCGTCGAGCAATCACCTGAAGTCGAACTTAAGGTGAAACTTGATCATGTCTCTGTCAAAGCTCTTCTTTCAGACTTTGGTGACAACATTCATCTGGCGAAAGTAAACGGTCGATATGTACTGATGATCGAAAGCGAGTCCGTCATGTTTGAAAAAGGCTTCTCCCCTCTTGAATTTTTAAAGCCTGATGAGCTGCATGAAGTGATCCAGCGAATACAAGAAAAAGAATGAGATGGAGGCTGGGACAAAACTAAAAAACCACGATAAAAAGACGAACAATAGAAGTGTAGGTTCTTCATACCGCTAATGATTTCCGTGCAAGACTACGCTTTCCGCGGGTAGCCCGTGAGCCTCCTCGGCAAGCCTGCGGGGTCTCACATAAGCTACTTTCCCGCAGGAGTCTTCGTCTTGCACTCCAATCAACCGCTGGAAACAGCTAAAATCAAATGATTCGAAAATAAATAATAAACCCGAACAAATCTGCACACTAAGAAGCAGGTTTGTTCGGGTTTGACTTAGGATAAAAAACTTTTGTCCCAGCCTCTTTTTTAAGGCTCTTTTCGCAAAGATTGTTGTTATCTAATGTAGAATCTGCGAGGGCTCTGTCAACCGTGCTGGATGGTTAGGGGAACTGCTCCGCTTGCAGCTAGCGTTCGGCCGAGCCTCCTTAGCTTAGCCGAACGGGGTCTCGGCACGCCCAAAATCCGCCGGAGTCTGCGCAGTTCCCCTCACCTTCTTTAACCTAATTTTCTTGACAGAGCTTCAAGCAAGAAAACAAAGTAACTAAAAAAATTCTTCTTTCTTAAAAGGTAAATCAATCTCTACTTACCTTAAATGAGATTGTTTGCTAAAATTCTTGTTTTAATTGTTTTCCATTAAGGATTCATGCTCAGAAAGTTGATTGGAGCGGAAGGATGCTCGACTCCCTCGGGAAAAGTTATTATGTCAGGGCTTTGAACCGTATTATTCTCTTTATAAAATTTTTTTTGCGTGACGTTAACCAGTTTTATTCCCTTCATTTTTCATTTGTTCAAAATAAAGGGAAATATACTTACGCGTTGCGTTAAGAGACTGGAAGGATCTCCCTTAAATTCATTATGGGCACTTTTGATCTCTGCTTATTAGGTGGACTCACCCTCCCATATCTCCTGGCATCTTGTGCCTACATTCCTTCGTTGGGTCTTTCCCTAACGCAGAGGCCGGCGTATGCTCCTGCATGGACTGATCAATAGATCGTCGAAAGTCGTGTATGGGCCGGCTTCTCAGTGTCTGGGTTGTAGAAGAACTACGTTTTATATCAGTAGTTTATGCTGCTTTATAAGGAGCGAGAAAAGGCATATCTTGTATCATTCGTTCGGCATCAAATTTCGTTTCATACTGGCTAAGACCGTGACAGATTTGAAGGAGTTTGCGACAAAGAATCACAAGTGCTTCTTTTTTCGTTACCGGCTTCTCTCGGTTTTCACTGTAATACTCATAAAGTGTCTTAAAGGCCGGATTGGCGTGAAGTAATGGCAACATCGCTTTGTATAATAGGGACCGAAGCCTTCTCCTCCCTCGCTTAGAGATTCTTTTTCTGCCTTTTGATTCACCGGATGAGTTGGTTACGAGTGTAAGTCCCGCGAGTTTGAATAGTTGGCGTGGATCTTTATAACGTTTCAATGAACCGGTTTCGGAAAGTAGCTCTAAAACGGTCGATTCGCTGATACCAGGAATGGACAAAAGGTAATCAAAATCAGTCAGCTCACGGGCAAGAGCGATAAGATTTTCAGTTAACGAGTTTATCTGTGATTCATACATGGACATTTGATCAAGTAACATCCTGATTTCCATGCGCGCCATCTCCGGACTGTCTTGAAGTCCAATTGAATACTCCGCTACTTGGAGTAGTCGTTCTACTTTCCTTTTCGACAGATAGCGAATCCCCTTTTCCTGAAGAAAACCAATCAGTTCTTCGGGAGAGAAAATCAAGAGATCTTCCGGTAAAGGCGCATATTTCAAGATAGCCTGAGCCTGTTTACCAAGCCCTTTGATTGCGGAGGTAAACTCAGGGAAGTAAAGATCGAGCCAGCGTCGGATGCGGTTTTGAATGGAGGCCGATTGGTCTTTTAAACGGGCTCGAAAGGCCGTCCCCCGGCGGAGTTCTGAATCGATTTTCGTCATTTCCCTTGGCAAACTATAATACCCTTGAGGCATCATCTTAGCGATGACACGGGCATCCTTTAAATCATTTTTACTCTGCAGGTTATCGTCCAACTCTTTGGATTGTTTTACGTGCAGAGGATTAACAAGGACGAATGGGATGCCTTGATTCGTTAGAAAAGCTGCGAGGTTCATCCAGTAATGACCGGTAGGTTCAAAGCCTATGATGACCTCTTTCTTACCATGTGTCTCCATTAACTTCATGAGAGTCGCGTAAAAGGTTTCAAAGCCGTTAAGCGATTGACGAATGACAAAGCTTTTCCTAAGTTCACGTCCGCGTTCATCTACGGCGCACGCATAGTGGTTGCGCTTGGCGATGTCGATGCCAATAACTAGTGTCGTTTCAGAAATTTGATTAATACGTCGATTTCGATTATCATGCATGTGAAGATCCTCCTTAGTTATGAGCGATTGGTTAGCACCTGCATCATAACGGAGGGTCTTTTTTTATGCAATAGTGACATTCTTATCTCACAGGAATAGCTCCTGCGGGAATAGCTGGACAGGTGAGACCCCGCAGGCGCAGCCGAGGAGGCTCACCGCCAGCCCCGCGGAAAGCGAGCATCCTGTAGCGGAAATCAACTATTACTTTCTCCCTCTACAATAAACAACAAACTTTACGAAAAGAGCCTTTTTCAAAAACCTCTTGTCTATATGAAGGAATTTTCATAAAATTTAGTAAGTATTTTCTTTACATTTTGAATAATTGGAGATGAAATATGCTTACTTCAAAACAGCTTCAAGACATTAAAAACCTGCAGATTGTCTGCGAAAAACACGAAGATATAAATTTAAAACTGAACTGGGATATGCTTAAAAACCGCACAAACATCCTGGATGATTTTCTTCTTTACAAAGATGATCAACTGATTGGATTTTTAGGTTTGTACGGCTTTGGTGAAACATATGAATTATGTGGGATGATTCACCCGGATTACCGTAAACAACAACTATTTCAAGAACTATTCCAGAAAGCCACCCAGTCACTAAGGTCACGATCTGTTCAAAAGCTCTTACTTAATTCTCCCGGCTCTTCAGCTTCCGGAAAGGAGTTTATTGAGAAAATAAAAGCCTCTTATGATTTTACAGAATATGAAATGAAGTGGAATAAAAAAAGGTTGTCCTTAATCGACTCTGATCTTCAATTACGGAATGCCTCTGAAAAGGATATAGAAACGATCATTGACCTTGATGTAAAATGCTTTCATGTTGTAAGGTCTGATGCTGAATCCTATACCAAGAGATTACTTGAATCAGGGGAAGGAAACTTAATGATTGTATATAAAGGAGCCACCGTAGGGAAGATTAGAATTCAAAGAGTGGACAATCGAAGCTTTATTTACGGCTTCGCTATCCATCCCTCCAATCAGGGAAAAGGCCTCGGTAGAAATGCCTTGTCTCAAGTCGTGATGAAGGAATCCGAGTGGACCAGCGATATTTACCTGGATGTAGCTGCTACGAACAGGAATGCACTTAAGCTTTATGAATCAAGTGGATTTCAGATCTTCTATAGTCAGGATTACTACCAGTTTTTTTTATAAGATTTAAGCCATATCAAGGAGTAAAGCACAGAGGTTTAGACCCCTGTGCTTTTTTAACGGTAAAATTTATGTTCTATTTTCCACGTGTCTTCAATGGTCAAAACACCATGCGAGAAGTAAGGAAGTTTACGTTTATCAGTGGGAGATCCGGGATTAAACAACAGTCTCCCTTTCATATAGCGGGAATATGGGATATGTGAGTGACCAAAGACGATCAAGTCTACCTCATCAGATTCGAACGCTTCCAGAACTCTTTTTTCCGTTGTTTTTGCCTTCCCGTCTCCGTGCACCACACCGATTTTCAGTCCTTTTTTCTTGATGATTCTTTTTTTTGGAAGAAACGCCTGAAGATCTGAATTATCCACATTTCCGACAACGGCAATCAATTCTCCGTACTCCATAAACTCTCGATAAACATCAAGGGTTTGAAAGTCCCCGGCGTGAATGATTAAATCACTTTTCCTGAGATCATGCTTCAGAATTTCCGGAAGGCCTCTCCTTTTTTTAGGCATGTGGGTATCGGACACTACTATAATCTTCATCTCATGCTCCTTTAGGTTTCACTGTGCTTTCTCCTTCAATTGTTTCCGTTCTAACTCAATTTGATCAAGGTCTATTCGGTTAAACAATGGTGCTGTCACTTCAATGCTGACCTCCACCGGCAAAGATATCGGCACCCACCCTGATTGCCCGACCATCCCCAGCTGATCAGCCAGATTTGAGGAAGTGAAGGGTAAAAACGGCTGAATGAGATTCCTTAAGTTACATAATACGTAGAGGAATTCTTCTAATATCTTTCTTCCTTCCTCCCTGTCCTCTTTTAATACATTCCACGGTTTCAATTCATCAAAACGCTTATTCGACCATCGAATGAATTCGAAAGCTTTTTCAATTCCCTGTCGAGTGTTCCCTTCTTCAATCGATTTGCCAACCGAATAAAATGTTTCTTCTATTTTGTCCTTAACAACCTTAGGTACAATAGAAAGCGAAACGTTTTGACCAAATTCTTTCCCATAAAATTTTAACGTGCGTTGAACCAGATTCCCCAGAGCTCCCAGCAGTTCACTGTTGTGACTATAAATAAATTCTCTCCAGGAGAAATCTGCATCTCTCTTTTCCGGTGCATTAATGGTGAGAAAATACCGAATGGAATCTGGATGATAGTCGTTGAGAAGATCCTTCACCCAAACAGCCCAATTCCCACTTGTTGAAATTTTCCTTTTTTCAAGCGTCAAGTATTCATTTGAAACAATATAGTCAGGTAGATTCTTTTCGCCAATTCCAATTAGAATGGCCGGCCAAATAATACTATGAAAAGGGATATTATCTTTTCCATGAACATAATAGCACGTGGTTGCCTCCTGCCAAAAGTCTTTCCACTCACGCTGATGCTCTCTCGCCCACTTTTTTGAAGCACTCAAATATCCGCTCACAGCTTCTATCCATACATAAATTTTCTTATCTTGAAAACCTTGAATCGGGACCTTCACACCATTTTCTAAATCCCTTGTTACCGGCCGGTCATGCAAGCCCTCCTTTAGATAGCGATTTGTGAGCTGAAGGGCATTATCTCTCCATCTGGTGCCATTATCCATCAGTAATTGTTGAAGAGGTTCCTGCAATTTAGAAAGGGAGAAATATAAATGCTTTGTCGTTTTAAGCACCGGTTCATGACCACAGAGCTTGCAGGTTTTATCAGTTAAATCAGTTGGATCTAAAACCGTCGAGCATTGATCACACTGATCACCTCTTGCCTTCGAGCCACAAACAGGACAGACTCCTTCCACAAACCGATCCGGCAAAAATTGATGATCATGCTCACAATACGTTTGCTCCACTTCTTTTTCATAAAGCCATCCCCGTTGATAAAGTGTGGTAAAGATGTTTTGAACTTCTTTATGATGATATGAGTGATCAGTTCTTGTATACTCATCATAACTAAAGCCTAAGAGTGGAAACACTCCAGGAACTCGTGGTGATATCGATTCGCGACCTCTTCAATACTTGCCCTTTCCTGTCTGGCCCGAATACCAATGGGGGTTCCATTACAGTCACTTCCTGACACATAGAGCACATCTTCCTCTTTTAAACGGTAATATCGTGCAATAATGTCCCCTGGCAATAGGGCTGCGATGTGCCCTAAATGTAACGAACCATTGGCGTATGGCCAAGCGCCGCCAATAAATATAGTCATGACCTTTTCCTCCTCCTGAACAATATAAAAAAACCCCTCGCGCTTAGATATCAATCGACATCTAAGGACGAGGGGTTGAACTCGTGGTACCACCTTAGTTTATAGCTTGCTCACACAAGTCTATCTCAGCAAGTACGGAGCATAAAAGAGCTCTTATACCGTGACATGGATAACGGATGCCCATTCCCGTCCTACCCTACACCAAAATGGTTCGAATAGAATGCTCCGAGACCATTTTCCATAAAGAGCTACCCTGCTTCTTTTCAGCTTCCGAAGCTCTCTGATAAAGGACTCATCTATGTACTCTTCTCATCAACGCAAATTAGATTTGTTTATATTATGCCACTTTTTCAAAAAATTGCAACATCGCTTTAAAGGTTTTATTTGTGAGTATTAGTGGAAAAGTGAATAGACGATACTATTTTATTAGATCTGATTTCAGGAAAAGAGGTGATGCCCTGTTGTTTTCATTACAAAAGCAATTCAAGCATCCTAATGGATTACTAGGCTGGTTTGTCGGAAAAGTAATGGAATTCGATAATCGAAAAATAAATAATTGGTCCATTAAGCAATTGTCCATTAAAGATGGCGATCATATTCTGGAAGTAGGCCATGGGCCTGGATATTGTATTCATCGCATTTCAAGTCGTTTTCCTAAATCGCTTGTGGATGGGGTTGATATTTCTGAGACAATGAAGAATGCAGCACAGAATAAGAATGAAAAAGCCATTGAGAACGGAAGAGTTCGCTTATTTGTTCATGATATTAGTCAATTTGAATTGAAAAAGGTTGAGTACGATCGGATTTTTTCCGTCAATAACTATCCCCTATGGAAGGACCAGAAAAAATCCCTTTCACATTTATATAATATGCTAAAAAAAGGTGGCATCCTTCTCATCACCGTCCAACCACGCGGGGGTGAAGAAAGGGATAGTCGTGCGAAACACTATTGCGAAAGTATTTCTGAAGCTTTGGGTGAAGCTGGCTTTAAAGATATCACTCTTTCTTATGAGAATGTTAAACCCGCTTTAACGGTAAGTGTGAAGGGTGTGAAGTAATTTTGCAAAAATAGGAAACCTTTTAAAGAAAATCATTTCTTCAAGAGGTTTCCTATTTTACTATTTACATGTTTTTAAACGACTTTATCCGGTACAAATCATTAATAAATTCCCGTTGACATCCCTAAAGTTAAAATATGAAAAATTGGGAAACGTGATGATTTTGGATTCAATTGTGACTTTCTTTTCGTGAAAGTCTTCTCTTACTTTTTCTATTTGAGTGGTTTGGAAATTACAGATTGGAACATTAGAAGCAGGAGGAGTGAATCCTTTTTCCTCTTCTAGAGTTAGTGATGTTTCACCCATCTGGAAAGTGTAAACGGGAAGCTCCTCAATCTCATTATACTGCACGGGATCGATTTCAAAACCCAGTACTTTTCCGTACCAATCCACAGAATCCTTTAAATTAACCACGGGAATAAACACTGTATTCATTTTTCTTTGAATCATGTGAACTCCTCCTTATTATGTAGCCGGCTTTTCCACTAGGTGGAAATCAATTTGATTTTCGTGAACTTCAAGCCGGGCTCGGATTCCGTTTGGAAGGATAAACATAGGGTCAGTATGACCAAAATCCAGGTCCGTAACGACGGGGATTTCATACCCCTCTGTGACACGGGATAAAATGCCGGCTAGTTGATTTTCTTTAAGCCTGACTGATCATGAAAGCGTCCAACGATAAGCCCATTAATTTTAGAATATACACCCATGTGCCTGAGTTGAGTTAAGTATCGATCAATTGACGACGGGGTTTCCTCTGGATCATCTTCAATACATAAGATGGCACCCTCTAAATCTGGAAAGTATTCTGTACCTGCGAGAAGGAGCATAGTTCCCATATTGGCTGCAATGATTTTCCCTTCTGCTCTCCCGTCTTTGACTACATGAGGTCCCTTATTTTCAACTTGTTCTCTTAATCGATTGTCTTCTTCGTCCCACCACAGATGTTCCATTACATAGGAAGGAGAGGCGGAGTAATCTACTCTTTCGCCTTGTACCAGTGATTGGAAGAAGTGTTCTTTTGTGTATGTTTGCAGTCCTCCATATTCTCCAAACTGAGGCAGAACGGCAGGTCCAAGATATGTTGTGAGACCGGTCTTTTGATAAATGGCCAAGTGGAGAGCCGTTATGTCACTGTAGCCGAGGAATATCTTTGGATGCTTTTGGATTAAAGAGAAATCAATAACATCAAGAAGTTGATGAGAACAAGTTCCTCCTATGGTGGTGATGATGGCTTTTACATCATTATCCCCGAAGAGATTATGTAGGTCCTCCACTCTTTCCTCGATGGTACCAGCCATATACTCTTCAATTTTCAACGTGTTTGGCGCTACTTTCACCTTAAAGCCTAAATACTTAAGCTCTTCAATCCCCCTTTTCAATCTCTTAGGGCAATGAGCAGCGACTGGGGAAGACGGGGAGCAAATCCCGATCGTATCTCCTATTTTTAATCGATTTGGAATCGTCATCCGTTTGACCTCTCTATCAATTATGTCTTATATTGTCAGATTAATAGAAATAGTAGTACAATACAACTTTAATCTTCGCATTTCGGATCCAAAAATAAAACAGCCAGCCCACTTAGGACTGACTGTTACCATTTTATTCTTCTGTATTGTTTTCTTCAGTGTTGCTTTCTTCTTCCATGTTTTCTTCCGTTTCAGTACCTGTGTCTTCCTCTGTGTCTCCACTGCATCCGGCTGCAAATGTTACTACTGATAGAGCTGTCATTAACATTAATAACCACTTTTTCATACTTTTCATTTTTATAGCCTCCTGTTATGATGCTTTGTTCAACTACATCTCTATCATACTGATTTCTGAAGGAAAAAGAAGGCTATTTACCTTTATTTAACATACATTTAGAATCTGTTAATCTATGCCTTTATTTATTTACGAAGAATTCAGTAACCTTTACAAATTTAATGCTTTAGCTTTTGAAGCACTGATTAATGCCTTTATTTCATCAAGCGATTCATGCTGAATCAAATCGATTATTTTGCTTCCAACGACTACTCCATCACAGTACTTACTCATGGTACGCACATGTTCAGGAGTAGATATTCCAAACCCGGCAAGTACTGGTACCGGACTGTTTTCTTTCAATTTATTCAGGTGATCTGAAATATTGTTGCCAAACCCTTCTCTTGTTCCAGTAATACCATTAATCGTTACAGCATAAAGGAACCCATCAGTAACGGAAGCCAATTCCTGAATTCTCTCTAACGGACTCGTAAGCGTTGCTAATTGAATAATGGCGATTCCATTTTCTTGAGATGGTGCCCGAACCAATTCATGATGTTCAAGTGGCAGATCAGGAATGATTACACCGTCCACCCCTGCATTCTTACAATCCTGAAAGAAACGCTCTACTCCATATTTGTAAATGGGATTAATATACGTCATAAAGACTAACGGAATGCCAATTTCCTTTCTGCTTTCCTCTAACACTTCAAAAACCTTTTGCAGTGTTGTCCCATTCTCCAGTGCCCGCTTCCCTGCCTCTTGGATGGTCGGGCCATCGGCAACGGGATCCGAGAACGGGATCCCGACTTCTATGGCCGTCGCTCCTCTTTCTTCGAGCATTTTCAAGGTTGATATCAAGGTCTTTATACCCCCATCCCCTGCCATCACGTAAGGAATGAATAGTTTGTTTCCTTTATCCAGTTCAGCTTTAAACGTATTTTCAAGAAATGATTTACCCATGTTGACTACCTCCCAGTAACTCTTTCACTTGTTCCACATCTTTATCCCCTCTGCCGGATAAACAAATCACTACTGACTCTTCTTTCCTCATTTTTTCAGCTAGCTTCACCGCATAGGCGACTGCGTGTGAGCTTTCCAGTGCCGGTATGATTCCTTCTGTCTGGGACAGCTGCTTAAATGCATCTAATGCTTCCAAGTCTGAAATGGACGTATATTCCACTCTATCAATGTCTTTCAAGTAGCTATGCTCCGGCCCGACACCAGGGTAATCAAGGCCTGCTGAAACAGAGTGGGCTTCTTGAATCTGTCCTTCATCATTTTGCAGCAGGTACATCATGCTGCCATGAAGAATCCCGACGGACCCCTTTGTTAATGTGGCTGCATGTTTGTCGGTTTCAACCCCGCTTCCAGCCGCTTCCACACCGTATAAGTCAACTTCCCTATCATCAATGAACGGGTGAAACATTCCGATGGCATTGCTGCCGCCTCCAACACAAGCGACGATGGCCTTTGGCAGGCATTTTTCCTTTTCGAAGAATTGTCGCTTTGTTTCTTTCCCGATCACACTTTGAAAATCCCGTACCATTTTAGGAAATGGGTGTGGCCCTAACACCGAACCGATAATATAGTGTGTGTCTTCTACATTTGTGACCCAGTAACGCAGGGCTTCATTGACTGCATCTTTTAATGTGGCACTTCCCTGGGTGACACTCACCACTTTCGCTCCCAGTAACTCCATCCTGAATACGTTGAGTTTCTGTCGGCGTATATCTTCCTCCCCCATAAAAATGACACAATCCAGGTTTAAAAGGGCACATACGGTTGCCGTTGCAACACCGTGCTGCCCTGCTCCAGTTTCCGCCACGATTTTTCTTTTGCCCATCCGTTCTGCAAGCAGGGCCTGACCGATTGTATTATTGATTTTATGAGCACCCGTATGATTGAGATCCTCACGCTTTAAGTAGATTTTCGCTCCCCCTACCTGTTTGCTTAGATTTCCAGCAAAGTAGAGTGGGTTTTCTCTTCCTACATAATCCTTTAAGTAGTTTTGAAGTTTCTCTTGGAATTCTTCATCCTTAGAGGCTTCATCATAAGCCTTTTCCAATTCTTGAACAGCCTTCATCAATGATTCCGGAACGAACCTTCCCCCGAATTGCCCGAATAACCCTTTTTGATCTGGTTGTGCGTATATCATCTCAATTCCTCCATCCATTGATTTAAAATATCGTTATACCGACTTTGCCTCTCGAATAAATGATTCAATCTTTTTTCTATCCTTCTTCCCATCCGTCTCCACACCACTTGAAACATCCACCATATAGGGACGGACCTTGGTGATCGCCTCCCGAACATTATCCCGATTCAATCCACCGGCAAGAATCAAGTGTTGAGGGATGTTTAGTGCATGGACATAATCCCAATTAAACGTTGTCCCATTCCCTCCACGATGGGGCCCCTTTCCACTGTCCACCAAAATCATCTCTCCGCCAAAGTGTTCGATCCCATCTAAATCTTCTTTTTCCTTTATCGAAATCGACTTGATAAAAGGAAGATTGAGACTATCACAAAATTGGACTGATTCATCTCCATGAAGCTGTACGTAATCTAGATTTACTATTTTGGATATTTCCTCCATCTTCTCTTTAGCCTCATTTACAAACACGCCAATTTTTAATACATGCGAAGGTAGTGAAGCACTTATAAGTGCTGCTGATTCCACGTCAATTTTTCTTTTACTATCAGCGAACACGAATCCTATCGCATCGGCTCCTGCTTCAAGTGCCCACAGAGCCTCTTCTTGCCTTCTTATTCCACACACCTTTACCTTGGTCATTTCACCACGCCTTTTCTCACTTGTAAGGAGGCAAGCTTAGTTGCAGGGTCATCACTTCTCATTAACGTCTCTCCGACAAGTACCCCATCCGCACCTGCGTTTACGACTCGGTGACAGTCATCTTCATTTCTTATTCCACTTTCACTTATGAACATGATATCTGTTCCATTTACCATGGAGCCGAGAGTTTCTGTGATCAGAAGATTTACTTCAAAGGTTTTCAGGTTACGATTATTCACACCAATTATGGTTGCCCCTAATTCCATTGCGACATTCATTTCTTCTTCATTATGCACTTCTACCAGAACTTCCAAGCCAAGCTTCGTTGCATAAGAATATAATTCTTGTAATCTGTTAACATCCAAGGCAGACACTATAAGAAGAATGACATTTGCCCCGGCGTCTTTTGCACGGTCTATCTGGATTTCATCGATTATAAAGTCTTTACACAGAATAGGGAGGGAGACTGCTTTTCGAACATTCGCCAGATCTTCCATACTTCCTTTAAAGAAAGGAGCATCGGTTAATACCGATATGGCACAGGCGCCCGCTTCTTCATACTTCTTTGCTTGAATCACGGGATTCACTTCTGTTCGGATATCTCCTTTTGATGGAGATGCCCGCTTAATTTCAGCAATCACCTGTAGTCTGGATGCTGATTTTAATGCTTTATATAAGGAATTACCGGGAGACCCCTTATAATAATAGGATTCATACCCTGCATTCTTTAACTCTTTAACTTCCTCTTTCTTTTTTTCAAGAATGGTTTGTAAAATGGTAGACACTTAAATCACCTGCTTTCGACGTTGTTGACTATAACGAACCAAGGAGTGGAGCTTTTCTTTTGCACGACCGCTTTCAATACTTTCTCTGGCAAGCTTTACACCTTCTGCAATGGTTGCCGCTTTGCCTTGAGCGAACAGGCCGATTCCTGCATTGAATAAGACCGTATCAGTGTAAGCTCCTTCCTTCCCATTTAACACTTCTTCTAAAATAATGGCATTGTCTCCAGCGTCCCCTCCACGTATTTCTTCCAGGGAATAACAAGGAAGTCCGACATCTTTCCCCGTTAATGTGAGTGAAGTAATTTCCCCTTGATCCAGCAGAACGAGATGATTTTCTCCTGCTAATGAGGCTTCATCCATGTAATCAGCTCCATTAAGCACAATCGCTCGTTTTCTGCCTAATTCACGTAAAACATGGGCCATCGTTTCTAATTTATCTCTTCTATATACCCCTAGGAGTTGAGTTTCCAGATGAACAGGATTCGTTAATGGTCCAATGAGATTAAAGATGGTAGGAACCTTTAATTCTTTCCGGACCTTCATTACCTTTTTTAAACCTGAGTGGATATGGGGTGCAAATAGAAAAGCAATATTGGTTTCATCAAGTAAACTTTCCACCTCATGAGATTGAAAATCGAGTGCTACCCCTAAATGTTCTAACACATCTGCACTACCGGTTTTACTGGAAATACTTCTGTTACCGTGTTTCGCAACCTTCACCCCGGCCCCTGCAAGGACAAATGCACTTGTTGTACTAATATTAAAGCTTTGGGATCCGTCTCCACCTGTTCCGCAGTTATCCAATATTCCTGGTAGCGTGCTTTTAATCGGCATGGCTTTCTCCCTTAAAACTTCAACAAGAGCGGTAATTTCATCTACTGTTTCCCCCTTCATCTTTAATAGGGTCAGAAAACAGGCGATTTGACTATCCGTTGTTTCTTCTATGAACAATTTTTTTACTGCCTTTCTCATCTCTTCTCTCTCTAATGAATGACCGCTAGATAGCTTCTGTAGATAGTGTTTCACGGTTATTCTCCTTTCTCATCTGAACTAAAAAGTTTTGAATGATTTTCTTTCCTGTTTTCGTACCAATGGATTCAGGATGAAATTGAACCCCGAACATTGGATACTTCATATGCTTTATCGCCATGATTTCTCTATCATCCATGGACAATGCGACAGTCTCTAATTGTGTCGGCAGGGTTCCATTCTTAATCACCAGGGAATGATATCTCATCACTTCTAATGGTTGTGGCAGATATTCGAATACTCCGATGCCATCGTGTTTAATGAGTGATGTTTTTCCGTGCATGATTTTCTCAGCCACTTCGATGGTTGCCCCGAATGCTGCACCGATTGCCTGATGCCCTAAACAAACCCCGAAAATCGGCACACTAGCGTGAAGATTCTGTATAATCGAGATGCAAATGCCCGCATCTTCCGGTTTCCCTGGACCAGGTGATAGAATAATTCCTGCAGGATTCAGTTCCTTGATTTCTTCTAATGAAATAGCATCATTCCGTTTCACGATTACCTCTTCACCGAGCTCTTCTATATATTGATACAGGTTATACGTAAAGGAATCATAGTTATCAATAAGAAGGATCATCCTGTCACCTCCAATAATGATTTAGCTTTATTCATGGTTTCTTCATATTCACTGGCTGGGTCTGAATCATAAACAATCCCTGCACCGGCTTGAACATATGCCGTTTGATCTTTAAGAACCATCGTCCGGATGGCCAGGGCAAAATCCAAATTCCCGTTCACCCCGATATACCCGACGGCACCTGAGTACACGCCGCGCTTTGTGGTTTCAAGTTCATTAATGATTTGCATCGACCTGATTTTCGGCGCTCCGCTGACGGTACCTGCCGGTAAGCAGTGTGTTAATGCTTCCAGTGGTGTCACTTCTTCTTTTAATTCACCCTTTACTTCCGAAACGATGTGCATAACATATTTATATCTCTCAATCGTCAAGTACTTTGAAAGGTGAATCGAGCCGATCTCACAGACTCTGCCTAAATCATTTCTTCCTAAGTCAACCAGCATTCGGTGTTCAGCGATTTCTTTTTCATCTGTAAGTAATTCCTTCTCGAGCTCCCTGTCCAGATCATGTGTTTCTCCCCTTCTTCGTGTTCCTGCAATTGGATTCGTCGTGATTTCCCTCCCTTGAACTTTAAGTAAGCTTTCTGGTGATGCCCCCATTACGACATAATCCTCGAAATCAATGAAGAACATGTAAGGGGACGGGTTAGATTTCCTCAAGCTTCTATAGAATGAAAATGGATCTCCAGAAAAGGACGCCTTAAGTCTTTGAGAGAGCACGACTTGAAATATCTCACCTTCTCCTATGGATTGCTTTGCCACCTCCACTTTTTCCATGAATTCATCTTTTGAGGTTTGAGCATGGAAGGAAAGGCGATCTAGTTTCTTTTTATGAGTTTTCAAATACACATTGTTCAGCTCAGCCTCGACTTCCTTCACCTTTTTATCCAGATCTCCTTTTTGATCCTCTGTCCACTCATTCATGACGACAATAAATACTTTGTGCTCCAGATGATCAAACACAATGACTTTTTCATAAAACATGAGATGAATATCCGGCATTTCCAATTCATCTTGAGGAGTTACACCGATATCTTCGTAGAGTCGAATAACGTCATATCCCAGATATCCAATCCCTCCTCCTGTAAAAGGAAAAGGCACACCTTTTAGTTCGTGGGAAGGAATAAGGTTTTGAATGATTTGAATGGGATTCCCCACTATTTCATTAATTTCGTTTACAAATGTTTTTTTAAACTGTATGGTATTTCCGTATGCTTTACATTCTAAAAATGGATCACTCCCTACAAATGAATACCGACCGGATTGTTCATGCTTCAATGAGCTCTCCAATAAAAATTTCTTCTTACCTTTTAACGATTGAAAAAGTGAGATGGGGGTAAATATGTCTCCGTTTAATTCTTTCACTACATAATCCAATGCTTGCTGTTTCATCATTTCATGCCTCCAATTCAATGTTCCGCTTGAAAATCCATAAAAAAAGTCCCCTATGAACAGAAATATCCGTTCATAGAGGACGATGCTGACCGCGGTGCCACCTCTGATTGGGATACTTTGACGTATCCCCTCTTAATTCAAGTACAGGGCATGAATAACCCGATACTCTATCCTTTTAACGGTGGAATTCCGTACGATCCTACTTCCATTCAGATCATCTCTCATAAGTCCATTCCAGACAAGCTATCATGCTAAGGTCTCACCATCCTTAGCTCTCTGTCATGCATCACTTGAATGTACTCCTCTTACTCAACGATTTATCATTATTCAGTTATAAAAAAAGGGCATCCCTATCCATTTACATCATGTAAAGGACGAGATACCCGTGGTGCCACCTTTGTTGACTGCCTGAACAGTCCACTCAATCGTATCGAAGCGGTTTGCTTGAATACGCGTCTTTTGTAACGATAAGACATTCGCCAAAGCCTACTCCCTGAAGTTTCGGTTTGGAGGCTCAGAAGTCCATTCCCAAAGATCGTTCACACTGGTTCTCACCAACCACCAGCTCTCTTAAGTGTCGATCAGAGGTACTCCTCTTCGTCAAAGCCATTCGCTCATTTAATTAATTGTTTATTATACTAATAGCTTTCTCCCTGGATGTCAACTGTAAATATTAAAAATAGTATTTCAGCCCAGAGCCAACTTGTTCATATCACGGTAATCATCATCGAATCGCAAACTGGTTTATAACCGATTTCCATATAAATCTTATTAGATGTCGGATTATCTAAATCCGTATAGAGTGAACAGAATGCATGATCTTTCAAAAGCAACCGGCTGATCTCGGCTACGACAGAAGAAGCATACCCCATTTTCCTGAACTCTTTCGGTGTATACACGAAATTTACGGTTATGCCATGATCCGTTCTTCTCGCTCCTCTCGCCATTGACACGGGCTTTCCATCTACCTCCCACAAATACACATACTTTTCGTTTTCAATCATATCCCTTGAACGCAGGATAGCCTCTTCATCAGTTAGGGGATTTTCTCCTGTATCCTTTACAAATCCTATTAACCAATCGGCAAGAAGGGCCTCGTGTTCTTTGCTAATTGGAACCATTTTTCCATCACTCAGTGGAATATCTATCACCTTTTTCAACTGGTACACCCGCTGGTTCATACGCACATGGAAACTCGATCCCGTTTCGTTACACCATGCGTGGGTTAATTGAAGGGCAATTTCTTTCTCGGCAATGAAGCCAGGAAATGTAATATGGGATTCCTCACAAAACCTTTTGAGTTGTTCGACTATTTGAGGAATGTCTTTTTTCTCCACCTTTAGTGTACTTACCAGATAATGTGGGGGAGTCATGATGAATGATCCAACCACAGACCTCTCTCCATTTTCCACTAATAGAAGCAATGGATCCTTATATTTGTCACTTATTTTCATAGTGTTCAGTAAACCTAATGGTAAGTTATTCGCTGCCTCATCTTCTATTAGAAAAGAATGAACCCTTTCGTTATATTGTGCTGCGTTTCTATACTTTGTCAGCTTATACATATCATCACCCCATTATAAAATTCGATTTACATAATGGGATTACCTTCTTGATTTAGGTGAATTCCCACCCGTAGTGGAATGAAAAACAACAAACTATTCGAAAAGAGAAATAAAAAAAGATGGATGGGCTAAATCCATCCATCTTGCCGATATTGTGCTTGAGTAAACAGGGAAACGAGCACATACATGAAAAAGGAAATGATAATTGGAAAAATGACCGTGTGCATATCCAGATAATTAGGTGCGAAACTGTGAAATAAGATGTACGCTACCAGTCCTGAAATCATAGAAGCAATGGCACCATGGGCATTTCCTTTTTTCCAATACAGACCTAAAACAATCGGCCAAATAAATACAGCTTCAAGGCCTCCAAATGAAAATAAATTAAGCCAAATAATTAACTCAGGAGGACTCAACGCCATAAGAAAAACGAGAATTCCCGTTATACTTGTCACCCAAAAGCTAATCCTTTTGACTTGTTTTTCCTTTGCATCTTTATTGATGAAATTCATATACACATCTTTCACAATAGCCGAGGATACAATCAATAATAATGAGTCCACTGTCGACATGATCGCTGCCATCGGAGCAGCCAGGACAATCCCTGCAAGCCATGGTGGAAGAACTTCTAAAGCGAGAAGGGGCATGACTTTATCAGCCACTTCTATTCCCGGGAGCACGACCCTTGCAAGCACACCAATTAAGTGCATACCGAGCATAATGGAACCGACGACAATGGTTCCGATAATGAGCGCTCTGTGTAAGGACCTGGAATTTTTATAGCTCATGGCTCTAACTGCCACCTGAGGCAATCCGATCACTCCCACTCCTACTAAAATCCAGAAAGATGAAATATAGCGGGCACTTAATTCTCCATCATAACCATGAGGACTTAATAAGTTAGGATTTTCCGCTTTCAATCCCATCATGATGTTCTCCATGCCACCGCCGGCGATGATAGTGGCAATCAATAGAATAATGGTCCCACCAAGCATTACCACCCCTTGAATCGCATCCGTGATGGCAACCGCTCGAAAGCCCCCAATAATAACGTAAACAAGAACCGATACGGCAAACAGGAAAAGAGCACTCTCGTAGGATAAACCGGTTAATGATTCAATGAGCCGTGCTCCCCCTACCCATTGAGCAATCATGGCTGAGAATAAAAAGATGATGATACTAAAGGCCGATAGAATTGTAATTTTATTGCTGCCATATCTGCCTTGTAGATAATCGATCAATGTAACGGCCTTGTATTTCCGCGCCATGATCGCGAACTTTTTCCCGAGTATAAGGAGAACAAAGTAACCTGTTACAACCTGTGACATAGCCAAAAGAACCCACGATAAACCATATGTATATGCTGCGCCCGGTCCTCCGATGAAACTACTTGCACTTCCATAGGTCGCAATCATGGTCATCGCCAAAATAAATCCGCCAAGCTGTCGGCTTCCCAAGAAGTATTCCTGGACGAAGGAATCTGCTCTACTCACATTTCTGGCCGTATAAATTCCCACAATAAAAATCAAGATTAAAAAAGCGAATAAGGGAAGCAATGCCATACTATTCATGATCATCCTCCTCATCGTCAAAAGGAATGTCAGTAAGCATGTACTTTACGACAATAATCACTAACAATACCATAAGAAAAAAGCCAACGATGCAGCTGTAAAAAAACCATTCAGGCATCCCAAGGATCCAATCGTAATCTGAAACCGGTTGACCACCTAACCCGAATGCAAAACCATACCACCATAAGAAATTTATAAGAACAAGCGCTATTCCTATCAGTGCCTCGTGACCAGCAACCCTGAACCATTTATCTTCTTTATGATCCACTTCCTTTTATCCCTCCTTAAAATACACATTCTTTAACAATTTACGACAGGAAGATATGAAATGCAATATAAAAAGACAGACCCGAAGCATCTGCTTCGGGTCTGTCTTTTTATATCTAATAAAGGGGGTTTTTCATGAACCATTCTCTCTATTGAAAGAGGGGGAAACTCTTTTGTTCAAATGAGAATGATTTTCAATATCATTGTAATCTCTCTAATAATAAATGTCAACACAAAACCATTATTTTTCAAAGGAAATATTTGGTGCCTGTAAATGTGAATTATGGTAAAATTCTAAATTGAGCTCATATTTTAGAGAGAGAATCGAGGGGGACATGTTTGAAAGAGAAATTCAAATCGTTTGGAATACCATTTGTGTTAATCGTTCTGTTTATAGGGGCACTATTTCTTCACCAGCTGTTACAAGTCAAACAACAACCACAGCCTGATTGGAGCAGATCCATTCCATTAAACTACACTTCTGAAGAACGCCCTGTTATCTTTAATGGAGAGGAAGGACTCTTCTTGGCCAGTGACGGGAAGATTACAGGATTTACTTTCGAAGGCCCATTGGATTCAACCAAAGAAACAACGCTAGACACCCGCGTTACCCGGGGCCATCCTTTTTGGACAGACGGTACTAAGGTAATTCAGATCAAGGATGACAAGATAATCTCTACAGAGAGTAATGAGGTAACGACGCTTGCTGAGGAAGCAACTGGGATCAGCACAGCATGGAAATCTGTGTACTTCTGGAATAAAGAGAACCTTTTTTCTCTTAACCTTTCTGATTTATCAGTGAAAGAAGTTTTCAGCTTTCCTAATGAAATCCTGGACGTCTATTTTGGAAATAATGGCAGTGCCGTAGTACAGGTTAGACAAGATGATGGTCACTCTCATCTTTACTACATGGATGATACGTTACAAGTAGTGAAAGATCCATTTGCAATTGTAAACACAGCAACGAATCATCAAATTAATGGTTTAACCTTTACCACAGGAAACAATCATTTAACTCTTCTTTATAATGAAGAAATGCGAGCCCAGGGAACATTGTCATATAAAATTTTCAAGTTGCAAACACAGATAGATGAAATAGGATCTTCTATTTTGAAGCCCACAAAAATAGATTTTACGAACGAAATGTCAGGGGGAAAACTTCAAAGTCCAAGAACCGCACAACTTCTATCCATTAATGGAGAAGAATCCATTCTTTTCACATCTGAAGGTCATCGGATTGGGGATGATAATGCGATTAGTCTATATGTAGCACCTTTCAGTGACTCTGATCAATTAACAGCGGCTCCAGTCAGTACAACAAAACATTTTACATATTCTCCACTTCAGCTCACCAATAAGAGCATTGCCTGGTTGGATTATGATGGAGATACATATGAATTATTTGGTGCTTCACAGGATGCAATAGTTATCGCCAAAAGCACTGAGTGGTCGAAACGAAGTATCAAAGAAGCTGTTAACAATTCCGTACTTATGATGTTCAGCAGCTTAATTACGGTTATGGTTTCATTCTATTGGATATTACCTTCCCTATTTCTTTTAATTCTGCTTTATATTTTCAAACCAAATATATTTGAGAAGGAAGAGATCAACTGGGTCGAATATGCCTCCATCATTATGTTTTTAGTAATGCCGCTAACCTTTATCTCAAAAGCGACGGGCGAATACTTCTACTTTGCTGCTCCCGAATACCTGATGTTTTCAGGAAGTGAGTATATAGTCTTGCTCGTTATCAGCGCCCTTACTTCACTATTATGGAAATTCGGGAGAGATCCTGACTGGGGTACTTTTGGTGGAGTATTTTATTTCATGGGTATTTATATTCTTCTCTATGCCACTTCAATGGGACCGTATATTTTTAATTTATTTTAAAGATAATGGAATAAAGCAAGCGCTCAGAAGATTTTCTGGGCGCTTTCCATTTAATTCTCGCTTTCTTTCCAATGTTTTCGTTTATGGAAGTAAGCATAAATGACGATACAAAGCGTCAACCATGCACCTCCCGCAGTGAACCCTCCAAGAATATCACTCGGATAATGCACTCCTAAATACACTCTGCTAAGTCCAATCAGTAGCACCAGGAAGCTGACCACAATGACACTTGTCCACTTATATCGTTTATGATCTAATGCCCGAAACAATATGAAAGCAAGGGTTCCGTAGAATATAAAGGAACTCATGGAATGACCACTGGGAAAACTATAACCGCCTTGCTCGATCAGTGCTTCAATATCTGGTCGTTCCCGTTTGAAAATCCATTTTAGCAGCCAATTAAATCCTGCTCCTGTTGTGATGGTAATTCCTACAAACAGAGCAAGTGGATACTTCTTGAGAAACAAAAGTATGACCACAACACTGATTGCAAATATTGTGATCCCTCTGATGCCACCCAAAAAGGTAACCGACGTCATAAAGGTCGTTAACTTCGGGGAAATGAACCCTCTTACAATCTCAGTAACAACATTGTCAAATTGTGCTATTTCATTTTCTTTCCATTCCTCGACTATCGTGACGAATCCCCATGTAAATGCAATTAGACAAATGATTGAAAGGACAACTAATACTCCTTGTTTTATTTCTTTCTCCTTCAATACTTCTCCCTCTCTTCACAAACAACTTATGTTCTATTGAGCTTTTTTCTTTGAAGTCGTTTTCTTTTTCGTTTGCTTCTTCGGCTTGTTCGGCTTGGATGAATCAATTGAAGCTTGAAGTGCCGCCATTAAGTCTGTCACATTTTCCCTTGGCTCTTTTTCTTTCGCTGTGACGACCTTTTCCCCGGTTTGCTTCGATTCAATCAACTGACTCAAGCGTTCACGATATTGATCTTTATAGTTCTCCGGTTGAAATTCAGTTGTGAGTTGATCTATCAACATCGTTGCTGTTTCCAACTCTTTGTCCGTTATTTCATCTTCTTCGGGAACATTCGGTACATCCCCCGTGCCCCTTACTTCATCTGGATAATGGATCGTTTCCATTACAAGCGTATTCTCATACACTCGAACGATGGAAAGTTGTTCCTTCGAACGCATCGTGATTTTGGCGATTCCTACTTTCCCGGATTCCTGAAGTGCTTTACGTAATAATGAATAAGCCTTTTTCCCACCATCATTCGGCGAAACAAAATAACTTCGATCAAAGAATATCGGATCGATTTCCGCTATTTTGATAAAGTCTACTATCTCTACAGCTTTCTCCCCATTTGCTTCCTTCAATTCCTTCAGTTCCTCTTCTTCAAGAACGACAAATTTCCCCTTGGTCACTTCATAGCCCTTAACAATGTCATTATGGTCGATTTCTTTTTCACATGCGGGACATACTTTTTCATATTTTATCGGTGTATGACACTCTTTATGAAGGGAACGAAGTTTTATATCTCGATCTTCTGTAGCAGAATGAAGTTTAATGGGGATGTTCACCAGTCCAAAACTGATTGAGCCTTTCCAAATCGTATGCATATATCAATACCCTCCTTCTCATAAACTAATCCCTTATCGTTAGCATTAGTTCTCAGGCAATCTTCATTCCCTAAAACATCTGGAAATAAATAAACTCTCATTGGTCACACTAATACTAAAAATCAGGGTGAATAGATATGAAACCGATGCTTCCTACCTTATATGATAAGCTCCCCGAAAATGAGGACTGGCTTTATGAAGTGAAATACGATGGATTTCGAGGAATTCTCTCTGTCCATCCTAATCAGATCAGTCTTCAAAGTCGTAACGGAAAGGAACTGCTTCCACACTTCCCGGAAATTGAAGAACAGATTAAAACTTTACTCGAAGAAAGAAACTTAACTACCCCTTTCATTTTAGATGGGGAAATCGCCTTATTACGCTCTTCCTACAGCAGTGAATTCTTTGAATTGCAGGTAAGAGGCAGAATGCGCAATAAGCAGAAAATCAACCATGCTGCAGTCGGGAGACCCGTTAAATTTCTTGCATTCGATTTACTACAGTATGGAAAAAAATCATTTTCCCCCGAACCTTATCTTACAAGAAAAGAAAAATTGAAAGAGGTTTTTACCTCTCTTCAATTGCCGTTAAAACCGTCCCCTTTTCTCCCATCTTCCATTCAAATGGTCCCCTATTTTAAGGATCCGCAGGAAATATGGGAACTTGTTGAAAAAGAGGAAGGTGAGGGTGTTGTCGCCAAGAGGAAGCATAGTAAGTGGGAAGCTGGAAAACGAAGTACGAGCTGGGTAAAAACCAAGAATTGGAAACACTGTCATTGTTTCATCACTGCGCTGGATGAAACGAACGATTACTTTCACATTGGCGTCTTCGATAACGAAAAGATTATGCCTATTGGCTTGTTTCACTTTGGTCTTTCACCTGAAGAGAAAAGAACATTAAAAGCAATGATTAAAAAGAATAGTATGAAGAATGAACATTCCCTTTATTACATAGACCCGGCTATAACTGTGGAAATTTCATATTTGAATTGGTATGAGGGGCAACTGAGAGAACCACATTTTCATCGATTTCTATTTTCCATCCCTCCAGAATCCTGCACAATGGAGCAATTCAAGTTGGACGAAGCATCCCTTCCGCGTGGGGTTGAAATCACTCATCCAGATAAGGAATTGTTTCAGAGAGTCTCAATGACTAAGCTTGATTACGTTCGGTATCTTCGGAAGATGTCCGTTGCTATTTTGCCTTTTCTGAAGGATAGACCATTGACTTGTATTCGGTTTCCACACGGGCTCTTTGGTGAATCCTTTTATCAAAAAAATACGCCTGATTACGCCCCTTCATTTATTGAAACTTACAAGGAGGACAACATCGACTATACGCTATGCAATAACTTGGAGACATTGATTTGGCTTGGAAATCAGCTTGCATTGGAATTTCACATTCCTTTCCAAAGGACGGATACATCTGTCACTGAAGTGGTCTTTGATTTAGATCCACCAGGCAGGGATCAATTCTCCCTGGCGGTTAAAGCTGCTTCCATTATGAAAGAACTATTCGACCGACTCAACCTGCATAGTTTTGTGAAAACGTCGGGGAATAAGGGACTGCAAGTGTATATTCCCATACCACCGGGATACACATGGAAGGACACCGGCTTGTTTACTGAGTTCATCGCACACTACCTTGTTACCAATTATCCTGAGGATTTTACGATCGAGCGTTTAAAAAAGAACCGAAAAGGCAGGTTATATGTGGACTACATTCAGCATGGAGAAGGAAAAACCATCATTGCGCCTTATTCCTTAAGGGGGAATGAAGATGCTTTAGTCGCGACTCCACTCTGGTGGTATGAAGTAAATGAGGACCTTCATCCAGAACACTTTACAATAGATGTTGTTTTGCAGAGGTTCCAGAAGATGGGTTGTCCCTTTACTAAATTCGAATGGGTAAAAGACCTCCAGCCATTTGATAACGTGATTCAATTTTTGAAACAGCAATCCAACAACAAAAAAAAGAGTGCCCCAAAAGCTTAGCTTTTTAGGACCCTCTCGCCTGATCTTACACAAGCTCAGGTTTTTTATTCGTTCAGGCACTCATAAATACTTTACTATCAACAATTGATTTGGCATGGTTTTGAAGCAGTTCGTACGTCCCTTCTTCAGTGAAATCCTGTCTGGAAATCTCACGATAATCCTCAGGATGTGTGATAGACAATTCAAACTGGGCCTGGTAGAGATATGTTGCATTCCCGATCAACTCCATATTGTATTGCCCTTCATCTAAGTGATTCACCACGACACGTACTTTTCCACCATTATTATATACATCTATTTCCTTGCCAAATTCATTCTGATTGAGTAAGCATGTCACAAGACTGGAAGCAGACATAGCCGTTCCACAAGCATTTGTAAAGCCTACTCCTCTTTCGAAGGTACGAACATAAATCGCGCCTTTTTCTAATGGATGAACAAAACTTATATTGACTCCATCCGGAAAGAGATTATTGGGACCATTTACTGTTTCAGCAATCGTCTTCTGTTCATTCGAAAGAATATGTTCTGTACTTACAACACTAATTAGATGAGGATTTGGGACCGCCAGTGCAGTAAACGATAATCGATCTGAAATTTCTGGAATCATCTCGTTCACTAACGCCTCACGATCCATATTCATCGGCAATTTATCCAATTCAAATAATACAGGAGAAATTTCAACATTATACGTCGGTATATTTTCATAGATAGCCTCTTGAGCTGAAACACGCAGATCTGCTTTCATCGTCTGAATCATAATCTTCGTTTTGTCGAGAAGCTCACACACATAGCGACCTACACAACGAAGTCCATTCCCGCACATGGATGCTTCAGATCCATCTGCATTGAACACCCTCATTTGAGCATCGCAATGTTCACTTGACAACACAAATAGGATTCCATCCGCTCCAATACCCGACTTTCGATCACAAAGTGCAATGGCAAGATTTTGCCTTGCTTCTTCAGTGAATTCGTATCCATTTGTCATTTCATCAATCAGTAAAAAGTCATTTCCTGAGCCATGACATTTAATTAGATTCAAGTTCATCGTGAATCCCTCCACGCTAATTTACTAGTAAACTATTCTTAATAGTCTTAGCTTGCCACAAACAAGCTCTTTTCGCAATCATTCACCCTATATTAATTAAAATAATCCTCCTGGTGTGACTTGTAGAAAACTTATTAGTTGAATTTCTTCGGCCATTTAGAGACAATGAGATGGGTGATGATCATGAAGGATGAGTATACTTTTCGGTTTCAAGTTCAAGAGGTAGCAGAAGCGTGTGACGAATTCCATTCCCGGGATGTGATTGTATTGACCCATATTCTGAATGACAAAAAAGACCTTTTACATGAAGGTCTCTTTCGTGTGCGTTTCAATCAAATCGGCATTTATCCTTTTCCTAAAGATGTATCCCGACAAATATCTTCTAAGCACCTCCAACGATTACTTCTAATTGAATTGAAGAGGTATATAAAGCCCCAAAGAAAATATCTGACTCCAGGGGAATATAAACCTGTTTGGTAACTAACTGATCTCTGCTATTTCATGATGTAAGAGGTCTCTTATCCATTTACATGATGTTTGATAGTATTCCATCACATCTCCTTTGTTTAACTTCAGTTCGGCCATTTTTATTTCGATTGCTGTCCAGTCAGCTTTTTCAAACAAAATAACCAGCTCCAGAATGTCTTTGAACTCGTTTGAGGCACCCGTTAATGCATTACAGATTTCATCATTCAAAGGTAATTCATTCAGAATTACTTCAATTGGCATAGAAAATATCGTTTCCATTAATGAAAACATATCCGTAAGGAAATAGCTCGACTTCATTGAACCGCGATTGTGCTTCTCTGCCGGCAACTTACACATTTTTGCCCTCGTTAAAGATAATGTAATAACTTCGTTTTCTAATTGCTTCCTTTTACCAACCTGTTCCCTGACAGCTAAAACATAAATCCATCGTTTAATTTCCAGAAGACCCAATAGAACAATAATAGAATGAATTTTATGCTTAGGTCGGTAAGATGGTGAATTGATTAATTTTAAAAGTTAATACGACAAAGAAAGATCCTGTTCAATCAATCGACTAATCACAACAATGTTCGGTTCCGTCATTTCCAGGCTTTGAATAATTGAATAATAGGAATGAAAATATGTAGGTACATCATGGGTAGGAATGCTTTTTGGTTTACTAAAGAAATACCCTTGAAAGAAATGGTATCCATTTCCCCTTGCTTCTTCATATTGTTCCTCTGTCTCTACTTTTTCTGCCAGGAGCTTGTACCCAAGCAAATTAGCGAAAACTTCAATAGTTCCCCGGTTAGTGTCCGTTGTATGAAGAAAATCAACCTTTACATAATCCGCAATTTTCATTAATTTTTAGTAGTTAGGATCCGATTCATTATAGACAAAATCGTCTAAAGCGATTTTATAACCAACTCCTTTAACTCTAAGCAAACCTTCAGGATTTCAGGACTTGGAATTACATTTTCCAAAATCTCCACGACAATTCCCTTGGGATTCAAGTAGGTAGGGACTCTATCCCTTAATAGATTTTCTGTGAAATTGATGAAGCATGGCTTACAAAAAAACTCAAGCAGACAGGTCATCATTACGATTTCAATCGTAATGATGAGCAAATCCACTTGAGTTGTTTACCGCATTAATGAATCGAATGAACAAAAAAGTTCATAAGGAACAATGCAGCAATGATATATAGAGGAAAAGATACTTCTCTCGCTTTACCTGTAGCCAATTTTAAAATTGGATAAAGAATAAAACCGATGGCAATTCCATCTGCGATACTGTACGTAAATGGAATCATCGCAATGATAAAAATGGCTGGAAATGCCTCTGTTAAATCACGAAGATCCATATGTCGTATATTTTGAATCATTAAGCCGCCAATGATAATGAGAATTGGGGCGATAGCATGATCTGGAATCCACTTTAAATACGGAATAAACAACACAGATCCCAAGAATAATACTCCAGTAGTCAAACTCGTTAATCCCGTACGACCACCTGCTGTCATGGCTGCAGCACTTTCTACAGTTGAAACCGTCGGACTCGTTCCGAAGAATCCTGATGTAAAGGCAGAAAATGCATTCGCCTGGAACGCTTTAGAGTATTTGTGAGGTTGATCGATCATATCCGTATGTCCATGAACTAGACCGATGTTTTCAAATACCAGCACCATCGTGACAGAAAAAACCGCTATCCAAAACGGAATCTCCAAAATGGCACTAAAGGATATTTGACCGAAAACCTGACTGTATTCACTTAATTGGAAAGAACTGGACTGAATCGATGGTTCGATTCCAAAGATGAATCCCAGCATGGTTCCAAATGCAATACTCCATAAAAATTGACCTTTTACATTTCGAACAAACAAAAATATCGTCACCAGGAAAGTCAGCACAGTGGCCAACACCTTTAATTCCCCAAAATCACCAATCATGATGATGGCGCTCTCTCCTCTTTGGATGAGTCCGCCTTTTTCAAGACCGATAAACATTAAAAACATCCCTAATCCTACAGTGATGGCTTCTTTTAATGTTTTGGGTATGGCTTCAGATAATACTTTTGAAAGCTTTGTAAATGCAATGATCATAAAGAGTATTCCTGAAATCACTACAACAGCTAAAGCTTCCTGCCACGTTAAGCCGGATGATTTTACGAGTGTAAACGTAAACATCGCATTAATTCCCATGCCTGGAACCAGAAGGATTGGTGCATTTGCCCAAAAGGCCATCACCAAACACCCAACGAAGGAGGCAAGAATGGTTGCCATAACCGCTCCTTCAAATGGAATTCCAGCTTCAGAAAGAATTAAAGCATTCACAGCGATGATGTACACAATCGTGAAATAACCGATTGCTCCAGCCATCATCTCCTGCTTCATCGTGGTACCGTGATTCTTTAACTGAAAAATACCTCCACGTGCTTTCATATTATAATCTTCCTATAAAACTGCCCTCTCCCTACCCGCTCCTCCCATAATAAGGGGAGCCACAAAATACTATTCTAGCAAAAGGTCTGACGTTTGCCAACATGTATTTTAGTGGGTACAGGTGGCAGGTTTTTTTTTCTCCATCAGGAAACCGGCCGAAAAGGGAAAAAATCCTTCGTCTTTTGTGAAAAATCCAGCCGTTTTACAAATTCATCCATATATTCCTCAGGTCCGTCCCTCGTAAAAAGCCAAGCCTCCCAAAAAGGAGGCTTGGCTTGTTGAAAATTTTTACTTATCTATCTCACGAATCAAATTGGCCATTTCAATGGCCGATACCGCTGCTTCCCATCCTTTGTTTCCTGCTTTTGTGCCGGCTCTTTCGATGGCCTGCTCGATTGTGTCTGTCGTTAAGACACCAAAGATGACGGGTACCTCTTCCTGTAGGCTTAAATTGGCCACTCCTTTTGCAACCTCTCCGCTTACGTATTCAAAATGAGCGGTTGCTCCGCGGATGACCGTTCCCAGTGTAACAACGGCATCATAGTTCCCTGAACGGGCAAGTTTTTTGGCAATCATAGGAATTTCAAATGCACCTGGAACCCAAGTGACAGAAACATTTCCTTCTTCAACCCCGTGGCGCTTTAATGCATCTTCCGCCCCACCCAGAAGCTTAGATGTGATGAACTCATTGAAACGTGAAACGACAATGGCAACCCTTAATCCTGATCCGACTAAATTACCTTCATAAATTGTTTTCATTGTATTTTCCTCCTAAAATTTAAGTAAATGTCCCAGCTTTGCATGCTTTGTTTTTAAATACTTCTCATTTTCGAATTTCGCCGGCATTTGGATCGGCACTCGATCTGCGATTTCTAATCCGTACCCGTTGATTCCGGCGATTTTTCTAGGATTATTGGTTAGTAGACGCATCTTTGTTATGCCTAAATCTCTCAGTATCTGTGCTCCGATTCCATATTCCCTCAAATCATCACCAAAGCCCAGTTTTTGATTAGCTTCAACGGTGTCATAGCCTTCTTCCTGGAGCTTATAGGCCTTCAATTTGTTGATTAAACCAATCCCACGGCCTTCTTGTCTCATATAAAGCAGTACACCTTTTCCATGCTCTTCAATTTGAGTCAGTGCTGTGGCAAGCTGCGGTCCACAATCACAGCGATTGGACCCGAATACATCTCCCGTTAAACATTCAGAGTGAACACGGACCAGTACATCTTCATCCTCGGACCACTCGCCTTTCACAAGTGCGATATGCTCTTTTCCTGTAAGGTTTTCTGTGTAAGCAACCGCCTTGAAGTTTCCGAATTCGGTTGGAAGTTCAATTTCCACTTCTCTCGTCACAAGCTTTTCTTTTTTGCGTCTGTATCTGATCAAATCTTCAATGGAGATGATCTTAAGATCCCATTTATCAGCCAGTTTCATTAATTCAGGTACTCTTGCCATCGTGCCATCTTCATTCATGATTTCACAAATGACGCCTGATGGTTGTCCCCCTGACAGAACGGCCAAATCGATGGCGGCTTCTGTATGTCCTGCCCGTTTTAGTACTCCGCCTTTTTTGGCGACAAGGGGAAATACGTGACCGGGTCTTTTAAAGTCCTCGGGCATTGAGACCGGGTTCAATAATTCCTGTATGGTGGTCGATCGCTCAAATGCACTAATTCCAGTAGTTGCGGATTTATGATCGACAGAAATCGTAAAGGCCGTGCCATGAGGATCCGTATTTGACATCGTCATGGGCGCAAGCTTTAGTTTTTGTGCAAGCTCCTCTGTTATCGGGGCACAAATCAACCCTCTTCCTTCTTTAGCCATAAAATTAATGACTTCTGGAGTCGCTTTATCTGTAAGGGCAATAAAGTCTCCCTCATTCTCACGGTTTTCGTCATCAACAACGATGACGACTTTACCTGCTTGTAAATCTTCCAGAGCTTCTTCAATCTTATTAAACATGGGGCAACCCCTCCCTATTAGTCAGCGAAACCATTTTGAGATAAAAAATCATAGCTGATGCTGCTTGATTTGCTCTTAGACTGTTCCTTTGCTTCATAGAAGCGATGAAAATATTTCGCCATTACGTCACATTCAATATTGACATGATCCCCTACTTTCTTCTCACCAAGAACCGTGTCTCCTCTCGTTTGTGGAATCAACGAGATCGTAATGGTATTATTTTTCACACCAAACACAGTAAGGGAAGTGCCGTCTATTGCGACAGAGCCCTTCAAAATAAATAAATGGCTCTGATTACCCGGAATGGAAATGTCCATATACCAGGCATTTTCAACTTTCTCTACTCTAACAATCGTCCCTACTCCATCGACATGCCCGTTAACGAAATGGCCACCAAAACGACCATTTGCAGCCATCGCCCTCTCCAGGTTCACTTTAGAACCATGGGACAGGTTTCTGAGCGTTGTGCCTTCAAAGGTTTCAGGCATAACGTCCACTTGAAATTGCCTGGAGCTGAATGAAGTGACGGTTAAACAAACACCATTCACACTGATGCTATCTCCAATATGAACGTCTTCCAGAATGCGGTCCGCTATTATCGTCAGTTCCATGGATGAGGAGGATTTTTTCATGCGTTCAATTGAACCGATTTCTTCAATGATTCCAGTAAACATCCTCTTTCCTCCTTTCAAAAAAGGTTAACTCTCAGGCATAGCAACAATTTTAATGTCCTTTCCTAATCGTTCTAGACTCTTAATCTCCATTTCAAGACCTTCTGCAATGGTCGGGAGACCTTCCCCTCCAAAACTGGTGAAGGCAGAGCTTCCGCCTACAAGCTTGGGAGACATGTACATAACCAATTCCTGAAAGGCTTTTCCCATTAAAAAGGAGGAATGGATAGTAGATCCACCTTCTACATAAAGGGATCCGATATTACGGGCACCCAGTTCTTTTAATACTGTGTGAATGTCTATCCTTTCCTCTGAAAGGGTGATGATTTCACAGCCTGATTCCATATAGGGCTTCTTCTGTTCTTCATTGACAGAACTGCCCGTGAAGATGAGCGTCCTGCTTTCCGAGTCTTCCACTACATGGGAATGGAGAGGTGTTCGTAAAAAAGTATCTAATATAATTCGAATGGGGTTTTTTCCACCTTGGGGCAAACGGGTGGTAAGGTGTGGGTTGTCCTGAATAACGGTATTTACTCCAACTAATATCGCGTCATGCCGGTGACGATCATAGTGGACATCTGTGCGTGAAGCTTCTGACGTAATCCATTTGCTATCTCCTGAAGCTGAAGCTGTTTTCCCGTCTAATGTAACAGCTGTCTTAAGGGTTACATAAGGCGTGCCGTATTGAATGAAATGGAAAAAGTGCTTATTTAGTTCGAGGGCTTCTTCTTCAAGCTCTCCAACCATTACTTCAATGCCTGCATTCCTCAACTGTTGAATTCCTCTCCCCGCGACAAGGGGATTTGGATCTGTGCTGGCAATATGGACCCGCCTCACCCCGCTTGAAATCAACAGTTGTGAACAGGGAGGTGTTTTTCCGTAATGAGAACAGGGTTCCAGTGTGACATATACGTCACTTCCCTTCGCTTTGTCTCCTGCCATCATTATGGCATGAACCTCTGCGTGACCTTCTCCCGCTTTGAGGTGCGCACCCATCCCCACGACTTCTCCATTTTTTACCACAACCGCTCCAACGGCAGGATTTGGTGATGTTTGACCTTGAGTGGTCTTTGCCATAGAGAGGGCAAGCTTCATATATTGTAAATCGTTCAAACGTTTTACCTCCCTTCTTTTTTCACTATTATTCAAAAACATAATAAACCCCAAGTAAGTTTTTACTTGGGGGAAGTTGGCATGACTGAATAAAGTATTCACATGATTTCTTTTTTGGGAAACATAATCCCCATAAAATTGATAGACTTCTCTCGTCTGCATCAAGTAAATACTGCCGTTCCTTCTCCCATCCAGACTATCACTGTCGGCTTTGGAATTTCACCAAATCCACCGTCTAATTTTCATTAGCCGGGTCACGGACTAAAAGCATGCGCTCATCACCGCCGGTAGGGAATTTCACCCTGCCCCGAAGGATTACCTATTCGATTATTTTAGATTATCCTTGTTATAACCCTGTTCTGTCAAGCATTCTGCTGAACACTTTCGGTTATAGTCAGATTAAATATGAACGTTGTTGACCATTTACGTCAACAAATCGTCAACAATCATTACACAGTATTCCCTGCTTACTTTTGAACATTTATATAAGTAGGGATAAATGTAAAAATAAATTATACAAGTTATGAATTTCTTAGTAACTATGGATTAATTATTAGGATCGGATATAAAAATTATCTATAATATTTTTGCGTTTTTCTTATTTTGATCTGGTCAAGTATCATCCATGTAAATTTATACCGTGATTATAATTGTGACTCCTATACTAATTAAAGTAGCAATTAATGTCCAAGTTGCAATTTTAATTATAAAATTCTCTTTTCCTACAGCATACAATATTTTAATATGTTCTAGACACTGTGAATATATAGTATCATATTTAGTCGTATACTCATTTTCGAGAAAATCTATCTTTATTTTGTCACCACCATAAAAAGCTTTCCACTCCAACTCCTTACTTTTATTAAGTATGCCTTGATTTTCATGAAGCTTGTTATCATTGATAGCTCGTATTCTATTTACTAGCCACTTATAATCTTTTGAAGAGATATTACTCTTCATTTCATTAAAATACTTATTCATTTTTATATTTAACTCTTTAAGCTCTATTTTATCGAATAAAAAATAATAAAAGTTCATTCTGTAATTACTTAATAGGTCTATAAATGATATTGGTGAATAGGAGGTCCCTGAAAAATACAGCTCCATATCAATTCCATCTTCTTCAGTTAAGTCAACTATTATATGTTGTTCACCATCTCTGATTTCATAAGTGGTCCCTAAAAAGATATTTCTTAATTCTTCTTTTGAATACATACCTTTAGGATAATTAACTACCATTAATGAAGGTAATTTATATTTCACTCCATAGTTTAATTTTGCTACTTCCATAAGTTTTGACTGGATTGCCCATTTTACAAGTTCATTAAATTGTCTTTGCACATTATCAAAATATATGTTATTTTTATTTCTCTTTAATTCGTACCAGCCAATAAAACTTTTATTTAAAAGGTATCTTTTATTATCTTTAATAAAATCAAGTAGCATTGTATTATCCATAATTTTTTTAAAATGAATTGTATATTGAATTACTGCCTGATTGTTATTAACTTGTGTAAATAATATTGATATTTCTTTTATATATTTATCATTTAGAAATTCAATTTCTGCTAATCTAGATGTTCCTATACCTGTATATTGAAGGTTAAAATAATTTAAATTCTTGAGCTTTTTGGACTTATAATATAGTTTCACTAAGTACTTTTCTTTATTTAAATAACTAAAGTTTTTAACAAGCTTATTCATAAGTCTGTTATCGTAAGTATCAAAGTACAAACATTCCCATGTTCTTCTATTTTCTTCTTTTTTGCTATAACCTTCAACTTCACTTAAATATTTTTGATACTCATTACTATTTTCAATTATATCAATTAGCTCATTGATATAATCTTTTCTTTTTTTAATCCACCTAATTTTGTTTATAACCCCAACAATATTATACATATTCTTGCAAATTCCCCCCTTCAAATTAAATTATATAACCAATTGCCCATTATCGGGATTAAATTAATCACGTGAAAATTTTACCATAAAATTATTATATTTTTTGGAAAGAGATTTATAAAGCCTACAATATTAAATAACGAATATCCAAGGAAGATTCCATTAACATTGGTAATACTAAAAATTACAAGTATCTATATAGTTAAAATCAATTACGAGTCTCTTACTTATTTACCTCCTTTACAAAATTCAATTTGTTTTCTTCCACTTTCATATGTCCTAAGCAGTCTCATCTAAGATCATTAAAATAGAGCAGCATTATATAAGGGAGTGAAAAAGATGGATGACATTACATTATTAACAGTCAAATCACACTTAGGTGATGTAAAAAAGAAAGTGTTAAGCATTGGATTAATGACTGATGATGAAAAATCTACTAAAGATGACTTCTGGAATGCTGTTGTGGGTGTTGTAGATGATATTGAAATACTCGATGAAGTACTTAGGTTGAAGAAAAAATGATTTACACTGTTGAGTTAAGGGTGAGAGTGGAAGGAACAGGAGTAATTCAGTTTAATGAATTTAGAGGTAAACATAAGTTAGAGGAACGCATACAGAAATGGATATATGATGAGCGTAAGCAATATGGATATAGAGATATGGTCATTGAGAAAGTAACGGTGAACAATGAGGATATAACTAAAAAGATAGCCCCTACTCGTAGAGAATAAGGGATTTCCAGTTGAACCATTAGGGTGATGGTGGAATCATATTATGTTTCAACATTGATAATTATATTCACAATAAAAATAATACCCTCTCCATTAAGAAGAGGGCATTAAGGAAAGCCTATGAAGGTTTGTACTAGGTGATATATATCATTCTTTACCGATTTCAGGCAGATTATTCTACACGAACATATTTTTCGCATTAATTATGAGGGAGTTATTTTATCTTCTAATTCCTTGATTTTTTGTTCGTAATTCATTTCCATCACCTCAAATAAAACAAAAGCCCCCTCTAACTAAGTTAGGAGCAGATCGGTGGGGGCTTTTTGTTTGTAGCCAGCTTGTCAATTATGCTGTAAATTTAGTTTAACCCTTAATAAGGAGTATATTCACTAGGCAATACATACATTTGTTGGCACCTCTATTCCTCGAGAATTAAGTATAAATATATCTAGGGTTTATCTACCATTATTTTTCTTTTATGATAATAAGGATGATAAACTACTAATTGTTAATTCAATTTCAAGGAGATAAATATGAACAAACCTTCAAATATAATTGTTTCTACACCAAAAAGTCCCGACATAAGAAATGAACCAGGCACTAGAGGACCGCAGCCTGGCAGTGCACCAAGAATCGAGATAAATACTCCACCTCCACCTAAGAAATAGGTCGATTATCTTTTTCTTTATCGTTACTTAGATATTTAGTTATTTTTGTTGAATCAATAAATTTAATAGTAATTCCAGTCTGGGTGTCATAGTATTCCATATTAACAACATTTAGTAGTTTATCATCGTCTGATTTGCAACTATCATCATAATCAAGAAATGACCTGACCACCGAAGTATTCTCTAATAAAAATTCTCTCCTTGTTAAATGAGGAGGAGAAAAACGCTTAATATAACCTTGAGAAATGACCGTATTATCTTTTACTAGAATTACAATTTGATTGTCTTTTATTGGGGCTTTGGGATTTTCAAAGAGTTCATCCCAAACGCTTGAAAACTCTGTCTCAAATGGCATTTTCTTTTTAGTTCTTGCAAAGTTCGATATTGAAAGAAACAATTGATTTGTTATACTTCTCTTCAATATTGAATAAGGAATACATATCACAATAGAATAAATAAAGTAGATTATAAAAATTTTTATTGTTTGATCATCTAAGAATATACCATTTAATTCATAATCTCTAATCACTCTACTCGCTAATGAGTCATGAAAAAATGAATAGGCGGCTAAACCTATAAAATAAATAAAAGTACTATCGATAAAAAAATTATATTGTTTAATAAAAGCAACATCTGGTTCTTTAGTTTTCGGGAAAAGCCTTTTTTCTATATTTCTAACCATTAATCCTGGAATAATAAACAAAATAGCAAAAATAATATTATCCAATAATATCCTCTCCTATCAATCTTATAATAATCACTATGCTAAAAATAATAAAGCCCTTTTCAATAAGAGAAGGGCTAAAACTTTGCATTAATACGATTTATATTCTCCGAACTCACCTGTGACATATGCAAGATCACCATCATGGATTACTTCCCAGTAACCCGAATCACTATTTTCCCCTCTTACGGATCCAGTTACCTTAATCGTTTTTCCCTTTCTGATCGTTCCTAGATTTTTAGAACGGTTTCGATCCGGTTGGTCCTGGATGATGGCAGCTGAAGATACATTGACGATTTCAATCTCACCAATAGCTTTCAGACCACTTTTCTTTGGTTTCTCCTTGGAATCTACAATTTCCACTTTCACGTACTCTTCTGCAGCAGTTACATAATATTTGTGCCCACGAGAGTTTTTCACTTCGTACATGTACGCACCTTCTACCTTCAATTTTCTAAGGATTGTCGGGAAGCCATATCCGAATTTCAGCGTGCCGGCACGGTAATCATCGTTAAATGTCGGCTTGCTGTAGAAGTCCAGTCCTTCAGAACCTCTGTAGATGCTTTCGACTCTTCTTCCTACTACATCACTTGATACATATTCGCCTTTCACTTCCGTTTTCGGCGGATTGACCGTCTTTTCAGGTTCTTTCACACCCGCATGCACATAAGGTACTCCAAAGTATTCACAGATGCCCTGTGCTTGCTCTCTGGCACATTCACGTTGATAATCTTCGTTAATCATCAAAAGTGCTTCTCTTTCGTTATCCATAAATCCATTTTCGATGAGGATGGCAGCACGATTAAACTCTCTTGTCATGTGAAGGTTTTGCTGCACGATACCGCGGTACTTCTGTATCGTTCCTTGTTTCAAATACTTGGCCACATGCTCAGCAAGTCTCCGACCGTTTTTAGCTCCTGGATAGATGTGAATGGACATTCCTTCAGGATCTTTACCTGGTCCATCAAAGTCCCCATCGAATGCATTGAAATGATTTGATAACAGGGCATCTGCTCCCATGGAATTAGCCAGGTTGGTTCTCATCGTCAATGGAGTGTCGTAATCAGTTGGTGCAGTGAGAAGCGTCCGGAAACCGCAGCGTTCAAGTTCTTCCTTTAGAAAATACGTTACAGCTGCATTGAATTCGTTCTCTCGGATCTGCCTGCCAAGTGATTCAATATATGGTGTACGCTTCCCAGCTGTTCTAATTCCATGTCCATCATCTAATGCGATTAAATAATCTGATGCCTTATTCAATTCAATCTCTCCCTCCTACTTTGATATATGAAAAAGCCTTCCGGATAGAGAGCCTTATTTTTTCATCGATTTTTGTTTTTTCAGAACGTTCTCTTTTAATCGATCCCGCACATTCGTGTTTTTCCACTCGGGCCAACTGAGGAATTTTTTCAAATGCATAAGACATATGAACCTCTCCTTTATAAAAATTAAAAGCCACCCAAAAGGGCAGCTTATTTCCCTTTACCTTGCAAAATGACTACTGCGTTTTTGATTTGTTCTGGTACAGGTATACCTGTCCGTCCCGCATTTTCTAAAATGGATAGAAGTTCATTTCCCAAATAAAAAAAGATGATCGCATTTTGAATCATGCTACCATCCCCAATTGCCTTATCCACTAAGTGACCTACTGCTACTAAACAAAAGATCATTAGCTTTTTAGCTATCCCTTTAAAACCAATTTTGCTGCTTAACTTGCCCTCTACACCGCTTGCAAGTAAACCTGTTACATAATCTATGATGACGAAAGCAAGTAAAATCTGTAGCAATAAACTCCATCCCCCAAACAAATAGCCAACAAGTGCTCCTGAAAATGTTGAAACTAATTTAAAAAATACATCTACTCTTTCCAATAATTACTCTCTCCCTTTTAAACAAAATAAAAAGCCCTATCGACTGGGCTTAAAATCTTCTCGAATTCCCCGTATTAACAACCGTAAATAATACCTTTGTACTTCTTCTTCAACAGGCAAATCTCCCGTTTCAAATGGCTCGTCAGTATCATTAATAGGAATGTTCATGTTGAAGACTTCAATACTTTTGCATTCAGTGTTTTGGCATTCAACAACAAGATTTTCGTACTGTCCAAATTCAGGAAGAAACAGCTGAACTTTTCTATTAACATCAATCTTGTTTTCTTGTCCGCATGTTTCACAAGTGTTAGTTAACTGATTATTTCTCACTTCTTTTATCATTATCCTACCCCCCCGGGATTGTTATAAGTTCCCCTCCAATAACGATAAGATCCTGAAATTCCGTTCCCTTCAACATATAACCAAAATCCCCATAAGGTTATATCCGTAACATTTGGAGAGGTGGTACTTGATGATTCAGTTAATGTGATACTGGACGGAACAACCGGCGCAGTCATATTGAATCCAACGGCCACTCCTGCAACAGATGCCGTTGTCGTTGAAGCTGACGTTCCTCCAACTCCACAGAACCCGGCAGGTCTTTCCGTGGATTTCAATTCCCGAGCATAAAGGGCAGTACGGGCTTCAATATCACTGGCAGAAACAAGAAAACCCGGTTTTGTGCCTATATATAAATTATCTGATATATGATCAAGCGAAATATCAGCAGCCGTGGATCCATCAGAATCTTTGAAATTGATAGAACCGCCACCTCTTGGACCACCGGGGGAAATATACAATTGCGATCCAATTGAAACATCTGTTCCAACATCAATAAAGGAATCTGAAGTTATATTTCCGGCCGTAACCGTTCCTAAGTTTGCGGAAATAGCAGCAAGGCTAGATACTTCTATATGATTGGATTTGATCACATCAGCAGCAATTTGGGTATTGCTATCAACGATATTCGGGCCTTGAGGACCAACGATTTTAGACCAAGTATAATCAGCAGGATTTGTCGATTCTGTTGGTGTCAATTTGTTGTAAGCTACACCCAAATATTCCTTTCCTGAAGGGTTATCGGTTAATCCCGTTCCACTTGCATCATCTGCATACTTGAACCAAGTATAAAAGGTATCGCCATCTTGCCCGTCATTTCCGGCAGGTCCGGTATCCCCAGTTTCCCCTTTTGGGCCTTCAATTTTAGACCATGTGTAATCAGCAGGATTTGTCGATTCAGTGGAAACCGTTTTGTTATAGGCAATACCTAAATATTCTTTTCCTGTTGGTGAATCGCTTATGTTCGTTCCTTGATCATCATCAGCGTACTTTATCCATGTATAAAGCGATTGACCATCTTCACCCGGATCTCCCGGAATCCCCTGATCTCCTTGAATTTTAGCCCAAGTATAATCAGCAGGATCAGAACTTTCAATGCTGCTGGTATTGTTATAGGAGATACCTATAAATTCTTTTCCATCAGGTAGATCCGAAATACCGTTACCTTGCGCATCATCAGCATATTTAATCCATGTATAAAAGGTTTCCCCGTCACTTCCTGAAGGCCCTTGAATACCCTCCGGCCCTTCAGGCCCCTCAATTTTCGCCCATTCGTAATCAATAGGATCGTTTGATTCCGTTTGAACTGAATTGTTATATGAAATCCCTACATAACTTTTTCCATCAGGGGAATCGCTAATTCCGAAACCTGAAGCATCATTTGCGTATTTTATCCATGTATAAAGGCTTTGTCCATCTTCACCGTCAGGGCCGGGAATCCCCTGATTACCTTCGAGTTTAGCCCATTCGTAATCAGCAGGATCGTTTGATTCTGTATCTGTCTGCTTGTTGTAAGCAAATCCGATATATGTTTTATTTGTTGGGGAATCGCTTATTCCATTTCCCGTTTCATCGTCAGCGTATTTAATCCATGTATATAAGCTGCCACCTTCAGCCCAAATCTTTTCATTTTTCAGAAGGGTTGATTGTATACTTTTGATGTTTTCATCAGCGTTTGAGATAGCAGGCAAGAACTGACCAAAAATGACCTTACTTTCACTAGGATCAACAAAAGAAGTGTTCATTTCAAGAACACGGGCTTCTACCATTAATGGAGGATCAAAAGCAAGATCTTGAACTAATACAGTATCACCTAACCGTACTTTTTCATGTTCATACCCTTCAATATTTTCAAGAAGGGCAACTTCGACTTCATAATTTAATAACCCGTTTTTAATCTTTTGCAGATTCTCCCATGTTTTATCAAGTAAAGTTCCGGGTGCTTCGGTATCGTATTCAAACCACCCTGTAAGATGTTTAAGGTTTCCATCACTATCTGCATTCCCCCATCTTTTGAGGGCTTCAGAATCACCGACCCAGTCTTGTCCGGCAGGTTTATCGAAATCATCACCATTCGCAATGGATCTGACTTCATTTATAAAGGTTGTATAGTTCCCTTCTGAATCTCCACTTCCCACACCAATTAAAGCCGTAAATATTGTTGACCTATCACTGATTCTCTTTACACCGACGAGATCCTTTTCAGCTGTGAAAAACTTACCGTTATCTTCTCCACGCTTTTCTAACAATTCCACGTATCTTCTGGTTATTTTACCGTCCGCCATTTCAACCTTGAAGTTTAATTCTCCACCAAAAACATTCTTTATTTCTTGAACAAAAGCGAGGGCAGTTGTATGTTGAGTGAATTCAAAATCGTTCGTACCCAACCATTCAACCGTTCCTACTTCCCAACGGGTGTCAATAAGGGCATCATTCAAAGCGCCTTCAGCCGTTCTTGCTTCATAATTTCCGGGCCTGATTGTCGTTTTATTTAGTTCTTCCCACGAATATTCACCATATATATATTTTTTTAAGCCTGATTCTTCCCTGACTTCCTCAACCCTAGTGATCTGAAATAAAAGAAGATGATCATCCAATCCTTTGCGGATAAAATAACCATCTTCTTCCAAATATTTTGAATCAGGGTGATCAGCCGGAATGAAATAATCATAAGCAAGATAAGCGTCATCAAGACGTTCCTTTAAATTATCCCCATAATAAGGGCAGGCATCAGGAACATCATTGATCAATGTCGCGACAACCTGTTCACTTTTATTAAGTACAAATATCATTCAGTTAAATCCACCTTTCCGTATACTCTGTTTTCACCGTAGTATTTGGCGCATCTGTTGTAGTGGCTGCTATTTGCGTATCACCCGGTACAAGGTTAAAAAAATTAGTACCTGGATCAAGGTGCTGATTAAAATATTCACCATTCAAAAAGCATGCCCCTTTTTCATGGTCGATGACCAATTCATCACCTGCTTCAAACAAAGTGGAAACTTCTTCTTCTAAAATTGTATTGATTCTTTGGATTCTTAAATCCCTGACTGACATATCGGCAGCAGGGTGATCACCGTATGTTGACATATGAATCTGCATACTTGCCACGGGTTCTGTAAAACTCCCATTCAGCGTCAACCTTCTATAAATCTGTGTAGCATACTTATATCTTCCTAAATTGTCAGTCTGGACAATAGCAGCTTCCCACAAATTCCCGGTTCTTCTGATAACTAGCTTACCGTGAAATTGATTCCAATCGTATTTTTTAGGCCCCCATGAACTTATTAATTCATGTTGTTCTTGTATGTTCCCTGCGTAAATATGCCCTGTGTTTAATTCGCTTCCTTGATACCGATCCCAAATAACCATTTTGAAAAGAGAAACGTTTGAAGCGTTGAAAAATATAATTTCAAGCCTTCCTGTTTCAGGATCACTCGATTTCATTTGAACCGATGCTTCAACCCTAAAGTCTTGGATCGTTTCAGGTAATGATCTTCTGATTGCCGGGCCGTGCCATTTGTCAGGATATGTTTCAGAATCCCCATAATCAGAAGGTTGGAATTTAAACCCGTTCGTCTGAACAGGATCACTGACAACGGCCATCGTTCCGGCATTCACTGCGCTTGCATAGTCAAGCTGAATCCCGGTAGTAGTCCACGGTGTTAAATCTCCACATGTATCATTTAAGACCATTTCCAATGGTTTCTTCGTGACCTGCTCAACCCCGGCAGGATTTCCGATAAGGACAAATCCATCAGGGCTGATTACACTGAAATATTGAGCATCTGTATTAAAATTAACCCTGAATATTGGATAAACAGGACTATTTGAAGGGTTTGTAAGGGTTTGAATACTACTTGCAGTAACTTCAGGGATTGAAATGAGATCCCCTTTCCCAACCGGATCAGGAATAAGGAATGTTATATTCCCCTTTGCAATAACTTCTTTTTCGTCTAATTCTGTATTATCCACTGCAACCGTCATATATGTTTTAAAGTTTTCATGTTTAAATACAACGGGGACGAGTTTTTCCTTATTCAATATCTGCGCTAAGATGGTTTTCTTGTTGCCTATGTCTTCAATATCGACTCCTGATATTGATATTTGAGCCGTATAAGTCCTAACATCATTCTTCACATTTAAGAAGTACGCACCCATACGGGCCGGGATATTTATGGTATTAACGATTCTTTGGGGTAGTATATCCCTTCTTATTTTCTCAACCCTTAATCCCGGAATGACATCAGGAAGATAATACCCGTCAAACGTTATCATGTTAAAATCACCCCTTTTGCCCTTGCATTGATCCGTTTTCTGTATTCTAGTTCTCTATCAATCATATCCACCATTTCAAGCAGATCCCTTCTTGTTTGACCTGAACCGCCTTTGTATTCTAGGGTGACAAGGTATTGACTATTATCCGTGTAGTTTGATCCACCTGATCCGAAATTGGATGGGCTTGTCTGACTTCTTATTCCACCTACCGCAATTTTCGCAATATCTTCAGCAGATTTTTCAAGATTCTTCGCTCTTTCGTTCATACCTACTTCAAGTCCTTCTGTTGTATCACTACCGATCTGCATCGTTACCCTAGAGGGTGAATGGGTGTCTAAAGCGCCCCGGATCTTTTCAGAAATGCTATTTGCAATGTCTGAAGCTGCACTAATTAAATCCGTGAACTTCCCCCATAGGCCATCAATAAGGCCCTGAATGATGTCCTTTCCAATGTCGTATAAGTTGATACTGGTGAAAAATTCCTTCACCCTTCCCCAAATTTCTTTGACTGCATCACGCAATGAAACTAATTTATCCCGTACTGCGTTTTTCATTTCTTGGAATTTATCAGAAACAGTTGATTTTATACTTGAAACGGTATTTACTACACTGTTTTTAATGGATGACCAAATATTTTGAATGGTAGATTTCATTGAATTGTAAATTGAAGATGTTTTGTCTTGCACATAATTCCAGGAATTTGTAATTAAGTCTTTCAAAAATTGAACCGTTGAATTAAATACGTTTTTCGTTCCCTCCCAAAAAGAAGAAAGGAATGAACCTATTTCCTGAAATAATTGGATAGTAAAGGCCTTTATCTCATCCCAATATTTATAAATGATCAATGCAAGGAATATCACGATTTGAATAATGATTCCTACCGGGCCTGTAAGGGCTAACATGGCAATGCGGATAAATTTGAATAAGGGTGCTAGTTTAAGTAAGACACCGATAACATTCGTGATCGGTCCTATTATCAATCCAAATACCACTAATAAAGGCCCAATTGCTGCAGCAATCAAGCCTATACCGGTAACAATTAACTTCATAGTAGGTGACAAACCTTCAAAGGCATCGGAAACCGTCTGAATGGCTTCTGTGACGTATGGCATTATCTGAACGGCAAAATCTAAAAGAATCCTCCCTAAAGGTTCAAGGGCAATAATTGCTTCACGAGTGAATTGTTTCCACTTAGCCCCAAGTGATTCTTCAACATTTTTGTTCAGTTCGGACATTGTTCCGTCAACATCTTTGACACCGCCTTCTATGTCACCTAGTGCATACACGGCCTCTGACCCAAGATCTTCAAACTTTGTCCCGTAAAGATCAACCCCAAGCTGATTGGCCTTTGTTTGATCATCCATGCCTTTTAATTCATCCACAACTGCATTGTGAACATCTTTCACTGTTGCTTTTCCTTCAAGGTACGATTTCCATACATCTTGGGTTCCTTCGCTTAGTTCACCGAGTGCATCAGACGTTGTTTTTGACCCGTCTTTCAACCGAACCTGAAACTCTTTAATGGCATCGTTCACAAAATCAAGGTTATAAACCCCGGCATCTGCGCCCTGTTGCAATAGTTGAAAGTATTCTTCAGCAGAAAATCCGGCTTCAGAAAATAAAGGTGCATATTCGGAAATGTTGTCAAACAATTCATCCGAAAAGTTCAATCCGTTCTGCGCACCCTTTGCCAAAAGATCAAATGCTTTTTGAGATGATATACCAAATCCCGATATAAGATTATCCCCGGCCCTTGCGACTTCATTTACATCAGAATCAAAGGTATTCGCTAAATTCAATGCGCTTTTTGTAGCATCTTCAAGTTCTTCACCGTCTATATTCTGAATGTTCTGCTTTACGTCTAAAAGGGCAGTAGTTACTTCATCAAGACTTTCACCGAACCCATTTTTATATATGTTTTTTGCCGTTTCCGTTAGTTCTTCGGCATCTTTTTTCGTCAACCCCAATGAATTTTGTATCTGTGTTTGTGCGCCACTTACATTGGAGGCGGCAGCAATACTTGCAGCACCCAATCCGACAAGGGGAACGGAAACAGATTGAGAAATCGCTTCACCTGTATCCTTTAAACTATCGGAAAGTTCTTTGATCTTACCTTTTAAGTTTGAAAAAGTCTGAGAGAATGAACTTTCTACTTTTTTTGATGCTCTTTCACCACTTTTACCGATAGCGCCCATTTTATCGCTTAGTTTGTCTATCCCTTTACGGACACCACTATCATCTAATTTCGTATCAATGACAATTGCACCATCAGCCATCTATTTCACCTACCTTTTCTTTCTCCTTTGACTATTCCGTTTGGCAGATCTTTTCAACGAATTCGATATTGCTGATAAAGCAGCATCAGCTTCAGCCACTGAAGGAACGTCACCTTCAAGCCTGTAAATACGTTTCAGCTTGATGATTCTGTTCCGTTCTTCTTGGTTATATCTGTTAGGTGCAGGGATAACCTGCGCCCGGATGCTTACAACCTCTTTGAATTTCGTATTGTCAGGAAGGTTTTCAAGAAGTGAAAGGAACTTCTTCCAATGAAGAACCGCTTGCATATCAAAAAGATCCATTCCGTAAGCCTGAAGGAAAGAAGCGTAAATGAAATGCGCATCTTCATCTAAGTCGTGATATTTCTTCCCTGATTCCCCTGTTTTTGACTTACTTTTGTTCATCAGTACTTCATCAAAAAGAAAACCAATGACCCCGTTCATATCCTCAATGGATAGATCGAAATCATTGGCATTTTTAACAAGCATTTCAAACAATATGGGGATTTTTTCGACTTGTGAAAAGAGATCATCCTTCAAAAGTTCCATAACCCTTAATATATTGTCAAATGACATATTCAGTTTTAAAGAAAGGCCTTTATGCTCTGCTTCATCAGTGAATCTATCTGTAAGTTTCAAGGACATCACTTGCCTGTATAATAGGCTTTTTGATCGACCTTCATATCAGTCATCCGGGTTTCAATAACCGTTGAAAGCTGAATAAGAACATGGGCCACAACCATAAGGGAACGGCCGACATCAGCATACACCTTTCTGAAAGAACCTTCTCCCAGGATCAAATCAGTGATTTTTTCCATCAGGTCATAGTTTTCTTTTTCAGCCTTTTCCTGTTCCTTATTCGTCATTTTCTCAAAAGGTTTATCGTTCAACTTCTTTGATTCTTCACGGAATCTATCGAAAGCCTTCATGTATGCCTTTAATTGATCATCATGAAGATCAATCCGGTAAATTTCACCTGAAATATCCACTTCTTCATAAGTCTTTTTAACATCAATTTTAATTGCCATGTTAATAATCCCCCTATTGTTTGATTAAGCTGCTAAAGTCGTTACTGTTTCCGTATCACTTGGCCATGATTCATTTCCCGAAACATCGGCAACTGCTGTTATATAATATTCGTATTCAGTGGAAACCGTAAGGCCTGAATCACTGAACGAATTTGTGGCTGAAGTTCCAATTTCAACATCATCACGGTAAATTTTATATGTGATTCCCTCCGTGAAAGTAACGGCATCCCAAGCAAGATCCACTGATGATGCTGTTATATTGATGCTTATCACGTTTGAGGGATTATCAGGGTGTAGCAGGTGTATAGGTAGGTTCACCATTGAAATGGATCTCAAAAGAGAAGGTACTCTTTTCATTGGCAGCACCTGAAGCTCCAACAATATTTGCAACCGTCACCCATCCATCAAATGATCCCCCGTCAGGTTCAGTCCATCGGAAGTTTGTCTTTCTTCCTTCACCCATTGCCGTTTGAAGTGATGCTATGAAATCCTGTGCAGCATCCCCATATTTTCTATGCCCTTCAAAAGAAATAACAAGCTGCGCCCCTGTCACATCGGAAGAAGCAAAACCGTTACCGTCTAAATATTGCGTTTGGTCAATTTCTTCGTTCCATTGTGGATCAAAGGTATTCAGACCTGCAGCCAATGGAAAAAAAGTGGCCGACATTATATCAGCGCTCTGTGCCGTATCAATTTCAAAACTGTGATCTGATTGCAAAGTGAATCCTGCCATTTTTAAAAAACCTCCTTAATTTTGAACAAAAATTTCAGCATTGAATAAAGCTGAATAAATATATGAACCCCGTGAATCTTGTTCCACTAGAAGTGGGTGCGTATATACATCACACTTTGTAAAAAAAAAGGATCCATCTTGTGAAATTATTTCGTTTTCTTCCAAACCTTCAAGCACCTTCAAGATTTCGTATACGGTATTAATGGCCGTTTTCTGATCCATATGTTTTGAAAGGATCTGAAAGGCAATCACATCATTCCTGCTTTCGTCAAGGTATCTATCATTAGAAGGTGAAGAAGGTGTTCTTCTGATCGTCAGGGTCTGATCTTCTTCCCTCAATACATCAACGGTAAAGGGTGAAAATAAAGCCAGGTTTCCCTCCAAGTAATCAGCTAAACGATCAATTAAATCCATTCAAGCACCTCCTATGCTTCATTTACGGCCTTTTCTGTGATCCTTATCCAATCGCTTAAAAAGATGCTTTTAGCAGCTTCATACCATAACCCTTCTGCATGTGGGTTTGATTCATCTGAAAAATCATACTGTGGATTGTAATATAAGCTCCTTGCATAAGGAGTGTCCCACTTGATAAGGCCTTCACCTATTTTAGAAGACCGGATCCCTGATCTTTCAAGTTCCCCGGTATCTTTAGGAATGAAAAAATTGCTGTCCTTCAAAACCTGCTCATCAAAGACAAATTGGCCTTTCTTCAGTTTCTTTTGCGTCTTTGCAGCAACCCCATCAAGATTAATCTTCACATCGAATTTGATCATATAAGTTCGACCTCATAGTGATGAATCCGTGTAGTGTATAGAGGATTGACCTTCTGAACATGTAGCGTAATTCCGTTAAATGTCACTTTTGACTTTTCCTTAAATTCAAAGTCACCTGAAGCGCTTGAATTGATGGAATCAAAGAACATCAACGCTTTTATGCTTTGGCTTTCAGTGTCATCCTGCCTTTTTACACTACTTTCAAAATTAATCCGTACATTTTCTAATGTCACTGGATCGAGATAGGTTTCCCCGTACCTGACACTATCTGAATGTTCTTCATAGGTTGCTGAATGGATCAGTAGACGTTTTGGAATAGGCTTCAGCATGTATCGACACCTGCATATAATAGGCCCGTTGGAATAAGGTGATCAGCAGCAGAAGAAGAAACATTCCCGTTTTCGCCCCCACCGGAATCCTTTTCCGTATAACTGAAGTTTCCGATGCTTCCTGAAGCAATGCTTTTATCGTGTACGGTTGTTTCACCGCCTTGAAGGTGCAAATACTCTACTTGGGAAGCAACGGCCATTTTGACCTGATTCTGAACCATTTCGGGATAGTTATCTAATGAGGTAGAAAGCAATCTGAATTGTGTCAGTTTGTCAATTTGACTTGATGCTCTCTTTTCAAGTTTATTGAAGGTTGTTTCATCAATCGAAACCCCTTCATATTCGTCTGTGTAATACATGTAATCAATGTAAGGCATTTAATCAGCCCCCTTTATACAAAGAAAGGGAAAGGGCCTGAACCCCTTCCCGTTTTATTAATTTTCTTTTTTAGGATCATTCTCCGGTTCGTTTTCCGGTTCTTTCTTTGTCCCTTTTTTTCCATATTTCTTGATGGCAGCAACGGCTTCCTTTTTCAGATCTTCTTTAGAAACCTTCTTGAAGCCACGGGCCACAAGTTCTTTTGCCTTTAAAGGATTTTCTTCCGTCAAAATAACATTTTCTTTTTTATAAAGTGCCATTCATATTCATCCCTTCAGTGTTTTGACTTAATCAATTATTAGACTTTGGCAGTAGTACCATGAGAAACGATTACACCGTCAGTCTTGTTTTTAAGGACAAAAATGTCATGGTACATACGATTCTGATAAAGATAACCATCACCTGAAGTATGGCTTCCCGGCTCAAATAGGTATACAGAATTCAATTTCGCTTTACCTACGATTGTATTACGGGCAACAATGACCCAGTTCAGGGCAAATGATCCTGTGGCAGCCGCATAGCCTGTTGTGAAATCGAAAGAACTATGGAAACGATCAACATCGAATACTTCAATAAGACGAACACCGTCTAGCACCGTCACACGTGTTTCAACGGACGTACCTTGGTTTCCAATGTCAATTTGGCCTTTACCTTCTTTCCATTGTTCTACGAGATCCATAACATCAGTGGAAATATAAACAATAAGGTTCGCTGCTCCGTATTTACGAGCCTTTCTGATATCAGATTTCAACCGTAGAATAACATCAGTAGAAGTTAAATCTTCAGAAGTTGCATTTGTTTCATCAATGGCCTTTGTTGCGAGTTTAGAAAAACGATAAGCATCAACTTCAGGACCCGCGTGTTCTGTAAGGAACGTTCTTGTCAGGTTCGCAGCTGAAGCAGCTTGGTTTGATTCATCAACATCCATCTTATCAACAAAGAATTCAACGTCACGGTCAAAAGAAAGCGTGTATGGCTCGTGAGTAACGTCAACCGTTCCTCGATTGAATCCACCGTTTCTGCTATGGTTTTGGAATCCACTCACGCCCAATGAAGGAACATGAAACGTTTGCGCCCCCAACCAATTCACATTTGGTGTTTCAAGCGCATTAGTTAAAGTCGCTTGTTTGATCACCTGATCCAATTCCGTTTGATATTTTTCAGCATAGTTAATTGCCATAATCTATTCACTCACTTTCCAATGGTTTTTAGTCAAACAAAAAAAGCCCCGTTAAAAGGCTTTCGGTTATTCTTTGTCCTTACCTAAAAGGACACTAGAAAAGGCATCCAAATTTTCTCCACCTTTATGTTGACCTGTTGAGAATTTCGGCTTGCCCGGTTCTTCCTGCTTATCTTCTTCAAACAGGTAAGGATCACTTTCCTTTAATCCTTTAAGCTGATCATCAAGACCTAAAAGGTTATCTCCATCAAGTTTGATGTTATCTTTTTCAAGAAGGGCCTGAACTGCTTTAGGATTTCGTGCTTTCGCACCTTTCAAAGCGTTTTGCATAGCAAAATCAAACGTCTTCTCTTGAATTTGTGCTTCATAATCAGACTTGATTTTATCGTTGTCTGCTTGTAATTGTTGAATCGTTTTTTGAAGATCATCGTTGCCTTGTGCCTTATCCTTCAAATTGTCAAGCTGCGTATCACGGTCTTTAATCTGCTTTTTAAGATCCTTTAAATCGTCATTTACAGCATTGAATTTATCTTTAGGAATCCAATTCCCATCAGATACGATTGCAATCTTATTTTCACCGGTTTTTTCAATAACTTGACCATAAAGTTCTTCTCCAAGCAATTCTTTTAAATCCATGTATATATTCTCCTTTATTAATGTTTTTTAAGGTGTTACACCTCACCCCAAAAGGTTACGTTTGTTTTTACCCTAAACCTTTAAAACGGGCGCTGAATGCTTTATTTAATGTCCACTACATACAAACGGACAAGGGTATAAGATATTAATAAGTCTTTTCCCGTTCATATCTTCTTCTGCTCCCTGTCTCGTCTATAAATGCTCTTATTTTCTTCTGACGATCCCTGACTTTTTCTTTCGCTGCCTTAATAGAATCCTGATCATCAAGCCCTTCAACCATTGCAAGCCGTCTTTTGGCTTTCCTAATCTGCCGTTCAAGGTATCTTTGTTTTTGATTATTCTCATACGCTTCCCGGTTATCTTTGGCCGGGTATGGTTCAAACCGTTGTGTACTTACACCAGGAATATACGGATAGAATATATGTCTGCAATTGATCCCTATAAGCCCATCAGGTTCACCATATGAAGTGGATGATAAAGCCGGGTATCTTGGATCAGTGCCGGATTTTGAAAAGATTTTCCCTTGATAATCAGCACATTTCGGCCTTGCACCTGAATGAGAACTGACTTCAATCAGATCCGAACCGTATTCATCCATTCTTGCGAGCTGCATTTCATTAGCTACATTATTAGACATTGAACGAGTGACCATAGAAACATATGCTTCAGTGGATAATTTCGCCCCGTCTTTTCGGATCAATGCAGGAACACCTTCTTCAGCCCATTTCCCAGCCGTTTCAGCTAGTGCCTGCTTTGGTGTCTTAACCCCCGTTAAAACCTTTCCTGTCGTTTCATTGAGGATATTTAAATAGACCTGCTGCGACTGATCGAGCATGGTTGTATTAATAAGGTTAAAAACTTCTTCAGCCTGCCCCTGAAAAGCAATAAGGGTTTGTTCAATTGCGCTGCTTTCTTCAAGATCAGGCGGTTTTATCAGTTTTCCTTCCCGAACTGCTTCCTGAAGTGTTCCTTCATGCTCTTTCACGGCTTCATATCCTGACTGTTGCAACATTTCAGAAACGGCATCAATGGAAGACCCTGCATATTTTGCAATGGTTATGATATTCGCTTGTGTCAGTGTTCCAAGCTGTGCCAATTTTTGAGCCTGCCACCTGTCAAAAGATTCACCATCATCCGTTTGATCAAGAAGGCCTTTATCCTGCCGTAATAGCTTGGCAATGTTCAGCAGGATTTCTTCTTCAACGGAAAGGAACACTTCGACAACGGGCTGCGCTAACTGTTGGGATCTGTTAGGATTCAAAGTTATTCACCGCCTGAACCCCGGCCCATTCCGAACATATCCACGGCTTCAGCAGTAGCGGTTTTCCTTTCCTCTCCAATTTCTTTAAGGAGATCTTCGGCTTCAACTTCACTGAATCCATGAATCTTCATAATGGCCTTTTTCTTTGACTGCATTTCACTTCCGACTAATTTAATTTGTCTGTCAATCTCTGCCGTTTTATCATCGGCAACGGAATCATCAAAGGCAACCGTGACTTCATACTTATCAGGACCGTTAAACAGGTTGTACAACTCTGCAACCTGAACAATACATTCAACAAGTTCCTGAAGACCTGATTCAATTACGTTTTCATGGCTCTGCTTCGTTCTGAATGTCTTTGAGTTTTCACTTACTACTTCAGTAGCTGTTTTCACACCCTTTGTTCCTTCAAAAGAAAAAGAACCCGGACTGAAACCTATCTGCATTGCAAGAAGGTTCAGAAGGGCATTGATTGCTGAAATATGTTCATCAACTCTAAGGGTGACGGAAATATCAATGATCTTCCCTTCATCCATTTCACCAGTGTTCATGGCTTGGAATGCTTCATCTTCAGCATCAAAATATCGCCTTGATTCCCCTGATTGGGGATCAATAATGGTTTTAATAGCTGAAGCAGGAACAAGGATTCTTTTCTTTCCAAGCCTGAATTCTCTTTGAAATGAATCGAAAGCAATATCAATTGATCTCAATGTATCAAGCGCATTTGCAAATAATGAAACACCCAAAGGGGATGAAGTATCAATGTTGTTTGCAGTGTTAGGTTTGAAATAAACAAAACTTGAACGTCTGAAGCCGTCAACCCTTACTTCTTCTTCAAGATCAAGGAAGAACTCCTTGATGTTCTTCTTGACCCCTAAATCATCCGTTCCGTCACTTTCATATACTTCATTTTTGATTAAATAGGTTGTACCTTCCCATAAATGCCATTCCAAGTGGGTGTATTTCTTACCCCTCTTTTTGAATTCGTATGGAAACACGGCTTCATGAATCCCATTGTTATCCCATGATATAGGGATGAAAGAATCAGCCGTCACATAAGCAATCTTTATTTCATCGTTATCAATATAAGGCTTTAGGACACCTCCACCCATCGCAAAGATAAATTCAAGGTGTTCCTGAAACTTCTTGATAAAATTGTTTTCTTTCAGTACATCGTGAATATTGTCCGAAAGTCCTTTATCAGAAATATTAATTTCACATCGTTCATTGAAAATCAATGAAGCCATTTCATTTGATACGACTTTAGGCATGTTCAACGTTGCCATTTTTCGTTTTTTACGGCCTGAAATGGTTTCGTACTTAATATCATGCCATTCACTGAAATATCCCTTGTATACATGATTCCATTCCTCAATACGTCTATATAATTCTTCATTGACCTGCACATCTTTATGATCAGCAAGTTTCTGAATACCTTTTAATAAGCCCATTTTATAAAGCCACCCCCTTACCTTTGTAATCACACCATCAAACATCTCTTAACCCCCCTTCTAAAAAACATACCTTCTGTAAAAGTAGTTATTGGAATACCTGAATTCATCGAGTGCGTGATTGTATTCATCAATTGGCTTACCGTGCTGATCCCTTACATACATCCCAATTTCTTTTATGAAGTTATAATGATCATAATCATCATTTTCCACCAAGAAGAATTGGCCGTTTGTAATAGAGTTCTGCGCCCGTTCAATCCCAACTTCAATCCCGGCCCCTTTACCACCTGCGCCCCTTGCATCTTTTGCGTTATTGTCTGCCCTGCTTGTATCTATCCCTATCAAGTGCAATTCTTCCCTTAAAGATTTACAAGCCGGATCAACAAAGACTTCACCATATCTCATCTGATATTTTTTAGTACACCAGTTAATAAAATTCTTTATTTCCTTAGCATAAACAGACATTGCTTTTACCTGGCCGGTTTCTTTCCCGGAATGATAGTAATGTGCTACCCTGTTCAATCGAAATTTCCCGTTATACCTTGTCACGATATTACAGCTGCAAGAAGTCGCATCTGATTGCCCGCCATCTGCACTGAAGAACATTTCGTAAGGTTGTCCAAGTAAGGCAGGTATTTGATGTTTATCCATATCCAACATGTCATAGATTACACCTGCAGGCATTACACGCTTCCCTTCCCAGTCACGTTGCAGTAGGTATGGATTTTTGCTTAGAATTTCATAAATATCACGTTTTCTCTCTTCCGTAATAATTGGATTGTCATGTATCGTCCAGTGCATCCAACGAGTGTTCTGTACATCAAAGACTTCCTTGATAACCGGATGGTTCGGCGCCGGCGGGTTTAAGTCCGCCAGATGATATCTATCTTGTGCAGCAAAGGTCCGTCTGAAGCACTCCTGGATCATATCCATATGCAATAGATTGATCTCACAAAACACGACGCTTCCGAGGGACATACCTGTAATGGCTCCTACGCTATTACTTTTCCCTCCACCTTTGTAATACACCTTTTTAATACCATTTGGCGTGTGTATTTCAAGATGGGACCCGTGTTCATCATGTTTCATATCACATAATCCATTAAAGATGTGTTGAAGACCGGTACCATCACCATCGATAAACAAACGGTAAGCCTGCTCTTGGTTATAGGCAACGATTAAATGATTTGTATCACGAGACATTGTATAATAATCGGCCATACGAAAGTGGCCACCCGTTGTCTTCCCGCTCCTAGGAGTCCCCTCGAGTACATCTAATGTGTAGGTGTAAGGCCTGTATATTGCTTCAAGTTGTTTTTGGCTGAATACAATATTCTTAGCCATTGATCTCACGGTCCTTTATCATCTGTTCGTAACGTTCTCGACCTTCAACTAGAGCATCCAGCATTGAAGTATCTTTCCTATCCCCACGAAGTTTAGCAGCACGCATTTGAGCAAAGTCGGTTTCGGCTTTTGTTTTTCCAATGTTAAGCTGCATCTGTTCCAGTTTGAGTCTTCGCTCATCATTTTCGTGAGTAAGTTCGTTGAATTGCTTTATTAGACTCCTCAGTTCTCCCATAGCCCTGGACTGAGCATTTAATAAAGTTGCGTGACGATCCCAAGCGAATTGGAACTCGTATTCTTCCTCGGTAACATTCTTTTCTAAGGTAGAACCTTCGCCGTCTTCTCTTGGTATGGAATGATATTCATACTTCGCTTTCTTCAATTCTTTAATCATTTCTCCCTTGTCAGTAACGAACATTATTTTCTGAGCCCTGATGATTGCTGCATATTGAATCTGTATCTGATCAAAAATTAAGTCAGCTGCCGATCGCTCTTGCATGCTGTCCATTATCTCTAATGTTTCAGCTGGTAAGAACTTAGCAAAGAACCCATGTGTTGTTGCGTTTTGATTCCCTTTTGGAGCAGAACCGCCGGTGTTGCCTTTAGCGTTAATATTGCCTTTTGGAGCACCTCGTTTTTTTGTGTGCACACTTTTTTCTTTGGGTGCACCCTTTTCTCGATTCCACCCATATCGTTTTTTCCATGACTTAACGGTATTGAGTGACACTCCGTATTTATCAGCGATGTATTTATATTTCATCCCTTTGACATAATCTTTCTCTGCTTGTACATATTTTTCAGCCATGCTACATCACCTGCCACCTCCGTTATTTTGTGTTTGTTTTGGACATAAGAAAAAGCACCCCTCAGGATGCTAATTTATTTTATATTCATCTTCAAATTGTTGTATCTTTTGGTCGATTACTGAAAGGTATTCCCATGCCTTTGTTTCCCATTCATTCAGTTTCCCTTTAGATTTATATGAATAGTAATCTGACACGAGAGTAAATATCTTATTTACCACACTGTACACTTCTGGATCAATTGTAGCTGCTAATTCAGTTGTCCATTCTTCATTATTTTTATAATAATCGTCCATCATCTGAACATCACTGGTAATAGCATTTTCTTTTATGACAGGAATAAATGAAGAAACATAAGATAGGTTTTTCCTAATCTTCCATAGATCGTTAATGATTTTTGGAAGTTTATTTTTCCTATCTCTTTGCAACTCAAATTTAACAGTGTACTTAACGCCAAGGAATGTAATCAATCCTCCAATAATTGAACCAAAAAAAGCTAGTATTCCACTAATGTATTGTTCCCCAACAAATTCCTTAACTAAAGACATAGCTACGATGACAACGAATATAAATGCTGAAAGAATTATTAACCATGATAACAATTCTTCAAGGTGTCGTTTCATGTCTATCTCCCCCCTCAATAATAATAGACTAAGGGAGATTAAGAAACTATGAGGAATTCTTTTCACTTCTCGACGGGTTCATACGTCAACTGTACGTCAAGAAACCTTCTTTTTTATCTTTTCTCTAGCTCGGTCAACGTATTGTTGGGCTGTTCTTTTCTTGATATTTAGTTCATCAGCAATTTCTTGGAGACTCCACCCATGTGCCATATGTAGCATGTAACACTGTCGCTCTCGGTGAGACAAAACATATAAAATATCAATCAACTGCTTTTTTTGTTCTTCGTTCAAATATACCTGCTTCGGTTTTAGTTCAATAGAAGGAAACAAATCCATATCGAGAAGTGCTCTCCGTTGATATGCAGACCGTTTATCTACCCCTCTATAATTCCCTGGCCTTCTACCCTTCCTCATCCAATCAATAGCATATTGCATATCAGAAATCATTTCACCAACGATCCTATCTTCTTCGCTGTTCCACTGGTCCAGCTTCCCTCTATAATTCTCTAATTGTTTTTTTCCTGCTGAGTATTCCTCAATCATATCTTCAACCCATGTTTTCATCGAATCAACTTCCGGACGATATTCCGTGGTTTGTTAACAAACATCTGTCCTGGTCTAGTTGTATTGAACGGAACATACCAGGATGACCTTGTCTTTTGGTTGTGAGCTGCATGTTTCAATAATCTTTGCTTGTACTCATAAATGGCCGTGCCCTTTTTAGACCCTTCGACGATTAAGTTTTTAAATAATTCCACTAACCTGGATTTGATTTTCTCCCACAGCTCTGCCACTCCCTTAACAAATTGCCGAATGACTTCATACTTCTGCTCAAAAGTTAATTCAGACATTAATAGCCCCCCTTTTATTTTTGGCGTAATGCTCCTCCCTTCTTACGTCCGTAGCGAGCTCGATTCATCCCCATGAGACTTCTGATATCTGCATTACTTAAAACTTCACAACAGCGTTTCTGGGGCTTTTCCTGTCTGTGCTTTCTTGCAGCAAGGTGATCCTGTTTCAATTGCTTTAGTTGCTCCTTGAAATCTTTCATGATTCCATCCCCTTCGTAGCAAATAAAAAAGGACACCGACTAAACACAGATATACTGTGCAAAATCAGTGTCCTCCAGTTGGCTGGTAGAATATTATTATTTTAACTTTTTTAATTCCTGAATTTCAGGTTCGGTATAGTTAGTTATTAATTGAAGATTCTTATTTAATCTCTTAAGAGTATCTTCCATTGGATCAATTGTATCTGCTCCTTTATTAATAAACCTATCAGAAAAATATATAATGTCGTCTATACTTTGTTTTAGATTAATAAAATTACTATAAATTGGTTCAGGAATATGATCTTCATTTAACAATTTTAATTCTCTCCTATAGGATTTAACATCCTCAAAAATCAGTTTAAGGTGAAAAAACAAATCGTGGTTTTCCCGATCGTGAAGTGATTCTCTCATAAGCTCTATCATCCCTTCTCCACCTTTAGAAACAGACTCTGAATACAATTCAATTTTTCTATATGCTTTAATATAGTTTGATAGTTCTTGCTTTCTCTCCTTGTTCTTGTCATAATTCAGTTGTTTACTCATAATGGAAACTGCTATCAATCCAGTCAAAAGTGATCCTGCCAAAGCACCCAAAAACCCTGAATCAAGCCAATTAAAACTCATAATTATCCCCCCTAAGAATATAATCCTTATTTCAATTTCTAATCATTCTCTTCAAAATCAATACTCTTTAACATCTTCAAATACCTTCTCTTTTGCCATTCATATATTTCTCTAACTGCTTAGCTAAAATTCTTCTCCTTCATCAAACTTAACCCGTTTTACTTTGCCCTGGTGAGTTACAATCTTCGTCTCACCATGTACTGGTAAAGGAGTTAACTTCGCCTTCCCCTCACACACTACAACAGCAAAACTTCCTTTATGTTCCATTATATCAATCTCTAGTTTCATTGTACTAGGATTAATTTCTAAATCTGATAGTCTCACCAAGAACCCCTCCTGTGTTATAATTCAATTGGGTGAGCTGAGGAGAAGTCCTTGGCTTTTTTTATTTGTCTCCATCATCCATATGCTACTTAGTTCTGTTATAGGGAGCCTTGAACCTTCGCTCAAATTCTTTAAGGGCTTCCGGAAATCCAAGGATGCAATCTCTTAAGAGATCCAGAGGCCTCAACCTTTTATAACTTACTTTCGAATCTTTTTCCCGCACCTAACACACCGATCAGAATAATAACTTAATTTGTGCCTTCCTTCGAGTTTGCAAAAGATTGCTTTGAATAATTTCAAATTCGTCTTCTCACTTTCGGTATCACGTCTCCACCATACTTTTTACATTCGAAGCCGCACCGGGTCTGACAATGTTTGAATAGAGAGCAGCGCATACACGATGCCACCCTATCTTCTCTTTTCATCCAAGGCTTACGATCATCAGCAATGATGACTTGCCCCATTATGCGATAATCACTAGATCTTTAGATTCAAACTCTTCTTCAAGTGCCGCCAATAAGTAATCTTTGATGTTTTTCATCGCCTGCACCTTCCAGGCGCCTCCGTCTGCTTCAAACAATGCGCATCGAGGTCCGTTTTGCATCCGGAAGATGAAATTACTTTCTGGCTGTTCCACCTCTACAAACGTTCTGTACGGCATCAGGGCAACCGGGTTCGGGACTTCAACCTGTCCTACCGTCGCTACCCCTACCTTTGCCGTAACCGACTGGCTCACCCCGTTGTCTCCTACCGTACGGACATCCTCTTCCTTGATGTTTCCAACCACTTTTAGCATGATGTCACGATCCTCATTCTGTACGAAAACTGACTGGAGCTTGATGTTAAATTCTTCTGCATCGTACCAACGTTCAAATGTGTAACCCGGGATCATAGCATCTGCCTGGATCAATGCTTTCCGGTTAAAGTCTCTGTTGAAAGAGCTGAATATTGAAACCCGGGTAGGAGATTCAACATGGATCATCAACTGCTCTTGTCCGTCGAATTCCGATTGAAGATATTCCACAATTCCCGAAAGGTTTCTCACTTCGATTGTTGCCGGTGTAGGCAAGCTAACTTTGTGTAACGGCTGTGTTGAATAAATCTGATCCCCAACACTCTCAACTCGTGTATTTCCTAAACCAACAATGTATTGAATCGCCTCTTTAATCATTACTTAACATCCTCCTTTTGTTGTCTAAAGCTATAAATTTTGGAACCTGTATCTTCTTGAATTTCACCTGTTTCAAGATCTGCTCGGGTTTGACCTTTCACTCCGGATTTAAGCTCTTTTCCTGTCACCTTCCCATGGTCATCCAAGTCCATGATGATTTTCGCTTCAAGTTTCTTCGCCGGTGCTAAATTTGTTTTGGCTTGAACGTTTGCAAGGATGACATCTCTTGCTTCATCTCCGGCAAGAGTGATCACCAGGTTAATCTTTCGTTTGGCTGTTGGATCAGTGTTAAGGTCCGCAAAGTTTTCAAGAACTTTCTGCAACTTCAAGTTAAACCTCTCAGCCACAGCGCCATCTGCGAATGTGTTTAAGTCTACGATCATTTCCACTTTTACCTGCCTCCTAAATCTTTTTGTTAAGATCTTTTATAAGCTTTTAACTCAGCTTCCAACTGCGCTCGTTCTTTTTCAAAATCATAATCTTTATCCTCAGTTTCAACTGGTTGAGGATGTGATTTATTTTCATCGTACCAATGTGGGAGTTTTTCGGATCGGATAACCTTCCCCTTTCGTGAATAACTTTGTTTTTTAGATATCTCCTCTTTGAAACGTTGTTGTTCTGCTAAAGCTTGATTAACGGTCACAATCCCTTTTTGAGACCAGTCTTTTAAAATACTTTCAACGTAACTCCAGAACTTCTTGCCTCGTTCAACAGATAGTTTCATAGCTTCCAAAACGAGTTCCTCGGATAGATCCTGGCACCAAGATGTTATCTTCTGAGGTATGTACCCACCAAGAACTCCAAATCCCTCTTGCTCAAAAAATTGGAATGGATTCACAGTATGATTTTCAGGTTCTGCTTCTACTACTTCTTCTTTACATTCTTTAATTCTTAAGTTCTTTAATTCTTCTTCTTGTTCTGGGTTCGTTCCGACTTCGTTCTGGGTTCGTTCTGTTAAAGGTTCATTATCCGTTCCGTGTTTCGTTTCGTTATAATCCTCCAATCCTTGATACTCTTGGTATTTGGACACTGTGAATAGCGTTCCGTGTTTCGTTTCGCTAACAGTGACCATTCCTTCATCAATAAGTTTCTTAACAGAACGTAAAATTGTGCTTTTTGAGGCCTTTTTATAACCTCGCCCCTCCTTGGATTCAAGATCCTCTGCAAGTTTTGAATAGGAACGGAGGTACTGACCTCTCTTCAATTCAATGCCTTTTATCTTCACCCCGTCCTGATGAACAGCTCTTAATAAAAGCAAAGTGAAAAGCCGAAACGTCGTTACATCGTGCCATAATTCGTTGTCCAGAATCTTTCTATGAAGCTTTATCCATCCTTTCACTCATGTACCCCCTTCCTTTCAAAACTGTGCTTAGAATTAGGCTTGTTTCACGTATGAGATGGCTGCAGCAATTGATTCCCTGTCTGCCTCATTCGTTGCATCTGCAAAGGCGTTATCCAACCAGTTCAATGTATTTTCCTTAGTAACATCTGATTGATATGGTCGAAGGTAGATGCCGTTGTGATCTACGAATATTTCCATTGGATCTCATCTGTCAATACGATGAGTCCTTCTAATTTCTTTCGGCACCACAATACGACCGAGATCATCAATTCTTCTAACAATTCCAGTTGCTTTCATCTTCATAATCCTCCTGTATATTAAGGTATATAAACCGGCTTACCGGTCATTTTAGAGATTTCTCTTTTGAATAATTCGGCATCGCTGTTTGTGTCGCTCAGGTGCAGCATCCAGATCTCTTTTAGCCTGGAAAGGTCATTCGCCTTGAGGAACTCTTTGAAATTCTCCAAGCTAAAGTGAGAGCGCATCAGTCGCTTTTTCATCACCGGCGGCACCCGGCCGGCGGCAATATTTTCATTTAATATGTCCAAGCTGAAATTACACTCGACAAGCAAGTGGGTGAGTCCTTTGAATTTATAGCGAATATAAAAGGTGTCAGTAGCGAATAAGAGCTTCTCGCCTTCCTGGTTGACTAATAGGTACCCATACGGCTCAGATACGTCATGTTGGACGTCAAAAGGCAATATGGTCCACGTACCTATCTGAAACCGTTTCTTCGCTTGTACCGGGTTAATACGGTGATGATTGATGCCAATTGCTCCTGCCGTACCCTTGGACATGTAACAGTCGATACCAACTTTTAAGACGTCTTTTAGTGACTTGATATGATCACCGTGTTCATGGGTGATTAAACAGCCCATGACGTCGCTCATTTTGAAGTTAAGACCTTTCTGAATGTCTTTGTACCTGATACCACATTCAAGCAGCAAGGGGGTTTTGCCGTCCGTTATGTAATAGCAATTCCCTTTACTGCTGGAACCGAAGGCTTTGATGTCAATCAAAACCCGGGTCCGCCTGTAGATACTGGATCTGGTTCGATTTCTTCTTTAGCCTGATCGGTTTGTTCAATGTCTACGTATGCTGCAGGTTCAGAGTCATTGCTCGGTTCTTCAAACTCGACATCGATGATCTCCTTATTGGCATTCTCAGAAACTTCTCTCCTCACTTCCTCTTCACTGTCTTTGCTTTCTACATGAAGATAAGAGGCGTTCACCTTTTTCGGATCAATTTGCAAGTTTTCTGTCACTCTGTGGACCAATGTTTTATACCTCATTTTCTCCGGATGCTTCGACCAAAATTTATCACTCTGTGCTGCTTTCTTTGAGTTCTCAAAATCCTTCTCAGATACCGTGATCAGCTTGTTTTTAGATGGATCCTCATAAACCAGATATCCGAAACCTCCGATGATATTTCCCCTATCAAAAGGGTTTGTTATCTCAAATTCATATGACTCTATTTCATTTCGAAATGATTTCTTCATCGGCTTGAATACGTCAGAACTGTAAACCAATTCAATGACTATATCTTTTGGCTTTTCGACTGCTGCCTCCATCCTGTAATACGCTTTACCTACGTAGCCTACTCGTAAGTCCAAATCATATTTCTTCTCTTTACCGTTGAAGTAAGGTACAGGATGAATATGATTCGGAATAAGGGCATCCAGTCCGAGTTGAACGGTGTGAACGGCATCGAGCGAAAGTTTTCTCATGTTGATGTTGTGCCAGTTATATGGAGTTATTTTATCTTTACCATCCTTTTGTCGTTTGGCTTCTAACTCCTGCAAAACAGAATCAAGCTTCAGGAACATGTGTTGCGCGAGTGCTCGCTCATAATCCGAAAAGGCTATGGGACTTCCCACTTCAGCAGCAAACTGAGATTGAATGTTATTCATAAACCTTTCTGAGCTTGTTTTTACTGCGATATTGTTTTTGATTTGATTACTCAATTAAATCGCCTCCTGTAGATTTGCCGTTTCCACTCTCAATTGCTTGTCCGACTCCGAGACAACTAAGCTGATAACCTGGGAATCTGTTTCTATTAGCTTTGTTACAGCCTCACTGTTATCAACGAAGATCGGCGCCTTAAAGCCATAATGTTCTGATAGGGTGCTGATAATATCCAGCCCCACATTGATGCGTGCTGCGTTGTTCAGCCCACTGCTATAAGGGACATCTAGGTAGGTCGTTTCACACTTATCTTCCAGTGCGCCGTTGACCTGTTGCTCAAATAGCTTGAATCTTGCAAACTTGAATTTCGAATTGATTTTTTCTTCCAGAAGGCTCACTTTTGTTCGAGTGAATTCCTCTGCCAGATAAAGCTCTTCTTCTAATCTTTCGAATTCAAGTGCTAGCTCACTCTCTTCTTGCTTCAGTTGTTCAGTGCGTTTGTTCGCTCTTTCTATAGCACTGAATTGAGCCTTGTCTTGGTTCAACTTATGCAATTCATCGTTAAACCCGGCAATTGCTAGTTTGATGGATTCGGTTTGTTCTTTGGTAGACGATCTTAACTCTTGAATGCTTTCTTGAACCTTTTTAATCTCAGCCATCTTTTCCTGGTAATCACCGGTGTTTTCGACCTTAGAAACATTAGCCTTCTGCTGTTCAAGCTGCATCTTAGAAGAGTCCAATTCACTCTCAATCCGTTGAGTATCTGAAGCTATCTTTTCCAATAAAGATTGGTGATTAGTAATTTGCTGTAGATCCTTCTCTTTATCTTCAGTAAGTGACTTTCCTTGAGATGTTATGTTCTTCAGGCGGTTGCTCTTATCAAGATTGAATTTGTTCCTAGCATCTTCAATCTGCTCTTTCGGAAGGTTCTGTCCACAAGTAGGGCAAGATGTCTGATGTCCCTCAAATGTTTCTTTATCAACCATATTCCACTGATCTCGAAGCGATTGGAGATTTGATTCTTTTTGCTCTACCAAATTTCTAAGCAGAGCTATAGCGTTTTTTTCTTCACCAGATTTCCTGATCGAAGCATCCAGCTCGCTCTGCAACTGATACACTTCTTTCTGCTTTTCATTGAGCATTCCGTAATTTAACTCTTGGTGTTTATTCTTTATAGCCATCAAATCTGACTCGAGGGAACTCAATTGCTTTTGTTTCTCTGTAATTTCAGACCCATTTTGCACTCTCAAAAGTTCCTCTTCCTTATTCGAAATCATGGAAGTTAAGTGCAAGATTTCATCGTTGATTTCCTGTTCGTCCAGACTGCTTACATCCGGCTTAGAACGATTTACTTCGTCGATTCGAGTAGGAATTCGTTCCAGTTCGTCATTGATTTCTTTTCGTCTTCCAGCAATCATTCGTTTATGCTTTTCAATGGATCTTCCATTAAGCACCTTTTCGAGTTTTGCTAAAGATTTTTTTGAATTGATTACATCCTCGTCGGATATATCACCACATACTTCTAAAAGGATTTTCCTCTTCTCCTTCCAATGAAGTTGATCATTGAAATAAGTAGGGGACGTCAGAAGCTTGAAAATGTCCTCATCGACTATTTGAGATACTTGCTCCTCATACTCCTTTTTATTTGAAGGGACCCCATCAATGTAGTAATCGGTAGTGTGACCAGAAAATTCTTTTTTGGGTGAGTTACGTTTTTTCGTCCATTTTTCCTTATAGACCTTTTTCAAAGAAAGAGGCTGCCCGTTGACTTGGAACTTCCCTTCTACCTCATGGTCCAGGCCATGAAGCACCTCACCTTCTTCAATCGTCTTGATTGAAAATTTACTTCGATTGGTGCTGTCCTTATCGAACAGCAACCATATGAAAGCATCGAAGAGGGTTGTTTTGCCGGTTGCATTATCTCCGAATACTCGGATGCTTTCTCCGTTTGCAGCTAAAGAGAAGGACTTAACACCTTTGAAATGGTGTAGGTTCAATTCCTCTAATGTGAGTTCTTGAGTCATTTTGTACCTCCGTTGAATTGATTTATTTTTCAATGTGCCATAAAATAAAGAAAATGATATTTGTTAAGCCGACTCGTGTTGTAGCACGGGTCTCTTTTTTTCGCTTAGATCGAATTCAAGTGATTCATAGATTTCAATCATTTGGTTGTAAGCATATGATCCATCCAATGCTTCCTGGTACCGATGAAGCCAGTTGAAGATTGGAACTGCTTCCGGATTCCTCGGCTCATAAATCAGTCCTTGCTTCGTATCTATCGACATAACCTACTCTCCTTTCATTTTTTTAATGAGGATGATCCTCATCAGGACGAACAGGAAGAAAAAGGGGGATGGGATGTCGAAAACCTTCCTGTCCATCCTGATGAGTACCAATTGGCACTCATCTTTCAAAATGTGATATAATAAATTTGTTGTTATTGCGTTATTGATTCAGGCAGTAAGTTAAGTGGCCGCTTAGCTTGCTGCTTTTTTATTTGACACTTTTCTAAGCAAGAATTTCTTCTCTATATCCGATAACTGGCACCATATCGCTACTCTGATTAACATTAGTGAAACCTCCTTTGAACCACAGTTACTAAAATTCCATCCTCCGATAATTTCTGTGCTGCTTCTAACAACTTTTCATGATTTACTTTTCTTTGCTGCAGGCGACTTAATCTTTCTACTGATTTCTCGATATCATTTAAGGCCAGCTTTGCTGAAACCAAGTCATCATGATATAACGCTGTAGCTACACTTATTAGTAGATCCATTGAGCACTTCTGTTCACATGCTGCTTTTTCTAAGTCTTGATCCATATATTTTCTCTTGATCATTTTTGAATGAACCTCCTGGCTTTTAATGAGACTTTCCATTTCTTGATTTCGTCAGAGAATGATAATCCAAACCACTCACAGTTATCGCCTACCATCGTAATGGCCATCGATGCGACATCGAGCAATTCTCTGTTTGCCCTGGTTATTGATTCAACTTCTTCATGAGTCATGAAGTCCACTGGCTTTGTGGCTTCAACCTGTTCAAGGTTTTTCCTTGCTTCATCAATTTCTCTTAATGCCCTCATCACTAATGCAGCTGGTGTATGATCTATGTAGTCTCCATCAAGGTAGGGAATAGTGACGCCTCCGGTAACCTCTCCCCAAAGTGCTGTGGTTAACTTCACGTTATCCAGTTCTGCCGCTATAAAGGGCATTACATCCCTCTTTAGCTTCCTCTTCCCTATTTCAATTTTCCCGAGTAATTCTTTACTAATAGGTAATTCCAGTGACAATTGCTCCTGTGTTAGCTCCCTTTCGTAACGACACTCGGCAATGGTTCTGCCGATAGACAATCTAATTTCCTCCTATTCTCTAATTCCTAGTCTTTTTCTTAATTCAGCATCTACTGCATAAAACCATGAACGGCCACTTGCTCCTGAACCAGGTAAGTTTTCAATAGCTACTTTATATTCATCTAATAATTCTTCGTTTGACTTTTGGCTGTAATCCCTCAAATCTTTCACCCCCCTTGTACCTGTCATCATCTTCCAAAAGACTCAAGGTAGATTTATGATTTTAATAAATTAAGAGACTTTTCTTGGAATCCAGTTTTCGATGTAGTTAATAGCTGATAATAATTCTCTTTTCTTTACATCCTTATAGCTTGCAACGCCGAATCGGTCCTTAATTTCACGGTGAAGCTCACGGAAGAGTTTTGGTCTAGCTTTTGAATCTTGCTCTAGCTCGTAAACTCTCAAGGCAACCCCTTTTTGTAATCGACGTTGTTCCCCACTGGTTAGCGTGATCTGTTCATCAACCTTTGTATTTAGTTGCTTAATTTGATCCTGCATGTCATCAACCTTTTCAGCCGTTTCGGCGGTTAATTTGAGCGATTCAATTAAAGCTCTTCGCTCATTCAGCACCTTGACATTTGAATATTGACCGGTCTTTCGGATCGAGGGCAAAACTTCTTCAGCAATCCAGTCGCTAAATATCTCAGCTTCCTGTTTTCGAGATTTAAAAATGAGTTTGTATAATCCTGGCTCGTTTACTAACAAAGCTTGAGTTTTATAATTGGAACCGGTCTCGGTTAAACCGATAGTGGTTTTGAACTTTGGATTGATCCTGGCAACTGCATCAGATACATTTCTGATTTCCAAAATGTCACATACATCTTTGGCAACGAACCAATGTTCATCCTGGTGTTCGATTATTCGTACTTCCTGATTTCTGAAATCAAAAACTCTTTGTAATTCGTTCATCATATAGCCTCCTCAGAGTATTGAGATTCTTTTTGTAAAATCCATGAGTCGATGGCTTCCCGGGTAAATAGGATTCTCTTACGGACTCTAAAGTGTGGTATTTCATTTTGTTTTACCATGTTGTAAATGGTGTCCTGGTGAACTCCCAGGTATTGAGCTACCTCCTGAACCTTTAAAGTTCTTCTAAGCACTGTTTCCACTCCTTTCATCTATTTTTTCTGGAAGGTATTTCCTCACTCTGTGTCGAATTATGACTTTGGAAGGAGGTGGAAAAATATGAATATGATCTCTGTATCTTCATCCAATGTTGCAGCCATTGGTTATGATGATTCTATTAATCAACTTTATGTTCGTTTTAATGATGGTGGGCTATATGTCTATAGTGGTGTTCCCCATTCCATTTATCAGGGACTTTTATCCGCAAGTTCTAAAGGAACTTATCTTCACCGCTATGTTAAAGGAACTTATAGTTACAGAAGAGCTTAATCAATGTTAATTAGAATAGTTGCTGGTCCTTCGATTTTTTTAAAAGTTCCTTGAGAAATGATTTTTACTTCTCGGTGGGGTGGAATATAGATTGTTTCCACTCCTTCTCTTTTGGATAGCTGATCAGATATATTTTTAGTAGAGATTTGTTCCAGGTTCATCACGATCACCTCCTTCGATTAATTAACCAGTAGCCTGGTACCGCAGCGTCCGCAGAAGTAAGCTTCCGGAATGTGTATATCATTACCGCATTTTCTACACATGCTGTGTTTGGTTTCATTTTTTAGTGGGGGCATTGGGTCCTCCTTATGCGGTATTTGGCCTTGGTAACGAATCGTTACTTTTTTCATTAAAAAAAATTGTCCAATCAAAACCAAGAGTCTTTCCTATTGATTGAGCTACTGGAACACTTGGTTTTCTATTACCTTTTTCGATCATTGTATAGTATGACCTTTCTATTTTTGCTTCGGTAGCAACGTCTAATTGGGTTAATCCTTTTGCTGTACGGATTTCTCTTAACCAAGTTCTCAAATTATCACCTCGCTTTTGTAACGATTCGTTACATTTATAATAGTATCACTTTGTTACATTGTCAACAGATAAGCCGAAAAAAGTTTCGATTCGTTACACTCTCTTTGATGTAACTAACTGTTACTGTAAAATATATTCTAGAAGAGAGGTGATCCCTTGTTCGCTGATAGACTTACATATGCAAGGAAAAAGAAAAATTACACTCAACAAAGAGTTGCGGATTATTTAGGTATTACAAGACCGGCATACACAGCTTATGAACGGGGTAGCCGACAACCAGACTATGAAACCCTTAGTAAACTTTCCGAGTTTCTTGAAGTATCAATTGATTACTTGTTAACAGGAAAAGAACAAGAAAATACAAGCGCAGAAATGTGGAAAGAGCTATTAAATCCAGAGAAACAAATTTTCTTTAAGGATTTAATGGATGCTCCAGAAGAGAAAATTGAAGAGCTTATTCGTTTTTGGGAATTCATTAAGGAGAGAGATAAAAAATAACACGCTTAGGCGTGTTATAATTTTCGAGTTTTAATGGAGTGTTTACTCCATTATTACATAATTTTATTTTATACCAGGAGGAAAAACGGATGAAAAAATTCTTTAAAATGGGATGTCTTGGGATTTCAGTCTTATTTTTAATAGTCATTATTGCCCTTATTATTGATATCGGAAATGGCGATGAGCAATCTTCAAATCAACCCAAAGAAGAGAGCAAAGAAAATAATATTAAGGATAAAACGAAAGAAGATGCAAAAAAAGCAAAAAATAAAGAAGTTAACACCGATGATGTCTACACTTATGAAATAAGATCAGAAATTAAGGAAATCACTAAAGAGTTTGATAGCATATGGACTGAAAATTGGCAGTCACCCTGGGAGAAGATTTCTAATGCGAATGGTCAACCTGATATTGTTAGTTTAAAAGATGACATGGAAATCGTTAGCGAAAAGTATAGTGAACTATCAAAACGCATAAGTGCAATTGATTCCAATTCCATCAACCCCGAGTATCAAGAACAATTGGAAGAATACAGAATCAATATGTCTTCGGCTGCAAATTACAGAGGAAATGCTGCTAACGCTATCTTACAAGCAATTAATGGAGTAGCAGACCTTGAATCCAGATTGGAAGAGGCTAAGAAATCCGTTGAAATAGCTGATCAAAAGATGTTGACTGCATTAGTATCCATCACAACAATAGAAAGTAAACTAGGTTTACTTGAAGAAAAAGATGAATAATGCCCTCTTTGGGCTTTTCTTTTCACTCATAAACCGAACATACATTCGCGTAAAGGAGATGTAATATGACATTTTTCACATCTTTGGTAGATGACTGGATTCAAGAATTTTATTCTCGTCTCGGTATTTACCATCCTCATCAACTTGATTTTTTGGAGATAGCAGCAAGGTTAGGTCTGTATGTACATTTTCAAAAATTCAGCAGTCGAATCTATGATGGAGAAATTATTATTGATGAAAGACTTTCCCCACAGGAACAATGGGAGGATTTTGCTCATGAACTTTGTCATCTATACCGACAGGATGGCAACCAGTTGGCTATGAACAAGGAGTATTTACTATTTCAAGAAGCAAAAGCAAAAAACTTCTCTCTTTATTTTTGTATACCTACTTTCATGGTTCTAAGATACGAAATCAGTAATTTCTTAGATGTAGAAGCTGGCGTCCCATTCATATCAAATGAATTCGGTGTTACAGAAGCGTTTGCCCGCGAAAGATTAAGGCAATTCAAAAGAAAGCTCCTCCAAGCAAAATCGGATGAAGAACATCGAAAATATATGGAAGCTATGTACCCAAAGGCAGGACCATATTCAGAAGAAACGAATGGGACATTGGACAAGCTTCAACAGATTATCAATAAAAGAAAAGGAGTGCACCAATAATGCCGCAACAGAGAGTTTATAAAGAATACGTGAATGAAAAGCTTGTTCCCTACTGGTATGTTCTTACCTTCCAAGCAGGTGAGATCATGTGGGACGATGACCATTACTTCTTTGAACCAATTTCCCCATTCGAACATGTTGAAAGATGTCAATTTGATGATTCAATCATAAGTACATCAATCTATATGAGGGATTTTATAAGGCGGCAGGATTCCCCACACTTATTAGGTCTAAATTTAATCAGGATGAAAGAACGGATTCAGTTATTGGGCATTGACCCGTTCCTAGTTCGTCAGTTCATTGTCTGTTCTGAGGATTTAAATGAGGTGCTGCAGCTGCTACCGAATGAAAGAACAAAATCTTTTATGTTGATGAGGTGATTACTTGGCAAGCATTCAAAAAAGAGGAGATAACTCATTTTTGTTAGTTGTTGAAAGTGGTTATGATTCAAAAGGTCGTCGTCTTAGAAAGACAAAGACGATACGAATCCAGGACCAGGCTTTACTGAAGACAACCAAAAGGTTGAATGACTATCTTCAGTCTGAATTGATAAAGTTTAAATTGGAAGTAGAATCAGGCGCTTACATCTCTCCTGATAAGATGAAAATGGAACAATTTATCAAAGAATGGGAAACGAAATTTGCTATTAAAAACTTGGGCGAAAAAACTCTATATGAACAAGTATCTTTAGCAAAAAATCATTTAATACCTTCAATTGGTCATTTAAGGTTGGATCAGATAAAGACTATCCATGTAATTAATTACTTGGATAATTTAACATCTGAAAATAGCAGAAAAGACGGTAAAGCTGGCGGTCTTTCGGATTCAACTATTTATCAAATTGATAAAGTATTAAGAAGCATCTTCAATCGAGCAGAAGAATGGCAACTTATAAAAGAAAGTCCAATGAAAAAGATTAAAAGGCCAAGAATAAAGAAAAAGGAAATGAATTATCTTGACGAAAATGAAGCAATCCGTCTGATTGATGCTCTACAAAATATTAGCCAAACCTGGAGATTATATTTTTTAACTGCGATGATTGGTGGTTTGCGTCGCGGCGAGATCATTTCCTTGGAGTGGCCAGATTTGGATTTTGAGAATAACCTTATACATGTTAATAAAAATATACCTATGTTCAAAAACAAACAGCCTGTTATAAAGGATACTAAGTCAGGCTCTACAAGATTTGTTTCCATGCCCTCTTGGTATATGGCTGAACTAAAAGAGTACCACCATGAATGGAAAAAAGACAAGTTAACGATGGGAGAATTGTGGGAAGGCGAAGACAGACAATTCATTTTTCATGGCGGTGTAGGGATCCCCTTCTACCCTCAAACAGCAACTGGAGAATGGCAAAAATTTAAAAAGAAATTTGGGTTTGAAGGGATTAGACTTCATGACCTTCGTCACACCATGATTACTCTACTCATCGAAGAAGGGGTTAACATCAAAGCAATCCAGGAACGAGCTGGTCATTCGAGTTCACGAATTACTACAGACGTCTACGGACACATCACAAAAAAGGTCCGAGATATGACAGCTGAGAAGTTCGAAAAATTCAAACCGTCAACAATTCGTCAACAAGCCGAAAATTAGCATTCCTCCCCTTCCTCGAAAACCCTTTTATATCAACGTTTCATAGGCAATAAATAAAGGGGCAAGGTGTTTTCGTTCCACCCTGCCCCGAAGGAAACCTATTCGATTATTATTATTCTATCATAGTTTCATAAATGAAATCATGTAAGGAGCTCTAAAATTTTATTTTTATAAATTTTTTTGATAGCTCAAACACCTCTCTGATCCCGACTGCGACCATTAAGAAGATGTACAGGCTGAGTGACAAGGATAAAAAAATGCCTCTACTTAATAGAAGCATCCTTCATATACTATGCTAATTGCTTTCTGCATTCTTCCGCACATTCAAAACAGGCTTTTGCGCAGTCCTTACAATGCTGTTGGTCATGAGAATTACATACTTTTCCACAAGCATCACAGATTTCTGCGCAAAGGACCAGAATTTGTTGAACAAATTTACTGCTTCGCTGCATGGCATTAATTGCATAGGAACAAATATCCGCACATTCCCGGTCCAGCTCAATGCACATCATCATTGCTTTTTCTTCCTTAAGGGATGCATGATAGCATACATTACATGCTTCCAGACATCGTTGTAAAGCCGTTAAACATGGTTTGTAACCAGCATTCATCATCTCACCTCCACAAATGTCCCTTATTAGCGTACCCAAATGAAAAAAAAGGATTACTATGCAGTAAGAAAATAATCACTGTCTACATACCAAAGGAAAATAAGAAGCCAATCCAGTTCTTCGCTATATGTTTCATAAAAAGAAACATAACTATGGTGATAGTCAAAGAGCTTTTGAACACTTTGAGGGAGATATCCTTTTTGTAAGGATAAATAATTTTTTTTATTATAATTCAAGATCCATCGTTTGTTTCCTTTATAAAGGATAATCGTGTCACCCTCATCACTTCGCCATTCAATAGCAGTAGAGCTTTGGTATTTCAAGTGAAAAACCATTGCTGCTCCGCCCTTATCGATTTTCATGGTTCTGCTCCATTTTAAGAAAGGTAGCGGGTGCTTATGTTTTCGGTGAAGCATATAGTGTTTTGGGTTATTGATCAAGGACGTCCTTTGAATAAAGTATTCTGACCATCCATTCGTTTTTAAGTAATAGGAACCTTCTTTCGTCTGAACTCCGACTAATGAATGCCGGGATACAGGTATTTCTTCATATAATAATCGGTTCGCTTTCTTTAGCTCCTTCTTCATACTATAACTGAGATATAAATTTGAACACGCAGGTATAAAGATTAACAGGGGAAAATAATATAACTGTTGGGTCACAATCAGCATTCCTACACCTATGAGAAAATACATGATACTGCGATATAGCAACGTATATTGTTCATTTTTGTAGATTTGATAGAGGTTCATGAAATGCTCGTCCTTTCAAGGAATCTCTATCATATGTATGTGAAAGTCCCTTAAATAGACCAGTCAAATAGAAAAAAGCCAACGCTTGCAGAACCCTCAATAAAGAGATGAGAAGACTTTCTGTCATTTGTTGGCTTATATGTTATGAGTGCACTGGAGTGGCTGAGGGAATCCATTCCATTATTTTTTTATCTTTTGCCTCTGCATCATGATAGCCTTGCCAGTACAATTCGTCCAGCTTTTGTGGATTTTTTTCAATACGGCTTACTTTTAATGGATGTTGAGGTTGAATGATCAGGACATCCCCATTCTTTTCTCTCGTTTCTAATTCCTTGATTGTTTGATTGTAACGCAAGTAACGGTTCATCATCGTTTTATGTAATTCAGGATATCGAGGATACTTCCTTTTCACAAAGAAAGAAAATCGTGAAGGCTTTTTAAAATAACCCCTGTTTCTAGTTAGAATGACTACATTTTTCTTAAACCCGTCCTGCTCAGCTTTTTCGATGGGAACAGGGTCACTTATTCCTCCATCTAGAAGATGACGGGATTCAAATTCAACGATCGGAGCGACGAATGGCAAGGAACTTGACGCACGGATAATCGTAAGAAGCTCCCCTCCATAGTCTCTTCTTGAGAAATACGCCGGTTTCCCTGTATGACAATCAGTGGTGCCGACAATAAATTCCGTTGAATTAGAGTGAAAAGCTTCAAAATCAAAAGGGACCAGTTTATTTGGAATTTCATCAAACACGTAATCCATTCCAAATAACTCTCCTGTTATCAAATAGTTTCGCCAAGATAAATATTTCGGATCACGGATAAAGTCTATATTCACCTTTTTATTGCGTCCATTTTTTTGCTTAGATGAATAGGATGCTGCATTACATGCACCCGCAGATACTCCGACAACATAAGGAAACTCAATGCCTCTTTCCAGGAAGTATTCCAATGCTCCCGCCGTGTATATCCCTCTCATTCCTCCACCTTCGAGAACAAGGCCTGTGTTTTCAACCAACATCTTCTTTTCTACCTCCCTAATGATGCAAGAATTTTCGTCACCGGTATCGAATAAACGACTATATTTCCCCAAAAACTAGTAAGAATGTGTACTAATCTGCTCACTGATCAAGCCACTTATTGATTTCATTCTTGACGATTCCGACTCGGTCTCTCATTCATCATTCTCCACAGGAATAAGCTTAGCGCCACACTTTTTTTCATAGAATTCGATGGGTCCAGCTTCTTTTAATACTGCGTACATATACCCTTTCTCTTGCATGCACTGTAATGCATTATATAGGAGTCCTATTCCCACTCCTTTATGACGAGTGGCATGGAGAACCCCCATCGGTCCGTAAATCCCTTTTTTATTTTTATACACATCAAATGCTGCAAATCCAATTAATTCACCTTTTTCTTCCGCTTTGATAATCGGGATGAATTCTTCTGATGATTGAAAGGCCTGTAACAATGTTTTTGACCAAGACTCTCCAAAATGCTCCTCGACCCATAACACTAGTTCTTTTTCATCTTCAGCCTGTACAGGGCTAATTTGGAAGTCAGGGTCCACATCATATCTCCAATCCTTGTTCAATAAATAAACAGTCAGATCCCGGGCTGTAGTAACAGATCGGATAATCCTTTCATGAGGTATTGGATTAAGTTCTTTTTGCAGCTGATGGTATTCTGGTAGATGGGTGTAAAACGCTTTAATAATATGACCTTCGTTTAAAAACGTTTGATTGTATCTTTTCATAACTTCAATCGAGGTGTTCCATATTTTTCTTGCGTGTGTTGATAATGGAATGGAAAAGCGATCAATTCGTTCTGTATCAGAGGGCTCCGAAGGAATGATACTAAATATGTTTTCTATTTGTTTCATATAGGGTTCAATAATGAAATACATCTCCCTTAAAGTACCTTCTTTTACGTGAGCTGCTCCTAAATACAGATCCATGCTTTGTATGCTTGTATGATGATTCCTTTCGGCAATCAAATGAGCATTTTGAATCAATTTGTTTACTTTATGAGTGTATTGAAGTTCTATCATGCTGCCCCCCTCCCTTCTATTACCATTCGACATGAAAAAAGGTAACCCTTTGACTCAGGGTCCGTCCCTCCTAGGTGCTGTAAGTAGTAATGTGCAGCTTCATTACGGCTGATGATATAAGGAATACAGCTTAGTCACTTCCGTTTTAACGGTGTCCATTAGGGAAGGAGGAGATATGACCCTCGCCTGACTGCCAAAATTTAATATCCAGTTCACCAGTCCACTACTGACACGGGCTTTTGTTGTTAGAATAAAATGGTCTTCACCATCTCTTTGAATGTCTACATCCTTTCCGAACTTATCGATGATCACATTGATGAGGTGGTTTTGTAATGAAACTTTAATCCATTCTTCATCACCAGCAAACATATGAAAGGTGGATTGTACATACTTAGATACATCAAAGGGTTCGTATGGGAAGGTTTCAGAAAGGGTTTCTACATTCCTTAATCGATCCACACGGTAGTGGCGGATTTCGTCCGCTTCAAAAAAATAGGCAATGAGATAGTAGAAGTCATTTGCCCATGAAAGGGCATAGGGCTTCACTTTATAAAACTTTCCATCATGGCTTAAGTTAAACTGTTTCTTCACATCGTATCGACCATATTGGAATGTAATCATTCTACGTTCTGCTATTGCTTCGTGAATATCATGGATAGCGAGGCGAATATAGGGACTTTCACTTTTAATGGAGGAATCGATTTGAATTTCATTATGCAGCTTTTTCCCTTGATGAAGACTTGTGAGCTGCTTTATTTTTCCAGTCAGCTGTCTCGTTTCCTTTTTTGATATGAATTTGGCCGAAACAACTGCATCGATGAGCATGCGAAGTTCATATAGCTCGAACAGACGATATTGATGACTATAATATTTAGGCAGCCCTTCTTTTTCCTGGTTTATGGTGACATCGAAATTATTTCTGATAAGATGCTCAAGGTCGTCTTTCAATGAATTCTTGTTCAATTTCACGTCAGGGCCAAACATTTGCTTAAAACGCAGAATAATATCATCCAAACTTAACTCATGATCCTCATCGGTTTCTTCACTCAAAATACCCATCAACCTAAGCACTCTCTCTTTATTATCTACCCTCGTCATTTTGACATGCTCCTTTCGGTGACAGACCTATCCTTCTAAACGGAAAGACATTTTTATAAAATTATCAATATTCCGATATTTTTGTCAACACTTTATTTCTAAAATGCTTATTAACAGAAAAAAAGAACCCATGAATGCTCATGAGTTCCCAGCTGCTATTTAAGTAATCGAAAGATCGTCGGAATTCTATAATGCTCTCCCTCATAGGCTCTGATCGCTCCCAATATCGTAAAGATCAAGGCCAGGACCCCCACGACAGGTGCCAGAACAAATCCAATCAGCACCACCATCAAAATGGTGCTTACCAAACCATAAACGGCATATGAAATAAGAAAGTTGAAGTATTCCTTTCCATGAAAGTCCACAAACTCTGATTCTTCCTTTTTGATAAGCCAGATGATCAATGGTCCAATGAATGCTGTGAAGAAGCTTAATATATAAATAAGAGCTGCCATCATTCTTTCATCTTTTGTCGGCATATTGAAATTCCTCCTTTTCACTGCTCACCCTAAATTAGAGTAAACAGCAGTTTGATTCTATCCTCCTCTATATTTACGTTCATTCAGTCAGAAAGTTTCATCCAATCACGTATTTTTTTACAACCCTTAAAGAGAAATTCATCAAACTTCAGGACAGTTCTCATGAAACGTGAAAGGATGGAATATATGTTAAAAAGAGGAGTTTGTCCTTAGTGGATTTGAAGAAAGGTAGTGGTGGATTTGAATAAATTTGAAGCCTTTATTCTGGGAATCATACAAGGTTTAACAGAGTTCCTTCCAATCTCAAGCACAGGTCACCTTTATCTCGGAAGGCTTAGCTTTGGCTTGGAGGAAGCTGGACTTTTCTTGGATACAATGCTTCATATCGGAACATTGATCGCTGTTCTCGTTGTGTATCAAAAGGAACTTCTCTACATGCTGAGGCACCCCTTTAGTAAATTATCGTGGATTCTCATAATTGGGACTATCCCGGCTGTAATCGTTGGTTTTTTGTTCGAAGATTTCTTCGACTCAATCTCAAAGTCGGGTTCCACCATAGGATGGGAGTTTCTTGCAACGGGATGTATTATGTATTTTGCAGATGGAGTGAAAAATGGTTATAAAAAATTGGATGATCTTTCTTACACAGATGCAGTGGTAATCGGGAGCTTTCAAGCAGCAGCCATATTTCCGGCATTATCAAGATCAGGCTTAACCATTGCGGCAGGTTTATTCAGGAAACTGGACAGGGAAACGGCTGCTTATTTTTCCTTTCTTCTCTCTACCCCTGCCATAATCGGAGGAATCGTGCTACAAGGAAAAGAAATGATAGGAGGAACTGTTGAAGCGGTTTCTTTTTCAAGTTTAGCCATCGGAACAGTAAGTGCCGCAGTGTTTGGATATTTTGCCATCCTTACGATGGTAAATTTCTTGAAAAAACACTCGCTAAAAATTTTCTCTTACTACGTGTGGGCGTTAGGGCTCTTGATTCTCTTTCTTCAATACTCAGGAATCATGTAGGAGGAACACGATGAACCATGAAACGATTTTACACATCCTGACACAATTAACTGATCTGGGTTACTTAGGAATCGCACTTGCTCTCATGATAGAAGTGATTCCAAGCGAGCTTGTATTAAGCTATGCAGGCTTTATGGTGAATGCCGGTAAGATATCTTTCATTGGAGCTTTCCTTAGCGGTGTCATTGGAGGCACACTTGCACAACTATTTCTCTATTGGCTTGGCTACTATGGTGGCCGCCCCTTCTTCGAAAAATATGGAAAGTATCTTCTTATTCAGCAAAAGCATTTAAGTGCTGCTGAAAAATGGTTTGATAAGCATGGTACCATCGTCATTTTCACCGCTCGATTTATTCCGATAGTCCGTCACGCCATCAGTATTCCGGCAGGCATCACCCGCATGCCTCTCTCTACTTTTAGTCTTTATACCTTTGCAGCCATGCTTCCCTGGACATTATTGTTTATGGTCATCGGGATGGAGCTTGGTACTCATTGGGAGCACATAGAAGTAATCGGAGTACGTTATATTAAGCCTTTGGGTGTCATTGCGGTGTTAGGAACATTTCTCTATCTGTTTTTTTCCTATTGGAGAAACAAAAGGAAGGAATAACTTCTTTTTTTTCATAAAATTGTTTAAAATAAGAAGGAAACAAGGCCCACGAAAGGATTACCTATGAATTCCATACTATTAAAGAACGCAACCATATACCCAATCACATCAAAGCCCATACAAAACGGCTCTGTACTCATAAAAGACGGAAAAATTAAACAGATATACTCACATAGCGTAGAATCATCCCGGGAAGTTCCAGTGTATGATTGCCTGGGGAAATTACTTTTCCCAGGTTTCATCGACTCCCATACCCACCTTGGATTATACGACGAAGGCACAGGGTGGGCAGGTAATGATGCCAATGAAACCATCGAGCCCATGACTCCTCATATCCGTGCATTCGATGGCGTTTATCCATTGGATCCCGGTTTTAAAGATGCTCTGAAGTACGGTGTCACAACGGTGAATGTCATGCCGGGGAGCGCAAATGTCATCGGTGGTACGACTTCTGTGATCAAAACCTATGGCTCAACGATTCGTACGATGCTCATAAAAGAAACCTCCGGATTGAAAATTGCCCTGGGGGAGAACCCGAAGCGGATTCATAGCACCGGCAACAATGACTCCATTACAAGAATGGGCATAATGGGAATGCTTAGAGAAGCATTTTTCTCAGCTAAATATTGCGATCAACCTGAAGAGCTCAGGGTTGCACCTTTAGTATCGGCTTTAAAGCGTGAAATCCCGGTTCGGATACATGCTCACCGTGCTGATGATATCCTGTCTGCGGTCCGTTTTGCCGACGAATTCAATTTGGATTTACGTATCGAGCATTGTACAGAAGGCCACCTCATTTCTGAGGAATTTCATGGTAAGAATTTAATGGTTTCAGTAGGGCCAACCTTTACAAGAAGATCAAAAGTAGAGCTTAAAAACAAAAGCTGGATCACATATCAAAAACTAACGGAAGCTGGTGTCGAAGTATCCATCACGACAGATCACCCATACACTCCCATTCAATACTTAAATATGTGTGCGGCTATCGCTGTTCGTGAAGGATTGGCAGAACATAAAGCTCTTGAAGGCATCACCATCCTACCCGCCAGAAACCTTGGTGTATCTGACCGGATCGGTAGTATCGAGATAAACAAGGACGCAGATTTAGTTCTTTGGAGCCACCACCCATTTCATTTTATGGCAAAGCCCATCATTACGATTGTGAATGGAGAAATCGCTTATCAAAACATGTAGAAATTTGTTAAAAATTTTCATCAAAATTTAGCATTTTACCTATTTCCTTTTTGAGATATTTCGTATATGATACAAATGGATAATATATTTCCGATTACATTGTTCTAAAAAAGCGATCTATTATTATATAGAGTGATTGTAATGAAGGGAAGGCAAAAGGTGCGCCACCAGTTTCTTGACTGGTCTTAGTGGGTTCGATTCCCACCCCGAAATTTTTTAGTTACCATTTAAAAATTTCGAGGGTGGGATCGTACGCAAGTAGACTGCCCTCAAGGAGGGTCTACTATGATCAAGAAACGTGAATTACATGAGTGTCATGAGCTCTATGACCTGATGGTGCATCCGGATGTCTTCCCTTTCGTGCGTCAAAAAGCTCATTCCTATGAGGAGCTCCTATTCTTAACGAAACAAACGATTGAAGCTGAGGAACGTGGAGAACTCATTTCACGAACAATTTTGGACGAATGGGGCAGCCCGATCGGAACGATAAACTTATTTGATATTCAAGAAAATGCTGGATTCCTGGGAACTTGGATCGGCAAACCCTATCATGGAAAAGGATACAATCAACCAGCCAAAGATGCATTCTTCGCTGAACTTTTCTTCGAATTAGGAATGGAAACCATATTCATGAGAATCCGCAAAGTGAATACCCGCTCCCAAAAAGCAGCAGAAAAACTTCCTTATGTCCTAAAAGCGAATGAAACAAGAAAATCTCTTTACGAACAATTAAATTCTCATGAAGAAGTTTATGATTTGTATGAAATCCCTAAAGACTTATACACTCTTTATCTATATCAGCATCAACAATCCCAAGAAGAAGAGCAAGCATTGGAAGCATAGGATATAAACCGATTTCCGTATAAGGAAATCGGTTTTTTGCTTCAAAAACAATATATATCATACCCAAAGATGAAGACTTACCCTCTCACAGTTTCAACTGAAAGACCAACGATATTATCCCGGAAAAATTATTATAGCTCACAAAAAATAGGAGCTGCTCATAGTTGACGGCAGCTCCTACTTTTATTTCTTTTTCGCTACTTTCTCGAAATACAAGTTTCTTACGACATAGGTTTTATAGTTTTCCAATTTTCTTTTTTCCAGTGGATGATAATTGATTCCCATCTTTTTAAGCTCTTGAAGGTACCACCCTTTTGAAAATTGATAAGCCATTGTACCTCTCCCCTTCAACCATTTATATACTATATGCTTAAAGGAGGGTACAATGACTTTTTATCGGGACATAGATGAAAGTTCCTCATACATGTCTTGTATGGTATAAGCTTTTTGACCTTTTTCCATGTTGTGGATATAGGTATCTCGATTTTCCTTTAACTCCTTGACTTTCACGAGGAAGCTCGCTTCGGTCAGCTCTTCTTCTTCCAGCTTTAATGCATATCCATGCTTTACGAAGCTATTAGCATTAAGGATCTGATCTCCCCGACTGGCTTCCCTTGATAGTGGAATCAGTAACATTGGTTTTTTCAACGCAAGAAATTCAAAGATCGAATTAGATCCCGCACGCGAAATCACATAATCTGTCATCGCTAAATAGTGAGGAAGCTCACCTTTTATGAATTCATATTGTCGATAGCCTTTTTGGGTATAAGTTTCATCGATATTCCCTTTACCGCATATGTGTATGATTTGAAAATGGGATATCAGGTCATCCAGATTCCCTCTTACCGCTTCGTTAATTTTTCTTGCACCAAGACTCCCACCCATAATCATCAATACAGGCTTATCTTCATAATACCCGGTTAATCGTTTTCCTTCCCGTGCATCTCCTGTAAACAACTCTTCACGTATGATCGCTCCTGCACATAATGATTTATCACTTGGAAGTGATTGAACCGTTTCAGGAAAAGTGGTGAAGATTTTGGTGGCAAATGGAACCGCTAATTTGTTCGCGAGTCCAGGTGTTACATCCGATTCATGAATCGCTACTGGAATCTTTGTAATCTTGGCAGCCATGACGACGGGAACGGAAACAAATCCCCCTTTTGAAAAGATGATGTCTGGTTTCGTCTTTCGAATGACAGCTAATGCATCGAACACTCCCTTCATCACCCGGAATGGATCCGAAAAGTTTTTCCATGAAAAATATCGTCTGAGCTTCCCGCTTGAAATACTTTCGTACGGAATATGAGGAAACTGTTCTGTTATGATTTCCTTTTCGATTCCGTCTTCCGATCCAATATACGTTATCTCCCAGCCTTCTTTTTCAAAGTGTGGGATCAGTGCCGTGTTTACCGTAACGTGACCTGCTGATCCACCACCTGTAAATAAAATACGTTTACTCATATGTATAAACTCCTAACTCGATTTTCTACTTACCTTATCTTTCATCATTATACACTTTACCAAAAATATCTGGGTCATAGAACTACGAAATTTTGACAAAAGGATAGGGTCCGTCAACCGGAACTCTGTCAATCACTGCAACTATCGTGGTTGAACGTTGGTTACAAGCCCGGCGTCGTAGTGGTTCATCTGGAATAAAACTTTCTCAATGATGGACGGGGAGACCCTGACATCTGCATCAAGTCATTTTCTTCCTCCCTGAGAAGTAATCTTTTCTAAACCCATTATCTCGAAGTCATCCATTAATATGCATATTTGACTCTCTATCACTTGAAAATATGATACAGTATGATAGTGAATTTATCATATGTTCAAGGGGACGTTTAGTAAAGGAGTTCATTCTATGAGAGAAACACACACTATTAAAGATAAAATCAAACAATTTTCCCTTATACTCATTCCCATTCTGGTCACCCAGCTTGGAATGTTTGCGATGAATTTCTTTGACACCATCATGTCAGGGAAGTATTCTCCCACCGACCTGGCAGGCGTCGCCATAGGTTCTTCCCCTTTGGGTCCCGGTATTTACAGGGTTAAGTGGCATCCTTCTCGCGGTTACCCCAATCGTTGCTCAATTAATAGGAGGAGGAAATAAGAAAGACGTTCCTCACACTGTGCTTCAAGGCGTATATGCTGCCATTGCTCTATCACTTTTCGTAATGATTGTCGGTGCATTCGTTCTCAACCCAATTCTGAATGGAATGAATATAGAAACACAGGTCCGTACTGTAGCCAAGGATTACCTTATTGGACTTTCATTTGGAATGATTCCATTGTTCATCTATAATGTGCTGAGATCGTTTATTGATGCTTTAGGGATGACAAGGGTCACCATGTTTATTACACTGCTTTCTCTTCCGATCAATGTGGTATTTAATTATATACTGATTTTCGGAAAACTCGGTTTCCCTGCATTAGGGGGAGTAGGTGCGGGTTATGCTTCAGCCATCACATATTGGGTCATTACTCTTATTGCCTTTTGGGTCGTGCATACGAAAAGTCCGTTTAACCATTTCTTTGTTTTTAAAACCCTTCATAAGCCTAACCTTCTTAAGTGGAAAGAGCTCTTTCAAATCGGGGTACCCATCGGTTTATCGATTTTCTTTGAAGTAAGCATTTTTTCTGCCGTTACTTTGTTGATGAGCAACTATGACACCGTTGTTATTGCAGCTCATCAAGCAGCGATCAATTTTGCATCCTTTCTCTATATGATCCCTCTTAGTATTTCCATGGCATTAACCATTGTTGTAGGGTTTGAAATCGGGGCGAAAAGGCTACGGGATGCAAAGATCTACAGCTGGATGGGGGTAAGCTTTGCATTACTATTGGCAGGCATATATGGTGTGATCTTGCTCGTGTTCCGTTCAGAAATCTCGTACCTTTATTCAGATGATGCATATGTATTGGAATTAACGGCTCATTTCTTATTGTATGCCGTATTCTTTCAGCTATCAGATGCCATTCAGGCTCCGGTACAAGGGGCACTTAGGGGATACAAGGATGTTAATATCACCTTTGTGATGGCGCTCATATCCTATTGGGTGATTGGATTACCGCTGGGTTATTTCCTGGCAAACTACACTGACTTTGGTCCATACGGATTTTGGCTAGGTCTGACATCCGGATTAACAGCAGGTGCCATGACATTGTCAGCCAGACTATTATTCATACAAAAAAAGTATCGAAAACAATATAGCATTAAAAGTGAATAAATCCATAAATTAAATGAATAGACACTTCAGATTTTTTTCTGCCGTGTCTATTCTTTCATTCACTGACGAAATACCTTTCCCAGTACATCCTTGCCCCCTGTAACGGGAATGATGGAGCCGGTAATAAAATCAGATTCTTCTTTACAAAGAAAAGAAATGATCCTCGAAAGGTCTTCCCCAGTTCCTGGTCGCCCGACCGGTGTGCCCGGATCTTGATGTTTTTTAGCTTTATGGATCTCCTCTTCTTTCCATTCGCCTACGATATCCCCAGGGCAGATCATATTGGCGGTTATTCCATTACGAGCTTCTTCTATTGATATCGTTTTCGTAAAGGAAGCGAGTCCCGCTTTTGCTGCCGCAAACGCGGAACGATAGATCCAACCTGGTGCTGTTTCAACTCGATCATAACCAAACGTAATGATTCTTCCCCAGTTCTTTTCACGCATTTTAGGAATGATCAGCCTGGATAAATAAAAAACGCTATTTAGATTTCCATTTACTATGTAATTCCATTCTTCCGGGGAATAATCAGCAAATGACTTCCTCTCTTTCACGTAAGGACCTGCATTATGAATTAAGATATCGATACTTTTCACTTCATTCCATATCTCCGTTACCATTCGTTCACATTCTTCCGTTACAGAAATATCACCTTTGATCGCTATTAATTTATTGTTAAATTTCTCCTTCAAGTTGGAAACAAGGTCTTTAACAAATTGATCGTTTTGTTTGTAGTTAATAATAACGGTATAGCCTTGTTTCGAGAATTCCTCTACCGTTCGCCGGCCGATCCCCTTCGAACCTCCCGTTATAAGCACAACTTTTTCTTTCATCAAGCTCACTCCACGTACTCGTTATACTTCAATAGTAAGAATGATTAAGCTGAATTGCAAATGTGAGCTCTTAATTCGTGTGTTCATGAACTTGTACGCACTATTCTTTGTATATCTTTCCTAGTTGAGTGAAAACCTAATCTCAAACTTTCTTTGCTAGGCTTTGTTGCGCCAAATTGTGAACACCACTTAAATTTTCAAGAGGATAAACACACAAAAAAACAACCTCTCCAAAAGAGAGGCTGCTTTCATGATTGTGTTATATTATTTACCAATGAACTGTTGAGTCCAGTAGTTACCGTTTTCTACATGTCCTACACCGATATGAGTGTAGTTTGAGCTTAAGATATTTTTACGGTGACCATCACTGTCCATCCATGCTTGTACTACTTCTTCCGGAGTAGGTTGACCCATAGCGATGTTTTCACCAGCAGAGCTATATTCAATGCCGAACTGCTTCATCATGTCGAATGGTGAACCGTACGTCGGGCTATCATGGGAGAAGTAGTTATTCGCTTGCATATCACGAGACTTTTCACGTGCAACTTTGCTTAGCTCAGTATCTACTTTAAGAGCAGGAAGACCTTGCTTAGCACGCTCTTGATTTGTTAATTCTACTACTTTTTGCTCATATTGGCTTAATTGACCTGTTTCTTCACTAGCCTGCTGTTCTGGTTGTTGTTGCTGTTCGTTTCCTGCAGGTGTTGGTGCTGGTGCTTCTGCTTTAGGAGCTGGAGCTGGTGCCTCTGCTTTTGGTGCTTCTTCTTTAGGAGCTGGTACTGGCGCTTCTGCTTTTGGTGCTTCCTTAGCAGGCGCTGGTGCTGCCTGAGCTTTAGGAGCTTGTCCATTTAACAGCTCTTGTACATTAATATTCTTACCATCGATTTGGTATTTTGCTAGAGTATCTTGTACAAATTTATTTAAATCTTCTTGATTACCACTATATTTAAATGCGTTCACTTGTTGTGTAACCTTATCTGTTGGACATGGTGCTGCAGCGTCAGCTTTACCTGCCGCGAATGGTGCTGCTAATAAAGTGAATGCTGTTGCAGTTGAAATCATCATTTTCTTATTCATAAAAATGAATTCCTCCTTAGTGAATGTGTTTTTCTTTGCTGCACATTCATCATACCACCCTGTTTTTGTTACATTTACGGGAGAACTTGGTAACTAGAAATCAATTGTTCTATTTTGAAAGACAATTATTCTATAGTACTATAGTAATCACTGATTCTAGTAGGGAGAAATGTATTTCTGAAATGATTTACTTACATTTCCAATGATTGTATTATTTAGTCTTGAAGACTAATAATTACCTGTATATCAATATTGACAGCTTTTTATAGGTCCTATCATTGTAACGGATGTTACAGTAACATTTCACATAACATACGATTTTACCCTAAAGATAGGTATTCATTACATTTTTTGTCAGATTCGATTATGATATATCCTTCTACATGAAAGCCAAGACGTTTTAATTGTCTAACCCCTACATTGCATTCAATAGGATTACTCCCCATTACCAAGATAGGACCATCAGGGATGTCGCGGGAATGCCGGCTTATATATCCACATGGGATTGCTATAATGTTATCGCAATCCTCTTTTGAAGAATCCTGATAATCCCGGACATCCACCACTACTTGTCGGGAAGTTACCTCAAGAGAAGACCGTTGTTTCGTTCTAACAGGGAAATATCGATAGTACATCATATAAGAAAGTGCACTAAATAGAAGTAAGCTTATTACTAGCCCTCAATTATGCCTAAACTTCTAAATGTCTTTATGTATCTCCGTTCAATTGTGAGACTATTTCAAGATGTACCTTTATTAATGAAACTTTCTCTTCACTCGTCAGGTCCGATTCAATGATTCTCTTGGTAGCTGAGAGGTGTTTTTCTTCTTTTGATTTACGTACTCTTGGATGACTATTGCCGTCCAATAATTCACGTTTAATTGTTTCCTTCAGGATCTTTTCTGAAGAATTACCCTCACTTATTAATAATCTGTTTTTCCATATCTGTCTGTAGGCCTCTAATAATGCATCGAATGATTCTAATCTCATGTTCAAACAACCCTTACATAAAAAGTTTATTTATAAAGCATACTAGAAAAAAAAAGAAAGGTGATGTACATGACTACACCCTATCGCTGTCCCAACTGTAAAACGAATCGCACTCGGTTTAATATTATACAACAAGTATCTCAGAGTGTGAAACTCGATCCTGCCTCTGGAGAAGTTGTACAAAGTTATGAAGAAGGGCAGATCGAGCCCTTTCATCTAGCATATAATGGACCGGATTTAAAAGTACAATGTGCCGCTTGCGGTTTAGTAGAGGATGAGATGACGTTTAAGAAATTTGGAGAAAGTTCGATGTAATTCATATTAAAAAGGGGTAACTGGTTGGCACTGTGTTTGAGTACAGACCCACCCGGATACCCCCTTTTCTTATTTGGAACTGGAGCCAATCAATGATTGGAAGCTTCTTTAAGCTTTGTTTCTTTCTCTTCTTCAGTTACATCTTTATTCGACATACGTAAAGGGATTTCGTTCATAAAGAACGTTAATACAAAACCAACAAGAAGAATGATAGCACCAATAAAGAAGACATTGGTTAAAGCGAAACTTAACGACTCTCTCACTCCTTCGAGAATGGTTGAGTAAATCCCTTGGAATTCTTTAGGTAATGTTGATTGTAATTCTTTTAATTTCTCTCCATTCATAATATTTTGAGGATCCTGTAGCTGCTTCAGCACTCCTGATGTTTCAGGATTCGTAAGTAGAGGTGAGTCTTTCACTTCAGACATTTTCTCAGTCATCTTTGAAGACATGGAAGTATTCATCACGGTACCCATGATGGCTACACCAATCGTACCGCCTATTTGTCTGAATAATTGGGTCGCAGCGGTAGCCACACCAAGGAACTTATGCTGGACAGCGTTTTGAACCGTTAAAGTGAACACAGGGAAGCTCAGCCCGAGACCTGTTCCTACTATAATAATATTGATTAGAGCCGTTGTATTGGTTGTGTTCGTATCCATAAAGGATAAAAGAATCATTCCTGCACTCATTACGAACAAACCGATTAGCGCTAGAAATTTATATCTGCCTGTCTTAGTGATGATCTGTCCACCAACTGTACTTGCGATCACCATACTTAATGTCATCGGCATCATCACCAAGCCCGACTTAGTGGCAGATGTCCCCATGACCCCTTGAATAAAGAACGGCATATACATAATGGCTCCAAACATCCCGGCACCCAGGATAAATCCAATGATATTGGATAAGGTAAAGATTTTATTCTTGAACAATTGAAGTGGAAGAACGGGATTGCTTGCTTTCTTTTCCGTAATGATAAATAAAACAAGAAATAACACCGTAGCTGATAATAACCCTATTATCGGAAGGGAAACCCATTCATAATCATTTCCACCCCAAGTAAAGGCCAATAGTAATGGAATAATAGTCAGAGTGAGCATAATGGAACCTAAGTAGTCCACTTTCAATCCTCTATTTGGCTTCTGTGAAGGAAACATTTTGTAAATCATTCCAAAGGCGATGAAACCTACTGGAAGGAAGACCCAGAATACCCAGTGCCAGTCTGCATTATCAACGATCCAGCCTCCTAATGTTGGGCCGAACACACTTGCGAGACCAAATACACTACTCATTAAACCTTGCCATTTCCCTCTTTCCCGAGGCGAAAATAAGTCTCCTACAGCCGTAAACGCAGTAGACATGATCATCCCGGCTCCAAAGCCCTGAATCCCCCTGAAGATGATTAATTGCAGGATTGAGGAAGAAAGTCCATTCAAGAATGACCCGATCATAAAAACACCGATACCAAGGAGGATGAATGGCTTTCTTCCATACATATCCGATAATTTCCCTACTAAAATAGCTGTAACCGAACTGGTTAACATAAAGATTGTAAATACCCAGCTATAGTAGTCAATCCCGCCGATTTCAGAAATGATTCGTGGTAAAGCGGTTCCCACTATCGTTTGATTCAATGCTGCGAATAACATGGCTGACATGATGGCTATCATGATCATTACTTTTTTTCGATGTTCTAAGTGCTCCATTTTTAAGTCTCCCTTAATATTTATAATAAGAATAATTCACTTACTTAAGTAATTAAGCATAATAGAAGGGATGACCCGATCCGGTCAACCCTTGCTCTCTCATGCTTACACTTATTACTTACGATTTGATGCTAATAGTTTTTCAAACAGTTCAATCAGGTGGTTTATCTCTTCTTTATCAAATTTCACAAATAGTTCCTGAAAGTATTGAGTCTTTTTTTCTTCACATTGAGAAAGCATTGCTTCGCCCTGGGGTGTCAGAGCTAACTCTACTACTCTACGATCTTCGTTAGACCGCATTCTTGTGATATAGCCTTTTTCTACTAATGTATCTGTAATGGAAGTAATATGACTTGCCGATACTTCCATACGTTTGGATATTTCAGAGGATTTCAATGCCCCATTCTCGCTAATGAGCTGTAGGACCCGAAATTCTCCATTGGAAATGAACTCACCAAAAATGGTTCGAATATCTGATTTCATCATTCTAAAAACGGATCTAAATAATCGCTCTAACTCGAACATTTCTTTTCCCACTAAAAATCGACCTTTCTCACTTCTTCCACTGAATAAATAGTTCACTAAGTTAACTATTATAGTTTAAACAATTTCTTCTGTTCTGTCAATGGTTATGAACCGGTCAAGACCATGACGGTTCTGACCCCCACCCTGGAGAATAGAATGATACTGATCGATAGTCCGATCCCACATAGGAGTCCTGTCAGCAACCGTAACGAATTAGAACTGGTTCTCCATTTCCACTTCTGGGTGTATCCATCTGCCAGTAGAGGGATGATGAGCATCCCCACATAAAGCAAATGAACGAATGTTACCAAAGGGAAATACAACCATACGAACGGGATCCCGATGAGGATTCCCAAGAGAATACCCATACAGCGGAAACATAAGGGAAATTGTTTCCCCCAGACGACGAGTGAACGTTCTCGTATTCTATGACAGGGCATAAAGGATAATGTAAGGAAGCCTTTCACTCTATTCCCTCCTATGGACTGCAGTCCGGTGAATCACAGTCAAATTTCTTTCCACGTGGAAAAGGAAGACAGTCAGGTGAATAAATTGCACAGTCCCAACAATCATTTGACCTTTCCCTATTATGTTTTTTTCGCTGATAATACACGATCGTTGATATAAACATGATGACACTAAGTACGATTAGGCCGGTAAAGATGATGAGCTGCAGTGTTGTCTCATGTATACTTAACCCGTAGAGTCCACCGATAAATATGATTAGTTCTACACTAAACAATAGAAACACCATGAATTGTTTCTCCACCCCTTAGGTTATTCGATTATATCTATCTCCTGCAATGAACGTATTACTTCTGTTTTATGTAAATTTTCTCCAATTATGACGAAATTGGTAGGATATTTCATATCTCCCGGCATAAATAAAGGCATACCATATGAATATTGAAACAAGGTTGGATTTGTTCGACCCTGTAATGGAACATACCCCTTCATTCTATAAATGCTGTCAGGTTGATTTTTAACCCATTCTTCAAACGCTTCTCCATTGACTGATCCATTGAATGTATATACGATTGCTTGTAAGGTTAAGTGCTCGCCGATGGGTGCTTTCTCGTAGGAACCGTTACGGTTATCCGCTTCTAAAGAAAATAGAACTTTCATAGAGACCTTTGAATAGTTCGTTAAGTACACTTTAGCATTTGGGTTGATTTGCTGAAGTTCATACGAGAATGTTCCCTGCTCCATCTCTGTAAGCAAATCCATCTTATTTGCCACAATATATTGAGCATGGCGAATTTGTTCCCTCATCAAATGTAAGACGGCTGGACTGAATCCACCCCTATTTTTCCACTGGAGTCCATCCACAACAGTAACAATCCCCCTAAATTCGAACTGATTTGCAAACAGTGGGGATAAGATGGAATCGACAACCTCAACGGGATGGGCTGCTCCTGTTGTTTCAATTACCAGTACATCGAAATTTTCGTTAAGCAGTAATTCCTGAAGCTGTGACTCCAGCTTTTCTGATATGGTGCAGCATATACATCCATCAAGCAACTCCCGTAAAGCCGTATCTTTTTCAACTTCATCACTATCGATGGATACACTTCCTAATTCATTCATTAATACAGCCGGTTTTTTATCCTGGTCCTTTAAGGCTTGAAGTAAATTTTTTAATAACGTCGTTTTTCCGCTTCCAAGGAATCCGGATAGTATATAAACATCTTTCTTCATTTAATCTTCCTCTCTATAGATCCTATACACATTCTATTAGAAAGAGCTTGTGAACACAATGAAGGTATTTTGTAAGGCTCTATTTACAAAGTTTGTGGCTATCCTAGACATGAAAGCAGTAGTTGATATACGGGGAATTGCGGTGAGTTTTCGTGGTTTCACCCTCAGGATCAGTATAATTCCCAAAGAAGTGAATTTTTCATGAGTTTGTAGTTTGAAAACAAGACCGTTCCTTTCCGCTCCAGGCACAAGATTCCCCGGGGAGGAAGTCAAGCCTCCTCGGGCTTTGCCCTGCGGGGTCTCGACCTTTCCTCTATCTCCCGCAGGAGTCAAGTGCCTTCCGCTACAATCCACTCTGTGCTACTACATTCTTACTGCTAATGAGTATAGATAAACAAAACACAAAAAGCTCCTATTGTATATCCATGTATGGAGCCCCAAGGTATTTGGAACCAAATGATTTCGCTATGATTGCCTATATCCTTTAGATGACTAAAAAAGAACGATTAACAATCTTATCAGTAGAAAGTCTTTTTTCTCCCACGGTAGATAACCTCTTGTAAAAAGACCAGTGATTGTTTTCTATTGATTGTTTTTTCAATTATAAGCTCTGTCAGGTAGTTTTCTTATAGATGGGGGGAACTGCGTAAATTCCTACGGAAGTACGGTCGTGCCGAGACCCCGTTCGGCTAAGCTGAGGAGGCTCGGCCGAACGCTAGCTGCATGCGGAGCGGTTCCCTTCACCATCCAGCAGTTACTAATGGACAGAGTCAAAGCAGACCTTATGTTAAGAAAAATAAACTTTTAGAAAAGAGCAATTGTAACAAGCGTTTTATTATCTTTACACGCATAGAATGAAATAAAAAGGAATTGAGTCAACTAAGATAATTTATGGATGCTGATTTCTTAAATTTATCACAATAAAAGACCGTTCCATTACGGCAGAATTATTAAACATGTGAGTACTAAAAAGGTGGGGTTGTCATTGTACTATGAGAAGATTGTTCCGCTTAAGTTAAGGGACTTTTTGAAGAACCCTTCTCATGAAACATTGAGGGATCTGTTGCTTCATAATACAGGTGAGACGGATTATGTGGACTTCAAATCAGATTGGATTGAATTCACAAAAATGGCGAAGCATATTCTGGCTATCTCTAATTCAGGAGGCGGATGCATCATTATAGGAGTGATGCAATATGATGATGGATCATTAGATTTAAAGGGATTGTCAGATGAGGAATTTTTAGATAAAGCAGATGTTGATAATAAACTACAGCATCTGCTTCCAAAATATTTACGTTATCGCACCGAGGATTTCATTTTCCCCAAAGGGATTCACCCTTTGTTGAGCTTGAAACGGTTCCAGGTTCTCATCATTGACTATGATCCACGATACGTTCCATATACCTCTATTGTGACAAGAGGTGAATTACGGTATGGGGCCATTTATGCCAGACAAGGGACGAAGACAATCGAGGCCAGCCACGAAAAATTGGTGGACGTAATTCTCCGCAAAGTCCAGTCCGGTGGGTCGGATAGTGATGAGCGTACATTAAGAGAACATCTGGAGCACCTTAAAATTCTGCATTTGGAACATGACCAAGCCGAAGACCTGAAGTACAAAAAATATCTGCATGATTTGATTATAAGAAAGATGAAGAAGATAGAAACTTTCCTGGACCTGGATTCATCCGAATTTCATTCTTGGTAAATCACTCAACCGTTTTCAGAAACTCACTGATGGCTTCTAGATTCTTCTGTTCATCCATGTCTAATACCTGCCCTGCATTCACAGTAGAAAGATCCGTAAAGCTCCCTTCTATCGGTACTCGAAGTGTTTCCACCCGCTCTACGGGATGTAGCATTAATGAAATTCCATACTTTATTACTTCACTCAATGGTGTAGAGGTTTCTACGTTATTTAAACCTTCTCTCATAATGGAAACAACGGTTGTAATTCCTTCGCCGGACTGCATTTGCTCCATTAGACTTTTTTCTGCTAAAGCCATTATTTCCTGCTGTCTCTCCACTCGTCCAAAATCGGTTTTAATGTCTCCCCTAAACCTTACATATTGTAAGATTTCTTCTCCTTTTAACACTTGCTTTCCGGGATCCTTTGACCATTTCCAATACTTGATCATCGGTTCTGACACTGTAACCCCGACCCCTTTTGGAAAAACGAAATCCATCACGTTTATGAAATCATTAAAATCTACTTTTACGGTATGGTGAACATCTATGTTGAAATTATTTTTTATCGTTTCAGCCAGGAGCTCTTCTCCCCCCCATGTATACGCATGATTAATTTTGCTCTTTTCAAATCCAGGAATGTTTACAAATGTATCCCTCATGATGGACAGAATCTTGATGGATGTCGATTGTGGAGAATATTGAGCAACCATTAATACATCTGCGCGGGCAGGTTCGTTCTTTCGTTGATCTGAACCGATTAGAAGTACATTTACAGGAGATTTTTTATCCTGAAGGATTAAAGGAAAAATCGATTCCTCCTTTTTATCTAAGGAATGCTTTTGCGATTGAACTTCTTCTTTGGGTGCCCGTTGTTCTCCCTCACCCCAGAATGGCGAACAACTTACAACAATGAATACAGAAAATAATAAAGTCAGCAGTAACGCTGATTTTTTCATTACATCACCTCATATATACTCTCATTGTTGGTACATCTCATATATTATATACGAGTAAGAAGAAACCAATAGCCAAAAAAAGATCTCAGGTGCTTTCACCTGAGATCTTCCACTTAATTATTTTGGTTTAATTCTTCAATCGCTTTTTTCACTTGTGGATCGTTTTCTTTTAGTTTATCTCGGAGGTTGGACATAAGCTTAACCGTCGTCTCAGCATTTAACGTTCCAGTTACCTTTAGTTCATTCTTTTCCTGGAACTGCTTAACCGCTTTTGTCGTATCTTCATCGTAATATCCATCAACGTTTCCTGGATTCAAGTCCAGTGCATTGAGCATTTGCTCTGCTGTTTTCACCTGATCCGATAGGTCTGATTCCTTCAGTTCCTTTTCAGGATTGATGTATGGAAGCTGCGCATATTCCGGCATCTTCACTTCAATATCGGGAGTGATCCCCTTTTCATGAATCCAATTGCCATCTGGCGTTAACCATTTAGCCGTTGTAAACTTCATGTTAGATCCATCTTGGAAGGTTTCGGCTGTTTGTACCGTTCCCTTACCAAAGGTTTTCGTTCCAACAAGGGGAATATCGTTTGACTCACTTACAGCAGCTGCTAAGATTTCGGCAGCACTCGCGCTTCCACCATCAACAAGAACAGCTGTTGGCACATCTATCTTCTGCCCTGATTCGGAAACATACTTTTCCACTTTACCATTGCTGTCTTCTACTTGGAATAAAACTTTACCTTCAGGAACAAACAAGTTAGAGATTTTCACAGCTTGATCCAGTAATCCACCCGGATTTTGTCTTAAATCAAGAACAAGTTTTTTCATACCTTTTTCGTTCATTTCATTTAAAGCTTCCGTTAATTCTTTATACGTATTCTCCGAAAAGCTCGTAATTTGAATTTCAGCTACTCCATTTTCTTTCATTTCTGCATAAACCGTTTCAATTGGAATTTCATCCCTTGTAATGGTTACTTGCATTGGCTTATCCTGACCTGGTCGCTGAATGGTCAATGTAACCTTTGTCCCTTTTTCACCACGAATGAGTAGTACCGCATCGGTGACAGACATTCCTTGAATACTTTTGTCATCCACTTTCGTAATTGTATCGTTCGGCTGTAATCCGGCTTTCTCTGCCGGAGAACCTTTTATGGGAGAAACGATGGATATATATCCTTCTTTCTCTTGTATTTCTGCACCGATTCCTTCGAAAGAAGAAGAGATGCTTTCCTGGAACTTTTCAGCTTCTTCTACATTCATATAATCAGAATAAGGATCACCCACACTATCAAGCATCCCATTTATAGCACCGTTTACTAAGGTGTCCTGATCAAGGTCTTTAAAGTAATTTTCATTTAACTTATCATACGCTTCATAAAGTTTTTGAAACTCTGAACGTTCGGTTACTCCTACATTTACTGCCTTCTCGTCTCCAAACGCCAGTGCAAATGTTGTAATTCCTGCAGTTGCAAATACAAGGAAAAACAAGAGCATAACAAATTTAAACTTCTTCATTTTTATAAAACTTGAATGGGTTTCTTGTTGTGACTGATCTGTCTTATCTTGTTCCAAAGCTTTCCACCACTTTCGTTGCTATGTATCTTGTGTGAATTTAACGACTACACTATCACGAAACAGCTATATGAGCAATCTTCCAGCTCATAGCTTCTTTATTCTATCAGCTTTTCAATATTAACGAAAGGAAAATCCATTGTCATGATTATGATGCGTCAAAATCGTTGTAAAAAAACCTACTGTACTGACAGCAAATAAAGAATATAAGAAAGACTCCGTACCGATGATCGGCCAGCCAACCATCAGCACGATGCTATCAAAAGCAAAAATTAATTTTCCTACATTCATTTGAAAACTTTTTCCAATCAGTTGAGCTAATAAATCAGATCCTCCCGTGGCGGAGTTTCCTTTTAACATAAGGCCGATTCCAATTCCAACAAATGTCCCCCCTAAGAATGCGCTCATAAGCGGGGAAAAAGTTAAAATATTCTTCCACTGATAAAAAAAGTCTATCATTAACGAGGATAACCAGAGACCGTGAATACTATTATAGAAAAGTTTTCTGTCCACAAAAAAAGCCAGCATATATAACGGCACACTCAGTAAGATTATCGTGAGGCCCGGCTTAAAACCAAACCAGTAATGGGCAATAAGGCCAATCCCAATCATACCCCCGTCCAGGAAATGATGCGGCACGAAAAAAAGATTGATGCCGATTCCTACAAACACACTTCCTAAGATAATAATGCTAAAAGTCCTAAACATACGTTTCACCCGCTCACCTCAAACTGGGACAGCCCCTATTATTGTTGTATGTGAACATTTGAAAAAACAGAACAACCCAAGGGCGGAATGATTTAATAAGTGACGCCATTATCAATCACAAGTGACACAGAAAAGGGCCAGAAGCCAAAAGCCCCTAACCCTTAAAAAATCATTATATCTTTTTCACATTATTGAAATATTCCTCTAGAGACCAATTGTTTTCATGAATGACTTTAGCTGCATCCTTACCAACATACCTGAAATGCCAGGGCTCATATTGGTATTGTGTAATTGAAACCTTATCTTCAGGATAACGAAGAATGAACCCAAATTTATAGGCGTTTTCAGCAAGCCATTTTCCTTCCTTCGTATCAGCAAATTCAATGTTTACTTGGAAGTTATTACTTTGACTTGAAATGTCCATGGCTAATCCGGATTGATGCTCACTTTGTCCTGGAGGTGCCACGGCCATTACAGCTTTCTCTTCTCCGAATTGAGCAATTTCTCTTTCCAGCAGCATTTTTTGATATTCATACGAACGATAACCTGAAATAGCCGTTAGTAGAATTCCTTGTGATTTGGCTTCAGCGAACATTTCCTCCAGCTGTACTGCCGCTTCTTTACGAAGATACGCCTTTTCAAGTTCTTGATTACCAAATACGAACGGAACTTTTGGGCGAACCAAATCAGTTGGTTTGTATTCATCTAATGCATATTCCTTATTTACTAGCGCTAAAAGGTTGGAAGGATTTTGAATCACTTGTTTTCCATCCACTACTTTCACATCATTAAAGTATTGAGACTCTAATTGTAGTTCAGGAGGAACTGTTTCTTCCTCTGAAGTGGGAGACTGATCTTCTTCCGGTTGATCTCCTGGAGTTTGCTGCTTAGGCACTTCTTCTTTCGTTTTTTGTTGTTTCTGGCCAAATAAATTCTCTGACCAATCTTGTACTTGCGAACATCCCGATAACATTATCAAGGAAGCAGCCGTTACGAAGATGATCTTTTTCATACTTTCACCTAGTTTCTCTAAAATGTTTCCAACCAATATCTTATCATGTAATAAGATTTCTGTAAGCAGGATATACTTCACAAAAATTAAAAACTGCCTATAAACCCAAAAGTGGGAATGTAAGCAGTTTCTTTTGATCGTAAATGGACCTACTCTTGAATAGCAGCTTCCAATGCAACTTCAATCATTTCATTAAATGTTGTTTGACGCTCATCTGCAGTTGTTTCTTCACCTGTTAAGATATGATCACTGACTGTAAGTACAGATAATGCATTGCGTCCAAATTTTGAAGCTAAAGTGTATAAAGCTGACGTTTCCATTTCAATTGCCAAGATGCCGTATTGAGCCCATTTTTCATGCTCTGCATTGTCATTGTAGAACATGTCGGCAGTAAATACATTTCCGACCTTTAAGTTCAGGCCTTTTTCCACACCGGCATCATAAGCACGTTTAAGTAGATCGAAATTAGCTGTCGGTGCATAGTCAATCCCGTTAAACGTTAATCGGTTCATTTGAGAATCAGTTGATGAGGTCATAGCCAGAATGACGTCACGAACTTTAACATCCTTTTGGATAGCACCACAAGTTCCGACACGTATCAGGTTTTGTACGTTATAGCTTTGCATCAATTCGTTGATATAAATGGAAATGGAAGGTACGCCCATGCCTGTCCCTTGAACCGAAATTCTTTTCCCTTTGTATGTCCCAGTGTATCCAAACATATTACGAACCTCATTGTAACAGGTTGGATTTTCCAGAAATGTTTCAGCAATGTATTTTGCTCTAAGTGGATCTCCTGGTAATAAAACCGTTTCTGCTATTTCATTTTCTTTTGCATTTATATGTATACTCAATTTTCTTTTCCTCCTATCAAGTCTGTTGAAACACCATTGTAATCCTTTTTTATTTCTTATGCAACGCTTGAAAATGGAAGGATAGAAAGCAGTGCATGGGGTCAAACTAACGACAGAAGGAGGGATTCACATGGCTAAAGAAAAAATGAGTAAGAAACTGAAGCAAGCAGTTCAGCATGCAAATGAAACTAACCCTTCTACCCGTACAGGGACACAACCTAACTCTTCAAGAACTGAAAGACTTAAATCATAACGGGGAGGAAGATTTCTATGGGTAAAAAACACCGAAACAGAATTAATGCTCCTAAGAAAAATAACCATATCCCAAAAGAAGCACTGGATGCAGAGCACAATGCACATGCTAAGGAAAATTCAGCTCAGAACCGGAAAAACGGTCCGGGTAATCACATATAAATATTGCTAATAAAATAAAGGAAAGAATCTTACCTAGATGGAAGATTCTTTCCTTTATTTCGTTATTCCATATTTAATGAATCAAGATCCTATTCACTCTTTTCCATCCATTTGGCTGAAGGCGATAATAATAATGACCTCTCCGCCCCTCGTCAATAAAGATAATATCACGTGTAGCAATGTATCTGCCCTGATAATCTTTTGGAACCAAATCTGGTACATTAAATGTTCTGAACGTTTTATACAGGGCTTCTTCATGATTATTTGCTTCAACCGAGATTCGATATACCTTTTCATAGCCTTTATCCTCTCCATACTTTGGAGTTTGGAAAATGGTCATGTCATAGGTAGACCTTAAAAGCTTAGGACGAATGATTTTTTCAAGTAAAGGCATGAGCACCCCTCCGTCATTATGTTGTACTCATACTATTACACATAGACCTTGTCGAATCCTTCATGGAAACATAGGAATCTTTGTCGAATCGATCCCTTAAGCGAATTTATTTATCACATCTTTCAGTTTAGATGAGAGATGTGGGATATCTGTCGTTCTAATTGTCAGTCTGACCATGGATTCGTCCATTTCAAGGGCTTCTGCTAAGAATCCACCTAACCCTCTTGCCCGTCGATCCACTTCCAGAAGGAGATCCACTTGTTCTTCCGATTGATTCAGGAACATCACTTCAAGTTCATCTAATTTTCGTTGATATGGACCATTGACCGGTACGAATTCGAATTCCTGTATGAATGGATAGCGACCTCTGTAGCGGCGTGGTGCCTGCTCACATTCAACCTTACGAATCCTGAAGCCCAGTTCCTGAACAGATGTGAGCACTGCATTCGTCAATTCATTCGGTAAGATTTCAATATAATCTTTGTCTTTAGGATCAACTGCATTTTTAATATCCAAGCCAGTGGCTACCCACACCCTTGTATTTCCATACGTGATCGGGGTTTCAAATGGTAAGGTAAAGGAAAAAGGAAACTGTTTCTTTTCATTTTCGCCGATAGTAAACGGCTCGGATATTTGCACTTTTTGAATGGGAGCATAATCAGTATACTTTTTGTCATCTGATTCACGAATATATGTAGTAAAGAGCGTTAAATAGATAGCATCGATATTCTGATCTGCGCTCCCTCCTGTAATTTCTACAATACCTTTTGCTGTTTCCCCTGCTTGATAGCTTGATTTTTCTAATTTTGTATCTACTGTAGCTGCTCCGATTCCTATTGAAGCAAACACTTTGTTAAAAAAAGACATTTGATTTTCCTCCTCGATTATCTTTCTTGTAATGTTTCAATCACTCGGTATAATTCCACCAGGATTTCCTCAGCGTCCATAAACCCTGAATCAATTTGCAGAAGTCTTCTGATCACCATCTTTGTATCATGATGAATGGCAAGTTCTTCTTCCCAGCTTCTCTCCTTTTTCATAGTTGGTTCATAAGAAGAATACAATAAAAATAGCAGAAAATGCCCGATTGCGTAGAAATCACTCTTCTTCGATTTATCCCTCATATAATCCTTATGTTTCCCTGGGATAGTCTCTGATGTTTCATTCATTTCACAAGCAAGACCAAAGTCTATTATTTGAAGCGTTCCATGATCCAGTAAAATATTAGGGATTCTTAAGTCACGATGGACGTATCCATTTTCATGGATCCATTGTACTAGGTTAACCAATTGTACACCTAACGTTAGTGATTCTCCCTCCGAGTATGTTTTTCCTTCCATAAAAATTAACTCCTCAAATGTTTGACCGTGCATTTTTTCCATAACGAAATAAGGAGTCTTCCTATACTCACCTGTTGTATAAACAGATGGAAACCGGGGATGGGATAAAGTTTGTAGTGCATTTATTTCATTTTGAACATATTGGGCGTGATTAGAAAATAACTTTTTGTAAGGGCGAATTCTTTTTAGTATGGCCTCTTTTCCACTAGAGTGTTCGATGACCGAGTAAGTTGTACCATAGCTTCCTTTTCCAACTAATCGGATAATATGGTAGCCATTGATGTTTTCTCCAGGTTTCCACGTCTGTTCAAAGCCATCGATCAGTCTGCGAAAAAGCGTGTGTACCATAACCTGTTTCCTCTCATTCCATCAACTGCTAAAAAAGCTGGAAAAAAAGCTTTTACTCTTATGCTTCTTATAATGCTGATGTCCAAAATGTTTATGTTTAGGTGATTTATACTTTCTCCACGCATCACTGGAGCTGTACCGATGATGTTTCGAACCTAACAGACTTTTGATTATTTTCCTTAACATAAGCAAACCTCCCAAGAATGTTTCTTATCCACTTGTATTACTATATACGTTTCATTTAGAAATTAGTTTCAAACATAAATATATATCTTAGTGGAGCGTGATAATCTGCTTTCACACGCCTTGTCCAAAAAAGGGCAAAATGTGTTTTTCTCATTTCTTGAGTTGTGTAACGTAGCCATTTTTCACCATTCCCTCAGCGGATCGAGAGCAGATTACTGGACACAAATTCATTCGAAAGAAGATAAAAAAACTCGTCTATATAGTCCCACTTTATGTTCTGTTTGGGATAACATGCCTTCTTTCACACTCTCTATGTCTGACTGGTTTATTGACCAGCCGATCGAAGTGATGGCACCTCATTTGACGATGATGATACCTGATCGTTTTTCTATGACAAAAAAGTGGAAAGCGTTGACCTCATTTCTTGTGAATCTAAAGAGGGATTAACTCAAAATATAGTGCCTCGATGTTTTTCTGCCACCCGAAAAACATGAAAGGCACTTTAGAGTTAATCCCCATTATGTGAATGAACATTCCTTACGATGTGATTTTCAATTCGATGGTTGAAAAGATCCTATACATCTTCTTCCCATTCTTCATCAATGATACATTTGGCAATCAGATACTCGAATGTGATATCCGCTATTTCTTCCAGCTCATCTTCTGACGGTACATATCCTCTTTGAACGAGTTCTTTCATGAAGAACTCGGCAATTTCCTCGGTGTCGATAAAGACTTCTATCTCCCGCATGTGATCGCCCCCTTTGATTCTCAATTTATGACAGAATGCTTCCAGTTATGCTATGAGAAAAAAGTTTTCATAAGACTTAAAAGACAAGCATAGACTTTATCATCAAAGATAAGGAGCGATTCGATGTTAAGCATATTTACTCAAAAAACGAAAACGATGTTAAAAGATTTAGAAAATGGTGAAGGAATGATTGTCTCAGGAATGCAGTGGATTCTTAGGGTTGTATTGCTATCATTTTTAATCATAAGCGTTCCAGTTTTTCTGTATATCATGTGGCTTATTCCTTCTCTTTAACAATAGATTGTGAGCTTGTATGAGATCTCAATTGTTCTAATACATAGTCCATCTTATTCTTATATTTAGTATCTTCAAAGAGAAGATACAGTGCTTTGTAATCATTATAATGATCCAGAAGCTGATCAATCCAACTCGGCTTTGGGTGAGCAGATGAACGAAGCGATTTTATTTTGCCTTCTTTTTTCTGCGGAAATACGAATCCGTATTTCTTTATAAAGGCCTCTGCTTGCTCTTCATCTGCAACTAAGGTGATTTCATCTTCGTCTGCTTCTAACCACTCTCCATCTGTAATTCTCATTAACTCATAAATAACGTCTTCCCAGGCATCGTCCTTATAACGCCATATTTCCGTCCTGAATCCTACCACTTTAAAGAGATCCTCTTCATACCCTTTGACAATAACCAGATCTCCGAATAGAAATTTATATTCAATATCGATCTGTTCCTGTTCAAAAATGTATCCATCATAAGAATCAAGCAATTCTAATGCTTTCTCCTTGAAAAGTCCTTCACTTTCGTTTACCTCATATAAAAACTCACCATCGAGTTTTTTAATATCGGTGATTTTCCCGACAGTACCATAGATTGTTACAACTACCGTTTCTCCAACTCTGAATCTAGGCTCTTTTCGTTTCTTCATTCTCCCCTCACCCTTAATCGCCTTTTTTATATGATATGCAACAACAAGCATATCGGTATACACGAAAAGCCTTTTTAAAAAAGGACCGACATTTGTCTAGAACAAATGTCAGTCCATTGGCTTAAAGGATTATTAGGTTAAACTTTTTCTTCTAATAAATAGGCGTCCCATGCCATATCGAATATGGACATATTTTCAAGATAATGACCATTCATTTCAAGGTAAGAACTAATCTCATGGTATTGTTTTGATTGTTTAGGAAAGCTATGATCATCATAAGCTGAATTTGCGAAATGAGTTAATTCATCCTTGGCAGTAGGCTGCCTATATTTCATTAAATAATGATAAAAGGATTTTCTCATCTGTTCCACCTACCCTTGTGGTTTCTTTTCTAAAAGGATAGCCGAAGAAGATGAATTCGTAAAGTGTTTGCTTTAAGTGAGTATATCCACTGTTAAAATCGAAAGTAATTTTTCTTTAGTAAACGCGGGAGTTCCATTAATTCTGTGTAAGTGATCACTTTATCGATTAAATTGGTGTCGATTAACATAAGCTGGTCTTCTATTTCATTGATGACCGTTTCTTCCTGATACTCCATTCCACAATGACTGCAGCTCATGCTGGGGACATTCGAGATTTGAATCGCTCTTGTACCATCAGGAAGCTCCCAATACACGTTCGATTGATTCTCATGAGCTGTCTCACCTTCACACCATTCGCATACTTTTGCATTATTTTTATCCATTGATGGTTTTTTCCTTATCATCATTTTTATCTTGTTCCATTTTTGATAGCATCGCTTTATGCTTCTTTTCTTTAAGCTGATCTCTTTTTCCTCTAAAGTCCTTAAGGGAATTGTGATCCGGATTTTCCTGATATTCCTTTCGTCGCTCCAAACGCTTAAGTCCACTCGGGGTGAGGGAAGAATGGGTTTGATTCATCAATCCGGCAATTCCAATGGTTGGTTCTTTAATCTCTTCATCATGATACACTTCTTTAAAATAATCATCTGCCCTGCCTGCTACGTATTCTTCCGGTTCCGGATAGGTAGAGATGACTCCTTCAAAATTACGGACGACCACTTTTGAAGCACTTTGAGAAATAAGGTAATTCGGTTGCAGGGAAATTTTCCCTCCACCACCGGGGGCATCTAACACAAAGGTCGGTACGGCATAGCCGGATGTATGTCCCCTTAAGCCTTCGATAATCTCCAGCCCTTTGGATACAGGTGCACGGAAGTGGCCGATTCCTTCTGATAAGTCACATTGATAAATATAGTATGGACGTACTCGAATCTTAACAAGATCGTGCATAAGCTTTTTCATAATAGGCACACTGTCGTTTATACCGGCGAGAATAACCGCTTGATTCCCTACAGGGACCCCTGCATTTACGAGCATCTCACACGCTTTCTTGGACTCTTCCGTAATTTCGATCGATGTATTAAAGTGAGTATTCAACCACACGGGATGATATTTCTTCAAGATATTACACAGGTTCTCGGTAATCCGCTGTGGAAACACTACTGGCGCCCTCGTTCCAATCCGGATGATCTCGACATGTGGAATCTCTCTTAAATTCTTTAAGATGTATTCAAGAATCTGGTCATTAATCAGTAGACCATCCCCACCCGATAGCAGTACGTCTCTTACACTTGGAGTATCCCGGATATATTCAATGGCCGCATCAAGTTGCTTCTTTGGTACGCCCATTCCAATTTGTCCCGAAAACCTTCTTCTCGTACAGTAACGGCAGTACATGGAGCATTGATTGGTTACGAGAAATAGCACTCTGTCAGGATATCTGTGCGTCAATCCAGGAACAGGGGAATCTTCATCTTCATGTAAAGGATCCTCCAGGTCATACTTCGTTTTATGGATTTCCTGACCAATTGGAACAGATTGCATCCGGATAGGGCAGCGCGCGTCATCCTCATTCATTAACCATGCATAATAAGGAGTAATATTAAGCGGGATTGTTTTAGTCGAAATCTTTACACCTTCCTCTTCATCCGGTGTCAGGTTTACCACTTTCTTTAAGTCATCGAGGGTCCTGATGGTGTTTGTCAGCTGCCATAACCAATTATTCCATTGTTCATCCGTTACATCCTTCCAAAGCTCAATATCCTTCCAATGCCTTTTCGGTTTATAGAGATTCATTTTCATCTACTCCACCAACTTTCAAAAAAGTATCTTTCTACCAGGAACAGAACTATACATTAGCCTATGAAATAGGATCCCAATCGGTTTTCATCCTTTTACATTACACTCAAATCTTTTTCCCAAATGTTCATATCTTCCATTTTGTCGAAGATGATGCAATTGTTCGCCAGTCTTCCTCCGTATCGATATCCGAGCTGATGGAATACCGCATTCATACCAAATGAAAGTGCCCTGGCAATCGTATAGGCACAGAAAATGTCGCGGTTAAGCAGTTCCCATTCCAATTTTCGGATCAGGTGCTTCATATACCCGCCTTTACGATAGGAAGAGCGTGTAGCACAATCCGTTATTTCGGCGTTCTTACAGGTTGATGATACATCAGCGGAAGCTGCACTGATGATTCTTCCTTCCTCCTCGATATAAACAAAGATTGTCCCACTTTTCATTGACTCTCTAACATAGTCGGGATTGTGTAATGGTACAGGATATAGCTTAAATACTTCTTGATAAAGGTCGGCCAACTGCCCTGCATGCTCTTCTGTCGCGACGGAAATCGGTTTAAAACCTTCGCTTTCGTGTCTACCGAGCTCCTGTACGGATTGAAGAATGGCATCCTCATCACTCCAGTACGAGCTATTTCTTCTTTCATCGGTTAAAAACTTACTCATAAAAAAAGCTTTATCCCCATTAAAGTACGCGTTTACTCCCCCCTCCAAGATGAAACCTTTTTCGAAAAAAAAGAGAGATTGATCCCTTCTTGCTTTCACAATTACCTTTTCATAAAGTTTGGACTGAGTCTCTTTCTTCACATACTCCCACAATAATATCGGGTTCCCTCTAAACTCATCCACCCGCAGCCTTCTGTTATAGCCATCTTTATAAATGGCAGCTTCTATCTTCGGTTTTTTAATATATTCGTATGTCTGCATTCTTATAAGCCCCTTTTTTACCAACATATGAAGTGATAAGGTAAGTTATGAAACAAACCATTATAAAAAGGAACAACCTATGTCTTTAATCATGAGAGTTGTTCCTTCTGTGGATGATATGAAGTTTTTAAGATTACATTGAAGCTGACCAACGGTTTGTGAAAGGGTTAAATATCATTTATTACTCTATACCCATAAAGAAAAATTATGACTCTTTATTACACCAATCCAAAATAAATAAGGAAAGTATTTCAGCAGTTTGATAAATTTTATTCAATTCGATGAATTCGTTTGCGTCATGAGCCACTTCAGTTATTCCAGGACCGAATACGACGACCGGAATATTCCCTCCCCTAGATAGGATTCCACCATCCGTTCCCCAGGGAGAAGCTTCAATGATGGGGGTGGTTTGCAATACTTCATTGGCATGATAGCAAAGCTTTTCCACTAATTCATGGTCGCAGGAAAGGTCACCAGGCTGCCACCTTCCACCAAACCATTCGATTTCCACAGGATAATGATCAAACCATGAATCAATCTTATCCAACTTCGAGAGGGCATCCTCTACCTCTTTTTCTACTAGTTGTAGGGACTCCCATGGTCCAACCCCCACCCTTCCCTCAATGATAGCAAGATCAGGAACGGAGGATGGCCACTTTCCGCTTTCAATTCTTCCAATATTAATGGGCAATGGAATGGGAATATTTTCATATAAAGGATCGTCCACCCTCTTGTTTCTGGATAATTCCAATTCTTGAAGAGTTTGAATGACAATATAGGCTTTATCAATTGCGTTTACCCCTTCATACCTGGTGCCCCCATGTGCCGATTTTCCTTTTACTTTCAGGCGGAACCACATGGATCCCTGTTGCTTCGGAAAGATCTTCATATTGGTAGGTTCTGGAATAATGGCAGCATCTGCTTTGTACCCTCTCATTAAGGCGGCAAGGGTCCCGGTCCCGCCACTTTCCTCCTCTATCACACTTTGAAAAAGGATATCACCTTTCAGTGGGATGTTTAATTCCTTCACAATTTCCAATGCAAGGAGTAAAGCAACAGATCCCCCCTTCATATCGGTTGACCCTCTTCCGTAAAGCTTTCCATCTTCAATCACACCACCATAAGGATCATATGTCCAATTCTCCCTGTCACCTTCTGGTACGACATCAATGTGGCCATTTAACAGGAGACTCCTGCCTCCACCTGTTCCTTTTAACACACCCACTACATTTGGGTTGCCTTCGAAGTTCTCACGATCACATCGATAAAAAGGATGATCCAACACATCCGATTCTTTCACTTCCCAAATGTCCAACTCCAAACCAAGCTTCCTGCATTTCTCGATGACAATCGCCTGTGCCTTAGATTCATTTCCCCTAACACTATCTTCCTGCACTAACCTTTGCAGGAGCTTGATTGTACTTTTCTTTTTTTCTTCTATTATTTCCTTGATGAGACGGTGAGTTTCCAATTCGGTTCCTCCTAGTCTATATACTTGATAGTGGGGCTCAGGGTATATTGAGCTTCTGTTGTCTCTTTAATATCTTGAAGTGTGTATGGATTAAATAGTTCTTTTAATATCAATCGACCATCCTCAATTGTAAATACGGCCCTGTCTGTTATGACCATTGAAACACATGATCTCGTCGTTAGTGGAAGCGTGCATTCCCGAACAATTTTGCTTCCACCCTTTTTATCTAGATGGGTCATGAGCACTATGACTCTCTTTGCCTTCGAGGCAAGTTCGGTTGCACCTCCCATCCCCGGTACTTTTTTGCCTGGTATGATCCAATTGGCAAGATCGCCTTTTTCACTGACTTGCAGGGAACCCAGAATCGTTAAATCGACTTTGCCCTGGCGAATCATGGCAAATGCGATGGAGCTATCTGTATAACAGCCTCCATTCATTAATGAAACAGGGTATCCTCCCGCATTACACAAATTTTCGTCCTCTTGCCCTTCCCTTGGTGCAGGCCCGATTCCAATAATTCCGTTCTCCGATTGAAAAACAACGGGAAACCCCTGGGAAAGATGATTTGGAACAAGTGACGGTATTCCGATTCCTAAATTTACAATCATATGCTCTTTCACTTCCAAAGCAGCACGCTTTGCTAACTTATCTTTCAATTCGTTTCCCAGGCCCATTTCCAGTCGACTCCTTTAGATAAAACAATATGATCTACAAAAACACCCGACGTGACAATTTCCTCAGGATCCAACTCGCCGACATTCACAATTTCTTCTGCCTCTACAATTGTGATATCTGCTGCCATAGCCACAAGGGGATTCGTATTTCTGGCACTTTTATCATAAATGAGGTTCCCAAATGTGTCGGCTTTTTTGGCATATACTATTCCCACTTCGGCAACCAGGGCTGTTTCATATAAGTAACGGTCCCCATCTATCTCCAGTATCTCTTTTCCTTTATTTAAATAAGGATCATCCACACCTATTTCGGTTACGATACCCTTCAACCCCACTCCACCAGCCCTGATTCTTTCGGCCAATATCCCTTGTGGAGAAAATTCAACTTCAAGCTTCCCTTCACTCATTAATCGACCTGCTACAGGGTTAGACCCGATATGGGAGGCAATCACCTTCTTTACTCTGTATTGTGCAACCAGTTGTCCGATTCCGATATGAGGAAAACCTGTATCATTTCCAATAATCGTGATATCCTTCGTTCCCCAATCCAATAAGTGCTTACATATAGTAGGAGGAGAACCCACCCCTCCAAATCCGCCAAACATCAAAATCATTCCGTCATTAAAAAAATGTTTTATATTTTTATAGCTGCTTCTTTTGTTATAAAGACGCGACATATTTAGATCTCCTTCCAATTCTCTTCTACTAGTTGAAAGGTTCTTCTTATTCTTTTAACCATCTCCTCGAGCTCCCTTTTCGAACTGTTCAATGGAGGAGTAACCATAATGGCCGATCCCTTCCTCCCATCTATCCCCGCCGCTGCGGGATATAATAAAATCCCACATTCAACCCCGGCCTTAACAATATAAGAAGTAAATGGTGCTCCAAGGGAATTCAACTCTATGCCCAACATCAGTCCTTTTCCTCTCACATCTTGCACAAAGGAAAATTCAGTTTTTAATTTTTCTATTAGATTTTTCAAGTATGTTCCTTTATGACCGACACCTTCAATCATCTTTTCTGAATCAATCAGTTTTAGAACGGCAAGAGCTGCTGTTGCAGACATAGGATTTCCACTAAATGTATGACCGCTCATAATGACTCTTGACCCATTCAATATCGGCTCCATAACGTTATCGGAAATGAGCGTGGCAGCAATAGGGGCATATCCAGCACTTAATCCTTTCCCTATCGCTACAATATCGGCCTTTACCTGCCACTGCTCTAAAGCTAAAAAGGTTCCAGTCCGACCACAGCCTGTCATTACTTCATCTGAAATAAACAAAATATCATGTTTCTCACAGATTGATTTTATCCGTTTATAATAACCTTTTGGAGGAGTAATCGCCCCACCTGCCGCACCGATGATCGGTTCTGCCATAAAGGCAGCAATATTATCTGCACCTATTCTGCTGATCATCGTCTCTAATTGAGAAGCACAGGCAAGATCACATGATGGATGCGTTTTTCCGAAAGGACAGTGAGCACAATAAGGCGGCTCGATGGTCGGCCAATCACCTAAAAAGGAGTCGAATCGTTCTCTTCTGGATGGATGTCCAGATGCGGATAATGCACCGAAAGTGATCCCATGGTAACTCAGCCATCGGGATAATACCTTTCTTTTCATTGGTTTTCCTTGTTCCTGCCAATGCTGGATGGCAATTTTGATGGCCGTCTCAACAGCCTCAGAACCACTATTCACGAAGAAACTCCATGGATAGCCTGCCTTATCGTGCAGAAAGGCAGCTAAATCCTCAGCAGGCTGATTACTGAATTGAGACCGATACACAAATGCCACTTTATTTCCTTGATTCACAATCGATTGAAGAATTTCTTCCATGCCATGTCCTACATTTGCCGTAACTGCTCCAGAACAAGCATCTATATATTCCCGGCCATCAGTATCGTACAAATACACACCTTTGCCATAATCAATTGTCGGATAGTGTTCACCAATCAACGGCTTTATTAAATGCGAATGAGGCATAATCCCCCTCCTGAAAGAATCAGATTCGTACTCTCTTTCGATTCGCTCATCTGGTTGCATAAAAGATTTCCCTACCATTATTCATATGTATGAAAAACGGAATCTTTCTTTTCTTTAAGAAAAATGAATAGGACAAATAAATTTTTTATTAAAGCTCAAAGCCTCATCAAAAATGAAAAATATTTTCTTTCAGCAAGAGTTTATTAATTGAAATATACTAAGATTCTTAAAAATTCGACAAAAAATTTGCAAAGTGACTAGATAAATCAGGACGATATGTATAAAATAATGGTAAGATAATCCTATAATACTACTTTTTGCTTATCTTCAGGAGGGGGAAATGGTGAAAAAGACAAGAGAAAAACATCTAAAAAAAGCACCAAAAACGAAGAAAAATAAGAAAGAAAAACAGAAAAAGACTTTGGGAGCCTTCTCTTATTTCCGGACAATACGGGGAAAAGTGGTTCTGTCATTCGGTTTATTGACCATTGTCCTTCTAGTCCTTGCCTCAACTTCTTACTTCAATATGATGAAGCTTGAAAAAGAGATCAACACTCTGATTACATACGATATGCAGGTTGATACAAAGGTGAAGGATTTATCGAAGGTATTAAATGAGATTGAAATTGGAGAACAAGGCTTTGTCATTACGGGGGCAACGGGATTTTTGGCCCCCTATCAAAATGGTAAAGGTCAGGTAGAAAGTCACATCGAAGAATTGAATAATCTATTACAGGACGATCAGGAGCAGCTTGATAAATTGGATAAGATCGAAGCTCAATATGGATTTTGGATTCAATTCGTTGACCGGGTAATCGAGACACGGAAGGATAAAGGGCTTGAGCAAGCAGCAACACTCGTTGAATCTGGTACGGGTAAGAAATATCTGGACGGAATACGCTCATATGTTGATATGATTGTAGTCGACCAACAAAAGGATCTGAATAATCGTATTGATTCTCTAAATCAACAGGTTTTCCTGTCCAAAGTCGTTACCATTGGCTTATCGGCATTTGCGGTTTTATTGGCTATCTTCTTCGGAATCATTTTATCTCATACAATTAAGACGAACACCAGGAAAATCAGCCGTTCTATTTTAGAAATAGCAAACGCTGGCGGAGATTTAACAAAACGCATTCATGTTAAATCCAAGGATGAGCTTGCTGACCTGGCATCTGATACAAATCAGCTTATCGCCGGAATCGCCATCCTGGTAAAGCAGGTTTCGGAAATGGCCGAAAACGTATCAGCCAGTAGTCAGGAACTTCTTGCATCAGCCGAAGAAACATCAAGGACGATTACTTCCATTGCAGAAACATCCACTGAAATTGCAGCTGGAAGCGAACAAACAACAAGTCGGATGTCTACCTCATTAGAAAAAATGAATAGTTTGGAAGAAGCCGCCCGTTTCTTATTCAATCAAGCAGAACAAGTACGAGAAACTGCACGTGATATGAGGGTAGTTGCTGAACGAGGCGGCAAAACCGTTCAAGCCTCTTCTTCTAAAATGATGAACATTGAAGAAACCATGTCCAATACAAGTGAAACCGTCGAAGCGTTAGGACAACGTTCATCACAAATTACGACGATTATCGGTACCATTACTGACATTGCAGAGCAAACCAACCTTCTTGCTTTGAATGCTGCCATTGAAGCGGCACGTGCCGGAGAGCATGGAAGAGGCTTTGCAGTTGTGGCAGATGAAGTCAGGAAACTGGCGGAACAATCCCGACAAGCGGCAAAAGGTGTAACCGAAATCGTACACAGTATACAAGAAGAAGTGAATGTCATTATTAAGCAAAACTCGGATGGAGTAAAAGAGGTTATCGCAGGGGTCGAAATCACAAATGAAACAAACGCCTCCCTTGAAGATATACTAAACCAAACCACAAAAACAACAGTAGTAGTGGATGAGATGGTTGGTCATATTCAGGAAACCCTTAGTCTCAGTCATGATGTAGCAGCTTCATTTGCCCTGGTCAATGAAATTGCTGAAGCTACTGCTTCTAACACAGAAACCACTGCTGCTGCCTCCGAGGAAGGATCAGCTGCAATGGAACAAGTAACGGCAAGCGCTTCAGAGCTTTCACAACAAGCGGAAAAATTGAAAGAACTAATTTCAAGTTTTAAAATTTAAGACTAAAAAAGAGCCGTCGAGGACGGCTCTTTTTCATTTCTCATTAACAACAAAATCTGGAATCACTTCCCGCAGTAGCAAACGGCTCCAATAATAATTAACAGGATGAATAACACAACAATCAACGCAAAATTATTGACACCGGCAACTGGATAAGCATATCCACCTTGATAGCATGGATCACAACCATAACCATAGTTCATACCTATCACTCCTCAAAAAATATTTATTTACATTACACTGTATGTCATTCACCTAGAAATGGTTTGTGTATTTGCCTAATTTATTTAGCTCTACTCCTTTTCTGTACCGTAGCCTTTCTATATAATAGGAATAGATTTTAAGAGAAGACAGGAGAAATGACAGTATGAAATGGTTTATAAAATCGTTTATTAACGGTGTTCTAACAATTGTTCCGATTGGATTGGTCACTTATGTAGTTTATAAAATGTTTCTATTCCTCGATGGTTTATTAGGAAATGTTTTAAAACCCTATCTTGATGAAAACTATATTCCCGGTATTGGGCTACTCGCAACCATCGTTCTATTGACCTTGCTCGGTTGGCTTTCCACAAAGTTTTTTACAGGTACGATCATTCGTATAGTTGATATCCTTTTACAAAAAATCCCCTTTGTGAAAACGATTTACTCGGTCATCAAAGATACCATTCACTCTTTCTTAGGAGAAAAGAAGTCCTTTTCCAAAGTGGCGCTCGTCAAAATGCCTGGTACAACAATGAAATGCCTGGGCTTTATTACGACAGAGAACCTTGCAGATTTGCATAATGACCTGCAAGATCACGTAGCCGTATACGTACCTCAAACGTTTCAAGTAGCAGGAGTCACCTTTTTGATTCCCAAAAGTGATATTGAAATATTGGAAATTAAATCTGAAGAAGCGATGAAGTTTATATTGTCTGGGGGAATGACGACCAAGAAGGAAGAATAGTTGATAAGCTGATTAGACAATATCATTGCGGTGATTTGAGAGGGACCCGATGGACACCTTATAAAAAAGACCGGCAATCAAGCCGGTCCATATCTATTATTTAGTTGAAATTTCCAATACCTCATCTTGTCCTGCTGTAACAGACGTCAACTCTTTTTTCACTAGTTCAGCCATGTCATCCCCGTTCGTTAAGATGATTGGTGTGATGGTACTTTTTGCTTTTTCTTGAACGAGGTCTAAGTCATACGTAATTAATGGATCTCCCACATTCACTTTGGACCCTTCTGAAACATGTGCTTCAAAGCCTTCACCGTTCATTGAGACTGTTTCAAGACCGATATGGATAAGTATTTCAGCACCGTTTTTTGCTTTGATTCCAACAGCGTGCTTTGTTGGGAAAAGCTGCATGATTTCGCCGTCTACAGGTGAAACCACTTTACCTACTGTAGGATCAATAGCAATCCCATCTCCCATCATCTTTTGAGAAAATACTGGATCTGGAACCTCTTCTAGTGATTTTAATGTACCCGTTAAAGGCGCTACTGCATGAACGGTTTTAGGTGCCTCTTCCTTTTTACCGAAAAGCTTTTTTAACATATTCATTCACCTTCCTATATTTATTTTATATACACATTTGTAGCTCAATGTAAACATGAGAAAGTCTATTTTAGCACATATGTGAAGAGTTTCACAACACTTCATTATTTTAGAATAACTTTTTGTATTCCCCGTATCCCTCTTCGTCAAGCTTTTCTGCCGGGATAAATCGAAGAGCGGCAGAATTAATACAGTATCGAAGCTTGGCTGGTCCCGGTCCATCATTAAAGACATGACCCAGGTGAGAATCTGCTTCTTTACTCCTCACTTCCGTTCTGACCATAAAATGACTGCGGTCTTCTTTTTCAGTGACTTCCTCTTCATCTATCGGCTTTGTAAAACTTGGCCAACCACAGCCGGCATCATATTTATCTTTTGAGCTAAAGAGAGGTTTACCTGAGACGACATCTACATAGATTCCCTCTTTAAACGTATTCCAATACTCATTATTAAAAGGAGGTTCAGTACCATTCTTCTGTGTGACATCATATTGTTCAGGAGTTAACGTTTTCTTTAAATCTTCTTTACTCATTTCTCTTCCCCCCAATGATTTTCAATAAATGCTATTCTTCCAGACCCTAGGCTGTATCGATTATAATGACCAGGGTTTTTTTTGTAATAACCCTGATGATACTCCTCTGCAGGATAAAATTCCTTCGCTGGCAGAATTTGAGTAGCAATCGGCTTTTGAAACTTACCTGACTGCCCAAGTATCTTTTTAGATTCTTCCGCCAGCTTTTTTTGCTCTTCATTGTGGTAGAAAATAACCGTTTTATACGAATGTCCACGGTCAAAGAATTGCCCGCCTGGATCGGTTGGGTCAATTTGCTGCCAATATACTTCCAGTAATTTTTCGTAAGGAAACACTGATGGATCGTATTCAATTTGAACGGCCTCATAATGACCAGTCGTTTCCGAGCATACTTCATTATAAGTTGGATTCGGAACGGATCCTCCCGTGTAACCTGAAATCACACTGCCAATCCCTGGCTGTTCATCAAATGGTTTCACCATGCACCAAAAGCAGCCTCCGGCAAATGTAGCTTTTTCATAATGCAAAGCTTCCGACATGCTCATCATCCTTTCTATTTCACTCTACTCACTATTCCCTTTGTAAGAGATTTTAACGCATTCACGTTAAAAGGGAAAATATTAAGCTTGTTGAATTGGTTTACAGGTAACAATGTAAAAATAGACCCTGGAGTCATCCAGGGTCTATCGTACATCTATTATTTAAGCTTTCTCTGCTTACCGATATTCTTCCATTTTTTTCGTTCTAACGACTCCAGTCGCTTATTCCCTTTTCTCTCCATGTAGGCAATTTCCCTTTGCAATTTCAGATAATGCGCGAATCGTTCCTCTGACAGAGTACCCTCTTGTATCGCTGTTCTAACCTTACAACCAGGTTCATCCTCATGACGACAATCGGTGAATCTGCATTGAAGTGACAACTCTTCAATATCGTTATACTGTGTGGAAAGTCCTTCTTGTCCCTGCCATATTTGAATCTCCCTCATACCGGGCGTATCAATGATGGATGCACCACTATCCAATAAGAATAACTCTCTGTGTGTTGTGGTATGGCGCCCTTTATCGTCTGATTCCCTAATTTGTTTGGTCTTTTGAACGTCATCTCCTACAAGAAGATTGACTAGGGTCGATTTACCCACACCAGAAGAACCGACAAGCGCAACCGTTTTGCCCTTTTCCAGATAGGGATGCAATTCCTCAATTCCCTCATGATTTACAGCGCTTATTGCTAACACTTTAACCCCGAGCAATGCCCTTTCAACTTCTCTCTTTTTCTCCTCGATATCCTCACATGTGTCGGATTTTGTAAGAACGATAACGGGATTTGCTCCACTCTCCCAGCAGAGAAGTACATACCGCTCCATCCGTTTACTGTTTAAGTCGTCATTTAAAGAAGATAGAATAAATACAGTGTCTATATTCGTAGCAATGATTTGCTCTTCTGCTTCTTCCCCTGCCTTCTTTCTTGAAAACTTACTCGTTCGGGGCAACACCTTTTCTACGATTGCGCCTTCCTCGCTTAGGAGAATCCAATCCCCCACTGCAGGAAGGTCTTCCCGCTTAACCGTTTGGAACCTGAGCTTCCCTGAGATTTTACTTAATCGATCTTCTGTTTTGGTCATGACCATGAAGGCACCCTTTTGTTCGGTCACAACTCTTCCTAACATGTATCCTTCTTCTTCAAGGTGTTCCACCATTTCAAATACATTTTCTCTGTTATTCAATTTAGTTCCTCCCAAAAATTAAAAAATCCGTTGCGTGATTCTACACGTCAACGGATTTTCAAGTTTGAAAGAAAAAAATCAGTTTATCCCGTTAAAAGTGAGTTGACGTGCAGAACCATTACGAAGCATATTTTTTAGTTTACTTTTATAACAAATCAATAATAAGTTCATATGTCATCACCCACTTTCTCAATTATTAATTTTATTATCCAGTATTTTCTTCTGAATTGCAAGTGATTTTTCTGACTTTTTCAAAAGATGGGTACTTTCACCATTTTTCCTCCTCCGCATAATCTATTGTGTTAATAAACAAAAGGGAGAGATACGGATGAGCCAACACGATTATTTGAATAAAGCGGCGATGTATGACTTATTATCCGGTTATTATAAATACTCAGATCCATCCATGCATATTCATTACTATCAAAAACATTTAAAATACATGAGGCTGGCTTTGCATGCACAGCGCGCTGATATGACTACATCCACCCAGCCTTCTTATGTTCGCGTTTTACATGCTGTACCCGATGCACCAAATGTGGATGTTTACGTGAATGGAAACCGTGTTTTAAGGGATGTGGCCTTTAAGGATGTAAGTGATTATTTAACATTACCGGCTGGGAAATATCATATTGATGTTTATCCTGCTGGTACAAGTGTGACGACTATTATAAGCAAAAAAGTAAAAATCGACCCAGGCAAAATTTATACTCTCGCCGCTGTAGGTACTCTAAATAAACTACAACTCCTTCCGTTCATTGATGACCCGACGGTTCCCAGCGGAGAAACAAAGGTTAAATTCATTCATCTTTCCCCTGACTCCCCTGCTGTGGATATCGCAGTAAAAGGTGGAGACGTCATATTTCCGAATGTATCATTCAAGCAAGCTAGCGATTATCTAGGATTAACTCCAATGACAGTCAACTTGGAGGCAAGAGTGGCAGGGAGTAAAAATACGGTCCTGAGTGTTCCGAATGTTAAATTAAGTCCTAATCAAGCTTACACCATCGTAGCTGTTGGGTTAGCCAACGGAACCCCCGAATTAGAAGCCATTCTATTAAAAGGATAATCACGTCTGTGTTCCGGTTTGTGCCTACTTACGTATGTATACGAAAAAAGGTGGCTCCCATCAGGTGGCCACCTTTTTCCTATTGAGCACGATCTACTGGTACTAACAACCGGAATGAAATATTGTCTTCCTTTAAATTAAATTCGTTCGCTCTTACTTTAATATCACTCTTCAATTTCATGTCCTGGAATGAAACGTAGATTAATTCATCTGTAGGTTGTATCTTCACCCATTCCGGAAAGTTATATGAATCTCTCATTACCTTCAATACGTATGAAACCGGCAGATTTAATTGTCCTACTGATATGGATTTCTGTTTCAGAAGGATGTCTCCATTTTCCAGTGCTTTAGGTTCAAAATCCAACTTAAAGTCTAAGTTTGATGTAAATACCGGAACAGACCCCATTAATTCCACGTCGTCTTTTAGCTGAACCTTATAATCAACAGGTCCCTTCATTCCTTCAGCTTCAATATAATGTTCAATAATCAGATTTAAGTCCTTTTTGTTTGTTTCTACATTAAATCCTACTTCTTGATTGGTGTTTTTGTTGCTTTTAGGCAGTGCATCATCTTTAATCGGCATAAAAATCATTGAAACAATGATGGCTAATCCTATGAATACCACTCCTAAAAGAACAAAAAAACCGACCTTCCATTTGTTCTTCATGACGGCTGCTCCTCTTCCTCAACAGGTTTCGTTCTATCTGTCAATGTAGCTAATGTTTCCCCTTTTGTCAGGTTAATAAACATGCGATCTGCAATCATTTTATAGCCTTCATCATTTGGGTGAAAGTAGTCTTCAAATAATAAAGTATCCCCTGCATCAATAAATAAGTCCTCTATCTTAACGAATAAGGTTTTATCATAATCTGAAAGAATCTCCCTGCTGGCATCATTCCAATCATGAATCACCTGGTTGACTTCTTCAATATCAGAAAACCATGTATTGAATGGATTATATAACCCTACAAGTACAATTCCTGCATTTGGGTTATAGCTCCTGATCGTCTCGATGATTTCTTGTAACCGCAACTGGTATTGTCGTTTCTCTTCCTGAAACACTTCTAACTTCAAGTGTGAAAGATTTTCACGGAAAATTTTCATAACGTCGTTTCCGCCAATCGTGATCATGACTAAATTTGCTTGTTCAATAGATGTTTTCACATCTTCTTTTTTCAATCTTTTTAATAATTGGTCGGTACGGTTCCCTCTTACCCCATAGTTATGAAATTGGGCGTCTTTTACTCCATCCAGTGATTCCAGATGTTTCTCTAAGTAAGGGACATATCCACCCTTTTTCGTACTATCACCTACACCTTGAGTTAGTGAATCGCCCACTGAAACAACTTTTAAGTTCTTCGGTATGAAGGTTTCGTTCGGATTATCTTTATCCCACATGGATACTTCTCTTGTAATGTGCTCAGCAGCATCTTCTAACGAACACCCTGACAGGAAAAAAACAAAAGCGAGCATGATAATCGGTAGTTTTTTCATATGCGTCACCTCGCTTGCACTTTAGTATTATTATATCACGCTTGTTTCGTCATGAAACCTTTGTAAACAAATCATTAATAACATGTAAATTTATGTGACTTTGTCACTTTTGTTCATTAACTATCGGCTGGGACCAGATTTCAACGTCTCAAATACCTCTGTGATAATCTGCCCATAGTTGAACTGCTTTGCGATCTTATGGACCTGCCAATTTTCTTTTTCCTTTGATTGCCTAAAATCTCCTATGCTCTGACCAAAAGACCAGCCTATATTGGTGGAACCCGGATAGGAACTTCTTCAAACACCATTTTATCGCCACCGCAAGAGTCCACATTGCCAATAAGTCATGCAGGGGACTTCCTTTCTTTTGATTTCAATTTAATAAGAAAGAATCATTTTTTTATCTATCGGCGAGATCAGACCAAACTTCTTACCTATTATACTTTTATGATATGATTGCATTGGTTATGAGGACGCAATAAGATTCATAAAATCATCAAGAAAAGGTACAAACCTGCTTTTATAAAAGTGGTACAATACATTTATAATCTCATAGGGAAGGGGAACGTATGAAGAAAAATCTCTTATTATATTTCACTGTTGTTATTGGTATTTTAGGCATTCTTGCGGGTTGCTCAAGCAATCAGGAGAAGGAAGCTCATCATGATCATACAGCCGCCAATGGGGATCTTCGGGAAGAAACTGATTCGGTTGACACACTTCCCTCTTTTCTCGATGATAAGGATGACAATATGAAGCTAATCTATTCTTCAGCTGCTAAAAACCCTGAGCTGTTACAATATATCCCATGTTATTGCGGGTGCGGTGATTCTGCCGGGCACGAGAGCAATCTGAACTGCTTTGTTTACGAAATAAAAGGGGAAAAAGTGGTATGGGATGATCACGGTACCAGGTGTCAGGTGTGTTTGGAAATTGCGGCAGAATCCATTGTGAAGTACAAGAATGGAGAATCCATCAAGCAAATTAGAAACTTTATTGATGAACAATATAATGAAGGATTCGCTAAGCCTACACCGACGCCTATGCCTTCATAATTTTAAAAAACAGCAGATGATTCTGCTGTTTTTTAAAATGGCTCTTTTCGCAAAGATTGTTGTTTTCTAATATAGAATCTGCGAGGGCTCTGTCAACCAGTTTATGCTGGATGGTGAGGGGAACTGCTCCGCTTGCAGCTAGCGTTCGGCCGAGCCTCTTCAGCTTCGCTTCCGGGGTCTCGGCACGCCCAAAATCCGCCGGAGTCTGCGCAGTTCCCCTCACCATCTAAAACAGAATTTTCATGACAGAGCTTCAAGGTGTGCAAGAAAACAATATAATTAGAAAAAAATAACTCTTCTTCCTTAAAAGGAAAATCAATCTCTACTTATCTTAAATGAGATTGTTTGCTAAAATTCTTGTTTTTATTGTTTTCCATTAAGGATACATGCTCAGAAAGTTGGTTCTCGCTGTAGGATGCTCGACTCCTGCGGGAATAGCTGGACAGTACGAAAAGTGGAGGGGCTTTGCCCAGGGGCGACAAGCATAAGACGAGTCTGCTGGAAAGGCGCACTTTGCCTTTTTGGCAGACTTGGCTTATGACCTCGAGCCCCTAAGCCCCGTAGCTGGACAGGTGAGACCCCGGATGCGAAACCGAGGAGGCTCACCGCCAGCCCCGCGGAAAGCGAGCATCCTGTAGCGGAAATCAACTATTACTTTCTCCCTCTACAATAAGCAACAAACTTTTCGAAAAGAGCCTTTAAAATAGAAAAAAGCGAAAGGAAAATTCCCTTTCGCCTTTGGTTAGATCAATCAGTGTAATACATAAATCCTATCGCACCAATTCCTGTGTGGGTACTGATGATTGGTGTTGTCGGAACTATATCGATTTGGTCGTAACCTGTTTTCTCGATAATCTTTGCCTTAAGATTTTGAGCCAACTGCAGACCATCGGCATGAACAAGCCCTACACCACGAATTGTCTTCCCTTTTACATCGTCTAAAAATTGCGTTGTTAAGTATTTTACTACCTGTGAATGGCTTCGAACCTTTGCAACTGGAGTGTATTCGCCCCCTTCTAATGAAGCGATTGGTTTAATATTTAGCAAGGAACCGATCATTGCACGTCCCTTTCCGATTCTTCCGCCTTTTGCAAGGTTCTCAAGTGTATCTACCACAACGAACAGGTTTGTATTCTGACGGATCGTTTCAACTGTTTTCAGAATTTCTTCCAATGGTTTTCCTTCTTTAGCAAGCTTGGCAGCTTCGATTACCTGAAAGGCAAGTCCTTTAGAAATAAAGCGTGAATCAACAACCGCCACATCTGATGAAGACATTTCTGCAGCAGACTCGGCTGAACGCACTGTACCACTCATTCCACCTGTCATATGTATGGATAAAACTTTCGAACCATCTTTTCCTAATTCATCATAAAGTTCTACAAATGTTCCTGCAGATGGCTGCGAACTTTTTGGTAATTCCTTAGAAGCTTTCATTTTTTCCAGAAATCTAAGTGGTGAAAGATCTACTCTATCTAAATATGTCTCTCCGTCGATTGAAATGGATAGAGGAACTACATGAATATCCAGTTCCTTTACGACCTCATCTGATAAATCTACTGTTGAGTCTGTTACAATCTTAATTTTGGTCAATTTTGCCACATCCTATCTCCCATATCATTAGTATTATATCGTTAAATGGCAAGGAATTAAATAGATACGAAGGATTTCCACAACCGGTTGTCTAAATTGATATATATTTTTGAACGTGTAATGTCGATAATTGTTTCATACATGTAAAGATATTGATATAAAAAGGACTGGTCCCACGTAACATTACGCTAAAGACCAGCTCCCAAGAGAATTATGCATTATTCTTTAACTCTTCTGATTGATAAATTTCTTCATACTCTGACCATTTCGTCGTTCTCTTTAAATGTTCTCTAAAACTGTACATGGTCTTAGGCCCATTCTGATTGACAACCTTTGAAATGAATTGATGCAGCCTCAGGTTTACCCTTAGATAGAGCGGGCTATCTTCCTTCATGACAGGGACTTCTAAGATTTTGACCTTCCATCCATCCTTTGATTTGAACTCAATGGTTTTTGTCAGCAAAGTATCAATCCTCTTTTTCACCCGTTTATATTCTTATTATACCCCATTTAATGGCGCATAAAATGTCTAATCGTGCAAAAACACTAATATTTTTTTCTCTAAAACGGTTATGAAACAGGCACAATACATTCGGGGGAATCGTGTTTGGATGAATTGACGATATCGGATACCTGGTACCCTTTCATTTGGTCTTTTTGAAGCGGCGTTAAAACCGAAGAAGCTTCTTCAAAAGAATAATCGTCTATATTTAACCATTTCTCAATCGCTTCCTGACTCGTGAGTATAACAGGCATTCGTTCATGCACTGGTTGTACAATGGCATTTGCCCCTGTTGTAAGGATCGTGGAGGTCGTGATTTCTCCATTGCGATCCCACAATCCGGCAAACACAAATGGCTCTTCTTCTTTTAATTGAAATCTTACAGGTACCTTTTGGTCTTTCTCCTTCTTCCATTCATAAAATCCATCGGCAAAAATCACCATTCTTTTCGAATGGACAAGGGAATTGAAGCTCGGTTTCTCCAATAAGGTTTCACTGCGGGCATTGATCAATCGTTTCCACTTCTTCCGATCGGCCCAATGAGGAACAAGCCCCCACGTTATCTCTCCCGCTCTGCGCTTGCCCTTATGTGAAATAAGGGACAAAACTTTTTGTGTTGGAGCAATATTGTATCTTGGCTGCCACTCTTCTAGGAATTCATCAATTAAGTATTGTCTCACTAATTCTTCTAAAGGGGTCGTTAAGGAAAATCTCCCGCACACCACTGTCACCTCATTTGTTTTCTTTAATTAGGAATATACAGCATTATGAGGAGAATTTCTAATCCAAAAGGCGCACTTTAACCCTTTACTATGTTAATGATTGCACAATGACGATAAGAAGATTATCATAAATATATACAATATTGACTCATTGAGCGTTCAATGAGGGGATAATTGAAAGGATGATACTTCTTTGACTTATGATTTCGATTTTTCCAATTGGAAAGAAGAAGTTGCGAACGCCATTACCCATGGAATCGGATTAATTTTGAGCATACCCGCTTTAGTAATGTTAATCATTTTCGCCGTACACGAAGGCTCTGCCTGGCACGTTGTCAGTTTCTCTATCTTCGGTGCTTCAATGATACTCCTATACTTATTTTCAACCCTGTTACACAGCTTTAAGCCTTCGAAGGTAAAGAATCTATTTGCCATTTTAGATCATTCGGCGATATATATCCTGATCGCGGGAACGTATACACCGTTCATGCTAGTCAGTGTAAGAGGCACACTCGGCTGGACATTGTTTGGAATTGTCTGGGGACTCGCCATTGTAGGGATTGTATTTAAATGTTATTTTGTTCAACGTTTCCAAGTCGTCTCCACTCTCTTTTACCTGGTGATGGGCTGGCTCGTTATCATTGCCATTAAACCATTGTACGCAAGTCTTACCGGTGCCGGATTCGGACTGCTGCTGGCAGGTGGAATCATGTATTCCATAGGAGCCATTTTCTATGTGTGGAACAAACTGCCTTACAATCACGCAATCTGGCATCTTTTCGTCCTGGCAGGAAGCAGCTTTATGTATTTCTGTATTTTGTTTTACGTTTAAGTATGGTTATGTTTTTTCAATAAAAGGGTACTGACGGAATATCCGTCAGTACCCTTTTATTCTCTTCTCATCTATTTCCGTACATAAACCTTAAATTCATAGTCGTAAGGATTTTTCTCATCTTTCAATCCTTTAACAGAGGAGATACAAGTGAAATCCTCCCATGGGATGGAAGGCATAGTCGTGTCGCCTTCAAATTCATGATGAATCTCTGTTACATACAACTTATCTACATAAGGGATGAACTGCTTGTACACTTCTCTTCCACCCATAATAAAAGTTTCTGAGTCTCTTCCTTCCGCCCATTCCAGGACATCCTCCACAGAATGCAGAACAAGACAGCCATCCGGTTGAAAGCTTGTATTTCTTGTAAGAATGACATTCTCCCGTTTTGGTAACGGCTTACCGATGGAATCAAACGTTTTTCTTCCCATGACGATTCCATGTCCATCAGTCGTTTTCTTGAAAAATTTCAGGTCTTCAGGAAGCCTCCATGGCAATCCATTGTCTTTCCCAATCAATCGATTCTGATCCATTGCCCAAATAAAAGAGATCATACACTCACGGCTCCTTTAATATGTGGATGCGGATCATATTCTCCAAGGTTAAAATCTTCAAACTTAAATCCGAAAATATCTTTCACTTCTGGATTGATAGATAATGATGGTAATGATCTGGGTTCTCTGGAAAGCTGTAAGTTCACTTGATCAAGGTGATTCTGATAGATATGGACATCACCAAATGTATGAACAAACTCTCCAACTTCCAGATCACATACCTGGGCTACCATCATCGTTAATAGAGCGTATGAAGCTATATTAAAAGGAACGCCGAGGAATACATCAGCGGAACGTTGGTACAGCTGACAGGATAATTTGCCATCGGCTATATAGAATTGGAATAAGCAGTGGCAAGGAGGCAAAGCCATATGATCCACATCCGCAACATTCCACGCACTTACAATCATTCTTCTGGAATCGGGATTGTTTTTAATCGTATCAATCAGATTTGTAATTTGGTCAATCGTTTCACCATCAGCTCCTGACCATGATCTCCATTGGTGACCGTATACAGGGCCTAACTCTCCATTCTCATCGGCCCATTCATTCCAAATCCGTACACCGTTTTCCTGAAGATACTCAACGTTCGTATCTCCTTTTAGAAACCAAAGGAGTTCATGGATAATGGATTTCACATGCAGTTTTTTAGTTGTAAGTAGAGGGAATCCTTCTTTTAGATCAAAACGCATTTGATAACCAAACGTGCTTATCGTGCCTGTACCTGTTCGATCTTCTTTCTTGGTGCCATGTTCAAGGACATGTTTGCACAAGTCTAGATATTGCTTCAAAATGACCACACCTTTTATAAGTTTATAGTTCTTTAAAGAATTGATATGTTGCTGGTGCCTTTTTCTTTAGAAGATTTCTAGTTTCAGAGTTTAAATAATACATAGCAAATGTTTCAGCAAAATATTCTTCTTTGTATTGAAGAAAATAGGGTTCATTCGGGAATACACGCGGAGCTTCCCTCTTCCAAAGAGGCAAAAATTCCAGCTCGTAATAAAGGTCCGTTAAGACGTAACGATCAATACTGTGAGCGAGTTCATGTAATTCCAGGTTAGTCGAATTATGACCCTTCCCTTTCTCACTATGACCGATTTTCACTAATACAAGCTTCGATCCACCGATTCCAGGAACGTCATCCCACGTAATACCTTTATTAGTGTACCCTCTTGGGGTTACTCCTTTCAAGTGACTTGTGGTAGAAAAATCGGTTAATTTTTTTTCAAACAGCCTTATTTTGATTTCCTGTGAATTCGTAGACTCTAATAGTGAGGTCGGAATATGATCTAATCTTTCAATCATTTCCCTAGCAGCTGTTTTATCATAAGCAGCTTGTGGCAACAGGACCATATTTTCTAACTGTTTACTGGATTGAAGTTGTAATTGTGTTTTAAGAGGAGAATGCTTTAAGAGGGTTCCACTGTAGTTGGCTTTTGAGTTGGTCCACAAAATGACTAAAGTAACCGAAATAGCGAGGATGATGAATATACGCTTCACTTATTTTCCCTCCTTTCTTTCTAAGGAAAGTATCATGATGTTTTTACTATTTTAACATAATGATAGAGTTGTTATTAGGAGAGATTGTTTCCAATAACAAAAGCGGAGGCGGGTTGCTCAGAGGCGACAAGCATAAGGCGAACCTGCCATTCAAATTAAAACAAAAAAGCAAGCACGCAGAATTCACGCACTTGCCTTTATTCTTATATGGAGGTTGAAATCAGGAGACACTCATCCATTGTGGCGGAGTGTTTTTATCCCAATATATACTTCCTAAATCATGGTGTGCTTGAAATTGATCATGAACTGTATGATAGTGAAAATTGAAGTAATAGCCATCTTTTGGCGGATGGTCTTTTCTTACATGGAATCGTATGACATCTTCACCAGAGCGTTGGTCATAAATATGAAAAATCTTTTCTGTTTTTGCATATTGAGGCACTTCTGAAATAGTAAGTGACGTTAAGTCTTCTTCTGGAAATTGAACAGCTGTATCAGCTATCGCCTTTCCGATCTTAGGAAGGATTAAAGACTTGAATTCGTCTTCAATGACAGGCTTGATCTTAGTCCCGAACTTTTTATAAGCGTTTTTCTCTGCTTGTACCATCATGTTCCCTATGAAATCCTCATGGGAAATGGAAGACTCCTCTTCCAGTACTTCCTCTGGAACAGATTCAACTGACGAAGGCTTTGCATTGCCTTTTGCCATAGTGTGATTTTGTTCATTGAGAAAGGCTTGTGAAGGGGAAACAAGTCCAAATGTTAGAATGGATAGCAGGATAAAAAACGACTTTTTGAGCCAGATTGACATAGATAACGTCCTTTCCTATGTATTACGTCTATTATTATACTATTTCTTACGAATAAAAAGTGAAAAAGGTTTCATTTTTTTGTAGGATATAAAAATATTTATGTGGTAGTATAATAAAGAGGATACTTTGTAAGGAGGATAACTAGATGGATACAGGACTTATGATAAATATCGGATACTTACTTCTATTAGGTTATTTCGTTGTACTAGGATTTACTGATTAATACTTAGATGCTTAGACAGGCTTAAGATGCCTGTCTATTTTATTGTTAAAAAAAGGCTATTTTCACAAAAATCACTTTTTAACAAAAGGTCTGCTTCGGCTCTGTCAATCAGTATGTGCTGGATGGTGAGGGGAACTGCTCCGCTTTCCGCGGACGTTCGGCCGAGCCTTCTCAGCTTCGCTTCCGGGGTCTCGGCACGACCGTACTTCCGCAGGAGTCTGCGCAGTTCCCCTCACCATCTTTAAGAGATTTTTTAGTGACAGAGCTAAAAGGTGTTTAAATACAATTTAAATCAAATACAGAATTCTTCTTCAAAAGTTAAGATCTACTGGCTTTGCATAGTCGTAAATGAAATTCTAAATATGTAAAATTTATTAATTACTAATTTACTCTGGGAACTAATACTCGACAACATACCTACAATAGGAGCTAATTTTTGTGTTTTTCTATCCTGCATTAGGCAGTCAAGATTTAGAAGCACAGAGTGGATTGTAGCGGAAGACACTTGACTCCTGCGGGAAATAGAGGAAAGGTCGAGACCCCACAGACGGGACGTCGAGGAGGCTCGACTTCCTCCCCGGGGAATCTTGTGTCTGGAGCGACAAGGAACGGTCCCCGTTTTCACACTACCAATTGTTTAAACTATTTTCTTCTTAGGAGAGACACAATTTTTGCGATTAGAGCTAAATAATAGACTTTTATACTCGAATGATTCCAAAGTGAAATTTGGCGGATGGCCTTTTGATTACGTCAAATCCCAGTTCTTCGAATAATGGGGACTGATAGTGCTCTTTTAATACTACCCGCTTTTTGGCCACCCTTATTGCTTCTGCTATTCCTTCTTTTGTTAAGCCTGTATAGCTTGCCCATTGGCGGATCGGGTTTATTCCATGAGAATCTGTTAAGGCTTCTTCAAACATGGGATCAAGGTAAACGACATCAAATGCATCATCGGGAATACCCTTTAATTCTTCCTGAAAATGTCCATTGACGACACTGATTCGATTCATGGCTCTATTCAGATCATGAAGTGGAGATACCCAGTCCTGAAGTCCGTGATGAAGTATATGTGAGATATACTTATTCGCTTCGATTCCGACTACTTTCCCCTTTTCACCGACTATATGGCTGGCGATAATACTATCTGAAGCAAGACCTAGTGTGCAGTCCAGAAAACTCATGCCTCCTTTAAGGTCAGCAGCTTCTATGAGTGGATCGGTCTCTCCTCGAATGATTCTTTTGATTCGGAAGGATGCGGAGTTAGGGTGGAAAAAGAACGGTTCGCTATTGTCTTCTCTAGTATGAAGTTCTAATCTCTCTTTTCCGATCACTAAACAGTCTTGTTCGTGCAGATTCATATGGTGTAAAATCGATCTCTTTTTTCTGGGGATATAGGGAATATCGAGTACCTCTGCTGTTTTATATGCCTTCTCTATGACTTCCTGGTTTGCTCTCCCGCATGTTGTGACAAACATGTTAAACATTCTCCTTTAATGGTACCATTTTGCTTGTACGTTTTTTCTAATGTTTATCTATCCTACCATAAAAAGAAACGGATGACAGAGTCACCCGTTTCTTTGTTGTCTTTAGCAATTTTCGTTAAAAGCTGTGGATAAATTGGAAATTATAGACGAAATATCATGATCTTCTATTTCTTCCCTTGGGATGAAGTGAACGACTTTATTTCCTTTAAGTAAAGCCATTGATGGGGAGGAAGGTTCGTACCCTTCGAAATACTCTCTCATTTTGGCTGTTGCTTCTTTGTCTTGCCCGGCAAAGACAGTAACGAGGTGATCCGGGGCTTTTTCATTATTCATAACTGATTGCGTTGCAGCGGGTCTTGCAAGTCCCGCTGCACACCCACATACTGAGTTAACAACAACCAGGGTTGTTCCATCTGCATTTCCCATGTATTTCACTACTTCTTCTTCTGTACCCAACTCTTTGAAGCCTGCTTGTGTAAGTTCTTGTCTCATCGGCTTAACTAACTGCCTCATATACTCTTCGTATGCCATTGACATCTATAATCAACCCTTTCCCACTTTTATTGGTGACGTGCTTCGGTCATCTGTTTCCAAACAGATCCTTTTGCTTCTTCGCCGCCCTCTATTCGTTCGATGGCCATTTTCACTTGAAGCTTCACTTCGAATTCAGGGTCATTTTCCGCTTCCCGTAAACCAGGCAATGCAGATTCATCTCCTACTTCATAAAGGAACATGGCAGCACGCCATCTCACAAGTTTACTCTTATCCTTTAAGGCTTGAATCATTTCCGGAGTAGCTTTTGCAAAACCTAAGTCCGAAAGGCAATCTCCAGCCGTTCTCCTTACTGTGACTGATTTATCACGTAAACCCTTATATAGCAAAGGAAGAACGTTTTCATCTTCAATCATTCCCAAATAGACAATAGCCAATCTGCGAATGGATACCTTCTCATCCTCCAGGGCTTTCTCCAACAGAGGCAGGTCATCTAAAGTAGGATCTTCCATCGCATCCAGCTTCTGATACCTTGTTTGCCAGTCCGGGGCTTCAAAGTCCGCGACACTCACCTTTTGCTTTTTCTTGTAAATGAGAGGTCCCTTGGAATCGGTTGTTTCCTGGGCTCCTTTGACAAGTGCTTTCAGCCTTTCAGAAGGATAGGCTGCAACCAGTTCTTCCGTCACATTGTTACCAATCTCATCCAAGTCTCCGTACCGGATACCGTAATCTTTCCACTTTCTGAGAAGGACGACATTATCCCCATCTTTTTGAGCCTGACCGATCGCTTCCAGGAATGGAGCGGGAAGGGAAAATCGCTTCTCTTGTTCCCCGTCTGTCACCTTTACTTGCATCGGAATTTCCTTGAACATCTGCACGCTAACATTCACTTCACCAAAATGTTCTTCCATGGGAGATTCATTTTCCAGGTCCAGAGTATCTTCACCGAATGCTTTTCTAACCTGTGGCAAAAGCTCTTGCCAATCGTATTTCGCATTTCGTTCAACGGCTAAGAAGTCGGCAACATGATAGACCCCTTTAATGCCGTCAATGGCAAGGATTTCTTTAATGACGGGAGGAGCCCCGTCCGCTTCATCTTTTTTATAATTATTGCTCTTCCCGGCTTTCATTTCCTGATCAAGTAGAACTTTCATCGTATTAGGACTTGGAGTAGGTTCAATCGATACTATCCTCAAGCTTGTTACCCCTTTCTATAAACAGTTCTTATACCATCCATTTTAACACAGTATCCATGATCCCTTAAACGAAGAGACTTATTCAGCAAATTCGGAAAGGTATGACCATCTTTCAATGAGCTCTTCCAATTGCTCGTTGAGTTTTTCACTTTCGTTCATTAACTGTTGTGCTTTTTCAAAATCACTGCCGACCTTTTGCAGCTCAGCATCTGCTTCTTCTATTCTCTGCTCGATGTCGGCCATCTTTTCCTCGATTTCGTCCCATTCCCTTTTTTCCATGTAAGAAAGCCTCTTTTTCTCTTTCTCTTCTTTCACGGGAGCAGATTCTTGTTTCTTGACCGGATCCTGCTTCTTACTTTTCACTTCGTTCTTTTCCAGGTACTCAGTATATTCCCCAAAGTAAAAGTCGATTTGTCCATCTCCATTAAAGACCAGTAATTGCTCGGCTGTTTTATCTAAAAAGTAGCGGTCATGGGAAACGGTTATGACGACACCTGAAAATTCATTTATATAATCTTCCAGAACGGTGAGGGTTTCCGTATCTAAATCATTCGTCGGCTCATCAAGCAAAAGGACATTCGGTTTTGACATCAATAGCTTAAGCAAGAATAGTCTTCGTTTTTCTCCACCGGAAAGCTTTCTGATCAATGTACCATGCGTACTCATTGGAAATAGGAATCTTTCCAGCATGGAAGTAACAGAAATTTGCTCACCTTTATCCGTCGTTATATATTCTCCTGCTTCTCTTATATATTCGATCATACGCATATTCTCATCAAGTTCTTCATGACCTTGAGTATAATAAGCGACCTTTACGGTTTGGCCTTTGAGTAATTGACCACCTGTAAGCTCATCGGTTCCGGCAAGGAGGTTAAGAAATGTTGATTTTCCGCTCCCGTTTTTACCTACAATTCCGATTCGGTCTTTAGGTTTAATAAGGAAAGAAAACTCATCTAAAATTCGCTTGTCTTCAAACATTTTTGAAGCATCCTTGAACTCAAATACTTGTTTACCCAGACGGTTTCCTCCGATTGCCATGTCAACCTGACCGCCTGTGGAACCTGAAGACATCGTATTTTCTAAATTTTCAAATCGTTGAATCCGAGCCTTTTGTTTAGTGGTTCTGGCTTTTGCTCCCCTTCTCATCCAGGCAAGCTCTCTTCGATAAAGATTTTGCTGCTTTTCGGATAATTGGCGTTCCACTTCTTCCCTGGAAGCCTTCGCTTCAATAAATGAAGCATAATTTCCTTTATAGGAGTATAGGCTTCCTCCATCCAATTCGAAGATTCTGTTCGTTACCTTGTCGAGGAAGTATCGGTCATGGGTCACGAGCAACACAGATCCGTTATACTTTCCTAAATAATCTTCCAGCCATTTGATGGACTGATAGTCTAAATGGTTGGTCGGTTCGTCCAGGATTAATAAGTCCGGTGTTTCAATCAGGACGCCTGCCAGCGCCACTCTCTTTTTTTGCCCACCTGACAGCTCGCTCATTTTCTTTGAAAAGTCGTGAATTCCCAGTTTTGTCAAAATGGATTTCGCATTTGCACTTGCGTCCCAGGCGTGAAGAATATCCATTTGCTTTTGAGCTTCAAATAAATCTTCCTGTATTCGAGGGTTTTCTGAGTTGTTCTCCATTTCCAAAAGGGCCATTTCATAATTCCGCATTGCCTGAATGATTTTTGCTTCACCACGAAATACTTGTTGTATCACTGTTAAATCCCCATCAAAAGCAGGCTCTTGTTGAAGGTAGGCAATATGATAATCGCCAGGCTTCGAAAGCTCTCCTGTATCATATTCTTCCATCCCGGCAATGAGTTTCAACAGGCTTGATTTACCCGTTCCATTCACCCCGATCAGTCCGACTCTTTCTTTCTCGGTAATTGAAAACGATATATCTTTAAAAAGAGTTTTCTCTCCATACGTCTTAGAAAGATTCTCAGCTGTTAACATTCTCATTCTTGACCAGTCCATTCTTTATTAAATTGCTCTAAAAACCTCAGCATAAAAGCATGACGTTCCTCTGCCAATTTCCTTCCCGTTTCCGTACACATTAAGTCTTTCAGTTTCAATAACTTTTCATGAAAATGATGGATACTGGAACTATCCCCATTTCTGTACTCCTCTAAGGTCATCTCCGACCTGACTTGAAATTCAGGGTTATACAGTGGTCGACCTTTCTTTCCTCCATATGCAAACGTTCTTGCGATTCCTATGGCACCAATGGCGTCAAGGCGATCGGCATCTCGCACGATTTTCGCTTCTAAAGATGTTAATACTGCTTCGTGACCACCTTTATAAGATATGGAATAAATAATCGAGTTCAATAATTTCGTTTCAGTTTCCGTTAGAGAGAGGATGGATAGGATGTGATCAAGCCTTTTCTTCCCCTCTTCTTCTTCAACGAACTTATCATCCGGAACATCATGTAGCAATGCAGCCAGCTCGATGATATATGTATGGGTTACATTTTCTTCCCTGGCAATGATAAGTGCCTGTTTTCGTACACGATCCAAATGATACCAATCATGCCCTGTAGACTCACCAAGGTACTCACGTTTTAAATAGTCGATAATACCGTCCAGCTTTTTCCGCTCCAAGGTCACCTTCTCCTCTATTGTACCAAAAAATATTCTCTTATCAGAATAAAAAGGAGTGGATGCATGATTCTACACATCACTCCTTTTTCTATTAATTCATTTCGTCTTCTGCAAACCAGCTTATCCCTATTGTATTGGCCCCTGCGTGAACACCGATCACGGCACCCAGTGGGTACGCCCCAAATTCGATCTCAGGGTATTTAATTCTCAGTTGTTCAATCCATTCTAAAGCTTCCCCACGGTTTAAACCATGCAGTACGGACACTTTTGTTATACGTTTAGTAGCGAGAGCGTGATTTAATCGATCGGTCATGCTGCTCAAACCTTTTTTGATGCTTCTTACTTTATCCTTCACTTCAAGTTTTCCATCCTCAATGGCAAGCATTGGTTTTACATTAAGGACACTTCCGAGGAAGAATGAAAGTCCACTCATTCGTCCACTTTTATGTAGTTGCTCCAAGCTGCCAACCATTACATAGGTTTCACATGAAGCGATTCTTTTTTCAATGGCTTCTTTTATTTGTTGTGGGTCTTTGCCCTCGTGAAGTAACCTTTGACCGTATAGGATTAATTCGGTCAATGGATTGGAAATGACTTTCGAATCTATACAAATGATATTTGGTAGTGCATCCTTTAACAACGTTGCAGCTTGATAGGCAGATGAATAGGTGCCGCTGAAATGAGAAGAAACATGAATCGAAAAGATATAATCATAGTCCTTTGATAATTCTTCGAACAATTCCTTAAAAGTCCCGATTGAAGGCTGTGAGGTTTTCACTTCTACCTTTACTTCCTTTAATTTCATGAACAATTCTTCCGGAGATAAGTCTACTCCATCTTGATACTCCCGCTCCCCAAAGAGAATATTCATCGGAACAATATAGATGTGATTTTCTTTACTATTTGAATGTGTTGGAACAAATGCTGTGCTATCTGTTACCCAGGCTATTCTCATTGAAAAATCCCCTTTTTCTATATAATTATGAACTCTTTTTTGATAGAAGTCTAATCGATCAAGATATTTGTAAAGTATCCACAGAAAATGAAATCATTTGAAGAACATCATCAACCATTTCTTCTGTTATGACTCTATTAAAAGTGAGAATCCCTTCATAGGTAATAGGTTTACGAGAGGATATTACTTCTTTCCATTCCCAATTTTTATCTTCACCCCATTTTTCTTCAAGTATCTGCCTGCATTCGTTCAATTTCTCATCACCCTTATAGACGATAAGAATATCTGCTCCAGCTGTATTTTTTTCTGTCATCATTTTTCTCTCTGCCAAAAAATGCCCCATGTCCGCTTTTAAATGGAACTCTATCGAAATGGATTTCTTGGATGGTAAAGAATAATGAATTTGATAGCATCTTTCATAATGGGCAAAATCAAATAAATCTTTGCGATCAAGAATTTGGATTTCCCCTGTCAAGTCAAGATCGTATATAGCTCCCTCAAAGACTACCTTTAAGTTATCAAATGCTGTTGGATCAAACACGTTCTCCTCTCCTTTCAAACCCCAAAGGCTAAAATAACCCTACAGCCCTGCCGTCATCATCCACATTCATTCCGAATGCTGCCGGATTTTTGGGCAGGCCTGGCATGGTCATTACTTCTCCCGTTAATGCAACAATAAATCCTGCTCCAATCTTCGGCTTAAGCTCTCTGATTGTGATCGTAAAATCTTCAGGACGCCCGAATTTAGATGGATCATCGGATAAGGAATATTGGGTCTTAGCCATACAAATCGGCAGGACGCCCCACCCTTGATCTTCAAATTGCTGGAGCTGCTTTCGTGCTTTCACCGTGTAATCTACTTCTTTCGCTCCGTAAACCTTTTTCGCAATCGTTTCAATTTTAGATTGGAGTGAATCGGAAGGTTCATATAGGCGAGAAAATTCTTTCGTGTTCCCTTCGATCTCATGCAATACCTTTTCGGCTAAATCTCTTCCACCCACTCCACCTTTAGCCCATACATCGGTTAGTGAAACTTGTACTCCCAGGTTTTCGCACCACTTGATAAGGGTCTGGATTTCGTCTTCACTATCTGTCACAAATCGATTAACGGCAATCACATAAGGTACGTTGAAGTGACCTATTGTTTCCATGTGCTTCTTCAGATTAGATAATCCTTTTTGCAGAGCCTGAAGATTTTCAGTTTGAAGATCACTTTTCCCTTGACCTCCATGCATCTTCAGAGCACGAATGGTGGCAACGAGCACGATGGCATCCGGTGCTATGTCTGCAGCTCGAGATTTGATATTCAGAAACTTCTCGGCCCCTAGATCAGCACCAAACCCAGATTCCGTTACAACATAATCAGCCAGCTTAAGAGCCGATTTGGTCGCCAAGACACTATTACACCCATGGGCAATATTTGCGAATGGTCCGCCATGAATAAGGGCAGGAGAATGTTCGATCGTTTGAACGAGATTAGGTTTTAAGGCATCCTTTAACAATAAGGTCAGCGCACCTTCAACTCCTAAATCTTCGACGGTTACCGGTTGGTTGGAAAAGTTGTATGCAATAACCATTCTTCCAAGCCTTCTTCTTAATTCCTCAAGATTTTGAGATAAACAGAGAACAGCCATAATTTCAGACGCTACAGTAATATCAAATCCGTCTTCACGGGGAACACCTTGTACCGGTCCACCTAAACCAACGATGATTTGTCTAAGGGCACGATCATTCATGTCCAGAGCACGTTTCCATACGACTCTTCTTTGATCAATATCCAATTCATTTCCCTGATGGATATGATTATCTAACAATGCAGCTAAAGCGTTATTCGCAGTCGAAATAGCGTGGATATCACCTGTGAAATGAAGGTTGATATCCTCCATGGGAAGGACTTGTGAATAGCCTCCTCCTGTTGCTCCGCCTTTGATTCCCATCGTTGGACCAAGTGATGGTTCCCTCATGGCAATGATGGTGTTTTTATCTAACTGATTTAACGCATCCCCGAGTCCAACCGTAACCGTTGATTTCCCCTCGCCTGCAGGAGTGGGATTGATCGACGTGACTAATATCAATTTCCCATTGGGCTGCCCCTGCAGTTTATGAATGGCTTCATATGTAATTTTCCCTTTATATTTACCATAAAGCTCAATATCATCTTCTGTTAGGCCGATTTGCCCCGCAATATCCAGTATCGGTTTCAGTGTAGCTTGTTGAGCAATATCAATATCTGACTTCACTATCTTCTTTGTCGTTGTCATCTAAATTCACCTTCTAGTTATGTAATTGAAATTTGGCCTGAGCCATAAATATAAATTTTACAAAAAATCATGTTTACACTTAAACTTCATTTACAATCCATTTGTAATCTTAAATTGAAGTGTTACTTAATTTTACACTATGTTTTATATCTCCACCATTTTTGCCTTTTATAGGGGGAATAAGATTGTGAAAGAAAAGTCGATTCTCATTTTGACCGCACGCTTTGGAGAAGGACATATTCAAACTGCTGAAACTCTGGCTTATACATTTAAGAGACAGGGATATGAACGAGTGAACATCTGTGATCTATATGGAGAAGCCTACCCTGCCATCCACTCCCTGGCCCAAAATTTATTAAAAAAAGGATTTTCCAAATTCGGTACCCCTTTCTATAAAGCATTTTACTATGGAACAGATAAACTTTCCTCAAAAGGATTGAGTTACTTTTATCAGCATTTAGGAAAAAAGCGCCTTATAAAGCTGGTTGAAACTTACTCACCATCATGCATTGTCACGACATTCCCACTTCATGCTGCACCATACTTGCGACTTCGCTCAAGCTTAAATATACCTACATATACTGTCATTACAGACTACTGTGCCCATCCGTTGTGGATTCATCCGATGATCGAGAAATACTATGTGGCAACAGATCACGTAAAGAGGACTCTCATCTCTTACGGAGTAGAGACAGGGAAAATCTTCGTTAGCGGTTTACCTATCCGGCCCAGCTTTCATCATACAGTCGAAAAAAACTATAAAGAATTTGGACTTGCCCCACAACGGAAAACTATCACCATTATGGGGGGTGGTCTAGGTTTGCTTCCGAATATCGAGCCTCTTTTAACTTCCCTATCCAAAGATAAAAATCTTCAAGTAGGCGTTGTGTGCGGGAGAAACCATCAACTATATAATCAACTGGAAAAAAACTCAAAAGAAAACATCCACATTTTCGGATATATATCTAAAGTGGAAAACCTGTTTTCCCTTACCGATTGTCTGGTCACTAAGTCCGGTGCCTTATCTTTAACGGAAGCTGCTTGTTTTAAATTGCCCATCATCATTTTTAAGCCCGCACCTGGCCAGGAGAATGAGAATGCCAATTATTTATTAAAACGGACTGCAGCACTCACCTATTCGACTCAAACAGACTTTCTGGAAAGCATTTATCGATGTCTCTATAATAAAAATACGATAGACTCATTATCAAAAAATGTATCCTCGTTATTTAACAAAAATGCCTGTACCATGATCGTAGAGGATATTCTTCGACACGACCACAGGAAAAACACATTTGTTGAAGGGAGAATGTGAATTGGAAACATCCCCACATATCCTATTTGGTGTCAGAATAGCTTCTTTAGCTTAATTGGATCCTGCTTTATCACTTCCTAAAGTCCAAAGGAATATAGACCCTTCCCAAAACAAGGATATCTCCAACTTCATTACCAGTACAATTTTTGTTTTATCCAAGGGATTGAAAGACAAGAATCTTTGGAAGTAAGATGGATTGTTTACGTTTTCGAAAAGGTAGGAGATTCCCATTTAAAGCGATCTGAGTTTTCTCACATCACAAATCACTGGAGAAAACCTATGTAGGGTGGTTCCATCATCCGAATCAGTATAAACGCATCAAAAAAGAACTTGTCAATGAAGTCAGTAGATAAGAAAAACATGATCGATCCCCGAAATGGGATCGATCATGTTCATTATTTTTGAAACATAAACAATGTCGTAAAAGTTAAAGCTTGTTTTAACTCATTTGAAAGCGAGTCTGTAAAGGACGACTTTACTCCTTTTTTATAGACCCAATCTTCATCAACCTTCCTCCAGCCTTTTTCACCAGCCAGTTTTTCCAGTTCCCAAGGCATCATTGTATTGCAGATGACGTCTTCTCCAAGAAGGCGCGGATAAGCATTTTCCCTGGGGTGAGCTGTCGGTCCTAAAAGACCAATACAAATAAACCCATCAGGAGTCACAATTCGTTCGATTTCATTCAGGGTATGAAGAGGATCTTCCGTCCACTCGACTGAATTAATCGCCATCACGGCTTGAAATTGTTCATCTTGAAAAGGGAGGGATCGCAAGTCTCCTTGAACAAAAGATAAAGAGTCCCTTTCTTGTTTTTTTGCTATTTCGACCATTTTTTCAGAGAAATCCATCCCCGTGACCACATAGCCTTTGTCGAAAAGCAGAAATGAACCATATCCATCGCCGCATCCTAAGTCTGCTACAGCCTTCCCACGTTCAATATGTTTAGTGAAAAAGGGAATGATGGCTTTCCTGCTTCCACTTGTCCACATTTCTACACTTTTGGAATGCCATTGATCGGCATTGTCTTCCCAACGTGCTCTGGCACTGGTATGCCATTCTGAATTCCTCATATGTACACCTCGATTTTTTTCAATAATATCTATATTCTCAACCAGTGAACCATAATCCTTCTTTTCAGGCATAATCTCTGTAAAAAATATAAACACCATAATATTATTATGTAAACTTAAAATCTGTGTTGATTATGATTTTTAGTTTTTATGTCCATACTATTCTTATAATCAGAACAAGAAAGGTGATGTTGTATGGAAGAGATTGCTAAAGTTCAACGGAACTACCATGGAGACATTATCAGTTTCCAAACTTCTTCCGGCCGTATAATCTCCTATCGAAAAGCTGTTTTGGAAGCTTCTGAGGGATTACTTCAAGGAGTGACCTTGAATGAGAATGAATGGGGAGAAACAGAATTATCAAGTATGTCCGTTGATGACGGAAGCTTCAATGACTATCCTGCCATTTTTTGATCGGGAACTTTTCCTGACTTGCGCACTGAGAATAACACAGTACTTAAATACAACAAAAAGGACTTTCATGCTTACTGCATGAAGTCCTTTTTTCTTTGTTCCAGTTGTCATGATTATTATTCACTACGATTTTGAATGGTTCGAAGTTCTTCTACCCGGTTCTTCTCTTCATCGAAGAATTGGACGAGATCTCCAATACGATCAATGGAATCCCAGCTTAGGTGGTGTTCGATTCCTTCCACGTCTTCATAAATATGCTCTTCTTTCACTCCAATTACACGAAGGAATTGTTCTAAAAGTTCATGTCTATATACTAAACGCTTCCCTACTTTGTTTCCTTTTGGAGTCAGAACCAGCCCGCGATATTTCTCGTAAATGAGATAATCGTCCTTATCTAACTTCTGCACCATTTTGGTAACTGAGGAGGGGTGAACAGATAAAGCTTCTGCTATATCTGATACTCTGGCATAACCTTTGTTCTCAATTAACATATAAATCTGTTCTATATAATCTTCCATACTTGGTGTAGGCATTCTGTACCCTCCAAATTTCCATAAATATCATTAAAAGTTTACTATAACTACAGAATGAATACAACCCAAGCACTTTAAATTACTCTTCTGTCAACCGTTGATTCAGGATCCTGGATACCAACCCGTATTTCGGTGATAACATCCATACGATGAAGAAAACAAGTCCGGCGGCCACTGCCATTGCACCGGAAATGGACACATCGAACATCTTTGCCCCGTAATATCCGATGATGCTATCAAAGACTCCAATGACCCCGCTTAAAAGAAGCATCACTTTATATCGGTCAGTAAGTAAATAGGCTGTAGCACCAGGGGCAATGAGCATCGCTACCACGAGAATCGCACCTACGCTATCAAATGCCGATACAGTCGTAACGGATACCAGACCCATTAAAATATAATGAACCGCAAGTACCGGGATACCGATCGCCGCTGCCATACTTGGATCAAAAGAAGTTAATTTAAACTCTTTGAACAGAAGGAAAATGATGAGAACGTCCAATATCAATACAGATCCCAGCATCACAACTGATTTAGGAATGTCCCCAAGTATCGGCAACGACAAGGTATTCCAAGGGACGAATGCAATTTCACCCATTAAGGCATGCTCTACATCCAAATGAACATTCTTAGCAAATAATGAAATGAGGATGACCCCTACAGCAAACAGGGAAGTGAACACTACACCTATTGCAGCATCTTCCTGTATCCCGCTGGAATTCAATAACTGAACCATAAAGGTCGTTAACAATCCAGCCACTGCTGCACCGATCAACATATAAAATCCATTCATACTTTGGCTGACAATGAATGCCATAACCAATCCGAGGAGCACGGTATGACTGATTGCATCTGCTAACATCGACATCTTTCTCAGGATTAAGAAACATCCTACGATGCCACATGATAAACCGACTAAACTACCAGTCAGAAGAATCCATAATTCATAACTCATATCCTTGCCCCCCTCTTCTGCTTGACATTTTTACGTTTAAGAAAGGATATTGCATATAAATATCGGACATTTTCATTTTCAGCTTTGTGAGCTGTTCATTTGATAACGCCTCTTTTTCTTCCTTTTCAATCCACTGAATATCAAGTGACCCCAACTCACTTGGGTACATTTCTTTCAGTTCCATGATTTCATCAACAAAGCTGAATTGCTCGGCTTTCATTAGCCCTGATTTTGTAATCGTCAATATTCCATCCTCTTGATGCAGGTAACCTTTTTTCATTAGATGCTTCAATACCCGGTTAAATTTTAATTTAGTAATATTGCTTTTTTGAAATAAATGATCTACACGTATCGTTTGTTTACCTGATTCATACATCTTTTTCAGTATAAAGCGCATAGCCAGTCGATTATCATTTTTCAATCTTTTCAATATAACCGAGATTAATCCGCGCTTCGGAGAGAACAGCAAGGAAATGATAAATATAACTGTAGCCGTCAATACAATGAAGGGGCCGGTCGATAACCCTTTACCAAGGGTACTGATCAGCGTTCCGACTGCCCCTGATAAGCCTCCCACAATTCCAGAAATAAAGACCATTGTCCGCAATGAATCCGTCCAGTATCTTGCTGATATGGCAGGAGTGATCAGCATAGCCGCCATCAGGATGACACCTACTGCTTGAATACCGATGACAACCGTAATAACTAATAAGGAAACAAAGAGAAAATTCAAAAATCCTACAGGAAGTCCGATTCCCCTCGCAAATTGAGGATCAAAGGTACTCACCTTAAATTCTTTGAATAATAGTGACGTAATAACAATTAAAGCCGCTGCCGTTAAGCCCATGAGTTGAACATCTCTCCCCACCAGGGAAGCTGCTTGCCCAAAGATGAAATCATCCAAGCCGCTTTGGTTACCAGTAGGCATTTGAGCAACTTTTGTTAAAAGGACGATGCCTAATCCAAAGAATACAGACAATACTAAGCAAATAGCCGTGTCTTCCTTGATTCTCGTTGTGTTGGTAATGATTTGTATCGTGTAAGCAGCAAGTAGACCCGTGGCGGCAGCACCAATCAATAGTACAAAGAAATTTTTCTCCCCCATGAACATAAATGCAAAACAGATTCCCGGCAATGCTGCATGGGCGACCGCATCCCCTATTAAGCTTTGTTTCCTTAGTAAAGCAAAGCTGCCTAAAACTCCGCTCGCAATTCCCAGTAATAAGGTACTCAGTAATACCCATTGTGTATTTCCGTCCGTTAAAATCGATTGCCATAAATGATTCATCATATTCACCTCTTTCTATGGATGAATTAACATTTGATCCTTTTCCAGGAAAGATAGTTTCCCTCCATAGGTTAGTTGTAAATTCTCTACGCTAAACACATCTTTCGTTGGACCATAGGCTATCGTTTTTCTATTCAGTAACAGCGTCCAATCAAAATACTCTGTAACAGTTTGCAAATCATGATGAACAACCAAAACGGTCTTGCCTTGTTCCTTTAATTCATTCAATAAGGAAATGATCGCTTTTTCCGTTGCTGCGTCCACACCAACAAATGGTTCATCCATGAAATAGACTTCCGCTTCCTGAGCCAGTGCCCTGGCAAGGAAAACCCTTTGCTGCTGTCCTCCTGATAGCTGACTTATTTGTCTTGATGCAAATTGAGTCATTCCTACTTTATCGAGACACTCCATTGCAAATTGAACATCTTTTTTTGATGGTCTCTTAAACCATCCTAAATGACCATATCTCCCCATTAATACGACATCCAATGCATTTGTGGGGAAATCCCAATCTACAGATCCACGCTGAGGGACGTACCCAACTAATTTGCTTTTAGGGGAATAGGCTTTTTCAAAGATTTTGATATCACCGGACGAGCGGGGAATCAACCCGAGAATGGCTTTAATTAATGTAGATTTTCCTGCACCATTTGGGCCGACAATTCCGATTAACTTACCCTTTGGAACAGAAAACTCTACGTCCATCAAAACCGGTTTTCTATGATACGCAACGGTTAACCCCTTAATATCCACTGAATTCATGGTATCGCCTCCTAAGACTTACTTTAATCCCTCTACAATCGTATCAACGTTATGCTTATACATACCGATGTACGTTCCTTCTTCTGTTCCTTCTTTCCCCATAGCATCTGAAAATAATTCCCCGCCTTTTTCGACTTCATGGCCTTTATCTTGTGCCCCTGCTATAACAGCGTTAATTGATTTTTCAGAGATACTTGATTCAACAAACACAGCTTTGATGTTTCTGTCTACCAATGTATTTACAAGAGACTGCACGTCTGCTAATCCATATTCAGCATCTGTACTCAGACCTTGTAATCCCATAACTTGAAGATCGTATTTTGCTCCGAAGTAATTAAATGCATCATGAGCTGTTACAAGAACTCTTTGTTCTTCTGGAATATTTGACATTTCTTCCGTAGCATATGCTTTCAGTTCATCTAATTCCGCAAAGTACTTTTCAGTATTTCGAATGTAGTCTTCTTTGTTTTCAGGATCTTTCTCGATCAATCCGTCCTTCACTTGCTCCAATGCAATTTTCCATAAATCAATATCGAACCACACATGTGGGTCTGTTGCCGTATTATCTGCCTGATCTTTACGCAACTTATCTTTAGGTATACTATCGGCGATTGCATAAGTCGGTTTTTCCTTGTTCATTTTTTCGAAGATCTCAAGCATTTTCCCTTCTAAATGGAGACCGCTATAGAAAATAATATCTGCTTCCTGGAGTTTACTAATATCCGACTGTTTAGCTTTGTAAAGATGAGGATCCACACCAGGTCCCATTAAACTTTGAACCTCTACATGCTCTCCTCCAATATTTTTAACCGCATCCCCTATTTGCCCTATTGTTGTCGTAACGACTATTTTATCGTTTTCAGTTCCAGTGGTAGTTGCTCCACAGCCTGACAGGATAAGTCCTGCCGCTAAAATAATAATCATCCCTACAAGAGCCATTAATCTTATTTTCATGTTTGATCTCCTCTCCAACCCATATGTTTTTGATATCTACTACATCTACCTTATTCATGAAACTTATATATGTTCACTTTTTTTTACACAAGTAATTTCTTTTTTATAAGACTACAAAAGTTTCCTTAGTGCAATAAAAGTTTCCTTAGTGCAAATTTTATTTCCTTACTCAATAATTGTCAATACATATTAATCAAATTGTTTAAACATTTCCGCAAAAAAGGAGGGAATGTTGACTCGAAAAACGTCATATTGTATAGTAAAGACATCATTGAAGTGTACGATTTTTATGCTTATTTCCAACGTATGAGAGTCAATCATTTCGTGAATAATATTTTTCAGAGGCACAAACGTGCTTGAACGATTTAGGAGGATTCGAAAATGCAAAATGGTAAAGTAAAATGGTTCAACAATGAAAAAGGATTTGGATTCATTGAAGTTGAAGGTGGAGACGATGTATTCGTTCACTTCTCAGCGATTCAAGGTGAAGGATTCAAATCATTAGAAGAAGGTCAAGAAGTTTCTTTCGACGTTGTTGAAGGAAATCGTGGACCTCAAGCTGCAAACGTAGTTAAATTATAATAGTTCGAACAATATAGCATACCAAAGGGCAGCACTTCTTAGGTTCTCCTAAGAAGTGCTGCCCTTTATTTTTCAATTCAATTTTCGTCCGTAATTTCGAATTTGTTCTCCTATGGTGCATTTTTCTATACAAAAGCGGTGAGCATAGGTTTTACCATACTCTTTGCGAAAGTGCGCTTTAAGTAAGCAGGCGTTACAGTAGGTGTCTATGAGCTCATCCACTTTATCCACCACTTCTTTTCGATTCATGTGATCACTCCTAAGCTTGTTCGAGGACTTACGGTGTATTGTTATTTATAGAGTATATAATAGGGAACGAAATTATTCTATTCGTTTGTTACTGTGGACTTTTGTCCCCTGTAAGGCTTGATTGGCCAGCTTATCCGCTTCTTTATTATCTTTTCTATTCAGCACAGCCCAATTGATTTTCAATCGAAGCTTTTTGATGAGGGCTTCAATACGATCGATCCACCGACTCAAGCCCTCTTCATAACAAGGCCATTCCCCTTCCAACTGTTTTATTACCACCTGGGAATCTCCATTAATCGTACAAGGCACATTTTTCACGCCGATTTCATCAAGCAATCCAAGGGCAATATGTAAAGCTGCGTATTCTGCTTCATTATTATTTTCAATTTCCTCGAGAAGTTCATTTTTTCTGATTCTAAATGATTCTCCACCTTTATCGTAATAGATGACAATCCCTGCACCGGCAATGAGCGATTCCTTATCAAACCCTCCGTCGAAATATACAACGATGTTTTCTGGTTCCTTGTCTAATTCCTGATTCAGTTTGATAAATTCCTTTCTTGACCACGAATTCCCCATTTCATCTATGATTTCAAGATCATGGACTCTTCCGGTTTTCATCAGATCATCGATATGAATCATTGTTTCTTTTCTTGGGAAGTAGTTGGATTCAAACCATATACTCGACGCTGTTTTGCTTGCATATTTAAATTTTAGTTTCATTTCCATAATCATTCGCTCCTTTTTCTTCATACGATTGTTCATTTTTACTTTTATTTGTATAATGAGGACTATTGTTTCATTTACATGTTCAATAGGAGGTCTTTGTATGTTTAATATATGGTTTGGATTAGTCTTCGTTCTCATTACATTCTCTTTACTTCTGATTATGTATCGAATGTTTGGACGAACTGGACTGTTTGTATGGATAGGGCTATCCACGATTCTTGCTAACTTGCAGGTCGTTAAAACGATTGAAATTTTCGGGTTGACTGCTACTTTAGGGAATGCCATGTACGGAACAGCTTTTTTAGTAACGGACATCCTTAACGAAAAATATGGAAAAAAAGAAGCCCAGAAAGCGGTGTGGCTTGGGTTCTTCACTTTAATCATTATGACTATTATTATGCAGCTCGTGTTAGTATTTCAACCACATCCTGAAGATTTCGCCCAAGAATCTCTGGCAACAATCTTTGGGATCATTCCAAGAATTGCTCTTGGAAGCTTAGTCGCTTACCTCGTGAGTCAATTAACAGACGTGTATATCTTCACGTATTTAAAGAGGAAATTCCCTTCAGATTCACAGTTTTGGATTCGTAATAACGGAAGTACGATGGTGAGTCAGTTTTTGGATACTCTTGTATTCACAAGCATTGCTTTCCTGGGAGAATATCCGAAGGATGTTTGGTTCGAAATATTCATTACTACCTATCTCCTCAAATGGGTCATATCCATTATTGATACCCCATTTGGTTATGTGGCAAAACGATTCCCTAAAGATGTGGGTTAGTTGGTTGGAGCCTGGGGAACTGGTTTACCCCAGGCTCTTTTATTGGAGGAGTGGATTAAGGATTCGTTCTCCCTACCTTCTATTTTGTCTGCTACTATAATATTATTCTAAAGATGTACTTTGAGGTGAACACATATGATCGAAGTGAATATTGATGGAGCAAGTGCTGGTAACCCCGGGCCAAGTGGTGCCGGTATTTTTATTAAAAACAACGGAAAAGTGGAAAAACACGCCATTCCTTTAGGGATCATGGATAATCATGAAGCTGAATTCATTGCATGCAGGAAAGCTCTGGAGATCTGCTTAGAAAAACAAGCTGATACCGTGTGGTTGAAGAGTGATTCTCAAGCGGTCGTTCATGCGATTGAGAAAGAGTTTGTAAGGAATATTCAATATAAACAGTTGCTCGATGATATATTGGACTTGACCAAGCAAATAGACCTTTTCTTCGTTAAGTGGATACCCAGTAAGGAAAATAAAGCTGCAGATGAGCTGGCCCGAAAAGCTATTCATCTGAACTAAAGGAGGATTCGTTTGGCTAAGATCGCTGATATTGCCTTGGTCGGTGTTGCTTTCATATGGGGAGCTACCTTCGTGGTTGTACAATCGGCCATTGAATTCCTTCCCCCTTTCATGTTTAATGGGATCCGTTTTCTAATGGCCGCTATCCCTTTAGTCATGGTCCTGTTTATCAAAAGCACTCCGATTGTTAAGAGATCCGTTTTGCACGGCATTTTTTTAGGGATATTTTTATTTATCGGGTATGCCTTTCAAACACTCGGCCTGTTATTTACAACTCCGTCAAAAGCAGGGTTTGTTACAGGATTAAGCGTGGTGATGGTCCCTTTATTTTCATTTGTTTTCTTTAAACGCTCTCCTGCTAAAGGAGCCATAATGGGGTCCAGCCTAGCTGCAATAGGACTATACCTCCTTATGTCAGGTCATTCTCAGGCGTTCAATATAGGAGATGCCCTCGTATTCATTTGTGCCTTTGGGTTTGCTCTACATATTATTTACACTGACGTTTTCACAAAAAACACATCCCTGCTCCTATTAACATCGGTGCAGTTATGTACAGTTGGAATCCTTTCAATGGGGTGTTCACTTATTTTTGAAAATCCACATGCTGTGCTGATGGATGGAGGATTGGGTAATAAGGAAGTAATGACCGCATTACTGATCACTTCTCTATTGGCTACCTTATTGGCATTCATCACACAGACCTACGCTCAAAGATACACAACTCCATCAAGGGTGGCGATCATTTTTACGTTGGAACCCGTATTTGCAGCCATCTGTTCCTATTTGTGGATCGGAGAACGATTGGGGTCTATGGCCATTGCAGGAAGCGGATTAATCGTTATTGGGATGCTCTTATCTGAAGTACCTATTCTTGCATGGATTTTGAAAAAAATGAACAGAAATCATTCTGTTGAAGTAAAATAGGAGGCCGATTGGTGGCTCTCCTGTTTTTTTGCGTGAACATAGGAAAGACCACCAAAAAGGAAACAACCCTTTTTGCTGGTCCCGTGTCTTATGCCAAGCCCTGTTTCTCCATCCACCTTAGTGCTTCATTTCTGGATGCGATTTGCTGGGAATGAAGTCTTTCTAATATGGACATGTAAAAACTGCTATCGAATTGTTTTTGAGCTTTTAATGTGATTTCAATGGCGCTATTGACCAGTTCATCCGGGGCACCTGTGTATTTTTTGCCAAAATAGATGAAGCCAATTGCGTCTTCTTGAAATTTGAAACCTTTGTTTTCAAGATCTATGAGAAATTCTTCTGTTGTCTTTTTCACGTTTCTCCTCACCTTATCGCCACTTTGTCTTCTCTTATCTTACAGAAAATTTTTTATTTTGCCTATCCTTTTTCGAAAACAGGAAGGCCATGCAGCCCATAAATGAACCGAGCAATGCTCCTCCGACTACTTCCTGAGGTTGATGTCCCAGCATTTCTTTCAGTCGTTTTGGCTTTTTCTCTTCGAATTCTACCGCTTCTTTATCATGAGCTTTGCGAACGAGCTCATCTAGACTATTCACTTTAAGGGTCAGTTCGCCTGTTTGTCTTCGAATTCCTTGTGCATCGTACATGACGATTAGACCAAAGATAAATGAAAGAGCAAAGTCAATCGTTCTGATCCCCCTCTTTAAAGCAATAAATGTTGTTAACGAAGCAACCCCTGCACTATGAGAACTTGGCATTCCCCCTGTTTGGAAAAACAGCTCAGGTTTCCATTCCTTCTTTTTTAAAAAGTGCAGTGGTATCTTCAGACCCTGTGCGAGAGCTATACTAATAAGTGCCGTTACAATCCCTTTATTCACCCTTACACCTCCCTGTCTTTAGTTTGTCCTAAAATTCAATGCACATAGGATATTTATTATGAACATAGCCAAAATAATAATGATTACAGAAAAGGAGGGGTTTCGGTATGACAAAAGGAAATAACAAAAACAAAGGTAAAAATGCCAAAAGCGTAAATCCACAAGGAATATCCCAAGATGCAGAATTTGCCATGGAGCCGAAGAGCCAATTGGAAAATGCCGCTAAGAAATCGAATACAAAGTAAGCATTTCCACATAAAAAAGTGTCAGGGGCCAAAAGGATCCCTGACACTCCTATAGTCGACTAGCTTGTGGCAACCATCACATTAGAACCTACTAAATATCTTCTAAGCACCTTCAACTCTAATTCATCCACAAAGGAAAGCGTTTCATGAGCTACGTTATTCCAACGAGCTTCCTCTACCGAAACCGATAGTGGCACACCGCAGTGAATCTCGGCTAACTTTCTTGAAACATGAAGCATGTCCAGGTCGGCTTCTATCTTTTTCCGTTGAGATGGGGTTAACTCGTGCAGGTTATCGAGAATGCCTGAGATATCCTTATATTGTTGAATCAGCTTTAATGCCGTTTTCTCTCCGATCCCTTTTACCCCAGGATACCCATCACTTGTATCACCCATTAATGCTTTCACATCAATAAACTGCTGAGGAGTAATTCCTCTCTCTTCCACAAAAATCTCTTTCGTATAGGTTTGATAGTTACCAAAGCCTTTTTTCAGGAGCATAATGTCAATATTATCGTCCAAAAGCTGCAGGAGATCCTGGTCACCGCTCAGAACGGATACTTTGCGATCGGTTTGATGAATTTTCGCAAGAGTCCCAATACAATCATCTGCTTCGTAACCAACTACACCCACATTCGAAAGATTGAAGCCTGATGCCACCTCTTTTGCAAGATCAAATTGAGGAATCAGTTCAACAGGTGGGGCATTTCGATTCGATTTATAGTCATTGAATACTTCATTTCGGAATGTCTGACTCCCCATATCCCAGCATACTATGATATGCGTCGGCTTTACATGATCCGCCGCCATTAGTAAATGCTTCATAAACCCCTGAACTCCATTAGTGGGAAGACCTTTTGAGTTCATCATGAATTGACCCGTTACGGCTGTTGCAAAAAAAGATCGAAATAATAGTGCCATACCATCTATAAGTAATAAATGCTCATTCTTTTTATTCAATTCATACACTCCTCATCGCTCATTCTCGTTTTCGTTCACTTTATAAAGTATAACATATACGAATAAATAGCTAATTGGAAAAGTGATGAACCTTTTCCAATTAGCTATTTACCTTTATTCCTTCTCTACCTTGTGATTTTCATAGGACACCCAATCACTGTAGCTTCCAACATAAAGCTTCACATGATTGAATCCTGCTTCCTTAAGAGCAAGGAAATTAGGAGTCGCTGTTACACCGGAACCGCAATAAACAATCACTGACTCATCTTTATTAAGATGAGCGAAACGATCATTCTGCTGTTCTCCTTGAATAAAATATCCATCATTCACTCCCTCGGTCCATGGAAGATTGGTGGCTCCTGGAATATGACCCGGTATGCGGTCTATCGGTTCTTCTTGTCCTAAGTATCTTTCTCTGCTGCGGGAATCGATTAAAGGAGTGTCTCTATCCCCATCTGCAATACTCCTCACCTCATCCAGAGAAGCCACAATCGACTCATTAAAGCTTGGACGATAGCTTTTTGAAGGGTACACAGGTACGGTCGATTCTGTTTTCCATCCAGCCTTTTTCCAAGCTGCAAATCCACCATTTAATATATATACCTTCTCATGTCCGATGTAATGGAACAACCACCAGCATCGACCAGCGAAGGCACCTTCCTTTTCATCATAAATGACAACCGTTGTATCATTATCAATACCGACATCCTCAACCTTGCGCAAAAAGTTCTTCATGTTCGGAAGAGGATGGCGCCCCCCATGCTTTTTCACATATCCTGATAAATCCTTTTCCAAATCGAAAAATACGGCTCCTGGAATATGGCTCTCTTTGTACCGCTCCCGCCCTTCTGCCGGGTTTCCCAGAGAAAAGCGACAATCAATGATTCTTAGATTCTCATCATGAATATGCCCTCTTAGCCAATCCGTATCGATAATTGTCTTCATGAAATTATCCCCCTCTTCTTCATTAATGTCAGTACTTCCTCCTTAGGTTCCCAGCAAGAAAATTGATAAGTGGTTTTGGTTTCATAGCCCAGTCGGGAACAGAAATAGGAGGTCTTCTGATTAGCCTTGACTCCCCGAATGTGAATACATGTAGCACAGCAATGATAAGGATTCGCCATGACCCTCCTCCTTCTTTTCTTTAAGTTTGAATCTGTACAAGTTGCTCCAAATCATACTTTAGCTTGTTCAGATCCTGAACTGTCTCTAATGCAACTATATTTGAATTGATCTGCTCCATCACCTGAATCAACATTTCTTCTTTAAGCGTTTCAAACTCTCTATTTAAATACGAAGCACCCCAATCTTCCAGCCGTTCATGCTCCTGTTCTAAATAGCTATCTGCAGGCTCTTGAAGTAATGCTTCCAATTTTTCCTGAACAATCTTTTTTCCGCCTTGTTCAAAGAAATGCTTTGGATTCTTAAATGAAGAAAAGGCTTCTTCGAATACTCGCAGCTCTGTTTGTTTAAATGCGTTCTCAAATTCAATGGTGCTTTCGTTTTTGTAGTCCTGAGGAGATAATATCAGTTCTTTCTCCACCTGTTGAATCATTTCTTCAAGCACCAACCACTTCTCACTCAGTAGTTTCTGAATGAACTGCTGAATGCGAAGAGAAGTGGCTCTCATTTCCTGTGCCAGATCAAAACCGACACTTGCAAGAAATTCCTTTAATCCTTCCTTTATTGCTTGGGATTGGTTAGAGTATTGCAGGAATAATCCTGAATGGAAGGCTTCTTTATAAAAATCGGATACCCGGAAAAATACCCTTTGCTTTACGTAATAGACAAGTTCCTTCGATTCTTGCTGCATTTCGACTCTAAGTGGGTGGACGGATTTGGTATCGATAAGCGAGCGAACCTCAACCTTTGCTTCGTTCAGCTCCTGTTTGCGTACTTCCTTATACGCTTTATCACTTGAAGCCGTATGAATAAATTGGTTAAATCGTTGCAGGCCTCTATCCCACTCACCGAGAGCGGACTCAATACTCATGCTTACTAATTCATTCTGTATAAATGTTTTGAATTCCTTCTTAAATAGATCCATTCCTGACTTATCAGAATCTGATTCTCTAAGAGCTTGGAGAGAAGATACCCCAAATATCCTCGGAAAACGGATTCCATATTGAATCAGCTGCGTCTTCACATAGTCGATCACTTCATTTTTTTCTTCCCCGTCGCTTGCAAGATCGATGGCATTGACGACAAAGAACATTTTATCTAATTCAAACGTGTCCTTCACCCGGCCCAATTGAATGAGGAATTCACGGTCTGCCTTGGCAAATGCGTGGTTGTAATAGGTCACAAATAGTATCGCATCGGCATTTTTGATATATTCAAATGCTACGCCCGTATGACGTGCGTTAATTGAATCTGCTCCTGGTGTATCGACGAGTGTGATTCCCTGCCTTGTAATATCACAATCGTAATAGAGATCGATGGACTCAACAAAACAAGCTTGAGCTTCATCCGCTACAAATCCTCTATACGCTTCAAGATTGGCCTTTTTTGTCATTCCAAGACTTTCTTTAAAGGCAGGATAACCCTTATAAAAAGCCTGCAGGAATGAAAGGTGTACATTCTCCTTACCGCTACCTTCACTCGTTAAAGCAGGGACAACTTCCATAGCTTCATCTAGTGTTGAAACACTGCGATTGAAATAGGATAGAGAATGAACAATGTCTTGAAATAGCTGGTCGTACGTCTTGATTTGAACATGAGCGGTCTCATGCTCACCGACTTCTGATACGGGATTGATTCGATTGATGGATGCCGTGGTCGGATTCGGACTCACCGGTAGTATTTTCTTCCCTAATAGTGCATTGGCAAATGATGATTTCCCCGCACTAAAAGCACCGAATAATGCGATGGTAAAGGATTGATTGGACAGTCGCTCTTTCTTTCCATCTAATAAATCTGCCGTCTTTTTGAACCCTTTGTATCTCCTGAATACACTGGTCATCTTTTCTAAACGTTCGATAACCTCTTCAATAGAAGCTTGTTGTTCTTGTCGTGGCTTCGGCAAAATTTCTTCCCTTGTTCGTATTGTTTTCTCTTTCTGTGCGAGCTCCATGTCAGGAGCAATAATATAATCTTCCGCTATTGCTTTCCATTTCACTATCCATTGTTGGATAATAGCATCAGCCTGACTTTGATCAACCTCTACACTCATTAAATTTCCGAGTTGAGTGATCTTCTCTTCATGTAATGTGTTCCATTGATAGATGAATGCTGTTTTCTTTTGGAGTTCATTAAGATCTTCCTCTAAAGCTGATTTCTCTTCTGCAGAGGAGCTTTCCATTTCATTCAAAGTGTCTTCAATCAAATCATTTGTATAGGCCCTGGCTTTCCTCTTTAATTCCTCTGAAAGATCATCACAGTATTGGAGAACATAATCACTCGTTATTCCTGCACCAGGTTTGATCATATCGGTGAGGAATTGTTCATCCACTTCAAGAGATAATTGATCCCACTTCATGCGTTGGTCTGATGAGGGACTGTATTCTTTCACCATGGTTTTTCCCAGTGTCTTCAGATGCCACTCTAATTGTGATTCAATCCCGGTATTTATATCTTCTTTAAACTTCTGGATTCTGTCCGCTTTTTCGTCTTCTGTTTTTTGTTTTGAAAATAAAAATCCTACTTTAAAGTCTGATTGTCTGCTTTCCAGAAAATCTTTCGCTAATTCTCTCGTTTCAAACGGCATTAAATACGCATTTTTAAGGATTTCCCTTCTTTCTTCCTCAAAATGCTCCTTTATCACTTTTACGTCCCCTCTGGCTAAAGTCTCAATCAACCTTCTTTCAGTCTGAAGAAGGGAGTCTTTGTCATTCCATTCTTCAGGTGTCAGGATGTTTCTTCCTTTTTCCTCGATTTTCCCAAGCTCTTCCTCATACCACTTATCATGCTCAGACCGCAATTGGGAGATGGACGATTCTGCTGAAGCTTCTATCAGTTCACTTTTCTTCTTCACCTGTTCTTCAATCAATGACTCTAATTTTTCAAGATCATTATGAGGATGATTTGGAGCTTTTAAACTTGTAAAGAACATTCCATTGGGTACAACACCCCAAGAAGCAAACGAATTCTCTACACTTTCTTTAAAGTCGCTGAATGCCAATTCTTCTTCCTGGTGCTTATCAATCTGATTTACAATGAGATACAGCTTGACTCCATGCCGGATCATTTCCTTTGTGAACTCGAAGTTCACCTGAGATTGAACATGGTTATAATCCATCACATAAAAGACGGCGTCAGCTAGATGGATGGCCGATTCCGTTGACAGTCTGTGGGCATCATCCGTACTGTCTACACCCGGGGTATCTAAAATCGATACACCCTCCGGCATCTCACTTTGGCTACGACCTATTTCTACAGAGTATACTTCCTCTCCGTTTTTGCAGAAGTCCTTAATGGTGGAGAACTCATACGGTGCCTGAAAGTATAGGTTCTGGGAATGATGATAATGAATTTTTGCGAAATCAGTTGGTGCATGGTGCACCTTTACTAAATTTGCACTGGTAGGGATTGGACTCGTCGGGAGGATTTCTTCTCCCATTAAGTGATTGATCATCGTTGACTTTCCTGCAGAGAAATGGCCGCAAAAGGCTAAAATCAATTCATGGTTGTATAATTTTTCAGCTAATCTTTCTACCTTTGCAGCCCGCTCGTCGTCTCCGGATTGAAGGAACCGATTGCAGTAGGCTGTAAGTTGTTGCAATGTATTATGTATTTGTGTACTTTTATGCTTTATCTGACTCATTGTACTAATTCCTTTCTGTTTTCAGAAAAATGGTAACGGTTTTATTTTATCGTATTTATCTCAATTTCTCTATGAAATCCTATCAAGCAAAGGAAATAATGATAACCGTATCAGTATATGCAGGTGGTTCATTAAGTGAATAAACAAAAAAGCCCTCTTCCGGAGAAGAAGGCTATGTATCTATCGAGTTGTTTCGGTTGCTATCAGGTTTGAATGAACAAAAGTTTTAGAGTTTTTCTGGTATGAAGATATTTTCTTTTCTTGAGCTGAATCCTTCATCACATTTGATAAAACATACTTCATCATGAAGCCATATATTATTACAGTAAATACGATCAGAAACCATACCATATTTGTCCACACCCTTTTGTTAAAGTATAAATGAGAATAATTTTCATCTTCAATTAGAATCTTATCAAAAACGATAATCATTTTCAATAAGAAAATTATTTTTCTTTTTTGATTATGGGAATCCAGCCTTTTGTATGAAGATGAATCCTTTCGTAATCGGTTTCAATTCGGAGGGCATTTTCCTCCAATGGGATACGGATAGAGAGAATGAATTGATTCAATAGTGCAAAGATAAAAAGTGTCCAATAAGCATTAAAGAGCAATGGTACAATTAAGAATTCCAGTGTAACGATAAAATAATTAGGATGTTTCAAATATTTATAAGGACCTCTCGCGACTACTGCAGCGTTAGGAAGCACGATGATCTTCGTATTCCAATACTTACCGAGGGAAGAAATCACCCATACTCTTCCAATCTGAGTTAGGATAAAACCAGTCAACAGGAGAGGCCAATAGGCATTAACACCAGTATGAAAGATCCCTCCTTCTATTAATAAGGAAACAAAAAACGCTATATGGATAGCGACCATCATTTTATAATGGGACTGTCCATATTCTTTAGCTCCCTGTTGCTTCATCCACTTTTCATTTGACTTGGCAATGAATAGCTCCACAAATCTTTGAATCATCAGTACGAAAAAAAACAGAATGAAATAGAGCATCATTCCCACCTCATCAAAAGCAGCTCTGAACTAAACCCCGGTCCTAAAGCGGTACCCAAGCCTATATCTCCACGCTCACAGCGTTTATTCATAAATTCCTTCATAACATACAAAATGGTAACAGATGACATATTCCCATATTCCTTCAACACCTTCATAGATTCAGATGTCATACTTTCATCCATCCCTAAAGCTTCCTGGTAGGCTTCAATTACTTTCCTGCCGCCGGGATGAGCTACGAAATGTTTAATGTCTTCAAGCCTAATATCATTATCGTTGATGAATCCCTCCACATTCGGCCGAAGCCAGTTCTTTACAAGTGTTGGGATATCCTTTGAAAACACCACATACAGACCATTATTCTTTACTTCCCACCCCATCACATCAAGAGAATCCCGGAGCAGTGTCGACTGTGTAGCAAATATGGTTGGCAGAGGATGTGAAATGTCTTGGAGCACTGAACTATCGTCACCACATATAACGGCACATGCCACCCCATCCGCAAATAAAGAGGTACCAATCAGATTGCTCTTTGACCGATCTCCATGCTGAAAGGTGAGAGAACAAAGTTCAATGGAAAGGACGAGAACATTCGCTTTAGGAAAAGCTAAACAGTACTCATAGGCACGTGCCAATCCACTCGCTCCACCTGCACACCCCAATCCCCAAATTGGTATTCGTTTTACATGAGATGAGAATGGTAGATGATTTATAATTCTCGCTTCAAGACTAGGTGTCACTATCCCAGAGGTTGATATCGTAATGATCGCATCAATATCTTCTAATGTAAGTTGATGTTGGGATAAGCTCTTCTTAACAACTTTGCTGCCTAATTTAACTGCATGATGAATGAATTCATCATTCTTTTCTTGAAAGGTATGCTCCTCGGAGAACCAATCGATACCTTTTACGAAATAACGGCTGTCTATTTCACCATTTTCGAACACGGAGAGAAGACGACCGATATCTTTAAAATTTTTGGAAAACAACTGTTTCGCAAATTCCGCCGCTTCTTTTTGCGTAATTTTCACAGGGGGAATCTCGGTTTCGACTGAGAGAATTTTGGGCATAAACAAATCACTCCTTACACTTCCATGTAAGGGTAGCTTTTCCATTCATTCACAAATCATGTATTGGATTCTTCTTATCTTACCAACGGAGCGTTTCAACTCCTCCAAAAAGTTCATTATTATGAAAATAATACTAAATAACACATCTTTAGTACCAGGTATTATGGTATGATTACAGTGACAAAATATCGGAGGATACGACATGATTTTAACGAGAAGTGTAATAGATATTTTAAATAGTTCAATTGAAGCCATTAAAGGGGTGATTCCCCTATACATTGACGTTTTACAGCCCTCGTTATTGACTGAGCCCTTTAGTCAGCATAAAATCGGTGTACTCATTGGAATTACCGGAGATGTAGGGGGCCGAATGATTATAGATGGCGAAGAAGAGAGCTTTCAATCCCTGGGGGCTTCAATGTTCGGTATGCCATTAGAAGGAGAAATGCTTGAATCTTTTGCAGGTGAATTAGGAAATATGATTGCAGGCAACCTCGCCACTCTATTAGTCCAAGCCGGCCATACCCTGGACATCATTCCCCCTACCGTCATTGTTGGTCAATCAAAAATGTATGGGGTCGAAAAAGCCCTAAAGCTGCCCATAGTCATTGAGAATGTGGGACATTTCTTAGTGATTCTAATGATTGAATAATTGCCCTGGAATAGATAAAAGGCTAACCCCCATTAAATTGGTTAGCCTTTTAGTGTTTAGAAACCTTGAATCGTCATTCCGCCATCTACAAAAATGGTTTGACCGGTAACATAATTCGAAGCATCCGAGGATAGGAATACAGCCGGGCCCACAAGTTCTTCCAGTTCACCGATTCTTTTTAAAGGTGTTACGGCCAAAAGATCGTTTACATATTCTTGATTTTGCAATAATTCTGCCGTTAATGGTGTTTTAAAATACCAAGGCCCGATACTGTTCACGTTGATATTGTATTTTCCCCATTCCATGGCTAAGACCTTTGTCATTTGAATCATGGCCGCTTTCGTTGAAGCGTACACAACGCCCGTACGCAAGGCAACATGACCAGCAACAGAAGCTATGTTAATGATTTTCCCCTGATTCTTCTCCTTCATGTGTTTACCTGCTTCCTGACTCATCATAAAAGCAGATTTTAAATTTGTGTCCATGATGGTTTGCCACTCTTGATCCGTAACCTCAAGAGCAGTAGAACGGATATTCATTCCTGCGTTATTAATCAAAATATCAATGGAACGTTTTTGACCTTCTATGTAATCAATCGCTTTTCGAATTTCATCCCTTGATGTTACATCTGTCGGGATGATATACGCCCTTCTACCCAGCTTTTCTATTTCACTTGCCGTATCTTCTAAATCACTACGCGTTCTAGATAGCAGGACCATCCGCACCTGCTTCTGCTATGCCAATACTGAGAGCTCGTCCAATTCCACGGCCTGCACCGGTGACGACAGCCAATTTATCGTTTAATGAAAATGAAGGTAAATACATCCTCACACCACCTTACCCATTATTTGAATCTTCTATATATTAACACAGTCCCTTTGCCGATAAAACTTTAACCGTTTTTCTTATTACCTTGTCCATTTTGAACATGAATATTGATTTTCCCCTCGACATCGATGTGACATTGAGGACAAACCGTTTTCTCAGAATAAATCTGGCAGCACTGTTTACAATAAAATTTTTCCATCGGATAGCCTCCCATAAATTGCTCACTCATACACTCTATGCACATTCTTGACACATGTGAACCAGTTGAAAGGCCTATCCCTTCCTGACTTCACATTAATTTCACAATATTTCAAGTAACCTGTGACATTTATCACAGATTCATAGCGGTTTACACCTTTATGATAGTGATAACAGAATCAATCATCCAATGAATGGAAGGAATGAGATATATGCCGGAACCGGAATTTCATCAAAAAACAGAAGTTAAGGTCGAAGAGTCTACTTCATTAAAAGGCACTTTTACTTCGGTCTTGTTTTTAGGCGGATTTTTAGTGCTTACATGGTTAGGTGTATTCATACTATTTTTAAATCGTTTTTAACTTTGAAGGAGTGGTTTACATGCACATGCATCGTTATGAAAAATGGTGGTTAACGCTAGGAACAGGGTCTCTTATTTTATTTTTAATTATTTTAGGCATCAGTGCTTTTCATCAAGGACATCAACCTCCAAGCGCGAAGGCATATGTCAATCCCGAGCAAGTGGATAAAACCACGCCCTTTAACGAGCCGGGATTGAAGAAAGTACAAGGAAAGGCTTGGGATTACGAATTAGTGTTTGTCGCATCTGCATTTCTCTACACGCCCGGGGAAATTGATATACCTAAAGGATCTACACTTAAAATCATCGCCACAACAAAAGATGTTGTTCACGGATTTGAAGTTGCAGGAACAAATATTAATATGATGCTTGAACCAGGGTTTGTTAGTGAATATACAACAACCCTTGATAAGACAGGGGAATTTCTAGTTGTCTGTAATGAATATTGTGGTGTAGGTCATCACACAATGAAATCTATGATTAAGGTGGTGGACTAAAATGAAGCGATTTGTAAGGATTGATAAAAAAGATGCTACATTGGCGATGGCTCATATTTATGTAGGCTTTATTGCCTTGGCACTAGGAGGATTGGCAGGATTATTGCAAGTTTTGGTAAGGTCAGGGAAATTCATATTGCCTGCAGGGATCGGCTATTATCAGGTGTTAACAGTTCACGGTGTATTACTGGGATTGGTATTGACCACTTTCTTCATATTAGGATTCCAGCATGCTGCCATTTCCCGAACATCCGGCACCTATTCAGGGAAATCCCGCTTGTTTGGCTGGTTAGGATTCTGGGTCATGCTTATCGGAACAATCATGGCCGCTGTTATGATTTTATTAAATGAAGCAACTGTACTTTATACTTTCTATGCACCTTTGCAGGCACACTGGATATTCTACTTAGGGTTGACCTTCGTCGTTGTTGGAAGTTGGCTTGGTGGGGCAGGCATGATCATCAAATATGTAAGCTGGAGAAAAGAAAACCCTGGAAAACCAAGCCCTCTGTTAACATTTATGGCCATCATCAATACCGTCTTATGGCTTGTCGCCACCATTGGTGTGGCAGGAACGGTTTTATTCCAGCTCCTCCCTTGGTCTCTTGGTCTCGTTGATCGGGTAGATGTACTCGTAAGCAGAACATTATTCTGGTATTTCGGTCATCCCCTTGTATATTTTTGGCTGCTCCCTGCCTATATGACATGGTATGTCATTATCCCAAAAATCATTGGCGGAAAAATATTTTCCGATTCGTTAGCCAGACTTTCCTTTATATTGTTCCTCCTATTCTCTATCCCGGTTGGTTTTCATCACCAATTAGTGGAACCGGGAATCGACGCGTATTGGAAGTTTTTACAGGTAGTTCTTACCTTTATGGTTGTCATACCATCCTTGATGACTGCATTTTCTCTGTTCGCAACCTTTGAAATGTACGGCAGATCAAAAGGAGCAACCGGATTGTTTGGATGGTTTAAAAAGTTACCATGGGGAGATGCACGCTTTACAGTGCCATTTATAGGCATGGTTGCCTTTATCCCCGCAGGTGCAGGCGGAATAATCAATGCATCGAACCAGATGAACCAGGTTGTTCATAACACCATCTGGGTTACAGGTCACTTTCACTTAACCTTGGCCACTTCTGTTGTGTTAACGTTTTTCGGTATTGCCTATTGGATCGTACCTCATTTAACAGGACGCGTCTTGACGAAAGCAATGAACAAATTGGCGATCGTGCAAGCCTTTGTGTGGTCTATAGGAATGGGCATTATGTCAGGTGCCATGCATGCTGTCGGCTTACTCGGGGCTCCAAGAAGATCCTCCTTTTCAACTTATGGGGATGCACCGCAAGCCCTTGAATGGATTCCGTATCAAGTCGCACAAGCCATCGGTGGAACGATCCTTTTTATCGGGATCATTCTGGTTCTATACATCTTTATCAATCTTGCATTCTACGCACCTAAAGGAGAAGAAGAATTCCCAGTAGGTGAAAATGCAGAAGGAGCTGAGAAAACACCAATGGCTCTTGAAAACTGGAGGATTTGGTTAACCATCTTAGCAGCTCTCATTCTTGTTGCCTATACCGTCCCATTCATAGACATGATTCAAAACGCGCCTCCTGCATCCAAGGGTTATCGTTTGTGGTAAATAAAAAAGCGGAGGCGGCTCGCCCTGGGGCGACCAGCATAAGACGAGTAACCCGGAAAGGCGTTCTTTGCCTTTTTGTGTTACTTGGCTTATGACCTCGAGCCCCAAGCCGCCGGAGCTGGACAATCGAAAAGCGGAGGCGGCTTGCTCAGGAACGAAATAACTAAATGTATATTCATAAAAAAGAGGCTGCCTCGGGCAACCTCTTTTCTATTTTTCTTTAATTGGAACAAACAACTCTAATTTCCGCTTATCTTCCGTTTCATTGATCTCTCTATCCTGAGATAGATACTTCTCGACACTCAGTCTGGAATAGTCTTTTTCATAGCCATTTTCCTTAATCCAATTAAAAATCGAAAAGTAGGCTTGTTCTACTTCCGTTGACAGCCCTTAATAAAGAGCGTGAGCATATACGCCTGCAGGGAGAGACAGTTCCACTAACCCCGGTGGAAGCTTTTCCACACGATCAACCTCTACAGTACAATAATACGTAAAATCAGTCGCACTGTCATGGAAAGGAGCGTATATGCATTCATCTCCATTGATGTGGTGAATGAATGGGATCATCTGTAGAAACTTAGTGAATAGTCTCGGGATCTCAGCCCCTCTTCCATACGGGCCTGTCCAGCCTTTTCCAACAAGCAATTTATCATCTAGTGATACAACGTTAATTTCCATGATTTTGACTCCAATGAATTCGTTAATTCAAGGAATATACCTTTGAATACTTCTCCGTTAAATACTCGGCCAAGTACTTTGCATTAAGCCCTTCTCCAGTCACCTCCCTGATGATTTCAAGCGGTTTTTTCATCTTGCCCCACTGATGGACGTTCATCGTCAGCCATTCTCTGATGGGAGCAAGATTCCCCTCTTCCAACAGCTCTTCATAATGAGGAAGATCTTTTAACATGGCACGCTTAAACTGTGCAGCGTACATATATCCTAATGCATAAGACGGAAAGTAACCGAAACTCCCACCGGCCCAATGAACATCTTGAAGGACACCCTCACCGTTATGGGAAGGGCGGATCCCCAAGTACTCTTCATATTTCTGATTCCAGATTTCAGGTAGATCCTTCACGTCAATCTCATCATTAAATAATCCCTTTTCAATTTCATACCGGATGATAATGTGTAAAGCGTACGTTAATTCATCTGCTTCGATTCGGATCAGCGATGGCTTCGATTCATTGATTGCCCGATAGAAATCGTCCTGTTCAACGGAATCAAACTGTCCTGAAGAGAAATCTTTCAGTAATGAATAATTCTGCTTCCAGAAAGAATAATCTCTGCCTACAAAGTTTTCATAGAACAGAGATTGAGATTCATGAATCCCCATTGACGTCCCCGTACATAGTGGCGTACCTATCAAATCCTTGGAAATGTTCTGCTCATACAGAGCATGTCCACCTTCATGGATTGTCCCGAACACGGCTGTTCTCCAATCCTTCTCGTCATATTTAGTTGTTACCCTTACATCACCAGGGCTTAAACCAATCGCAAATGGATGGACCGTCTCATCCAATCTGCCTGAGTTAAAATCATACCCCATTTGCTCAAGGATCTTTAAGCTGAAATCCTTTTGCTTATCCTTTGGAAAGTGTTCAAAGAGGAAATCTGTATGTGGCTTATGTTCCGATTCGGAAATCTTATGTACAAGCGGGACAATTTGATCTCGAAGATCGCCAAATACCTTATCTAACACTTCAACCGTTACACCTGGCTCATACATATTCAGTAACGTATTATATTTGTTATCTTCGTAGCCCCAATAATCAATAAAGCGTTTCGTAAATGCCACCAGTTTTTCTAAATAGGGCTGAAACATAGCGAAATCCGCTTTTTCTTTGGCTTCTTCCCATACACCTTCAGCTTTCGATTGTAACACCACGTATTCCCTATATTGAGAAGCGGGAATTTTTTTATTCCGATCATACTCTTTTTGACACTCTTCTAATAGTTTTTGTGTCATGTTATCCAATTTGTCCACTTCTGGCGTCAGTTTTGCCAGGTATGCAGCCATTTCATTGGAGATCGACATTTCAAAAAGTTCAGATGAAAGCATTCCAATGACTTCAGATCGTTGTTCAACGCCGTTTTTCGGAGCACCCGTCCGTAAATCCCAGAACATCAAACCAAGCGCTTCGTTGTAGGCAGTCATTTTTTTTACATAATCCTGGAAACGATCTTTTGTTTCGATTACTGATTCTTTCATTCTAAAAAAGCCCCCTTTTTTAACATTCAATCTATTTTATCATATTTTTCTGGCAACTTGGGTTAGATTGATTGGTAGAGAGACGCTTAGAAACCTCATATTAGTCTAAGAGGAGATGCCTCTATATTAAGAGCCACAAAAAAAACGCCCAATTTGGTGTGACCCTCAAAAGTTAGAGTCAAAATCTAACTTTTGAGGGTCACACATTCAGGCGGTTTTTACAACACTTTATGAATTCAACACTTCAATTCCAACTGGTAATACGGATTCTACCAACTGTTTATAAGCTGCTTCATGACCATTCACCAAGACATGAACGCTTCCTTTGTCCTCGCTCGTCCGAATCAATCGGCCAATTCCCTGTCTCAATCGAAGGAGCATGTAGGGAATATCCACTTCTTCCACTGAGTTTTCAGCATGATTTCGTTTCGCATCAAACACAGGATCCTTAGGAGGGAATGGAAGTGAGTAGATAATGACTTGAGAAAGTGACTCTCCAGGCACGTCCAAACCTTCCCATAAATGATAGGAGCAAAGAACTGTAAAGGTTTCCTGCTGGAACTGCTGTACCGTTTCACTAATCTCTCTGTCTCCTTCATAAATCACATTCCAGTTCTGGGATCCCTGTTGCTTTTGAAATTGTCTAAAAACATTCATTTCTTCCTTAGTAGAGAAGAGAATCAACGACTTCCCTTGATTTTTCTTCAACATGTCAAAGGCATATTGATTTTTAGTATCCCTGCCTTCCTCTAATGAAGGTAGAAAAGCTTTCATCATGTCTTGGTATTCATAAGGAGACTCTACGGAGAACCTTTCATATTTCTCAACCCCCAGGGATTGAGAAACATATGAGAAGTCTCCATTATAAGAAAGGGTGGCAGAAGAAAATATAAATGGGATATTTTGAGAGAATACTTGATCTCTCAAAATTTCTTCCACCAATCTTGGCATCACAACAAAAGTGTGCTCTTCTTCTGACGTTTCCAACCAATAGATTCCTTTTTCATCATCTATGAAAAGTTTCAACGAAAACTGAATCTGCTCAAGATATTCCTCCACTACCTTTAGTAAATAATCATCCATGACATACATTTCAGATTCAAAGACGAGCTCATTTAAAAGATTTTCAATCTTCTCCGTTAGCTCTCTACCTTGCTGTAATATGGCTTCGGAACGGGAAATGTATTGTCTCTCAGAACCAGTCTCACCTTTGGATTCTTTCTCCAGGAGCTCGAACCACTTTTCATTATCCAGCATAATATCTTCAATTACATACAAAGTTTCTTCCCTCATATCAGAAGCTGAAAGCTTTTCCAGCAAACCTTCGAGGGTCTCCATTCTCATGCGGTAAGTCATCGCTTTTTGAGAAGCAAATTCCAATAGGTGTCCTTCGTCAAATACAACAGAGCTCGCTTCTGGCAGTAATGGCAGTTGCCCTTCCCGTTTACGGGAGTCTTTCGTCCAAATATGTTCCATATAAAAATCATGGGAACAGATGATTAAGTCTGCTGCCCCCCGGTAATGTTCACGATGAAGTGTAAGACCACAGCGATGGCGATAAGAACAAGACATACAGTCCTGAAGAGAATCCCAGCCAACTTGATTCCATTCTTCATCAGATAGATGAGCATATTCTTTTCTATCCCCATAATGCCTAAAGCTTCTCATTGAAGAATTATCGTGTACAAAACCCGGTAATTCCTCCCATATGTCCTGGTAACCCTCGTTTTGTGGAATATTTTCTTCAAGTTTTTTTATACATAGATATTGTTCTCTGGACTTTGCCAATCGAACATCTATATCAAGATCCAATGCATTCTCAAGCTTCTGTATGTCCCCTTCTTTTTTCACAATCTGCTCAATGAGCGTTTCATCCGCACACGCTATGATTGCCGGTTTGCCAGTATATCTGGCAAATGATAGCGCATATAAAAGGTAGACAAGGGTTTTCCCCGTACCGACACCTGCTTCTGCAAACATAACCTGCTTATTTTTATAGGCTTGATTTAGCTGAAAGGCCATAAATACCTGTTCATCCCGTAAATCAAATCCCTTTTCAGGCAATAGATCATAAAACACGTCACCGACCCAATCGGATAATGCTTCATAAAATGATTGCTCCTTGGTTAATTCAAATGGTAATTTTCTTCTCATGAGGACCTCCTGCGTTACACAATATTTCTAATTTACTAGAATTCTTTCTTATTGAAAAGGGAAAACCTTAATTTATTTAATTGAAGGCTTTAACAAAGGCTCTTTTCGCAATAATTGTTGTTTTCAAGAATAGAATCTGCCAGGGCTCTTTCGACCGGTTTATGCTGGATGGTGAGGGGAACTGCTCCGCTTGCAGCTAGCGTTCGGCCGAGCCTCCTCAGCTTAGCCGAACGGGGTCTCGCCACGCCCAAAATCCGCCGGAGTATGCAGTTCCCCTAACCATCTTTAACAGAATTTTCATGACAGAGCTTCAAGGTGTGCAAGAACACAATTTAACTAGAAAAATAATTCTTCTTCCTTAAAAGGTAAATCAATCTCTACTTATCTTAAATGAGATTGTTTGCTAAAATTCTTGTTTTTATTGTTTTCCATTAAGGATACATGCTCAGAAAGTTGATTCTCGCTATAGGATGCTCGACTCCTGCGGGAATAGCTGGACAGTACGAAAAGTGGAGGGGCTTTGCCCAGGGGCGACAAGCATAAGACGAGTCTGCTGGAAAGGCGCACTTTGCCTTTTTGGCAGACTTGGCTTATGACCTCGAGCCCCTAAGCCCCGTAGCTGGACAGGTGAGACCCCGGAGGCGAAGCCGAGGAGGCTCACCGCCAGCCCCGCGGAAAGCGAGCATCCTGGAGCGGAAATCAACTATTACTTTCTCCTCTACAATTGCAACAAACTATACGAAAAGAGCCTTAACAAAAGAAAAGAGACGCTCCATACAAGGGTAGATCTACCACTTGTATGGATGTCCCTAGTCTCCCGAGAATGCACTCAGTCGTATATTCTCTTTTTCCTTAACAATTCATATTGAAAAGCCTGATCAAGGTTTTTCGTTGCTTCATCCAAGCCTGCTTGGATGGCTGCTCCTTCTTCTCCTGAAATGGAAGAAATAGAGCTTTGTAATGCCTGATAGATTTTGTGGTAATCGATGAAGGAATGGTCCATCCTCTTTCACTCCTCTAAAAATGATAGAACTATTATACGCAGGAAGTGAAAGGGATATTCTGAACTTCTTTTCTTTTTTTCGTGAACTTGAAATGATTACCCTTTTCTAGGCGGACGCGGGCCAAAGTACTGGTAATAATCTGTTCGAATGAATCCGTTAAACAATTTACGTTTTTTCGTAGCTTGTTTACCGTAGCATTGTTCAAAATTTTCATGGGAAGTCATCATGTAAACAGACCAAGTATCCAGCTTCTCGAAAGCTTTCCCCATTTCCTGATACATTCTCTCCACTTCTTTTCTTTCTCCTAAACGTTCTCCATAAGGAGGGTTTCCGACGATGATGCCATATTCCAGTTCTGAAGTGAAGTCTCTTACTTGCATTTGTTTGAATTTAACCAAGTCTCCAAGCCCCGCTTCCATTGCATTCTCTTTGGAAACTTCGATCATTCTGTGATCGATGTCCGTACCCAGTATTTCCAGAGGCTGATCGTAGTTAGCCAAATCCTCTGCTTCCAAGCGTGTTTTCTCCCAGACCTCAGCAGGCATCATTGGCCAGTTCTCTGACAAAAACTCACGATTGAATCCTGGAGCAATATTTTGCCCGATCAAGGCAGCTTCAATCGGAATGGTTCCAGACCCGCAAAATGGATCTACAAAAGGACGGTCAGGGTTCCATGTCGTTAATTGGATCAGGGCCGCTGCCAGTGTTTCCTTTAAAGGGGCCTCACCTTGTCCGATTCGATAACCCCTCTTATGAAGACCTTGTCCGCTGGTATCCAGGGTAATGCTTGCTACATCTTTATGGATCGCCACTTCGATTTTAAACAAGGGACCCGTTTCGTCAAACCACGATGTACGTTTGTATGCTGTACGTAAACGTTCAACGATTGCTTTTTTTACAATCGCCTGGCAATCAGGTACACTGTATAGCTTTGATTTGACGGATTTCCCCTGAACAGGAAATTCTGCGTCTACTGGAAGGAAGTTTTCCCAAGGCAGTTTCTTTGTATTTTCAAATAGTTCATCAAACGAGTACGCTTTAAAGTCTCCAACGAGTATCTTAATCCTATCAGCGGTTCTTAGCCACATATTGGCTCGCGCAATAGCCGTTTCATCTCCTTTGAAGATGACTTTTCCGTTATCCACCTGACATTCGTAGCCCAATTCTTTCACTTCTTTTGCAACAATAGCTTCTAAGCCCATCGCTGCCGTTGCAATTAATGTATATGTACTCATATTTGTCACCCCGTTAATAAGTATCTTTATTTCAATAGTATAGTCTTTTTATCTTAAATATAAAAAGGACTGATACAAAAGAGCAGTGTATTACCTGCATGTATCAGTCACTTGCATTATTTAATCCTTATTGCTCTTATCCCGTAATAGTGTTCTGTAAGCCATGTTTTGTTCCGTTGTACTACAAACGACTCTTCGCCTCGTACTCAGGTGGTAATCATCTATCTACAAAGGAAGCTCCTTTGTCCCTCTCTTCGTTCGTTTCCTCTGAGAGGATTCCCCTACCTAATTTTGGGTTTCTCGCTCGTGGGGTTTACCTCGTTCCACTCCTGCCATTTCTAACAGGACTTCGTCACTGTGGCACTTTCAAGGTAGTCACACCATATCCAAAGGACTTAGGTGTTTTCCCTGCCGTCAACTCAAAACTTGAGCTGCCCTAGCTTATGAATTGGCTAGGCACGATCACTACGTGCATCTCAGCACCGTGCGAGCATGGACTTTCCTCTACAACTTAACGTTGCAGCGATTACCCGAACACCATTAAGGATCAGCAATAACTAATTATACTGTAGTTCTTCCAAGTATTCAACTGGAAATATCAGTCATACAATTTGTTTCCAAATACGTGTTTCTCTAAATTAGACAAGCGCTTAAGAATATCGAAATTCGTTGTGCCTGTCTGTTGAGCCGGAGCAGCTGAGCGTTGTTTGCTCGCTCCCTCCACTTGTTTCTTCAATCGCAGGTTCTCTTGTTGCAGATCTTCTATTTCTTGATGGAAGGTTTCATAATCTTTAATAATCAAATCTAAAAATTTATCTACGTCTTCTGGTTTATATCCCCGCATGCCACTTTTGAATTCTTTTTCCAGGATATCCTTTGCGGTTAATTTCACTTTATCTGAGATCATTATATTCACCTCTATATTTATCACTATCATTTTTTCAAATAACCATCAATTTGTCAATTATAATTGTTTTCGGGACTATACAATTCCCGAAGGGTTAATGAGTGATAAAATATCCTCTACCCATTCTTCCACTGCTCTTCTTCGACGACCCATTGCAGATCATGGAAGGTGATCGCTCTTATTTCAAAGGAAGAATCAGTTTCTTTCTTCTTCTTCGCTTCTTGATAGAAGTACTTGGGTGAGCCTTCTTTTTCTTCATCGTACAGTATCACTAACGCTTGGCTTTTTTGCAAGAATAACTGATTTTTGTTTCGAAATTGCTGTGGACTCTTGTAAGGTTCTTTTGAGATTGACTCGACAAAATCAGCTTGAGAAAGAATGAGTTCATAGTACTCTTTATTCAGGTCGTTCCAATTTTCTTCTTGAGAGAGAAATGGAGTTAATATAGCCAGTTTAAGATCAGGGTAATCTTCCTGAAGCTCAAACACCACTTCTGCTCCCCAAAGCTCAACCCCAAGTTGCCCACTAATGAGTACCCATTCTAAATCTTCATCCAAAAGAGAAACCAATTCTTTCTTTAGAGCCTGCTTTATGTAGTAAATTGCTTTGTCATCCTGCTTGAAAACTCCCAGTTCAAAGGATTTATATCCGGTTATGCACGCAACATTACTCAAATGCAAAACTCCTTCATTAAACTTTCAGGACAGACAAGTTCTCTTTAAAGCTTAGTGTGCCCCAATCCTTTTCACTCTATTGTAACATATTTTACAATTACGAGGTCAATATCCCATTCTATCATATAAAATTCACCATCATAGAGAAGAGATGACTCTAATTGTCATTAGTAACTTTTGCAGAGCGACACAGTGTATCACTCTGCAATTGAAACTAACCTCTTAGAGGCATCCCTCTGAAGTCTTCACTCAGAAAATTAACGTCCCATACCATATGGTCCGAATGGTGGTCTTGGACGCGGTCCTGGTCCGAATCCTGGGCCAAACCCCGGTCCTCCAGGGCCTTGAGGTCCTCCTGGCCCACCTGGTCCACCGCCACAGTTAAAATGTTGGTGTGAAACACTGTCTACCTGTGATTGTGTTTGTGGGAAATAATGTTTATGTTGATACATAACATTATTTACATTTGTCGTGTGAGTAGGGTGAATGTGTGGCACCTCATAGGTGTTGCAAGTCTGATTCACACAACATTTCGTCGGGTGCATGACTGCAGGAAGTACTTGATTAGGTCTTGGTCTTTTATACATAGAAACGCTCTCCTTTCATCTCTTAGTTGTTACACTAATAGCCTATGAAACGAAGAGGGTACATGTACTAATGCAAATACCTATTTTTAGGAAAACATTTTGCAGGCTTACATAAAGCTATATAAACTTTCCGGATAATTGGTAAAAACAAAAGCTGTTAAACCAATGACGACAAAGAACAAAATTAAGATCGCTCGGTTCATTTTCATCATCCCATCTAAATATTAAATATTTTCAACACAATTAACTATTTTACATCTACTTTTGAAAATTCTCAATATAAAAATAAGGAGTTTGAACCACTTTTTTAGTATAATTTATAAAAATTTGTGTATCTAGGATGGATGATCTGTATGCTTATTCAATTTTCTTGTTAAACGGCTCTTTCGATGATGAAGTTTCCCTATAAAGACGTCGTGCTTTTGACTGTTTGCTTCCTCAGTTTCAATCAGCAGTGATTCGAGTTGCTCACATCTTGCTAATGCTAACCTTAAGTCTTTCGTTTTGTGCTCATACAATTTAGCCAGTTCCAACAATACGACTTTTCTAATGGAAACAGGGGCACCTTTCCACATTCGTTCCCATAACTCTATCGCCTTCCAATCTTCTTTGTCTTTCTTGTATTGAAGAGCGAGGAGGTGCATCGCCTCATAATTTGTTCTGTCATCCTCTCTAATAATCTCTTGATAGCGTTCTTTTGCAATCTCTCTGTTACCCGTGTATTCAAGCCATCTTCCGACCTCGAAACGCTCATGGTCAGTTGCTTTCTTATGGACATTCAAAAGTTGAAACGTTAAATGTGTATAGAGGGTGATCAATGACAAAATATCCAGCTCATTATGGGTCATAACCTTGAATATACCTTCAGGATCCTTACGCTCGATATAATCAAAATAAATCATAGGGGCTAAATATCCTGGAACATCGTCTACTCTATTAAATCCAAGAATCTTTCGCTCTACGTTTATTAATTTTACTGACTCTAACTTGTGCTTGAAGAGTCTTCTGGATCCGTGATAAAGGTCAAAATGCCCAAATGCAGGCAATTTGGGCACATGATCTTTAATGAGTGTATGCCTTGTCTTTACTTGAGGCCAATCAAACGCTTTTCCGTTATATGTCACGAGTGTATTATAATCCACATGGCTTAAAAAACTGTGATAGAGAGGTATTTCACTTCCCGGTTGAGGCAAAAAATGCTGGGTCACAATCACCTCTGTTTCTGTCACCCTCCCATGCCCTAATAAAAAGATTGTATTTCCAACCCCTCCACCTAAGCCGGTGGTTTCCGTATCAAAGAAAAACATTTGTTCATGAGTATGCTCTTTAGAAGACAAGGGATGAACACCTGCAAAGTCTTGCCAAGCATCCACCGCGCTAATAAAATCTCTAAACGTGTAGTCCCCATGCCGATGATCGATTGGATATCGCTTCTCCCTCACCAGACAAAAATCACCGTCAATATCGTACACAGTGGCACCATTTTGTTTCCATAGATCAAGAAATGGCAAGTCTGCCGCTTCCTGCTCTAAAATGGGAGGCTGCCTTCTCTTCTCTTCAGCGTCTTCTTCTCTAATGAGATGTTTTTTCATTCTAGATAATTTATTTTTAAGTGACATTTTGATTCCCCCCTTCATTTATTGAAGGAAAAGATGAAGAAGCTTTAATGTATCCACTTTGGCTGTGTCCAGTGAATGATCCGTTCCAATACATGATGGACAACCAGCTTTACACGGACATCGCTCTATCATTGCAGATGTCTCAAGGAGTATTTTCTCCATCTGTTCATACACCTTTTCACTTAATCCGATTCCCCCAGGATATCGATCGTAGATAAAGATCGTAGGCTGTTCATTGTGTGCTGCTTTTATTTGTGGTACCACAAAAATATCACTGGGGTCGCACATCACAAATAAAGGAATAATCGATTTCAAGCTTTGTGCCGCCCCAATTAGGCCTTCTTCCAAACGCTCCTGACTATTAGAAGCAGCGTCTCTTAATGAAATCCAGCTTGAGCTCGTATGCAGTTCTTCTTCAGGAAGATGGATGGGGCCAGATCCAATATTTTCGTGGGTATCAAATTTAATTTTCTTGAAAATTGTTGCCATTGCTTGAACAGTTACGTCTCCATAAGCTACGTCATATCTTTCCCCGGTGCGAATCTTGTCTGTTTCGAGTACTCTTAATTGTACAGCCAGATTGGCATCGGTGAAATAATCCACGTCCACTTCCCTAACATACGCTTTCTTTTCTTCCCAATCCAGTTCCTCTACTTGGTATTGAACTCCTTGATGTAAATAAATTGCTTCATCATGCAATAAGGTCATAGCTGAGAAACGATCCATTTCCCCTATAACTTTCACGGCTGAGATGTCGGTTTGATCAATAATAATGACATTTTCCTGGGAAGCTGAGCGAAGGCTGATGTTATGTGCAGGAAACACATCATTCATCCAATACCATTTTTCACCGTTCTTATGCACCACACGTTCTTCCACTAAAAATTCTAAAATATCATCAATGTCGTGCCTGCCAAATTGTTCCCCTTCCTTAAAGGGGAGCTCATAGGCAGCGCACTTAATATGATCAATAAGAATAATCAGATTGTCAGGGTTGATTCTCGCCGTTTCTGGGGTTTGCTCAAAGAAGTAATCCGGATGCTCAATAATGAACTGATCTAATGGGCTTGAGCTTGCTACCATGATGACAAGAGATTCCCCATGTCTTCTGCCGGCTCTTCCAGCTTGCTGCCAGGCACTTGCGATCGTGCCAGGATAGCCGGTCATGATGCACACTTGTAATTGACCGATATCTACCCCTAATTCAAGAGCGTTCGTACTGACAACTCCGTAGATTTCACCAGATCGCAAGCCTTTTTCAATCTCCCGGCGTTGAGTCGGCAGATATCCTCCCCTGTATCCTCTGATTGATTTCGTTCCTAATTGACTCTTCACTAATTCTTGTAAATAGGTAAGGATAATTTCCACCCTTACCCTGCTTCTGGCGAATATGATCGTTTGCACCTTATTCTTCAATAATTCACCAGCAATTCTCCTGACCTCCAGGGTCGCACTCCTGCGTATGTTCAACGGTTTATTTACAATGGGGGGATTATAGAATACGAAATGCTTTTTGGCACTTGGTGCACCGTTATTATCTATCAAATTCATTTCATTACCTGTTAAATGCTCTGCCAGTTCTTTCGGGTTTGCAATGGTTGCCGATGTACAGATGAAAATGGGAGAAGCTCCATAAAACTCGCAAATTCTTTTCAATCTCCTGACCACATTGCTTACATGGGAACCAAAAACTCCCCTATATATATGAAGTTCATCAATTATTACGTATTTAAGATTCTCAAAAAGAGACACCCACTTTGTATGGTGAGGAAGGATGGCTGAGTGGAGCATATCAGGATTCGTTATGACGATATGCCCAGCTTTCCTTACTTTTTGCCGGATATTGGCGGAAGTATCTCCATCATATGTATAGCTATTAATAGAAGCTTCTGCTTCTGAGATGATTTCGTTCAACTCACTTTTCTGATCTTGTGCGAGAGCTTTAGTTGGAAAAATATATAACGCCCGTGCATCCGGGTTGTCCATGATCGTTTGTAATACGGGAAGATTATAACAAAGAGTCTTTCCCGAGGCTGTAGGAGTTACCGCGGTAAAGCTCTTTCCTTCCATTGCAAGCTTAAAAGCGGAATGTTGATGGGTATAAAGCTTTTCGATGCCTCTTTTTTGCAGCGCATTTTTTATTTTTTCATTTATCTCCAGTGGCAGATCTACCAATTGAGCAGTTTTTTCATCTATGGTATGCCAGTGAACAATCTGTTTATTAAAATCATCGTCTTTTTTAAAATGTTCAATCAACTGTTGAAGATTGTTTTTCTTAAACACAGGTATCACCTCTTCTACTCATTTTACCGAATCTATGTTCGAAACTAAAGAAAAAAAACCAGGATATCTTTTCCTCAATTATCTAATTTGAATGAAAGGAGCCTAAATGGGGAAGGCTGGGATTCTTTGCACTTGTTCATGAACCGGTTTATATGGATGTATAGGACAAATGCACATATTCAGCAAGCATTCATACACTAGTATGAATACTTTTGCGTGAAAGGAGCACACCCATGTCGAACGAGAAAAAAGGTTTTGGTGATCTGATGCATTCCATGAACGAGTTTTTTCATGAAAGACCTATGAAAGGAATGCTTCAAAGCATTGATGAATTTTTCACATCATCATCTAACCCATTTGGTTCTTTCCCGGTTGAATTAACTGAAACAGACAATTATTATCTCGTGACTGCACAACTCCCAGGTATTAAGAAAGAGCAGATTCAACTTGATGTATTCCCTCAGTACATTACGATTTCAGTAACCAATAAAGAAGAGTTCTCCGAGGAAAATGATCAAAATCAAATGATAAGAAGAAAGCAATCCATGAAAAAAAGCAGCAGGACCATTCCATTTCCAAGGGTGGTTAATGAAAAGAATGTGAAAGCTTCTCATAAAGACGGATTGCTGACTGTAAGGGTAGACAAAGTATCCGGTAAACGAATACCTATAGAATAAGTTTCCTATTACCATTTAAAATAGGGGCTGCCGAGTCGCAGCCCCTTTTTGTTACTCTATAGACTAAATATCCCACCCAAGCCTTTTACCAAAGAGGAAACTTGATTAATTGCCCCCATCATTTGTCCTGTAGTATTCATCATTTTATTAAAATCTAAAGACCCATCCTGTGACTTGAATGAATTCATGATCGAACTTACTCCTCCAGACTGAGGTTTAGCCATGAACGAGGCTTTCGGATATGGATTAGCATAAGCCTGTTGCTCCATTGCTTTCATTTGGTATGGATTGTATTCTTTCTGCTGTAGAGGATTTTCAAAATAAGGATTCATTTGCTGCTGGTTCATCTGTTGATATTGGTTCATTTGAAATCCCGGTGAAGGAAATTGGGCTTCTGGTTGAGGATAATAATTAGGTTGGAAATATCCATATTCTGGAGGTCTCATACCCTGTCCTTGATAGTTCATCACTGGTCCCATATACGTTGTTTGCGAATGATAATTTGGATGATAGTTACGCATCTGTCTCGAATGAAGTAAAGAATTCATACTTAGCCCCCTTACTTTATAATGGTTACTATACTTTATGTTTTAACTGGATAATTGGTGAAAGAACCCATAAAGATATTTCGACAACTACAAGAAGAATGTCGGAAGTTACACTATTCTTACAACTTAAAGAAAGGGTATTCTATGATACGATAAATGTAGATGCTACACAATGAAATATAAGTATTGGGAGGAATCAAGATGAACCTGAGTGAACTGCTGAAGAGATACGAAAGTAGTAAACATTATCAAGCAACGGATCAACAAGAACTTCTTACAATGGCCAAAAAACTTTATATTTCTAATGAGATTTCATTGCATCATTATAAAGAGCTGTCGAAGCAAATCAATACAATAGAAGAAAAAGCAATTTCAACTCCATAATGTAAAGAGGCTGCCGATCGGCAGCCTCTTATTTTTCATTCAATTCATCCAACTGGGTTTGCAGTACATATGAGACAGATTGATAATGACTGATAAACCGGTTGTAACTGGACTCTGGAAAGAAACAGTGAACCGATAGCATTTCAATATTATCGAACGTGTTTAAAATTTGAGGGAAGTGAAGGTGTTTTGGCCTTTGTTCCTTGATCCAAATTAAGGACAATTCTTTCCAAACATCATTCTCCGCTTTTACTTTATCGGCAAAAGGTTTCACTTCGGTGTAAAAGTCTCCTTTTTCACCTGACTCACGTCTACCTTTATATTCCTTCAACATTTGCTCAACAAGGACGATGAGTTCCCCTGTTACTTGCATCAACTCTTTCAAAAAAAGCCCTCCGTAAAAATGTAGACAAAAATAAAAAGTAGCAGAACGCTACTTTCTTATAAATTAAGTTTAAGACGTCTTATAGGATAATTCAAGTTTTTGTAAGACAAAGGACTTTTTATTTTTCAAAAGAACGGTTTTAGATTCCGCTTTTCTCTCCACTGAGCTCAATTTACTGTCGATTTTCTGTATCTGGTTCGTTAACGAATTCATTCCTTCTTGCTCTTCAACTGAGATTCGATCATGCAGACTTTGTTCTAATTGATTCAAACTTTCTTCAATTTCAGCTAATTTCAACATAATATCTTGTTTTGGAAGCATTGTGAATCCTCCCACCTTTTTTTTGGATTAATACTGTAATTCTCTCTTTATAACTCGTTCCCTTCCCCCCTGACAAAACTAGAAGCGTTTCGCCAAAGAAAGTGTTAAAAGGACATTCCGTTAATTGTGTTTCGACACTTACTGAATAAAAGGAGTGGAAACTAGAAAATAATATAGGTGGAGGTGTTACCCAATGAAAAATCAGAAAAACAATCAAAACAAACAGCAAACTACAAATTCAGCCCAGACCAAAGCCTCAAAAGGCAACCCTAAACTAGAAGGCGAAAACCGTCCAGCGACATAAGAAAGTGGAGGCGGCTCGTACAGACCCGACAAGCATAAGGCGAACCACCCGGAAAGGCGCTCTTTGCCTTTTTGGGTGGTTTGACTTATGACCTCGAGGGTCTAGCCGCCGGAGCTGGACTAGTAAGAAAGCGGAAGGGCTTTGCCCAGAGGCGACAAGCATAAGGCGAGAACACCGGAAAGGCGCCCTTTGCCTTTTTGGTGTTCTTGACTTATGACCTCGAGCCTCTAAGCCCTGTAGCTGGACTAATAAGAAAGCGGAAGGGCTTTGCCCAGAGGCGACAAGCATAAGGCGAGAACACCGGAAAGGCGCCCTTTGCCTTTTTGGTGTTCTTGACTTATGACCTCGAGCCTCTAAGCCTTGTAGCTGGACTAATAAGAAAGCGGAGGCGGCTCGTTAAGGTCCGACAAGCATGAAGAAGAGACCAACACTATTTAAAGTGTTGGTCTTTTCTTCCTCCTATCCCTCTTCCAGATCTTTTTTATCGCCTCTTTTACATTCGCCATCTTCTCTAGCTGCCTTTGCTTATGAAAAAACCATTCTGTTAATTCGATTCCACGGAAAAGTTCCTGCTCTTTGTACCAATCCTTACTAATTTTCTTTTTATTCGACCAGTCCGTATGAGACCTCCAATGATGTGGAACATCGTCATAAGCTTGATGAAGCATAGGTGTACTCGTATGGGGGACTCCTTTACAGAACTGCTCGTAGTCCATTCTGGATCCTGTATGTTCTACTTGTAAAGCAAAGTTCAAAATGGAGGAATGATAATCAGGTTGAAATAAAATCGAAAATAATCGATTTCCTAAAAGGATTCTGTTTTCAATTTTTCTGAAGCCATGAACACTCGCACCTAAAAGTTCCCCCATTAATGTCGGAAACAGAACGGAACTGAAATGAAGATGATCTTCTATGAAGAATAGAGATGAACCAAACACCCTCTTCTTATATACCTCATGTTCAATGACTGGTTCTTGAATGAGGTGTTGCTCATTTATTATAAGAGAATGGACTAACCTGCGATCATCTCTCTCCACCCAGTAACGATTCCACTCCTCTTCCATGAAGCTTGAAATATGAAATTCTTTAAACAAATGAAACATTTTCTTCTTATACCTCGTCGAATAATGATAGAGAAGGAGTTGAGAAAAGGCATCCTGAAAAATGCTCCAGTTCGCTCTTTCATATGTCATAAATAGATCATCACGAATAGCCGGATGTAATAGGCGCGTGAAGATATCACCTTTAAGGTCGGTCATATTCCAGCCGGCATTTCTTGATACCATCGAAGCCAGGAAAGACCATTTTATTTCAGGATGAAGAAGGAAGAATTTTTGATAAGCCATCGTTCTTGATATATTATCTTGATTATGCAGATTCACTAGATGGTTGATTTGATGAATCCACTCATTTATACGTTTAGGTTCAGGTATATAGGGTAAAAAGCGATAAGTATTGCTCATTTCGTCCATCCTTATTATCCCCCTCCCTCCTTTAGGCATAGATTGAGGAGATTTGTAAACAATTATTCACACAAATTGGAGTGGTATCTGTTATGATATAGATTAGTCTGCGAGGTGAATTACCATGAAATTCCATTATCCCAATGGTAAGAAATATGTGGAAGCGTCATTACCCTCAAAAAAAGAGAAGGGAAAACCGAAACAACTATCCTATAGCAACAGAGGTATGACCCTTGAAGAAGACATTAACGAAACGAACCAATATTATTTAACGTTTCATAAAGCAGTCATTCACAAAAAACCGACTCCCGTTCAAATAGTGGATGTCCATTATCCATCGAGAAGTGCAGCCGTCATTAAGGAAGCATACTTTAAGCAGCCCTCCACGACGGATTATAATGGTGTGTACAACGGAAGATATATCGACTTTGAAGCGAAAGAAACAAAGAATAAAACGTCCTTTCCACTTCAAAATTTTCACGAGCATCAAATTCAGCATATGGAAAACGTCCATAATCAAGACGGCATTACCTTTGTACTAGTAAGGTTTTCTGCTTCCGAAGAAGTGTTCTTACTTCCCTACAAAGCTCTAAGGATTTATTGGGACCGCATGATAAATGGAGGAAGAAAATCAATCAAACGGGTAGAGCTTGAGGAAAAAGGAGTCATCATTCCTTTAGGACTACATCCCAGGGTCGATTATTTAAAAATAGTACATCAGTTATATTTTTAGTTTACGAAAAATGAGTTAATCTATAATTTATCTCAATATCAGTAGTATATTTTAAATCTTAGACAATACTAAAAACACTGAAGATTGAAAGTGAGGAAACAATATGGCTGGTCAATATAAGTCAAGGGAAGAAAAGCGTCTGGCCCAACAAAAGTCAAAATCCACAAAGAGCAAGAAAAAGGGCTCTATGGTTAAACGCGTCATTATATCATTATTTATCATCGGTATTATCGGGATGCTTGCAGGTGCTGGATTATTTGCTTATTATGCTTCCAGTGCACCTAAGCTTGATGAAAAATTACTCAAAGATCCGATTGCATCAGAAATTTATGATATGAACGGGGAATTGATCACGACCGTTGGGAAAGAAAAACGGGAATACGCAAACTTCGATGACATCCCAGAGATAATGCAGGACGCGGTCCTTGCCACAGAAGACAATCGATTCTATAAGCATAACGGAATTGACTTGATTCGATTAGGGGGCGCTGTCATTGCCAATGTGACAGGAGGTTTCGGTTCAGAAGGAGCTTCGACGATTACCCAGCAAGTGATTAAGGGTTCTTTTTTAAGCCCTGAGAAAACATTAAAAAGAAAAGCTCAAGAAGCATGGCTGGCTCTTAAGCTTGAGCAGGAATATACAAAAGAAGAAATTTTTGAAATGTATTTCAATAAAGTGTATATGTCAGCTGGAATAAACGGAATGGCTACTGCTGCAGACTATTATTACGGTAAAGACATTAAAGACATTGAGCTTCATGAAGCAGCCCTGATTGCGGGACTGCCTCAAAGTCCAAACAACTATAACCCTTTTAAATACCCTGAAAAGGCGGAAAAGCGACGAAATATCGTTCTTTCTTTAATGGAACAGCACGGTAAAATCACTGAAGAAGAAAAAAAAGAAGCACAGGCTATCCCGATCACTGAAGGATTGGTTTCTGCTGAAGAAGTCGAAAAGAAAAACGGAAACAAATATCCCGCGTTTGTAGATGCGGTTATTGATGAAGTACAAAAAATGGGTGACTATAACCTGTTTTCAGATGGTTTAAAGGTTTATACAACCGTTGACCCAAATGCTCAAAAACGTTTGGAAGAAATTTTAGCAGGTGAAAATACCAGCTTCAGTTATCCAGAGAATTCTGAAGAGCCAATGCAGGCCGGGGTAACCCTTATGGATACGAAAACGGGAGAAATCAGAGCGATTGGTGGCGGAAGAGAACAGGATCCAAACGTTCAGCGTGGATTTAACTTTGCAATCGATACAAAACGTCAACCTGGATCTACGATTAAGCCATTAATAGACTACGCACCTGCCATTGAGCATTTAAAATGGTCGACGTATCATATATTAAATGACGAGCCTTATAAATATTCTGATGGAACAGAACTCAACAACTATGATGGTCAATTCAAAGGGCCAATTACGATACGTGAGGGTCTCTGGGATTCCCGAAATATTACTGCCCTAAAAACGTTTCAGGAAGTCGGTCCAGAGAAAGCAGAGGAATTTGTAAATGGTCTCGGATTAAAGTTCGATCATTATTATGAATCTGCTTCAATCGGCGGTGTGTCCCCTGGAGTAAACTCCGTACAAATGGCCGGAGCTTATGCCGCATTTGGTAATGAAGGTATTTACAACAAGCCACATACGGTTACAAAAGTGGTATTACGCGATGGTGAAACCGAGATTAAGAATGATAATAAACCAAAGCCTGCAATGAAGGAATATACAGCTTATATGATTTCTGATATGCTGCAGAGCGTCATCGACCATCCAAGAGGAACCGGCCTTTATGCCAAGGTACCAGGATTACCGATGGCCGGGAAATCAGGTACCACGAACTATACACAAGATGAACGCGAGAAATACGGAATTGCTAAAACAGGCGCACCTGATTCATGGTTCGTAGGCTATACCACAAACTACACAGCGGCGGTTTGGACTGGATATAAGACTCGTTCCATACCACTATCCCCTACGGACAGAAGGGTTTCCCAATACATCGTCAGTGACCTGATGAGCTATGTTCACGAAGGTGTTGACACACCTGATTTCAATAAGCCGGACAGCGTGGTTGAATCCAAGGTTGAATTAGGAAGCAATCCGGCTAGACTGCCAAGCGAATATACTCCAGATGACAGAGTGATTACTGAACTATTCGTCCGTGGAACGGAACCTTCCAAGGTTTCAAAAGAATTCGATAAGATTGATGCACCTTCAAATCTGAAGGGTAAATTCAATAAGAAGGATCAAACCATCACTCTTGCATGGGACTATGGTAAAGAGAAGGACGTTCAGTTTGAAGTAGCGGTTTCGATAAATGGTGAAGCAAAACAAGTATTAACGTCAACTGATAAGAAAGGATTAAATGTCGAAAACATTCAATCCCAAGGAACATTCACCTTTGAGGTTGTAGCAATATCAGGAGATCAGCGCAGTAATCCTGCAACGGTCAATGTTGATGTAAAAGCGACTGATGGTGAAGATGAAGAAAACCAAGATGAAAATAACGATGAAAATCAAGATAACAATGGTAATGGGAACAATAATGGAAATAACAATGGTAACGGTCAAGGAAATGGGAATGAAGATGATTCAGGTGATGATGGTGAAGACACAGGTGGCGATGATGGCACTTCTCCTCCACCTGAAGGCGATGGGAATGGTGACGGAGGTACAGATGAGGGCACTGGTGATGGCACTGGTGATGGCACTGGGACTGGTGACGGCTCAGGTACTGGAGATGGTGCCACGAATGGTCCACCTGCTACTCAATCAGACTCCCGAAGAGAACAAGAATAAGGTAAAAGGCAACGAGAACATTTTCTCGTTGCCTTTTTAACTTTCTCCAGCTCGTTTTAAAACAAGGGATTTAGCATATTGTTTATGTTGCTCCTCGAATAGCTGAGATAACTGTATGAATGAATGGAAAAGGGTTGGATTATTTCGAATAAATGACATTCTCTCCCCTGCGTTGACCGGTTTAATGGAAAGGTTATCAATGGGAGCAATGTCAGAATTTAATATTACCGGCATTGAATTACTCCAGAATAAAAACATATAAACTTGCGCAATACTCTTTTTCATTAGGGGCAATGTATCCTTAGAACGTTTTTTAAATAACGTTTTAAGACACTCCTCCCCCTCTCTCCAGCTCTTAAGTATGATACCTATGAATAATTCATGATCTTCCCAGGGAAGCGAACCTGGAGCCTCCTCATTGAAATAGAGAACTTCATAAGAGAAGAAAGGCTCATAAGGTATTATATGAGAAGCATCTATTCTAACTTTTGACTCAGGAAAGAAAAAAGGATCAATTAGTTGGAATGGAATACTCAAAGTCATTTCATTCATATCTTACCTTTTTTCTTTAGTCTCTTCTGACCTTCTCTGCATAAATCGACCAGCGGACAAACATCACATTGGGGTGATTGGGCTTTACAATGGTACCTTCCAAAGAAAATCAACCGGTGATGAGTTTCAGACCATTCTTCTTTCGGGATTTTTTTCATTAACGTTTTCTCTACTTCTAATACACTATCTTTCCATCTGCAAATACCTAATCTCTTACTTACACGTTCGACATGGGTATCCACAGCAAGAGCGGGCACTCCAAATGCAACCGATACTACTACATTTGCTGTTTTCCTTCCTACGCCAGGCAGCTTCACTAATTCTTCATGACTTTCAGGAACATTTCCTCCATGTTCTGTCAGGATGATCTCACATAGTTTACGAATATTTTTGGCTTTGTTTCTGTATAACCCGATGGAGCGTATATCCTGTTGAAGTTCTTCCAATGAAACATTCAGATAATCTTCAGGTTGCTTATATTTTTCAAATAAGCCTTTAGTGACTTTATTTACGAGGGCGTCAGTACATTGAGCCGATAGAAGGACCGCAATGACAAGCTCAAAAGGATTTTCATGACGCAGCTCACAGTGAGCGTCTGGAAACATCTCTCTCATTTCATCTAAGCAAATTTGTATTTGTTTTTTATTTAGCATGTATCCTAATACCTCCATCTTGTCTTATAAATCAACAAAGTTTATCCAAAATAAAAATAGACCAACTCTCAAGCATTTGAGAGTCAGCCCCTTTTATCGTCCTATTGCTCAAGCCAATTATAAAATGGTACTGATTTTCGTTTAGGAGAAGCAGCAGAATCACTTGATGCTGCGGGGGTTTGACGAGAACGGAAGCGCTGGCTTTGGTTACGCGCATCTTCAATGGTCTTCACACCGTTTTTCTTCCATTCAAATAGAATTCGATCGATATACCTAAAATTCAGCTTGCCGGATATGACAGCTTCTCTTAATGCTGCTTTAATAATAATAGCATTATGATCATCCTGATCCAACCACATGGCCAGGCTTTCACATTCTAACGGAGAAAGCGGTCGACCAAATTCCTGTTCGAAAGTCGTGTAAATATCCGCTTCTTCTTCCATGGATTTTTCCATCTGCTTCATTTTAGAGTCCTGTATTACGAACTCAGCCATTTTTTCCCATAAAGGATTTAGAGAATACTTTTCAAACAGGATTCCATCAGGTGAAGATCCCTCTTCGATAGATAGAAACTGTTGTTGCATTAATTTTCTTAAAATAGATGAACAGTATTCAGTAGAAATACTCATAGGTTCTGAAAGCTCTTCTGGTGTAGGGAAATAGTTTCCCTTTTCCAGATGACCGTAAATTTGCAATAACAGAACAAACTCTGACTCATTTAAACCTAGGGTATTATAATTTGATAATAATAATTGCGGAATGTTAAGTGTCCCCTCTTCGATCCAGGACACCATTAAACGTTTATAATCCATATTCGGCACACCTCACTCACTAGTATATCATGGTTCAGTATATGTGGACATGGTTATGAATTAGAAGAAAGATGGAAATAAGAAAAGATGAGCCGACTTTTCAGGACCAACAAGCCTTTAAGGAACAGTAGGGGCAACTGTACAAAAAATGCTGTTTTCACAAGGATATTGTTTTGTAACATACGATCTGCTAGAAGCTCTGTCAACAAGCTTGTGCTGGATGGTGAGGGGAACAGCTCCGCTTGCAGCTAGCGTTCGGCCGAGCCTCCTCAGCTTCGCTTCCGGGGTCTCGGCACGTCCAAAATCCGCCGGAGTCTACGCAGTTCCCCTCACCATCTTTAAGAGATTTTCGTGACAGAGCTTTAAAGTGTAGAAACAATCTAATAAGACAATTTCTTATGCTACTTTGTAGATCGTTTGTTTTTGGAAACAAAGAATCAATAAATCTACAATAATTTGTGTTTTCTTTCCGTCTTTTTGCAGTAAAAATATGGGTCCACAGAGTGGATTGTAGCGGAAGGCACTTGACTCCTGCGGGAGATAGAGGAAAGGTCGAGACCCCACAGGGCAAAGCCCGAGGAGGCTCGACTTCCTCCCCGCGGAAAGGAAGTGCCTGGAGCGAAAAGGAACGGTCCCCGTTTTCAAACTACCACTTATAATAAATTCACTTCTTTGGAGGTAAACAACCACCATCCCCGCGGAAAGTGAGCATACTATATCAGAAATGAATTCCTACTTTCATCTACCAAGTAGCCACAATCTCAACAAAAAAGAGCCAAAATAAAAGAACCGGCCGGATTGCTTTTTAAGCAAACCAGCCGGTTCCTTGTACGATGTTTGTATTATGGATACAAACGGTTTAGTAGACGCGGGAATGGGATGGTTTCCCTTACGTGTTCTACTCCACTGATCCAAGCCACTGTTCTTTCAAGTCCAAGACCGAATCCTGAATGAGGAACAGATCCATATTCTCTTAGTTCCAAGTACCACTTGTACGCATCTGTAGCAAGTTCGTGCTCTTCAATGCGACGTTTCATAAGTTCCGCATCGTGGATACGCTCTGAGCCACCGATAATCTCTCCATACCCTTCTGGTGCGATCAGGTCGGCACATAATACGACATCATCACGGTCTGGATCAGGTTGCATATAGAAAGGCTTCAACGAAGTCGGGTAATGCGTGATAAATACCGGCTTGTCGTAACTTTCAGCTATGGCTGTTTCATGTGGAGCTCCGAAATCGTCTCCCCACTCGATATCATCAAACCCTTTTTCATGCAATAACTTAAGTGCATCATCATAAGTGATCCGCGGGAAAGGGGCTTTGATCTGCTCTAATTTAGATGTATCTCTTCCTAATCGGTCTAATTCAAGCTTGCAGTTTTCCAGAACCGACTGAACGATATAAGAAACATATTGCTCCTGTACTTCCAGGTTATCTTTAAAATCATAGAATGCCATTTCAGGCTCGATCATCCAGAATTCGATTAAATGACGACGGGTTTTCGATTTCTCCGCTCTGAAAGTCGGTCCGAAAGAGAATACTTTCCCTAACGCCATGGCTGCAGCTTCCATGTACAGCTGGCCACTCTGAGAAAGATAAGCATCTTCTTCAAAATATTTAGTTGCAAATAACTCGGTCGTTCCTTCCGGCGCACTTCCAGTCAGAATGGGAGGATCTACTTTTACGAATCCTTCTTGATTAAAGAACTCATATGTTGCACGAATGATTTCGTTACGTACTTTCATCACGGCATGCTGTTTACGGGAACGAAGCCAAAGGTGACGGTGATCCATCAGGAATTCTGTCCCGTGTTCCTTCGGTGTAATTGGATAATCCACTGCTTCATGAATCACTTCAACGGTTTTCACTTGAAGTTCATATCCAAACGGTGAACGAGAATCTTCCGAAACCGTTCCTGTTACATATAGAGATGTTTCTTGAGTTAATGATTTTGCTTTTTGAAAGATTTCTTCTTCCACTTCACTTTTTACGACAACACCTTGAATGAATCCAGTTCCGTCACGAAGCTGAAGAAAGGCAATCTTTCCACTTGAACGTTTGTTGGCAAGCCAAGCACCAATGGTTACTTCTTCTCCTACAAACTTACTTACTTGAGATATAGTAGTTTTCACGATTTTTTCCCTCCAAAAAAACTTAAGACGCTTATGTATCGTTATTTATTATACATTTACCGTTATCCCGCCGCAATAGATTGAGCAAAACGAGATGATTTTAAGGAAAAAGCAGACCGAAACGAACACGGTCTGCAAACCTTGTAATTATTTACTCTTCCTAACCACAAATTCATGCATTCTCTCAATTGCTTTTTCGAGTGCATCAAGACTTGTGGCATAAGAAAGACGGATATTATTGTCCGATCCGAAACCAGACCCAGGAATAACCGCTACCTTTGCCTCTTCCAACAGAGCTTTTGTAAATTCGTCGACATTGTTGTAGCCTGCTTTCTTGGCCGCTTCTGACACATTCGGGAACAGATAAAAAGCACCTTGAGGCTTCAAACAATGAAACCCTGGAATACTGTTCAATTTATCAAAGACAATGTTTAAGCGCTCTTCAAATGCCTGTCTCATTTCCTCTACAGGTTGTTGATCTCCTAAATAGGCAGCAACCGTCCCATATTGTGAAGTTGTCGTTGGGTTAGAGGTAGAATGACTGGCAAGGTTGGTCATTGCTTTAATGATTGTCTCGTTCCCTGCCGCATATCCAATTCTCCATCCCGTCATGGAATGAGATTTTGACACCCCGTTAATCACGATGGTTTGCTCTTTAAGTTCTGGAGACAATTCAGCAATAGACGTGTGTGAATTCCCGTCATATACAAGCTTTTCATAAATCTCGTCTGAAACGATCAGAATATCGTTCTCTAAGCATACTTCTCCAATCGCTTGTAACTCTTCGTGGGAGTATAGCATGCCTGTAGGGTTACTAGGTGTGTTAAGAATGACTGCTTTCGTTTTGGGCGTTATCGTCTCTTTTAACTGCTGTGGAGTGATTTTGTACTCATTCTCTTCTTTCCCTTCTACGATAATGGGAGTTCCTCCGGCAAGCTTCACTTGTTCAGGATAGCTGACCCAGTATGGAGTAGGAATGATGACTTCATCATTTTCGTTTAAAAGAACTTGAAACAATGTATAAAGGGCATGCTTTGCACCACTCGTCACGATGATCTCAGATGGTTTATACGTAAGTTTCTGATCTGTTTCAAACTTATGAATGATTGCTTCTTTTAATTTGGCCGTACCACCAGATGGAGTATATTTTGTGTGACCTTCAGTCATGGAGGCATACGCAGCATTGATAATATGTTCAGGAGTATTAAAGTCAGGTTCACCTGCACCTAAACCGATAACATCAATACCCTGAGACTTCATTTCCTTTGCTTTTGCAGTGATTGCCAAAGTCGTTGATGGTGTTAAAGCACTTACTCTGTCAGCTAACATAAATTTCATTGAAGTATTCCCCCTAGAGTTGATTATAAATTTTCAATTTTCCTCCACCATTCTCCAGTAGAAAACAGCAGGTAAAAATAGTTTAAATTGTCTTCTTGATCTAAATAGGTAATTTCCCATACAGGCCCGACAGATTCATATCCTAAACGGACCGATAATAATTCTTTCGGTTGCTTTTCATCATTTAGTTTATTGATTGCCTGTTCTTTTGAAATACCATCTGCCCATTTTTTCTCAATTATTTTCCCTTTTTTATTGGGTACCCAAGCCACGAGCTTCTCGTTTTGATCATCCTTGCCTGTCACTACAACATATGACTTAGAGCCGTTGTAAAAGCTTGTGTTTTCAACTTCAACAATAGCCGTTTCAGCTTTCACTCTATTTAGCGCCTTATCTGCCTGATTATCCAATGGGTTTCGGGAAACTTGATAAAGTACGACCGAAGCCGTTATCCCAAGGAAGATGAACAATAGTGCGATAATCGTTATCCATTTTTTCATTACAATCACTCTTTATGTACGATATATTGTTAATACTGCTTGATTCTGATCTTCCGGATCTAAGGCTAAACCAAACATATAATCATCTTTTTTTAAGGTTCTATTTAATGTATCAACCACTTTATATAAGTTATCCGTATATTCGATACGAACGGTGGAAAGAATTTCAATTCGGCTCTCCATGGTGTTCCTCCTTTTACCCGCTTACTTAAGATATTCCCCTATTAAAAAACAACTCATGATGTCACTTCAATCCGCGACACTATGAGTAAGAATCGCTACACACACATTATAACAACATTAATGGCTATAATGGTAGAGCGTATCTCAAAAACTATTCTAATCCACACTCAGTCAGGCTGACAACGTTGTCAGCCTGACTTAATTTTTTCTTTCGGCATTAAGGTTTTCCGCCTCTTCTTTAAACACTCCATCTTCTTGATCAAAGGTAAGCACTTCGTAATTTCGCTTATTAAATTTGATGGCAATCAATCCATGTTGACCGGTTAAATATAGATCAATCCATGCCTCGTTGATGGCTTCAAGCATTTCACCATTAAGAAGCCTTTCCTTAGAACGGTATAGTAAAGCCGTTTGAGGATCGATATGCTTCAGGAGACTGTGGGACATATTTTCAGATTTAGAGTGAAGAGGTATTTTGACAATATTTACGTTCTTTAGGGGTTTTGTAAGTAAAACCTCTTCAGAATGAGTTGATTGTGAGCTCAGCCACAAAAAGCGATGATGGAATAAGGTAATGGAAAAGTCCAATCCTTCTCCTTTCTCATTGCCTTCATACATCACATTTAATGCTAACTCTTTTGAAAGCGAGTATGACTGATCTTCTGTAATCGTTTGAATCGTAAAGGAACCATTTTTCTGTATTGTTTCAGCCAGGGATTTACCCGTTATTATTTCTTTTATGGAGTACTTCTTACCAAGTTCAATAATCATATCCTCATGCACTTCTCTTTTTTCCGTGAGGATGATTCCCTTTATGCTGTCGATGTGCATTTGATTCAAATAATAATATAATTGTCTACTTTCCTGAAGGGGTCCTGTATTAATTAAATAATTTTTCCCGGAAGCTAAATGAAGAACTGCTACCTCCCCTTTTAAAACAGGAAGAAAACTAATCGCATACTCCTCTTGTGATACATGTAAATCCACCTGAGGCACCTTTATACCATAGGCATTTGAAATGACAAGGAAAAAAGTCAGCATTACCGAAAAGATCACTCTCATTTTCAATCCTCCAGTTTCACATCTACTCTTTAGGTTGTGTTAAAGAGTAAAATTTATCACTGAAGTTTAATCTGTATTAGAGCCAATCTTCAATCCATGTAACCAAATCAAATAAATCGCCTTCTTTTACTTCCATTGAAGGAATCGACTGCAAGAATGCCTTACCATACCTTGTCGTCATCACTCTGCGGTCATATACAATCACGATTCCCCGATCACTGCTTCTTCTAATCAGCCTTCCTACCCCTTGCTTGAACCGAATAATCGCTTCGGGTAAAGAGTGAGAAGAAAACGGATTCTTCCCTTGAGACTTGAGGATATCTGCTTTTGCCTGATTGACAGGCTCGTCAGGTGGAGAAAAAGGAAGTCTGACCATGGCAAGACAAGACAGGTCTTCTCCGGGAATGTCTACACCCTCCCAGAAACTACTCGTTCCAAATAAAATCGCCTTGTCAAATCGCTGGAAGTTCTTTGTCAGCCTTGTACGACTTCCTGAGGTGATTCCTTGTGCCATTAATACATATTCCTCTAATAAACCACTTTCTTTCATCAGCTCATACGTTTTCCTTAACATATCGTAAGACGTAAATAAGATGAGCATTCGCCCTTTCGTCGCTTGAGCCACTCCTATTAAATGCGAGCTTATTGCTTCAATATATTCTTCACTTTGGACTTGCTGAATTTCAGGGACGTCTGTCGGGACGAATAATCTAGAAACTTCATTGTAATCAAAAGGAGAAGTAAGCTGTAACTGTTTTACCCCCTTACCTATGAGTCCAATCTCGTTTAAGAAGTAATTGAAAGACCCGCTGACGGTCAGGGTAGCTGAGGTAAGGACGACACTTTTCTTTTTGGCAAAGATTTCATCTTGAAGATTACGATTGACGGTAACTGGTTGAGCTTGGATAGAAAGACTATTCGGTAATGATCTTGTATCTCCATCTAACCAGAGAACATGGTTGTTCATTTCTCTTAAAAAGACAGTTTGAAAATTCATTCTCAATTCTGCCCAATCCACTAAAAAGCTGTAGAATTCTTCAATCAAGGCTTTTTCTTTATCTTGCAGCTTGATCTTCTTATCCTTGATTGTCTCCAGAACCTGCTGAAACTCTCTTTCCACAAACTTCATTCCTGAAATAACCCGTTCCATGGACATGAGTACAGGTTGAAAGTAGCTACTCCTCTTCATTTCGTCCGTAATTCTCAGCTGTATTTTTTGTACCCCGGTTCTCTTTTTGGCTTTCTTATAAAAGACGCTCGTTAACACTCCGATGGACTCTTCTAAATCAATGTAAAACTGACTAATGCGAGAATCCAATTCAAATGAGTTTGTATTCATTTGAACTGAGTGGTTGGAAATAAGCTGATCAAGTCGATAGAACAACTGTTTTTGGTCCAGGGTTCCTAACTGGGAAGTACTAAACTTAATCGAGAGATAATCCATTACAACTCCAAGATGCTGTCTTGCTGACTTCTCCAGATGATGAGCCTCATCTATTACTAAGTAATCGTAAGGAGGAAGCATGCTGCTTTCCTTCACGATATCAGTCAGAAGCATTGAGTGATTTGTAATGATGATATCTGCATCTTGAGCACTCTTTCTTGCGAAAAGATAGAAGTCTTTCCCGACCCAGGGATCTTTCGTATGAGGTAAGTGCCAGCCGTCATGTTTTAGACGATTCCAGAACAACTGCCCCCCAGAAGTAAGGTTAAGTTCATCCATATCACCGGACTCTGTTCGTGTAAGCCATACCAGAATTTGCATCTTTGTCAGAACTACGTCATATTGAGACTCATCTTCTCTGAGAGACTGTTCAAACTTAAACAGGTTTATGTAATGATTTTTCCCTTTTAATAGTACGGTTCTGAATGGTGTAGGGCTTATTTTTTCTAATAATTTAATTTCTTTATGAAGTAATTGCTCTTGTAATTGGATGGTGTATGTACTGATGACCACCTTTTCATGAGAGCCCTTGGCAAATATAAACGCAGGCCATAAGTAGCCCAGTGACTTGCCAACTCCGGTTCCCGCTTCTATGACCACATGGCGGGATTCTTGAAAAGCATGTTGTATCTCATCCATCATCTCCATTTGCTGCTCTCTCTTCTCATAGAAGGGAACATATTGTGCCAAGTGTTCTTCTATATCGGGTTCAGCAACATGGAACTCTTCAATAGGTAGAACTTCTTTCTTTGAAGCATTTTTCTTCCGAAGAGCCAGTCCTCGATACACCTCTAACTGGGGTGGAAGATCCTCTACGTGTTTTTGTTTCTCACTCACAATACTGTCAAACAATAAGGAAAGATCACTTTTCAAATGATGTGAAAGCTTGTGAAGATTTTCGAGTGTGACTAATGGGAGCTTGGACAATTCTTTAATAAAATAAAGAAGAATTTCGGCTGTCACATAGGCATCACTGTCTGCCTGGTGAGGCCTTACGTGGCTTAAATCCAAAGAATTGGATAATTCCGTCAGTTTAAAACTATCTGCTGATGGTAAGGCCACTTTAGCTAATTCTACTGTATCGAAGGCAGGACCCGTAAATGGATTATAGCCTGCTTCTTCCAGTTCTGCTTGAAGGAATGATAAATCGAATTGAACGTTGTGAGCAACAAAAACGCCATGATCCAGAAGCTCAAGTATTTTCGGTGCAATTTCATGAAATGCTGGAGCGTCCTTGACCATTTCATCATTGATCCCCGTCAATTCCTCAATAAACGCAGGAATCGGTTTACCAGGTGACACAAATGATGTGTATTGGTCAATGATCTTTCCGCTTTCTATAATAACCGCTGATAGTTGGATGATTTTTTCTCCCTTTTTAGGAGAATTTCCTGTTGTTTCAAGATCGATAACAACGAATTTAAATGGGTACATGTTCTTCACTGCCTTTATTTAGATCCTACATCATACTCTTATGATTTCTAAATAAGTGTACCATAAACAAAAAAGCAAGTCTCCTATTCACAAATTAGAAGACTTGCCGATTTTTTTTATAGTATTGTCGCTTCAGGTTCTGTTCCGATCATGTCAATGATACGGTTATTTTCTCCCATGATAGCTACTTTCGGGATATGGTCATGGACCACTTCTTCAGCTACCAGTTTATATGATATGATGATGACAATATCACCTTTTTGCACAAGTCGTGCAGCAGCTCCGTTCAAACATATGACGCCGCTTCCTCTTTCACCTGGTATAATGTAAGTCTCCAGTCGGGCTCCATTGTTGTTGTTTACAATCTGAACCTTTTCATTCGCCATCATTCCGACTGCATCTAAAATATCCTGATCGATGGTAATGCTTCCCACATAATCCAAGTTCGCTTCTGTTACAGTGGCTCTGTGGATTTTACCACTCATCATCGTTCTAAACATTTAAATCCTCCTCTGGTTCTACACTGATGATTATATTATCAATTAATCTGGCCTGTTGAAATTGTACTGCCAGTGCTATAATGATCTCACCCTGTAATCTGGACAGTTCCGTTAGCTCAGGATAGGAGTACACTTCCACATAATCGACTTCTCCCGAGGTATTTTCTTGAACGTTCATTGAAATTATAGAAATAATCGTATCGGGGTCTCTCTCCCCGGCATCAATACGATTTTTTGCTTCTATCAGACTTTGATAAAGTGAAGGAGCTTCCCTTCTTTCTTCTTTTGATAGATAGACATTTCTTGAGCTTTTCGCCAATCCATCCTCTTCTCTTACGGTAGGCACCCTCACTATTTCCACCGGAAAGAAATAATCACTTACTAACCCTTCCACTACTGCAATTTGCTGGGCATCCTTCAGCCCGAAATACGCTCTGGTCGGCTGAATAAGGTGAAACAATTTAGTCAGAACGGTTACCACTCCGTCAAAATGACCTTCACGTTTTCGTCCGCACAGTACTTCTACCCGCTCTATCACAGACAAGGCTACAGACTGTTTCCCATCATACATTTCTACTACTTCAGGAATAAAGAGTATATCAACCCCAACATTCTTTGCTAACTCTGTATCTCTTTCAATATCACGAGGGTAGCGGTCGAAGTCTTCATTCGGACCGAACTGCAGGGGGTTTACAAAGATACTCATCACGACAGTATCGTTGTTTTTCCTGGCTTCCTCCGCTAGACTTATGTGCCCTTCATGAAGGTACCCCATTGTAGGGACAAACCCGATATTGGACCCTGAATTCTTAACTTGTTGTATCGAAGCTTGCAGATCTTGTGTGTTCGTTATCACTTTCATTTTTTCATTCCACCATAGAGAGCATCCAATTCTTCATCCCGCATCGTAAAGGAATGGTCATCTGTTGGGAAGCTCTTCCCTTTAACTTCTTCTATATAGTTTTTTATGCTGATATGAATGGCTTCTGATACGTTGCCGTATTGTTTAACAAACTTAGGCACTCGATTCACCCCGTATGTTACAAGGTCGTGGAACACTAATACCTGTCCATCTGTTTCACTGCCTGCTCCAATACCAATCGTCGGAATCGTTAATGCTTCTGAAATCTCTTTGGCTATTTGCTTTGGTACACACTCTAACACAAGTGCAAAGGCACCTGCCTGTTCACATTTTATGGCATCATCGATCAACTTTTTGGCTGAGTCGGCTGTTTTCCCTTGTACTTTATATCCTCCAAGGACACCGACGGATTGAGGGGTTAAACCTAAATGAGCGATAACGGGTATGCCGGCACTTGTAAGGGATTCGATACGATCAATCACATGATCTCCCCCCTCTACCTTTACAGCGTGAGCGCCTCCCTGTTGAAGAATCTGAGCCGCTGTTTTAAGAGTTTCATCCCTTGACAAATGGTAGGACATAAACGGCATATCAGTGACGATAAAGGTATCTTTCGCCCCTCTTTTTACGGCTTTCGTATGATGGATCATATCTTCAACTGTTACAGGTACCGTTGAGTCATAACCCAATACAACCATTCCGAGGCTGTCACCTACAAGGATGACATCAATTCCCGCTTCTTCCGCTATCTTGGCACTTGGAAAATCATACGCTGTAAGCATGGAAATCTTTTCTCTCTTATTCTTCATCTTAAGAAAATCTGTTGTTTGTTTCATAATATCCTCCTTCTTTTCAGTCAGAGGTGACGAAACGAAATGAAAGCACTTTCATTGAAGACATAAAAAAACCTCCTGAATAAATGACAGAAGGATCATAAGTGTTTAGTATCATTGTTTCGACCCTCTGTCCCAGTCCACAATGGATCAAGGCAGAAATTGTATTAAAGTTTTAAAAGCTGAACGTATAGGGGTGCAGTTCCAAGGATACTGCCCAATGAGATTATACCATAAAAAAACCGGGATGGAAGCAATCGAATAGCCCCATCCCAGTTTCACCTAAATATTCACTTCAATATCTGCCGAATAAATCTGATGAATGGTCCCTGCTGAGTCTTCGATCTTCAGAACGCCTTCATCGGTTATTCCGAGTGCTCTTCCTTCAATCGTTCCATTGATGGTACGGGCACGGATTTTCTTACCGATACTGATTGCATAACTCTCCCATAACAGCTTGACCGGGGTAAAACCTTCCTTCATATACATAGAATATAGGGCTTCTATTCGTTCTAACACCTTTTGAACAATTTCTGATCTTGATAAAGGTTCTCCTTGTTCTATGGCCAGTGAAGTCGCAATCTTCTGAAGTTCATCAGGAAAGTGTTCATTCGTATGATTTACATTCATGCCGATCCCGATAATAATGGAATTTATTTTATCAGATTCAGCTTGCAGCTCCGTCAAAATCCCCGTCACTTTCTTTCCGTCAATAAGAATATCATTCGGCCATTTGATCTGCGGATGAAGGTCGGTTACTTCCTCGATCGCTTGAACGACGGCAACTGCAGTAATGAGTGTAAACTGTGGGGCCTTTTGGGGTGGAAGAAGGGGCTTTAAGATCAGACTCATCCAAATTCCCGTTCCTTTTGATGAATGCCACTCTCTCATTAACCTGCCTCTTCCGGCAGTTTGTTCATCAGCAATGACCAACGTACCTTCTGATGCGCCGTCGCCCGCAAGCACATGAGCGATGCGCTGTGTACTTTGAACCGACTCTTCATAGTGGATCACTCTGCCTAACGATTTCGTTTGTAATCCTAAGCGGATCTTACTTTCTGTCACACTATCAGGGGTTTCAATAACTCGATATCCTTTTTTTCTTACGGCTTCTAACACAAAACCTTCTTTACGAAGTTCTTCAATATGCTTCCAAATAGCCGTTCTTGAACAGCCTGCTATATCAGCCAGTGCTTGTCCGGATAAAAATTCCTGATTCGATTCAGATAAAGCGTGAAGCAGTTTCTTCTTTATAGTCGATTGCATGTCTGTAGCCACCTCCTTATCGTTTCTTTATCGTTATTGATTGTATTAGTTACAATCGCGGATTCAATTTCAGCCAAAAGTTCCTTCATCCATGGACCTCCCTTTTTGTTCGCCCATGTCATTAAGTCATTTCCTGTTACATCCAGTTGTTGTCTCGAAGTAATCGCTAAAGAAGAATATTCTTCCTTCACGGTTTCTACAGAAGAAACCGATTTAGATTCTATGCATTCATGGACTTTCTCAACATTTATGGCTGCTTCCAGGCCGGCACGATAAAGCAAGGATTTAGACCACCCGGACTTCCTTCTTTCCTTTAAGATTCCAAGCTCCTTCGAACGTTCCCGTATCGTTTTCGTTGGTAGCCTCCAGCCTTTTAGAAACTCCTCGGTATCAATTTTCCCGATATATGCTAATAGAAGTAACCATGTTTGGTCTTTATTAATATTTTCTAATCGAATAAGATTCGCTACATCTTTAAGAGCTTTTTTCTGTTGAGTCAAATGAGGGAGTTCACTATATAGTTTGGTACGGACAAGAAGGGCAAGTGCCTCTCGTTTCCATTTACCTCCTAAAATTTTCTCGAACTCCATCGTTTTTCTTTCTACAGCTATATGCTCAAGAAGCCTTGAGTGCTCTTTTAACGCATTCAATGTATCAGGATCGACCTTGAAGCCTAATTGACTGACAAAGCGCACCCCCCTCATCATACGAAGAGCGTCCTCATTAAACCGCAAGTCCGGTGATCCAACTGTCCGGATCACTCTATTATGTATGTCATCCATGCCCTTAAAGGGATCATATACTTTCCCATCAGCATCCATGGCCATACTATTCATCGTAAAGTCACGGCGCTCCAGATCCCCTTCTAAGGAACGGATGAATTCAACTTTATCCGGCCTCCTAAAGTCCGCATATCCAGATTCAGTCCTGAATGTAGTGATTTCATATTCTCTTCCCTCATCTATGACCAGAATAGTCCCGTGTTCTATGCCTACATCAATTGTTTTCGGAAATATCTCCTTTAGTTCTTGTGGATAGGCTGACGTTGCGATATCTACGTCATTAATCGGACGGCTTAGGAAGTGATCCCTGACAGATCCACCAACGAAATAGGCAACGAATCCAGCCCTTTCAATCTTTTTTAAAACGGGTACTGCTTGTTGGAATATACTCGGTAACATTTTTAACACCTGCTTTGCTCGGATCTTTACCTTCCGGTTGTATCATGATAGAAGCTCTTTGTAGATCCGTTCATACTCTTCTACAATTTTGCTGGAGTGAAACTTTGTTCGGGCCGTTTGTAGTGCATGTTCCGAAAGCTCTTTGTGAAGTGCTTCATCTTTAAGCAATAACAGAGACTTTTCTGCAACTTGAGCCACGTTCCCGACTTCACAAATAAAGCCGTTGTATCCATCCTCAATGACTTCAGGAATGCCCCCTACATTTGTACCGATGCTCGGCACGCCGCAAGCCATAGCCTCCAGGGCAACTAAACCGAAACTTTCTTTTTCTGAAAGTAGCAGTTTAATGTCACTAAGCGAATAAAGCTCCTCCAAGTTATCCTGTTTTCCAAGGAACAATACTTTATCTTCTAATCCGAGTTCTCCCACCTGCCTGCATATCACCGTCATTTCAGGTCCGTCCCCGACAAGAAGGAGCTTTGCCGGGATCTCGTTTTGTATAAGGTTGAATGCAGCTACAACATCTGTTACTCTTTTCACCCCACGAAAATTGGAAACATGAATAATGACCTTTTCATTATCCTTAATTCCATATTCATTTCTAAGATGCTGAGAATCTACTGATTTGTAAACTCTTTCGTCTATGAAATTATAGACCGTATGAATGTCCTTATCCGGCTGTATCAAGTCATTGGTTTGTTTCACTAATGCGGAAGAAACCGCGGTCACCACGTCTGACTTTTCGATCCCGAATCGAATCGCTCCTGTTAAAGAAGGATCATAACCTAGTACGGTAATATCTGTGCCGTGCAAGGTGGTGACAATCTTTACATCTTTACCAGACATTTGTTTACCCAAAATGGCACAGACTGCATGCGGAATAGCATAATGTACATGAAGGATGTCCAGGTTCTCACGCTCTGTAATTTCTGCCATCTTATTCGCCAGTGCTATATCGTAAGGCGGGTATTGAAACACTGAATATTGACTCACTTCCACTTGATGAAAGTAGATGTTGTGATACATTTTATTTAACCGAAATGGAATGCTCGAGGTAATAAAGTGAATTTCATGGCCTCTCTCTGCTAATAATTTCCCCAGTTCTGTAGCTACTACTCCAGAACCCCCAACAGTCGGATAGCAGGTAATACCTATTTTCATTTTCATACCATTAATCTCCTAACAAATCTTGATGCAATATTAGGGTGTTATAGGAAAAGAATCCTTCTGCATAACGTAGGCCCGCTTCTTTCCCCATCATTCGCTCCCTTGCTTCAACCGCTTCTATGTATCCTTCCGTTAAAGGAGTCGACACTCCTCCAGACCCTTGGGTGAACTGGCTCGTATATGCCTCTAAGCTTCGAATCTTCGAATGCATATAGGCCTCAACATTCACTACAAATTGAGGTTTGTGAAAGCCGTTGATTATATAAAAATACAGATTATCCGCTTTATGTGCCGGAGTTGCGGGATGGAATTTTCGAATTCCAGCTGAAAAAAAAGCTTCTTTGATCAATCGTGAAGCATTACCATGATCAGGATGACGATCCTGGCCGTAGGGAGCGAATATCACTTTGGGCTTGTACATTCTGATCACGTTAACCACTTTTTGAATGTTTTCATCTGTTATGTAAATTCCTCTATCCGGAACATCCAAGGTCTCTCTCTTGTCGGCACCCAATATTTGTGCAGCTGACCTTGCTTCTTCTTTACGCATAGAAACGGTTCCATTTGAAGAAAGTTCGGCTTCTGTGAGATCACAAATTACAATCTTCTTTCCTTCAGCCGCATATTTTGCAAGGGTACCTCCCATGCCGATCTCCACGTCATCGGCATGGGCTCCAAATGCGAGGATGTCTATTTGTTGATCCACTTTACTCCTCCTTATCCTTTACCACACTTCGCCACTCGATATCTCCTCTTTCGAGCCCTTTCACCAATACTTCTGCTGTTCCCATATTGGTAGCTAATGGAACTTGATACACATCACATAGTCTGATTAAAGCAGATACATCAGGTTCATGCGGCTGAGCTGTTAAAGGGTCTCTAAAAAACAGGACAAGATCCATATTATTATTGGCAATATAAGAACCTATCTCCTGGTCTCCCCCCAGTGGACCTGAACGGAAACGATGGACAGATAACCCCGTTTCTTCCCCGATTCTCTTTCCCGTTGTTCCAGTGGCGAAAAGAGCGTGTTCTTCAATTATTGACTTATATGCCAATACGAAACGAATAAGATCGTCTTTTTTCTTATCATGAGCTATTAATGCGATATTCATAACACTCACCCTTTAATCTAGAATATTTTCCAGCCCGTACACAAGTGTATCCAGCTTCATGACCGTATCAACGGAAACTTTCACTCCTGACATGAAGCTTCCCCGGTTAAAAGAGTCATGGCGGATCGTTAATGTCTGACCCTCCGCTCCTAACATCACCTGTTGATGAGCAATTAATCCCGGCAGGCGGACACTATGGATATGTATGCCATCAACATTCGCCCCTCTTGCACCAGAATGCGTTTCCTTTTCATCAGGGTGCCCCTGCTGCTTCGATTCTCTCACTTCCCTGATCATTTCGGCTGTCTTAACGGCAGTCCCTGAAGGTGCATCCAGTTTTTGATCGTGATGTAATTCAATGATTTCCACATCATTGAAATACTTAGCTGCCATCTGGGAAAATTTCATCATAAGCACTGCTCCAATAGCAAAATTGGGGGCAATTATGCATCCCAGTGACTTTGATTCTGCAAGGGTTTTAAGTTCATTTAATTCATCTGTAGAGAAACCTGTCGTGCCCACAACTGGTCTAACACCGTATTCCAGTGCCGTTTTTGTATGGTGATAACCTACTTCTGGAGTTGTTAAATCGATAAGCACATCTGGGGTTTGATCTTGAAAACATGATTCAATATCCGCGTACACCGGTACATCTATATCTATTTCTTTCTTATAATCAATCACACTAATAAGCGTAAAATGTTCAATATCCTTTACTAACTGAACCGCTTCTTTCCCCATTCTTCCTCTTGGCCCAGCAATAGTGACGTTAATTTGTTCCATCTTCATCCCTACTTTCAATTCTTGTCCAGCGATCTTTATCTCTTGTATTAAATTTATCCATCACACGATTGTGGGCCTCTTCCAGGCTGATATCCAGGGAGTTCGCCAGGCAGATGACCACAAACAATAAATCCCCGAGTTCTTCCTCAATCGTCTTTTCTTCCTCTGAATTCTTCTTTGGTTTTTCTCCATAATAATGATTTACTTCTCTCGCCAGTTCACCTAGTTCCTCCGTGAGCCTCGCCACCATTGCTAATGGACTGAAATATCCTTCTTTAAATTGACTTATGTATTGATCTACCTCTTTTTGTAATTGATCCATCGTTTTTTTATTATCCATAAGAAGCCACACTCCTTCAGTATCTCCTATCATGTTAGCTAAATCCTTCCCGTTTGACAAATATTACGTTTGATTTATTAACTCTTCATTGCCAGTTCATTTTTCTTCTTATATAATGTCTCTGTCAACGAGATAATACGAATAGAAGGAGGGAAACACATATGTTGGTATTACGCTTAAAAAATATATTATTCATCCTGTTGGGGGCAGCTATCTTCGCATTTGGTCTTGTCCATTTTAATATCCAAAATAAATTGGCTGAAGGCGGATTTACCGGAATAACACTTATCCTTTATTTTTTATTTGACATTGATCCGTCTTACTCCAACCTGGCCTTAAATATCCCCCTATTTTTCTTAGGATGGAAGCTTCTCGGAAAGAAAGCTTTCTACTATACTGTACTCGGAACCGTCAGCCTCTCTGTATTTCTATGGATTTTCCAAAGATATCAAATGACCATCAACCTGGAAGGCGATCTGTTTCTTGCAGCATTATTTGCAGGGGTTTTTATCGGGGTTGGACTGGGGATTATTTTCAGATATGGCGGTACGACGGGCGGCGTTGATATCATCGCTCGACTCGCCCATAAGTACATAGGATGGAGCATGGGGAAAACGATGTTTATGTTTGACGCCATCGTCATTGGAGCGTCCCTCATCACGTACCTTGAATACAGGGAAGCCATGTATACACTGGTAGCTGTATTCGTTGCGGCAAGGGTCATTGACTTTATGCAGGAAGGGGCATACTCAGCCAGAGGAGCTATGATTATTTCCGACAGCCATGAAGAAATAGCGAGTGTCATTAATGAAAAAATGGACCGGGGGGTAACCGTGCTAAGAGGACATGGTTCGTTCACGAAACAAAACAGGGAAGTGCTCTACTGTGTGGTCGGAAAAAATGAAATCGTACGGCTGAAAAATATCATCACAAGCGTCGATCCACATGCATTCGTCTCCGTCACCGTAGTACATGACGTACTTGGCGAAGGATTTACATTAGACGCAGACAAGAACCCTTTACATGACTAACATGGATCTACCATATACAAAAAGAAGCTGGGCTCATAACTAGAGTCCAGCTTCTTCTTTATTTAGAATCAATCGTCACCATTCATCCCAGTAAAGATTAATACAAGTCTAAGTAATTCAATAACCGCAACTGCAGCAGCAGCTACATATGTCATTGCCGCGGCGTTCAATACTTTCCGTGCATGTCGTTCTTCTTCATTCCGAATCAGACCAAGTGAAACGATCTGGTTCATCGCCCGGGAAGAAGCATTGAATTCTACAGGAAGGGTGATTAATTGGAACACAACCCCCGCAGCCATCAGAATGATTCCAAGCAGGAACATTCCAGTCATTTGAGTGAACATTCCGATCAGCAAGAAGATCCAGGACATATTGGAGCCTATGTTCGCAACTGGAACCAACGCATGACGGAATCGTAGAAATGCATAGCTTTCAGCATCTTGAATCGCATGCCCGACTTCATGGGCCGCAACAGCTGCTCCCGCTACAGAATGTCCGTGATAGTTATCAGGTGACAATGCTACCGTTTTTGTAATCGGGTTGTAGTGGTCACTCAAAAACCCTCTGCCTTCCACGACCTTCACGTTGTGTAATCCATTGTCATCGAGAATCCTTCTAGCCATTTCCCTTCCAGTCATACCTGAAGTGGTGGCCACTCTTGAATATTTCTTAAACGTACTCTTTACACGCATTTGAGCTCCGATTGGAATAAGAGCAATGAGTAAAAAGTAAATTAAAAATCCTGCCATTATCGCAATAACCTCCAGATGATTAGATACATTAAATTTTATATTGATATAAAGATTCTGTCAATTTTTTTGACGCTCTGACTTTTTTGCCTCACCTTGTCCTTTATATTTTCTCCAACCTACATAAGATAATGTAGAAACAATGATACTACCGGTTGAAATAATCACCCACCAGAGGGAAGGATCCGCTTCATCCTCTTGTTTATTCTCAAACAGCTTCTCAAGGTCGGTTTCCAAGGATGTTAATTCGGTCATGGTTTCCGTACTTTCCAACACGTCTTGCCGGTAATGATCCAAGTAAGAAATCCTTGCGTCCAGCGCTTGAGCACGTTCTACCGGAATATCTAATTTAATACTTGGTTGGATAATATTATATTTCGATAAAAACACATTCAATGTGGTATGGTATTCATCTGCATTTCCATTTTCAGCTGCCGACTTCACCCCATTAAATGCTTCCATTATCGGGTCTTCCATTTCGACCCACAAAGGCTGATATTGACTGCTTAAAGCATCCATCACAAGGCGGAACTTTGTAACGGCGTTCACCTTCTGTTCCATGTCAGCAGAGGTCTGATTGATACTCTCCACTGCCAGATTATGTGAGATCGTAAGAATTCTAAGCTCATCCATTGAAAAAGAACGTTGTGCGCTTAAAGACGCAAATTCATCAGAAAAATAAACCAGTAGATGTTTCGCTTCTTCATATCTTCCAGCCTTTGTCATTTGCAAGGCCTGGTCTGCAACTTCATCAAGCTCGTTCATCGGAGACGTCGACTCTACTGCATTTAATGGGTGAGGTATTAAAATGAGAAAAAAGAAAAGCGCGATAAAGAATTGGATAAATTTCATACTTGTCCCCCCTAAAACTACTAGTAAAGTTTATGAAAGGGTGGACAAGAGTAGACCAAAAAAAGACTATGGCATAAGTTGAATATCTAAGCGTTTCGTTTTTTGTGTGAAGATATAAGCGATAGCGATCGAGACAATACTTAACCAAAAAGTGAAGTATCCAATATGTTGTATGTACATATACAAACTTGAGTAAACGGGAAACTGCATATATACGTAATCGATGATGTCATTATGTACAGTCCATACTGCACCGGCTATAATGTGCCAAATCCTCACCCGGTAAAAGGAAGAATACAATATTCCTTGTATAGCCATTGCTCCATGTGACACCATGAGCATATAGCCCTCCCAAGGTAAATCTCCGGAAACCCACAGTGTTAACAAATTCATTACCACGGCCCATATCCCATATTTAAACAGTGTGATAATGGCTAACACTTCAAATAATGGCCAATTGCGATTCAGTAAAAATGCTATGAGAACGAAACAAAAAAACAGACTGGCTGTCGGGCTGTCGGGAACAAACACTAAAAATTGCGAGGGAGTATTTCGTAGTTGAGAGATATACCATATATAACCGTATATAGTGCCAAACACATTCACAATGAGAAGCAACCATACAAACGTTTTGTTCTTCAAGATGGACATGATCCAGAGCATTTATTTAATCCTCTCTTTCAAGTAGAAAAAAAAGAGCCAACGTAAGCCGGCCCTTTTTCACTATTTATTCTTTTAAACCAGAGATGAATTCAGCCAGTTTGTCCAGCTCTTCGTCTGATCCTTTAAATAAACCTGCAGGCATACCTGGTGGTTTACCGTTTTTAGCAATATCCGCTACTTCTTCAGGTGAGAGGCCAGTTGCAACTAAAGAAGGTCCTGCTCCACCTTGCAGATTTTCACCATGACAGTTAATACAACCGTTTTTCTGGTCTGCATAGATTTTATACCCTTCAGATTCTTTATCGATATCCACTTCAGCCTGAATCTTACCTTGTTCCTTCGCTGCTTCCCAATCATGAGTCACAACTGATTCCCAAGTCAAGAAATATGTTGCTGCAAGTGCCAATAACATGAATCCTACTGCAAATGGACGTTTCGTTGGGCGACGTTCAGGTCCTACGTCGATAAATGGAGCAAGTAAAAGCGCTCCAAATGCGATTCCAGGAATAACGAATGCTCCAATAACATTATAAGGTCCAGATGCATATGTGTATTTAAGTAATTGGTATAAGAATAAGAAATACCAGTCAGGTAATGGAATATATCCAGTATCTGTTGGATCGGCAACACGCTCTAACGGTGATGGATGAGCAACCGTTAAACATAGATAACCGATTAGGAAAACAGCTCCAACTAACCATTCTTTTAGTAAGAAGTTTGGCCAGAAAGCCTCTGTTTTTCCAGGGAACTCCGAATAATCTTTAGGAATATTCGGCTTTCTGTCTGCAGGTACACGTGAGTCCCCTACAAACTTCATCCCTTTTCCTCGATGCATAGCGTCCCCCTCCTTCTAATTTAAGGTTTATTAAATTATGTTCGTATCTTATAGTGGTCCTGAAATACCTTGCTTACGGATCATCAGGAAGTGAGCTCCCATTAGTCCAAGCAATGCTGCAGGCAGGAAGAATACATGAATAGCGAAGAATCTCGTTAGTGTTTGTGCACCAATGATAGAAGAATCTCCTGCGAGTAAGATCTTCACTTGCTCACCGATAAATGGTGTAGCAGCTGCGATTTCAATACCAACCTTCGTAGCGAATAGCGCTTTCATATCCCACGGTAATAAGTAACCAGTGAAACCAAGTCCTAACATTACGAAGAAAATAAGTACTCCAACAACCCAGTTCAATTCACGAGGTTTTTTGTATGCACCTTGGAAGAAGACACGTAGTGTATGTAAGAACATCATTACGATAACCAAACTAGCTCCCCAGTGATGCATTCCACGGACAATTTGTCCAAATGCAACTTCATTTTGCAGGTAATACACAGATTCCCAAGCGTTTTTAATATCTGGAACATAGTACATTGTCAGGAACATTCCAGATAAAATTTGAATTACGGTAACGAAGAATGTTAAACCACCAAAGCAGTAAACAAACGCTGAAAAATGATGCGCCGGGTTTACATGTTCAGGTACTTCGTGATCCGCAATATCGCGCCACAAAGGCGTAATGTCCAAACGCTCGTCAACCCAATCATAGATTTTGTTCAGCACAGATTACGCCCCCTTACTTAACATATTTATTTGGTTCAGGTTGTCCAAGGTATAAAATACCGTCTTTTTCTTTTGTTGGATATACATCCAACGGTGCTGTCGGTGGTGTACCAGGAACATTTTTCCCGTTTTTCTCATACAAACCACCATGACAAGGGCAATAGAACTTGTTTGGGTTACTCTTGTCGCCCGCCCAGTTTACAGTACATCCAAGATGCTTACATACTGGTGAAAGAGCAACTACATTCCCCTCTTTGTTCTTATAAACCCATGCAGTTTGTGTTACTTCTGATGTGTACCACGCATCTTTTTGTTCATAAGAGAAATCGACACGTACTGGTTCGTTCGTTAACTCTGAAACTTTTTGCTTTGTCGCTTTAAATTCTCCAGCAGCTGAAGTTTTTAATACTGGATCTACAGCAAATCGAACCATCGGCATTAACATTCCTGCCGCCATGAAACCGCCTACACCCGTAAGTGTATAGTTAAGGAATTGACGTCTAGATACACGATGTTTGCTCATCCTTTTCCCCCCTCTATCGTAAGGTAAGTCCATCGGACATATTTCGCACAAATATAAAACTAGGACATAACTATGATATATTAAACTCTATACAAGGTCAATAACTCTCTAATCTAAATGATGGACACAATGTGAAGTTTTTATGAATTTTTTTGCCATTTTTGTACAATCACATTTAAGAGCTGCTTCACTTGATCTTCCATGATGGAATGTTTGTACTGTTCATCTAGATGCTCAAGTGGTACAGAAGGCACCCAAATCAAGCGGTCATGCAACTTTCCCTCTACCTTTTTCCATTCGCTGTCCGATGTAAGAAAGAACGTATGTTTCACTCCGCTGGCACTTAATTCCCCCGCCCACTGAGTTAATCTTGAAACCTCATTCTCTCTTGAAGTAGACATAGTATACGTAAATGGAGGTGTCATGATCATCCTACCCTTAAATTGCCTTTCAAGGTGAAAGGTTAGCAGCGTGATGAATTCGGATTGTGCTGCGGACACTTTGATATCCTTTAGAAAATCAACAGGAACAATCGGAATGACGGCCGTATCTATGTATTCTTTTTCAGATTCAAAGACTTCAATATCTTTAACGTTCCAATTCATTTAAAACCCTCGTTTCTTCTTTCATTTTTCACTTCCCATCATATCACTTTATAACACTCGTTTAAAAGCGATTTCACTTTTTTAATAGTATGCTCCATAAACCTTCTTCCTATTTATCTGAACCTATAGAATGAGGCTCTTTTTCGAAAAGATTGTTGCTTTAAGCAATAAGGTTTCCTAGGCTCTGCCAATTAGTTTGTGCTGGATGGTGAGGGGAAGTGCTTCGCTTTCCGCGGACGTTCCGCCGAGCCTCCTCAGCTTCGCTTCCGGGGTCTCGGCACGAACGGTACTTCCGCAGGAGTCTACGCACTACCCCCTCACCATCTGTAAGAAATTATCTTTACAGAGCTTAAAAGGGACAAAATCCTTTTAAAAGATTGGTTGGTGTATTATAAATTTTAATATCAAAATTCATGCTTATTTAGTTTATTGAAGCGGAAGATGCTCAACTCCAAATTTGAATTTTTCAATATTCGGAATGGTTTTTTGTTTTTTTCTATCTGGCATATGCAAACAAAATATCGAAGCACAGAGTGGATTGTAGCGGAAGGCATTTGACTCCTGCGGAAAATGGAGGAAAGGTCGAGACCCCACAAGTGAATAAAAAAGCTCGAATGAAGAGATGTACCTTTCTCTTCATTCGAGCTTTTAGCTTAAGCTATTCAATTCTTGGGTTAATTTCTTGAAGGATTTTTCATCACCTGTATCAAGAGCCTGATCAATGGCCTTTAGTAATCGATCACGTTGAAAGGTTTGCAAACTGTCTTTGAGGAATTGTTCTGCAACAATCCTGTCTTTTTCATTAATCAATAGATACTTCGGCATAAACGGGTTTTCTTCAAGTACTGCTGCAAATTGATAACTTGAATTTGCCTTACTGAAGTTCAATTGAATATAAATATCTTCGTCTTTATTTAAACGAATATCGTGAAATGACTTCTCCGCATCAGTTGTCATGATGTTCTCTTTGTAGAATCGGAATGGCACATCCTCAACACAATGCGTGGACATCACAAGACCTCTTGGACAGTACTGAGATTCTTCAACAAAATGAACTTTTTTCATTAATTGGTCATGACTCATCAGGTAATTCAGTATCCACACACATTCTCTTCTTTTTAATTGATATCGGTTTAAAAACCAGCGAATAAATTCTTTCTTCTCGTTGACAGAAACAGGGGTGGTCATGGTTTTCCCTCCTCTGCAGAATCCTTTTTAGTTTAGGTCCGTTTTCCTTTTGAATACAGTTAAAAACGTTAGCAACTCTAAGGTGTTCTCATGTTTACACACCAGTAAATCCCTTTGTACCACCGACGTCGTTTAGTCTTGTAATCTTTCAATCAAGTCCTGCCACTCATCATTTGAAGGATCCATTTCAATCAGGTGCTTATATACTTCTACTGCTTCACCTCTGAGTCCTTCTTCTACTAAAAATTGTCCGTACTCTAGTAAAAACTCTTGATGATTCTTAAAGTAAGTATATGCAATACGGTATTGTTTTAATGCATGATTAAATTGTTCAAGCCCCTCATAGGCCTTTGCAAGATCCCAGTTGATTTGCGGCTCTTCTTCCCCTTCAACCGTAAGCATCTGGGCAATCTCCAATACATCCTCAAATCGATCTTGCGTAAAGAACAATTTATTTATGACTAAAGCTGCTTCGACATAACCAGGATCTAAGGCTAATGCTTCCCTAAAAAATAATTCTGCCTCTTTTTCCAGCCCAAGCTTTAAGGAAACTTTCCCACCAAACAAATTCAGTTCCTTGTTGTATTCATCCTGTTTTACGCCCTCTTGAATGGTTTCCAGGCTTTCCTGCAGCTTTTCTTCGTGTTCATAGGACCTCGCTAATAATAAATACACCGAATGATATTCCGGATCCAGCTCTTTAACCGAAATAAGCTTTTCAATGGCTTTTTCATAGAATCCAGCCTGATATGCAGTAACAGCATATCCGAACAGTGTATTGATTTCCAAGTGATCTTCCAGAGCCTTTTCGTAATGTGTCAATGCTTCTTCAAAGGCTCCTCCTACACTATAAGCTTCGGCTAACCTTTGATGAACATTGGTTCCCCCCAGCTCGGTCGTGCCTCTCTGAATAAGGGCATGATAATGCCTTATCGCTTCAAGGAACCTGCCTGTTTCAGAGTATAATTCCCCCAGTCCGAAATCAATGACAGGTTCGTCGGGTAATAACTTCTTGGCTTGTAAAAGCTTCTGTTCACTAACTTCAAATAAACCTTGCATTTGATACAGATCTGCCAAAAGAAGCAAAGCTCTTGGATAGGTCGGATCTTCTTCATCCAATTCTGCGAGTTTGTCTATCGCTTCTTCTTCATTATCCATCTCAACGAGAACTTCTGCGATCTCGATCACTAGTTCTCCCTCTCCTGGATAATATTCCAACAGATTTTCATACAACTCTTTTGCTTCTTCCAGAAACCCTAAATGGTGTAATTCTTCAGCCAGACTGAATTTCTCTTCATGACTTCCAAACTTCAATGCTTGCTTATATTGTTTTTTTGCTTCGTCCAATTTCCCTTCTTCTAATGAAGATAACATTTGTTCAGCGTATGACATGGTCAATCCCTTTCTATAAAAAAGCTAATAGTCATTAAATAAAGTACCCCGGTGTTTGGATGACTAGTTCTTCACCAGCACCAGGATAATAATAGCCTCTATTATTTAAGTAATAACATTTTCCTTTATTCATTGTACATTTTAGCACATGATGATCAATTTTAAATGCCAGGGGCTCAGCACCCGTCTCACCTTCGACATTCATATAGAGGTTATAACTTATTTCTCCACCCACCAAAAAATTTCCTCTAAGGGGATATATTCCAATTTTCTTCAGTTCTTCTAATCTCATAGGTTCTTTTTGCGGGATTTCATTTGAAAGATGAGGGATTTTCTCGTTTTCCATCGTATTTTGCCATATTTTAAGATGCTTTAATTTTGTTTTTTTGTCTATATTTGTCGTAAAAAAAGGGACAAAAGTAATAGGATAATCATATAAACATTCTTTGATCCATCCCCAGCGAATTCCCTTGAATGATTCTAATTCGTCAATGTCAATCCAGACAACGGGAACTTTATGTCTTTTACATGACCGAATGACTGTAGGGGTAATTAGATTTGCGGATGTTTTTAACCCTATCGTGTAATCAAGAGGACTATTTAACAAGGAGGTTTTGCGTTCATTCAACTTAGCTAAGAATTCGTATTCATACCCTAATTTGAATGCCGTCAGGACAGTAGTACAACCTTTGTGGATAAATTCATCCAGGTAATAACTCTTTATTGAAAGAAAATCAGTTATTTCAGGCACTTCTAAGTCACACATTACATGTCCGGGAGTCATCATGAAAGATGAAACATCCATCCTCATGTACCGATAATAAGAAAACCTGTCTCTTATGGCCGATATTTTATCGTCTTTAACAAGTAAAGAAGTTTGAGTGATCTTGGAGTCTTTAACCCAATTCGCATTTTCAATAATATACGTACTCAAATCGCCATCACCTTCCTTTATAGACAAGCTATGAAAAAAGGGATGAAATCATGCTATGCATTCATATAAAAGGAGAGGTGTTTGGACTGATTCATAGCCCGAACACCTCCCAATAGGAATTCATATACATTATTTTTTTAACAGCTTGTTTATATGCTCAAAGAAAGTTGGGTACGAAATGTTCACAGCATCCGCACCTTCAAGGTAGACATCAGAATTTGTTATTAAAGAAGCTACAGCCAGAGTCATTCCAATCCGATGATCCCCCCAGGAATGGACCTCACCGCCATGTAATGGCGTTTTCCCTTCAATAATCATGCCGTCCTCAGTTCCTTGAATATCAGCACCAAGGTTGCCAAGCTCTTGTACAATGGCATCGATACGATTTGTTTCCTTAACCTTTAACTCTTCTGCATCCTTAATTAAGGTCTTTCCCTTTGCCTGGGATGCTAACAAGGCGATAACAGGTATTTCATCAATTAATGATGGGATCAGTTCTCCACCAATTTCTATTCCCGTAAGATCTGAAGATTCAACCAGGATGTCCCCTATCGGCTCTCCACTTTTTGAACTCGCCATTATTTCAATGGATGCCCCCATCTTCTTCATCACTTCAACAATCCCCACACGGGTTTCATTAAGACCGACATTTTTCAGGAGCACTCTACTATTCGGCACAATTGCAGCGGCTACCATAAAGAAGGCTGCTGAGGAAATATCCCCGGGGACATAGACTTCAGTTCCTTTTAACGCCTGACCGCCTTTTACCTTGATAGTATCTCCATGCCTTTCGATATGGCCACCAAATTCGATAATCATTTTTTCAGTATGGTTTCTTGTTTTTTCAGGTTCTTGAATTTCAGTTGTACCTTCTGCCTGGAGCCCTGCCAACAAGAGAGCAGACTTCACCTGTGCACTCGCTACAGGCAACTTGTATGTAATTCCTTTGAGGCCACCCCCTCTGATTGATAAAGGGGTATAATTGCCTTCTGAACGACCGTCTATTTTAGTCCCGAACAATTTTAATGGTTCTGTCACTCTTTTCATTGGGCGTTTAGCAATCGAGTCATCTCCAATAAGGATTGAATGAAAAGGTCTCCCTGCCAATATCCCCATAATAAGACGAGTAGTAGTACCTGAATTACCTACATCCAGTATGTCCTGTGGTTCTGATAAATGATTCCAGCCTTTACCTGAAACAATCACTTCCTCATCTGTTACTCTGATATCGACGCCTAACTTACGGAAGCATTCGATCGTGCTTAAACAATCCTCTCCCATAAGAAAATTATGTATAACGGTTTTCCCTTCCGCAACTGAACCAAACATAACAGCCCGATGTGAGATCGATTTATCCCCGGGAACATGCAATTCTCCATTAAGACCTTTTTGGGGATTTGTTAATTTCTTTTTTCCTTCCATCCTTATCACCCTTTACCCTAAGAATAATTCATAATCCGTATTTTGTTTTAAGCAGTTTAAAGCCCTTTCTCTATCTTCGAGTGTTTGAAAGCTGATGACTAATACTCCGTAAATATCTTCTCTCGTTTCCAGGATTCTTATGTTTGTTAAACTGATGTTTTCCCCGGCAAGGTATGCAGTAACTTCAGATATCACCCCTGGATAATCAGGAACATCAACAAATAAGTCATAGAACGAAGGGATGGCTCCTTTTTCAAGGATGGGAAGATCATCCCGAAAAGTTTTCGCTTCTGTGAAGTAATCAAAGATTCCCTGTGAGTCCTTCTCTTCAATAATGGTGATGACTTCATCCATTTCTGTTTTCCATTGTTTGAGAAGTGAAAGCAAAACCGCTCTGTTCTGAAGTGTGATATCCTTCCACATCGTCGGGTTAGAAGAGGCAATCCGTGTGATATCACGGAATCCTCCAGCAGCGAGCCTCCGCAAATAAGGGTGCTGTACAGAAGATTCTTTCGCTTGATGAACAAGGGATGCCGCTACAATATGTGGAAAATGACTGATCGTACCCGTTAATTCATCGTGCTCCCTGGGTTCTACTATCAAAAATTTAGCATGCGTTCCTTTCAGCCATTCTTGAAGTACTTCAACTTCGTTACCAGTAGCACCAGAACCTGGAGTCAGCATATAGAAGGCATTTTCAAATAAGATTTTTTTAGCTGCTGCAACACCGCTTTTATGAGAACCCGCCATCGGGTGCCCACCAATGAACTGAATCCCTTTAGCGGTCAGTTCCTCGGAACACTTCATAATGTGTTCTTTTGTGCTCCCCGTGTCGGTAATTATCACCGTTTCCTTTAAAGCGAATGATTGAAACTGCGCAATAATCTTTTCAGTTTGAAAAACTGGTGTGGAAATGATGATGAGATCCGCTCTTTCAGCAGCAGACTGTAAAGATAGTGACATTTCATCTATTATTCCCAGTGATCTCGCCAACCTTAACTCTTTATGATTAATATCATGTCCAATGATTTTAGCATCGGGGTGTTCGCTCTTTATACAGAGTGCTAATGAGCCTCCGATTAATCCCATCCCAATGACCAAGACCGTGCCTTTCATGATTGTCCCCCTCATTTGATTTGAAAAAAGTCGGAAAGGGCTCAAAATTCTAAGCCGTTCCGACCATTCATTCCTTTTTATACTTGATTTTGAAGGACTAGAAATTCCTTCATTATCTCAATAACCTCTTCATTTTGTTCATGTGAGCCTACCGTTACCCGAACAGAATGAGGATATCCCAGAGACTCTCCGGACCGTACAATGAATCCCTTACTCATTAAGTATTGAAACACATCATCACCGCTTACACCGAAATCGATTAACACGAAGTTTGCTTGTGATGGAATATAATGCAGACCGTGTTCCTCGCAGAACTGGTAATACTGCTCCAGTCCTTTGCGATTGTGCTCCCTGCATTCTCTTATAAACGTCTGGTCCCCAACGGCTGCGGATGCGGCTCCCTGACCCAAAGCATTATTATTAAACGGTTCTCGGATTGGTTCTAATTTTCCTATCACTTCTTCATTCGCGATTCCGAAACCTACTCGAAAGCCGGCAAGACCGTAGGCCTTTGAGAAAGTACGTGTAATCAATAATTGAGGGTGTGATTTTAATAATTCCAATGAATTATAGTAGTCCCCTGCCACAACATATTCATAATAGGCTTCATCCAATACGACTAATACATGTGCAGGAACCTCATCGAGGAAGGAGATGAGTTCCTCACTGCGAATATATTCCCCAGTTGGATTATTCGGTGAACAAAGCCAAACGACTGAGGTCGTTTCATCAATTTCAGCAAGCATCTTGGTTAATTGATGTCTGCCAGCTGAGTCAAGGGGAACTTCTCTTATTTCTGCTCCTTCAATAATGGCATTGTGCTTATACTGAGGGAAAGTCGGCGTAGCCATAACCGTGCTCTTATCACCATCTAATAATGCTCTTGAAATCATCTGTATCACTTCATCTGATCCATTCCCGAAAAGTAACTGTCCAGGGTCCACAGATAGCTGCTCTGCTACCTTCATTCGCAATTCCTTCGCATAGCCGTCGGGATAAATCGCATGTGAAACAGCGTTCGTCTTGAGAAAGGTTTCAACGTTCTTTGAACAGCCGAATGGATTTTCATTCGAAGCAAGCTTCACTACTTTGTCGAGATTGAATAGTTCTTTCACATCATCCATCGTTTTCCCGGGCTGGTATGCCTTAAGATTTTGAATCTGAGATCTCCACTTCATGCTTACCTTCCTTTCAATCGTTTTCATTCGAAATAGGCGGGGTATCTTTCAAGTCAGGACGAAGGCTGACTGCATTTTTCATATAAATATGTTGGATGTCTTTCTGAGGTGTAGATGTATTTAAATGAATCATCACTCTAATACAATATGGCAATGCATCAGAGACATCCAACTCCTGCATACACATTACAGGGACATATTTCCACTCTTCAATCCTTCTTAATGCTTTTGCCGGAAATACACTCCCGATGTCACTGGTGGCAGAAATAAATACAGATGCAACATCCTCTGCCATAATATTATTATGTAAAATCATTTCCCTTAAGAGACTTTCAGTTGAAAGGAGAACATCCTTTTCATTGTCACAATCCGTTGTAGTGGCACCTCGAACTCCCCTGATCATTCTTCCACTCTCCCTTTACTCCGGCTAATGAGCTCTATTTTTACTTTCGTGATTCATTAAGACCAGATTTCTAATTAAATTTTCGAATAAATTGATCTGCCCGCCTTAATTCCTCTACAGAAACTTTCACCATCAATGGTTTCCCAATATCCTTCAATAACACAAAAACAGGATTTCCATGCTGGGATTTCTTATCAAGTTTCATTCCTTCATATAAATTGTCAAAAGTGATATGAGATGGAATGTTCAGATTGTACCCAAGTGAAGCGACCCAATCTATAAATCCTTGTAAATCAAATGTAAGTTCGCAGTATTGTTCACTAAGATGCAGAGCAAAAATCATCCCGATCATCACCGATTCACCATGCGTTCGATTTCCGTATCCACTGGCACTTTCAACAGCATGGCCATACGTATGCCCAAAATTTAAAAACGCTCGGATATTCGATTCTCTCTCGTCCTTCGAAACAATATTTCCTTTAACACGGATCCCTTTCATCAGACAATCCGTTAGAAATTCATGATCCAACTGTTCCGGGGAATGAAAATTATCCATCAACTCCTGTAAAAAAGCTCGATCGGATAAAAAGGCGTGCTTGATCACTTCTGAGAATCCGGATAGTACTTCCGTTTTCGGTAAAGTAGTCATATAATCTAAATCAAAAAACACACCTTCAGGCTGATAAAATTGCCCTACCATATTTTTGCCAAGGGGGTGGTTAATCGCTACCTTCCCTCCAACAGCACTATCATGAGCGAGTATCGTAGTAGGGACACCAATGAAGGGGATCCCCCTCATATAGGTGGAAGCGACGAAACCTGCAAGATCGCCGATGGCTCCGCCTCCGAATGCTATCACCATGGCACTGCGATCGACATGATTTGCAAGACCGTGGGTGATGGCATCTTCATATACAGCGAAACTTTTGGCGTGTTCTCCTTTAGGAGCCAGATAAGTCGTTACGTCATATGATCGACTTAAAATCTCTGTAAAAGCTGTTCCATGAAGGTTGAAGACCTCTTTATCCGCGATGATCCACAATTTAGATACTTGCGGAAAGGTCTTTTTTATAAAAGAAACAATTTCATTCGTCATATCCACTCCAATTTTTACATCATACGTTTTGGAAGTAGTTTGAATGGTTATCTGTTTCATTCATTAATACTCCTTGGACTCTTGACGTTGTCTATTGATATCTTCATGGAGCTTATCGAATTGATCACTATGAAATTGTTCCACGATAGCAGAAGCAAGTTCCCATGCCACTACGGCCTCTGCCACTACGCTTGCAGCCGGTACCGCACAGCTATCGGATCTCTCGATACTTGCTTTAAATGGTTCCTTTGTTTCAATATCCACGCTTTGTAATGGTTTATACAGGGTGGGAATAGGCTTCATTACCCCTTTAACCCGAATGGGCATTCCTGTCGTCATACCGCCTTCAAAGCCGCCTAAACGATTCGTTTTACGGTAGTATCCCAGTTCTTCACTCCAGGCAATTTCATCGTGAACTTCACTACCCGGTTTCCGCGCCATTTCAAACCCTAAGCCGAATTCGACCCCTTTAAATGCATTTATACTCATGACGGCCATGGCAACCTTCGCATCAAGCTTACGGTCATAATGGACATAGCTCCCAACGCCTGAAGGCATCCCTTCAACGATGACTTCAACTACACCACCAATGGAATCTCCATTTTTCTTCGCTTCATCTATTAAGTCCATCATTTTCTGTGCAGCTTCTTTATCCAGGCATCGGACCGGAGAATCTTCAGTAATATCTCTTAGATCATTTATAGAATCATAGTGTAGGTTCTCTGCTTTAATTCCACCAATTTCAAGAACATGCCCGACAACTTCGATTCCTAACAACTTTAATAACTTCTTCGCAACGGCACCTGCAGCCACTCTTACAGTGGTTTCTCTCGCTGATGACCTTTCCAATACATTCCTCAGATCCCTATGACCATATTTCATACCACCGACAAGGTCTGCATGACCTGGTCTTGGTCTTGAAATCTTTCTCTTTACCTCTTCTTCTTCTCCAGGCCCCAGAGGTTCGATGCCCATCACTTTTGTCCAGTGAGTCCAGTCTTTATTCTCCACAACCAGTCCTAAAGGAGATCCCAAAGTATATCCATGTCTCACTCCTCCAACGATCGATGCCTGATCTTTCTCGATTTGCATCCTCCGGCCACGGCCATAGCCTTTTTGCCTTCTTGCCAGGTTATCATTGATATCCTCTGCTTCTAAAGGCATTCCTGCAGGCAGCCCTTCAATGATGGTCGTTAATTGTGGTCCATGTGATTCTCCAGATGTTAAGTACCTCATTTACTTTCCCCCTTCAACTCGCTAAAGAATTATGTACCAATATAACATAGAATTCAGATCATTTCCTAGCCCTAAAGTTTAAAAAATTTTCTAAAAACCTCTCGAACATAGAAAAAAACGATGTAACCCAACATATTTGACTTTTAAACTGTATCGTTACCCTAAAGCAAGCGTACAGCCGTCATGTAAATGTAGGATCGACATCGTAAATTTTAGATTTTTTTATAGAAGAATGTGTCTTCTGTCTCGAATCCGTATTGGGATGGGTTGAAGATTTGTTCGGTACTCCCGACAAAAAGCACACCGCCAGGTCTAAGTGATGCATTGAATTTTTTATATAATAGGTTCTTCGCTTCCTCCGTGAAATAAATTAACACATTCCTGCAAACTATCAAGTCGTAGTTCCCCTCAAATGGGTCTGACAGCAGGTTCTGCTGCTTGAAAGTCACGTTTCTTCTGATCTCTTCATTCAATTTGAACAAGGTACCTTCCTGAGTGAAATATCGGGCTCTCATAACGGTTGGGACCTCATTCAGCGATCGTTCAGGGTAGAGACCATTCCTTGCACGTTGAATGGCATTTTTATCAATATCAGTCGCGGTGATGGTACGTCCTGAAAGAGTCATGTGTTCCGACAGCATCATGGCGATCGTGTACGGCTCTTCCCCAGTTGAACAAGCTGCACTCCATATTTTAAGTGATTTGTTTTCCTGCAGAAGTCTGGGAAGGATATTATTCTCGAGAACTTCCCACCGTTTGTAGTTTCGATAAAACTCTGATACATTGATCGTCATTCGATCGAGAAACTCTTCCATTTCTTCGCTGTCATGGTTCAGCTTATTGTAGAACTCTTGAAAACTTCCGTATCCCTTTTTTTCATACAGTGCCGTTAATCTCCGTTTCATTTGAGCTTCTTTGTAAAGGGAAAGATCAATACCCGTTTTTCTTTTTATCCCTTGAATAAATTCAAGATAATCATTTGACATAAGGACCCACTCACTTCGCTACATTAAAGGTATAAGACTATATGTATTATATCGAACGCTATACAAAAAAGTTAAACCCTATTCCATAAGAAAAGACAAGTCGCCTTAACACGACTTGCCTTAAAAGATCTTATTTGTTTAACAGGTATTAATAAACCCACTCGTTCATCAATTTTGAATATTCTACCAGTTCTTCCTCTTTGAAGAATAAGCCGATTTCTCTAACAGCGCTTTCACTAGAGTCAGATCCGTGGATGATATTCTTTCCGACTGTCAAGCCGAAATCACCACGGATTGTCCCAAGAGCAGCATCCTTAGGGTTTGTTGCTCCCATCATTCCACGAGCTGTCGTGATGACGTTTTCACCTTGCCAAACCATTGCAAATACAGGGCCCGAAGTGATAAAGTCAACAAGCTCTCCAAAGAATGGTCTTTCCTTGTGCTCACCGTAATGCTCTTCAGCAAGTTCATTTGAAATGCTCATTAGCTTTGCCCCTACTAATTGAAAGCCCTTTTTTTCAAAACGTGATACGATATCACCGATCAGACCTCTTTGTACGCCGTCCGGTTTTACCATTAAAAATGTCTTTTCCATCTTCCCCACTCCTAAATATGTATGTATAGAAGTCCTAAGGACATCCCACGAAAATAGTAACACTGATTAGGGTTTTTGGCAACGTTTCCATTTTAAATTTTCTTAATATTTTCTCTTGCCAATAAAGTTTGCGATATTCTTCAATGTTTTCTTCACACGGTTGTATGGGAGATGATCCAGATCTTCCAACGCTCTGTCTAAATACATTCTACTAAGCTTATGAGATCGATCTATGGCATCCGTAGCTATGATGGACGAAATGATTTCTCTCATCTCTTTAGGAGAAGTATATTCAGTCACTCTTTCAATCTTTGTTTTAAGTTCAGGGTTTTCCATCGCGTATAAAATAGGAAGGGTAATATTACCTTGCCACAAGTCACTGCCGGCAGGCTTACCGAGTTCTTCCTCACTTGATGTTAGATCTAAAATATCATCTGTAATTTGAAAGCTCATCCCCACATTATAGCCAAATCGATATAAGCGTCGATGGATTTCTTCAGGAGCCCCGGAGGAAATGGCACCGATCTGGCAGCTTACAGCAATTAGCAGGGCTGTTTTCCGCTTGATTCTAAGGAGGTAATCCCTCAGATTTTGGTCAAATCGATATTTATCTTTTATTTGAGCGATTTCACCCTTACATACTTCAACAATGGTGTGAGAAAGTATTTGATGTGCTTCAGGCGCTTTAATATTCGTCATATACTCGAGAGCTCGCGCAAAGATGTAATCTCCGGTGTACATGGCAATACGATTGTCCCATTGAGCTTTAATCGTTGGCTTTCCTCTTCTTAACTCTGCATCATCGATCACGTCATCGTGAACAAGGGATGCCATATGAATTAACTCCAAAGCCACTGCTACATTTTTCACAATGTTAATATCATATTGTCCGAATTTTGCAGAGAGCAAGACAAAAACAGGTCGGATTCTTTTACCACCTGCTTGTAGTAGGTGAAGGGACGCCTCTTGTAAAAGTTGTGATTCTGACTCAATCGCAACTTCCAGTTCCTTTTCAATTTCATCAATATCCGCTTTTAAAAACGAATACATCCTGTTTAGCTTCATAGTTTTTCCACCTAATTTACGAATTTCTTACTTTCTGCCTGAATGCATGGCAGCCACTCCGCCACTATATGGTTTCACATGTATATCTTTAAAGCCTGCTTCTTCAAACATCTTCGCAAGCTCCTTCATCCCTGGGAAATCTCTAGCTGATTCCTGAAGCCATGAATATTCATTAAAGCTCTTGGCAAAGATCTTTCCGAACAGAGGCATCACGAAACGAAAGTATGCGTAATACATCTGTTTGAACCCGAGCATGGTCGGGTGGGAGGTTTCAAGACAAACTGCCATCCCTCCTGGTTTCACCACACGATTCATTTCTTTTAGGACGTGGAGGTAGTCAGGAACATTCCTTAAGCCGAAGCCTATTGTGACATAATCAAAGGTATTATCGTCAAAAGGCAGTTCCATTGCATTTCCATGGATCAGCTCAATGTTGTTCAAGGGGGATTTTTTCACTTTCTCTTCACCAATAGACAGCATATTCTGGCTGAAATCCAATCCAACTACATTGCCCGTTTCTCCGACCTTTTCTCCTATCGCTAACGTCCAATCCGCAGTTCCGCAGCAAACGTCCAGCGCCTTTGAGCCTGGCTTCACGTCCATATGCTTCATGGTATCTTTTCTCCACTTTTTATGCTGTTGGAAACTGATTACCGAATTCATCTTATCATAATTCGAGTATATTTTTTCAAATACTCCGTGGACTTTTTGTTCTTTGGACTGCTGCATTTCGATTTACCCTTCTTCCGCATATAGTTTGGTCATAGGTTCAGGCTCAGCATAAGGTAATAGCTCTACAATCAGCTTTTTAAAATACGGTGTTACCGGTTCTATGTTCTCTAACTGAGTTTGAATGGTTTTCTTCGTTGAGGAAATTAATTTATCCACCCTTGAAAGCAAACGTCCGGACTCTTCTTTCGTTAGCTTTAAAGATGGTGTCTCACTGGCTGATTGGAACGTTAAAGTCGACAACGCTTTTATAAAGCTCGTATTCTGTGAGTGCTCTATACAAATTCTCTCTTGAACGAGCTTCTTGTATAAAAGAGCTTGCTCAACAATCCGGATCCATTTGTCATCTTCAAAAAAACGAAAGAATTTTGAAACGATCGCTGATTCTCTTGTCTTCAAGCTTGACATCAGCCCATCAAGGTTTTGATGTTCCTCTTTATAAATGGAAATTTTGCTTTCGTTGATTTCTTTAATCGCCTTGGCTAATACTGCGATAAGGTCTACATCATCTGTGTCGGCAAGGATTTTATAGTAAAGGCTGCTGAAGTACACTCCCGCAAGTACCGTAAGCTGCCTCTCTTTCAATGGATCTAGCTCAGAGATTGTAACCTTTTCATGGGTATCAAGGGCTATCTGCAATAACATGGCAGTCGAAATCCACTGTACAACTTCTTTATTCAAGGTCTGTCCCTCATTGACAAAAGGAAGGAGCAGGAAATAAATCCGATCCCGATCTATGTAAGGCTGATCGATATATTCCTTTAAGTAAGAGTGATGCAACTGCTCTTCTATGTATTGATGAATGATATTCGCTTGATGGTTACAATCAATGAATTTCATACCCTATAATCCCCATTTCTACTATGTGTCGGTCTAAAAATTTCAGCAATAGATATTATACCATAAAATCCTCAACAATAGGGAATCAGTATTGCCCCTTATTTAGCTTTAGTATAACAAAGGGGACGACTACGAAGTTCAACTCTTCATAGTCAGTCCCACCTGTATCTTCTCTGGAACGTAAATGCTCAGAGTATTATTTCTTGTTATCACTTTCGACTTCACCGTAGCTTGTAACGATTGTTGCTTTTCCTCTAACCTTAATCGCAGAGGTATGGTCAGTAAACTGAGCAATCATGACTTCACCTTTATCAAGCTTTTCTGAATGATGAAATCGGGTATCTGTCCCTCTTGTCAGCCCGATCACATTCACACCATCTTCAATCGCCTTAATCACAATATAATCATTTGAATTCATCCTTGGCTCACTCCTAATTCTTTATAAAAGAAAGAACTTCGCTTCGTGCTTGAGAGTCTTCTTTAAACGAGCCCCTTACTGCAGTTGTCACTGTACTTGAACCAGGCTTCTTTACACCTCTCATTGTCATGCACATATGCTCAGCTTCAACCACTACCATTGCACCATAAGGCTCAAGGGTTTCCATGATCGTATCGGCCACTGTCGAAGTGATTCTTTCTTGTAACTGAGGCCGTTTAGCAACAGATTCTACTGCCCTTGCCAGTTTACTGAGTCCAGCCACTCTTCCGTTTCTAGGAATATATGCTACATGAGCTTTTCCATAGAAAGGTACCAAGTGGTGTTCACACATCGAATAAAAAGGAATATCCTTCACAAGCACCAATTCTTCATGCTCTTCACTGAATATTGTTTCAAAGTATTCTTTCGGATCGTGACCGATTCCCGAAAATACTTCTGCATACATCTTCGCCACACGTTTTGGTGTATCCAATAAACCTTCTCTATTAGGATTCTCTCCAATAGCTTCTAAAATTAATCGAACTGCTTCTTCTATTTGGCCTTGATTGACTTGTGCCATTATGTTGTCCTCCTAAGATAACTTAAAGAAATAGTAACATTGTTAATATTAGCACAAGCCTATAATGTCATCAAAGACTAGTGCTTTAGAAGTTTTATAATAATATAAAACTTCCTTTAAAGGAATAAAACTCCTTACATATTTTTCAGGAGAAATAAACATACTATAATTGGATAGCAAAAAAGGCCGCATAAATATGCGACCTTTTCTTTACGCTCAAAGTATGTAATTATTTTACAGCTTCTTTAAGCGCTTTACCTGGTTTGAAAGCAGGTACTTTGCTAGCTGAGATTTCGATCTCTTCACCTGTTTGTGGGTTGCGACCTTTACGGGCTGCACGCTCACGTACTTCGAAGTTACCGAATCCGATTAATTGTACTTTATCACCGTTTGCAAGTGAGTTTTGAATTGTATCGAAAACAGCGTCAACCGCTTTTGTAGCGTCCTTCTTAGATAGCTCAGCAGCTTCTGCAACAGCATTGATTAGTTCTGTCTTGTTCATGCCATTCACCTCCTCCCAAGGAAATGTCTCAGTCATGATTCATTTACTTTAATATCATTAGTAAACAAGTTTAGCGAATTCTATACATAAAGTGTAGAAAAAACGCTTAAAAACGTTGCTGAATCAATATTCAACAACAATTCTGTTAAAAGATTATCACAATAGATTAACCTTAGCAAGAACAAATCAAGAAATAATGGGAATCTTTTCTTATTTGAAACACAAATGTAATAGAATCCCTTCATATCCCTTTATTCTTGCCGTCTATTCAACCTATCACTTCTTTTAGATGACTGCAACTAAAACCCTCTCCTCTTTAGGTACTCTATCTTACTTCCCAACCTTGTAATCCCTTAAACATCGACTCCCCTATTTTCATCTGGGATGAATATCCATCAGGTTACATCACCCTGATATTCTCATTGTATAAACTTATATATATCAAGGTTTGAGCGCTTCCATATGCGTATTAACGTCTTTTCGTCCCAGCTGTAAATTTATAAATATACAATGTGAAAAACAGTAATAAAAAATCGGGATCATAAAAAAATTCAGAGCTATAAGATAAATATAAAAGATTTCAAAGAAGCAAAAATAAAAAAGACCCTCCTAAGAAGGTCCAAAGACATTTATAAAATGATGGCGATCAATCCACCTGATCCCTCGTTGATGATTCTTTCGAGCGTATCTTTGAGTTTATATCTTGCATTCTCAGGCATTAAGGAAAGTTTCGCTTGGATTCCCTCTCTTACAATGGAACTTAAGCTTCTGCCGAAGATATCGGAATTCCAGATGGAGAGCGGGTCATCTTCGAAATCCTGCATTAAATAGCGCACTAGTTCTTCGCTCTGTTTTTCTGTCCCGATAATTGGTTCGAACTTGGACTGTACATCCACTTTGATCATGTGGATGGATGGTGCTACTGCCTTCAAACTGACTCCGAATCTGGAACCCTGTCTGATGATTTCCGGTTCATCCAGACTCATATCATTTAACGAAGGCGCTGCGATGCCATATCCCGTCTGCTTCACCATTCTCAATGCATCTGAAACCTGGTCGTATTCCGCTTTTGCATGAGCGAAGTCCTGCATTAATTCCAACAGATGATCTTTCCCGCGAATTTCCACTCCTACAATCTCCTTCAGTACTTCATCATACAGTTCGTCAGGGGCGTACAGGTCAATTTCTGCAATCCCCTGCCCCATATCAATGCCGGCAAGACCTGCCCGTTCGATATGATCAAATTCACTGAAGTAATGAACAACACGGTCCACATCCCGCAGTCGTTTTATATCCTTAACAGTCTCTTTCACGGCTTCCTGATAGTTCTGTCTAAGCCAGTGCTCTTCTTTCAGAACCATTACCCAACTTGGAAGATTTACATTCACTTCAAGTACCGGGAATTCAAATAGTGCTTCTCTTAACACGTTGAGGACGTCTGAATCTCTCATGCTCTCTACACTCATGGCGAGAACTGGGATGTCATACTTATCTTGAAGTTTCACTCGCAGGTCTTCTGTCTCAGGAGCATGTGGTCTCGCCGAGTTGATGACCATGATAAATGGTTTACCTACTTCCTTCAGTTCCTCAATGACCCTCTCTTCCGCTTGGATGTAATCGCCTCTGCCAATTTCCCCGATGGAACCGTCGGTTGTCACCACAACTCCGATCGTAGAATGTTCCTGGATGACTTTACGCGTACCGATTTCGGCCGCTTCATGGAATGGAATAGGCTCTTCATACCATGGGGTGTTGATCATTCTAGGTCCATTCTCATCCTCGTATCCTTTAGCACCCGGGACCGTATATCCCACACAATCTACCAATCTCACATTCACTTCCAGCCCTTCATCCACGTGAACGGAAATGGATTGATTAGGAACAAACTTCGGTTCTGTCGTCATGATGGTCCTGCCTGCTGCACTTTGGGGTAATTCATCCTGCGCTCTTGCACGTTCTGATTCACTGGCTATGTTAGGAAGGACTACAAGTTCCATGAACTTCTTGATGAATGTTGATTTTCCTGTTCTAACTGCTCCTACCACACCTAAATAGATATCTCCGCCTGTTCTTTCGGCAATGTCCTTAAATAGATCGACTCTTTCCAAGAGATTCCCTCCCATCTTATATTCCAGGGATGTTTCATCCGTGTATTCTGTCTCACATTCTATATTTATGATGTTGTCCCAATGACTTATGACTATTAATATGCTTTTTTTCCCCCCTTATGATTAAAAGTATAAAAATTTATTATGTCTTTAGCATTTATGATCATTAGTTTTGATGAAATTACCCTATAAAGGATGACATAAAAATAATAACCCTTCCCTTACAATATATTTTGCAAGAAAAGGGTTATGCCTATTTTGTCATAAAGACAGGATCGTTATTTTCATCTACCGTATAAGGTAAAGAATAAGCTGGAACAAAAAAAGTGTCCTCGACAAGTAAATTCCGGATATCTACACCTGGCCCCAGTTTTTTATCAGTCGATTTGATCTGTTCAAATAAGTCCATTGAGTAATCTACAAATATGTCACCGTCACCATTAATGACAAGGGGAAGGTTCTTGTTTGAGTAAGGGCTATCTACATACACATCACCATCATACCCCAGTTCTTTATAATTTAATGTATATACATTATTGGCTACTTCCTCTTTAAATGGCGGGTAACCTTGAGCTTCTATTCTGATTTTCAATTCCCTTATTTGTTCCGCCAGCCGGAGATCAAAAATCTTGACTTTAGGATCTTCCTCCACGTCAGTCAAAACATATTGAAAAATCCCACCGTTTTCAAAAGCATTCCCTGGAATCTCTGCTAAGTACTGAGGTGAAAGCTTTCTGAAATCAATTGGATACTTCTGATAAATGGGTGTATCCTGGTCTCGGGTCTTAATTGGAAGCAACCCATTATTGTCCTTCTGATAGGTTACGACCGCATCTTGTACAGCCTTCACCTGCGTTTCATAAGGGATCTGATTCTGACTAAGCTTTTCCTCAGGGTACATACATCCAGAAAGAATACTCATAGTTAAAATAAGAAGAAATGCAATTAAACCTAAGCGTTTCAATCTAAAAACGTCCTTTCAATCGGACTGCAACCTAATTGGTCGGTCCACTAAATACAATATAGATCATCATAAGTCCACCGGCAATCATCATTATATATGCCATGAATGCTGTAATAAAACGCAAGAATTTCTGCTTGATCTTATATCTGCTAAAATAGATCGTTAATATGGCAAAAAACATGAATCCCATAGATGCAAACGAAATCCACATCTTCATCATTGAATCCAACATACATCCCTCCTGTTATCGAATGTATTATATCATAAGATTTTTACAAAGGACTAGAAAAGAATGGTTGTTCAATAATCTGTTACAAACCTCAAGATGTACCTATGCGGACTTCCCGGGGCAGAGATTATCAAAAAAAAGAGCTTCCCAAGTATTTAGCATCATTTAACTGATGTCAAAATACTTGAGCTGCTCTAAACAAAGCGAGACCTACCCATCCATAGGCAAAGCTGTATATATTCATGACAGTGTATGCAACAGGGCCGTGGTTCGCATCCTCGAATGCCTATTATTCCAAGATTAATTCATTGTTTCGAAAGAATGATCTACTCCTCAATAAATCTTCATTAGTGAAGGTTAACATGCATTCTATCGAAAAAGAATCAACTTAATTTAATCGCTCTCCGAGAATGTTCACGAGGTCTTCCATCTCGTTTGTCTTTACACGTCCCATTAAGTGGTCTACCGCTTCTTTCGCTTCTACTTTATTGAATAGCACATCGTACAAGGCGTTGGTAATGGGCATATTCACTTCATACTTTTCTGCTAACTGATGAGCAGCTTTCGTTGTGCGTACGCCCTCAACTACCATCCCCATGTTGTTCAGGACCTCATCAAGGTTATGACCCTTACCAAGCATGTTACCCGCTCTCCAGTTTCTTGAATGAACACTTGTACATGTAACGATCAGATCACCGATGCCTGTTAAACCTGAAAATGTTAATGGGTTTGCTCCCATCTTGGTTCCCAAACGGGCTATTTCTGCAAGTCCCCTCGTTATAAGTGCGGCTTTTGCATTATCTCCATAACCCAATCCGTCTGTAATTCCGGCTGCAAGGGCTATGATATTCTTTAAGGCCCCACCGATTTCAACCCCCAGCATATCGGGATTCGTATATACACGGAAATTCATGTTCATGAATAAGTCCTGAATCTCTTCAGCAGCCTTCATATCCTTAGAGGAAACGGTCACAGTCGTTGGGTGCCTTAAACTCACTTCTTCAGCGTGACTTGGTCCAGACAATACCACCACTGTATGTAAGTTATCAGGATCCATTTCATCTTCAATCATTTCTGAGATTCTTAGAAGTGAATCAGGTTCAATCCCTTTACTCACATGAACAACGGTTAATGGTGCACTTTGAACCTCTTGAATTTGACCCAATACTCCGCGAATAGCTTTCGTCGGTACAGCCAGAATGATCGAATCAACGCCATCTAAAGACTCATTAAGATCATGATAACCCTTGATGGATTCCGGGAGTTTGACTTCTTTCAGATACTTTTCGTTGGTATGTTGAGTATTAATTTCTTCAATCTGTTCTTTTTTGTGTCCCCATAATCTTACTTCCAGTCCATTATCAGCCAGGACCATCGCAAGTGCCGTCCCCCAGCTCCCTGCGCCAATAACCGTTAGTTTCTTTGAATTTTTCATTTTTACACCCACCTTATTATTTTCTTGCGCGAGCAATAATACGAATAGGAGTTCCTTCAAATCCAAATGCATCACGTATTCTGTTTTCCAAGAATCGTTCGTATGAGAAGTGCATTAATTCAGGATCATTCACAAATACCACGAATGTTGGTGGCTTCACAGCCACTTGCGTAGCGTAGTAGATTCTGAGTCGCTTACCATTATCGGTCGGAGTTGGATTCATTGCTACTGCATCCATTACCACTTCATTCAACACGCTTGATTGTACTCGTAGTGCATGATTTTCACTTGCCATATTGATGATTGGCAGTAATGTATGAATGCGCTTCTTTGTTTTGGCAGATAGAAAAACGATTGGAGCATAATCAAGGAATTGAAAATGTTCGCGGATATTCTTTTCCCATTTGTTCATGGTTTTCTCGTCTTTATCAACGGCGTCCCATTTGTTCACGACGATCACGATTGCTCGACCTGCATCATGAGCATACCCTGCAATTTTTTTATCTTGCTCGATAATCCCTTCTTCTCCATCAATGACAGATAAGACGACATCGGAACGTTCAATTGCTCTAAGGGCTCTTAACACACTGTATTTTTCAGTGGTTTCATACACTTTACCTTTTTTCCGCATGCCTGCAGTATCAATGATGACATAATCCTGTCCATCATACGTGTAGGAGGAATCAATGGCATCCCGCGTCGTTCCTGCAACATTACTCACAATTACACGCTCTTCACCTAATAAGGCGTTAACCAGAGAAGATTTCCCAACATTTGGTCGACCAATTAATGAAAATTTGATCACATCTTCTGCATAGTCCTCTTCTTCTTCTTGTTTGAAGTTTTTCACAACCTCATCAAGAAGGTCTCCTAGCCCAAGTCCATGAGAACCTGAAATTGGATATGGCTCTCCAAATCCAAGGGAATAAAAATCATAAATCATTTCCCTCATTTCGGGGTTATCAATTTTATTAATCCCCAGTACGACCGGTTTCTTAGAGCGATAAAGGATTTTGGCTACAATTTCATCTGCAGCAGTCACACCTTCACGGCCATTCGTCAAAAAGACAATCACATCTGCTTCATCAATGGCAATTTCAGCCTGCTGCCTGATTTGATCAAGGAATGGTTCATTCCCTAGTTCAATCCCACCTGTATCTATAATGTTAAATTCATGAGTCAGCCACTCAGCAGAACTATATATACGGTCTCTTGTTACACCAGGCACATCTTCAACAATGGAAATTCTTTCACCAACAATTCTATTAAAGATCGTGGACTTCCCAACGTTTGGACGCCCTACGATTGCTACTACTGGTTTTGTCACGTTATTCACCCTTTCTGTAAGAAGGTTGTCCTATTCTTACATTTCCTCTTTTTATACCTTTTCAATCATCAAACGGAGTTATGCATAAGAAGGACTGGCCCTTAAGGTAATGTTTCCTTATGGGACAGTCCCCCCTAACTTAACTATTTTATCAATAAAAGAATAAACTAGCAATCAATGTTTTACAATGATAAATAGTCCTTCATCCAGTTCATGGGCAATGCCATCAAGAATCGCCTCTAAATTCGCACAGATCTTTTGCAATTCATCATCTGTTTTACAATAAAAGACGCTTGTTCCACTTGGAACTTTTTCAGGTGATGTCGTAACCGTTGCGAGAATAAACTTTTGGATCGTTGTACTCATTCTAATTTACCACCCTCCTGATTCGCTTTCGATTCTGACGGCATTCTTATCGCATTTTCCAATGTCGGCACCTGTCCAAGAATGGCAATGGCTTTCTCTACATCCTTTCGTTGTGGGAGGACGAATACACCTATTCGACCATCGTCTAAATCCCTCTTGGCCAGTGGCGTTAAAGCAGGAGTTCCTGAATCTTTAAATATCCCCAACGAAGTAGACATGTCATGAAGAATGGCTTGCCTTTGACCAAGGTTCGCTACCGTTGATCTGGCATCGAATGATTTGGGAGAAAGTACAAACCCCATTCCATACTTTAAAATTTCTTCTTGTCTTACCTTTAATCCGATATTCATAATGTAGATATTATCAACGTAAAGTCCTGCCCCATCAAAATGAGGCTTCACATATTGAATGTTTACGATATCCTTCAATCTGCCTCCAGCCATTAGTTTATGAGCAACCACCATACATATCGCACTGATCAGCAGCGCTACATAGAAGTTAAAGACAATATAAGCTAAAGTAGCTAAGAGAGAAGTGAAAATAACCAAATAATTACGGCTTTCAAAGGCTACGGCAATCCCCTCGATGTATGTAGCCCCTCTAGGAACAAGTTCATATGCATCTAACTCTGTCAACGTGTTCCTCTCCATATTCCTCACATCCCGAAATTGAGAAGCAGCAACGGTCAAGAAAGTAATCGCCGTGAAGTTCTCCTCTAGTAAAGCAGGAATCGCAATAGTACCTAAGCCAGCAGCAATAAATCCAAGGGCAATATGTATAATCTTCCCATGCAAATAAGTGGGATATTGGCGATAGTCTGTACGCAGCATATAGATTCTTGTTAATGTCCCAACTACTACTCCGAAGATGACCGGATACACATACTCATTCATAGATTCTTCATTTCCCCTTTGTTTGTTTGTACTTTGATGTTGAATAACTGATTTATTTCTTCAAACAGCTTAATCGCTATGAGAATTCCAGTGGAAATAGCAAGGACATCGAGGTAAACAGGTCCACCGATGGGATATAAAAATCCTACATTCTTTAATGGGATGCACATAAAGACTTCACCAACTATACTACTACCGGCAATAGCGATCATCCTGAACATATATGAAGACGAGCTATAGAAGAGAATACTCAGGAAAGCAAGCGATAGAGCCATTATAAGGTTTCGATTAATGAACATAAGAACAGGATCATAAATAGCAACTAAACCAATGCCCGCATAAAGCATCCCCATCGCCAGAATGACTACAAGCATATATAATTTTTCTTTCAAACTAAAAAATCTTATGTAATGTATACAAATAAGTCCTAAAACAACAACGGGTACCGCAACCTCCACAGAATCTATGTTCAAACCATATGGAAACACGCATAATAACAATAAACAAATGAAGGAATAACGGAAACGATATGGGTGTGCCTTATTCATCAAAAACGTCGTAAAAATCCAAATTCCCCAAATCAGCCATAAATACAGAATCCCATCCACAATCACTCACTCCCTCCTATTATCTACATTATGGAAAATCTTTATGTATCTCATTCATGTATGAATCATTTTTTCAAAGAAAAAATAAGAAAGGGAGGTGTTTATGATGGGTAAAGATCGTCAAGAAAAGAAACTAAAACAAAGCAAACGAGTCGAATCAGACAGAGACCAGGGTCTGCACTACAACGGAGCAACAAGCCTGCAAGGACCGGAAGAAGCCAAAAAGGGGCAGAGGTAACAAGAAAAGCGGAGGGGGCTCGCCCTGGGGCGACAAGCATAAGACGAGTCACCCGGAAAGGCGTCCTTTGCCTTTTTGGGTGACTTGGCTTATGACCTCGAGCCCCAAGCCCCTGTAGCTGGACATCAAGAAAAGCGGAAGGGGCTTGACCTGGGGAGACAAGCATAAGAAGAACATGACAGAAAGAGGTAGGAATCAGGCCGATTTTAACAAAAATCCAGCCGTTTCATGTGTTAATTCAGCCACTTTACAAAAATATCTAAAAATCCACAACTATACATGCAACAAAAAAAGAACGAATTCTCAAGTGAGAATTCGTTCTTTTTACTTATTAAACGTTCTATTGCTATAACTTTCAGGATTCAATCCTCTAACGTCCAGCCAATGAAACACGTCGCCTGACAACACGAGTGGAACGCTGTGAAGATTTTCTAGACGCCTGCACCCCAGCGCACTCATCAGGAACTTAATATCCGTATGAATTTGATTCACTTCTTCAATGGTGTTTTCAAGTCCTGAGTCTAAAAGCTGTTTGAGAATGATGCCGGCCATCCCTACTGCAGATGCTCCTAATCCTAGAGACTTAACGATGTCTAAGCTATTTTGGATACCACCTGAAGCAAGAACCGGCTTGATGGATGCTTTATGACTTTCAGCAATTGAAATGGCAGTGGGTATACCCCAATCATCGAAGAACTCCAACATTCGTTTTCTGCGTTGATTTTCGATTTTAGAGAAGTTGGTACCACCGAATCCCCCCACATCAATGGCTGAAATGTTCGAGTGGGACAAGGATTCTGCAGTCTCTTTACTAATACCAAAACCCGTTTCTTTCACTATGACAGGTACTGGAATACTTTCAGCAATCTCCTGTATTCTGTCCATGGCCCCTCTGAAGTCCCTGTCACCTTCGGGCATGGTTAATTCTTGTATGACATTTAAATGGATTTGCAACGCATTGGCACTAATCATCTCTACGGCATCTTTTGCCTGTTGAACAGTTGCTTCACTTCCCAAATTCCCTAATATAATACCATTTGGATTATGTTGACGAACGATTTCGTACGTTTTTCGTTCTGAAGGGTCTTTAAGTGCGGACATTTGAGATCCGACAGCGATGGCCAGACCTGTTTCCCGTGCAAGAATCGTTAATTCTTCATTGATTTTAGAAGTTGATTCACCACCGCCGCCTGTCATAGCATTTATGAAAATTGGCGAACTCCAATTAAGTTCGCCAATCTCTGCCTGTAGATGAACTTCATCTACTGCTATATCCGGTAAGCTTTGGTGGACAAAAGCAACTTCATCAAAACCTGTTCTTCGTTGTTGGCCAGTTGATAAAGCGTAATTAATGTGGTCTTGCTTTCTTTGAGCTCTTGTCACTATTCATCACCATTACTTAAGATCTTTTAATTTATCACCAATCATTTCACCTAACTGGAAGCCGGTATTCTCTTCAGGCATTTCGTAGTCAGTCACTTCTTCCTCTTTTTCTTCAAGAGATTTGATGCTTAAAGATAAACGTTGATCATTCTCATTTACATCCAATACCTTCACTTGTACTTCTTGGTTTTCCTGAAGGACTTCGTGCGGTGTACCGATATGCTTATGTGAAATTTGAGAGATGTGAACAAGACCTTCAACGCCAGGTAACACTTCTACAAATGCTCCATATGATACTAAGCGTTTAACCACTCCGTCCAGAACACTGCCTTTAGGCGCCTTCTCAGAAATATCACTCCAAGGTCCTGGCAGGGTTTCTTTAATGGATAAAGAGATACGTTCGTTGTCACGATCGACGCTTAGAACTTTAACCTGTACTTTTTGTCCTTCAGTTACTACGTCTGAAGGCTTTTCAACGTGTTCGTGAGAAAGTTGGGAGATATGCACCAATCCATCTACTCCACCAATGTCTACGAACGCTCCGAAATCTGTGATACGCTGAACTGTACCTTCAAGAACAGCACCAGATTCAATATCCGTAAGAAGCTGCTTCTTCTGGTGTAGCTTTTCCGCTTCTACAACAGCCCGGTGTGATAGGATTAGACGATTTTTTTCCTGATCCAATTCAACAATCTTGAACGTCAGTATTTTGTCCTTATAGTCCGAGAAATCTTCCACATAATAGTCCTCAACTAATGATGCAGGAACAAATCCTCTAACTCCAAGATCAACTACAAGGCCGCCCTTCACAACATCTTTGACTTCCGCTTCAAAGATGTCGCCACTTTCAAAGCGAACCTTCATTTCTTCCCATGCTTTTTCAGCATCTACTTTTCGTTTAGAAAGAACCAGAAGTTCTTCTTCAACTTTTGTCACGATTAACTCAAGTACATCCCCTTCACTGACTACATCAGAAGCTTTTTCGATATGAAGGCTTGAGAGTTCACTAATTGGAATGATGCCATCCACTTTGCTATCTTGAACGTCGACTAAGACCTGCTTTTCTTCAACCTTAGTGACTGTTCCTTTAACTTTTTCACCGATTTCAAGATTTTTCACTTCAATTCCATTCATGTCTTCCATTATGTACTCCTCCTTAATCCATGACTGCAAAGATTTTTGATAATTGCGAGACTTCACAATTTAAAATATTCTTTCTACTAACTTCTAATAAATACTACTATTTGTCAAGCGAGAAAGCTCATATTATTCATGCTCATGAATTAGTTTTTCGATATGCTTCATAATAATTTCAGTTGTTTTCTCTGCATTCAGTTTTTGTTCTCGAATGCCCTCCATTGCAATAGGCGGCCCGAATACGACCTTTAATTTCCTGAAAGGCTTATAGGGTCCAATGATTGCACAAGGGACAACGTAAGCATCGGAACGAAGAGCAAAGAAACCCGCTCCTGCTAATCCCTTACCTATTTTACCTGTCTTACTTCTAGTACCCTCTGGGAACAGTCCTAAAACATCTCCTTGTTTAAGGACCTGCAAACCTTTTCGGAGTGCTTCCCGGTCACTCATTCCCCTTTTCACCGGGAATGCCCGTAAATCGGGTAATAGCTTACCTAATACTGGGACACTGAAAAGCTCTTCTTTAGCCATAAAAGAAACAGGTCTGGGAGCTGAAATCCCCACCACCGGGGGGTCAAAGTTATGAATATGGTTGGTGCATAATAAGACTCCCCCCTCTTCAGGGAAATGCTCTAATCCTTTGACCTCAATGCGATAGAGTGGGGAAAGAATCGATTTTACGAGACCTTTAGCAAATGAATACAAGTTCACATTAACCTTTCCTTTCTACTAACAGCATAATTTGATCCACTACTTCAGGGATGGAAAGTGAAGTTGTATCTATTTCAGTTGCGTCCTCCGCTTTCTTAAGTGGAGCCACTTCTCTTTCAGAATCGATCTTGTCACGGCGGGCAATTTCTACTTTTAATTGTTCCAGGTCAGAAGGGAACCCTTTCGAAATGTTTTCTTCATGTCTTCTTTGGGCCCTTTCATCTACACTTGCAAGTAAAAACACTTTAATTTCAGCGTCGGGAATAACATGGGTCCCGATATCTCTTCCGTCCATTACAACAGCACCTTGTTTAGCCAACTGCTGCTGCCTAGTCACCATCTCTTCTCTAACTTGAGAATGAACGGCCACATGAGATACTGAATTGGTAACAGCGGCTTGACGAATTTCATCTGTGACATTTTCCCCGTCTACATACACAATTTGGCCATCTTCAGTCGGTTCAAGCGTGATTTTTGTTTGAGCTAATAATTCCTTCAACTCATTTTCATCATGCAAATCTATATTCAGTTTCAAAGCTTTATATGTTAATGATCGGTACATCGCTCCGGTATCAATATAAAGATAAGATAATTTCCCTGCTACAATTTTTGCCACTGTACTTTTCCCCGCAGCTGCAGGACCATCAATCGCAATTCTTAATTTCTTCAAATAATCCACCTACTTAATTTCCTAATAATTTTCTTACCTATTTTAACATAAATCTCACACCAGGTTGAAAGAATCTTTATTCAAAAAAAGAGCAGGCAATTAATTACCTGCTTTACCTGATAAGGTTTCGACTATTTCGCTGTACTCCATTTTTTCGACGCCTTCATAAAAAACGATCTTATTGAGCTCCGGAAGGATATTTAATTCATGGATAACAAATTGGACTGCTATTAATAAAATGAAATGTATAATGACTAATTTGATTAATATTCGCTCAACGGATTTAATTGTTCTCACCCTTTTCCTATTCATAGAAAAAGTATGTGTAAATTATGGAATTTTATTCAAGTATCCCTTTTTTTCGTAAGTTCAACTGTCTTTCAAAGCAATATCTTAAAATTAGCTGTCGTTGATTTTCAGTTAAATTAACAAATTCGATACTTGCAACTTTTTTGTGGCTTTTTTCCCAGATGCGGATAACTTTACCTTCTATTTCTACATACTTGTTCTCACCCGTTTGCATAGGAAAAACGATGGTTGTAGATATGTTAGAACCACTTTTCAGGTCCATCCCCTCTCTCACTAATACCGCGCATCCTCCTGCACTGATATCCTCTGTAATCGTTGGAAAATAACCCTCATTTATTTTTATTGAGATATCTGTGTTCGCTTCTACTCGTACAAACTGTCTTCTTTGGACCTTTTCTAAACCTTCCTCACCTGGATAATGAATGCGGATCATCGGTATTTTGGATAGTTTACGGCCCTTCACTTCTGTTTCAAACATAAGTACCGTCTGCTCATTAACGATGAAGCTTGCTTTGAGTTGTGTACCATTTATTAAGAAAACGGCTTTCTCTGTTTTTGTATGAATAGGGTAATCAATATAAAGCCCTTCTTCCCCAATCTCGACGACCCGGCAACTATACCGTTCAAATGTATCATTATGTATGGGTTCCAACTGTAATGTGGTACCTGCTTTTATCATAGTATAATACTCCCACTTCCCATTTTATGTATCTATATTATGGCATGACCTTCCTCACCTTTCCATACCTTTTTGAATCTCTATTCTGAATTTTTCCACATCTAAAGAATAGGGACGGACCTCCATATCGGAGGTCCGTCCCTTTAAAAGCTTAGACGACTTCTTCATAAATCGGTTCCGCTTTTCTGAGCTTCTCTACTTTTTCTTCTTCTCCTGTGTTTGCATTGATAAATATTCTAAAGGTATCCTTACCCAGCATCCCTAAGAATTCGTAGCAGAGCACTTCTTCATTAAGATCATTCACAATTACCGCTTTACGTTCTTCCATTACTTTAAGATTAGGGTTTGTCGTTTCTTTAGCTTCCGCTTGAGTAATGGACGGTTGTCCGATTTCTCTGTCATGGTTATTCTTCAAATATTCTTCGGCAGCAAATCCGACGATTTGTCCATTATCTAATGCGACCTTTATTTTAACAGAGTCTGGATAAACTCTTACTCCATCCAATACTGTAACATATGTGAAAATCCCTATGTTGTCATACTGTGCACTTTCAAATAGTTCTAATTTTTCAAAGTCGTTATCCTTGAGGAAGGCAGTCGCTTTCTCAGCCGCTTTATTTAAGCTGATATTTGCTTTTTGGACTTCCCGATTGTTAATATACCAGATTGGATATCCACCTTTTTGAGTTACATCCATACTTGCGTGTGTTTTACCTTTTTCTATCGTAACACTATAAAATTTGTAGTCAGAGCCTTTCCCGCTCTTTGTTACCTTTGCATCAGTCTTTTCATTTATCCCGGAATATTTTTTTAAGATTGAAACAGCCTCATCCTTTGAAATCTCTTTTCCTTTTATCTTCTGAAAATTTTGGTCTTTCTTCTCAGTATTCACAAATGTTGTAGAACCAAAGTTTGCTTCATCATATCCAGATACATTCTTTTCAACGGTTTTAAAGCCATCGATAATGGTGTTATCAGCCTGTTCATTTCCTGACGCCAAAGCAAGCTCCACATCCATCCATCTCAGGTTGTTCTCCATAACCAGATGTTGGACCTTTCTTAATTGATTCTGAATATCAGCACTTTGTTCATATAAATTTTCAAGTGATTTATATTCTTTATCCGTCAATGGATTCTTGTCTAAATCTCGCACTGCCACCCGGTAACTAAAATCTCCGATATTACTTAAGAATTCCTCTGTTTTATTAAAAGGAAGCAGGGTTAAGGGAAGCTGCCCTACATCGCTGTGTGCCTGAGAAGTTAATCTCCACACATCGGCAAGCGCCGGAGACAATGATTTCCTTGAATTCATGGCAAGAGTTGAACCAATCTTATCGTGAAGCAGATCCACTTGATAAGTTAACTCATGAAACGCCCTTTGATAGTTATTTTCAGCATTGATTAATATCGCATTTTTTTCCTGATGCTCTTGGTATCCCCAGAATGCGGTTCCTGCAACACCAAGGACGAGCACCGTTATTAAAATGACACGTAGCAATTTACTTCACCTCTTTAACTACAGAATATGTGCTTTCCTATTTTCTTGATTTGTGGACGTGACCAAATCCACTTGCTTGTTGCCGTCACAGGGTTAAAGTAATAGAGAGCACTTGAAGAAGGATCCCAGCCGTTTATGGCATCCAAAACCGCTTCTTTCGCTTTTTCATTTGGTGTTAGCCATATCTGACCGTCTGCTACAGCTGTAAAGGCACCCGGTTCAAAAATGACCCCTGCAGCTGTATTGGGGAATGCAGAACTGTCTATCCGATTGAGAATAACGGCCGCTACTGCAACTTGTCCCTCATACGGCTCACCACGTGCTTCTCCATATACGGCATTTGCCATAAGTTGAATGTCGTTCTGTGAAAATCCATTAGGGGTATTCACTGCAGTTGGTTTGGATGGAGTTGGCGTTGGTTTTGGAGCAGGTTTCTTTTGAGGAGCTGCTTTTCCGCCGGATGTTCCGCCTCCAGTCCCTGGACCTTTTTGTTTATTTAAATCTGTTCCGCCATAATGACTGAAATTGTTGCCTTTTTCAATTTGTTCTTTTACAAATTGCTTGTTATACTTTGAGGCTTTCACCAATTTTTGTTTCGTTTTCTCTCCTGCCAACCCATCAATGGGAAGTCCGAACTCATATTGAAAGTTTCTCAGTGCCCAATATGTGCCCCACCCAAAGACTCCATCAATATCACCGTTATAGTACCCGATATATTGAAGTCTGGATTGCAGCTCGATTACATCCTCACCTGTTGCGCCATGTTGTATCACTTGATTCGTAAAAGCGTCTGCCTTCTCTCCTTCAGACGAAATCATAAAAAGTGAACACATAAGCACCATGACGACTGAAGTAGAAATCAATTTGAAGCGACTATTCATAATGCTTTAACCTCCATATCTTCAATTAACATTAACTCTAGTTTTTGTAGAGGCTCCCATTTTATACAAGTGAATAATAAATTTTAGAAAACAACCTGCCACATCATTGATAAGACTCTGTAATGTCCCAGCAAAAGCCGTGTAAACAATCAGAGTTATAATAGAATGAGGATTACTTCATACCAAATTTAATAATAGTGGGAGGTCAAGATGGAGGACTATTTAGCGAAATCATTAGATGAGTGGAAAGAAGATATTTCAGAAGTGTTGGATCAGATTAATACTGACTATGAAGAGATAAAGAAGGAATTGAAGGTGTATTCCTATAAGTACGGCATTACAAAGCAAGTCATTCAATCAACGGTGAATGAGGAAATCATCGAAAATATTAGGGAAATGTATCATAAGCCATTTGAAGAAAAGTACAATGAACTGAAGGAATACATACGTGAATTGGACGAAAAAAGAAAAGTGTTTCAAATGTTCGTGAATAAAATTGATGAAGTGAAACGGAAAGAGGCACCTAAAACGGATCTTGCAGCTGCATACAAGTAAATATTCTATTGAACCGTCTTTGCTAAAGGCGGTTTTTTATTGCGAGGGAGAAATCAGGAACCTAAAAATGCAAAAAAGACGCTTTAAATAGAAAGCGTCCTTTTAAATAATTTCTTTTTCTAAATCAGTACCCGTGTATTTCTTTTCAGTTAATCGATGAGCACTTTTCACTTTCTTCAAACCAAGCCACCATAAGAAAAACATAAACGGTACCATATAATAGATCCAGTTTTTCTCCGCTAAAAAGATGTAATTATATGTTCCATGTAACAGTAGGGGCACAGAAATCGCAATGAAAAGCCACTTATGCCTTTCTTCACTGGAGGAAAACTTAGCTTTCCCTAAGTAATATCCCATAATGACACCGAACAACGCATGACTTGAAACAGGAAGGATCGCTCTTCCAAATGCATGTTCAACACCATTAGCAACCAAATACAAAATATTTTCAATAGTAGCAAATCCGAGTGACACACTTGCACCATAGATAATGCCGTCGTAAGGTTCATTAAAATCAACATGTTGGAAAATAGCAAACATTAAAATAAACCATTTGAAAAATTCTTCTAAAAGCCCGGAAGAAATGAATGCCGTAGACCAATTTGAATCAATGATTCCTTCAACTTCTAAAACATATTGTAAAAACATAATAGGAAAGGTGATAAGGGCCCCATACATAAAGGTTTTGAACACTAGCGTAATAGGTTCCGCCTCATATTCATCCCGTAAATAAAAGTAACTTAGCAATGCTAATCCTGGTGCTATACCCGCTGATAAAATCACCAGCATAAAAAAGTCCTCTTTTCTTTCTGTTTTCTTAATCGTATCATGTTAATGTAGGAATGGAAACAGGAATTTATTTGGTTGGAGGAATGAATGATGAAGAAAGATATTTTGGTCATACATACAGGCGGTACCATCTCCATGATGGAAGACGAACAAACTGGAGCAGTCACTCCCGGGAAGGAAAACCCCCTTTCGGTACAAACATCTATCGTATCGAATTTAGCAAATCTAACGGTCTTAGAAGCATTTCATCTGCCTTCCCCCCATATTACACCAGAGCATATGCAGCAATTAAAAGAGATAATCGAAACGAAATATAGGGAAAAATCATTTGACGGAGTCGTCATTACCCACGGAACAGATACGCTCGAAGAAACTGCCTACTTCCTGGATTTAACCCTTTCTCTTCCAGTCTCCCTTGTCGTCACAGGGGCAATGAGATCAAGTAATGAGATTGGAGCAGACGGTCTGTATAACCTCATATCATCCGTTCGGGTAGCAGCTGATGACCAATCCAAGAACAAGGGGGTCTTAGTCGTCCTGAATGACGAAATCCACTCTGCTAAAAACGTGACGAAAACTCACACAAGCAATGTATCTACCTTTCAAAGCCCACAGTATGGTCCAATCGGGATTGTGACTAAAAGAGGAGTTCTTTTTCATCACCAGCCGACATCGAATGAGCATTATCAGGTTTGTGACATTTCCAAGAGAGTTACACTGATCAAAGCATACGCCGGTATGGACTCAGGCTTATTAGTTGCCATAAAAGACTTACAGTACGATGGGGTTGTAATAGAAGCATTAGGACAAGGAAATCTACCGCCGGATACGGTCGATGGAATTAACGGACTGTTAGCTGCTAATATCCCGGTTGTAATGGTTTCGAGATGCTTTAATGGGATTGTTCAGGATATATACGGCTATTCAGGAGGGGGGAAACAACTGAAAGAAAAAGGGGTTATCTTCTCAAATGGCCTAAATGGACAAAAAGCAAGAATCAAGTTAATGGTGGCTCTTTCCCAAACTGATGACATTAAAGAATTAGAAACGATTTTCAAAAATTAAGGATTTCATTCCACCAGGATCATAAACATCATGAAGGAAAGAGGCTCACAGCGGAGCCTCTTTCCTTTGTCATTTTCCTTTTTGTGTAATGGATTCAGCGATCAATCCGCCATGCAATCGACCATTTTCAATAAAGATCTCATTCGCATTGTTTCCCGCAACAATGACACCTGCAATATAGATTCCTTCTACATTCGTTTCCATCGTTTCTTGATGAAAAGCAGGTCGTCCTGTATCCTTGTCAATAATTATTCCCATTTTCGTCAGAAAGCTATGATCCGGGTGATAACCTGTCATTGCAAATACAAAGTCATTTTTGATTTCTATTTTCTCACCATTTACCTTGTAGGTGACAGAGTCCTCTGTGATCTCCTCTACACACGCGTTGAATTCCATCATTACCTCACCATTTCTGACAAGCGCATCAAAGTTAGGGAGTATCCAGGGCTTAACACTTTTCGAGTACTCGCTTCCCCGGTATATGACAGTGACTCTTGCTCCCGCTTTATTCAATTCAAGTGCTGCATCAACCGCTGAGTTCTTCCCTCCAATCACAACCACATCTGTGTCAAAAAAGGGATGTGCTTCTTTAAAATAATGAAAGACTTTCTCTAATTTCTCTCCTGGAATCTCTAAATAATTGGGATGATCATAGTAACCGGTCGCAATGACGATGTATTTACTTTCATACGTTCCCCTTGAGGTGGAAACGGAAAAAAGGCCGCCTTTCTTCTCTACCTTATGAACTGTTTCGAATCGATTGATTCTTAATTCTTTCCGCTTCGCTACTTCACGATAATACACGAGTGCTTGATTTCGCCTTGGTTTGTGTTCTTCAATAACAAAAGGAACGTCACCAATTTCGAGCTTTTCACTTGATGAAAAAAACGTTTGATGAGTGGGATAGTGGTAAATGGCATTCACGATATTCCCTTTTTCAATGATTAAAGGATCGATTCCCTTTTCTTTTAAATTAATAGCAGCTGACAACCCACATGGTCCCCCACCTACAATAATGCATTCTTCCATTTTCAAATTCAGACACTCCTTCAATTCCTCTATCTGAATGGTAATTTACGTTCGTTCACTTCAGATGTTAAAATATTTTCTACCCAATTATTATGGAATAAGATTACGATTTGGTCAAAAGGAAGCACTCGAACCTCAGGATCTCCATCAGTAGTATGATTTCTAATTTCAGCTGAAATTATTGTAATGAGCCATTATATAGAATTGAAAAAGGATGAGATGTCATTCATCTCATCCTCAACTGGAATTAAATCCAACCTCTGAACCGGCATGCTTCGGCCATCTTTCTTACCCCTACCATATATGCAGCGAGTCTCATATCGACTCGTCTGGACTGGGAAGTTTCATATACATTATTAAAGGAGCTGACTAGTATCTTTTCCAGCTTTTCTTCAACTTCTTCTTCAGACCAATAATATCCTTGATTATTTTGTACCCATTCAAAGTAAGAAACCGTTACTCCGCCTGATGAAGCTAAAACATCTGGCACTAATAAAATTCCTCGCTCTGTTAAGATTTTTGTTGCCTCTAATGTTGTCGGTCCGTTCGCAGCTTCTACCACAATACTTGCCCGAATATTGTGAGCATTTTTTTCTGTGATCTGATTCTCAATTGCTGCAGGCACGAGAATGTCACAGTCCAGCTCTAATAGTTCTTCATTTGTTATCGTATTATTAAATAGTTTCGTAACCGTTCCAAAACTATCCCGACGATCCAGCAAATAATCAATATCCAGCCCATCTTTGTCATGAAGTCCACCGTAAGCATCAGAAATCCCAATCACCTTTGCTCCTGCATCATGCATAAACTTTGCAAGGAAGCTTCCGGCATTACCAAAGCCTTGAACGACTACTCTCGCCCCTTTAAGCTTTATTCCTTTTTTCTTGGCTGCTTCATGAATACAAATCGTCACGCCCTTCGCAGTTGCCGTTTCACGACCATGGGAACCCCCAAGCACCAGTGGTTTCCCTGTAATAAACCCTGGAGAATTATACTCATCAATTCGACTGTATTCGTCCATCATCCACGCCATGATTTGCGAGTTTGTAAAAACATCGGGAGCGGGAATATCTTTAGATGGTCCGACAATTTGGCTGATAGCGCGAACATAACCACGACTTAATCGCTCTAGCTCTCTAAATGACATATCCCGGGGATCACAAATGATCCCCCCTTTACCTCCACCGTACGGAAGGTCTACAATTCCACATTTCAAGCTCATCCATATGGAAAGCGCTTTAACTTCTTTTTCAGTTACATTTGGGTGAAATCGAATCCCACCTTTTGTTGGTCCAACTGCATCATTATGTTGAGCACGGTATCCCGTGAAAACTTTTACTTTTCCATCATCCATCCGGACTGGTATTTTAACCGTTAACATTCGTACAGGTTCTTTTAATAATTCATATACTTCTTGTGAATACCCCAATTTATCAAGTGCAAGATGAATAACCGTTTGTGTAGATTTCAATACATCGTGTTGATCAGATGCTTGGTGATTTTCTTTCCCCTTATCGGCTACCATTTATGTAAACCTCCCAGTATGCTTCACTGTTTAACGGAACCTCGTCCGCTTTCATGACATAGTATACACGTTTGAATTCTTCTTGCAAAGAAGGAAAATCAAAAAAAGCGGATTTTTTTGAAAACGCTGTCATAATTGAAAAGCGGAGGCGGCTTGGGTAGGCCCGACAAGCATAAGGCGGCCCCACCGGAAAGGCGTCCTGGTCAGGGCCATACAAGTAATCACAACGACCATCTCCATAACAAAAAACACTTCCAGGAAACACCCTAAAAGTGCAAAATAATGTCTATTTTCCTTATAAATCATAATCAAACATATATCTAAAAGGGGGGGGGAGATTCGCTTCAACATACATGATCAAAAATAAAACAGAATTTTATCAATGGAATCTTTTATTAAAACAGCACGGCCATACTCCATCAGGATATGTTTCGTGGTCTTTGATTGCTGACCGTATTCAGCGCAAATAGCCTCCATGACCAAGCTATCGTATTCCAATAGATTTTCAATAAGTAAGTAATAGTTTTTTTCATAATAATAAATGCTTAATTGTATAACGCGGTTGTTCACTTTGTTCAATTCGTTGATGCGTTTAAGGAGATCCAGAACATCCTCGAAATCATCAAAGTAAACGAGCACATCATGATCATTCATGGACTTCATGATTCCACTTTCGTCTTCCCAATCAGAAAAGTCATCTTCTGACTCTAATGTGAGGATCATGCAGATTTCCTGATCATCAAAGGACTCAATCTCCACGGTGATTTCCATTTGTGTTTCAATGCCGAACTTGCCCTGAACTTCATCTAACATGTCTTCAAAAAGATCATGCCACATATAGGAATCTTTCCATTGGTCTTGTTCAAATAAGCCTTTTTGCTCTAATTCTTCCACACTAATGGAAAATTTTATTTTGTTGTCTGAGATTCTTTCAAGCTTCATCTTCGTACCCCCTAGAGTGTGACGATTTATCACCATACTATGTAAGGGGCAGAAAACAGTGCATAATCCAATTATAATTTACTTTTCAGCCAAAGTTCCCAATCAGATTGGGATTGTCCGACAATGTGTTCCTGAAATTCTTCTTTCTTGTCATCGGGGAGATGGTCTACAGCAAAACCGCCTATTCCAATTTCCAGGCCTTCCCGATCATCCTTTAATGAAGTTACGAGTGACAACAGGTTGTCTACATTCTCCTTTAAGGTGCAGGAGAAGAATAGGAACTTAGGATCGACTTCGTCAAGTACGATGTCGATATCATTTTCTTTAATGCTGGAGCCTAAGTAGATTACTTCAAATCCCTTTCTTCTTACATAGAGAGTAAAGATTAACAATCCTAATTCATGCCATTCTTCAGGTCCGCAAACGGCTACAACTTTAGGTAAGATTCCGTTGTGTGGAAAAGAGTGCATGATGATACCGATACGGGATCTAAGTATCGATGTTGCAAAATGCTCGTGGGCCGTCGTGATCTTCCCGTTCTCCCACAGGTCTCCGATTTTAACCAGCAAGCTGCCCAGGATATCAATCACCACTTTATCAATCGTGTAAACAGCAAACGATTGGTTGATTAATTCATGAGATTTTGTTTCATCAAACCTTAAGAGTGCTTTTAACAAATCATCCGAGATGCTCTGAGTACGGTCCTTTCGTTCAGAGGATGCAATCTCATTTTCATCAAGCTCTTGTTTGTCAAGTAAAGCAACAGCCTGACTAATGGTAAATCCCCGATTGACCTTTTCAACCAGCCATTTTAATATATTTAAATGTTGTTCTGTGTACAAACGATGACCTGATTCATTACGTACAGGAGCAATTATCTGATATCTTCTCTCCCATGCTCTTAATGTACCTGGTTGTATTCCTAAGATTGTGGACACAGCTTTTATATTGTATTTGCCTTCTAACTTCTTGTCATTGCTCATAAATAGTCCCCCAAAGTAAATCTCTTCTCTCTAAAATTATAATCGAGAAACTACACTGTGTAAAACTTGTACAGGTAATGAACAACAAATGTTCATTTCATCCCTTTTCGATTTTCAGTAAATGGGTTTCTGCCGGAGCTCCCAAGCGTAATGGGAGCGCAGTTGTCCCATAGCCGTTACTTACTAATAGGGTGGTCTGTGGGAGCTTTTCAAGTCTTCCTTTTTTATACAGTCCCCATCCAAACAAACGAATTTGTCCACCGTGTGTATGGCCACTCAACATCAAGTCAATTCCCTCTTCTTTTCGTACCTGCCTCACAAGCCTAGGGTCATGACTGATTAAAATATTAAATTCATGCGGAATTGTTTTTTTCAGTGCAGAAGAGTAAGAAGCTCTCTGCGTACTCGCATCGTCCACTCCGATCATATTAATCTTCCCGTTATGAATAGGCACCATAACTGAATCATTTACAATTTCAATGATTCCCTTTTGTTTAAATATATCCGTCAGCCTGTTCGTATTCACTTCATGATCATTATTGCCCCAAACAAAATAAACCGTACCTAGTGTCAACAGTTTATCTAAGTTTTGCTCGACTCTTGAGTAGGGCACTCCTTTTTCCAGAAGATCTCCGCCAATGATGACAAAATCAGCTTTCCCTTTCACTTCATCAATAATTCCGTTTGACACTTCCCGCTTATGTATATCAGATATAAAAAAGATGGAAATCGTGCCCATATTATCAGGAAGGGCAGGAAGCTTTACCTTCTCCATTTTCACAACATTTCTACGTGCTTCATATAACATAAAAAAGAGGAGACTGACTCCCCCTACTAATAAAAACATTATAAATTCAAGCATTGTGGCCTCCTTGTCGGTGGAAATCTATAGAAATAATACCATAAAAGATGGATAAGAAGGAAAAAATCAGTGTTTGCCACATCCCAAAACTGCTCAACAAATAGATGATGCCTATATGAAAAGGGATGAAGATTAACTCTTTATGTAGTTTACCGTTCATTAATCTTAGAATAGAAAATATTTCGAATTTCAATAAATTCCCTTGAACCATTAACCCCACCATAAAGGCCATCATTGCCGCAAAGAATGGCACGGGATTTAAGACTAACTCAACAATGAACTCAGAGATGTCAAGCAATTCTGCAGCCGGAAACCATTTAATGAATAGGTACCCTAATAGAAACGTGATAAGCAGTTTAACAGTATGATTGATCAAAAAAATCCCTCCCATAAATCTTATGAGAGGGATTTTTTTTCATACAGGGTTTCAGTCAATTATTCATCTTCATGAATATCAAGAATACGGAATCCTGATTTCTCCAGCTTATTGAGGAATTTATCCATATTGTCCTTCTTTTCGACCTTTAGTACGATACGTCGTAATAATTTATCAGTTTCATCAAAGGTAACCAGGGAAATAACCGATTCCGAGTACTGCTGGATGATATCTCCAAGACGGGCAATCCGTCCTTCTGTTTCTACAGAAGAAAAGGCGATGCGCACTCCCTTTTGATCCATACCAAATGCACTTCTGAATTGATCAAGTACATCAAAGCGGGTAATTAATCCAAGGAAGTTATTATCCGGTCCTACGACTGGAAGAATCGGAGAATCCTTCAATTCGACCAATGCATTTTCGAATACATCTTTATCGGTTATATATTTTTCGGTATCGGCAATAATATCACGAACCTTTTTCTCCTTAAGAAAGGCTTCTTTATCCATTCCTGAAAGGAAGAAGCTCTGATATATATTGTAGCGTGTTGCCACCCCTTTAAATTCTTCATTCGAGAGTACCGGCACTCCATCGATTTTATGGTGTTCCAGTACTGTAAGGGTCTTTTCAATCGAATCATTTTCATCTACAACATAGCATTTGTGTTTCGGTATCATGGCACTTTTTACAAACATTTGACCACCTCTTCATTAATATCCTACATCTTTAGTATTCAACATTTTCACAAATTTCCCCTTCCTATTTATGAATTTAAATTAATTAACATGTTCTATTTACCTACTTCATATGTTGTTACGAAGGATTTTCTTTAAAGGAGGGATTATCGTGCACGAATTTTACAAAGCTTATTACCCATATGTAAGCCCATTCGATCCGTGTAAGCCTATTACCCGGAAAGTCTATTCAACGCCCCCTAATCTTTACTTAGGGTTTCAACCTCCCAACCTGGAGCAATATTCACCAAAAGAAGCGTTACAAAAAGGTACTCTATGGAAAGTGTTTTATGATCCCTACTATAGCCCGTATGAACAGATGAAGGGAGAATAGACTGACATGAAACAGCTTCCCCCCCATTATTATGAAGTGCTGGAAGAGTTACAAGCCGTAGATTTCGTGATTATTGACCTTACCCTTTACCTGGATACACACCCTGAAGATTATGATGCAATCTCTCAATATAATATGTATATCAAAACGCGAAAACAAATTAAGAAGAAATTCGAAAAGGAATTTGGTCCTTTGACAAACTTTGGATATAGCTACTCCAATTACCCATGGGATTGGAAGGATGCTCCATGGCCATGGCAAGTTTAATATTTTAGGAGGTGCATGAAAATGTGGGTGTACGAGAAAAAACTTCAATATCCGGTCAGAGTAAGTACATGCAATCCTAAACTGGCAAAATTTCTGATTGAACAATACGGCGGTGCTGACGGAGAACTTGCTGCTGCCCTAAGGTATCTTAATCAACGCTATACCATCCCTGACAAAGTCATCGGATTGTTAACGGATATTGGTACGGAGGAGTTTGCTCACTTGGAAATGATCGCGACAATGGTTTATAAATTAGTTAAAGATGCAACTCCTCAGCAGATGAAGGACGCTGGACTTGACCCTCACTATGTTAATCATGATGGAGCGATCTTCTATCACAATGCTGCAGGTGTGCCGTTTACTACAGCCTATATAGCGGCTAAAGGGGATCCGATTGCTGATTTATATGAGGATATAGCAGCTGAAGAGAAAGCAAGGGCTACCTATCAGTGGATCATAAATATGAGTGACGATCCTGATTTGAATGATGGTTTGCGGTTTTTAAGGGAGCGTGAAATCGTCCACTCCCAACGCTTCCGTGAAGCAGTCGAAATTCTTAAGGATGAAAGAGATAAAAAGGTATTCTTTTAATGCATGAAAACTTGGCTCATTTCTTTGTGAAAAAAGAAATGGGCCCTTTCTTTTTACTAATTTATAAATATGGGCTCTATATTAAGTACTTACATTTGCTCTCACTTACTTCCATGAAATAAATTAATATCCCATTCTTTTTTCATTTTTTCATACACATGATGCCTTTTTTTCCACGCTTCCTCTTTCCATAAATCTTTACTTCGATCGATGACTTCACACCTTAATGCATGATACTCTTTTTCCTTTTTCTCCTTTTTCTCATATAAGATTCTTGTAGCACCGAAAAGCCCGACAAGAAGCATTGTTATAAATAGATGAAAAGAGTTAGATACAAATACAGAAAACATCGCTGCAAAAGAGTAAGAATATGGTCCAAGCACAAATTTCGTCACATAATAGAGAAAAATGAAGGAAGCAAACATGCTTGCCCATAAGGTATAGAGGTGTACCGCTTTGGCTTTATCAAATTTTTGTTTTTTGTCTATTAAATTATGTAGCATTTGTCCAGTGGCTTGATCTGTCCATTCTCCAAAGTTCATTCCCACCCACTCCTTTCCTTCCCTTATAGTTTATGAACTTGTCCATAAAGATAGAATAGTTGAATAAAAAAAGGACCTCTTTCGGATCCTTTACACACACATCTATCAGGAAGGCGGGTTAATGTTTCTTCACCCTGACATCTGATTCCGATTGCGAAGAAAACTAACTTCATGAAATTCCGTTATGAGTTGATCAAAGATGCAATCCCAGGATTGTTTTTCAGCCATTTGAAGAGCATTTCTTTTCATTTCATTTAGGAGATTTTCATTTAATATCTCTTCAATATGGTGAATAAACGAAGAATATTGATGAGCTTTCGCCATCCTTCCGGTTTGGTTATGCTCTACGATGTTCGTCACACCGCCTTTATCAGACACTACCGCTGGCAAACCTGATGCAAATGCTTCTAATACTACATTTCCAAACGTTTCTGAAGCAGATGGGAAGACGAATAGGTCAGAGGATGCATACACTTCCGCTAATTCGTTTCCTGTTACATAACCCGTAAAGAGTACATCTTCTTTTTTGGTTTTTTCCATAAGTTCATTCCTCATCGGTCCATCGCCCACGATAACCCATTGAACTTGATCTTTTAATGTATGAGGAAGGTATTTAATCGTCTTTTCGAGTGTGTCCAAGTCCTTTTCAGGAGCTAAACGCCCCACATAAAGCAGAGTGTATTTCTTGTTTTTAATAAATTTTCTCCTTAGTTCAGGACTGCGCTTTTCAGGAGAATAGGTTTGACAATCCACTCCCCTGCTCCATATGGATAAGTCGGCAAAACCTTGGTTTTCTAAATGAAGTTTCGTTTCAATTGAGGGGACAAAAATCCGATCTGCCTGTGAATAAAACCATTTCATGTATTTCCATAATAATGGTGCCACCCACATCATTTTGTAATAGTTCAAATACAGATCAAAATGGGTGTGGTAAGAGGCAACCAAGGGGATATTCATTTTCTTTGCCCCGCGGATCCCGTAAAGTCCCATTGTAAGAGGTGTGGTTACATGAATCAGTGTAGGTGAAAAATCTTTCAATTGCCTTTCAATCGTTTTCGGGTTGGCAATAGCGGTTCTGCATTCAGGATAGAAGAAAAAAGGAAAACTTGTAAAGGAATGTACATTTGGATATGACTCTTTTTTCTCTTGAAGATCAGGAACAAATACTTTGTACTCAATTCCCCTTTTCTCATAGTGATTCGTCAATCTTTTTAACGTTCTTGCGACCCCGTTCACTTGAGGATAGTAAGTATCCGAAAATAATGCCACTCTCATGTACACTTCCCCCTTTTTGATTGCCATTCAATTCGTATATTCTTTACATTTATCTTATAAACAAAAGGACCATTAAAGTCGTAAAAAATGCAAGAAATGCCCCTGCCAATACATCTGAAGGATAATGGACTCCGAGCAACACTCTGGAATATCCAACCAACCAACTTAAAGGAAAAAGGATAAGCATTGTACTTGGATACTGAATCATAAAAGGAATCGTAATGGAAAAAATAGCAGTCGAATGACCAGACGGAAATGAATGATCTTTAAATTCATACCCGTGTACCATTGCATCAGGTAAGGTTAAATAGGGTCGGATTCGTTTAACCAATTTCTTGATGACCGTCATGATAATATGACTGATACATAACGTTAACATGGCGGCCATTACCGTTCTTTTCATTTGTGGATAATATTGAGTTAAGAAAAACAGGATCAGGACGGAGGCTACAGTAAACCTCGCTCCACCAAGATGAGTAACATAGCCGAAGAATGAACGATACAGCTGTTTGCTTCCATTGATTCTGTAAAACAACAAATCATCTACCTTGCGAAAGCGCGTAAGCATTCTGTCCATGAAACCAACCCCTTTTCTATAGTGCTGTCACCTCCATTATATTTTCGGTTTGTAATGCTTCTTATAAATGAATGTAAATTTAATTGAAAATTTTTGTAAAAAAAATAACACCCACCCCAAATTTCCTTGGGGGAGTGCCTATTATTGATCCAATGGGATTTCCAATATTTGTCCCGACTGGATTTCATTATTGTGAATATTATTCCATTCCTTAATTCGTTCAACCCCTGATTGGGAATTGTAGTATTTCATAGCAATCCTGTAAAGGGTTTCCTGGGGTGCGACCGTGTGATATACGATCTTATATGCTGGCTGTTCTTCCACAGGTTCTTCATTTACCTCTTCTTTCGGCTTTTCCTCTGCTGATTCTTGTTCAGGTGATGGAGAAGCCGGTTCAGTAGATGCTGGTTGTTCCTTTCCAGTCATTGAGGCAGCATCTTCATTCAAAGATTCTTCTTTTTTGTCAATTACAGCTGCCTCTTCTTCTATGGAACCAGCCTCTCCAAGGCTCTCCTCATTACCATTATCGGATTGGTCGTAGCGAACTTCTTCCACATCGTCCACATCTTCTGACATGACCACCAGGGGACCATTCCTGCTATCGAAATACGAATAAATGCTAAAAACCGTCAAGGGCAAAAGAATAAAAAATAAGAGCAGCATACTGATCAATGGATATTTCATTCTCCATTTGTTTTTCTTCTTTTTCTCTCTATGTACCTCACTTCTCGCTGGAAGAGGCTCTCTTTTATTTAATGGTGCTTTCTCTGGGGCTCGTTCAATCTTTTGTTTTAATCTCGCTGCTTGATCTCGATATGGGTCTTTACTCATGAGACATCCCTTCTTTACTTCCTTGTCTCCCTTTCTTACGCATATGTATACCTAGTAAGAAATCGATGACAAAGTGCATGATGATTGTTACCAATAAATTCTCTGTTTGTTCATAAATGAAACCGATCCAAAAGCTAAGCAGTACAATATTGACAATTAAAAACCAGTGAGCCCAGTATCTGAAATGAATCAGAGCAAATATAATACTTGAAATGATTAAGCCAAAGTGAAATTGCAACACGCCCCTGAATAATATTTCTTCACTAATACTAATGAAAAATGCAAGCAGTGCAATTTCACCAATGCTTCTATCCGTAAATATCCGTGCATTCACCCCACCATCGTCATAGTATTTACTGGGTAAAAGCTTCATCAATACGATGTCGATGATCACGATCATCACACCGCTTGTTAATCCAATGGTCAAAATAGTCGGGGAAATGTAAAACTGTTTCCCAAAACCAGACCACGTGTCAAATAAAAATATACCTAATCCTAATGCTATCGTTAATAGTAAAAATTGAGTGAAATACAAATGAAATGTTAACTGGTTCTTAGAAAGTTGTTGAATGACTTCCCCTTGTTTATGCATGAATACCACTTATCCTAATAATAATTTTTCCAATCTTTTTTCCCATCTTGTTTCAATCTGGTTTTGAATGTCCGTTGGCCGATACTTGAAATCATTAAGGGAATAACCGCATTGATCACAACAGAAGCTATTCTCCTGTTGAAGCACTTCATCAAAATAATGAAGGAGCTTCTCTCTTCTACAGAAATCAAACTGTAACCACTCGATCATGGAGAGTAATTTGTCCTTCTTGTATTGTAATCGATTGTTTCGAATTTGTTTCATTTTTTCTATTAATCTATCATGATTAATAGGCTGCCCTTGAGTCAGCTCATCTGAATAGTGCGTAAGAAATCGATATTGAATCTCCGACAGTTGCAACTGATCGATTATCTCTTTTTCCTGACCCTGTCTGCTTTCCTTTACATATCTCTGTATTTGTATATCTTCAGGTAATTCACTTTGAATTAGCTGCAGAGGGATCGAAAGGTCTTGTTCAGAGTATAACACGACAGAGACACTGCTTTCCCCATCTCGTCCCGCTCTTCCGACTTCTTGTGAGAAAGCTTCAATGTTTGAAGAGAAATGAAAATGAATGACAAATCGAATATTTTCCTTATTTACACCCATACCAAATGCAGAGGTGGCACAGATGATTTTTAACTTATTGGAAAGGAATTGTTGTTGGATCAATATCCTATCCTCTTGTTCCATTCCCCCATGATAGTGAGCAACACCTGATACTCCATTTTCCCCAAGCCATAAAGAAACGTCTTCTGCCATGCGTTTACTTGAGAAATAGATAATACCCGGCCCACCCCATGTTGTCACATACTCTAAAAGCTTATCCAGTTTATCACTATGATCCGTGACTTTCTCAACGAACAGACCGATATTTTCCCGATTAATTGAATAGACTATTTCCACAGCACCTTCCATTTTGAGCACTCGTTTAATGTCTATCCTCACTTCATCAGTGGCAGTCGCCGTTAATGCCAAGGTTGTCGGGTTGCCAATCTTCTTTTTTAGCTCCCCCAATTTTAAGTAATCAGGTCTGAAGTCAGGACCCCACTGAGATATACAATGTGCTTCATCAATAACAAATAATGAAATGTGTAAAGTTTGTAGTAAGGGAATAATAGTCGGACTCATTAACAATTCCGGTGATATGAAAATAAATTTATAAACGTGTAATTGCTCAAGGGCGGCTCTTCTTTCCATATAAGGTAAAAACGAATTCAGTGCGATCACACGTTTTTCACCCATTACTTTCATCTGCTCCACTTGATCCTGCATTAAAGACAGAAGTGGAGAAACGATTAATACTTGTCCTTTCATTAGATACCCGGCTAATTGATAGCAAAGGGACTTACCGGTTCCTGTCGGAAGCATTGCCAACGTATCCCGTTGATTTATAACAGATTGAATGATCTCCTCCTGGCCTTCTCGGAAGGAAGAATAGCCAAATCTCTCTTTAAGCTCTTGTTGCAGATTCACGGTTCTCACCTGCCTTCGCAATCGCTACTCTAATTTGAAAATAAGATAAATGAGGAATCTTCTCTTTTATCGGTTTTAGCCTTTTAGTTTGAGCGTCATTCATAACTAAAAGCACATTCTCATATTCCACTTGAGAAATGAACGGATCTATTGCAAATTCTTTCTGAGTTAAGATTAGTTCAATCACATGATCTTCAATGGTATTTATCTTTAAATCACGTATACGTGCAATTTCTTCGATTGAATGGCCCCTTTGATACAACTCATATGTTTTGCTTGTTGAAATGGTCAGATTTTGCAGCTGATCACTTTTTAAGCTAATTGAATATAATAAGGGATAAGTTGAAGGTTCTCTTTCTAATTCAGATAGTATACCGTGTATTAAATTAAGAAACTGAAAGCGAAATTCTTCTTCATGCATTTTCAATTTTTCAGCAACTTGTAATTCTGTACATCCATAATCCTTGTATCCCGTTAAGCGGAATACGAGAATGTCTGGATTTAAGGTTTGCGATAGACTGCTTAACAGGCTATACAGCTCTTTATGCAAATCAGAAGACAACTTTTCAATATTAGAGTGTGCTCGTAAACAGCTCTTTACCCATTTTTGTATGTTTTTGTTACGTTGAACAGGAAAATAGAACGTTTCCTGCTGTTTCCCGTTTGAAAGAACCTGAACAAGGAGGCTTAATCTTTTCCAAAACAGAAACGTTTGATCACCATAGACGAGACCGTTCATATTTGATGGAAAGGAGTCACCCTGAAAACCTTTTTTGACAGAATCAGTACCATCAGTGGTCACAATCACCTTCCCACTTTCGTCGACAATGATATACCCCAATTTCTCTAATTCCTTTACCTTCTGATCAAAGTATGCTCTTTTAAGCTTAGGTAAAGAGAGGAAAAATGGCTGCAAATAAAAGATATGAGCATCCTGGATCGACTGAGAAGATTTTTTTCCTTTTAAGATATGAAAAACAGAGTAAATCGATCGCTCTCCATTTATTTGCAAGAAACAATATAAAATCACATAATTAAGATAGGTCAAATCTCTACTCCTTAACATGTAGGTTATTGTCAAATATTGTACCATGAATTTGTTGTTTAACCATGTTTTGTTTTTCATATATCGGATAAAAATAAAAAGAAACCACCTAACTATTGAAAAGTTATACAATCCTCTATAAAATAAACATTAAGTGATTTTTCACAAACTTACATTGTGTATAATGATGAATTATATAGAATTATTTACTCGGGAGGTTTTTTCTTTGCCAAAATATACGATCGTTGACAAGGATACATGCATTGCATGTGGAGCGTGTGGGGCTGCTGCTCCAGATATTTACGACTATGATGATGAAGGTATTGCATTTGTAACATTAGACGATAACCAGGGGACGGTCGAAGTTCCTGACGTATTAGAAGATGATATGATTGATGCATTCGAAGGTTGTCCTACAGACTCCATTAAAGTAGCTGACGAACCATTCGACGGGGATTCACTTAAATTCGAATAGTAGTTCCGGAGCTAAGGGGAATTTCCCCTTAGCTTTTTTTTTGGCTGATGACATAAAAAAACCCCTCAAATGTCATTGAGGGATTTATCATTTATATTTGCACTATGCCGCTTTCTTTAGGGCTGTCTGTCTTGCCAACCAGCCTTGAAGACGAACAAATAGTAAGATGAAGACTGATGTTACAAGGATTCCTTTTAAAATGTTGAAAGGAACAATTCCTGTAATGATAATCTCAGCAGGAAGCTCAAAATTCATGAAGTATTTATATGCGGGAAGGAATACAAAATAATTAAGAATTCCCATACTGATACTCATGACCACAGTTCCTGTGATAAGTCCGATCAACAAACCTTTTTTAGATTGTAAACGTGTATAAATATAATATGTCGGAAGAATCAAAAGCACTCCCGCCATAAAATTTGCAACATGGCCTATCGGAACGCCGGTATCGCTTCCTGTCATGATGTAATCAATCACGTTCTTGAATAATTCAACTAATATTCCTGCAAGAGGACCTAATGTCACTGTCGCAATCAATGCAGGCACATCACTGAAATCTACCATTAAAAACTTTGGAAATGGTGGAATCGGGAAGTTAAAAAGCATTAACACATAGGATATGGCACTTAACATACCAACCGTTACAAACGTGCGTGTATTCATTTTTCTCATAAATCTCTCTCCTTTAGGAGATTCATCTCATATCGAAGATAGCTTAAGCCAAAGGTAGCATTAAAAAACTCCTAGATACGTATATCTAGGAGAATGATAAGGCATACCCTAATAAACGTTCAGCTTCCCATTTTCTAAACGTTCTGGCATAAACCTTCATCTTCTCCCATCCAGACTATACTGTCGGCTTTGGATTCGCACCAAATCCTGCCCCTGAAGGCTCGCGGGCTAAGAGACAGATGTCTCATCACCGCCGGTAGGGAATTTCACCCTGCCCCGAAGACGAATCTTTATTTTTTTATACATTTTCATTATACATAATGACGAGGGTTATGTGAAGGAAAACAGTTCGAATTCGAAATATTTTTGTTTACTCATGGTATATTCAGGTTTACGCTTCCATTATTGTATGTTTAATACTTGTTGAGGATATATAGGTGTCTTAAGATCCAGGCCATTCCAAGCCACCAAGTCATTCACATCAACTCCTTGTGCGACTGAAATGGAGTATAAGGTGTCCCCTTGTTTCACTACATACCCACCCCCGTCTGGTTGAGGAATGGCCAACGATTGATTAACTACCAAATGGGTTTCAACTAAACCATTGGCACTCTTAATTTCTTCTACAGATATATTGTATTGTTGAGAAATCCCCCAGAGGGTTTCTCCCTTATGTACGACATGATTTACCATGTTTTCATTATTATGATCTTGTTTCGTACTTACATCATGGGTGATATCAGCTGTTCCAGAAACACCCACTGCCTGATAGGGATCCCTCTCCTGAGCAAACACAAGCTGCCCGACCTCACCTTGTCCAAATACCATATAGGGATCGATTGCATTTTCCTTATCAATCGTCCATTCACCCCTGTGCACCTCAAAATGCAGGTGAGCTCCTGTCGATCTGCCTGTATTTCCTAAATTTCCAAGCTGTTGACCTTGGCCCACTTCTTGATTTTCTTCAACAAGCCGGCTCTCAAGATGAGCATAAACGGTTTCATATCCATTTTCATGCCTTATGAATACCACATGTCCGTAACTTGGAGATAGATATGATCTAATTACCTTACCTTTTGAAACAGAATAAACAGGAGATCCTATGTCTCCACCTATGTCCATTCCTTTATGAGTACCAGACCTTGTCCCATACGAATCCGTTATCATCCCTTCAACAGGAAATGTCCAGGATACCGTTTCCTGCGTGATCTTATTCGTCTCTGCTTTCGCTATCTTTCCTGTAAAGAACATAATGCTCACACACAATGCTAACAGGAATACGATTAAAAGCCTTCTTACATAATCTAAAATCATGCTTGTCCTCCTTACCCATTTAACGCAATACCTTATTTCTTCCCTACTGAAGCCTCACGTCCACTACCTTTTCATCTATTTACCCATTCTTACCTTCTCACCATCATTTCATGCACTCCCCACTATATGTAGACCCTCCATTCAATATTCACAAGTGAATGAGATAATTTTCCTTTGAGTAGTTTGTCTAAGTTTGAGATAAATATACACCCAAAAGCGGAGGCGGCTCGTTCAGCACCGACAAGCATAAGATGAATTGGCCTGGAAGGCGTTCTTTGCCTTCTTGGCCAATTTAGCTTATGACCTCGAGGGGCTAGCCGCCGGAGCTGGATGATAGGAAATGTGGAGACGTCTGGTCAGGCCCGACAAGCATGCCCTTCACACAAAAAAAAGACCCGAAACGGATTCCTTTCCCGCTTCCAGTCTTTCTGTGATAACTAATTTTCGATTGTTTTCTTATTCGGGCTGATAGGAGTCTCAATGGGTTCGTTGAACATGAATCCATTCCAGCTTTCCTGTTTAATGTTTTCAAATTGAACTCTTTCATACCCGGAGCTTTTGCTTGTCAGTAAAATACCTTCAATCATTTCCATGGCTGTTTCATTGTCTAATGTTTCTATGTCCAGTTCATTTAAGAAATTGATGGTTAGATATTCATCTGATACCGTTACACTGATATTGATATTTTTCGGAATCACACTTTGAAAAAGGCTCGTTTCCGAGCTTTTCATTGCCTGAATGGACTCTTTGACATTTCCTCTATTTATATTATCCGGTACGAGGAAGCGTTCCCTTCCATTTGGCGAGTAAAGGTAATAGGCAGTATGAGCATCTTTATTAAGGTCGATTTTCGAGAATTCCCCGGTGGAGCTGAATTCCGGAACTGAGCCGTCTTGTTCTTGAAGAACCACTTCATTTAACCCCTTATGCTGAAATGAGTATAATAGAGTATGGTAAAAAGCATATTCCACTGCACTACCGCCACTATATGAATGCTCAGGATCCAAAGTGAATATGACTTTGTTTTCACCCAATGTAAATTTGCCTTTTAAAGGGAGAAAGTCTTCCATCCCCCACTCACCTTCAGGCAACTCACCTGCAATTTCTTCATGACGGGTCAACCAGCCTTCTTCCCCTTCTGCCGGTCGATCAACAATTGAAATAGGAACAGGTACCGCTTCCGTTGAAACGAGTCCATAAGAATAGTAGTCCTTCCCCTCTAAGTCTTCTTCGTATAAAGATAATCTTTCTGCCGTAGATGGTTGAAGGTCTTTTTCAGTCTCAGCCATACTAAACTCGTTATTATCCTTATCGGCTGTAATTTGGTCTTTATCGGTGTCATGTATCATTTCTGATTTATCATCTGATTTCGCCAAGGAATCTTGTGCTGAATTCGTTGCTGACTCCCCACCTGAAGATTCCGTTGATTTCATTTCAGACTTTTCCATACTATTTTCATTGAATTGATTTAATACGGTTGGAGCAAGCATGACCATGATGAAAATGGCTGCCAGCGCTGCGACTGTTGGAATAAAACGGTTAAAAGCAAAAAACGTCTTTTTGTTCTGACGTTCTATTTTTGCATATATCGATTGAGGAGTTCGATCATCTTTGATTGGAGGAAGCTTCTTGACGAGTTCCTCTATATCACGATCTTTCCATTCTGACTGTTTCAATGTCTCTTTCCTCCTTTGGTAGCCGTTGATTCATTTCAATTCTTAACCACTTTATGGCTCTATGCTGAGTCGTTTTCACTTTACTTTCAGACCAGCCCAGGACTTCAGACGTTTCAACAATTGAAAGTTCTTGTAAGTAACGCATAATAATGACCATCCGAAAATCCGTCGAACAGTTTTTCAAACATTCGTACAATACCTGAACTTCTTCCTTCGCAACAGTAATTTCTTCCGGGAGTGCCCCATCGTCTGTCACATCATTCCGGCTCCAATCGAATTTATCCAATATCCGATGCTTCCAGTTCTTCTGTTTTCTAAAATGATCTATGGCTACATTTTTCGCAATCGAAAAAAGCCACGTTTTTTCAGAGCTTTTACCTTCAAAACGCTCATGCGATTTAAGCACCCGGATATATACTTCCTGCACCAGATCTTCAGCCTGTTGCTTATTCTGTACCATGTATATAAGGAATTGAAAGACGTCCTGATGATACTCAGTGTATAATTTCTCAAAAACGGAGTCCACTTGCTTCCCTCCCCGTCAATTTATTAGTCGTTTTTTCTGTAAAAAAGTTACACACTATCAATATAGTATTTTTCTGGTCAAAAGGAAAGACTTATATTTAATATAGGTTTTACCTCAAATTCACTTCAAATAAAAAGTCAACAAGGTACTTATCCCCTGTTGACTTCTCATCATTTTTTCAACATCATTTTCTACTCGCAGAGAAAAAATAAAGAATGTTTCCCATGTAACAAGAAAAATCGTCAAGTTTCTATGGATATCATCGATTCTTGGCTAAATGGGAAGAAAGAAAGTGAAGGTTGTCCCTTGATCGACTTTACTTTGTACTTGGATATGACCTTTATGGGACTCAATAATGTTCTTTGCGATCGCGAGCCCCAGACCAGTACCGGACTTCCCTCTTGTTCTTGCTTTATCCGCTTTATAAAAACGCTCGAATACGAAAGGAAGATCTTCTTCAGGAATCCCGGAACCCGTGTCTTTTACGTGGAATAAATAACCGCCCTTGCTTTCCGTCAGGGAAACCGTTACTTCTCCACCTGTAGGAGTATGTCTTAAAGCATTATCAATAAGATTGGTTAATACTTGTTCAATTCGGTCCGGATCCATGTGAATTTCATTTTTGATTCCTACGTCACTTTCAAAGTAAACGGATACCTTTTTTTCTTTGGCCAGTCCAATAAATTTATTCGTCACCCTTTCAGTGAAAGGCATGACACCAATGACATCTTTATTTAGAGTGATATGCCCAGCTTCCATCCGGGCCAAATCCAGAAGGTCATTGACCAAACGGCCCATTCGCAATGACTCATCATAAATAATTCGGGCTATCTCTTTCTTTTCTTCTTCTGTTTCCGCAATATCATCAACGATCGCTTCACTATATCCTTGAAGCATAGAGATTGGCGTACGGAGTTCATGAGAGACATTGGCGATAAAGTCTTTCCGAAGCTTATCCAATCTTCTCTCTTCTGTCATATCGCGCACGACCGCCACGGCTCCCCTGATGTTGTTGTTATTGTAGAGAGGACTGATAATCACCACATACGAACGCCCCTGCAGACTCAATTCACCTGTCTGCTCCATTTCTGTCACGACAACGCTCTGCAATAATTCTTTTACAGTAGTAGGGATGGCTTCTTCACTGTTTTCACTTTGCTCATAATACCAATGTTGCAGGAATCGATCGGCAGGTGGATTAGTGATCAAGATCGTGCCGTCTCGATTAAAGGTGATAACTCCATCAGCCATACTGCTCAAAATAGAGGAGAGCTGCTCTTTCTCCTGGCTCAATGCGTTAATGTGAAATTTTAGCTGCCTGCCCATTTGGTTAAACCCAGTTGCCAGCTCACCGATTTCATCCTTCGTCAAAATCGGAACCTTTGTATCAAACTTACCCTTAGCTACCTCAAAGGCTGCTTCCCGCATTTTCCTAAGTGGTGCAGTGATACGTGTGGAAAGGAAGAAAGCAAAGATGGTTGTTAGAATAATGGCAATCCCGGCAGCGAGCAAGATCAGTTTCGTTGTTTGACGGGTTGTATCTTTAATAACACCAAGAGACTGATAGAGATATACCGCTCCATCCTCTTCATCAATATGAAGAGGAGTCCCTACAATGATGACATTTTCATATCGGTTCGACGATAGTTCCGAAGTTAATTCAATCTCTTTCTTGATGGTGATTTCTTTTGTTTTCACCGATTGAAGTTGTTTATCACCTGAAATATACTCATGAATATTCTTTTGAAACGCTGTAGAATCCTGGGAATAAAGTGATTCATTTTGATCTAATGAAATAATGATATTGATTGGATCATCGATGATTTCTTTCCCCAGTTCCATCCCCAGTTCCAAGTCTTTATGATTCTCAATGACTCTCGCCACTTTTTCAGCCGTTTGGGTTAATTCTTTTTCAACCACATCGACGTGATAGTTTTGAAAGAATTCCAGTAAAAGAATCGTAAGGATAAATAACACAAAGGAAACTAAGAGCAGAATCGTTAGCCACAGCTTCCCTACAACACTACGCCATAGCCTCATTCATTTGTTACCTCGAACTTGTAGCCTACTCCCCATACGGTAACAATCATCTTTGCAGCCATCTCGGATACTTTATTCAGTTTTTCTCTTAATCGTTTCACATGGGTATCGACCGTACGCAGGTCCCCGAAGAATTCATAATGCCACACTTCCTTAAGTAGGTGCTCACGGTCAAACACTTTGTCAGGAGCTTTTGCAAGGAAATAAAGGAGCTCGTATTCTTTTGGTGTTAAGTTCACATCTTTACCGTCAGCGGTTACCCGATGGGCATCATTATCGATCGTAAGATGAGGATAGACAATCAGGTCCTTTGCCTTGGCATCTGTTTGAATAAAGCTTGTCTTTGAAGAACGTCTTAATAACGCTTTCACTCTCAGTACCACTTCACGAGGGGAAAAAGGTTTCACTATGTAATCATCGGTCCCCACTTCGAACCCTTGCACTCTGTTCACTTCTTCTCCTTTAGCAGTAAGCATGATCACGGGCGTCGCTTTCTTTTCACGAAGATGCTTACACACTTCGATCCCATCCATCCCCGGCATCATGATATCCAATAAGATACAGTCGTAATCATTCTCCAGAGCAAGCGCTAATGCTTCCTCTCCATTTTCGGCTTCATCAATTTCATAGTTTTCTCTTTCAAGATACATTTTTAACAGTCTACGAATCCGGTCTTCATCATCTACAACTAAAATTCGAATATTTTCCTCCATGGGTATATCCCCCTTTTGTCTAATTAAACCATATTATCCTTATTTTATATGAAAAAAGAAGCTGACTCAAAGAGAATAACACTCTCATTATGGTCAGCTCCCTCCCGTTCGTTATTTAAGCGTATGAATGTAATCCTGCGATTATGAGGTTAACAGCCACCAGGTTGAATAGAATAATGGCAACCCCGATGACGGCTAACCATGCAGACTTCTCTCCGTGCCATCCTTTAGAGAGGCGCAGGTGCAGAAATGCTGCATAGAATAAGAATGTAATTAATGCCCATACTTCTTTGGGATCCCATCCCCAGAATCGAGTCCAGGCAATTTGAGCCCAAATCATTGCGAAGATGAGCCCTCCTAGTGTAAAGACCGGAAAGCCGATTAATACTGAGCGGTAACCAATTTCGTCCATCAGGTCCAGATTCACATTTTTCACCAATGGCTGTAATTTCGCAGCTATTCGCTTTCTGAAGATTAAGCGTAATAGAAGATAAATTCCAGTACCAATCAGAAACGACCAAATAACGGTATTAAGTTTCTTAGCATTGATGAGGGCTGGCATTTCCACCAGCGGCTCCATTACGTTGTCAGTTAATAGTTGGCCTTCATTCGGTCCGACAAGGGCTGGAAGTGTATATTCAGAAATCGCTTCCGCTCCTTCTTGATTGACATATTGAAAGTTCGCTTCGTAATTCCCAAGGGTAAAGGCAGTTGATGCAACTACAAACCCTAAAACGACAACTAAAGAATACATGACGGTTTCAAGCCAAAACGATTGCTTGTTTCCTTTTGTATGTTTTACAGATTTCAATAAGTAGATCAACCCTGCCACAAAACTGATGGATAAAATGGCTTCACCGGCTGAAACAGTTGTGACATGGATTTTCAACCAATCACTTTGTAGAGCAGGGATCAATGGACTAATGTCTTTAGGAAACATACTGGCATAGGCAATCACCAGAAGTGCAAATGGTAATGCAATGACACCGAGTATCGTTGTTTTATACATAAAGTAAAGGATGATAAAGGCTCCGACAAGCGTCATTCCGAAAAAGGTTGTAAATTCAAATAAATTACTTACTGGAGCGTGTCCTGCTGCCCCCCATCTTAAAAAGAAGTAGCCTAATTGAGCGGCAAATCCGATAAGGGTTAAAACAATTCCAATTAATCCCCACTTTTGCTGATTCGTTTCAGTTGTATTTTTTTGGCGGATGCTCCCACCAAAAAACAACGTAGCAATCAAATACATTATGAAGGATACATAGAGTAAATTACTACTCCACTCTGCCATTGTTATCGTTGACATCTTCATTCCTCCTTGCTTCGTCTTTTTGTTGTTGATCTTCAGGATTCTGTATTCCAGTACCTTCCAACACGAAGTTAATTTCATTTTTTAATCCATGCCAATTTTTATTCGTATGACCCGCTACGATGACTCCATCTTCACTTCGCCTGATCCAGATTCTTCGGTGGTGCCAATAAGCACCTTGGACGACACCTATCATAAAGATGGCTCCACCAACGGCAAGTATCCAAAGAGTGAGATCCTTATGAACGGTTAACGCAGATACATCTCTCGTCTCCACACCCGCAAATGACAATTTATATTCATTGTCACCAAGAGGTTCCAGATTTTGCTGGATTCCTATAAAGCTCACTTCACCATCTGGATTTTCAGGCGAAAACAATTTGAAAAGGAATGCTGGATTATTCGGTAAAGGCGACTTGGTTTGCGGCTCTCCTTGTTCATTAAATCCAGAGAAGTCAGGGTAATATCCCATCAATTCTACTTTATACCCTTCTTCAAATGTATAGGTATCCTGAGGATCAAATAGATCGACGGTGAATTTGCCGAAGCTGTCCCCAGACTCTTTATTATCAAATGTAAAGGACATTGATTTAAATTCGTCTATCTTGTAACTGGTTTGATATACAGCGAAATTCCCAAATTTAAGGGGGTGGTTCACTTTAATGGAATCCTCTTTTTCCACTTCCCGATCAGCCGTTTGCCCTGGAAGTTTATCCCCGGATTCTTTATACAGTACCACGTCAGACTGGAAATTCTTTGCGATGGTTCCATTCTTATCAATGGCTTCCCCAAATACTTCTTTGTCTTTATCTTTATCGTATGTCTCTAACGTAAATCCTTTATTTTCTAAGTAATATTCTTGTTTCGTACCAGGAACCGCCCTTGTTTCACCTTCACGGATCCACACGGTTTCATCAATATACATTCCTGGAACGAATCGCAGCATGCCCCCGAAAAGGAAAATGATAAGACCAATATGATTGACATATGGACCCCATCTCGAGAAACGATTTTTCTCTGCAAGAATGTTACCGTCTTCTTCCCGGATCTTATATTTTTTTTGAGTTAACTTTTCCTTAATCTTACTTATTGAATCATTGACCTCTACCATTTCTGTTTTCCCATAGATTCGTTGACGCTTCAGGAAACCAACATGTCTGGAAACACGTTGATTCTTGAGGGCACGATAGAGGGGAATCACCCGGTCCAGACTGCAGATCACGAGGGAAACTCCAATCGATGCGATTAATAATAGATACCACCATGAACTATATAAATCATGGAACCCTAACGTATAATATAACTCTCCAAAAAAGCCGTATACATCTTCGTAGTACTCATTTGCCGGTTGTCCATTCGGAATATACTGTTCCTGGGGCAAAATCGTACCGACTGCAGAGGCGATAAGTGTGATGACAATTAACCATACGCCAACCTTAACAGATGAAAAGAAATTCCAAATCTTATCGACTATCGATTTGTTATACGTTTGGGAACGTCTAGCACTACCCTCGTATCGCATGTCATGAAGCTTCTCGTTCTTCGCTTCGTCCGTTAAAGCACGTCCACAGGATTCGCAGAGAACGGTACCATTCGGGTTTACATGACCGCATATACATTTGATCTCTTTCATGTTAAAACTCCTTATATCAAGTTATACTGCTGAGTTAAGGCTTGATGCTCTCTAAATCTTCAATGATATCGTTTTCTGACATCGTTCCTGTAATGATTTTTTCGATTTCACCTTGAGGGTTAATGAGGAATGTCGTTGGTAACGGATCAATACCGTATGCGTTTTGAACTTCTTCTTCCTCGTCTACTACAATAGGGAACTCTAATCCGTGTTTTGATACGAATCGGTTGATTAGGAAATCCGATTCCCCTACATTAACAGCCAATATCTGTACACCTTGATCTTTATATTTCGCATATTGATTATTCATATAAGGCATTTCTCTTTCACATGGTTTGCACCATGTTCCCCAGAAATTCAAGAATACCCCTTGTCCCTCATAGTCGGACAAACGATGTTTATTCCCTTCCATGTCCTCTAATACAAAGTCAGGCGCTTGATCTCCCACCTTCAACTTCCCTCTTTCATCCTTCGTAAAGTTTGCATACAGCGTATATGCAACCGCAGAAGTCAGTACAATGAGAATAATGGTCCGGATGAGTAATCTGCGTTTTTTCTTATCCATGTACGTGTGCCTCCCATATTGAAATCGTTCTCAAAAAATGGAAATGTTTTTCTCTCTTTACAGTAGCAAAGGGCCTGATTTTCATAAGAATTATCTTATGAGATCAGTCCCTGCCATAATGTAATGTTCCATTCCTTCATAATAAGCAGGGAAATATCCCTTGGATTTCAGGGTAAAATTCCTTTCCCATTATATCATTTATCACTTTATAGATAGTGTAAATTATATGAAGGATATGTGACACTTTCCATACTATTCTTTATCGGATACTTCCTGTTTCAGCCAGTGTTCTCAACTGTTTCACTTCATGTGGAGTAAGCTCTCTTCCTTCTCCAGCGTTCAACCCATGAAGAGTAAGGAATGCATATCTTTCTCGTTTCAGCTTTTGAACCGGATACCCAAGTGCTTCGAACATTCTGCGTACTTGTCGGTTTCTGCCCTCATGAATGGTAATTTCGACGATGGATTTCCCTTGTTTCTTATCAATGCTTAATACTTTCACTTTTGCTGGAGCCGTCATTCCGTCCTCCAGTTTAACCCCTTTTTCAAGTTCTCTGATTTTGAATTTAGGAGGAATTCCTTTTAATCTCGCTACATACGTTTTTTCAATTTCGTTACTTGGATGCATCAGGGAGTTAGCGAAATCCCCATCATTGGTTAAAAGAAGAATACCTGACGTCTCATAGTCCAGTCTTCCTACCGGATAGATTCTTTCTTGTATTTCAGGGAAGAAATCCGTTACGACTTGACGGTCTTTATCGTCAGTCACAGCTGAAATGACCCCTCTTGGTTTATAGAGCATATAATATACTTTATTTTCTCTTTCAATCTGAATCCCTGTCACTTCAACTCTATCGGAATTAGAAACCTTGGTTCCTAACTCTTTCACCACTACTCCATTGACCTTTACTTTACCTTCTATAATTAATTGCTCAGCTTTTCGTCGAGACGCTACGCCACTATGAGCAATAACCTTTTGTAATCGTTCCACGGTCTTTCACCTCATTTAATTTTCAATACATTTGTCTTCATGAATTATTACACAATCCAGACAAAATAGAAAGGTATAAAGAAAAATCGACCTTTTCAGTCGATTCCTTTATACCTTATTGTTTCCTTTATTAATGGATGCCAACCATTAAAACATGATCGTGACGATGAAGATGGCTGCGACGATTCCGACGAGGTCGGCTAGTAAACCGACCTTCAAGGCGTCTCCCATCTTCCGGATCCCTACTGCCCCGAAGTACACGGTCAATACGTAAAGGGTGGTATCGGTACTTCCCTGTAAGGTCGATGCAAGTCTTCCAATAAAGGAATCTGGCCCGTGGGTAGCGACTATATCGCTCATCATACCCAGGGCAGCTGTTCCTGAAATGGGCCTGATCATGGCAAGTGGCACAATTTCAGGGGGAATACCGAGTGCAAGCAATCCCGGACGGATGAGGTTCACAAAGAACTCAAGTGCTCCTGATTCTCTGAAAATAGTAATGGCTACAAGCATCCCAATGAGAAAAGGAATGATTGACACGGCAATTTTAATGCCTTCTTTTCCCCCATCGACGAACACTTCATACGTAGGTACCTTTTTGAGTGTTCCATAGATTAAAATGAAGCCGATCATAATGGGAATCAACCATAATGATATCGTGGATATCCATTGCATCTACTTCACCTCTCTACGAGTACGTCTATAATGAAAATATCGGTCTATCAATATGGCTCCTATGGTCGAGAGCATGGTCGCGATCAAGGTTGGTCCCACAATTTCAGTCGGGGAAGCAGAATCATATTTCATCCGGATCGCAATGACCGTTGTTGGTATAATGGTAAGGCTCGACGTATTAATGGCTAAGAAGGTAATCATCGATCTGCTGGCATAGTCTCTTCCACCGTTCAGTTCCTTTAATTGCTCCATCGCTTTAATCCCGAGAGGTGTTGCTGCGTTTCCAAGACCGAACATATTGGCCATCATATTCGATAATATATACCCCATCGCGGGATGATTATCAGGCACCTCTGGAAACAACCGGGTGACAAAGGGTCTGAACAGCCTGGCCAGTTTATCCAATAATCCCGCTTCCTGGGCAATCCTCATGATTCCCAACCAAAACACCAATACACTGACCAATCCTATACAGAGGGTAACGGCTTCATTTGCAGAAGTGAAAATGGCTTCGTTTACTTCTTTCATTTTGCCATTGATAATGGCGAACACTAAACCGATGATGGTCATCCCAACCCAAATGAGATTAACCATGATCCCTGACCCCTATAAAGGACTCAAAGGAATATGCCCAGAATTTCCACCAGCTCTTTTCTTTTTCAGCTTCACCCGTTGTTTTATAGAAAATGGGAAGAGTGTCTACTTCTTCGTCTTCTAAATACACAATAGCCTTCCCTACTACTTCAGGTACATTTTCATTCTTTAACCATTCCTCTTTAGGCTTTAACATTTTGTACTCTACCTTCACATCATCCACTTCATCATCTTGAAGTGTTAGGACAGATTCCCGTTTAAGATAGGCATGATCCTTGTAAATATCGTCATCCATTTTTTCAATCGTACCTTCTTCCAGGACGATCTTATAATCATATTGCTTAAACCCGTATTCAAACATTCCAATATGATCATTCCAATCATCAGGTCCATTTAGTGTAACGGCAATCAGGTTCTCCCCATCCTTGGAAGCTGTGGACACAAGCGTTCTTTTGGCTAGTTTCGTATATCCCGTTTTCCCACCCGTACTATGTTTATACAATTCTGTTAATAATCTATTTTTGTTTTTCCACTTACGGTCCCATTTTTCTTCAGGATTTGGCGCTGTATACACTTTCGTTCCTGAAATTTGCTTGTATACTTCATTCTCCATTGAATATCTAGTCAGAACTGCCATATCGTATGCAGTGGAATAGTGGTCTTCATGATCATCGAGACCATGTGGATTGGAGAAATGCGTATTTTTCATTCCGATTTCATTCGCCTTTTCATTCATCATATAGGCAAACCCGTCAAGACTTCCTCCCACAGATTCTGCAATAGCGACCGCTGCATCATTCCCGGATCTCAACATAAGCCCGTAAACGAGATCTTCTAGCTTGATTTTCTCTCCCGCTTTTAGGTAAAGGGATGAACCTTCCGTTCCCGCAGCATTCGAAGATACCGTTACTTCCTTATCCATCATTCCGGATTCAACCGCAAGAATCGCCGTCATGATTTTTGTGATGCTTGCAATCCGACTTTGGCTGTGGGCATCCTTTTCATACAGAATCCGCCCCGTCTCCTGATCCATTAAAATCGCCCGCTGTGAACTAACAGAAGGTGCGGCCTGAACTTCATTGGAAACCACTACAAATAGCAAGGTGAGGATAAGAATATAATATATGTAATATTTCACTCTCTTTCGATTCACACCCATCTACTCCTTTAATTCTAACGTGTTTGTACAAGTTTATGCAGGACAAGGGGTAATATGAATGAAAATCCGGAATTCGCACTTAGGTTCATTCTTGGCTATTAACCCACGAAAAGACACAGCAGAGTTTCCCTGCTGTGTCTTTTCGTGATTCTATTCTTTTTGGTCCGAGTCTCTGCCTGTCCATTTATATTTGAACTGATCTACACTTTCGATTCCATCGTTTCTTGAAATTTCTCAAAAAACAAATCCGCTTCATCCTGCATGAATTCGTCCTCGATATTTTCAGGTAAGGGAGGAAGTTCTTCTATTCTCTTCAATCCGAAATAGTCCAGAAATTCATTTGTCGTTCCAAATAAGTAGGCACGACCTGTCCCTTCTGCTCTTCCAACTTCTTTCACCAGTCCTTTTGACGTAAGGGTCTGAATGGGACGCTCGGTTTTGACACCTCTGATTTGTTCAATCTCCATCCTCGTGATCGGCTGCTTATAAGCGACAATCGCAAGTGTTTCAAGAGCTGCTTGCGATAAAAAGCTTACATTTGGTGACTCAACCAATTTCTTTAAATAATCGGCGTTGCTTTTTTTTGTCACCAATTGAAAGGTGTCCGCTATCTCTATTATATATATCCCCCGATTGGGATCTTTTTCATAATCCGACTTTAACTCCTCGATCACAGACATCGCTTCATGATCCCCGATTTCCAGAACAGAACAAACTTGCTTGAGTGAAAGACCCTCATCACCAGCTGCGAATAATAAGCTTTCCAGGATCCCTTTCCAATTACTACTGTTCAACTAGACCTACCTCCTCTCCTGCTTCAACAAAGATTTCCGTGAAGTTTTTTTCTTGATTGACAATGATTTGCTTTCTCTTCATCAATTCCAATACGGCAAGGAAAGTAACAACGAGATGTTCTTTATTATCAGAGGGGAAAAGACTTGTAAAGGATGTACGCTCTTTGATATTTCGCAGACTATGAAGAATATCATTCATTCTTTTCTCAATAGATATTTCCTGTCTGGTAATTCTGGTTTGCACGGGCCTTTGCAACTTCTTACGTCTCAATAACTTATGAAAAGCTCCTAACATATCATATAAAGACACTTGAACCTCACTATTCTTTAAATCCACTTCTTCCGTAAATTCCGTAAGATCACTTGGGGGCTTCGTATACACTTGTCCCCTTTCTTCCTCACGATGCTTCAGCTCATTGGCAGCCTCTTTAAACTTGCGATACTCAATCAACCTCTCAACTAATTCATCACGGGGATCTTCCTCTTCGAATTCAATTTCATCGTTTAAAAGTCCATCATCATGTTTAGGGAGAAGCATTTTACTTTTTATCGCTAATAAAGTAGCCGCCATCACTAAGTACTCACTGGCAACATCAAGTTGCAAATTCTTCATCGTATGTACATATAACATATATTGCTCAGTAATTTGAGCCATAGGAATATCATATATATCAATTTCCAACGAATTAATCAGATGCAAAAGAAGATCTAATGGACCTTCAAAAGCGTCAATCTTCACATTGTATTCCACTTTATCACCAAATTTCTAATTACAGTCATTCCTGATCGCTACTTAATAGTATAGTAGATTGACCACTATTCTCCAATAGAAAGTTTTTGTATAAAGAGGATGTACTTGTCGTTTTGGGAAAGATGGAGAATATGCTACACTTTAAATACTCAAACGCTATTTCATAATAAGGAGGGACTCACATGGTTTATCCTAAACCTTACTTAGAATTCTTAATGTATTTCCACGGAAATCGTGATTATTTCGAGTGCCATGAAGTGTTGGAAGAACATTGGAAATATACGGATCCTAAGAACCGTTCTTCCCATTGGGTAGGTTTAATCCAGGTTGCTGTGGGATTGTATCATTACAGAAGAGGTAATTTATCAGGAGCAGCCCGGACATTTAAGAAAGCCGTTCAAAATATCGAACTGAATCAGGATGAACTTTCCCGATTAGGGATCCACCCTGTTAAACTTCAGGAAATGCTCGTTAATATCACCCATGGACTAAGTACCAATCAACCCTATAAGAGCATCAATATCCCCCTGACGGATGCATCTCTACAAAAGCAGGTCCAATCACTGTGTGAGGACAATGGGTACTCCTGGTGTTCTCCAAGTGATTTAAATAATAACGCGCTCATTCATCGTCATTCCCTGCGTGACCGTTCAGAAGTGATTTTAGAGAGAAAAAATGCATTACAACGAAAAAAAAGAGGCTGACCACCTACTGTTCCGGTGGCCGTCCTCTTTATTGTTCTTCGTCTATTACTTTCTCTTGATCGATTTCGTCACACTTCTCAAAGAATGAAGCGGTCTCTGAATTCGGCTTCACTTCATGCTCAGAATGCATGTCTCTAAGATGCTTCACCATTGATTTCCCAATTCCTTCGTGCCGATGGGATGGATTAACGGATATATGCTGAATTTCTAAAGTGCTATCTGTCTTGAATACTCCAATTAAACCTACTATGTCCTCTTCTTTCCATAAAAAGAGCTGCCAATTATCTTCAGTTTCGTATTGCTTCATCGTCTGTTGAAGCTTCTTCAAATCCTTTTCATTTGGCATGAAAGATAATAATCCCATTGCGATCTTTTCAAACGCCTTTTTATACCGAATTAACATATTTACCCCTCGTTATGTTTTATGCCTAATCTATTTATTTCCTATTATAGACAAAAACTAGAAATTTAATTGATATGAACGTTTATTTATCTTACTAAATTTACTTTTATTAATCAACTTTATCCAATCAGTTTCCAGCCAGGAACAGCCAGTAGATGACTCCCCATACTATGCCTGATACTAATAAAAACAAGAACAACCCCTTATTGCTGATTTTCATAAATGACTCCTTTGTCTACACTATATTCATCTATACATGTCATTGTTATTGTATAGTAAAATCAATATTTGTTAAAGTATGTAATTAAGAATGCAAAAAAGGTAGTCTTTAAGTATGATATACTTAAAGACTATGTTTCTAGCTTATTTAAACGTTACATCAAGTGAAACCAAATCCTCATATGTCTCTCTTTGAACAGCTAATCTTGCTTCTCCATTCTCAACAAATACGACAGCGGGACGGGGAATACGATTGTAGTTATTCGCCATTGAATATCCATATGCACCAGTACAGAACACAGCAAGAGTGTCACCAGCTTCTGATTGTGGAAGGGGTAAATCCCAAATCAACATATCTCCGGATTCACAACATTTACCAGCGATTGACACGGTTTCTTCCAGGGGGTGATCTGCTTTATTCGCAATCATCGCTTCATATTTTGCCTTGTAGAGAGCCGGTCTTATATTATCACTCATTCCCCCATCAATAGCTAAGTACTTTCGGATGTTGGGCACTTCTTTTCTTGACCCTAATGTATATAGGCTGGTCCCTGCATCACCAACAAGGGAACGGCCCGGCTCGATCCAAATCTCCGGCATTTTTAGGTTGTACCTCTCCACTTCCTGTTTTACAGCCGCAATCATTTCCTCCACATATTGTGCAGGTGGAATCGGGTCATCATCCTTCGTATAGCGAATCCCAAATCCACCGCCTAAGTTAATCACTCTCGGATCGTAATCATATTGAGATTTCCATTGTGCCACCTTCTCAATAATTTTTTTTGCAGCAAGAATGAAGCCTGTCGTCTCGAATATTTGTGAGCCAATATGGCAATGCAGACCTAACAATTCAATCCCGTCATAGCTCATCGCCATTTTCATCGCATCCCGGGCTTGACCATTCACCAAATCGAATCCGAATTTGGAATCCTCTTGTCCGGTTAAAATATAATCATGAGTATGGGCTTCTATCCCAGGCGTCACTCTTAATAAAACCTTCGTCACTTTTTCAGTGGATTGTGAGATGGCATTCACAAGTTGCAGCTCGTAGAAATTATCGACAACAATGCAACCTATGTTGTTTTCAATGGCCATCATCAGTTCTTCTTCAGATTTATTATTTCCATTAAAATGGATGCGCTCAGGAGGGAATCCTGCTTTTAAGGCAGTGTATAACTCCCCTCCTGAAACCACATCCAGTGATAATCCCTCTTCTTTCATCAATTGAAAGACCGCGATACATGAAAATGCCTTACTGGCATAGGCAACTTCCGCTTTCACTCCAAGGGAATCAAATGTTTCTTTAAAGCCTCTTGCTCGTTCTCTAATGAGTGCAATGTCATAAACATAAAGGGGTGTACCGTATTGTTTGGCTAGTTCTAAGGTGCTCACCCCTCCTATCTTTAGATAACCATTTTTCACTTCTGATGATCCATGAAGATGCATGAAACGTCTCATTCCCCTCTTTAATGCTCTGCTAATTAAACGTAATTTACCACAGAATGAGAGTTGTTGCAATATTTCTAAGATTTCGCCGGCTGCTTATATTTATTTCTCGGCTGAACAATGCTAGGTCTGATTTTTGCTCCAGGCATAGAGCGGCGAATCAGGATCTGCATTAATGCTATAGGACTGAATGGCATTAACGGCCATAGATATGGGGTATTTAAAGACTTTATATTTGTAACGAATAAGATAAAAAGTGTGGTACCCACCATCAGTCCCGGGATATGGAAGAAGGCTACTGCAATAAGAAGAAACAGTCTGGCCATCTTGTTCGCGGCACTCAATTCATAGCTTGGTGTAGCGAACGTTCCTATGGATGCAACGGCTACATACAGGATGACTTCCGGTTGAAACAATCCTACATCAATGGCTATTTGTCCAATTAAGACTGCCGCTATCAGACCCATTGCAGTGGATAATGGGGTTGGAGTATGAATGGCTGCCACCCTGAACATTTCAACCCCGAAATCCGCTATGAACAACTGAACAATAACGGGAATATTCGTCTGTTCATTTGGTCCTACGAATTTAATAACCTCAGGTAAGAGGGATGGGTCCAACACAAATAGATACCATAGCGGGAGTAAAAATAGCGAGGCTAATATTCCAAGGAATCTAGTCCATCTGACAAAGGTCCCGACAGCCGGTGATTGTCTATATTCCTCCGCATGCTGAAGGTGATGGAAATATGTCGTTGGTGTAATGATGACACTCGGCGAAGTATCAACAAAAATAAGAACATGCCCTTCTAATAAGTGAGTTGCTGCGACGTCTGCTCTTTCTGTGTACCGAACGAGAGGATATGGATTATATCCTTGCTTCACAAGGAACTCTTCAACCGTCTTATCCGCCATCGTTAATCCGTCGATCTTAATACTTTTCAATTCTTTCTTGATGACTTCAATTAAGCTTGGATTTGCAACATCATTAATATAGGCAATGGAAATGTCAGTTTTAGATCGTTCTCCGATACGAAATATTTCAAACCTCAATCGGGGATCCCGAATTCTTCGTCTTGTTAAAGCGGTATTCACAATAATATTCTCTACATACCCATCTCGGGAACCACGTACTACCTTTTCAGTATCAGGCTCTGAAGGCTGTCGCCCGGGATAACTACGAACATCCACAATGATTGCCTCTTCGTAGCCTTCGACAAAGACTGCTATTAATCCTGATAGCACTTCGTCAACTGCTTCTTCAATCGTTTTAACCGGTTCAACCGATTGATGAACAAGTCGATTATGTACAATCTCATATAATCGGCTCGTTGCACGCTCATGATCATTGATCTCAACGAGTTCCTCCACGATTTGAATAATATAGGAGGCATCAGTCAACCCGTTTATATAGTAGAAGTGCACTCCCTTTTTCAAAACCATGAGTTTACGTACACCTAAATCAAAGCTTTTGTTTAACCCTACATTATTCTTCATGTACTCTTCTATAACAGCTAAATCTTTTGATATCGGTGTTTCTTTCGTTTTCTCAGGCATGATATCCGCTCCTTTCCAAGATGATTTCAACAGCCTTTTTCGTAATGGGTGAACCTTGTGAATAATGATCCCTTTTGGCCATTTTGCCTATGTCACCAATTCCGACAATAACGGGAACATCCAGCTCATCAAGGCAATAAACCGTATCTCCCGTTAATCTTCCGATCTCCATTTCAGGTACACCAAATTTATCTACCCCATATGGAGTTAATTCACCAAATTTATCAATGCACACATCCACCCTTGTCCATTCTGCCTGCCTGGTTTTACTTGCTACCGCAATGACCCCGAGCACGTCTATGCCAGGGTGGTTCGCAACATGCTTTAGTGCCCTTTCGCCTGCACCTTCTCCAATAAATCCACTATCATCAAACATCACAAAGACGGGGTCATTCTTTGCTCTTCTGATCAATTTCACAATCTCTGGTCCTGATAAGACAGAAGGATTCCCTTTAGAGCTTGAGATACATCGTCCCCCATACTCTTTTGCCACACACTCGATTGCCCGCTTGGCATATTCATCTCCATCTGTAATCAGGATCACTTTTCTTTTGTCGTCCATACGAACCCCTGCCTCTTGCTGTTTATTGATGAACCAAGTAGAGCCAATGAAAAAGTGAGCCGGCAATTTTCCCAAACACAATCGCCATAATGAGAATGACGATTTGACCTTCAATCCCAATTCGCTTTGCGAGGATCGGGAACACGTTCAATACCTCTGTTAATGCAGCCGCCAACAGCCCGATGAACACTCCGCTCGCTAAACCGATGGGCATAAGAACGAATGGGGAAAAGTGCAGCGTATAATTATTTAAGCTGACAAATCCTCCAGACAGTGCACCAATAATGACGGCCAGTTCAAAGTGGTGAATCATTTTCATTGTTTTTGTTAACTGAGTTAACCTTGGGATAATTCCTAATACGGTTAGAAAAGCTACAAACCCGGAACCGACTGCCAGTCCACCAGCAAAACCAATAAATACTGTAATCAATACGCTAATGGTCATCTAAATTTTTCTGACTTTCTTTATTTTCATGCATGATGACATACTGATCTAAATCCTGCTGGTAATTAAACATTTCAACTTCTAATGGACTCGGTTCTTCATTAAGTCTCTTTCGAAACACATGGTTGAAAAATAAGATCATCCCAAGGCCTAAACCGAATGAATAGGGAACTTGAAACAGTAATGGATGAGGATCCTCATCCCCAGTTACAAAATGATACAGCCGTTGATGAACTTCCCTCATACTTACATCTTCATGAAAATTCATAATTGCCAGGGCTGCACCGATGAATAATAGTAACCAAACGCCAATGAAGAGCGGAAGAGAGATTTTCTTTTTCTCATAAATCACTTCAATAATACTTTGTGTGGGTCCAATCGTTTGTATATCAAGATCAGAGAAGTTCTTACATATTTCTCTTATCACCCTCATCACATCGACCACAATGATATTCTTATCAGATGCTGTCACTTGATGGATCGGGATTTGCCTTAATTCTTCCAGAAAATTTTCAGGTGCTATGATTTGAGCAAGCTGTCCAAGCTTGACTGTACTCTCTTCCCTTACCTGCACTCGATGACGTAAGCGTATATACAAAATACCTTCCATGCAGTTCACTTCCTGAAAACATGATTTTCCCTTCGTACCAATAGTATGGATTAACGGAAATAATTTATGTAATGGCTGCATGTGGTCGGTTGAGATTACGGAGGAGGAAGTGAGAAAGAGTATAGATTCTGAAGGTCGGAGCTTCTGAAAATGGTAACAATTTCAAAGGGAGAATGTGGGGTCAATAGTTAATCAACTGTTGTATTCATTTCACAAATAAAAATAACCTTGTCGTTTCAACATGATTCGTTGAAACAACAAGGTTATTTTTCCTAAGATTCTGTATGCATATGATCTTTCATTGTTAGTAATATCTTCTTCTCCAATCTCGATACCTGGACTTGGGAAATACCCAGTCGATCTGCTACTTCCGATTGGGTTTGATCTTTGTAATACCTTAAATACACAATCAGCCGTTCCCGATCATCCAGTTCCCTAATGGCTTCTTTTAAGGCAATTTTGTCAAACCATTTATTATCGCTATTATCCGCAATCTGATCCAAAAGGGTAATGGGATCTCCATCATTTTCATAAACGGTTTCATGAATGGAAGAAGGGGCTCTGCTTGCTTCCTGAGCCATGATCACCTCTTCAACCGAATACTCCAGATGTTCGGCAAGCTCACTCACCGTTGGAACCCTCCCAAATTTCTTGGAAAGTTCATCCTTGGCTTTACGAATCTTGTTTCCCATTTCCTTCAGCGAACGACTTACCTTTACTGTTCCGTCATCCCGGATGAACCTCTGGATTTCACCAATGATCATCGGAACTGCATATGTTGAAAACTTGACGTCGTAGCTTAAATCAAACTTATCGACTGATTTCAGCAACCCGATACTGCCTATCTGAAAGAGATCATCAGGCTCATATCCCCGATTGAGGAAGCGCTGGACGACGGACCATACTAAACGCATGTTCTTCTGGACAATCAAGTCCCGAGCGCTTTGGTCACCGTCCTGGCTCTGCTTTATGAGCTCTTTCACCTCATGATCCTTTAGAAAGGTCTGTTCCTTTTCTTTTTTAACTTCGACATCCATGGGCACGACTCCTTAATTGCATAGCGCTTTACTATTGGTCAAGTGCTTCTTTAGTCTTACCGTGGTGCCTGTACCTGGGTGTGATGACACTTCTATTTCATCCATGAAATTCTCCATGATGGTAAAGCCCATTCCAGAACGTTCCAGCTCAGGCTTGGACGTGAACAAAGGTTGACGGGCTTCTTCTACATCACCAATCCCGACTCCTTCATCGCGGATGGTCATATCAATGTACCCATCCTCTTCCATAATGACGGAAATATAGACGATACCATTCGGTCTGTTATCATATCCGTGAATGATGGCATTTGTAACGGCTTCAGATACGACTGTCTTGATTTCAGTCAACTCATCCATCGTCGGATCCAGCTGTGCAATAAATGAAGCAACGGTAACTCTGGCAAAGGACTCATTTTGGCTTAAAGAACTGAATTGAATGTTCATTTCATTTCTCATGTCAGGCGACCCCCAATCTTTGTAATGCGTTTTCTTCAGACGGCTCAAGACGGATAATCTTAAACAACCCGGACATTTCAAATAATCGGTTTACAGAAGGGGAGATCGCACACACAACCATTTCTCCATGCTTTTGTTTAATCTGCTTGTATCGACCCAAAATCACACCTAATCCTGAACTATCCATAAAGCTTAGTTCCTCTAAATTCAAAATGATATGCTTCACATTCTCACTTTCAATCAGATTCGAAGCTTTTTCCCTAAGCTCATCAGCAGTATGATGATCCAGCTCACCACTTAAACGAATACACAAAACATCTTTTTTGACTTCTAAGTTAATAGCAAGACTCACTATCAGAAAGCCTCCTTCTCTGTCGTATAGTGAGTCATTTCGCTATTCTTTTAGTAAATTCCTTCTCAATGACAAAACTAGAAGGAATTCGTCATAATTAGAGGTTATTTTTATCAGAAATCGTAAAGACAGTTTTACTTTCCAACTTTCGTGAATAGTCCAAAGGATTTTTTGTACAGCTCCCACCAGCTCGCGTCATTTATATTTTTCTTTGCGACGAGAGTGCTTTCCAACACTTTTTCTCCTTTGTTCATGATGACTAGAGTCCCGACTTTATCTCCTTTTTTGATAGGAGCCTTGAGGTCTTTAGAGAGTGTAATTTTCTGTTCTACCTTATCCATTTTTTCACCTTTTTGCGTTAACAGGGAGATGGGCTCTTCCGTCACTGCATCCACTCTGTTTTGTTTCCCTTTCGATACTTTCACCTGAGCCAGGGAGTCACCCTTTTTGAAGAGAGGTTTGGTTGAATACTGATTGAAGGCATAATCCAGCATTTTACTTACCTCGTTGTTTCGCTCTTTAGGAGTCGGTGCTCCGAATACGACAGCAATGACCCTCATATTATCTTTCTTAGCCGTTGCCGTTAGGCAGTATTTCGCTTCATTGGTGAATCCAGTTTTTAGTCCATCCACGCCGTCATAGAAACGAACCAATTTGTTTGTATTTACCAACCAGAATTTTTTTTCCGTATCCTCACGTAAATACGATTCATAGCTGCCTGTGAACTTGGTGATTCCTTCATATTTTAAAAGTTCCTTGGCCATCATGGACATGTCATGTGCCGAACTATAATGATCTTTAGACGGTAAGCCTGTCGGGTTTTTGAACCGAGTGTCTTTTAAACCAAGCTCTTCTACCTTTTTGTTCATTTTTTCAACAAAGGCTTCTTCACTTCCTGATATATGTTCCGCCAGGGCAACTGATGCATCATTGGCAGAACCAATCGCAATCCCCTTAAGCATTTCTTCAACCGTCATGCTTTCACCGGGCTCCAGGAAAATTTGTGATCCACCCATCGATGCGGCATATTCACTCGCTCGAACACTGTCTTCCCACTTTATTTGACCTTTTTCAAGGGCTTCCATGATCAACATCATTGTCATAATCTTAGTCATGGATGCTGGTGCCAGCTTTTCATGGCTATTCTTCTCATATAATACCGTTCCAGTATCCCGCTCAATCAAAATAGCTGATTTCGATACTTCAGCTAATTCCGATTTCTTCTCCTGGGCAAACCCCATTGAAGGAAACAAAAAAGCTGCTAAAACAAATGTAATCACTATATACGCAAAACGTTTCATCCAACTGTCCTCCAATCAAATCTCGTTTTAATTCAATACTCATAGACCCATTTTTTCCAACTGCATCATTTTTATACAAACATTGGTAAAAAAGTGAGGTTGGCCTATGAATGGTAGGTGGTTAGTGATAAAAATGGTTGGAAGATGGTTAAAAAAAAGCCTCTGCCAAAGAGAAATAATCCTCTTGGCAAAGGCCTCGATCAAAATTAAAAATCAACCCGTGATTTCAGTATGAATCAACGTAGGGGCTTTCACATGTTCAGATGTTACTTTAATGCTTTCGTATAATTTTTCTTTTACATTGTCGATATTCTCATCATTGCTATAGATCGTCACAAGAGAATCTCCCGTTTTGACAGAATCACCGATCTTCTTGCGTAACTCAAGACCAACCGCTAAATCGATAACAGAATCTTTTGTTGCACGGCCTGCTCCTAACCACATAGCAGCCGTTCCAACTGCATCGGCCACAATTTCTGATACATAGCCATCTTCTTTCGCTTCAAGTTCAACCTTATACTGCGCCTGTGGAAGTTTTGATGGATCATTCACAACGGATGGATCTCCACCTTGTGATTCTAGGAATACTTTGAAATTCTCAAGAGCCGATCCATCTTCAATCGCTTTCTGTAATAGCTCTCTCGCTTCTTCCAATGTTGATGCTTTTTCAGCCAGATAGACCATATGACTTCCAAGAGTTAAACATAATTCTGTTAAGTCTTCTGGACCTACACCTTTTAATGTATCGATCGCTTCTTTCACTTCAAGTGCGTTTCCTATCGCGAAGCCCAGTGGCTGACTCATGTCCGAAATGACCGCCATAGTTTTTCTGCCGACGTTGTTTCCGATGTTCACCATTGCTTTGGCAAGGTCTTTTGAATCGTCTAGTGTTTTCATGAAAGCCCCGGCACCCGTTTTCACGTCAAGTACGATAGCATCCGCACCAGCAGCTATTTTTTTACTCATGATGGAACTTGCGATCAGAGGAATGCTATTGACCGTTGCCGTCACATCACGTAATGAATAAAGCTTTTTATCAGCCGGTGTTAAATTTCCACTTTGTCCGATAACGGCTAACTTATTCTTGTTCACCAAGCGGATAAATTCATCGTTTTCAATTTCTACATGGAAACCTTCGACGGACTCAAGCTTATCGATGGTTCCTCCAGTGTGTCCAAGTCCTCGTCCACTCATCTTCGCTACAGGTACTCCAACGGAAGCAACCAGTGGTCCCAGAACAAGGGTCGTTGTATCACCAACACCGCCTGTTGAATGCTTGTCTACTTTAATTCCTTCAATTGCAGACAGATCGATTTGATCTCCTGATTCGACCATTGCCATCGTCAGGTCTGCTCTTTCTCTATCGCTCATGTCTTTGAAGAAGATAGCCATTGTCAGGGCACTTACTTGATAATCAGGGATGCTTCCATCTGTATAACCTTCAACTATAAATTTTATTTCTTCTGTAGAGAGCTCTTTACCTTCACGCTTCTTCTCTATTAAGTCAACCATTCTCATTGTATTCACCCGCTCTTCTATTATTGTCAAAGGGAAGTCCCTTTAGTTTTCAAATTGAATCGTACAACCCTTAGATTGATTTCACGATTTCTTTTACATATTCCAGGAAGTTTGCACGAACCATTTCGGTTGTTTCAATCACTTCATCATGGGAAAGAGGTTGGTCAAGGATACCTGCCGCCATATTTGAGATGCATGAAATTCCAAGCACTTTCATTCCCCCATGGCGGGCTACGATTACTTCAGGTACAGTCGACATTCCTACTGCATCTCCTCCAAGTGTACGGGCAAGACGCACTTCAGCTGGAGTTTCGTATGTAGGTCCTGTATTCCCCACATACACACCTTCTTGCACTTCAATTGAAAGCTTTTCTGCGATTTCTTTCGCTTTTTGACGCAGTTCTTTACAATATGCTTCTGACATATCCGGGAATCTTGGTCCTAAGCGGGAATCGTTCGCCCCAATTAGTGGATTGCCACCCATATTATTAATATGATCCGTGATCAGCATCAAGTCTCCAGCCTTAAAGCTTTCATTCACTCCACCGGCAGCATTGGTGACGATTAAGACTTCGACGCCAAGTTCCTTCATAACACGGACGGGGAATGTGACTTTATCGAATCCGTACCCTTCGTAGTAATGAAAACGCCCTTGCATTGCTACGACTTCCTGACCCGCCAATTGACCGAACACAAGCTGCCCTGCGTGTCCCGCCACTGTAGAAACAGGAAAGTCAGGGATTTCTTTATAAGGTATTTTCACTGAATTTTGGATTTCATCAGCTAACACACCCAACCCTGAACCAAGGATGAGTCCGATTTTCGGTTGGCCTGTGTATTGATTTTTTAAATGGTTTGCTGCATTTTGGATGTTTTCATAATTCATGTTCATTACTCCTTTTTTTATCATTCAACGTAAAGAGGAGGAAATGGGCTGATGTTACCGCTCTTTCATCCTCTCCCTTTCAATATTTTTACCAGGAATACCTATTTCAATTGTGATAAGAAGCTTCTACCAAACTTCGGCATGGTCACATTAAAGTTGTCTGCCACGGTAGCGCCGATATCTGCGAATGTTTCAGAGATAGGCAGCTCTTTCCCTCCGTCAAAGCGTTTTGAATAAACGAGAAGTGGAACATATTCTCTTGTATGATCTGTTCCTGGGGCGGTCGGATCGTTCCCGTGATCGGCTGTAATGATAAGAAGATCATCTTCCGTCATTTTCTCGAACACTTCAGGAAGCCTTGCATCAAATTCTTCTAACGCCTTTCCATATCCTTCTGGATCACGACGATGTCCGAATAAAGCATCGAAATCGACAAGATTCAGGAAGCTTAAGCCTGTGAAGTCTTGATCGAATGATTTAATGAGTCCGTCCATCCCGTGCATATTATGCTTTGTACGAATCGATTCAGTCACTCCTTCTCCATTAAAAATATCTGAAATTTTACCAATGGCGATCACGTCAAAACCGGAATCCTTCAGTTCATTCATTACTGTACGGTTAAAAGGTTTTAACGCATAGTCATGACGATTGGATGTACGTTTGAACTCGCCTGGTTCGCCAACGAATGGACGAGCAATCACACGACCTACGAGGTATTCCTCTTCTTTCGTGATTTCACGTGCGATTTCACAAATTTTGTACTGCTCTTCTATTGGAATGATGTCTTCATGAGCTGCAATTTGAAGGACAGGATCTGCAGAAGTATAAACAATTAGAGCTCCTGTTTCCATGTGCTCTTTTCCTAACTCCTCAATAATCTCAGTTCCGCTTGCAGGCTTATTTCCAATGATCTTTCTGCCTGTCTCAGCTTCAAGTTTCTGAATTAATTTTTCAGGGAAACCGTCTGGATACGTTTTGAACGGTTTATCAATATTGAGACCCATTATTTCCCAATGACCAGTCATCGTGTCTTTCCCTACAGATGCTTCCTGCATTTTCGTGAAGTATGCTAACGGCTTGTCAGCTTTTTCAATTCCCTTCACTTCTTTAATATTCGAAAGTCCAAGCTTTCCAATATTGGGCATGTTCAGTCCATTCATATGTTCAGCAATGTGACCAATCGTATCTGTTCCTTTATCGTTAAATAGTTCAGCATCTGGCGCCTCACCTATTCCCACTGAGTCCATGACGATCAGATGAACTCTTTTGTATGTATAGTTACTCATTCAAATAAACCTCCTATATGTAGTACCTTATTTAAAAAAGCGGTTACATTTTTTGATCTTTAATCGTATCTTACCCTTAACTGCATTATAGCAATCGACAGGATTTAACGTCAGAAGTCTGACATCTACATTCTACTTTTTCCTTTCAAAAAAAACAAGAGAGATCCCTTAAAGAATACTATTTTCTTTAAGACATCTCTCTTCATCTTTTAAGCACGCGGATGAAATTGTGAGTATACATCCTTTAAGCGTGTTTTCGTTACATGTGTATAAATTTGTGTGGTGGAAATGTCTGCATGACCTAGCATTTCCTGTACTGCCCTCAGGTCTGCCCCATTCTCCAATAAATGGGTTGCGAATGAGTGCCTAAGTGTATGAGGTGTCAGATCCTTTTCAATATTGGCTTTTTTTGCAAGAGCTTTTAAGTTCTTCCAGAAACCTTGTCTTGTCAGACCTTTACCATGATGATTTAAAAAAAGGTGATCATCCCGGTGTTTCTTGCTTCTTAATTTCAACCGGGCATCTTCTAAGTATTTCTCAAGAACATTCATTGCCGTTTGCCCTATGGGGATAATCCGTTCTTTATTCCCTTTTCCTATACATCTGACAAATCCCATGGTCAAGTGGACATCGTCCAGTTTTAGTTGAATGAGTTCACTTACCCTGATACCTGTCGCATAAAGGATTTCAAGCATCGCTTTATCTCTCATCCCAAGTGGTGTAGATTCCTCAGGAGCTTCAAGTAAAGCTTCCACTTCGGCTATGCTTAAAATCTTTGGAAGCGTCCGCTCTGTTTTCGGTGTCTCGATATGCACAGTCGGATCTTGTTCCGTCGCTTTTTCTCTTAGCAAAAATTGATGGAAGGAACGGATAGATGCAACATGGCGTGCAACTGTCTTTGAAGATTTCCCCTGACTCTTTAAGTGGCCGAGAAATTGGACTATGTTCATCCTCGAAACGGCGTTCAGTTCCGATATTTCTTCCACCTTCGTTAAGTATAGTGCATAATTCTTTAAGTCACGCTGGTACGACTCTATCGTATTTTTGGCCAGTCCTTTTTCTACTATTAAAAAGTGCATGAAATCTTGAATATGGTCTTCCACACTGCATTACTCCCCGTTCATATAAAAAAATAATAGCCGATCATACCATTGGCTTTCTTCATCCGTCACAGAAGAATACACCTTGACTGCTGCTCCCTCGGGTTCATCATATCTGTGATAGCCTTCATATTCTTCACTGATCCACATAATACCATAGTAAAACAAAATCGTTGATCCAGTAAACAAAATAAACACTTTAATGGTTTGCCATACCATTTGAATTCCTTTTATCATCCTGTCGTCCTCCATATTCATCGGTACTAACGTCTATTAATACAAGCTATGACGTTTTTAATCTGTTTTATACCTTATGGAGTTAAAACGGTGAAAATTTCTGTCGGTGTATATAAAAAAGCCTTAAAGAGTATGTATGGGATGTTTCAAATGAGAAACAACGACAGGAATCTTTAAGGCTTTTCGGCATCATATTATTCTTCTGGGTCCTCTTCTTTATCCTGGCATCTGGAACAAATACCATGAAAGGTAAGGCGGTGATCTTTTATTTTAAATTTCCAATCTCGTTCAACAATCGCTTCCACGTCTTCTAAGAGATCTTCTTGTATTTCATCAACCGCTCCACATTCAATGCATACTAAATGATGATGAAAGTGGGCTGCCCCTTCTTGCCTGAGATCATAACGCGATACACCATCGCCAAAATTGATTTTATCCACAACTTTCAGTTCAGATAGCAATTCCAATGTACGATATACAGTTGCCAGTCCAATTTCCGGAGATTTTTCCTTAACGAGGAGGTATACATCTTCGGCACTGAGGTGATCTTCTTCATGTTCCAATAACACGCGTACCGTTGCTTCGCGCTGTGGCGTAAGCTTGTAGCTGGCAGAATGAAGTTGTTTTTTGATTCTTTCAATACGGCTTTCCATAGTCCTCTCCTCCCTCGTCAATGTCCTTACTATTATATCAAAAAGGGAGGAATAAGCAAAATAAAATAATTATAATTAAACAAATAAAACGATTCTTATATAATAATCGTTTTATTTTATTTTTGAAATAACCGCTTCCATTAAGTTAGGAGAGAGATACGCTTCAATGCTGGCGGCGATTGTGACAATCCCGATTGCTACCACTAAGAAAATCACGTACCTGGATAAGAACGGAATCATTTGAAACTGCATGGATGATGTCTGCCTCATGAAAATCTTTCGAATCAGCGTAAGGGAAAAACTGGCGCTGATCGCTCCGATGAAAATAAACGCCGGAATAATGATGATATTTTGCGGTAAGACGCTGACAAAGGATAATAAAAATCCGCTCCATCCCATTTGATTTACTAGGAACCCAACCGAAAATCCCACAACGACTCCCTTCATAAATAATAGAACGAAGATGAGGGGGAGTCCGATAATCGAGATTCCCAGTAACCACATCAACCCGAGATACTTTACATTATGAAGGAAGCTCTGACGAAACAGCTCTTCTGCTGACGTCATACTCCCATCTTCCATTTCACTGAAGAATTTACTTAAATAGAAATACAGGTCTTCCTTTTGGGCAAAAGACAATGAATTAACCACGATTGCTCCAAAAATGATCCCCATTAAAAATAGCGTAATGATAAATAAATAGATTGAGGAATGTGCTTGTACATGTTGAACGAGTGGATTTGAATTTGATATTTTTTTGCGCATCACAGTGCTCCTCCTAGATATCGATTACTAATCTATATGTAGGCCGGGACAGGTTTATTCTTCTCTCTTCTATTCTATTGAACTTCCATGGGGATAACCGTATAATCATAGAAACCTTATGGTGGAAGTGGAGGAACATATTATGAGCAATCCAAGTTTAATCGATTTTCCCGATAAGATTGAATCACCCCGCCTTTATATTAGACCGTGCCTGCCCGGAGACGGATCTGAAGTCTTTATTGCCATCTCTGAATCAAGAAATGAATTAAAACCCTGGCTTCCCTTCGCCCGTAAAGAACAATCCCTGGAAGAAGTGGAGGCGGGAGTACGGGATTCCTATGCAGAATTTATTAAAAAGACCGACATTCGACTCCATATTTATCTGAAAGAAACAGATGAATTTATTGGATCTACAGGTCTGCATCGCATCGATTGGAACGTGCCAAAAGTGGAAATAGGATATTGGCTTCACACGAAGCACACGAAAAAAGGTTATATCGTTGAAGCCGTGAATGCGTTAACACATTTCGCCTTAAATGACCTTTGCTGCCAGCGGGTGGAAATTCGTTGCGACGAGAGAAATGCAGGTTCCAAAAGAGTACCTGAAAAACTGGGATTTACGCTTGAAGGCATCATTCGTCATGATCATCTTGATGAAAATGGGAAAGATGCACGTAATACGTGTGTTTATTCTCTGATTCCAGGGGACCTCAATTAAGATTTGATTAACTCATGAAAACAGGACAGCCTTTTTTGGCTGTCCTGTTCTCTCTTAATTAGTAAGCTTCTGCAGTTGCAGATATTGAACGGCATAAGCCGTTTTTGCATCGTAAATCCGCTGTTCCTTTATAAGCTGCACCGCTTCCTCGACTGTTACTTCAATCAACTCTACAAATTCATCTTCATCCGTTTCTTTCGATTCCTGAATGGGATAAAGATCGTGAGTGATATACAAGTGAACAAGCTCATCTGCAAATCCGGGAGACGTGTAAAACGAAATCAAATGCTCCAGGTTCCCACATCCGTAGCCCGTTTCTTCTTCCAATTCGCGAAGGGCTGTTTTACCGGGCTCTTCCCCGGGCTCTAGCTTCCCTGCAGGAATTTCGATGATGGATTTCTCCAGCGCTTTGCGATATTGCTCTACCATGACAAGTTTCCCCTCTGGTGTTAACGCAATAACAGCAACAGCAACAGGATGCTTAATAAGTTCTCTCTTGGAAGTCTTTCCATTGGGAAGCTCTACTTCATCCACCTGAAGATCAATGATTTTCCCTTGATAGATGGTTTCCGTTTTTATCGTCTTTTCTTCAAATTTTTTCATCCGCTCAACTCTCCTTGTTCTGTCATTGACCTTATCCTCATACATTTTACCATATCTGATTCGAGGATCGAGGTGAAACCCCTTGAAGGTGATTGCTGAAAATGACCGGATCATCCTGGTAGGTAAAGCATGGGAAATCAGGGAGAAGCTGAAGCAATATAACCAAACCTACGCCACGGTGAAGGAATGGATCGAAGCCAATTGTTGAAACCAGCCATATCTTTTGTTTATTCGTCCCGACTTTCGTTAATATAATAAAGAGTGCTAATGTCGAAAGGACGGATACAATGGAAAAAAGACAAATAGGAAGTTCCGATTTATTTGTATCAAAGATGGGACTCGGTTGTATGTCACTTGGAACCGAAGAGAAAGCTGCCAAGGAAATTGTACAACACGCTCTAGAGAATGGGATCAATTATCTTGATACCGCTGATTTATATGACTTTGGTCAGAATGAAGAAATTGTGGGTAACGTCATCCGTGAGGTCCGAGATGACATTATTCTTGCCACAAAGGTAGGAAATCGCTGGGATGACGTGGAAGATGGCTGGCGCTGGGATCCTTCCAAATCCTATATCAAGTCTGCCGTCAAGGATAGCTTATCCCGCCTGAAAGTGGACTATATCGATCTTTATCAGCTTCATGGCGGGACGATTGAAGATCATTTTGAAGAAACGATCGAGGCATTTGAAGAATTAAAGAGTGAAGGTTTGATCCGCCATTATGGAATCTCCTCCATCCGTCCGAATGTCATTAAGCGATTCCTTAAGAGTTCTTCCATTGAGAGCGTGATGATGCAGTACAGCTTACTGGATCGTCGCCCGGAAGAATGGATGGACCTAATGGATGAGAATAAGGTGAGTATCGTGGCCCGTGGGCCTTTGGCAAAAGGACTTCTTTCTGAGAAAATGCTTTCCAAAGCTTCTTCGAAAATGAAAGAGAGTGGGTATCTGGAATATTCTTATCAAGAGCTTCAAGAAACGATCGAGTCCATTCATAGCAAAATGGGAGACAAGCGCAAAATGAATGAGCTTGCCCTCCAATATATTCTTTCCCGCCAATCGGTTGCAGCCGTGGTTCCGGGAGCCAGTTCTGTTCAGCAGCTTCAGGAGAATATTGATGCGGTCAATGCGAGCCCTTTATCTACTGAGGCGCTGGATATGCTTAAACACTTAACTAAATTATCACGGTATGAGCAACATAGGGATTGAGTGAACAAAAAAATAAGCGGGGCAGGGTTCTTAATTCCCTTCCCGCTTATTTTTTTCATACCAATTTATCGCCTTTTTCTCCAAGTCCTTCACAAATTGGTCTTTCCCTTGAATGTAGCCTTCCATATCATGTGGGAATTTCTTTGCAAGCCTTGATTTCAGTTCACCATATCGCTGGGCTTCCGCGCTATATTCCTTTAAATAATCACGAAATGCTAAGTGCCTGATCACATGATCGATTCCATAAGGGAAAACATGAAGATGTACGGCTCTCTCATTTCCTTCTCCCTTATAGAAGTAGCGACGGTTCGGGATACCATTCTCCCCTTTCCCCACAAAATCCAGTTTGCTGAATTCTTTTGTCCGGTCATCAATGCTCTCAAGGTCAGGGACTTCTATTAGAATATCGATAATCGGTTTAGCGGCCAACCCAGGCACCGACGTCGAGCCGATATGATGGATGGTTGCATCCTTGAGAATCTTTTCGAGTGATCGCTTTTCTGTTTCGAATTTTTCTTTCCATTCTGATTGATGTGGTACTACTTTTACATCCCTCATCACTCCTTGTAACTCTTCCAATCCATGCTGCTTTCATTCAGCAGTTCTTCAAAGCTTTTATTCTTTTCCCGCTGCTTTTTCTCTTCTATTTTTTTAAGACGCTCTTCTTCCTTTTTCACAGACTCCACTTTTTCAAGCTCTTTCTTTTTCTGCTTTAATTGTTCGAATAGATCCTGGTTGATTGAATGCTTTAACGTCATTTCTGCTTCCTGCTTCTTTTTCTTAGACATATGCCGATTCCCCCTATCTGTCATAGTTATAAATCTTTTTTTGGTTTTAGTCAAAAGTCAGGCTCAAAAAAGCCGGTCAAAAGGGGGTATACGCCCCTTCTAACCGGCTCTCTCCATCAATAGGCTTCCAATTTCACATCTTCTCCTACAATCAACGTCGCATCCGTGGATGATTGGATATCCTCCACAGAGAAACCGTTCGCTACTTCACGAAGCAGTAACCCATCATCTGTGACATCCATCACGGCGCGATCCGTGATGATACGGTGCACGACGCCTTTCCCTGTCAGAGGTAAGGTGCATTCTTTCAGGATTTTGCTCTCACCGGCTTTATTCACGTGCTCCATGATGACGATGATGCGCTGGGCTCCGTGGACGAGATCCATCGCTCCACCCATACCTTTGATCATCTTTCCAGGTATCATCCAGTTGGCAAGATCACCATTTTCGGCTACTTCCATTCCACCCAGGATGGCAATATTGATGTGTCCTCCGCGGATCATCCCGAATGATTCTGAACTATTAAAGTAAGAGGAGCCTGGAATCGCCGTAACTGTTTCTTTCCCAGCGTTGATGAGGTCCGCATCGACTTCATCTTCTGCCGGATATGGGCCGATTCCAAGTAATCCATTTTCAGATTGAAGGACAACCTGTTTGTTTTCTGTTATATAGTTGGCTACCAGTGTAGGCATCCCGATTCCTAAATTGACATAGAAACCATCTTCTATTTCCTTTTCCGCTCTTCTTGCTATTCTTTCACGCATTTTGGCACGATCCATCCCGTTCCACTCTCCCTTCTATGCTTGCTTCACTGTTCTTCTTTCAATGCGTTTTTCCTGATCTGCCTGAATCAGTCGCTGCACGTAGATGCTTGGGGTATGCACTTCATTCGGATTGATTTCCCCGATTTCAACAAGCTCTTCTACTTCTGCAATCGTCACTTTTCCAGCTGCCGCGATCATGGGGTTAAAGTTTTGAGCCGTTTTGTTGTAGATCAGATTCCCCATCTTATCGGCTTTCCACGCCCGTACAAGGGAAAAGTCTGCCGTATAGGCTTCTTCCAATAAATATTCTTTTCCACTAAATGTGCGGGTCTCTTTTCCTTCCGCTACCGGTGTCCCGACTCCTGCCGGCGTATAGAAGGCAGGAATCCCTGCGCCACCTGCGCGGATTTTCTCTGCAAGCGTACCTTGAGGAACCAATTCCACTTCCAGTTCACCAGATAAGACCTGTCTTTCAAATTCTTTGTTTTCCCCGACATAGGAGCCTATCATTTTATCAATCTGCTTATTTTTCAATAATAAACCTAAGCCCCAGTCGTCTACACCACAATTATTTGAAATGACGGTCAGGTTTTTCACACCTTTTTCTACAAGGGCAAGAATGAGTTTTTCAGGGATCCCGCACAGACCGAATCCTCCAACCATTAAAGTGGCTCCATCGTGGATGTCTGCCACCGCTTCGTCATATGAAGTGTATACTTCTTTCATTGTATTCCCTCCTTGAATCTGGATCTTTTCTATTGCTTATTTATGAAGTTCAACGACTGTTGCTACTCCCTGTCCACCACCGATACAAAGGGTAGCCAGTCCGTTTTGTACGCCTCTTTTCTTCATCTCATGAATCAGCGTCACTAGAATTCGCGTTCCACTGGCTCCAATCGGGTGACCTAATGCAATGGCTCCGCCGTTTACGTTTAGAGCATCCTTTTTGAATTGAAGTTCTTTATCCACCGCTAATGATTGAGCGGCAAACGCTTCATTTGCTTCAATTAATTCTATATCTTCAATCGTCAGCTTTGTTTTTTCCAATACTTTTTTAACGGCAGCAACAGGGCCGATCCCCATAACGCTTGGATCAACACCGGCATTGGCGTTCCCTTTAATGGTCACTAGAGGTGTGATGCCCAGTTCGTCTGCTTTCTTCTTCGACATGACGACAACAGCAGCGGCTCCATCATTGATGCCCGATGCATTTCCAGCTGTTACTGTGCCCTCTTTTTTGAAGGCTGCGCGAAGGCCGGAAAGTTTCTCGGCAGTCGACCCTTTACGAGGAAATTCATCCTGGTTGAATACAACAGGGTCTCCTTTTCGCTGAGGGATATGTACCGGGACGATTTCATCTTCAAATCGGCCGGATTCAATCGCAGCAGCTGCCTTTTGCTGGCTCCAGGCCGCAAATTCGTCCTGTTCTTCACGTGTAAGGGAATAGCGGTTACAAAGATTCTCTGCCGTTACGCCCATATGATAATCATTAAAGGCACACCATAAGCCGTCGGAAATCATGCTGTCGACTACTTTCTGGTCTCCCATTTTGTATCCTTCTCTTGCTCCTTTTAGTAAATATGGAGCCTGACTCATATTTTCCATTCCACCTGCAACGATGATATCCGCATCCCCGGCAAGGATGGCCTGCGTTGCCAGATGGACCGTTTTTAATCCTGATCCACACACTTTGTTAATGGTCATGGCAGGCACATGCTCAGGGAGTCCCGCTTTGATGGATGCTTGGCGGGCCGGATTTTGACCTAATCCTGCCTGCAATACATTCCCCATGATCACTTCATCTACATCACTTGCATTCAGACCAGCCTTCTCTATGGCATCTTTAATGACAATCGCTCCAAGTTCCGGAGCTGAAATGCCTTTTAAAGATCCGTTAAAGCTTCCGATGGCTGTGCGCACTGCGCTCACAACGACGACTTCATTCGACATCTTTCTTCCTCCCTTTCTCTTCTGACTGATTGGTTTGCCTATGACTAACCTTAAAAAACAGTTCCACTTTAACTCATTCTATGTAAGCGGTTAAATTCCTCTAAATTTGTCAAAAAACTTTTATATTGATTTATATGTCGAAATTTTCTTAAAATGAAAGAGGGAGGGAAATTATGAATTTACCTAATAAAGCAACGATTATTGAAGTAGGTCCGAGAGACGGATTACAAAACGAGAAGAACTTTGTTCCGACTGATGTAAAAAAAGAGTTTATCCTTCGACTGAAGCAATCAGGAATCAGGGAAATGGAGCTGACTTCGTTTGTATCTCCCAAATGGGTTCCCCAGATGAAGGATGCAAGTGATATTGTCGACTCCTGCATGACGATTGATTCGAGAGATATCGTTCTCGCACCCAATAAAAGGGGAATCGAGCGGGTATATGAAACGGGCTGTCGATCAGTGGCCGTATTTGTAGGGGTAAGCAATACGTTTAATCAGAAAAACATTAATAAAACGACAGATGAAGCTCTTGAAGGATTGTCCCCTCTAATTTCAGAGTTAAAAGAGCGGGGATACTTCGTGAGAGCTTGTATCTCCACCGCTTTCTACTGTCCATATGAAGGGAAGGTCTTACCAGAGGATACTCATTCTCTTTGTCAGGAATTTGTTTCATTGGGTGTGGATGAATTAAGCGTCGCTGATACGATAGGAAGGGCTAATCCATCTGAAGCATATCATCTCTTTGCGTTACTGAAACAGGAATTGCCCCACACATTACTGACAGCACATTTCCATGACACACGTAAGATGGCACTTGCTAATATCCTTGCGTCGCTTCAAGCGGGAGTTGACCGCTTTGACACCTCTGCAGGCGGACTTGGAGGCTGTCCTTTCGCCCCTGGTGCAACAGGGAATGTAGCAACTGAGGATGTTGTATATATGTTAGAAGAAATGGGAGTCTCCACAGAAATTGATTTAGGGAAACTGGCTCATGCCATCGAGCTGGTGAAGCCCCATGTCAGCCGCCCCATCGAAAGCGGTTACTACCGCCTATATGAAATGAATCAATCATGAATACCTTCCTTCTCCTTCGAGCATTCTAAACTAGATAAAACTTGAAGGAGATGAGTTCAATGAGTCAAAAACGTGATAAAGGATTCAGCCAAAAGGGCAAACCTAACTCAGATACGATTTCTAATCCGATGGCTAAGGAAGAACTTGAAAAAGCCATTCATCCTACCAAAGGGCAAAATGCTAAATCTTAAATAACCATTCAGGAAAGTGTCTCTTCTTAAGGGACACTTTTTCTTTGTATTCCCCTGTTCAAAAATTCCTCTTTTTTCCTCCTTTTTGCTACAATATGAGTAAGAATGATTTTGCTTGAGGTGATGAAGATGAGAAAAAAACTTGCCATCCTTGGCGGTACCCTTTCGTCCATAGGTCTGCTTGGGATTTATATTACGAATCGTTTTATGTACTTACCGAAAAAGGGGGATGACTTTATCCGGTCTCGTGAAACAGGATCGACCAGGCTGATACAAGAGGATTATGACTCACTTCCTAAAGAAGACGTGCTGATCCCTTCACAATACGGATATGACATTAAAGCGATTTTTGTGAAGCCTCACCCCCATAAAAAATTCATGATCTTTTCCCACGGGGTGACAGAAAACAAATGGAACTCGATCAAGTATATGAACCTTTTCATCAAACAGGGATTCAATGCCGTGATTTATGATCATCGCCGGCATGGGGAGTCCGGTGGGAAGACGACAAGTTACGGATATTTTGAAAAATATGATTTAAAGGCTGTTGTGGATGAGTTGATCCGTCGTGAAGGGGACGACGTGTTCTTTGGAATCCATGGTGAATCCATGGGGGCTGCGACTCTCCTTCTATACGCCGGCAGTGTGGAAGACCGGGCCGATTTTTATATTGCCGACTGCCCTTTTTCCGACTTTGGCGAACAGCTCGCCTATCGTATGAGTGTAGAAGTGAAAATGCCGGCAAAATTTCTCCTTCCCCTCGTGGGCGGCACACTAAAGCTGCGACAAGGATACACATTAAAGGATTTATCACCTATATCGGTTGTTCAAAACATCAGGAAACCCGTGTTATTTATCCACAGCACAAATGATGACTTTATCCTGCCTCAAATGACGAAGGATTTATTTGAAAAAAAACAGGGACCAAAAGAGCTGTTTCTCGATTTTCGGGGCACTCATGCTCAATCATATAATGATAACCCGGAAGAATATGAAGAAGTGATTCAACGGTTTCTCCAGCAATTTGTACTAAATGAAAGGGATGATGTCTCTTGATTCCAACTGATTTCAGGTCAAAAATGCAAACCATGTACGGCGAATCGGGTGAAGGATGGATTTCAAACGTGGAAGAGCTCATGGTGATTTTGGAAGAACGGCTGCGCTTAACCTATGGCGAGCCCTTTTCATTAAGCTACAATTTTGTGGTTCCTGTCCGAATTGATCATGATCGGGCTGCGGTTCTAAAGATTGGGTATCCGAACAACGACTTCTCAAATGAGTTTCACGCTCTTCAGGATTTCCAAGGGAAAGGCATGGTGGAAGTCCTCGATTTCAATAAGGAGGAGGGATGGATTCTTTTAGATCATCTGTTACCTGGTTCATCTCTTCACTCCATTGAGGATGAAGAAGAGGTCCTGCAGGTGTTTACCCATGTTGCTCACCGTTTATGGCATAAACCTGTCAGCCATCATCCCTACCCTTCCGTTCAATCCTGGTCAAACGGGGTCGGTCGCTTGCGTGAGCGGTTCAACGGAGGCACTGGTCCCCTGCCTGAAGAAATCGTCTCAAAAGCTGAGATGCTCTACCCGGAGTTACTTAGTTCTGCTCAGAATCTTTTTCTTCTACACGGTGATTTGCACCACGGCAATATTCTATTCTCTAAATCCTCCGGTTGGATGGCCATTGACCCCAAGGGGCTTATCGGTGAGAGAGAATATGACTGCATTCAATTTACATTAAATGAATGGAGTAAATGGGATGTTCCAATAGAACTGCTTCGATACAGAATCAAAACAATGGCCTCTCTACTCTCCCTCTCTTATGAACGGTTGATTCGTTACGGGTTCTGTCATTCGGTTTTATCTGCGTGCTGGTCTGTAGAGGACGGGATGGACGGGTGGAAGACAGGGGTTTCAGTGGCCCGGTTGTTTGAGGAATTGGTGAATGAACTAGATTAGTATCTATAGAACTATTTACCGCTGCAACATCCATCACTATACATAAATGGCTTTATATTTTAAAAAAGCCTCGGATCTCGGATGTACTCAGATCTAAGGCTTTTATTCTTATTCCCCCGGAAACATCAGAAAGTTCATTCTTCCATTTATGATCTGCCCGGGGCTTTTTAATTGAAACGTGTTACTTTGTGAAGAAAAATCAATTTTCAGGTCTTCATCAAGAAACACCACTTTGGATTTTTCTACCAGGATCGGATAGCTGTTGGTTTCAATCGTTATATCTTCCCCTTCATCAGGTTCATGTACAAACCATAAAGTAGGAATTCCACTTACGACACAGCCACACCCCTCTGTATCATACTTTAATTTCAGGTATCCAGCTTGATTATCTATTTTACCTTGAATCTTTTGAGTTGCTTCATTCGTTAATTCAATCTTCATTCTACGACCTCCCTTACTCCACCATATTATCACATTTCATTTGTTTCCTTTAGAATATTGCATTTTTACTCTTTTCACCTTACTATCGATAGTGGGGAATTCTTTTGTATTTTCTAGAAAGGGTGGTTTTTCATGGCAAAAGCTCAGATTAAAGTGAATGATAATGGTTCTTTTCGTGTAAGCGGGGACGTGGAACTGATTGATGCTGACGGAAATGTATTTCCAACGAAACAAGTGTTCACTCTTTGCCGTTGTGGTTTATCTACAAACATGCCGTTTTGTGACGCATCTCATAAAGGAAAATTCGAATCATGTGTGCGTGCAGAAAAAGTATTGGACGAAGAGTAAATGGAATGAAAGAGAGACTTCACCCTGGTGAAGTCTCTCTTTTCCATTGGGCTGTCAATCGAAAAAGCGAATGTCCACAATGCTTGCAAGTAGAATATAGTGTACGTCTTCGAACCTGTCTACGACGTGCAGCTTTCCTTCCAGTGAGTCGACATGGTGAACGGTTCCAATCGATAATTGATGACGGTGCTTTACATAGTGAGTAATCGACACCAATTTACCAAACTCCATCGCCTCTGCGACGACTTCATTCATCCTGTCCAGTTCCTGCTCTTCAAGTTCGATCCTCTTCTCGTGCGTATCTTCCTTTGCCCAATCCCTCAGTAATTTCACGTGCTCCGGCAGCATCATAGATGTCCATTTGATTCTTCCTCGATCGCGGATCAATCCTCTCACCTCCTATATTTATTACGATTTATGTCCACCCACCAGGCGGGCACGATGCCTTGTTGTTCCTGCCTCTGTATAGGATACGGCCCGGAGAAGGGCTGCCGATCCATATTTATTTCGGATGCGGTCCACTACATACCCTAGCTCCCGCTTCTCCCATCGATTAGGCTCGAACAAAGAAATCTGCAAGGCTCCATCATCTACAATATTTGAAAGAGCGATGTTGATTTTCCGTACAGTTTTCCCGTTGTAATTCTCTTCGAATAACTCCAGGCATACACGATATAAATCCATGGTGATATTGGTCGGCTCCTCGATGGTCCGCGACCGGTGAAACCCTCCACCAAATTCTTCGTGACTGTAACCGACGCCAAAGCTTATTGTTCTCCCCGCCTTGCGATGGGTGCGGGCACGCCTGGCGACTTCTTCACACATTTCTAAAATGACACGTTTGATTTCCTCTTTCTCCTTATAATCGCGCAGCAGGATCTGCCCCTTGCCAAAGCTGATTTGACCATCCATGATCGGAGCTCCTATTTCAGATAAATCAACTCCCCATGCGTGGTAATAGAGTTGATTTCCCATAACGCCGAACTTGGCCTCCAGCTTCTCCAGGTCATACAGCGCCAATTGCCCGACAGAGAAAATGCCCATGCGATTGAGCGTTTTTTCTAAGCGTCCGCCAATCCCCCACATTTCACGTAAAGGCGATAACGGCCACAGCTTTTCCGGAACGTCTTCATAGGTCCATTCGGCAATCCCCTCTTTTTTTGCTTCGAGATCCAAGCACAGCTTAGACAACAGCATATTGGGACCGATACCTATGGCGCACGGCAGCTGAAACTCCCTTTCCATATCATCCTTGATTTTGCGGGCAATGGTGGTGGCATCCCCCCAAAGATTCGTCGCTCCATCAATCTTAATAAAACTTTCGTCCACGCTATACGTATGAATGGCATCTTTCGGTACGTAGCGATGGAACAACCGGGTCAATTCAGTCGATATCCTGACATACGTAGCCATTTTTGGCTCTACAAGCCGGATGCGCGGGTCCTTTGGGATTTCAAACATCCGCGAGCCCGTTTTGATCCCAAAGTCCTTCTTCAGTCTGGGTGATGCCGCTAACACAATACTTCCTTGGCGGTCCCTATCCCCTACTACGGCCAAATGGCATTCAAGGGGATCGAGACCCAGCATGACAGCCGAACAGCTAGCATAAAAGCTCTTCATATCGATGCACAGAATCTTATGGTGTGGCAGCACACTGTAATCGACAGTCATATATTCGTCCTCCATTTTACCCAAAATAGAACAAACGTTCTTATATAGTATAGTTATGATTCTATACGAATATACGTTCCCTTTCAACAAAAATTAATGGAAATAGAGAGAATAACAAGAAAAGCGGAGGCGGCTTGGGTAGGCCCGACAAGCATAAGACGAATCCGCATAAAAGGTGCTCTTGCCTTTTTTGTGGATTTGACTTATGACCTCGAGGGCCTAGCCGCCGGAGCTGGACAACAAGAAAAGCGGAAGGGGCTCGCCCTGGGGCGACAAGCATAAGAAGAGTAACCCGAAAAGGCGTCCTTTCCTTTTTGGGTTACTCTTCTTATGCCCTCGAGTCCCAAGCCCCTGGAGCTGGACAATGAAAAGCGGAAGGGCCTTCGGCAGGCCGATCATCACTATAGTGGATTAAGAATGCTTATACTCATAACACAATAAAAAGAGCAAACATCACATTATGATATTGCCTCCCCCTATACATACATCAACCTCTCCCGGCTTGGAATCCTGGATATTTCGTCATGCCCCCATCAGCGATGAGGGTAGTCCCTGTGACATAACTTGCTTGCTCTGAAGCCAAAAAGGCTACACAGGAAGCAATTTGCTCCGGTTCCCCGATATAGCCTATTGGAATGAGCTTTTCCACACCTTTTTTCTTTTCGGGATCGGAAAATTTCTCGGCATTGATGGGAGTATCAATGGCTCCGGGAGCAATATTGTTTACCCGGATTCCATCGGGTGCGAATTCTAATGCAAGACTTTCCATTAATAATTTTACCCCACCCTTACTGGCCGCATAATGAGCAAAGTGAGGCCAGGGAATGATTTCATGTACAGACGAAACGTTGATAATCGAGCCTTTGATTTTATGATCAAGCATGTATTTCGCTGCTTCACGGCACCCGAGAAATGTACCGGTCAGATTGGTGTTGATGACTCTTTGCCAATCTTCAATGGGAAGGTTTTCAGAAGGGACTTCATTTTCAATCCCGGCGTTATTCACGTATATGTCGAGGCGGCCATACGTATCATGCGCCAATTGGACAAAGCTTCGAACGTCTTCTTCTTTTGAAACGTCGCCTTGAATAATGGAGGCAGTCCCCCCTGCTTCTTCCATCTCCTTTACTAATTCTTCCGGATTTTCTTCTTCTTTGAAATAGTTAATGACCACTTTACAGCCTTCCTCTGCAAATCGTTTCGCAATGGCCTTTCCGATACCCGTAGCACCACCTGTTATGATGACAACCTTACCTGTTAAATCCGAATACATGTCCATTCCTCCTTAATCTTTTGTAAAGCCCAGTAATACACCACCGATAATGATCATAATACATCCTGCAATGACAAGAAGAATCTGCTTCCTGGATTTCTTTTCACCTAAGAAAAACAAACCTCCAAGGGTAGAAATAACGATCCCTGTTTGAGATAGGGAAAAGCTCGTTGCCACCCCGATGCGTGGAAGAGCAAGCAGCAAGCCCAGATTCCCCGATGCCCACATCAGGCCGGTTAAGATATTTCTTACCGTATATTTGGTAAAGGGCTTATGCCTGAAAGTAATGACAGCCGCCCCGATAAACATACCAATCGCCTGTGGCAAAATCGCTTCCCATCCATCAATATCAAACCATCTTAAAATGACGACATAGGCTATGTATCCACAACTGGATAGCAATAAAGTGAGTAGACCCTTTTTCAGTTGGGACTCTTCGTCTCCCTCGGATTTTTGTGTGAATGATGTTAACACCACACCGATAATCAGAGCTAAAACGGCTCCGCTACCGAGGAGAATCGTTTCTGTCGTTTTCCATTCCTTAAACACTAAAACGCCAAAGAGAGTCGTTCCGATCAGCTGCATTCCAGTTGAGATCGGAACGGTTTTCGAAACACCGATGTATTTCACACTCGCTAACTGATTCACTTGTCCGACTGCCCAGAAGACGCCGGAAATAAAGCCGATTCCCCACACAAATAACGTCAACTCCGGGGATTTGATGAAGAAAACGCCTACCGCAAACAACAATGACCCAATGGTGATCCCCACCGTTTGACTGTAGGCGTTCCCTCCTAGTTTTACACTTACAAACACAAGACTTCCCCATGCTACTGCGGGGATCAGGGCTAAAAGAATCCCTATCATATAGCCACATCCTTTTTCCAACAATAATCATAGTTTTCCTCTGAAAAGAACATTCTAGCCATATATGCCAGGAAAACCACTGTTTTTCCCACTCTCTGGTGCATACCCTCATTTTGTCGATATAATCTCGGAGGGTGAGGTGGAAATATGGATAGGCAAAGGATCATGAAGATGATCGACAGGACGATTCAACAATATGAACATACGAAAGAAACCGTCCCCCTCAATCATAGGGATTACGAAGCCTTTACGGCAGAAATTGAGCTCCGATACCAAGTAGAACCCGATTCGGAGCTCCATGAAACATTGAAGACGTCATATATGAGTTTCTAGTCGGTTAAACCTCTCTATAAATTAGAAGGTTTTTTCTGTTTTTGTTGAAATATGGATAATCAGTATGCGAGGAGAGAAGTACATGGGCACATGGATACAATATGCCATTACAGCATCCTTAATCAAATAGAGAAATTAAAGGTAATTGAAAACAAATAAGAAAGCGTTGGTATATAATCAACGCTTTCTTATTTGTCATTTTGTAGAGGTATGTATCGGCACAATCACTCTTTCATTCTCGACATTCACAATGACATGTACATCTCTGTCGATGGAAAGATCCTTGAATCGTAATGAATATAAGCCGGTGGGATTTTTTTCAATGGACTGGATGACGACCTGTGAAAACCGGGGATCTTTTATGACTAATCTGACGGCACTTCCCTCGGTTTTACTTTGTTGATCCGTCAGAAATACCAATTGATTCGCGGAAGCTCTTCGGGGATAGGATTCCTGGAGCTCACCATCAAACGTCACATTCACTTTTTTGCCCATCTCTATATCATCTCTATGCAATTTTTTATCTTTATCTGTCTTTATGACGGTTTGGTCACTGAAAGAAAACCAAACATCATTAATAAGCACTTGATTGCCTTCAAGCTGGGTAACAAAGCCTATGAAATTTGCGGTGGCTTGTGATGAATTTACAGATGTTGAAGGTCCGCAACCGGTAAACAGAAAACAGAAACTAAGGATCAGAACAGTCAAACACTTCTTCATAGACTCCCCCCTTATTAGATTAGACGAATGAGAGCATGATTTGGTTTCACTATTTTTTGAAGAAAAGGTTATTCCCTACTTTTTCGACAAAAGATGGGAATAATTGATAGATGACACTCCCCATATTCATCCATCGCGGCAGATTGATTTCCCTCCTATTTGTAAAAAGGGCTTCCACGACTTTTTGAGCGACATATGCCGGATCAAGCATAAATTTTTCTACATTCTTCACATACGTCCCGGATTCATCGGCAATGGAGAAAAAGTCTGTGGCAATCGGCCCGGGATTCACCGCAGTAACCCTCACACCGTACCTTTTCGCTTCCATCCTTAAACTGTTCGTATACCCCAGTACAGCATGCTTAGAGGCAGAGTACGCACTCGACTTTGGTGAAGCGAACTTACCTGCCTGAGAGGCAATGTTGATGATATGACCAGATCCTTGTTGACGCATATAGGGAAGGACTTCTCCCGTACATGCCATAAGTCCAAGAACATTCACATCCATCATTCCCTTTACATCCTGGAATGACGTTTCGTGTGCTTCCTGAAATACTCCATAGCCTGCATTATTGATCAATGCATGAATCGCTCCAAAGTCCTTCAGGATGGCGTTGAAGGTGCCTGGGATTTCGTCATAATCCGTTACATTTAACGGATACACTTCCACCTTACAATTGTATTCGGTTATGAGCTTTTCTTTTAATGTTTCAAGCAGCTGGACGCGACGTGCAATCAAGGCGAGATTGCCGCCGTTTTCTGCTACTTTAATGGCCATCTGTTCACCGATTCCTCCAGAGGCACCGGTAATGACAATGGTTTTTCCTGTTATTCTACTGTTCATGTCTGGTCACATCTTTCTAGGCAAAATAATAATAGATTCCTTCATGACATTCTATCTTTATGTAGTGAAGTGACTCAAGATAATCCAATTGTCCGATTGTTTCAGAGAGTGTCAGGCCAAGTTCCTTTTGATAGACGGTAGGAAAAAGTGTCTTACAGATGTCGAATACGGTCAGACGGTTACCTTTGATCATTTCGAGTACACCACGTGCTCTTTCATCCTGTTTCCCTAACCGCTTGGGAATTAATCCATGAACATCCGTAATATTGTCCCCATGACCGGTGTAGGCAAGGGAAATAGGAATATCCAATAACTTTTTCAAAGACGCATTGTATTGTAGCAATGGCTTTGAACGTTCCAGCTCCCCTTCAAAAGGAGGTTCAATAAGTGGATTAGGGGAAATATTCGCGAGTATATGATCTCCGGCTATCAGAGTACCATCACTCTCCCTGTAAAAAGACAAGTGACTCTGGGCATGCCCTAACGTTTCAATGATCTTCCATTCTTCCATTCCGGGAATGACGTCCCCTTCCTTTATTTCAATATCCAGTTTTCGATTCCCCATAAATTTCAAAGGACTCTTGAATTTATGGATTGCCCGAACATACTCTTGAGGTAAACCGGATTGTATCGCCAATTGATGGAAGAAGCGATCATACACTTCATGAAAATGGTCGTTGCGATCCAACCAAAACTTGTTATAAGGGTGCCCATATATTTTGACCGAGGAAGAGAACCGATCAAGTAACCCCGCGTGATCGGGATGATGATGGGTCAAAACGATTTGTTCAATATCTTGAGGTGTATACCCCAAACGGGATAATTGCTCGGTCAACTGTACCCAGGCTGTGTCTGTAAGCGGCCCTGCATCCACCAATGTCAAGGCGTCCCCTTTCACCAAATAAACATTCACATCTCCAACGGCAAATGGAGTTGATAGAGTAATTTTTGCAATATCATTCACTAAGGTTGTCATAAATTCACCACATTCTTCATAATAAAAGGGGTAGGCAGCCAAAACGACATCCCCTTCCCTTACAGGCATTCATTTCTTTGATGTTAACAAAAAATGAATGACTCTTCATTTAATAGTGTACATTTTTTCCTAACAAATGTCATTTTTAAAATGATTGAATATACTGAAATAAACACTTGACAGATAAGCTGTCTTTCTATGATAATCACCTATAATATATGTTTACTATTGAAAAGTCACCTTACATAACAAAAAATGAAAAAGCGATGATAAAGAATAGTAATGAATAGATGATGATAGAGATCGGTGCCCACCGGCTGAAAGGCACCGTCATCCCCTCTATTTGTGAACCTGCCTTTTGAGCGTCTTGAATCAGAACGTTTTTCCAGCGTTACTTGGAAGTGAAGTGTGTTCATTTCGTCCATTGAGGAATGAACAAAACAAGGTGGTACCACGGAAGCAGACCCTTTCGTCCTTTATGGATGAGAGGGTCTGCTTTTTTTTTCGAAAAATGGAGGAGGAATGAACGAATGAAGACATTGTTTATTGGAGCAGGGTCAATGGCTTACGCTTTAATGAGTGGAGCACTGAAGGCAGGGGTCCTGAAGAATGAAAACGTACATGTCACCAACCGGGCCAACCAAGAGCGTTTAAACGAAATCGTGCACGAATTCGGTGTGCGTCATGTAGAACATGATTCACCATACGACGCCGTCATTCTGGTCATGAAACCAAAAGATTTTCATGAGGCAGCAGATTCAATCAGGACCCACCTTTCAAGGGATACAGTGGTCATTTCTGTTTTAGCAGGGATCACTATGGAACATATTAGCGATAAACTCTCCTTTAGCGGAGCCGTTGCAAGAGCCATGCCCAATACTAGTGCGGCCATGGGAAAATCAGCTACCGCGGTATCGTTCAACCCGTACCTCTCTGACTCCCAGAAAGAATGGACGACAACATTATTCCAATCCGTCGGCACAGCAGTGGAAGTAGCGGAAGAACAATTAGACCTTATAACGGCTTTATCAGGCAGCGGCCCTGCTTATATTTATTACGTAGCTGAATTACTTAAGAATGCGGCAGTAGAGTTAGGTTTGCAGGAGGAACTCGCTAAAAGCCTCGTTACCCAAACGATTGCAGGGGCAAGTGCGATGCTTGAAGAATCCGGTTTGGAAGCCCGGGAATTAAGGAGAAACGTGACCAGTCCAGGTGGAACGACAGAGGCGGGAATCACCATTTTGGAAGATTACCAGGTTAGAGATGCGTTTTTCCAATGTGTCTCATCTGCGAAAAGCCGTTCTGAAGTTCTTGGGAAGGAATTAAAAAAACAATCTTTGAAAAAATAAGGTGAAAACCCATCATCATTCGCAAATTTCATTTTCCATTGATACAATCAAAGCAAAAAAGAAGGTCGGCACAATGATTTCCCTACTCATTCTACTTTACACTGTACTTACTGTCTGGCTGGTTCTTACCATAGATGTGTGGAGGGGCTTATCAAAGCTCTCTTCCATACAAGACTTCTCCCCTACAGATCAAGGGCCGCTCCTATCTGTCATCGTACCGGCGAGAAACGAAGAAGAAACGATAACAGACAGCATCCTGTCGCAGCTGAAACAGGACTATCACCAAATTGAATGGACCGTAGTCAATGATCGTTCAACAGATGGAACTTCTGAAAAGCTTGAAGCTTTGGCCGAACTGGATAAACGAATCAGCGTCCTTCATAACGACTCACTGGAACAGGGATGGCTGGGGAAAAATCAGGCATTATATAAAGGGTATCAAATGGCAAAAGGAGACCTGATCCTTTTCACCGATGCCGACGTCATCTTTAAAGACCCCACCATCTTATCCAGAGCGGTGTCCTTTCTTCAATCACAGAAACTGGACCACGTTACCCTGGCTCCTTATATTCGATCGGAAACCTTTTGGCTAAAAAGCTTTGTGGCTTTTTTCTTATTCGGTTTCACTTTTTATAAAAGACCATGGAAAGCGAACGACCCCTCCTCTAAGACAGGTATGGGCATCGGAGCCTTCAACCTCATCACCCGACAGGCATATGAGGAAATCGGTACTCACGAAGCAATTAAGCATATGCCCGATGATGATCTGCAGCTGGGAGTTCAGTTAAAGAAACACCATAAAAAACAATTCTTCCTCACGGCCCTTCAGTCTCTGGAAGTGGAATGGTATCGATCCTTGAAAGAAGCCTTCAACGGATTGGAAAAAAACACATTTGCCGGCCTGCACTACTCCATGCTTCTCGTTGTGTTTGCCATGTTTGGGATCTTCTGCTCTACGGTACTCCCTTTCATCACGATTTTTTCAGCGTCACCCCCAATTCGAATCGTGAGTCTGTTGATCATTTTATTCATTGGCATCACTTATTTCAAAGTCATAAAGCAGATGACGAATGAGTCTTCTCTTCTTTTTCTTACATTACCCGTAACAGCCCTATTATTTATCTACTCCATTGGACGAGCTACGTTTTTAACCTTTAAACGAGGCGGAATCGAATGGCGTGGAACGGTTTATTCGTATAAGGAACTGAAGCAGAAAAGAAAGTAAAGCACATTACTTTTCTAACAAAAAAGGTGTTGTTATAATTCATGTGCAGTACTATTTAGCAACCCGAAACAAATACAACGTCATGGAAGGTGATCGGAAATGAACGCAAAGCTATTTCAACCATATGCACTTAAAGATGTAGAATTGAAGAACAGAATTGTAATGGCACCTATGTGCATGTATTCTTCTCATAACGGAGATGGAAAAGTCGAGAATTGGCATCGTACTCACTATACAAGCCGTGCAGTGGGTGGCGTTGGGCTCATCATTCAGGAAGCTACAGCTGTCACGCCCCAAGGAAGAATCTCCCCGCAAGATTTAGGGATTTGGGATGACGAGCATATTGAAGGATTAAAAGAGTTAGTCGGATTAATCAAAGAACACGGTACGAAGACAGGCATACAGCTTGCTCATGCAGGAAGAAAGGCCGTTCTCGAAGGAGATATTCTTGCTCCATCTGCGATCCCGTTCAACGATGAGATGAAAACGCCTGTTGAAATGACGAAGAATGATATTAAAGAGACCATCACTGCCTTCATCAAAGGAGCCGAAAGAGCGAAGAAAGCGGGCTTTGATGTGATTGAAATTCACGGGGCACATGGATATCTCATCAACGAATTCCTGTCCCCGCTTTCCAATAAACGTACGGACGAATACGGCGGATCTGCTGAGAACCGCTACCGATTCCTTCGTGAAGTCATTGATGGAATTCAACAAGTATGGGACGGACCTCTCCTTGTTCGTGTTTCCGCCAAAGATTATAACGAAGAAGGACTGGACGTTGAAGACTATGTGGTGTTCTCCCAATGGATGAAGGAACAAGGAGTCGATTTAATCGACGTAAGCTCCGGTGCCATCGTACCCGCGCGAATCCCTGTGTTCCCTGGTTATCAGGTGAAGCTTGCTGAAACCATTAAAAAAGAAGCGAAAATCGATACAGGTGCAGTCGGGCTGATTACGACAGGCATACAAGCAGAAGAAATCCTGCGAAACGAGCGTGCCGACCTCGTCTTACTCGCACGTGAATTACTTCGTGACCCATACTGGCCAAGAACGGCAGCCAAAGAGCTTGGTGTAGAGATCGAAGCTCCTAAACAGTATGATCGCGCCTGGTAAAAAATTTTGTCAGACTTAATAAGAGTTGCATGCCAACAGGCATGCAACTCTCTTTTTTATTCATACACTTTTTGTACTTCATACCTAAACCCTAAACAATGGTAGTTTTGTTTTTGATACATCAATCTCGGTGTATCCTCTCCATCCGCTACCAGAATCACGGTTTTTTCGGCGAATTGTCTCATGACGAACTGTTGCAGCCTGCTTGCGATCCCCTTCTTTTGAAACGATTCACGAACCACCAGTCCATCGATTTCTGCTGTCTCGTCTTCAACGATCACATCCACTGAACCGGCCGGAGTCCCCTTATAGAATGCGAGGAGCTGCATCAAACGGGGATTTTGAAAATTCCTCTTATGCATGTCGACCTTTTGATTTGCAAAGGCTTCACCGTACTCAAGATCATGCCGATATTGAAATGCCAGGTACGCATCCAATTCCCTGTCGGTCACCACTTTCACTTGAATATCAGAATTGTCTTCTATAGAAGGAAATTGACCAGGTTCTATACTGTATAGTTCATTAAATCCTGATTCATACCCTTCACGTTTAAAATAATCCATAAATTCCTCTGTTAGTTTTGTATCCTGGGGAAAATAAAATTTCACATACTTTTGCCCTTTTGATTGATGAAATCCCCTTAAAAAGAGAGCGGCCTCTTTAAATTCAACCAGGGTTGGATGTTTTTTGAATTCAAGAAAGTTGCTATCATACCTTGTTAGCATTTCTGGAAAATGAATATGTTTATAAAGATCATTCTCTCCTATTTCATGTCCTGGATTATAAATATGGTCAAATGTGATTTCCTTCATTCGTACTCCCCTTTTCCTCTATGAACTTACTCCCAGATCCGTTGAACACATGCTGCATCTTCTTCGACTTTTACTACATATACATCAGGATTGGAAAGTGCGAACAGCTCATCATATCCGTATTTCTCATCAAACAATCTCAAAAGTAGCGTCGTTAAGTTTCCATGACTCACACACACCACATGATCTTCTTCTTTTTCTAATACGCCTTCTATAAAAGACCTTGCTCTCCCCATTGCTTGGTCATTCGATTCTCCACCAGGTAAAACAAGTGAAAAGTCATCAAAGCTCTTCTTTAACTTCTCCATCCAATCAGGAAGTTCCCGATCACTTAACACTCTTTCTCCCAAGCGATCGTCTTCTTGAATCGTTAATCCGGACTGTTTGGCAAAGGGTGCTATGGTATCTATGGTTCTTGCAAAAGGACTGGAATAGATCGCCTCAATCGATCGATTTTCGAGAAATGCAGCCAATTGGACCGCTTGCTGTTTCCCTACCTCCGTTAACGGCGAATGAAAAGGCTGCCCTTCGGCTTTCGCATGGCGCACCAAATAAATCGTTTTCATTTGCTTCCCCTCACTTCTTTACTGGTATTACGTATTCCATGAAGTCTTTTGCGATATATGATTCTGGAAAAACGTCCCTTGCTTCCCTCTCCAACTCTTCCCATGACTCTTTTGCATATCGGGAGGAAATATGGGTCAAAAACAGCAATTTAGCTCCTGCTTTTAAAGCTGTCTCTCCTGCTTGCTTTGTCGTAGAATGGAAATATTCACGGGCCATTTCTTCCTGCTCACGATTGAAGGTCGCTTCATGAATGAGTACATCTGCTGACCTTCCTAAATCGACAGCACTAGAACAAACCCTGGTGTCTCCAAGGACCGTGACAACCCGTCCAGGAATCGAAGGTCCAAGAAAATCCTCTCCATTAAGTTCAGTACCGTCTTCCAGCTGGACGGATTCACCTAATTTCAATTTCTTGTAGACGGGTCCAGGTTGAATGCCTCTTTCCTGTAATTGATCAACTTGAAGGACACCCGTTTTATCCTTTTCCACCACACGGTATCCGAAGGTAGGCAAAGCATGATCCAGCTCCCTCGCCTCTACAATAAATCCTTCATCTTCAAAGATGGCCCCTTCTTTGATCTCGATCACTTCAAGGGGATATTGAAGATGCGTCCGGCTGACTGATAGAGACACCTGGATATACTCTTTGATTCCCTTAGGTCCATATACCGTAAGCTGGGACTCTCCACCTTGAAAGGAGCGGCTGCCTAATAATCCTGGCAACCCATAGATATGATCCCCGTGTAAGTGGGTGATGAAAATCTTCTCTATCCGTCTCGGTTTCAAGCTAGTATGTAAAATTTGATGCTGCGTTGCTTCCCCACAATCAAAAAGCCAAACCGCACCGCGTTCTTCTAATAATTTCAAAGCAATACTGGTCACATTTCGCAGTTTTGCGGGTACCCCTGCCCCGGTACCTAAAAATAATAATTCCAACTTATTCACTCCTATGATGAGCCATACTGCCATTATTTTAGCACATTCAACGATTATTTACCTTTCTCTCCCATCGTTCATACCGCATTATCTCCCCCTGAAATACAAATGAGTAATAAGGACGTGAATTAAGGCCAATATAATGACGTAGAGATTTTGCATAAAACGTTTTCATGTTTTTAATGAAGAAAAAGTCATCAGCATATAATTTGCTTATTGAACCATAAGTCTTTAAAATTAAGTAATTGTATAGGATATTAAATAAGAAGTCATACATTAAACAAGCTAGCAACAAGATAAAGTGAGGTCATGACATTGAATAATTCAACTGCACCATCATCTCTCATTACGATTTTTGGAGCCACTGGTGATTTAGCAAAAAGAAAACTTTATCCATCTCTTTATCACTTGTTCCGAAAAGGGAAAATTTCGAAGCGTTTTGCCGTTGTAGGGGTAGCACGCCGTGAATGGTCGAATGAAGAGTTCCAGGAACACGTCAAAACATCGGTACATAAAGCATTAGGCAGCAACGAAAACATAGATGAGTTCGTCTCTCATTTCTACTATCAGCCGAATGATGTTTCAAACAGTGACTCGTATAAAGCGTTGAAGAATCTTTCTGATGAACTGGATGAAACATATGAATTAGAAGGAAATCGCATTTTCTACCTGGCGATGGCTCCTGAATTCTTCGGAACGATTACAGAACAGCTGAAGAATCAAGGTGTAACTGATAGTAACGGTTTCCAAAGACTGGTCATCGAAAAACCGTTCGGTCACGACCTGCCTTCAGCCGAAAAACTGAATAGCCAGATCCGCGAATCGTTCTCTGAGGATCAAATTTACCGTATCGACCACTACCTTGGGAAAGAAATGGTTCAAAACATTGAAGTCATCCGTTTCGCCAATGCGATGTTTGAACCCTTATGGAATAATCGTTACATCTCTAACATCCAAGTCACTTCCTCTGAAGAGCTCGGTGTTGAAGATCGTGGACGCTATTACGAAAAAAGTGGAGCTCTCCGCGATATGGTTCAAAACCATCTGCTTCAAATGGTTGCTTTACTTGCCATGGAGCCCCCAATCAAATTGACGACAGACGAAATCCGCAGCGAGAAAGTCCGTGTATTACGATCCCTGCGTCCGTTTGAACATGAAGAAGTGAAAGATTATTTCGTTCGAGGTCAATATGGTCCTGGAACATCCGGTAACCAGGATCTACCAGGTTATCGCGAAGCAGAAAACGTTGATGATCAATCCAATACCGAGACTTATGTTGCAGGAAAACTGATGATCGATAACTTCCGTTGGGCTGGTGTTCCGTTCTATATCCGTACAGGAAAGAGAATGGAAACAAAGTCAACGAAAATCGTCATCCAATTCAAAGATATTCCAATGAACCTGTATTACAATCCGGACAAGCCACTGGCACCGAATTTATTGGTGATTCACATTCAGCCTGAAGAAGGAATCACCCTGCACTTAAACGTGAAAAAATCCGGACAAAACATTGAAACGACCCCTGTAAAACTAAACTTTGCTAACAACAGTGTAGACGGGATGAACACGCCGGAAGCATACGAAAAGCTTCTATTCGATTGCCTGCGCGGAGATGCAACCAACTTCACTCATTGGGATGAAGTGAAGTTATCCTGGGCATTCGTCGATAAGATTTCTGAAGTATGGGAACATACACGTGACGGAGAATTCCCGAACTACGAAGCAGGATCAATGGGTCCGAAAGCAGGCGACAACCTGCTGGCTAAAGATGGCTTCTACTGGTGGCCAATTGCAAATCTAGATGTAGACCAATGCTAAGGAAGGTGTGGAAACGATGAAAATTTATGATGTAACAGCTCCGATCTTTAACGGAATGCCGGTTTATAAGAACAAACCGGAAAAACAACCTACAATCGACACAAATACGAATGGTCATGTAACAGAGTCCCGCATCTCAATGGATGTTCATACAGGAACACATGTTGATGCTCCACTTCACATGATCAACGAAGGTGAAACAATCGAAACCATCGATATCGAACAGCTCGTTCGTCCCGTTAAAGTATTCGATCTAACAAAAGCAGATGAGAAAATCAGCCTGAAAGATATCAAAGGATTAGAAATTGAAGAGAATGATTTCATCCTCTTTAAAACAAAAAATTCATGGGATACCGAATTCAACTTTGAATTCATCTATGTAGCAGAAGATGCAGCGACGTACCTTGCAGACAAAAAAATCTCAGGGGTTGGAATCGATGCACTTGGAATTGAAAGAGCCCAGGAAGGACACCCAACTCACCGCAGTTTAATGGGAAGCGGAGTCATCATCATGGAGGGACTTCAACTGAAAGACATTGAAGCCGGTCAATATTTCATGGTTGCCGCTCCACTAAAAATTGAAAACACCGATGCATCACCTGCACGTGTGTTGTTGTTTGATGAATTGATTGGGTGATATCCGAAAACGACTCTCTAGTTTCTTGGGGAGTCGTTTTCATATTTAGGGGTCTACCATCTCACCCGAAGGATCAATCATTTCGAAGATAGAAAGGTCCATATTCTCTAAAATTCTAAACTTTCCTTTCGTAAGTCCTAAAACAGACATTAATTCTAAGAATGATACCTAAAAGCTTGAGGATTCACCCCTCAAGTTTTTGTGTTATTCCGTAATGTGGGTTTGGTGAGTTTACAATCCGGATAGTGAATGGAAGGAGCATAATACGAGAGCTTCTTCATGAAATAACATGCTTCAGGGAAATGATGCTCGAGAAACCGGAGTGTAGAATTATTCAGCACTTCATCCTTCACATACATTTGCAGCACTTCCTCGACCAGCTTAGTGAAGGCTACAACCTGTAATGAAACATCTTCTGCAAATCGGATTTGAGCCGGGAAACCAGGCTGAGTAAAGAGCAAATAGCCTTTGAACATATCATTTTTCACTATGAATTGTGAAAACTGCACCACTACTGCGTTAGCCCTTTCAATGAGATCAATTTCGACGCTATCCAGTATATCAATTAGCAAAGCCGCATGTCCCCGTTGATCGTCAAGCCACAAATCCAATAAATTCACAAGGGAAAGTGCCTGATACTCTATCCCTTTCATGTAGCTCTTCAAAATTCTTAAGTATTCCCTATTCTCTGCCAAAGTCCCATTCAAGTAGCTCGGGGACAGATTTAAATTCACCTGATTGAATAAGCGTAAATGTAATAGGTGGCCTTCGAACGTATAATATTGGTAGGAGACATCCTGTGCCCATTCTGAAAGCTGAATCATTTCAGAAGCTGAAGGAGGCAGATCCCTTGGGATTTTCATCATTTCCGCCTCAACATTTCCAAACCACTCAATGTAATACTCAGCCTGTTTGACCCATTTACCTTCTGTGGGGCTTAAATAATCACGGATAAAATAGGCATGATCTTTTAATATCCCCAACCAAAATTCATGCTCCTGCCAGGGTGTAATCTTCTCTAATCCCATAGAACCTACCCCTTTCATACTATACTTAACTTTATTAAGTGAAAGAGGCGTTCATGCTTAGAATAAAAAAGCATTGTTTAACTGATTCCATCATTAGTTTAAGAACCATGCATTTTTAAGTCTTATCATTCCATTACTCATATTCTTTGCGCTCATCAATTATCTTCCCAATGACATTCTGCACTTCATCCGAATGTCTGATGACATATAAATAATCAGCTTCTCCCTCAACAGGTGCCGCTACATCCTTGAAGTAAGCGTCAGTCTGTTGCCGGTTCAGTACTTCTTCAAAGGTGGTAGCATTCCTGAAGATGGCTGTACTCCGCTCACTGTTTACCACTCTGGCTTGAAGAATCCGGTCGGGGATATCCAAATGAACAAGGATGGTGGTAAATCCCTTCTCTTTGAAGTGATCCAACAGCTTCAACCGTCCACTGCGGCTCAGATTCGAATTACAAAGAATGAGGTGAAATGATGTCTCATTCATGGCATAGTCAACAATCGTTCTACTGACGGCATATTTGAGCTTATTTGGCCCTTCCATTGGAAGCAGGCTTCTATAAAAGGTGTTGATGAATTCAGCATGGGTATCCTGGTCGATCACAACGGAATTCAGCAATTGTTCTGCCAGACTAATGGCGAATGTTGATTTTCCGCTATGGGTCTTACCAACTGTCATGATTACTAGTCTTGTCATGAATGGACCTCCAATTCATAGTTTAAGCTCAATCCTTAGATTCCATAAAAGAAGGATCCCATTTTAAGAGAGCCCACTCTCGGTAAATTTCACGTGCCTTATCCATGTACCTTGATTTCTATTTTTCTCGCCTGTGTCTTCATTACCATTGCTTCGTAAAACTGAATAGCCGTATTATTAAACTCCCAAACACCAAGTTCCAGGCTCTCGGCCCCTATTTCCCTTGTAAATTCTACTGCTTTTGTAAACATTCGTTTTCCTAACCCTTTTAATCAATCAGCCTTGTACATGTCACCAATGATCCCTTTTACATCGCCGGCACACCAGACTTCCGATTATGTTCATGAAAGCTTCCTTCAGGAAATATGTTCCGGTCTAGTAAACTCACCATCTAAAGTTGATGGAAACATCATTCATCGATTTCTTCCAAATCATATGATCAGACCCGTTCCCCCAATAATCCTTCAGCCAATAATCTGGCTGTCCAAATTTTTTCATCCATATCTTCTGGGCATTACCATACCCACTATCCAAACAGAATTCCTTGATTCCCCTGTTTAGAAAAGTAAGGAACATGACGTTTAATAGTAATGTCCCTACACCATGTCCTTGATAATCGGGATGCACAAACACCGTTCCGATTTCATACACCTCATTCAATGTTCCATCTGTACAGGTGCGAATCAGATCATTGGCAGGGCCGTATTCAATGGTTCCGATGATGAGAGCATCTTTCTTTTCCGAAGCAATTAGAAAGTATCGGTTCGACCCATTAGTGTCCAAGTCACTTTTCAAGTATTGTTTCTTGCTTTCTATTTCATTGTCGATTTCATCAAGCAGATCCCCTAAACCTTCTCTGGCAAAAGTATGCTTAATAACTGTAGAAAAAAATTGATTCAGCTCATCTTTGTCTTCTATTTGTGGTCTTCTTATTTCAAAGTTAAGCACTGAAAATCACTCCTTGATAACCTGAAATTCATTACTTTATATTCTTTTATATTTTGAAGCATTCTTCATCCCTATCTTTTATGTAATATTATGGTAACACAACCTGTCTCTCTCCTACGATAAAATTTCGATAATTTAATTGCTTTTGTTTATAAATATCCTTTCAAAATAAAAACCCCTCTCCTAAAAGGAAAGGGGCTATACTCAATCGATTATTTCATCCACTCAGTATGGAAAATACCCTCTTTGTCCACACGCTCATACGTATGGGCACCGAAGTAATCACGCTGAGCCTGGATCAGGTTTGCTGGCAGGGTTTCTGTACGGTAGCTATCGTAGTAAGACAGTGCCGCAGAGAAGCCAGGTACCGGTACACCATTTTGGACGGCCACGCTGATGACTTCGCGAAGTGCGTATTGGTAACTTTCTACGATCTCTTTGAAATAAGGATCTAATAGAAGGTTTGAAAGACTTGATTCACGGTCGTAAGCTTCTTTGATCTTTTGCAGGAATTGAGCGCGTATGATGCAACCTCCACGGAAGATCATTGCGATATCCCCGTATTGAAGATCCCATTGGTACTCATCAGATGCAGAGCGCATTTGTGCGAAGCCTTGAGCATAAGAACAAATCTTGCTCATGTAAAGAGCTTTACGGATTGATTCCACCAACGCTTTTTTATCGCCTTGGAATGGTTTCGTGTCAGGTCCTTTTAGCATTTTGCTGGCTTTCACACGTTCATCTTTAATGGCTGAAATGAAACGGGCAAAGACAGATTCTGTGATGATCGGTAAGGAAACGCCTAGATCTAACGCACTCTGGCTTGTCCATTTTCCAGTACCCTTTTGCCCTGCTTTGTCCAGGATGACATCGACCATGGGTTTTCCTGTTTCCTCGTCCTTCTTCGTGAAGATATCTGCAGTGATTTCGATGAGATAGCTATCAAGCTCGCCTTTATTCCAGTCGGCAAACACTTCATGCAGTTCCTCGGCACTTAAGCCCAGGACATTTTTCATCAGGAAGTACGATTCTGCAATCAGCTGCATATCCCCGTACTCGATGCCGTTGTGCACCATTTTCACATAGTGACCCGCGCCATCAGGACCTATATACGTCGTACAAGGGTCTCCATCGACTTTCGCTGCAATGTCTTTCAAGATAGGAGCGACAAGGTCGTACGCTTCCTTCTGTCCACCAGGCATGATGGAAGGACCAGTAAGAGCACCTTCTTCTCCACCGGAGACACCCGTTCCGATAAAGTGAATGCCTAAATCGCTTAATTCGTGATTGCGGCGGCGCGTATCTTCGAAGAACGTATTTCCTCCGTCAATCAGAATGTCCCCTTTTTCCAGGAACGGCTTTAATTGTTCAATGGTTGCATCAGTTGGATTTCCTGCTTTCACCATCAAGAGGATCTTTCTAGGCTTTTCTAGAGAATTAACGAATTCTTCAATCGTATATGTAGGAACGACATTCTTTCCTTTAGATTCGCTTATCATTTCATCCGTTTTTTCACGGGAACGATTATATACAGATACAGAGTACCCTCTACTCTCAATATTCCAAGCTAAGTTTTTACCCATTACGGCTAAACCGATAACACCAATTTCTTGAGACATGCCATTAACATCCTTTCAATTATAGAATACTGGTTTTTTCTTTTTAAATTATCAACATTATGTAGGAAAACTTCAGTTGATTAGTTTTTCTAAACCTGTTTTCTCACTCTATTTCAATCTAACAAGAATAGTGTGGTGATGCAAATAATCCGTTTGAAGTGTTCTTTATCTACCTTAAGGTGTCCTCTTTCTTCCTGGGTCATTCCCTTAGAAAATCCTTGTTGAAGCTTGTGTCCTGTTTCGAGTCAAAGGTTTTCTTCTTATTCTTTCCTTTTATTCCTTGAGAGATGGAATCTTTCCCGAACTTTTCCTGAAGCTGTGATAAAACATTGTAAAGTGGTTCCTTTTCTGCAGCCTTTTTATAAGAGAATAGGTCCAGTTGTTCGGTTGCTTCACTCTTTTCCACTATATCCTGGGCGGTGACACCCAAAAGTCTAACGGGATCTCCATCCCAGTGCTTCAACAATAAGTCTTTAGCATAATGAAATAAATCTTCTTTTTTATATATCGGATTTTCCAGCTTCTTGCTTCTCGTAATGGTTTTTCTGAATTTATCCCTGATCATGAGTTGGATCGTCATCCCCAGAACGTCTTTCTGCTGAAGGCGTGACGACACTTTTGCACATAGTTTCTCTACAATCGTTAATAGCTCGTGTTGGTTCGTTGTATCCTTTGGTAAAGTAGTGGAGTTTCCAACGCTTTTATAATCATAGATCGAATCAGGGTCCACGCTTCGCCTATCGATCCCGTTGGCGCGTTCTTTGAGACGAAGACCATTGATTCCAAGCAGTGATTTCAGCTGTATATCATTGGCATGAGCGAGATCATGGCAGGTATGAATACCAAACGAATTGAGCTTTTCTGCGGTCTTTTGTCCAATGCCGTGCATTTCTATGACAGGAAGGGACCAGAGCTTTTGAGGGATATCACGTTTTCTTAATACGGTGATTCCCATAGGCTTTTTCATATCTGAGGCGGTTTTGGCCAGGAATTTGTTAGGGGCCACCCCGATGCTACAGGGAAGATCGAGTTGACTTTTAATTTGGGATTGAATGTCTGACGCAATTTGTAACGGGGTGCCTTTTTCAAAGGAGTCCGTGATATCCAGATAACCCTCATCAATCGAGACGGGCTCCACTAATTCTGAATATTGTCTGAGGATATCAAATATTCCTTTGGAGGCTGCGCGGTAACGGTCAAAGTTAGGCGTCATGATAATGAGCCCAGGGCACAGTTTTTTGGCTTCCCAAAGAGGCATTGTTGTTTTCACTCCGAAGCTTCTCGCCTCGTAGCTGCATGTCACGATAATGCCTCTTCTCTCTTGGGGATTCCCGGCAATAGCTAATGGTTTGCCCCTCAATGTTGGGTCAAAAGCCATTTCAACAGAGGCATAAAAGCTATTCATATCAACATGAAGGATCACCCGTCCGTTTTTTGGATAATGTGAGTTCATTTAAATCGCGGCTTTCTTTGTCTAATTTTGATGGGTTTTTTGCTCGTTCACGTAATCCTTTATCTCTCTAATACCTTCTAGACTCTCTACTAAAACATCGGGGTCGATCTGGGTGATGAACGAATCTTCAAGATTGATGATTCCTGAGAAATAGTTTGTTTTTGAATACGCAAGTAAACCTACGTTTGTAAAGGAGTCATTCGGTACTTCGAGAATTTCTTTCGCTTCCTTAACGACCAAACCGATCTGCATTGTTTCTGTGTGAACGACGAGAAGAAACATTCCTGTTTCTGCACCTGCATTCGTGTCATAAAGGATATTTGCTAAATCAAGGACAGGGATCAGCTCTCCCCTGACCTTTACAAGTCCCAGGACAAATGAAGGCAGATGAGGGATGGCTCTCACTTCTTCCACTTTTTCAATCGAAACTACGGTCTCAATCGGTAGAGCATATTCTTCTCTTCCAGCATGAAAAACGACTACTTTCGGCATTGTATAACGTCCCCTCTTAAAACTTCTGATATGTATACTTCTAATGTACCATATTTTAGAAAGGTTAGGTGCTGGTTTTGAAAGAAGAAAATGTCCACGAACGAAGGATGAACTTCGGTTCATGGACATTTGGATGATTAGATGATCTGTCTAGCTCCGGCGGCTATTCCCCCGCTACTTCCTGAATGATCGCTACAACCATTTCAGAAAGCTTGTTCAGTTCTTCAACAGGCATTCTTTCGCTCTTCGTATGGATTTCTTCGTATCCTACTGCCAAGTTGACTGTCGGCACTCCGAAACCTGCGATGACGTTGGCGTCACTTCCGCCTCCGCTTGTAAGAAGCTCGCTTGGACGACCGATTTTCTTCGCGGCGCGTTTTGCCACTTCGACTACTTCGTCACCGTCTTTGAACTTGAAGCCTGGATACATCACCTGTACTTCAACTTCTGCTTTTCCACCCATTTCTTCTGCTACGGATTCGAATGCAGCTTTCATCTTCTCTACTTGAGCTTCCATTTTTTCAGGGACGAGTGAACGTGCTTCTGCCAGAATATCCGCTTGTTCACATACGATGTTCGTTGCTTTTCCACCTTCAAAGCGTCCGATGTTTGCTGTCGTTTCTTCATCGATGCGGCCGAGTGGCATTTTGGAAATCGCTTTAGCCGCAATCGTTATGGCAGAAACGCCTTTTTCGGGAGCTACACCTGCATGTGCTGTTTTCCCATATATCGTTGCTCTCACTTTCGCTTGTGTAGGAGCGGCCACGATGATATTACCGACTTTCCCATCACTATCAAGGGCGAAACCGTATTTCGCTTTTACGAGAGAAGAATCCAGTGCTTTCGCTCCAACTAATCCTGATTCTTCCCCTACCGTAATGATGAACTGAATATCTCCGTGAGGGATATTGTTCTCCTGAAGTACTCGAACAGATTCAAGCATCGTTGCAAGTCCCGCTTTATCATCGGCTCCCAAAATGGTCGTGCCGTCTGAGTAAATATAGCCATCATCTTTAAGCGTTGGCTTAACCCCTTTTGCAGGAACAACTGTATCCATATGAGAAGTGAAGTAGATGGTATCTACGCCTTCTTTATTCCCTTTCAGCGTACAGATGAGGTTTCCGGCACCATGGCCCGTTTCACCCATCGTGTCATCTTCAAATACCTCTACGCCAAGATCAGAGAATTTTTGCTTTAATACTTTCGCGATTTCCGCTTCTTCCTTCGTTTCAGAATCGATTTGGACCAATTCCAGGAATTCATTTAGTAAACGTTCATGATTAATCATTTAGTCGACCTCCACAATTATGTATTCACTTCTATAGTATAGCGTGAATAGGCCGGTTCAACAAATGGTATCGCTTCTACAATGGAATATTTCCGTGCTTTTTCTTTGGTCTCTCTTCCCGTTTATTTCTCATCATTTCCAATCCTTGAATCAATTTGATCCGGGTTTCACGGGGATCAATAACGTCATCCACCATTCCACGGGAAGCTGCCACATATGGATTAGCGAATTTCTCACGGTACTCTTCAATCTTCTGCGCCCGGAGCTGTTCCGGATTCTCACTGCCTGCAATTTCCCTTGCAAAAATAATATTCGCTGCTCCCTGCGGACCCATGACGGCAATTTCTGCATTAGGCCATGCAAAAACTAAATCAGCCCCAATGGACTTACTGTTTAGTGCAACATAAGCACCTCCATAGGCTTTTCGTAAAATCACCGTCATTTTTGGAACTGTCGCTTCTGAATAGGCATAGAGGATTTTCGCACCGTGACGGATGATCCCGCCATGTTCCTGCTTGATTCCAGGGAAGAAGCCAGTTACATCTTCAAAGGTGATCAATGGAATATTGAAGGAATCACAGAAACGGATAAAACGGGCTGCTTTGTCTGAGGAATCAATGTCGAGCCCTCCTGCCATGAATTTTGGCTGATTACAGACAAGGCCAACGACTTCTCCTTTGATACGGGCCAGTCCAACGACGATATTTTTCGCAAACTCTTTCTGAACCTCCATAAAGCTGTCTTCATCCACAATTTCATTGATGACCGTGCGGACGTCGTAAGGACGGACAGCATCGAATGGAATCAGGTCCGTTAAATTCCCACGATAATCATCTTCTTCATCCACTTCCAAACGAGGAGGCTTCTCCCCATTATTTTGTGGTAAATAAGCTAATAGTCTACGAACCTCGAGAAGGACCTCTTCTTCAGTTTTCCCTCTGAAATGAGCATTCCCGCTGATGGAGTTATGGACCTTCGCACCGCCTAAATCTTCTGAGCTGATTTTCTCACCGGTAACTGTCTCAATTACTTTGGGTCCTGTGATGAACATTTGACTTGTATCATCTACCATAAACACAAAATCCGTGATGGCAGGGGAATAAACCGCTCCTCCTGCGCAAGGTCCCATAATCACGGAGATTTGTGGAATCACTCCGGAATAAATGGAATTTCGATAGAAGATATGTCCGTATCCATCTAAAGAAACGACACCTTCTTGAATTCTTGCACCACCTGAATCATTTAAACCAATGAAAGGTGCACCATTTTTGACTGCCAGATCCATGACATGTGAAATCTTCTTCGCATGCATTTCCCCCAATGCGCCGCCAAATACCGTGAAATCCTGAGAAAATAAGTAGATGGGGTTTCCATTTACTTTTCCATAACCTGTAACGACTCCATCTCCAGGGCCCTGAACCCCGTCCAGTCCAAAGTCTGAACAGCGATGCTCAATGAATGGATTCAGCTCAACAAAGCTGCCCGGATCCACTAAAATATCGATTCGTTCTCTCGCAGTCAGTTTTCCTTTTTCGTGCTGCTTATCTATTTTTTTATCTCCGCCGCCTAATTCCACTTCTCTTCTGCGATCATACAATTCATTAATCTTTTCATAGATATCCATTATGTTACTCCCCTTTGATGTTTGATTTATCACATAGTTCATATAGTACACCGTGCGCTGACTTTGGATGCATGAAGGCAACTGCAGCCCCACTAGCCCCCATTTTTGGTGTTTCGTTGATCATCTGGACTCCCTTTGCTTGCAGTTCCTTGATCCGTTTTTCAATTCCTTCGACACCAAAGGCAATATGGTGAATGCCTTCTCCCTTTTTCTCAATGAACTTGGCAATCGGACTTTCTTTATGTAGTGGTTCAAGTAACTCAAGCTTAATATTTCCACCATCAATAAATGCTATTTTCACACCTTGATTTCCCACTTCTTCGACCTTGACTAGTGAAAGCCCAAGAGTATCTTGGTAAAATGGAAGAACATTGTCTATTGATGATACTGCTATTCCGATATGGTCTACCTTTTTCATCCCTATCATCCCCCTGTTGTTTACATATTCCACCCGTATAGTATTCGATAAATGTTGTCGAATTCCCTCCTAATCCGGCGAATAATTAAAGCGTTTTCTTTTATACCAATGGTTGTTTTCTCTCACTATTCACGATAAAATAGAGTTGAAAATCGCCTCTTTAAGGTGAGATGAAGAATGGAGAGATACAATGGGTAATAAAAAATTACAAAAAATAATTGTATTTGTCATGTTGTTTGCAATGATTGCATCGACGATCATGGCAGGACTGACTTTCTTATTATAATAAAAAACAAAGGATCTGCTTTTCGACTGAGTCGATTAGCAGATCCTTTTTATTTTATCGCACCGTGATCTTTTCCCAGCTGATAGAAGCTTTTGTTTGTTTTGACGACTAGAACCTTTGTTCCGACAGGTACCTGATCAAACAGAAATTCAACATGTTTATTGTGCATTCTTATGCATCCATTCGAGATATATTTGCCTATACTTGAAGGTTGATTCGTACCGTGGATTCCATAGATCCTTCCGTCTGTCCCCTTGGCGTCAAATCCGATCCACCTTGAACCCAATGGATTCCGTGGGTCTCCACCGGGAATGTTCTTCTTACGGTAATAAGGGTTCTTGGCTTTAACTGTAACATTAAATAGTCCTTCCGGGGTGAGGGTCGTCGTTTTCCCTGTTGCTACCGGGAATGTGTGCTGAACCTTCCCGTCGTCGATGTAAGCTAATTGATTACTTTCCTTGTTCACGATAATAAACGGATCCCCGGGCAGTGGATTCCTTCCAAGTGGCCATATGGGAGAAGCGAACAAGATAATGGCAAGAAGTATACGCATCCTATCACCTTTTTCGTGTTTTAGGTGTAGTTTACTTCCTTTTGATCATTTTCATCCTTCTTTATTCCTTTAAACGAGCTTTTCAGAAGAAGATACTGCTCCATCTCTTGAACAAATTGATAGAGAGCGGCGCGGGTTTCAAATTCTTCCCTCGTCTTCGGTAAATCCATCTGTTCAAACTCCACTTTCATATCGTACAATTTTTTCAAATAAAACAGGGCCGTGTTTCCCGGGTGTATGTGATCACTAAGCTCATCCAGGAATTCTGCAATCCGATGCCCCTGTTCTACCGTCAATGATATCGATGTCGCAATCGGTAAGATACGTTGTAGGATTTCGAACTGTTTTTCCCTCATTTTAAAATACAAATAATATAAGTTCTCATCACGTAAAAAGTGATTTTCAACATCTTTGAATGCTATGGTCTTCGCTTCTTTAAGTAATTGTTCTGTATCAGTGATTTCTTTTCCATCCCATTGGCTATCATTTGTTCGTAGGTAGTTGATCATTTCACAAAAAATTTTATAGAAGTTGGATTCTATCTTCTCCTGATATTCGATCATCTTTTTATCAACGCTCGGCATGTAAAGGTTCATGACAAGAGCAATTCCTATCCCGATGACAATGATACCTAATTCATTCTCGAAAAGTCCAAGGGTTACCTTACCTGCCGAATAAATATGTAAAATGATAACGGAACTGGTGACTATTCCTTCTTTGATATTCAGGGCTACCGTTATCGGAATGAACACCAGTAATAACATGCCGATTACGGCAGGATGATAGGCAATGAACTCAAAGAACGCAGCAGAAATCACCATGGCAATTACACAGGCCAGGAAACGGCTCCATGAAGCGTTAACCGATTTTTTCTTCGTGTTCTGAATGCACAGTATCGTCAAAATCCCGGCTGATACAAAGTTATCCAGGTGAAACCACTGTGCAATGCTGATCGCAACCGCTGTGCCGATCCCAGTCTTAAGTGTTCGATACCCGATTCGAAACATTCAGTTTTCTCCTAACTCTTTCTTTTTTTAGCTACTTTAGAATACCATAATTCCCCTTGAACATAAAAAGGAGGATTAACGAAACTGTTCGCTAATCCTTCCATCGTTTAAAGTATTTTCTCTAAGAACTCTTTTCCCCGATCGCTTTGCGGGTTCGAGAAAAAAGGAAGAGGCTCTCCTTCTTCGACAATCTTTCCATCATCCATGAATAAGACTCTGTCTGCCACCTCTCTGGCAAAGCCCATTTCATGGGTTACAATGATCATTGTCATCCCTGAATGAGCGAGTGACTTCATGACTTCCAGCACCTCTTTGACCATTTCCGGATCCAGTGCAGATGTCGGTTCGTCAAAAAGCATCACTTTCGGTTCCATTGCAAGTGCCCTTGCAATCGCTACACGCTGTTTTTGGCCACCTGATAAACGGTTTGGGTATTCATCACTTTTTTCTTTCAAACCGACTTTTGTTAGAAGGTCTGTCCCTACTTTTTTAGCATCTGTTCTGTTTAGCCCCTTCACTTTCACTGGAGCGTAGATCACGTTTTCCAACGCTGTCATATGAGGGAAGAGGTGGAAATGTTGAAATACCATCCCTATATCTTGTCTCACTTTGCTTATATTCTTGCCTTTCACAACAGCTTCTTCAAAGTATATCGATCCTGAAGTCGGCTCCTCTAAATAATTCAGGCAGCGGAGTAGAGTGGATTTCCCGGAACCCGAAGGACCGATCAATGCAACAACCTCCCCTTTTTCCACGGAAAAATCTATACCTTTTAATACTTGAAGCTTCCCGAACGACTTGGTGATTTTTTCTGCTTTAATCATTCCCACGTAGTCTCCCTTCCAGCACTTTCCCTAATAAGGTTAGAATCATGACAAGCACATAATAGATCAGTCCTGCAAATAATAGTGGTTCGAAAAAGGAATACAAATCACTACCTACCATATACGAACGTCTCATCACATCGGCCGCTCCGATAACAGTGACGATGGCAGATTCCTTCGTAAGGGTGATAAATTCGTTCATTAAGGCAGGTAAAATGTTTTTAATGGCCTGAGGTAGGATCACATCTTTCATCATTAAACGATATGGAACCCCAAGAGCCATGGCCGCTTCCTTTTGCCCTTTATCCACTGCATTGATTCCCGCACGGATGATCTCAGATATATAGGCAGCTGAATTAAGTGAAAAAGAGAGGATGGCTGCTGTATACGGTTCGATCTGAGTTCCAAAAAGCTGAGGCGAACCATAAAAGATAATCATTAATTGCAGAACTAAAGGAGTCCCCCGAAAAACCGATGTATAAATATCTGCAAGTAATGTTAAAGGTTTGATTGAACTTATTTTACAAAGAGCAAGCAGAATACCGAAGGCAAATCCAAGTATTCCTGCTAATCCGACAATTTTAAGAGTGACCTTCAATCCTTCCAAAATAAAAGGAATCGAAGGGATCAGTTGTTGAAAATCAAGTGGCACTGTATTCTCCTCCAATCATGCTGTTGACTGTTAAATAGGAAGGGCTAACCGATAATGGGTTAGCCCTTCTATCAATCTACTGTTCTCCGTCAAACCACTTTTCAGCCAGTTTATCCAATTTTCCATTTTCTTCGAGCTTTTTCAATGCATCGTTGAATTCACTTGTAAGCTCACTATCCTTTGGAAGTGCAACAGCAGAACCTGCCTCTTCTTCGTTCACGTCCATTGTATTTCCTTTAAGCTCTTTATTTTTATCCAAATAACCGTTTGCTACTGTATTCTCTATGATAATGGCATCAAAACGTTCATTTTGCAGATCCTGTATCAGCTCAGGAATACGGTCACGGGTCTCTACTTTTAATGGGATGGATGTGGAAAGTTCTTCTGCAGCATCCTGTTGGATAGAACCTAACTGAACACCAACCGTTTTCCCATCAAGATCCTTTTCGCTTTGAATTCCACTCTCTTTTGTTGAGATGATCATATCTTTTGCTGTGTAGTAGACATCACTGAAGTCAACGTTCTTTTGTCGTTCCGGCGTAGGGGTCATAGCTGAAAGCACAAAGTCCACCTGGCCGGTTTTAAGTGCTGAAATTAATCCGCTGAACTCCATATCTTTGATCTCGATTTCATACCCAAGCTCATCTGCCAGCATATGAGCCAAGTCAATGTCGTACCCGATAAATTCATCACTATTTGCCGTATCGACGTATTCAAATGGTTTATAGTCAGCCGACGTACCCATAATCAGCTTCTTTGATTCACCTGAAGCGGTTCCTGCATTCTCTTCTCCTGCACCACATGCAGCAAAAATAGTAGAAACGATTAATACTAATATAATAGATAATATCTTTTTCATTGTAATTCCTCCTCGATTGTAATGAATAAATATAATATATAATGTATATTAATTACTATATTCGTATTGTAGCAGAGATAAATATTTATGCAATAGTTTTTATAGTCACCCATAAATGTTTATATATTCTGAAAATACAAGTGCCTCTTTACAAGGTTTTAGCATTGATTGGAAGAAAGAATGAAATACGAAGGGGATTTTTATTCATAATATATGCATGCTTACATATGGAGATTTTGAAGGAAGTGATGATTCTTGCATTTCTGGATTACCAAACATATGGTATCCCCTTTTTAATCAAAACAAAAAACCCGTCAAGCTCCTCACACAAACATCCACCTAAAGCAGATATTCATGTAATGAACCTAACGGGCCTCACTCTCTTACTTACACTTCTTCACAATATTGATCGAAGTAAGATTGAATTTTGTTCACAACCGACATTGGGTCGTGACCTTCAATTTCATGTCTTTCTACCATGGTCAATAGCTTTCCGTCTTTTAATAGAGCAAATGACGGTGAAGATGGCGGATAGCCGGTAAAGTAGCTGCGCGCTTTCGCAGTGGCTTCTTTATCTTGGCCGGCGAAAACCGTTACCAATTGATCTGGTCGTTTATCATAATGAATGGAATGAGCTGCTGCTGGACGTGCGATTCCTCCGGCGCAACCACAAACGGAGTTGATCATCACGAGTGTTGTACCTTCTTTAGCGAAAGCTTGATCTACTTCTTCTTCTGTTGTTAACTGAGTATAACCGGCTTGTTCGATTTCTTGACGAGCCTGGCGAACAACATCATTCATAAATAAATTGAAATCTATATCCATGCTTGAACTCTCCTTTTAATCGCTGACTTAATCATTCTCCATAAAAACAGGAATTTTGATATACCCCTATCATAACAATTTCAAACCCTATGTTTCAATTAAAATTAACTAAACCCGTTAAGAATTGCACCCTTATATCGCTTTAGCAATTCTTCTACTGCCTGAGTAGTGGTATAGTCCCCTTCCTTCACACGACTTTCCATGTGTGGAAGGGCAGACTTTATATCCTGATGGAAAAAGAAATCTGACAAGATTCTTTCTTTCAACATCGTATGAAACCATTCCTGTTTTTGGAGAAGTCGTCTTTCTTCAAAGACTCCCTGTTCTTTTGATTGCTTCTCAAACTGTTGAATCACATTCCACATTTCTTTTAATCCCTCATTTTTCAAGGCAGAACAGGTATAAGCCTTTGAGCTCCACCCTTTAGTTGCGGGAGTCAAGAAGTGGAGGATTTGGTTCAGCTCTCTTCTTGTTTTCTCAGCGAGAGGTTTATTTTCTCCATCTGCTTTATTGACAAGTAATGCATCGGCAAGCTCCATGATCCCCTTTTTCATTCCTTGAAGCTCATCCCCGGCTCCTGTGATGACGAGCAGGAGGAAGAAATCCACCATTTGCCTCACCATCACTTCACTCTGACCCACTCCAACGGTTTCAATGATCATCAGATCATATCCGGCCGCTTCGCATAAGAGAAGCGTTTCACTGGTTTTCCGGTGCACTCCACCAAGTGTTCCTGCAGTGGGGGAAGGTCTTACAAAAGCACGGGGATTTTTCGATAATTGTTCCATCCTTGATTTATCCCCAAGAATACTGCCACCGGAAATGGAAGAGCTGGGATCAATCGCAAGGACGGCAACCCGGAGGCCCTGCTCACATAACATCTCCCCGAACGCTTCTATAAATGTGCTTTTACCGGCTCCCGGCACACCTGTAATGCCGATCCGGAAGCTTTTACCCGTATAGGGCAGGAGTTCCTGCAACAGTTCCTGTCCCATGGCATAATGCTGTTCTGCATTGCTTTCAATCAGCGTGATGGCCTTCGCCAAGGAGCTACGGTCGCCATTCAAGACCCCGTCCTTTAATTCGGTAATCGATACAGAATCCTTTTTCTTCTTCACAAACCGCTTCTTTCGCACTGAATCATGCTCTGCCATTACTCAGCCACTTCCTCATAGCCCAGCACTTCATAAATTTCTTTGATGACTTTTTGTGCAGCAACAGGTATGATTGTCCCGGGTCCAAAAACGGCTGAGGCTCCGTTATTCAATAGGAAGTCATAATCCTTAGCCGGAATCACTCCACCAATGACAACGAGAATGTCTTCTCTGCCTAATTTCTTTAGTTCCGCTACCAGTTGAGGCAGGAGTGTTTTATGTCCTGCGGCTAATGAACTTACACCGATGACATGTACGTCATTTTCGACTGCTTGCAGAGCCGTTTCTTCCGGCGTCTGGAACAATGGTCCGATATCCACATCAAAGCCAAGGTCTGCGAACGCCGTGCTAATCACCTTAGCACCTCTGTCATGCCCGTCCTGTCCCATCTTCGCAATAAGGATACGCGGTCTTCTTCCTTCGTTTTCCAAAAATTCTTCTGTCATCTCTTTCACGACGTTGATTTCTTGTTCATTTGAAAAGTTCGAGCTGTACACCCCACTTATACTCCGGATCGTTGCTTTATGTCGTCCTGATACTTTTTCAATGGCATCGGATATTTCTCCCAATGTCGCCCGGGCTCTCGCTGCCTCCACCGCTTTTTCAAGTAAATTCCCTTCTCTTGTTTCTGCTACAAGTGTTAATGACTCGAGCGTTTCGGTTACTCGATTTTCATTTCGTTCCTCTTTAAGCATTTGAATTCGCTCAATTTGCTTTTGTCTTACAACTGTATTATCAATGTCCAGCGTTTCAATCGGATCTTCCTTGTCCAGGCGATACTTATTTACCCCGACAATCGCTTCATCCCCCGAATCAATCATTGCTTGTCTTCTCGCAGCCGCTTCCTCAATCCGCATTTTCGGCAATCCGGTTTCAATCGCCTTGGTCATTCCGCCAAGCTCTTCGATTTCTTCGATATGCTCCCAGGCCTTCTCCATCAACTGATTGGTCAAGGATTCAACATAATGTGAACCGGCCCATGGATCAATCACTTTCGTAATACCGGTTTCCTCTTGAAGGTATAGCTGTGTATTACGCGCGATCCGCGCAGAGAAGTCTGTCGGCAGGGCAATCGCTTCGTCCAACGCATTGGTATGAAGCGATTGCGTATGACCCATAGCAGCCGCGTGTGCCTCAAGTAATGTACGAATGACATTATTATACGGGTCCTGCTCAGTTAAGCTCCAGCCGGATGTTTGGGAGTGGGTTCTGAGCACCAAGGATTTCGAATTATTAGGACTGAATGTTTTCATCATTTTCGCCCAGATTCTCCGCGCCGCCCTCATTTTTGCCACTTCCATGAAATAATTCATGCCAATCGCCCAGAAGAATGAAAGTCTTGGTGCAAAGGAATCGATATCGATCCCTGCCTGGAGACCTGTCCGCACATACTCAAGACCATCTGCCAGCGTATAAGCCAACTCAATATCGGCAGGCGCTCCCGCTTCTTGCATATGATACCCGGAAATACTGATGCTATTAAACTTCGGCATGTGTTTGGACGTATACTCAAAGATATCAGCAATAATCTTCATGGATGTTTCAGGAGGATAAATATAGGTGTTCCGCACCATATACTCTTTTAAAATATCATTTTGAATCGTACCAGACAGTTTCTCCTGCGAAACGCCCTGTTCTTCTGCCGTGACTATATAAAATGCAAGGATGGGCAGCACCGCTCCGTTCATCGTCATGGAAACAGACATTTGATCAAGAGGTATTCCATCAAACAGAATCTTCATATCCAGAATCGAATCGATGGCCACTCCCGCTTTTCCTACATCTCCTACCACCCGGGGATGATCGGAATCATAGCCACGATGAGTAGCTAAATCAAAAGCAACAGACAGACCCTTTTGACCCATACTTAAGTTTCTTCTATAAAAGGCATTGCTTTCTTCTGCTGTTGAAAAACCTGCATATTGCCTTACCGTCCAAGGGCGATTCACATACATCGTCGGGTACGGCCCCCTTGTATAAGGAGCCAAGCCTGGAAGGTCTTCTCCATGAGATATATCCTTTGAGTCCTCTTCTGAATAAAGAGATTTAATGACAATCTTCTCATTTGTCTCATAGGTGCTACCTGTTAGAGAACCATCATTCGTTCTTGCTTCTTTCGAATAAGGGTCGATTTCTTGCCAATCAGGATTTGTCATTGTCAGTTCCCTCCTCCCAGATGGTTAATAGCTCATCTACTTTTTTAAGTATGTTTTGCTTATTGTAAATGGATCCATTCAGTCCTAAACGAACCCACTCATGCTCATCAGGTATTTTCCCTGCTACATCAATCACAATGGTCGAATCAATATGATGAATGGACTCAATCAGCATGGGCAATTTGTCTTGATATTCTTCCTCTGTTCCACAAACCACATAGTATGGATAACGGGTTTCTTCCACAAATTGGAGTACATCTTCCTTAGAGAAGCACTCTTTACTTTGATTTGTATGAATGCCCCCCGTCGCTAAAAATCCTTTTACAAAATCAGCCCGGGGCTTATGGGTTTTTAGCTTCCCTAACCCTATTAAACCTGCCACCGGTTTACTTGCCAGCTTATGTGTCCTTTCTCTAAATCTTTCAAAAGGAAGTGACAATCGCTCACCCACATTAGATGCTGGAGTTCGAAATGTCTCCTCAAGATTTGAATAGATATTCGTCCCGATCATCGAGTTTTTTCTTGTGGCTAAATCATGAATACGTGACTCTCTCACTCTATTTATTTTTTCATGAATGGAACCATTTTTCAGACAGACAAGGATTCCCCCATCTCCATCGACCTGTTGAAATTCCTTCCATGCAAGCTTACCTACCTCTTCTGATAACCATTCCACATAATAAGAACCGCCTCCAGGGTCAACCACTTTATCCAAATGAGCTTCTTCCCCAAGGATCAGTTGAGTATTCCGGGCAATTCTCTCAGAAAATGCGTTCACTTCCCCACTCACTTCATTGAACGGAGCAACAAGAAGATAATCCACCCCTGCAAGAATGGCAGAAAAAGCTTCTCCTCCCCCGCGAAGCATATTGACATACGGATCGAGTGTGGATTTGTTCAACTGAGACGTTTCCGCACTGCAGCTGACCGAATGAGCGATCGCTTGTTCGGAAAGTCCATAGGACGATAATACTTCTTGCCACAATTTCTTAAAGGCTCTGATTTTGGCTATTTCCATAAAGAAATGGCTGCCTACTGAAAAGTGAAAATGCATTTTCCCGGCAATCTTTTCTATCGTCCATCCTTTTTCCTGAAGTGTTTCAATATAAGTGACCCCTTCACTCAGTCCGTATGCCAATTCCTGCGTGGCACTTCCTCCACTATTATGATACTGGGCAGAATTAATGATTATGGTCTTCAGATTAGGCAGATGCTGATCTACTTCTTTTACAACCTCCAACCAATCTTCAAACAAATGCTCCCGATTTTCATTTATTGGATCAAAGCCCATCACACCTTTGATTTCCTTCAGTTCAGGAAATTTCATCATTCGCTGGATACAGAAAGCTGTCTTTTTTTCAATGGAAAAGACAGGGGCCTCTAACTCAATGACTTCTTTAATAAATTGATCGAAGCCTTCTATTATATCTAAATTACCTACTTGAAATGAAACACAGTTCTGTCCCCGGGATAACGCATCCTTCATTGCAGAGGTGAGTTCCTCCCAGGATCCCCGTTTGACCGGTTGAGCGATGAACCATTTTGAAGCCCTCTTCAACTTCCCTTCCACATTAGGGATATAAGCATTCACTCTATCTACTCCAGGTAAATCTACTTTCGTGTATAACGGTTTAAGTTCAATATTTTCATAGGTGTTTGTATGTAAGGAACGAATCCCTTTCCCCTTTAACGCTATTTCAGCTGCTTCTTGCCATTCTGTAAGTGTTCGTCGACTGAATGATTGTTCTTTCATATCACTAAGCTTCATAATACCCCTCTTTCGACCTACAAGATTGTAATCGTTTTCATTTACATCTGAAGAATCTCACTAAACTAGCATGAGTGCTCATTGAAAATTCGAAATGTTTATACTAATACTATTTTAGTATATAAAAAAAAACGCATTTCTTCAATCTCTCTGGTAAATGTGCAAAAAAAGAAAGAAGAGTCGACGGGATCGACTCTTCTTCCCTTAAGCTTTATTTTTTTGTGTTGATATACAATTTTCCTTCTGCACGTTTCGTTGTGACATTTCCATAATCATCGGAAATCTTCACTTCAATAAGTGCTCCAGGTGCTTTTACATTTGAAGTGGCTGTATAATAACCGACGTAGTGACCTTCTGATGTTTCCATCATTGGCAGCTCATTTGCGTTTGTTACTTGGGATCGTGCATTTGTCAGTGGCATTTGGATGACAAATGTGGCATCTAAACCAGGCTCACTGTCAAATTCGATTTTTACCGATTCACCCTTCTTCAGCTCTTTATCTTCAGCAGGAAGAAGATTTTCAACAGCGATGTCACCAAATTTAGCAAAGACTGTTACTTTTTGTTTCTTTTTGTTACCAGCTTTATCTTTCGCTACTACCTGGATGACATTTTCTCCTTCATTCAGAAGCAGTCTATGACTGAACTGTCCATCACTTACAGAAGCTTTCTCGCCATTTACTTTTACCCAAGCGAGGTTTTCATCGACAATCGTTCCTTCTACGGTGATGGCTTCACGATTTGTTTTCATGCCTTCTTTCGGAGAAGTGATGGCAAGCTCAGGCTTCACTTGATCAAGGTTAATGGATACAGGCTCAGATGGTCCCGTCATCCCTTGTTCGGTTGCTGCCTTTGCTGTAATCGAATTCTCCCCGTCGTGTAATGAAACATCCGCAGAGAAGGTACCATCCTCCATTGTTTCTGCTGTTGCCACTTCATCGTCACCATTAAAGAGGTGAACCGTTGTGGTCGGGGCAGAAGTACCTTCAACGGTAACCGAATCCTTATTTGTAAATGATCCATCTTTTGGTGATGTGATGACTGGTGAAGTGACTTCATAGTTCACTGTTGCACGAATCATGTAGTTCCCTTCCTCTTCTGGTGCTTGAGACCATGCGCCTCCAACAAATTGCCAGCTTTTTGCGGCATATTCGCCATCTTCATCTGTTCCAAGTCCAGGTGCATTCGGATTTGGAGCTGATTGAATGTAAAACATGTAGAAATCACCGTCTACCATGATGCCATGCTGGCTTAGATCTACATGTGTCCATTCCCCGTTACGTAAAGCCGTTCCATCAAACGGTCCGGCTATTTTCTTACCTGGCGCGCCATCAGGACCAGATGCATCGTAAACGGCAACTTGGAATTCTGTTCCACCTGGAACTGGCCATTCTGTATCCCAGAAGCGGAATAGCCCACCTGTAACCAATGCTGTTTCATTACCTTCTTCAAGAGACATTTTCACAGCCCAGCCATTACCTGCATCATAGAATGCACGGGCGTTTTCAGCTGTTCCATCATCGTAACCAATTTCACCAGGATACCCGATGAAAGGCTCTAATGAAACATCGGCGTTTGTGACTTCTCCACCTTCAACCGTTACAGTCGTTTCCTTACTATAGTAGTAAGGTGCAACTACTTTAATGGTGTATTCACCTTCATATGCCTCCAGTTCATACTCACCATTTTCATTCGTTTCTACCGGCTCCACAACGGCATCTTCAAGTAAGAAGACAGTGGCTCCCTCAACCGGTTCTCCAGAAATTTCATTTGTGACGGTTCCCTTAATATTTCCATGGGGAATTTCTTCAAGTGTAAAATTGGCGTTAGATGTTTGATCTGCTTCAATCGTTACACTTTGTGTTTCTGATCTGAAACCATAGGTTGATGCTTGTAGCGTAAACTCACCGGCTGCATGATTGATTTCGTACGATCCATCGGCAGGGTTCGTGTATACCGAACGTCCTGATTCCAGTATGCTTACTTCTGCTTGCAATGGAAGCAGCACTGGCCCGGGTACGTTTCCTTCTACCGGTGTTTCTTTACTTACATGTTTAGCCATTTTAATTTTATTCGGATTTACACTCGGTTTCTTTGAAACAGATGATGACTTCTCATCCTTCGATTTCAATCCAAGGTTCATCTTTTTAGCTGGAAGAATCGATTCTCCACTTAGTTTCACATCATCGACATACCAGCCCTGTTTCACAACACTTCCATCTGATGTAACATTGAAAGCGATGTAGATTCGCTGACCCGCATATTGACTTAGATCCACTTCCCCGTCGATCCAGCCATCCGTATTCCCATTGACACGAAGGGCCTGCGTCCACTCTTCACCATCAGTGGATACAAACACATGACCATAATCATAGTTACTTTCAAGCTCATACCATTGCTTAAATTGCAAGAAACTATCCCCTTCAGGTAAATCGATCGGAGGCATTTCTAGCGACATGTTGGCGCTGTTGTCATAAGTACCATCCAGACTTGTTGCATATACCTTTTCTCCAGAAGTAGCTGCCCCTGGACCATTTACAGGTACACCCCACTCCCAGCTGTTTCCTGGGCCATAAGAATTCCAGCCACTTGGAGAAGACTCAAAGTCCTGCTCATATCCAACGGTGATACCTGGAAGAAGAGTGACGGAATACGTATCCGTTTCTACCTCATTTCCACCAAAGTCCACTGCCAACCATTTATAAGTAACACTCTCACCTGTCAGTGCTTCTCCAGGAATGGTTGCCTCATAAGTTCCTGATGTATAGTCACCTGCAGATCGTGTTGCTTCAACAGATTCCCAAGCTCCATCCTGATTTTGATAATGTAACGAAACATTCGTTACGCTCACATTATCACTTGCTTCCGCTTGTAGTGGCAAATTCATTCCTTCAAATGCTTCACCAGGGGCTTCGTGATTGATTACTGGAGCTTCAGTGTCATCCCCTTCTTTTGAAACTTGCCCTTCAACTTTTCCAATTCCGCTCATTACGGAAGAAACGGCATCGAATGCGTTAACCAATCCATGACCATATCCATTATTAGGCGTTTCAGGGAAGGTACCGTCAGTCAAAGGAACAGCCGTTGACATTAAGATTTCTTCCATTTCGTCAACCGTCAAACTTGCATCCACTTGTCTCAACAATGCTGCGACTGCAGAAACGTGAGGACCCGCCATTGATGTACCATTCCATCCACCTTCATAGTTACTTCCTGGTACTGAAGATCGAATATTCACTCCCGGTGCGGATATTTCAGGTTTAACTTCCTCGTATGGAGAAGGACCTTGTAGTGAGAAGCTTCCAAGGTTGTCATTAATATCTGTTGCGCCCGTTGCAAATGACTCAGGGTAATTTGCAGGTGTAGCAATTGAACCTGGGCCACCAGGATTAAATAATGTTGTATTACCAGCAGAGAACTCAGGGAATATTTCGGCCGCTCTCCAGGCGTTCACCATATCCCGGTACCACTCGTCAAGACCGGCACCGCCACCCCATGAGTTATTGACTACATCTGGAGCCATTTCCGGATGAGGGTTGCCCTCAGCATCCTTAGGAGCAAGAATCCATTCTCCCGCTTCTAATAAATCAACATCTGTTCCTCCATCAGCCGTGAATGCTTTTACAGCAATCCACTTTGCTCCCGGAGCGACGCCGATCTGATTGCTGCCATCAGGTTCGGAACCAACCATTGTTCCTGTTACATGCGTACCGTGTCCTTGATCATCATAAGGTGCACTTTGCCCAGCTGTTGCATCAAACCAGCTAAACTCATGATCAGGGGCATCAGGATTTTGAGGGTCATAACCTCTGTATTTTTCCTGTAAAGCAGGATGATTCCATTGAACGCCTGTATCAATCGACGCTACAACGGTTCCTGCTCCATCAATTCCCATATCCCAAACCGCCGGTGCACCAACTCTGTCGATATTCCATTCAATGGATGCCGGACTGTTTTTTACTTCTTTTTCTGCATCGCTAGCTGAACCTTCAGCTTTTGCCGGTTGAATGAGCTGACGTGTTTCATTCGGCAAGATTTTCTCAACTTCCGCAAATGTTGAAATTTTATCCATTACCTCTTTTGTGGAAGTAACGGCCATTCCGTTTACAACATAGAAGTCTTTTATTTCTTTTACTGCACCGGACTTCTTCTGTTTCGTTAAGTATTCTTTCACTTCTGCTTGAGATTCAAATGCTGTGGCACGAAGCTCGGAAACGACCATATTTCGTTTCAGTAATTTTTTGCTGTTAGCAGACAACTTCTGCTTTTTAGCTTTTTCAGTCGCCTTCTTAGCTACAGCCTTCGTATCAAGCTGCTCCTTGAATTTCACTAAGTATGTGACGTGCTTATCTTTCTTGAATTGATCATTTAGTTTCGATGTGATCTTTGATTGTGGACTTACCTTTGCGCTTTCGCTTGCTGAAGTGGATGGTTTTTCTTTAGCCAGAGCTGATTGTGAGGTATTCGCTGCCCCAGCATTGAATGGAAATAGTAATGGGACAAACATTACTAAGGTGAGTACGATGGATAACCATCTTGCCTTACGCTTTCTACCTGTCATCTAATTCCCTCCCAGTAAATTTAGATTCCGTCAGTAAACCCGACACCTCCCTGAATCCCTACTTGGTAAAAAGTAGTTGTTAACCCAAAGATAACCAACTATTGATGTAAAATGTTGTAAGTTTATGTCGGATTAAATCTGAATATTCGGAAATTAATAGAAAAGTCACCCTCTCTCATATTTCATGCATGCATATAGTCACACAGATAATATAACTACAGGAATATTTTGGATTACAATGCACATCTCATAGGTTAAAAGGATGAAGTACCCCTACCATTTTGGATTAAGTAGGAAATAAATGAGAGAGAAGACATAGGAGGGAATTTTATCTTGAATGCATTCGGAAAACTACCTATACATAGTAAAAATTTTATTGACAGGATATTCTTCCAGTTATAATTTTCCTTTATTTCCTGAATCCTTGGACCTGCGATTTATTTTTTATAATCCTTTCTATCCAGAAGCAAAAAAAAAACAAGGACTAACCACCCAGGGTCAGTCCTTGCCACAAATTAATATACAGATGTATTTTCTTTTGATGTATTTTCTAAGATTTCTTTCACCCGCTGCAGGAATCTTCCGCATACCAATCCGTCAAGCACACGGTGATCAAGTGACATACACAGGTTCACCATGTCACGTACTGCGATCATTCCGTTATTCATGACAACTGGACGCTTCACAATCGATTCTACTTGAAGGATCGCTGCTTGAGGATAATTAATGATCCCCATCGATTGTACTGAACCAAATGACCCGGTGTTGTTAACCGTAAATGTGCCTCCCTGCATATCTTGAGAAGTTAATTTACCGCTGCGGACTTTTCCGGCAAGCTCGGTAATTTCTCTTGCAATTCCTTTGATCGTCTTTTCGTCTGCATTTTTGATCACAGGCACATATAGTGCATCATCTGTGGCCACTGCAATCGAAAGGTTGATGTCTTTCTTTTGAACAATCTTATCCCCTGCCCACATAGAGTTGATTTGCGGATACTCTTTAAGAGCTTGCGCTACAGCTTTCACAAAGAATGCGAAGAATGTCAGATTAAAACCTTCACGCTGCTTGAATTCCGTTTTTAGTGAGTTTCTGTAATCAACTAGGTTTGTAACATCCATTTCCATCATCGTCCATGCGTGAGGAGCTTCATGCTTGCTGCGAACCATGTTGGATGCGATGGCTTTACGAATTCCCGAAACAGGGATTTCGATATCACCAGGTACAACAGGAACGTTCGCAGCAGGTGCAGATTGCTTGGCCGGTTGTTGAACTGCTTTCTCTTTCACTGGCGCTTGCTGAGGAGCCTGATCTTCAGCCTTAGGCGCAGGATCCTCTCCTGCTTTAGGAATATTACCTGACTCAATGACCTTCTTTAGATCTTTACGAGTGATACGTCCGCCGTTTCCAGTGCCTTCTACTTGATTCAGATCAATATCATGCTCTTGAGATAACTTTAATACTGCAGGAGAATATCTTGCTTTATTCCCACTATCTTTACTTGGAACCTTCGTTTTAGTTGCTGTTTGAGGTGTTTCATCCACTTCTTTCTTTGGCTCTTCTTTCGGAGTTTGTTCAACAGGTGCAGAACCTCCACCTTCCACTTCAATCGAACAAATGATTTCTCCGACTTCAAGAGTGTCTCCTTCGTCAGCAATTAAATCTTTAATGGTACCCGTAAAGGACGATGGTACCTCTGCATTTACTTTATCCGTTTGTACTTCCGCAATCGGATCATATTTATTGACGGTATCACCAGGTGAAACCAACCATTTACTTATTGTGCCTTCTGTAACACTTTCCCCTAGCTGAGGCATTTTCATATTTTCAATACCCAATGAGGAACCCTCCTTACTGTTGAGTTTAATTGGTATTTATTCTGATTAAAATTCTGCAAGTTCACGCATTGCTTTTTCTACTTTGTCCGGGTTAATCATAAAGTATTTTTCCATTGTTGGTGCATATGGCATTGAAGGAACGTCAGGACCAGCAAGGCGTTTGATTGGAGCATCGAGCTCGAATAAACAATTTTCAGCGATAATCGCAGAAACCTCACCCATGATGCTTCCTTCTTTATTGTCTTCTGTCACAAGCAGAACTTTACCTGTTTTAGAAGCTGCTTCAATGATCGCTTCTTTATCTAATGGATAGATCGTACGTAAATCGAGGATGTGCGCCTCAATTCCGTCTTGGGCAAGCTTTTCTGCTGCTTGAAGAGCAAAGTGAACACATAAGCCGTAAGTGATAACTGTGATGTCTTCCCCTTCACGCTTCACGTCTGCTTTTCCGATTGGAAGAGTATAATCATCCTCAGGTACTTCTCCTTTAATTAAACGGTAAGCACGTTTGTGTTCGAAGAATAATACTGGGTCTTCGTCACGGATTGCCGCTTTCAGCAAGCCTTTCACATCATAAGGAGTAGAAGGCATCACTATTTTCAATCCTGGCTGATTAGCGAAAACGGCCTCAACGGATTGAGAGTGATAAAGTGCTCCGTGGACTCCACCACCGTATGGAGCACGAATAACCATCGGACAGCTCCAATCATTATTCGAGCGATAACGAATACGTGATGCTTCAGAAATGATTTGGTTCACAGCAGGCATGATAAAATCAGCGAACTGCATTTCTGCAATCGGTCTCATACCATACATGGCAGCTCCGATTCCAACTCCGGCAATAGCTGATTCTGCAAGTGGTGTATCGATGACACGGTCTTCTCCAAATTGATCATATAATCCGTGAGTCGCTTTGAATACTCCACCTTTTTTTCCTACGTCTTCTCCAAGAACGAATACTTTCTCATCACGTTCCATTTCTTCTCTAATAGCCATTGTTACAGCATCAATATATGAAATTACTGGCATGATTGAATTCCCCCTTACTTCTCTTCTGCATAAACATACTTCATCGCTGATTCTGCTTCAGCATATGGAGCGTTCTCTGCATAATCAGTTGCTTCGTTCACGAGCTTCATAATGCGATCATTGATTTCTTTCTCAATGTCATCGTTCATAACGCCTGTCTCTTTCAGATAAGCACCAAACGTGATGATTGGATCGTTTGTTTTCGCTTTTGCCACTTCGTCCGGAGAGCGATAGCTTCGATCGTCATCATCAGAGGAGTGAGGAGTTAAACGATAAGAAACTGTTTCAACAAGGGTTGGACCTTCCCCACGACGGCCACGATCCGCTGCTTCTTTGACCGCTTTATATACTTCGATTGGGTCATTTCCGTCAACCGTGATTCCAGGCATTCCATATCCAATGGCACGATCGGACACTTTCTCACAAGCTAATTGTTTTTCAATCGGAACCGAAATCGCATATTTATTGTTTTCACACATAAAAATGACAGGAAGTTTATGTACACCTGCAAAGTTTGCGCCTTCGTGGAAATCTCCTTGGTTGGAAGACCCTTCACCGAACGTCACAAACGTCACAACATCCTTCTTCTCCATTTTACCTGCAAGAGCGATACCAACGGCATGTGGCACTTGAGTGGTTACAGGAGATGAACCCGTTACGATATTATTTTTCTTTTGACCAAAGTGACCAGGCATTTGACGTCCACCTGAGTTTGGATCTTCTGCTTTTGCAAAACCTGATAGCATTAATTCCTGGGCCGTCATCCCGAATGTTAATACAACACCCATGTCACGATAGTACGGAAGTACATAATCTTTTTCACGGTCTAAAGCAAATGCAGCACCAACTTGAGCCGCTTCTTGACCTTGACATGAAATAACAAATGGGATTTTACCCGAACGGTTCAGTAACCACATGCGCTCATCGATTTTTCTGGCAAGCAGCATGGTTTCATACATTTCTAATACTTTATCATTGGAAAGTCCTAACTCTTCATGACGATTCTTTGCCATTTTATTTACCTCCTACACAATCTAATGGTTGGAAAGGTAGAAATAATCTCTACCTTATAATATTTTTTTGATGAATACATCCAAAAAGCCACCTACGCTATTCTATTTGTCCAGCTGCGCCTCCTTGTCCCTCGAGGTCACAATGGATAAATCCCATAAGGCAAAGTACGCCTTTTGGGATTTCCCCATTGTGCTTGTCGGGCCAGAACAGTCGGCTTCGCTCTTCTATGAATGAATCGCTTTTCCATCTACTGCAAGTGCGGCTTCTCCGATCGCTTCTGACAGGGATGGATGAGGGTGGATTGTGTGCGCGATTTCCCATGGGGTTGCGTCCAATACTTTAGCAAGTCCCGCTTCTGAAATCATGTCCGTTACATGCGGACCAATCATGTGCACGCCAAGAATATCATCGGTATCTTTGTCTGCAATGATCTTGACGAACCCATCGGATTCACCATAAACAAGTGCTTTCCCGATTGCTCTGAAACTGAATTTTCCGGTCTTCAGGTTATATCCCTTTTCTTTCGCTTCCTGCTCCGTGATCCCTACGCTTGCAATTTCAGGATTACTGTAGATGCATTTTGAAATTAGGGAATAGTCAATCGGATGAGGTTTCTCATTCGTCATATGTTCCACTGCTGTGATTCCTTCGTGAGATGCAACATGAGCTAATTGAAGTCCACCGATGACATCCCCGATCGCGTAAATATGAGATTCCTTTGTTTGGAAGAAGTCATTCACTTCAATAAAGCCTTTTTCCACTTTAATATCTGTGTTCTCTAAGCCAATGCCTTCAACGTTAGCTTGTCTACCAACAGATAAAAGGATCTTATCTGCTGTAAAGGCTTTTTCTTCTCCTTTATGCTCAGCTTTAATGGTAACCTCTCCGTCTCCTTTTTCTAAAGATTCAGGAAGCACCTTTGCACTCGTCACGATTTTGACGCCTTTTTTCTTCATTAAGCGCTGCATTTCTTTAGAAATCTCATGGTCTTCGGTTGGTACGATTTTATCAGCGTATTCCACCACGGTTACCTCTACATCAAAGTCAGACAGCATGGAAGCCCACTCAATACCGATGACCCCTCCTCCAACGATGATGATCGATTTTGGAAGAGCTTCAAGTGAAAGCGCTTCATCTGAGGATAATACGTATTCTCCATCAATATCAAGTCCCGGTAATGAACGAGGTCTGGAACCTGTTGCAACGATCACATTCTTAGGGATCAACATTGCATTATCTTCCCCATTGTTCATTTCAACAGAAATCGTCCCAGGCATCGGAGAGAAAATAGAAGGTCCTAAGATACGTCCAAGTCCTTCAAAGACATCGATCTTGCCTTGTTTCATCAAGTGTTGAACTCCTTTGTGAAGCTGTTCAACGATCCCGTCTTTTCTAGATTGAACTTTTGTGAAATCTAACTCTACTCCATTGATTTTCACACCAAAGTCTTCACTGTGTTTAGCTGTAGCATATACTTCAGCACTGCGAAGAAGAGCTTTACTAGGTATACATCCTTTGTGTAAGCATGTCCCCCCCAGTTTTCCCTTTTCAACGATTGCTGTTTTTAATCCAAGTTGAGAAGCACGAATGGCGGCTACATAGCCACCTGTGCCTCCCCCTAGAATGACTAAATCATATTCTTCTGCCAATCTTGAGTCCTCCTTGCTCTTATACTCTTGCTTCTTCTTTTACATTTCCAGGGTACACCTTATAGTCTTCTTCACTTCGTAAGACCCTTAATGCCCCTTCCGCAAGAGCTTGTAGTTCATTTTCTCCTGGTTGAATCACGACATCTGCTATCCAATTGATTCGATTGCTTATCGCTTTTACAAACTCTTTACCGTAAGCAAGACCACCAGTTAACACAATGGCGTCTACTTTACCATTAAGGACGGCACTTGCTGATCCGATCTCTTTCGCAATTTGATACGCCATCGCATCGTACACGGCTTTGGCATTTTCATCGCCATTTTCGATCATCTTCTCTACTTTTACCGCATCGTTTGTTCCAAGATAACCGACTAAGCCACCTTGACCAACGAGTTTCTTCATGATTTCATCACGGTAATAATCACCTGAGAAGCATAGGTCAACTAAATCACCCGCTGGAACAGTACCTGCTCTTTCAGGACTGAATGGGCCATCGCCATGCAAACCATTATTTACATCCACCACTTTCCCATTGCGGTGGGCACCTACGGTAATACCACCACCCATATGAGTGATGATCAGGTTTAGGTCCTCATATTTCTTTCCGAGTTCCTTTGCGACTCTTCTTGCTACCGCTTTCTGATTTAAAGCATGGAAAATACTCTTTCTTTCAATGAGTGAAAATCCTGAAACCCGGGCAAGCGATTGTAGCTCGTCCACTACAACAGGGTCGACAATATAAGATGGAATGTTTAATCCAGAGGCAATTTCAAATGCTAAAATCCCACCAAGGTTTGAAGCATGCTGACCTGAGAATCCTTCTTTAAGGTCCTTCAGCATATCATCATTCACTAAGTAAGTACCGCCTTCAATAGGTCTAAGAAGGCCCCCACGACCACAAACAGCACTTAGTTTTGAAATGTTGATCCCTTCTTCATCTAACGTTTGAAGAATGGTATCCTTTCTGAATTCATACTGATCGATAATAGTTGGAAATTCATTAATCTTTTCTGTATCATGACGAATCGTCTTTTCAAAGATAGATCGATCATCATCGAAAACACCAATTTTGGTTGATGTCGATCCAGGGTTAATGACTAATATTCGATGTTTGTTTTCTTGCACTGTTGTTACCTCCATTTGGGCAGCTATATTGTATTGTTTGCACGTAGAATTTCCCCCCTATGATAGATAACCCCTTAATCTGTTCGATGTTCGCATTAACAGGGAAGAAACGCTCTACTCTTGTTAGAAGTAAAGCGTTTTTTCTTCTAATTATCCACGTCTGCTTAAAATATGTTGACCGTTTTGTAAGAACTGGCTTCTTGAACGGCGCATTTTCTCGATTCTTTCTTCCGCCATACGATCAGCAGCTACGTAAGTTGGAACATTATCACGTTTAGCGATTTCTATAACACGCTCAACGTTATTGTATACTTGCTCGACTTTTTTCATCGCTCTTTCACTATTGTAACCGTATAATTCATCCGCTACGTTGATGACTCCACCTGCATTGATGACATAGTCAGGTGCATAAACGATACCCATTTCATGAATCGCGTCACCATGACGAGTTTCTTTTAATTGGTTATTCGCAGCCCCTGCAATGACTTTTGCTTTTAGCTGAGGAATGGTTTCGTCGTTGATGATCGCTCCTAGAGCACATGGGGCAAAGATGTCACAGTCAACTCCATAAATTTCGTTGATATCAACAGCTTTTGCTCCGAATTCATCTACAGCACGTTGAACAGCTTCTTTATTGATATCTGTTACGATCAGATTCGCTCCTTCTTCGTGAAGGTGGCGGCACATATTGTAAGCAACATTACCAATTCCTTGAACGGCGATTGTTTTCCCTTCCAGTGAATCTGTTCCAAAGGCTTCTTTCGCTGCAGCTTTTATTCCACGGTATACTCCATAAGCCGTAACGGGAGATGGGTTACCAGAAGAACCAAATGCTGGAGAAATACCTGTAACATAATCTGTCTCTTCATGAATCAAGTCCATATCAGCAACTGTAGTACCAACATCTTCTGCAGTAATATAACGTCCGTTTAATCCTTGGATGTAGCGACCAAACGCACGGAACATTTCTTCATTCTTATCTTTGCGAGGGTCACCGATGATAACCGTTTTCCCCCCACCTAAGTTAAGTCCGGCAGCTGCATTCTTGTACGTCATACCCTTTGCAAGACGTAGAGCATCTTCAATCGCTGCTTCTTCAGATTCGTATGTCCACATACGAGTTCCTCCAAGTGCAGGTCCAAGAGTCGTATCATGAATCGCGATAATCGCTTTCAACCCTGATGCTTCATCTTGACAGAATACCAATTGCTCATAATCATATTGTTCCATATAGCTGAAAATTTTCATTTTTATTTCCCCCTAAAGTCTAATTATGTTTGATGTATTTATTAATTATTTGAAGCAGAGCATATTGCCAGCGCCAATGAAAATAATTTACTTTCTGCACTGTCTGCTCTGGATGTTAATACGATTGGTGCTTTTGCTCCCGCAATCACAGCCCCAACTTTCGCTTTCGCAAAATAGATCAAGGACTTGTAAAGAGCATTACCCGTTTCGATATTCGGAACGAGCAGGATATCTGCTTGTCCTGCGACTTCACTTTCAATCCCTTTATGTTCAGCAGCATGATGAGAAACCGCATTATCAAGGGCTAATGGTCCATCGACGGCACAATTACGAATCTGACCTCTTTGATTCATCATCGTAAGAGAAGCGGCATCCACTGTTGCCTGCATGGCCGGATTCACTACTTCAACCGCGGCAATCGGGGCAACTTTCGGATGGTTAACACCGATTGATTGGGCAATCTCAACGGCATTTTCAATAATTTGCGCTTTTTGCTGCAAATCAGGTGCAATGTTCATAGCTGCATCCGTAATAAATGTCAACCTATCAAACCCAGCCACCTCAAAAGCTGCAACATGTGATAATACATTCCCTGTACGAAGTCCCCACTCTTTATTTAGCACTGCCTTTAAAATGACAGCAGTAGGAACATTCCCTTTCATTAAAGCACTTGCTTCATTTTCCTTTACAGCCTTCACAGCAAGTTCCGCTGCTTTCTGTGGAGAAAAAGCATGCTTGATTTTAATGTTGCCGTGTGACCGAAGCTGTGGCGCAACCTCTTCTAAAAGAGAGAGTATTTCTTCTTTATCACCAAACAATAAAAATTTGGCCATATTTTTTTCAACTGCCATTGCGACAGCCCCAAGGACTTCTTTATCTTCTGCAGCTGCAACCGCTACAGTGGAATTTTCTATCTGGGTTGCTTTTTCCACCAAAGATTGTAGATTCATGTATGTCGTTTCAACCCCTTTTTTCTGTTATTATGTTCCCATTAAACTATATGCAAGAACCGTGCCAACTTTTAAAGTGTTGAAAACGCTTCATTTCCACATATTTAACCATGAAATTTTTTTCATACCACGCAAATTATTTCATGCTAGTTATTTCAATGTTATATTTTTCAATTTTGTAATACAAATTTCGCACTGAAACACTCAATTCTTTGGCTGCTGCCGTTTTGTTACCATTATTCTGCTCTAAAACCTTCTGAATTATATTTTTTTCATATTGTTCTACTTGAGTTGCCAAATCTTTGATTTTTCCTGAGGCATCAGCAGCAACCTCTTTGACATGGCTCTTAGATGTATTCTCCAGTTGAGGTAAATGCTTGCTATCTATCTTTACTTCGTTGTAGTTCATAAAGATAATTGCTCTTCCCAATACATTCTCGAGCTCTCTAACATTCCCCGGCCAATGGTATTTCATTAACTTGTGCATCGCTTCCTCTGTAACACCTTCAACATTTCTACCGTAGTCCTGGTTGATCTTGGTAATCAAGGTTTCAGAAATGAGCGGAATATCTGATTTACGATGTCGCAGCGGAGGTATTTGAATGGGCATTCGGTTGAGCCGGTAGTAAAGATCTTCTCTGAAAGAACCGTCGGCAATTCCTTTTTCCAAATTCACATTCGTTGCCGCTATGACCCGGACATTAATCTGGATTGATTTTGTCCCCCCAACCCGAACAATTTCGTTCTCCTGCAGGACCCTCAGTAATTTGGCTTGAGTGTTGGCACTCAACTCTCCAATTTCATCCAGGAATATACTGCCATTATTGGCTTCTTCAAATAATCCTCGTTTCCCTCCTCGCTTTGCTCCAGAAAATGCACCTTCTTCATATCCGAATAATTCACTTTCCAATAGATTCTCCGATAATGCAGCACAATTGACCCGCAGGAATTTGTTGAACTTTCGATCACTCGCATTATGTATCGCGTGTGCAAACAATTCTTTTCCCGTACCGGATTCACCCCGAAGAAGAACAGTCGCAGGCGTTTTCGCCCCTAACTTAGCCTGTTCAACGGCAATCATCATTTCCTCTGAGTCCCCTATGATGTCTTCAAACATATACTTCGCTTCAAGGGTCCGAATGATTCTTCTCGCACGATCTAACTCCTGGGTGAGTGACTGAATCTCAGACATATCATGGATGACACCGACACTCCCCTTGAGCTTATTATTCACTATGATAGGAGCTACATTAACGATCACTTCTTTACGTTTCGGACCAACCCGCATTCTTGTTCCCCTGATGGCTCTTCTTGTCTGCAGGACTTTCAAGTGAATACTCTCTCCTTCGGAAATATCTGCAGTTGCCGGTTTACCGATTACTTCTTCTTGGGTGAGTCCTGTGATTCGTGTGTAGGCAGGGTTTATTAATATCCCTTTCCCCTCTTCGTCTACTACAGAAATTGCATCATCGCTGGAATGAATGATGGCCTCAAGCATGGTTTGGATCTCTTTGAGATTCGTTATTTCCTCTGCAAGATTCACGACCTCTGTGATGTCTTTAAACACAGAAAAAGCCCCGATGATCTCATCATTTTCGGTAATCATTGGAATACGATTGGAAATGATCTTCAGTCCATTGTCTAATACCACTTCTTGATTGATTTCAGTACGCCGTGTTTCCATCGTGGTCGTTAATTTACTCTCAGGAATTACTTCAGAAATATGCATCCCGATAACGTCTTCCTCATTCTTTCCAATCATTCGCTCTGCGCTTTTATTATAGAGCATCACATTTCCATGTTCATCGATCCCTACCATACCATCATCAGTCGAATTAAAAATAAGATCTCTTTTAAACGACTCACTTGTTAATTGATAAATCAGATCTTCCTTTTCTTCCAGTAGCTTTGAAATAAGAAAGGCAACACTGCCTGGAATAATGACTGTACTCTTCCCCCGTCTATCCCTAATATCTTCAAACACTTTTTGTTCACCGGTCACTTCAATGACGATATCAACAGAATCATTCAGGAACTGTCGCCATTCAGTACCAACTGGTATCCCAAGCTCTTTAGCCAACAAAATACCTGAAGCGTTTTCATTTAGGTCTACAACTGCAATCACTTTCATAACGGAAGCTTCGTGGAGGATTTTTAAAATCGCTGTTCCACCTTTACCCCCACCGACAATTAGAACCTCTTGCAACATTTTTCACCCCGACTATCAATACCTGCAATTTTTTTCACAAACTTAATGTTACACTACTTTTCTAAACTTGACAATTTTCTAGTTGGAGTTAGAATTTTAGTATGGAAGCGAAAAAGGAGTTATGCACCTCATGGTCCGACTAATTGCCCTTATTATAATGTTGATTCCTGGCGCACTTGCAGCACTGGGGATTAAGTTGATGAGAGATATGTTATTTGGTATTCTGCAGTCACCCATTCCTTATTTATGGCTGCAATTCGTTATCGGGTTGGCATTCTTTATCTGTGGTCTCGGTTTTATTGCGGGATTTGTTTTACACCGTGATCGAAAGCGGAATAAAGTACAGTCCCGATTCACGAAAAAAAGCTAGCGTAATTTTCTACGCTAGCTTTTTTTATGATTTCTTAACTTCAATGCCCGATCAGGAAAGTCCGTCACAATCGCTGAACAGTCAATTCTCAGAAGTCTCTCCATCTGATCTATCTTATTTACCGTATAGGGTCTGACAGCTATCCCATTTTTCATGGCTTCCACAATGATTTCATCGGGTGCAGCCTTTAAATTGGGATGTATCGCTTTCGCCCTGATGGACCTGGCATAAATCCAGGGCATATATAGACCCGATGAGTACAACGGAGCAATCTCAACTGCAGGCTCCAATCGGTAGCAGGCCACGATCGAATAATGATTAAATGAAGAAATGATGATTCGATCCTCAAACCCAAACTCCCTTATCAACCCGATCACTTTTTCTTCAAGGCCCTGATAGTCCATAATGCTGTTTTTCAATTCTATATTACAATGCATATCATTGCCCTTTAACCACTGAAATACCCCTCTCAATGAAGGCACACGATTTTTTTTAAACAGCTTACTTTTAAATTTAAAATTCGCCTGCAGCATTTGTATTTCCTTAAGCGTATAGTCTTTGACAAACCCTTTTCCATTGGTTGTGCGATCAACCGTTTCATCATGAATCACGACGATTTCTCCATCTTTTGTTAGCTGAACATCTAATTCAATACCGTCCGCCCCTACTCTTTCTGCTTCATAAAATGCGTCCATCGTATTTTCCGGGTGAGTCCCGGCTGAGCCACGGTGAGCAAAGATTAGCGTCATGAGTGCACTCCCTTTTCTTAAGTTAATCTAATCCTATATGTACTTTTTTAGCGGTCCTTATGAATGATTGTCTCTACTCATATTATATACTTATTTTAAACCTGCTCAAAGGATGAAACCTTTTAAAAAAAATCCTGAGAAGCTCAGGATTTTTTTATTTCAATTGTAAGGCTGACAACTATTAAAACCAGCAGCATCTTCTTCTGCGGCGACGGTCTTCAATACCTCTTACATCGTCTCTATCACAACGGCGTACAGCTCTACAGAAATCCTCTCCTCTAATAAAGGCTCTTACAGGGACTCTAAAGTCGTCTCTGTCTCTGTCTCTGTCAAATGCACCAAATACATCATCTCTATCACGGAAGCATCCCATTCTCTCACCTCCCTTTAGTTGTTTTTGCATTACATTATATCTTATGTATGACTGGACAAGCCGTTAGGGCGCATCCCTACTTTTGAAAAAAGAGGCGATTGTTACTGAGAAAAAGGAAAAATTTCCGGTTGATGATCTTTAAACCAAAAAACCCCACGAATCCACCTGGGCTCATAGGGTTTTAAATCGTACTATTCTATTATGAAATGATTGTACTAGTCCTTACCCTTTCATGAAGCCATATGCTCCAAACGAAGCTTGTCAGCCACCATGGCAATGAATTCTGAGTTTGTTGGCTTCGCCTTGGACATACTCACTGTGTATCCGAATAAAGAAGAAATGGAATCGATATTCCCTCTGCTCCATGCCACTTCAATTGCGTGACGAATGGCCCGTTCTACTCTTGATGCTGTAGTGTTGTATTTTTTTGCAATATCAGGGTAAAGTACCTTTGTAATTGAACCAAGTAATTCGATATCGTTATAAACCATAGAAATCGCTTCTCTTAAATATAAGTAACCTTTAATATGTGCCGGAACGCCAATTTCGTGGATGATGCTTGTAATACTTGCATCTAAATTTCTTGGTTTCTGCTCTGTATGCATTCTGGATGAGGAAGGTTTTTTGATGATTGAGTTTGATTTACCGCTTACTTGCCTAATGTGACTCACTAGATTTTCCATATCAAATGGCTTTAGGATAAAGTAAGAAGCTCCAAGGTCGACGGCTTTCTTCGTAACATCTTCTTGACCGAAAGCTGTCAGCATAATGACATTAGGAATGCTCTTCTTTTCACGAAGTCGTTCGAGCACAGCGAGCCCGTCCAAATGAGGCATAATAATATCCAATACCAGGACATCAGGATCCACTTCTTCTAACAAATCTAAACAATCTTGGCCATTATGAGCAATTCCTACCACTTCCATATCATTTTGTGAAGCAATATAGTCCTCCAATAATGACGTAAGTTCACGATTATCATCCACAACACATACTTTAATCGATTTCACTACAGGTTTCCTCCTCAATCCTAATTAATTCATCTCTGTAATTTTATTCTAAATTACTTTTTCGACAATGCAACCTAAATTCCTTTTATTTTTGAAAAAAACTTGAAAAATATTATATTTTCTTTGATTTTCTAAAGATTTCTTTATATTTCGACCCCATTCGATATTCACTCATCAGTTTGTCGAATAATCTTTATATTAACAAGTTTAACATGCTCTTGGCAAACCTTCCTTATTTTCTAATGTCCTTCTTCTTGTATCATATCTTACAAATGCTTGTAATGGTTAATTTCTCATAACCCCTTCATAGGATAAAAAAGAACCCTTATAAGCACCCACGATCGGGACTTTAGTAAGGGTTTTCCACTTTTAGCTTGCTCGGTCATGATTTTTCTTGTAAATATCGATTCCTGCTTCACTCAGCATCCATTCAATATGAACGCCATAGCCACTTGTAGGATCATTTACAAACACATGTGTGACAGCTCCAATGACTTTGCCGTTTTGAATAATGGGACTTCCACTCATACCTTGGACGATTCCACCGGTTTTATCCAATAGCTTGGGATCTGTTACTTTCAAAACCATTCCTTTTGTTGCCGGATATTTCTGTGGAATGGTGCTGACAATTTCAATATCATACATTTCTACATCTTTTCCATCTACCACAGTCAATATCTGAGCTGGTCCTTCTTTCACTTGGTGGGAAAGAGCGATAGGCATTGGTTTATCCATTAGATCGTTATCTATGGATTGATTTAATTCACCAAAAATCCCGAATGGACTGTTCCTTGTAATGTTTCCAATTACATTGCGATCAGAAGAAAAACGGGCTAATTTTTCACCTGGTTTTCCGTCCGCCCCTTTTTGAATGGACGTTACTTCTGAATGAACAATTTCACCGTTTTCAACGACAATCGGTTTTTTTGTATCCATATCAGAAATGACATGGCCAAGCGCCCCATACTTCTTGGACTTCGGATCAAAGAACGTCATTGTGCCGATTCCAGCTGCAGAATCACGAATATACAACCCTAATTTATAGTTCTTTTCCCCTTTTTCTTTTAACGGGAGCAATTGAGTTTTAACGGTCTTCTGTTCACGCTTGATCACAACGTCTAAAGATCGGGATTCTTCTCCTGCCTTTTGAACAAAAGGTGCAACATCCGCAAGTTCTTCAATTTTGGTTCCGTTTATTTCTGTAATCATATCCCCTACCTGAATTCCGGCTTTTTCGCCGGGAGACATCTTACCTGCATCTGTTTCAACCAGATGATGACCTACGACTAACACCCCGACAGTATTTAATTTCACCCCGATGGATTGACCACCCGGGATCACCTTGAAATCTTTCAGTACTTCTACATTGACTTTTTTAATGGGTAATCCAGCTAACTCAAATACCACTTCATCCTTGCCTACAGAATTTCCTTGGATTGAGAGCTGACCTTCCTCTTCTTTCAATTGAACATGTTGATTATCAGACGAACCCATCGTCGTAATAGATGCAGCCTTAGGGAGAGCAACTTGATCCCCTTCCATTACCCTTACAGAGTTCGGAGTATTGATAAACTGTTGAACAGGTTTGTAGAAACCAATAAGACAAAGCGAAACAAGGAGAATTCCACCTATACATTTTCTTAACCAATCTAAACTCAATATATTCACTCTCCTCGCTTCTAATCCACACACACTAACTATTGGCTACAGTTTTAATTTTGCCTTTAAAAGCCACATTTATAACTGGTAATCATGAAAAAAAAGCTACCCGAATTGGATAGCTTTTCATGTTTCTTTAATGGAACCTGCTAACTGCAACAATTCCTTTGCATGTTCCAATGTTAAATCTGTAATTTCAACTCCTGAAATCATTCTGGAGATTTCTTTGATCTTTTCCTTCTCTTGAAGACGTTTAACCATTGTGCTCGTTCTGCCGCCTGAAAGTTTTTTCGAAATAAACAAGTGACAATCCGCCATCGCAGCTACTTGTGGTAAGTGAGATATACACATCACCTGGGAATGAATGGCGACCTGATAAATTTTTTCAGCGATGGCTTGTGCCACTCTACCACTCACTCCCGTATCCACCTCATCAAAAATGATGGAGGTAATTCCCTGGTGCTTGGAAAAGATCGTCTTCATGGCTAACATAATGCGGGAAAGTTCTCCACCTGAAGCCACTTTGGACAGCGGCTTTAAAGGCTCCCCTGGATTGGTGGATATGTAAAACTCCACTGTATCCCAACCATCCTTTTTAAAACGATGGAAGGAAAACGATTCATTTTCCCCACTTTTTACAAAACGAACTTCAAACTTCGTTTTATCCATGTAAAGTTGCTTTAACTGCTCATGAATACTTGCGGTTAATTTTTTCGCCCACTGCTTTCTCGTTTGCGACAGATTTCTCGCCTCTAATGATAAGTCTTTCTCAAGTGATTGTAATTTACTTTGTAAATGTTCTACATGGGAATCTTTGTTCATGATGGTTTCAATTTCTTCTTCAATCTTTGAACTATACGCGAGAATTTCTTCTACAGAGGATCCATACTTTCTCTTTAAACCGTTAATCTCGTTCAATCTCGTCTCGATAAGATCCAAACGATTCGGTTCAAATTCCAGTTGATCTAACTCCCCTCTTACTTGTTGAGCAGCATCTTCAAGCATATAAAAAGCATTCGAAACAGATTCCAGGGTCTTATCATATTGAGAATCCACCTCTGCAGCTGTCTCAAGATGACTCATGGCAAGGCCTGTCCAGTCCAGCCCTTTTCTCTCACCTTGAATGCTGTCATAAGAAGTCTGCAGCGCTTCAAAAAGCTTTTCAAAGTTCATAAGCTTCCGCTTCTCTTCCATAAGCTCATCATCTTCGTTTAATTGCAGATCCGCATCATGAATTTCTTTCAGCTGGAACTGAATAAGATCTAATCGATGCGCCATCTCCTGCTCGTTCTCATTAAGCCTGTTTAGTTGCTTATAAATGGAAAGGTACTCCTTGTATACTTCTCCGTAACTCGAGAGACCTGAAGTAATCTCTTTTCCGCCGAATTGATCCAATAAGGAAAGATGCAGGCTTTCATTCATCAGCTCTTGATGCTCATGCTGTCCATGAATATCAATAAGTGAAGCCCCGATTTCCCTCATGATCGCAATCGTCACGAGCTTACCATTGATCCTGCAAACACTTTTCCCTGTACTCGAGATATCCCTTCGAAGGATGATCATGCCTTCTTCGATCTCTATCCCGAAACTCGCAGCTTTTTCCATGCAAGGATGCGTTTCATTATCAAGAATAAATAACCCTTCAATTTCAGCCTTTTTCTCCCCGTGCCGAACGTATTCCGAGGATCCTCTTCCACCAACCAATAAGTGAATGGCATCAATGATAATCGACTTCCCAGCTCCAGTCTCCCCTGATAGAACGGTCAGACCTTCTTCAAAAGAAAGAGAGAGGGATTCAATTATGGCGAAATTTTTGATTGATAGTTCTTGTAGCAAAACATTCACCTCAAATAAAAAGGAACTTTTCCCTCAAACAATTTAAAAGAAAAGCTTCCTATTGGATTTTGTATGAAGGGCTGCTAATACCCAGCCCATTAAATTTGAATTGATCCTACAATTTATAGCATATCTAAAAAACGTTCTGATACAATCTTTGTCTCTTCTTCAGTGCGGCAGATGATCAAACATGTGTCATCTCCACAAATGGTTCCCAAAATCTCTTCCCAGTCCAAGTTATCAATTAAAGCACCGATAGCATTTGCATTACCAGGTAGAGTCTTCATGACCAGCATATGCCCGGCCTGGTCCACTTTGACAAACGCATCCGTCAGGGTACGCTTAAGTTTTTGCAGAGGATTAAAGCGCTGATCAGCAGGCAGACTATATTTGTATCTGCCATCCATCAACGGCACTTTAACTAAATGCAATTCTTTAATATCCCTCGACACGGTAGCCTGGGTCACATTAAAGCCAGCATTCTTAAGACTTTCCACGAGCTCATCCTGTGTTTCCACATCTCTATTCGTAATGATTTCTCTGATTTTTATATGTCTTTGCCCTTTGTTCATCATAGAACATACACCTCTTACATTTGATTAAAACCTGTATAAATATACCTCTACGCTTATGTTAGCCTATTTTGTATGGAAGTACAATAAAAAAGAAAAGCGGAGGCGGCTTGGGTAGGTCCGACAAGCATATGGTAACCCCTTAGAAGCTTCGAATAGTGTAGTTCAGAAAATATTATCGACTTTCCTTCTAGCCCATTGTCAACATTCATTTAAAGCCCTTCCCATATGAAAAAAGCCACCCTTCAAAAAAGAGCAGCCCATTCCTTATTGCGAATTCGCTTTTAACTGATTATGTGCTTCCTCTATAACCTCATCCGGCGTATTCCTTAAGAAAGACTCCCCTCTACCTGCATCCCCGGACCATTTAAGATGGATCAGGAATTCGATATTCCCATCTCCTCCTGTAATAGGGGAATAGGACAAACCGGCGATATCATAGCCTTCTTTAGTAGCCAGCGTCATAATCTTCTCGATCACCATTTTGTGCACGGACGGATCCCTTACAATTCCTTTTTTCCCGACTTGATTCTTACCTGCTTCGAACTGTGGCTTAATTAAAGCGATACAGTCCCCACCCGGCACCAATAGGGTTTTAAGGACAGGTAAAATGAGTGAAAGGGAAATAAAGGACACATCAATGGATGCGAAACTCGGCATTTCACCTTGTAAATCAGCCGGCGTTACGTAGCGGAAGTTGGTTCTTTCCATCACGACGACCCTCTCATCCTGTCTAAGCTTCCAGGCAAGCTGATTATACCCTACATCAAGTGCATAGGACATCTTTGCACCGTTTTGCAGAGCACAATCGGTAAATCCTCCAGTAGACGCCCCGATATCAATCATCACTTTATCGTTGACGTCTACATCAAAGACTTGTAAAGCCTTTTCCAGCTTTAAGCCTCCCCGGCTGACATATGGGATCACTTTTCCTTTCATCGTCAGTGGGATGTCTTCACTCACTTTTTCCCCAGGCTTGTCCAATCTCACTTCATTTGAGTAAACAAGTCCTGCCATGACAGCTCGTTTTGCTTTTTCTCTTGTATCGATTAATCCTCGTTCTACCAGGAGTACATCTACGCGTTGTTTTTTTACTTTCATCATTAAGCCCTTTTTTGTTTTTTTGGTGTTATGGTTAAAATACGGTCTACGACATTTTCTTTAGTCATGCCGATTTCGTTCAGCAATTCCTTCACGCTTCCATGCTCGATGAAGTAATCGGGAATTCCTATGCGGTCAATCACAGCGTTATGGTACCCCTGTTCTTGTGCGAACTCAAGAACACCGCTTCCGAATCCCCCTTGGAGAACCGCCTCTTCTATCGTTAAAATAGGCATTTCTTCTCCAAGGATACTCTTTAACATCGCTTCGTCCATTGGTTTAATGAATCTCGCATTCACGACCCTAACGGAAAGCCCTTGTTTCTCAAGCTCCTCCGCCGCTTCCATCGCCATTGGGATCGTGGTACCAAACGTCAGGATAGCAGCATCTTTACCCTGCTTTAACACATCCCATTTTCCGATTGGAATGTTTTTCAGCTCTGAATCCATTGGCACTCCATATCCGTTTCCACGAGGATAACGTAACGCAATTGGACCATCATTATACTGTAGAGCCGTATTGACAAGGTGTTGACCTTCATTTTCGTCCTTCGGCATCATGATCACCATATTCGGTAAATGCCTTAAAAAGGCAATATCGAATACACCTTGATGCGTTTCACCATCGGCACCGACTAATCCGGCACGGTCAATCCCGATGAAGACATTTAAGTTTTGTCGGCAAATATCGTGAACCACTTGATCATACGCTCTTTGCAGGAATGTTGAATAAATAGCCAGGAATGGCTTCATATCCTGGGTGGCAAGACCCGCTGCAACAGTAGTGGCATGCTGCTCGGCAATCCCTACATCAAACATTCGATCGGGGAATTCTTCAGCGAATCCAAGCAGTTTGGACCCTACCGGCATGGCTGGAGTGATCGCGACAATTCGTTCATCCTCACGGGCAATTCTTCTGACGGTCTCACTTACAAGCCCACTCCAGGATGGTGGTGCATTTATAGGTTTAATTAGGTCTCCTGTGTCAATCTTGTATGGACCTGTACCATGCCATGTGCCCTGCTTGTCTGATTCCGCAGGATGAAACCCTTTTCCTTTTTTCGTTATGACGTGTAAGAGGACAGGACCTTTTGTTTTCTTCGCATACTGGATGTTTTCAGATAAATCATTATAATCGTGGCCATCGATTGGCCCAAGATAAGTAAATCCTAATTCTTCAAAGAACATACCTGAAACGAATAGGTACTTTAAACTGTCTTTTACCCGCTCAGCCGTACTTGCTAATTTTCCGCCGACCGCAGGGATTCGTTTAAGAATGTATTCCATTTCATCCTTCACCCAGTTGTACTTCCCAGCAGTGCGCAACCGGCCAAGAACACTGTGAAGGGCTCCAACATTTGGGGCAATGGACATTTCATTATCATTTAAAACAACGATCATATCTTTCTTTTCATGACCGATGTGGTTAAGTGCCTCGAGTGCCATACCGCCCGTTAAAGCACCATCTCCGATCACAGGGATGATGTATGAATCTTCTTTTTTGACATCCCTTGCGATTGCCATACCCATGGCTGCGGATAGTGAAGTAGAGCTATGTCCCGTTTCCCATACATCATGCTCGCTTTCATTACGTTTAGGGAAACCACATAACCCTTTGTATTGTCTCAACGTATCAAACTGACAAGCACGGCCAGTCAAGATCTTATGTACATACGACTGATGACCAACATCCCAAAGGATTTTATCTTTTGGACTTGAGAAATGCTTATGAAGGGCAACTGTTAATTCGACCACCCCTAAGTTAGGACCAATATGACCGCCAGTCTTAGATAAATTCTTTATTAAGAAATGACGAATCTCTTGACTGAGCTCTTCTAATTGTTCATTCGACATGTTTTTAAGAAAAGAAGGCTCCTTTATTGATAATAAATCCATGGGGTCCACTCACTTTCATCACTAAATATTTTGTTTCGCACGTTTGTAACGTTTTTTCTTGTTTTTATCTTTTTTATCTTTAATCACTACGATGTGAAATCGATCTTCAAAAAATTGTAGAACTTTACCAACTCTAAATATTATATCCTTAGAATAGGTGATAGCAAACGTTTTTCCAAGCGCTTTGCCTCCGACGGTCAAGGAAGCTATGATACTTGTCAGTGTTACGCTTACAATATATTCCCTCAAAGAGCCGCCTTCAAGCTGAAAAGATACGGCTAATTGTATAATGACAATAGCTGACGCAGTACCACTTATAATCCCTGAAATATCGCCGATTACGTCGTTACAGAAGCTCGCGAACCTGTCTGCATTCCGGACGATTTTGATTGAATAACGTGCACCATATACTTTTTTGGCCGCCATAGCATGAAAAGGGGTTTCATCAGCGGCTGTTGCAGCAATCCCCAGCATATCAAAGAAGATCCCGATAAAGACAATGATTAACACAACAACCAGTCCTGTATACCAGGCGACTCCATTTAATACCATATTTGATGTAACTGAAAAAATAGCCGCTAACACAAATGTGATAACGGCAATGCTGACACTCCACTTTATTGAGTTTTTCATTGTTTCATTCATTATCGTTTAAACACACCGTTTCTATTGTGTAAATATTATCAATGCTATGTAATTGGATGGTCATATAAAGAGTAAAAATTGCAGCTTAGGTCCAGTAGGTTTTCCCAATCAGATACCGGATGTTGCCATACCGGCGGTTTCCCTTTAAACCCGACTTAGCCGCGTCACCACAAGCTAGACTGGATTACCACTTAGTCCGCACTATAATCCTCTTTATATGTCCGAATATGAACAGTCTAGGAGTTTTCCTCAACAGCCCTTAACGCAATCCTTAGCCTCTTTTGCAAAGAGGATTTCATATGGGCGAAAAAGCACATATCAATGGCCAACTGATGTGTACCTTGTAACCATAATCCCCTCTCTCTTCACTCAAGGCAGGCTACGCTGCTAGTGAATCATCACATCGCAGGTTCATACTTTGTTCTTATTGCATATGCTTATGCCAGCATAAGAAACAAAGCCTCCGCGGCTTGCGGGTCAACGCCCACATGCCATTGTGGATCGCCCTCAAGCCTTACTCCCAGATATGACCCAAGGCTGGGCGCCTCAAGCCAATTCCAGGAACTTCATCGATGTGCCCTTTAGTGGATTTTTAGGCCCACCTTCAGGATTGGTGGACTGACTAGAATACTGCACCACCCAAATATTTATTCTAGAGATATTATAACATATGTTAAATAATTTGCTCAAACATAGAATGGTTTTAATGATTCCGGGCAACGATTAATTGGGCAATTTCGGTAAGGATACTGGAATCAATTGTGATTTGATCAAGTGAGTATAACGCTTCGTTCAAGTGAAAGTGAAGCTTTTCCTTAGCTCCTCCTATAGTCAAGAGACTTGGATATGTACTCTTATGTTTCGATTCGTCGCTCCCCACTGGCTTTCCAATAATTTCTTCGGAGCCCTCAATATCAAGAATGTCATCCTGAATTTGAAAGGCAAGGCCAATATGATAAGCAAATTGCTTTAGTAATTCCAACTGCTCTTCCGACGCCTCAGAGATAATCCCGCCTGCCAATACACTAAACGTCAGTAACTTACCTGTTTTATGCTCATGAATGCTTTCGAGTTCTTTTACAATAAGCTTCTTATTTTCCCCTTCAATATCCGCTACTTGCCCACCAACCATGCCTTCCGGTCCGGCACACTTTGTTAAAAGACTGATGAGCCTTAACTTAATATCACTTGTAAGGCCCTTGTCCTCTGCGATCATTTGAAAACTGTAGGTTAGTAAAGCGTCACCGGCTAAAATCGCCATCGCTTCACCAAACATTTTATGATTGGTCGGCTTACCTCTTCTCAAATCATCATCATCCATGGCAGGAAGATCGTCATGAATCAAGGAATAGGTATGAATCATTTCAAGGGCAGACGCAGTGTTTACCCCGAGTAAAGGGTCCTTGTTAAAGGCTTTGATCGTTGCTAAAAGGAGGATGGGACGAATTCTCTTTCCACCTGCTTGCAAAGAATAGATCATAGCATTCTTCAAGTTAGAGGGCATAAATAGGCTGCCTACAGTCTCGACCATATGGTTGGTGATCAATTCTCCATGCTGTTGTTGAAATTCTTTCAGATCAACGTGAGGATTCACCCTTTATTCCTCCTCATCCAGATCGAAGGCTTTTTCCCCTTCATCTGTCATCATTTTCGTTAATTGGTTTTCTGCTTTTTGCAACGTATCATGACAGTATTTCGAAAGATCCATTCCTTTTTGATAGAACTCTAACGCTTTCTCCAATGGAACTTCTCCTTCTTCTAATTTCTCAACAATCTCTTCCAGTTGTTCCATAGCTGTTTCAAATGATAGTTCTTCTTTAGACTTTGCCATTATTTTCACGCTCCTCAACGGATTCAACTTCGCAATGTATTTTTCCATCCCTTACATTTATCTCGAGACGGTCACCAACTTTGACTTGCTTGGATGATTTGATCAATGTATCTTTTTCCTGATAAACCAGGCTGTACCCCCTGTCCATGATCTTTAAAGGACTGAGGGCATGCAAGGTAGAGAGGGAAGAACTGAAACGATTGTTCTTTTCCTTCAGTACCTGCTTAAATTGCTTTTCTACCCTCGACTTCATAAATAAGACTCTCTCGTGCTGAATGGTAATGAGTTGTGAAGGATGCACACGTTGAAGTCTTGAGTGAAGTTGGGTTAATTGGTCACGGTTTTGTCTCACATGCAAGCTTATATTTTTCTGCAACTGGTCGGTCAGCCGGTCGACGGTTTCAATTTTTTGTTGATACAGATTACGCGGGTTTCTTAAAGCGTAGGATTTCATTAAACTATTTAAGCGGCTGCGCTCACTTTGAAGCTTAGTCTTGAACGCTTTGATCAGTAGTAATTTACGATTCATGATTCTTTCCAGCAAATCATCAATGTGGGGAACCGCAAATTCTCCCGCAGCTGTTGGTGTAGGGGCTCTTAGATCGGCTACGAAGTCAGCTATCGTAAAGTCTGTCTCATGTCCGACAGCAGAAATAACTGGAACTTTTGAATCAACGATGGCTTTGGCCACGATTTCTTCGTTAAACGCCCATAATTCTTCAATCGAACCACCGCCACGGCCGATAATCATTACATCTATATCTCCCAAATCGTTTACCTTTCTCATTGCTCCGGTAATCGATCCTGCCGCTTGCTCCCCTTGAACCAAAGCAGGGAAAATGAGGATTTCCCCAATTGGATATCGTCTTTTAATGGTTGTAATAATGTCTCTGATGGCAGCACCTGTTGGAGATGTCACAACGGCAATTCGCTTTGGAAACTTAGGAATCACACGTTTCCGGCTTTGATCGAAATAGCCTGCTTTCTCGAGCTTCTCTTTCAACTGCTCATAGGCCAGATACAGCTCACCAATTCCGTCAGGCTGCATCTCTTTTACATAGATCTGATATTGCCCGCCTGATTCGTAAACGGAAATATCTCCCCTGATCAACACATTCATTCCATTTTCAGGTCTGAATTTCAGTGATTGATTGTTACTTAAAAACATGACAGACAAGATACGGGCTTTTTCGTCTTTCAAGGTAAAGTACATATGGCCGCTTGAATGTCTTTTGAAATTAGAAATTTCCCCCCGTACGAATAGATTGGATAAATGGGGATCTCTATCGAATTTGCGCTTTATGTATTTTGTCAGAGCTTGTACCGTTAAATAACGTGATTGATCGAGTTCCATGCTCAAGTGACTCCTTTGTTTCTTGCAATTTGTAAAGGCTTTTATATGTAGGAATACGGAAAGGGACCAGCGATTAGCTGTCCCTTTCCGTTTTATGTTACCTATAGTGTACTATTTTTTAACCGTTTTGGCGATTGGCAAGAGCCCATTCTGCAGATTTCACTGTATTGTACAATAACATCGTAATGGTCATAGGGCCGACACCACCAGGGACCGGTGTGATTTTTCCAGCCTTTTCCTTCACTTCTGAGAAATTCACATCCCCACAAAGTGCACCGTTTTCATCACGGTTCATTCCGACGTCAATGACAACGGCTCCAGGCTTAATATCTTCTGAGCCGATTAAATTCGCCTTTCCTACCGCAGATACGATAATATCAGCCTGCTTTGTGTAGGATGACATATTCTTTGTTTTCGAATGACAATACGTAACCGTCGCATTTCGATTCAAGAATAAGTGACCTGCCGGCTTTCCGACAATATTACTTCTTCCTAAAATCACGACATGTTTACCTTCTACTGAAATGTTTTCATATTCAAGCATCTTCATGATTCCAAGCGGCGTACAGGAATAAAAGGTATCTTGGTTTGTCACCATTTTCCCAATGGATACGGGATGAAACCCGTCCACATCTTTATATGGAGAAATCGTTTCAATCACGGTTATTGGATTAATTTGCTCAGGGAGAGGCAGTTGAACAAGAATGCCATGAATATGGCTCTGTTCATTTAACTCTTCAATTTTATTCAGCAGTTCATCTTGAGTCAAACTGGATTCATATTGATAAAGCTCTGAATGAATGCCCAGGTTACTGCACGCTTTTCTCTTCATTTTGACATATGAATGAGAAGCATGGTTGTCTCCTACCAGGATGACAGCCAATCCTGGAGTGGCATCCTTTTCCTTAAGCTCCTCGACCTGACTTTTTAATTGTTCACGATAATGACCCGCAATGAGTTTGCCATCAATTATAGAAGCTGACATTCCACTCGACCCCTAACATTGTTAAGATTGACTTACCTTTGAAAGAACACCATTGATAAACTTGCTTGATTGATCATCTCCAAAGATCTTTGCAATTTCAACTGCTTCGTTAATGACTACTTTATTCGGAACATCTTCCACAAACAGCAGTTCATACACTCCTAAACGTAAAATGTTACGATCTACTTTTGCCAGACGGTCAAATGACCATTTCTCAAGGTTTTCACGAATGTGTCCATCAATACGTTCCTGATTCTCAATGAACCCGAGAACAAGCTGTTGAAGATAGGCATCCATCTTTTCCTCTTCCTCCAGCACATTGGTTAACGCAACTTCCGGCTCAATCCCACTCATATCTATTTGAAATAACGCTTGTAAGGCCTTTTCACGAGCAACTCTTCTCTTCATCTTATATTTACTCCTTTTAATCCATCAATTTTCATACCTTTGATAATAGCACAAACTAAGGGTAATACGCACGTGTATGTAAAAAAATCAATATTCTGACAGAAAAGCGGAGGGGGGTTGATCAGGCCCGACAAGCATTTCTGGGAAATCCGTGAAGGCGTTCTTTGCCTTTGGGGATTTCCCAGAAATGACCTCGAGGGACTACCCGCCGGAGCTGGACAATCAGAAAAGCGGAGCCGACTGGGTTGGCCCGACAAGCATAAGATGAATGGGCCGGGAAGGCGTTCTTTGCCTTCATGGACCATTTAGCTTATGACCTCGAGGGACAAGGAGGCGGAGCTGGACAAATCGAAAAGCGGAGGGGCTTTGCCCAGAGGCGACAAGCATAAGACGAACCGACACACAAAAAAAGAACGGCCCCCTAAAGGACCGTCCCTCTTCTACATTTCGTCGTCAATTTCAGCTTCGAATTTTTGATTCTCAAATTGGACGCCAACGATATGAACATTTACTTCATCTGCTTCAAGAGCAGTCATGTTAAGCAGGGCTTGACGAATGTTATCCTGGATTTTTTGAGCCACTGTCGGAATGGCTACACCGAATTTCATGATGCAATAGACATCCACGATGATTCCTTCCTCTGCAAGCTCCACTTTGACACCTTTACCGTGGTTTTTCTTGCCGAGACGCTCGACGACACCTGTTGCGAAGTTACCACGCATTTGTGATACGCCTTCTACTTCTGAAGCAGCGATACCTGCAATTACTTCAATCACTTCAGGTGCGATTTCAATCTTCCCAAGGCCGTCTTTACCGTGAGACATTTGTAAAAGGTTTTGATTTTCCGCCATGTAAGGCACCTCCTGAATTCACACTAGGATTTCATTACTTCGTATTTCTCCAAAAACTTCGTATTAAATTCTCCACCAACAAAGGTTTCATGATCTAATAGTTTCAAATGGAACGGAATGGTTGTGTGTATACCCTCAACCACAAATTCACTCAAGGCACGTTTCATTCTTGAGATCGCTTCTTCACGAGTCGCTCCATAGGTGATCACTTTGGCAATCATACTATCGTAGTATGGAGGGATCATATAACCAGGATATGCGGCTGAATCGATTCTTACGCCAATGCCGCCTGGTGGAAGATACATTTCAATCCTTCCTGCTGAAGGCATGAAATTCTTCTCAGGATTCTCTGCATTAATACGACATTCAATTGCCCAACCAGTGAACGTTACTTCTTCCTGAGTAAGAGAAAGTTTTTCTCCTGATGCTACGAGAATTTGTTCTTTAATCAAATCGACTCCTGTTACTTGTTCTGTTACAGGGTGCTCCACCTGAATACGGGTATTCATTTCCATAAAGTAGAATGATTGATTAACGTAGTCATATATAAATTCTACCGTGCCGGCACCAGTATAATCAACCGCTTTGGCTGCTTTTACTGCTGCTTCCCCCATTTTAACACGAATTTCTTCTGTTAAAGCGGGTGATGGTGTTTCTTCGATCAATTTTTGAAGGCGTCGCTGAATCGTACAGTCACGCTCCCCAAGGTGGATCACGTTCCCGAAATTATCAGCCAGCACCTGGATTTCCACATGCCTGAAGTCCTCGATGAACTTTTCAATGTATACACCAGGGTTACCGAATGCAGTCATGGCTTCTTGCTGAGTGATCGTTACCCCATTAATAAGCTCTTCCTGACTTTTCGCGACACGGATCCCTTTTCCTCCACCACCTGCAGTGGCTTTGATGATGACAGGATAACCCATGGATTCTGCAAGCTGAACTGCATCTTCTGCGTCCTTCACAATGCCTTTTGAACCCGGTACAATCGGAACGCCTGCTTCCCTCATGGTTTCACGAGCCACGTCTTTCGTACCCATCTTCGAGATTGCTTCTGGTGAAGGACCTATAAAGATGATGTTGCAATCGCGGCACAGGTCTGCAAAATCAGAGTTCTCAGCTAAAAATCCGTAACCGGGGTGAATGGCATCACAATCTGTCAGTTTTGCCACGCTAATGATGTTTGTGAAATTCAGGTAGCTGTCTTTCGATGCAGTCGGTCCGATACAATAAGCTTCATCCGCTAATTGAACATGGAGTGCTTCTTTATCTGCTTCAGAATAAACGGCTACACTTTCGATGCCTAAATCTCGGCATGCACGTATAATACGTACCGCAATTTCTCCTCGATTGGCGATTAATACCTTTTTTATCATATCTATTTTCGCTCCTTATTCAGGTTTGACCAAGAATAACGGCTGTCCATATTCAACCAATTGACCGTCTTTTACTAAGATTTCTGTAATTTCACCTTTTACTTCCGCTTCAATCTCATTAAATAATTTCATCGCTTCTACGATACATACGACAGAGCTTTCATCGACTTTATCTCCAACTTTCACGTATGGACCTGCTTCCGGAGAAGAAGATTGATAGAACGTCCCTACCATAGGAGACGTGATTTTATGTAAGTTTGAATCTTCTGCTTTTGCTTGTGGGACTTCTTTTTCTTCTGTATTTACAGAAGGAGCTGCTTCCTGTACAGGCGCTGGAGCCTGCTGTACTGCTTGAGCTGCAGGTATTGCTTCCTCTACTGCCTGAACGACTTGTGGTTGCCCGGAAACTGTTACACCATTATTCTTTTTAAGTTTTATTTTCGAACCATCATGCTCGTATGTAAACTCATCAACACTAGAATGATCTACGAGTTTGATTATTTCACGAATTTCTTGAATTTTTAACACGGTTGACACCCCTCTTATAGTTTAAAAAATTATGACTAGCTACTAATATCATACGATAATACCTCGTATAAATTCAATATGCGATTCCTACCATTCCGTAAAGCGCATACAACCCTAGTCTCTATTCTAGACCTTTTTAGGAAAAAAATAAAATAATAGAAGAATTTTTTTGATTTCTGTTGGATCGTTTATGTGTGATGCAAGTCATTGCACTTCCATTTCAAACAAAAAATAGCCACCTGAAGGTTCCCCTTCGGCGGCACTGGTTTACATGTTAATTTGTTGGCTGAAATTCTACTGCTACCGGTTTCATCTGACCAACTTCACTCATCACGAGGCGGATGATTTCATTCGCATCGGCTGTTGAGTGCTCCTTGTCGGATTTCACTGTAATTCGGATATTTTCACCGTTAGCTCTGACTAACGCATCTTCATAACCCATTGTTTTGATCATTGTTTCCAATACTGATTCTGTCATGGCCAACTCTCTTAAGTTCTCCATTTCCTCATAGGCAGCGCTTTTTTCCTCTGCTGATACATCAGCGTTCGCTACTTTCGCTTCCAGCTCTTCGCGAAGCTGTTCGCGTTGATCCAATACTTCAATTCTTAAAGCTTCGAACATTTCATTTCCAGCTGCGTCTGTTACGACTTCCATGTCAGACATGGTTTCCTTCCCATCTTCTTTCGCTTGCTCCTTTCCGTCCTTTTCTTCATATGCCATATCTGTCACTTGCTGTGTTGGAGAAGTAATGTAATAAACTGAAAGCACGATCACAAGACTCAACATCGTTAATAACCAAACTGTTTGTTTTTTTAGTAACATCTATCATTTCCCCCTTATTTTTTGGGCAGTACCGATACCCGGTGACTTGGTACGTCTAATCCTCGGGTAACAGCCTCTATGATCCATTTTTTTATTTGTATATTATCGGCTCCTTTTGCTACAACAAGGACACCGCTGACTTTAGGTTTTTTTGTTTCTTTCACAATGGGAACTTCTTTCTCACCATTCCTCACGATGACCATTTCTTCCTCTTGTGATTTATCCTCAATCGATCTTTTTCCACCTGACTTATCTTCTTCAGCAGTCGTTTGTGACTGTGTGGATTCATTCTTTTCATACACTTTTGACTCTGTTGCCTCTACATTGACCACAACATGTACTTCACTGACCCCAACAATTTGATCTAGGGCTTCTTTCAATTGGTTTTCGTATTGATCTTCGTACCCTCTCATAGAGCCATCCGATTCCTTATGGCCGGAGCCGAATGTCGCGACCTCTTCAGGTTCTCCTTCGTCTACTGATTTCGAGACCTCTAAGCTGCTATCCCTGCTCCAAAGATCACTAATCAGCATAAAGGCGACACCTACTAACAGCACAATGAGAAAATATTGAAACTTATTCCCTTTTTTATCCTTTGGCGGTGAATTGGAATTTTCCTTTGACAACCATTCCTTCAATGCGTTAAGCGGACCTTTACTAAAGTTCATTTGCTTCCCCAGTCCCCCCTTCAACTGTAATGATTATTTTGTCTGGTGTAAGATTCCATTGCTCGGCGAGTAAGGAGGCCATTTGGGACGTACTTTCTTCAGGGGTTTTCTTTCTCTGCTCAGCTCCCGTATCGATCTCCACGTTTTGAACAGTTTCAATCGTGGTGTTTTCTTGTTTATCTTTTACAACCACTGTCACTTCTGTGATACTTTCCGGGACATTCTCCAAATCATCTGCTTTTACCACAACCTTCTCAATAACCTTACCGTGTTCATCCATCATCTCCTTTTCAGCTTGTTGTTTCATTTGGACAGCCATCTGTTCTAAAATATATGCACGTTGTGAGGCTTGTATTTCTTTTTTCTTCATTTCTATTAAATTTTCTACTGAATTATTCTGTGAATTTCCATTTATATCAATTGACTCCATCACTGTACCAAAATCGGTGGACATTAATTTAAATAAAGGTGTAAGGATAATGGTGATTAACAATAAGCCGGTCACGATTTTTGCATATTTTTGCATGTTGGAACTAGGAAGAAGCATGTCAATGACGGTGGCTAAGAGAACAAAGATAATAATATTTGTAATCCAATCGGTGAGAAATGACATGACGGTACTCCTTCCTCTTTATCGCATCATCATCGTGATATTTCCTGCCGCGATGATGACGGTAAGACTCAAAAAGAACATAAAGGACACAATGGCAAGGGCCGCAAAGACATAAATTACACTTTTAGCAATGATATCGAGACATTCTATCACCGGTCCGCCCCCTAGGGGTTGCAGGAGGGCGGCGGCTAATTTATAAATAAACGCAATCATGAGGATTTTGATTGCAGGAAAAGCTGCAATGATCAGAACAATGGCCACACCAGCGATTCCCACCGTGTTCTTTAAAAGAACGGAAGCGCTGATCACTGTATCCGTCGCATCTGTGAACATTCTGCCGATCACAGGTACAAAATTTCCAGTAACAAATTTCGCTGTTCGAATGGTAATCCCATCTGTCACCGCTGCCGTGGCTCCCTGCACGGATATAACACCAAGGAAAACGGTCATAAAGGCCCCTAATAACCCGATACTCCATGTTCGCAATAACTGTGCCAGCTGCGTCACTTTATAATGACTGGAAAGGGTACTTACGATACTTAATAGCGCAGCCAGAAATAGCAGGGGGAGAACGACATTTTGGATCAATAAACCGCTTGTGTTCATTAAAAAGATAATCACAGGATGGAAAAACGCTGCGGATACAACTCCTCCTGAGGCGGCAATAAGAGCTAACATTAGAGGAATGAGGGCAATGATGAAGTGAATCATAGTGGAAATGGCATCCCGGGTATAATCAATCGCCACGTGAAAACTATTAAGGGCGATGATGATCAACACCATGAACACAATGCTGTAAGCAACCTTGCTGACACTTCCTCCTTCGAACGCATTCTGCAGGGATTGAAGAAACATACTGAAAATCGTAAGCATAATCAGTGTTCCTAATAGCTTCCCATTCATCACAAGCTCCTGGAAGGCGAATTTGAAGATTCCACCAAACCATGCTTTAAAGGAAAACTCTTTTTCACCTTTGATAAAATCAACCAAACTGCCCTTTTGACTTTCAGGGAGATAGCCACCGTATTGATCCACGATACTGTTCCAGAATCCTTTTAATTCTTCGATTCCTAATTGATCTAACTGCTGATCGATCATTTGCTGTTGAATCGTCGAATCGGGCGGATTCTGTTCCTCCCCTTCTTCAGCTTGTCCACCGGAGGCTCCTACGAAAAAAATGACAAGTGCTATGACGAGTATTCGATATATTTGCAACAATTTTTTCCACCTCTTAACGTTTCGCTTATCCAGTTGGGATCATGTTAATAATTGTTTCGATAATTACTGTTAGAATAGGTACCGCCATTGCTAAAATCAAGATTTTCCCTGCAAGCTCCACTTTCGCGGCAAGCGCTCCCTGTCCGGCATCTTTTGTAATGTGAGAAGCGAATTCCGCTATGTAGGCGATGCCGATAATTTTGAGAATGGTTTCTACATACACCATATTCACATTTGCATTCGCAGCAAGCTTCTCAATCATATGAATGATGGAGTATATTTGATCGATCAGAAATAAAAAAATTGAACATCCTACAAACACAATAAGCAAAAAAGCAAAATTTGGTTTCTGCTCTTTCACAATCAAAGCCAGAAAGGTCGCAACCAGTGCTATACCAACAATTTGAATGATTTCAATCGCGGACGCCCCCTCTAACCTTGATATAAGAAGACCGATTTAATCTTCTGGAACAGATCATCGACAATCGAGGCCACCATAAACAAAATATAGATGAACCCAAACAATGTAACCCACTGTGCATATTCTTTCTTCCCTACCTGATCTAAAATCGTATGCAAAAAGGCCACTACAATCCCCACCCCTGCGATCTTGAAAATAATATCCACATCAATTCCCATATTCATTTCCCTCCTGGTTTCTAAAAGCTGTTCTCGCAAGCGATTGGCATGTATAAAAGTATTGACCTATGAAGCATCGTTAGAGTAATAGGATGATCAATAATAAACCTGACAAAAACCCCAAGCTTTTCGTCATCTTTTCATATTTTCTCTGCTTTTCTATCGCCTCTGATTCTTCTCTTTCCAGGTGTGTTAACGCTAACTGAATATGCTTCTGCTGGGTCATCATGTCGTGTTTGCCCAGGTTTTCTCCAAATTGTTTCAGGATTTCGTATTCCCCTGTCTTAAAAGCCGTTAATTTCCAAATATCATTCAGGCTTTCCTCCCACGCTTTTTTCACTGAGATCTCCTGCTCCGTTAATTTCTTTGAGAACGTTTCAAAGAACCATGAAACAGGTTTTTGCAGCTGCTTGGAAATCTTTCTGGTTGCTTCATGCAAAGGGGTATGGCTGTACGTAATTTCTGCTTCCAATGACTGAAGGGCCACCTTCAACAACCGAAGCTGCCTTGGTCTTTCCGTTAAATATTTTGCCGCTTCGAAACCTGCCCAGGAAGTAGAAAGCAGGATGAAAACAGCACCGATTAGTTTAATCATTTATGTCACACCCGCTTTTTTCAGAAGAGATTGACCGTGTTCATTCCACACCTCATGAACTTTACCAGGCTCATCCCCTCTCCTTAATTCAACAAACCGCTCAATGGTTTGAAGATTCACAATGTCCTTGATAACTGGTCTCTTCGCTACTTCACCAAATGTAAATCCATGAGTCGTCATCACAAGGGTAATACCGGCATTAACGGCTTCCTGGATAGCTTGACCATCTTCCACGCGACCAATCTCATCCACAATCAGGACGTCTGGACTCATGGAGCGTATCAGCATCATCATACCTTCAGCCTTCGGACATGCATCCAGCACGTCCACTCTCGGTCCAAACATCAGCTGAGGAATTCCGTTTACACAGCCGGCAATTTCGGACCGTTCATCGACAATTCCTACTTTAAAAGGGGGGATATTTTTTTCAGGAACGCCCGTCGAAATCATACGTGCGAGATCTCTAAGCAATGTCGTCTTCCCTGTTTGAGGTGAGCCGATAATCATCGTATGCTTCCATCCAGCATCATAAACATATGGAAAAATAGAATCAGATATGCCAAGCTTTTGTCTTGCAATCCGAATGTTAAATGAGGACAGATTACGGATTCCTTTTACCACACCGCCTTCTAGAATTACCTTTCCTGCAAGGCCAACACGATGTCCGCCTTCTATTGTGATATATCCTCTCTTCAGTTCCTCTTCTAATGTATAAAACGAATGCCGGGATAGTTTGTTTATGAGCTGTTCGCTATCTTCCTCGGTAACGGTATAAGGAAGAAAATATGGCTTCCCCCTGGCCGTGACCTCCAACACACGGTTGGTACGAACCCTAATTTCTTCAATTCGGTCAATAAGGTCTTGTGGAAGGGTCAGGACTTTGTCAGAAATAGTGCTGGGTAGTAAGGCTAGAACTTCTTGCATATAGGTACCTCCTAATCTTGTTCCACTTCGGAATGTAGGAAGACGATAAATGAACCTTCGTACATGCTTCCCGATAATACAATGTATTCTAGTAGCAAGAGATTATGACATTAGAGTTGGAAGATTTGTGGTGGGTATTGGGAGCTTTGGTTTGGAGTGAGGGGGATGTCGAATTTCGACTAATGGCAGATAAACCAATACATAGCGCGACAAAGACCCCATCGCCAAATAAAAAAAGCCTGAACGAGAGTAATCCCGTTCAGGCTTTTCACATTATTTATCCACGTGATACGTAAGATCCGTCCGTTGTATTAATGATTAATGTGTCTCCTTCGTTGACGAAGAACGGTACGTTAACCACTAATCCTGTTTCCACTGTAGCAGGTTTTGAACCACCGGAAGCTGTATCGCCTTTAATGCCCGGTTCTGTTTCAGTTACTTTTAATTCAACTGAGTTAGGAAGCTCTACTCCAAGAGTTTCTCCTCCGTACATCATGATGGACACTTCCATGTTTTCTTTCAGATATTTCAATTCATATTCGATGGAAGAAGCAGGAAGTTCGATTTGATCGTAGCTCTCATTGTCCATGAATACATGCATGTCACCATTAGCATACAGGTATTGCATTTTTCGGTTATCGATTTGAGCTTTTCCTACCTTTTCTCCTGCACGGAACGTCTTTTCCTGGATGGCACCTGTGCGCAGGTTACGAAGTTTAGAGCGAACGAATGCTGCCCCTTTACCTGGTTTAACGTGTTGGAAATCGATTACTCGCCAAATCCCGTTATCGACTTCAATCGTCAAACCTGTACGAAAATCATTTACTGAAATCATATTTATTTCCTCCTATTGTCTAGTAGACCTGTCTTTAGGACTACAATGGTAGAATGATTAGATCTTTTGTAGAATGTGTCAGTGTTTCATTGGAATCTTCTGTTATGAGTGTATCATCTTCAATACGAACACCGCCAACACCTGGAACATAGACACCCGGTTCAACCGTTACGATCATTCCAGGCTCCAGTACCACATCGGAACGGGAGGACAATCCTGGTCCTTCATGGACTTCAAGGCCGATTCCGTGTCCCAGTGAATGTCCGAAATACTCTCCATAACCCTTTTCTGTTATGTAATCACGTGCAATAGCATCTGCTTCTTTACCTGTCATACCAGGCTTGATTTTTTCCATGGCCAGAAGCTGTGATTGTAGAACGACGTCATAGATCTCTTTCAATTTCTCACTTGGTTCTCCTACAGATAAGGTACGTGTCATATCGGAGCAATATCCTTTATAGTATGCACCATAATCCAACGTTACAAAATCACCTTTTTCAATGACTTTATCACTGGCAACCCCATGAGGAAGTGCAGAACGATTACCTGAAGCAACGATGATATCAAAAGATGAAGATGTCGCTCCCGCTTTTCTCATGAAGAATTCTAATTCATTGGAAACTTCTAACTCTGTCACACCCGGTTTAATAAAATCTAATATATGCTTAAATGCTGCATCGGCAATATCCGCCGCATCCTTAATTATCTTAAGCTCTTCAGGTGTCTTAATCAAGCGTAACTTTTCTACCAGCCCGGATACCGGTACAAGTTCTGCTTCAAGCACTTCACGATAGCTTTCATACGCACTAAATGTCATGTAGTTCTTCTCGAAGCCCAATTTATTAATCCCCAGGTTTTTCACTTGTTTCGCTACTTCCTCATGGATGGGTCCAGTATGCTGGACGATTTCAAAATCGCCAGCCTGCTCGGTTGCTTGCTCGATGTAACGGAAATCTGTTATGAATAACGCTTTATCTTTAGAAATCAGAACAACGCCTGATGAACCAGTAAAGTTTGTCATGTACCGACGGTTGTAAGTACTTGTAAGTAAGATCCCGTCAAGTTCGTTTTCTGAAAAAGTCTCTCTTAATCGTTCAATTTTCATCCAATTCCACTCCCTTAATGTTCTTTATGATCGCTTGTAAAGCCAACTCGTAACCAAACAGTCCAAATCCAACGATCTGGCCAACCGTTTCAGCTGCCACGACAGAATGATGTCTAAACGCTTCCCGGGCATGTATATTTGATATATGCACTTCCACTACCGGTACTGATACCGAAGCCACTGCATCTCTAATCGCATAGCTGTAGTGTGTAAAAGCACCGGGATTCAGGATGATTCCCCCATATCCTTCATCCTCTGCCTTGTGTATATAATCAATCATATCCCCTTCATGGTTCGATTGAGCTGAAAAGAGTTGAAAGCCTTCACCTTCTGCTTGTTTCGAAAGCTTCCCCTCAAGTTGCGGCAAGGTAACATGTCCATAAATATCAGGTTCACGCTTCCCCAGCCTATTTAAGTTAGGACCATTTAAAAGCAAGATTTTCATCATATATAAACCCCTAAAAAAATAGAATGTTCATCATGAACATTCTAACACAAACCTTATTCCTATACCTACATAATTGTCTGATAATGAGGATTTGTTAATGTGAAACTTCCCCTGATTTTTCTTTCTCATTCTGATGTCTCAATTCATTTTCTTCATAAGAAATCGAATAGCCGATAAATACGCCATACAAAATATACAGGCAGAAGGTTGTGATCAAAGTGTGATAATCAATGGATGTAAAGGATTCAATGCTCGGGAAGAGCGGATTGAGCAGTAAAAAGAATGCTAAGTATAACGCTACGCCGTAGGCAGCCCCAACCCACATAGACTTGAATTTTCGTAATAAACCATAATAAATGAGAGCCACACCTATAGAAATCACTCCGTAAGCCACTATGGAAAGAACGATACCAATCCATTTGTCCACCCAGTCACCAACCGCCCACGGCTCAAATATTATATTTGGCTCGATTTTCGTAAAGGAAAAAAAGTAACAAATGTAGGCAATTGAACTCCATAACATCCCACCTATAAAGCCCGTCACTACAACCATCGCCATGAACGATAGTGGTTTTTCACTCTGATTCTGCTCTAAACGTGGATTCTCCTTGCTTTCTTCTGTTCCATCCTGAATCTTTTCATGTTGTCCCTTTTGTTCAGCCATCTGTAACACCTCCATTCGTAGTATGTCCCATTGGTTTAAACATTTGCATGGTTTTACTTATTTTTCATCTGTGTATGATGAGGAAAAATGGATGAAAAAACCTATCTCTAGTCCTTTGATTGATTTTTTAGTAAAATAGATAGTATCTTTCCAAGTTCAAAAAATTAATTTGATTAATATTTAAAGAAAATCGATAACTAATATGGTTAAATAACAAGGAAATTGTCTAGAATAATAGTATAGATATGTATAATGGATTGTATTGTAAGGAGGTGGCTTTGTTGAACGCTCGTAATATCTTTGTTATCACATTAATATTGTTAGCTATTGTAGGGCTCTTAACTTCCCTATTCGGAAATCCCTTAGGGCTAGTAAAACAATTACTTGTTACTGCAGCTGTGATCGGAATTATCTACTTCATTTACCGAAGATGGTTCAGCGGAAGGCGGGCTGGTAATAGTAATGAACAGAGAGCGTTTCTTAAAGCAGCCAAACAATCAAAGAGGCGGCATAAGAAAAAATCTCCAAGTAAGCCTCAAGTATCAAACGCCTCAAAGAAACGTTCGATACGAAAGAAATCCAATGCCAACCTTACCGTAATTGAAGGAAAAAAGAATAAGAAAAACAATCGAGCCTCATTTTAGGAGCTCGATTGTTTTATTAATACGGCCATTTTTGTAGAAATGCTTCCGCTTTTGATTTTCCGTATTGAATGAGCTCTGCTCTTTTTTCCGGCGTTAATCCGAATTCGGTCGTGAGCACACCTTCAGTCGGAATAAAGATGATGTTTTTTTCAAGTTTTCTTGAAATGTATCTTGAATCATGTGCATCTTTCATCGTAGTAAAGAGGGCTTCATACATATCAATTGCATTTCTGATTTGTTTTTTTGGCTTTCCGACTAGATCGTGACTTAACTTCACCCCGATGACCGGTCTCACCTTTTTCAAATTTTCCCGATCAAAAAGCCAAATAGGAAAGTTACTGAGCACCCCGCCATCCACCATGAAACTTATTCCTTCTAAAGATCGCAGCTTTACAGGTTCGAAGAAGTAAGGAAGACTCGCACTCATTCGTATCGCCCTGGCAACAGGAAAGGTTTCTTTCGCTATGCCGTACTTCTCAAGATCATCTGGAAGAACCAATAGTCTGCCATTTGATAAATCTGAAGCGATCACCCGGAGTGAATGAGGTGGTAAATCGGCAAACGTATAAATTCCTCTTGCTTTCAGCTTCTCTTCCACCCAGCTTTCAAGTGCCACTCCTTTATATAAACCTAAACGATAGTATACCCGAAACCATTTTATAATAGGGAGAGAGATGATCGCGTTTGAGTCCATCAATTTACTAAATTCAATATCATCCATGATTTTGAGGAGCTCCCTGCTCGAATAACCGGCAGCAATAAATGCTGCAATCACCGCTCCGGCACTTGTTCCCGCAAGCCTCTTAAATTTGTAGCCCTTCTCCTCTAATGCTTGATATGCCCCAATCAACGCGAGCCCCTTTATGCCTCCACCTGAAAAAACACCATCGATGTCCAAAGGCCCCACTCCTTCAATGTCTATTACTACATCTTTAATTCACAATGAAGGGTTTTAGACTAAAAAAATAGGAAGGGAACCTGTCCCCTCCTAACTTTCTTCATTTATTATAGACCGCATTTCAGCTGAGCGCCGCAGTTTGTACAAGTATTACAGCCACCCATATCTTTTACCGTCCCTTTACGGCAGACCGGACAAGTATTCCCGACTTCAGAACCAATGGTCACGTCTGTTGAACGTACGTCCTGAATCGTATCAACTAATACGATCGGCTTTTTCGATGTAGGAATGTCGTTTTGTTCCTGTTCGTCCTCTTCATCAAAGCTGTTTTCTTCTGCTTTGAGGGTAAGAACTTGTGAATCACGGCTTCCGTCAACGTAGACGGTTCCACCTTTTGCTCCGCCTTTATAAAGTCGCTCATACACTTTTTCTACTTGCCCAACCGTATAACCACGAGGGGCATTAACCGTTTTCGAAATAGAGCTGTCGATCCAATTTTGAATCACACATTGGACATCTGCATGTGCTTTTGGCTCCAAGCTCATGGAAGAAACAAACCATTCTGGAAGTTTGTCAGCATCTGCATCCGGATTTCTCTTCAAGTAATCCTCTACAATATCCGCTTTCACTTCAATGAACTTACCAAGACGACCACTTCTGTAATAAGTGAATGAGAAATAAGGTTCAAGACCAGTAGATACTCCAACCATCGTACCTGTTGAACCTGTTGGTGCAACGGTCAATAGATGAGAGTTTCGAATCCCGAACTGTTGAATGTCGTCCCGTACATCCTCAGGCATTTTCTTCATAAAACCTGTTTCCACAAACGCTTTTCGTAAAGCTTTCGTTTCTTCGTCGGTACTTCCAGTAAGGAATGGGAAACTTCCCTTTTCCTTGGATAATTCAACGGATGCACGATAAGCCGTTGTTGCGATGACTTCAAATACTTCATCCACAAGTCTGTTGCCTTCTTCAGAACCGTATTCTTTTTCACAGTAAATCAACAAGTCTGCAAGACCCATTACCCCAAGGCCAACACGTCGCTCACCAAGGGCCTGCTTTTTGTTTTCTTCGAGGAAGTACGGAGTCGCATCGATGACATTGTCCTGCATGCGCACACCCACTTCAACGGTACGCTTCAATTTTTCAAAATCAACGGTTTTCGTCTCTTTATTGGCAAACTGAGCAAGGTTGACAGCTGCCAGGTTACACACGGAATATGGAGCAAGAGGTTGTTCACCACATGGGTTCGTAGCAACTACCTTTTGACCATATGCCTTCGCATTCGTCATATCATTCGCGTTATCAATAAAGAAGATTCCAGGCTCCGCAGAGTATGTTGCACAAACGTTGATAAGATTCCAAAGCTCTTTCGCTTTGATCTTACGGTAAGTACGCACTTTGTAGCCAAGCTTTTCCCACTCACGGACATCACCCACGTTGTGCCATTCTTCATTATAGAATTTCATTTGCTCTTCGTTATAAGTTTCCACATCAGGGAAGCGCAGTTCATATTCACGGTCGTTTTCAACGGCTTCCATAAAGTCGCTTGTCAGGCAAACCGAGATATTCGCACCTGTCAGGAATTCTGAATTATGGACGCTGTACGTACCGCCTGTACGGAGCTTTTCTTCTGCATTCTTAAGGATTTTCGCATCAAATCCACCGTAGCCAGGGATTTGTCTATAATTTAGGATACCTTGATACATCGCTTCCTCTTGTTCTGACAGAGGTGTGAATTTCAACTTATCCTGTGCTGCTTTTTTAATCGTTTCATCTTCTGTATTTTCAAGAAGATAACGTAAAATACGCGGGTTTTGCATTTTAGAAATAATGAATTCGATAATATCGGGATGCCAATCTGAAAGCATGATCATTTGTGCCCCACGTCTTGATCCACCCTGCTCAACCAAATGAGTCAATTTAGCGATGTCATCCAGCCAGGAAACCGAACCGGAGGATTTACCGTTCACACCTTTAGCCAGGGTATTTCTCGGACGAAGAGTCGATCCGTTCGTTCCGACACCCCCGCCTCGGCTCATAATCTCCATCACCTGCTTGCGATGTTCCGAAATTCCTTCACGAGAATCCTGTACGAAAGGCATCACGTAGCAGTTGAAGTACGTTACGTCCGTGCCTGCACCCGCTCCGTAAAGCACGCGTCCGGCAGGAACAAAATGCAGGTTCACCAATTCATGATAGAACTTTTCAAACCAAACTTGTCTCTTTTCAGGAGTTTCTTCCACTTCTGCCAAGCCTGTTGCGTTACGCTTCGCAATTTGTTCGTAGTAGACTTCCAGTGGCTTTTCGATTACATCAAGTGTTCTTGAGACGATACCCGTTTCCATTTCTTCCGGCTTGTCGATGGCACTTCTGTACTCTTCTTCGATCCAAACATCTACTTTCTTCGTTTCCCAGTCGATGCTCGAAATATAACCTAATCCTCTTGCAGGGAATTTAGGATCTTCTTTTATGGTGAGGACCACGAAATCCCCTTCAGAAAGAGTGATCTTTTCCGTGTCTTTGAAAGAATAGCGATCAATCATGACAAGACGGGATACACCTTTGTGTGTAGTATTCATATCTGGGGTTATGGGATGTACTTGAGGAAATAATCCGATATCCTGATTTAATCTTTCGATGTTTAATTTCATTGTGTTTTTCGACGCAACAGTCATAAAGACAACTCCTTCTATCTCAAATCATTCATTTGTTTGTTGTTTACTTTGATGTCTAATATCAAGTAATACGATATCATAGCTCTATTAGAAAAGCAATAAATAAACACAACATATAGTGTGTAAAAAATTATTCGACACACCACATATTGTGTTTATGGTCAATAGATCATTTGTTTGTCAAACGGATAATAAGCCAATAAAAATAGAAAACAGGAGGAAATAATAGAAAATCATATAATACTTCGACCATTTCTATTAATTTAGAACTTGATATAAATCCAAGTGGCGTAATAGTTGGTAAAATAGGAAAAAAGCGACAAGCATCGCTTTAATTCTACAAAAAAATTTTTTAACGCTTAAAGTTCCAGTCATCTGATTCGTAACGGGTCCCGGCAAGGTCCACAACATATTGTGTTTCCTCATTAGAAAGTTCATATGGTTCCAGGTGGATATTCAATCCTTCTTCAAAACCTTTTTTGAACGCTTCCTTCGCCATATCCATGGTGACCTTTTCAGAACTGATTTCGTTCATCGCGACAGCCTTGCTTTTAAATGCCCGCTGCATACGCTCTTTCACCCGGTCAGATGGATAGTTAAACAGGCTGAACAGCTTATCCTCGTCAAGATCCAATAGAATGGAACCGTGTTGAAGAATGACACCTTTTTGACGCGTCTGGGCACTGCCAGCTACTTTCCTTCCTTCTACCACCAGCTCATACCAGCTAGGGGCATCAAAACAAACAGCCGAACGTGGATTTTTCAACCCTTCCCGCTCTTCTACTGTTTTCGGAACAGCAAAATAGGCTTCGAGTCCAAGTCCTTGAAATCCTTTTAAGATCCCTTCAGAAATCACTCGGTATGCTTCTGTAACGGTTTTAGGCATTTCCGGGTGCTCTTCTGAAACAATGACACTGTACGTTAATTCATGTTCATGCAGAACTCCTCTGCCTCCTGTCGGTCTTCTGACAAAGCCAAGTCCGTGCTCTTTTACTGCGTCAAGATTGATTTCCTTTGCTACCTTTTGGAAGTAACCGATCGAGAGCGTCGCGGGATCCCAGCCATAAAACCTGATTGTGGGAGGAATCTTTCCCTCGCTATGCCAATCCAGTAGCGCCTCATCAAGGGCCATATTATAAGAAGGGGAACAATTCCCTGAGTCAATGAATCTCCATGTTTCTTTTTTCATGCATCATACCTCATTTGCGTCTTCTCTTTGTATTTTGTTATGTAAAAAACCAACTTCATTTAAGTCCGTTACTAGTCTATCAAATCCAAAAGAAAAAACAAAGAAAAACAGATTGGAAAGTGTTTGCTGTAAAATAATAAATTTGTTTTGATTCTCGGGGCTTTCATGAATATAATAGAAGTTAGCGCATTTGTAGAAAGGAGCATGAATGATGGAAGGATTATATATTCTTTTAGTCGTACTTGGTGGAATCATTGTTTATTCACTCTTTACGTTCTTCTATCAAAAGAGAATTGTGAATACTTTGACTGAAGAAGAATTTCGAGCAGGATATCGTAAGGCTCAGTTGATAGATGTTCGTGAAGCGAATGAATTTGAAAACGGTCACGTACTTGGCGCACGAAATATCCCCCTCTCACAAATTAAAATGAGACAAAAGGAAATCCGTGCCGACCAGCCCGTATACCTTTATTGCCAAAGCGGACTACGAAGCGGAAGAGCAGCTCAAATGCTTCACCGCAAAGGGTACCGAGATCTTCACCAATTGCAGGGTGGCTTTAAAAAGTGGACAGGTAAAGTAAAACATAAAAAATAATGTGAAAGGATTGCCTTTGGGGCGATCCTTTTTTAATTGGTGGGAGTAGTGGGAGGGATTGGAGTTGGTAGTTCTAATGGTATTGTGCATAACTCAATTAACAAATGGGATTAAATGTAATTCGACTGGATTCCCTATCACTTCCGTTGGATTACCTACCATCACGAACGTATTCTGCACCTATTCTGCTGAGTAAGCGACCTTATCTGCTTGATTACTTGTCTTTCTATCATGATGTTCCCTTTAATCGGTCGAATCCCCTCTTTTTTCACCTGAAATACACGTTACACACCACAAAGACCTCCACCCCACTTTCCTTACTACAAAGGTCCGTCCCTCAAAAATATCCCCGCAGCAATTGGCTGCGGGGATTTTCATATTCTTTAGCTTTCTTTTGTATAACGCAGTATCGGTTTTCTTGCCGCGAGTGTTTCGTCCATGCGTTTGACGATGGTTGTGTGAGGTGCTTCCTGGACGATTTCAGGTGTTTCTTCTGCTTCTTTGGCAATCTGGATCATGGCATCAATGAAGGAATCAAGTGTTTCTTTCGATTCTGTTTCGGTTGGCTCGATCATCATGCATTCTTCCACATTTAATGGGAAGTAAATCGTTGGTGGATGGTATCCGAAGTCCAATAGACGCTTCGCAATATCCAATGTACGGACGCCAAGCTTCTTCTGGCGTCTTCCACTGATCACAAATTCATGCTTACAATGACGATCGTATGGAAGGTCAAAGTGAGGAGCCAGGCGGCGCATCATGTAATTTGCATTCAGGACTGCGTTTTCCGTAACGGCTCTCAGCCCGTCCGGACCCATCGTTCTGATGTAAGTATAAGCACGAACGTTGATTCCAAAGTTCCCATAGTAAGGTTTTACACGGCCAATGGAATCAGGGCGGTTGTAATCGAACTCGAATTTATCATCATTTTTCACCAGGACCGGCTTTGGAAGATATTTAATCAGGTCTTCCTTCACTCCGACAGGACCGCTTCCCGGACCACCGCCTCCGTGAGGGCCTGTAAACGTCTTATGAAGATTTAAATGCACGACATCAAATCCCATATCCCCCGGTCTGGCTTTTGATAATACGGCATTTAAATTGGCACCATCATAATACAGCTTCCCGCCTGCTTCATGAATGATTGCAGCCATTTCCAGAATGTTTTCTTCAAATAATCCAAGAGTGTTCGGGTTGGTCAGCATCAAGGCTGCTGTATCATCTCCAACTACACGCTTCAGATCCTCCAAATCAACTAAACCATTCTCGTTTGATTTTACCGTTACCGTTTCGAAACCTGCTACAGTCGCACTGGCAGGGTTCGTTCCATGAGCTGAATCCGGTACGATGACCTTCGTACGTTGAGTGTCGCCATTTGCTTCATGGTAAGCACGGATCATCATAAGACCCGTCCACTCTCCATGAGCACCGGCAGCAGGTTGAAGGGTCACTTCATCCATGCCCGTGATCTCTTTCAAATGCTCCTGAAGATCATACATCAGTTCAAGGGCACCTTGAACGCTTTCCGCTTCCTGGAGAGGATTGATATGAGCGAAACCATTCAATCGTGCCACGTTTTCATTCACCTTCGGATTGTACTTCATCGTACAAGACCCTAATGGATAGAAACCGGAATCCACGCCATGATTACGTTTTGATAACGCCGTATAATGGCGCATGATATCAAGTTCAGATACCTCTGGAAGCTCTGGTTCTTCCGAACGGATATAATCCGATGGAATGAGGTCCGATAATTCCACATGTGGTACATCCATTTCACGTAAGCTATAGCCGACACGGCCTTCTTTAGATAATTCAAAGATAAGAGGTTGATCTTGCTTATTCATGACAATCCCCCAATTCTGCTACGAATGCGTCGATTTCTTCTTTGCTGCGAAGTTCAGTAACAGCCACTAGCATGTGCTGTGATAAGCTGTCATCCATTAATCCTAAATCGTATCCACCGATCATTTCTTTACTCAGAAGTTTTTGATTGATTTCTCTAACAGGCATATTTACCTTTACGACAAACTCATTGAATGATGGTCCTTCAAATGCAATGGAGAACCCTTTTGCTTTAAAGGCTTCTTTTGCATAATGTGCTTTTTGGATATTCTGAAGTGCCATTTCTTTGACGCCTTGTTTTCCTAGAGCCGTCATGGCGACAGACGCAGCGAGTGCATTTAATGCCTGGTTTGAACAAATATTCGACGTGGCTTTATCTCGACGGATATGCTGTTCACGTGCTTGAAGAGTCAGAACAAATCCTCTGATTCCATCTTCATCAACCGTTTGACCAACAAGACGGCCTGGAACTTTACGCATAAGCTTTTTGTTAACGGCGAAGTATCCACAGTGCGGTCCACCGAATGCACTTGGAATACCAAATGGCTGTGCATCACCAATGACGATATCTGCTCCTAATTGTCCAGGAGGGGTAAGCGCCCCTAGTGCAAGCGGGTTTGAAGAAACCACGAACATCGCTTTTTGGGCATGAGTCACTTCTTCGATGGCTTTTAGTTCTTCTACCCGGCCGAAGAAGTTAGGATATTGAACGACTACCGCTGCAATATCATTACTCATTAATTGCTTAAGTTCTTCCACATCCGTAACACCGTTATTGTGCGGGATTTCTACCACTTCTATATACTGACCTTTTGCATAAGATCGTAAAACATCACGTGATTCGGGATGCACGGTACTTGAAACCAGTACCTTTTTCCGACGGGTCTGCCCTGCACTCAGCATAGCTGCTTCTGCAAGAGCCGTTCCTCCATCGTACATGGAAGAATTGGCTACATCCATCCCGGTCAGCTCACAGATCATCGTTTGGAATTCAAAAATCGCTTGAAGTTCTCCTTGCGAGATTTCCGGCTGATAAGGTGTATAAGCTGTATAAAATTCAGAGCGTGATAATACATGATCCACGATGATCGGCATGTAGTGGTCGTATACTCCAGCCCCTAAAAAGGATGAATGACTTTTTAGGTCAGCATTCTTCGCTGCCATTTTGGTCAGTTCCTTTACCAATTCCGTTTCTGACTTCGCCTCTTTGATTTTGTAATCCCCTTTGAAACGAACCTTCTCGGGAATATCTTCAAATAGATCGTTAACGTTGTCTACTCCTATGCTGTCTAACATTTCCCTTTGATCCTGCTCTGTCATCGGTAAATAACGATGTTTCATGACCGTCATTCCTCCCCTATTTCTTTGGTCTTTTATAGAATGGTGTGGCTACTACTTTCGCTTTTAACTTTTTCCCTCTGATTTCAACCAGTACTTCCGTATCTAAAGAAGTAAACTCATTATCGAGTAATGCTAATCCAACATTTTTCTTTAATGTCGGCGATTGCGTACCGGTTGTGACTTCCCCTATTTCTTCTTCACGGGAAAACACTTTATAGCCATGACGTGGAATTCCGCGATCAATCATTTCAATCCCGACGATTTTTCTTGAGGCGCCTTCATCTTTTTGTTGTTTCAGCACTTCCTGACCATTAAATGGAACCTCTTTATTCACTTTTACGGCGAATCCAATCCCTGCTTCGATCGGAGTGATCGATTGAGATAATTCTTGTCCGTAAAGTGCAAGATTCGCTTCAAAACGCAATGTATCACGTGCACCAAGTCCGCATGGAAGTACAGCATGCTCCTTGCCCGCAGCTAAGATCGCCTTCCAGATTGCAGCCGCATCACCTGCATCACAGTAAATCTCAAATCCGTCTTCACCTGTGTAACCGGTACGTGAAACAAGTGCAAGCTTACCATCTATGTTCACTTCGGTCTGAAATTTAAAAAATCCGATATCGCTTAGTGAATGTTCGTTTGTAAGCTTTTGTAAAACCTGTTCAGCAAGTGGACCTTGAAGTGCCAATTGCGCCGTATGTTCAGAGATGTTGTTGATTTCAACGCCATCGACTTCATGTTCTTTCAGCCACTGAAAATCTTTATCTATGTTTGCCGCATTAACAACGAGCAAATAATCATTATCTTTTATTTTATAAACTAATAAGTCATCGACCGTCCCACCGTTTTCGTAGCACATAGCCGTATACTGAGCACCTCCATCTTTTACTTTGGAGACATCATTTGTCATCATTCTTTGTAAGTAGTCAAGAGCCCCTTCACCCTTCACTTCAATTTCTCCCATATGAGAAACGTCAAATAGTCCTGCCCGGGATCGTACCGCTTCATGTTCTTCTTTAATACTTGAGAATTGCACTGGTAAAGCCCAGCCACCGAAGTCGATGGTCTTTCCTCCATACTCTTTGTACACTTCGTATAAAGGTGTTTGTTTTAACTCTGACATGACTTTTCCCCCTTTATCTTCCTTACATGCATAATCCTTAACCAAGTTTTATCCCATGAAAAAAAGGACAGAAAAACCCCTTTTCATAAAGAAGTTTTCTCTGTCCTTGCACCTGAAAGTTTACCGAAGAACGGCTTTCCCCTTTGGTGGTTTCCGGGACGGAAACACTCTCCAGAGTTGCGTCCAACAAGAGTCTTTTTGCCTGAGAGATTCACACTTAAATGTGCTTGCTCCTTCGGCGCTGTATGCACAGTCTCTCCCCTTGTTATCATTCGCCAATATTCCTTGAAACATTTGGTCATACTAGAAATATACAGAAGAAATGTTGTAAATGTGAATGTTCGGATTTTCGAGTTTTTTAAACAATAGAAAATCTAATTTCATCCTACCATTAAATACGAGGATTGAGCAATCATTTTTATTAGAAATAAGGAGATGTTTTTCAGATGAATGTTGAGGTTATATTTGATGAAGAATGGGGAGAGGGTCTCGAGAATTTAATTGATAACGATGGCCCATGGGGAAATTGGGAGCTTTATAAGCTGGCCATCGAATTTGAACATCATCTTGCAATTCCGAACTTTGAAGGCCTGCAAGCACCAAAACATTTGGCAAATGTCACTCCGCTCCCCCATCAGCTTGAAGCAGCAAAGCAGGTTGTTGAAACGATGAACGGAAAAGCGATCCTTGCAGACGAGGTCGGATTAGGTAAAACCATTGAAGCAGGAATAATATTGAAAGAATACATGATTAGAGGATTAGTGAAGAAAGTATTAATATTGGTTCCCGCTTCCCTTGTCTCTCAATGGGCCTATGAATTAAACAGTAAGTTTTTCATCCCGGCTGTTCCACAACGAAAAAGTTACGTTTGGGATCAGTGCGATATTGTCGTTTCATCCATGGATACGGCTAAGCGAAGCCCTCATCGGGAAAAAGTGTATGAACAGGACTATGATTTGGTAATTATTGATGAAGCTCACAAACTAAAAAATCATAAAACAAAAAACTATGAATTTGTCCAGAACCTAAAGAAGAAATTCTGCTTACTGCTGACAGCGACACCTATCCAAAATCGTGTCGAAGAGATTTTCCATCTAGTTTCTCTCCTTAAGCCTGGACACCTCGGAAATGAAACCGGGTTTTCTGACAGATATAAAAAGGGGGACCGTACTCTTCAAGAGGATGAACATTTAAAAAGTCTCATTAACAAAGTGATGATTCGTAATAGACGCAGCGATACGGGTATAGAATGGACAAAACGGCACGTAAAGACTGTCTTAATCGATTTTAACGAAGCTGAAAGAGATTTATATAACAGCATCGATTTGCTCAGAGGGAACTATGATGACTGGGCTAATTCAAGCTCCTTCTCTCTATTAACACTTCAAAGAGAAGCATGCAGCTCTCGTGAAGCAGTATTTTATACTCTCAAAAACATGCTTGAGAAGAAGGAAGCTCCGACGGCTGGTTTTGAGAATACTATTGGCACTCTGATGAAAAAAGTAGAAAACGTGACAATGAACTCCAAGGCTCAGAAAGCACTGGAAATCGTCCAATCGATCAATGATAAAGTGATTATATTTACAGAGTACCGGGCGACACAGCTCTATCTGCAATGGTTCTTAAAACAGCATGGAATAAGCTCTGTACCTTTCCGAGGTGGATTTAAACGGGGGAAAAAGGATTGGATGCGTGAACTCTTTCAAAAGCATGCACAGGTGCTAATTGCTACTGAGGCCGGAGGGGAAGGAATCAACCTCCAATTCTGCCATCATGTGATCAACTTTGACCTGCCATGGAATCCTATGAGGTTAGAGCAGCGAATAGGTCGTGTCCACCGTCTTGGACAGACAGAGGATGTTCACATCTACAATTTCGCTACCAGAAACACGGTCGAAGAACATATATTAAAGCTTCTTTATGAAAAAATTAATCTCTTTGAACGAGTAATCGGACAATTGGATGAAATCCTGACCCGCCTGGATTTCCGTGACTTCGAAGAGCATGTAACCGATATTCTTTCTTCATCCAGAACGGAAGGGGAAATGAAGATTAAAATGGAGAATTTAACGAGTATGATTCAATTTGCCGAACAATTAAAGGAGGAGAAATCAAATGCAGCAGCACGAAATTCATCAATTTCTTGAGAGATACTTCGTGGCTAATGGATGTGATCTGGTTGCGAACGGAGACGGTCATATGACCGTCCAGCTCACGATTGATTTGGATAAGGAGCTGATGAACCGCCCTTTCTACTGGCACTACCTTGAGAAAACGGGAGGTATTCCAAATCCGATGACATTATCCCTTATAACGAATCCGGATAAAGCACCTGAAGACTTAAAAGGAGAACCTATTCACTTTGGTTCTCCGCGGTTACACCAAATCTTCCATTCAACACGAAATTTAGCAGGGTATATTCGCTTATATGAAAACCGGCTCACACCGAGTGGTCAGCAAACGCCTCTACATCCATGGCTCGGTTTGAATATCAAAATTTCGTATCAATCTAACCGAAAGAAAGACAGCATTAGAAGCATCGGATTAAACCTGATTAATGGCGTCATTCAGGAAAACTTTCATTCATCATTGATGTCCAGAAACCTGACACCTAAAATTCCTGATTTCTCATTCACATTGACACCGATCATTAAACCGAAAAGCGGAGTGAACCGCATTCAGACTTTCCTGTATGAAGAAATCAAAGAAGAACCTATTGAATGGGCTGAGCAGGCACGAAAGACGTGGGAGGAAGATTTACAATTATTGAATCACTTTTATGGAGGTCAAGAAGAAAAGCCCGAATCCTATTTCCTGGAACAACAAGCATTGAAAGAGCAGTATGAACCTAAGATATCCATTGATATCATCAATGGCGGGATTTTTTATTTACAGCATTCTAATTAATCATAATCGGAGTAAGCGGATTTCCTTTACTCCATTTTCATCACATAAAAAACGACTGCCACATATGGCAGCCGTTTTTTATTTATTTTTCTTAAACATGATCATGAAAGCATATGGGATGATCCCGAACCAGCGAAATAGAAATGGTTCTCGCTCATTTTTCCGTTGCTTCTTTATACTTTTACGTTCATGAGGTGATTTTTCATAATGTTGGACAAATGTTTGTGTTATGAATTTAACATAATCATTCACTGACATAAAAGCACCACCTCCTGCTTTTATCAGTATGCCCGGCTATAAGTAATTTATTCAGCTTGCCCATCTAGATGAGGCAGTATCTCTTCAATAACCTCTTCTATGGTTTTATTGTCTGTATGAATCGTTATGGAGCTTCCACTCTCATACAGTGGGAAGCGAAGGTTGAATAAAACCGATAACCGTTCCTTGGAGTTATTTTGTACGAGTGGACGATTTTCATCGTCTTCTAAACGGGACCATAATGAAGCAAAAGGACAAGTCAGGTGGAATACTAAGTCCTGTTGTCGTAAGATTTCCCGGTTCTCTTCCCTTTCAATCACTCCTCCACCCGTAGTGATAATCGCTTGCTTGTTGGCTAACTCAAGGAGGACTTTGTTTTCCAGATCCCTGAAATGTTGTTCTCCCTGCTGATTAAAGATCTCTTTAATAGACTTTTTCTCTTTGTTCTCAATGTAACTGTCCATATCAATGACCGGGAGATTCAGTAGTTCCCCAAGATGTTTCCCAATCGTCGTTTTTCCTACCCCCATAAATCCAATAAAGAAAATCGGTTTCATATTCTACTCCCAACTTATAATGTGTTTTGTTTCCCTATTATACACAACCGTCGTTGGAAGAAAAAGCTTCTCATCCCGTTTGAATGTCACTTCCAAACGTATTTCATCCGGGTTGTCCATATCGCTTCGGGTAACGATTTCACCATAATTCCCTTTCCATTGTTTGGAGGCGAGCACCCCACTCTCCATCTCCAACAGGATCGCATGAGATACACTCACGTTTCTTTCATAAATGTATTTCATATTTGTTAAGTATAGATATTTACTAATAAAAAGATCCTTTGCAGCAAACCCTATAGATAAAACAATCATCAGAAGCACTAAAGTATATGGCAAAATAAACCCCTTATTGTTAAGGCATTCCTTCTCCTTGTTCGGTTGAAAAGTAAAAGAATTCCCCCTCCACTTTTTCTCCACCCACAAACTCCAAATCCATATGCACTCCCTGGCTAATGGATGCAAAGCTAAATGAATCCACTGACTGTAGAACGACTTCATGCCCTTGATTATTTACCCTCCTTCGAATGGATTGATTATACTTTTCATACGAAATGGATTCACCACTCACCAGAAAAGAGATCTTATCAGGCGTGATCACTACACTTTCCCCTCTCCATAGTTCATTTCTCAAACTTTCATTGAATAGATTCCATTCATAATAATGTGGAGGAACCATATCATTTTTAATCGTAGAGAAACCGTTCATAATGAGAGGGATGCATAGTGAAATCATGCAAAATACTGTAAAGCTTAACAGAGCCTCGATTAATGTATATCCTTTGTTATTCAGCCTTTGAAATACAGACTTCATGGGGATCCGCACCTCTTTTATGATATTGGACACACGCTTCTTCATTGACTCCCCCTTTCCAATCGAGTTCATATCTGACTCCTTTATACATTCTTGAATGCTTCACATACTCGCGACTGACGATTGCCTTCTCCACCCCTTCTTTAAGAAATTTCAAAGCCTCCACTTCATGCTGAAGTCGTTGAAGTTGAGAAGCATATTGGATCAGAAAAGGTATAAATACGCCTGCTATCATAAGGATGCAACTCAAGGCAATAAGGGCTTCCGGAAGTGAGAAACCTTTAGTATTCTTGTACATAAAACCTCCCTTGCCCAATTTGAAACATGAGCTGAATCATGGTATCTCCCATTTTAAAGTTCAGCTTGCCAAATCGATTTGTATTTCCATCTGGATAGAATGTGATGTCTGATAAGCTGTTTATTGATGTAATCTGGATGGAAGATGAAATCTCTCTTGAGACAATCGTTTGTCTAGTAGCGGTTTTCGCAATGTATTTATTAGTTATGGGGTAAAAGGTCACGGTGATGGGAACTTGATGTCTAATGCTGTAGCTTTGGATCTGATAGAGGTCTGATTGGAGCTGGGAAAGAAATAAGTCCTTTTCATTAACTTCTTTCATAGGAAGTATGGAAAAGCTGACCCAAGATAGAAGGGTCGTGAAAATCAATAAGACGACAAGCATCTCAATAAGGGTATACCCTGCTTCCCCATTTCTTACTTCATTAATTAGGGATTACCTTCCCTTCAGCATCAATGGTGATGGCATTTCCGTCGGGGCAGGCTTTATAATTCTCATTTAAATACCCATCTGTGACAAGGGTATCTATGGTGACCGGGAGCGCATTCCCATCCATTTTGTAGGCCTCAACCTGGCCTTCCACCATGTGAACAAATGCTTCGCAGCCTTTGGAGTTAATTGAATTGCTTTGGTTGGTGACGTTAGGTATCGTAATAAAAAGCAATACAGATATGACTAATAGAACAATCATCATTTCGATTAGGGTGAAGCCTTTATCGTTTTTGAGCATGGTATTCCTCCTTGGGTATTGTGTATTTGTTATTAATGTGACTATGGTACAGGACGAAATTCATTTAATTTGCTGTTGTGTCGAGGCAACGCTGGTATTGGCCAATATTTAGATTTTTTTCTAAATCCCCTGCATCATCTGAAATAGGGGCATCATAATGGAGAAGTAGATCGCCATGATGAATAGACCTACAAAAGTAAAAATCATCGGCTGAATATATTTAAGCAATGCATTGGTATTCTCCTCTAATTCTTGAAAGCATATCTCGCTATAAAGTCGCAGTTCTTCAGCTAATCGTCCATTGGATTGCCCGTGATGGACAACAAAGGGTAACTCTTTTTGAAAAAACGGAAGCGATAAGAAACATTCATGAAATGGTTTCCCTTCTTTTAATCCTTCGATCAATTTTATTGAAACGTATTGTAACGTTGGTCGGAAGGATTGACTTTCAATGATGAGCAGAGACTCTGTGATGGATACTCCGCTTGTGAGAAGGAAGCTTAGTTCTCTCGCAAAAAAGTGTGAGTGACCAAGCTTTAAATATTTTGATAGATAAGGAATTTTGCATAGAGTGAATGAGATTTTAATAGGAGAAATTCTTTTTTTGAACAGGGAGAATACTATTGTGCAGAAAATGAGTGATAGTAAAAATATACTGAAAATCACTGGGAATCTTTCGATGAAGTGGAGAAGGTGCAAAAGATTCGCTGAGGGTTCATATCCGATAGAAGTATACAGAGACTGAAATCTTGGAAATAGCACTTTTCGCAGTAAGACCATCATTAAAATCGAGATGATGATAAGCATGAATGGGTACTGAATGACTTGTCGTATTTTCTGCTGGTTTTCCCTTCTCTTTATCAGATAGTTTCCCGCTTCTGATAGAGTATGTCCCATTTGACCATGATGCTCGGCGAAATAAATTTGTGCACTGACGTGACTAGGGATATTTAGCTCTTTGTTGATGACTGAAGAGACGGACTCTCCTTTTTGCAACGACCCCATCATTCTCTTTTTTAATTTGAGCGTATTCTTTTCTTTAGGGAGCAAGAGAAAATCGATGGCTTCTGAAAAACTATAGCCCTTTTGGAGGAGGTCTCCAAGTCTTTTGAGAAACTTACCTTGATCATCGCTTTTCTTCATGAATCCATTTCCTATATTCAAGTTCTGAAACAAATCCTAGTGCCACCCCCTTATTGATCAAGGTTTGGAGTGTATGATACTGATACTGGACCGACTCCCCCTTCGCCTCCTTTATTACTTCTTTCAAAGCTCTTCCTGTTACAATTTCATAGACAGAAGCTCTATTAACCTTTTTACCTCGAAGACAATTCCCTCCACACTCCGTTTTGCAAATCGGGCAAACTAACTTTAGTAATCTCTGTGCCGATACGGCTAACAGTGTTTGTTGAATATCATGCCATTCAATTCCTAATTCCATTAAACGGTAAATCGCACCTTTTGCATCCCTCGTATGCATGGTCGTGATCACTAAATGACCAGTAATATTGATAGAACTATGCATTATTTTTATATTAATCTTTTTACATTTATATTTGTAATTTAAAAGGATTATGGATATCCAAACCCGAATTACTAATTAACGTAATGGAAAGGAGGAGTTATAGTGAAGAATAAAATTAGATGTCAGCACTGTAAGGAGTATTATCAACCACAAGATCAAGTAGCCCTAAATTATGCCAACAGTATCTTACACTTTGATTGTCCTGATACTGAAAATCTTCCTATTATTGATGAGGGAACCTTTGAAGAGATAGTAAAGAAATATTCTTTTTTTAGATAATAATTTCCTAATAGAATGAAGCATATAAAACAATCCACTTAGGGCTTTCTTTAGATTGCTTTTTTATTTATTAGTGAAAAAGGCAGAGTTGTAAAGCACTTATAGAAAGAATGATATAGAAGATATTATTAGAGCTTGATCGAGCAGCTATTAATAGTGGAGTTATGTCCAATAATTTATTTGTAAAGAATGTGCTTTAAATAGAAAAATAGCCTATGAATCAAGAAGATTCATAGGCTATTTTCAATTTCCACTTACTATTTTGCTATAGCATAATAGGTAACTACCAAAACAAGAAAAGTAATTGAAAACCCTACTTTATACGCTATATTTTTGTGTTCGTTTTTGTTCTTTTTTATTAAGTATATAACGAAAAATGTAATACTTATTATGATTAGTAACACAGGAATAATAGTCATTAATAAGCTAGTATTCAGCTTGGATTACCTCCTTTCTTTCTTATAGAGGTTCCACGTTAAAGAAAAGTGCCCATGTTACCCCTACATAAACTCCATTACCCTTATTATTAGCATTAATTCTATTTTTTAGCAATAACCATTGACCCGTAGAAATACCTGCTACTGCCCCAACTGGAGGGAAGAAAGCGCCAACACCAGTTACTACAGTTCCTCCAGCCGCAATCATATCTAAGTACTCATTTGCATACCAATTTGCATAGCTATTGCTCATTTTTCTATCATATCCCCACCAATGATAAGTCCATTTTCCATAAACAGCGGAAATAGTAAAAAGATTATCTTCAATACTTAAATCATCATTAATAGTCACAGAACCTTCTTCAGCCAGCTTATTCATTTCAACAAAATGTGCTTCTAATTTTGCTAAATCATATTTCTTAAATAATTTTTTTGGAGCATTAACCAGTTCAAATTTACCATCCTCTGTTACGTTAACAAACGGCTCAACATCTTCAATCATTTTTTCTTGCTCTTTTTGAAGTTTTTCTTGCTCTTTCTCTATTTTTTTCAATTGTTTTTCTGACTCATTAGCTGCAGCATAGCTAGGAGTAACAACTCCTAAGATTAGCATTAATGTAAAAAGACTAGCTATAATTTTTTTCATTCTCTTTTCTCCCTTTTTTTAAAATTATTCTTGATTTTGCTTGCTTTATCTCTCTTCAGATAATATTTATGATGATTTTGGAATACTCACACTACCCTCACCAAACAGATTATCTTTTCCTGTTACACCCAAATCCTTAGACCAGCTTTTCAAAACATTATTGACTTGTTCAACAGTACTCTCTTCATTCGTCTGAGCTATTTGATTCCGCTGTAAAACATGAGCAACTAATCCAGTTAAGTGAGCAGTCGCATAAGAGGTACCTTCGCTCTTCGAAACTTTTTCATGATCGAGAGTAAGTATTGGAATTTCCGTTCCTGGAGCTGAATAATCAATTTTCCCTTTTGAAACAAAACTTGGTAGGATATTCTTTTCATCGACAGTTGTTACAGAAATAACATTTTTATATGCAGCTGGATAATCGCTATCATCTTTAAAATTGTTACCTGAAGATGCTACGATAACAATTCCATTTTCTATTGCTTTTTCTACTACTGCCTCTAGTGATTTATTACCGTGAGATCTCCCTAGACTTATGTTGATAATGTCAACATTTTGATCTATACACCATTCAATACCTTCAATAAGATCTTCTAACTTACCTCGTCCATTCTTATCTACAACTTTTACAGAATATAAATTCACCTGAGGATTTATTCCTTTAGTCCCAATGTGGTTATCAATAGCTGCAATAATCCCAGCTACTGCTGTTCCATGTCCTGAATCGTCAATTGAAGGATTACCAGGCGAGATAGTGTTATATTCTTTAACTACCTTACCTTTTAAGTCAGGATGTGATATATCAATTCCTGTATCAAGTATGGCTACCTTAATGTTATTTCCATTAAATTCATCCAGTGAATCTACATTTAGGTATTCAATCGTCCAAGGCAGAACTTGATTAGACTTTGAGAGATTACTAGTTAAAAAGTATGCTCCTATAACTGTAATGATTAACAGTAATATGAAGTAATTTTTGCGTTTTACAATAATCACCACTTAAAAATTTTTCTGTAAAATATGGCCATAAATTACACTAGGTATAGGTAATGTTTCCATCCATTACCTATTACCTAGGAATATTTAAACATACATTTACTTCTTTTACCATAAAAAAGTCAAATTATTCCTAGAAGAATATTTTAAAAACTTACAATTTTTTCATCATTACTAGTAATAGGGTTTTCTTTTAGTAAAATTGGAACAATAAACCCCACACAAACATTTCTGAATATCACTGCGTATTCTCTCGGTCTTTGTATCCCGTTTATCGTAATGGGGTTGTTCATTGGTGGATATGTAATGATTATTATTGGTTTGATGCTTAATTTCGAAAAGATGGTTTATTTTGCTATATAGGGAACAAGTATTCAATATTATATTTAAAATCTATTTAAGTAATGGAAAAAAACACACTAATTGGTTAGAGATATATAAATCGAGTTCATTATTAACTCTTCGTATTCTATTTGCTGTTTAAATATTTAATATCCCCACACTCCATTCGAAGTGCGACAAAAACTAAAAATATGTCGAACTTTCTGTTTTTTTATTCATTACGTTAAACAGTAATGGTACTATTATTTTACATAGTTGTATAGTTTTAGAAAAAAGGCAAACCTTTCGAAAGATTGGGACGCAAAGCTACAGGTCTAAGTTAATAAACAGCGATGACGGCTGAGCTACCTAGAATAGTACATATTTTAGGAGGGTAATATATTGACTACTGCAAATACTTGTGAAAATGAACTAGATCAAGAATGGATTGAACTCATTTTTGAGGCTCGCAATCTAGGAATTTCAGTTGATGAAATTAGAGAATTTCTAAATAAATCATCTCGTCCTCTATGAGGTCAAGATGATTTACTTGCTTCGTTCTTTGTATAAAAATTGGAAAAGAAAGACCTTCTCCAGGTATTCTAGAGAAGGCAACATAAAAGCTATGAAGGTTTTTACTATGTGCTCTATTTTATTATCTGTAATTATTATTAAACTTATTCAACACGAATATATTTTTCATTGGCTGTTACATAGAAAGTTTTACCCTTTGAATTTTCCACTTCAAATTGATAAGCATCATCCACTTTCAATTTTCTTACGATGATTGGAAAACCATATCCTTCTGTTAAATAATCCACTACAAATTTATCATCCCACGATGGCCTGGAATAAAATCGTAATTTTGATACCCTACACTCAGCTCTCTTCCCCACATAAGATGAATTTTTCAAAGTTAAATTTTCTCCTGGGTAGATGACATCTGATATTAACCCATTTAGGGATTTCAATTCACTTACTGATAGGTTATTATCTTGAGCAATCTCCCACAGTGTGTCACCGGACTTTACCGTGTATAAGCTTGGAGAAGATGATGGAGAAAGGTCTTTCAAAAGATATTTTAATGGATCCACAGCTTTACTCTTTTTAATATCCCACCTGCCTTTGTGCAACTCGAAGTGAAGATGTTGACCAAAAGAATAACCAGTGTTTCCCATGATACCGATAGGTTGTCCCTGTTTAACATGATCTCCTTCGCTAACCTTTCTCGATCCGGTTCTCATGTGTGCATAAAGAGATTCCCATGTTTGACCATTAATTTCATGAATAATACGGACACACTCACCGTATGAGGATGATAAATAAGACTTGGATACTTTACCAGTTGCTGATGCTACTACTTCATTTATACCACCCTTCGCGATATCGATTCCATTATGCATTCTAGCCACACCATTCAAAAAATCTTTACCGAAACGAGAAGTGATTTTTCCTTGCGTTGGATAAATAAACATATTTTTTCTCTCCCTTTTTGAATCTTTATATTTTAAAAAAGCCCTCCGGTTGGAGAGCTTTACTTCTTTTCTTCACTTTGGTCTTCAATGACTTGTAAACGATCCGTAATCGACTTAGGAATCTTCACACCAATTTGAGCAAGGTTTTCAGCAATCGAAAGACCCTCATTTGCTATATAAAAAAGAACGGTCCCAAAAGTAAGGACACCGTTCAATCCAAGAATTTGATCTATGACATTGGAGATAATAACTACAAAGAAGCTTAGCATCTTCCTAACGTATCCAAACCAAGCATTTCTACTTCGTAACCTTTTATCCTTCCAAGCTTTAATAACTCCTGAGATAATATCGATTACACTCAGTAATACAAGTAAATCTAAAAACTTCACATTCCCAAATAAATAGGCTTTTGCAATATCTAATGTTTCAAAGCTTAATAACACCCATTTCTCCTCCCCTTCTTTTCACCTCGTCTAAAATAAAAAAGAGCCTTTGAATAAGGCTCTTAAAATAGAATTATTCATTTTCCCCATCTGAAAAAAAGAAAAGAATCTTATTTACTCAGTAAGGTTCAAAACTCAATAAATCCAATCAACAGCTTCATTCGGATCAAAATATTCTTCTCCTAATGCCAATAAATCTTCATCAATAAAATCTTCAAGATCATCTACTTCTCTTACATTAAAAGAATTAGGGTCAATATACATAAAAGCCCTCCCTTTCAATACTTTTTCTTATTTTACCCAATCGTAATAAAAAAATGTAAAAGTAAGTAAATTTATTCAAACATTTTATACATTATAACTCTAACTGAAATCTATATATCCCTCAGCTTTAAGAATTTTATTAACATCAACCTTTAATAGTTCAGGAACATCCTCATACTTCCATTTCCCACGAATGATATAAGTTGCAAATAACATAGCCAACATCTACTCACCCCCTCCTAATACCAACTGCGATAATTCCATAATCGCAATGGCATTTAATTCTTCGTCAGGTGGCGTATTTTCTTGTTCCTCAATTAACTGCAATTTGTTTTGGAGCTCAACAGGATCCAGACCCTCAATCCACGCATTAGATTCAAAATCATATTTAGGTTTAAATATTCTCTGATGCCACCCCTCCCGTATGATACGTCTCCCTTCTTCAGTAGCTGAAGTGATTTCTGATTCAGACAAAATAAAAAAATCGATTACACCTCCTGATGCATCGACCTCAAAAACAGTTTTCTTTATAGTTTTATTGCCCACTTAGTTCACCTCTTAATTTTCTGCTCTAAATGAAATACCAGAGATAGAGACCCAAGAATTGCTTCCATTTTGAGGAGTAATGTAACCATCCACACCGATATCAATACGAGTAGCAACGTTTCCTGATGACAAGCCTGTGAAGACTTCTTTTTTATAAGGTCTGCATCCCACGGGGAGACGCCCTAACGCAGACCCGATAGTTCCGGACTTAACCATTCCTCGCAAGTGAACATAACCATCCGCAGTTTTTGTGTATGCAGCAGGTGTGTACTCTGCCCCATAATCAACCCACCCATTTAGTTTTGTGAGATATTCATGAACCGAGGGTTGTAGTCCATCGATGTTAATGCCGTTTCCCCACTTGTAAATAGCACCACCCGGAAGCTGATCGTACCAATTACCAAATCCTATGGATCCGTCGCTACCGAGGTAAATACCGCTGCCTGCGTTACTATCCTTTATTACGACTCCAAACATAGTGAAATCAATTGTAGAACCGGGCAACTTCGTGCTTCCGGAACGTTGACCCACTTTGAAGTACATGCGACCGTCGTTGATGTCGAACTCACCGTAACTGTCCCCAAATCCATAGGTAGTGTCTACGTATTGACCTTCCGAATGGACGTGATTGTCTTGAATCTCGGTGAAGTTGTACGCATCTAAACGTGAGGTGAATGTCGAACCGTTAATCTGAACTCCGGTTAGAGTACCGGCATTTACCTTACCTAAATCGGCAACAATCGCTGACAGATTTGAGACGTCGATGTGATTCGATTTGATGACGTTCGCTTCTATCTCGGTCGTACTGTCTACGATGTTTGGCCCCTGCGGACCTTGAGGGCCTTGAGCTCCCTGATTACCGGTTTCTCCTTTTTCTCCCTTTATAAGTATCCAGGTGTATTGAGAGGGATCGCTTGAATCTGCTGGAATGAAATCAGTATATGTTCCAATGTACGTTTTTCCAGAAGCAGAAGTCGTAGAAAAACCATTTGTACCCGTTGAATTGTTTGCCCAGGCAGTGTGAAAATATGGGGTCAATCCATCAGAACCGGGTGATCCTGGAATACCTTTATCGCCTTGCGCTCCTTTAATCAGGGTCCATTTGTATCTGGAAGGGGTCGTTGAATCAATCGGGTTGCTATCCACATAGATTCCAATGTATTCTTTATCCATCGAATCAGCGATAGAGAAACCAACCATACCATCTTCACTATTAGAATAGGCAATATGAGTGTATGAAGGCGTCCCTTCTTCTCCTGCCGGTCCAGGGATTCCTTGATTTCCCTTATCACCTTGTAATCCTTGTAGTCCCCTGGGTCCCTGTGGTCCACTTGGACCCGCAAGCCAGGTCCCTGATTCTTCACTCCAGGTTCTCCAGATAACTACAGGTGGATTTATTCCTTCAGGGTTAGATGTATCCAGCCATTTTTTTGACTTATCTTCAGGAGGAGTTGAACCTTCATGAAATCTTCGCTCTGCATATTCCATTAAACGAGCATTATTGATTTTCTTATTAACTTGATCGCGTAACGAACGTAAAATTGACTTGACCTCAGTCTCAGTGAATTCAACATAATCTCCAAGTGTAACTTCTACATTTTTCCCTTTGTCTTTTTCAGACATAGTGTGTACTCGAGCTTCTAAATAGAGTGGAGGATTAAATTTTTCATCTTTAACGCGTATCGTATCACCAAAAAATAATTCCTGTCCTACTTTTTCTGATAAAACCGCAATAGAAGTGGAATATTCGATACGAGCATTGATTCGCTTTTCTAATTCATTCTCTGTGTACGTTGTAAGCTCTTCTAAACTCATCTCCGGATCAGTTGATTCAGGATAGTAAACATCGTATAAGTGTTGTAATTGACCGGTCGCGTTAAGACGCCCCCAACGGTAAAGTGCATCTTCACTTTCTACAAAAACCGTTTTTCGATTTCCTTCGCTATCAGCAGGACTCACTCCTATTAAAGCCGTGACGATATCAACTGTTTTTTCTTTTCTTTCGATACCGAGTAGGTCATGACCAAATTCAACTTCATACCCTCTGAAAGCACCATTTCTTTGGATTAAATCAACATAACGAGCAATAACTTTGTTTCCTCTAACAACCACTCTAAAATTCAACTCTAAACGAAACTCACTCGCTATACGCTTTAATAAATCGTAGGGACTTGTATGTTCTTCCACATTTAAGGTTCGATACCCTGCGCCTTGAATTACGCCTGGACTCCAAGCCGTGTGATTTAATGCACGCCCAACGAGGACAGATGGAGTTTGTTCTACAAATGTTTGTGGTTCAATAGGCTTTGACTTCTTCAATTCCAAATAACTTGCAGTGGAATAAACCTTCCGTCCATGACTCCCGTTTCTATTCAAAATTTGAATGGTTTCATCTAAGATGAATTCTGCATAATCACCTGTTTTTTGTGCTATATAAATACGATTCCTGTCTTTTAAGAAGTTTGAATACGCTTTGTCAGCAAAAGTTTCAAAAGCAAATGTATCTCGGTTGCTTTTCAACTCCCGCAGCCGTTCATCGTTCCAGTATTCTTCCTCCATAATATACTCATTATATAATTCGTCAGTACGGCCATTAGCAATGTGTATCATATAATCCCTCCACTAATATGCCGGTCTATATTTCATAATACCGTTCAACCCATTCTCTGGTAATAAAACAAGAGTGTTTTCACCTGGCGACAAGTTGAATGGTCTTGAGCCAAAGTCGCCCTTAGCAACTCGTTCACCATTCAATAATAGTTCTCTTGTTCGGTGATTCATGACGATTTTATCCCCGACATTTGCTATATAAGGTGTTTGATCGACATTAGTTTCGTGAAGCTGAAATACTCGAATGGAATCTATTCGAGGGGTATAAGCTTGTTCGGTGCCTGAATATTTTCCTATATGGATTTGGATATATTTTAAAAGGCCCTGATAAGACCCATCGCTATCATAATAACTCGCAACCTGTGAATTCACATGGTTACCTGCATTACTTACACGTGTTATATAGAATTCAAATCTTTTGCCTACCCTTCTCATCCTCACCATTCCGTTAAAAGTGTCCCAATTGTATTCATAGTTCTCAGCGGATATTAGATAATTTGTAGTCCCACCAAGTTCTGACCCAATACGACCAACACCCTTTTTTCTATGCAGTTGCAGTCCATTATCTTTAATTCCCACCTTACCCAAGACATTAAAATTTTCATCAAACAAATAACATTCGATTCTAAACGTTTCTTGAGAATTAATGGTTCTGACATCCATTAACATTTCTATTTCAAAGTCTTGAATGACTGGTATTTCTTTTATTAATGCAGGACCGTGCCATCTACTGTCAGAAGGAAGACCATAATCGGGAACCGTTATTCCAATTCCATCCGTTTCAAACCTCCCAGATACTTCACCCACATCAACCATTGTTGAAGCTTCTGACCAAGAGCCAAACGATGTCCCTTCTTCTTCGAGGATCATTGTTTTTGTATCCACCAATTCTTCCTCTACGTCGGCCGGTCTGCCTATAACCATATATTCATCACCGGCTGACACCATCGCAAAAGTGATAGGGGCAGTTACTTCTAATTCAAATACAGGCTTTGTGCTAGCTGTCCCATCAACATTTGCTATTGTTCCTGATGAGTTGTTCAACGTGATAGTTTTTTCAGGCCCATATTTCCTTGGGTTTGAACATAAGAAAGTTAAACTCGCAAATAGAGTATTGCTATTTTCTTCTGGCACCTCATTTCCTGAAAGAGTCGCATAAAAACTCGCGTCCTCATCGGAAAATACCAATTCATTTTTTGTACCTTTTAATAAATAATTCAATTTGTTGAAACGTAATCGAAAACCTTCATTTGTTCTATCAGTTATTTTATACTTCACTACAATTTCTCTCTCGCTGCTAGTATATTCGTTTGATTCAAGGAGACCATCTTTTCCAGGAATTTCAGTAGTGGATAAACGATTAGTAACATTACCTCTTCCTGATACTGTAAGGGTGGTAAAACCTCCACTTTCATCTGTTAGTACTTCATCTAAATTAATCCCATTAAAAATGGTTTGAATGGATAAAGAGGTGCTTGCTGCACCTCTTTCATGTAAATCTACAAATTTGTACATAGAGCACCTCTTTTATCTGAATCTATTTTGTATATTTAATTCCCTTTCCTGTTCCTCTGTAATATCACTTACAAACGTTCTATATTCATGTCCACCTAAACTCAGATTAATAAAGGCTGGTTGTTTGTTATTCACTTTGACTTCAGCATTAACTGCACTGCTTACTTGAGCTGCACTACTCTTTTTCAGCCCCCTTAAACCTGTACTGATTCGTGAAGTATTTACTGACAAATCAGGGTTAAATGCTGTTTTTACACCATTTGCAAGTTTTGCAGTCGCACTGACAAGAGGTGACTTTGCTTTTTCGATCGACGTTCTGATTGGCCCTTTAAAATCCATTCTATGAATATCGCTTAATGGCCCTCTTTTGGCTGGAGAGAACGGCCAAAAATCGCGGACTGCTCCCACTATGTTATCCACTACCCCTAGAATCTTGCCTTTCATTGCCGACAAGCCATCGATAGCACTCTGAATAATTGCTTTACCGGATTCATATAAGTCAATACTTTTAAAATAGCTTAAAATGTTACTCCAAATTGCTTTAATGACCGTCCAAGTTGCAGACATTTTTTCACTCACTGTATTTTTCAAAGCTCCAAACTTATCTGACACCCAATTTTTGATTTTACTTGCTATGTCTTTAATCCAATTCCAAACAGCAGACCAAATTTTCACTGTCCATTTTTTGACTTTATCCCAGTTTGCGATGATTAACACAACTAACCCGATTACAGCAGCGATTACCCAACCAATCGGTCCCAAGGCAATAAACCAGGCTGCAGCCATCCTGGCAGCATGAAATAATGCTTGAATTCCCATCCAAGACCACTTTGCAACGAAGATAGCTGAAGTTGCTACCATCTTAGACAATGCAATCACCATGTTTTTACCTGTCGCAAGTAGCCAAGCTGCTGCAATTCTAGCACCTTGTATTAGTGCCTGTGCCCCCATCAGGATCCACCTGGCAATAAAAATAGCTGAATGAACAATAAACTGAGCGACAGTAGTGACTACTGATAAAATGAATTGAGCTAAAGACTTTATCATCATCTGAATGCCTGTAACTAAACCAGCTCGCATCATTCCTGTTTTAAGCCATATAAAGGTAGCCATACCACCGAAAGCTGTTCTAACTAGTATGATAAGAGGTGTTAAAGATAACAAAACTCCACTTAGTGACAAAATCATGGTAATGACTTTAGCAATCAATGGATTAGCCTTCATCATTTCTGAAGACCAACTTAAAAATCCATTAACCATATCAAGTATTTTTGAACCTAGAGGAGCCATACCAATTCCCAGTTGCACTAAAAAGTTAGTGATATTACCTATTAGTGCCATTACCTTTGGTCCGTTTTCTCTGACATACTGAATAAAATTCTGAAATCCTTTTGACTCGTCTAATGTAGCAGACCAAGTAGCAAACTTCTCTGTTAAGCCGATTAGTCCACCCTGCATATCAATAGATAGTGGTGTGAATGCAACCATTAGATTCATAATTCCTTGCATTATATTCTCGAATGATTTTCCTATAGCTACCATCGATGGACCTGCATTTTTATTTAAAAAGCTAATGAATTCCTTAAACTCTTTTGTTTCTATTGATTTCCCTAAACTTTTAGATAAAATGTCCGCTGCGCCAACGGCTCCGTCAAATGCAGGCTTTAAGTCTTGTAGTAACGATTGTACTTGTTCCAGACTCCTGTTAAAGATGTCCATTACAGGCTTTTCAAATTGCTTAGCAAACTTGCTCCAGAACTTACTGAATGACTGGAGTGCTTTTAAGCCTCTTTGTTGCTCTTTTGATAAGCTCGCCTGGGCACTCTCAATCTCTTTTAGTATTTCGGCTCTCTTTTCTAAATCATCGGTGTTTGCTAGCTCGTTTCGTAAATCTTTAATCGTTTTGTTTGCTTCAAACACATCATTTAAAGCTGAGGTAGCTACAGTCCCAAATAAAATAGCACCAGTTCCAGCTGCAGCAAATGAAGTAGTCAATCCTCCAAGAGCACCAGCCAAACTTGTAATTAAAGGTACTAATGCAGGAAGTGCAGCTAGAGATCCACCTCTAAAGAAATTACCTGTAACAGTTCCAACAGAGTTAATCGTCTTTGCTATACAATCTATTCTTTGTTGAAACTTATCCACACGAGCCTCCACTCGGATGATGATTTTATCTCGAGCAATTGCTTTTGCCTTTGCCTGTAAATTGCTGATCTTCTTAAAGAAGCTAACTGTATCCGCGCCCACTTCTTTTTTCACTTTGCCTTTAGTGAATCTATCCATCATTTTCTTTGCATTTTTTATGTTACGTTTCAGTAGTTTAATATCAGCATCTAATGTGGTATCTTCTACACTCTCAGTATCTCTTTTGAATTTTTCAGTTATGTCTCTTGCCTTCTGAATGGCCTTCCTGAATTTCGTAACGTTCGCTTTCAATTCAGCTTCTACAGAGTAGTTAGACATGTATTCACCCCTTTCTAGAATTTCGTTGAAGAGCAATTTGTGCAGGGGATAATTTTTTTGTAGGTTTATTGGTACTTTGTACAATAAATCCTTGATCAATAGTTTTTAATGCTTCCTCATAGTCAAAAAAGTCATTGAAATCTTTGAATGCATATTCTTCTTTTGGTTTCTTCTCGGTCCCTTTATTGACTTTCGCTTCAGCGTTCCGAATGAGAAAAGCAAGTTTATGCAGTTTGTATTCCTCATCTATTTCCTTATACTCCTGGGCATACCTTTTAAAATGGAACTCACTTAATGTCATTTCTTCGACATCAACTAAGCGCCCTATATCAAGTTTTCGAAGTGCATATATAACTACTTCGTTATAGGTTAGCCCTCTGTCGTTTTGCTTACTTTTTTCACTGCTTGATACTTTTCTGGAACCAGCTTTCGGGTCATAGGTTGCTTTCCCAGTTCATACATGACACGTTGAGCAAATTCATCTAGGCCTTCACTGTCCGCGATATCATTCAAGATCGTTTCAAAGTCCTCGTCAGTAGTAGGTTTTTTCTTGTCATGAGCAGTTGCTGCTTGGATCAGTTTATAAAGGCAAATGATATTACCTGATTGAAGACCGGGAACCAACATGGTTTCTAAGCCTTGACCCAGGCTAACACTCTCCACTTCCAAGCCTAGTGATCGGTCAATGGTGGTAAGTGTTCGTAGACCAAATGATAATTCAATATCTCTACCGTTAAAGTTAATATGCAAAGTATTTTCCTCCTAAAAAAATTAAAAGAGGGGTTAGCCCCTCCGAATTCCCATTATGCTTCTGGTGGTGTTCCAAGTCCGTCGTCGGCTGGATCCGTTGCTAAAACGTCATGAAATACATAACCTAAGGTTTCTATATCATTTGAAGGCAGTGTCACTCGTCCCTTTTGCCGTTTAAATTGAGTCACAAAGGTCCCACTCACCTCAGGATCGACTTCTGATGGATTCGTAGTCTCCCATTCAGTTATATAACCCTGGCGATATTCTGCAGCGAAGGTAGTAACCGTGTCGGGATCTGTTCCTGTTTCTTCTCTATCAGCTAAATCTACTTCCCACATTTCTACAGGGTAGTCATCGACAATGGAATCACTGAGCATTGTAAATGTTGGGTCCGTTTCTGCCTGAAGCGCTGAGATACTTATCTCATCCTCAAGTGCTCCAGAACCTGAAACGCTGCCATCCTTCGTGACTGTTGATTCACGATCGCGGGTATATGACTTTGAGTGCTCGGTTTGAAAGACAAGTTTTGCTCCTTCTGCTGCCTCACCGAGTTTTCGAAAATAGAGCACCTTGTGTACTCCTTTTGCAATGTTGCCCATGCTTCTACCTCCTTATTAGGTAATTCTGTATTCTGCCTGGATAACTCCATGCAGCAGATTGTCAGTCGTTGTATTATCAAATATTTCATTTGAATCAAGTGAAACCAGTCTCACGTAGTAATTATCAAGCTGCACCATCCTGCGCAATGCCATTTCGAGATTATTGATCATTTCGGCAAAATGTGATCGATTATTAGCCATCTCCCAAACATGAATGGTTTGCGATATATTACCGGTTATTACTTCTTTATTGTTGATTACATCAGAACCTATCGATCCGGCTACATACACAAATGGATATGAGACTTCCTCGTCTTTTCCTGGAAGATAATCATATGTGTCATATTCCAGAGAAAGAGATTTATTGAATACTGCATTGAACAGTTGGATCTTTGGTGACTTCACCTAAGCACCTACTTTACAAGTCTATTTAGGTCATCGAAAAACTGCTTTTTCTGATTGTAGAATCCAGGAAAGATAAATGGTTGTGAGTCCATGAAGCGTGTTCCGAATTCAAGATAACCAGAGTGTTCTGATTTACTGATGGTCTTACCGACAAGTTTTCTTACCATCCTAGTTTCAATATTCCTTTTGGTGTAGCCCATTTGATACCCCTGTGTGAATTCCGCATTCTTAACTACCTTTTCTGTCATTTCGACGGTGTTATTTTTTACGATTTTCCCTACATCATCTTCAATCTCCCTATCCATTCGGTCAAACTTTGCAAGCAGGGCATCCAGTCCATCTAAGTCCACTCGCTCACCACCTCCAAAAACAAAACGCTCTCAGACCTGTATGTAACATGTCGGAGAACGTTATATTTCTTTCCGTTGATGACAGCTTTATCTACTTTTCGTCCGTATGGTCGCTGTAGCCTAACTGTGGTGATTTGCTTGTCTAAGGAGCCGAATAACACTTTCACTTTTTCCAAGCTGATAGGAGATGTGTTGCAAGGGAGTATGACACCATCATCCACCCTAACAACTGTCTTTCCGACAGAAGGATCATATGCCCTGCCTATAACTTTATGAAGTGTGACCCGATCGGAGTACCTCATCAAAAAAACATTACCTTTCCTGCAGTCTCTGTTATAGGGATATACGTTTCTAAGATGGACTGATAGGGTTTAAAATCATCTTCTGTAAATGAAACAGACCTGCCTTCGATGGATTCTGACTTCATCCCTTCACTACCGATTTTGTTATACCGGTTCACAACCAGCTCCTCAACAATGAACATTAACTCTTCAGGGATAACTGTCAGGCCAGCATTTTGTTTTAACCATACTTTCAATCTGGCTTCTACATTTGTGATAAGTCTATCAATCTGGCTATCTTGAAGATCATCTTGAATTCCCACAATAATTTTGACATTATCTTTGATGGTCATCCAATCACTTCAATTCTGCTTCTGCAGCAAGAGCTTCTTCTTTACCCTGAATCTTTTCTCCATTAGACAATACATACCAAGGACCGCCTGTATGCTTTGGGAATTCTCCTTCTTGACCATCTTGGTCCGCTGGCTCGCCATAGGAATTTTCTACATCTGCTTTGTTAGAAGGTCCCACTACTTCAATCAACACTTTCTTTTGCGTATTATTCTTAGTTGTGAGCTCCTCTAATCGTTCCTTAGACACTTTTTCACCTGGATAAGAATTCCCTTTGTAGTATGCTTTCTGTGTGTCCTTATCCGTAAATGAACGTAGTACAGTATATTTCAATTAAAATTCCTCCTAACATTTATATTATTTATCCTACCGGCGGAGCGTCAGGCGTTAACTTAGCGAACGCTTCATCTTTAATAATCATAAGACCTACATCCATAGTGGCACGAAGAGCAACCATTTCTTGCTCAAACAAGTTTATAGGTGACCCGTCTGCATTTGTAATAGTAGACAGTTGTGCTTCCTCTGAAATTGCATAATCAATATTAAAAGGAATACCGTATCTCAATTGATCAAAATCACCAGCGTAAAGAGTTCCCTTTGCAAGATTTGCAGTTTTTAAATCCACTGCTGGCAACCCATCAATAGTATTGTTTGAACGATCATACAATGATTGTAATGTTCCATTTTCAGCTTTTTGAGCATTGCGTAAGGCAGTATGATTTTGCACTTTTGAAATCCATGCGTTTGGCTCTACATCATTCTCGAAAAGCTCATCTTCTACAGCAAGGATATTGTCGTAAGTGATCCCGTCATAAACTATATTTTCTGCAGCTGTTACTGATTGTTCAATCGATTGAGTGAATGGGTTAGCTACATTCAGAATTCCTGCTTCATCAAACTTTTTGTAGAATGCCTCTGCAATTTTCGGCCGCATCAATTCAAAGAAATTCGAAACCCTGTACTGTAGATACTCTCGGGAAACTGGTAGAATGACACCCAGCTTTTTGGCCGTCATCTTTACTTGCAGCAAGGTTGGTTTTGAAGTTTGAATCTTCTCAGTCTCACCTACCCAGTAAGCCCCTGGTCCTTCAGCAAAGTATTCGAATGTCTTTTCCTTATCTGTCATTTCCTCATAAACGCCCAGCTGCATGATTTTGGAGTTTTCCATTACATCATTCAAGATCATAGTGTTGTACTTATCCGGAATCGTCCCATCTTTGGCTTCGTGAACCATTACATTATCTGGGCTGAATGTTTGTGCAAAGTACTGTAGATCAAGCTTTAAAAGATTTGTTCCCATATGATTTCTCTCCTCTTATTTAATGATTCTATTCTTCCTTGCCATTTCTGCTTTTGATGTATGGCTGCTGTTGTTTAGTTTTGAACCGCCTGTTTCAGGAGGATCCTGACGAAGCTTTTCCTTCACTGCGTTATTGACTGCAGCATCGAATTCCTTTTTGATGCTTGACACTGCTTCCTTGATTTTCTCGTTGTCCTCAAGCTTAATAAGAGAATCAGCAAACCCAGCCGGCAGTCCCTCATCTTTCAAGTCTGTTTCTACTTCAGAACGAAGTTGCTTAGTGTTTAATTCAAGTTCTCGCTTATCAAGTTCTTCGAGGCGCATCTTGTATTCAGCATCTTCTCTTTCTTTCTGAGTCATTTTTGCGTATTGTTCTGCATCCTTTTTAGCATCAGCAATTCTTTGATCAAGCTGAGACTCCCATTCCTTCTGCTTCTTCTCAAGAGCTTTTGCAAGCTTACGATCTGACTCAGCTTCAATCTTTTTTTGAAGTTCTTCTGACGATAGCTCAATTTTTCCTGGTGGATCCTTTAGTGGATCATCGGGATTCGGTGGATCAGCTGGCGGTTCATTCGGCTCAGCAAAATACTGAAGATCTAGTTTTAAAGGTTCAAACTGTTTCTTAAAGGCTGCTGGATTAAACACATTTATTGGTTTGATCAAGTTTATTTCCTCCTTACCCATGAACACGTAACAACACGCATGCGCCCATCATTAACGTCCTCACACGTTTTTTAGCAAAACAAATAAGCTTGTTTATAACGTCTGGTGCTCAAAGACGCGCTCCAACAAATTCTTATAAGGTGTATTTCTCTTTCACACTCGCGAAAAAATTCTTTCTCCAATCGCCTAATACAAGAGCTGTTGAACTCCTACAGAACGGATGCATTGGAGGAGCATTGATTCCTGGCTTCATTTCCTTCACTTTGAATTTTTTCTTATTCAAAAGTTCACATCTCTTTGTGGTCTTCCCATCCATTACGGCAACATATTCGTATTCAGCTTCTTCATCGTTTGAGACAGCCTGATATGATAACTTTTGGGCTTCCATTTGTACTCTGGCAGTTTCAGTGATTAATAATCTTTTTGCATCAAATGAACTTACATCGAATCTCTCTCGAATCTTTCTGACGTACCTATTTGGATGGACACCACGAACAATGGCACTATTAATAATATTGGCCAACTCTTCTCTGAGGGCTTTCATATCTCCCCATATCCTTGAAGACCACTTTGCTCCGTAAAACGAGGCTCCTACAATTGATTTAAGAGTAGGAGTGGTGATTGCCATATTGACTCCTAATATCCCGGCTTGCCTTAACACTTCAGATATACCTGCCTGCTCCAGATACTCTTGAAAGGTCTTATCTTGCTCATTCATCATCGATACCAAGTGAGCATTCAAATACATCATAAGGAGCTCCTGCCGGTTTATCCTCATTTTTGTATTGTAGGTATAGAGCTCCTTATTCGCCTTCGGAGAGAAGTCCTTCTCCCTCACATATCGTGCAGCTGTTCTTTCAAATGATTGAACATCGAATTCTGAAACTCTCTTCTTTGCTTCAGCTAACGATATCGTACTTTTTTCTGCATACCGGGAATAAAAAGCATTGATTTCTTTTTCTACCTCGCGAAGAGCATGATCAATTATCTCTTTTAATTTTTTTGATACCTCTTCATCTTTCATTTGCTCATGCTTGATATTGTCTCTTTCACGCTTTATCCAGTAGGATTCTTCATCTGCCATCTACCACACCTCAATTCCTCATATACTCGGACATCGATTGTCTTTGTTCGGCCCTTTCACCTGATATCTTTTTTTCTTCCTCTTCTGGGTTTTCTACAATCATTGGAATGATCTTCAGCTTCGTTTCCTGGGACAACTCACCTCCAAGTGCATTGAACATCTCCACTGCCTCTTTCGTGCTCTTAGGAAGGTTTGGAGTGAATTTATAAGTTAACCCTTCAAACTCTCCTTTGCCCGCTTCGCTCGCCAGGTGCATGACATTGTTTATCAGCTTATAACGTCGATTGAGAGACCTTTTGAATAATCGCTCTTTGTTAATCCGTATTTGTTCCAGACCAAATAACTTGTACTTCATGGCTTCTCCTGTTTGTTGGCCACTGAAATTCTCATCATTTAGATCCGGTGTATTTGTGAACTTATGAATATCCGTTTGTAGCCTTCCTTTATACGCTTCACTTCCAGATACATCGTATTGTTTATAGATATAATCAGCTTCAATGTGTCCCTCTCTACCATCTGCATTTTGAGTTGGCTTAAGGAAGATGATATTTGCCTCTTTCATCTTCTTCGCTTCGGTTGCATCCAACTCGACATTACCGAGTATCTTCAGCATGGCATCATTCAGATCAGTCATATAGTTTGCCGTATCAGATTGCGCTGCATCATATAAATCGATCAAGTCCAGTACATTCTCAAAATCCCCCTGACGGAATCGATTATTACTGTGTTCATTAATCGGGACTCCCGCAAACGGATGATCAATCTCACTATCAATCGTCAAATTATAGTCACCCATATTCGAAGTGAAATACGTGTAGATCTTCTTGTCTGTATAAAGAATGACTTTAATTTTTCTTTGTCCTCCATAACCAACTGTGAAGTATCTGACCCCAGCAATAACGTTCTTCTCTATAGTAGTGTCATAGATCAAGAAGGTTTCTAATGGTGAAGACAAATATACCTTGGTTTGATCTCGTTGGTTCCGGTGTATCAGTTCATATGCCCGACCGTAGATAGATAAATCAAGAACAATATCTGCATTAAGCGCTGCATCTTCGATCGTCTCGTTGATTTCATTAATTCTCTCTTGAGTGGTTTTATCCTTATGGCGGACTGAAATAGGGACACCAACAAAAAATCCCTGCATGAAGTTAGATACATACTTCGCGTAATTGTGCTTGGCCCGGTGATCTGCCTTATCATCCTCTTTGCGCCGTTTTGAGGCTGAGATTGTTGTGTTCTCTCCAAGATAATAATCGTCCAAGACATTGAGCCTTGGACGTTGGTGTTCGATATGATGTTTTAGAATGGCGGAAAGTTCACTTGTATCTTGGACCAGCGATTTAGCTGATTCAAACGTATATTGAATATTTGCCTCTTTACTAAACCGCCTCTTCTTCGTCCTGCTGTACTTATCTTCTCCAAGCTCAAAATCATTAACGTGATTCATGTTCCACCTCCTATATACCTAATCCTTTTAAAGCATTGTAAGTGTCGTCTTTCTTAGCAACTCCCAAATGGTATTGTTCCAAGCTGTATCTCAATGCATCGATAATATGGTTATTTGCATCTATCGGTGTATTCAACCACTTACCGTCTTTATCCTGATCAAATGTGTACGTATTAAATTCTTCAATAGTATGTTCACATGTGGGATGAATGTACACCTTGAATCCTTGGATGAACAGTATTCCTTGATTCACGCTGCCTTTCCCTTTGACTGAAGCTCTCATCCTTCGAACGCCTTTATTGATTAATTCCTGAATCAATCGTCGTTCTGCAGAGTCAGCTGTGATGACTGATTTAAGAAGTCCTTTTCTAATAATCATCATATAGATGTCATCAGTGAGCATCGCTTTCTCATAATGCTCATCATATATCCAAAGTTCCTTATTTTTCAGGTCCACCACTGAACTTGGTAAGGTAGTAGGATCGTTTGTAAAACCAAAGTCCATACCATGTGCAGTTTCCTGGATCTCTTTGATTTTCTCCTGAATATCGAAATCCCTGACATGGAAGTTATCAAATACAAGCCCTTCAGCTACTCCCCATTCACCATCACAAACAATCCTGGCACGTCTAGGGTTAGTTCTATATAAGTCCTCATATCTGTATCGGTCAACATCATCAAGCCACTCATTAACTCGAAAGGTCGTTGTAATCGCAAACGTATCTTTTTCCCGGGTCTCTTCATCAAAGAAGACTTTCTTAAGCCAGTGTCGTTCAGACCAGGGATTAAAAGTAACTGTTATCTGTTTAAAGAAGTTCGGATCATCATATTTACCACGGATTGATTCAACAACAGTTCGAAATTTAGCTTCAGTTTCAATTTGATATGCTTCTTCAAACCATGCCCAGCTCAATATCCCAACATCAACGGTTATTGATGTGATCTTCAATTCATCATCAAGACCTCTGAATAAGATCTTTTGGCCAGTAGGCATGTACGTTATCTCTGGCATCGATTCATTGAACTTAAATAAATGGGCAACCCCTAATTGCGTGGCTGCCCATTTTAAATCAGTATAAGTAGATTGTTTGTTGGTGTTTGAATATCTTCGGACTACTAAGAGATTCGCCCAGGAGTATTTCATGATTCTGTGAATGAAATTTAATGCAGTGTTCTTTGATTTCTTACTACCACGTGAACCTTTTACTACCCGGTAGAACTGCTTGTTGTTCCAAAACCGGTTGTAACCTCCACCTATCTTCTTTTTGATAGAGATTTTATGTTGCTTAGTCTTCATCTGGTACATCCTCTACAAAAACAGGAGTAATGGTTTCGACCTGCTGCTTATCGGTCCACATGACATATCGTTTTCCTAAGAGTTCTGCTGCCTTAACACGATCTTTAAGAAAAGGATCCTTATCTTCTAGCTGTTGAGCACCTTCACCAATGCCTACTGGGATTTGTTCTGTATGCTCCCCTCTCATTACGGCTGTGAGAAATTGAAGGATCTCATCCTGTTCAGCTATTGATTCCTTTTTCAATTCTTCTAGACGGTCATCAATATATGATCTCACGTTAGCCTTTGTTAGCAGCCTACTTCCAGAGGCTCTTGCAGCTGAATCCTTTTTCACATTAGGGTACGCGATTTTATATGCTGCAGAAATATTACCAGTTCTCACATATTCATCAGCAAAGCGTCTCTGTTTCTCGGTTAGTTTCATTGCACCTCACCTGCCACCTCCAGGTATTTATATCTGTTTTGTGAATAAGATAAACATCAATAATACACATTATTATTAAACTTGTATTTTTTCTAATAGTATATAAGGAATATTAATAAATTTTTCTTATCATTAATACAGGATTCGTACCACAAAATACATATTTTTTATAAAAATAGGCATACGCACAAGAACAGATTTATTAATTGAATATATTATTATTGTTCTACCATCTAAGTATGTCCCATCATACTCTCAACCTACATGTATTAAACATGTAGGTTGTTTTTCGCTTTTATAATCAAGTAGCACAATCCTTTCCTTCTAATTCGCATAAAATATATAAGTTTTAGAATAGAGGAGGTGAGATTATGGGAATTTTTCTAGACGGTAGAACAAGTCAAAATGCTAGTTTGGCTAACAGTATATCTACTCCAATCCTTGTAGGTACCGATTCTTTATTTGGTATTGTTGGATTAGACGTAACAAAGGCAACCGTTGGACAGATAAGAGTCGAGTTCAATGGAACTGTCGCTGTACAGTTACCATTAGCCCCAGTTGCAACTAGTGTAACTATTACTATTGTTAGAGGAACACAACAAACAGGATTGACAACAGTTTTTACTGCAGAACAACAATTGAGTCTTGAAGTATTGGGTCCTCAGCTTGTTACATTTTCTGGTGCAAACTTTAACGCCCCTAAACCGGAAAGTGGACCCTTAGTATATAGTGCATTTGTAAGTGCAACAGCACTAGGAACACTCAGAGTAGGTCCAGAAAGTTTTAGCGCAATTGCAACTTCAGGATAATTTCATATTGGACAAGCATGCCCCCCATTCTTGGTGGGGCATTTTTAAGAGATTAAAAACAGACTACTATTTTTTCTACTTTCAATCTTCTTCTCTGCACGCTCCACATGATTCTGAAGAGTTGTTTTTTTAATTCCCATTAATTCAGCTGTGTAACTATATGATAATCCTTCTACTTTAACCATAATGAAAGCATCTTTTTCTCTTTTTGTAAGGTTGCATAATGCATCATCAATAATTGCTTGTCCTAAACTTGTACTTTTTTGAGAGGTTACATTATAAATTGGATTTACATATAAGGAATCTAATATAATAGGATCACTTAAATACACACTAGTCCTATCTATACCTCTACTGTTATCAGGATTTCTCCCAGAAATAATCCAATCTATTGCAAATTTTAAGTCGGCAATCATTTCATTCACTACTTTGATATCTTCTTGAGCATTTAACTCGGTTCGGCTCTCTAATGTTCTCTTTAGTTTTCTTGCATCTCTCAATGAATTTTTATATTCATAAAGAAGCTTCCTCATATTAGACTCTCCTTTGCGGCGTATACTTTCACTTACTTCCCTGAGCATATTCAACTAACTAAAATTAAAAAGGACACCAATCAAAACACAGTAAATTGTGCAAAGATTAGTGTCCTCCAGTTGGCTGGTAGAACTTTATTTAATATAAACCTTATATTACTGACTCCTTATTACCAATTCCTGGTGCTGTATTATTTTTAATAAACTGAATACTACCATCAGAAATTAAATTTTCGTTTTCATCAAACCATAGGCCATTTATATTTATATCAGCTTTAAAAGTCTCACACTTTACTATCCCATGAAGGTTTTCATACATCAATTCTAGTTTGACTTCTGGAAGAAGGCCTCTTGAATCAATAGTTTTCAACTTATCATTTCTACTATCTCTCCAACCTATTAAGCTAGCGATAGCTATAAGAATATTAATCATTTCTAAAGATTCAAAATTAATGAAGTGCTCTTTTGAATCTTTAACTCCTGTAATATAATCTGAATGGATAGTTCTATTTTCATTAGCAAGTATTCTATTATCATTTATAAGAGAAAAAAAGATACCATATTTAATTTTTAGATTCTTATCAAGATTAAAATCCAATAGGTTTTTATTAATTTTTTCGATATATAAAGGTGAAACATCCACTAGTAGAGAAACATTAACATTTTTAGCAATTCCATTACCAACGTTGATCAAAGTAAATTCTGGAGAATTTTTCTCCACTAAAACATTCTTTCGAATATCCCTATCTATCCTATATTTAAAATTGGTCCTCTTAACTATGAACTTGGGTTCTGTCTGTAAATCTCTATCCTCTAATAATAAATTAAATTGCTTTTCACTATGTTCAATAGCCTTTTTGGTATATCTTATATTAACAATCGCAATTATTGTCGCAATAACTGTTGCACTTGAAACAATTATAGAGAAAAATTCTTTAATACTAACCAATAAGCTTGCCATAAAAAAAACAAAATACATGAAATATTCCACCTTAAAACTCTTCCCCCTCATTCCACCTAATACGTTTCACTTTCCCCTGATGCGTAACAATATTCGTTTCCCCGTGAGGAGGCAACTCAGCAACCTTCGCCTTCCCATCACAAACCACAACAGCAAAACTTCCTTCTTTATCCATTATATCAATTTCCAGTTTCAAAGTACTAGGGTTAATTTCTATATCTGATAACCTCACCAGAACCCCTCCTATGGTAAAATTAAGTTGGCTGGCCGGGAGAAATCCTGGCTTTTTTATTCTTCTCTAAAATTAATAATTTCGTCTACACCAGAATTCGAAAACGGCATAGGATAATACGGGAAATGTCTTAACCTCTTTTCTAGGAATCGAGCTGGTCACTCGGTTCCTTATTTCATTTCTTTTTCCAAATATAAATTATTCCTAGATGAATACTTAATATTGATTTATTGAGAGTACATACAAAAATGTATTAACCGGTTATTATTCACAGGAATGCTCAAAATTCCGCCTAACTCCCTTCGTGGTATCATGTACCTAGTTTTTTAGCAGAGGAGTTATTAAATGATTTTTAACATTGGTGATAAAGTCTTGTATCAAAGTGAAGAGTACTATGTGTACTGGATATATAATAGTGAATACATAGAGTTATCTAAGGATAATCGTTATCATTGTGAACTAGCTCACGTCTCTGAACTCACACTAGTTAAACCTAAAAAATACCTAGCAAAGTATTGATGTCAGAATTAATAAATTGGTACTGTACCTTTAGTAACTTAAAAATTGGTTTTTTATATGTTAAAATTATCCAAAACATGACAAGTTCTTTCCTTTTTAAAGAAAGGAGGCAGAGAATGTGTCAAAGAATCACGAATTAATAAATATATTAAAGACCTTACAAACATATGCAGAATGTGATATTACTCAGTCTTTTTCTGAAAACGACTCCGAGGTATTATTAGTTTACTATTGTAAGGAAACTGAATCATTTATCATCATCCAAAATGAAAAGATCGAAGCTTATGATGACATAAATTCTGCATTATCAGTATTAGAAAATTTATTACAAACACATTAGAAGCATCACTAATTTTAGTGGTGTTTTTAATTTTCACTCTTCCATTTTTCAGTAAATTACGGTAAAATATCCTAGTTGGTGATTTTGGTAGTCGTAAGAAAGGTGATTTTTTGAACTCATTAATTGTCTTATCAGAAGAAAAGCTCCAGGACATACTGATAGATTCAAAAAGAATCGGTGCTTCCATAGATTTCATAAGAATGGTTGAAGATGCACTCCAACTTAAAAATGATTTAAAAGAAATGAATACATATCTCAACTAATCATTACTTAGAAATCTTAGAACTTCTAAATCTATTATCAGGAGAAACGATGCACATAGTCGTTTCTCCTGATTTTTTTATTGCTCAATGGGTACCACCATAATCTCAATCCGAGGAGTCTCGCTATACCACTTACTGGCCAATAACTCCACCACCTGGCTATCATCCTTCCAGAGGATCTGGTTACAAGCGTCTTTGATTCCTTTCACGTAGTTGTCTACATCAGGTTTCGTCACTGGTCTCAATTCACCACTCTCAGCTGCAACTAACTTCTTTTTGCTGAAGTTCTTTAACGTTGGCTTGTAAACCCTGATAAACAACTGAAGTGGACCTTCAAGCAGTTTCTTAGGGCGGTGCTCGGCAGCAACCAGCTTTACATATTTCTTGAAGTCTTTAGATTTTTTCGGATCATAAGCCCTGGCTATTCCTCCTTGGGAGCTAAACCTTGGTCTCCCCTGAGCTACGGGGGTTCCATAGACCGTAAATTGAATCATCTTCATTGATCAAAACCACCCATTTTCAGAACTCTCAACATTCCTGTTTCTAAATTTAGCAATGGCTAATTCTTGCCTGAGATCATAATAATTCAGGTCATAAATGCTAGTCCCACTCTTCGTTTCAGTTACACCTAAGGTAAGGAGCTCACCAATCATCCCTTGTGACTTCGTTTCCTGAGTAATCTTAATAGAATCAAATAATACACCCATTTCATTACCCCCTTTTAAATGCTAAAAGCTCTGCTTCAAGCTTTGCCTTTTCTTTCTCAAAGTCATAATCACTAGGCTCGCTACATTGATCCTGTGTAGAATTCCTTTTCTCTTCAAACCAATCTGGTAATCTCTCAGTACGAATGGGTCTGACTTTTCCGGAAGACCTCACAGGTGTTCGCTTTGTCCTCTGCTCCTTAAATTGCTGTTGCTCAGCTCGAGACTGCTCAAGAGTTCTAATCCCCTTCTGAAACCAGTTCTTAAGAATGGCTTCAACGTATCCCCACTTTTTCGTTCCTTGCTCTACAGCAATCTTCATGGCCTCCAGTACCAATTCCTCACAGAGATCATCACACCAAGACACAATCTTTTGCGGTATATAACCTCCCAAGATCCCAAAACCCTCTTGCTCGTAAAACTGAAACGGATTGAGCGATGCAGGTGCATCATCTACTACATCTTCTTTTAGTTTCGTTTTGTTTTGTTTATGTTTAGGTATGGTCAACTGTTGGTCATCGGATTGGTATCCATATTGGTATACGGATTGGGTATCGGATTGGTATAGCGATTGGTCAACTGAGTTGACCAATGACTTTACCTTATAGATGGGAGCCTTCCCTTTCTTTCCTTTTTCGTACTCAATCAATTCGTTTTCGATAAGCTTTATTCGAGCATTAACCAACCCTTGTTTAGAAAGGCCCGTTAATTTCTCTACTGTGGAGTTGGGCGCATTGAATCGTTCTTTCCAGCCAGCCATATTGTTTATAGCCATCAGAGTGTGCCATAACGCAATTGCGCTGGTATTAAGATCGTTCAGTAGCAACCAATCCTTAAAAGCTTTGAGTTCTTTTAGATAATTCAAGTCATCACCTCTATGCTTGTCTTACGTATGAAATAGCTGCTGAAATAGATTCCCTATCTTCTTGGTTCGTTGCGTCTGACAAAGCATTTTCAAGCCATGTGAGCGTATTATTTTTTGTAACATCCGTTTGATAAGGTCTGAAGACAATACCTCCATGATCCAGAAACATTTCTAATGGTGTTCCACTATTCAACCCCTGTGTTCTTCTAATCTCCTTTGGAATAACCACTCTACCTAATTCATCAATCTTTCTCACGATTCCAGTTGCCTTCATAATTCCTCTTCCTTCCTTTCACAAATCGCTTTCCCCTCTTTAATACCTTTTACGTGATAATGGGGATATCGCTTCATATAGTCCAATACGAGACATTTCAACTCTTCCTTACTCTGAGCCTTCTCCCAAATCCATCTTGGAAGAAGGACTCTGTAAGGTACTTCATGGTTAATCAAACTTCATGTCCATCGTGTCTTGTGCAGATTCTTTTTGGCTTTTCTTTGATTTAGATTCTTTTGCTGGTTCTTCCGTTTGTTCTTCCTGAACCTCATATTCGATTGTGTTGTCATCCTCTTCGGGTGTGATATCTTTCAATTCACGATCCTCATTATCTTCAATAACAGCCTTTTGCATTTCAACTGAGAGAATGCCCCATTTAGATAAGAGACTCTTCAGTACCGTTTTCATGGCCATTGCATCCCAATCATTCTTCCAACCGAAATCGGATTTACTGAATTTCTTCCGATGCTTCTCTACTTGCTCTCGGGTCCAGTAGACAGTTTTTCTAAATCCATTCAGTAGTTCAAAGTAAGCTGCATATCCAATGACGGCTTCTGATTCTCTTTGATCAAAATCGATATCGATTCCCTCTGTTAGGGGATTCCATTTAATCAATTCCCCTTCATGGATTGGTGTAACGTTTATATACCGGTACTGTCCGGTTCTAAGGGCTAATTGAATATAACCTTTATATCCAAGTTGAAATTGTGCCTTGCCCCCATATGGGACAATCCAGGAATACCCTAAATTCTTATCTACTGGAAGATCTAAAGTGGCTGCAATCATTGCTGAAGAGATAACTGACATTGGTTCAGCTTTCTGTAGCATCTTTTCATTGTTGTAAAGGCTAAGGATAGAGGCGGTAAACTGTGTTGCTCGTTTACCTAATACCTCTTCAAAGCGCTTAATCACACTAGGACTAGCTAGTAACCCTTTCATAGTGGAGCCTTGTGTAGAAGGAGCTTGTCCATTCTTGTTAGCTAATTGAGTTTTAAGAGATTGATTGGTGGCCATTATTTAGCCTCCTTGATATCAAATCGTCTGTAAGCACTCTTTTTGGTTACTTCTTTATATATATTCGGAAACTTCTCTTTTAATAGCTTTGAATCTACTCTATTTGACTCTATCGGCTTCCAGGCGACTTCGTAATTCGAGCAGAAGCCTAATTCCGCTTCTTTTAATTCATGCTGCAGGTCATGCTGAATGTGTTTTTTCTGTTTTTCTAACTCGCTAATGGTTTTCTTCAAATCGAAGTACTCAATGATACGATCTTTATTGGTACTCTGTAGCTCGATATACTTTCCTTTTTCAGCTTTGGCATACTTTTCTTTTAAGTACTTTTCAGCAGCACTAGATCCGTCCAGGGCTGGGGGATTTCCACCCATTACGTGGTACTCCCAGAAATGCTTTTCTGCTTCAAAAATAATACTGATTAATTCTTCGTCTCGGTCCACTTCTTTACATATAAATTTGTTACCGCCTATCAAGACCGCGATGTATGCCTTGGGGTATCCAAGTACTCCTAAGTAATGTTGTACCTGTACCAAATACGATTCAGGTATTTCTTCGCTCTCCCAATCTTTCGCAAGGAACTGATTAGCTGTTTTACATTCAAGTAACGCTGTTTCCCCAACAACTTTACGATCAATATTAGCGATAATGTACTCATGATCAGGGTGTTGAAGGATGGCATTTCTCTTTCTTACCTTCTTCCCCATACGCACTTCAAATTCTTTTGCGACCATATCCTCAAAGAGATTTCCAAAGTAGGCAGCTTCACTGGATGATTCTTCAATAAGTACCTGACCTGTTTTCTCAAGCCATAATTCAAAAGGTGTTTTATATTTATTTAATCCAAGGATGATGGAAGCGTCTGATCCTCCAATTCCTTTTCTTCTCATTTCTAACCATTCATTACGATCCATATCATTTGTAGTTGCTAATATCGCTGGCATAAATTCCCCTCCGATTGATTTATTTTTAAAAGTACTATAGAATGAATGAAACATTTTCTTTGAGGGTTGACCCCTCTTTCCAACGAGACCTGTGTGCCAGCACAGGTCTTTATTCTGCTATTGAGAAATGAAACTTACATTTCTCAATCAAGTAATCCTCTAAGTTTTCTTCCAAGATGACTTCACCATTATCAGGATCCGTTATTATTGAATCTCCAACCAAAATCTCGTTCCCAAAATAATCAATTCCGTTGTGTTCTGGCTGAGATACCATATTGGTGTAGCCATATTTCTCTAACCTTGTGATATCCGGATGTTCAAGCATTTGTTTCACCTCCTAAAATTGGTAATGCATGAAATTTGCTTTCACATTCATTCACGTTATATAATTCTTTTTGCGCATAAAATAGTGAGATGCAGTAAGCTTTGGTGCCAGCCTTAGCTTGCTGCTTTTTTTGTTTTGTTCCTAAGTAAAAGTGTTTTTTCAAATGAAGAAAGCTTTAACCATTCGCCTGCTTTGATTTTCAAGTCCTTCACTCCTTCCTAGCTTCGATTCATCATGACGTTCACGAATGTTTGAGTAATATGATGTAATTCATCCTGCTTTACTTTCTTCTCTGCCAATCTATCAAGCTCTTTAATCGAATTAAGTAAATCAACCGCTGATAACATGGCATCTTTATATTTTCCTTCTTCCCTTCTTTCTTCAATTGACTGAATTGAATTCCATGAGCCCCTTTGATGTTGAACTGCCTTACGTAGATCTTCTTTCTTAAATGTTTGAGTGATCACTTTTGTAACCTCCGTGCTTTTAGGGTTAATCTCCATTGTTTAAAAATCTGTATCATGGAGAATTGATATTCTTTTGATATTAGAGCGACAAGGTTGATCATACTGGCTGCAGCATCTAATACTTCAAAGGCAACCTTTTTCATTTCTTCTCGCTCTGTATCACTTTGAGATCTGACCGGCTTATACCAACATGCTTTTTCAAGATGTTCTAAAGCTTCAAGTGACTCTTTTTTGACCAGGAGCATCATGGATGTTGGATGATGTTCAATGAATTCTCCGTTTAGATATGGTATTGATACATCTCCAGCTGACTCATTCCATCTAACGAAGTAATATTCTTCATCGTCGATTGCTTCAGCTGTTATTGCTCTTAAATCCTTAGGGAAACGCTGTCTCCCTGTTTCGTACTTTGCAATGCTTTCTCTTGAAATAGGAAGCTTTAGTGATAGTTGATGTTGCGTTATTCCCTGACGTCTTCGTGCACTAGCAAGCTCCTCCCCTTCCATAACTCTCATAAGGGTTGCTCCTTCCTTTACCTATATATGGATTTCATTGTTCAGACTTAGTTCATAAAATGAAGTTAACTTGCTTTTTCAGATTTTTGTTTACGTTCCTCGATGATTCTTGGGACAGATGTTTTTAAGAAGTAGCTTAGGATTTTTTTGATTGTTTCATCCGATGGTTGATTCATTTAGATAACCTCCTTGAACTTTATTACCGAATTGGTAATTTTATTTTCAAAATAAAGCTCTTCTAGCGGTACATTTAGAACCTTCGCAATAATTGCTATTTCTTCAGCACTTATTTTTCTTTTTCCGTTTTCTTTATAGTAATAAGCATTGTATCCTTCGTAGCCTAGAGCCCTTGACATATCATCAATAGTAAATTTTTGCTTAATTCTTAGAGTTTTTATCTTTTCAAGATTTAAAAGTTTCCTTTGTACTTTCATTTACTCACCTCCTCACAAAAATTACCGAATCGGTAACTTTAACTATATATTAAATTACCTTTTTGGTAATGTCAATAAAATAATTACCATTTTGTCAATTTTATTTCTTACCGCTTTGGTAAATGATAATCTAAATATATAAATATAACGGTAAAGGGATGAAGCTAATGTCTTCATTAGGAAGTAATATAAAAAAATTAAGAGAACGAGAAAATATTTCACAAAAAGACTTTGCCCAAAAAATAGGAGTTTCCAATGTTGTTCTGTCTCGTTATGAAAAGGATGAAAGAAAACCAGATTACGACATGATAAAGAAGATTGCTGATTACTTTGAGGTTTCCATCGATTTCTTACTTGGCAGAGAGGAAAAGGGGAATCCAAAAGTAGATACCCTTGAAGAAGTGAACAAACTCGTTAAAGAGTACGGCATAGAGCAATTTGGTTTCTTTGATATTGATAAGTGGAAGGATCTTTCACCGGAGGATATTGAGGAGATTAAGAAGCATTTTGAGTATGTGGTGTTCCAGGCTAAGCAGAGGAATAAAGAAGACTAAAACAAAAAGCTCAGAGAATTTTCTCCGAGCTTTTTTGAATTCTATTAAAGCCCCCTGTAATGGGAGAAGGTTTAATGGAAGAAGGTTTGTTATGTCACCTTTAATATATGATTGGTAGACTGAAGGTTGAAATGGACGTAATTTACTCAATCTATAGACAAGTGTAAGAAGTATGCTGCTGAACAGAAAGAATTGAGAATGGAAAATAGAGAATTGATGACTTAACTGTTTAAGAAAATCTAATCAAACAATTTATAGAAAAATCTTACAGTTTACTGTAAGATTATATTATAAAATTTTTTGGAGATGAAATCATGTATGAAACGATATTAGAGCTCTTGGATGCAGGTGGAGAAACAAGAAATATTGAATTTAAAAAGAGTTATGATTGGGGAGATCCTCAACAAAAAGCCAAGATAGTAAAATGTATTCTTGCTATGAGCAACACTAAAGATGGCGGTTATCTGGTATTGGGTGTTGACGATGACAAACAAGGATTAGAAAAACTTTGTGGAATGGATTTAGAGCATTATCAAAAAATAAATTTTGACCATATAGTGGTCGAAGTTAATAAGTTTGCTGATCCTCCTATTTCATTTCAGATGTATATGATTGAAGAGAATGTAAAGAGTTTTGTCTTATTTCGTATACCAGAATTTGAAGAATTGCCTATACTTTGTAAAAAAAGTGGTGAACAAGGATTAAAAGAAGGAGCAGTGTACTCTCGATCTAAGTCAAAGCCAGAATCTGCAATTATTAGATCTCAGTCTGAGATGAGAGAATTGATTGATATGGCTATAAATAAAGGAATCAAAGAATTCTATACTAGAGTCAGAGATTCTGGATTGCAAATAGCAGATGATAATTCTTCAGATAAGTATGCAGTTGAATTAGATGAAATTGAGAACCAACATATATTTGACTCCATCAAACGAGGGGGATACTGGAGAATCGTTGTCAAACCAACACATTACAAAGAAAACAGAATAGAATCTTTATCAAAGTGTAAAGAGAGATTGTACCATAGTAAGTTAAGTCTAAGAGGATGGGATTTCCCACATTTCCGAGATTTAGAGAGTGGAAATGGATTCATACAGTCATCTGAAGATTTTGCTCAATTCAAAGAGTTATTTAGATTCTTTAAGAGTGGTCAATTTATTTATTATAAAGCAATGTATGAAGAGCATATTGATGCCTCTTATAAGCAAAAAGTAAATGGAAAAGGGTTAGAAATATTAAGCACACTTCTATTATTCACTGAGATATTTGAGTTTGCTTCACGACTCTTCCAGCAGGAGGACATGGGAGATAAGGTAACTGTTCTTATTGAAGGCTTTGATCTTAAAGGACGTAAATTATTCTTTTATGAACCAACTAGGACACTTTTCCGAGATTATGTTTCCAACATCGAAGACGAGGCTAAAATAGAGGTAGAAGTAGACATTGAGAGGCTAATTTCAGAAAGTGGGATCTTGGCAATCAAAGCCTCAAACGAGCTATTTGAAAGGTTTGGTTGGGATACTGATGCCGTACAAGGACTTTTCAAAGAACAGCAGCAAAAACTTTTAACAGGAAGAATTTGACCGATTTCAGGTCGAATTCTTGGTTAATATGATAAAGAATGCGCATTGCATATTCATCAATCCTACTCCATTAACCTAATACCAATTATTTCAATAAATTCTGCTTTGCACAAGTGGATTAATACTACACTATTTGTAATACAGGAAATGGCATTTTCTAAAGTGAAAACAAAAACCCCCACTCTAACGGGGGTTTTCTACTTAATGAATAGTCAAAATAACATCCATCTCTCCGATATTTAAAATGCTCGCAGACAATTTAAGAGCAACCTTGTGACCATTGGTTGTGACTTTCCCCTCCACTACCGTTGGTGGGGTAATATCAATTTCAACATTTTCACTATAAATGATTCTACTTATGTTCCCCGAGATCATGTTTCCAAACTCTCCTTGGAAGGACGTGAGCATATCCCCCTCTACACTGACTCCATACATTTTTTCAGCTATGCTGCTGCTTGTATGCTTCTTTGTCATCAGATACATGGTACCTTTTATGTCTCCTGTAATTCCAATTACAACACCTAATTCGGTTTTAATATCCTTATCTCTGAAGAGAGTTGGTTTTTCCATTTGTACTTCAAATGGAACTACTGACTTAATTGCTGTTGTGGTTGAATTTAGTAGATGCGTTACTAGTTGACTGGACATACCAACACTCCTTAGTTTTACTCATTTATATATCGGCTGGCTTATCCAAGGATTTTACTATTCTATACATAATATTTTTATAATGCTCTAGAGGCTTACTCCCCTACCATACCGTCGTTATCATTATCGCGCATATAGGGATATAACCAATGATCACTCATTATTGGCATACTAAAACCTGCTGCTTCTGCTTCTTTAATCGTCACCAGGCCATTACCGTTTGTATCAATACTTGAAATATCACCGCTTGGGGTTGAACTTGTTGAAGTTGAATCGGAAGGCTCACTGTCTGTTAAACCAAGTGATTCATTTACTTCATCAGGGTTCACATTTTCAAAGGTATCAACGATCTCGTTACCCTTTAAAGTATAGGTATACTGATAACTTGAAGGAATCTGCGTTTCCGTATCTGGATATGTAATGATTGCTTCAAAATTAGTGACCCCACCTGCTTTACGGATCACATCTTCCATATAAGCTTGATCACCATGTCGGTTGAGCGTACTATCTTGGGGTGTAATATTATAAGCATTCGATACCCCTCCAAGAGAATCAGCAATGATATGTCCTTCATCTAAAACGTCACTTTCGACACCTGGAACCTTTGCCTCATCAGAGTAATATCTACCAGACGATAATACAGGTTCGTTACTATCATCTTGTATAATGATTTCGTCAGCAATGACACGTACTAGTTGACTGTATTCATTAGTGAAAGCCCAATATTCACGGTCCCCAAAACCGATGTCAACGACGACGTTAGGTTCACGGTATCCAGACAGATCACCACCATCAACTTCAATAAGGTTGTAACCTGGGAACTGTTCATTTGTTGATTGGGTTGATGTTTCCTCTTCTACTTTCTCATCATCAACCGCAGTGTCATTTTCCTCTTTCTCACTACTTTCGTTTGTAGGTGCTGCGGTTACCTCTTGGGAATCTGTTTTTTCCTCTGTAGTGGATACATCTTCTACGCTCGTACAGCCAACTATAAAGGTGGATGTTAAAAGTATTATTAAATAGTTTATTTTCTTTTGCATTTTAGTACTCTCCTAACTAAATTCCGCACTAGTAACTGGCTTAAATATTTCCAAAACATACTCTGCTGGGTCAATCTGGGTTAGTAGTTGAGTCGGCAGACAAACACTACCTGGTAATATTTCACGTTCTCTTAGCCTCGATTTGGGCGTTGAAATGTTTAACTGGCAGCTCCAAAATAATACTTGGTCACTAATATAGTCTGGGCACAGAAACCTTTATGTTAGAAATGTTTATTGGCAAGTGTATAATGAATAAATAAAACCCCCTATTTTAGGAAGTTTTATTAGTAACAGATTTAACTGTTGCGGAGGCTATTTCTTCTTAGACAATAATTTATTTTCTTCTACCAAGGTCTTTCCTTTCCTAAACCCCTCAAAATCCTTTGGATATTTCCCCATACCTGTAGTAAGAATAACTTGGCATTTTTCTAACTCACGATCACTTTTTCCATATGTTATCTTACCAATAATTTTCTTTAAGTGACTTTCGTCAATTCCTAGGTTTTCTGGTGTATCTATCAGTAAAAACCTTGGAAATGGTATTTCATCATCCTTTATAGACAACCTAAGTAAAGTAAGATAATACATAAATCTCATTGCTACATCTGCACTCGCTTGTGTGTATTCTCCCTCATTTATTATAGGCATGTAGTTTTCCTTGTTTGTCTTTGCACTATTTATGTTTTCGATAATATTTTGCATTAAATAATTATATTCTTCATTAAATTTTTTAACTTGCTCGTTTATCTGATCTTTAGCTTCTTTTTCTTTTAAATCTAATTTAGCCTTAATTTTCTTGTATTCATTAGCTTGTGTTTCTTTGTCTTTTTCTAACTTTTCAAAAGTACTCACTACTGCTTCTTTTTGAGAAATTTTCAATAACTGTTGGTTTAAATCAAAAAGTTTATCATTTACAGCATTTAGTTGAGTAGTATTTCTATTTTTTTGTAAATCTTGTTTTCCATCTTGTATTCTAGAATTTACTCGATTGATTTCTATATTTAGAGCTTCTATTTCAGCGTTACACCTTGATAATTGCTCCCGGCAAGATGCTACTGCTATATCTAAAGTTGAGATTGATTTTTGTCTTGATTTCAAAATATCAATATACTCTTCAGAAGAATAAAAGAATCTCTCATATTCACTTTCTTCTACTTCATTTCCACATATGCAGTAATTTTCTTTGCGATCGACCTTACTTAAACAATATGGACATGTATCCGGGGAAAACAAATTCAATTCATCATGAGTTACAATTATTTTCTTTAATTGTGTAACCTCTAAAATCGTACTTTCTTTCAAGGTATGTATATCTCGTATCTCATTATAAAGTTTTTTTCGTTCTTGGCTAATCTCACTTAAATTAAATTCTAAATCTACCAATTCTTTTTTCAGATCTATAAGGGAGTGATTAATTGGCTGATTTATTTCTTCTCTTCTTAAAGCATCTTTATAATTTGTTAATTTTTTTATTTGATAATTTAATTCTTTCTGTTTTTCACTAATGTTAACATTTTCTAAGCTGCTAACATCCACCCCTACCTCCTTAGCCATCTCTATATAATTTTCTAATTTCACTTGTGATTTTAAGCGTTTTTTCTCTTGAGCTTTTAAATTACCTAATAGGTCATAGTACTCTGAGAATTTATATCCCAATAACATTTCAAAGATAACTTTTCTCATAAATTCTGAATCTGATATAAAATTATTTTCTTTTCGTGGAGATTTGTAAATTTTTTCTGGACTTGTTTTTTGATCATAGTGGACCAATCGAAAAATATCAGAAAAGTTGATTTTCCCTTTTTTCGTTCCTTGATAAATCTCGACAATTGGTAACCCTAGCTTTTCTAAAATCCAATCTGAAAAAATTTTATTTTCGTTTCTGTATATAGGATATTCTTCAATATTACCTGCATTATCTTCCACAAAAATATTTGTTGTATGAAAATATCTTTTTAACTTAAAAATCTCTTCATCAATTTTTATTATTAGAACCACATAGTTGTTTGTGTCTCTAACAATCTCATTATGAATTTTATGTTTCTTTTTATCAAATTCTTCCACATATATACCAAATGCATAACAAATCAAATTTGAAAAAGTTGTTTTTCCAGTACCATTTGTACCTTCAATAATATTGACTCCGTTGTTAAATTCCGGAGATTTATAGTAATAATTATCACCGTTATACATTACTTTCTTGATAATTAGACGTCCCAAACTATAATTCCCCTTTCACTAAATATTCTCGAAAGGAATGTACCAGTTTTCATTGTTCTTATCCTAGAATATTTACCTTTAATTTCTTTTATGTTTTTAATTTCCAGTTCAAATAACTCTAAATTTAGAAATGTTGAAGAAATATTTTCTTTTTCCAACCAAACATCAATACTATTTCTTTTACTATTTCTCTCTAAATGAATACACCCATTATTTTCTAGTGCAAATAATATTGATCTTAACAATTTATTTTTCAATACGGAACTTATATACAGAGTTTGTAATACATCATATTCTTCCTCATTCAAACTTGTGTTCTTCAAAGCAATATTTAACTTATTATTGTCAGTAATAATTTCAATTAAGTAGATTAGCTTTTTATAATCCCAAAAACTTTTCTCTTTGCTTGTACAATCTAACTGATTTAAAAGCAACAGAATATTATATGTTAAGAAATAATAATCTTCATCCTTATTAAACATTATTCTTTTCTTAATTTTATTTTTATTTATATCCATCATAAAAACCTTCTTCATCGAATGATAAAAAACAACTATCAAAAAGTTCCAATACTGTATTGTAAATGGTATCTTTGTTGGTTAATGTGTATTTAAAATCTACTGCTTTTTCTAACAAATGCTTTGATGAGGAATCTTTTAGAACATTTAAACAATCATCAACTTCTTTCTCTGTAAAAACATGTTTATCTTGCTCGTTGTTATTTTGAATAAACTCGAATATTTTATCCTGACTTGCTTCAAATATTCTGTATCTATATGTATCCCTTTCTTCTGCACTTAACTTTGATAATTCTTTTTTTACCGTTGCTACCTTTCTTGCTAAAATACCAATCTTCATTTTGCTGAATTCTGGTGAAACATCTAACACTTTATCCTTAATGTTCCTCTTATCAACTGGATCCTCCATCTCTTCCCACATGGTATAAACGTGGTCTTGTTGTTTGGCTATACCCAAAGAAAATTCTAAGAAAATGTTTTTCACTTCTGAACCACTTACTTTTCTCTCTAGCAAATCAGTAAGGTGTTCCTTCTTTTCAAAAAGATTTTCTAGGTGAGATAAGATGTAAGGTTCTTTCCCATCAATATTAATACTTTCATAGAACTTACGACTTTCAATTTGATATAATAATTTTTTCTCTAAACTTTTTTCATCCTCTCCTCCAAAAGTCCAACTAATTCTTTCTAAAAAATCGATCCACACATCATCTTCAAATTTTTCGATGGTTTTTAAATGACCTTTCTCCTTTTTACCACTATATTGTTTAGTATATTCTGATATTATTTTCGTTTTGACACAATGTATTACATTTCCATAATCATATTTTTTATCCATTAGAAGCTTCAAGATTTCTACATCAGGAACTTTAATACCTATTGTAGTAAGTGCACTGGTTTGCTTTTCTTTAGTATAATTCACTGTAGTATAAAAACAAAAAAACAAATTATCTGTTAATTTATGTTCAATCCAACAATCCATAAATATTATTAAACTATTAGTTACTTCATTTGACATAAATGAAAATTTCTTTTTCGGGTCATAGTTCTTGTCCCCTTCAGTTGTAATACTACTTCCAGTCTTAGAGACAGTTTTAATGTAAACATCATCAAGGTATTCAGTTGAAGCATAAACAGAGATAATCTCTCTTTTATCCATATTTTCCAATACATCTAATAACTGCTTAATTGCCCGGAGTCTTTGTAATCTATATCCTTTACCCTTATCTCCGGCTTCTCTATTAATAACAGTACTCATAATTAGCACCAACCTAATTTTTTATTTCCTTTAAGTATATTTTCATAGAATATAGCTATAATAGCATAAAATTACTATAAACCTAAATATCCCCTGTAAAAATATAGGTAAAATTGTAGAAAAATCATAAAAAACCTCCCTCAAGAATGAGAGAGGTTCTATATTATTTAATGACCATACCAAACCTTATTATTCTGAATCTGAGTATTATGAGCTGGATGCCAATAATCTACTGAATAAGAATAATCATAGTTCATTAAAATAATTGGAAACTTATCTTTTTTCCTCATCATGTTTTATTGGTATTATATCAGTCCAATTAATCTCTAAAGCATAAATAATAGGCTCTAGCTTCATGAGAGTGGCATTTGCTTCACCTTTCTCAATCAATGATAAATAGTTAACCGTTAGTCCGGAGGAACTACTCAATTCCTCTAATGTTTTACCCTTACCTTTTCTATACTGTCGTATTTTTCCCCCGACAAATTCTGTGATATTCAATATCTCACAACCTTGTTTAGTAATTTGATAAATCAACTATGTTTTCGGGTTAAACCTTTATACCCAGACTCTTATACTTACTATTCCATAATTCGCTAATGTTCTCCTCTACAGTTACGTAAAAAAATTAAATTTAATAATTCTTCGGAGGTTTTAATTACTTTTCCCCGTAATCGAAGGACCAGTGTCTGATACAAAGCATGCTATAAAAGATTCTAAAATGACGAAGTGCGGTATCCCTTATCCTGAATTTTATGAAGGTGATAAAAAGGCAATGAAGTCAATTTATTTTAGAGAGGTTAAGGATATTTCTTGTCAGAAGTGTAAAGAAAAAATAGATCCACTTTTGGATTATTAATTTTTTCAGGACTAATAATCTAATTCATCCACCCCTACCCCATTGGAAGGGGTTTTAATTTGCCACAAATGAAATGTACATTTTTGCAACATTTCCGAGTTTAGTATAGTGGAACTACTTGTATATAGGACAATTTTAATGCTAATTATTAGATCTAGAATTGATGTTTCATTGTAATAATTCCTCATAGTCTAGTCTTCCTGATGTACCTTGGATATTCATATTGCAGGTGGGAAATCAATTAATAAAACCAGTGCAGTTTCAAGTTCATAGAGAATCTCTCTAATTTCTATATTGAGAAAAACCATTACATTAGACCCATAATCAATCTATATATTTCTATAAAAATCATGAAAATTTTCATTAATTTCTAATATATCTCTTAATATTCTCAAATTACATACTCATTCTTGTGTTTATGCCATTTTACACATTCCTATAAGAATATTTTTTTCGTATAAATAACTATTTTGTAGCATCTCTATTAAATTAGTAAAAAAATGAATAATTACAGCAACTAACCATTTTTTCTATATTTTTCTTATTATGTTAAAAATTAATTAACCAATGAGAAAGGAAGTGAATAAAAATTGAAGTTATTAAAATTATTTTTATCTGTTGCAATGATCTTTAGTATTGTAGCACCTAACTTCAGTAAAACTGCATCAGCAGAACAAGCAAAAACCTTCAAAACAGTTGAGACATTTGAGGTGAAAGAATTATCTCATGAAGTGAATGATGAAGGACTATATGAAGAAATTGGTAGTAAGAAAGTCAATTCAATTACAGAAGTAACAGAAGGAAAAAATTTTATAAAAACAAAAATAACAGCTGTGGAAGATTTCTATAATTTAGATGGAGAATTTGAGAAATCTGTATTTAAAATTGAAGAATTCAATAATAATTACACTACAGGAAAAGCTAAACACAAAGTTAAAGTTAAAGAATACGACACTCCTCAAACAATTGAGAATCTTACAAAGACAGGAATAGTCCAGAAAGCAAATACTAAAACTTTGCATGGTGTAGAGAAAGAAAATGTTAACAATAAAATCAATAAGATAACTAAAGACAATAAAAAATTTAAAACTACAGAGAAAGAAGTAGAAGGTATTACTTCTGAAAAAATGAATGAGCTTAGAAAAATCAGTAAAGAATTACAAGAAAAAGAAGTAATTAAAATGAATAACGGATCTATTACCGTTGATAAAGAGGCATTAGGGGAAGTTGTTAAAGAGAATAATGACTCTGGTGAAAAATCGTTCTCAATCGCTTCAGTTGAAAGAGCCGGTGCTTTCGATAACTATTATAATCATGACATCTCTACAGGTAAATTCACAGCGCAAGCACTAAGTAGTGCAGCCCATCAATATATAAAAATTACTGGGACGACTTATAATAATAGTAAAAATGCGAATACAATGGTACAGTTCAAATCAAATATTGACACCTATGAAAGATACGTAATTGAGAGAATGGAATATGCTACATGGACTGAAGTAGCTGGTTGGTTCGGAGTACTTATGGGGCTTGTTTCAATGGTCGCAGGATATGGTACAGGACCAGCCGGTTGGGTTGGAATTGCACTTTACTATGGAGGAGCACTTTCTACCTTTGCAGGATTAACTTCATCTATCTATGCAACTTATTCAAGACTATCACTTAGTCGATATGCTGCACAATACTGTCAAAATGCTAGAGATCTCTTATATTACACTAATTGGAGTAATATCAATATGTCCGTTGTGTACGGGTTCTAACTATACAGATTAAAATATAAAGGCCTCCATTCCGGTGGCCTTTATATTTTTCCTTCTCTTATCCAAGCAAAAATTTTATAACTTCCAAATAAAGCAACCACAAGTACTAATACTGAAATAATTATCCATATGCCTAGGTTGTTTAACTCTTTTAGTCCTGAATAATTATTAATGATGAAATAAGTTAAAAAGATAAATGCTAAGTATAAAAAAATATTTGGTAAAATCCACGCTACCCTTAACATACTTTTCCCCCCCTCTTACCTCATTTATCCAATTACCTTATTATAACATTTTTTCAAATTACCCTCTTGATTAAATTTGATTGTTTTTAATTCCAGGTATAATTATCTATATAATTTTCCCCTTATGGACATTTTCCAGTTGAATGAGCGAACGTATGTTTGTATAATGTTACCGAGGTGAACAAAATGTACCAATTTGCATACAGGACCACCGGATTAGAAGATTGGGTTTCAAATTTCTATCTTAAGTTAGGAGTTACCCATCCCAACCTAATAAGTGAAGAAGGAATATCAAGATTCCTTGGTATATACGTTAAAAAGAAGCCTATACCTAGTTGTTTCCATGTAATTGGAAGGTACCAAGACATTGTAATCGATAGTAGAGAACCCATTGAAAAACACAGAGAAATCTTTTTTCATGAATTATGCCATATCCTTAGGCATTCAGGAGTCCAAACAATCATGCCTTCTTCTTTTAGAGAACTCCAAGAATGGGATGCACATCATTTCACCCAATATGCAGCTATCCCCTATCACATGATTAAGTATATCCCCCTCAATGATCTAGACGTGATAAAACAAATGTCTGAAATGTTCCTGGTTACTCCCGAACTTTGTGAAGAACGATTGGAACAGATTATTCGAAGAAATCATATTCAGAGGAACTTATACTAAATTACCAATATCTATATTTTTTTGTTCAAAACATTTGAGTATCTTAGTTTTAAAGGAAGTGATTGAATGAAAGCAGCCGTATATGTCCGTGTTAGTACAACTGAACAAGCAGCAGAAGGTTATTCAATCCGAGCACAGACAGACCGTTTAAAAGCATACTGTGTGTCCCAGGGATGGGATATATTCGAAATCTATATTGATGATGGCTATAGCGCAAAAGACACGAACCGGCCTAATCTGGAAAGAATGATGAAACATATTGAGCAAAACTTAATCGATTGTGTCTTAGTTTATCGCTTGGATCGTTTGACTAGATCCGTACGAGACCTATATAACATTTTGGAAACGTTTGATAAATTTGATTGCAAATTCAAATCAGCCACCGAAGTATATGATACGACCACTGCAATGGGTAGAATGTTCATAACCATAGTAGCTGCATTAGCTCAATGGGAAAGAGAAAATACTGGGGAACGCATTCGCATGGGGATGGAACAAAAAGCACGAGAGGGAAACTGGGTAATTAATCAAGCTCCCTATGGATACGAATTAGATAAAGAAAACAAGACGCTTAAAATTAATGAAGAGGAAGCACTCATTGTAAAAAGAATATTTAATTATTACCTTGATGGTCTTGGCATAAATAAAATTGCAATTGAATTAAACCACTTAAATGTAAAATCAAAAAAAGATTTAGGTTGGAATGATTTTAAAGTCCAGTACATCCTTTCTAACCCTCTTTATATAGGAACAATGAGGTACAACTATAGGGTAAATAAAGAAAACTACTTTGAAGTGGATAATTCTCATCCACCAATCGTCTCAAGAGAAACTTTTGGAAATGTACAAAAAATTAGAAAAAGTAGAAGTGTAATTCACCCAAAAGCTGCTACAAGTAAATTTATCTTTTCAGGAACTGCGAGATGTGCACGATGCGGGAGTCCTCTTGCTGGCAAATACGGATATTCTAAAAGAGGAGATAAAGTGTATAAGCCTAGAGCCTATTATTGTTCTAGTAGCAGGTTGGGGCAATGCGATCAGAGAAATATGTCAGAGCGTTATTTAGAAACTCAATTTATTAAGTACTTGGATACATTTAATATTAATCCAGACATCGTTGAAGACATTACTCAAATGGATGAAATTGATGTATCTAAAGATAGACTAGATTTACTAAATAAAGAACTAAAGGAAATAGAGAAGCGTAGGAAAAAGTGGCAGTACGCCTGGGTAAATGAATTAATAAATGATGAAGATTTCTCTGTTCGCATGGAAGAAGAAAATAGTAAAGAAGAGGATGTAAATAAGCAGCTCTCATCTCTTCAGCCTTCCGGGGAAAAAATGAACACGGCAGATCTTTCTGATATTCTCTTGGACATAAAATCCAACTGGAACCAACTTGATGCTTTGGAGAAAAAGATGTTGCTTCAGATGTTCACTAAAAAGGTAGTTGTTGATCGAGTTAGTGATCAGTTAAAACCTGATTGTTTGGAGATTAAAGAGGTTGAGTTTTATTAAATAATAATGCTCAAAACACCTAGAAAATGTCTAGGTGTTTTGTTAGTTTCTTCTTCCATTAAAGCGCCCTATAATTGAACAAAGTAAACTACAAGGATTATTTTAAAAACAAACGATTTTCTTCTATGTTATCAAACGTGAAACGCTAAAAATACAAGAAGCTGTAGAAAAACTTACACCTGTTTTAAAATGATAAACAAATAAAATGGACAATTAAAGTCCCTTTTAGATACCTATGTTATCTTTTTATCAATTGATTTCGATCCTCAACCTGTGGTGGTTTTTCCATCCAACCATTTTTGATCATAATTATTCCACCTTGTTTTGCAAAATCAAAAATATCTTTTGTAAGGAGCGCCATTTTCGCGGGTAAATCAGTTCGTAAACTAAAAGCACCGCCAAGTGCATTACTTCCAAGTCCAAATGTGGTTAACAAACTGGTATTATACATCATCAATTTATCAGAGAATGGAGCGACAGTCGAATTAGTCGCTTTTCCGGCATGAGTAGCCGGTGGTTCAATGTAATCTTGTCGTAAAAATTCACCTAGTGATGTTTCGACTTTCTTAGATAGTTCCATTCCTTTAACAAAATGATTTCGCACCTGTTGATCATGTGCTACTTGTGCAAATCCGATCATTAATTGCATCCCCGTTAGGTTTGTCTCAATCGCATTATGTATAAGAGAAATCTCAATTGTGTTTAAGGATCTTTCATTACTGAACCAATTTAATCCTGTCATATAATTTTTTTCACGTACAAACTCCACTTCTTTTGGCATCGATACATAAGGGGAACGAGAAAGAACTCCTGCTTCTAAAAGAACATTGGTCGCTTGGTCATATGCCTCTTGTGCTTCAGTTGTTAATCGTCTAAAAAATTGTCTTATATCTTGACGGTAAGACATAGTCGAATAGAGCGCGTAAAGAGCAGTTCCTAATTTAGACATCATGTGTAAATACATGACATCATACATATAATCGAATAACTTGGGAGCCCCTTTATTCACGTCGTTTTCAGTAAACCCAGCTGGAATAACTGCACCTTCCTGTTGAAAAATAGATATCACAAACTCTACACTTTCAGCAGCACGTTCATAATAAGACTGCAGAATTTTCCGTGTTTCCTCTTGTTCAACGTGTTCAAGAAAGTATTCTAGAAATCTCATGATCATTGTTTTATCTTGATAAGTCATCCACAAGTTTGCTAATTCTGAAGATGTAATTGGTACTCGATTTGAACTACTCATCCAAAAGCCTCCTAATCCTATTCTTTTATTAACATTACCTAATAGATAAAATTTTATAAATCAATATGTGTTTTTTAGTAAATTAGAAAATCACAAACCTAACGGGTTCTTACAATAGTGGTATGTCTAAGCTATTTGTGTTGGGAACACCGTCTATTTTGGGTAGTAACTGAAAACAAAATAAGGGACCATTGTAATATTATGGATTATTTCCTTTTCATCTAACTTTCTTACTCCATAATCTGGCCTTTTTAATTGAAGACTCTATGAAACCCATTTACACAATATGTATTATATAATTGCATTGTTCTATTATAATGACTGGGTGACCTGTTAAAGCAGCCCTCACCGCTATTTCCGCTGTTTCCCGGTCCCGTATCTCCCCCACCATGATAATATCCGGATCATGCCTCAATATCGCTTTTAAACCAGCGGAATACGTAATTCCCGCTTTTTCATTCACTTGAATTTGCACCATTTCTTCATGCAGCTTCTCTACGGGATCTTCAAGAGTGATCACATTACGGTTCAGGGCAACGGAACAATGGTGGACAAGGGAGTACAAAGTTGTCGTTTTCCCACTGCCAGTTGGTCCTGTAAATATTATGAGACCATGAGAATACATAAGTAGAGCGAGTAATTTTTTTGCAGAAGAAGGATACAGGGACATTTTATCGATTGGTAATTGATACTTTTGGGGGAGTATTCGAATGACGAGACTTTCTTTTAAATGTGTGGTTGGTAAGGTAGAAATTCTGAGTGATAGAGGTGTACTTCGAACGGTAAGACTGAAGGAGCCACTTTGAGGTTTTCGTTTTTCTCCAATGTCCATGGAAGCCATGAACTTCAAATGGGCTATCAATCGTTCAGCCTGATCCGAATCAATGGTCTGGAACGGTACTAATACCCCGAGCTTTCTAAACTGAATCAAGTAATCTTTCGTTCTCGGTATTACATGAACATCTGTCGCATCACTGCTGAAAGCTTCTCCAATCATTACTTCCGATAGGGATTCTACTGAGTGAAATATACTTAGGCACCACCTTTCTGTTTTCCTAACTTAAGATATACGACATTAACTGACAAAATCCTTCTTTTTCTTGAAATTTTTTCATACCAAATACTTATGGGGTAATTGAAATCATTTCTTCCAAATCAAACCAGACCCCAGTCATTCACACATTCATGCCTCGCCCATATACATAAAAAGAGTTAAAATCATAAAAACGAAAGTGGTGACAACATCCCATGAGTAAATACATGGATTACACCTCTCCGGAAGCACAATTTTCTTTTGATGTTAATAAGAGTCCCTTATTTAAAAAAGACAATCAAAATTTAATAAATATCTTGGGTGTAAATCAATTGAATACATTGGATAACTCTTCCCTGCTTGATATTTATTTAAGTAAACATAATTTTGTGGAACCACACTACCATCAGAACGCAGCTGAACTGGTCTATTGCATTTCGGGTGGAGCTACCGTTTCCATGCTCAATCCCTATACGAAACAAATTTTAAATTTCCCCATTTCTCCGGGACAGGTGGCCAATGTCCCACAAGGGTGGTGGCATTATGAGGAAGCAACCCAAGATCAAACTCACCTATTGGCCATTTTTAATGCCCCTACCCCGGAAGTGATATTAGGTTCGGATATCTTAAAGTTCACCCCTTCAAGTGTCATGGCGTACAATTATTGCATGGATGAAAGCACTTGGATCAAAACGACAGAAAAGGTGAAACCAAGTACTTACATTGGTCCGGCTTGCTTAGAACCTCAAAGGCATTCATCTAAACGACAGTCCCAATACACCTATTCCCCATATCACTCTCAATATCAATATCAACCAAACCCTTATTTTTATCGTAAGTGCATTCCAAAAACCTTTTAGAAAGTGGGAAGGAACTTTTTATATAAACAAATGAATAGAATCTCCAAATACAACCATAATATATTTTGTAAAGACGATCCAATGGGCTATAGCCAAGCGGTAAGGCATCGCACTTTGACTGCGACATGCGTTGGTTCGAATCCAGCTAGCCCAGTATTAAAAGCGGAGGCGGCTTGATCAGCCCCGACAAGCATAAGGCGAAGCTGCTTAAATGGCGGCTTTTTGCCTTTTTGGCAGGTTTGACTTATGACCTCCAGGGGCTAGCCGCAGGAGCTGGATATTAGAAAAGCGGAAGGGCTTTGCCCAGAGGCGACAAGCATAAGATGAGGCACGCGGAAAGGCGCTATTTGCCTTTTTGGGTGCCTTATCTTATGACCTCGAGCCTCTAAGCCCTGGAGCTGGACAATCTAAAAGCAGAGGAGGCTTGATCAGCCTCACAATCACATTGAAAACGGCAGGCACTTTTCACAAAGTGCCTGCCGTTTTCAATCCAACCTATTTTTCATTATTACATTCAGCTGCTTTTCTTCAACGATCTGTTCTTGTTCGCAAGGCTTTGTAATCCCTCTGGATTGTATCCTACCACCAGCTTTTTACCGTCTGTTAACAAGGGTCTGCGTAGTAGTTTTGGCTCTTTAATAATTAATTTAATCACTTCTGATAGAGGTAAATCGTTCACATCTTCACCTAATCCTTTGAAGGTTTGGCTTCTTGTAGCCAATATTTCATCGAGTCCATCGGTGGTAAGGGAAAGTAGCGCCATTAGCTCTCTATGGGTAGGTGTCTCTCTGAATAGATGCCTTTCATCTCGACTTTACTTTAGAGGAGTCAATTAGTGATACAGATCCAATCAAGTTCCACTATTATCATTGCCCTTTTAATGAAAATGCTCAGTTGGAACCCTTGTTTATATGCGTTTACACAACGCATTATTAAAAGGAATGTTTGAAACTCTATACTATGTGGAAGAATTTAAACAAGAAGAAAATATGATAAATGACTGTTCCACGTGTAGATATCACGTAATCGTCACAAACTAAAAGCAAACGGATATTTACTTTTATGGTAGTATTCATTTATAATATTGAATGATGGACTTAGGGTGCAAAGGAGGGTTACATATGGATCGTATGTTTAGGGTTCTTGGATTTTGGACTGGTATTTTTGCTGTAATGTTCTATCTTGGTGATATGACCACGACATCATTAATCTTTTTAGGCCAAACAGGATTCTTCATTATGCTTAGCTATTTAAAACTGTCCGAACGTATGTATATTTACATTTTCGGTGCTTACTTAACAGTGTTCTTTGCTGGATTTACTTATTGGACGACCTTTATGATGACTCCGGGTGCAGGAGGACACTAAAAAGATTCCCTTTAGCTTATGGCTAAAGGGAATTTTTTTGTGAATGTTAAAATCCATTTAAAAATGGATTTGAATCCATCTCACCTTCAATCGATGTTTCCGGACCGTGACCAGGTAGAACCGTCGTAGTCTCAGGCAACGTTAACAACTTTTCATGAATGCTTGCCAGGAGCTCTTTATGATTTCCTCCAGGTAAATCGGATCGCCCGATACTGCCCATAAATAACGTATCTCCTGCTAATACGATGCCACTTTCTTGTACATAATAAGAAATACTACCAGGTGAATGACCAGGTGTTTCAAATAACTGTAGCTGAAAATCACCAATGGTCAGGTGTTTTTCATTTGTTAATATGTAATCAGCAGGCTTGAGCCGGATCAGGTCACCCATCATGAACAATTGAGATCCATTTAAAGCAGGATCCAGTAGCCACTTAGCTTCTCTCTCGTGAACATATGCCGGAATGCTATAGTTATCACGTACTTGATCAACTGCTCCAATATGATCAAAATGAGCATGAGTAAGGAGAATGGCTAACGGAGTTAACGAATGATTCTCTAACCACTGAATCAGCTTCTCCCCTTCTCCACCCGGATCCACGACCAGGCATTCATTTTTTGTGTTCCATAGAATATAGCAGTTGGTTTGTAAGGGACCTAACGGAATTTGTTTCCACTGCAACGTTTCCACCTCCAAATGTGATACTATTATTGTAGCAGAACTTATCACATCATTAAAACATGGTGGAAAGCGGCCATAGAAGTGTCAAATTTTTGACCTCGACAAACAGAGGAAAAAAATATAAAATGTTAATGAGTGCATTTATGTACATATGGTTATCAGGTAGTAAAACGCATTTTAATGAAAGGGGTCATATAAATGGGTCTTGTAATTATTACAGCATTGGTTACATTATTAGCTTTGTTTGCGGTAGTAAGCACTTTCAAAAACAAGAACGCTATGGGAATTCTTTTCTCCCTGGCAACATTAGGTGTTTTTGGTTGGTTTACAATTATGACTGTCCTTCACTCTGGTTACCCAGGTGGGCATTAATTAAACAAATGAATCATCATAAAAAAGCCTTCCGTTTCACAACGGAAGGCTTTTTTATTTTCGATTAGGGTACTTTAAAGTTATGTAGGTACTAAAAAGTACCCTATAGACCTTTACAATGGGTACGTTATAATAGAAATATGTTTAAACCGATCAGGATAATAGCCAGTGTAGAAGTCTATCCTATATGGAAAGATATCGTCAGGGAACGGAGGTTTACTAATGAAAAAATATAATATACCTGTGGAGGCTTCCTTAGAAGTCATCGGGGGCAAGTGGAAAGTTGTTATTCTCTGTCATTTGATTAAAAGCAAGCGGAGAACTAGCGAATTGAAGAAACTAATGCCTGGAATCACTCAAAAAATGCTGACGCAACAGCTAAGAGAGCTCGAATCAGATGGAGTCATCAATAGAATTATTTACAATCAAGTTCCCCCAAAAGTAGAATACGAATTAACTGAGTATGGATGGTCGTTAAAAGGACCTTTAGATATGCTGTGTGAATGGGGAGAGCAGCATATTGAGAAAACCTATCCTGACAAAAGCGAAGTGTTGGTGGATAGTGAGGAAGCATAGTTCAGGAAACCAATGGGGTGAGTAACTTTATAATGCTCACCCCTTGTTGGTTGCTTATTGTTCGAGTTGACGCTGTACAGAAGATAGTTTTCCTTCCATTGTCGTCTTCTTATCACGCCGATCATCAATTCGAATATTCGTTGCTACCCGTTTGATTCCTTGTTGGAAAGGCGATTCATGAATGTCTTGTATGACCTGAAACAAAACAGGAAGTTCCCCCTCGATGATGGTATTCATCGGAGTTAATTGAAAACGGATTTTCCCTTTTTCCTCATACTCTTTAAGTATTCTATGTAAGTCCGCTACATAGGAACTTACACTTGGTGATTCCGTCCCGATTGGAATGACTGTAACATCAACGATTGCCATTATAGATCTGCTCCTTCTTCTTTCAGTAGTTGAATGATGGTTGAGTTTGTCAAATCGATTACTTTCTCAAGTTGATTTCCATATAAACAATAATCCCCATTAGGTGAACACTGAATAGGTTCTAATGGAAGATCCTCAAAAAGAACATTGTCTTTTCCAGAAACCGTATCCCATCTTTCTAATGAGAATGTACCAGAGTAAGTATCAAAGGAACCCGGTTCATTTGCCACGAAAGTAATCAACTGACTCTTCCCTTCTATCATATCATAATGAGGAATTAACCAATCAGAATAACGACTCAACAGATCTACTGTAAATTCTGAATGAATCTCACCATTTGAGGTAATGAATTGATACGTAAACGGACCTTCTTCTTCACGAGAAAAGACAGATAAAAGGGAATCGTTAAATTGATTGAAGTGGACGCTTGAATCCACAATCATTTCCTTCGCACCACCCTGAATATTCTGGGATATGAGTGGAGCCGCAACACTGATTTCTTCCGTATTCCAATCTTGAAAAAGAATGGAAGATTTCGATTGCCACTGCACAAATGGCTGCTCTACTTCAATAGGATCCATTGTTCTTTCTTCTATATCAATATGAAAGACTTGAAAGCTCCAATCTTCGCTGAAGCTGGTCATGAGCAAAGCATTGTCATTAAACTTGTTCCAAGAATGTGTCAGTTCGTAGGATGGGATGTCTTCTTGAAATAGCACCTCTCCTGCTCTGTCTATAATCGTCACCCGGGCTGAATACGATGCTGGTGCAGAATGGATGAGTATTTTTTTCATATCGGGTGAAATGCTTGCACTTACAAAAGACGAAGGGATACCATAGATTTTCTTATGGCTTCCATCAGAGAGATTATATATGTATAAAGAAGGTATGCCATCATCATTTTGTACGGATAGAATCTCTGAATCTGAAAGCCAGCCTATGTTTTCTACAAAACTGTCTTGAGCAAGAATGCCTGAAATGACTTCCTTGTTTTCAGTCTTCTCTTTCTCGGGGGGAGAAGTTTGAGTTTGTTCAGATTGACAAGCTGATAGCCACAGTATACATAATAGAAAAAACAGCAAAACACTTATCTTTTTCATATTCAAAATCCTTCTCCCTCCCTCAATTCATTCCATAATAATTAGTACGTTTCAAAGCAGAAAATGTTTCAAAATTATTAAAAAAACATTACAAAAATTCAAAAAAGTGATGACCAAATGTTCACTCACACACACCATTTGGGTCACCACGATCGGTTATTCTTTAAATAGGATGATGATTTATTTTACTCCTGATTTTCACTTTCCACAATAGTTATTTATGGAACCTGTCAAAAGATTTTTCGAGTCATTTTTTGTGATAAGTCGAAATTCATACAGTCTTGTCGGGGCTGTGCAAGCCGCCTCCGCTTTTGTTTCATCCAGCTCTGGCGGCTAGCCCCTCGAGGTCATAAGACGAACCTGCCAAAAAGGCAAAGGACGCCTTTCCGCCAGGTTCGTCTTATGCTTGTCGGGGCTGATCAAGCCGCCTCCGCTTTTGTTTCATCCAGCTCCGGCGGCTAGCCCCTCCGCTTTTGTTAGTACCAGCGATAGATGGATACGAGGAAGATACCGAGCATGTCTTGGTAGATTTCGTTGAATTGAGAGAGAGGCAGAGGATTTATTCCTTTTCCTAACTCTATGGTAAAACCCGCTTTTTTGAAATCTTTAATGAACCAATCCTTGTAACCCGCATAGCTATCTATATATCTGACTGATTCATACCCGCTTACTCTGTTAAAATCTTCTGCCAACTTTGAAGCTTCCGGCGGCTCTAAGCCCTCATAGCCCCAGTAGAATTCCTTCCCTTGAGTGTGGAGGGCAAGCAGCCGGTCGAACTTTTCCTGTCGGGCCAGTTTTGCCATAGCGACTGTTTCAGGTTCTGAAAGAGGCTTATATCCTGGGAAATCTCTCGGAGCTGGTGCTTTTTCTTCCTTTCTTTCTTTTTCCAGCTCCCATTTGGCAGGGAATTGGTTATTCAGGTCTACTCCTCTTATATTTGCTTTCCAACCTGTAAAGTCGGAACTTCCCCGATTGATTTCGATTAATTCTTTTCGTTTGTCCTTCGGTGGACCATTCAAGACGAGATCTACTCCATCCGGATTAACCATAGGTACAAACGATATCGTCACCATTTCATATAAAGGGAGGGTTTGAATTCCTCTCATGAGACTTCCATTCGTTAACGATAATAAATAGTCATTAATGAACGTCATTAAGATGGAAGTGGTTATCCATTCATTTGCATGAAAAGATGCATCTATATGAACCTTTTTCTTTCCAGTTCCAACTCTCATTTCAATGAGATCTTTTCCAAGGACACTTTCGCCGACCAAGTTTAATTTGATGAACGGATAGATATCTTTTAATTTTTTCACATCTTCTTCGAATGTTTCTGAGCAATAGGCTTGTTTCCCATTGATTATCGGATAAACCACTCTTGATGGTAGAAAAATGTTTGACCCTATTTGTAAACGGTTAGGATTAACTCCTTCGTTCAGTAGGATTAAGGCGTCTACTCCAATATTCCTCTGCTCTGCGAGCGTCCAAAAGGAATCTCCTCTTTTAATTGTATGGCTTTCTTTTCTGAATCCAGGGAGTTCTATCTCTGTACCAATCTTCAATCCATTCGGATCAACAGAAGGGTTCGAATCAATGATTAATTGGATTGGAATATAAAACAACTGGCTATAGTACCAAAGAGAATCGCCACTACGAACTTTCACTTTCATGAAGGAACCTCCCTCTACATACGTCCTTACTTACATGTATGAATGGTTCTATAATTCATGACAAAAAAAGCTTGCGAATCTCTTCGCAAGCTCTTTCTTACTTATTCATCATGGTCTTCGTTTTCACCATAAAAGCGAAGGAGGTCTCCATTAATAATCTTATCGGAGTATTCCAGCTCCTCATTTACACGCTCTTTGTATGGCTCACAGTATTTCATATCCGTTGTTTCTTCGGATTCTTTATTCCAGCACTTTTCACCTGCAAAGACATAGTCCTCAGTGATGAATCGACCGTCACGGAGAATGGCCAGATTTTCATGCTGACTGGAGAATATATCAGAACCAAACTGTATATCTTCCTTCGTATCGATTCCTAAAAGATGCATAATCGTTGGTTTTAAGTCAATTTGCCCGGAAACTTTAGAAATGGTCTTCCCTTCCTGCCCAGGAACATGAATGATTAAAGGAACCTCTTGAAGTTGTGTACTTACAACTGGTGTAACTTCTTTGCCAAGATATTGGCTCATGGCCTTATTATGATTTTCGGAAATGCCGTAGTGATCTCCGTACATAACGATAACAGAGTTTTCATATAAACCTGATTCCTTTAAGTCTGTAATGAAGTTCTTTATAGCTTCATCCATGTAACGGACAGTTTGGAAATAACGATTGACCGTACCGTCATTGGATGTATAAGGATCGATAAGCTTATCTTCTTCGTCTAATGTGAATGGATAATGGTTCGTCAGTGTGATCATCTTCGTACTGAACGGTTGAGGCATCTCTTTCATATGCTCAACAGATTGCTCAAAGAAAGGAATATCCTTCATACCCCAGTTAACAGAATTCTCTTCCGTTACCTCATAATCCGGTAAAGAGTAGAAACGTTCGTATCCTAAGGAATCATACATAATGTCACGATTCCAGAAGCTTTTATTGTTTGCATGCATAGCGGTTGTATAGTATCCATTTTCACCAAGCTTTTCCGTCATGGATTCAAACTCATTTCCTGAATGAGTGAAGAAAACAGCCCCACGGTTCAATGGATAAAGAGAATTGTCGAGTAAGAACTCGGAATCAGACGTTTTCCCTTGTTGGGTTTGATGGTAGAAATTATCGAAATAATAGCTTTCCCCAATGAACTCATTAAGGAAAGGTGTAATTTCCTGACCATTCATTTCGCTGTTAATGACAAAGTTCTGTAGTGACTCAAGTGATACCATGATCAAGTTCTTGTCCTTTGCCACACCAAACATTTCTTTATCAGGTTCGATGTAACTTGCACGAACATAGTTATCAATATCCGCTAATTGACTGCCGTCTGCCATTGCTCGTTGAGCAGAAGACTTTGATTGCAAGAAAATATCATACACATGGTAATTATACGTTCCAATATTCTTTACTAACATTTCTCGATCGAACGTTCTTGTCAACAGCTGTGGTCGTTCCGATTCTGCCAAGCCAAGGTTAAAGAAAACAAGGGCCGTGGCAACCAGGAAATACGCACGTCGATTGGCTCTGCTATAGTTTTGCAGAGAGAACCATGTTGGCTTTAACTTGATGATAAGAATTAACACAATGACATCTGTAAAATAGAATAAATCCTTCCAGCTCATTATTGCACTGGCACTCGTACCTAAATCAGAGAAATTGCTCGTTTGAAACAGGACGGGGAGTGTCAAAAAGTCATCAAAGAATCGATAGAAAACAACGTTTCCGTATAGGATAAACGAAAGGACGAAGCTTGCAGCGATAATATAGCGGGTGCGAGACTTATCCTTTTTAAGAAGTAATCCTACTCCGAAAATAAAAAGTAAGAAACTTAGTGGGTTGATGAAGAGTATAAGTTCTTGGAGTGTATTCTCTATCTTTATATCAAAACTAGTTTTATAGACAATGTAAGTTTTAACCCAAAGGAGCAATGCAGCAATGATAATAAGAGAAGCCTTTGGTGTCTTTTTCAAATTCATTTAATCAACCTCCTTGCTACAAACGGTTCATTCGTATGTAACAAATTCATGTAATATTTTTAATGGTAAAATTAGGTAATATCAGACGTGCAACCTTGACCTATCTTAATACTTTTTTTACAAAACGTCAAACTCCAATTCACATCGATGATGTATGATAATTATTTAAGTCTTATTCTCTTACCCATACTATTAGACGATTGAAACAGATGAAAGTTTCAAAATAACTATATTTTTTCAAAACGGTCCCTTTGTCCCTAGGTCATATTAACCAGCGAAGCTATTTAGTAGAATAACAGAAAAAAGAACCCTCCCTTTCAGGAAAGCCCTTTCTTAAAAATAATTATGACTTATTTCATCAGATCTTATTCTTTACTAACCAGGCTGCACCGATCACACCTGCGTCATTTCCAAGTGTAGCAATACTCAAGTTTGTTGAAGTACGGACGGTAGGGAATGAAAATTTCTTAAAATATTTCACGACCGGGGTTAATAAGATTTCACCCGCTTTGGATACTCCTCCACCAACGACGATCTTTTCAGGATTCAGGGCATTCCCTAAATTTGCGAGGGACAACCCTAAATAGAAAGATAATTGATCAATGACTTCAAGGGCAAGTTCATCATGTTCTCTGGCTGCATCAAAAATATCCTTTGCACTGACTGTTCCATGGGACTCTCTTATTCCTCTCAGGACAGACGTTTTTGTTGTCGCATCCAGTTTTTCATTTGCGAGACGAACGACTCCAGTCGCAGAAGCAACCGTTTCCAAACAACCTGTCTTCCCACAGTTACATTGGAATCCACCTTCAGGAACAACGGTAATATGCCCGATTTCACCACCTGCACCTTTCACCCCGTGCACAATATCTCCATTTGTTATGACTCCCCCGCCAACACCTGTTCCAAGTGTCACACAGACGATATCCTTTGCTCCGTCTCCTGCACCTTTCCACATTTCACCCAGTGCCGCGCAGTTTGCATCATTATCAATAACGGCTGTTAAACCTGTTTCCATTTCAAGTAAATCTTTTAATGGCGTATTCTTGTCCCAGCCTAAATTAACGGCTTCGTATATAATCCCTTTCGCCATATCGACAGGTCCCGGCGCACCCATTCCGATTCCGACTAGTTTATCTTTTGATTGATCTAAGCTTTCAAGCTTCTTATCAATCGCTTTAGCAATATCTACAATAATATTTTTGCCATTCTCTGATTTATCAGTAGGGATTTCCCATTTATGTAAGAGCTCACCATACTTATTCAAGAACGCGATTTTTGTCGTCGTGCCTCCTAAATCTACACCGACCAACCATTTTTCTGTCATCTTTATCACCTGTCCTGTTTTTCTTTTTCAATTTCTATTTCATGTCGCAACAAAAACAAAGCTGTTTGAAAATCCCGCGTTTCGATCAGCTGGGATTGATAAAGTTCTATTAGTTCGCCTTCCATTAGTTGCAGGTCGGAAAGACGATGCCCAACATAGATAATGGTCCCATAACTTTTTAATAACTGTTGGATATCATAAATCGTTTTCATAACATACACCCTGCTTTCTATCATTCACATTAAAGTATAAGTGAAAATCCCTATCTTCTCAATACGCAGCTATTAAATATCCTATCTAAATTAACAAACAAAAAAAGACCTCCTTAATGGAAATATCCAATAAGAAAATCTCTTCAACTTCTATTAACGATCGGGATCTTTCGGATGGAGAAATCGTGGTCGTCTGTTTTTTAAGGGCATAGGTGAACGCAGGAAGACGTCTCGGAATGCTCTCAGGTTAAACGGAATAAATGGCCACATATATGGAATATCAAAGGAGTTCATTCTTGACAACATGATAATCCATAGCAGTATACCCACAACAAATCCATACACTCCAAATAATGCAGTGCAGATCAATAAGAAAATCCTGACTAACCGGTTGGCTAAGCTCATCTCATAGCTTGGCGTTGCAAAGGTACCGATTGCTGCAATGGCCAGGTAAAGAATGACTTCGTTAATAAAGAGACCAACTTCCACCGCCACTTGTCCAATCATTAACGCAGCAACGAGACCAAGGGCCGTAGCTAAGGAAGATGGGGTATGAATGGCAGCCATCCTGAGAATATCGATTCCGACTTCAATGATTAAAAATTGAAGGAATAAAGGTACTTCCCCTACATCATTTGGACCTACATAACTCAATGCTTCGGGCAATAGTTCAGGATGAATCGCAAATAAATAATAAAACGGCAGTAAGAAAATCGAACTCCACACAGCAATAAACCTGACAAAGCGCAAGTAGGCGCCAACTGAAGGCTTGTTCCTATATTCTTCTGCATGCTGGAGGTGATGCCAAAAAGTCGTCGGTGTAATCAAGACACTCGGTGAGCCGTCCACCATAATAATGACGTGTCCTTCATATAAGTGTGCTGCAGCTGTATCCGGCCTTTCCGTATAGCGTACCATTGGATATGGATTCCAGTGACGCCCGGCAATAAACTCTTCCAATGTCTTCTCTCCCATAGGAAGACCATCTGTATCGATCTTCGATAGGGCATCTTTGATTTTGTGGACCAAATTTGGATCGGCAATGTCTTCAATATAACTGACGACTATATCCGTTTTGGATCTTCTCCCAATTTGCATATATTCCATTCGAAGCGAAGGATCACGAACTCTCCTTCTTGTCAAAGCTGTATTAAACACTATCGTCTCGACATACCCGTCCCTTGAACCTCTCACCACCCGTTCGATATCAGGTTCCTGTGGTCCTCTGACTGGATACGTTCTTGCATCAATCATAATGACCTTGTCAATACCATCTACCACAAGTGCTGTGGGACCTGCCAATACTAAATCAATCACTTGGTTCAAATCATCTACTTGCTCGATCTCTATGTATGGGATGTACGTCTTCAATAATTTTTCTAACGTGTCTTCTTCTAATTGTTCAGGACTAAGTCCTGACAAAAGCTTCATTAGATAATGCATAATATCATCTTTAACAAAGCCATCAACTAAAAACATCGCCATTTTTCTCTCAGCATACTCCAAATCCAGTTGAATGACATCAAAGCTTTTGTCTACTGCTAAGGTATCCCTTAGATAATTGGTGTTTTCTTCAATCTGAGTAGAGACAGGCTTTTTCTTTTGATTTGTCATTAGCCTTCACTCCTAATAACTTTACATGAATTTCCATCTTTACCATCCTAGACAAAGCAGCTAGAAAACATACATCCTATCATATTGATATCATGCACTTCATACTATTTACTAAATGGACATACTACTGGAGTGAACGAAATGAAACAAAGACTAAAAGAAGCCATGCCCTTTCTTGTCATCATGTGCATTGTTGCTCTTGGGATTCAATTTGTTTACAAGCCCCAAACGGAGGAAAGCATTATTTTTTTCCCAATAAATGAACATGTTTCCTATGAATCTGCCACTACAATTCTGATGCTTCAACCAGAGAAGAAAAATGATCATTATGAGGTAAATTGGAAGGTATCTTCAAAGCTTGATACACCTGCCTATTTACGTCAGGATGTCGGCTTTATATTTATGAACGGGAGACTAAAAGGGCTCATGAACGAATGGGAACAGGACACCGATCAAATTGTTGAGGAATCAATCATAAAGGGAAAAGAAAGTAGTCTCCTTCAAGCTGTGTCTTTCCACTATTCTGAAATTCATGAAACGGAAACAGATTTTACGAGTGCTCAGAAAATGTCTGAAGATACATTGTATGTGATTGATTCAAATTTCAGCCCTTTAAATGCCTTCCGACAACCCGGTACAGATGCAGAAAAAGAATGGAAGAACATACTGGACAAAGTGACCTCTCAACAACTTGACTATCTATGGGAAAAGGCAATCACATCCATGCAAATCCCTATGGAAGAATATACATCCTTTCCATTAACTCATCTCCCTAAATTAGAAAATCAACCTTTGGAAGGATTCACCGAGCAAGAATGGGAACGTGTAATAGGAAACCTTTGGGAAGGACTTTATAAAAACTATTATTTAGGAATTAAAAAAGAGGACGGCTCTGTCATTGAGTCAATAGACAGTGCTATCCCGCTTATATTAGTGAAAAAAGATCGAAAGGAAGTTCTCGTGTTACTGATAGATAAAAACGGAGAAGCTTCTTTACTTAAACAACAGATTTCCATTTAAGTGTTCTCCTGTAACTCTTTATAAAGTTTTTCATAATTTTCATCCTGCCTATTTAATTCATAGGCTTTTTTTGCATGAACAAGAGCCTCCTCTCTGTCACCCGAGTCGATCAGAATCAACGCAAGATTGTAGTGAGCTTCATGAAACTCACCATCTTCTTGGATCGCAGCTCTCAAATGATCTTTTGCTTGTGCTAATTTGTTCATCTTGATTTCAGCGTATGATAAGTAGAAATATGTCTGTGCATTTGGCGAGCCTTCTTCAACTACCGGGACAAGAATATTTTCCGCTTCCTCCCACTGTTGATTGGAAATTTTTTCTTGAGCCACGCCATTCACAGTGTTAACATCCCAAGATGTTGGATCTGAACCAATCCCCCTCGACACAAGAACTCCAACAAGTAGGATACTTCCCGTCAGAAAAAGCAATTGACGCAATGGGCGGTGACCATTCGGCAAGCTGACAATTCCTGCTGCAAGAAAACCACCCACCAATCCACCGATATGACCTGCATTATCAATTCCAGGGATCGTAAACCCCAGGACTAAATTCAACAGGATCACCGCAATAATATTGGTACCGATCGTTCTAAAGAAAATCTTCGGGTATAGTACGCCGAAATACAGCAATGCACCGAAACAGCCGAAGATTGCGCCACTGGCTCCTGCAGATAGATTGGATGTAAAAAGGAAGCTTGCCAGAGATCCCGTGATTCCCGATATCATATAAATGAAGATGAATCTGAGACGTCCGAACATTTTTTCCACTGCCATTCCAAGATAAAATAGGGCCAGTGTGTTCATAAGTAAATGCAGTATTCCTATATGCAGAAAGATCGGGGTTACAAGGCGCCACCACTCTCCTTCAATCATGAGGGGATTGTACTTAGCACCGAACTCAATCAGTGTTTGTGGGTCCTTGCTCCCACCATTTAGTTCAAGAATTAAGAACATGACCAATTGGAGAGCAATGAAGAAATAGGTAAAGAACGGCTTTCCTTTTTCAAACAACTGCCTTTCCTTTTGTATCTGTTTGGAAGAAGACGACATGGTCAAGCTTTTAATCCACTCTACATTGGCATCTAATACTTCAGAAGGAAGGTCCCAATCCCCTTCATTGAAAAAAGGGTCATTCCTAAGCGTTTCGACACTCTGATCGCCATGAAGAAGAAGTGGCTGAACGGATGTCTTTTGATAGTTCAGGGATTCCTGAACTAAATCTGGATCTGCATCTACAGGTGGATAAGTAGAGACATAGATATTCTTCATTTGAAGCTGCCTTTTCCCAAGGGATTTTCTGATTTTCTCCCCATTCACCGAGGTCAATTCCATATCCCGTTTGACCCAGTTTCCCCAATCCAGATCTTTCCGTACCATTCGAATGACGTTCGCATCTTTCTTCCCGGTATTCTCAAGCCATATTTCATCCTGATTGGGTGAGAGATTAAGAATTCTATATTGTTTATCCTCAACCAAATGGTAAGCTATTTTCCAAAACAAATAATGATAACGTAAATCCACATCATCCACTACTTTCTTTTTGGCTCTTTTCTTAAAGATTGTTGTTTTATAACATAGGGTCTGCTTGGGCTCTGTCAATTAGTTTATGCTGGATGGTGAGGGGAACTGCTTCGCTTGCAGCTAGCGTTCAGCCGAGCCTCCTCAGCTTAGCCGAACGGGGTCTCGGCACGACCGAAATCCGCCGAAGTCTACGCAGTTCCCTCACCATCTTTAAGAGAAATTTCGTGACAGAGCTTTAAGGTGTGCAAAAAAGACAATGTAACTAGAAACCAGAATTCTTCTTCCTTAATAAGAAATCAATTTCTACTTAACTTAAAAGAGGTTGTTTGCTAAAAGATTTTGTTTTTATTTACTTTTTTAAAATAAACATGCTCAGAAAGTTGATTCTCGCTGCAGGATGCTCGACTCCTGCGGGAATAGCTGGACAGGTGAGACCCCGGAGGCTTGCCGCCAGCCCCGCGGAAAGCGAGCATCCTGTAGCGGAAATCAACTACTACTTTCTTCTTTAAGCTTGCCACAAACTTTTCTCTATTTAAGAAATCCTATTCTCCCCCTACTATACCGAACCTTTTCTTAAACTGTAAAACAAAAAGACTGTAAGAGAGATTTTCCCCCTTACAGTCTTTTTGACTTTTATCCTCTGAATGCACCTTGAATGAATTTAGAGCGGATACCAGGTATCCCCATCGCTGCTTTCACAGCAAATTTTCTAATGAGAAAGTTCCCTAGAAGTACATTTAACAGTCGATACCGATTCGGAACCAGAAAAAGAATCAAACCGCCAAGCACTAACCATTTTGTCCATCCGTTCATGATGATCCCTCCTACTAGTAGTTTGGATCATTATAGAGAAGCTTATCCCACTAAATTGCAAGGAAACGATACTTTCTTTCGTTACCGTCAATAGAATATGAGCATAAGTACTCCTGCAAAAAGACTAGACAGAGCATTCACTGTCTCATTGTTCATGAGAGGAAGCCCTTTCGTTTTTTCTGTGTGGTGTTCACAATGAATTGATGACTCTGTTCGAAGATCGCAGACCGGACACCGGTACTCCAACTGTATGAACGCGCCAAGCACTGTATCCAGGATGTTTCCTAAAAACCCGGAAAGGAGAAGGAGTAATAAGAGATATACATCTATGACATTCAACAAAATCAATGAGGCTAGTGAGATAAGGGCAGATCCCAAGAAAGCCGCTACCGTTCCGATGATGGAAACAGCACCTGACGTGCCTTTTGGAACTCTCCTGAACGTTCTTATGGAAAACGGCATTTTATGACTGAGAGGACCGATTTCTGATGCCCATGTATCAGCGTTTGCCCCTGCGATTGACGCAATGAAGGCTAGTGTCCAGACTTCGTTTCCCGTCACACTGAATAATAAGGCAAAGAGGGCTGCAGGACCTCCGTTCGCCAACACTTGCTGCCAGTCCCTGATGGACGTTTTCGCTAAGCGCTCCTCGATCCCTATCTTGCTTTTCTTAAAAAGGCGTGACCATATGCTTGATGACAAGAAGAACACGCCTAATATTAACAGCCCCTCAAACCCATAGGAGCAGCCAATAGCCAGGCCTATCATTATGGCCATTATTGCGCCTGAGAGACTTAAATTACTGGTTTTCCATCCTGCTATGGCGATAGAGAAAATAAAAAGGAGAAGAAAGAAATACTCATTAATCACAATCGATTCGTCCCTTTTCCGTCAAGATCGTTCCAACGGGTATGTCGAAAGATTCGATTGGCAATGTATCGACCATTTGCTCCACAAAGGCAAGGGACATCGTCAGCCCCGAATAGGTTGAGAGTAACCTGTCATAATAACCCCCGCCAAACCCCAGACGATAGCCCTTTTCAGTAAAAGCTAAACCTGGAACGATCATCAATTCAATAGCGTTAATATGTACAACGGTCGACTTGTCGGGGTCTGGTTCATACAAATCAAAATAGGATTGTTCGAGCTGTTGGAAATCCTGAAGTTCAAAGAAGACCAATTCATGGTTTTTCGGAAAACATTTCGGGACTACTACCGTTTTCCCTTCCTCCCAGCCCCGTTTGATGATATTCCACGTATTGACTTCCGGAGACTTTGAAATGGTCACCGCAACAGTATTGCTCTTCATCCACTCAGGAGATTCAAAGAGTAATTGTTCTATTCTAAAACACTTTTGTTGAAAAGCTGTATAATCGATTAATTTTAATGATTGAAGCTGAAGATCCCGTAGTTCTTTTTTAGACATAATATCCCTCCATACTTACTATACAGATATTATTTTAATGGATTCTCTATGTAAATGCGATGTTGTAACAGAATGAGCATAAAAAAAAGCAGCGGATAAAATCCGGCTGCTTATTTCGTTTCGCGGTGAAGAGTCACACGCTTTAATTTCGGGCAATATTTTTTTAGCTCAAGACGGTCTGGGTTGTTACGCTTGTTCTTGGTTGTAATATAGTTACGCTCACCAGTTTCTGTGCAAGCTAAAGTAATGTTTACACGCATTATTATTTCCCTCCAAACATTTACATCATCTACTATTCATACGACTTTTCTATAATATCACTTTTCTTTCGGAAATGCTAGTCCGTTTTTTATTCTATCGCTTAAATTTGAAACCTCCTCTTCCAAAGCTCCTTCAATGGCATACACTTTGCCTTGTTTCACTTCAAATGGCTTGAATGAGAAGTCTAACATATAGACCATCATATTAAGGCCATTGGTGATTGGATAGTAGTAAAGGCTTCCGTTACTCAGGGATTTCTTCCATAGTTGCAGGCCTTTCAAATTAAGGGGATAGATGGATTTCTTAACAGAGCCCGCACAGGAAACAATGTTCGTGATGGCAACAAGTTTACCACTGTAATTCCAGAACGTATCCTTGGATAGTGATAATACCCCAACTCCATCTTCTTTACAAGCGAGCCATTCAATGAGAAAGAAAACCTTAAGATCTCTGCTTTCCTTTGTGGTATTTTCCATTTCAAAGGCAAAGGCTTCTCCCCAGCCTTCAATATGTTCGTTAATTTTCACACTTATGCCGGTAAGAGAGGTTAGTTTCTCTGAGTAAAGGGGTACGTATTCATTTTTCTTGTTCCAGGCTATTCCTTGGATATGGAACTTTTCATTCGGATTCTCCTTCATTAGCCTCTACACCTTTTGCCAGATTTTTATTTTCTTTCCATAATATCTGGCAAGCTCCCTTGCCAGATTTCGTCTGTCAGCTTTGGAATAAATGATGAATCCTCTTTTTGGATCACTGATGATTTTCGTTCGGCCACCATCTCTATGATCAAAAACGATCTCTTTCTGACTGGAGGAAGACGGAACGCTTTCCAGTAATTTAGCAAGGACGATGGGTTTCTTACCATTTGGACACGCTACTTGAAGTCTGGTGATAAAAGGCTCAATAAAGCCTTTAGAGTGGTGGAAGCCTTTTTTTAAGGAGGGGGGAGAATATTGCCCCTTCATGAGATCATCACGTGCGCATTTATATTCTTCCGGGTTTCCGATATCTCTCCAATAAGCACTTGTTTTAAAAACATAGACTTCCTCATTGTTCGTAAGCAGCTGAGGAATGAAATCCTGACCGAAATCCCTCGCTCCTAAGTGAGCATAGCGATCAAGCAGTCGTGGATCTAACATGTATACCCCGGTGTTCACCTCATTTCCTATCCACTCTTCCGGCTTTTCGATAAAATTAACCAATTTACGATTTTCGTTTGTATGACAAATCCCATATTCTTTTGGATTCTCTACTTCTTTTGAGACGACGGTCATTGCCGCTCTTTTCTCATAATGGAATTCAATGACTTTATCTATTGGAATATTCGTGAATGCATCTCCACTTAACACCAGGAACGGTTCACGAAGTCGGTGCCTGGCGAGGAAGATCCCTCCTGCTGTTCCAAGGGGAGATTTTTCCTCCAGATAGGTAATGTTTACATCGAAACGTTTCCCATCACCAAAGTAGTCTTTAATCGTTTCGCTTTTGTAACAGGTAGTGATGAGAATATCTTTAATTCCATATGACCTGAGGAGGTTGATGCTGTATTCCAGAATTGGCTTATTCAGAATCGGAACCATTGGCTTTGCAATCGACATTGTATAGGGTCTTAACCGCTTGCCTTCTCCACCTGCCAATATTACAGCCTTCATCTTTTTATGCCTTCTACTTTTGATTGAAGAAGCACATCATCGTATACGTGGATGGTTTGTTCAGCGATCCGATCCCAACTAAACATGGATTGAGCCATTTTGAAACCGAAATTCCCTAATTGCTCCGATTTTGAAGGATTTTCAATTAATGAGACCAATTGTCCATAAAGGCTTTGTTCATGATTGGGCTCAAATAATAAGCCAGTTTGTTCATGTTTCACGATTGATTTAAGTCCTCCTGTATTGGAGGCGACCACCCCTTTACGGAAAGCCATTGCCTCCAGGGCAACAATGCCGAATGGCTCATAAAGACTTGGGAAAATTACCGCTAAACAATTTTTCAAATAGTCATTCCGCTCCCTATCAGAAATGTATCCGATGAAGGACACACAATCACTCAGGTCTTCATGGGCTACCATTTGACGATAATGCTCTAACATCGGGCCTTTTCCAGCTATGATAAAAGAGATGTCGAATCCTTCTCTCTTTAACTGTGAGGCTACCCTTATAATCGTGTCGAACCCTTTCTCGTGAACCATCCGTCCGATTGAAAAGAAATACGGAGTGGAAGGCTGTTCAAAGCTATAAGGAGAAGATTGATCGAGCTTCTCTAATTCTACGCCATTTGGTATCACAGCGACTGGTGCTTCGATAGTAAATAAGCTCTTGATTTCCTCTTTCATATGCTCACTGCACACAATAAGGTGGTCAGATGCACTAATGAGAAGCTGCTCTTCCCGGTGAATCTTGTGTTGCAAATCGGTATATATTCCTTGATTGCGTCCATGTTCAGTTGCGTGAATGGTTGTGATGAGAGGAATTGAATAGTACTCTTTCAGTTTCATCGCTGAAGTGGACACAATCCAATCATGGGCATGAATATGAGTGATTCTTTCATCTCTTATCAGATCATGAGCGTAATGAATGAACGCCTGATTTAAATCAAATACCCATTTAAAGAAGTCTTCTTCATATGGATGCAGGGGATGTACACGGTGAATCGTAACCCCTTCCATTTTCTCAAGTGACAGGGCATCATTTGCTCTGGTCGTAAGAACTTGCACCTGCTTCCCTTTTTTCACAAGATTATTAGCCAGGTCATACACATGCCTTGAGAGTCCCCCCACGATATTCGGCGGGTATTCCCATGAGAGGATCAGAACGGAATCCTGTTTCACTGCTTTTTCTTCTAAATTGCCTGCGAAAAGCTTTTCTAGGATTTCATCAGATGGAAATGGAACGACCCTTTTACGATGAAGGAATAAATGTTCATCAACCTGACCTTCCGTTACCATATTAAATAAGCTGTCAAAGTGAATAGTCCCTAAGTCTGACTCAATATTCGTCCCTTCCAGGCTCGCGATCCATTCCCGCATTAGTTGATGTGCGACCTCTGTCTGCCCTGCAGATGAATACAGATCATCAAGTTTCTCTTCCATACGATGAATGATTCGAATATTCTTCATGGCCGCGTCAGAAAGAATAGGGGTTTGCTTCTCCATCCCAAGAAAACCAAAACCTACTCTGGAAAGAGCAGTAGAAGATTCCATCTTTTCCTTTAATGAGTGTGTGAACTCCCCATTTATCCATTCATCGTAGCTTAAATGATCCTCGATGAAAACAATGGAAAGTGAATGAACGTCCTCTTCTAATGCCCCGATCCCTCCTTCTGAAACCGGTATTAACCTTAACCCCCTAGGTGTTCTAATGACACCGCTATCCTTCTCTTTTTCACTATGTTCATACGAGTGGGAGGATATAAATGTGAATTCGATTCCTTGCTTAGTAAGGTATAAGTCAATTCCAGGAACATACGCTGCCCGAGGTAACCAAAAAAACTTCGGAATCATTTGGAAATACTGCTTGTACAACAACGTACCCATACGCACTTGAGACTCAATCGCCCTTGGAGTCCTGTAATGTGTCAGTGGGAATGAGCTTACAGTCGTAGGAATCACGGTAGCTTTACCTTCTATCACCAAACTCTTATAGGCTTGTACGAAATTCATGTCATGGGTCGACCACTGAGAATAGACCAGCTGCCATTTACTCTTTTCATGCGGGTCTGCTTGTAGAAGGTTGGATTGAATGATTGAGTGAGCTTTCTCCTTAAACTCTTCACTCATAAAAAGCGAGAAGAGGGTAGGGTTTATCACGACAGGTATAGAGGTTGCTCCGTTACGCTCTAGAAGATCTAACAATGCACTATTTTCGAGAAGGATAGAAGTAAGTAGATCTTCCCGTTCGTTACATTGTGAAAAAGCCAGTTCGTTAAATTGTGGATATATCATCACTGCCGAAAGTCCTTTCATGCCTTTTCCTCCTGATTCATTACATAATACGAATAGGTGCTCACATGCTCCACCCATTTCGGTTCTTTAATTAATCCTTGCTCATATTCAAATAACTCTTTCATACTATGATACTCCTGATGATGGGACGTTCTTGGGGTGTGGATTACATTGGAACGGGTGAATGCAACAAAGTCACCTGACGGTAAGCGTAATCCAATTTCCATACAGTAGCTTCTGTTTTCCTTTAGACCATTTACAAACCAATCACTCTCCGTATGGGGAACATATGAATCTGAGTATGTGTGATGATTATGTCCGTTAAAGGAAATCGATGTAATATCATATAAACGAAGGACAAAAGGTTGAGGGTCATCATTCATTTTAAAATGGCTTTTCACATGGCGAATCCATTCTTGAGAAATGTTCCAATAGCAATAGATTCTGGATGACGTAGAGAACATGATTGATAATTCAGTGGCACGCGGGTTTTTCGCACGGGGCTTAGGCATCTTTCTCCCAAAGGAAGCTCTTCCTACCCGTTTTTTCGGTATTTTCGGCTCAATCACTTTAACAGGGGTACCCTCATTTACAGTAGAGTTTCCCTGAGCCTTCTGATACTTCACCCATTGATATTGAACTTTCCCAACGGTAGTATTCAGCTCTTTGGCAATTTTCCTGAATGACACTCCTTGTTCTTTTAACCGAATGATATCTGTGATCAAAGCAATTCCTCCTAAAGAGTAACTAAATATTATATAATTTCAATCTAAAAATTATGACAATTATCTATAAATTCATCGTAACACCCTATTCAAAAACCTACAATAAACGCATTTTGTCGTATCTTGTTAAACGTGGTGATAATGGGGTTTATCATGCATTTTTTTTGCAAATTATTATGCTGAAATGATATTTAAGCGTTTACATTATCGGAACGACAAGATTCTTTCATAACTGCCCAGTGACATTCGACAAAATATTGGTTCTTTCCACAAATTTATCCTTCCATCTTATAGAGATAAGCCATTATCTATGCTATAACTAAAGGAGAATAATACTGTATGAGGTGATATAGTGGATTTACTATTCATTGGATTAGTAAGCTTCTCTATCCTATTACTAGTCATTTCGTTTTTCCAACGGGATCGGTATCGTGATATTGAAAAAGACATAGAAGAATTGTCAATGAATGTTCTTCAGGAGCATTATCAGTTAAAGAAGAGAATACGGGTACTGGAAGAAGAGTTGATGGTGAATGGCGATGCTCCTTTACAAAAAACAGCTTCTGTCAGAAAACCCATTCATGAAGTTGTGAAAAATCAAGTCATTGCGTTATATCAACAAGGGATACCTGTCGAACAAATCGCAAAGCAATCTGCACTTTCTAAATCAGAAGTCCAGCAGCTTATTTCAAAGCTATAAAAAGAGGGTCATGAATTAACATTAAATTTATTGACTGCAATATACTCAATAGAATGCATAGAAAAAGCTGTCCTTGTGGGGACAGCTTTTTTTCTGGTAGTGTCTATTCATTCAAATCGTAACGACGACCTTTCACTAGATAGAATACACCTTCTGCAATGTTTGTTGAATGATCTGCAGCTCGTTCAAGATATCGGCAGATGAATGAAAGCTGAGTAATCTGAGCCGTGAATTCAGGCTTTTCTTTATTGAGAGTCAGAAGCTCTACAATCGTTTCACCATATAAGTCATCTACCTTATCATCCATATCAGCGATTCTCTTTGCTTTCGCCACATCTTCTTCGACAAATGACTCTAAAGTTAGCTGAATCATTTCAGATGTTATGGCATGCATTTCTTTAATATGATGAATCGGTTTAATTAGTGGTTCATTACCAATACGGATCGTTGATTTCGCTACGTTCACAGCGAAATCTGCGATTCTTTCCAAGTCCGAAGCAATTTTGATAGCAACGATGATTCTTCTTAAGTCAGTTGCCACTGGTTGTTGCTTAGCTATAGTCAGAATGGCTAAATCATTGATTTCCTCTTCCAGATCATCGGCTTTTTGATCGCCTTCGATAATAGCTAGCGCAGTATCAACATCCTTCTCTTCTAACGCTACAATACTTCTCTCAAGTGCAACCTTTGCAATGTTACCCAAATCCATTAGTTTGGTTTGCAACTCTTTCAAATTCGCATCAAATTGTCCTCTAACTGCCATGAAATATACCCCTTCCTCTTTCAACACTTAAGCTTCTCAATTGTAGGAATTAAACACCCGGTGATATTTATCCTTCTTTGAATGTTAATTAACCGAAACGGCCGGAGATATAGTCTTCTGTACGCTTATCAGATGGAGTAGAGAAGATTTTATCTGTTTTGTCAAATTCAATGACTTCCCCGTTCAGGAAGAAGGCTGTGCGGTCAGAAATACGTGCAGCCTGTTGCATATTATGAGTAACAATAATAATACTGTATTCTGTTTTTAACTCTTGAACCAGCTCTTCAATCTTTAATGTCGAAATCGGATCCAGAGCAGACGTAGGTTCATCCATCAGAATGACATCGGGTTCAATAGCAAGACATCTTGCTATACAGATACGCTGCTGTTGTCCACCCGATAAACCATATGCATTTTGATTCAGACGATCTTTCACTTCATCCCAAATCGCTGCTCCCCTTAAGCTTTTTTCAACAATTTCATCCAGCATTTTTTTGTTTTTAATTCCGTGGATTCGAGGACCATATGCAATGTTGTCATAAATCGACTTAGGGAACGGATTAGGCTTTTGGAAGACCATCCCCACCTTCGTTCTTAATTCCTCGACACGATAATTACGATCAAAAATATTACGCTCACGATAATAGATATCACCTGATGTTTTTACGCTTGGAATCAGCTCGATCATACGATTTAATGTTTTAATATAAGTGGATTTCCCACATCCGGATGGACCGATGATGGCCGTCACTTCATTTTCCATAATATCTAAATCAATATTTTTCAACGCATGATTTGTACCGTACCATAAGTTTAGCTGCTTTGTCTGATAAACAGGCTCTTTTCTCACTGAACTATTGATTATACCTTTATTATTGTTGTTCACCATTGTTGTTTCCATATTTGAAAGCCTCCTTCATCCATTTAAAACCAATAAAAATGCGATATTAATATCTTTTTTGAAACTTATTACGAATCAGCACCGCGATCGAGTTCATGAGTAACAGTAAGCCTAACAGGATAATAATCCCTGCAGCTGCTACATCATGGAAATCTGCTTGTGGTCGTTTTGTCCAATCGTAAATTTGCATTGGAAGAGCTGTAAATGTATCCAAGATGGAACCTGGTGTAAATAGTAATATCGTTGGTACACCGATAACGACGAGTGGTGCTGTTTCTCCGATTGCACGGGAAAACGCTAAAATGCTTCCTGTCAATATCCCGGGTATTGCAGCTGGTAATACAACTCTAGTAATCGTCTGCCACTTTGTAGCACCCATACCATAAGATGCGTCCCTTAACTCTCTCGGTACAGAACGAATCGCTTCTTGTGCTGCCACAATAATCACAGGCAGAATGAGCAAACTCATCGTCAAACCGGCGGCCAGTACACTTTGACCAAGGGCAAAGGCCCGGGCAAAGATCGTTAAACCTAAAAGACCAAATACAACGGAAGGAACACCTGCAAGATTTGAAATATTCACTTTGATAAATTTATTGATTTTGTTTTGTTTAGCATACTCTTCTAAATAAATGGCCGTCCCCACTGCTAATATGAACGAAACGATAACAACAACGAACATCAGCCAAATCGTCCCCATAAAGGCGGCATAAATCCCTGCTTTTTCAGGGAACCTCGATCCCACATTTTGTAAAAATTGCAGATCCAAGTATCCAATTCCTTGAGTGAATACCCGATATAATAATACACACAACACGACTAAGCCAAATAAAGTCGCCAGGAAGAAAAGCCCTTTAAAAACGCTATTCACCATTAATCTGGAAGACATCTTTTTTAAGACATTTTCATGATTGATATACTTCATGATTAATACTCCTCTCTGAATCGCTTAGAGATGTATTGGGCTAGCAGGTTCATACCAAGTGTGAATAAGAATAAAGTGAAACCTACTGCATAAATACTATAGTAAATCGTCGTTCCATACCCTGCATCTCCTGTACTTACCTGAACGATGTACGCTGTCATCGTTTGAATGGAATCAGTAACATTCCAAGACAGGTTTGGAGAAGCTCCTGCAGCAACCGTTACAATCATGGTCTCTCCAATTGCACGGGAGATGGCAAGTACAATCGATGCAACAATGCCTGATACAGCTGCGGGTAAAACAACTTTAAGTGCGACTTCTAATTTAGTTGCCCCTAATGCTTGTGCACCTTCACGTATGGAATTCGGAACAGACGACATCGCGTCTTCAGATAGAGAAGCAATCATGGGAATAATCATGATCCCAACTACAATTCCAGGACTTAATGCATTAAATATACTTAATTCAGGTATGAATGACTCCAATAAAGGAGTAACAAATGTTAGAGCAAAGAACCCAAACACGATCGTTGGAATCCCCGCTAATACCTCTAATATCGGTTTGATGAACCTTCTTGAACGATCTGTGGCATACTCACTCAAATAAATGGCGGAGGCAAGTCCTATTGGTACTGCTACCACTACAGCTATTCCGGTAATCTTCAATGTACCCGAGATTAAAGGAATGATTCCGTAACTTGGATTCTGATTAGAAAAAGGAAACCATTCTGTTCCTGTTATGAATTCAAATACGGATACTCTCGAAAAGAATGTAAATGTTTCAAAGATAAGAGTAAATACGATACCTATGGTTGTTAATACTGAAACCCCGGCTATTGCAAACAAGATCCATGGTATAGACTTTTCAACAGAACGATTCAAGCCTTTACCACTTTTTTGTGAAATCATCTCCGCAACAGAGTATGATGATCCTTTTGAATTTGTAGCCATATAATGCAAACCCCTTTCATCCACATGACAAGATGAGAAGCAAGTAATCGCTTCTCACCTGTTCATTTTGACTTTAACAACGATTAATCTTATTTAAGACCTTCTAATTTTTCAGTAGCTTCCTTGATTTTATCTTCAGGAAGACTTACATAGCCAACTGCTTCTGCCATTTCAGCAGAGTTATCAAGAGTGAATTTCATGAAATCATATACAGCTTCATTATCTTTAACAGAAGCGTTTTTAGCATACACGAACAATGGTCGTGATAGTGGAGTGTATTCTCCACTCTCGATTGTTTCGTTATTCGGCTCTACTCCGCCGATTTTCACCGCTTTAAGCTCTTCTTTATTTGCAAGGTAATAAGCATAACCGAAGAATCCGATGGCGTTTTTATCACCTGTTACACCTTGTACAAGAACGTTATCATCTTCAGAAAGCTGAATGTTTTGTTTAGTCATATCTTTTTCTTCTAAAATGACTTCGTTGAAATAATCATATGTTCCTGAGTCAGTACCAGGAGAATAGAATTTCACTTCTTCATCCGGCCATTCCGGGTTGATATCAGACCATTTCTTTGTCTTTCCATCTTCAACCCAAAGCTTTTGAAGATCTTCAACTGTCATGTCTTCTGCCCAGTCATTTTCTTTATTAACAACGATTGTAAGACCGTCTTTAGCAACTTCGAATTCAGTGAAATCAATACCAGCTTCTTCCAGCTTTTGCTTTTCTTCGTCTTTGATAGGACGGGAAGCGTTTGAAAGATCCGTTTCACCTGCGATGAACTTTTCAAATCCACCACCAGAACCTGATACACCGATAGATACCTTTACATCAGGTTGTGCAGCTGCATACTCTTCGTTAACTGCTTCCATGATCGGAGCTACAGTTGATGATCCATCCATTTTCACGCTTCCGGACAGCTGTTCTCCTGAGCCACTTTCAGCCCCACCTTGAGCACCACATGCTCCTAATACAAGAGCTGATCCGATCATTGCTGACATTGCTAGATACTTAAAGCTTTTCATTCCTAAATTCCCCCTAAGAAACTTGGTTGTTTTGTCCTACGAGTAATAGATTAATAGATGAGTGTTAATGAGGTTTTAACCGTTTGTAAAGGTTTTGTAAATTCGACATGTTTCTTCATCTTCAGACCCTTCCCAGAACCTGAAAAACCTCGTCGAACCCTTACTAAACAAAGTATTGGACAATGATTTGTAAATTAAGTAGTTTCCTAATAAAAATCAAATATTTATTTCGATTTGATCCTGATTCTCGATTTCATTATAAAAATGTTCCTTTGATTTTGAGTAAAATGACTTAATATACATAAGAAAAAAGCTGATTCCCAGAAAGTTATTTCGTGGAAATCAGCTATAGTTTGCTTAGTTATTCTGTTCTCTTTCCTCTTGCATTTGTTCTTCTGCCTCTTCAGCGTTTTCTACTTTCTTGTTAACTGAAGTGGGGTCCTTCCCTTCTTCTGCACGTTTCTTCTTCAGTTCAAAGTACTTATCCATCACTCGTTTAGAGATGTATTTATTAACATAAGGATCGGCTACTCCGCTTGCTTGTATATGAGAAGCGGGAACCATTGTGGCATAAGCCACTTCAGGGTTATCAAATGGGGCGTATCCGATAAGAGTCGTGTTATAGTTCAGCTCTCCATCTACATACGTCTCAGCGGTACCTGATTTACCTGCCGCATTATATGGTGCATCCTTGAATTGATCATACGCCGTACCATCCGGATAGTGGTACACACGATAGAACCCTTGTTGGACATGCTCGATCTGGGCTTGTGTCGCATCGATTCGATTCAGCACATTCGTCTCTTTTTCAAACAGAATCGGGCCCAGGCTTTCCTGATCGTTTGTTGGCTCTCTGATTTCTTTCATGATATGTGGTTCCACACGATAACCATCATTGGCAATCGTTGAGATATACTGAGCTAATTGCATCGTTGTATACGTATCGAACTGCCCAATCACTAAATCCAGTAAGAAACCAGGAGTGGTGTCTGTACCTGTAAGTCCGGCAGACTCACCGGGTAAGTCGATTCCAGTCGGCACACCCAATCCGAATTGAGCGTAGTGGTTCCGAAAGATATCAAAAGCTTCCGGATTATTCACAATCGGCTCATTTGGTACATACTGACCTCCTGCTACTTTAAGGGCAACCTTCCACATGTATGAATTAGAAGACTTCTCCAGAGCAAACAAGTCTGACATTGGAATTCGTTGGTATCTATTGAACCATGAAGATTTTGGCTTTGTCCCTTTGATTTTTAGTGGTTCATCGATCAACACTTCTCCCGGTTGTAAATTTCCCGTCATATAACCGGTTAATACTGTGGCGCCCTTAACCACCGATCCAACTTCATAAGAAGACGTAAAGGTTCCTAACGCAGCATCTCTCATCTCGTACTTGCCTGTTTCAGTGTTCTTCACATATTGTTTTCCTGCCATAGCTAATATTTCCCCTGTATTAGGGTCAATCATGACCACGTAAGCCCGATCCAGGTTAGGAGACTCACCGCGGTTCACAATCTGTTTTCGTAATTCTTCTTCTATAATTTTTTCGACTTCACGTTGAAGCTCCATATCGATTGTCAGAACAATATCTTTTCCCCGTTGACCTTCTTGAACGAGTACAGATTCCAACACGCTACCACCTTTGGTGACGTTTTTGATTTGTTCCTTTTGACCTTGCAGGACATCTTCATACTCTAATTCAACGTAACTCTTCCCTACACGATCATTCCGGTTATAGTCTTTCGCTAAATAGGAATCTACCAGGTTCTTCGGCAAACCTTCTCTTGAGGAAGAAACGTTCCCGAGAATCGTCCTCAACGTATCATCAAAAACGTAGGATCGCTTCCAGTCTGTAGTGGTATTGATGCCGGGAAGTTCGCTGAGATGTTCACTGACGACGGCGAATTCTTCCGGTGTGACCCCTTCGTTCTTCACAACTTGCGGATTTAATGCATACCCGCTGGAGAACTCACGATAAATCGCAATGATTTCTAAATCTTTTTCAGTCAGTGACGCTAACTCGTCTTTTGTGATCCGGTCTAATCTCATTTGGTACACTTTCGCGTTTACATCTTCTTCAGAGAAATCTTCATTGTTTTGAAGCTTTTTTATTTCCTCTTCTGAAACCTTTTTGTCTGCTTGTTCTTTATTATTTAATAACCAATAATCTTTCTTGTCTCTTTCTGTCACTTCTTTGGTATCTTTTTCAATGTACTCAGAAAGCTTGGCAGCAACCTCCATCATCTCTTCGATCTTGGTGTTGTTTGCACGTGTATACGTAATCGCATTCAACGGAACATTATCGACGATCACATTACCATAACGGTCATACATTTTCCCTCGTGGCACACCTGTATTGACGACAACATCCTCTGTTCTTTCTACTTCCTTCTTGTAGCTTTCTCCGTTCACTATTTGAACGAGTCCCAGTCTAAGAACCAGAAGAGAGAATAATAAGAACACGGCAAAAAACAGCAGATTCATCCGAACAGGAACATGCGTCTTTCTTTTTCTCTTATTTCTTTTCAATCTTTCCAACCCTTCCTCTATGTAAAAATATCTTTATATCGTTACCATACCTTCTTATTTTATAGAAAAATACAAGGATAATCTAGACATAAGCAAAGAGAGGAAATCTTTCCCTCTCTTTGCTTGAATATCCTAAATGGGTAAGTCCACTTTTCGCACGAAGAAATATATGAGGGTATGACCCGCTCCAAGCATTAATAGGAGGATGGGGATACTCTCTTCGTGGTTAAAAAATGTGACGGCAATGATGAAAGCCAGGACTGACACAATTCTTCCCGAATTCAAGAAAATCTCCCTCACGACAATATACTCGATTCTCATTTCAGCGGCGTTCCATCCCGTTCCGATTACATCATATGTCATTGAAATATAAGGTACCAGAAGTATGGGGTATGCAATGGCAATCATCCCGGCATAGAGCAATAACTTCGTGTAAGTGACATCAAACACAATTAAGAATATTGCCAGGTAGAGGAGGATTCCGCCTAATAGAATAGCCTTTTTTCGAAACTTTTTTTTAATCACCCGCGATGCAATGTAATAGCCTACGAATGCGATCCCTGAGTTTATGAGTCCGAATGTACCGATGGCAAACTCACTTCCTGTACTGATGAACACAAACACAGAAATAATGAAGATAAACGTTCCTTCTCTCAACCCCTGGAAGAAGTGGGCGTTCGTAATGAAGCGCCAGTTAGCATTGTTTTTCCTTTCTTCCAGTATTCTGAGGAATAGATATCGCCCCGATGCAGGTCTTCTTTTTAGAAAGAAGCTCAAAAGAACGGCTATGGCAAATAGCAGGAGAGATAAACCGAATACAATGGTATAGCCTTTATACGAAGCAAATCTGGAGATGATAAAACCTGCGAGGATCGGACCGATCATTCCTCCAGCTGATGTTAACGTACCGAGGAAACCATTGAAGAAATCTCTCGTTTCAGGTTCCGTAATTTCAAAGGTCAGTACATTAAACGCTAACCAATAGAAGCCGTAGCCGATACCGAGCAACGCTCCTAACACAACCAGGTAATTTTCGGCCGACTCCCCGAACGAGAGTACAGATATGTAAAAAAGAGCCAAAAAAATAACCCCGAAGCGTAAAACAATCACCCGGTCTACTTTCTTTGCCAACCTTCCAGCTAAAATAAATGTTATTGGTTGAAAGATCACCACGGTTAAATTATAAATGCCTAGGTCAATAAATTCACCTGATTGCTTCCACAAGTAGATGTTTACAAATGTGTTTGAGAGCGCAATACTCAAGGAATATAATCCGCCAATCAACAGCAGCAGAGTAAGGTCTCTCGTTAAATCAATATCGCCTAATAACTTTTTATAGCTACTCATTTGAAAAACTCCCCTTTAACGTACCCCTATCTTGTGAAAAAGGGAGGGAAGTTATACAAAAAAAAGAGAGGTTCTTGAAAGAACCTCTCTCCTCGTACGATTTAATTATTTAGCAGCTGAATAACGCTTCGCTACTTCATCCCAGTTTACAACGTTCCAGAACGCACCGATGTAGTCAGGGCGACGGTTTTGATAATTCAGGTAGTAAGCATGCTCCCAAACGTCAAGACCTAAAACAGGAGTTTTACCTTCCATTAGAGGGCTATCCTGGTTTGGTGTGCTTGTTACTTCTAATTCACCGTTGTTTACCACAAGCCAAGCCCAACCTGAGCCAAAGCGGGTAGCAGCAGCGTTAGCGAACTCTTCTTTAAATGAATCGAAGCTTCCGAATTTGGAAGAAATGGCATCTGCCAGCTCTCCAGATGGAGTGCCTCCACCATTCGGAGATAACACTGTCCAGAATAGAGAGTGATTAGCGTGGCCGCCACCATTGTTGCGTACTGCAGTACGAGCACCTTCAGGAACAGCGTCTAAGTTAGAAACAAGATCTTCAATGGATTTGCTTAGTAAATCATCGTGACCTTGAAGTGCATCATTTACTTTCGTAACATATGCGTTATGGTGTTTCGTGTGGTGAATGTTCATTGTTTCCTTGTCGATATGAGGTTCTAATGCATCATATGCGTAAGGTAATTGCGGTAATTCGTAAGCCATTATAAATTCCTCCCTATGTATAGTTTCCTGAACAATGAATTCAGGCCGTTTCAGTATAAGATTACCAAAACTACTATATCTGTTCAAATATTTTGCCTTCATTTCTTCACTTTTTCGTACAAGTTTAAAATCCCCTATATTTTTTTCTCTAGTCATAAGAAAAATCATTCCGGTCAAATGACAATGAAGAAATAGATAGCCATGACAATCTGGATGATTCCTTTTGTCACGACACTGGAGATGAATCCAACGACGGATCCTACGCCTACTTTTACGGCGGTCTTTAGATTGGATCTATGAACTACCCATTCACCGATGATTGCCCCTAAAAAAGGACCAATCAGGATTCCGATGACAGGAATGACGAAAGGTCCGATGAGCAGACCGATTGTACTTCCCCAAATTCCTGCTTTCGTACCACCAAATTTCTTTACCCCAATAAGGTTCGCCATGTAATCAGCACCGAAAAGAAGAATCACAAACAGAACCTGCACAGTCCAGAATAACCAGCTAAAGGGTTCGAAACTGAAAAACACTCCGTACAAAATAAAGCTTCCAATCAGAAAGACAACACTAGGCAAGATAGGATATATCAATCCAACAAAGGCTAAAATCATTAATACGATAATAATGGTCCAATAAATAAATTCCATCTTTTAACACCTCCCATAAAGTATAAAAAAAACTGACCCATTTGACAAATTTCAAATGAGTCAGCACTTGTATTATTCTACACCCAATACGGCCTCTGCGATATTAACAGCATGATCACCGATACGTTCTAAGTTACTGACGATATCAACAAACACGATACCTGCTTGTCCCGAACATTTCCCTTCGTTCATACGCAGTATGTGTTGTTTACGAAGTTTTCTTTCCATCTTATCGATCTGATCTTCTTTTTCAGCTACTTCCCTTGCAATATCAGTGTCGTTCAAGTCTAAAGATTTTAACGCTTTTTCCACTGTTTCAATTGTTAGATTGAACATTACTTCAAGGTCATTCATTGCATCATCTGTAATTTTAACCTTGTTGGTTTGCTGGTATTCAATCAGTTCAACAATATTCTCAAAATGATCTCCTACACGTTCGATGTCGCGTACGGTGTCCATTAAGATGGAATGACGCTCTGATTCATTTTCAGATAATGAAGCAGAAGATAAATCGACCAGGTAATTCGTGATTTTCTTATCAAGATTATTAATGGCACCTTCAATTTGATAAGCTGCCTCTGCATTCTTAGAGCTCTTTGACTTCAAGAACTCATTGGTTTCTTCTAATCCCTTAACAGCGAATTTACCCATGCGAAGTACTTCTTCCTTAGCTTGACCTAAAGCGATGGAAGGTGATTGTTCAATAAACATTGGATCTAAATGTTTAGAGTTATAATCAACAAGGGAATCCTGCCCTGGGATCAATTTCGTGACGATCACTGCTAATATGGCGATGAACGGGAATTGAATAATGGTATTCGTTATATTAAATGAGCCGTGAGCAAAAGCGATTGTCATCGGTTCATTCAGGTTAAATGAAGATTGTAAAAACAGAACAAACTTAGTGAAAAATGGCAATATGATTAAAAAGATTGTTGAGCCAATCAGATTAAAGAGCACATGGACTGCTGCAGCTCGTCTTGCAGCAACTGAAGCACCCAAAGCTGCCAGAACTGCCGTAATGGTCGTTCCGATATTATCCCCGAATAAAATAGGAAGTGCTGCCTGGATGTCCACTAAATCTGAACTGTAAAGCTCTTGTAAAATACCGATAGTTGCAGATGAACTTTGTACAATTACAGTAAATAGAGTTCCAATTACTACTCCAAGAATTGGATTTGTACTCATACTTACAGTTAAGTCATGAAAGGCTTCAAGTGAACGCAGGGGCTTCATTCCTCCACCCATTAATTCCAATCCATAAAATAATGCACCGAAACCAAAAATCATTTGTCCAAAATTGTGTACTTTTTTATTCTTAAAGAAGAATAACATAATTGTTCCTACTGCAATGATCGGTAATGCATATGCTCCAATATCGATCCCAATGATAAACGCTGTTACCGTTGTACCGATATTCGCACCCATGATGACACCGATCGCTTGTCTGAGTGTCATGAAGCCTGCACTTACCAATCCGACTACGATAACCGTTGTTCCACTACTTGACTGTATTAAGACTGTAACAAAAATACCTGCCAATACGCCCATAAATGGGTTGGTCGTGAACTTATCAAGAATTTCTTTCAAGCGTTCACCGGCAGACTTTTGAAGTCCGTCCCCCATGTACTTTATCCCGAAGAGGAAAATCCCTAATCCTCCAAAGAACTGAAACAACATCTCTTGCCAATTTAATTCCATTTTTTCAACCCCTACTTAAATTTTCGACATTAAACAACAAAAACCCCATATCATTTTTAATATATTCTATAGAAAAGGTAAATACTTTTTGCTCTAAATTTACAATAGGTTAATAAAACTCGACTTTTATTACAAATATGTTACAGAATAAAATCATTCCAAATTGTTCAAATTCTCTACACTTGATGAAGAAGAAAGACAAGCATAAAATAGTAAGGGTATGCACGAAAGGAGAAAAAGTATAAATGAATGTTTTTCAACAATTGTATAAAAGTATCTATTCCCCAAAAGACATCGCAACATTCCGCTTTCAGGGAATTGGCAAGACGATCCGTTACATATTCTTACTGGCACTAATATCTATTTTACCAGTGGCTGTACAGTTTATATCGTTTGCAACCAGTGCCATCGACAATGTAAGAGAATCAGTTGAAGCTGAATTTCCACCCTTTACAATCGATAATGGCTCGTTATCTTCCGATCAATCAGAACCGATCACACTCGAAAAGGACGGTATCACCATCATCTTTGACAGTACAGGCGAACTTAAGGAAGAAAAACTTGATGCAAACGATGATACGATAGCCTTTTTGGAAAAGAGTTTTGTAGTCATCAATCAAGGGAATGTTCAATCTTCTTCCTACAGTTTATTTGGGGATACATCGCTTACAAAGGATGGCTTAATTGATCTATTGGATTCGTTAATAGATATGAAATGGATCCTCCTTCCCGTAGCGTTATTCTTTCTTTACTTATTCACTTCCGGAATGACGTTCTTGAAGATCACGTTATTCGCCATAATCGGTGTTACCTTTGCCAATGTCCTTAAACGAAATGTTAACTACCGGCAAAGTTTTCGAATGACCGCCTATTCCGCGACGGTTTCCACCATATTTTTTACCCTAATGGAAATGCTGCAAACCTATATTCCTGCAGCCCCTATTCTGGATTGGTTTGTGATCACCGTCATTCTGTACTTAGTCGTAAAAGAGATTCCTCAAAAGAGAATCCGGGCATAATAAGAATCCCTGTCTCACCCGGAGACAGGGATTTACCTTTCACATCATTTTTATAGGAACCATTCGTTTCCATCCCTATAACTTGAATTGCCTGCTTAATTCCTTTAGTTGGTTAGAAGCATTCAATAGCTTTTCTCCTACTTCATGGGTATTCCTAACCATTTCGTGCTGCTCTTCAAAGGCAGCAAGCATCTGCTCCGTTCCCGCTACCGTTTCTTGTGAAACGGAAGAAAACGCCTCTGTAGATGCTTCCACCTTTGGGAGAGATATTTCTAAATAGCCCAAATCCGCCTTCATATTTTGCAGATCCCTGCTTACACCATCTATTTCATTTTTTAACAAATCAAACGATTCTCGTGTCTCAGTAGCTTCTGATACGTAGTACTGAAATTCTTTGAAAAATTGATCGAATTGCCTCGAAGCATTTAACGTGATTGACTCCATAGTTTGAATGGACTCACTAATATTCTTTATAGCATCTGATGATTGATCTTCAAGCTTTTTCACTTCATTGGCGACAACCACAAATCCACGACCGGATTCACCCGCCCTTGCGGCTTCAATCGTAGCATTGAGGGCGAGGAGTTTCGTTTGTTCAGCAATTTGATTAATCAATGAAATCACCGTGACGATAGAGGATGATTGATCATGGACTTCTTGAATGATCTTATTCATTTGCTTGAAGTCTCCGGATACCCTCTTCAATCCCCCAACCATTTTATCAACCTTGTACTCCCCGTCACCCGCAGATTCATTCATATCCTTTGTTTTCTCAAAGATGGAATTCATTTTCATAAATATAGATTTTACGGTCATATTCATTTCTTGGAAGTGGTTGACACTTACTTCGGAAGTACTTGCCGTTTCTTCTGCCCCACCCTTCACCATTCGTACCATTTCTACCATATACTCATTTCCTTTCAATAATTCAGTTGAAGAGGTTTGAAGCTGTATTCCTGTAGATGCTAAACTGTCTGTTATTTGATGAATACTATGTATTAAGTCTTTCATTTTCACTACCATTGAATCAAAGCTCTTTTGAAGAGAAACGATTTCCGGCATCGTCGTTTCGACAGGGATGTTGAAAGCCAGATCACCATCCCTTATTTTCTTCATCGATTCGCGCAATTGAGCGATCGGGGATTAACCGGTTCACAAATAATAAGACAATGATAAAGGCAATCCCCATGCTGAGACCAATCATAACCAATGTATAGGCAGCCATCGACCGAATGTCTTCCATATACTCTTCCTGAGGGACAACGATCACATATTCACCTTGCAGCTCCTGAATCGAATGAAAAGCCATCGTATAAGTCTCCCCCTCGATGGTTCATTCTCTTAAGAAGTTCAATATTTTGGCAAATTCATACACCCTTCCTTTCCCCATTGCATTTTCTCAAAGAAAGATGGAGGAAATGTAAAGCTGGTGTAAAGGTTTATTGAATTTCAGGACGAAAGACCCCCTCCCTACGCTTGGACAGAAACATAAATAACAACAAGTTAAGAAGGGAAAATGCAAAGGTGATCAAATACATTTCCGACACATCGTCTTTCCAAAGGCTGTAAGCAATTGGTCCAAGTGCAACCCCACCAAACCTCACAGCTCCATAAATACTGACAATAAGTCCCCTTTCATGCTCCGATACACTTCCCGTAATAAAGGTATTAATGACCGGCAGCATCAAGCCCAATCCCCCAAAGCTTATTGTAATAAAGAACATCAAAAACCCCAATGATGAAAAAAAGATCAGAAAGCCTAATGGGACCGACATCATTAACAATCCACATTTCATATACGTCCATCCCAGTTCCTCATCCGCCTTTAACCTCCCCCCACACCAGTAAGAGCTAATGGTCATCGTGCCAAGTGGAAAGATAAATGTAAATCCCTTGAAAAAGCCATCAATATGAAAAGTATTTTCAATATGGTAGGAAAGGAAGAAGAGAATGCCGAATAATAAAAATAAGCCTATCCCTCCAATCGCATATAGTGGAAATAATAAGCGTCCCTTTGAAATAAAGATGGAGTACAGGCTCTTTTTATCAGCCTTGTGATAAACCTCTTTCGTTTCAACCGTTTTTCTGAGTCCTATCAATATCACAATGCACAATACAGGAAACACCCAAAATGCATGATTCCAATGGACCAGGATAGCCAGTGTGGCACCAGTAAGGGGTGCGACTACCTTTCCTATCCCATTAAACACCTCTAACGAGCCTAACATCCTTGAGCGTTCGTGTCCCTGAAAGATATCACCGATCAATGCCATGGCCAGAGGTGTCGTTCCAGCGGCCCCCACTCCTTGTAATCCTCGGCCAATCATGAAAAGACTAACAGTTTTATTTACTTCTCCGCTCACAACACACAGTACACTTCCCAGAATCATTATCCATAGTGAAACAATGATTAATCGTTTACGTCCAAAGCGATCCGACAACACCCCCACAAACGGAATCACCACTGCTGCAGGTATGGTGAATGAGCTTAAGATAAAACCAGACCAGCTGCTATTCAAATGTAAATCCGCTTCAATACTCGGGAGAATGGGAATAAGCATAGAATTTCCCAGTACCATTAATATGGGCAGTAATCCGATTACCAGTTGGAGAAGCTTATTCGTCATGATTTGTAACCCCTTCATAGTCAGATTCATTCTAAAAAACCCGGGAGGAAAGTATATATGAAAAGAATGGCTATTTTCTTTGGTATTATCATTCTTCTTTATAGTGTCTATTATGATTTAAATAAGGGAACCCTGAGGCTCCTTTATAAAGAATCCACATTCGCAACAGCCCAGCCACAGGTTAATCAGGCGTCTCCAGCCGCGTCACAGGAAACTGCTGAGGAAGATCCCTCATCCCTACCTTACGTGGAAATGGAAGTCAAGCCCGGTGATACAGTATTAAGTCTTGTAGAAGACCTTCTTGATGGTTCTATACCTGTTCCCATTGAACGTGTGATTACCGATTTCGAAGAATTAAATGATGTGCCGCCTGCAAAGATCCAAATCGGGAAAATCTACAAAATCCCGAATTATCAATAATCCAAGCATTCAAAATACACCTATTTCTTGTCATTTCACACAAAACACTGTTACAATAGCTTCGTATTACTTTTAATGAAAGTTTTTAGAACCTTTCTAAAGGAGCGAATTACACTTGAGTGAAATTATACATCGTTCAAAAACACGTCCGGTCAAAGTCGGAGATTTAACTATTGGTGGTAACAACGAACTTGTTATCCAAAGTATGACCACTACAAAGACACATGATGTTGAAGCAACGGTTAATGAGATTCACCGTCTCGAAGAAGCAGGTTGTCAGGTTGTCCGGGTAGCTTGTCCGGATGAACGTGCAGCAGACGCGATAGCTGATATTAAGAAACAAATCAATATTCCACTTGTTGTCGATATACATTTTGACTATAAACTAGCCTTAAAAGCCATTGAAGGCGGGGCCGATAAAATCCGGATCAATCCAGGAAATATCGGTCGCCGTGAAAAAGTGGAAGCAGTTGTCAAAGCAGCGAAAGAAAAAGGGATTCCAATTCGAATTGGGGTAAATGCCGGAAGCTTGGAAAGAAAAATTCTTGAAAAGTACGGATACCCAACGGCTGACGGTATGGTAGAAAGTGCCCTTCATCACATCAAGATCCTGGAAGATTTAGATTTTCATGACATAATCGTTTCCATGAAAGCATCTGATGTAAACTTGGCCATCGAAGCATACACGAAAGCGGCTAAAGCATTTGATTACCCGCTTCACCTTGGAATCACTGAATCAGGTACATTATTTGCAGGAACAGTAAAGAGTGCAGCAGGGCTAGGGGCGATTCTAAGCCTTGGCATTGGAAATACACTGCGTATTTCATTAAGTGCTGACCCTGTTGAAGAAGTGAAAGTAGCAAGAGAATTATTAAAGTCGTTTGGATTAGCTTCAAATGCAGCTACTTTAATCTCATGTCCGACATGCGGACGTATCGAAATCGACTTAATTTCAATAGCCAATGAAGTGGAAGAATACATCTCCACCATTAAAGCACCAATCAAAGTGGCTGTCCTTGGATGTGCAGTAAATGGACCAGGTGAAGCCAGAGAAGCCGATATCGGCATTGCCGGGGCTCGTGGTGAAGGACTGTTATTCCGAAAAGGAAAAACTGTCCGGAAAGTTCCTGAAGAGACGATGGTTGAAGAATTAAAGAAAGAAATCGACAAGATCGCAGAAGAATATTTTGCACAGCAAGAAGCAGAAAAGAAAGAACAGGAAGTATAAATGCATGTAAAGAGGACTGATCTAAGATCAGTCCTCTTTTTTAATTTCTTGAAATGCTCCCAATTTCAAGAAAAAGCACTATTCTTAAAAGAACGGCAGTACAAATAATCCGATAATTATCGATACAGCCCCAATTCCGATTGCCCAGGCACCGAGCATTTCTGCTCCTCGTCTTCTTGCCACAAATCCAAGAACAATCCCCGCAGCCCCCATGATTACCGGGAGAATAAATAAGGAAAGAATGGATAGAGCAAGTGCAGAGTAACCTAATACACGACCTGATGTTGTCGTATCTTCGGCGGTATCCTCTTCAAAGTCACGGCTTACACTCATTGGAGCAGCAATTTCTGCTGCTGTTTCTTCACGGTATTCTTTACTCACATCTGTTTCCGGATTGTCGTAATACACGTCGATATCTTGTAGATTTCGATCAACGCTGTTTAATTCGCGTCGTTCATCATTCATACAGCAATCCCTCACTTTCTGTGTTTGGGAGCCTTCTTATTGTGTGTCACTCCGCTTTTTTTACTATGCTAATGTTTGTCAATTTTGTTAGCTTACTTTCACTTTCCAAACCAATAATTGCTTTCGAAAGACTTCTTTTCACATAAATTTTTTGTTTTTTCATTTGATCTGCCTGGGCTCTGTCAATAAGTGTGTGATGGATGTAGAGGGAAACTGCACCGCTTTCCACGGACGTTCGGCCAACCCTCCTCAGCTCGGCACGACCGTACTTCCGTAGGAGTCTTCGCAGTTCCCCTCACCATCTTTAAGAGATTGTCTTGACAGAGCTCAAAGGTGTCAAATTAAAATCTCTAGCAAACATAATTCTCCTTCCTTAAAAAAGTATTTCAATCACTACTCACCATAAATGAGGTTATTTGCTAAATTTTTTGCCTGTTATTTTTCAAAAAAGGAAGCATGCTCAGATAGTTGATTCTCGCTGCAGGTGCTCGACTCCTGCGGGAATAGCGGGAAAGTTGAGACCCCACAGGGCATAAGCCCGAGGAGGCTCAACTCACGCCCCGCGGAAAGCGAGCACCTGGAGCGGAAATCAACCACTACTTTCTTTCCGAAGATTGCACCAAACTTTACGTAAAGAGCTTTTGAAAACAACGGTTATCTACTGGTCAGAAATGTGATAAACTTGAAGGAGTTTTTATAAAGAGGAGCATGATAAAGAATGAAACGTTTTGGAATCGATATTGATGGGACAGTTACGTCACCCGAATCTTTACTGCCTCACATAAATGATTATTTTAAGTTGAACTTAACCTTACAAGACATTACCCAATACGAACTGACAGAGGTTCTGAATATTTCACCCCAAACTTTCGGAAAATGGTTTAAGGAAGCAGAACCAACCATTTACAAAGAATCTCCACTTGCTCATGGCGCAAAGAAGATATTGGATCAATGGAAAGAAATACATGAGCTTTATTTCATAAGTGCAAGAAGATCCGATCTCACCCAATTAACCAAAGAATGGTTCAATACCCAGGATTTGATGTATCACCACATCGAATTAATTGGTTCACATGACAAAATTTCAACAGCAAAAAAACACGGAGTCGATATTTTCTTTGAAGATAAACATGATAATGCTGTAGCGATTTCTGAAGAACTTTCGATTCCTGTTCTGTTATTTAACACACCATACAATCAACAACCGATCCCTGATGGAGTCATTCGCGTAAATGACTGGCAGGAAGCGAACTCCTGGGTTCAAACCTGGCTTCAAAATGAATCATAGGAAAAAGCCTATAATCTTAAGAGGCTTTTTCCATTACTTATTAAATAAATCTTTAAATTGTTCCACCCGTTTCCGATTCACTTTAAAACCATAATATCCGAGACGTGAACCTGACTTGATTTGTAGAAGTTTGGTGCTTTCATCTATATAGATTTCAAGGTCATCCTTGAATTTCAACCACTTTGATGTGAAAACTGCATGCACATAAAGTGACTTATCTTCCTTGATCTCTACATGATCGAACTTACTGAGGGTGCTGCGGATTCTCGCCTTCCGCATCCTCTGTGCTTCCACTGATGGGAAGTGGTGCTATACGATGATATGATGTGAGGTCTATCGTGCTCACACAGTTTTTTTTATTCGATGGACAGTGAGTAAAAGGGACTGTTTCCATGGCTGCATCTCCTCTCAATTCCTTCTGTATAATTGCATTTTTTCCCTCTTTTACCTTTACTTAAACTATGGACATTTCAGTAAAAGAAAAAAGAGACCCTAAAAGGATCTCTCTACTGACATTGAGGACATTTGCCATAAATTTCGAATTTATGGCCGGATATATCATACCCTGTGTCCGTTAAATTTTCTTTTAACGCTTCCATGGGACATGTGTGAATTTCTTTCGTTTTACCACAATCCATACAAATGAAGTGATGATGATGGTGATGACTTTCACATGTAAATCTAAAATGTCTTTCACCTGAGAGTTCAGTCTCTTCCAAAATCTCAAGTTCAACAAACAAGCTCAAATTACGGTAGATTGTATCAAAACTGAGCCCCGGGTAATCAGCTTTCATATTTTCCAAAACATCCCTGGCCGTCAAATATTTATTAGAGCTGGAAAACAGTTCAAGTAATTGCTCCCGTTTTCCTGTATGCTTATATCCTTTTGATTTTAACAGGTCCATTGCTTCCGTTACATTCATTTTCTACACCTCAACTCTAGAAGAATGACTCGACGTTCTTATTTTTTTAATCACAATTGTAATGAGAAGGATTAAAATAGCCGTCATGACAATCGTACCACCTGGTGCAAGATTCAAATAGAAGGCACTGATTAATCCAACAATAACAGAAATTTCACCAAATAATAGTGAAAACCCAATTGTTTGTTTAAATCCATTGGCAATCCTGATACTTGCAGCAACAGGTAATGTCATAAGTGACGAAACCAGCAGGATCCCGACGATGCGCATGGAAGCGGCAATCACAAGTGCTACCATGACCATAAAGATAAAATGGATCGCCTTAGCGGGGATACCTGACGCCTTTGCATGATCCTCATCAAAAGATAGAAGAAACAATTCTTTATAAAGCAAGAAAATCACCCCTATCACAAGAACGCTGATTCCTCCAATCAAATACAAATCTCCCCTGCTGACTGCACTGACACTTCCAAACAAATAGCTAAATAAATCTGTATTAAAACCGTCTGCTAGAGAAATGAAGATGACCCCTATCCCGATTCCTCCAGATAGGATGATCGGAATTGCAAGCTCCTGATAATGCTTGTATAACATACGCAAACGTTCAATGAATAAGGAGCCCATGACAGAGAATACCATTCCAAAATATAGTGGATTCAATCCTGAAAAAGCAGGTATCGTTTTACTTATATACAGGCTCGCTGCAATACCAGACAGAGTGACGTGACTCAATGCATCCGCAATTAAAGAAAGCCTCCTTACGACGATGAATGCTCCTAATAAAGGTGCGATGATTCCAATGAGAATCCCCGTTAGAAATGCATTTTGTAAAAATTCATATTGAAAAATAGCTTGAAGCATTGTCTTCCCTCCAATCGATCATGAATGATGATGTTCATGCTCATGATTTAAGAAATGTACATCATGACCATAAAAAGAAGAAAGCTGATTTTCCTTTAGCTTCTCAAACTCTTCTGTTTTGCCATGGAAATGTAAGTGTTTATTTAAACAAGCGACATGAGTCACTTTGTTCGAAATCGATCCAATGTCATGAGTGACAAGTACGAGAGTAATCCCTAAATCCTTATTTAAGGTTTCTAACATATCATAAAAGTTTTGGACGTTTTGACTATCCACTCCCACTGTCGGTTCATCAAGAATCAATACATCAGGTTGGCTGACGAGCGCACGGGCAATAAACACCCTTTGCTGTTGTCCACCTGATAATTCTCCAATATTACGTTTAGCGAATTGACTCATCCCAACCGATTCTATGGCTCCGTATACATCTTGTTTATATTTAGATGAAATCCTCTTGAACAAACCTGCTTTTTTCGCTAATCCGCTTGCCACCACCTCATATACTGTAGCTGGAAAGCCTGTATTGAAGCTATTGGCCTTTTGGGAAACAAACCCTATGCGATCCCATTGTTTGAATTTATGCTGGGGGATCCCAAATAGCTCAATATTCCCTTGTTTTACTCGTAAAAGGCCCAGAACAAGCTTTAGTAATGTCGATTTACCTGAACCATTAGGTCCGACGATTCCAAGGAATGCCCCTCTGGGAATGCTTAAGTTAATATCTTCAAGCACTCTTTCCCGCTCATATCTGAAATTCACATCTTCTATTTTAATAATAGGATTTGCAGTATCCATTTTAATCATCTCTCTTTATAAGAATCATTACGATTTAAAAGTACATAGGGTAGTATACATGATGGGTGCACAATTGTAAATCATTCATGCCCCAATACCGGAATGCTCAATTTGAGTGAGCATTCCGGTATTTGTATGCTGCATTAGTGAATGGCAGACTTAAATCGTGCACCCTTTGTTTCCTGTGTGCTCATAATCGTAATGAAAGCATTTGGATCTACATCAGAAACAATGGATTTCAACTTTGTTACTTCAAGTCTGGTGACCACGACATAAATGACCTCTTTATCATTATCTGTGTAACCTCCACGCCCCTTTAACATAGTTGTTCCCCTGCCAAGTCTTTTTAGTATTGCTGCGGACACATCAAGGTAATGGTCAGAAACAATGATTACAGCCTTCGTTTCATCCATTCCCTGAATCACCGTATCAATCGTCTTAAAGGCTATATAGTAGGTCATAACGGAATACATCGCTTCTTCAAGTCCGAAGACAAATGCTGCCCAGGCGAAAATGAAAATATTGATGAACATAACAAACTCCCCCACTGAAAACGGAAGTTTTTTCGTTAAAAGAATACCTAGGATTTCAGTTCCATCTAGTGATCCACCATGACGTATCACAAGGCCGACCCCAACTCCAAGTGTCAAGCCTCCAAAAACAGTGGCTAACACTTTCTCTGTTACAAAGGGATCCATATGGTGTAATAGGCTTTCAATACCTGCTAGCGCAATAATGGCAAACAGTGAAGAAACTACAAAGGTTTTCCCGATATGTTTATACCCGTAATACATGAAAGGAAGATTTAGAAGAACCAGCAGGGTGGCAAAGTTTACAAATGGAATGGTGTCTGAAACTAAATAATCCAAAATCAGCGAAACACCAATAATACCACCATCGATAATATTATTTGGAACAAGGAATAACTCAATGGATATAGCAGCTAATGCTGCTCCAATTATAATAAAGATTAGTCGGTAAATAAAATGAAGGGGACTTTCTTTTTTATGTACTCTTTGGGTCATCGTCAATTCCTTTCCTTTCACTTTATTTTCTTATAAAAATGTCACTTTCTGATCAGGAGTTACATATGTATCTGTTGAGGAGTGATAAACATGAAGCTATTACAAAACGTGATTAATCACAAAATTAACAATATCACAAATGAAGAATTATTAAAGTACGCCAATCAATATAACATTTCATTGACTTCACAGCAGGCAACTAGCATCGTCGCTAGTGTTAAAGGAAAGAACATTAATATCTTTAATGACAGCAAACGCAGTAAATTGGTGAAGGAATTAGCAAGGCTCATAGGTCCTGCCAAGGCGAAGGAAATCAACCAACTCTTTTTGCAGCTCATCAGATAGTAAAAGAAGAGGAGGCGTCCCTATTGATGAGAGATGACCTCCTCTATTACCTTTTTTATTGATTCAGAATTTTCGTTAATACATCTTCATCGAACGTTTGACTCTGAAGCATGTCAATTTCGAACTTGTAAGGGGGTTTTTTATTTTTCTTATCTTCCCCTACATATGGTGTTTCCAGAATCTTAGGTACCTCTTGCAGCTGTGGATGATGCACAATATAGTTCAGTGCTTTGAATCCGATATGTCCGAATCCTAAATTTTCATGCCGGTCTTTACTAGCCCCACGTTCATTCTTACTATCGTTAATGTGTAGAACCTTTAGGCGATCAATCCCGACAATCTTATCGAATTCTTCCAAGACTCCATCAAAATCATCCACAATATTATATCCTGCATCATGGGTGTGACAAGTATCGAAACAAACAGAAAGGCGGTCATTCAGTTCTACTCCATTGATGATTTGAGCTAATTCCTCAAAAGATCTTCCACATTCTGAACCCTTCCCTGCCATTGTTTCCAATGCAATTTGCACTTTATGGTCTTTGGTTAGGACTTCATTCAGACCTTCAATGATCTTTTCGATTCCCTTATCTGCTCCTGCACCTACGTGAGCGCCCGGGTGAAGCACAATCTGCCCCGCTCCCAGAGCTTCTGTGCGTTCGATTTCAGAACGGAGGAAATTGACACCTAATTCAAATGTAGCAGGGTTCGTCGTATTTCCGATGTTAATGATATAGGGAGCATGAACAACGATGTCCTCTATCCCATTTTCTTTCATGTGAGCGATACCCGCTTCAATATTTAAATCTTCGATCTTTTTTCTTCTCGTATTTTGAGGGGCACCTGTATAAATCATAAATGTATTCGCTCCATATGAAACGGCTTCCTCACTGGAAGCTAATAGCATTTTTTTACCACTCATTGAAACATGGGATCCAATCTTAACCATTCTTCTCAACTCCTAAGAAAATCTCTCTATATTGTATCGAATGTGTACAAATGAATCACGTTAAAACTCTTATTTGCTTCTGTTTTTCTTTCTTCTCTCTCGTTTCTTGATTTGATCCATTTTGTATTTCATTTTCTTTTTATAACCCGGCTTAACTGTTTTCGGTTTTCGAACCATTGATTTCGCTTTTTCATCAATCTCATCAACATTCGTTTTTTGACGGTTCTTACGTTTGTTCAGGGGTGGCAACTCAGACCATTCCCCTTTCTTAATGTCTTGATGAGCAAAGCTGATTCCGAGCTTCTCCAGACGATTCAATGCATCTTCATCCGAAGGTGTGTAAATGGTATAGGCAATCCCGGTATTACCGGCACGCGCTGTACGACCAGAACGGTGAACATAGAAATCGAGATCTTGTGGCAATTCAAAGTTAATGATGTGACTTACACCTTCAATGTCGATCCCTCTTGCTGCTAAATCAGTCGCTACGATGTACTGATAATCCAGGTTTCTCGTTTGCTTCATCATTTTCTTACGCTCACGGGGAGAAAGGTCTCCGTGAATCCGTCCAACCTTTAATCCTTTTGCGATCAAAGCATCTGCCACTTCATCTGCTTTTTGTTTTGTATTGGTGAAAACAATACCTAAATATGGATTAATATCCACTAAAATATTGTACAACAGGTTAATTTTATCGCGACTCTTAAGTGGGACGATTACATGTTGAATATTCTTTGCCGATAGCTGCTCGGGCTCGACATGTGCATATTGTGGATTTTCCATATATTTTTTTAAGAATGGCTTCAGTTTCTCTGGAATCGTCGCAGAGAATACAAGCATTTGTAATTTTTCAGGCATCTTTGCCGCAATCTGATCCACATCTTCAATGAATCCCATATCTAGCATCAAATCTGCTTCATCAATAACCAGTAGACTGGCAGTATGAACAAATAAGGCTTGATCTTTCACTAAATCATTGATCCGTCCAGGAGTACCAACCACAATATGAGGCTGGTGTTTCAATTTCTCAATTGTTCTCTGCTTGTCCGTTCCACCAATAAAGCAGCGGGAAACAATGTTGCTATCTTTCGTGATCTTTAGTACCTCTTGATAAATCTGTTGTGCAAGTTCACGGGTTGGAGCAGTAATCACTGCTTGTACCTGTTCAGAATCTGCATCCACTTTCTCAATGATCGGTAATAGATATGAATGTGTTTTTCCCGTTCCTGTCTGGGATTGACCAATCGCACTTTGCCCTTTTAAAATCAGTGGGATCATTTTCTTTTGAATTTCTGTTGGTTCGTAGAAACCCAGTTCTTCTACCGCTTCATTAATGAAAGACTGGAATCCGAATTGTAGAAATAAATTCTTTTTCATTCTTTACATCTCCTTTTATCAAAATATCCTTTTATTTACGCTGTCATCGGGATGGATGCCAAGTCGAACAAATCATCACCATAGATATATATAAAATTTACGGATCACTTTATCACCACGAGTGATTTTACCTTAACGTAACAGTTTAGTAAGCGTCATATTTAAAGAACATCTAACCATTATAATGTTTTTTTGGCAAAACATCTAGTTCATACTTATTTTAATTTAAGATGATATTGTATGAATACCCTTTTTTCACCTATTGCATACTCTATAATGACGAGGAATTTATTCGAATGAAAGGAGGCTGTCATTATGCCGCCTAGAAGAATGAGGAATCAGGGCCAGGATATGCGAAATCCTTTCGGGATGAGACAGCAGCGGGGATTCAGTGGGTTCGGAATGCAGCAGCCTGGAAGGAATGGCTTTGGAATGGGGCAGACGCAGCCACCTCCGTTTCAATTTGGAGGACAACGTCAAAATCAAGGATTCAATATGGGGATGAATCAGAGAGGAAAAAGCCGGGGGCCAGGTAAAGGTGGTTTATTGTCTAAGCTTCTTAAAAAGGGGGATAATCAGAATGCCGGCGGAGGATTATTACAACAATTTTCCAGAGGGGACTCATCTTCCAACACGACTGGCTCTGAACGATCCCCACAGGCAGCTGGCGGAATCCTCCAGAGCTTATTGAACCCCGGTAATGTGAATTCATTTTTATCCAATACACAGCAAATGCTCCAGACAGCTCAACAGCTGGGTCCGATGTTCCAACAATATGGCCCTATGGTGAAAAATATCCCGGCACTATGGAAGTTATATCGTGGATTCAAAGATATGCCTGCCGATGATGCGGCCGACAAGGGGAATAGTGAAGAAAAAATAGTGGATAATGACATCCCTGAAGTTGAATCCACCGTTAAGAAAAAAAAGAAGAAGAAACCACCGGTAGAAATTTCAGAGGATAGTGATCTTGATGATAACCAGGCGCAATCAAAGTCTAAATCAGGATCAAAACCCAAACTGTATATTTAAAGCCAGGATCCCTAAAGGTACTGAATCACCTGTTTAGGGATTTTGTTATTTAGCGGCCGATCAAAGGCATTTCAAGGGGGAAAGGTTCACATTATTATCGTTCTCTTTGTCAGGAGGGCTGTTCTCCTTTATAATGAAGACAAAACCTTTTCTCATGTAGGAGGATATTCATAGATGGAAATTATTAAGATTACTCCGAGAGGCTATTGTTACGGTGTTGTAGATGCAATGGTCATTGCAAGAAATGCCGCTTTAGACAAATCGCTTCCTCGTCCAATTTATATTTTAGGCATGATCGTTCACAATAAGCATGTGACTGACGCATTCGAAGAAGACGGTATCATTACCCTGGATGGCAGCAACAGAAAAGAAATCATCGAACAAGTAAATGAAGGAACGGTTATCTTCACGGCTCATGGAGTTTCTCCTGAAGTGAAAGAAATAGCCAAACAAAAAGGACTTGTCACACTGGATGCAACTTGTCCCGATGTAACGAAAACCCATGATCTGATTCGCGCTAAAGAAGCGGAAGGCTATGACGTGATCTATATTGGTAAAAAAGGACATCCTGAGCCTGAAGGGGCTGTCGGGGTTGCACCTGAGATTGTGCATCTCGTGGAAACAGCAGAAGATGTAGAAGAACTTTCAATTGATAACGAAAAAATCATTGTGACTAACCAAACGACGATGAGTCAATGGGATGTATTGGATACGATGGATAAAGTGAAAGAAATGTACCCTCACGTTGAGCTGCACAAAGAAATATGCCTGGCTACCCAGGTTCGTCAAGAAGCAGTAGCTGAACAAGCTGGTGATGCAGATGTTCTCATCGTAGTTGGAGATCCTAAGAGTAATAACTCCAACCGGCTCGCTCAGGTATCAAAGGATATCGCAGGTACTCCTGCACATCGCATTTCCGACATTAGTGAATTGGATATAGAATGGATTAAAGATGCGGGCGTCGTTGCTGTAACAGCCGGTGCATCCACTCCTACCCCAATCGTAAAAGAAGTCATTAAATTCCTTGAAGCTTTTAATCCAAATGATGAATCCACTTGGACAAGAGAGCGGAATGTTCCATTAGATAAAATTCTCCCTAAAGTACGAAAAGCTAAATTGGGAACAAAATAAAGGTGAAAGGCCCCTTAGAAATTCTAAGGGGCCTTTCATTATTACATATACGTAAATGGGTTGGTTTCAGCTTTTGACGCGAATATATTGACGATATACCCTTTTTCAGAGGATTTTTTCGCTAAATAACTGGCCACTCCATCCTTCATGACCTTTTCGATGTGATGACCTGCATCAACTACATTCAGCCCCATCATCATGGCATCGTGGGCGGTGTGGTAATAGATATCTCCTGAAACGAATACATCCGCTCCCTGTCTTTTCGCTTTTCCGATAAACTTATTTCCATCTCCGCCAAGCACCGCTACTTTCTTCACTTTCGCGTCCCCATCACCGATGACTCTGATTCCGTCCATACCAAAAGTTTCTTTCACAACCAACGCAAATTCCTTAAGACTCATCTCATTTTGTAAATGTCCTATTCTTCCTAAGCCCAAAGCCGGTGATCCGTTTTTAAGGGAATAGATATCATAGGCAACTTCTTCATAAGGATGATGGGTAAACATGGCTTTCAATACTTTTCTCTCTGAAGAAACAGGATAAACCGTCTCCACTTTCTCTTCTGCTACTTCCTCAAGGGAGCCTTGCTTCCCGATATGAGGGTTCGTGCCTTCCTCAGGGAGGAATCTCCCCTTTCCTTCAGTCGAAAAGCTGCAATGTGAGTAGTTTCCGATGTGCCCGGCTCCCGCATTACCGAGGGCTGTTCGAAGTTCATTTGCGTTTTCTTTTGGCACATAAACGACTAATTTACGGAGCTCCTCATTGTAAGTAGGGACTAGTACAGACGCATCCTGCAAATGCAGCATGTCGGATAAAAGGTCATTCACTCCCCCCGTCGCCACATCAAGGTTCGTATGAGCCGCATACAAGGCAATATCATGCTTGATTAACTTCTCAATCATTCGTCCTTGATAGGTATCCGTTTGCAGGGACTTTAATGGACGAAAAAGGGGTGGGTGGTGGGCTATGATTAATTTCACATTGTTTTTAATTGCTTCATCCACCACATTCTCCAATACATCCAGGGTGATCATCACATTCTCAACCTTCTCGTTCAACTTACCAATTTGAAGACCAACCGGATCCCCTTCTTCTGCTAAACATTTAGGTGAAAATTGTTCAAACAGCTGAATGATCTCATGACCGTTTACTGTCTTCATGGGATAAGAACCTCCTCCACCATTTGTATTTTTTGAATGAGTTCACGTTTTCGTTCTTCCAACGCATCGGTTTTTTCCGCTTTTTCCATGTTATTCAATATATTCTTCCATTGACGAAGCTCCTGATTCCATTTTTTCACAAATGCATCGTTGCGCTCCTTCATCAGAAATGGACCGAGGAGCAATTCTTTTTCAAGCTCACCAGAGTAGTGTTGTCTCGGATTGCCTTTCTCCGCCACTAAAATTTCATATACCTTATCATCTTCTTCAAGAATTTCTTCCTCTACTAAGTCCCATTCATTATCCATGAGCCACGTACGGATGGACCTTGCACTCACATTCGGCTGAAGAATTAACCTGGGTTGATTGGTCAGCTTTGTTTTACCTGCTTCCAAGATAGAGGCAATCAATGTGCCTCCCATGCCGGCGATCGTAATACAATCTACTTCACCTGGAGCGATTACTTCCAAACCATTTCCAAATCTCACCTCTACCTCCTGAGTTAATTGGGCATCTTCCACTTGTTTCATGGCAGAAAGATATGGCCCTTTCACTACTTCTCCTGCGATTGCAGAGGAAGCAATACCTTTATTGACCGCATAGCACGGTAAGTATGCGTGATCTGAACCGATATCAGCGATTTTAGATTGCTTGGGTATGTATGACACAACTGTTTCTAGTCGTTTTGATAATTGTTGAATATTCATTCGTTCACCTTTAATCATTTTTATTGGGTAAATTATGTACGATAATCATTCTAACCAACTTTTCCCGATAAAAAAAGTCCTTTGCCCAAAAGACAAAGAACCTTTTTTTAATCATTGATTATTTAAGTGACTTGATCCAGTCTGCCATAGCATCCAGATTTCCCTCTTCTACTAGACCAGCCGGCATCATACCTTTACCGTTTTTGATCGTTTCTTTGATCTCGTCTTTAGACAGCTTTGTTCCTTTAAGAGCAGGACCGGCGCCACCTTCATAGTTTCCACCATGACAAGATACACAAGACTCTTTGTACTTAGCTTCCGGATCGAATTCTCCGCTTGAAGCCTGTTCGCCTTCTTTACCTTCCATTTCCCCGTGTCCTTCTTCTTTTGCTTTTTCATCAGCGTTGTTAAGGCCTTCTAAAGATAAGAAGAAAACAAGACCAATTCCAAGAGCCATGATAAGTACGAATGGAATTATTGGATTACGATTCATGATTTAACCTCCTTTATGTACAACATCCAAAAATAGTGCTTTTTTCAACACTTTATATTTTACTGTAAAAAACGACAAAGTAAAAGTACTATCAATTAACTTTTCCATCTTTCTCACAAATTAGACACATTTCTTGTGAAATAAGGAAAGTTTTCATTAAAAGAAGGGAGCTCTATTGCCCCAGAGCGGACCAATAGAGCTCCTCATTGTTGTTATGGTGTTTTCACCTTATTGACATCCTATAAGCCTTGAAATGACCATTCTCTGGACTTCTGAGGTCCCTTCTCCGATTTCAAGGAGTTTGGCATCCCGTAGGTATCTTTCTACATGGTATTCTTTCATGTATCCGTATCCACCGTGAATCTGAATGGCTTCATCTGCTACTTCCATACTGATTTCTGAAGCGTAAAGCTTACACATCGAAGCTTCTTTCGAAAATGGTCTTCCCTGATCTTTCAACCATGCTGCCTTATGAACCATATTCCTTGCCAGTTCAATCTTCATTGCCATATCAGCAAGCTTAAATTGAGTAACTTGAAACTGCGATAAGGTTTTGCCAAATTGCTTTCTTTCCTTGGAATACTGCAGTGCTTTATCAAAAGCAGCCTGTGCCACACCGACAGCCATGGCACCAATTCCGATCCTTCCACCGTCCAGGGTGACAAGGAACTGCTTGAAACCTTCACCCTGCTTTCCTAACAGGTTTTCCTTCGGCACTTCTACATCTTCAAGAACCAACTCAGTCGTGTTTGATGAATGAAGCCCCATTTTTTCATAATTATCGATTACCGTAAATCCCTCTGCTTTAGTCGGAACGATAATTGCACTAATTTCTTTGTTCCCATTGTTTCTACCTGTAATTGCTGTTAAAGCGAGATGATTCGCATAGCTTGCATTAGTAATATAGCACTTATTGCCGTTAATAACCCATTTATCCCCTTTGTCTTCTGCAGTGGTTTGGGTACCGCCTGCATCAGAACCTGCATTGGGTTCAGTCAGGCCGAAAGCTCCAAATGATTCCCCTGTACAGATTGGCGTTAAGTATTCCTGCTTTTGTTCATGAGAACCAAATAAGTTAATGGGTGCCCCTCCCAGTGAAATATGCGCAGAGTACGTAATACCTGTCGACGCACAAGCCCGGCTAAGCTCCTCGGTTACGATTGCGAAACTGACCGTATCGGCACCTGCCCCCCCATATTCCTCGGGAAAAGGAAGTCCCATCATTCCCAAGTCAGAAAGCTTCTTGAAAATTTCTTTAGGAAATTCCTTTGTACGGTCCCGATCCAATGCACCAGGAGCCACTTCTTCTTCAGCAAATTCCCTGATTGTCTTTTTAATCATTGTTTGTTCTTGTGTTAAGTCGAAATTCATACTTATCCCCCTTGTCTAACTTTGATGACTGAAAGCCCTAACTCCATTTCCATAATAGCGCTTTCAAGCATAATCACTGCACTCTATGAATGCGCTCTCATTCTTATTATAAAAGGGAATAGTGAATTTTCTCAACTTTAAAAAACTTTTAAATTTTCAGAAGTTATAGTAATATAAAAATAATTAGTAGGATCCCCCCAGCCAAACCTGAAAGGGAAAAATAACCCAGCTTCCATTTCAAACCTGCACTTATCCAAATGAAACAGTTCAGAAATAAGGTTATGTACATTCCGAAAGAACTCCTACCGAATAACTCCTCTGTTATATCAATGGAGGCAAGAAGAAATATACAAGCGGCAGCCATATACAAGAGTAAAGGTGATAATTGTTTTTTAGTATAATAAATTCCTATCGCTACTAATAATCCGACAAAACTTGCCAAAATCGTTGTTTGCAAAACGATTGACAATTCAGTAAAATAAATGACAAATAATGAAATTAATATCGCACAAATTGAATATAAGAAGTCTTTAAGCATTGCCTTCCTTTTTTCACACTTTTGATCATTGTGTTCCATACCATCTCCTTCGGTATATAATGCAAGGAGATATTCACAATAGTGCTCTGGCAGCATATTAGCTTGTTTCCAAAGATGTATCTCATTCACAATCAATTCTTTTCTTGAATTTTTTACTGTTTTCACAGTTGTCACACCTTTATCTCTTAAATCTTTTAGCTACATTCGTCATAGGTGATGAAAAACCCTTTATTTCGACCAAAAAAAAACCACCTCTATTCACAATAGAGGCAGTAAACGGGGTTTCTATTCTAAAAAGTCCTTTAATCGTTTGCTTCTGCTTGGATGACGCAGTTTTCTAAGAGCTTTTGCTTCTATTTGACGAATACGTTCCCTTGTCACACCGAAGACTTTCCCTACTTCTTCAAGTGTGCGGGTTCTGCCATCGTCCAGACCAAAGCGTAATCGAAGAACATTCTCTTCACGATCTGTTAAAGTATCCAGTACATCTTCAAGCTGTTCTTTTAAAAGTTCGTAAGCAGCATGTTCTGAAGGAGATTGAGCTTCTGCATCTTCAATGAAGTCACCAAGATGAGAATCGTCTTCTTCACCAATTGGCGTTTCAAGGGATACCGGCTCTTGAGCAATCTTAAGGATTTCCCGAACCTTTTCTGGTGTCAGATCCATTTCTTCTGCAATTTCTTCCGGTGCCGGTTCACGCCCTAAGTCTTGCAATAACTGTCTTTGTACACGAATAAGTTTGTTAATGGTTTCCACCATATGAACCGGAATACGAATCGTTCTGGCCTGGTCAGCAATCGCACGGGTGATGGCTTGACGAATCCACCAGGTTGCATACGTACTGAATTTGTATCCTTTACGGTAATCAAACTTTTCTACTGCTTTAATCAGACCCATATTTCCTTCCTGGATAAGGTCTAAGAATAACATACCGCGACCAACGTAACGTTTGGCAATACTGACAACAAGTCGTAGGTTCGCTTCAGCAAGACGTCGCTTAGCTTCCTCATCGCCTTCTTCAATTCTCTTGGCAAGATTTATCTCTTCCTCTGCAGATAAAAGATCAACTCTTCCAATTTCTTTCAGATACATACGAACAGGATCATTTATTTTAACTCCTGGAGGAACGCTTAAATCATTCAGATTGAATTCTTCTTCCTCTTCTTTCTCTAATTCCGTAGCACCCGGATCATCATCTTCGTCATTTTCATTAATGATTTCTACACCTTGTTCACCTAAGTGTTCGTAGAATTCATCCATTTGATCGGAATCTAACTCAAACCCTGATAATTTATCGGCAATATCTTCGTATGTGAGGACTCCTCTTTTCTTCCCTTGGTTAACTAAAAATTCTTTCACCTGATCAACTGTTAATTCTGATGCTATTTGTTTGGAACGCGCTGACTTTTCAGCCATTTGTTCCCCTCCTTCCAACTTCCTTACAAAACTTTATAGAGACTTACGCAGCTGTAAGATTTCCATTGCTATTTGTGCTTCTTTCCGGTAATCCTTTAGTCGTTCTGCTTCTTTTCTTTCCACTTCTTTTTCTTTTATTCTCAACATCTTTTGATGTTTTAACACCTGATTTACATAATCCACTAATTCCTGGTCCGTACTTTCTTCGCTTATTGACATCATTTCAATGTCCGTAACGATCCTTCTTAACCTCTCATCGGGAAGATACCCGATAAAGGCACTGGCACTTGGAGGTAGACCTTCTTCATAATAACCCAATAAATAAGTAATAATAGCCTGATGTTCATCAATATTAAGGTTAGTACCTGCAAGCCACTCCTGAATCTTGTAAGCGATGTTCGGGTCCTTGAGCATATAGGCAATCAATCTTCTCTCAGCCGTTTGGTAAGCGGGTAATAGTTTAGACTGAGTCTGCCTGGAGAAATTGCCTTGCATACCTACCTGTTTAGGCGGTTTGGAATTCCGTTTGCCGGGGCCTTCCAGTTCAAAGAGCTGCTGTTGAAGAGCATCAAGGGATAATTCGAACTCATCAGCTAAATACCTTAAATAATAATCCTTTTCAACCGCTTTACTCAGTTGGGTAATTTCCTTAAGTATGTCTTCTATATACTTAAGGCGATCTCCTTCATCATTTAAGTTTTTATTCAGCTTATAGTACCGAAGCTTAAATGCCATGAACGTTAAGCTTGCCCCTATTACATCTTGTTGAAACTTTGTTGGACCATATTTTGAAATGTAGTCATCAGGGTCTAATTGTTCCGGTATTGTTGCGACACGAATGTTCAGCTGATGATTGTGAAGAAGATTTCCTGCCCGGAATGCGGCTTCAACTCCAGCAGAATCACCGTCATAACATATGATCACGGAATCAGTCATGCGTTTAAGCAGTCCGATTTGTTGCTCTGTTAATGATGTACCCATAGTGGCTACGCCATTTTCAACCTCTGCTTCACTGGCTGATATGACGTCGGCAAATCCTTCAAACAGAATCGCCTGCTGTTTTCTTCTAATCATTGAACGCGCGCCGTGATAGTTATAAAGGATGCTGCTTTTGTTAAAAATTTTCGTTTCCGGGCTGTTTAAGTACTTCGGTTCATCATTCGCATCGATGCTTCTTCCTGAAAAAGCGACCGTGTTCCCTTTCGTATCAACTATAGGAAACATGATTCTTCCCCTGAAGCGATCCAAGAAGGAATTGTCTCTTTCTCTTCTAACGAGTAAACCCGCCGCTTCCATCAGCTCCAGGGAATAGCCGCGCTTCTGAAGGAACTTAACGGTGAAATCCCAGCTTGGAAGTGACCACCCAATCTGAAATTTAGTAATGCTTTCAGTCGTAAACCCCCGAGCCAATAAATATTCGAGGGCTTCCTGACCTTCTTTTGTATTTAGTAGAAGATGATGGTAAAATTTACTTAATAACCCATGAGCTTCCATCATTTGCTTTTCATCTTCTTGAGGGGGAAGCTCCCTTTCAGACGTAGATGTCTGTATGGAGATTTCTTCCCCTACTTTAGAACCAAGCTTTTGCGCTGCTTCGAGGAAGCTTAAACCATCAACATCCATTAGAAACGTAAACGCATTTCCCCCGGCCCCACATCCGAAGCAGTGAAATATTTGTTTGTCAGGGGAAACAGAAAAAGATGGAGTATTCTCTCCATGAAACGGACACAAACCAAAATAATTGCGTCCCTGCTTTTTCAGTTGTACATAATCACTGACGACATCTACGATATCGGTTGACGATAATATTTTATTTAACTTATCTTCAGGGATTCTTTCAGACACGATTTATCACCTGTTTTTATTTACCCTCTTAATCCATTCTGTACTTATTCCAATTCTCCTGCAATTTCCGACAAGATTTTATCGAAGGAAATACAAAATGTTTCTCTGTCTTCATTTGTAAAAGGTTTAGGACCTTTACCATAGTTTCCTCTACGGCGTTCTTTTGCTGCGACGTATCGATAATCGAGTGCCGTGACTATACTCTCTTCCCTGTAGGCTTTTCCCCTGGGAGAGATGGCATAAACTTTTTTCGGCAAAACCAATGACGCCAACCCAATATCCTGGGTAACCAGTACATCATGTGGTTGAACATGGTTCATGATATATAAGTCAGCCGCTTCTTTCGAACTATCGACATATACCCACCTGCCTTGGTCAGGTGTGTTCTTTCTATGGGCATGAGAAGCAACAAAAACTACTTCAAAGCCATATCCTCTGGTAATTTTAATGATTTCCTGCTTTACCGGGCAAGCATCTGCATCTACATATACGGTAGACTTATGTTCGCTAATACTAACTATTCTACATCACTCCGTATTATCCTTCTCTCTTTATGAATTTTCCTAGAGAATTGATTAAAATTGTCGAATTTTAATTAAGACGAGACTTGACATATCACAATAATTAGTTTATTCCTTAAGAGTTTAGTCTAAACCTATTTTAAATATTTTTATCACAATTTTTTATTATAGTATAATCGGACAAGTTTGACCACTATAAAAACTTAATTTTTGAAACCTTTGATTGTTTCCGTTTAGATTCACCAAAAAAGAATGATCTTTTCCCTTTTATTCAGGGAAAAGATCATTCTTTTTTAAAAGTTAATTGCTTGAGTGCTGATAGATATTCGTAATTACATTGGCTGTTTCTTCAACGGCTTTGTTCGTTACGTCAATCACATGGCAACCAATACGATTCGTTATTTTCTCGAAATATTTCAGCTCATCTTCAATGCGTTGAATATTTGCATAGCTTGCCTGATCATTCAACCCCAGAGACTTTAATCTTTCTCTGCGAATCGTATTCAACTTCTCAGGACTAATCTTTAATCCGAAGCACTTCTTCGGAGAAACCATAAATAATTCCTCTGGTGGATCGACTTCCGGTACTAGTGGTACATTGGCCACCTTAATCCTCTTCAGTGCAAGATATTGTGATAATGGGGTCTTTGAAGTTCTGGAAACACCTACAAGCACAATATCCGCTCTAAGGATGCCGCGGGGATCCCTCCCATCATCGTACTTGACGGCAAACTCTATCGCTTCCACTTTCTTGAAGTAATCATCATCCAGCTTTCTTACCGTTCCCGGTTCGAACAACGGCTCCTTTTGATAAGCTGATTGATATTTATCCATTAATGGACCGATAATATCAAATGCGTACAATTCTTCTCTTTCAGCTTCTTTTTTAATATATGCACGCATATCCGGCTTTACAAGAGTGTACACGATCAGTCCCTGGTTTAATTTCGCCAGGGAAATCACTTCATCGATATGCTCTAAGTCCTCTACATACGGAAAGCGTTTAATGACCGTATTGGAACCATTGAATTGGCTAATCGCCGCTTTTGTGACTAGTTCAGCAGTTTCACCCACCGAGTCGGATACAACATAGATGATCGGTTCTTTCACGATCGTTCACCACCTTCTAATATTCATCTGCTAACGCTACAAATGCTTTCGTGATATTGGTTTTCGTAATTCTGCCTATGACCTCTAAATCGCCTTTTTCTGTTTTCTTAATCACCGGAACAGAGTCGATTTGCTTATGAATCAAGTCTTTGGCCACACCTATTAGCTGGTCATCCTTTTCACAGACCGTAATATTAGGCATTCTCGTCATAATGATATTCACCGGCAAGGTACTAAGTTCCTGTTTCCCGATGCTCGCCCTTAATAGATCCTTACGGGACAGGACGCCAACTAAGTACGTATTCCCATCCACTACAAACAATGTTCCTACGTCCTCCAGAAACATTGTAACAATGGCATCATACACGGAAACATTTTCGTTTACCACTACAGGAATCGATTGATAATCTTTAACATATATTTTGTTAAGGTTCTCTGTCAACAGCTGCGTTCCTGTTTTCCCTGTATAGAAATATCCCACTCTGGGGCGGGCATCCAGGTAACCCGCCATGGTTAGAATGGCTAGATCAGGTCTGAGAGTCGCCCTGGTCAAGTTTAATTGATCGGCGATTTGTTCACCAGTGATAGGTCCGTTGTCTTTAACTATTTGTAAGATATGTTCTTGACGCTTATTAAGTTCGATTGTTACTCACCACCTAACGGACAAACGATTTATGTTATACTTTATATGAAATATTATATACTATTTAAAGAAAATGAAAAGAGCATATTATCATTCAATTGTGTCAACACTATATTTTAAATTTCACCTAACACAGATTATCTTTTTTTGATACAAACTTCAAATCTTTTCCCTTCTACTGATCAGTAGTTGTTTTTATTTCTTTATCATGATAAAATGTCTTCATCTTATAATCAATAATGCTATGACGGATCAATAAGTACTTGCTGCACTCAAGCGACCAGGGACGGTGAAAGCCTGGAAAGCAGGGAAACGGCAATCCCGAGCTATTTTACATTTAAAAGTGGGTATACATGCATGATGTATATCAACTAGGGTGGAACCGCGAGTATCAAGCTCGTCCCTAGGCTATATGCCTAGGGACGAGCTTTTTTATTTTATTACATACATGATGAAAAGGAGTGGCTTTTATGTCAATGGAACAAGTAGTAAATTTAGCTAAGCATCGCGGATTTGTTTTCCCAGGTTCTGAAATCTATGGAGGACTTGCTAACACGTGGGATTACGGTCCACTAGGTGTAGAGTTAAAAAACAATATTAAAAAAGCATGGTGGAAAAAATTCGTTCAGGAATCCCCTTACAATGTGGGTCTTGATGCAAGTATCTTAATGAATCCGCAAACTTGGGTAGCTTCTGGTCATGTTGGAAACTTCAACGATCCAATGATCGACTGTAAGCAATGTAAGACACGCCATCGTGCAGACAAAATCATTGAAAATGCCCTTGAAGAAAAAGGCATCGAGATGATAGTGGATGGACTTTCGTTTGAAAAAATGGAAGAAATCATTAAGGAGCACAGTATTGTGTGCCCTGATTGCGGAAGCCAGGATTTCACCGATATCCGTCAATTCGACTTAATGTTTAAGACTCATCAAGGTGTGACAGAATCTTCTACAAATGAAATCTATTTACGCCCAGAAACAGCTCAAGGTATATTTGTTAACTTCAAGAATGTTCAGCGCTCCATGCGTAAAAAAATGCCATTCGGTATTGCTCAAGTCGGAAAAAGCTTCCGAAATGAAATTACACCTGGTAACTTCACATTCAGAACACGAGAATTTGAACAAATGGAACTAGAATTCTTCTGTAAACCTGGAGAAGACCTGGAATGGTTCTCTTACTGGCGTGAATTCTGTAAAAACTGGTTACTAAACCTTGGAATGAACGAAGATAATATGCGTTTACGGGATCATGATCAAGACGAATTATCTCATTACAGTAATGCAACTACAGATATTGAGTACAATTTCCCATTCGGTTGGGGAGAGCTTTGGGGTGTAGCAGATCGAACTGACTTTGACCTGAAGCGTCATATGGAACATTCGAATGAGGACTTTCACTACATGGATCCTCAAACAAATGAAAAGTATGTACCATACTGTATTGAACCATCTCTAGGTGCAGACCGTGTCACTCTTGCATTCCTATGTGACGCTTTTGAAGAAGAGGAGCTAGAAAATGATTCACGCACAGTGCTCCGCTTCCATCCGGCACTGGCTCCATTCAAAGCAGCGGTCCTTCCGCTATCTAAGAAGTTATCAGATGATGCCTTTAAGGTGTATGAAGAATTATCACAGGATCTTATGATAGACTTCGACGAAACAGCATCAATCGGTAAACGCTACCGTCGTCAAGATGAAATCGGTACACCATTCTGTATCACATTTGACTTTGACTCGGTGGAAGACAGCCAAGTGACAGTCCGTGACCGTGACACAATGGACCAAGTCAGAATGCCAATCAGCGAAGTAAAGGCGTTCTTGCAGGAGAAAATTAAATTTTAAAACCATAAAAAACAGGCCCATTCACCATGGTGAATGGGCCCTTTCTATATAATCACAAGCAGCATTATAAGCTAGAATAAATCCTTCATGTTATCCATTTGGTCTAGGAACCTTCTGGATTTTAATGTTAGACCTGAATTTTCATCGTAATAAGTCCTGATTACCCGCTTTAATTGACGTTTTGTTTCATCTTTCACCGATATATTTCCCAATCGATTGATATCGAAATAGTAAAATACCCTCAGAAGCTTCACAGTGCTCTGCGAGATCGGAAAATGATGAGGATCTTCACTTAAACAACGATGACAGATGAATCCATTTTCTTTAAATGAGAAAGCGAATTCACCATCCGCTTCCCCGCATACACTACATCCATTCAAATGAGGATACAACCCTAATACAGGGAGCATCTTCATTTCAAATATGTGCATAAGAATTTCGGGATCATAGTCTTCATTTAAATAGTGAATGGTCTTGTAAAGCAATTCAAATAGAAATGGGTTCGGTTTCCGGTCTTCTGTCGCTTTGTCGAGAAGGTCGACGATGTAAGTGGCATAAGCCGTTTTAAACAGATCTTCTCTCACATGCCTTAACGATTCAACCATCTCTCCCTGTTGGAGTGTACCCAGCCCACTTCCTTTAATAAAAAGGAAATAACCATATGTAAACAATTGTGAAATGGCGGATAGACGGCTATTAGGTTTCTTTGCCCCTCTAGCCATCAATCCTATCTTTCCGAATTCTCGTGTGTATATGGTAACAATCTTGTTTGACTCACCGTAATGATTCGTTCTGATAACGATTCCTTCACACTTCTGCAGCATATAGCCACCTCCCGACATCAATGCATCCGGGTGATGACAAGCTTATCACGTTAAAGGAAAATCAACTTCCGCTGTTTCTTCTTCAAAGCTGTAAGGATCCTCGATCGTCTCCTTTTCAAGCTCCTTAAAAAGTAAATAGGTGTCTATACTTCCTGTCTGCGAAAAAAATTTCCATGTTAAGTCTAACATAAAAAACCCACCTTTCTGGATTTAAACTAGCAAGACTTCATAAGCTTTCTTGTGATTAGAATGAGCATTTTCTCTCTAAAAGATGCGGCCTAAATATTGTTAATTCTGCTATCAATATTCGTCGTCGCTGAATCCAAAGTCACGCAGGGTAGAAGATCGGTTTCTCCAATCCTTCTGTACCTTCACCCATAGTTCAAGATAAACCTTTGATCCCAACAGGTTCTCAATGTCTACACGAGAACGCTTACCTACTTCCTTTAGCATCGACCCCTGTTTTCCGATGACAATCCCTTTTTGCGAGTCTCTCTCCACAATAATGGTTGCGATCACGTCAATAAGGTCCTTCTCTTGCTTTCGCTCCATTTTATCGATCACGACTGCAATGCTGTGAGGTATCTCTTCCCTTGTCAGGTGCAGGACCTTCTCACGTATGAGTTCTGAAACGATAAAACGTTCAGGATGGTCTGTAATCTGATCAGCAGGATAAAATTGAGGTCCTTCTGGCAGTTGGTCCTTTAATAATTGTAGAAGGTTATCTACGTTATTTCCTTCAAGTGCTGAAATCGGAACAGTCGCCGCGAAAGGAAACAGGTCATTGTATTGTTGAATCATCGGCAATAACGCATCAGGGTGGATTTGATCAATCTTATTAAGAATAAGGAAAACAGGTGTTTTGACCCCTTTTAACTTCTCGATGATGAAGTGATCTCCTTTTCCCAACCCTTCTTCTACGTTGACCATAAACAAAATGACGTCCACTTCTTTTAAAGTGTTCTGAGCAATCTTCATCATGAAGTCTCCCAGTTTATGTTTCGGTTTGTGTATCCCTGGAGTATCGATGAATATCATTTGTGCATCATCTGTCGTGAAAACTCCCTGAACTTTGTTTCGTGTTGTTTGAGGCTTATCACTCATAATCGCAATCTTTTGACCGATTACACGGTTCAAGAAAGTGGACTTCCCTACATTTGGCCGTCCGATGATGGAGATAAAGCCTGATTTGTATTCTGTATTACTGCCTATATTACTCATTTAAATCCTCCGGTGAAAAAGCTCCTGGTAATAGTTCTGCAACGGTTAGTTCTTCCACATCGCCTTTAAGGTTTGTCAGTACGACTTTCATCTCTTTCGGACATAACTCTGAAATGACCTGACGACAGGCTCCACATGGCGGCACCGGTCTTGCCGTGTCTGCTACAACCGCAATCATTGAATAGTCTGTATCGCCTTCTGAGTATGCTTTGAATAGAGCTGTTCTTTCAGCACAATTACACATACTGTAGGCTGCATTCTCGATATTACAACCGTGATATACCTTACCATCCTTAGACAGAAGGGCCGCTCCCACCTTAAATTTACTATAGGGTACGTATGCTTTTTCTCTCGCTAGTTTAGCTTCTTGTATCAATTGTTCTGCATTCATTAGTTTAACTCTCCTTTTAACCTTTACAAATTCATTTTACTACAATTTTCATAAAAGAAAATGGGCTGTTATCATTTTGTAATAAAATAGTTAGATAATTCAAACTATTTATCGATTTTGTCCTTTGCTCCACTTATTCTATACAAGTATAAGAACGTTTTCAAATGTATTAAAGGCTACGGGAAAGAAATCGTTTAATTTCTCTCCTGCAGCCTTTGTTTTTCAGGTATTCGTATCTTCTTTGCATGCCATCAAAGAGCAGTGATGAGTTCAAGCAACTTTGGAATGAATATAATGGCACCAACGATCGCTGTACACACAGCAAAGAGCAGGACGGCAGCCGAAGCAAGGTCCTTTGCCGCTTTCGCCAAGGGATGGTAGTCTGAAATTGAAAGGTCCACTGCCTTTTCGATCGCCGTATTCATGGTTTCAAGTGCCAGTACGGAAAACACCAATATAATCAGGATGATCCATTCCATGGCAGATACGGAAAGCAAATACGCTAAGATAAAAACGATTACCCCTACACATATATGAATCCTGAAATTCTGCTCCGTTGCCCAAACAGATTTAATCCCTTCTGCCGCATATCCAAAAGACTTCAAGAACCTGAATAGGCCGAACTTAGTCCCTTTTGAGTCCATACTCATTTAAAATATCCTTTTGTCTCTGAAACATTTTCTTTTCTTCCGTTTCTTCCATATGATCATAGCCCAATAAATGCAGGAATCCGTGAAGAGCAAGAAAACCCAGTTCACGGGAAAATGAATGATTATACTCTTCCGCCTGCTCTTTCGCACGATCGATGGAGATGATGATATCACCAAGAACTCGTGGTATTTGACCACCGACAATTTCGACTTCGTCCTCTCCAAGTTCTTCAAGAGCGAAGGAAATAACATCTGTCGGCTGGTCCTTATGGCGATATTCCCGGTTGATTTCTTGAATTCTCCCGTTCGTCACAAACGTAACCGACACTTCGCTGTCATCCTCGACCTCTTCCTTTTTTGCCGCAAAGTTCAAGATGTTTTTCACCAAATTTGTTTCTTCTGCGGATAATTTTTCAGTTTCATCAATAAAGTCGATCAATAATGTCATGCTTCTTCTCCTTTTGCTTTAAGTTCCGGATATTCTATTCTCGGATGAAAGATTCCATTTAACGTTTCACAAAGTGACTTCTTGACTGTTTCTAATTGCTTTAATGAAATATCGCATTCGTTAAACTGACCATCCTGCAGACGATCTTGTACTATGGAATGAACGAGCTGTTGAATCTCTCCCTGCGTTGGAGATTTCTTGGATCTGACAGCTGCTTCTACACTATCCGCAATGCTAATAATGGCCGCTTCCCTTGTTTGTGGTTTAGGACCGGGATATCGATAATCTTCTTCCTTAACATCTTTCCCTTGTTCCTTTGCCTTATAATAAAAAAATTTCAACAAGGTTGTCCCATGATGTTGCTCGGCAATATCGACGATTTCCTTGGGAAGCTTATGCTTCCTAAGCATGTCAGCACCATCTGAAGCATGACTTATAATAACATCCCTGCTCGTCTCAGGCGAGACCCGGTCATGAGGATTTTCCATATTAAGCTGATTTTCAATGAAAAAGTGTGGCCTCTTTGACTTTCCGACATCATGGTAATAGCAGCCGACTCTCGCTAATAGTCCGTTTGCACCAATGGATTCACATGCAGATTCTGCAAGATTCGCTACCATGACACTGTGATGATATGTACCAGGTGCATCGGTCAGCAGCTTCTTTAATAATGGTTGTGTAGGGCTTGAAAGCTCCACAAGCCTCATGGAAGAAAGTATGCCAAACCCTGCCTCGAAAAACGGCAGAAAACCGATTGTTAATATAGAGGAACTGATTCCTGATACCAGGGCAAACACGAGATAATACACATATTCACTGTTTGAATAAGAGGTTCCGCTTAATAGAATCAAAAAACCGAGGATCAAAATATTCACAAGAGCTACGTAAATCCCCGCCCTTAATATATTGGAGCGCTGATTACGGTTCACCAGGAAAAGAATCCCGGATACACCACTGAATAGCGTATAAATCGCGATTTCAATATCGATTGATCCTGAGAACTGCTGATGAAATACGATACTCGAGCACGCAGAAAGGATAAACACCATCATCATTGCGATCCGTTCATTCAGTAGGATCCTAAGTATCATCCCGGTGAACGCTGCAGGGAATATGAAGGCTATATCATTGATTTCCAGCTGCTCTATGAGTCCCACAATCTTCATGATTAAGAGTGATATCACAAACACGATGCTCGTGAGGATTAAATAATTTTGTTTTCGTTCCTCGGTTACTTCCAATGTGTAGAAGAAATAATACAGTGAACTGATCACCACAAGCACAAAGAGCGCCAATCCGATGTATGGCCGGAACGAGAACGTATTTTCCACCATTCCCAACGATTTCAGGATACTGTATTTTTTTGTGGTGATCAGTTCCCCATCTTCCACGATGACGCCGCCTTCGATAATTTCGACCTTCTGTACATTTGCCTCGGCAAGTTTTTTTAATTCATCCGTTTTTTCAGCATCATAGTAAAGTGTCGGCTCCAGAGCAACTTTCCCCAATTTGACGGCAGCACTGGATAAATCACCTTCGAACGAATAGTTGGTGATCCGCTGTTCTAAGTTCAATTTCGCTTCGTTTAGTTCTTCCTCTTTCACCCCGTTTTCCATGATGATTTTCATCTGTGTGGAAACAATGGTTTCTACCCGCGACAAGTCATCTTCTGAAGCCACCAGGAGTATCTTTAACACGTCATCACTTAAACTGTTGGTTATATTATTATTTTTATCCTTAGGCAATTTTGCTTTCAGAAGTTTCAGTTGCTCATTAATTTCGGTATTTTGGGAAGGCTTTAGATCCTCTTCTTCACCTGCCTGTGCTGAAGATTCTTTCTTCACTTCATTTACACTTTCCATCAGTGAGCGAAGAAGGGATATGGAGTTGTCGACCGCTCCTTCTTTCGTGGTATAGACATTCGCTACTTCAGCCTTTGCTTCTTCCTTTTTCTTCTCGGTAGCCTCATCATCTACGAATTTCTTAGGAGCCCTAATCGTTGTAGGAGCTTCTTCATACAAATTAATATCCAGGGTTTTCGGTTTTACATTCCCATATAAAACTCCGAAAACAATAATGCCAAGTAACACAAATAAGAGATTAGTAAATAGTCGGTAGCTAAGAAAGCTCCTTATTTTGAGTAATATTGGGTGCGTTTGCATAAAGACCCCCCTGTTATGTAAGTACAATTCCAACCAGTTCAAGGTAAAGAGCTTACAGAAAAGCACGAGAAAAAAATAATCTAGCAATTATGTAAAATGATAACAGTTTTCCACTTAATTATCCATGTTAAACCCTATAAAAAAAGATTGACCCCTGCATGTGCCGCCTGTATTAACAGATAGCATGAACACATTGGATCAACCTCTTTATTGTACTACTTTTCGATTGTTTCATAGGCATCAATTATTTTAGCGACTAACGGGTGACGAACCACATCCGCTTGATCAAGATAAATAAACGATACTCCTCTTACATCTTTTAATATTCTTTCAGAAGAAATCAATCCTGATTCACTTCCTCTAGGGAGGTCCACTTGAGAGCGATCTCCTGTAATAATCATCTTCGAATCAAAGCCAAGTCTGGTTAAAAACATTTTCATCTGTGCTTTCGTTGTGTTTTGGGCCTCATCGAGGATAACGAACGCATCATCCAGTGTACGACCTCTCATATAAGCAAGAGGAGCGATTTCAATGGTTCCCCTTTCAATTAACCGAGCTGTATGTTCAGCCCCCAACACATCATGCAGAGCGTCATATAAAGGACGTAGATAAGGGTCTACCTTTTCCTTCAGGTCACCCGGAAGGAAACCGAGACTCTCTCCTGCTTCAACAGCAGGCCTTGTGAGAATAATTTTCTTTACCTGTCCGTTTTTCAACGCATGTACCGCCATCACCACAGCAAGATAGGTTTTCCCCGTACCTGCCGGACCAATCCCAAACACCATATCGTGTTTTTTGATAGCCTGAATGTATTGGCGCTGCCCAAGGGTTTTCACCCTGATGGATTTACCTTTTGCATTTTTCGTAATTTCTTCATTGTACAAGTCTGTAAAGTATTCAAGTGTCCCTTGCTTGCCCATTTCCAGTGCATAATGGACATCTCTTTGGCCAATATTGATCCCTTTACGTATCACAGCTACAAGTCGATCTGAAACATCTAGAGCGAGACTTACATCTTCTTCCTTACCTGAAACCAGCAATTCTTCGCCTCTTGTTACAATCGAAACGTGTAATTCCTGTTCTATTAATTTAAGGTGAGAATCTGAAACACCAAACAAAGCGATGGCTTCATTAGGGTTTTCAAGTTGTAATTTCATTAAGATTTCATCTGACATTCGTTAGTCTCCTTGAATAATTGGTTGTCCTACTGCAATGTTTTCTAATACTTTGAAGTGAATTGTTACCCTAACTTTACCATTCTCAACCTTTTCTTGCAAAATTTTTTCCCCTATGACTTCTGCATCCTCAGGGAGGGTAGATTCCAAATTACTCTTGGCCAGTTTCTTCGCCGCATCGATGGCTTCTGATTTCGTATAAGTTCTCTCTACATCCTCTTTTTCTTTAAAGCTTTTATCAATATAATATATTGGCAGCTCCCATTTCAAGAAACGGACATTCTTTTTGTTCTCTTCTACGATGGACTCCTTATACTCAACTTTACCGAATCCCCAAATCGGAATATTGAAAGAGCCGACTCCTACATAATGTTTTCTTTTTTCATTGCCGCTAAAAACCACAAACTTGGACTCCAACGGTAGATCCACTTTAGATGTATACCATGTTTCCCCCAGGATTTTCGCCTTGGCCGGGACCCCTTTAGGATCTTTTTCATTCCCGATCAAACCGGATACAAGGAGCTGACCTTTGTTCACATAGTCATTGACGTTCACCTGGGGATCTCCTTCTTCTACGAACATTTGAGTGATGATCGCTTTCTTCTTCGCTACAATATGCTGCAGACCAGAGGATTCAGAAGGCTCAGGGGCGTTCTTCTCAACCACTTGGAAGTGAAAGGTTGTCCCTTGCAATTCCACCCCTACCCACGTAATATTGTTCATTCTGTAGGATAGCTCCCGTTGGATATTTTCCACATCCGGCAGGGAAAATTGGAGCTTCCCTTTCGATACTCCCATCTCTTCCAGCTCTTTTCTGATACTATGCTCCGTTTGGGGTGATGCTCCTTTAATTTTGATGTCCCAAACCATATTGGAAAGCAGAAACACGATGACGAAGAAAGCAAGTCCTCCTATCATGAATCCTGAGTTCTTCAGGGATCGCTTAAACAGAAATGGAACTCCCTGACCTCTTAGAAATGTCACTTTACACTCGGATGTTCGAACAGCTCTTCGGAAGTTATGTACATCGTCTAAGGATAAGTAAAAGGTGATGGTTTCCGTTCCAGCTCTCTTCACATTCCAAATCACGATTCCCGCCCTAAGCAATTGATTGATGACCCTCTCAACTAGTCTGCCTTCCATTTTCACAAATACCTTTCCCCTGAGAAAGGTGAACCATTGATTCTTCAAATCCGTCCCTCCTATTGTTCTAAATAGATCACTTCTACGATCTTCCCCTGAAGAAGAATTTCTTCCGGAAGAATCATCTTGATGACAAATTGTTCACCTTTTATTAAAAGTTGACCTTGTTTTAGCAGAAGTCGTACCTCTCGATCTGTGAACGTTAACAGACCCCGATGGTTTTCTATATAGATATGAATTTGTCCAATCATTGTGACGCGAGGAAGGTCCATCATGACATCTTCAGGTAAATCCATTTTTTGTGTCATCCATTTACGCATGTGTTGTAAAAAGCTTTTTGCCATAAAAAAAGAACCCCCTTTCATCTCATATTTATGAAATGAAAAGGGGTTTCATCACTCTTATTTTTGATGATGGCGTTTTTTTGATCTCGGAGGTCCGAATACCTCTGAAAAAATAAATCCTTTTACGATATCATCTTCATTATTGAAATCAATGTTGAGAGTTGAACTTTTATCCCGTATCTTCTTTGCCCTGTTTTGATGAGCTTCCAGTCTGCGGGAATAACGCTCTTCTTTCTTTTGCAAGTCTATATAGGTTGATTCTGCTTCCTTCTTCTTTTCTTCAAATCGACTTTGAATGGAAGATGCTGCGTCTTTCAATGGTTCTTTATATTCTCTTGGCACTCTGCTCCGTGCCGGTCTTCTCTCCCTCTCCCTCTCCCTTTCTCTTCCTCTCTCACGAGGTTCTGAAGGAGGGGGAGATGCCGTTTGAATCGGTTTTTGCCTTACCGGCTTATTTGAAGGCGACCCTTTCACTTTATTGAAAATCGACGTGATGAGCCCGATCAGTATGGCAATAATTAAAGGTTCCATGGAGAAAACTCCTTTCTCACAAGGGGAAATTACTTATCTTTAGAATTTTTCGGATCATTTTTATCCCCGGTTAGTTTCCCGATCGAATCTCTCATTTCCGTATCGGCGTCGATATTCTTTAAGTTCATATAGTCCATCACACCGATATTGCCTGATCGCAGCGCTTCAGCCATGGCAAGAGGTACTTCTGCTTCTGCTTCCACAACCTTTGCTCTCATTTCTTCTACTCTTGCTTTCATTTCCTGCTCATTGGCAACGGCCATTGCTCTTCTTTCTTCCGCTTTCGCTTGTGCAATATTTTTATCAGCTTCCGCTTGTTCTGTTTGCAGTTCCGCTCCGATATTCTTACCGATATCAACGTCTGCGATATCAATCGAGAGAATTTCAAATGCCGTACCTGCATCCAGGCCTTTCGAAAGGACCGTTTGAGAAATCAGATCCGGATTTTCCAATACCTTCTTGTGATTGTCGGATGAACCGATTGTGGATACAATCCCTTCCCCTACACGGGCAACGATCGTTTCTTCCCCGGCACCCCCGACAAGGCGGTCAATATTCGCACGAACCGTAATACGCGCTTTGGCTTTCACTTCAATTCCATCCATTGCAACACCGGCAATAAATGGTGTTTCGATCACTTTAGGGTTAACACTCATTTGAACCGCTTCAAGTACGTCACGGCCAGCAAGGTCAATCGCTGCACAACGCTCAAAGGTCAGTTCAATATTTGCACGATGAGCTGCAATCAGTGCATTGACCACTCTGTCTACGTTACCACCAGCTAAATAGTGACTCTCCAGCTGATTGATCGTTACCGTGATTCCTGCTTTATGGGCTTTAATCAATGGATTGATCACACGACTCGGGATAACACGTCTCAACCTCATCCCCACTAGTGTGAAAATACTGATTCTTACTCCAGCTGCAATCGCTGAAATCCACAGCATGACTGGTACAAATGTAAATAAAACTGCTAATACAATCACTCCCACCACAATGGCAACGAGTAATAAAATCGTACTTGGTCCTATAACCATATTCTTTTCCTCCTAAGTAATTATGAAATGTCTCTTACAACAATCCGTGAACCTTCTACTTTCACAATCTTAACTCTTTCGCCTGCTTTAATAAAGCCACCCTCTGTCACTGCATCAATTCTTTCATCATCCACGATCACGGTACCAGAAGGTCTTAAAGGTGTTTTGGTTACCCCTTCTTTACCGATCAACTCTATTCGATTGATGTTTGATACATATCCACTTTCTGTGCTTGTTGAATCTTTTAAAATGATTTTGTTGAAAAATTTCATTTTTTTACCAAACACCTTTACAAATATAATCATTGTCGCAACGGCAATAAGTAAAGCGATAAGAAGAGAAATTCCCATTTGCACTACATCGCCCCCTGCCAACATAATACTTGCGAGTATTGCCCCGATGCCAAGTCCGCCTGCAATGCCCCCCGGGAGGAAAAATTCCGCAACGACAAGAGCGATTCCAATGATAAAGAGGATGATGGTTTCGTAACCGGCAAGTCCCGCCACTAAGTGTCCATAAAAGAATAATACAAGTGAAATCAACCCGATAGAACCCGCAATGCCAAAGCCTGGTGAATACAATTCGACAATCAACCCTAGGCTTGCCAACGAAAGAAGGATCGGTACCACGACCGGATTGGTTATAAATCGTGCCAGCTTCTCTGCAAAGGTCTCTTCAACATTTACAACAGAAGATTTATCGACACCGAGGGTTTCGTATAACTCATCCAGATTCGCAACGGTTCCTTCAGAATAGCCGACTTGCTTGGCTTCTTTTGAACCCAGTGTTAATAATTCCCCTTTTTCAATCCCCAATTCTTCGATTACTACCGATTCATCCGCCATAGCTAAAGCAACTTGAGGATCTCTCCCATTTGATTCAGCGGCACTCTTCATGGCAGAAAGCCAGTAACTCTGAGCTTTCTTATCAGCGGCATTGCCAGCTTGATCGATCACAGCCGCAGAACCGATTTGACCATTTGGAACCATATAGATCTCATCTGCATGAAGGGAGATGAAGGCACCTGCCGATAAAGCATGATTATTCACAAAGGCAACCGTCTTTGTTTCTACGCTGTCAAGGAGCTGACCAATATCACCAGCTGCAGTGACCAGACCTCCAGGCGTATCAATATCAAAAACAATCAGTTCAGCATTGTCTTCCTCTGCATCACTTATCGCTCTCTCCAGAAATGCATGAAGGCCTTTTTCAACTTCTTTGTGAATAGGAATAACGTATACTTTTTTTGTATTCTCAGCAGAGCTTAACAAGGGCTGTAGAAAACTAAACCCAAGAATCATCATGAAAAATATAAGTAGACCTTTTTTCAACGCAACCCCCTCGTTTCAGGAAATATTCCTTGATACTCTATGTACGATTGACCTATTAAAATAGTTTCAACTTTTTTTAAAATATTATGTTGTTGGCGTGGAATTTATTAATATAGTAAAAAACTTGAAAAAGAAGGATGTTTTTGATGGGCTGATCCTGGTTATAACGTTTCTTTACTTTTTATTATCAACTTGCTCAAGCTTATTTTCAACCTTCAAACTATAATTTTACCTTTCCCCAACTTATTTTTAACCTCCCCCTACATGGCACCACCCCTCTTTAACGCGAATAAAAAAACCGGAAAGCATTATGGCTTTCCGGTCTCTTTAATCTTATGATAAATGTTGAAGAACAAGTTTGTTGACGAGAGCTCCATCGGCTTTCCCTTTTAATTTAGGCATGATTGCTCCCATCACTTTGCCCATGTCGGCTTTAGAAGTAGCACCTACCTCCACTACTGTCTGTTGGACAATAGCAGAGACTTCTTCTTCTGAAAGCTGCTTCGGCATATATATTTCGACGTAAGTCAGTTCTGTTTGAATTTTTCCAACGAGGTCTTCGCGACCAGCGTTTTGAAATTCCTGGAGGGAGTCTTTCCGTTGCTTCACTTCTCGAGAAAGGACAGTCAACTCTTCGTCTTCAGAGAGTTCCTGCTTCCCATGTTTAATCGCTTCATTTTGAAGTGAAGCTTTAAGCATGCGAATAACAGAAAGCTTCTCTTTTTCTTTATTTTTCATCGCTTGTTTCATATCATCATTTAAACGATTGAGAAGACTCATGCTTACACCCTCTCTTAGAACTTACGCTTTCTTGCAGCTTCTGATTTCTTTTTGCGTTTTACGCTTGGCTTTTCATAAAATTCGCGCTTTCTAAACTCTTGTAAAGTTCCTGTTTTAGAAACTGAGCGTTTGAAGCGACGAAGAGCATCTTCAAGCGATTCGTTTTTACGAACAACTGTTTTTGACATCTCTCTTTCCCTCCCTCCGAACACACTACACTTACATGTTCAAGTCAAGAAATGGTTTGTACCAATTTCTTAAGACGCAGAGTTTTCTGGCGTCCTTTACTTCACCAATAGGTTATGGCTTTGCCCTTGGATCATTGTCACAAGGGGACAGAAAGTGTATGTCTTTCTTGGATGAATTCTTTATTATTTAAAAGAAATCCATGTACTTTGCCATTATAATATATGATATGTAATAGGTCAACAATTTATCATAAAACACCTTATATAAATAGGCATGTCTCACTCATTTCTTCCATACATTTGTATAAAGCAGGCTGGTGTGTGGGAGGAATGTAATGATTTTACATGGAATCGCCTTTATTTTTTTTATTTTATGTTTTTTACTGGGGATGACCTGGCTGCGGTCTGGGCTCTTTAATATTGCCAATCAGAAAATAAAGAAATGGCTTCATTACTTAACGAGCACTCCCACAAAGGGTGTTCTTACAGGAACGATAGTGACAGCCTTTATCCATAGCAGTTCTGCCGTTATGGTACTCACTGTGGGACTGGCTTCCTCCGGCTTGATACCGTTCAGACAGACTATCGGAATCATGCTTGGATCGAATATCGGGACAACGTTCACCCTTGAAATGTTCACACTGGATATGAATTATCTTATTGTCCCTTCCATGATCATCGGATGCATTATGTATTTCTTCCGATCACCTTCCATCCGAAGTGCGGGAATGATATTTATTGGGTTTGGATTAATCTTTACGTCGATCCGCGCGATTCAGTGGTTAGCTACTCCATTAACGAATCACGAATCCTTGCGTATGTATATCATAGAAGTGAACGAGCATGTTGTACTCGCTCTACTTATTGGTTGTGTATTAACGGCGATCATTCAATCCAGCACCGTTGTGACAGGAGTGACGATGGGATTTCTGGCTGCAGGTTCCATTGATCTTCATGCTGGAATCACCATTATGCTCGGTGCAAACGTCGGGACATGTATTACAGCCTTTATTGCAAGCATCGGTGGAGGCACTCAAGCGAAACTGACGGCGTACGCACACATATGGCTTAACGTTATTGGTGTCGCTCTTTTTATCCCTTTCATCCCATTACTCGGATTGGTGGTTCGATCTTTAGCAGGCTCACCAGATTTGCAATTGGCCCACGCCAGTGTCCTATTTAACATTTTATGCTCGATCCTTGTGTTGCCATTTGCGAATCAATTCGCCCGATTTATTGAAAGAATTCACCAGCCAAAAAAAAGCTGAACAAGGACCGAGATCCTCGTTCAGCTTTTTTCTTATTAATAATCAGAGTCACTTGTCAAGCCTTGTACGATTTTTACACCTGAGCTTGCTCCCAAGCGAGTAGCTCCAGCATCAATCATTGCTTGTGCATCTTCAGAAGAACGTACGCCACCTGAAGCTTTTACACCGATATCAGGTCCAACTGTTTTTCTCATAAGAGCGATATCTTCAACAGTCGCTCCCCCAGTAGAGAATCCTGTAGATGTTTTCACATAATCTGCTCCAGCTTCTACAGCTAATTGGCAAGCTTTCACTTTTTCTTCATCCGTCAGCAAGCACGTTTCAATGATTACTTTTGAAAGTGCTTTACCTTTAGATGCTGCCACAACAGCTTCAATATCGCGTTTAACCAACTCATGATCGCCACTTTTCAAAGCGCCGATATTGATGACCATATCTACTTCTGTAGCACCTTTTTCGATTGCATCTTTTGTTTCGAATGCTTTCGTTTCTGGAGTAGAAGCTCCTAGTGGGAACCCGATAACCGTACACACTTTAACTTCAGTACCGGATAATAATTCGCTTGAATATTGAACCCATGCAGGGTTAACGCACACAGAAGCAAACTTAAATTCTTTCGCTTCCTGGCAAAGTACTTCTACTTGGTCTTTCGTTGATTCAGGTTTAAGTAAAGTATGATCAATCATACTTGCAATATTCGTAGTCATTCATTATCTCTCCTTTTAACAGTTGTCCGTACCTCTCTTATCATAACAAAACAGAGAGAAAAAGACGAGCATTTCTTATTAGCATCTCCAAAAAAAGAAAACCTTTTCATTTTTCACAAGAAAATAAAAACAACCCCGGTATTCAATACCAGGGTTGCAATCTTCATTATATTAATCGGTACACTCTCGCCTCGTATGGCTTAAGAGTTAACTTGCTTACATTTTCATGGCTGATTACATCATAGTTATTCAACAGGAGATTAGAAGAGCAGACTTCCAATTCACCAAGGTGACAAATGGCATCCTGCGTGGAAAGATTTGTGATCACGATCATGGATTGATCTTCTCCTGTTCGGGTATACGCATAGATTTGCTTGTCTTTTTCAAGAAGCAGGTCATAGATCCCGTACGTGAAGACATCTTCCTTTTTCTTTAGTTGAATCATTTTTTTATAGAAGTTCAGAATGGAGTTTTCATCATTCTCCTGAGCTTTTACATTAATCGTTTTATAGTTCGGATTCACTTTCATCCAAGGTTTGCCGTTTGTAAATCCACTGTTTACCTCATCAGTCCATTGCATCGGTGTTCTGCTGTTGTCTCGGGAAGAAGCCCAGATGATGTCCATGATGTCTTGATGAGGTACTCCCTCTTCACGCTTTAGACGATATAGATTCTTGACCGCTACATCATCATAATCTTCAATGGAAGGAAATTGAACATTTGTCATACCAATTTCCTGTCCTTGATAAATAAAAGGAGTCCCCTGCATTAAGAAGTACATGGTCGCCATGGCAGTGGCACTTTCTCTCCAATATTCTTTATCATTCCCCCAAGTGGATACTACTCGTGGTTTATCATGGTTTTCGATGAATAGCGCATTCCAGCCGTTGCCTTCAAGGCCTTTCTGCCAGCGAGTGAGCACCTTCTTCAATTCGACGATATCAAGGTCAGGGTTGGTTTCGGCGTCCCAGAGACCTAGATGTTCGAATTGGAAAATCATATCCATCTTACCCTTTTCTTTTCCAACCCACAATTCCGCTTCATCGGCTTTTACACCATTCGCTTCCCCAACGGACATGACATCATAGTTTGCATACGTCCGATCCTTGAATTCTTGCAGAAACGTATGAATCCCTTTTTGATTCATATGCATATCGAAAGAAGAAACATACTTTTCCTTTTTCGGATTTGGCATATCAGGAAGACCCGGACGTTTCTTAATATGGCTGATGGCATCGATTCTGAAGCCATCAATTCCTTTATCAAGCCACCAGTTTACTGTGTCATAAAGAGCGTCGCGAACTTCTTCATTTTCCCAGTTCAAATCCGGCTGCTTTGTAGAGAATACGTGAAGGAAATATTGATCTGTTTCTTCGTCATACTCCCAGGCCGATCCTCCAAAGATGCTTTCCCAGTTATTTGGCTCCTTGCCTTTTACGCCATCTCTCCAAATATACCAGTCACGCTTTGGGTTTTCTTTAGAGCTCTTAGACTCAATGAACCAAGGGTGCTCGTCACTTGTATGATTAAGTACAAGGTCAATGATCAGTTTCATATCTCGCTTGTGAACCTCATTAAGTAGCTGATCGAAGTCCTCCATCGTACCGAAGTCTTCCATAATATCCTGATAATCAGAAATATCATATCCATTATCATCATTAGGTGATTTATACATTGGACAAATCCAAATCACATCGATACCCAGTTCATTAATATAATCCAACCGTTGAATCACGCCCTGCAAGTCACCAATTCCGTCGCCGTTTGAATCCTGAAAACTCCTGGGATAGATTTGATAGCCTACCGCTTCTTTACGCCATGCCTTTTTCATCGTAACACCTCATCAAAGTATAGTAAGATACAAACGCTTACATTTAATGCAATCGTTTGCACTATTAGTTTAAAAAAAAGACCTGTTTCATTTATTATATTGACATTAATAGTTTACAACCTTCTTCTACACTTATCAATAGATAAATTGATTCTTATCAAAAAAAAAAGTGGTTACAAAGTATTATTGTGCAAAAACAAAAAAGCACCCAACCATTGTCAGGTGCCTTGATCTATTAAATTGCGGCTTTTTCTTCTGTTTCTTCAAGGACACGTACGAATTGGCCTTCGTTTAGAGGATAACCTGCTTTTGTGATCTTCACTTTCACCAGTTTCCCCACCATATCTTCCGTTGCAGGGAATACTACTTTCAAGTAATTATCCGTATATCCAACATAAAGATCATCCTGATAAATTTCTTCAGGAATAACCTCTAATACTTCGTTTTCAAACTGAGAAGCGTATTCTTTCGCTAATTGGTTAGAAAGTTCAATTAAACGATGAACTCGTTCGTTCTTGATATCTTCATCGATTTGGTCTTCCATACGTGCTGCAGGTGTACCTGTTCGCTTTGAATAAGGGAACACGTGAAGCTCCGAGAATTTATGTTCATTGATGAAATTATATGTTTCCATAAATTCTTCTTCCGTTTCACCAGGGAAACCGACAATGACATCAGATGTAACGGCAAGTCCCGGTAAAGCCTTCTTAAGCTTATCCAAGCGCTCTGCAAAGAATTCCATCGTATATTTTCTGCGCATTCTCTTAAGGACCGTATTGGATCCTGATTGAAGTGGAATGTGTAAGTGTCTGACAACAATATTTGATTGATCGATTACTTCAATGACTTCATCCGTCAGTTGACTGGCTTCGATGGAAGAGATACGAATTCTCTTCAGACCCTTCACTTTTTGCTCCAAGTCTTTAAGAAGCATGGCAAGGTTATAGTCTTTCATGTCCTCTCCATATCCACCTGTGTGAATTCCTGTCAGGACAATCTCTTTATAGCCGGCATCTACAAGCTGTTGAGCTTGATGAATGACTTCTTCAGGATCACGGGACCTCATCAGTCCACGAGCCCATGGAATAATGCAGAATGTACAGAAGTTATTGCACCCTTCCTGGATTTTAAGAGAAGCACGGGTACGATCCGTAAATGCCGGAACATCCAGCTCTTCGTAGACACGATTCTTCATAATGTTTGTAACGCCATTGATTGGTTGGCGTTCTTGTTTATATTCATCAATGTATGTTAGCATTTTTCTTCGGTCCTGCGTCCCAACCACGACGTCAACGCCCGGTATCGCCATAATTTCAGCAGGGGATGTTTGAGCGTAGCATCCAGTTACACAAATCACTCCATCAGGATTCTTACGGATGGCACGACGAATGACCTGTCTGCTTTTCTTATCTCCTGTATTCGTTACCGTGCACGTGTTAATGACATATACGTCTGCAATCGAATCATATTCTACACGTTCATATCCTTCTTCTTTAAATAGTTGCCAAATGGCTTCTGTTTCGTAGTGGTTCACTTTACACCCTAGAGTGTGAAACGCTACTGATGGCATTACAATCACCTCATAAGTTCTAATTGATAGCTGATGGCTGAGAGGACATACAATGGAGCAGTCTCCGTCCGTAAGATTCTTGGACCAAGACCACATGGAATAAATCCCTCGCTCTTACACATCTCTACTTCTTTTTCTGTCAATCCACCTTCAGGACCGAATACGACAAGGACACTTTGTCCATTTTCGATCGTCGATAACACCTTTGAAAGATTTCCTTTTTCTCCGGCTCTTGCTTCTTCTTCATATGCGATCAGTTTGTAATCAAACTGTGCCTGTATTAATTGTTTCAATGAAATGGGGGCAGATACGTCGGGAACAAGGAGTCTATGAGACTGTTCCGCTGCTTCTTTGACGATTTTCTCCCATCGTTCCACCTTTTTCTTTGCTTTTTTATCGTCCCACTTCACAATGGAGCGATCCGCATTAAAAGGGATAAATTGAGTGGCTCCAAGCTCTGTTCCCTTTTGGAAAATCAACTCCAATTTATCCCCTTTCGGCAGTCCGCTCGCAATGGTTACTTTAATTGGTAATTCTTTCGTCGTTGTTTCCCATTTTACTATTGATAGTTCTACTGAGTCACTGGAAATCGTTGCAATACGGGCAATTGCTGATGCTTGATCTTTAAAAACAGCATAGACTTCATCATCTTCCTTCATTCTCATGACACGAACGATATGATGATAGTCATCCCCTGTTATCGTAATCGGATCATTTTCTCGATATGTGTCATTTATAAAATATCGTTGCATACAGTTTCAACTCCACCGTTTTTACTTAAATTCACATAGGCTTCTTGGCAATAATAGCGACCCAGTCTTCCATGACCATAATTTCTTCTATTATAAACCCGGCAGACTCCAATGCATCACGTACTTCCTGCTTCTTAGGCTGTATAATCCCAGAAGTGATAAAAAATCCGCCCGGTTTCACAAGTTCGAAGGCATCCTCTGTAAAGCGTAAAATGATTTCAGCCAGAATGTTCGCTACAATCACATCCGCTTGTCCTGTCACGCCATTTAATAAATTATTCGCGTCAACCGTCACAGTTTGTTGAACTTTGTTCAGCTTCACATTCAGTCTCGCTGAACGAACAGCCACTTCATCTAGGTCATACGCTCTTACATGATCTGCTGCTAACTGTGCAGCAGCAATGGATAATACACCTGAACCTGTTCCTACATCGATGACCGTATCGTGTTCTTTAACGATTCGCTCAAGGGCCTGGATACACATGACCGTTGTAGGATGAGTTCCTGTCCCGAACGCCATGCCTGGATCCAGTTCAATGATGAGTTCGTCACTATGAACCGGTGAATAGTTTTCCCAAGTAGGGACGATCGTAAATTTATCGGAGATTTTCACAGGATGGTAGTATTTCTTCCACGCTGTCGCCCATTCTTCCTCATTTACTTCTGAAATCTCCACTTTGTTTTCACCAATGTCGATATCATAGGTAACCAGGTTCGTAATGCCCTGCTTGATCTCGTCAACTGTTTCACCAAGAAAGCTATTTACGGGTAAATACGCTTTGACTAAGACACCTTCACTCGGATAATCATCAGGATTGAGTTGGTAGATCTCTCCAAACATATCTTCTCTTTCCTTAATTAATTCGGCAGGGTCTTCAATGACCACACCGCTTGCTCCAGATTCATGAAGAATGTTTGAAATAGGTTCAATCGCTTCATTCGTAGTAAGAATACTGATTTCTGACCATTTCATTGATCTACCAACTCCGTTCTTTAGTTATTCGCCTTTAAAGGCTTTTTTTACTTTATCAAAAAAGCTTTCATGCTGTTCGTCTGGTATCTGTCCGCTAATATCCGCAAATTCTCTTAATAGTTGCTTTTGCTTATCCGTTAATTTAGAAGGGGTAACCACCTTCACCTGAACATGCTGATCACCTGTACCGTATCCACGTACATTCGGTACTCCTTTACCTTTCAAACGGAATCTCGTGCTTGTTTGAGTTCCTGCAGGCACTTTCAGCTTTACTTTCCCGTGCAGGGTCGGCACTTCAATTTCATCACCTAATGCCGCTTGTGCAAACGTCACTGGCATTTCACAATAGATATCATCTCCGTTACGCTCAAAGAAATCATGTGAGCGAACGTGGAAGACAACGTACAAGTCACCGGCAGGTCCTCCATTTATACCTGGTTCACCTTGACCAGTCACACGCAGCTGCTGTCCATCATCGATACCAGCCGGGATTTTAACAGAGATTTTACGGCGCTTCTGTACTTTTCCGGCTCCGCCACAAGTTGAACATTTCTCCTTGATTTGTTTTCCTGTACCGTTACAGTAATGACAAACCCGTCTGTTCACTATGCGGCCAAAAGGTGTATTCTGTTCCACATTCAATTGACCCGATCCATTACAGTGAGAACATGTATTGACCTTTGTTCCCGGCTTCGCGCCTGAGCCATGGCAGGTGTCACATTCTTCTTCTCTCGGAATCTCGATTTCTGTGTCTTTCCCAAAGACCGCTTCTTCAAATGTCAATGACATCGTGTACTGGAGATCGGCACCTTGTCTAGGTGCATTCGGATCTCTTCTGCGTCCTCCGCCGCCACCGAAGAATGTATTAAAGATGTCTTCGAAACCACCGAAACCTCCACCGCCAAAGTCAGCGCCGCCGCCAAATCCCTGGTTAGGGTCAGTATGTCCGAAACGATCATATTGAGCACGCTTTTGATCATCACTCAATACTTCATAGGCTTCTGATATTTCTTTGAATTTTTCATCCGCATCCGCTTCTTTATTAATATCCGGATGATATTTTTTGGAGAGCTTGCGGTATGCTTTCTTCATTTCGTCTTTTGAGGCATCTTTTCCGACACCAAGAATCTCATAATAGTCCCGTTTACTCATTAAAACACCACTCCCGAATCCTTTGCATAAAGGTTATTTTAACATTGAGCTTTGACTATTATCAATAAAAACTCAACATTCCTTCTAATTGATTGTGTCTGTTAGATGAATGAATCACCTTCTATTTCTTACAATCATAGAAAAAGTCAAAGCCAAGAACCGCCCTGACTTTGACTTTTTCGTTCATACTAAATTATTTCTTATCGTCGTTTACTTCTTCGTATTCAGCATCGACTACATCGTCGTCTTTCGAAGCTTCACCTTCCGCTCCCTGAGCTGCTTGTGCTTCCGCTTGAGCCTGCTCATAAAGCTTCATTGTTAAGCTTTGAACGATTTCCTGTAATGCATCTTTCTTTTCACGGATAAGATCTAATTCATCTTTCTCGATTGCTTCTTTTAATTCAGCTTTTGCATCTTCCGCTTTTTTCACTTCATCTTCTTCTACTTTGCCTTCAAGGTCTTTTAACGTTTTTTCCGTTTGGAAAACAAGTTGGTCGGCTTCGTTGCGAAGTTCGACTTCCTCTTTACGTTGTTTATCCGCTTCGGCATTTTCTTCTGCTTCCTTCACCATGCGTTCTACTTCATCATCTGAAAGACCGGTAGAAGACTTAATTGTGATGTTTTGCTCTTTACCTGTTCCAAGATCCTTCGCACTTACATTCACGATACCGTTCTTATCAATATCGAATTTCACTTCGATTTGTGGTACTCCACGTGGTGCCGGCGGAATGTCAGCTAATTGGAAACGACCAAGCGTTTTGTTATCAGCAGCCATCGGGCGCTCTCCTTGTAGTACGTGGATATCCACTGCTGTTTGGTTATCAGCGGCAGTTGAGAATGTTTGAGATTTAGACGTCGGGATCGTCGTGTTACGCTCGATAAGCTTAGTTGATACGCCACCCATTGTTTCGATACCAAGTGAAAGTGGTGTAACGTCAAGTAAGACAACATCTTTAACGTCTCCAGTAAGAACTCCACCTTGAATCGCTGCACCCATCGCTACAACTTCGTCAGGGTTAACACCTTTAGATGGCTCTTTACCAGTTTCTTTTCTGATCGCTTCTTGTACAGCCGGGATACGAGTTGATCCACCAACTAGAATGATTTTATCGATTTCACTTGCAGAAAGACCAGCATCTTTCATCGCTTGACGAGTTGGTCCCATTGTACGTTCTACAAGATCAGAAGAGATTTCATCGAATTTCGCTCTTGAAAGTGTCACTTCCAAGTGAAGAGGACCAGCTTCTCCAGCCGTGATGAATGGAAGTGAGATCTGAGTTGAAGTCACTCCTGAAAGATCTTTTTTCGCTTTCTCAGCAGCGTCTTTAAGACGTTGAAGAGCCATTTTATCTTTAGAAAGGTCGATGCCGTTCTCTTTTTTGAATTCAGCTACAAGGTAATCGATGATCACTTGGTCAAAGTCGTCTCCACCAAGACGGTTGTCACCGGCAGTAGAACGTACTTCGAATACACCGTCACCAAGTTCAAGGATGGATACGTCAAATGTACCGCCACCAAGGTCATATACCAGGATGGTTTGATCTTGATCCATTTTATCCAGACCATATGCAAGTGCAGCAGCAGTTGGTTCGTTGATGATACGCTCAACTTCAAGACCCGCGATTTTACCAGCGTCTTTTGTTGCTTGACGTTCTGCATCATTGAAGTAAGCAGGTACTGTGATGACTGCTTTTTCAACTTTTTCTCCAAGATAGTCTTCTGCATATGATTTTAAATGTTGAAGAATCATAGCTGAAATCTCTTGTGGAGTGTAATCTTTTCCTTCCGCTTCTACTTTATGATCTGTTCCCATATGACGTTTCACTGAGATGATCGTGTTTGGGTTTGTAATGGCTTGACGCTTCGCTACTTCCCCAACTTGCTTTTCTCCATTTTTGAACGCAACAACTGATGGAGTTGTGCGGTTTCCTTCTGCATTTGCAATAACCTTTGGCTCTCCGCCTTCAAGTACTGATACACATGAGTTTGTTGTACCTAAGTCAATACCGATAATTTTACTCATAGTAAGAAACCTCCCTATTTTGTATATGTAATGTCTTTATTATTGATTGACCTTCACCATGGAAGGACGAATTACTCTGTCTTTCAGTTTGTATCCCTTTTGGAATTCTTCAACAACTACATTGCTATCGAAGTTTTCATCTTCTGTTTGCATAACTGCTTGATGCAAATGTGGATCAAACTCTTGACCTACCGCTTCAATTGGTTCTACTCCCTCTTTCTTAAGGGCTTCAACAATACTTCTATGAACCATTTCCATTCCTTGAAGCAGTGTTTTTGTTTGATCATTATCAGCATCTATATTTAAAGCACGCTCGAAATTATCAAGTGCAGGTAATAGTTCAGTAATCAGTCCTTGAGCACGATACTTCTCCTTCGCTTCGCTCTCTAAATTGACTCGGCGGCGGAAGTTATCGAAATCGGCTCTTAAACGGAGATAACGATTCTCAGACTCATTCAGCTTATCTTCCAATTGTGAAAGCTCATCTGATTCTTGTTGTTCTCCTGCTGCTTCCTCTGCTTGAGGTTCTTCAGCGAACACTTCTTCTACTGCTTCGCTGTTTTCTTCTTTCGCATCATGCTGCTCTTGTTTTGTTTCTTCAGACATAACATTCACCTCCTTAAAAATCTACGAACACCAGAAGGCTCCAGATGACGATAAAGACGGCATCAGGGCCTTATTTTCCTTTATACAATATGTCCACTAATCTTCACTTTGATACAGTTTCGTAAGAACCTTGGACATATCATTTGAAAAGAAATTAAGTAAACTCACGACACGGGAATACTCCATTCGGGTAGGCCCGATAATCGCAATGGATCCTAATTGTTCTTTACCAATAGAATAAGTAGCGGTTATGAGACTGCAATTCTCCATAGCAAGATGATCATTTTCTTTCCCGATTTTAATGTTCAATCCAGTAGCGGATGGACGAATCAAGTTGTAGACGCTCTCTTCTTGTTCGATCATCTCAAGGAGCATGCGAACTTTATGGACGTCATTAAACTCAGGTTGGTTGAGTATATTGGTTTTCCCACCAAAGAACAGCTTATCTGTGACCGTTGGATTAAAGGAATCCGTAATCGAGTGAAGGATAAAATCATAGTTCTGAATATGCTCTCTTAGTAAAAGAGCGACTTCCTTGAAAATTTTATCGTTTAACTCACTGATAGGAACACCCGATAACCGGTCATTCAGGATGTGCACAAGCTTCTCTAGCTCTGCTGCATCCATTGTCGGGGGGATATGGAACAGTTTATTTTCAACATGTCCATTATCCGTCACGATGATGGCTATCGCTGTATCTTTGTTCAGAGGAATAAGTTGAATCTTTTTCAGCTTATTTTCCTTCAAATCGGGACCTAATACGATGGTCGTGTAATTCGTCAGCTCGGAAAGAATCTTTGCCGACTTCTGGACCACTTTCTCCAATTCATATATTCGCTCAGTAAAGATGGAGCGTATCGCATGCACGTCATGCTTCTTTAATTTCTGTGGAGAAAGCAAGTGGTCCACATAATAACGATAACCCTTTTCAGATGGAACACGTCCTGAAGAAGTATGCGTTTTTTCGATAAAACCCAAATCCTCCAAATCAGCCATTTCATTTCGAATCGTAGCCGAGCTGAAGGAAATTTCATCCTTCTTGGACAAGCTCCTCGAACCGACAGGCTGAGCTGACAGGATAAAATCATCAATGATCACTTGAAGAATTAGAAGTTGTCGATCTGTTAACAACATTCATCACCCCTGTTAGCACTCTCTCAAGATGAGTGCTAAATCTAATTAATAAATTATCAAATCAGAAAAGGGATGTCAATATATTAGATTAGCTCTTTTCCTAAAGTCTGTTGCTTTTGAAAAAGCGATTAGTGGTTGATTTCCACTCCAGGTGCTCGCTTTCCGCGGGGCGTGAGTTGAGCACCAGCAGCGAGAATCAACTTTCAAAGCATGATCTACTTGATATAGATTAATATAAACACCATACACCTTTAGAATTCAGCCATTAGATTACACCTAGGAAAGATTGAAATACCTCGTTTCCTAGAAAGCGCCCCTGTTCCGTAAGTGCCACACGCTCCTCATCTACTAAAAGCAGTCCTCGCTTCTCCATTTCCGCGATGGAGGTACCAAAGACGGACTCCACGCTGCAATTAAATTTCTGTTGGAATATGGATTTACTCACTCCCTCTACTTTACGTAATCCGAGGAACATTTCTTCTTCCATGCTTTCTGCTTTCGTTACCTCGTGTTTCTGAATGGTAGGCAGGGAACCTTCTGCAATCGGGTCCATATATTTCTTCAAGGGACCGTAATTGGAATAACGTACTCCGTTTATATATCCGTGAGCACCGGCTCCTAAACCATAATATTCATTATTGTCCCAATAAACGAGATTATGTTTGCTTTCGAATCCCCGTTTAGCAAAATTACTGATTTCATATTGATTGATCCCGTATTTCTCCATCGTTTCGATTAGAATCTCGTACATAGCCGCTTCCTGATCTGGAGAAGGCAATGACAGCTTCCCTTTCCTCATCAGGTTGTAGAAGACCGTTTTCGGCTCTACGATGAGTGAATAAGCTGAGTAATGAGGAAGATCAAGGTCAAGTGCTTTCTTCAATGTATCTTGAAAATCTTCCTCTGTTTGCTTAGGCAGGCTATAAATCAGATCAATGCTGATATTCGAGAATCCTACTTTTTGAGCCGTTTCCACAGACGTATACACATCTTCGCTTCTATGTGTCCGTCCGATTCCTTTTAGGAGCTCATCATTGAATGACTGAACACCAAAACTCAATCGATTCACACCGTGGTCCTTTAACACTCGAAGTTTGTCTTCCGTCAAATCGCCGGGGTTTGCTTCAAATGTGAATTCCCCCTGATCAAAGGGCAGGTGAGTGTTGATCGATTCGCATAATATATCGAGCTGGCTCGCATTCAATGACGTCGGAGTGCCGCCACCGACAAAAATCGTATCAAGCTTGTCAGGTGACATGACTCTTTGCTTCATTTCATTGCCCAGGCTGATTAAATATTCATTTACAGGCTGTCCTTCTAAAAAGACTTTATTGAAATCACAATAGTGACAGATATGTTCACAGAAAGGTATATGAATATAAGCTGATTTTACCAAGTATATCCCTCCTTTTGGGGCAGTCATAGAGAAAAGGGGGTAAGCAGTGCTTGTTTGGTACAAGCCACTTTCCCCCTTTATCATCAAGACCAATTATTTTTTATCCGTATCGTCCATTTTCAGGACTGCCATGAATGCTTCTTGCGGAACTTCTACATTACCAACGGACTTCATACGTTTTTTACCTTCTTTTTGTTTATCAAGAAGTTTACGTTTACGTGAAATATCTCCACCGTAACATTTTGCCAGAACGTTCTTCCGAATGGCTTTAATGGTCGATCTTGCGACAATCTTCTGTCCGATCGCTGCCTGGACGGGTACTTCGAATTGTTGTCTCGGAATTAATTCCTTCAATTTCTCAACAATCAACTTCCCGCGTTCATAAGCGAAGTCACGATGAACGATAAAGCTAAGGGCATCGACATTTTCAGCGTTCAACAGGATATCCATCTTCACAAGTTTGGATTCCTTGTATCCGATCAGTTCATAATCAAATGAAGCGTACCCTTTCGTATTTGATTTCAATTGATCGAAGAAGTCATACACGATTTCAGCAAGCGGGATTTCATAGACGATGTTCACTCGTGTATCATCCATATACTGCATGTCGATAAAGTTCCCGCGTTTTCCTTGGCAAAGCTCCATTACGGCACCAACGTAGTCATTCGGAACCATGATCGTTGCTTTAACATAAGGCTCTTCTACATGATCCACTTTTTGCGGATCAGGCATCATGGACGGGTTATCCACTTTCACTTCTTGACCATCTGTCAATTTGACATGATAGATAACACTTGGTGCAGTCGTAATAAGGTCGATTTTGAATTCGCGTTCAATGCGTTCCTGAATGATCTCCATATGAAGTAGTCCCAGGAATCCACAACGGAACCCGAATCCTAACGCTTGAGATGTTTCAGGCTCATATTGAAGTGCCGAGTCATTCAATTCAAGTTTCTCAAGTGCTTCCCTAAGATCGTTGTATCGATTTGAATCGATTGGATATAAACCGCAATATACCATCGGGTTTAAGCGGCGGTATCCTGGTAATGCTTTTTCAGCAGGTTTTTTCGCAAGAGTGATGGTATCCCCCACCCGGGTGTCGCCAACATTCTTGATCGCTGCTGTTAAGTACCCAACATCCCCGACCGTTAATTCTTTTTGTCCCGTCGGTTTCGGAGTGAAGACACCGATCTCTGTTACTTCAAACTCTTTCCCGGTCGCCATCATACGGACTTTATCTCCGACTTTCACACTTCCTTCCATCACACGGATGTAGGCAACGACTCCTCTATATGCGTCATATAAAGAGTCAAAGATTAGGGCTTTTAGTGGGGCATCTGGATCTCCCTGTGGGGCGGGTACTTTTTCAACCACCTGCTCGAGGATCTCTTCAATCCCGATCCCTGCTTTGGCTGATGCCAGGACTGCTTCCGATGCATCCAGACCGATGACATCTTCCACTTCCTGTCGAACCCTTTCAGGATCTGCTGCAGGAAGGTCGATTTTGTTGATGACCGGCAGGATTTCCAGGTCATTATCCAAGGCAAGATACACGTTTGCCAATGTTTGCGCTTCAATCCCTTGAGCTGCATCCACAACAAGGACGGCTCCTTCACAAGCAGCTAAACTACGAGATACTTCGTATGTAAAGTCTACGTGCCCTGGTGTATCAATCAGATGAAAGATATATTCTTCTCCATCCTTTGCTTGATACTTTAATTGCACAGAATTTAATTTGATTGTGATTCCACGTTCTCTCTCAAGATCCATTGAATCCAGTAATTGCTCTTTCATTTCACGCGCCGTCAGTGCTTTCGTTTTCTCCAAAATACGATCGGCAAGGGTAGATTTCCCATGATCTATATGAGCAATGATCGAAAAGTTTCTAATTCTCGATTGTCTTTCTAATTTCTCTTCACGGTTCATTATACGTTCAACTCCTGTTATTTCCACACATGTACACTATTTTGAATTATAGCAGTAGACTATATATTATTCAATGTAAACTAAAGGGCTATACGGGAATTGTCCATTTTCAAAGGAAATCAATTAAGTTCTTAGAGACAAAGCCTCAAAAAAAAGAGAAGGCTGGAACATTTCCGATAGCCCTCCCTTATATTAACGAAGCAATAAAGTTCACTATTTCATTGGTGATACTTTCAATTATATTCGCCAGCGCCTTTCCGATCGAGGAAAACGCATTAAAGGCCTTCATGTCCTCTAATTTCTCTTTCTTTTCGCTTAACGTTTCCGATTCTACTTCATTCCCAAGGAAAGACGCTTCCACGTTTCCTTCCCGGTCCTGACTCACTCCCACCGGTGAAGTGAAGTTTTGTTGTTCATGTCCCTTCATTTCCACGATGCCCTGATTCGCATACTGCATCCCGATCAGTACCCCGATAAATAATGCAGATATAAGTAATGCACATTTAAAGAAGAATTTTATCATTGGTTCATTCATCCTTTTTATTACTGACTTGAAGCAGGAGCTACAGGTATATGATTCACCTTTTCAGCCTGCCAATAATATTCAGCGAATACTTCAGCGAAAGCCTGTGCAGAACGTTCCAATTCTTCGAACGTATTATCGACTCCGCCAAACTCCAGTAACATGGCATTGCTTGAGAGATCCTGGTTGAACTTCCCGTTGGTCCCGCTTCCCTTTTTAGCAATCACTCCACGTGAAATACCTTTATATTTTTCTTCCAATAATTTATGAAGCTCTGTTGCCACCTTTAAATTCTGCTCGTAATTCGGATGCTCTTCCCCAACGACAAATGCGAGCTTGGCATAAGATTTTCCATTGATCGTCCCCGTCGTGACAGCCCTTCTTTGAGAATCACGATGTATGTCAACGAGATATAGCAAGTCTTTATTACTTGTCATGGCAGCCTGCACTAAAGGTCTCGACTCCTGGTAAGCAGCCCAATAATCCAATCCTTTTTTGTGTAAGGTCTGAATCACGTCGGTTTTATCAATGCTCGTTCCAATACCTAGGTCCTCTAAGTTCTTCTTCACCATATCTCCCACCTTGGTGACATTGACTTCTGAGTGCATGGCTGAATCCGGATTGGTTACCCCCTCCAAGTAAGGCAGATAGGATTCACGGGTATGGGTGAAGTAAAGATGAACCGTCTTTTTATTTCCGGTTGATAATGGCGGGGCCGCGTCCCCACTCTTTTGATCCGGGTCTTTAAGCTTCTCTACATTCTTGAGTGGCGCTTCATTTCCTGCCTCAAGTGCTTCAGGAGGCGGGACCGACTCAATCGGCATATTCGTAAAATCCGTCCCATCCCCGGCCACAAGGATATCCCCATCGAAAATCGAGAATCCCGGAAGCTCTCTCCCCAGGAAACTTCGGGGATCTTCAAAGCTCACGTTGGTAGCCACCTGAAAAAGTAGGGATGACAAATTCGGTAAAGCCTGCTCTTCTTCAGTCAAAATTTGATTAAAAGACCGGTTTTCTAATGCCAAGATCTTATATAATGCATCACCCTTCACATTGGAAGCCGCTTGATTCAATGAATTCGATGTAATTCTATACTCAGGGTTCAAGGAAGTGAGGATGCCCGATATCGAAAAAATCGAGAGCAAGCCTGCCACGAAGATCAACATCCCTTTCAGTATCGTTGACATATTAATCGCTACTACATAATTAGGCGCTTTATACGACCTCATTCTCCCACCCTTTCCTTTAATCTACTCTAGTACAACGTATGTCGTTACTAGAGATAGTAGAACTATATTTAGTAGTCATTATGAGGTTATTGGTGGAAACTTAAACGGGGGAATCTATTATTTTTAGTGTGGTCTGGAGTAGATGGGGGTTGGGAATCGATAGCTGGAGTGAAGTAAGATGGGAGGAAATTTCTTTTTTGAGGGAGATTCACGATTTTTGAGGCGGGGGAATAACCCCTTTTAGGTGAAAATCAGCCTTTATTCTAATATTTTCGGTTTCAGCGGCAAATAAATTCCAATTTTTATAGAAAAATCCTGTCATCTTTTTGGATATCAGCGAATTTTTCATTTTATCAGCGAAATACTGATTTTATCAGCGAAATCGTCACTTTTATCAGCGAAATTTCAAATATATCAGCGAAACGATTATTTCTAATCAATCTAAACTTTAGAGCACACTGATTCCGGAACCAGGTGATTCGAGAGCTTACAATTTCCCTCAAGATCCGTTCACTCTATTCCCAATTCATCAAAGAACGCCTCAAGGGTCATTACCTACCCCTAAGGCGCTACTTTCATATGCAATCTATCTCGTCTGATAACCCGCATTCTCCTGATCAACCGCATCATGCAGTGCAGCATTCAATCCGCTTGCGATGAGGTTGGCCATATCTTCCATGAACACGTCCACTTCTTTAGGTGTGACCATCAGATTATGTCCGATGGGAGCCAATACTTCATGAATCAATTTCCGTTTTTCCTGATCCTCGAGTGTTCCGACAATTCCCATGAAGGTTTGACGATGTTGTTCTTCCGGAAGATCTTCTTCTGTTAATTTCCTTCTCTCACCAAAGCTTAATCCTGCAGGGGCAAGGGATCTGGATGGACGGTCCCCTTCTCTCATTTCTTTCCCAAAATGCTTTAATAGAAAGTCGACTGTATCACTTACGATTGTGACAGCATCGAGTACGGTCGGAACGCCGATGGCAATAACCGGAACCCCTAACGTTTCCTGGTCCAACCCTTTTCGCTTGTTTCCTACACCTGACCCTGGATGTATGCCTGTATCCGAAATCTGGATGGTTGAATTGACACGCTCAATGGATCGGGAGGCCAGGGCATCGATGGCGATGATGAAGTCGGGTTTGGATTTCTCCACTACACCGAAAATGATATCGCTCGTTTCAATGCCCGTCAGCCCCATCACACCAGGTACAAGGGCACTGACCGGTCGATAGCCCTCCTCCACTGATTCCGGCTGCAGTTCAAAAAGATGTCTCGTCACAATGATATCTTCACATACGCGTGGCCCTAATGAATCCGGGGTTACATTCCAGTTACCGAGTCCAACAATTAAGCAGCTAGCATTTTTACTGATTTTATTATTAATTAAAAATTGATTAAATTCATTGGCAAATACTTTTTCAACTCTTTGTTGCAGTTCTGCATCTTCCTGGCGAATTCCATGGGCCTCGATGGTTAAGTAATTACCAGGTTTTTTACCGATTTTCTCTTCTCCTTCAGGTGTAACGGTGACAAGGGAAACTTTTACCCCATCCTCTTCTTTCTCTTTAATCATGACTCCTTGGATGGATGACGTATCCTCCGCGTTATCACTGACGACCATTTCTCTTGCTTCAACAGCAAGATCGGTACGAATGGAATATTTACTATAATCGATTTCTTCTTTTTTCATTTCGACTCTACCTCCAGGCTTGGGATGTTATCTACTATTTTTTTATGTTTACCTTTTTCGTATGGGTTCATTCACTCGTTTAATTTCAATACATAGTATTGCAATATCACTGTTCGTTTGATAAAATATCATTTGTTCTTATTGTTTAGGAATTTAAATCGAGTCACATAGAATCTCGATCCTTTTATAGGAGGTGACAGGAATGCCAAATATCAAATCAGCTATCAAACGTGTAAAAACTAGCAACGAGCGCAACGCTCAAAACGCTGCTGTGAAATCTACAATGCGTACTGCTATCAAGAAAGCAGAAGCTGCAGCTGCTAACAGCGCAGATAACGCTAAAGAATTAGCAACAGAAGCGGTTCGTCAATTAGACAAAGCAGCTCAAAAAGGTCTTATCCACAAAAACGCTGCGGATCGTCAAAAGTCTCGCCTTATGAAAAAAGCGAACTAATTGAAAAAAACCACCTCGCCCTATGGCCAGGTGGTTTTTCTTTTGGTTCTATAATATTTGTTGGGGTTCTTACACAATTAGAAGACACAAAAAATGCACGTAATCGCCCAGTCTTTTATACTTGAATTGTCGAGAAACAAGTAAAGATTGGAGATACGTGCATAATGAATTCTATCATAATGTTGCCTGGTTTTGAAGAAGTAAACATCACGAAGATGGAAGAAGTGGATGAGCGACTTTGTTTACATATAGAGCTTCCTCTTAAGTCACACAAATGTCCAGAATGTGCGACCAGTACAATGAAAGTTCATGATTACCGGATACAAAAGATTAAACATCTAAAGTTGTTTGAAAGACATACGCTTCTTTTCTACAGAAAGAGACGCTATGCTTGCCCCTGTGGAAAAAGATTTGCAGAAAAAAACTCCTTTGTGGAACGATACCAACGGTTATCAGTAGAGTTTAATCAGGCTTTAAAGATCCGAAGTATTAAGGGGAAGACCTTTAAAGAAACGGCAGAAGTGTATGGGACTTCGGCTTCCACTGTGGTAAGGCGCTTTGATCAATTGGCAGAAGTTACGGTCAACGAAGTAGCTAAAGAACTGCCTAAGGTCATTGCCATAGATGAGTACAAAGGGGATACAAAAGAAGGGAAATACCAGCTCATTATCGCGAATGGGATTACCAGAGAACCGATCGATATCCTTCCAAATCGTTATAAAAACACCATTAAACACTACCTAAGAAGATATGGTTCTCAAGTGGAGGTGGTCGTAATGGATATGAGCCAATCGTTTAAGGCAGCTGTACAACAAGCTCTTGATAAGCCCGTCACTGTGGCCGACCGCTTCCACTTTGTCCGCTATATTTATTGGGCACTTGATGGTGTGAGAAGAAGGATACAATCTAGTTGGCATGACTATGATCGGAAGAAATGTAAGAAGATGCGACATGTGTTTTATAAGAGGTCAGATAAATTAAATGAGAGCGATCAGTGGTATCTTCAAAGGTATCTCGAGATGTCTCCTGAACTGAAACAGGCATATGAACTCAAAGAGAGGTTTTGTCAGTGGTTTGACAAAGCGAAAGTGAATGGGGAAGAAAACATCATGAAGACAAAAAACGCCTTATATGACTTCTACGAAGCGATTGATGCGGCTGGAATTCCTGAATTCCAACGTTCTGCCCAAACACTAAAGAATTGGCAAAATGAAATATTGAATAGCTTTCGATATAACTATTCAAACGGGTTTTTAGAGGGCATAAACAACTTAACGAAAGTGATGAAACGAAACGCATTTGGCTTTAGAAGCTTTCTTCGTTTTCGAGCAAAGATTTTATTAACACATAAGTATAAGAGAATGGGTACGCATATTGGATAAGGGTGAAGCAAAACTCACCTCACCCCAACATTTGACGTTGAACCTTTCTTTTCCACATTATTATTCATCGTCATAACTCAAAAATCACGTAAAACTCTGATCATGTAGTTTAAACAGAAACATTTCAATCATCAGTTCTTTTTTGATTTTTCCAGTTTTGATTTCGTAATCTCCTTGAGATAGCAATTCGATGATATGGGCGAGTTGTTTATCGTTGAAGTGCTTTGCCTGTCCTGCTGCAAGTTTCACTCTGAAAGGGTGTACTTTTAGGTAGGAAGCAATTTTTTGCTGCCCGTATCCTCTTCGCGATAATTCCTTTGTTCCATATATCAGTCTGAATTGTCCTGCCAGGATCGATAGAATCTTCAACGGTTCTTCGTTTTGTTTGAGAAGATCGTAATATATTCTCAATGCCTCATCGATTCTTCTGTGAACGACCTTGTCCACTAAAGTGAAAATATTTTGTTCCAGTGACCGGGCTGTTAATCGTTCCACCACTTCCACGTCGATTCTGTTTGTATCGCTTGCGTATAAAGAAAGTTTGTCCAACTCTTGTGTGAGCATCATTAGGTTTGTTCCAGCGAGGGTCAGTAATAGTTCAATCGCATCTTCATCTATCTGAACACTATTAGAGGCAGAACGTTCTCTTACCCAGGATTTTAATTCATGCTCGTTCAGCTTTTTGGCCTCTACCACTTCTGCCAGTTTCTTCAGGGACTTTGTAATTTTCTTACGCTCGTCCAGTTTTTCGTAATTCGCTGTAATGACCAAAATCGTATAAGGAGCAGGGGATTGTATGTATTGTTCCAGTCGTTTAATGTTGTGCTCTACCTTCTCTTTTGTTTTTTCAGCTGTCAAAAAGACAGGGTTTTGTAGGATGACCACCCTTTTCTCCCCCATAAATGGAAAGGTTTCTGCATCTTCTATCGCCACTTCCACAGGGGTTTCCTCCAGATCATAACTGGAAAAATTAAAATCCATTTCTTCTTCTGAAAGGGCATTTGAGACAATTCTTTGTTTCGTTTCATTAATAATAAATGACTCATTTCCGTAAACTAAATAAATAGATCCGAATTGAGATTTCTCTATTTTTTTCCAAATATCAATAACCAAGTCAGCACTCTCCATTAAGTCTTTTCTCTACTCTATGGTAAAAAAGCTTTTTGGTTTTGGCAAGGGGTAAAGGGGACATCCGTCATATGGGACACCCCCTATATCTATATTAACGTTAACGGAGAAGACCTAGGAACCTTTTCCGTTAAGCGGTATTTCCTTTGTAATGATTAGTGTCACCTGAGCTCGGGGAACTTATAGGTGACAACTCTTGTCAGTAAAGGAAAAAGTAAAGTGAAGTATAGATTTTTCAGTAGCGATGTTCTATACTAGAATAGAAATAGGAGGGGTAGTTGTGAACCAATTTGAAAAGAATGTACAATCAAAAAGAAATGATGCAGTAGATTCAGGCGTTGGGTTTATTGTATCATTTGGATTCTTTGCTACAATGTTCGTTATTGCAACTGTTATTAAGTTCATCGGCTCATAATGAATATTGGAGGCAGACCTTAAAGATTCCGGTTTCTTCAATTTCCATATATGGTACTGGTGTATCATACAGATGGCTTGAAGGCACCTGACTCTTTCTGATAGGTCTGCCCCTTTTTTCATTAGCGCTTCATTTGTTTTGTAATACATCCTATGGCAGATGGGCTGAAAACGTTCCTTTTTTATCCCAAAAACGATAGGTGATCGCCCCATTTTCTCCCGTGCTATATATAGTTATTCCTCTTCTCTTCAATCGTTCCAATACCTCAGGATGAGGATGGCCAAAGCGATTGGATTCACCCGCTGAGATCACCGCCACAGACGGATTCGTTTCAACGAGGAACTCCTCGGTTGTACTCGTATTACTCCCATGATGACCTACTTTTAACACATCAATTGGCAGATCAAAGGTTTGGATGAACTCTTCCTCCCCTTGCTCTTCTAAATCTCCTGTAAATAACCATTTCAATGACCCGATTTCTCCATATAACACAATGGAGTCATTATTTCCTTCATACTCTTCATCTTGTGGCGAAACAATATGCAGTCCATCCTTATTTCCAGCCCAACTGTATGGATACCGGGCTTCTTTAACCGGAATTCTCTTTCGTCGGGCAATTTCCATTATTTTCTTCATTTCGCCTTTCTCTTCGCTGTTAGGGCTAATCAAGACTTCCTTCACTTTTAGTTCCCCAAGGACCGCTTCTGTTCCCCCAATATGATCGAGATCTCCGTGTGTTAAAATCAGGGTGTCAATGGACGTGATACCTTTGCTTTTCAAAAAAGGAACGACGATGTCTTCCCCTACAGAAAAGCGATTCTTTCTCTCTTCCCATTCTTCTTTCGGAAACTGAACTTCCCCACCTGTATCGATCAGATAGGTTCCCCGATTGTACGGTAGTTTGATCAATGTAGCATCACCTTGCCCAACATCCATAAATACAATCTCTCCATGAGGATCATAAGTGTTTAGCAGCATGTGAAAGGCTCCATAGAAAAGCAAAAGAAGCCCGGGAAGCATATATTTCCTCTTTTCAAACAAAACAAACACAAAATAAATAACGATGAGGTAACCAATCAACAACAGAAATGGAGGCTTTCCCATCACGATTGTGCTTAATGGAAAAGAAGCGAAAAAGGCAGATACCCATTGAATTCCATCCAATAGATATTTATGGAACAGAATCAACCAGTCAACTGTTAGAAAATAGACGATGATAGTTAAGGGAAGAACAATGACTGAGAAAAGGGGTACATAAAGAAGATTCGTGAGAAAGCCCATCAAAGAAAATTCATAGAAATGATAGATGATGATAGGTAAAGAAGATAGCTGGGCAATAAGTGTTACTTTCACCAATTGTGCAATGGATGAAGAAGTATTTAGAATAACTGCTGAAGATACTACAAGAGAAAAACTCACCATAAATGACAGCTGAAATCCAACATTGAAGACAGAATATGGATCATACAAAACCAACATCACAAATACAATGCACAAACTGTCGATTATTCTTAACTTGCTTGCCACTTTTCTACTGAGCAGAATCACGATCAGCATGGAAGATGCCCTCATCACGGAGGGAGATGCGCCCGTCAGTACGATATAACATAGGAGAAAAACAATCCCTATCCATGTCACCGATTCTTTTGTGACGCCGATCCTCAATAGACAATAGTGAAGAATCGCAAAAATCAAACCAACGTGCAGGCCAGAAATCGCCAATAAATGAACGACACCCAGCTCTCTGAATGCCTTCATCGTGTCGTCTGCGATCATCCCTGTTTCTCCAAACAGTAACGCTTGGGTCACTCCTACTGATGAAGAAGGAAATTCTCTTTCGATTTTTTTCAATCCATCAAACCTTAGTTGTATGAGGGCATGTTTCCATTTGCTCTGATTCACGCATCCCCCTAATGCTTGTACGTCGAGTATCCAATAAACACCTCGATGAGCTAAATAATTTTTATAATGAAACAAGTTGGGATTTTTATTCGGTTTGGGTTCTGTAAGCTGCCCCTTCCCTTCACAAACAAAACCGGGTTTCACTTGTTGGAATTTTCGTTTTTCTTCCTCTGAAGAGAAATAGTAACGCATGAGAACCTTCTCTTTCTTTATTTGAGCGAGGGCAACAAATGAATTCCCATCGATGGTTGGAATTTCATTGATCACAATTTGTGAGTCGATCGGTTCAGATTCTGATGACAGAACGGTTTTCTGTCTCTTTTCTTGTAAAGTGGTGTTGAGAAAGGAAATAAAGAGAAATAGGAGGCAGAGAAAAAGGATGGTGTAGGTCATTTTTCTGAGGAAAAGGGCTAGAAGGAGCAGAGCAAGAACGACAGCACCCCAATGGAATTGAAGTGCCAGTAAAGTTCCTGAAAGTACTGAAATCGCGGGGTAAAGGTATATTCCTTTATTCATTAAATAGCTTTATGTATACTTGTTCATAGTAAGCAAGCTTTTCGTCTTCAGCACCTTGAATTCTCAAGTCTTCGATTAACTGAAGCATCAAGGAGGCTTTTTCTTTGTGTTTTACGTCGATGCTGCTCTCTTGAAAGGGCACTTTCTCTACATGGACGTTTGCCTTTTGGAAAAGTTCAATGGCATAAGGATGATTTTTATAATCTTTTGCATAATAAACCGTTTTGATTCCTGCCTGGATAAGAGCCTTACAGCATTGCAGACAGGGGAAGTGAGTAACATATATCTCCGCATTCTCCGTTCCGACCCCAAACTTGGAACATTGCAGCAGGGCATTCATTTCGGCATGAATGGTCCTCACGCAGTGATTGTCAATTACATAGCACCCTTCGTCTATACAATGATCCCCTCCTGCAATGGAGCCGTTATAGCCTCCTGCAATGATTCGTTTTTCACGAACGATGGTTGCCCCCACCGCCAGTCTTGTACACGTGCTGCGCAGGGCAAGAAGCTGACTTTGGGCCATAAAATATTGATGCCAAGCGATTCTTTCCATCACCATTCCCCCTTCTATGTTATTAGGTGCATTTTCATTTGCTTGTTTAAGTGTATAAAGACTTCCTATGTTTCGTCAATTCATTGGACATAAATATATTCTTTTAATTTCTCAAAAGTTTTTTCACCGACTCCAGAGATGTTTTGAATTTCTTCTATAGTCTCAAACGGCCCATGTTCTTCGCGATATTGGATAAAGGTTGAAGCTTTCGCAGGACCAATTCCGGGCAGTGTTTCGAATTCCTGTTTAGTGGCTGTATTAATGTTGATTCTACCCTTTTCTGAATCGTTCCCAGGCATTGAAGGTGCCATAATCTGTTGGGGCGTTTCTATTTCTCCGATTTTAGGGACATAAATCATCATTTCGTCTGATACCTTTACCGCTAAATTGATCACTTTCTTATCTGCTTCTGCGGTGAAACCACCGGCTCTATCGATCACAAACTTCAACCTGTCTCCCTGCCTGACTTCATATAATCCAGGTTTAACAACCTCCCCCTTTACGTCTACAAATACTTTTTCGACTATTTTCAATTCTTCAGGCTCCTTTTCTATTTTTGCTGGAGCGGCTGTAAAAGTAGCCTCTTTAACTGGAGCGGCGGAAGCATTTTTTAATATATATGCAATCAGGACAATGGCACAAATCACAAGAATCACAAGAACCGTTCTGTATTTTTCAATTAGGGATTGCACAGGAAATCACCTCTGGTGGAATATTCATTGAAAGGAATTCATAAGTTTTAGGAGAGAGTGTGATAGAAGGAGGGCTGCACATGAAAGTGGGTATTATTGGAACGGGAAACATGGGGAAAATCATTATTGAAGCTCTCATTGAATCAAAGGCGATTTCTCCTTCACATCTTCATATTACGAATCGGTCATTAAAAAAAGCCGAGGATATAAAAGAAAAATGGAATAAAGTGAATGTAAGCCATTCAAAAGAAGAAGTGATCAAGTCATCTGACTTAATCTTCATATGTGTGAAACCTCATGATGTTTATGATGTGATTCAGGAGAATAAAAAAAGTTTTACCAGTGATAAATGCGTAGTTTCAATAACCAGTCCAGTAAGCGTGGAACAATTAGAATCTATCCTGACCAGTTCCTGTGCCCGATTCATTCCAAGTATTACAAATCGTGCATTAAGCGGAGTGTCACTTTTAACGTATGGAAGTCATTGTTCAGATAAATGGAGACAGGAATTAATGAGACTGGCTGAGCATATCTCCACACCGGTAGTCATTGATGAAAATGTTACGCGAGTTGCTTCAGACATTGTCAGCTGCGGACCTGCTTTTTTCAGTTATGTTACACAAAGGTTTATTAACGCTGCAGCAGAAGTGACAGAAATTGATAGGGAAACAGCCACTGTCTTAGCATCTGAAATGCTTGTTGGTCTTGGGGACTTATTGAAGAAAAATATCTATACATTACCGACACTTCAAGAAAAAGTTTGTGTAAAGGGAGGAGTGACTGGAATAGGAATTTCCGTAATGGAAAGAGAGCTGGGAGAAGTTTTCGAGAAATTATTTGAAGCCACACAGGAAAAGTTCGTGGATGATATTGAAGGAACGAAATCACAATTTGGAGTCTAGTCAGGCTCCTTTTTTATATTTCGACACGAATTGATTTTTTCCTTCTTTTTTATAAAATCTTTTTATAAAAAGCCGTATCATTCTCTTTTCAGAGACGATTCGGCTTTTTTATCATTTCTTCTTACACGTAAAGAAAATTCTTTCGCTATGGTCTGTAGGGGCTTCTTGTGTGAAGTCTGCAGAGATGTTCAACACTTCGAACCCTGCATCCTTCAACCATTCTTTTATAGTCAGAATGGGGTATGTGCGCTGTTTGTGAAGTTCTTCTACTCGATTGTACTGATTCGTTTCCTCATCTTTCACGAAAAAAGTCAGTTCATGCTCTACACTATTCGGATCTTCTCCAGGGAAGCAATCCCAAATGTACGAGACATGTTCATCCGTAAGGGTAAACGTCTGGTTTATAAATATTTGTGTCATTTTATAAATGGAATGTACATCAAATAGGAATAAGCCATCATGCTTAAGATGAGCATATACACTTTTGAATGTATTTTCCACGTCTCTTTCGTCTTCCAGGTAATTCAGGGAATCACAAAAAATCGTGATAAGGTCATATTCCCCAAGTGAATCAAGCTTTGACATATCCTGTTGAAACAGATTAAGCTTTACGTTCATTTCTAAAGCCTTTTCCTGAGCTACCATCAGCATATCCTGAGAGAGATCGACTCCTGTCACATTGTAGCCGTCCCGGACAAGGCGCAGCGATAATTCCCCGGTGCCACAAGCGATGTCAAGGACGCTTTCCCCTTGGAGAGAATAGGCTTTAGCTTGTTTATTCACAAACTCCAACCAGCCGTCGTATGGGACGTCCTGCATTAAATAATCGTACACATAAGCAAAACGTTCATAACTCATTTAGTGACTCTCACCTTGTCCAACTTCGACGAAGGATGCATCTCCCCATAAACGCTCTAGATTATAGTAGCCTCTTTCCTCTTTATGAAACACGTGAGCGACGACATCACCTAAGTCAACTAAGATCCAGCGTGCTTGATCAAATCCTTCCAACCGTTTGACTGTATAGCCGTTTTCTTCTGCTCTGTCCTTTAATTCCCGGGCAATGGCCTGCACCTGTTTGTCTGAGTTCCCATGACAGATCAGAAAATAATCCGCAATTAAAGAAACACCCTTCATATCTAATACAACAATATCTTCAGCACGTTTATCATCAGCGGCATTAAACGCTAATTCTACTAAATTTTGTTCCATTCCTTCATCTCCTCTTGTTTAAAATTAATCCGTTATAAAAGCGAAATGTATCTGGGTAGATCGCTTGATTTTTTTTCATAAGAAAGGTCATCGTATTTTGAAGTGCCTTCAACAGCCCTTGGTCTAATGACTCTTTTGCGAGTTCCCTCACTTCTTCCACCCCGGGAAATTGTCGATTCGGTTCGATGTAATCAGCTAAATAGATCACTTTGTCAAGGATAGTCATCTCTTCTTTACCCGAAGTGTGGTATCGGATGGCATTTAAAATATCTTCATCCTGTATACCAACTTCACGCTCTACAAGTAACGCTCCTACCGGTGCATGCCAAAGCTCGCTATTGTACAGCAAAAGATCCTGAGCCAACTTCTCTTCTACAATGATTGTTTGCATTTCCTGCTTATCACGGAACTTCGCATAATCATGGAAAATCGCCGCTATTTCTGCCTTTTTCTCATCGGCTCCATATTGCTTTGCAAGCTCTATGCTTGTTTCCATGACTCCACAAGTGTGTATATAGCGATGTTCCGTTAAATGTTCTTTTACGATTTCCAAGGCTTTTTCCCTATTCATACAATTTCTCCTCCTTTATGAATCGATACACATCGTCAGGGACTAAATAGCGTACCGATTGCCCCAGTTTCACTGTGTTGCGAATGTAGGAAGAAGAAATATCAATGGATGTTACTTCAAGCAATTGAACATTAAACGAAGTGTCATGTGAATAGGAAGGACGATTGACACCAATGAACCTGACCATTTCCTGAAGTTCCTCTATCCGGTACCACTTCGGGAGATATTCGATCATATCCCCGCCTATTATAAAAGAAAACTCGGTGTCCTCTTCCCTCTCGGTTAATAGCTTGATGGTGTCGTAAGTGTATGAGGCACCCTCTCTTTCAAGTTCAATCCGTTCAATGGAAAAGTGAGGGTTACTCTTAATCGCTTTTTGCAGCATGAAGAGACGCTGTTCAACTGAAACACTTTCATCCGCCTGTTTATGAGGAGGAACGTGATTCGGTAGAAATCGTATTTCATCCAAATTCGCCTTCTCTAAAACTTGTTCCGCAATAACCAAATGGCCCATATGAGGAGGATTGAATGTCCCCCCCAGGAGTCCAACCTTTTTCATCATTTTATCAATCCTTATCGTGGTAGGATTAATTGCTTGTTTTCTTTCGACTCCTTGTAAAGGACAATTGTATTTCCAATGATTTGAACAATTTCCGCCCCTACTCCTTTGGATAACTCGTCAGCAATCTCAGACTTATCCATATCACAGTTTTGAAGAATACTGATTTTCATCAATTCTCTTACTTCAATCGCTTCTCCGATTGTTTTGATCATATTTTCATTGACTCCGCCTTTTCCTACTTGGAAAACCGGATTTAAATGATGTGCTTCAGAACGTAAATATCTTTTTTGTTTACCTGTTAACATGTTGACCTCCTAGTTGTTGTAAAACGGTGTTTTTCATAATCGAATAAGGTGGAAAGATTCCCGTCCACTTTTCAAATGAAAGGGCTCCCTGGTACACAAACATATCAAGACCATTTTGAGTACGGGCACCTTTCTGATTCGCTTGCTTCAATAATGCTGTTTCCAAAGGATTATAGATAATGTCACTAACGATGCATCCCTCTTTTAACTCTTTGATCGTTAATGGACTGTCTTCTATATGAGGAAACATTCCTATAGATGTTGTATGGATGATCACATCATATTGGTTCAATGTGTTTTCAGCAGCCTCTAGAGATAGAAATCCCGAGTTCAAATCGAAAGGACAAGCTTCAATCATCTTTTCAGCTCTCAGTGCCGTACGGTTGCTCACATCGATTCTCTTCACTCCAAGAGAAGCAAGGGAATAATAAATGGCTTTCGCAGCACCACCGGCTCCGATAATCAGCATCGATTTATCTTCAAGTTGTTCATCTGCTATATTTTTCAAGCCTTCCACAAACCCAAGACCGTCTGTATTATAACCGATCAGCTTGCCATTTTCATTGACAATCGTATTCACTGCCCCGATTGCCTCGGCCAATGGATCAATTTCATCTAAAAGTTGCATGACTTGTTCTTTATGGGGAACTGTCACATTCACTCCTTTAATCCCTAACGCTTTTATTCCATTTATGGCTTGGGAAAGCTGCTCTTTTTTCACGTGAAATTTCACGTAAGCAGAATCCATTCCACATTCTTGGAACGCGGCATTATGCATCTCGGGAGACATAGAGTGAGCAATCGGATCTCCTATAACACCATATAGAGCCACAGAATCCCTCCTAGATTAATGATTTTCTCAAGAAAACACTAACGCCTTTAGGAACATGGGCAGCAATGGTTGCCCCTCTGTCATTCACTGTAATCCATCCTAAACCTGAGAAGACGATATCCGTTTTTGCTTCTTTAATTCTAAATTCATGCCTCACAAGTGGAGGGAATGATTCCATATCATCTTTTCTTGGCGGCTGCAACAGTTCTCCTGCATGATTCTTATAGAGCTCATCGGCTTTCTCAATCTTTGTGCGATGAATGGATAGCTCATTTGAGAAATAACAGGTAAATGCCTGACGCTCACCAGCCATGAAATCAAAGCGCGCCAACCCACCGAAGAACAGGGTTTGTTCTGGATTCAACTGGAAGGTTCTCGGCTTGATCTCTTTCTTAGGAGTAATGATTTTCAAATCCTGTTTATCAACAAAATGAGCCATCTGATGATGATTAATAATTCCAGGCGTATCTATGAGTGACTCTTCGTCATCAAGTGGAATTTGAATCATATCGAGAGTGGTGCCAGGGAAATGAGAAGTCGTAATGACATCTTGTTCACCTGATACATGCTTGATAATACGGTTTATAAACGTTGATTTCCCTACGTTTGTACACCCTACTACATACACGTCTTTTCCATTTCGATAATGTTCAATCGCTTCGATCGCATCAATAATTCCCTGACCTTTTGCGGCACTCACTAACTGAACATCAATAGGCTTCAATCCTAATTGACTTGCTTCATGTTTCATCCAATGAATCAGCTTGGAAGGTTTCACAGATTTGGGAAGCAGATCCACTTTGTTACCAATAAGCAGAATCGGGTTAGATCCTACGAAACGATGCAATCCAGGCAGCCAGCTCCCATTGAAATCAAATATATCGACAATCTTGACAATCAACCCTTCTGAATCACCAAGTTCATTTAATATTTTCAAGAAGTCATCATCCGTTAAGGGGACATCCTGGACTTCATTATAATGCTTTAATCTAAAGCAACGTTGACAAATAATCTCTTCTTTTTGAAGAGCTGAAGAAGGTGCATAACCCATTCCTTCCTTATTCTCCGTCTGGATTTCAACGCCACATCCTATACATACAACTTGACTCACTTTTTATCCTCCCACTCAAGCATGCCTTTACGCTTGAAAAACTTCATTATTCTTCGTTCTACACGACGATTGAACTTTGTGATGAACCCATCTGATTGTGCAACAGGAACAACCAGTATCGTATGGAAGCCGTTTCGGTTTCCGCCTAATACATCCGTTAAAAGCTGGTCTCCAATGACTACCGACTCTTCCTTCTTCACACCCATTTCCTGAATCGCCCTTTTAAAAGCACGTCCCATTGGCTTACGGGCCTGGAATATAAACGGAACGCCCAATGGCTCTGCAAATGCTCCCACCCGGTTTTTGTTATTATTGGACACAATGGTCACAAGGATTCCATGCTCCTGCATTTCTTTAAACCACTGGATTAACTTAGGGGTGGCATTGGGACGGTCCCATTCCACTAACGTATTATCTAAATCTGTAATGATCGCTTTAATTCCTTTTTCTTTTAAATACTCCGGTCTGATACTGAAAATATCTTGAACCTGTTCATCGGGTAAAAATTGCTTTATCACTTGCAGCACCTCAAATTTCATTATCATTTATATGCTTTAATATTTACTTTTCTTCTTAGTCGTATAGCTCCACGTCCATTGTTTCTGCGGATACCGATTCTCTCTATAAGTATCCTTTAACCTATAACAGATTAATGATAACCAATTTTCCCTGCAGATTCAAAATAAATCACATATATTCCTTGAATTCCATATTTATTCCCAAAGAGAATAAATATTTTTCGACAAATTTCCAGAGGCTTTCATGGTTGTGGATAACCTTATTCACATTATACAAGACATAAACATCGCTTATTTACCAGTTATATACAAGTTAGTCACAACTTATCCACCGTGAACTGTGGATAACGGAACGCTTGTTCTAAAAAAACAAATTTGGTAAAGTTTAATTACTACTTAAAAACGTACTAACATTATGTTTCGAAATACAAAAAAGATGATGATTATTGGAGGTGGCATTAATGAGGAAATTATCGGACGAACTGTTGATTGATTCTTATTTTAAAGCGTTGGAGTTGAAACTCAATACAGAATTCATTCGCCTCATCGAAATGGAAATTCACCGTCGATCTCTTACTAATAAAATAAAAGCTTCATCGTAGAATACTAACATGAAATGGGACGGATTTGTTTGAAATCCGTCCTCTTTATATAAGGATGTTTTCGTAACTATGTGACTGAGCAAGTAGTGGTTGATTTCCGCTTCAATCTTTAGAAAGCAGCGTTATTTAATGAAATCTCCAATCGTTTCTCCTACCGTCACATTTCTAGGTACTTCTTTATTCAGAGAGAATCGGAACGTACTTTTTTCAAAAAGTAGAATGACGGTGGAGCCGAAGCTGAAGTACGCGACTTCTTCGCCTTGTTTCCATTCTTTCCCCTCATGAACATAATCAACGCTGTTGACAAACATGGCCCCTACTTTTACGACAGCCACTTTGCCCTTTACATGTTGAAGCTCCGTAATCGAACGGAAGTTTTTTGAAAGGGCTTCTTTTCCGTACGTCAATCCCAGTTCATTGACCGGGTAGGAGTGCTGTCCCAGTGACCACCGCTTTAGAATCGCGCCTGACACCGGGCTGTGAATGCGGTGATAATTCGCAGGGCTCAAATAAAATACCGCGAATTCTCCCCCACTATAATCAGAAGCTTTTCCTTCACTACCAAGCATATCAAGAATGGAGTAGGGCTTTCCTTTCACTTCAATTACAAGGTCATCGGAAATGCTGCCGGTATCGGCCAATAATCCATCGACTGGACTGACTGCTTGTTTCTCACTATATTTCACGGTCCTTGCATCTTCTTTCAAGTTTCTTATAAAGAAATCATGTAGCGTTTTATAGTCAGCAACTTGGCCTTCTATTTCATCCACATTTATTTTGTACGTTTTGATAAATGATGAAATAAATGGGCGACTCAAAGGAGACTGTACAAATTTCCTGATCATATAAGAGGACCATTTTTTATTTGTTAGTTCGATAAACAGACGATAAATGGATTGCTTCATTAATATCCCTCACAAATTTCTAAAAAACGATTAACTTTAACAGTTTAATAAGTATATAATAAAATGTTATTATATACTATATTTATAAGAATCTTTTTTCACTGTGGGATTTAACATATATTGTTATGACCGTTCCAATTGTATCTGCAAGCGTATGTAAAGTGAATATTTCAGCCAGAAAACATGTTCAGTAGTGAACAAACTTTTTCAAAGGGAGTGAGTGATGATTGTTTCTCTCCGAAGTCGTCGATCAAACATTTAAAAAGCTAAAAAGTCAAACGGCCAACCTCATTACTTTGTCCAACTTATCATTAGGTGGATTTGCTATTATTTCAATACTTCATAATCAATTAAACCTAAGCTTGTTATTGATTTTCATCGCTGCCTTAACAGACCGCTTCGATGGGATGGTTGCGAGGAAAATGCACATTGAGTCAGAGTTAGGGAAACAGCTGGATTCCATGAGTGATATCATTTCATTCGGCATAGCTCCTGCCCTGCTCCTGTATATAGCCGTTCTTAATCAGTATGACTTTCCGGGGATGTTTTTCACCATATTCTATATAGGGTGTGGCGCATTTCGATTAGCCCGCTTCAATATTTCAGAAAACGACGGCTACTTTACGGGATTGCCGATCACCGTAGCCGGATGTTTACTGACCCTGTGCTACCTGGCTATCCCGTTTGTTTCAGGTGTGCTGATTTTATGTATAACAATCACTCTAGCTGTATTAATGATAAGCCCTTTTACATTGAAGAAGATGTAAGAGCTATGACAGAGCCCTGTTCACTTTGTGAACAGGGCTCTGTCAAATTATAACTGTTATGCTTGTCAGACTAACAGTTATTGTAGTACCACCATCCACCGAATAGGAAAAGTAAGATTAGTAATACAACGACTAGAGCGAAGTAGAATCCGCCACCACCATAATAACCTGGATAGACTGGTCCATAACAAGGGTATCCATACGGCATTGCAATACCTCCTCACCTACTTTTGCTACTAGTATATGTTTATAGGGAAATAGCGTATAGGCAGTTTCCAACATTATTACCCGGAATCCCCCGGAAAGAAAGTTTGCGTTTTCTTTGATTACTTTCCAGGGACATGCAAGGACATCCCTTTCGTAACATATGAATGAGTATAGGCTTAAGTCCTAATGGAGGTGTGAATATGTCTGGAGTTCTAACGGCACTGGGGTATTTCTTTAAAGAGTTAATTTTCCTCGTTTCTTACGTAAAGAACAATGCATTCCCTCAACCTCTATCTGCAGCAGATGAACGAAAATATTTAAGGCTGATGGCAGAAGGAGATGAGCATGCCCGAAACATGCTCATTGAACATAACCTGCGATTGGTTGCTCACATCGTCAAGAAATTTGAAAACACAGGCGAAGATCCAGAAGACCTTATTTCCATCGGGACCATCGGATTGATTAAAGCGATTGAAAGCTATTCAGAAGGAAAAGGCACAAAGCTTGCCACCTATGCAGCAAGATGTATTGAGAATGAGATTCTTATGCATCTTCGTGCACTAAAGAAGACGAAAAAAGATGTATCTCTTCACGATCCTATCGGTCAAGATAAAGAAGGAAATGAAATCAGCTTAATTGATATCTTAAAGTCTGAGAGTGATGATGTCATCGATACGATTCAATTAAGTATGGAACTTGAAAAGGTAAGAAAATACATTTGTGTGCTGGACGAGAGGGAAAAAGAAGTGATCGTCGGGCGATTCGGATTAGACTTGAAAGAGGAAAAAACACAACGGGAAATTGCTAAGGAATTAGGAATCTCAAGAAGCTATGTTTCACGAATCGAGAAAAGGGCACTCATGAAGATGTTTCATGAATTTTATCGTGAGGAAAAAGAAAAACGGAATAAATCATGAAAAAAGCGATCCAGACTCGGATCGCTTTCTTTTATTCTCTATTCTACACTGACTTCAGCGGCAATAATCAGACCAATCACAGATGTTACGACCAGACCCATTATCATTGGAAACATCGTAATCTCTCTCCCTCTTTAGCAGTCATTACTACCTTCTCTACTTACTATTAATGTATCACGAAAAGCCCGATATTCCCCTCTCATTCGTGACCAACTTATTACTAAAGATTGACAGAACTGTGTCTGCCTTAGCCCCTCGTGACCTCAAATAAATACAAAGGAGGACACCCTCCAAAAAAAGGCATCCTCCTCATTCATTCTATTTCTTATCCTGCTTCTTCTTTTTATGGAAGAAAGCCGACCAAAAAACAATATTTAAAAACATCTTTCCACCCACCTTTTGTTTCGTTAGGCAGTATCCTTCTCTACCCATAGCGCATTAAGCATTTTCTCCTGTACATAAATCATCTTTCATTCTCCTCTCCATTTTTTAGATATCATTAGTACAATTGCGACATGTATTGGTTCTTGGTTTTCGTTTCTTCATAGGATTTTGAAACCGTTTCATTGTGCGTCGCTTCTTCAAACGTTTCTTGTTTCTTATTGAACGTTACCGTTATAAATAAAAGATTAAGTGTCATACGTATCACCCCTTTCAAAGTGCCTGCAGAACTGCAAGGCATACTAAAAAGCCACAAAGATACCGATCCTTGTGGCACAAATAAGCCACAGGAACCTACATTCTCCCTGTGGCTATCATTTAATGGATTTAAAATTAAGCGTAAAGCATCCCACAAGTGGTCGAATGATGAAAACAATATGAAGTTGTGTCTTTTTTTCGAATAAGCACGAACATTTTCTTCGACCTCCCTCTTGTGATTTTTTTCTTACATTGGTTAGTATATCCAATTTTCACAGTAAAGTAAACCACTTTCTTCATTATTTTTTCTACAAATTTCCACATGGTTCTAGAATGTTCTTTTTTCAGGTTTATGATTTTTAAAACATCTGATCTGCCGGTGCTCTGTCAATGAGGATTGTGCTTGATGGTGAGGGGAACTGCTTCGCTTTCCGCGACCGTTCTTCCGCAGGAGTCTACGCAGTTCCCCTCACCATCTATAATAGATTTTCGTGAAAGAGCTTAAAGATCAGAATAACAAATTATAGAATGTATAGGATATCAATTCCAATGATTCAATGTGGCAATAAGAAGAGTAAACATTGATTAATGACCGGTTTATGAGTTACCAATAGATGTTTTGTGCTTTCATTGCAGATATTTTTTTTAGAAACAAATTTTATACTATAGGAACTATTTTTGATTACATAAAATAATTAGCACAGAGTGGAGCGGAAAGTAACGGTCCGGGTTTTCGCACTTCACTCATATAAAAAATGAATTTACTTTTTGGGAATCTATTCAAAACTCACCGCCAGCACCCTTTGAAAACGACATGAAAAAAACGAGTCCTCAATGAGAACCCGCTTTAAATGATTTATTCATCTATAGATTGCAGATCTTTTTTGTATTTGATCGCTTTTGTAAAAAATATAAGTGACAATCCGAGTAATACGACGGTCCCTGACATGAGGGTGATCGTTTTACTTGGTGTGACGGTTTCTGTTGGAATAATAACCCCTAAATACATAAAGACACTAAGTGCAAGTAACGTAAAACCAAATCGTTTGAAGTCGTTCATTTTTTGTCGAATGGTTCTTTTTTTTGCGTTTTTCATGCGCATTCACCTACTTTAGAACTAGTAAACTCTCATTCTATGGTAACATACAGAAGCATATCAGCTACCATGTAATTGATACCAGTTCTGCCAGTAGACGAATTACTTGGAAAGGGCATTTTCAATATCTTCAATCAGGTCCTCTACGTCTTCAAGACCGACAGAGATACGTACCAAACCGTCGGTGATCCCTAACTCATTTCGGCGATCTGCCGGAATTGAAGCGTGAGTCATGCGGGCAGGTACCGAGATTAAACTTTCTACTGCGCCAAGACTTTCAGCTAATGTGAAGTATTTGGTGTTCGTGAGCAGACGATCGGCATTTTCTTCACTTCCTACATCAAAGGAAACCATTCCCCCAAAGCCGGATGCCTGTTTCTTGGCTATGTCATGGTTCGGATGCGTTTCTAATCCCGGATAGTAAACCTTTGATACTTTCGGGTGTGATGTAAGATACTCGACTATTTTCTTCGTGTTTTCTTCATGTTCTTCCATTCTCAGCCCTAAGGTTTTAATGCCACGAATCAGTAACCATGAATCCTGTGGTCCAAGAACTCCGCCAGTTGAATTCTGTACAAAAAATAACTCTTCAGCAAGCTCTTCGGAATTCACAACGACCAGTCCTGCTACCACGTCACTGTGTCCGCCGATATATTTAGTTGCACTGTGAAGAACGATGTCTGCTCCCAGGCTGATTGGATTTTGCCAATAAGGCGTGCTGAATGTATTATCCACAATTGTCAATAGATTGTGCTTCTTGGCTAGGGAAGCCGCTGCCTCGATATCGGTAATTTTCAGCAGTGGATTCGTTGGTGTTTCAATGTATACAGCCTTTGTATTCGGTTGAATAGCACGTTCCATATTGTCGATATCACTTGAATCAACGAAAGTGGATTCGATGCCGATGCGGTTTAAGACCTTGGTCATGACACGATACGTTCCACCATACACGTCGTCCGTCATGACTATATGATCTCCGCTATTGAACATCATCATAACCGCCGTAATAGCTGCCATTCCCGATCCGAATGCAAAGCCTTTTTCTCCGCCTTCCAGATCTTTAATCAACTCTTCAAGGGCATGTCTTGTCGGGTTTCCTGAACGTGAATATTCAAAGCCTTTATGCTTTCCTACTTCATCCTGTTTATACGTACTCACCTGATAGATGGGAGTGGATACAGCACCTGTTTGAGGATCTGTAGGGATACCGCCGTGAATTAGTTGTGTTTTCTTTTTCATGATTAGAGTCCTCCTTCATATATTTTCTTACTTAAATAGCGCTCACTCGAGTCCGGGAAAATCGTGACGATATGTCCTCCCGGCTCTGCTTCTTCCGCTTCCTGTAATGCAGCATGCAGTACTGCACCAGAAGAGCTTCCGACCAGCAAGCCTTCCATCAGCGCAAGCTCTTTTACTCGTTTAAAAGCATTGTCGTCCGTCACGGTATGGATGCTATTAAAATAGCTTGAATCCATATAGTGAGGTAAGAATTCCATGCCGATTCCCTCTGTTTTATGGGGTCCTGATGTTCCACCGTTCAAGATGGAGCCTTCAGGTTCAACAATGACTGTTTTGATGTCCTTATTTCTTTCCTTCAGGTACTGAGCAGTCCCCATGAAGGTTCCCCCTGTCCCTGCTCCTGCAACAAATGTTTGAATGTTGCCATCCATCTGATTCCATAGTTCAGGTCCCAAAGTTTTATAATACGTCTCCGGATTCGCCGCATTCCCAAATTGCTGCGGAGAATAAGAGTTCGGGATTACCTTTACCAGTTCATTTGCTTTTGCAATGGCCCCCTTCATTCCTTCCTCGGTTGGGGTATGAATGATTTTAGCGCCTAATGCTTTCATAAGCTCCTGCTTTTCGATGCTGAATTTTTCTGGTACGCAGAACATGACATTGTATCCAGAATTCACAGCTGCAAGAGCCAGGCCGATTCCCGTATTCCCAGCAGTCGGTTCGATGAGAGTGCCTCCCGGTTCTATTTTACCGTTACGGATGGCATCTTCCAATAATTCCCTTCCTAGACGATCCTTCACACTACCTCCAGGATTGAAAAATTCCAGCTTAGCAAAGAGGCGAACTCCTTTCTTTAATGGGAAGTTTGTAAGCTCGACAATCGGTGTATTCCCAATCAGGTCATGTACGCTGTTATACACGTCCATGTATTCAATCCTCCTTCATAAAAAAAGCTGACTCCATGAACCGATCCTGTCCTCAAATACATATGATTGGAGTGCTCGCCTGAACACCATCTGTTCCGTATGTTTTGATGAGAATGTTGGTACCCGGGTCAGCCGTATTTTCCTTGTATTATACAGACTTTACAATGCTCATAACCATTTTGGCAGAGTGGAGGGCTGCCTTTTCTAAATATTGTTCGAAGGAAACATCTGATTCCTTGCCGGCAATATCAGAAAGAGATCGGATGATGACAAATGGTACGTTGAATTGATGAGCCACTTGCGCAATGGCGGCTGCTTCCATTTCAACTGCTTGTAATCCGGCGAATTTGTCACGGATCGCTTCCACACGCTTAGGATCATTCATAAATGAATCTCCTGTGGCGATCAATCCTGACACGACTTGTGCATTTCCAAGTTCCTTCACGCTATCAATGGCTGTCTGCATTAATTTCTCGTCTGCTGTAAATGCGGCAGGAAGCTGTGGTACCTGACCGTATTCATATCCAAAAGCCGTCACATCCACATCATGATGCCTTACCTCTGTTGAGATGACAACATCACCAACATTTAGCGAAGGATCGAATCCTCCGGCTGACCCTGTATTGATGATGCAATCCGGTTTATAATGCTGCAGAAGAACGGCTGTTGACATCGCTGCATTCACCTTGCCGATTCCTGAGCGAAGTAAGATCACTTCTTTGTCTTTCATCGTTCCACTTGTATATTCACACCCTGCAATTGTTTCCACTGTCGGGTTTGAAATATTTTCTCTAAGTAAGGCTACTTCTTCTTCCATTGCTCCAATGATGGCGATTTTCATTACTAAAACCTCTTTCTACTGTTTAGTCGCCTCCATAATCCACACAAAGGTATTTACTTGCTTAAAAGTGACTGAAAACCCATTCTGGTCCAATAATTCCCTTAGAACATCCAAGGTAGTGTAATATTCCCGTTTTAAATCTTCAGCCAGGTTGTAATACTCTTTTTTGATTGCTTGGGATATGGCGGCTTGATAGTGCTGATCCGTTTCAAACATCGTATCGGCAAATACTATTTTACCACCATGTGCTAGGAGCTTTCCATATATGCGAAAAGCTTTTCCCTTTTCTTCATCTGTTAAGTGATGAAATGCATAGGAGCTCACGATGGAATCTGCCTTTCCTTCTAAAGAAAAGTCGAGGAAATCTCCATCCATGAACGTGACCTCTTTTCCAAGCTTCTGCATTCCAATGGCTCTCATTTCAGGGGAAGGCTCGAAAGGAACCACTTCAAGTCCTCCGTCCAGTAATCTCCTGGTCAAGTTTCCTGTCCCCGGGCCAAATTCAACGACTCTTCCCTTTGAACGGGAAACTACTTCGTCAAGAATAGATTCATAGTGCTCGAAAACTGCTTGATATTCAACGTCTTTCCCCGTTACTGTATCGTCATAAGAATCTGCCCAATCCTGGAACAAATCCAAAAATTCTCTACCCATGGTTAAGCACCTCAGCTACATTAAGTTTATAATTCCTATAAACATACTATGAATTAAAATAAAAACTGTTATTAAATTATCATATTCTTTGAATGAATTCAACAAATAATAATTGTAAAATCCGTTTTCCCGCTCTAAAATAAGGGGGGATAACCTGTCTGTAAGGAAATCACAGTATTAGAGGAGGATAAACATATGAATATTTCATTTGACTTAATAGAAGATAAAGTGGAGTTTTTTGAAGCAGATAGTTTACGAACATTGGAAAAGAAGGTGGATGAACAAATCCAGCATAATAAAGCAATCATGCTGAGCGTTCATCATGTAAATCATGTCGTTTCGATTGATGAAAATGGCAGAAGATTGTATAGCGCGGCGGTTCATTTTAAAGTAAAAAAATAATTCAAAAAAGGCTCTCCCATTTAATGAGGAAGAGCCTTTTTCATCACATATTAATCTTTATCATTTTCCTCTAATTCCTGCACTTTGGTAGGCTGCCATCCTTTGCCGTCCACCCATTGCAGATAAACCCTGTATGGGGTTTTTGTATCTTTAGCCGTCACGGTAGCCATGGACTTCTGAGGACCGCCATTCCCTTCCATCCACCAAACGGTCATGTTGTCTTCAGGAATGCCTGTTGCATAAGAGGTAGCCTTGATTTTTTCCTGCCAGTCTACAGTGCCTTCATCATATATAGACACGTGTTCACCGGTTTGCTCAGTTCCAACCGGCTTCCAGTCAGGATGCACCATTGTTTTCTTCACGTTGGGTTCGTCACTATCTTCGACTTTTAATTCGCTTTGTTCTTCACCTTCTAATGCAACAGTATCCTCTTCATCAGAAGCTTTGTCTTTTTGTTTTTCTTCATCTTTTTTCTTTTCTTCGTCTTTTTTATCTTCATTATCTTTTTCCTCAGATTTTTTATCCTCATCTAAAGAAACAGATTTATCGTCTTTTTCAGCATTCTTATTGCCTTTGTCCGAGTCTTTTGTTTCTGTATCAGCAACGTTAGATGATGCCTTCTCATCGCCGCCTCCCATCACTATTGTTGCTCCGACAACGACTATCAATAAAAGTACGACTGCGATCATTATGTTCAAAATTTTATTTGAATTCTTCTTGGATCGTTTATCTAATCGAGATTGGTATTTCGCCATTACGTTCCCTCCCTATTATCCTAAACATTTTAACACGATTAGAGGAAAAGAATAAAGCGAAACATTATCCATCTCAGTTGGTTTTATCTACTTTCATAAGAAAGGGAAAAAGGTCGCAGGACCATTGTACATCAGGGTTAATTATTCTCTAGATTATAAATGGCATCTACGCTATCTTTGAAAATCGGGTAGATCCCACCCTCACCGATCTTCACATCCATGTTGACGGCAACGAGGGAGTATTTGGGATTTTCAAAGGGGAAATATCCGGCGAACCATTTATTGTATAATTCATTTTCCTTCGTTTTTTCTCCACGATAATTCCCTGTTTGGGCCGTTCCCGTTTTACCGGCAATGGGGTAGGCTGCTGTTTGTAGATAGGGAGCCGTCCCCTCGGGAGAATTTACTACTCCTCTTAAATACTGCTGAAGCTTCATGGCCGTATATGGAGTGATTGTTTCACCCTTAGCCTCCTGTTTGGGGAAGGAAAACATCTTTGTTCCGTTTTGGTACTCGACTGCAGATACGGCACTAACTTGATATTTTTCCCCTCCCCTGGCGATAGTGGCCATCATATTAGCCATACCAAGGGGGGTGACTCGAACTTCCTGTTGTCCAATGCCAGTTTGAGAAACAAGTTTTGGTTCATTTCTATGTTCTTCATTCGCGAAAATCCTTCCTTCACTCACTTGAAGCTGAGGAAAGCTTTCATAATGAAAGACATTTCCTTTCCACGCAATGTCTCCAATCAAGCCGATCTTTTCAGCATACTCATCAAGAAGATGGTCATCCTTCTCCGTTAGTTCATTCGCCAAATCCGCAAACGTTCGGTTACAGCTGACAGCGATACTCGTTTTAATATTAATGTTCCCATGGGGTTTTTCCGCAGGACCACCTAGAATATCTTCATCACATGCAAACAACCTGCTTTCATCCACAATCCCTTCGTCCATGGCTGCAGCGGCGACAACGGTCTTAAATACGGATCCGGGGATCAACGCTTTCAGCATGTAGTTTGTTGCCCCGCCACTAAACGGGTCACGGCTTTTCATCGAAGGTCTTGATACGCTGGCAACGATTTCACTTTTTTCAATATCAAGGAGCAGTAATCCTCCCTTTTGAATGTTATACGTATCGGCGACTTCTTCCAATGCTTGCTGCATCCTCGCATCGATTGTCGTTTTCACATTAAGGGGGTAGAAGGGATTGGCAGGGGCCAGGTATTTCACGTCTACACCGAAAAGCGGACCACCGATTGCATCCACATGATAGATCAGCTTTGCTTCTTCCTCTGCGACCAGCCACTCATCAAAGCTTTCTTGAAGGCCGGACACGCCAATTTTCTGATTCGCTCCTTTTACTTTATCAGGATAACGCTCATGAAACACCTCTGTATTTTCTCCTGTTACGCCGATCAACTGAGAAGCAGGGACTTCGATGCTTTTAAACTTTTTTGTGAGTGCAAAGACTCCTTGGATTTCAAGGGAATTAATGTCACTCATTTGGCTTTCCGTCAGCTGTAGTGGTTCTTTTCCGCCAAAGATGATCGGCCCTTTCGCTTCCTCTAGCTTTGATAGGATTGTTTGAGGTGGTACATGAAGAATATCTGCCACTTTTTCTGCAGGCCAGTCCATTTTCTTCAGGAAAGGAAAAAGAACAAGAACATTTTTCTCCGTATACGTAAGTGGTTCCCCGTTCCGATCAAGAAATTCTCCCCTGCCTTCATCGATCACCAATTGTTGCGTTCGTTGAGATACACTTTCTTCGAGAAGATTGATTTGATGTTTCGAATAGGATTCTGTTTGGAATAATTGCAATTGCATCAGTCTAGCTGCTAGCGCAAAAAGAGCAAGTAATAAAAAGATACTGAGCAACCTGATTCGTTTTCGTTTCATATTGTCACCTCGTCCCCATTGTTGACGAGTTTTATGTGAAATAATCTTATTCACAGCATAAAAAAAGAAGAGACTCGCTAATGAGTCCCTTCTACATGATCAGCTTACTTCTACGATCTTCACATTCATTTCTCCACCTGGAGTTTGAACGCTTACTTTCGCGCCTACTTTATGACCAAGAAGGCTTTTCGCGATAGGTGAATCATTTGAAATTTTCCCTTCAAATGGATCCGCTTCTGCACTACCAACGATTGTATATGTTTCTTTGTCTCCGTCCGGCAGTTCAACGAACGTTACTCTTTTACCCAATTGTACTGTATCTGAGTTCATATCATCTTCTTGAATGATTTTCGCATTGCGAATCATGTTTTCTAAAGTGGAAATACGACCTTCAACAAATGCTTGTTCATCTTTGGCTGCGTCGTACTCTGAGTTCTCGGATAAATCTCCAAAGCTTCGGGCGATTTTAATACGCTCAACGACTTCTTTACGTTTAACCGTTTTCAAATTCTCCAGTTCTTTTTCTAACTTCTCTTTACCTTCTGCTGTCATCGGAAATACTTTATCTGTACTCATGACCCTCTTCACTCCTTCTTCTATCTAAGAGCTTCCCGTACTCTTTATGTAAATGTCATTTGCTAGTTATGTAAAGGTAGGGAATGGAGAGAGAATTTATTCTCTCTCCATTCCCTGCTTCTTTACAATGTGGGAAAATGTAAAATCTACCTATATGTCTTTATCTATGCTATCGTATTACAAAAATGACTTTTGTTCAAGAATAGTTTGAATTTTTGTTACCATTAAATCGATTGCCACGTGATTATGACCACCTTCTGGGATGATCACGTCAGCATATCGCTTCGTCGGTTCAATAAACTGATTATGCATAGGACGAACAACTGTAATGTATTGATCAATGACGGAATCAATGGAACGTCCCCGCTCTTTAATATCGCGAAGCATTCTTCTGATGATGCGAAGATCAGCATCTGTATCTACATATAGCTTAATATCCATTAAGTTACGCAATCTTTCATCTTCTAATACTAAAATTCCTTCTAAAATAATAACATCTTTCGGTTCAACGAGGATGGTGTCGTCAGAACGGGTGTGCATTTTATAATCATAGACCGGTTTATTTACAGGTTGATGATCTAGTAGACCGTGCAGATGTTGAATTAATAGATCATTATCAAATGCTAATGGATGATCATAATTCGTTTTTAGGCGTTCCTCAAAAGGTAGATTCGATTGATCTTTATAATAATAATCCTGCTGCAGCATTAAAATCGAATGACCTTGAAATTGTTCATATATGGCTTTGGTAACACTAGTTTTACCTGAGCCGGATCCTCCTGCTACACCAATCACAACGGGTTTATGCTTCATAAGTATTAGGTGTTCTCCTTTCGCATCATGTTATCAGGATATACTCTCTGATGAACCTTGAATTTCACAATTTGTAATGGGTGACGGGCAACATCTAGCTCATTTCCTTTTTCATCCCACATCTTCTCCACAACTTGCGTAAAGTTTGAGATCTCAGGACCGAAAAATTCTACTTCTTGTCCTATTTTAAAATGGTTTCTTTGTTGAAGGGTGACGATTTGTGTTTCTTCGTCGTAATCTAACACAAGTCCGACAAATTCATAATTTGTGTTTTTCTTATTATGAACACCAAACATTTGCTCCTTGAAGCCTGGAACTCCCTCAAAGAACGCTGGAGCTGTTTCACGATTTGCACATTTATCAAGCTCTTCCAGCCATTCTTGCTGAATCGTAAAGTTATCGGGATCTTTACAGTATTCATCAATCACTTTACGGTATACGCTTACGACAGTGGCTACGTAGTGAATGGACTTCATACGTCCCTCGATTTTCAGGCTGTCAATGCCCAATTCAATCATTCTCGGTATCGATTCAACCAGCTTCAAATCTTTCGGGCTCATGGCAAATGGTGCATCACCATTGTCGTAAAGAGGATTTTCATTTTCTCCGTCGACTTCATATAAATCGTAATCCCAGCGGCATGATTGACAGCAACCGCCACGATTTGAGTCACGGGCCGTCATATGGTTACTTAATGTGCAGCGGCCGGAGTAGGCAATACACATGGCCCCATGGATAAAGGTCTCGATTTCAATATCTACCTTTTCTTTCATTTCACAGATTTCGTCGCCGCTCGCTTCACGTGCCAATACCACTCTGTCAAGTCCTTCTTCCTTCCAGAACTGGACTGCTTTCCAGTTTGAAAGGGACTGCTGGGTACTTAAATGCACTTCCACATTTGGTGCGACTCTTCTACATGTTTCTATGATGAGTGGATCAGCTACAATAATCCCCGCGACTCCCGCCTCCTGAAGTCCACGTAAGTAGTCTTCAAGGCCATCCATATTCTCATTATGGGCATAGATGTTGGTTGTTACATAAATCTTTGCGCCATAACTTCTCGCAAAATCCACGCCCTCTTTCATTTGTTCGAAGGTGAAGTTCCCGGCATTTGAGCGCAGGCCGTATTCCTGTCCGCCAATATAAACTGCATCTGCACCGTAATGGACAGCTATCTTCAATTTTTCCAGATTACCGGCAGGAGCCAGTAACTCAGGTTTCTTCACAATGACACGTCTTCCATCTACTATCTTGGATATGTTTTTTTTCACAACCGTGGTCATCGTAACTCCTCCGTTCTGATCAATCTTCATTTCATTCTTAATACACCGTTTCTTTAAAGAAAAATCCAGTATCCAATGGACGATTTTCAGGTTGAAGGCCTTTCGCTTCTTCTAAAAATCCGTCTTTTTGCTTGTCATATTGTACTTCGTCTTCTACACATAGATCAATGGCTTTACGATATAGTTTCGTCACTTCTAATATATAGTCTGATGATTTCTGGACCCCATCGATTTTGAAGGAATCAATGCCGGCTTCGATCATTTCACCCAGTTCATCAACAATGCACATATCATTCGGACTCATAATATGAGTGCCGTTCTCATCTTCATAGATTGGGTATTTATTATGACGTTCTTCATCGTGCAGGAACATATTACGTTGTTCTTTACGGTTTTCAATCTCCATCGCCTTGCCTCTATACTCAAAATAATTACCTAGTAATGAGCGTTTTGATTGGAACATGCAAGTCATTCCGTGGACCTGGACCTCGATTTCAACTTCTGCATTCTCTTTCATCTCCACGATGGTATCCATGCTTAATTCCCTGGCCAGGACAGCGCGTTTCGCCCCTTTTCTCCCCCAATAATTACACGTATACCAATTGGTGGCGGTCGTTTCCGTGTTCCAATGAAGCAACATATCCGGTGCCACTTCACGGGCAGCCATTAAAACAGCAGGGTCACCGAACACGACCGCATCCGCGCCAGCTTCTTGAAGAAATGCAATATAGTCGTCAAGTTCAGAAATTTTATCATTGTGGAAAAGGGCATTCATGGCTACATACACTTTTTTACCGTGTTTGTGAGCAGCTTTGATCGCTTCCGCTACATCTTCTCTTGAAAACTCTCCTGCAAGCCTTAAGCCATACCTTTGTTCACCGATCATAAACGCATCCGCTCCCGCCAATGCTAACGTTTCGATATCAGAAACAAAGACAGGGGTCACGAGTAATTCTGGTTTTTTCATGAGCGATCACCTCTTTTTTTACTGATGGCAATGCCGTCTCCAACGGGTAAAATACTCGTATCAAATTGCCCATGATTCATGAGCCATTTATTATAATTCTTTAATTTTTTGACCATGTTCCGAATTCTTTTCTGTTCTACTTCTTCTTGGGCGACAAGTCCCTTAAACAGGACATTATCCGAGTAGACGACCCCTTCTTTTGATAGCATTTCAGAGTAGAGTTCAAAGAATTTAAGGTATTGTCCCTTAGCGGCATCTATAAATATGGCATCAAAAGGACCGTGCTTTTCCACTTCTTCGCCGAGCTCCAAGGCATCACCGAATAAAGTTACGACCCTCTTTCCAATCTCAGAACGAGATAGAAAGCTCTGCGCTGCGTCGAACCTTTCTTGGTCACGTTCAAGGGTAACGATTGTCGATTGAGGAAGAGCCTCAGCCATTCTGAGAGCGGAATACCCAATGGCAGTCCCAATTTCCAAGATGCGCTTCGGTTGTTGTATACGTAACATCCCCAGCAATGCTTCAATCCCTACCAGCTCCATAATCGGTACGTTATGAGCTTCTGCATATTGCTCCATCTCAGCAAGTAACGGGGGACGTTCTTTCACGATTGATTCTATATAGTGAATAACCTGTTCGTTCATAAATAAGCCTCACGATCATGTTCATAAGTGGTCCCGGGTAACGATCCATTCTCAGACAACATGAAAAGAAGAAAGCTACAATGAGCTTTCTACTTCACACACATCTTCATAAAGATATCGCCCGTATATAAAAATAACTTGTACTATTTTACCACATAGATAAGAGGAAAGCGAATATTTCTTTCCTCTTATCACCGCTCTATTCTTCTTTGTTCGTAATGTACTTCGCCTTTTTCTCGTTATGCTCCTCTAATGTTTCAGAATAATAAACGGATCCATTGGCAGAAGCCAGGAAATAGTAATACTCTGTTTCTTCCGGTTCCAAAGCCGCTTCAATCGAAGACACACCTGCATTCGCGATCGGACCTGGCGGTAACCCCTTCACTTTATATGTGTTATAAGGTGAATCCACTTCAAGATCTTTGTAGACGGTTCTTTTTTTATGTTTCCCTAATGCATAAAGCACTGTAGGATCGGTTTGGAGAGGCATACCTTCCTCAATACGATTATAGAAGACACTTGAGATTTTTCCCCTGTCTGCTTTTTCTGTTGCTTCTTCTTCAATGAGGGAAGATAACGTAAGAAGCTCATGGGCCGTGTATTCCCTATCTGCCATCGCTCCCTCATATTGAGCGAGGACTTCGTTCGTTTGGGCAATCATCTTCGTTAATATCGCTTCTAAAGAAGGCTTTTTCTCATAAAAAGGGTACGTCGCAGGATAGAGATATCCTTCCAAAGGACGTTTGATTTCTTTTTTTAATATTTCATCAGTTATCAATGCCGGATATTCCTGTTTTAATTGCTCGAGCCATTTCTTATCATTTAATTTATTTACAATTTCTTCTTTTTTGTATGGGGATTTATCAGCAATAAGCTCAGCGATTTGATCTAATTGCAGTCCCTCAGGTATGGTAATCTTAAATTCTGCTTTTCTCATTACCTTCCCTGTTTTTAAGCTATTAACAATTTCATTTAATGTCATGGAAGGGGTCAAATCATAAGATCCTGCCTGAAAACCTGATTCATTGTTAAATTTCACATAGTACTTAAAGACAGTGGAATTCTTGACAATTCCCTCTTCCTCCAGAATGTTCCCGATGGATGTCACTCCAGAGCCTATAGGTATTTCGACTTTTACTGGTTTCGTATTGTCCGGATCCACGGGTTTTAATGCTGAATTTACGTAAAGGTACCCACCGATGGCCGTTCCTCCAATAATGATGACAAGACAAAGTATGACAAGTCCTACTATTTTTCTAATGACCTTTGCCTCCTCTTGTCTTTCAAGTAGTTTTTTCCTAAGTGTTTCTTTTATATTTCCGTTCTTTTCCAAAGCTATATTTCCCCCTTTCGAGCAAAAAAGCGGGATATCCGTTAAAGGTAATTCGACATCATCTCCACTATTATACAATATTTTGCACAAAGTGAAACAGGGACCTGCAAAAAGGTGAATTTTTTGTCCCTTTTTGCGGTCCCTGTTTCTTATGAAACTATAGCTTATTGCTTATTCTGCGTCTTCTTCTTCGTCTAAGAAAGTGTTTAGCATTTCTTCGATCATGTCCCACTCTTCTTCAGATTCAATCGGCTTTAATTCGCCTTCTTGACCTTCGTCTCCCGGAAGGAAAGCAGAAGCGTGAATTTCAATTTCTTCTTCGTCGTTTTCATCTGCTCCCAGTGGATAGTAAAGAACATATGATTTATTGAATTTATCTGACTCAAACGTGAAAAGAACCTCGCATAATTGTTCATTTCCTTGTTCGTCAACTACTGTAATTTGTTTTTCTCCGTGTTCCATGAACATTCACCTCATTATTTTTGGCTGTCAAGATATCCTTGAAGGATCATCATCGCAGCCATTTTATCAATTACTTTCTTACGTTTCTTCCTACTTACATCAGCTTCTAAAAGGACTCGTTCCGCTGCCATTGTACTCAGTCGTTCATCCCAGTATTTAACGGGAAGGGATAACTCTTGCTGAATTAATTCTCCATAAGCTTTAGACGCTTCCCCCCGGGGACCAATAGAGTTGTTCATATTTTTAGGCAATCCGACTACAACTGTATCCACCTGGTACTCTTCGGCAAGTTCCTTTAATCGGTCGATCCGGAACACACCTTGATCTTCGTCAATCTTAATCGTTTCAATTCCTTGAGCGGTCCAACCAAGCTCATCGCTAATTGCGACTCCCACTGTTTTAGAGCCGACGTCTAAACCCATTACACGCATGTATTATCCCTCTTTATGCTGTTTCAAATACGATTTGACTAATTCTTCGATGATTTCATCACGCTCTAAACGGCGGATGATATTTCTGGCATCTTGATGCCTAGGAATGTAAGCAGGATCTCCAGATAATAAGTACCCTACGATTTGATTGATCGGGTTGTACCCTTTTTCTTGAAGAGCATCATGAACTTGCAGGAGTACTTCCTTCACGTCATGTTCGAACGGCTCCTCTGAAAAATCAAACCGCATCGTTTTGTCAAAAGAACTCATTTTTAGCACCTCTCTTTAGGCTTGTCTTTTTGACAACCGAATTGTTAATCGTTACCTACATTGTACACCACTTTCACACGGAGTTAAATGGATTTGACCCATTCTTCTACAATTTGCAGGGCTTCTTCTACTTTTTCCGGGTGTTTACCCCCAGCTTGAGCCATGTCCGGACGGCCACCGCCTCCTCCACCACAGCGTGAAGCTACTTCTTTAACAAGTTTTCCAGCATGATATCCCTTTTCGACTAAGTCCTTCGTAACTCCTGCAATGATCGTAACTTTATCGTCACCAGTAGTTGCCAATACAATAACACCGGAGCCCAATTTCTGTTTAAGATCATCCATCATTGTACGTAATCCATTGCTATCTCCTACAGCCACTTTCGCGGAAAGAACATTCACCCCGTCAATGACTTTGACTTGATCCGTTAAGCTACCTGCTTCTATGTTTGACAACTTTGCGGATAATGATTCATTTTCTCTCTGAAGCTCTTTCATTTCTACTAATAAAGAGTCAATCCGATTGACGACTTCTTTAGGATTCGCTTTAAGTTTGCCTGCTACTTCCTTCAGTTGAGTAACCTGATCGTTCAACACTTTGTAAGCATTCTCCGCTGTAACAGCTTCGATCCTTCTTGTACCTGCTCCGATTCCACTTTCTGAAAGAATCTTAAATAACCCGATTTCAGACGTGTTCGAAACATGACAACCACCACATAGCTCTAAGCTATATTCTCCAATCGATACAACGCGAACCTCTTCGCCGTATTTTTCTCCGAATAAAGCCATCGCTCCCATGGCTTTTGCCTCTGATAATGATTTAAGAGCTGTGTTAACTGAAATAGCCTTCCAAACCTTCTCATTGACGATGGTTTCGATTCGCTCAATTTCTTCCTGGGAAACAGAACCGAAATGAGAGAAGTCGAATCGCAGGCGATCTGGTTCCACTAAAGAACCTGCCTGGTTTACATGTTCTCCAAGTACATCTTTCAATGCCTGATGAAGGATGTGTGTAGCTGTGTGATTTTTCTCCACTCTTGTTCTGGATTCACGGGACACTTTCGCAAGCACCTGAGCATCTTGCTCTAACGTACCCTCTTCAATGATGGCAGAGTGAAGGTTTTGGCCATTAGGCGCTTTCTTGACATTTGTCACCAAAACTTTCACACCCATAGCTTCAATGTACCCTTTATCGCCGATTTGTCCGCCGCTCTCTGCGTAGAAAGGTGTCTGGTCCAGGATGAATTGACATTCCTGTCCTTTATCAACTCTCGGCTGACGTTCATTGTCAACCAACAGTTCAAGAACAGTAGCAGTCGTTTCTAAAGTCTCATACCCTACAAAGCGACTTTCTACCGTGATGTCACTAAGGACTCCACCCTGCACCTGCATGCTTCCTACATCCTGGCGAGCCGATCTCGCTCTTTCACGCTGAGCTTCCATTTCTCTTTCAAAACCATCATGATCAACTGTTAATCCTTCTTCTTCTGCATATTCTTCCGTTAATTCAACCGGGAATCCGTACGTATCATACAAACGGAAGACATCCTCACCAGGAATGATCTTGTTACCTGCAGACTTTTGTACCTTGATGATGGAAGAAAGAATAGCAAGCCCCTCGTTCAATGTTTCGTGGAAGCGGTCTTCTTCATTTTTCACTACTTTTTGGATGAATTCTGCTTTTTGCTTCACTTCCGGATAGAAATCAACCATGATTTCAGAAACAACCGGCACCAATTCATACATGAATGGACGGTTGATTTCAATTTGTTTCGCAAATCGAACCGCACGGCGAAGCAGTCTTCTTAATACATAGCCGCGGCCCTCATTGGAAGGAAGAGCTCCGTCACCGATCGCGAAGGAAACCGTTCTGATATGATCTGCGATGACCTTGAACGCTACGTCGATGTCATTGTCTTTACCGTAGGACTTACCGGAAATTTCTTCAGTAGCTGAAATGATCGGCATAAATAAATCAGTATCAAAGTTTGTTGGTACTTCCTGAACGACACATGCCATACGTTCAAGTCCCATACCGGTATCAATATTCTTCTTAGGAAGCGGAGTGTACGTTCCGTCAGGGTTATGATTGAATTGTGAGAACACAAGGTTCCATACCTCAAGATAACGATCATTCTCTCCACCCGGATATAATTCAGGGTCTTCAGGATTGTTCCCATATTCCGGCCCGCGATCATAGAAGATTTCTGTATTCGGGCCACTTGGACCTTCCCCGATATCCCAGAAGTTCCCTTCGATGCGAATGATTCGTTCTGCCGGTACTCCTACTTTTTTGTTCCAGATGTCAAATGCTTCATGATCTTCGGGGTGAATGGTAACGGAAAGCTTCTCGGGATCAAAGCCGACCCATTTCTCGTCGGTCAAAAATTCCCAAGCCCATTCAATCGCTTCTACTTTAAAATATTCTCCGATCGAGAAGTTTCCAAGCATTTCGAAAAATGTGTGATGGCGTGCTGTTTTCCCTACGTTTTCAATATCATTGGTTCGAATCGACTTTTGGGCATTCACGATCCTTGGATTTTGAGGGATGACACGTCCATCAAAATATTTCTTTAATGTCGCTACCCCACTATTGATCCATAAAAGGGACGGATCCTCATGCGGAACCAATGAAGCACTTGGTTCCACCCCGTGTCCTTTTTCCTGAAAGAAATCTAAAAACTTCTGACGAATTTCTGCGCCTGTTAATTTGTTCATTTTCAAGCTTCCTCCTTTATATGTATGGTTAAAAAAGAATACAAAAAAGCCCTCATCCCTAAAACAGGGACGAGAGCTATTCTCGCGGTACCACCCTGGTTATGAATAAAGGAAAGCCCTTCCGCTTTTCTTATATTCATCCCTCAAAACACCTTAACGCGGATAGACGGCAGGCTTTACCTGCACTCAGGATTAGCATTCGGTTATCCTTCATCTAAAATCCCTTACAGCCTGGGGGATTCCTCTCTGGTAGATGGGCTATAACGTACTCGATCCTTCATAGCTTTCATTTTATACGAATACTTGTATATGTTGGATTATAGAAATATTCACTGTATTTGTCAATGTTGATTCTTATTTTTTCAGTTAATCTTCCCCTGATGCATGAATGAAATGGGTTCGGCCATGTAAAATCGCTACTTTTACCACAGCTAAAAAAGGTACTGCAACAATCATTCCGATCACACCCCCTACTTCACCACCTAGGATAAGGGCAGCCATAATAAACAGTGGATGCATATGAAGGCTTTTTCCGACAATGAGGGGCGATAAGATATTCCCCTCCAAAAATTGGAGTACTATGACCATGATGACGACATATATCATCATATTGACAGAGATCGTACTTGCCACAATGGCAGCAGGAACGGCTCCGATAATCGGTCCGAAATAAGGTATTACATTGGTAACTCCAATGATCAATCCGAGGATCAAGGGATATTTCATACCGATCAACCAGAGTGTTAATGCAGAAAGTCCCCCAATGAGCAAACAAACTAAAAGCTGTCCCCGGATATAACCTCCCAGCGATTCATCCACATCCTTTGAGAATGAAATCGCGCTGTTCCTCCATTTGTTAGGAGTGAGCTGCCACAGAAATTTTTTCACTTTCGTAATATCCTTTAATAAATAAAAGGATACGAAGGGAATAATCGCAACAAGCAGCAAGCTGTTCATAAACTTCATCACAGTGGCCAGAACGACTGCGACAAGCCCCGTCAACCAGGCTTCGATCCGGTCAATTCTTTTCTCTAATTGAGATTGTATTCCGTCAGGCCAAGTGGAGGTCTCGCTTTGTACATAGTCAAGCCACTTCTGGTACTGTTTTGTAAATAGTGGCGCATTCTCTGATAAATCTTTCAACTGATGTATGATGATCGGAGTTCCCTTATAGACCGCGTATCCTAATCCTCCGAAGAAAAGGATGTAGATGAGCATGATTGCTATTCCTCTATGAATGCCAGCCTCATGGATTTTTTCTACTATAGGATGAAGCAAATAGGCAATGAATCCCCCTATCAAGAAGGGAAGGAGCGAAAAGAACAATACTTCCAGGACCGGATGCCATACTGGCTTTAATAAATAGAGAATATATAGGAATAAAGCAAGAATAAGAGCAATTGAAAGTCGGTACAACCATTTGGCATAGGGTCGCTTTTCCATCATCACCACCTCCTTCTCTTCTTTCCTAGTGTTGGAATGTAGGAGGGTTTTTTATTCATTGGACAGAAACAAAAGCGTGGTTGGCGGCTTGGGCATACCCGACAATAAATCGATGGGGACGGAAGGAGCGAAAGTCTTTTCGCTGATATTATTGATATTCCGCTGATAAAACTGAGATTTCGCTGATATATTGGGAATATCGCTGATAAAACTGAGATTTCGCAGATAAAACAAAAATTCCGCTGATATCCAAATAACAGCTGGCGATTTCAATAAAAATTTATGATTTTTTCTAAATATTTAAGTTCTCTTCATTTAAATAACCAAGAAAATAAAAAAAGACTGACCCGAAAGTCAGCCTTTTTAGCTGTTAAAAAAGTTTCTTTACTTGTTTACGAATTCGTTTCATTTGTCTTTGGTTCATCATATTGGATCTTTGAGAATAGATAGAAGCAGCGATTCCTGCTCCAAAACCAACGATGGATGCAAATGTTTTGTTCAAGAAAGACACCTCTTCCTAGCTTAGTCGGCGTTCTTCCTCATCAAACAAGTCGTCTAAGGAGCTCAGTGATCCATCCTCTTCCACTTGATGAGTATGAATGACTCCCTTTGACAAGGAAAGCTCTATATAGCAACCCCAACAATAATATTGGTTGATGCCGATCTTTCCGATATCTTTGCTCTGACAATTTGGACACTTCATCGGTAAGGTTCACCTCTATTACACCAAAACCTGGTGTGTATTCCCTACCATCATGACCAATCCGAGCTGATTATATACTTGTTCAATGAGAATATCCGCCCAAACGATGTTTGATCACCGTTCTTATATAGTGTGGGATATTTTCTTGATTTCATAAGGAGTAACCTTTTCCAAAGCACCCACCTAAATTTATTTATTTCATTTTCATGATGTTGCATGCTCACTTACTTCCTTCACATAATCAACCTCAAACCCCAGGTCTTCAAGCATTTGATGATCTGCTGTCCCTTCCTGACCGGCTGTCGTTAAGTAATCACCAACAAAAATCGAGTTGGCTGGATAAAGTCCCAGTGGCTGTAAACTGCGCAGATTCACTTCCCGTCCCCCTGAAATACGGATCTCTTTTGTCGGGTTGATAAAGCGCATTAAACAAAGGACTTTTAAACAATACCTCGGATCGAGGTCATTTGTTCCCTCAAGAGGTGTACCATCAATGGCATGTAAAAAGTTCACTGGAATGGAGTCGGCATCCAGAACCTTTAAGCTGCGGGACATATCAACCACATCCTGCAATGTCTCTTTCATGCCGACAATGATTCCGGAACAGGGAGAAATCCCTTGTGCTTTCGCTTGTTCAACGGTATTCACCCTATCTTCATATGTATGGGAGGTGGTGATGTTTTCATGATGGTTCTCTGAAGTATTGATGTTATGGTTATAACGATCCACCCCTGCTTCTTTTAACCGTTTCGCCTGATCGTCTTTTAATAAGCCTAAACAAGCACATACTTTTAAGTTATATTGCTCTTTGATTTCCTTTACTGCTGAAACCACATGATCGACTTCACGATTGCTCGGTCCCCTTCCACTCGCCACAATACAATATGTTCCCACATTTAGCTGATGAGCATTTTCAGCTCCTTTTAGAATTGTTTCTTTATCCACCATGCGATATTTTTCGATCGGAGCATTTGAAACAATGGACTGTGAACAATAGCCGCAGTTTTCAGGGCATAAACCTGATTTCGTATTGATGATCATATTTAATTTCACTTTGTTCCCATAATAATGTTTTCGAATCAGATAAGCGCTATGCAATAATTCCAGAAGCTCGTCATCCGGACTTTGTAAAATCGATAAAGCTTCTTCATTTGTGATTTCTTCTCCCTCGATCACTCCAAATGCCATTTCCTTCCACGTTTTCATATAAAATTCCTCCCCCTTTAGTTTAAGCCGCTCTATTTATATTCTTAAATGTACTCTTAGATAGGACCGATTTCTCCAGACGATGAGCCATTATTCCAGCACACACGGCTAATATGATATCCTTAGGTAAAGGAACCACCATCCAGGCCCATGCAAGTTTATATGTAAATCCTTCAGGAGCTGCAGCCCAAAGCTTGTACGCTGCGTACATCCAGTTTGTACCGACCACATAATTGACCGCCATCCCGACTAGTGCTGCGAAAATGTAGACCTTTACACCTTTATGTTTTTCTACGATTTTACCTGTAATGTAAGCTGTGAAAATAAACGAAACGATAAATCCGAATGTAGGGCTCACAATAGAGGATAACCCTGCTCCAAATCGTGCAAATACAGGAACACCCACTAATCCTACCAGTGCGTACACTGTCATGGAAATCGCCCCCACCCTGCTTCCAAGGATCGCTCCTGCTAAAATGGCGAAGAACGTTTGTAACGTAATGGGAACACCGCCCACTACCATAAAAGGTACGAATGTCGTGATGTTGGCACCTATCGCCATAAGTGCAACAAACATCCCTGCCAGTGTAAGATCGATTGTCCTTAATTTTCTGTTCATCTGTCTTCCCCCATCTGTCTTTTTTCTACAAGATAAGGATATCGCTTTCTTTAAATATATGTCAACTTAATTTTATTTTAAGTTAACATTAATTGTTATCAATAGGCTCTTTTCGCAAAGATTGTTGATCTTTTTTAACAGAAGATCTACTTGGGCTATGTCCATTCGTGTGTGCTGGATGGTGAGGGGAACCGCTCCTTGCAGCTAGCGTTCGGCCGAGCCTCCTCAGCTTAGCCGAAAGGGGTCTCTGCACGTCCGTACTTCCGCAGGAGTCTACGCAGTTCCCCTCACCATCTATAAGAAAATCTTGTGACAGAGCTTAAAAGTGACGAAATCAAACTATAGAAAACAGAATTTCAGTACTCAATTGAAAATCGACCACTGCCCTTCACTAGAGGTTATTTAACGCGGAGCAAAAAAGAATATCTACTGATAAGATTATTTTCGATCCTATTTTTTTGTCATTCAAGGAAAGGATTTAGCTTATCCTGCAGTTAACATTTGTACCATACATGGACCAATCAAAGGAATTGTTTAACCATTTGAAAGTAAGTTCAATACTCTTCCAAATTATGGGTTAAAATAAATTTTTTTTATTCTTTTGTAGATAATTTATTTACCTATACTTATAGGCAGAAACAATGTAGTAGCACAGAGTGGATTGTAGCGGAAGGCACTTGACTCCCTCGGGAAAAGTTATTATGTCAGGGCTTTGAACCGTATTATTCTCTTTATAAAATTTTTTTTGCGTGACGTTAACCAGTTTTATTCCCTTCATTTTTCATTTGTTCAAAATAAAGGGAAATATACTTACGCGTTGCGTTAAGAGACTGGAAGGATCTCCCTTAAATTCATTATGGGCACTTTTGATCTCTGCTTATTAGGTGGACTCACCCTCCCATATCTCCTGGCATCTTGTGCCTACATTCCTTCGTTGGGTCTTTCCCTAACGCAGAGGCCGGCGTATGCTCCTGCATGGACTGATCAATAGATCGTCGAAAGTCGTGTATGGGCCGGCTTCTCAGTGTCTGGGTTGTAGAAGAACTACGTTTTATATCAGTAGTTTATGCTGCTTTATAAGGAGCGAGAAAAGGCATATCTTGTATCATTCGTTCGGCATCAAATTTCGTTTCATACTGGCTAAGACCGTGACAGATTTGAAGGAGTTTGCGACAAAGAATCACAAGTGCTTCTTTTTTCGTTACCGGCTTCTCTCGGTTTTCACTGTAATACTCATAAAGTGTCTTAAAGGCCGGATTGGCGTGAAGTAATGGCAACATCGCTTTGTATAATAGGGACCGAAGCCTTCTCCTCCCTCGCTTAGAGATTCTTTTTCTGCCTTTTGATTCACCGGATGAGTTGGTTACGAGTGTAAGTCCCGCGAGTTTGAATAGTTGGCGTGGATCTTTATAACGTTTCAATGAACCGGTTTCGGAAAGTAGCTCTAAAACGGTCGATTCGCTGATACCAGGAATGGACAAAAGGTAATCAAAATCAGTCAGCTCACGGGCAAGAGCGATAAGATTTTCAGTTAACGAGTTTATCTGTGATTCATACATGGACATTTGATCAAGTAACATCCTGATTTCCATGCGCGCCATCTCCGGACTGTCTTGAAGTCCAATTGAATACTCCGCTACTTGGAGTAGTCGTTCTACTTTCCTTTTCGACAGATAGCGAATCCCCTTTTCCTGAAGAAAACCAATCAGTTCTTCGGGAGAGAAAATCAAGAGATCTTCCGGTAAAGGCGCATATTTCAAGATAGCCTGAGCCTGTTTACCAAGCCCTTTGATTGCGGAGGTAAACTCAGGGAAGTAAAGATCGAGCCAGCGTCGGATGCGGTTTTGAATGGAGGCCGATTGGTCTTTTAAACGGGCTCGAAAGGCCGTCCCCCGGCGGAGTTCTGAATCGATTTTCGTCATTTCCCTTGGCAAACTATAATACCCTTGAGGCATCATCTTAGCGATGACACGGGCATCCTTTAAATCATTTTTACTCTGCAGGTTATCGTCCAACTCTTTGGATTGTTTTACGTGCAGAGGATTAACAAGGACGAATGGGATGCCTTGATTCGTTAGAAAAGCTGCGAGGTTCATCCAGTAATGACCGGTAGGTTCAAAGCCTATGATGACCTCTTTCTTACCATGTGTCTCCATTAACTTCATGAGAGTCGCGTAAAAGGTTTCAAAGCCGTTAAGCGATTGACGAATGACAAAGCTTTTCCTAAGTTCACGTCCGCGTTCATCTACGGCGCACGCATAGTGGTTGCGCTTGGCGATGTCGATGCCAATAACTAGTGTCGTTTCAGAAATTTGATTAATACGTCGATTTCGATTATCATGCATGTGAAGATCCTCCTTAGTTATGAGCGATTGGTTAGCACCTGCATCATAACGGAGGGTCTTTTTTTATGCAATAGTGACATTCTTATCTCACAGGAATAGCTCCTGCGGGAAATAGAGGAAAGGTCGAGACCCCACAGGGCAAAAGCCCGAGGAGGCTTGACTTCCTCCCCGCGGAAAGCAAGTGCCTGGAGCGGAAAGGAACTGTCTATATTTTTAGACTACCACTCATTCAAAAGAAAAATTTACTCCTTTTGACGACTGAACATAATCAGTGGGAGAGATCCCAAAGGAGTATATAGAAAAAGGTCAACGAATGAATAATTTCTGCAGGAGAAATATTCATTCGTTGACCTTATGCTTTCATGAAATCATAGGGGCTGATGCCTTCCATTCCAATCATTGGATCCTCATTCAGCAAGATTTCTTCAATGGGTAATCCTTTTTCAGGAGAGACTGCCGTGTTCTCTTCAGCACCGGTTAAGCTTCTCAGTTTTTCGCTTAGGGTTGTTTTGCGGAGAAAATCATCTTCTCTCTCCACTCCAAGGGTAAAAGCATCAAGTTCTCCACAAAGAATGAGGAATTGTTTGCTCCTGGTGATGGCTGTATATAGAAGATTTCTTCTCAGCATCCGATAATAGCTTTTCACGACAGGTAAAATCACAATGGGAAACTCACTTCCTTGTGACTTATGGATCGAGCAGCAATACGCATGGGTAATTTGCACGAGATCCTGCCTGGTATAGGTGACCTCATTACCTTCATATGAAACAATGATCATATCTTGCTTCTCGGTGTTTTCCTTTGCATAAAAGATCGAGACAATTTCACCGATATCTCCGTTGAAAACATTGTTTTCAGGCTGATTGACCAACTGAAGAACCTTATCCCCAATACGATATTTCACATCTCCAAATGCGATCTCTTTCCGGGTACCGTCATTGCTATTGAAGATTTCCTGAAGGAGTTCATTCAATCGATCGATACCTGCTGGGCCTCGATACATAGGAGCAAGGACCTGTATATCCTTTGGGGAGTACCCTTTTTTCTTCGCATTCTCAACAACTTTTTGAACGACTTCGGATATTTGATTGGTTCTGCATGGGAAGAAGGATCGATCCTTTTGCTGTTTGGTCAGATCTGCAGGAACCTGGCCCCTTTTCATATAGTGAGCAAGTTCAATAATGGAAGAGCCCTCTTCCTGTCTATAAATATCCGTTAATCTGACAGTCGGTACCACTTCTGATTTCAATAGGTCCTTTAGTACCTGGCCAGGACCGACAGACGGTAATTGATCCTCATCCCCGACAAATATTACTTGAATATCCTCTGGCAGAGCCTTCAATAATTGATGAGCAAGCCATGTGTCGACCATGGACACTTCATCCACAATTAACAACTTACCTTCAATCGCCCGTTCCTCATCACTCTGAAATCCCTCTTGACCGTTCCAGCCTAAAAGACGGTGAATCGTCATGGCAGGGAGGCCCGTGGATTCCGTCATGCGCTTTGCCGCTCGACCAGTCGGAGCTGTCAGTAAAACAGGAAAGGGTTCATCTTTGTAATCCTTGGGATCCAAGGAGCAGCCATGGAGATCAGCAAACAGCTCGACAATCCCCTGAATGACGGTCGTCTTACCGGTTCCGGGTCCTCCGGTTAACAGAAGCATTGGTGACATTAACGCTGTTTCGATGGCTTCTTTTTGGGAAGGTGCGTATTGAACTCCCAGTCGGTCCTCTAGTGCTCCAAGTGACAGAAGAAATTCGGATTGAGGAAATTGATCTTTATATTGGGTTTGAGACAAAATCTTTTCAATGTTCGTCACGATCCCCTTTTCAGAGAAGTAAAGAGAAGGAACATACACCTTTGCGCCTTCTCCAATGACTTTACCCTCTTCCTCCAAGGAAACCAATTGACTGGATATTTCAGTGTAATCGACCTTTTCGGGCTGACTTTTCTCAAGGAGCTCCTTCACCGTTACAATGAGTTCTTCTGCTTCGAGAAAAACATGGCCCTGCTTCACACAGGTTTGCTCAAGGGTGTATATACAGCCTGCTTTGATCCGGTCAGGATGACTGCCAGTCAAACCAATCTTAGCTCCGATCTCATCGGCCCGGGTAAAGCCGATTCCTTCAATGTCTTCCACGAGCTTATAGGGATTATTTTGAATGACTTCAAGTGCCTGCTCTTTATAGGCTTGATAGACCTTCATGGAAATTTGGGGTCCAAACCCCAGATCATTCAGCATGATCATGACCCGCTCCAAGCCTTGATGCTCGGAAAGCGTATCATAAATACTTTTCGCCTTTTCCTTTGGAAGCTTTGGAATTTCATCCAGGAGGCTTGGATTTTCGAGTATTTTGGTGATGGCGTTTTCCCCGATATGCTCCACTATCTTCTCAGCTGTTTTCTTCCCGATTCCTTTAAATAAATCACTTGATAAATAATGGACGACACCTTGTGTGGTTTGTGGGATTTCTTTCTTGAAATGCTTTGCATGAAACTGCATGCCAAACTTTGGGTGATCTTGAAACCTCCCGTAAAACACGTAGGTCTCATCTTCATGAATCTTAGGAAAATTCCCGGTTACAACCGCTTCTTTGTCTTCATAAGAATCATTCGTTTCGTCCACCCGGATCCGGACGACGGTATAGAGATTTTCCTCATTATGAAAAATCGTGACAAGGTGCCTTCCTTTTATATAGATTTCTTCCTCACCAAACAGCTTTAAAGAATCTTGCTGGCTCAAATCAGTGAACCTCCTAACTATTCACTTTGTTCATTTTTCAGCTTTTCGATCATCTTGATGCCATAGCCCGCCAGCATATGATCTGGTTGAACTTCGATTGCTTTGTTGAAATACATAAGTGCCGTATCTGCATCATCCTTATGGCCTGCATAGGCAACCCCTAAGTTGTAGTAAGCATCTGCGTGAGTTGGGTCTGCTTCCACTACTTGAGATAATTGCGCAATCGCTTCTTCATATGCTTCAACTTTCGCTAAGCATAGACCTAACTGGAAGCGTGCCTCAGTGTCCGCTTCATTCAGTTCGACACTTCGTTGTAAGTAAGGAAGAGCTAGTCTCGGCTGCTCTAATTGGAACAAACTGACTCCAAGCATGAAGTAAACGTCGGCATTTTCCATTCCTTTCGAAACAGCTTTTTCAAACTGATCCTTTGCTTCATCAAAGTTATTTTCATTAAAGTACAGGTTCCCCAGGGAATAGTATGCTGCCCCTGCATTGTCGTCGATCGAGATCGCCCGTTCGAAAAACTTCTTAGCCTTATCATTGTCTCCAACTGACATTAATACGTTCCCGAAATTAATATATCCGACAGGATCCTTAGGGTTTTCTTCGATGGCTTCTGAAAAAAGCTTCACAGCCTCTTCTACTTTTCCTTCTTGTAATAACTCAATTCCTTTTAAATTCTTATCCAATTAAAAACACCTCTATATTGTTTTGATTTATGTATGCAAGTTGAGTAAGGTTCTTCCCGCGTATCGCTTCTAGTATAACATAAGGTACTCTCAATATTGATATCCATCCATGATGAAAAAAGGACTGAGAGAAGAGAGGTTGTTCATCTCTTCTTCTCAGTCCTTTTTGTGGTCATCGTCAGTCTTAACCTACATACGTAAGTTTTTTCTCATCTTTATAAATGGTATCGATCGTTCCTCCACCCAGACACTCATCACCGTTGTAGAAAACAACCGCTTGTCCTGGTGTGACGGCACGGATAGGCTCGTCAAAAATGACTTTCGCCTTACCATCTTCCAAAGGAATGACCGTTACGTTGTTATCATCCTGACGGTAACGGAATTTTGCCGTGCAGGCGAATTCAGCTGGTTTCTCACCATTTGAGGTCCAGTGAACATCCGTTGCGAGAATGGAATCTGAATAAAGGGCAGGATGTTCGAAGCTTTGACCTACATATAGCACGTTTCTTTCAAGGTCCTTACCGATGGCGAACCAAGGCTCTCCGGCCCCACCTATACCCAGTCCATGGCGTTGGCCAATCGTATAGTACATCAATCCATCGTGTTTTCCCATCACTTTACCGTCTAATGTTTCCATCGTTCCCGGTTGGGCAGGTAAGTAGTTGCTTAAGAAATCTTTGAAGTTGCGCTCACCGATGAAGCAAATCCCCGTACTGTCTTTCTTGGCAGCAGTCGCAAGGCCCGCTTCCTTAGCAATTTCCCTAACCTTTTTCTTATCGATGCCACCTAGGGGGAACATCACTTTTTCAAGTTGCTCCTGACCTAATTGATTGAGGAAGTACGTTTGATCCTTATTGTTGTCAACACCCCGGAGCATCTTGTATTCTCCATCACGGTATTCAACCTGTGCATAGTGGCCGGTTGCCAGATAATCTGCACCAAGTTTCAGTGCATGATCAAGGAATGCTTTGAACTTAATTTCTTTATTACACATCACATCCGGATTTGGTGTTCTTCCCGCTTTATATTCATCCAGGAAATACGTAAACACTTTATCCCAGTATTGTTTTTCAAAATTCACAGCGTAGTAAGGAATACCAATTTGGTTACATACCCGAATCACATCGTTGTAATCTTCTGTTGCGGTACAAAACCCATTTTCATCGGTATCATCCCAGTTTTTCATGAAAATCCCGATGACTTCATAGCCTTGTTGCTTTAACAATAATGCGGCCACAGAAGAGTCTACTCCACCAGACATCCCAACGACCACTCTCGTATCCTTTGGTTCTTTTTTCACTAACGCCACCTCCTTATTCGTTCAATCGCCCTTTTCAGACGACTTTCTTAAGTTGTTAATCGCTTCACGATCTTTGCGACTTCATGGGCAGTCCAGACAATCTGCTCATCCGTGTTCCCCTGACCAAAGCTGAAGCGGATGGAGTTCCTTGAATTCCCTGACTGTTTGCCAAACATCGCGACCAGAACATGTGAAGGCTCTATAGATCCAGCCGTACAAGCAGAACCGCTTGATACAGCGATACCTGACATATCTAAATTCACCAGCATGGACTCTACATCCGTGCCGGGAAAGCTTAAGTTTAGCACATGGGGCAATCCATACTCAAGAGATCCGTTCTCCTCAAAATCAATGCCGGCTCCGGCTAAGGTCTCTTTCAATAAAACCTTGAAACGAGAGTACTGAGAGCTCTTCTCTTCAATGGCTTTTTGAGCAATTTCTACAGCCTTTCCAAGACCGACAATCGCCGGGACGTTTTCTGTACCTGCACGGCGCTTTCTTTCCTGTTCTCCACCATATAATCCAGGCTGAAGTTCCACGTTTTTGTGTGAATAAAGAAAGCCTATCCCTTTAGGACCATTTATTTTATGACCCGAAACCGAAAGCAAATCGATTCCAAGTTCTTTCACGTCAATGTGTGTTAAACCAAACGCTTGTACAGCATCTGTATGAAAATAAGCTTGATGATTTTGAAGAAGTTGTCCAATTTCTTTAATCGGCTGGATCGTTCCTACTTCATTATTCCCAAACATAATCGTAACAAGGATCGTATCGTCGCGAAGTTCCCTTTGCAGTTCCTCCACCGATATCCTACCCGTACGGTCTACTGACAGATAAGTCACCTCAAACCCTTGGGATTCAAGAAAATTACACGCATGTAAAACAGCATGATGCTCGGTTTGTGTCGTAATGATATGATTTCCTTTTCCTTTATTCCCCTCGGCTGAACCGATAATAGCTAAATTATCCGCTTCAGTTCCACCGCTTGTAAAAATGATGTCATTGTAATCGGCATGAATACTTTGAGCGATGATAGTACGTGCGCGGTCGACAAGATGTCGTGATGCACGTCCAAATGAATGAATGCTCGATGGATTACCAAAGGACTTCTTCATCACTGAAATCATTTCTTCAATTACTTCAGGATGCATGGGAGACGTTGCAGCATGATCCAGGTACACTCTTTCCATTTTTTCGTTACCTCCTAGATATAGAACATGTACGCATCTGATTCACCGTCATCTGAATGACTGGCTAAATCTTCTATCGTTGTATTATCGAGCACTTCTCTAACGGCATCCCGGATCCGGATCCACAGCTCGCGCTTTGCCGGTTCTTCGTCTTCAATTCCTTCTACAGGGCTAATGGGCCCTTCAAGGATCCGGATAATATCTCCCGCTGTGATTTCAGATGGCTCATGCCCTAACACATAACCACCGTACGCCCCCCGGATACTTCTAACAAGACCGCCATTTCGCAGTGGAGCAACCAGTTGTTCAAGATAATGTTCCGACAGCTCATGCTGCTGTGCGATCGTCTTCAGTGAAGTCGGCCCTTCACCATGGCGTTTTGCTAATTCAATCATAATCGTTAAACCGTATCGGCCTTTAGTTGATATCTTCATGTCCAGCACCTCTACTATATTTAATAACGTCTCGTTCATCGGGACGTAGTATTCTTCTGTATTGACTTTTGTTATTATAGCATATCCGCCCTCTGACTGTGAAAGGGGCGGCTTCATACACTTCCCCCCTTTTTCCCAGCCACAATATTTCCTTATGAGAACCTCCTATGATAAAGTGAATTTAACTAGAACGTCAGTTTGGAGAGATGTTTCATGTCGATTAAACCACTTGCCTTTAAGATGAGACCTAGGACCATTGATGAAATCATCGGGCAACAGCATTTAGTTGGAGAAGGAAAAATCATAGACAGGATGGTAAAAGCAAAGCAGCTGTCATCCATGATATTATACGGTCCACCGGGTATTGGAAAAACGTCCATCGCGAGCGCAATAGCCGGAAGTACGAAATACCGATTTAAAAACCTGAATGCCGTAACCAATAATAAAAAAGATATTCAAATCGTTGCAGAAGAAGCCAAAATGTCCGGAAAAGTGATCCTTCTATTGGATGAGGTGCATCGATTGGATAAAGGAAAGCAGGATTTTCTCCTTCCGTATTTGGAGAATGGTATGATCACACTGATCGGGGCAACGACGAGCAACCCCTACCACGCTATTAATCCAGCGATCAGAAGCAGATGCCAAATTTTCGAGTTAAAGCCACTTACGATCGAAGAAATGAAAATCGCCTTGAATCGAGCCATAAAGGATGAAGAGCGTGGATTAGGTGGCTATTCACTTGATGTAACCGACGAAGCGATTGAACATTTTGCAAGCAGTAGCTTTGGAGATGTGAGGAGTTCGTTGAATGCATTGGAACTGGCTGTCTTGTCCACTTCACCGAATGAGGACGGTGTAATTTCTATTGATGTCAATATCGCCGAAGAGTGCCTGCAAAAGAAAAGTTTTTCTCACGATAAAGACGGTGACGCCCATTATGATGTCGTAAGCGCATTTCAGAAATCGATTCGCGGAAGTGATGTGAATGCAGCACTCCATTATCTGGGAAGACTCGTTGAAGCCGGAGATTTACCGAGCATCGCACGCAGACTATTGGTGATTGCCTATGAAGATATCGGCCTTGCCAACCCCCAAGCGGGACCAAGAACATTGGCGGCAGTCGAAACTGCTGAGAAAATTGGATTTCCAGAAGCGAGAATACCGTTAGCCAACGCGATCATCGAACTATGTCTCTCACCTAAATCGAACTCGGCGATCACTGCCATCGACCTGGCACTCGGCGATATCCGTAAAGGAAAAAGCGGCGAGGTTCCGGATCACCTGAAGGATGCTCATTATCAAGGTGCCAAAGAACTGGGAAGAGGCATCGAATACAAGTACCCTCATAGCTATGAATCGGGATGGGTGCCTCAAACCTATTTACCAGATAAGCTTAAGAATGCTCATTACTATACTCCTAAATCGACTGGCAAATTCGAACAGACGATTGCTCAGGTGTATGAGAAGATTAATAAGCAGATGAAATAACAAAAGCGGAGGCGGCTCGTTCGGCCCCGACAAGCATAAGCTGAATTGGCCGGGAAGGCGTTCTTTGCCTTCTTGGCCGATTTAGCTTATGACCTCGAGGGGCTAGCCGCCGGAGCTGGATGACACAAAAGCGGAGGCGGCTCGTTCAGCCCCGACAATAATACAAACCTGCCGGAAAGGGATTCTGACTTTTTGGCAGGTTTATTTTATGAATAAGCACTTTTTTTAACGTGTCAATGCCATATCTCTCAACCCTATCATACATTAGTAAAAAGGCCTGGAGGTGTATGGATTGATTATCATTGAAAATGGATTGTCAAGTATTGGGTTAACGAATCTATCACCTATAGAAGAAAGCATCGTTAAAGCGCTGGAAAGCAGTCCTACAGAGTATCGATACCGTAACTTAGGCGAGCTCAGATTTGAGTTGAAAATGCGGGAACGATTCATTGCCAATGCAAGGAGTATGGATGAGGGTGACGCCAAATTCGCTGCTTTTGAACACTCCTATTTCAACTCTACTTTTTGGATCAAGACCCCATACGGATATAGACTTCGCGACTCGAAACTTCCATCAGAAGCCATTGAAGATATTTTCACAAATAGCTCTGCCTATAGCTTCGAATGCGTCACCAGCATTGTTCTCATATACTATAAATCGATTCTTGATACGATTAGGACTTCTTATTTCAATCAGCTGTTCTCCCCCCTTTTAGTGTGGAGTCACAATTATGACGATGATATGAGCATGGTCACCTATGAAGGAGTGGACTATATTCCCGGGGATGTTTACTACTTCTCTAATCCTGACTATGACGATCCTATATGGATGGGGGAAAATTCTGTGTTTTTAAAAGAGGATCAGTATTTTGGACACGGAGTGGGAATCATGACTCATGATGAAATGATAGAAGCTTTAAATACTCTTCGAAAAAAAGATGCCACTGAATCAGCCTTTCTCCTTCAACAAGTCACACGTTTGAAGTTCGCAGATTTATACCGGTATGCATAAAAGTGACGAACTCTGATGAGTCCGCCACTTTTTGTTTGCTTTTTAATTGTCCAGCTATTGACTAGCCCCTCGAGGTCATAAGGCAAACTTCCCAAAAAGGCAAAATGCGCCTTTCCGGATGTTTCTATGCCGCCACGTCCCTTTTATTAAAGACGATGAATGCCAGCAGCTGGAAGATGATGAAGTAGATGATGAGCATGGTGATGGAGAAGCCCATGGTCATGCCGTCCACTAACGGTGGTGTGAAACCTGTGTATTGAGTCAGATCTGTGTTTGCGAACAAACTGAATTTTGCCCAGTCGAATCGAAGAGCGAGCAGGCTTGTTGCATTGCCTCCCACAAACAATAGAAACAAGGAGATGCCGATAGCCAGTGAGCTGCTTCTGAACACAGTTGATATCATGAAGGCCATTGTAGCCATCATCACGACATCAATGGTTTTCAATAAGTAGGTTTTGATCAAGTACCCGACAATGTTCTGTTCGACTACCTTCCCATCCACATACGCCAGATGGGTTGACTGATCTGTTCCGCCAAATAATAGAAGTCCTATCAGGAACGATACGACGAATAATATAAATAGCATGCTCACTCCGTATAATATGACGGTGAAATACTTCGATAGAAGGATTCTTGTTCTTGAGATGGGACGAATGAGCAAAAGTTTGATCGTACCCCAGCTGAACTCACTTGCCACTATTCCTGCTGCCACAATGATGGCAAATAGACCGACAACAAGTACGGAAAAGGCATTCGTTTCCACAAACGTCCATACCGTTTCTTTCACTTTCGGTTGAATGTCATTTTCAATGCGATATTCATTTAACGCAATTCGTCGTTCAGTGTCTTTCTCTATGAAATTATTCATATTTGGATTTTCAGACAACATTTGTTTATCCGCTTCCACTTGCGCTGAGAGTTCCTGCTTCCAGTTTTCCGATTCCTTTGCTTTTCCGTCATCATACTTCGTAAAGGCTGCCGTCACTCCAATAATCAGAATAAGCAATCCGAGCATGACATATGTTCCGACCCGTTTAAATATTTTTATCCATTCATTTCTAATGAGACTAAGCATGCACGACCTCTCCTTTTTCATTCGTGATTTCTAAGAATCTGTCTTCCAGTGTCTTGGCAATCGGCATGACACTATAGATTTGAACATCCGCATCCACAAGTGCCCGAATGACATTCGGTACTTGTTCCTTCGTTAAAGCGACCTGTACTTCCGATCCCTTCGTTTCATATTTGATTTTCGGATCGAACTTCTTGAGTACAGCTTTGATCTTATCTACATCATGTACCTCAAAATGGTAAACCTGTTCGGAACCTTCAACGAAATCACGTACCTGCTGTACATCCACAAGCTTTCCGGATTGGATGATCCCGATTCGATCGCACATCATTTCCATTTCAGATAATAAGTGACTTGATACGATGACCGCCATGCCTTCTTCCTGGGCAAGCTTTCTTATATATGCACGAATTTCGCGGATACCGGCAGGATCCAAACCATTTGTAGGCTCATCGAGTATGAGGAGCTTCGGTTTATGGAGCAGGCATTGCGCCAGACCCAAGCGCTGTCTCATCCCGAGGGAATAGGTTTTCACTTTATCATTGATGCGATCTGTCAAACCGACCAGTTCGATGACTTCCTTCATCCTTTCTTCGGTAATTTCATTTTGCATGCGGGCAAAATGCTTTAAGTTCTGATACCCGGACATGAACTTATAGAGCTCTGGGTTTTCAACGATGGCCCCAACATCCTTTATGGCACCTTCGAAATCTTTTTTAATGCTTTTCCCCGAAATCAGGACGTCTCCTTTTGAAATATTCATTAGTCCTACTATCATTCGGATCGTCGTCGTTTTTCCTGCTCCGTTCGGTCCCAGAAAACCGAATACTTCCCCTTCATACACGTCAAAGGATAAATTATCGATAATGGTCTTGCCTTTAATGACTTTTGAGACATCCTGTAATTGCACAACCGTCTTCATCACTTCATCTTCCCTTCTTTTTTCGTTGTTTGTTTCAACCACTGCAGGACAGACAATCCTTCTATTTCTCTAAGCTCTTCTACCTGACAGTGCCCTTTAATTTCTCCATCATTGATGATAAACGCTTCATCAAGTATCCCTTCAATTTCATCGATTTCATGGGTTGCTATGATCACTGTTTGATTGCCGAAATCGATATAGGATAAGAGACCTTTCACGATGGAGTCCCTTACCATGGGATCCAATCCTGAAAAGGGTTCATCCAGGAGCAGGACCTCTGTATTACGGGACAGGGCAAGAACAAGCTTCAGTCTGCCGCGTTTTCCTTTTGATAAATGCTTGATCTTTTTCTTACTGTCCAGTTCCATGAATCCCACTAATTCATGCGCCCGCTGTATATCAAAGTCGGAGAACTGAGAGGCGTAAAACCGGATCATCCCATCAACGGTAAATGCTTCATAAAACATATCCAGTTCTGTTAAATACGCCACTTCACCGGCTCGTTTCCGGGTAATTGGCTTACCATTCATGGTCACTGTACCTACACTCGGAAGAACTAATCCCGCAATCATTTTTAAAGTGGTCGATTTCCCGCTGCCATTTGGACCAAGCAGACCATATATCTTCCCCTTTTCGAAGTGAAAAGACGTATTCTTCAAAGCCATTTCATTTCCATATTTTTTGGTCACACCTTCAAATTTCACAACCAATCCTATTCCCCCCCTCTTTGGGCAAGATATCTCTCGACACCTTTTATCATTTGTTCTTTCGTTAACCCCAGTTCTCTCATGTTTTTAATGAACAACTCGATTACTTCCTCTTGTACTTTTTCGTTCAAAACGGAAAGAACCTCTTCCTTTTCCGTGACAAACGTTCCTTGCCCTCTCCTCGTCTCCACAATGTCCATCCTTTCTAATTCGCTATACGTACGCTGAATGGTATTTGGATTCACCCCGGATTGAACAGCCATTTCCCGAACAGAAGGCAGTTTGTCACCCGGAGATAATTCTTTTCTTACAATCTCACGTATGATTCGGTCAGCTATTTGGAGGTATATCGGTTTGGAAGCTGTATATTCTTCTGTCATGTATTACACCTCAACCTTACGATCTAATAGCCAGCAGGAAATGATAAATACGATAACCATGACCATTCCTTCGAATACAAACGGCAGCAAGGGCAGTTGGATCATTTCAGGCTCAAAACCGGCTTTTGCCTCGCTAGAACCAACCGAGAAAAAGACACCTGAACTCACTTCAACTGTAAAAGTTTCGAAGAGTATTCTTTCCACCCATTTAATGCTCATAAGAAATGCGACCACACTTTGATACACAATGATAAAACCAGCTACAAAAATCCAACGTATATTCTTGATGGAAGGAAACTTTGAAAGTGAGTGGTAGAAAGTCCACAAGAAAATCGTCCATCCGGAAAAATACAGTCCTACTACTGATACTCCTAAATTAAATAGGATGCCTTCTTTGATTGGCCAATAGGAAAAAAGAGAGTCCTCAGGGAAGACAGCCAGGGTGATCACACCTAAAAGATCCACTAATAAAAGTGACACCGTAGAGTAAATAAAGGCAATAATCAGTTTCGGCAACAAAAGACTGAATCCACTATATGGACTATGAAGCCAAAGCTGCGTCTTTCCTTCCAATCGAAGCATGGACAAGACAATGCCCGGCAGAAACGCAAAGTGAAACACACCCATCATGATAATGAATATTTGAACGATTATAGGCTCGTTGACTAAGTTTCCGATCACCATTCCTATGATGTAAATCAGAAAAATAATACCAATCCAGCCATAGAACCAAACCTTGGAGGTTTTGAAGTCTTTCCAAAGAAGACCTTTAAATCCGTTCATACTTGCACTCCTTCATAACGTGTTTTAGTGTTCTAGTTAGATAGTACACTATTACGCATTATACCGTCAATCCCTTATTCACCTAATTAATGGAATTATTTTTTGGCTGGAGTGTGTAAAGCTAATAGAAGAGGAGGATGGGAAATGGAAAAGAAAAAACGACTCTGGACTGAGGAAGAAGATCAACTAATATTGGAAGTTGTCCAATCATATAGAGAAAAAGGCAAATCGAAAAAAGAAGCCTTTGAAGAAGCTGCATTGAAAATCAAGCGATCGCCCGGGACATGTTCACACCGGTATTATACAAAATTAAATAAACAGACATCTAAAGTATCATTGGAATCTTGTATTGCCTTTTTACAAAGGGAAATGAGAGGCAGTGAGCAGAAAGAGAATAAACTTCTCCTTAATGAAAAGGAAGAGCTCCTTCTAAAACAAGACGAACTTAAAAAAAGATACATCGCGTATTCTGAAAAGCATAAAAAATTAAAAGCGATGCTATCTCTGCTAAAGGAAGCGGAAGCCCTTGATAAAAATGCAGGTCTCCCTTCCCCTATTATTCATTGATTCTTCGCAACATGAAAAAGGACTGAATCCAAAAGTGGATTCAGTCCTTACAGTTGCATGGCCTTTATTTGTCTTTTACTCTTTTGATTTCAATATGCTTTAACAGCTGGTTCATCACATGACTGGCTGCAATAAGACCTGCAACCGATGGAACAAATGCGTTTGAAGATGGAGGCAGCTGGGCTTTACGAATCTTTGCATCATCTTTCCCTACTTCTTTTCTGATATCTTCACGGATGACGATGGGACTCTCATCAGAGAAAACAACAGTTACGCCTTTTTTAATGCCTTCTTTTTTCAGGCGGGTCCGGATCACCTTTGCGATTGGATCCGTATGAGTCTTGCTGATATCGGCAATTTTGAAGCGTGTCGGATCGGTTTTATTCGCCGCTCCCATGCTCGCGATCAATGGAATATCGCGTTTTAAACATTCTTTCATTAAGTGTATTTTATACGAAATTGTATCAGAAGCATCTATTACGTAATCCAACCCTTGATTGAAGAATTCTTCGTAAGTTTCTTCCGTGTAGAACATCTTTAAGGCAATGACTTCACAGTCCGGATTAATATCCTTGATGCGGTCCCTCATCAGATCGACTTTCGGCTGACCTACTGTAGAAAGCAATGCATGAACTTGACGATTCACGTTTGTAATATCCACATCATCTTTATCCACTAACACAAGACGCCCTACACCTGACCTGGCTAAAGCTTCGGCTGCAAAGGATCCCACTCCCCCGATTCCAAGTACTGCCACCGTACTATTCTTTAGGGTTTGAAGGCCATCCTTACCGATCGCTAGTTCATTTCGTGAAAACTGGTGTAGCAAAATAATCAACTCCATTATAAGTATTCAACTAGGTTTATACTGAATTAGAATATAGGATACAGGACCGAAAATCAATATGAAATGTTGTCCTCCCCCATTGTTTACCCTATTAAGAAGAGGTTTAGTCCCAACAAAAAAAGCCAGGCCACTTTCAGCCTGACTCTTCATTCTATAGGATCTTCTTAAAAATCATGTTTGGTCGAGTCCCAATCGTGCCGTCGCCATCATTTCCTTCGTTTTGAACCCGCTCTCGGCAGGTGGGTGCTTTATTCCACTATTTGTTAGTCCCCGGCACGGGGCGTGAACGCCTAGCAGAAACGTCAAGCTCCCAAAGTTTGAATTGTTCGGTCAAAACTGTTAGGTAAAAACGTCGCACACATCAGGACTCGTTTGTGATTGTTTAAATAATATCATATCACCTTGATGATTTCAACGAATGCCCCCCGGAACTTATTTACATTATTCTACATCCAGCGACAAGGATAGCTCTTTTAATTGAGCTTCACTCACTTCACCTGGAGCATCCGTCAATACACAGCTTGCACTTGCCGTTTTAGGGAACGCGATGGTATCACGGAGATTTGTGCGTCTTGCAAGGAGCATCACTAAACGGTCCAGACCAAGGGCGATTCCGCCATGTGGAGGTGTTCCATATTCAAAGGCTTCCAATAGGAACCCAAACTGCTTTTCTGCTTCTTCTTTTGAGAAACCAAGTACTTTAAACATCTTTTCTTGAATATCACGCTCATAAATTCGAAGAGATCCCCCTCCAAGCTCGTATCCATTCAATACAAGGTCATATGCTTCGGCACGGACCGAGGAAGGATCTGTCTCGAAACGTTCCAGGTCTTCTCTCACTGGCATCGTGAATGGATGGTGGGCAGCATAATAACGGTTCTCCCCTTCATCAAACTCAAGCAATGGCCAGTCGGTAACCCATAGGAAATTGAATTTTGTTTCATCAATCAGTTTTAATTCTTTTCCTAATTTCAGACGAAGGGCTCCCAGTGCATCTGCCACTACTGATTTTTTATCAGCCACGAATAGCAATAGGTCTCCCGATTCTGCATTCGCAGAAGCAGAGATTTGCGAAGCATCCTCTTCTGTCACAAATTTGGAAATAGGTCCTTTTAAGCCTTCTTCTTCTACCTTTAACCAGGCAAGCCCTTTTGCCCCGAAACGTGCAACAAACTCTGTCAACCCATCGATGTCTTTACGGGAATACTGGGAAGCACCACCTTTTACGTTAATCAGTTTCACCTGACCACCGCTTGCTACAGCGCCTGCGAATACTTTAAATCCGGATTCCTTCACAATTTCCGATACGTCAATCAATTCCAATCCAAAACGTGTATCCGGTTTGTCTGAACCGTAACGACTCATGGCATCATCATACGTCATTCTTTGGAATGGTAATTGAACATTCAGGTCTTTCACATCAGTCATCAGCTTTTTCATCATGTCTTCTACAAGAGAAATGATCTGTTCTGTATCCATAAAACTCATTTCCATATCAATCTGAGTGAATTCCGGCTGACGATCTGCTCGAAGATCTTCGTCACGGAAACAGCGGGCAATTTGGTAATAGCGGTCGAAACCGGATACCATCAGCAATTGCTTGAAGATTTGCGGTGATTGTGGCAGCGCGTAAAATTCACCTTGGTGAACACGGCTCGGCACTAAGTAGTCACGTGCACCTTCAGGCGTACTCTTTGTTAAGATCGGTGTTTCCACATCCAGAAATCCGTTTTCGTTTAAAAAGTTACGGAAAGATGTAGTAACATTATGACGCATTCTCAACGTTTCCATCATCGCTGGGCGGCGAAGATCTACGTAACGATATTTCAAACGGACATCATCAGACACTTCCATCTGATCATCAATCATGAAAGGAGGGGTCTTCGCTTCATTTATGATTTGAACCTCTTCTACATGAATTTCCACTTTCCCCGTTTTCAGGTTAGGGTTGACCGTTCCTTCTCCTCTTGCTACGACAGTACCTGTCACACTAAGTACATACTCATTACGAATTTTTTCCGCAAGGGCGAGGGCTTCTCCGGATAAATCCGGATTAAAGACGACTTGTACGATTCCTTCTCTGTCACGAAGGTCGATGAAGATTAACCCACCTAAGTCCCTTCTCTTTTGTACCCAGCCTTTAATCGTAATTTTTTCACCGATGTATGATTCTGTGATATCTCCGCAATACGCTGTTCTTTTTGTCATCATGTTCTCCTCCTTGTTAAAATCAACGGGTTCTATTTACCAAGTTTGCTTTTCACATTCTCTACAAAACGATCAAGAAATATTTCTTCCTGCTCACCAGTAGACATATTTTTCAGGTTGATTTTATTTTCCTGTAATTCATTGTCGCCAATGACGGCTACATATTTCGCTTCATAACGGTCCGCTGCTTTAAATTGACCTTTCACCTTACGATCCAGGTAATCCTTTTCTGAAGAAATTCCCACCTGCCTTAAATTGTGAAGAAGCTTAACTGCATAATCCTTCGCTTCTTCTCCCAGCGAAACGATAAAACAATCGACGCCTTGCTCAATTGGAAGTTCAACATTTTCAGCTTCGAGTGCGGAAAGTAGTCTTTCAATACTAAAGGCAAAACCGATTCCTGGAGTCTCCGGACCACCGATCATTTCCACCAACCCATTGTAACGTCCTCCACCACAAAGGGTCGTGATGGCTCCAAATCCTTCTGCGTCACTCATGATTTCAAAAGCTGTGTGATTATAATAATCAAGGCCGCGAACAAGAGTTGGATCGACTACAAATTCCACATCCATCCCCGTTAAGTGCGTTTGGACTTTTTCAAAATAGGCTTTCGATTCGCTGTTTAAGTACTCGAGAATCGAGGGTGCTGTAGACATTAATTCATGGTCACGGTCTTTTTTACAATCGAGAATGCGTAATGGATTCTTCTCTAAACGATTCTGACAATCTCCGCAGAATTCATCAATTCTTGGTTTGAAGTGATTGATCAGCGCTTCTCTGTGAGCGTTTCGACTACCCGCATCACCAAGACTATTAATGATTAACTTTAATTGAGTAAGTCCTAGTTTCTTATAAATTCCCATTGCTAATGAAATCACTTCTGCATCAATCGCCGGGTCTTCACTTCCCAATGCTTCAACACCGAACTGGACAAATTGGCGGTAGCGGCCGGCTTGTGGTCTTTCGTACCTGAACATCGGCCCGGAGTAAAAGAGCTTTGTTGGCTGATTTGGATACCCGAACATCTTATTTCCTACAAAGGAGCGAACTACAGAAGCGGTTCCTTCAGGTCGGAGTGCCAAGCTTCTGCCTCCGCGATCTTCAAACATATACATTTCTTTTTGAACGATATCCGTCGTATCCCCTACGCCTCTGGTAAACAACTCGCTCGCCTCAAAGATAGGTGTGCGGATTTCTTTATACTGATAGGCGTGGCAAAGATTCTTCGCCACTTCCTCTACATACTGCCATTTTTCTACTTCACCTGGTAGAATGTCCTGTGTACCTCTTGGAATCTGAATGGACAAGTTGATTTCCTCCTTTTATATAGCACATTGATATTTATGTAAATAAAAAAAGCCCTCAGTCCCTTGTATATCATACAAGGGACGAGAGCTGTTATTCCCGTGGTGCCACCCTAATTGAAGTCTATAAAGACCTCCACTTAGCCAGTTAACGCCTGGTACGTTCATCTCCTACTAAAGAAACTTTTTCAGAGAGAAACCTCCTGAGTGTTCATTCACTAAGTCACATTGTAGAAATGCTCTCAGCCAAGGCATTTCCTCTCTTTACACGCGGGTATCAGCTACTATGCTCGATCAACGGTTTTTGTAAATGTTATTTTATTTCTATAATGATACGGATGCCGTTAGTTCATGTCAAGAGGTTAAAGAAAATTTCGTTAGGATCTTTCCATTTTCTTTTTCAGAAGCTTTACTTCTTTCAACGATAACCCGAACTCGGAAGCAAGTTCCACGTTTAAGGCATCTTTCTCACGTTCTAGAAACTGATGAAAATCCACACCGAATAGCTGGTTATCACCATTTGCATTCATAAACCCTTTTTCACTTGACCTCAAATTCCTTCATCCTTTCAAAACAATCCTTAACTCTATCATTTCCAATTACCTATTTTTATTTCGTTTTAGAGGAATTTAATTTTTTTTATCGTATTAAACCCATAAGGGATTTTTTCGATAAATCGTCGAAATATTGATCAATATCTAAGTGAAAAGATCCGATATTACTATGGGTGTTTGTATTTCTAACAGGAGGTGAAGATGATTAAGAAAATAATTGCATCGATACTGATTGTGCTCATGATCATTCCTTTTCAGCCACTCGAAGCTAATTATGCACATGCAGAAACAGGCACGGCCACGATCAGTGTTCCGACACTGAATGTCCGTACGGGGCCAGGACTCAGTTACCCGGTTCTGACGAAGGTACATAGAGGGGAAGAGTACAGTATAGTAGACACACAAAATGAATGGTATAAGGTCAGGACCGGTAGTGGAGAGGGCTGGGTGGCAGAATGGCTTGTCTCAGTAGAATCTGCAGCTTCCGATGTTTCTCCAAAACAGGAAGCACGGGTGAACACCGATGGGCTACGCGTCAGAAAAGGGCCCGGCACCTCTGAAGGAGTCGTGACGGTTTTAAACACGGGTGATAGAGTATCCGTTTCCGACGAAGAGGGTGACTGGCTGTTCATCGAATGGGGAAAAGGTAGCGGCTGGGTGCATGAGGAATACGTGTCGGAAAACAACACAACTTCTTCCCCATCGAAAAAGAAGGAAAATAAACAAGGGATCATCACCGACAACTCCCTTAATGTTCGAACCTCCCCTTCTCTTCAAAGTTCCGTCCTGGGAATATTAAATAAGGGAGATCACGTAGATGTAACAGGAAGTGTCAGCGGGTGGTACGAGATTCAATTTGGCACCGACAAGGCATGGGTGAACGATGCATATGTAGAATTCTCTTCGAGCACTAATGAAGAGGAGCCCTCCTCCTCGTCCACAGATCTTATTGGAATCATTACGGTTCACGGTTTAAATGTCCGTGATGAAACCTCTTTGAACGGGAACGTCGTTGGAAAGGTCTCAAAAGGTGAGAAATATTCCTTATTAAAAGAGAAAAACAATTGGTATCAGATTAAGCTCTCAAATGGGAAAAAAGGCTGGATTGCCGGTTGGTATGTCCAAAAAACCGTTACTGCCTCTGCTCATGAGAGTGAACCATCTTCAGAAAATGAAAACGTCACAGTCCTATACAATGGTACCAACATCAGAAGTGAAGCAAACGCCCGTGCAAGCGTCATTGAACGGGGATCCAGTGGTGACACCTTCCCCGTTATTGGTAAAAACGGAGATTGGTATGAGATTGAATTAGAGGACGGCAGTGCAGGCTTTGTTGCCGGCTGGGTGGTATCCATCCGATCCAGCACCGGGGAAAACACCACTCCTTCACGCAAGCGGAGCGGCGGCTTACAAGATAAAGTCGTGGTGATTGATCCGGGGCATGGAGGCAGAGACAGTGGAACGACCGGAGCAAGTGGGACATTGGAAAAGCTCCTTACCATGAGAACCGGGGAACTCCTTGCCGAAAAGCTAAAGAGCGCTGGAGCCAAAGTGGTCTTAACAAGGAAAAACGATGAATATCTTTCATTACCATCAAGGGTATCATTATCTCATTATTATCAGGCCGATGCCTTTATCAGCCTCCATTTTGACAGCATTCTTGATTCCTCTATCGTCGGGCATACTACCTACTATTATCAAGGTCACCAGAAAGAACTAGCAGATGAAATTCATGGAAGTCTGGCAGATAGGTTACCGACGAAAGACCGCGGTGTACGAGTAGGAGATTATCACGTTGTACGTGAAAATAATCAGCCGGCTGTCCTTTTGGAGCTGGGATTCTTAAGTAATCCAGCAGAGGAAGCCAATGTCAATACACAGTATTTTCAAGACCTGGCGGCAACGGCTATCTATCATGGATTAGGTGATTATTTTTCCGACTGATGCTGCGCATCGCAGAGAACAAGCTATATAAGTAAAATAAGAAAAGCTGATCCTGGATTAATTGCAGGATCAGCTTTTCTTTATTTACTTTCTATTATTAACGTAACAGGACCATCATTTGTTAAATTCACGTCCATCATGGCTCCAAATACGCCCGTTTCCACTTTTATATTTTTTTCTTTTAATACCTTATTAAAGTAGTCGTAAACAGACTTTGCGTGATCGGGCTTTGCTGCACTCATGAAGTTTGGCCTTCTTCCCTTACGAGAGTCCCCGTAAAGAGTGAATTGAGAGATGGAGAGAATTTCCCCTTCTACATCCAGTAAAGAATGATTCATCTTCCCTTCTTCGTCTTCAAAAATACGCAGGTTCACTACTTTGTCTGCAACATAACGAGCATCTTCTTCCGTATCTTCATGGGTGATCCCCACAAGCAATACAGTACCTGAACGAATGGCCCCCTTTACTTCTCCATCAACAGTGACGGAGGCTTCTTTACTTCTTTGCAGTACAACCTTCATAAAGAAATCTCCTTTAGTTCATGATTCTTCTTACAGCATAAATATCTGAAATTTGTTTAATTCTTTCCACGACTTTGTGTAAGTGGGATATATTGTGAATCGAAATCGACATGTTAATGGTTGCCACTTTATTTCGATCGGATTTTCCACTTACTGCCGATATATTCGTCTTCGTCTCGTTTACCGCCTGAAGCACTTCATTTAAAAGGCCTCTGCGATCGTAACCGGAGATTTCAATATCCACATTGTATTCTTTACGGTCATTTCTATCACTTTCCCATGACACTGGAATGAGCCGCTGCTCTACTTCATCCGCCATTACGTTTGTACAGTCGGCACGATGCACAGAAACCCCACGTCCTTTCGTGATAAATCCTACGATCTCATCCCCGGGAACAGGGCTGCAGCAACGGGACAAGCGGATAAGAAGATTGTCAATGCCCTCTACCTGGACACCGGCATCTTTTTTACGCTTGGCTGGTTGGGCATTCAATTCCTTCATTGTTTCTTCCAGGCTGTCTTCCTGTTCACGTTTCTTCCGGTCTTTCTCGGTTAAGCGATTGGCGATTTGAGCCGCCGTAATCCCGTTATAGCCAACGGCTGCATACATATCTTCTTCGTTTGAGAAGTTAAACTTTTCAGATACACGTTTAATATTTTCAGGAGTAAGGATTTCTTTCACATCGAAATCTTGATTCTTGATTTCTTTTTCTACTAAATCCCGGCCTTTTTCAATATTTTCTTCTCTTCGCTGCTTTTTGAAGAATTGCTTGATCTTATTCTTCGCTTGGGATGTTTGCGCAAGCTTAAGCCAATCCTGACTGGGGCCGTAAGAATGCTTGGACGTGAGAATTTCAATGATATCCCCCGTTTTCAACTTATAGTCAAGAGTGACCATCTTACCGTTTACCTTGGCGCCGATCGTTTTATTACCGATCTCTGAGTGGATACGATAAGAAAAGTCAATCGGAACAGATCCCGATGGCAGTTCCAGTACATCTCCTTTAGGTGTGAACACAAAGACCATATCAGAGAAGAGATCAATCTTAAGAGACTCCATGAACTCTTCCGCATTGGCAGATTCGTTTTGGAACTCTAATATTTCCCTGAACCATGAAAGCTTCTTCTCGAAGGTAACCGTTTCGTTCGCTTCTTTACCTTCTTTATATGCCCAGTGTGCCGCCACTCCGTACTCAGCGATTTGGTGCATTTCAAGCGTTCTGATTTGCACTTCAAGAGGATCCCCTTTAGGACCGATGACAGTTGTATGAAGAGATTGATACATATTCGGCTTAGGCATGGCAATATAATCTTTGAACCTGCCAGGCATTGGCTTCCAACACGTGTGGACGATTCCCAGAACGGCATAGCAATCCTTAATGCTATCTACTACTACACGCACTGCCAATAGGTCATATATTTCATTAAACTGCTTGTTTTGAAGAGCCATTTTGCGGTAAATGCTGTAAATATGTTTAGGACGGCCAGAGATTTCTGCTGTGATTTTCACGTCGCCTAACTTTTCCTTTACCTCATTTACAACGTCCTCTAAATACTCTTCACGCTCCGCACGCTTTTTCTTCATTAGGTTGACAATACGATAATACTGTTGAGGATTTAAATATCGGAGCGACGTATCCTCTAATTCCCACTTAATCTTCGAAATCCCTAAACGATGTGCCAAAGGAGCAAAGATTTCCAGTGTTTCATTTGCAATTCTTCGCTGCTTCTCCTGTGGCAGATGTTTCAACGTTCTCATATTATGCAGACGGTCTGCCAATTTAATCAGAATGACACGGATATCCTGAGCCATCGCCACAAACATTTTCCGGTGATTTTCAGCCTGCTGCTCTTCCTGTGACTTGTATTTAATCTTTCCAAGCTTTGTGACTCCATCTACAAGCATGGCCACTTCGGCATTGAATGCTTCCTCAATTTCTCCAAGAGAAACACCGGTATCCTCCACTACATCATGAAGAAAACCGGCAGCGACGGTTGCCGGATCCATTTCCAGATCCGCGAGTATTCCCGCTACCTGGATGGGATGAATGATATAGGGTTCACCAGACTTACGGTACTGCTCACTATGGGCATCCCTTGCATACTCATAGGCTTTCTGGACCATACCTACATGCTCATCGTTTAAGTATTCTCTTGTTTTATCAATAACCTGTTCCGGGGTTAGTACTTGATCTTTAGCCATGATCAAAATCACCTTTGTATTTTATTATATTTCACTAGTGTTCGATTTTAATGATTGTTACTATTATCAAAAAAAAAAAGGGTTATGTAAAGGGGTTAGTGGAAAATTCTCAGATAACATCTATTTTCGTCGATAATTGTCGACGAAAAAATCCGCATTATCCACATCAACCATCGATTGACCCTTCCAAATAAAAAATAAGGGCTGACATTCAAATCCTGATGTCAGTCCCTTAAGTTAACAGTATATCACATAGTATATACGTGTATGAGAATTGATAAACAATATTAGTATTGCATTAATGTAAGGATATCATAGTTGTCAAGCTTGTCGCGCCCATCCAGGTACGTTAATTCGATTAAGAATGCTGTACCAGCCACAATTCCACCTAATTCTTCTACAAGCTTGATGGTAGCTTCGATCGTCCCGCCAGTTGCAAGCAGGTCGTCCGTGATAAGAACTCGTTGTCCAGGTTTGATTGCATCTTTATGAATCGTCAGAGCGTCTTTACCATACTCTAATCCGTATTCTTTTTGAATGGTTTCACGCGGTAACTTACCAGGTTTACGCACAGGAGCAAAACCCACTCCCAATGCATACGCCACTGGGCATCCAATAATGAACCCTCGTGCTTCTGGTCCCACAACCAGGTCGATTTGTTTCTCTTTTGCATACTCTACGATTTGATCTGTCGCGTATCTATATGCATCACCATTATCCATTAATGTAGTGATGTCTTTAAACTTAATTCCTTCTTTAGGCCAATCCTCAACGATTGTAACATATTGTTTTAAGTCCATGCTTTTACTTCCTCCTCAATTGTAACAGACTCTTCTATCCTTTCATTAAACCAAGTCTTCAACTCTTGATAGGAAGAATATAACAATTCGTTTTCAAGCTCGTATTGTTGTTGTTTCTTCTGATATGTTAGAGATTCAGAAAGATCTTTCTTGGTTTTCTCAGGATTGAGAGAAATAAATCCATTCACTATTGTAACAAACTTCAAATCAAAAAACACCTGTGACATGAAATCTATTGTTTCTTTTGACCAGCCTTTGTACTTAGCCAGGTCGTCACCGTGATTATTTAAATCAAATGATCCACGCTTCGTTAAAAATCCATAGTACCATTTGAAATGCTCACGTGTTGGCATCGTACTGAAAAAATGATCTTCTTCCTGGAAGAAATGGGCATAGATCCGGTGAGGTTGACCTTTCTTCAAGAGCTCTTCAAGTATTGGTTTGGAAGCAGGCAGATCCAGAAGAACCAGGCTTGCCTTATCGGTTGCAAGTCCTTCAAGTGAAGAACCATCCTCAAGTAGCATCACTTCATCTTTTCCCAGACTCAGCTTTTCTAAAGTAGCCGGATTAAAACAAATAATTATTTTATTTTCATCAGGGATAAGCCCATTCCATTTATGCACTTGTTTAATCCCGCGGACATCAAATAATTGCCAATGGTCAATTTTCACATCTTGTAAAAACACCTGAGGCTTCTTGCGATTATTCCATTCATTAATCGATAATTCACCTATAACAGATGCATTCGAAAATGGTGTCATATGATCGGCCAGTTCTCCCAATCCAAAACCGACACCGTCCAATTGTACGCCCTTGTCTGCTAAGACCAGTTTCAAATGATTTTGTGCAGATCCGATTTTTTTATAGTGTTCGATGCTTACATTGTCTATGATCCACTTCGGTTTTGGATTATGCATCCCAAAAGGTGCCAGAAGCTGAAGCTTTTCAATCGACTCTACGGAGATTTCGTCCACTGTAACAGAAGCATCAAGCTGTGTAACTGGAATAAAGTCATCTTCCTTTAATTCAGTCGAAGCCAACTCATTTAATCGGTTTCTGAACTGGGCTACATCGTCTAACTGTAAGGTCATACCAGCAGCCATCGGATGTCCCCCAAAATGAGGCAGAATGTCACGGCAGGTTGATAAATTCTTGAACAAATCAAACCCTGCGATACTTCTTGCGGATCCCTTTGCGGTTCCTTTTTCAGAGTCAAAGCTGAGTACGATGGTCGGACGGTAAAACTTGTCCACTAAGCGTGAAGCTACAATTCCGACTACTCCAGGGTTCCAGCCTTCTTTCCCGATTACAAGTACAGAGTTATCGTATAGAGGAAAATCATTCTCCACCATTTCAACCGCTTCTTCGGTCATTTGAGACACGATCGCCTGTCTTTCTTTATTCAAGCTGTCAATTTCTTCAGCCAGGGCCTTTGCTTCCTCAGCATCTTCTGTGAGCATAAGATCGACAGCAGGGTCTGCATCCCCTAACCGGCCGACAGCATTTATTCTGGGTGCAATCATGAATCCAATAGATTCTTCCGTAATTTCTTGTTGGTGGGCATTGGCAATCCTGCATAATGCTTTTATTCCCAATCGGTTTGAAACCCGTAGCTGGGCAATCCCACGCTTGGCCAGAAGGCGATTTTCTCCTCTTAACGGTACTAAATCGGCGATGGTCCCAATCGCTGCAAGATCAAGCAGGTGGACAGGCAGTTCGCCGTATAGGGCATGAGCCAGTTTGAATGCCACCCCTACTCCTGCCAGTTCTCCAAAAGGATAGGTGGTCCCTTCGACCTTTGGATGAATCAAGGCAAAAGCCGGAGGTAATTCCGGTCCGGGCTCATGGTGATCTGTTATGATCAAATCGATTTCCAGTTCTTCTGCCAATTTTGCTTCGTTCACAGCGGATATTCCCGTATCTACCGTTATAATGAGCGTGAATTCTTCTTCCTTTGCCCAGCGAAAGGCACCTTCATTAGGGCCATATCCTTCGCTGAACCGGTTTGGGATATAGAATTCGACCTCTGCTCCAAGGTCCCTTAATACTGTCATCAATACTGACGTACTACTTACACCATCAGCATCGTAATCGCCATAAACAAGAATCCTTTCCCCGTTTTCAATGGCTTTATGGATTCTTTCCGTTGCTTTCTTCATATCTTCAAAAAGATATGGATCGTGAAATGAATCGCCTGTATCAAATAGAAAATTCCGGGCTTCTTCTACGTCGTCCAAGTCCCGGTTGATTAATAGTTTCGCCACAAGCGAAGGTACTTTTAATTCATTTGCCAGTTCTGATATTTTATGTTGATCTGATTCTGTCATCATCCAACGTGTTTTTGAGTTTAACATACGTTCACCCCTCAGCCTTACTCATTATACAAAAAGGAGGGTGTGGTTTCAATCTTATTAGATGAGTGCTACAAAAGAAAAGGCTGCTTAGGAAGTCCCACCAAATGAATGCATTTCCTTTAAACTTCTGTTTAATATCCAGCCGCTGCCTGTCATATTCCGGCCGTTTCAGTTGAAAATCCGATCGATATTCGAAAAACAATTTTTAACAAAAGTGGCTAGCAACCGGAGTTGGATTCCAGTCCCATAAGAGTGATTCCTTTTAATAAAGGCTCTTTTCGAAAAGTTTGTTGCTTATTGTAGAGGGTGAAAGTAATAGTTGATTTCCGCTACAGGATGCTCGCTTTCCGCGGGGCTGGCGGTGAGCCTCCGGGGTCTCACCTGTCCAGCTACGGGGCTTAGGGGCTCGAGGTCATAAGCCAAGTCTGCCAAAAAGGCAAAGTGCGCCTTTCCAGCAGACTCGCCTTATGCTTGTCGCCCCTGGGCAAAGCCCCTCCACTTTTCGTACTGTCCAGCTATTCCCGCAGGAGTCGAGCATCCTGCAGCGAGAACCAACTTTCTGAGCATGTATCCTTAATGGAAAACAATAAAAACAAGAATTTTAGCAAACAATCTCATTTAAGATAAGTAGAGATTGATTTTCCTCTAAGGAAGAAGAATTATTTTTTTCTAGTTATATTGTTTTCTTGCACACCTTGAAGCTCTGTCATGAAAATTCTGTTTTAGATGGTGAGGGGAACTGCGCAGACTCCTGCGGAAGTACGGGCGTGCCGAGACCCCGGAAGCGAAGCTGAGGAGGCTCGGCCGAACGCTAGCTGCAAGCGGAGCAGTTCCCCTCACCATCCAGCATAAACTGGTTGACAGAGCCCTCGCAGATTCTATATTAGAAAACAACAATCTTTGCGAAAAGAGCCTTAATAAAAAAACAGCCTGGTGGATACCCACCAAGCTGTTTACTCCCCTGTTTCCCCAACTGAGCCGGGAGCACTCTTTTTCAAAGGGACTTTTTCGGCCTTTTCTTTATGCATACCTTCAGCCTGTTCTTTTAAAAGTAAATTTTCTTTCTCTAAAGCCTTTACTTTTCGTTGGACGACGAATAATCGAAATAGTCCAACCGACCCGATAATGATTCCCCCCATGAATACAGATCCAAGTATGACTAAAATAAGAGGCCAATCAGCTTCACCAAAGAAATAATTGACGGTGACAGGATCTACATTGATGACAGCGAAAACGGAAACAACCAATGCAAAGAAAATACCTAATAATAATGTCCACTGAAATTTCATCGAATTCCCCTCCTTAGGATAAGTCTATTTGTTCATCCCTTTCTTCAGAAGCCGGATTGTACGGATTAATATGAATGAACACATCATTCACATTGGATTCTTCAAGCAGTTTTTTCTTTACCTGCTTGCCGACGCGATGACCATCCTCGACAGTCATATCAGGATCCACACTGATTTTCAAATCAATGATAACGTAATGCCCATGTTCCCTGGCATGGAGTTCATTGATTTCCTTCACTTCAGGTACAGAGTCCACTATTTTACGAAAGGGTACGATATCCTCCTCGTGCATTACGTGATCCAGCGTATTATGTATGGATTCAGCTCCCAAGTGCCAGGCCATCCTGAGGACAAGGAGCGAAACAAAGATACCGGCTACCGGATCTGCGTATACAAGAAAGCCAATATCGAATTTCCCTCCGAGGATGGATGCGGAAATCCCGACAAGTGCGGCAATGGATGAAAAGACATCTGAACGATGCTCATATGCATTGACGATCAAAGCATCACTCTTTATTCTTTTACCCAATCGATATTTGTATTGAAACATCGCTTCCTTCACAATAATGGAAAAGATGACGGCATAGATAGCGATCGCTGTTGGAGGTGTTAAAGGATGAAAGAAAGATTCTATGGACGATTTTCCAATCTCAATCCCGACTAAGAACAATAAGACTGCCACAATGATTGCTGCTATGGACTCGGCCTTCCCGTGGCCATATGGATGATCCTGATCAGGAGGCTGCTTAGCTGCACGTAATCCGATAAAGACGGCGAGAGACCCTGCAACATCGGAGGCAGAGTGAACGGCATCTGCGATCAACGCTCTACTATTTCCTAATATACCGGCTCCCCACTTAATAACCGCCAGTACAATATTCCCTACAACACCAATCATTGCAGCTATTTCAGCTTTCCTAAAACGGTCTTCATGATTCAAGCGGTGTCGCCTCCTTTCAACTATTAGTATTGTAACCCAATACCGTAAAAAAACAAAAAAGACAGGTCCGGGGAGAAGCTCTCCCCGGACCCATTCATACTCTTATACTTGCGGTTCGTCTGACCACGTCTTCTTTTCTTTCACGGTTTTGATCGTACCTGTTTTCTTCAGTTCTTTCTTCTTCAACACCAGCCAAACTTGAGAGGCAATGAATACAGAAGAATACGTACCTGAAATCAACCCGACTAGTAAGGCAATGGAGAAGTTACGGATGGACTCACTACCAAAGATCATGAGAGCTAGAACTGTAAACACCACCGTTAATACGGTATTCACGGAACGCCCCATCGTTTGTCTGATACTTTGGTTCACGACATCTTCTATATCTTTATCCGTTTTCAGCCTACGCTTCTTATGAAGGTTTTCCCTAAGCCGGTCAAAGGTAACGATCGTATCATTTATCGAGTAACCGACAATGGTTAAGACAGCTGCGATAAATGTAAGATCTACCTCGAGTCTTGTTAAACTGAAGAATGCAATGATAAAGAATGCATCATGCAGGAGTGCAAGGATCGCACCAGCTGCCATTCTCCATTCAAAGCGGAATGTCACATAGATGACAATCCCGATCGATGCGATCGCTACAGCGATCATCGCATTTTTAGCAAGCTCTTTCCCGATAACTGGTGAAACGGTGCTGATGCTTGGTTCCGCTCCGTACAGTTCGTTAAATCGGTCCTTTAATGCGGCGATCTCATCTTTGTTTAAATCTTCCGTATAGCGAACGACGGCGATATTTCCATCGTCCCCTGAAATCACTACATCTTCAGAAGGCAATTTCATTTCTTTCAATTCGTCTTGGATTTCTTCTGTCTTTAAGCTTTGATCAGCAAGGATTTCCATACGTGAACCACTCACGAAGTCGATCCCTAAATTCAATCTGAATATAGCCAGGATGATGATCCCCGCCGTGATCAGAATAGCTGATAATCCGAAGAATTTTTTGCGTTGTGCAGCAAAATCAAAGCGATCGAAACGAGTTGGCAGATCCAGCGTATCGTAATTTTCCGCCAGGTCTTTGATTTCGTTTTTGTTCACGCCGAACCAGCCTGGTTTTTTATTAAAGAAGCGGCTGTTTACCCACAGTCCAAGCAATAGACGTGAACCCCATACTGCTGTAACGAAGCTTGTAAGGATACTGACAATCAGCATTGTTGCAAATCCTTTTACAGAGCTTGTTCCATATAAGAAAAGAACCGTTGCTGCAAGGATCGTTGTTACGTTAGCATCCAATATCGTTAAGAACGAAGATTTATTACCCGCTTGAAAGGCTGAACGAATAGGCTTTCCAACGCGCATTTCTTCTTTGATCCGTTCATAGGTGATGATGTTGGCATCGACGGCCATTCCGACCCCAAGGATGAGTGCTGCAATTCCAGGGAGTGTGAGGACCCCATTCATTAAATCGAAAATCAATAGAATTAAGTAGATATAAACTGAAAGTGTAATCGTAGCAATCAGGCCCGGGAAACGGTAATACGCAATCATAAATAAGAAGATGATCGCAATCCCGATGATACCTGCCGTAACTGTTTTATCAAGAGCCTGCTGACCGAACTTTGCCCCGACTGAAGTTGAATATTTTTCATCCAGCTTTACAGGTAGTGCTCCTGCATTCAATAAGGAAGCAAGATTCTGAGCTCGCTCTACGGTGAAATTCCCTTCAATGATGACTTCATCAGAGTTGATCGGCTGTCTTACAGCGGGATCCGACAAGAATTTCGGATCTTCTTTTCCCACTTCAGCTTGATAAGAATCTTTTCCCTCCTCGAAATCCAACCAGATCACGAGCTGATTTTGAGGAGCCATTGCAGATATTTCCTTCGTCAATTCATAGAATTTTTCACGATCTTTTAATTTCAAGGAAACAATTGGATTGTTCTTGTCATCGAAGGTTTGCTTCGCAGAACCGGATGCAAGGTCCGATCCATCCAACCGGACTTTATCATTTACGTCGCGGAACGACAGGTTGGCTTGAGTGGACAAGATTTCCCTTGCTTCGTTTTGATCTTCCACCCCCGCTAATTGTACACGGATCCGGTTTCCATCTTCAATTTGAATATTAGGCTCACTGACACCCAATACGTTAATACGCTTGTCCAATGCATCGGCTGTATTGGACACCGTTTCTTTCGTAATTTCCTGACCCTTCTTAATCGGTTGAACTTCATAAAGAACTTCAAATCCGCCTTGCAGGTCCAATCCTAATTTAATGTTATCGACAATACTCTTCGTTGTTCCTCCCATAGTACCTGCAAGTAATATCACAAGTATAAAGAAGGCAATTATTCGGCCACGCTTTACCATTATGTATAGATCCTCCTTGCCGTTTTAAAAACCATACGAACTATGTGCTTCAAAAAGTAATATAATTCCTAAAATCTTCAGGCATTCTCATTATCTATGAGAAAGAAAAAGGTGTCAATTTCTTTTCGGACTATTTTCCGTGCTTATTAGGACGAAGAAGTTCGTTCAATTCATCTTCATTCACATCTGCAAACCAATTGGGAGATCTGTATGCTTCAATCGTTTCAAAGCTCATATACTCACCGGGTTTAACCGTTAACACATCACTTACTAGCTGAAAGAATTTTACATCCGTTTCGGGTTTCTTCCATTTCTTCTTCGTTAAGTAGGACCAAAGTCGGCCGATATCTGCTTTTCCATAGCCAAGAATTTCAAATTCTTCTACTTTGCTTATTAGTGCTGGTTCTAACGATTCATAGAAACGATCATAAGGATGCTGATTACTCTTCATTCCCCGTTCACCCCATCTGGGCTAAATATAGCCGGAATTGTTCACTACTTGTCATGCTTTGTCCACCCTTGTGCATATACATCATTGTATACGATAATACCAATTTTGAGAAGGCAGGGAATTTTATGTCAAAATTTCTTAAGGGCACAATGATCTTAATGATGGCAGCCTTTATTACTAGAATTTTAGGGTTTGTAAACCGGATCGTCGTTGCAAGATTCATCGGTGAAGAAGGCGTCGGTCTTTTTATGATGGCTTTTCCGACCCTGATCCTTGTCATCACCATCACTCAACTAGGCCTTCCTGTAGCCATCTCAAAAAATGTGGCTGAAGCTGAATCCAGAGGAGATATCCGAAAGGTCAAAAAAATATTGGTGGTTTCCTTATCGATCACACTCGGGCTTTCCATCATTTTCACACCGGCTCTCATTCTGCTTGCTCCGTACTTGACCGAAGCTTTATTTACTGATGATCGAATCTATTATCCTTTAGTTGCCATCGCTCCAATCATTCCGATTGTAGCAATTTCCTCTGTCATCAGAGGCTATTTCCAGGGAAGACAGAACATGAAGCCTTCTGCTTATTCCCAGGTCATTGAGCAAGTGGTCCGGATTACGTTAATTGCCGTATTAACGAAGACCTTCCTTCCATATGGGATTGAATATGCAGCCGCTGCTGCCATGGTGGCATCTGTATTAGGAGAACTCGCTTCTCTTCTATACCTGTTTGCCAGCTTTAAAATCAAGAAAAAGTTCAAGCTTAGACGAAATTTCTTCACCTCGATCCGAAATGGACGTGAAACGTTTAATGAATTGATGAGTGTGGCCTTGCCTACAACCGGGAGTAGAATGATTGGGTCGATTGCCTGGTTTTTCGAACCGATAGTCGTTGTCAACAGCTTAGCCCTTGCTGGAGTGGCGGCCGGAATGGCAACAAAGCAGTATGGATCCCTTACAGGATATGCCTTACCTCTCTTGTTCCTCCCGTCATTCATTACACTTTCATTATCTCAATCTCTTGTACCGGCCATAAGCGAAGCCAACTCTCAAAAAAACTTCACATTAATAGAGCACAGGCTTCAACAGGCGCTAAGATTCTGCTTGATTACAGGAGGCATATCCGTCGTCATCCTTTACGTCTATGCCAAGCCTCTCATGCAGGTGATGTACGGAAGCGAAAGTGGTGCAGGTTTCTTAATGATTATGGCCCCATTCTTTATATTTTATTACTATCAAGGGCCCCTGCAAGCTGTTCTCCAAGCTCTGAACCTTGCAAGAGCCGCTATGATCAACAGCTTAATCGGTGCCGTGGTAAAGACTGGGGTCATCTTCATTCTTGCCTCTCAACCCGCTTTTGGCATCAATGGGGCAGCTCTCGGGATTGTAACAGGATTTATGCTCGTCACCATGCTTCATTTCATGACCATCCTTAAATATATCCCGATGACGATATACTTAAGGGATTACTTAAAGACCGGCTTCGTACTGATTGCTACAGGATTATGGGCTCATTATTCGTATCTATACGTATTTAGCGGTGAAGGCCTCGTGTTCCGCTTATTAATTGGAGTCATATCTTCAACGATTGTATACCTTCTCCTCTCCATCGGCCTTAAGCTTATCGTGAAAAACGACCTTGCGCGCGTTCCATTCATCCGCCGGTTTATTACGGTATAATCATCACATAAAAACTCCTCAACATGATGTTGAGGAGTTTTTATGTGAACGTTAACAAATAGACTAATGATTTTTTTCATCAATATAGAATTGCCCATTCTGAAAGCTACAAAATGAAATCTCTTGTATATTTTTAAAGCCTCTATCCCTCATTTCCTTTCGTAACCAGAAAACCGTTTTCCCGATCATATCCAGATGAGTGGTTTGGACCTGCCCATCTAATATCAACGGCAAAGTCATGGACTGAGATGCTTCCTCCTCATCATCTTTCTTTAATACCGATAATTTCCCTGAAGGTTCCAAGATTGCAAACTCCACATCTGCCAGATTGAAGATATCTTTTTCTCTTAATTGCAGGAGTAAATCATCATAGTTATACCTTTGTTTTTTCATCACCTTATCGTCGATTTTCCCGTTATGGATGATAACGGATGGTTTACCATCCAACAGTTCACGAAACGGTTTAGATCGCAGGGAAAACCATGCAAATACGATTTGGATCATCACAATGACCCCCATTGGAAGCAACGTGTGGATGATGGGATCCTTAGGTTGTTCAATGGCCATGACAGCCATCTCGGCAATCATGATAAAGACCACTAAATCGAGTATGCTTAGTTCACCGATCTCTCTTTTTCCCATGATTCGAAAGATAAAGATGATCAAAAAATAAAGAAAAAGAGTGCGAATAATAATTAGGAAATATTCCTCCACTACTTTTCCCCCTCATACATTCGTCTTATGTAGTATCGACAGATAGAGAAATTTAATGGGAGGAATATTTATCCACCTAAAAATGGCTGAATATATTTGAAATACACATAAATCGTTGAAACAGCAAGGGAAATCAACGTCACGGGTACACCTATAAGAAGATATTGATAAAACTTGATATGTACATCTTCTTTCGATGCCAGTCCTGCTATCACAAGATTAGATGAAGAACCGAGCAATGTACCGTTCCCGCCTAAACAAGCACCTAGAGCCAACGACCACCATAACGGATCCATATTCACCATACCGAATTCACCAAATTCCTGGATGACTGGAATCATGGCAGCTACAAATGGAATGTTATCTACAATGGCAGACAATATACCGGTTCCCCACAAAATGACGAATGCCGTTTTCTTCATATCTCCATCTGTTAACCGCAAAATTTCACGGGCGATTTCATCTATGAAGCCCGCTTCTTCGATCCCTCCCACAAGAAGGAATAAGCCCATAAAGAAAAACAGCGTCCCCCACTCCACTTCTTTTAATATCGATTCCGGAGGATAAATTTTTTCGAGAAGCAGCATTAACAGAACAGCCCCGGCAAGGGAAACGGTCGTCACATCGAGATGAAACATCGGATATAAAGAAAAGCCGACCAACACTAATCCAAGCACAAACAAGGACTGAAGGAGCCCTCTGTCTTTCTTTAAATACTCCTCTGCCTTAATTCCTTTAAGGAGTAATTTCCTGTCTTCCTTGACAAAGAGGACTTCTTTGTACAGGACACACATGATGAGTAAAGTAACAATATAAACCATTAAAACGACGGGTAATAAATTTTCAATAAATGCATTAAACGTAAAGTGTTTAACCGCCTGACCGATCATCATATTAGGCGGGTCGCCAATTAAAGTCGCCGTCCCACCAATATTACAAGCAAGGATTGTCATGATGAGAAAAGGAATGGGAGGAAGTTCAAGTAGCTTCGTCAGTTTAAAAAGGATTGGCACTAATAACATGGCAATCGTTACGTTAGCCAAAAAGGCAGAGCCAATTGCCGCCAATAAGGAAAATAGGGTGAGAAGAGCCAGTCCATTCCCATTCACCCATTGTGCAAACCGGATGGCAATATACTCAAAGAACCCCGTTTTACTCGTCAACGTTACAATTAACATCATGGAAAAAAGCAGAGTGATGGTTTTCCAATCTATATACGTAAACAACGCCTTCTCAATGGGAAAAGCCCCAATTAAAAGCATGGCAACACCCCCTGCCATGGCAGCGAGTACCCGGTTCCATTTCTCAGTCATCAGCAGGATGTATACCGAAACAAACACAATCAACACGATCATTGGAGACATGGTCACAGCCCCTCCTTCTCCAGGAAGTTTCATACTAGTCTATGAGGCTTGACCATGAAAAATTTCTAGTCTTTTTCACCGGGTGGATGAATATGCTTGTACTATCACATGAATAAAATTTAATGAGTTAGAAGGGAGAGGACCATCATCGGGGCGAAAAAAATGGGAGGTGCCGTTTTATACGGGACAACAACCATATTTGTCATAGCGATTGTCACAAGCTTATTATTCTCTTTGCTGCTTCGGTTTACGGAACTGACTGAAAGTTCCATCACATTATTTGTCACCATCATATCGTTTCTGTCTTTATTTGTTGGCGGATTTATGTCTGGTGGGAAAGGAAAGACAAAAGGATGGGTTCTCGGAGGATCAACAGGGCTCATTTACACCCTCGCCATCTTCTTATTTCAATACCTCGGGTACGATAGTCTGTTTTCAATGGAGCAGCTTATCTATCACGGCTGCTACATCCTCACAGCCATGATGGGGGGGATCCTCGGAGTGAATATGAGTGGTGGAAATAGGGAGAACTAGTTCCCTCTCCAATTAAAAAAGGGTCCCTCCCAAAGTGCCTGGCACAATGATGAGGAACCCTTTTTTATTATACTTGATCTGCTCTCACTACTTCTCTGATCGCATTACGATCATATGTAAGACGGCTGCCGTCACCACATAGAATGACTATTTTTCCTTCTTCGATAGCATCGATCGCACCGTGCAATCCACCGATCGTGATGATTCTATCACCCTTAGCAAGCTCATTTTGCATTTTTGAAATGGCTTTTTGACGCTTTTGCTGAGGACGGATCAGTAAAAAGTAAAACAGAACGAACATTAATATTAAAGGTAAAATTGTTCCTAAACTTCCTCCCATTCTTTTCCCCTCCTTTCATCTATCTATTTATGGTTTAGCTTTTAGAAGTTTTTCGCATCAGGCCGGTTGAAACCGTATTGCTCGAAAAATTCTTCTCTAAAGTCTCCTAGACGATCTTCACGAATCGCTTGTCTGACTTGCTCCATTAATTTTAACAGAAAATGAAGGTTATGATAAGTCGTAAGGCGAATTCCGAACGTTTCGTCACATTTAATTAAATGACGGATATACGCTCGGCTATAATTTTTACATGTATAGCAATCGCAATTCTCATCAATCGGTCTGAAATCCCTTGCGAATTTAGCATTTTTCACAACCAGGCGGCCTTCGCTTGTCATAAGGGTACCGTTACGGGCGATACGGGTTGGAAGCACACAGTCAAACATATCAATTCCACGAATCGATCCATCAATAAGGGAATCAGGAGATCCGACACCCATTAAATAACGAGGTTTATCAGATGGCAGGTGAGGTGTCGTGAAATCCAGTACCCGGTTCATGACGTCCTTCGGCTCCCCGACAGAAAGGCCTCCAACAGCATAACCTGGGAAATCAAGAGAAACGAGATCACGTGCACTTTGTTTACGAAGCTCTTCATACTCTCCACCCTGCACGATTCCGAATAATCCTTGATCCTGAGGTCGCTGGTGTGCAGCTAAGCATCGCTCTGCCCATCTGGATGTACGCTCCACAGAACTCTTCATATACTCATATTCTGCTGGATACGGCGGACATTCATCAAAGGCCATCATAATATCAGAGCCCAGGGCATTCTGAATATCCATCGCTTTCTCCGGACTTAGGAAAAGCTTATCTCCATTCAGATGATGACGGAAATGCACACCCTCTTCTTCAATCTGACGAAGCTTACTTAAGCTGAACACCTGGAATCCACCGGAATCAGTCAAGATGGCACGGTCCCAGTTCATGAATTTATGAAGGCCCCCTGCTTCCCTGATAATCTCGTGTCCGGGGCGTAACCATAAATGGTACGTGTTACTAAGAATGATCCCGGCATCCATTGATTTTAAATCCTCTGGAGACATGGTCTTCACTGTAGCCAGCGTCCCGACGGGCATAAAGGCCGGTGTTTCAAATGAACCGTGTGGTGTATGAACACGCCCCAGTCTCGCTCCCGTTTGTTTACATGTTTTGATTAATTCATATTTAATTGCAGTCAACGTGCGAATTCTCCTTCCACTTTCCATAAAGGGGTAAATAGTTTGTTCAATCAGCGTATTACTTAATAAACATCGCATCTCCAAAGCTGAAGAAACGGTATTGTTCTTTGACGGCCGTTTCATAGGCATGCATGACGTGTTCCTGACCGGCAAATGCACTAACGAGCATGATCAGGGTCGATTTCGGTAAATGGAAATTGGTAATTAAACCATCGATCCCCTTGAACTCATATCCTGGATAAATGAATATATTGGTCCAGCCGTTCTCTTCCACGAAAGTTCCGTGTTTTGAGGCAATGGTTTCGAGGGTACGTGTTGATGTTGTTCCGACCGTTACGATACGCCCTCCCTTTGCTTTCACATCGTTCAAAAGACGGGCAGTTCCTTCAGAAACCTGATAGAACTCAGCATGCATATCATGTTCCTCGATCGTATCGACGGAAACCGGCCTGAACGTACCCAGCCCGACATGAAGGGTAATAAACGCAATATGTACACCCTTTGCTTTCAGTTCTTCCAGCAGTACTTCAGTAAAGTGAAGACCGGCCGTCGGGGCTGCCGCTGACCCTCTTTCCCTTGCAAATACGGTTTGGTAGCGGTCCTGCTCTTCCAGTCGCTCGCGAATATATGGAGGCAGGGGCATTTCTCCCAATTCATCAAGTACCTCATAGAAGATACCTTCGTAATGGAATTCAAGAATCCTTCCTCCATGCTCTTTTAAACCAACACAGGTTGCTCTTAATTTTCCGTCTCCAAAGACAATCTCCGTGCCTACGCGAATTCGTTTTGCAGGCTTTACAAGCGTCTCCCACTGGTCTCCATCCTCTTGTTTCAAAAGAAGTACTTCAATATTGGCACCCGTATCTCCTTTTTGTCCAAAAAGACGTGCCGGTAGTACTCTTGTATCATTTAAAACGAGACAATCCCCTTCGTGAAGGAAATCCACGATATTTTTAAAATGGAGATGATCCATGGATCCATCATTTTTATCCAACACCATCAGTTTACTCTCGGAACGATTCTCCAGGGGAGTCTGGGCAATCAGTTCTTCCGGTAAATGAAAATCAAAATCTTCTACTTTCACAATTTGTCACCTAGCTTATTTAAATCTCACCCATGATTCCTATTTAAATCGCCCAATTAAATAAAAGACAACGGAAAGTATAACACTTAACAGAATAGAAGTCATAAGTGGAAAATAAAATGTTGTGTTTTCTTTTTTAATAATAATGTCTCCAGGAAGCTTACCTATTTTGATAAATTGCATCAGGAATCCGATAATAAGAATGATTCCACCTATAATCATTAGTAACTTTCCCGTCAATTGTTTGGCACCTCCAGCTGGAAATGTTCATACACAAGATGAGTGACGATCCTCCCTCTTGGAGTCCGTTGAATAAACCCAATTTGCAAAAGGTACGGCTCGTATACATCTTCAATCGTGTGTGACTCTTCTCCGATACTCGCTGCGATTGTATCAAGTCCTACCGGCCCACCTCTAAAGCGCTCAATTATGCCCTTAAGAAGCTTATGGTCGATATGATCAAGGCCCAGTTTGTCAACTTGAAGAAGCTCAAGGGCTTCCTTTGAAAGATTGGTCGTAATATCCCCATTGCCCTTCACCTGAGCAAAATCCCTCACCCTACGGAGTAACCGATTGGCGATACGTGGGGTCCCCCTCGACCTCTTGGCCAATTCTTCAGATGCAGTCGCTTCGATCTTTGTATTTAAAATCGCCGCTGTCCGCTGAACAATTTCATTCAACTGTTCCTCATTATAATATTCCAAACGGCATAAAACTCCAAATCGGTCACGAAGAGGGGCTGATAATGCACCGGCTCGGGTCGTCGCTCCCACGAGTGTGAAAGGCGGAAGGTCTAAACGAACAGACCGGGCACTCGGACCATTTCCTATGACAATATCTAAACAAAAATCTTCCATTGCCGGATAAAGAACCTCTTCGATCGCCCGTGGCAAACGATGGATTTCATCGATGAACAACACATCACCGGGCTCCAGTGCCGTCAGGACGGCAGCTAAATCTCCCGGTCTCTCAATGGCAGGGCCGGATGTGGTGCGCAGGTTTACGCCCATTTCATTTGCGATGACAGCAGCGAGGGTTGTTTTCCCCAATCCTGGTGGCCCATAAAGTAGAACATGATCCAGGGTTTCCTGACGCATCTTTGCCGCTTCAATGAAAACCTCCAAGTTATGCTTTACTTTATCTTGACCAATATATTGTTTTATTGTCTGAGGACGCAAGGAATATTCAAAGGAATCTTCATTTAACTCTGATTCGCCTGATACGATTCTTTCTTCCATCCAGACTTCCTCCCTTCATGGAATCCACTTATTTCAATAGGAGCTGAAGAGCTTTCCTGATGATTTCGTCTGATGTATGCCCTTCTCCTTTTAACTTTGGAGTGATTTTCTTGATTTCACGTTCTGAATAGCCCAGGGCTTTAAGGGCAAGAATCGCTTCATCAAATGCTTCATCCTTCCCTGAGGACATTTCAGATCCCTCTGGATTTGAGAATAAACTTGGAAAATAATCAGGCACAACATCCTGAAGCTTCCCTTTTAAGTCCAGGATCATCTGACGTGCTGTCTTCTTACCTACACCAGGAAACTTCGTCAAGAAACTCTCATTTTCTTCTTCAATAGCGGTGATTACCTGCTGGGGCGCACCCGAAGCCAGAATCGCTAAAGCTCCTTTTGGACCAATTCCCGAAACATTTAATAGTTTCATAAATAGCAATTTTTCTTCCATTGCCAGAAAGCCATAAAGGGCAATAAGATCTTCACGCACATGCTGATATGTAAAAATCTGAATCTCTTGATTTTGATATTTAGAATAAACAAACGGATTCGCCGTATACAACTGATACCCGATCCCATTATTCTCCACCACTACGTACTCGGGACCAACTTGAGTCACTGTCCCTTTTATATATTCATACATATCATTCTCTCCTTGTTCCCACTATCACTATTTATCTAAAGTCTTTCATACCATGTTAAAAAGTCATATAAAATCTATTGTATCATATCACTATTTGAAGTGATGGGAAAGAGAGACTAAAAAGAAACACTTGTTCTAATTTTATCAGATTGCGAAAAGCTTGGGCAGGGAAAAATTCAACGATAAAAAAACCAGTGGCATGTGCACTGGTTTTACACTCTTATTTAGGGACGGAGTACGCTTTGAATTGTTCGAGTACCTCTTCATATTCCTGCTTCGACTTAATGGGGATGCCCTTGACTAAATCATCATGCCGCTTACTTTCAAGCTTCTCTACATCAATCCGGAAGAAAGATTGAATAATCTCTGCCTGTCCCGGTTTTCCATTAAAAATGGATAGAACACCATTATCGGATATACCGAAGTATCCATTTGTCTTTAGAAGAGGGGATATATCATCCATCTGTTTTTGAAACACGACCTGATCTTCCGTCATATCCATTAGCTGCCAATCCTCGTATGCAGCCCAGAAGTCTTCCATGCTCCAAATCGTTTCCTGCACGATTTCCTCACTGACCTCACCATCCAGATATACTCTTTCCAGTAGCACCGTGATTGTGTGAGCGGACGCTACCTCTGCCGGTGTTTCATTCAGCTCGCCTCCATCAGCAGCCTGCTTCTCTTCTGAATAAAAGAATGTGAAGTAAAAAGCACCTATTAACAACATCACCATAAACACGATTCGAACCTTAATCGTCATCGTGATCACCTCGAACTTAAATTATGTAACGCTCTATCCACTAGTCTTGCCAAACCATGTTAAGAATATCCAGTCTAAGTAAATTTTTTCGAGGGACGGACCTCAGGGAGTGATGTATCATCATTCCCTACTCAAGAAGGTGAACTTTGAAAGAACAAAAAAAAGACTACCAAAGAGATTGAACTCTTTAAGTAGTCTCAACTTGCTTACTCATTGTTGCGGTGCTTTACTGACTTAAACATATCGTGCATATCAAAGTTAATACCTTCTCTTGGGCCGCCGTCACGTAAATCATTGTCAATGTTTCTGACTCGACTGAATGTACCTTCATCGGTCACAACCGAAACCGTTCTTCCATGAAGATATGGCTGTACGGCTTTTTTCACTCTGGTTTTCGTTTCTTCTATTTTGCTATGGTCATCAAGCTCTACAGCAATCAGGACATCAGAACCATAAGCTACCGCACGAACGTCACTGACATTTTCAACTTTTCCTGTGACATCGCCAATTTTCTCTGCCAAGTCACCTTCATAAGCTGTGTAGTAAGATCTCTTCGCATTTCGCGTATTATCATCAAGATGACCGTGGTAATTCGCATCACCATGGCTCGCGCGGCCGTCTTGAGCCATGAAATTCTCGTCATAGTCAGCAAGGGGTCTTGAAGGGTTTTGAGGATTTCCATTTTCATCCTTCACTTGTAGGAAATCACGTTTCTTTTGACGGATATCCTGCCCTTCTCTCCCAACAGAATGATCATACATTTCAGTTAGAGGTCCGTCCCTCTCATCTTCCTTTTCTCCCCCGTGGCCTTCGTTTGAATAGAAGCCGAGGGGCTCATAGGAGTCTGTATAGCGATCTTGGGCTTCTTCTTCTCCACTATTACATGCAGCAAGGCCCAATGTCATGACGGCTGTTAATGGTACCATGAATAATCGTTTATTCAATGGTGATTCCTCCTTCAACCCAATACTTGAGCATATTTTGTGCTCACCATTAGGTTGTGAAAGGATCTCACCTTTCATTCGGGTCAAAGTTTGGAGACATCCCCTACAATTGGGTATTGATCCTTTTCACTTCTCCATGCAGCTCTTGATTGAATTGCATTCGCTGTGAAAATTGATGAAGGGTTAAATTGATTAAGTAACCCCACACCCGCTGCTTATAGGATTGATCTTCACGGATAAATCGATTCCACTCTCGAAACACATCTGATGGATACATTAAACCAAGATAAAAGATGAGCTCATCCTCATATGATTTGAATGGTGTCAGGCGTTTGACGTCACTTAGAGACCAATTTAAATAAGGTAAAATCCGGTTACAAAACTGCAGGTCATCTGTTAACTCTGTAGAAAGTGACATTAAATCAAAGTCAATCATATACACCATCCCGTTCTTTCCTCTTAAAAAATTATGATGGGCTACATCTCCATGGGTAATACATTTTCCATACTCATCGATGTCGATTGATTTTAACTCTTTCAGTGCCCACTTCCCCCATTCTAAATACGTATACAAATAATAAGGTTGAATGAAGGCTTGCAAATAGGGAAGATTAAATTGAAACTGCATCATTCTTTTTTTCCATTTTTTCAGCCATTTGTACCGTGGAATTTCAGTTGTCCATAAATTGTTGAACTTTTTCGATACTGAATGAAATTTTTTCAGTACCTTTAATGCATCTTCCCGATCTTCAGGTTGATCATAACGGATGGACCGGGACGTTTCTAACCATGTGGTAATACCGATCGGAGATCCTTCAAATATTAATATCTCCCGCTCGTGAATAGGATGAAACGGTAGAACGTGATAAAACTTTTCCCTTAACAGCGTTGAAATCAGCCGTTCCTGATGTAAGAATCTCAGTTGATTTGGAAATCGTTTCACAAACCACTTTCTTCCATTGCTTTTGAGCTTCCATTTTCCTTCTTTTAACCTTTTAAGGGATGCTGCGGGATCATTTAACTTTGATTGTAAAAAAGAAAGGAGACGATGTGAATAATCGTCCCCTCGTACATGCATGTTAGCCCTCAAAGTCATCGTCATTGAAGTTCGGCATGGAAAATGCTCTTGGACCAAACATTCCTTGCGGTCCCATTGGCATGCCCATTCCCTGACCTTGGGGTCCCATCGGCATTCCTTGGCCGGGCATTCCTTGGCCAGGCATTCCCTGTCCGAAGCCGTATGGTTGTTGCTGCATTCCATGAGGCATTTGTTGTTGCATATGCGGTTGCATCATTGGATGATGCATCATCGGCCCATATCCTTGAGGTGCACCGCATCCGCAATCACCTTGGTCGCTTGCTCCCATTACTCCGGACGGCTGACCCATTGGCATTTGACCACCCATTTGGGCTCCCATTACTCCTGATGGCTGACCCATCGGCATCTGGCCACCCGTTTGGGCTCCCATTACTCCTGATGGCTGACCCATCGGCATTTGATGTCCATACATCGAAGAAGGAGACTCTTCTGACATTGCTCCCTGAACTTGACCTCCTGGCCCCATTGGATATCCGCCTGGCATCCCACCATGGAATCCTGGTCCCGGCATGACAGGAGAGACTGGATAGCAATTCTGAGGATACATCATGGCCGGTGATACCTGTTGCGGCATATGAACGGATGGATAGTCATTTTCATCTGACACACCCATTACTCCGGACGGCTGACCCATTGGTTGTTGCATTGGCATTTGCATCGGCTGTTGCATATGCATTGGCTGTTGCATCGGCTGTTGCATCGGTTGTTGCATATGCATTGGCTGTTGCATCGGTTGTTGCATCGGCATTTGACCATGCGGCATGTATGGCATGACAGATGAAGACTCTTCTTCATGCCCCATTTGAGGCATCATTGGCATCTGCTGCATTCCAGGCATCATGGAAGCACCCTGAACCCCGCTTCCGGGTCCCATTGGCATTCCTTGACCCATCGGCATTCCATATCCTCCTGGCTGCATTCCCCATCCATGTGGTGGACAGAAACCTGATCCTGGCATTACCGGTGATACGGGTACGCAATTATTTGGGTTAAACATAGGCTGGGTGTTCCCTCCTTGTGGTTGAGATGGCATTTGTAAGCTTTCTTCTTCTTGAATACCTTGAACGGCTTCTTGCTTCGGTTTTGGCTTTGGCTGTTCTTTTGCTTTTGGAAGTACATTAGTAGGTTTAGGCGGCGTTTGAGGTTTTGGTTTTGGCTTTGCTTGCTGCTTTGGTTGTTGCATTGGCTGTTGCATTGGCTGTTGCATTTGCATATTCGCCATATTCATCATGTAGTAGTTGTTAATATCAATTTCCGGCACTACTGGTTGAGGCATTTTAGGTGCAAATGGCTTTTGTACTTCTTTCGGCTTTTCTTTCTTTGGCTCTTCTACTGGCATGGCCATAGGCTTCTGCTCTTTGAACGGATGCTCTGCTTTAGGCATCTCCTTCTTTGGCATTTCCTTGGAACCGTACTTAATCTGTGTCTCTTTCTTTACGGATCCGCCTGTAGTCGGCACTTTAATTTTCATGCCAGGCATGATCATGTCTGGGTTTGATAGCTGGGCATTCATCTGTTTTAACTCTTCGAAATTCACGCCATACTTCTTGGCGATCTTCCATAGAGTATCCCCTTTTTGAACAATATGGATTTTCACTCTTTTTCCCTCCTCAGGCATAAGTCTATATATCCTATGACAAGATAGGCAAATTGCTAATCATCTACATAAAAACTTATGAGTGATTCAAAAAAAATATACCGTCCCAGGTGATGGGAAGGTATATTTCAGCTTGGTCGTATGTTTATTTAACTTCCTTAAGCACGGGCTAACATGCGTTCTAAAGCGAAAATCGCATTTCTTGCAGTATCTTCATCCACTTTAATGATATTTTTGGGTTTTCTCTCCATAATCTTTTCCAAGGACCATACTAAATGAGGCAAATCGATGCGATTCATCGTTAAACAAGGACACATATATGGATTTAAGGAAACGATCGTCTTATCGGGATGTTGATTGATCAGTCTTTTCACAAGATTCATTTCTGTTCCAATCGCCCAGGAAGATCCCGGAGCCGACTGGTCAATCGTTTCTATAATATATTTCGTGCTTCCATTAAAATCGGATTTCTCCACTACTTCACGGCGACATTCAGGATGAACGATGATCTTCATGTCAGGATGATTTTTCCGGATTTCGTCTATATTCTTTTCTGTAAAGTTTTCATGTACGGAACAGTGGCCCTTCCATAGGATCACTTTCACACTATCAAGGTCTCCATCATGGATCAGCTCGTTTCTAATCGGATCCCAGACAGCCATTTCACTTAAGGAAACACCAAGATCAGCCGCTGTGTTACGTCCTAAGTGTTGATCAGGCAAGAAGAGAATCCGTTCCTTCTGCCCTAAAGCCCATTCCACCATTTTGTGTGCATTTGATGACGTAACCGTAGCTCCTCCGTTCTTTCCAACAAAGCTTTTGATTGCTGCGGTGGAATTGACATACGTGAGGGGAATGATTGTATCACCGAATTGCTCCATCAGTTTGATCCATGCCTTTTCCGTTTGAAAAATATCTGCCATATCTGCCATGGAACACCCCGCCCTCATATCGGGTAAGATGACAACTTGATTTTCATCCGTTAATATATCTGCCGTTTCGGCCATAAAATGTACCCCGCAAAACACAATGAATTCCGCTTCTTTATTTTGAGCGGATATTTGGGCAAGTTGAAGAGAATCCCCGACGGCATCAGCAAATTGGATCACTTCATCTTTTTGATAATGATGACCGGGAATAAAAAGCTTCTTTCCTAATTCGAACTTAATTTCCCTCACTCTGTTTTCCATTTCTTCCGTTGTGAGGCTTGTAATCGATTCAGGCAATACACCCGTTTCTTTTGTTAATTCATCCAGTAACCCCATGTTCATACCCCTTTCGCTATTCTTACTCTTGCGCTGATATCAAGTGATTTCACCGAATGTGTCAAGTGTCCGAGGGAGATATAATGAATACCTGTCTCTGCATAAGTACTGAGACTTTCCCTCGTGATCCCACCCGATGCTTCCGTCACGATATGAGAGGGAACAAGGGGGAGCCACTCCCGGATCGTCTCTGGGCTACAGTTATCGAACATAATGACATCTGCTCCGCTTTCGATCGCTTCCACCAACTGCTCCCTTGTTTCAATTTCCACTTCCACTTTCACCATATGACCGATTTGACTCTTCACCTTTTTAACAGCATTTGTAATCGAACCGGCAAATGAAATGTGATTGTCCTTTAACATGACGGCATCATAAAGGCCATTTCTGTGGTTGAATCCTCCACCGGTCCTTACAGCATACTTCTCAAGCATCCGTAATCCGGGGGTTGTTTTCCGTGTGTCACATAATCGAACTCCACTCCCTTTCACCTGTTGTACGGCTCGATGGGTTTCTGTGGCAATACCGCTCATGCGCTGAATCAAATTGAGGACAACTCGTTCAGCCTGGAGAAGTTCCCTCATAGGACCTTTGATTTCAGCAATCAATTGTCCCGTCTCGACCATTTCTCCATCTTCAATGAACACACTTGCTTGGATTGATGGATTGAAGATCTGGAACCCAAGCTCGATCACATCTTTCCCACAAAATATACCGCTCTCTTTCATTAGGAATGAAAAAGATCCTTCATTGTCTTTAGAAAACAGAATTTCCGAAGAGTGATCTCCATCACCCAGATCTTCACGGTAAAACTCTTCAAGCATAGATTTTAGTTTCATTTTGTTCATGATATTCCACCCTCAATCTACCATTATTGTTTTGTAAAACCATTTTTCGTTTTAACCATTGATCATTATCTTCACCAGGGAAATCTGATCGAATATGACCTCCCCTGCTTTCCTTCCGTAATAAAGCGGACTCGGTCACGAGCAAGCTTACGACCCACATGAAATATATGTGAATCTCTTCACGTGAATTAAAATCGAGAAGCTCATGGAATGTCAAGGGCTGTGCTTTTAACCACTTCAGATGATCGAGCAGCCCATCTTCATCCCGAATGATCCCGACACGATTCATCATACCTTCTTTTATATCTGCCGATTGAAAGGGGATATTCAGGGACTCTCCCTCTTTAATCTGATCGGATGTGGAGTGGAAATGAGATGAGGGGCTGACTCCCTTTTGAATAAGAAATTTACCCAGGCGTTCCCCGTACACCAATCCTTCTAATAATGAATTGCTTGCCAGTCGATTAGCCCCGTGAATACCGGTGCATGCAACTTCCCCGATGGCATATAACCCTGGGATATTCGTTCTCCCGGCATGATCTGTTACGACCCCACCCATCATAAAGTGACATCCAGGGGAAACAGGGATCATCCCGTCTTTGATGGAAATGTTATGATTCAAACAAAGAGTGGAGATGGAAGGGAATTTTCCCTGGAAATCTTCTATTCTACTAATATCCAGATACACTTCCCTTCCCCTTTGCCTTTCCTTATAAATACGTTCAGCGACAATATGCCGGGGTGCAAGTTCCAGCTGGGGATCGACTCCCTCCATGATTCTTTCTCCCTTATCATTTAACAGAAGTGCACCTTCCCCTCTGACGGCCTCTGAAATAAGACCGCATGTTTTCCCGTCCAGCCAAAGGAGGGTCGGATGAAACTGAATGAATTCCATATCTGATAGCTTTGCCCCTGCAAGAAAGGCAAGCGCCATCCCATCTCCCGTCACAGCTGGATGATTGGATGTAGAGGAATATATACCACCGATTCCTCCAGTGGCGAGAACGACATGGGGGGCATAGTAATAGCGTATTAAATCATTCTTATCCTTCGTTTTCACCCCACAGCAATGGCCATTGTCATCTTTTACAAGCTCGTAAACCATTGCCCCTTCAATGAATTCTACCTTTTCCATTGAAAGGGATTTCAACAAATACTTCACTAAATATTTCCCCGTTTGATCTCCGCCACTATGCAGGATCCGATGTGCACTATGTGCCCCCTCCATGCCAAGAGAAAGACTTCCATCCTCTCTTCGATCAAAGGGTGCTCCTTCATCCACCAGGGATTGTACGACTCTTTTTCCATCTGCTATGAGTTGATTCACCCCATCTTCATCCTGGTGATAGCGTCCTGCTTCCAATGTATCTTTAAAATGAGCATTTACAGAATCCTTCAGTCCTAAAGGTGCCGCAATCCCGCCTTGAGCGAGGTAAGAGTTACCACTATTGATTTTATCCTTTGTGATAATCATCACATAAAAATGATTTTGAAGTTGACGTGCCAATTGCAAGGCGGCAATGCCACTTCCTACGATAATAATATTGGTTTTTTTCATCAAAAACCCTCCTGATTATTTACAGGTGTCTTGACACATATAGTTACACATATTTAAACTAATGACAAGAGTTTTTTACAAGACTCATATATTCAGACTATTTCAATAAAAGGCAGGTTACATGATGAACTATTTCGATTACGCCGCTACAACTCCTATAGATCCTGAAAGTTTACATGTGGTTCAAACCGTCAGTAATGAGTTCTGGGGCAATCCGAGCAGTCTTCACGACATTGGCGGAAAAGCACAGCATTTACTGACTAAATGCAGAGAAAAATTGGCTGGAATGCTTGGGGTCCCCTCTAAAGGAATATACTTTACCTCAGGAGGGACAGAGGGTAACCATTTGGCCCTTGTCACATTGGCACTTAGCAGACAAGAGAATGGAAAACACATCATCCTGGGTGGCGCTGAACATTCATCCCTGCATTCCTCAGCTGCTTTTCTTGAGCAATTTGGCTTTACGGTTACAAAAATCCCATTCACATCTCAAGGACTGATTGACCTTCAAATTTTAGAAGAATCGATTTCAGAAGAAACGACCATTGTCAGCATCGGACACGTCAACGGAGAAATCGGCACGATCCAGCCATTGCATGAAATTAAGAATCTATTGAAAAACCGAGATATTTTACTGCACTGCGATATGGTTCAATCATTCGGTAAATTGGACATCACGGAATACACTTCCATCGTCGACAGCTTTACACTCTCATCTCATAAAATATATGGACCAAAAGGAGTCGGCGCTCTTTATATCAATCCTTCTCTGGACGTATCTCCCATGATTCCCGGGCAGACTCATGAAGATGGGTTCAGGGGAGGAACGGTGAATCTACCGGGGATAGCGGGATTCGTGACAGCCGCATCTTTGTGCCATGACTCCTTTTCAACACCGCACTTTATTCGGTTGAGAGCACGTTTCTTATCACAATTAGAAGAACAACTGTCGGATACTTACACCCTCTATGAAGGGCCTGCCCCCGCACAGCTTCCACATGTGGTCGGACTTGGCATCCACGGCCTCGAGGGTCAATGGCTCATGCTCGAATGCAACAGGCGTGGATTTAGTATTTCCACAGGCAGTGCGTGCGGTGCGGGATCACAGGATATGTCTAAGACATTGACAAGTATGGGAGTCGGGCAAAGAGCAGGAAAAGAATTCATCCGGATTTCATTTGGCAGAGATACGAAGGAAGAACACGTAGAAGCATTGGTACAAACTTTATTTGAAATCCGTGCGGCTCACGTATCTTCCTTAACTTGAAGAACGAGTTGTGGTATGATTTCCTATATAAAATTGGGGACGGAGGAGATATTTTTGGCAGGAAAAAAGATCCTTGGGGATGAGAGAAGACAATGGATCCTCGATAGACTAATCACAAAACAGGCCCCTGTTACAGGTGGAGATCTCGCTAAACAGACCAATGTCAGTCGACAAGTCATAGTAAGTGACATCACACTGCTGAAAGCAAAAGGAGAACCCATCATTGCGACCAGTCAAGGCTATCTGTACATGCCAACTTCCAATCAGGAAACGCTGATTGAACGCACTGTTGCCTGTCAGCACACTCCTGAACGATCGGAAGAAGAACTATTCTTACTTGTCGATCACGGCGTAACGGTGAAAGATGTAAAGATCGAGCACGGCGTTTACGGAGATCTAACCGCATCCATCATGGTCTCAAATCGCAAAGAGGTAGAACAGTTCATGAAGAAGATAGAAGACACTGGCGCTTCCTTTTTATCTGAACTGACAGATGGTGTCCATTTACATACGTTAATGGCATCAACGGAAGAATCCCTGGAAAGTGCAGAAAATGCCCTACAAGAAGCAGGATTCCTTATTCAATCTTAATAAAAAGGCAGATTTCAAATTGGAAATCTGCCTTTTCACTGTTCAATTATCCAATAAATAAGAAGAATACGTTCCGATCATTTTTACTTTGCATCCGAGGGCTTCCATTTCACTGATCGCTCCCGGCAGTAGCACATCATCCATTTCATGGGCCACATCAATCAAGAAGAAATAATCCCCTAACCCTGTTTTCAACGGCCTGGATTCAATTTTACTTAAATTCAATTGTCTCCAGGCAAAGGTTGATAATACCTGATGGAGCGCCCCTGATCGATCTTTCGGGAGAGTCACCATCAAGGTCGTCTTCTCCATACTTTTTTCTTGAGAAAGTGACAAGGGATCGGCCGTCTTATGTAATACGATGAACCTTGTATGATTATAGGCAAAGTCATGAATATTTTCATGGAGGATCGTTAACCCGTATTTTTCAGCCGCCAACTCGTTGCCGATCGCACCGAGAAACGTGTCAGGGTTCTCACTCACAAATTTGGCTGCGGCTGCCGTACTGGTCGTTTGTTCTAAAGAGACGCCCCGATACTGCTTATGTAAAAACTTATGGCACTGTGCCAATGCGTGGGAATGGGAAAGAATTTTCCGAATCGATTCTTCGCTATCGGTCCATTCCGGGTGTATCATTAAGTGCTGTTGAATCGCGGAAGTCAATTCTGCTGTAATCGCTAAATTCGCTTCATGAAACAAATAATCGACTGTAATATGCACCGAGCCTTCCAAGGCATTTTCTAATGGAACAACGGCATAATCTACCTCATTTTCTATCACCGCTTCAATGCAATCGGGAATCGTTACATACGGTACCGTATCTTCTTCCGGAAACGCCTTCTTGACAGCTAAATCTGTAAAGGAAGCCTGGGGTCCTAAATATGCTATTTTCACTCTGATCTTCCTCTCACTCTCACCAAATTTATTGAACATTCTAACACGTATAGCATCAAAGAGGAAGAGCTTTTAAGCAAAAAAAAAGAAGCATCAGGCTCCGGAACCTAACACTTCTACTTTTTCTACAAATTCTAATCGCCTCAACTTTGAAAGTAAGTCTTCCAATCCTATTGTAAGGTCTGTCACATTTAGTGATAGCGTGACATTCGCTCTTCCTTGCAATGGGATTGTCTGATGTATCGTTAAAATATTGCAACCATGCTTGGCTGTTTCACTGAGTAAATGAGACAGCGTTCCTGAACGATCTTCCAGATGGAAGAATAGCGTGATGATTCTCTCCTTCACCACGGTGTGAAATGGAAACACAGTATCACGATATTTATAAAAGGCACTCCGGCTTAAATCAACCCGATGGACCGCTTCCCATACTGAATCGGCTTTTCCTCTTTCAATCAATTCTTTCGCATCCAGGGTTTTCTTCATCGCTTCGGGCAGCACATCTTCACGTACTAAATAAAACTTGCCCTCTTGAAATTTTTTCCCCAATGACTATTCCTCCAATTGTCTGGCTTGAGAGGACAGGGGCAAAGATCAAACCCCTAAGAAAACCTCTCAGCTTACTATTGTAGAGCATCGTCCGCTTACAAAAGCCGACAATGCTCTTCTGTCTGAAATAGATGAAGGATGAAACTTAATCGACAAATTCGAATTCATATTTTAACAAGCGAATCGTGTCGCCGTTCTCGGCACCACGCTCACGAAGGGCTTCATCCACTCCATACGAACGAAGCTGTCTCGCGAATCGTCTTGTAGAATCTTCCCGGGAGAAGTCCGTCATCTTGAACAATCTCTCAATTTTCGCACCGCTGACAACGAATGTTCCATCAGGGTCACGAGTGATTTCGAATTCTCTCTCTTCTTCCTCATGCTTATAAAGGACACGGTGAATGCCCGTTTCTTCTTCTTCATGAATTGGAAATTCAGAAGTCGTTTCCACTTTATCAGCTACCGCATATAGAAGCTCACTTAGCCCTTGACGCGTAACAGCTGAGATTGGGAAGACAGGGAAATCTTCCTGCAGTTTCTCTTTGAAAATCTTCAGGTTTTCTTCCGAATCAGGCATGTCCATCTTATTGGCAACGATGATTTGAGGTCTCTCCGTTAAACGAAGATTGTATTGCTTAAGCTCTTCATTGATTGTCAGATAATCCTCGTATGGATCTCTTCCTTCCATTCCACTCATATCGATCACATGAACAATAACACGTGTACGTTCAATATGGCGCAGGAATTGATGACCGAGTCCGACACCTTCATGGGCTCCTTCAATTAATCCAGGCAAATCAGCCATAACAAAGCTTCTTCCATCTCCTGTTTCAACCATTCCAAGGTTCGGTACGATGGTTGTGAAATGGTACGAAGCAATCTTTGGTTTGGCAGCTGAAACAACTGAAAGCAATGTGGATTTCCCGACGCTCGGGAATCCGACCAGTCCAACATCTGCAAGTAGCTTCAATTCCATCACGATATAACGCTCTTGTCCCGGCTCCCCTTTTTCAGATAGCTCAGGAGCAGGGTTGGCAGGTGTAGCGAAACGGGAATTCCCTCTTCCTCCGCGGCCACCTTTCGTGATAACGGCACGTTGACCATGCTGCACCAGGTCGGCAATCGTTTCACCTGTATCATCGTCCTTCACAACTGTTCCAGGTGGAACCTTTACAACCATATCTTCGGCATTGCGCCCATGTTGATTCTTACTCATCCCGTGCTCTCCACGAGTTGCTTTGAAATGACGCTGATAACGGAAATCCATCAACGTTCTTAAGCCTTCATCCACTTCAAAAATGACGTCTGCACCGTGACCGCCATCTCCTCCGGCAGGACCACCTTTAGGTACATATTTCTCACGACGGAAGGCAACCATACCGTTTCCGCCGTCACCGCCCTTTGTATAAACCTTGACCTGATCTATAAACATACTTTCACTCCTAACTTATCCGTGAAATCGCCTCATCGGGCGACTACATGAATGACAAGAACCTCTTCTTGAAGTTGTTCTATTTCTATATTTTCTCCGTTTAATTGCTGATTCTTTATCCAGTCTTCCACCAAGCTTCTACTCTTTAGTATACCTGTGAAATCAAATATAAAACGGGATTGTTCTTTTGTAATGTCCAGTAAGATGGATAATTGGTTTTCTACATTGTTCATTACATTTGATTCAAGGAATTCAAGTAACTCCTTGCACCAGTTGTAAAGCCTTCGATCTTCAAGCCCGTGTGATGACTCCGATTGAATGACTTCAAAATCCAGCTTAATCAAATGTCTTGACCAATTATATGTTAATATCCATTCTGCCAATAATGGAAGCTTTAAATTCGATAGCTTCGACTCATTTTGTGCAACGAGAACCATTTCCTCGATCACTTGTTTCGCCCGCTCCACGCGATCAAGATCCAAGTTGCCTTTAATTAATTGCAAATCATTCATCCAGTCGTGGCGAGCATGCCTTAACGCCTCGACTACGCCAAAATTTTCGCTCATAATCTAACTCCTATACTTTAAGTGCTACCTGTAAGTATATCAAAGATGGGACTCTCGCGTATATTGTTTCTGTAAAATTGGTGGGGGTGAATGAAGAATAGGGTCTGCTGATCGAATTTGGAAATTTAAAAATCGAAAGTCGATAATAAACCTGAAAAGTCGATAATATCCTCAACACACCCGTTCATACTCGTTAAATCTTACTTATGACTCACTCAAATTCAACCTTACTCTAGCCTGAATTCAAAATAACAGCCCATTATCACAATACAATTTCGTTCCCAACCTCAGGAAGTTAATGATAAAAATAAAACTCTAACCGAAAGTCGGTTAGAGTTTTCGTTAAAGATATGCGATTAAGCTTCATTCGCAACTGGGTATACGCTCACTTTTTTCTTGTCACGACCCATGCGTTCGAAACGAACAACACCGTCGGTTTTAGCGAAAAGTGTATCGTCGCCACCACGGCCGACGTTTAGGCCTGGATAAATTTTCGTACCGCGTTGACGGTAAAGAATTGATCCACCAGTAACCATTTGACCGTCTGCACGCTTAGCACCAAGACGCTTTGAGATAGAGTCACGACCATTTTTAGTCGAACCTACTCCTTTTTTAGACGCAAAAAACTGAAGGTCTAATCTTAACATCTGTTCCACCTCCTACTTTTTGAAGGTTATTTTAATAAAATCACTATAGTCTCTTTCAATCGTTTGGAGGCTGATAAGCATGCTATTAAGTAGCAGCTGAATCTTGCTCTCCGTTTCTTCCGGAAGATCATCAGGGATGACGCAGCGAAGATATCCACCATCAGAGGATTGCTCGATGGAAGGTTCTACACCGGTTAACGCCATAATCGCATTAATGCTGCCAAATGAAACAGCAGAAGCACCTGCACAAACAATGTCTTGCCCATTTTCGGCAAAATCAGCATGTCCATCCATAGAGAAAGAACGGATTCTTTTCTTGGAGGAACGCTCTACGTAAACGTTAATCATGTCATCACGCCTTACGCGTTGATTTCGTCAATGACAACTTTAGTGTAAGGTTGACGGTGACCTTGCTTACGACGGTAGTTCTTTTTCGCTTTGTATTTGAATACTACAAGCTTTTTTGCGCGGCCTTGCTTTTCAACTTTCGCTGTTACAGTAGCTCCATCCACTAACGGACTTCCTACTTTCACATCGTCGCCACCAACGAATAGAACTTTGTCAAATGTTACCGTATCGCCTTGTTCTGCGTTTAGCTTTTCGATGTAGATAGCTTGACCAGCTTCTACACGGATTTGCTTACCACCTGTTTCGATAATTGCGTACATAATCGCACCTCCTTATAAACTCAGACTCGCCAATGACAGGTGTCGGATTGCTCCAAGCTTTTCTACCTGTAATGAGCGGTTGTAGCACGGGTGCTACAATCAATAACATTAGAATCCTATCATAAAAATCGATGTACTGTCAATAACATTCAAGAAATTCATATTAACTTTGTTACATGATAATAAGGATGTTCATGAGTGATTTCTTTTATTTTGATCTCTTTACCCAGCGCTTTTTCCAATCTCTGAAGGTGGACGTTCTGTTTTCCGGAAAAAACGGTTGCGACTTCCCCAGTCGCTTCTACTTCAATGAGGGATCCATCCATCGCCTGCATTTCCCACAGCTCCCTTTCAAGCTGGAATGCAAGCGTCTGAGGCGTTAATACTCTCCCTGTACCTTGACATACCGAGCAAGGGCGAGTCAAGTAGGCAGACAGGGGCTGACGGGTTCTTTTTCGTGTCAATTCAAGAATGCCAAGGGGTGTAAAGCCTACGATCGTCGTGCGCTGTTTATCCGATAATAACGCATCTGAAAGTGCATCCACCACTTCCTGTTTGTGGCTTTCCTTTTTCATATCGATAAAATCTATGAGAATCATCCCGCTCAAATTCCGAAGGGTGAGTTGCTTCGCCATTTCTTTCGATGCCAATTTATTGGTATATAAAATGGTCTGTTCCAAATCGTCTTTACCTGTAAATTTTCCTGAATTCACATCTACAACGGTCATGGCTTCTGTTGACTCAATGACAATAAATGCTCCATTATCCAGCCAAACTACTTTTTTCAGTACGTTTTCCCACACAGAGGCAACGTGGTAATGACGAAGAATATTTTCATGGCCTTGATAGAGGTCGAAGGTCCATTTATCTTTTATCCCGGCTCCGCTCATTTCTTCTAAATGAAGAAGACTATCATAGTCATCGACTACAATTCTCCCTCCACTCCCCTTTTTCAGTTGTTCATGAAGATCCTCATAGAAAGTATCCTGCCGGGATAAAAGTGAAGGGCATTTTGCTCTCAGAGATACCCTTTCCAGGCTTTCATATCTTGAACGTAATGAGTGCAGCTCCTCTTGTAACACTCCTTCATTCACCTCAACAGCATTGGTGCGCATCACAATGCCCTCTTGCGGATTTTTCCACTCATTCCCTAAGCGTCTTAAGACCTTCCTGTTTTCATCGTCCACTTTTTTAGAAACCGCCACATAGAACCCTTGTGGCATGTACACAAGATGTTCTCCTTTGAGCTCGATAACGGCCGTCAATCTTGCACCCTTCGTTCCCATCTCATCCTTCATGACCTGCACGATGATTTTTTGCCCTTCATGTACGCACTTTCCAATCGGATGAGGATCGTTTCCAGCATGGTATGCCTCTACGTTTTGAGGAAAATCTTTTTCGTGAAGGTAGCCATTTTTACCCCCGTCAAAATCTACAAATGCCGCACCAAGACCTTTTTGAACCTTGACGACTCTTCCCAGATAAATATTGCCTGTTAAACTTTCCTCTCCAGGCTGATATGTATATAATCCAATGATTTCATTATCTGATCGGTATACCCACCGTTTTTCCCTGCTCTTACTATGTATAATGATTTCTTCCACACCGAAAACCCCTTTTCCACGAAAAAAGTCATAAGAAAAAAGGGTTGATTCCAACCCTTTTACCAGTATGCCCTTACTTTATACAGTTCGTCTTCATTCGTCAATAAAGGTAGAGGAGATCCTTCGTTTTGGCCGAGGTCATCTTTTCGGCGAAAAAGGCATGGAGCAGTTCATTTTCATCCAGCTTCCCTACTTCAATCCCTCTTTCAAAGACAACGAGGGGATGCTTTACCCCCCGCTGAAACTTCTCCACTACTGTAATAATAGAATCTTCGCTTTCAATGGGAAGTGGTCGCAGTTCCACAAATTGATGACTCTTCCCGTAATACCGCTCTAACAAAAACTTCATAAACGCATACCGCCTCTGTTTCCAGTCCACCCATAATGAAAAGTACAGGAATGAAAGAACGATCCACAGATTTAAATGAAGAGGAGCGATGATGAGTACAACCAGGTGGAACAGCAATAATAAACCAAAAGAAAAGAGAAGCGTGTATTCATACGCTCTCAAATAATTAAGCTTCGTGGCTAAAAGTAAGGAAACCATCTTCCCTCCATCCAACGGCCAAATGGGAAGAAGATTAAACAGCAACACCATCATATTCAACTGAAAAAAGAGCGAAAATGAGTCGGGGCTGATCACGCCGGTCTCCATAAGCCCCCAACCTAAGGCTATGAGCCATATGTGCTGCAAGGGACCCGCAGCTACCACCCAGAATTCCTCCCGCAAAGAACGGTTTCCATGCTCATCCATCTCCGCAACCCCACCAAAAGGCAATAGGGCGATTTTCTTTACTCTCCAGGAAAAAGAATGGGCCATCAGTCCATGTCCCAATTCATGGATCGTAATGATGAAGAGAAGCAGAATCAGTTCAAAAAAATGAGCCGTCATAATGGCAATGGCTATGACGAGCCAAAGCAAAGGGTGCACATGAAACTTTTTCAAAAGTGAAATGAAATTAGTCAAATGACATCACCTGTATCGGGTCGATAAACGTATCACCCATTTTTATCGCGAAATAGAACTCTCCTGTCACATCGTTCTGACTGCTTGTGGAAACCTTGCCTACAAGAGCTCCCTTCTCGATCGATTCATACTGTTTCACATCAATCGATTCGAGGTGACCATACCAGGATTCTGATTTGTCTGCATGTTGAATAACGACTGTGTTCCCCAGCTCTTCTTTCTTACCTGCAAATATAATCAAGCCTCCCTTCATCGCTGCTACATCTTCCCCCAAGCCCGTTTCAAGCATGATGCCTTGTCCATTGGTTTTAAAATTTTCAACGACCTTCCCTGACGCTGGTACGGCATATTCCGCACTTTGTTCAGTAGAGGGTTCTTTCTTGGTATTACTTGTCGGTAATAACGCTAATGGTTTTCCAAACTGGTCCTCATACCACGTCGAAATGGCGGCAAACTGGAATTCTGTATCCATGGTTTTCGTGACAACGGATTTCGCCTCATTGAAAACAGGTGAAGGACTCTTAAACATAATCGCCGTCACTAATACCATGATTCCCGCTCCAAGTATCTTAAGCATAAAGGTTTCCTTTTTGAATAATGGATGCACTCCCTCAGGTGGCGGTCCCCCTTCAAAGCTTGTCTGTCGTTCCAATCCGTAGCGCTCCTCGTCCGATGGGAGAAAGTATGAAGAGTTCTCGCCTGAATTCGTTTTCTTTCGTTTCGCTATCCGCTTACGTATTTCATCCGCACGATTCCCCATGTACACCATTCCTTTTTATAAGGTATTGTTTCATAAACGTCTGATTCAATCCTAGGTGCATCACCCCGTTCAAGAGTGATTCTATACTAAATGGTTCTGGTCATGATGAGGGACAAGGGGTGTTAGATCCATATTAAAAAGAGATCCATTCGATTACACATGATTTGCTACAATGTATGACTTGTCCTGAAAGAATATTCATGGGGAAAATAAAAAAGTCCCGGCAAAACGCTCGATGCGCTTTACCGGAACTGAATGAATCTTATGCTTTTACACCAAATAATTTTTTAATTCTTGAAAAGACTCCTGCCCGTTCTTCTTCCAGAGACTGTAACGGAACCGATTCACCCAAGATTCGTCTGGCAATATTCCGATAGGAAATGGATGCTTTGCTTGTTGAATCAAGAGCGATGGGCTCACCTTTATTGGAAGATTTAATCACATTATCGTCGTCGGCTACAATCCCAAGAAGATCAATGGAAAGATGGGCTGTGATTTCATCTACATCCAACATTTCACCGTTTTTCATCATATGATTGCGTATGCGGTTAATTACGAGTTTAGGTGGTTCAATATTCTCTTTCTCCAGTAAACCGATGATTCGATCGGCATCCCGTACAGCTGAAATTTCAGGTGTCGTGACGACAATCGCACGATCGGCACCCGCCACAGCATTCTTATACCCCTGCTCGATCCCCGCAGGACAATCAATAATGATATAATCATAGTCTTGCTTTAAATCTACTACTAGCTTCTTCATTTGCTCAGGGTTAACAGCGGATTTATCACTTGTTTGTGCAGCTGGCAGTAAAAATAGTTTATCCTCGAAACGCTTATCTTTCACCAGAGCTTGGTGTACTTTACAGCGGCCCTCTACAACGTCTACTAAGTCATAAATGATCCTGTTTTCGAGTCCCATCACCACATCCAGGTTTCTGAGGCCGATATCTGTATCAATTAAACAAACCTTTTTGCCTTGTAGAGCTAATGCTGTACCAACATTGGCAGAAGTAGTCGTCTTTCCCACTCCACCTTTACCTGAAGTAACAACTATGGCTTCACCCACATTAGCTTCCTCCTTTAAAACTAGTAATATTTGGTCTAAGATGCTTTAAAACTTGTAATCGATCCACAACAATTTGCCCCTGATCATCGACATAAGCACATTCCATTTCGTGGTCATCGTCTTCTTCCACCCGATCAGGTGCCCGGTTCAGGGAATCCCCTATCCGGAGCTGGGATGGAACCATTTTTGATGCAACGATGACTGCCTCCATATTTCCGTCGTGGCCGGCATGGGCAATTCCTTTCAACGAACCCAATATGTAAATATTCCCTCCAGCCAGCACCTTCCCGCCGGGATTGACATCGCCGACAATAAGGATGTCTCCTGATACTTCCACGACTTGTCCCGACCGGATCACGCCGGTTAGAGTTTCTATATTTCGTTCATCTATGAGTTTCTCTGCTTCATTCTTTGTAATCACATTACTCCATACTTCATTCACTACTAAATTACGTTTTTGTCTTACGATTTCTTTCAACTCTTCCACTTGATCATCCGTCAGGTAGCGATTCCCTGTCTGGATATTGACCGTGAGCAGGGGAGTACCTTCTGTTTCCCGGTAATGGGCAGACAGCTTATCGTCCAATTCCTTCTTTAACTCATGAAAGGAGCATTGATCATTGAGATGAAGAGTCAGTCCTTCTTTTGTTCCTTTTATCATCACATTTGGCTTTTTATTCATGGCGCAATTTTTCACCTCAGTCGTCTATTAAATTCGACATAAGCAGTGCCATTTCCTCTTTTTATGAAAAAATTACTATTAGAATTTAATCATCCAGCCACTCTTTCCGTTTTCGGAGAAGATAGTTCCTGAGTGGAAATGCCACAACTAAATAAAACAATATATTAAGGACCAATGTCGGCCACAAACGCCAGTCCACGAACTGCATAAACGTCAAATCAGTCCGTTGAATAATTAAATTGATTTGATACACCAAAAACTCCAATACGGAAAGGTTCACAAGTGAAATAATTCCCAATACCAAAAGGTTATTATGTAAAATTCTCATCATCTGGTGAGATAAAAATATGACAAATGGGAAGAGCACTAAGTAAATGCCATTGATTTCTGTGTAATAAATATCAAATAGAAAGCCAAAGATGAAACCATAAAGCAATGCAGTTCGGTACTGATAAAACGCACAAATAAAGAACAGCACAATAATCAGAAAATGTGGAACTATGATTTTCTGATCAAACCACTCTTCATTTGGAAAAAGATGGACAAATAAACTTTCACTGTAAAAGAAAAGCAGGGTCATAAACGGAAGGAGGAGCCTACTGATCATTGCCATCCTCCTCAGCATCCGCTTCCTGTTCCGTCACACCCTGGATGTCACGGTCGATGACCATGACGTGCTCCAAGTGATAAAAATCAGCAGCAGGCTTTACATATGCCGTTTGAGTCAACCCGTATTGATCCGGTTTTACTTCTTTCACTTCCCCGATGACCAGTCCCTTAGGGAATACTCCTCCCAATCCCGATGTCATCACTTTAGAGCCTTTGTCAACTTTCATATCGTTGGAGATCCGCTTAACCAAAATTTCTTTTTTATCACTGTCGTACCCTTCAATCCACCCGTTGATGTCTTGTTCTTTCCCTTGTATCACACTGGAAATCCGGTTTTTTGTATTATTGGTCGAAATTAATTCGACAGTAGATGAAAATTCATTTACGCTTTTGATCTTTCCGATCAATCCAGCCGATGAAATGACGGCCATGTCTGATTTAATCCCGTTCACTTCTCCCTTATCAATCGTCAGGAGCTCTTGCCAGCGATCAGGATTCCTTGCAATGACGGTAGCTTGAATCGTGTTATAGGCACGAAGGTCTTCCTTCTTTTCAAGGACCGCCCTTAATTCATTATTATCTTGTTTCAGGTCTTTCACCTTTGTTTCAAGTTTCACTAATTCATCTAAGCGTGTTTTCAATTTTTCATTTTCTGTGTATGTATTTTGAAGATCTTGAACGTTTTCAACAACTCCCGCTACATAGTTAACAGGTTTTGAAACCAATGACTGTCCGAATCCTACCATATCTTTTACAAACTGCTCAGGCCAGCTGATGCTATCTCGCTCCCGCAAAGAAAATCCGATTAATCCAACAAGGACGATGACACTGACGAGCAGAATGATCAAACGTTTATTCAGGAAGAATTGTGGCATGATGTACACCTCAACCTTTTCTCATTCTAGTAAATACTATATCAAAAATCGCTTATTTTTGATATCATTCGTCAAAATATTCATGGTTGTTCGAAAAAAGATGGGGCCGACCTTAAGGCTATCCAAGCATCCTAAGGAAACGTCCCCCATTTCATTATTTATTATTATTTTCCTCGATTTTTAAATAGGTGGATGTGGTCAAGTGCTTTCCCCGTACCGATTGCCACACAATCCAAAGGCTCCTCTGCAATGAGGACCGGCATTTTCGTTTCATCACTGATGACTTTGTCAAGATTACGAAGAAGCGCCCCGCCACCTGTCAGGACAATTCCTCTGTCCATGATGTCAGCCGCGAGTTCTGGCGGTGTTTTCTCTAAAGTACTCTTAACGGCATCGACAATCGTGTATACGGTATCATGAAGAGCAGATGCAATTTCAATTGCCGTTACTTCGATCGTTTTCGGTAAACCAGTCAAAAGGTCACGTCCGCGAATCTCCATTGCTTCAATTCCTTCAGAATCACCGGCAGAACCGACTTCCATTTTGATCGTCTCCGCTGTACGGTCCCCGATCATCAGGTTATACGTTTTGCGGATGTAGTTGATGATGGCATCATCCATCTCATCCCCGGCAACACGGATCGACTGACTTGTCACGATTCCTCCTAAAGAGATGATAGCTACTTCCGTCGTTCCTCCACCGATATCTACGACCATACTTCCTGTCGGTTCCCATACTGGCAGGTTTGCACCAATCGCAGCGGCAAACGGTTCTTCGATCGTGTAAGCATCTCTTGCTCCCGCCTGTCTTGTTGCATCGATGACCGCTCTTTCTTCAACACCGGTAATACCTGAAGGTACACAGACCATGACGTAAGGTTTTCTTGAAAAAGCACCTTTATTCCGTGTCGCTTGTCTTATGTAATACTTCATCATCGTGGCTGTTGTTTCGTAGTCAGCGATTACCCCATCTTTCATCGGGCGAAGAGCCACGACATTTCCCGGTGTTCTACCGATCATGTTCTTAGCATCATTTCCGACTGCAACGATATGCTTGTTATCTGTTTGAAGTGCTACAACAGAAGGTTCGCGAACGACAATCCCTTTGCCTTTCAAGTACACCAATGTGTTAGCTGTTCCTAAATCAATCCCTAAATCTTTCGTTCCAAACATGAATGGTATCTCCCTTTCTGATACAAATTGGCTGGTTTTTAACGTTTTATATGTGTTTTCACAGGAGAGTTGTCCAATCACTCTCTATCCTCGTAATTTTCGTCACAATAATTGTTCGTTCATGCATAACGAAAAGACTCATTCCCTTAAGAATGACTCTCTCTTTTCAAAGACTGCGTTATATAGAATCACCATATTGTTTATAAAAATCATAAGCTTAATTATATCGCAACCAGGAAAAAAATCATAGTGTCATAAATACCCTTTTTCCTTTAAACTGATAAACTTCTTCTCACCTATTATAAGATGATCGAGTATATCAATACCAATGATTCGACCACATTCCACTAATCTTTTTGTCACTTCAATATCTTCTCTGCTTGGAGTCGGATCTCCCGATGGATGGTTATGGATACAAATGATCGATGCAGCGGATCGTCGGAAGGCTTCCTTGAAGACCTCCCGGGGGTGCACGATGGAAGCATTCAGACTTCCAATAAAGATGGTTTGCTTGTGGAGAACTTGATTCTTTGTATTGAGGTATAAGCATACAAAATGCTCCTGGGCCAAAAATCTCATGTCGTTCATGACATAATTGGCTCCGTCTTCGGGGGAACGGATGCTATATCTGTCATCAAAAGCCAAGTTGCTAATTCTTCGACCGAATTCGACTGCGGCCATGATTTGAACCGCTTTTGCAAGGCCGATTCCATTCGTTTTCGTAATTTCTTCCAGGGAAGCATCTTTTAATAGATTCAATCCATCAAAGCGATTGAGCAGCCGATTGGACAATTGCAGAACAGACTCGGATTTTGTTCCGGTCCGGAGTAAGATAGCCAGAAGCTCCTGATTGGATAGGCTTGCTGCTCCGCTTTGAATCAGTCTTTCCCGTGGTCTTTCATCCTGAGGGAAATCCCGGATCATAAGCCTGTTTTCTTTCTGTTGAGGTATTGTTTTAACCATTGGTTCCTCCTTTTTGTACGTTAAGGAGTCATTCTGGTTGAAGATAGCCCAATTCAAGTAAAACACGATTCACTCGTGAGATGGGTAAACCAACGACGGAGAAATAATCGCCTTTAATTTCTTTGACAAATTTCGCTCCGATTCCTTGAATACCATATGAACCGGCTTTATCAAAAGGCTCTTCAGATGCAATGTAATCGTCGATCTCTTTAGAAGTCAACTCCCAAAACGTTACATCCGTTTTTTCATAAAAGAGTTTCTCTACGTCACCATGCAAAATGGCAACCCCAGTGTAGACAGAATGAGTAGAACCGGAAAGCATTGATAGCATTTCCTTCGCTGCCTCTTTGGATTCAGGTTTACCAAGAATCTGGTCATCCTTTGCTACGACGGTGTCTGAACCGATTACATAGTGGCTGGGGTATTGATTCGAGATTTCTTTCGCTTTTTTGCCGGCAAGATACATCACGACTTCATGGGGCATTAAATCAGATGAAAAAGTTTCTTCTACAGTAGAGCTGATAACGGAAAAAGAAAGTTGAATTTGTTTCAGAAGTTCTTTTCGACGAGGAGATTGTGAAGCGAGTATGAGGTTGGACAAACCATACCAATCCTTTCAGAGTAGAAATTGGGAGATACATGACTATACTACCAAAATCCACCTCTTTAAACAAGCAAAAATAGAGCCTGCACCCTCAAAGTCAGAAAGCTTAAAACTGACAAAATGAGAGAGGCTCTATTTTCGATGAAAGATTATTTCCTAGAAAATAGTCTAATTCAGTCGAATTTATAATCCACTGTAAATTTGCAGGTAGGATAATAGCTCTTCCTGAACTTTTTGGGCATCCTCCGGGGATTTCATCCCTGCCGCAAGATTCCCTGCATTGACTAAGGACTCTTTCATGGAGGCAATGGACTCTTGCCCTACCTTGATTCCTTCCAGTTCCTTCACTCCGGATTGAATGGTTTGAATCGTTTTTTCGTCAGGCGTTCCACCGACCATTCCACCGCTGCTCACTTCTGCTAATGTGTTGTAGAGCCCATTTCCCTTTTCCAAAAAGGATTTCTCTTCCTTTGAAGCATTTATTCCTTTAGCACCAAATACAAAATCTTTCGCAAAAACGGGTACCCCTTGTTCTTTCAATTCTGCCCCAAGTGATTTGGCTGTTTCAAGTTCTCCCGAAACACCCAAAATAAGAAAGAATTGTCCATCCTTTTCCACACTTGCGCTGCTCATCCCTTTTCCTGCTAAGCTTTCCTTCATGTCATTTAGCAATTCCTCAGTAGAATACACCCCGCCTTGTACAATCGAGGTTGAGAAATCCTTTAATTCTACAGCAGATACAGACTGTTTCTCTTCCGTATTTCCTTCTGCTGTCGTATCTTGCAACGTTGCCGCCGGCGCCGAAGGGCCATCTGTTGTCGTAATGACTTTAAGAGTGCCAAATCCCAGCACCGCCCCAACCACAACCGCACCAATTATCGACATTAGAAGATTTACGGAGTCCTGAAATGGATTTTTGAAAGACTTACGCTTCTTTTTGTTCCCTGACACATAATTGATTTTTTTGTATTCCTTTGGAGGCTCGGCTTCCTCATCGTCGGGAAGGACCCAATCGAACCCATTGTCTTCCGCCTCTTCCCCGGCAGCTGCTTCAGACTCCCCCAGCTTCCAATCATAAACAAGAAGGTCTTCATTAAAATTTGTTTTTTCACCATTAATTTTAATAGATATCTTTTTATCTTTGTCTCTTTTATTATTCATCATCGCCACCCTCCTTCATCTATTTTTTTCCATGCTATCACATCCAACAAAAAAAAGAACAAGACTTTTGTCGTCTTGTCCTAATAGGTTTTCGTCAAATTTTTTAGTTTTCATGCAGAGCATCGTCTTTCGTTTGATCAGTCTCTGTTGCAGCGGGATCCGTATATTGAATAAAAGGATTCTTTTTCAGTGAAGGAGGTGGGCTATCAATGGATGGTATACTATCCTGCAAATCCGTCAGTTCCGGTAAATAAAAGGCCGATGCCACCAGCTGATAGGTTATGGCTTGAGGCACCTCCCCAGTAATGGCCGGACTCATTTCTTCCCTTCCTTCAAACACAAGTTGATTCACTTCCACAATTCGTTCCAGGTTTTCCAAGGTACTAATGAATTTCTCCATGGAAAAATAGTTTTCTGATTCTACCGTCATGATAATCTGCAATCTCTTAACAGAAGCAGTGTCGTTCTCTATCACTTGCTCTTTGGAGGTTTCTTCTTGATTTTCCAAAGCGGTGTCTTCAATTGAAAATATGAAGTCTTCCTTCGCAAAACTCATTGATTGTATACTACTCTGAGATAGCACCTCTGCTTTTTCAAGTTGAAGGAGAAGCTGCTCCGTAAGCGGATCCACAGGGATTTTCTCTTGCATGCTTGTGGTATCTCTGTAGGAATGGTTTGCGATCTCCGATGTCTTTGTTTCAATCGCTGCCAAGAGCTTTTGTTCCGTTTGGAGTTCTTCTTGCTTCAGGTTCAGCCTCTCTTGTTGAGGAGAAAAGATAAAGAAATAGAAGATTAGCAGAGTGAACAGGCACCCGGTTGCCATTCCTATTAATAGCACTTTTTCATTTTTGTTCTTGGATAAAATCAATCTTCAACCTCCTCTTCTAGAGAGGCATCTTCTGTCTCATTTGAATCCTGAAGTTTATCTGCAATAAGTGTAAGGGAGTAATCAACAAGATATCTCGGAACCACTTCACTTTCATCTGCTTCTGCTTCTTCACCAGCACCTGTCGTGATTTCAAGAATTTCCGCTTCTTTAATCCAGTCTACTTCTTTTAAATGATACAAATAATAAGCTGCTTCCCGGGATGAATCGAATTGTACAGAGGTACTGACCCTTTGCCTATCAGTATATTCAAAGGTTTGAATGAATCCACGGGGAGGCAGTAACGAGATCAGCTTGTTAAGGACCGGAACTGTCTCGACCGGATAGTTATTCATCCACTCAACCGTTTCTTCAAGTTTTTTCGCTCCTCCAGTGGATTCAGAATCAAGTAGTTTCATTTGCTGAACCTCAATCAGCTGTTTGGTTTGAGCGATATTTCCCAGAGTTCTTTCAGTTTCCGTTTGAATGCTTCGAAGAGAGAAAAAGAAGATTAGACAACCGACAATAAATAATATAGGGATGATAGTCACACCATATAAAAAGACGGAACTCTTCTTTTCTTTTTCCGGCAATAAGTTTATATCAATGAGATTCAATATATTGCACCTCTTTTAACGCCAGACCCAGGGCAATGGCATACTGATTGGAAACTCTCTCGTCGTCCGTCGTATGGATACCACTTAAATTCTGAAATCCTACGGGGATGATAAGCCGTTCCTTTAGATACACTTCTATCTCACGTATATTCGGATGATCTCCGCTAATAAGTGCCTTTTCGACTGAGAACTCTCCTTTATGCAGTGAATACTGATAAAAATTCATCACTTTTTCTATTTCACTGAACGCATCTTCTACATTTCTCCAAGCAAGATGATCTTCTACTAATACGTTCTTATTTTCCTGTTCTACAACAATCGGTCTTGTAAAGATTGGCTTATGTTCACGAAATATAGAAATGGTTAATAATCTCTCATCAAAATGTAGAAACATTGTATGTTGTTGTGGTGAAACGATCTCCTGCTCTACTGACAATCTGTAAAGGGCTAGAGGAGAAATGTCTGCAACAACAGGCTTTAATTTTGCTACTTCCAACACATCTTTGTAGCTATCGACCACTTCCTGTTGAGATGCGATTAATAGAACATCCCTCTCTTCCGCCACTTCATCCAATAGGGCATAGTCAAATACAGGATCTTCAAAAGGTAAATGAATGCTGGTGCCAATTTCTAAAAATAAGTAACCTTCTATTTCATCCTGTTTAAGATCAAGGGGAATCTTCACTGTTCTTAAAACAACAAACGGATCTGGAACGACAAATCGTACCGATCTTCCTCTAATCCCCCACTCCTCTACACATTCTTCCAATATAATAGATAGAGTTTGTTCATCAAGGATCCTGCCCCCTTTGATGATGCCGTCTGGAAGGCTGCGTTCCCCTAAGGCCTGAACGAGCGGAGGGGAAGCCTGCTTCAACTCTAGAAAGCGGATGGAATTGTCTGTGAAAACGATATTGGATGTTTTTTTGCTGCTAGAGAGAAACGATAAAAAACCCATAAAATGAACCCTTTCATTACATTAATAGAAAATCGATAAATAAGCAGATAGAATGGAATCGTAATACAAATAAGCGAGGATGGTCCCTAAAGCGATAAACGGCCCGAACGGAATCGGTTTCCCCTTCTCAATGACTTTGAATGCAAGTGCAATCAAACCACAGATTGCTCCAAAGAAGGTGGCGAGCATAAAGGAAAGAATCATTACCTTCAAACCTACAACGAAGCCAATGACCCCATATAGCTTGATGTCCCCTCCTCCCATGCCACCTTGACTGACAATGGCGATAAGAAGAAGGAGTCCAAACCCTACTGCAGCTCCGACAAGACTATCCCACCACGGCGTTAATGGAATAAACAGACGTTCCAACAAAAAGATCCCTGCAAAAAATAGTAGGACTTTATCCGGAATGACCATATACTTCAAGTCAGAAACGGTAATAATGATGAACAAAGAAATGAGTGTCCATGCGATAAGCAGCTCCCAATCGAATCCAAACTCAAGATATGCCAGTACAAATAGACTAGCATTCAAAGCCTCCATAAACGGATATAAAGGAGAAATGCGCCCATGACATTGACGGCATTTCCCCTTTTGAATGAGATAAGAAAAGACAGGAAGCAGCTCGATCGCAGTCAATTGATGACTACAATAAGGACAGCTTGACCTTGGCTTTATAATGGATTTCTTTAACGGCACCCGTAGGCCTACTACGTTGTAGAAGGAGCCAAGGAGGAGTGCGTAGAGAGAAATAATTATTACCACTGAATATTAACCTTAATCTGCAGAAGCAGGAATAGTTGTATCATCTTTACCTGCACTATTTATTTCGGCAATAGAAGCATCTGCAAACGTGATTGTTACACTGCCCTTTGTACCAGAACCATTTAATGATAATGAATTATCATTTTCCACTTTCACAGTGTATCCATCCACCATTACATCACCGTTTTCTTCTAAATAATCAGTCAAATCACCTGCTTCAATTGTTTTATCAGTAGGTATACCCTCAGAAGACACAAATAATTTAGCAGCGTTTAAAACCTGGATCCCCTCAGCTTTAACAGCATCCGCACGTGACTTCTCAATTATATTCCCAATACTAGGAACCGCAATCGCCGCGATAATCCCTAAAATCACAATGACAGCTAGAAGTTCAACTAACGTCAAACCTCTATCATTCTTCAACATCTTTTTCATTTTCTTTAACATTTTCCTATTTCCTCCTCATAACCACATATAGTACTTTAGTACTCTTTTAATCTACCTATATTATACAACACAGAAAACAAAATATAAGTCTAAATGTGTAAAATATTATCAAAATTGCTAGAAATTTTGAACATTGTTAAATATTTCAAACATTGGAATCATGATTGCTGTGACGATAGTCCCGACAAGTCCTGCTAAAAAGACGATCATTAAAGGTTCGATGAGGGCCTTTAATTGATCTGTGGAGTTTTCCACTTCTTTTTCATAGAAATCCGCGACCTTTGAAAGCATGGCATCTAAGGACCCTGTTTCTTCTCCTATCGAAATCATTTGCGAAACCAAGGGTGGAAAGGCCCAGTGTTTTTTCATGGGTTCTGTTAGTGTTTCGCCTTTTTCCAATGACTCCCTGGACTCTCTGAGAACACCTGCCATGACTTCGTTTTCTACTACCCGTTCCACTATAGCCAAGGACTGTAGAATGGGTACAGAGCTTGAGAAAAGGGAGCTCAATGTTCTGGTCATTCTAGCCAAAACCGCTTTTTGGATCAGTTTTCCAAAGATAGGAATCCTTAAAATGAAGGAATCCAAATAGTATTTTGATTCTTTTCTTTGCCTTACCATGGCGATCCCGGTGATGAAAAGAATTACAACCAATAAAATGACATACCAGAATCGTTGGACTACTTCGCTTGCCCCTAGGACGAATCGCGTTATTAACGGTAATTCTCCCCCGAAATCATCGAACATATCCACGAATGTTGGAACAACTGCAGCAAGCAGGAAAATGACGACACCGATGGCGATGACACCGACGACGGCTGGATAGGAAAGAGCGGCGATCACTTTTTGACGTGTCCCGTGCTGCTTTTCATAGTGATCTCCAAGCCTTTCGAGAGTTTCATCAAGACTTCCCGTGGCTTCGCCGGCTTTCAGCATATTGATGAATAGAGGCTCGAACACTTTTTTATGTTTGCCGAATGCATCTGAAAGAGGATGTCCCTCTTTCAATTCTATTTCTACGTCTATGAGTATTTTCGTTAAGGCTTTACTATCTGTTTGACTGCTTAGAATGCGGGTCGCATCCACGACTGTGACTCCCGCTTTCAATAGAGTGGAGAATTGCCTAAGAAATATCACCATATGTTGAAGCTTAACCGGGTTCCCTAAAGTAATTTCTTTCGTTAAAAGAGACTCTGGAATTTCCTCCACTGAAATAATGCGTATGCCTTGATTCTTCAGACGGAGCATTGCCTCTTTTTTTGTAGTAGCCGTGATCTTTCCTTTTTTCTTACCTTTTTTGTCTCGCCCTTCGTACTTAAATCTGCTCATCTCTAACTATTCTCCTGAAGAAATGGAGACGCCACTTCTTTCGAAATCATACCAGCGTTAAGGAATCTGTTTACATTCGATTCAAAAAGCTCCATTCCAATAGCTTTAGAGGTTTGCATGACGGTTGGGATTTGATGAATCTTTTCAGAACGAATCAGATTGGCTACAGCTGAGTTATTCAGAAGAATTTCTGAAACAGCGATTCTCCCTTTTTTGTCAACCGTGGGCAGGAGGCGCTGAGCAATGACTCCCTGCAGAACAGATGCCAGCTGAACCCGGACTTGTGATTGCTGTTCCGCTGGGAAAACATCTATAATCCGTTCAATTGTAGAGACGGCACTGGACGTATGCAGCGTTCCCAGCACTAAATGACCCGTTTCAGCTGCTGTAATAGCCGTTTGAATGGTTTCCAGATCCCGCATCTCTCCAACCAGGATGACATCGGGGTCTTGTCTAAGTGCGCTCCGTAATCCGTATGCAAAGGACTTTGTATCAAACCCGACCTCTCGCTGATCGATAATCGAAGAACCGTGCTTATGTAGGTACTCGATCGGATCCTCTAATGTAATGATATGTTTCCTCATGGTCTGGTTCATATAGTGAATCATCGAAGCAAGCGTCGTCGACTTCCCGCTTCCGGTCGGACCGGTCACCAGCACCAATCCTTGATGTTTTTCTGCTATTTTCATTAAAACGGGAGGAAGCTTCAGTTCTTCAAGGGTCGGGATGTTTCTTGGGACGACACGCAAAGCTATTGAAATACAGGATCGTTGAAAATAGGCGTTCACCCTGAAGCGTGAAACGCCAGGTAGAGCATACGAAAAGTCCATTTCTCCCCGTTCCTTGAATTCCGTCCATAGGTGCACGGGAACAATGGCCCTTGCCATCTGCTCTGTATCTTCAGGTTTAAGTACTTCCTGCCCGTACCTCTTTAAATCTCCATGAATGCGAAATACCGGTGCTGATCCTATTGTTAAGTGAATATCCGAAGCTTTTAATTCAATGGCTGCCCTTAATAGCTGATTGATCCGTTCTTTCAAGTCATACACCTTCTTTACTCTATTGCTACTCTCAGAATTTCTTCTGTCGTCGTCATACCTTGCTTAACCTTGAACAATCCATCATCAAGAAGGAAAATGGTTTTGTTTTTGATTGCAACTTCTCTTAGTGAGGAGAGCGTTTCATTGTTCATAATGATTTTCTTCATTTCATCGTTTACCATCAGAACTTCATGAATGGCCATTCTTCCTTTATAGCCTGTCATATTACATGAAGCACACCCACTGCCCCTGATGATTTTCTCAATCGACATTCCTCTTCGGTTAAAGATATCCTTTTCCCGTAAGGTGGGTATATCTTCCTTTGCACAATCCCTACAGACTTTCCGAACGAGTCTTTGGGCCACAATCCCGCTTACAGACGTCGCAACTAAAAATGGCTCCACCCCCATATCGATCAGACGGGTTACCGTACTTAACGAATCATTTGTGTGGATGGTACTGAGGACAAGGTGTCCAGTCAAGGAAGCACGGATCGCTACCTCCGCCGTTTCTCTATCCCTGATCTCCCCCACCATGATGATATTCGGATCTTGTCTTAAGATGGACCGGAGCCCTGTGGCGAAAGTAAGCCCTACATTGGAGTTGACCTGAATTTGGTTGACACCTTCCAATTGATACTCTACAGGGTCTTCGACGGTTATAATATTGACCTCTTCAGTATTCAGCTTGTTCAAGGCTGCATAAAGAGTGGAAGATTTTCCTGAACCGGTAGGGCCCGTAATAAGGACAATTCCTGTTGGCCGATCAATCAAATCCTGAAATCGTTTGAGATTTAAGCTGTTAAATCCAAGGTGTCCCAAGTCATTTAATGACGAACTTAGATCCAGTATACGCAGAACGATCTTTTCTCCATATACCGTCGGAAGAGTCGATACCCGTAAGTCAATGGGACGAAAATCGATATTCGTTTTGATCCTTCCATCTTGAGGAACTCTGTGCTCAGTAATATCCAATTGAGAAATAATTTTGATCCGTGCCGTCAACATACTTTGCATGTGCTTAGGAAGGGTTCTATCCGTTCTTAGAATACCGTCCACCCGGTAGCGAATATGCACTTTCGTTTCATGTGGATCGATATGAATATCACTTGCTTTTTGAGTCATTGCATTAGATAACAATTGATTCACGAGTTTCGCGATTGGAGAATCCTGATCTGTTAATGTTTCATCTTCTAACGGGGGGCGGTCATTTCCCATCCCCTTCAACTCTTCAAAGCTTTCATCCATCTCGTAGTATTTATTGATGGAGCGAAGGATATCATCTTTTGTGGCGATAGCCGTATCAATGAAAAAACCTGTGGACAATCGTAAATCCTCAATGGCATAAAAATCCATGGGATCTGCCATGGCGACGAAAAGCTTATCTCCTTCTTTTTTTAAAGGGATAATCAAGTTCCGTTTTGCTGATTCTTTTGGAATCAGATGGAACAACTTAGGGTCGAACGGATAACGAAATAAACTGACATGTGGAATACCCAGCTGAAACTCCAGCACCTCAATTAACTGTTGCTCTGTTATATACCCTTTTTGTAAGATAGCGTCTCCTAGTTTTTGATCTTTTCCCTTTTCTTTAAGAGCGGTTTGAAGCTTTCCTTCTGTCAATAATCCTGATTCAACCAATAAGTCGCCTAAACGTTTCCTCTCTTGGGCCATGCTATTCCACCTAACTGTCAGTTTCTTATTTCATATTAGCTAATGGAGAATCCTCCTCAGAAGGAGAGGATTCATCATTCGAATTCTCATTTGCTGAAGGTTCGTCATCTCCTATTGGATCAGATGTACCATTGTTATCTGAATGACTATCATTCCCTTGAGGTTCAGGACTCTCCTGACTGTTCACTTCTTCATTAAGAGAGTCAGTCCTATTCGTCCCTGGAGAGGAAACCGGTTGTTGAGACACATAATCTTGCATACTATGTATTTCTTCTTTGAAAATTGGAAGATAAAAGTCTTCTGATACTTTTTCTTCCTTGAGAAGTTCTCCGTTCTTTGTCTCAAAGCTTCTCCACACTTCAATCTTCATGCCATTCCTGCCTGCTTCCGTCACCTTTACTTCACCGCTATTTAAGTAAGGGCTATACTGTTTAATAACTTTCGGTTTAAAGGTTTCTTCATTTCGTCTCTCAACAATAATCTCATATGGAATTTCTACCCCAGAGAGGGTAAGGAACAGAGAATCCCCCTGCCTATGAAAACTGACAATATAGGAAGCATCATTCGGATTCATGAAACTAAAATCCTGACCTTGCTCCTGATTTACGAAAGCTTCAAATCCTAACTCGATATTGTCTGGGAGTTCCCTCCCCTGATGTCTTTCGATTACTTCAAAATTGGTTCGCAGCACCAACTCATATATGCTTGATGCAATTGTACTTAAATCTTGTTGGGATGCTCCAGAGAAACCTTTATTTTCAATGAATTCCAATAAAGAAAACGGGGAAGTCCCCCCTATTTTGATTTCTGGAAAAGTATCAACAAAGCTTTGAATTCCAGGAGTCATGGTTACACCTTCCATGTTGATTTCTGAAATGGTTTCAACAGAGTTTGATTGAATGAAAAAATCATTAACTATCACTATTTGTTCAGTCATAACCAACTTTTCTGCATGGTGGGCAATTTCCTGTCTCAATGAATCTAAATCAATCAAGCTTACATCCACTTCTTTCGAAGCCAGAAAAGAGTCAAGTCCCTGTATGCTCACCAACAACGGAGAGGGATTTCCTTGAATTGTACTATTGATGGAAGAGTGAATGTCGATATCAACCAAGCTCGGGTCCATAGGTATCTGATTCTCCATGTAGGAAAGGACTAAAGACTGATTTTCTTTCCATCCCTCTACTTTCACCTTCAGCTTGTCTTCTGCTTCTTGATAAGAAAGATGGGAAACATCTATATTTCCGATTTTGGTCCCTTCTGAAAATGACTGAGTGGGAGATATAAAATAGTCATATGCAAAAGCTCCAAGATGAGCAAAACCAAACATATAAATACTGCATAACACAAAGAAGACAGATAACTTCGTAAATGGTAACGTTTTGCTCATCATTTATGCCCCTTTAGTTCTTTGTTTCAAAGAATAAGCGATTGTATTCTTCCTCTTCTTCTGATGTTAGAGTCGAAGAAAGACCCCCTCTTTCTTTCATCAAATCCTCCTCTTTTGAAAGAGGATCCCACTCTTGTATTTGTTTCTCAAGGTCATCCCATTCTTCTGGAGGAAAGGATTCTACTTTTTCCATTTCTTTATAATCCTTCTCATCTATAAATTCTTCAAGAACGTTTTCTGATGAATCCAGAGGAAAGAATGATTCTTCTATGTAATCGTTTCTATGAACGTCTTCACTCACTTCTGAAGGAACATCCGTTTCGGGTTCATGCCTATCATTCATTTCTTGTTGACTTCTCACGCTGTTCTCTGTTGTGGAACGATTCTCGGGTATTTTCGAGGTATGTAGAAATAATGGTTTTAACCTCGTCTCAAGGAAGTAGGTACTTAGAAGTAGTAGTGATATGAAAATAATCATTACCTGATAAAGAGAAATAACTAGGCTTGCCAGCATACACAAAATGGTAAGGAGCAGGGCTGAAGAAGAAACAAGGACTTTATGCTTAAATGCCAGTTTTATAGGAACAAGAGCAAGTACGGGCAGCAATAACAGATAGGCTATGATAGCAAATACTACAACATGCAATCTCCTTCCTCCTTTTATGATAAATTCCGATGAAATTTAACAAAATTCGACTACTACTATTTTAGTATATACAGTGGTAAATGAAAAGCTACTATCTGTTATTAATAAGCGAAATTAGGATAATAGTCATAGTTTTCATTCTTTCAACAAAAAAACACCTCCACACGCAGGAAGGTGTTTCCCGAATTCATTTCACATACTGAGCCACCCGATTCCGTCCGGCCTGCTTCGCCCCCGTATAAAGCGCACGGTCCGCATGGCGGATGAGTGCCAGGTTATCTTCAGCATCTTCAGGTGCGGTTGAGACTCCGATGCTTGCGGTGATCCGGGCCATCATCTGTTTGTTGGATTCATCCAGACTATCATGGATGGTGAAGGGATTGTTGGCTACCGCATCCCTGACATGCTCTGCCAGGCTGAGCGCTTCATCCCGTTTCGTATCCGGAAGAAGGATGACAAATTCCTCCCCTCCATACCTTGCAACGGTTCCCCTGGTATCAATAAGGGTACGAAGGCGGTCTGCAAGTTCAATCAGGATTTCGTTACCGCTCTGGTGACCATAGTTATCGTTAATGACCTTAAAATGATCAAGGTCGAGCATGATAAGGGATAGACTCTCCCTTTTCCCAACATCGAGATGGCTGAATTCCAGTGACAGGAGATCTTCAAAGTAGCGGTAATTATATAGTCCTGTCAGGGCACATCGCTCACTGTTTTTCTTCGTTCGTTCATGATGCCTGGCATTTGCGATCGCCACTCCGAAATAGGAGCATAAAATATCGACGATCATCAATTGATATTTTTCATAGGCTTTCTTTTTGGAAGAAGCCAATAGAAGGATCCCTCGTACCTTTTGACTTCTTACAATGGGTACGCACAGAACGCTTTCCACTCCATCAGGCATGTACCCTTCAGCGATCCCGGTCCATTCAGATCGTGAAGTATAGAGGACGGACTTCCCTGTTTCCCACACTACACCGCTGATCCCCTGGCTTTTCTTTAATGGACGCAGGTTATTAGACTTCATTTCTCCATTTTCAACCCGTCTTAACAGGACAAGTTCTTCTTCCTTACAATCAAGGATATAGGCATACTCTACCGGCAGGGTCTCAATGATTTTCTCGATGAATATATCAAGCACTTCATTTACTTTAAGGCTTTCCGTTAACTGGTGACCGATTTCACCCGCTTTTTGAAGGTATTCATTGATCTTTTCAGAAGAGTTATACATCTTTAAAATGATCGATAAACTCACAAAAGGGATACCAATCAATAAAGAAGCAAAGGCTCCCAGTTCAAACGTTAAATAATAGAGAGATAAGGAAAGAGGGAACATGATCATGTTTGCCGTAAAATCCCATACAAAATCCTTGCTGTAAAAGCGGACATCACTATTTACCAGATAGAGTTGATAGAGCAGAAGCAATATCTGGTTAACCATGATCGAGACTATTTGATAACTCAGGATAGGAAAGATTAATTGACTGATATCTCTTAATCCGACTTCTCCTCCGAATAGAAAATAGACCAGACCACTGACTAATGAAACGATAAAGAACATGACTGAATTCAAGGGGATTCTATGCCAATCATTTTTGGTCAATTGAAGCCGGATGAGTAATGGAATTATAGAGAACTGCATGAGGATGATTTCAACAAATAAACCATACTTTATAAACCCTACAAGAGTCACCCACTGGATGAAGAAGATGGTCGCACCATTTATCACAATGGGCATAAGCGGGATAAAAGTAGCGAAAGCCACCAATGTTAATAGCTCTAACTCATTTCCTGCAATATTCTCAGGAGGATAGTATTGATATGCAATGTACAAACCAGCGGGTACAACGGCCAGCCAGGTCAGCAATATGTACAGCTTCTTTTTTACGGATAACGTCATATCTATCCCCCATAGGTCCACAATCAATTTAATATAGTTCGATCACACTATACTAGTTAAATAGTCACAAGTTTAAGAATATTTTATCAAAGCAGTCCAATAAAGTCACTTGTTATTTTCCAATTGGTCCACTAGATATGGTTTTACCTCGGATAAAAAGTATAGTGAACCTGTTATTAACAGGACATCATTTTCTTTCATGCCTTGTATTTTTTCAGTAAGGTAGTCTCTCCATTGGTGAACTTTCCTCTTATTTGGATGGGAAGATAATTCATAAAGATCTTCAACTGACGCGACTCGTGGAAAGTCAAAGGTCGTAAATCCAATTGCCTCCACCGCTTCTTCCAATTGAGTGACCATCGGTTTCAATTCTTTGTCGTGGAGTGCCGAAAAAAGAACTGTTACTCTGTTATTGATAAATCGATCCTTTATGGTCTTCACCAAGGCTTGTACCCCTTCAGGATTATGGGCACCGTCAATATAAATCCCGGGATTGTATGATAGAGCTTCCATTCTGCCTGGCCATGATGCCTTTTTTAGTCCCACTTTGATATGGGTACTTGCTATTTTATGCTTTTCACTAAGGAGCTCTATCACTTTAATTGCAATCGCTGCATTATTGATTTGATGGGCACCTAACATGGAAAGTTCATACGTTTCATTTTGGACAGGAGATGTGTAATGGAATCTCTCACCTCTTTCAAGTAAGGCATTCCGTTCCACAGAAAAATCTTCTCCAAGTTCAAACAGGTCACTATTCATTTCCAACGCTCTCTTTCTTATCACTTCAGCCGCTTCTTTCTGGTGAACCCCTGATATGACAGGAACAGAACGTTTGATGATCCCGGCTTTCTCAAAGGCTATGTCTTCTAATCTGCTTCCCAGAAATTGCATATGATCCAGACCGATGCTCGTTATGACTGAAACCATAGGTGTAATGACATTTGTCGAATCAAGCCTTCCTCCAAGCCCAACCTCATAAAGGACGAGATCGACCGGTTGCATTTCTGCAAAATAATAAAAGCTCATAGCTGTTATGACTTCAAATTCAGAAGGGGTTCCCCAATCAGAATGCTCCATGCTTTCGGCAATGGGCTTTATCTTTTCCACAAGAAGAGTTAAATCTTCATCAGAAACAGGCTTTCCATTTATACTGATCCTCTCATTGAACCGTTCAAAATATGGTGAAGTAAAGGTGCCTACTGAATACCCTGATTCCTGTAATATATTTCGTAAATAGGTTACAGTGGATCCCTTTCCGTTTGTTCCCCCGATATGAACGGTTTTGAGATTTTCATGAGGATTCCCAAGTTTCTCTAACAAGAACTGCATTCTCTCTAGACCCGGCTTGATTCCAAGTCTGAGTCTTGAGTGTATCCATCCAACGGCCTTCTCATAGGTTAACAATTTCAGTCACTCCCCTTAAGGTTTCATTAGAAAGAGGGCTCAGGTCAGGGCAGATTGCTGGAGAGAAAAACCTTCATGCATCCCCTCACCCCTAACAATCAGACCCGATTCTAAAGCCCTCTTCTTATTCTCTATTCAAAAGATTATAGTGATTTAAGCTCTTCGATTCTTGCTTTAACAGTCGCTTGTTTCTCTAAATAATCTTTTTCTTTTGCTTTTTCCTCATCTACTACATTTTGAGGCGCCTTGCTCACAAATTTTTCGTTGTTTAATTTGCCTTGAACGCGGGAAACTTCTTTCGTCCATTTCTCCAGTTCTTTTTGAAGACGGGCAATTTCTTCTTCGATGTTGATTAACCCTTCTAATGGAAGGAATAAGTCTACACCTGTTACAACCGCCGTCATCGCTTTATCCGGTGTATCTAAATCTGTACCCATTTCCAGCTTCTCTGGATTACAGAATTTTTCAATATACGCTTTGTTCTTCTCGATGATCGTTAGCGTGTGTGCATCTTTTGCTTTCAGCATCAAGTTGATCTGCTTGCTCATCGGAGTGTTCACCTCTGCACGTACATTACGTACAGCACGAATGATGTCAACGAGCAGCTTCATCTCTTCTGCTGCCGCTTGGTCTGTAAGTTCATCTTGAACCGTCGGCCATGCAGCTACAGTAATGGATTCGCCTTGATGCGGCAAGTTCTGCCATATTTCCTCGGTAATAAATGGCATGAATGGGTGTAAAAGTCTCATTGTGTTGTCGAGTACATGGGCCAGAATCGAACGGGTTGTTTTCTTAGCCGTTTCATTTTCTCCATATAAAGGAAGTTTCGCCATTTCAATATACCAATCACAGAAATCATCCCAGATGAAGTTGTAAAGAACGCGTCCCACTTCACCAAATTCATAACGATCGGCTAATCGTGTCACAGTTTCGATCGTTTCATTTAAACGTGTAAGAATCCATTTATCCGCAACTGATTTTTCACCGGAAAGATCAATTTCGTCATACGTCATTCCGTCCATGTTCATAAGAGCGAAGCGTGATGCATTCCAGATCTTATTCGCAAAGTTCCAAACAGATTCTACTTTCTCAAAGGAGAAACGTAAATCCTGCCCTGGTGAGCTGCCTGTAGATAGGAAGTAGCGAAGTGAATCGGCACCGTACTTTTCGATGACATCCATCGGATCTACACCATTCCCTAATGACTTACTCATCTTGCGTCCATCTGCATCCCGAACCAGTCCGTGTATCAGTACGTCTTTAAATGGACGTTCTCCTGTGAACTCCAGTCCTTGGAAGATCATGCGCGATACCCAGAAACCGATAATATCGTAGCCGGTCACTAGTGTATTCGTTGGATAATAGCGTTTAAAGTCTTCTGCATCCAGATCAGGCCAACCCATCGTTGAAAACGGCCATAGAGCTGAACTGAACCATGTATCCAGTACATCCTCTTCCTGTGTCCAGTTTTCAATGTCTTCCGGCGCATCGTTGTTTACATAGATTTCGCCTGTTTCTTTATGATACCAGGCCGGGATGCGATGTCCCCACCAAAGCTGACGGGAAATACACCAGTCACGCGTATTTTCCATCCAGCGCAGGTAAGACGTTTCAAAGCGATCAGGTACAAAGTTGACCTTGTTCTCATCCTGCTGAAGTTTCACCGCTTCTTCTGCCAGAGGATCCATCTTAACGAACCACTGAGTCGAAAGATAAGGCTCAACCACCGCTCCACTTCTTTCTGAGTGACCGACTGAATGCATATGCTCTTCAATCTTGAATAGAACTCCTGCTTCTTGCAGGTCCTTTACAATTTCTTTGCGGCACTTAAAACGATCCATGCCTTGGTATTTATCCGCCTTGTCATTCATCGTTCCGTCTTCGTTCATCACAAGAACGCGTTCTAAGTTGTGACGATTACCGATTTCGAAGTCATTCGGATCGTGAGCAGGCGTTATTTTCACTGCACCGGAACCGAATTCCATATCAACGTAGTCATCTCCTACGATCGGAATTTCACGTCCCACGATTGGAAGGGTAACGTTTTTGCCGATTAAATGTTTGTAGCGATCATCTTCCGGGTGAACCGCAACGGCCGTATCACCAAGCATCGTTTCTGGACGTGTTGTGGCAATTTCAATGTGACCACTTCCATCAGCCAACGGATATCTCATATGATAGAATGCACCTTGTACATCCTGGTGAATAACCTCAATGTCGGAAAGGGCCGTTTTCGTTGCCGGGTCCCAGTTGATGATGTATTCACCACGGTAAATAAGGCCTTTGTTATAAAGGTCTACAAATACCTTTTGTACAGCTTCCGATAAGCCCTCGTCCAACGTGAAACGTTCACGGCTATAATCTAAGCCTAATCCAACCTTAGACCATTGCTGACGGATATGCTTAGCATATTCTTCTTTCCATTTCCATGTTTCTTCTACGAACTTTTCACGACCTAAGTCATAACGTGAAATGCCTTGATTGCGAAGTTTTTCATCCACTTTCGCCTGTGTCGCAATCCCGGCATGGTCCATACCCGGCAGCCATAATACATCGTAACCCTGCATGCGCTTCATTCTAGTCAGGATATCTTGCAGGGTTGTGTCCCAAGCATGACCAAGATGAAGTTTTCCTGTTACGTTCGGAGGAGGAATGACAATTGTGTACGGCTCCTTCTCCTTATCATTTTCGGCTTCGAAATATTTACCTTCCAGCCACCATTTGTATCTGCCCTGCTCAATGGCATTTGGATCATATTTTGTCGGCATAGATAATTGCTGATCTTGAGTTTCCATTTGCTTTCCTCCTATAGTAGTGCGAATAACTACACTTTTCTAAAAAAAATAAAAAAATCCCCCGTCCTATGAAAAGGACGAAGGATTCCATTCGCGGTACCACCTTTTTTCTCAGGAGAAATAAGCCTCCTGAACTCTCGACGATCATAACGGCTTTTAACCGGCTTCTACTACTGAAATTCATAGAAACAGCTCTTCAGGCGACCTTCCATTGTCTTAACGTAGAAAATCTCTCAGCTAACGATTTTCCTCTCTGAAAGTAAGGATCAATGTACTCTTCCTGTTCATTGCTTTTCAGGTATTATTTATTTACTCATTATAGTATAGGAAAAGATAAACTTTCGTCAATCATTATCGGCAATTTTTCATAAAAATATTCATTTCGCCTACTCAGGCACCATTCTTTTTCTCAATTCATAGAATAAAGTAGTGAATATACCCAGGAAAGTGAGTGGACGAATATGAAGAAAATCAATCAATACACCATGCAGAAATGGATGGGGAACGCCCGGTTAATATGTAAGCAATTCATCATACCCTTTACGATCTTTCAAGGGGTCCGGACCATTTTGCTTCCCACCACTTTTGATGTCCTTCTTTTAACTCTTTTTATCGGTATAGGCCTTGCCATTTATTTCGATTGGATTTAATGGACTGACGAAATGTGGACTTCGCCAGTCCTTTTTTTATTCTGCCTCGGCCGCCTGCTCCTGCTTCTTTTTTTCCATTTCATCTAAACGCATTACCACGTATTCCGTGTTTTTCAGAAGCCAGTAATGCCGTTGCAGCTTCTTTAGATATTTCCGTTCATTCCGTTTATCCTTCGCTGTATGAAAATACTTTTCCACCACAGCGATGACAGAACTTGGATAAGCCAAATAACTCATGAACAGGAGCCGCTCCTCATTACGGACGGTAAAATGCTGAAAATAGGTGGTTAGCCACTCGATACATTCCTCATAATACTTAGGATAGGTTTTCAATGTTCTGGACAAAAACGGCAGCAGGTCATGGAAGGGTGATGCCATTTTTGAGTTCTCAAAGTTGTGAAAATACCCCATGCCTCTCTCATCGAATAAAAAATGCTCCGTCGATATCTTTCCATGTGTAATGACCGTTCTGACCTTCTCAAGCTCCTTCGTTTCCTCATACCATTCATCCAGCATTTTCCGGGAAAATTTCAGTGCCTGGGAAGCGTCCTTATAGTACATACAAAAATGGAATTGAAAAGGAGACATATACGTTGTCCTTTCACATGTTTCCACATACTCATCGAGAAACTGCTGTTCTTTATCCCACCTGGATGTCAGCTGCTCGTAATGAGATTCTCTCTCTTCTTTATCAATCTTTACCTCTTGAGAGGAGAGAGTATGAAGTCTTGCCAATTCCCGGAACATTTTCTGATGCTTTTCAAATTGATCTTCCCTTTCCTGGTTCAAGAGCCAGGGCATGACATAATATAACTGCCCATCGTTCCACACCGCATAGCGCCCATCCAATGTCGGATAGATCGGAACAATCCGGTTATAGCCCCTTTGAAACAACATTTGTACATTCCTGACAAAGTCAACTCCAGTTTGGGCAGGTAGCTGCTTCACAGCAAGCGTCCCTTTATTGGAGAATACTTTGGAAATCTTCCCAAAATTCTCAACAAAATGGGGTTCGACACCATAAGGTTGTAAGACAGACTTTAATCCCTCCAGCGTTTGTACCATACCTCTCACCTTCTAAGATTACTTTTCTAAAAAAAAACGGACTAACTCCAATGAATTTGGTGTCAGCCCCGTAGTTCCTTCTATATTGCAATTGCGCTCTTCTAAAGATGGGAGCGACTTTGCTATATTCCTTTAACCCTTGAAGACATATTCGCTTTTCGGGATATATAGAACCTGCCCTACATATACGTCTTGATTGGCTTCAAGTTGATTGACCCTCAATAGCTGAGGAATGGTTAGATCATACTTTTCTGCGATATAATCCAGGGTCTCCCCCTCTTGAACAATGCATACCCTTAATGTTGCACCCTTTTCCTCCTCTTTTCTCGCAAAGAAATCGGTAAGGGAAATGGTCTCATATTTCTTTTTACCTTTAGTCTTTTTCTTTTCATCCTTCTCTTCTCCGCTATCTTCCATCTCTGCTTCTACTGCGGAAGATGAAGAGGACTCTTCTTCTTCCTCCTGCTGCTTGTATTTTGGAGGCGGTGTATAGGCAGCCTTTGGTTCAGCCGGCTGTTCTTCAGATGACTCGCTCAGTTCATGTTGGGGCATTTCAAACACGTTTTCTTTTCGGAAATAATTTTCCTCATAGGTATGAGCTGGCTGAGCATCGTATTGAATTTGTACGGGTATCTCATCGTCCTCTTCAGCTGGCGGAGTCCGTCCTTCCAGATTAAACGGCTGGTACTCGTCGTCTTTAGAATCCTCTTCAGAATCCTTTTCAGAATCCTTTTCAGAATCCTTTTCAGAATCCAGTTCCCCAACATTCGCCGTTAATTCTTCGACGTCGTAGTTCTCATACTCGTATACTTCTTCTCTTTCTTCTTGCTCTTCTTCTGTTTCTACTTCTTCCTCCGCTGTATCCTCTTCAGCTTCGGCAACTGCACTCGAACGGTAAAGCGGCTCGTAATCTTCCTCTCTGCTAAATTCAGCCTCAAGGGGAGTATGCGCCTGTTGTTCTCCATAAATCCCTGTAATCGTTAAATCGGCATTCAATTTTAGACAGGCATTCTCGGGAACCATGTAGTCGAATGACTCAACGAACACATCGATATCGCCCAAGTTGGCAATTCTATTTTTCGGAATCGTCACATCGACCGGGAAACGGTGGACAAATTCATACTCACCTTTTTCCCTTTTTTCTACTATTTGAACAAATTTACCACCCGCTTCAAACTCTTCCTCTTCTTCCTCCCTCGGTGAGGTTGGTAAATATTCACCGGAAAGATCAAGGCTTCCCCTGATGAGTACGTACTGCTCTTGCTCTTGTATCGTTATATGAGGATCTAAGGAGATAGATAGCAATTCTTCAACTTCCTGTCCTTTTTTAAACCAAATTGATTCTTCCAAGGAAAATCGCAAACACGATTGTTGTTCTTGTGACAAAAGAAATTCCTCCTTTCAGGTTCCAAACAAAGAAATAGTAAACAATGCCATTATCACTTTATGAACCGAAAAGGGGGATTATGATAGGAAAACGAAAAGTGTGGTGATTTTGATTTAGAAACCGGGGTGTGTACCGGATTGATGTTGGTCGTTTGGATATATCAATCGTTATCTTGATTTATCGACATTGAAATGGATTTATCAACTTTCTTTTCATTATATCGACCGATCTACAATATTCGACACATTTCTCCCAGCCCCGCACCCCATAAAAAATAGCCGATCCCCCAAAGGATCGGCTACCTCATTACTTCTTACTAATCTTCTCAAACGCTTTTTCCGCTGCTTCAAGGGTTTTCTCAATATCTTCATCTGTGTGAGCTGTCGATAAGAATAGTCCTTCGAATTGGGAAGGTGGTAAGAATACACCTTCATGGGCCATTTCACGGTAGTAATCGGCAAACATCTCTAGATCTGATGATTTCGCACCTTCGTAGTTGGTTACTTCTTCATTCGTGAAGAAGATCCCGATCATGGAGCCTGCACGATTGATTCTGTGAGGGATGTTATGCTTTTCTGCTGCTTTCTTTAAGCCTTCTTCCAACAGGTCTGCTTTGCGTGCGAACTCTGTGTATGTTTCAGGAGTCAGCTGGCTCAGGGTTTCGTATCCTGCCGTCATGGCCAATGGATTCCCTGAAAGGGTTCCGGCTTGATAAATCGGACCGCTTGGAGCGATTCTTTCCATGATTTCAGCTTTACCGCCATATGCACCTACGGGCAGACCTCCACCAATGACTTTTCCTAAACAAGTTAAGTCTGGAGTTACATTGTAATAGCCTTGGGCACATCCATATCCAACACGGAATCCAGTCATGACTTCATCAAATATCAGCAGAGAACCATGATTTTCCGTTATTTCACGAAGGCCTTCCAGGAAGCCCGGCTGAGGTGGAACGACACCCATATTACCTGCAACAGGTTCTACGATCACACCAGCGATGTCGTCGCCAAATTGTTCAAAGGCATAACGTATGCTTTCCAAGTCATTATAAGGCACCGTAATCGTATTCTTTGCTACGCCTTCAGGTACACCAGGGCTGTCGGGCAATCCGAGAGTCGCAACACCTGATCCTGCCTTGATTAATAATGAGTCTCCATGACCGTGGTAGCAGCCTTCGAACTTGAGGATTTTATTGCGTCCAGTGTATCCACGCGCAAGACGCAGAGCACTCATCGTCGCCTCCGTACCAGAAGATACCATACGGACCACTTCGATACTTGGAACTCTTTCAATGACTAATTCGGCAAGTTTGTTTTCAATCTCTGTCGGGGCACCGAAGCTTGTCCCGTTTTCCGCTACTTTTTTAATGGACTCCACCACGCGGTCATTGCTGTGGCCAAGAATGAGTGGTCCCCAGGATAGAACATAGTCAATATATTCATTTCCATCGATATCGTAAATTTTAGCTCCTTTTCCTCTTTCCATGAAAATAGGGTCCATCTTTACGGACTTGAATGCCCTTACAGGACTGTTTACTCCGCCAGGCATCAGTTTTACTGCTTCTTTAAACGCTTGCTTCGATTTCTCATATGAACGCATTCCGGTTTCCTCCTTTAGTGATCTTTTCGTCATCCTTACAGGAACTTTCCACCATTTAGGATAACCAATTCGCTACATCTTTTGCGAAATACGTAATAATAAGGTCTGCACCCGCACGTTTCATGCTTGTCAGTTTTTCCATTACGATTTCCTGTTCGTTTACCCAGCCATTTTGAGCCGCTGCTTTCACCATGCTGTACTCTCCACTTACGTTATAAGCGACAACTGGGGCATTAAAACGGTCTTTCACTTCCCGCATGATATCTAAATAGGAAAGGGCAGGTTTGACAATTAAGAAGTCTGCGCCTTCTTCTATATCCGACTGTGCTTCTCTTAACGCTTCGAGACGATTGGCAGGATCCATCTGATACGTTCTGCGATCTCCGAATTGCGGAGTAGAGTGTGCTGCATCACGGAATGGACCATAGAAGCTTGAGGAGTACTTAACGGCATATGACATGATCGGCACATCATGATAGCCGGCTTCATCCAAACCGTGGCGGATCGCTGCAACGAAACCATCCATCATATTCGAAGGGGCAATGATATCAGCTCCCGCTTCAGCTTGGCTGACCGCCGTTTTTGCTAATAGATCAAGCGTTGGGTCATTCAGTACTTTTCCATCTTTTACGATTCCACAATGCCCGTGGCTCGTATATTGACATAGACAAGTATCGGCAATGATGACAAGCTCAGGATAATGTTCCTTCACAAATCGGGTTGCTCTTTGGACGATTCCGTGGTCATGATACGCTTGTGTTCCTGCCTCATCTTTTTCAGCTGGAACTCCGAATAAAATGATGGATTTAATCCCTAAGGAAACCACTTCATCCATTTCTGCTTTTAAGTTATCCAGGGAAATGTGAAAAACCCCTGGCATGGAAGGAACGACATTCTTAATATTTTCCCCTTCCACTACAAACAGTGGATAAATTAAATCTTCTTTTCTCAGATGAGTTTCTCTTACTAACGCACGCATATGATCTGATTGACGCAGGCGACGATGACGGTTAAAATGCAGATCTTTCATGTGTAAACCTCCTAAGTAAATAAAGCTTTATTTTGATGATCTATTTGTGATAAATTTTTTCATTTCGTTTACCATTTCATTTACAGTATAAATGCTTGGACAGATTTTTACATGTAATCCGTACTTTTCAGCCGTATTTTTTGTTATGGGACCAATGCATGCAATGGGTATATCCCCGATTTTATCATGAAGGCAGTACTGATCGACCACCTTCATAAAATGATGAACCGTTGATGAGCTGGTAAACGTAATGATATCAGGTTTTTCTTCTTCAATGATGTCCTTCAACTGTCCGATGCTGTCTTCTGGAAGGACGGTTTCATAGACAATCCATTCCTGACAGGACACCCCTGCAGTGGCCAGCTTCGAAGCAATGACGTTCCTTGCCAGGTTCCCTTTAGGAATCAGGACGTCCCCTGAAGGCTTCACTTTTGAAATGAATTCCTCTGCAAAGTCATCCCCTGTAAAATGCTCAGGCACGAAGGAAACAGGAATTCCATAATTCCTGCAATAGTGTTCCGTTATACTTCCGACTGCAGCAAACTTCCCTGAAAAAGTGGATAAATCGAGCTGTAATCGTTTCAATGCTTGAAGAAAGAATCTTACTCCATTTTTGCTAGTGAAAATAATCCATTCGTACGTATGTATGGTTGTTTGAAGATTCTTTTCCCACTCATCTTCATTAGGTTGAAAATGAAGGAGCGGCACCACAATCGGAACCCCTCCCACGTCTTCTATGAGGGAAGCCGTTTCACTGGATCCCTCACTTCCGCGAGTAATCAAAACCTTTATGTTTTCTAAAGGCCCTTTACCCTTCATTATTGATCTAGCTCCTCTTTCACCTGATCGATTAAAGCCTTAGCTCCCAGGTCTGTTAAACTTTTTGCGACGTTTTCCCCTACTTGCTGAGGATTTTGACCCACCATGTATTCTTTATAGATTGTTTTCCCATCAGGTGAAGCCACAAGCCCCATTAAAGCTACGTCCCCATTGTCTTTCAGCTCAGCAAAGCCTGCAATTGGCACCTGACATCCGCCTTCCATTTTATGAAGGAAAGCTCTTTCAGCCGTAACGGTCTCAGTCGTCTCAACACAAGCAAACTTCTGAAGAAGCTCAAGCAACTCAGAATCATCTTCCCTGCATTCAATGGATAACGCACCTTGTCCTACTGCAGGAAGGCAAAGGTCAGGGTCAAGGAATTCCGTTACAACATCTGATGTCCAGCCCATACGAGATAACCCTGCCGCTGCAAGGATAATCGCGTCGTAATCCTCATTCTTAAGCTTAGTTAAGCGCGTATCGATATTACCACGGATCCATTTGATTTCAAGATCTGGACGAACGGATAAAATCTGTGCTCCTCTGCGCAGACTGCTCGTTCCTACGATTGCACCACCCGGTAAATCTTTAAGCGCTACATGGTTTTTACTGATGAACGCATCACGGTGATCCTCACGTTCCGGTATACATCCGATGGTCAGTCCTTCAGGTAAAACCGCAGGCATGTCTTTCATACTGTGAACGGCCATATCGATTTCTTTATCCAGCATCGCTTGTTCAATTTCTTTTACAAACAAGCCTTTTCCACCGACTTTTGACAGGGTGACATCAAGGATCTGGTCACCTTTTGTAACGATTTCCTTCACTTCGAATTCGTAAGAGGGGTCCAGTGTTTTCAACTGATTGATCACCCAGTTTGTTTGTGTCAGTGCTAATTTACTTCGTCTCGATCCAACAATGATTTTTCTCATAATGACCTCCTGAAAACTTATGAATACCAGAAATGAAATGAAGACAACCGACTGCCCAAGAAAAAGTTAATTAAAATGATCAAGAAGGCTGCAACATTAAGTAAAGCTAATGACTTACCAAATACATTCTTTTTAATGCGAAGATATAAATAACTACTATATAAAATTAATAGAATGAATGAGCCAACTATTTTCGGATCATACCAAATGAAATCCGGAAGCTTGATATATGCCCATTGCAGTCCCAGTATCAAACTCAATAGAAGCATGGCTACACCAATGGAGTTCGATATATATGAGATCTTCTCAAGTTTGGACAAATCGCTGATCCGCCATAACCTTTGTCCCCACTTCTTCTCCTTCAAAAGTTTAAATTGCAGGAGGTAAAGCAAGGAAAACACAAAGGATAATGAAAATGCGCCATATGAAAGGATCGCCATCGTAATGTGAATCAACAATAATTCAGATACGAGCTGTTCTGCCATCGCCTGTGACTCTACCTGTACCGGTGCAAACGTATGGATCGCCATGATGATGAATCCGAGTACATTTGTGAAAAACACCGTAAAGTCCACTCTTAATAATCGATTGATGACAAGTGACAGGGTGATGAGGACCCAGGCATAAAAATAAAGTCCCTCAAAGATAGTGAGGACCGGAAACCTGCCTGTATTCATCATGTATAGAAATAAAAAGATTGTTTGAAGGATCCAAACAATCGCAAGTAACCAGAAGGCAAACAGATTCGCCTTCCGGTTTTTGTTTAAGAAATCTATAAAGTAAAAGAGAATACTAATAGCATACAGAACAATCATAAGTTCATGCAGCCTAGTCATCGTTTGTTCAAACATAGACAATAACCTCACTTATGCTTGAAAAGAAGGCTGTGGTACAAGCTTAAGTTCGCTCTCAGTCTTTTCATTGGCTGCTTTCACTTGTTTCTGCTCTTGCACTTGTTGTTCAATATTAAAGATATTGATGAATAAATCCAGTTTATCTTCAGCATCAGGAAGTCCTGCTAATTCCTTCGCTTGAAGGATCGGATCCTTTAACAACTGATTGATGATACTCTTCGTATGCTTATTTAACACTTTTCGCTCCCGATCAGTTAAATCAGGCATTTTCCGTTCGATGCTCTCCATCGTTTCAGCTTGTATGGAGAGTGCTTTTTGTCGCAGTGCTGAAATAACCGGAACAACTCCAAGCATATTCAACCACTCTTTAAAAGCTACAATTTCAGCTTCAATCATGATTTCGATTTCCTCAGCTGCTTTCTTTCGTTCAGCCAGGTTCGCCTGAACGATGCCTTCTAAATCGTCGATATCATAAAGAAAGACACTTTCTAATTCTCCTATGGAAGGATCCAGATCACGAGGTACCGCAATGTCCACCATGAAAAGAGGACGACCCTTTCTCATTCTTTCCACATGTGACATCATCTCTTTTGTGATCACAAAATCCTTTGCACCGGTGGAACTGATCATAATGTCCGCCTCTACAAGGGCACATTGAAGCTCCTTCAGTGTTTTGGCATTACCACTGAAACGGTCTGCCAAGGTTTGAGCCTTTGCATACGTACGATTGATGACCGTCACTTTAGTGGCTCCGCTGCCATGAAGGTTTTGGATCGCCAGTTCTCCCATTTTACCGGCACCAAGAATAAGAACATGCTTTTTCTCCAGGCTGCCGAATACTTTTTTAGCTAATTCAACGGCTGCATAGCTGACAGACACAGCATTGGAACCAATATCTGTTTCAGAGTGACCTTTTTTGGCTACCGTCACTGCCTGCTTGAACAGATGATTAAATACTGTACCAGTCGCTCCTGACTCCTGTGCATTCAGGAAGCTTGAACGAATCTGTCCGAGGATCTGGGTTTCCCCCAACACCATTGAATTCAATCCGCACGCAACCTTAAAAAGGTGTTCGACTGCTCCTTCTTGTTCATAAATGAACAGATAAGGTGTGAACTCCTCTTTATCTATATCGAACCATTGAGATAAGAAATCTTTAATATAATAACGACCTGTATGAAGCTGATCCACTACTGCATAGACTTCCGTTCTATTACATGTAGAAACAATCACATTTTCCAGAATGCTCTTCTTTTCCTTTAAAGCCTTCATAGCGAAAGGAAGATCAGTTTCATTGAATGATAAACGCTCACGAATCTCAACAGGGGCCGTTTTGTAATTCAAACCAACGACTATTGTATACATGCTATGCACTACACCCCCAACTAAAATCATTACTCTTATTATAACATGTCCTAAAAAGCTCCCGACACCAAAATGTGAACAGAAATTGAAACCTAAGTATGATACATTTATAAAGGTAAGAAGGCATGCTTCTTCCGGTACTTGCAAAACATTCATTTCATCATATACATTTAAGATTAATAAAGAATGAGCATGAAAGCATTTTCAAATTCTAAAAAAATCTTTCATATTTCGACATTCCCTACTAATGTAGGGTACCAAAACAAGCCTAAAGAATCAAGTAATGGAAAGGTTTTTCACCTATTTGCCGAGACATCTGGGCTTATATTTATTATTATGTATTATTTTCCCTGAAAAAACAGTATTTAAAACATTTAGTATAAAAAGATACGGGAGGAAGAGTATGAAACAACAACAAAGAATTTTCCCAGGAATGATCTTAATCGGCTTCGGAGCATACTTTTACTTACAGCAAGCGAACATTGTCCTGTTTCAGGAGTTTTTCACATGGCCGACATTATTGATAATTGTTGGACTGGCTTTTCTCGGACAGGGATATGCCGGAAGAGATCATGAAGCGATATTACCGGGTACGATCCTCGTTGGATTCGGTCTCCATTTTCATGTTGTCAATAAACTCGAAATCTGGCCGGATCACATGGGGACTTTCATTCTGATCATTGCATTGGGTTTTCTGCTCAGGTACCAGAAAACGAGAGCAGGGCTATTTCAAGGGGTGCTCTTTTTAACCCTGTCTATCATTCTATTATTCTATGACAAAGTGGTGGGATGGTTTGGCTTCATAGGAGGTAATGTGGAGACTGCTTGGGAATTCTGGCCGATTATCATTATTGGAATCGGTGTCTACTTATTGTTTATAAAGAGAAAATAATTCTTATAATCCATAATAAAAGCCCGGAAATTACTTCCGGGCTTTTTGTACGAACTATTATAGAACTGAATCCAGAAATTCTCTTGTCCGCTGCTCTTTTGGAGCGTTGAACAATTCCTGTGGATGCCCCACTTCCACGATCCTGCCATCGTGCATATACACGACCCAATCGGCTACCTCGCGGGCAAACCCCATTTCATGGGTCACGACGACCATCGTCATCCCCTCTAAAGCAAGCTCCTTCATGGTTGCCAAAACCTCTCCGACCAATTCAGGGTCCAGTGCAGAGGTGGGTTCATCGAAGAGCATGATTTCAGGCTTCATGGCAAGTGCCCTCGCAATGGCCACACGCTGTTTCTGTCCACCGGATAGCTTGGATGGATAGACATTTTCCTTATCTCCCAGGCCGACTTTCTTTAATAGCTCTTTCGCATCCTTCTTTGCTTCTGCTTTCGGAACCCCTTTGACATAAACAGGTGCTTCCATCACATTTTCCAGGACCGTTTTGTGAGGGAAAAGGTAGAAATGTTGAAACACCATTCCTACTTTTTGACGGATTTTATTTAAATCATGTGTATTCTGGTTGACTTCATCGCCTTCGATGACAACCTTTCCATTGTCTTTCAGTTCCAGGAAGTTTAAGCAGCGGAGCAATGTACTCTTCCCTGATCCACTGGCTCCGATGAGGCAAACCACATCACTTTCCTTTACGCTGATATCAATGTCCTTCAATACATGTAAATCACCAAAGGATTTATTTAATTTTTCAACTTTAATCATTTCCTGACTCACACTCATCCCTCCCACATCTTTATTAATCACTAACCGACATCCGTTTTTCTATGATATTGACAATCGTTGAGAATACCAGTACCAGAACCAGATAATAGATCGCAACAACGAGCAGGTAAGTCATGTAATCGAAGTTGTTTGAACCAAGCGTTGTTGCCACACTGAACAATTCGAACATCCCTATGAAAGATGCAAGAGATGAATCCTTTAATGCAATGATGAACTGATTACCCAGTGGAGGCAGGGCACGTCTGAATGCCTGGGGTAAAATGATTCTTCTCATGGACAATCCAAGAGACATCCCGAGGGACCGTCCTGCTTCCATTTGTCCTTTATCAATGGATTGAATGGCTCCACGGAATATCTCGGCGATATAGGCACCATTATGGAAGGCAAGTCCCATCACGACAGACCAGAAGCCTGAGATATTTAATGAGGTTAATCCGAAGTAGAAAATAAAGATTTGAACAATCAATGGTGTTCCACGTACAACGAAAATATATAAATCCGCTAAAAGTTCCAATGGCTTAATTCCGGAAATCTTGAGAAAAGCGAAAAACAAACCAATCACAATCGCAATCAGAACAGATACAAAGGTTAATTGGAATGTTAGTAACATTCCTTTAAGAAATACATCATATGTACTTGTTAAGGTTTCAAAAAAATGCATGAACTTCCCTCCAGTCTATTCAATACGTGTAACCTCCCGAAAACTGACAAAAAGCGAATGCGCATAGAAGCACATTCGCTCTGTGTCATGCTGCCTTTACTCTTCTTCAGGATCTGATGTGATATCTGTATTAAAGTACTTTTCACTTATTTTCTTTAGCGTACCGTCTTCTCTTAATGTTTCAAGAGCTTTATTAATTTCATCCAGTAACGCTTCATTTTCTTTGCTTACGGCGATGGCTTGCTCACTGCGGCCGATCAGCTCACGGGCTTCGATATTCAAATCTGCAGCGATCGCTTCTTTCCCTGTAATGAAGTCGGTAATTACGGCATCATGCTTGCCCTTATTTAAAGCTTCTAATGCGACTACGTCACTATCATATTGTTGAATATTATCCGTTACCCCCTGGGCAGTCTCTGCATAAGTAGATCCCTTAGAAACGGCAATCTCCATACCTTCCAGATCATCAAGCGTTTCTACAGAACTGTCCGGACGAACGAAAATCTGAGGGCCGGAATAATAATAAGGAGTTGAGAAGTCTACTTCCTTCAAGCGTTCATCCGTGATCGTATGGCTGGCAACTGCAGCATCAAAACGACCCGATTTCACTCCTTCTACAATTCCTGCGAACTTAAATTTCTTTTGTTCGGGTTCAAGACCCATTTCTTTCGCAACAGCTTCTGCCACTTCAATATCGAAACCTGACATGGTTCCATCATTATTCGTTACACTGAATGGCTTAAATTCACCTGAAGCTGCATAAATGAATTTGCCTTCCTCTACTAACTTAGCACCATTTTCCGTTGTGGCTTTGTCGCCGCAGGCTGATAGAAGAAGCACAGAAATGACTAACAAGACTAGGCTTTTCCAATTCTTCACTGGCTAGAGTCCCCCTTATGTAGCTTGTAATATTTTTAATCTTTCATAATTTTATCAACAAAAGAGAAAATTCTCAAAATTCAAATATAGCTTCCACAGCTTATAATTTTCCATTTTAGTGGATGAAGCGGATTCAGCTCAGTTACAGGTAAATATGCGTCTCTATCCTTTTATTTCCTTTCATATGCTTTGGCGTTATAGGACAATAAACCCTATACGGACTTCAGTAGACCCTCTTTTATACTACTTTTAAGCTAGGTGTTGTCATTATTTAGTAATGAAAAACCTGTTACTCAAGTAATTATTTTTAACACAAGATCTGCAAAAGCTCTGTCAGTCAGTGAGTGCTGGAGGGTGAGAAAGCAACAAAGTTTACAAAAAGCGCTAGTAATAAAAAAGAACTGATCTCCACTTATGCGGAAATCAGTTCTTTTTAAGGCTTATTTATAGTACGACTTGATAGCGTCCCAGGCTTTGTCTTTTCCAAGGCCCGTTTCGGAAGAGAACATGATGAGATCGTCTTCTTTGTCCATATTTAGCGTTTCTCTTGTAACTTTCAGGTGCTTCTGCCATTTGCCTTTCGGGATCTTATCCGCTTTGGTGGCGATGACGATGCACGGAAGCTCGTGATGCTTGAGGAAATCGTACATCATCACATCATCATTGGTGGGCGCATGGCGCAGGTCCACGATCAGGACAACCGCCCTTAGCTGCTCACGGGAAGTGATGTATGTTTCAATCATCTTCCCCCATGCTTCCCGTTCTGTTTTGGATACTTTGGCAAAACCATATCCGGGTACGTCCACATAATAGAGGGTTTCTTCTATTTTATAGAAGTTCAGTGTCTGGGTTTTACCCGGCTTGGATGAAATCCTTGCCATGCTCTTACGACCGATCATTTTATTGATGAATGAGGATTTCCCTACGTTCGAGCGTCCCGCTAAGGCAAACTCCGGAAGAAAATCGCCAGGATATTGTTCAGGCCTGACTGCACTGATGACTAGCTCAACTTGATTTACTTTCACTTCTTTTCACCTACTAATGCTTTCTCTAAGACTTCATCAATATGGGATACGAGGATGAACGTTAATTCTTCCCTCACACTTTCAGGAATGTCATCTATATCCTTTTCATTATCTTTAGGAAGGATAATCGTTTTAATTCCGGCACGATGAGCGCTTAATGTTTTTTCTTTCACTCCTCCGATTGGAAGGACTCTTCCTCTCAGAGTCATTTCACCTGTCATTCCTACTTCACGATTGACGTATTTACCTGTCAGTGCTGATACGAGTGCCGTTGTAATGGTAATCCCTGCTGAAGGACCATCTTTTGGAACGGCCCCTTCAGGAACGTGGATGTGAATATCATGTTTTTCGTGGAATGACTCGTCGATCCCAAGGTCTTTCGCTTTCGAACGAACGTAACTAAATGCGGTCTGAGCGGATTCCTTCATGACATCTCCCAATTTTCCTGTCAGCACAAGCTTTCCTTTACCAGGTGCTAAGGATACCTCGATCTGCAAAGTATCTCCGCCAACGGTCGTGTAAGCAAGGCCTGTCGAAACTCCGATTTGGTTTTCTACTTCTGCTTGACCATATCGGAACTTTTTCTTCCCCAGGAACTCTTCAATATTACTGGACGTGATCACAACTCGCTTCTTCTCACCAGAAACAATGATTTTCGCCGTTTTTCTACAAAGGGCTGCCAGGTGGCGTTCTAAACTCCTCACCCCGGCTTCTCTTGTGTAATAGCGAACAATATCAACAATCGCTTCATCCCTGACTTGAAGCTTCGATTTGTTTAAGCCATGATCTTTGATCTGCTTTTCTAATAAATGATGCTTCGCGATATTTAATTTTTCAAGCTCTGTATAACCTGCAATCGTGATGATCTCCATTCTGTCTCGGAGTGGACCAGGAATGGTCGATAAATCATTCGCTGTTGCGATGAACATGACCTTGGATAAATCATACGTTTCTTCAATATAGTGATCACTGAAGTTCGAATTTTGCTCTGGATCAAGCACTTCAAGCATCGCAGAAGAAGGATCACCTCTGAAATCACTTGACATTTTGTCAATCTCATCAAGGAGGAAGACAGGGTTGATGGTACCTGCTTTTTTCATACCCCGAATGATTCTGCCTGGCATCGCACCCACATACGTACGCCTGTGACCTCTGATCTCTGACTCATCCCTAACGCCTCCAAGGGAAATCCGGACAAAGTTTCGACCAAGTGATTCAGCCACTGAGCGGGCTAAGCTGGTTTTCCCGACACCCGGAGGTCCGGCAAGACATAGGATAGGTCCTTTTAGAGATCGTGTTAACTGTTGAACTGCCAGGTATTCAAGCACTCTCTCTTTTACCTTTTCAAGACCGTAATGATCTCGGTTCAAGATTTGCTCAGAACGATTTATATCCAATTGATCTTCAGTTTCAGTAGACCATGGAAGGGATACAAGCCATTCGATATAATTACGTATGACAGAGCTTTCAGCAGAGCTGGATGGCACTTTTTCATAGCGGGCCAGCTCTTTCAATACAGTTCTTTCAACGTCCTCCGGCATATCCGCTTGTTCAATCTTAGACGTTAAATCTTCAATTTCACCGGTTTTTCCTTCTTTGTCGCCTAATTCTTTTTGAATGGCTTTCATTTGTTCCCGTAAGTAGTATTCTTTTTGGGTTCTTTCCATGGAACGCTTCACACGCTGCCCGATTTTTTTCTCAAGGCTAAGCACTTCTTTTTCATTGTTAATGGTCTCGATCACCATTTGAAGCCGCTTTTTAATATCCAGTGTTTCAAGAACATTTTGCTTTTCTTTCATTTTCAACGGAAGATGGGAGGCAACGATATCCGCAAGTCTTCCCGGCTCTTCAATATCTGAAACAGTGGAATACGTTTCTGCTGAAACTTTTTTTGATAGCTTTATGTATTGTTCGAAATAATTCAATAACGTCCTCATTAAAGCGTCTGTTTCCGATTCTTTCACATCGGAATCTTTGAATTCCTTAATTTCCACTTCATAAAAGTCTTTTTGCTCAGTAAATGTTTCAATAGATGCCCTGTTTAAACCTTCAACCAGAACCCTGATCGTTCCATTCGGTAATTTAAGCATCTGCTTTACCTTTGTAAGAGTTCCCATTTCGTAAAAATCTTCTTGTGTTGGCTCATCTATATTCATATCTCTTTGAGTGGTTAAGAAAATTAAATGATCATCCATCATTGCTTTTTCTAAAGCTTGTACGGAGCGCTCACGTCCAACGTCTAAATGCAAGACCATTGTTGGATACACAAGTAAGCCTCTTAATGGAAGGAGGGGAACCGTTAAATTATTTTGATTTGCCACATATAACACCTCCGAATTTTTGCTCTAAGTCTTTGTACAATTCTAACTTATTTACTAGGTAGTGTCTATTAAATAGGTATTTACAACTTTATTCAAAACCGTTTATCGTTTATTCCATTTTCACTTCCATTCAAAAACAAACCGATTCGGATAGACCCGAATCGGTCAACAGTCTATACACTTTTCTTATTTTGTTCTGTTATAAGATCAGTTTGGAGTGGCGTTTCCTTCATTAGAGCAAGATCCAATACTTCTTTGAGCTGTTTCACCGGGATCACTTCAATTCCCTCAATTTCACTTAACATTGCTTGCTGGTTATCATAAGGAATGATCGCTATGGTGGCACCTGCCAATTTCGCGCCCTTCACTTTAGCGGTCACGCCACCGACTGGTTTCACGAGACCGTGGATACTGATCTCACCGGTAACAGCAATGGTATGTTTCACTGGGATACGATAAATGGCAGAGTAAATGCCAAGTGCCATGGCGATTCCGGCAGAAGGTCCGTCTACAGGGACTCCACCAGGAAAGTTCACATGAATATCATATTGATCAGCAGGTACTCCCATGGAACGGAGCACGGTAATCACATTTTCGATGGAGCCTTTCGCCATGCTTTTTCTTCGGACTGATTTACTACGATCCCCAATGCTTTCTTCTTCCACAATTCCCGTCACATTGATCAGTCCTTTATCCGTTGCCGGGATAACCGTTACTTCAATTTCGAGTAATGAACCCGTATTAGGGCCTGTTACGGCTAACCCATTTACTAGACCGATCGTTGCTTGTTCATTGATTTTTTTCTGATAGCGGGGAGAAAGCTGACTGGATTGGATAATCCATTCGAGTTCATGATCAAAGATTTCTTTTCTGTTTTCCGTAATGGCCACTCCAGCCGCAATCTGGACCATATTAACCGCTTCTCGTCCATTACGGGCATAGGAGGAAAGCGTTTCAAGACCCTTGTCACTAATCGTCATTTCTACTTTTTCAACGGCTCTTGCAGCTACTTTTTTCACTTCATCGTGCTCAAGCTCTCTAAAGAAAACTTCCATACATCTCGAACGAATGGCCGGCGGAATTTCACTTGGCGTACGGGTGGTCGCACCGATTAAACGAAAATCAGCCGGAAGGCCATTTTTGAAAATATCATGTATGTGGGTAGGGATTTGATGATTTTCTTCATTATAGTAGGCACTTTCAAGAAACACTCTGCGATCTTCCAGTACTTTTAATAACTTATTCATTTGTATAGGATGCAATTCTCCTATTTCATCAATGAACAATACTCCTCCATGGGCATTTGTTACAGCCCCTTGCTTCGGCTGGGGAATTCCCGCTTGTCCCATAGCTCCAGCTCCTTGATATATAGGATCATGGACAGACCCAATCAATGGATCGGCAATTCCCCGTTCATCGAAACGTGCGGTTGTGGCATCCAGTTCAACAAAAACAGCGGCAGGTTTAAAAGGAGATTTTATATTCTTCTTGGCTTCTTCCAGGACCAGCCGGGCAGCTGCGGTTTTCCCAACTCCAGGTGGACCATAGATGATCACATGCTGAGGGTTCGGACTGCATAATGCTGCTTTCAAGGCTTTAATTCCATCTTCCTGGCCAACAATATCTTCAAAGCTTGATGGTCTTACTTTTTCTGCAAGAGGTTCAGTTAATGAAATGGATCTCATCTTCCGTAACTCTTCCATTTCTTTTTTTGACTCACGATCAATGGAAACTTTTTGCGTTCGCTGATTTTTCAATAGGTTCCAGAAATACAATCCAATGATGATTCCGAAGAATAATTGGATAAACAAAGCGATGCTAGTAAAGCTCATTCGTCTCCCTCCAAGTAGATACAAGTTGTTATCGGTTAGTATCTCCTTGACCCTGTGGGAATAAACAAAAAAATTCTGGTTCTAAAATGAGTAAAATAAAGAAATATGGAGTTAATTTTAATTGCTACTAAGCATGTAATGGATGATTTCCACTCCAGGTGCTCGCTTTCCGCGTGGCGTGAGTTGAGCCTCCTCGGGCTTTGTCCTGTGGGGTCTCAACTTTCCCGCTATTCCCGCAGGAGTCGAGCACCCTCCGTTCCAATCAACTTTCTGAGAATGTCTCTTTTAAGGAAATATTTAATAATAACAAACCTTTAGCAAACAACTTTAAAAGGTAAGTGAGGTTGATACTTTTAAGGAAGCAGAATTCTTTTTTCCGGTAGTTAGTTTTTCTTCCACACCTTTAAGCTCTTTCACTAAAACCCACTCACCATCCAGCACACACTAATTGACAGAGCCTTGGCAGAGATTATGTTAATAACAACAAGCTTTGCGAATCAAGCATTGTTTTTTTATCTTAAACCTTAAAAAAAGCCAAGAATGAAAAATCATTCTTGGCTTTACTTTAAGCTATTAAGCTGATGTCTTTTCTTCGTTAGGATCAATCATCGTCCCGTCTTCGAGCATTAGATGCGGAACTGCATCTTCAAGGATTGTTTCTTTTGTAATGATACATTTTTTAATATCATCACGGGATGGAAGATCGAACATCACATCCAGCATCATGGTTTCGATGATAGAACGTAGTCCGCGGGCACCTGTTTTACGCTCAATTGCTTTTTTAGAGATTTCAAGCAGAGCATCTTCAGTGAACTCAAGCTCCACATCATCTAATTCAAGCATTTTTTGATATTGTTTTACTAATGCATTTTTTGGTTTTGTCAGGATTTCAACAAGCGCTTCTTCATCAAGAGGCTCAAGGCTTGAAATCACAGGTAAACGACCGATGAATTCTGGAATTAATCCAAACTTCAATAGATCTTCAGGCACAACTTTGGAAAGAAGGGATTTGTCTTCTTTTACTTCTGCGTTTTTAGGATCAGAACCGAAACCAATCACCTTTTGACCTAAACGGCGTTTAATGATTTGTTCGATTCCATCAAATGCTCCACCACAAATGAATAGTACATTGGACGTATCGATTTGGATGAATTCCTGATGAGGATGCTTACGACCACCTTGTGGAGGAACGCTTGCTACCGTACCTTCAAGAATTTTCAGAAGTGCCTGCTGAACACCTTCACCTGAAACGTCTCTAGTGATCGATGGATTTTCAGATTTACGTGCTACTTTATCGATTTCATCGATGTAGATGATCCCTTTTTCAGCTTTTTCTACATCGTAATCAGCTGCCTGGATTAATTTCAATAGAATATTCTCTACGTCTTCCCCTACGTAACCGGCTTCAGTTAGTGAAGTGGCGTCAGCAATGGCGAAAGGAACGTTAAGAATACGAGCAAGTGTTTGAGCAAGTAATGTCTTACCGCTACCTGTCGGTCCGATCATCGCAATATTACTCTTGGACAGTTCAACGTCATCGACTTTACTGCTTGAGTTGATACGCTTGTAGTGGTTGTATACGGCTACAGCCAGAGATTTCTTTGCTTGGTCCTGACCAATTACGTATTCGTCCAGGATTTCCCGAATTTCACGAGGTTTCGGAACGTCTTTAAATTCTACTTCTTCTTCCGTACCAAGCTCTTCTTCTACGATTTCTGTGCAAAGTTCGATACATTCATCACAAATATACACACCTGGTCCAGCGACTAGTTTACGAACTTGGTCTTGTGTTTTTCCGCAAAAAGAACATTTTAGTTGTCCTTTTTCATCATTAAATTTAAACAATGATTTTCACCCCTTAGTTAAAACTTCATAAAATCGTGCTCTGTTTTCAATAAACGAACGATTTCTTACATCCCATTACCTAAAGTTATGTACTGCATTTTATCATATTATATGTTCGTAAAGAAATTGATACGATTCTTAAGAATCATCTTATTATGTAACACGCATTTTAGCAAATATTTTACATTGTTAGTTAGTATCTTGTCCAATTGAAGTCAGGTAATGTAAGAAATCTAATTATGTATGTTCCTGGTGAAAAATAATGCAACCCCGTTTAATAAGCTTTTTCCAAAAATAGTGGTTCTTATTCTTGTTTGATGGATAAAGTTTCTTATTAGATAGAGTATAGTATTTTGGCTCATTTTGCCACAGAAACAAAAAACACCTGAAGCAAACTCGTTTGCTCATTCGTTTTTTGTTTCTGTGGCAACTTTTCAGCTCTGCTGAAAAGCGTGTGAAACATTCGTTTCACACGAATGAGCCAAAATACGGTGTAATATGACCGTTCAGTGTACAAAACAAGGCACGAAGAAATCGCGCCTTGTTTGCTATTTTTATTATGCTACAGTTTTGCTGTTTTCAACAAGGAATTCTACCGCTTTACGTACTTTAAGGTCAGCTTTAAGTGTGTCAAGGCCGCCTAGTGCTTGTTTGATGTTGTCAGCAGACATGTTGTATTGTTCAGCCATTTTGTTTACTTCTTCTTCTGCTTCTTCGTCAGTTACTTCAAGGTTTTCAGCTGCAGCGATTGCTTCCAATGTAAGGTTTGTGCGAACGCGTTTACCAGCATCTTCTTTCATTTGACCGCGAAGATCTTCTTCTGTTTGACCAGAGAATTGGAAGTAAAGGTCAAGGTTCATACCTTGCATTTGTAGACGTTGTTCGAATTCTTGCATCATACGGTCTACTTCAGCTGTAACCATTACTTCTGGAATTTCAACTTCAGCATTGTCAGAAGCTTTATTTACAAGAGTTTCACGAACGGCTGTTTCAGCTTCATTCTTTTTAGACTCTTGAAGACGATTTTCGATTTTTTCTTTTAGTTCAGCAAGCGTTTCAACTTCTTCGTCAGCGTCTTTAGCGAACTCGTCATCTAATGCCGGAAGTTCTTTCGCTTTGATTTCGTGAACTTTCACTTTGAATGTAGCAGGCTTACCAGCAAGTTCAGCTGCATGATATTCTTCAGGGAAGTTAACTTCTACTTCTTTCTCTTCTCCAGATGCAACCCCGATTAATTGCTCTTCGAAACCTGGGATGAATTGACCTGAACCTAACTCAAGAGAATAGTTCTCAGCTTGGCCGCCTTCGAATGCTTCACCGTCAACGAATCCTTCGAAATCCATTGTTACAGTGTCGCCATCTTCAGCTTTTCCTTCTTCTTTTACAGCTAACTCAGCTTGTTTTTCTTGAAGTGAAGTAAGTTCAGCTTCAACATCTTCAGCTGTTACTTCTGTTTCCATTTTTTCTACTTCAAGACCTTTGTATTCTCCAAGCTTCACTTCTGGCTTCACTTGTACTTTAGCAGTGAAGATTAGCTCTTTGCCTTTTTCCATTTGCTCAACATCGATTTCCGGACGGTCGATTGGATCGATTCCTGTTTCTTCGATTGCTTTTGCATACGCTTCAGGTAAGATGAAATCTAATGCATCTTGGTAAAGTGATTCAACACCAAAACGTTTTTCGAACATTCCACGAGGCATTTTCCCTTTACGGAATCCTGGTACGTTAACTTGTTTTACAACTTTTTTGAATGCTGCGTCCAAACCTTCGTTTACTTTTGCAGCCTCAACTTCAATTGTAAGTACTCCTTGGTTTCCTTCTTGCTTTTCCCATTTTGCAGACATACTGTTCCCTCCAACAATCTATAATTGATCTTGTATTTTTACGCATAGTAGTAGATAGTCCCGTATGAATCTAGCACTATCATCGTAAATATATGAAAAACTTTTACATTACAACCATTACATTATAACATACAGCCACTGTCTTTCAACAGAGAGCATTTAAATATTAGGAGAGGAAATTTCCTCTAGTTCCGTAAGTCTTGTTAGAATCCACTGAGATTGTGTGTTTTCAACCTGGTCTTTTAACTCTTCTTCAAGGATTGCATCGGCAAACATCCCTGCCGTGTAGTAAGCATACACCGAAGCGATTGCTTTTGGTTCCTCCTCAATTGTAAATGGATAGAGAAGAAAGGTATGCCTTTTCAATAATTCTTGAGCGTGCTGAAATAGCGTAGGATTCGTTTGTGCCAGAAGATCATCCAAAGAGTCTGTGACCATCTTAAAGAAATCAGACTCGAACACATCTTCCAAAGAGGAAGGAGACACCTGCTCCTCCACCCCAAACTTCGCTACAACTACTTCTTTATCCATTCCATGCTCCCTTAAAACATTTAAGATCATTGTTTGCAGAAATGGGTGGGCGGCTGAATCCTTTAAAACTGATTGCAACTCCCCAATGAATGGTTGAATGTTACGATGAACCAACTGTGCCACGATCAACGTCTGCTCTTCCAGGCTCTTTTCGGATAAGATAGACGAGTGATCCACTTCTGATGCTTCTTCAGGAATTGTCGCTTTTCCGTTCATTACTTTTTCACTGAATTGTAGAAGCTTCCTGAAATGTTCTTCCTTTTCAAAGGGCACTTCTTTTTCATCAAACAGGGCGTTGATCGTGTCGACCACTTCTCCGTGCTGATGAAGCTGGATAAGAATCATCAAATACATATCAACGACCTCGAAGTAGTCCCCGATCCCTTCTAGGAGCATCTCTTTACATATGTATCCTGCTTTGTCATACTGCTTGCTTTCATAAAGAGATAGCACGAGTGCAGTATTAATATCGGGATTATCAGGTTCTAATTCATAGGCTTGCGTGAGCAACTGAGAGGATTCATGAACCTCTCCTTTCTCAAGTGCCTGCACACCCTTTTCCAGCAGCCGATCCTTCAATCCTGGAAACTGTACGATTTTTCCTTTTCCTTCATGGTTTCCCTTAGTCATTAAACGTACCTGCCTATACTTTTTAGTTGCTTTTAGTTTAGCACGATATCTTTTGGATAACAAAAAAAGCCTACCCTTTTCAGGTAAGCTTTGTGTATGTAGGATATATGGCGTCCCAGGAGAGATTCGAACTCCCGACCGACGGCTTAGAAGGCCGTTGCTCTATCCTGCTGAGCTACTGGGACGTAATTTGTTTTTCAAGGACAATATTTATTATATTCACATAGCATCAATAAGTCAACAGATTTTCAAAAAAAGTTTTATTTAATTTTTTCAGGGTCGTTATTTCTATCTGTAATAGTGGAAGAGAACCCGCCGCGGCAGGCTCTCACAATGATTTTACAATTGAAAGGATTGAGTCAATTCGTCCAGAACTACATGATTATGAGTTAAGAAAGTTACCTTTATTTCCTGATCATTTGCTTCCACCAATGCATAGGTTCGTTCTCTCCTGCCTCTTGGCAAAAGGATGCTTCCCGGATTCAAGAACAATGTGCCATTATTCAATTCTGCACCGAGTGTATGAGAATGGCCAAAGAAAACAAATTGTGCTCCAACTTCTTCAGCTTTATAACGCAGCTTCATCAGTGACATTTTAATCCCATAAAGATGACCGTGCGTCACCATGATTGAATGGCCCTCTACCTTTTCAACAAGGTCTTCGGGTAGCCTGGCATCCATATCACAGTTGCCCCTCACAACCAGATAGGGGGATAAAGACTGGTCATCTGCACTTAATTCGGAATCTCCGCAGTGTACCATGGCATCTACTGTAGATTGATATTTCTCTGATAGTTCCAATAGCTCTTCTTTTGATCCGTGACTATCACTTACGACCAATAGTTTCATTCTACTCACCCTTTAAATAAAGTCTGAGATTATGTTCTTGAGTTTTTTTAATGCATTCCCACGATGGCTGATTTGACTCTTCTCGTCTTGTGTTAGTTCAGCCATGGATTTTCGAAGAGTAGGAACGTAGAAAATCGGATCGTACCCAAACCCATTCATTCCTCTTTTTTCTTGCAAAATCATGCCTTCGCATGTCCCTTTGACGGTTTTAGTTTCCCTATTTGGCCCGGCAATTGCCAAAACACAGTGAAAACGTGCGGTACGGTCGGATTCTTCAACATATTCAAGTTCATTTAATACCTTCTCTATGTTCGCCTCGTCACTCTTCTCTTTACCCGCATAACGTGCAGAATACACCCCCGGGCGACCTTCCAAGGCGTCGATGGCCAATCCGGAATCATCAGCAATCACCAATTCTCCTAATTCCTGCGCAACCGTTTCAGCCTTTAGTATAGCATTTTCCTCGAACGTTTCACCGGTTTCTTCAACATCTTCAATCTGAGGAAGGTCTAGTAATGTTTGTACCTCATATCCGTATGGAGCAAACATATGTTGAAATTCTTTTGCTTTTCCCCTGTTTTTCGTGGCTATGATCACTCGTTTTGTCATCTACAATCTCATCCCTTTATTGAAATCTTTTTACTATTTCACCTAATGATTGCTGCTGAATTTGGAATAGCTCGTGGATTCCTTCTTGTCCAAGTTTTAACAGTTGATGCAATTGGTCCATTGTAAAGGTTGCTTCTTCCCCTGTTCCCTGCAGCTCTACAAATTCGCCTTCACCCGTCATGATGATGTTCATATCCACTAATGCGCTGCTATCTTCAATATAATTCAAATCAAGAACCGCCCCGTGCTCTTCAACAATCCCCACACTTGTGGCTGCCAAGAAACTTTTCAGTGGAAAAGAAGAGATTTTTTTATTGTCTTGGAGCTTAGCCACTGCGATTGCCGTGGCAACGAAAGCTCCTGTGATCGAAGCCGTTCTTGTCCCGCCGTCTGCTTGAATGACATCACAATCAATCCAGATTGTACGTTCTCCTAATGCGTCCAAATCGACTACAGATCTTAACGCCCTTCCAATAAGACGTTGAATTTCCATTGTTCTTCCTGAAACCTTCCCTTTAGAAGATTCACGAATGTTTCTCGTTTCCGTTGCTCTTGGCAACATGGAATATTCAGCCGTGATCCACCCTTTTCCACTGTTTCTCATAAAAGGAGGCACTCGTTCTTCGATGCTGGCATTACAAATGACCTTCGTTTCTCCAACCGTTATGAGGACGGAACCTTCCGGATGTTTCACATAATCTGTCTCGATCTCAATATTCCGCAATTGATTCTTTTCTCTACCATCTGTTCTCATATCATTACCTCCTGTATTTTCGTAAGTTATGTAAAAACGGTCTAATCAAAAATAGAAGAGGCGGCATTATGCCAACCTCTTTTCGGGTGTTTCTATAATAGTATATCAAAAAATTGTATTTTAAAAACTAATTGTATTCACATTTTCTGGTCTTGTCACTGGTTCTGTAATGGTTTCGCCATCTTTAGACACTACCGTTGCTTCACCATTCACTAAAACAGAGACTCCTTTAATTCCTTTTTGCTCTGTCAATGAAAGAACCAGAGAATTTAACATATGTTCAGAAACCATTTTTTCTTCAAGACTTCCATAGACCGCTTCGTTAAAGTTCAAAGTAACGGTTCCGTCTTCAAGCTTCGGATCGTCTAATAGTTTAGCACCTGTAAAATCACTTGCAAGCGAAGAGGAATACCCTGGTCCATCAATCAATTCATTCACAACTGCCGTGACTTCATCAACAGAGTTTGAGCTCACACGCTTGGTAACAGGTACGTAATAAGATTTATCATCGGTTTGAGACACATAATACACCGTTAACGGTTTTGTGCTCGTAGGATCCACCACACCGGAAGTATCCACGTTAATACCGACTTTCCTCGTTAATCCTTTTTCATCAATCGGTGTTCCGTTAACAGGCATTTCAGTCAGTGGATATCCGTTCACTCTAAGCTCTACTTTTTCAACAGAATCAAATTGAGTAAGCGTCCATGTAACCGACTGAAGAATTCTCTGCTCATCTTCAGGCTGGTAGTTATTGAACTCCTGAGAGAAATCGGCAATGGCCGTGCCTTCTTTAATATCGACCGTCACTTGCGTATCTGCCGGAAGCACGGCTCTAAACCCATTCGGCAGCACATTTTCAACCGGTCCATTTTTGACCAGATACTCAATAGCTTGTTTAGCTACACTTTCTTCACCTGGAAGCGGGAGTGATTGTGAGACAACATATCCATTTTTATCGATCAAATAAAGTTCTGTCATGACCGTTTCAGCATTAGCTTCTTCTTCCTTGTTCACCTCTTTTTCTGCCTCTTCTCCTTTAGCCGTATCCACTTTCTCCCCTTCTTTTAAGTAGGATAGGTCTTGAGGAGGATCGATTTTCTCTTTATCATCACCGAAACTAAGTAATCCACAACCTGAAAGATATACAGAAGAAGCTAAAACCGATACAGCAATTGACACCTTTGCTTTCTTTGCCATTGGGAAACCTCCTAAAAGACAGTTTGTACTAACATATATACGAGCCCGCTCTACAAAATAGACCGAAACTTTTTGAAAATAAAAGAACCACCCGATCACAAGATACTAATCCTGTAATCGAATGGTTTCTGCTTTCACTTTTCCAACTGTCAGCCAATCGGAGGCAATGCGTGAAAAGATGGCCGAAGATCCTGTGTTGAAAAAGCGGTGTTCAGGCTTTTGTACTCCCCTGTATAGGAGATTGTAATAATCAAGAATCGTACTTACTTCCCGTGCCGTTTCATCTCCAGAGCTTATCACACTAATTTCCGGACCCATGTAGGCTTTGATCTTAGGCTGTAATAGCGGGTAGTGGGTGCACCCCAGAATCAACGTATCAATTTCCGTATCTTTAATAGGGCGGAGAGTCTCTTCCACTAGTTCGTCCGCCATGGAGCTATTGTATTCTCCACTCTCTACTAAAGGGACAAATTTCGGACAGGCCAGTGACGTGACGTCTAAGCTACCGTGCAGGGAGTGGAGCGCTTCTACATAGGCACCGCTATTAATCGTCCCCACTGTTCCAAGGACACCGATTCTCTTATTATGAGTATGCTTGATTGCCGCTCTGGCCCCAGGGTGAATGACGCCTATAACCGGGATATCCAAATGGGTTTGAATTTCATCCAGCACAACCGCAGTGGCAGTATTACAGGCGATGATCAGCATTTTCATATCATATTGCATTAGATATTGGGTCATTTCCCATGTGAATGTTTTCACTTCTTGAGCTGTTCTGGGTCCGTAGGGACAACGGGCTGTGTCACCAAGATAGTAGATGGTCTCTTTCGGTAACTGACGCATCACTTCTCTGGCAACGGTAAGCCCCCCTACCCCAGAATCAATGATGCCAATTGGTTGAATCACGTTATTCCCTCATTCTGGTTTCATTTCTTGATGAAGCTTCGCTAAATTTCCCTTTAATAATAACACTTCTTGTTCGGAGAAATCCGTCAGGACACTCTGTAAATAATTTTGCCTCTTATTGATTACTTCTTCAATAATTCTTTCGCCCTCTTTTAGCATATGAATCCGGACGACCCTGCGATCATTTTCATCCTTCACGCGTTCCACCAACTGATTTTTTTCCATTCTATCAACGAGATCGGTTGTGGTACTGCAGGCAAGGTACATTTTATTCGAAAGATCACCAATGGTCATATCACCATATTCAAATAACCACTGCAGCGCGATGAACTGCGGCGGAGTGATGGTGTATTGACTTAATATTTCCCTTCCTTTTTGCTTAATGATCGATGATATGTAGCGCAGGTCTTTCTCTATATCTGCAACAACTTGTAATTCTCCAATGATTTCTTTAGAATTCGTCATGATTACTCTCCTTTTAAAATCAGAAACTGGACATGTACTCCTTATTGAAAACGGGAATCGATAACATAAGACCTTCCTGTTTTTAGCTTCTATTATATTATGGGACAAAAGCGACCTTTCTTTCAGCCTAGACTTCCCCTACTAGCATTTTCGCTCTTTTTTTGTAAAAATTCAAGACAAGTTCGCAAATGGTTCAGAACTAAAAGAGACTGACTCTCATTCAAACATTAATAGGTATCCGCGGAAGACCCGTTAATTGTTTGCCATTAGAATCAGTCCCTTACATTTAAAGCTTGAGTTCCCCCATGCGAAGAAGCTCTACAACAGCTTGAGATCGCCCCTTCACTCCAAGCTTTTGCATGGCGTTGGAAATATGATTTCGAACTGTTTTCTCGCTAATAAATAGATCACTAGCAATTTCTTTAGTTGTTTTGTCTTGAACTAACAGTTCGAATACTTCTTTTTCTCTTTTGGTGAGCAACGGTTTGTGTGTAAAATCATTGTCCTTCAATTATGGTAACCCTCCTTGCCTTCGCCAGCTTTAAACCGCGGGGATGGGTATTGTCGGTCGTCAGAATATCATATGTGAAGGGAGGGTTTAGAGTGACATAGAGGATGAAGTTAAATGAAAAATAGGCAACGGTTTTAATACACACTACTATGGGCTAAGAAACCGCCCTTTTGCAGTCTAGCTTCGCCTTCATTTCTTCCGTCCAAGGGACACCTTTTCCAGTCTGTTTTGATATTTGGACCATGGTTCCTCTACCTGTAAAGCAAACCTCCTCTTTTTCATTCAGACCCATATAGTGTAAATCCACTGAAGAATTCCCCACACTATTCGCCTTTACACACACCTTGAGCTGTTCGTCGAAGAATACTTGTTTGACGAAATCACATTGTAAATCTGCAACGACAGGAATCGTATCGTGTTCAGGTTTTACCCAATTTTGCATAAACCCTTTGTGTTTAAAAAATTCGATTCTAGCTTCTTCGAAATAAGTGAATGGAATTGTATTGTTCATATGTCCAAACATATCAGTCTCGGAAAACCGAACCTTTATATGGATTGAAAACGAAAATTCTTTTTGCCATGTTTCTATATCTTCAATATATGTAAAATGTTTCAAATTGGCTCCTCCTTTTTGGGAATGAATATAGGATAAGAAAATGAATCACCATTCATTATTTATTATAGTCTTTTTCTGAAAGATAAGAAACCTTTAAAGACAAAAAAAGCACTCCCCCGGAGGAAAGTGCATTTTTGACTTGTAAGATTAATCAACCATATGGTCGCTTCCGAAGAAGTTTTTAAACATTTGGAAAGTTGTCTCTCTGTTCAGTGCTGCAATCGAAGTCGTTAGAGGAATCCCCTTTGGACATGATTGAACACAGTTTTGAGAGTTCCCACAGTTTGCAAGGCCTCCGTCGCCCATGATCGATTCAAGACGCTCATCCTGGTTCATGGCACCCGTTGGATGCGCATTGAACAAACGGACCTGTGATAATGGAGCAGGACCGATGAAGTCCGATTTACTGTTTACGTTAGGACATGCTTCCAAACAAACACCACATGTCATACATTTAGATAATTCATACGCCCACTGACGTTTTTTCTCCGGCATACGCGGTCCGGGACCAAGATCGTATGTTCCATCAATCGGAATCCATGCTTTTACTTTCTTTAAGCTGTCGAACATGCGACTGCGGTCTACCTGCAGGTCACGAACAACAGGGAAAGTACGCATAGGCTCCAAGCGGATCGGTTGTTCCAATTGATCAACTAAAGCGGTACAAGACTGTCTTGGTTTCCCGTTGATCACCATTGAACAAGCTCCACACACTTCTTCCAAACAGTTCATATCCCAGTTAATCGGAGTAGTTTGTTCCCCTTTTGCATTGACCGGATTACGACGGATTTCCATCAATGCAGAAATAACGTTCATATTCGGACGGTAATCAAGCTCGAACTCTTCTTGGAAAGGGGCTGTTTCCGGGCCATCTTGACGAGTAATGATAAAACGGACTCTTTTGTTTTCACTCATCATTTATTTCCCCCTTTTTTCTTAGAATAGTCACGCTTCCGTGGTGCTATCAGTGAAGTATCTACTTCCTCGTAATGGAATTCAGGTGAATTCGTTGCAGCATTATATTTAGCCATGGTTGTTTTCAGGAATTCTTCATCATTACGTTCAGGGAAATCAGGTTTATAGTGAGCTCCACGGCTCTCGTTACGATTTAAAGCTCCGATTGTAATAACACGGGCCAGTTGCAGCATGTTCCACAATTGACGTGTGAATGTTGCCCCTTGATTGCTCCATTTAGCCGTGTCATTGATATTGATGTTTTGGTAACGTTCCATTAATTCCTGGATCTTTTCATCTGTTTGTTTCAGCTTATCGTTATGACGTACAACGGTCACGTTATCCGTCATCCACTCACCAAGTTCTTTATGAATGACATAGGCGTTCTCAGTACCATTCATGGACATGATTTTGTTCCATTTTTCTTCTTCCTGTTTTACATAGCGGTCGAATAAAGAAGAAGGTACGGACTCAACTGTTTTCTCAAGCCCTGCAATATATTTAATAGCATTAGGACCTGCAACCATACCACCATATATAGCGGATAGTAAAGAGTTCGCTCCTAAACGGTTACCTCCATGCTGTGAATAATCACACTCACCAGCAGCGAATAAACCAGGGATATTGGTCATTTGATCATAATCCACCCATAGTCCACCCATTGAATAGTGAACCGCAGGGAAGATTTTCATAGGTACTTTACGCGGGTCATCTCCCATGAACTTCTCATAGATTTCGATGATTCCGCCAAGCTTAATATCAAGCTCTTTTGAATCTTTATGAGATAAATCCAGGTAAACCATGTTTTCACCGTTAATCCCAAGCTTTTGGTTTACGCACACATCAAAGATTTCACGTGTTGCGATATCACGGGGTACAAGGTTTCCGTATGCAGGATACTTCTCCTCAAGGAAATACCACGGCTTTCCATCTTTATATGTCCAGACACGTCCACCTTCACCACGGGCCGATTCGCTCATGAGGCGAAGCTTATCATCCCCTGGAATGGCTGTCGGGTGTATTTGAATGAACTCACCATTTGCATAGTAAGCACCTTGTTGATATACGATTGATGCGGCTGAACCTGTATTGATAACAGAGTTTGTGGATTTACCGAAGATAATTCCAGGTCCTCCTGTTGCCATGATCACTGCATCAGCTGCGAATGATTTAATTTCCATCGTTTGAAGATTTTGAGCAACGATTCCTCTTGCCACTCCTTCGTCATCCACGACAACGCCAAGGAATTCCCAACCTTCGAACTTATTCACTAGCCCTGCTACTTCATGACGACGAACCTGCTCGTCCAACGCATACAATAATTGTTGACCAGTCGTAGCACCAGCGAAAGCTGTTCTATGATGCTGCGTTCCACCGAAACGACGGAAATCCAGTAATCCTTCCGGTGTACGATTAAACATTACTCCCATACGATCGAGTAAATGAATAATCCCCGGTGCCGCTTCAGTCATTGCTTTAACAGGCGGTTGGTTCGCTAAGAAATCCCCACCATACACTGTATCATCAAAATGTTCCCAAGGAGAGTCTCCTTCTCCCTTGGTATTAACGGCTCCGTTAATACCACCTTGTGCACATACAGAGTGAGAACGCTTAACGGGTACCAGTGAGAATAAATCTACTTGCGTTCCTTTTTCTGCTGCTTTAATTGTGGCCATCAGGCCGGCTAAACCGCCACCGACAACGATGATTTTGCCATTACTCATCGTGACTCACTCCTTTTCCTACCATACTTCAGAGCATTTATTTAATCTATTAGACTCGTATCTATTTCTTCTTATACGAAGGCAAAAATTGCACGCATACCGACAACCGATAACGCTACAAAGATTCCGATCGTAACATATGTAGCAATTAATTGAGAACGAGGTGAAACTGTAATTCCCCAGCTCACGCAGAATGACCATAAACCATTCGCAAAGTGGAAGATCGTTGAAAGAACACCCAGCACATAAAATCCTAGCATAAATGGATTAGATAAGATGTTTTCCATCATTTGAAAGTTCACTTCAGCCCCAAATGCTGCTGCTACTCTTGTTTCCCATACATGCCAAGTAACAAAAATAAATGTGATTACTCCAGACACACGTTGAAGTAAAAACATCCAGTTACGGAAATAGCCAAACTTACTTGCATTGTTCTTAGAAGTGAATGCAATGTAAATTCCGTAGATTGCATGGAAATACAATGGAAGGAAGATGATAAAAATTTCAAGGATATAACGGAAAGGTAGACTTTCCATGAAGTGTGCCGCCTGGTTAAATGATTCTTCCCCGCCAGTGGCAAAATGGTTCACGACTAAATGTTGTGTTAAAAATAATCCAACTGGAATAACACCTAGCAATGAATGAAGCCTGCGATAATTAAATTCTCGATTTCCAGCCATGATTTACCCCCCTTAATGATAAAATATGAATTCGTTTTCTAATACATTTTTAAGAATGACTAGACGACGATACATATTTTATATTGTAACAATAATGTGACATGTTCATTTTACTCCCAAGGAGTGGAAGCGTCAAGAAAACGTATACATAATTTCGACAATACCGCAAAAATATTTTCAATTTATTGATAACAGAAAAGATGAGGTATCGCCCCATTAAATGTTCGAAAATTCAAATAAATATCAAATAAAAATTATATCACCAAAATATCCCAAGGTCATTTTTTCGAGGTATGGGATGATAAATCCCCTTTTCATGTATATAATAGTTTTATAGAAAGAGGGGATTTACTTGGAACAGAAAAAAGAAGAAGTACATCAACCGTCCGTTCCAATCTTCGGATATGAAATGTTACGTGACATATTGATTCCAGAAATTTTAGGAAAGCATACACCCGATATACTATATTGGGGTGGAAAACAGCTCTCTCGGAAATTTCCCCTTCAGTCATTAGAGGAACTGATATCGTTTTTCGCTGAAGCCGGCTGGGGAACTCTTGCACTGCTGGAACAAAAAAAGAATGAGATGACCTTTGAAATAAGCGGACCGGTGCTGGAACGACGCATTGCCTTAAAGTCGGATGTAACATTTAAACTGGAAACGGGCTTTCTGGCCGAACAAGTACAGTTACAAAAGAAATGTGTGGCAGAAGCTGCCGACGAACTACATAAACGGAGTCATTCAGTGAAAGTGATTGTAAGATGGGACGAGAAAGATAAAGTAGAATAGTCCTTACCGTCATCCTTTTTCATACTCTAATAAAGGGTTGCCCTTCAATTGATGGGGCAACCCTTTTTCTGTTGTCCCGCTCTCTGCTCCTTTAATATTATAACGTGATTTCTTCCATCTTCACCGCGTCCAGATTAAATGCAGTATGTAGGACACCTGCTGCTTTTTGCATATTTTTCTCGTCTACGACTGCAGATACTTTGATTTCAGACGTGCTGACCATTTTCACCACGATGTCATTTTGAGCTAACACTTCGAACATTTCCGCTGCCACACCTGGATTTGAGATCATACCCGAGCCAACGATCGATACTTTTGCAAGCTCACTTTCATTCTCTACATGGGTGAAGCCTAATTGTTCTTTGTTTCGTTCCAGAACAGCAAGGGTTTCCTCCAGGTCTTGTTCTTTAATAGAGAATGATAAATTGGTCGTATTCTGATCGGTCTGACTTTGAATAATAATATCTACATTCAGATGATTTTTGGCTAAAGTGGTAAACACAGAAGAGAGTCCCGTTAATGCGTTTCCTAGACCAAATACAGTTACACGCGTAATTTCAGCTTCAAATGCTACGCCTCTCACAATCAGGTTTTGTTCCATGCTTGCTTCCTCCTCAATATAGGTTCCTTCAACTTTTTCAATACTGGATCTGACCTCTAACGGAATTTGATAATTCTTGGCAAATTCCACTGCCCGTGGATGCAGGACTCCAGCCCCTAAATTAGCCAGTTCCAACATTTCATCATAAGAAATGGACGGTAACTTCCTTGCTCCATTAATATAACGCGGGTCCGTTGTGTACACCCCGTCTACATCTGTATAAATATCACATCGCTCTGCTTTCAGGGCAGCTGCAATCGCAACGGCGGTTGTATCTGATCCACCACGACCGAGAGTTGTAATTTCCCCCGCTTCTGTCATCCCCTGGAATCCCGCTACGATCACAACTCTTCCCGATTGAAGGTGACTAAACATCTTTTCAGTATGAATATTGGTGATCCTCGCATTGCTGTGAACGGATTCCGTCTCGATCCCGGCCTGCCAGCCTGTGAATGAGATGGCATCGTGTCCAGATTGAATCAGTGCCATCGTGAGGAGCGAAATGGTGACTTGCTCTCCTGTAGAAAGAAGCATATCCATTTCTCTCTTACTTGGTTGTGATGTAATTTCCCTTGCCAATCCAACGAGTGTATCCGTCGTTTTCCCCATGGCAGATACCACAACCACAACATCATTCCCTCTTTCTTTTTCTTCTGCGATTCTTGACGCAACATTTTGAATTCTTTCTACAGAACCTACTGAAGTCCCACCGAATTTTTGAACAATAATACTCACAACTTCTCCCTCTTTCTCATTGAGCGCATCGTTACGACTCATTTTTTGATGGTGAAGAGTACAATCACAATCATCCTAAACGTTCATGGAACAGGTTCATCACCTGCGCTGGATAATAAAAAAAGCAATGAGAATAATATCTCATTGCTTTATGAACATACAGCAGAACATACTAAATAGGTTCATGGGCATTGTGAGATAGCTCTCCAAGATTAAATCATCTTGACAATCCTACATTTCTTAAACGTAGAACCAGCGGAATCAGCATGAGACCAAAACCACTTCGGCGAATCTCCCCTTTCCAGGCATCTCAACAGAGCTCATACTCCTCTTTACCTGTACTTTTGAAGTTCGCACCTCTATCACCACTTTAAAAAGTGATAATGTTATAAATTTTCGTTAATTATAGCATATAAGAATTTGTGATTCAATGCACATCTATAAAATAAAATCATATTATTATTGATTTACGTCGTAGATTTTGTTGCTAATTTGCAGGAGCGAGTAGTGGTTGATTTCCGCTCCTGATGCTCGCTTTCCGCGGGGCGTGAGTTGAGAACCTTCCGCTACAATCAACTATCATAGTCAACAAGTTACTTCGAAACCATTATAAAAACAACACTCTTTTAAATATGAGCTCAATCAAAAGAAACCACATACTTCCTTGTTTCTACTATTACCTACTTCAATTTTTCAACTAATACCTTAGCAACAGCTTCCGGAATCCCTATCTCAATAAACTCCTCCACCGTTGCTTCTTTCATTTTCTTCATGGAGCCAAAGTGTTTTAAAAGCTGCTTCTTCCGCTTCGGTCCTATGCCGTCAATGTCGTCAAGGGTGGACTGGAAGGCGCTTTTACCTCTGAGCTGTCTGTGGAACGTGATGGCAAATCGGTGGACTTCATCCTGGATCCGTTGCAGCAAGTAGAATTCCTGGCTTCTCTTTTCAAGAGGGACAATTTGTAAAGGATTCCCATACAGCAGTTCCGACGTCTGATGCTTATCGTCTTTCGCAAGGCCGCCAAGTGGGATATCCAACCCCAATTCATTCTCAATGACATCCCTCGCCGCTTCGATCTGCCCTTTTCCCCCATCGATGATAATGAGATCCGGTAAAGGAAGACCATCCTTTAAAACTCTCGTATACCGTCTACGTACGACCTCCCGCATGGAATCATAATCATCAGGGCCTTTCACGGTTTTAATCTTATACTTTCGATACTCTTTCTTCGCCGGCTTCCCGTCAAGGAATACGATCATCGCAGACACAGGGTCCGAACCCTGGATATTCGAGTTATCAAATGCTTCAATCCGGAAAGGAGTATAAATGCCCATATGCTCCCCAAGACGTTCTATCGCTTTAATCGTCCGATCTTCATCTCTTTCAATCAGAGCGAACTTTTCTTCAAGTGCCTGTTTCGCATTCTTTTCGGCAAGCTTGACCAACTCTTTCTTCTTTCCCCGTTTAGGCTTGGTGATTTTCACCTCTATCAGCTTAGCCGCCAATTCTTCATCAATCTCCTCAGGCAAGAAAAGTTCCTTCGGCTTAAAATGATTGGATTTCGAATAAAACTGACCTAAGAACGTCAGAAATTCGTCCTCGGGTTCATTGTAGAGAGGGAAGAGGGACACATCCCTTTCAATGAGCTTTCCTTGACGCACAAAGAATACTTGTACACACATCCAGCCTTTATCAACGGAATATCCGAACACATCCCGATCAGTGAAATCGGTCGTGGTCATCTTTTGCTTTTCCATTGTCGCTTCAATGTGAAGGATTTGATCACGAAATTCCTTCGCTCTCTCAAACTCAAGATTCTCTGCCGCTTCATTCATTTTCACCGTTAATTGATTCTTGATATCTTTGTACCCACCATTCAGGAACCTGGAAATTTCGTCAGTCATTTCTCTATATGTGTCTTTGCCTACTTCTTTAATACAAGGAGCCAGACATTGACCCAAATGATAATACAAGCAGGCCCGGTCAGGAAGGGTAGTGCATTTTCGTAACGGATACAGACGATCCAGAAGTTTTTTTGTTTCATTAGCTGCTCCTGCGTTGGGATATGGACCAAAATACCGGCCTTTCCCCCTTTGGACTTTGCGGGTAGTAATAAGTCTTGGGTGTCTTTCGTTCGTAAGCTTGATAAACGGATAGCTTTTATCGTCCTTTAACATAACATTATATTTGGGGTCATATTTTTTGATTAGGTTCATTTCAAGCACAAGGGCTTCCAGATCAGAAGAGGTCATGATGTATTCGAAGTCCTCAATTTCACCTACCAACCGTTGAGTCTTGGCATCATGGGAACCGGTAAAATAAGAGCGCACACGATTCTTCAATACTTTTGCTTTACCCACATAAATAATCGTACCTTGTCTGTCTTTCATCAAATAACATCCCGGTTGATCCGGTAATAGAGCTAATTTATTCGTAATGGTAGGGTTCATCGTCTCTCTCCCTTCTTGTTTGCCCAGTTATAGACGGTTTTTGTAGAATAAACAGGATCGGATTGTTCCTGTGAATTTTTTTATCACTTTGGTATCCTGAAGAAATTCATTGGGGTAAAAGGCAGTTCTTTTTTATTGTTTGTCACTTTTTTATGTTTTTCCGTTTCTTCATATAAAAACCAACTCAGTCTGGAATTCCTTCTTAGCCTATTGTAAGGCTTTCAAAGAATGGATTCCAATCAAAAGTTGGTTTAAGGGTTTAACATTTATCTGATTTTTTATTGCCTTAAAGACTTGCGGCTTGGTCAAAGGCAAAAAGTATCAGGGCTGGTTGACCAGGATACAGCTGTCTGATAGATATTTTAATACATTAAAACACCGGAGCTCACAAATAAGGCCCCGGTGTATATAAAAGTATCTTATACGTGTTTGTTTAATAGTTCAGCAAGTGCTTCCTTAGGTTGGAAACCGATTACTTTGTCTACAACTTCGCCGTCTTTAAGGACAACTAAAGTCGGGATACTCATAACCCCGTATTTACCTGCTGTTTCCTGGTTTTCATCAACGTCAACTTTGACGATTTTTACTTTGTCGCCCATTTCTCCATCTAATTCTTCCAAAACTGGAGCGATCATTTTACAAGGTCCACACCAAGGTGCCCAGAAATCCGCTAATACCAGTCCGGAATTTGTTTCAGTTGAGAATGATTGATCAGTTGCATGTGTAATTGCCATTTATATGCGCCTCCTAAAATCTTTGAATGTAACGCTAGTATATCACCGTTTTTTTTGTGATGCTATTAATCTGCTCGTAGGTAATATTCCCTTCAGATAACGGAATATACAGGGAAGAAAAATAAGGAGCAGCCATCTGGCTGCATCCTTATTTTCACTACATACTATGCTCATACCCTTTAGACGCTACTTGAAACGTGAATTTGAATTAAGAAGAAGATACTTTAAGCTTTTTAAACTCTTCAGTCAGCATCGGTACCACCTCGAACAGGTCACCCACGATTCCATAATCCGCTACGTTAAAGATGTTCGCTTCAGGATCTTTGTTGATCGCAACGATGACTTTTGAATTCGACATACCCGCTAAATGCTGGATAGCTCCAGAAATACCACATGCAATATATAGGTCAGGCGTTACAACTTTTCCGGTTTGACCAATTTGCAGGGAATAGTCACAATAGTCGGCATCACATGCTCCACGTGATGCTCCTACAGCTCCACCAAGAACATCCGCCAGATCTTTAAGAGGATTGAATCCATCTTCACTTTTCACTCCGCGTCCGCCTGCGATGATGACTTTCGCTTCAGACAGGTCCACACCTTCGCTTGCTTTACGTACGACTTCTTTAATGATTGTTCGTAAGTCTTTAATATCAACGGAAAGGGAAGAAACTTCTCCTGTACGTGACTCATCTTTCGCTAACGGCTCGATGTTATTTGGACGGATCGTCGCAAAAATCACACCGCCCGTCACAATTTTCTTTTCAAATGCTTTCCCTGAATAAATCGGTCTTGTGAAAACAAGGTTCCCGCCAGCTTCTTCAAGATCGGTTGCATCAGAAATCAATCCTGTGCTTAGCTTACTGGCCACTTTAGGGGACAAGTCTTTTCCAAGTGCAGTATGTCCGAAGATGATTCCTTCAGGCTTTTCTTGGTCGATAACCGATAGTACGGCTTGTGAATAGCCATCTGACGTATACTGCTCCAGTTTATCATCTTCCACAACCACTACTTTGTCCGCACCATATTGAATCATTTCATTACCTAAAGCGCTTACACTTTTGCCGATTAAAACGGCTACTACTTCTCCGCCTTCAGATACTGTTTTACCTGCCGCAATCGCTTCAAAGGAAACATTTCGTAATGATCCGTCCCTAACTTCTCCAAGTACTAATACTTTTCTCGCCATGTTAAATACCCCCTGAATGTTAGTTATTACTATGAGTTAGCCTTATATAACTTTTGCTTCATTGCGAAGAAGTGAAACAAGCTCTGATACTTGAGCATCCAATTCGCCTTCTAACACTTTACCTGCTTCCTTCTTCGGTGGAAGGTAGATTTCAATTGTTTTTGTTTTCGCTTCTACTTCATCTTCGTCTAAATCAATATCATCCAATTCCACTTCATCTAAAGGCTTTTTCTTCGCTTTCATGATTCCTGGAAGTGATGGATATCGTGGTTCATTCAATCCTTGCTGTGCCGTTACCAGTAAAGGTAGAGATGTTTCAATTACTTCTGAATCCCCTTCTACGTCACGTGTAACCGTTACTGTTCCGCCATCAATTTCTAATTTCGTAATGGTTGTTACATAAGGGATATCAAGCTGTTCAGCCACACGTGGTCCAACTTGTCCAGACCCACCGTCAATGGCAACATTACCTGCCAGAATTAAATCTACTTCCTGTTCTTTTAAATAGTGGGCAAGGATTTTGGCTGTAGTGAATTGATCACCATGATCAAGGTCATCCTCTGTGTTGATCAGGACTGCTTTATCTGCACCCATTGCCAGGGCTGTTCTCAGTTGCTTTTCACTTTCTTCTCCGCCAACTGTCACAACCGTCACTTCTCCACCATGTGCATCACGAACTTGAATAGCTTCTTCCACTGCATATTCATCGTAAGGATTTATGATAAATTCAGCTCCATCTTCAGCAATTTGACCGTTTTGGATCGAAATTTTCTCCTCGGTATCAAACGTTCTTTTCAAAAGTACATAGATGTTCATGCGTAAGCCCCTCCTAATAATGTAAACATTCTTTCCCTTAAAAAGATTTTGACAATTTAACCCCTTTGAACGGGCAGCTTGAACATTCAAGACTGCCCCTCAATAAGAGTTTACTATATTACAAGAATGTATTCTAGCCTTTAAAGTGCGGTTCTCTCTTTTCAACAAAAGCTGAAATACCCTCTTTGGCATCAGCGGATACAAAAATTTCACCGAAAAGATCCGATTCTCGCATTACACCTTCATAGAAACGATCATCTTTAGTATAACTTAACAGCTCAATGGCTGCTTTCATCGCCCCTGGGCTCTTCTTCGCTATCTTATCGGCCATTTCCTTCGCTTTATCGAAGAGCTGATCCTCAGGATATGCTTTATTGGCAAGTCCCCACTGTACAGCTTCTGTTCCGCTGATTGGCTCACTCGTTAATAGCATTTCTGCCGCTTTTGCTCTGCCTACCAATTTCGGCAAGCGCTGAGAGCCTGCAAATCCAGGTACAAGTCCTAACTGAAGCTCCGGTAGACCGAGCTTTGCATTTTCGCTGACCAATCTGATGTGACATCCCATTGCAAGCTCCAAACCTCCGCCTAGAGCTGCGCCATGGATTGCTGCAATAATCGGCTTTGAAAAGTTCTCCATCCGTTCAAAAACGTCCTGGCCTTTTTTCGCCAATTTAGAGAATTCTTCACCTGTTTCAATCGTTGTAAATTCTTTAATGTCAGCTCCAGCAGAGAAGAATCGTCCCTCACCCTTCAGTAAGATCACCCGTACTTCAGCGTTTTCTTCAAGCTCATCCAGAACTGCATCGATTTCTTTAATAAGTCCACTGGCTAAAGCATTAGCAGGAGGTCTTTGGATTAGAACCGTTGCTACCTTTCCCTCTAATGACCATGATAAACTTTCCATCTCTCATCCCCCTAAACTAATTTAGTTCCTGCCGCCACACCCATGAAGTAATAGTTTGTGAATAGCAGGGACTTGAGCTACTAAATCATATTTCTGATCGTTCATCACCCACGTTGTCACCATTTCATCTAAAGTCCCGAAGATCATTTGACGAGCCAGCCGGACATCCAGATCACTTGAAAATTCTCCTGATTCTACTCCGCTAATCAGAATTTTATCGACTAATTGCAGATATCCTTTTAATACATCGTTGATTTTCAAGCGAATTTCCTTATTGGATTGCCTGAGCTCCAGTTGTGTCACAATCGCTAGATGGTGATCATCCGACAGAATTTTACAATGATTTTCAATCATCACTAATAATTTCTCTGAAACTGTCTGTTTTCCTGCTATAACTTCCTCAATTTTTTCGACAAAGAGTACCATTTTTTCTTTAAACAACGAAATCAGGATATCTTCTTTATTTTTAAAATAGAGATAAATCGTTCCATCAGCGACTCCAGCCTGCTTCGCAATCTTAGATACTTGTGCCTGATGGTAACCATTTTCAGCTATAACGATAACAGCAGCATCGATAATTTGCTTGTATTTAGGTTTATTTCGTTTCATGAGTTCTTGACCTGCCTTAAGGAAATATGAATGACTGTTCATTCATATTTTTATAATAAAAGGTTTCTCTTTACTTGTCAAGAAGAGATGCCTTGTCCAATTTTACAACAAAAAGAAAAAGCCCAATGGTATTCATTTTAACTTGTTTTCTGTTCCTCTTCTACCTTTTGGCGCTCTTCTTCTACAAGTGCTCTGCGTAGTATTTTTCCAACAGCCGTTTTGGGAAGCTCTTTTCTAAATTCATAAATCCGGGGCACCTTGTAGGCAGCCAGGTATTTACGGGCAAATTCATTGAGTTCTTCCTCTGTCAGGACTTCTCCTTCTTTCAGGACCACATACGCCTTTACGGTTTCTCCTCTATACTCATCAGGAACGCCTGCAGCGACAACCTCTTGAATCGCAGGATGTTCATAAAGAACCTCTTCGATTTCACGAGGGTAAATATTAAAGCCACCTGCAATGATCATATCCTTTTTGCGATCCACAACATAGAAGTAACCTCTCTCATCCATATACCCCAAATCTCCGGTCAATAGCCAGCCATCCCTTAACGTTTGTTCGGTTTCCTCCGGTCGATTCCAGTAACCCTTCATCACTTGAGGACCTTTCACGACGATTTCACCCATTTCATTCGGTGGAAGCGGTTCTCCTGTTTCCAGTGAGAAGATGGCTGCATCCGTACTTGGCCAAGGAACTCCGACGCTTCCCTTTATTCTTTCTTTATCCCAAAGGAAATTGGAATGTGTGACAGGTGAAGATTCTGTCAATCCATAGCCCTCTACCAGCTTCCCGCCCGTAACGTCTTCGAATTGCTGCTGCACTTCAACAGGCAATGGGGCGCTTCCACTAAGGCATGAATCGATGGAGGATAAGTCATAATTCTTCAGTTCCGGATGATTCAGCAGACCGATATAGATGGTCGGTGCACCAGGAAAAAGGGTCGGTTTCTGCTTCTGAATGGTTTTCAAGGTTGTTTCCGGGTCAAATTTAGGGAGTAAGATCATTTTATATCCCTGCATGACGGATAATATCATAACGGCTGTCATACCGTACACATGAAAGAATGGTAGAATTCCAAGGACACGCTCTTCTCCTTTTTTACACTTATAAAGCCACGCATCACACATGGAAGCATTGGCGACAAGGTTCTTATGGGTAAGCATAACCCCTTTTGGGAAACCTGTCGTCCCGCCTGTGTACTGAAGAAGAGCCACATCGTTTTCAAAATCAAATTCCTGATTGGTACTCTCTGGTTTGGCTGTTTTCATGATCTCCGTAAATAAATGATTCTGTCCTGAATGGTCCACTTTCACAACAATGCCGTATTGTTTCTTCTGGATGAATGGGTAGATGAGATTCTTAGGAAATGGAAGGTAGTCTTTGATAGCGGTTACAATAATGTGCTCAAGTCCGGTATTCTTCATCACTTTTGACACTCTTGGATATAAAATATCCAATGTCAGGATCACCTTGGCACCTGAGTCCTTCATTTGGTATTCAATTTCCCTCTCCATATATAATGGATTGGTTTGTACGACCATTCCACCTGCGAAGAGAATGCCATAGTACGCGATTACGGATTGAGGAGTATTCGGCAGCATGATCGCAACCCGATCGTCTTTCTTAATTCCAAGCGTCTTAAGGTAATGAGCGAACTTGAGTGCGGATTCATGTAATTCTGTGTAGGTCAATTCCTTGCCCATAAATTGAATGGCAACTTTACTGCTATAAAGGGTAGCTGCCTCAGATAAATAGGACTGCAGTGGCTTTGCGATTAAATCGAGCTCCGTGGGAATCTCTGCTGGATATTCAGCAAACCATGGTTTATTCATTGTAATCCCTCCTTATGAATTGTTAGAAAATTTCTTCTATTCACTATTATATTATAAGGGGACTTCAGTTACAATTTGAAATCAATCCACTCGATACTTTTTTCCTATCTCTTAAGCTTGACCGTCCTAATAGATGATTTTATTAAAGAAAAAAGACTGCCTATTCAACCATATGACAGTCTGCTCGTACTTTATTATTATTTTAGCATTGTTTCAATATCCAAACTCTTTATGATAAATCTCCTCAACCATTTACGTAAAGACCAACAAATAAATTATCCCTACAAGTAAAAAACCGCCACATAGCGTGAGCAAAACCTTTGCCAATGTTTCCATATTCCCTCTCCTTACGATATTCCGGCTCCTATTACATAGGATAAACCAACTGAAATGACCAATGAAATGAAGCCCACCGCTCTGTTATCATTAGCGATTTCTTCATCAATTTTAAATTTGGGTGTGAGAAATTCATAAATGAAATAGCCGATCAGTAATAGAAAAAAGCCAAACACACCCCATCCGATTGTCGTCAGGATGGTATCATTATGGCTGATGGAGTGGCGGAAAATATTCGCTATCCCAAATATTTTCCCTCCCGTTGCCATCGCCACGGCCAAGTTGCCTTTTTTGATTTCTTCCCAATTCTTATACTTTGTGACCAGTTCGAAGATAGCTAAGAACAGAACCAAACATAAAATGACCACGCTGTAATTCCCAGCCGTTTGAACAAATTCATTTTCCCAAAAGTTCTTCATCGTAAAGCTCCCTTTACCGCTTTATTTTAACCACTCAATTATTTTCACAATGAAACTTCGTACATATGAGCAGTCTCCAGATCTTATTTAAATTGAACGACTGTTACACCGGTTCCACCTTCGCCTGCATCCCCGAAACGAATGTTTTTGATCGATCGGTGATTTTTCAAGTATTCCTGCACTCCTTGCCTTAAAGCTCCCGTACCTTTCCCATGAATGATGGAAACGCGGGGATAACCGGCAAGCAGAGCATCGTCGATGTATTTCTCCACTCTGGATAATGCATTTTCGAAACGCTCACCGCGTAGATCCAGCTCAAGGCTGACGTGAAAATCTTTTCCTTTCACTGTGGCGAGTGGTTTAGTCTCTACCTTCTGTTGAGATTGAATGAATTCAAGATCTGATTCCTTCACCTTCATTTTCATGATGCCCATCTGAACTTGCCATTCTTTCGCAGACACTCGTTCGACCAAGTGGCCTTTTTGATCAAAGCTTAAGACTTTGACTTCGTCCCCTGGTTTTAACTCATGCATTGCCTGATTGACTTTTTTCTTTTGTCCGGACAATTTCAATTTCGGTGTAGCATCTTCCAATTGTTTTTTCGCCTGAATCAGTTCATGTTCCTTGATTTGAGCTGATTTTTCGTGTTGCATTTTTCGTAAATCTTTGATCACTTGTTCAGCTTCTGCCTTCGCTTTTTCAACGACTTCAGTGGCTTTTTGTTGAGCTTTTTCGTAAAGTGTATCCTTTTTCTCATAATACTCCATCATTTGCTTCTGCATATCTTTATGCATTTTCTCGGCTTGTCTTAAGAGTTCATGGGCTTCCTCAAGCTCCCGTTCACCCTGACGCCTGCTGTCTTCGAGGGAGGCAATCATATTCTCCACTTCTTTACTATCCGTTCCTATATGGGACTTCGCTCTCTGAATGACTGAATCTGATAGCCCTAAACGCTTAGAAATCTCAAATGCATTACTTCTTCCCGGGACCCCGAGCAAAAGCTTATAGGTAGGACTTAATGTTTCTACATTAAATTCCACACTTGCATTCACGACCCCTTCACGATTGTACCCATATGCTTTTAATTCAGGATAGTGAGTGGTCGCCACGACTCTTGCACCAGTTCCATGTACTTCATCCAAAATGGAAATGGCCAGCGCTGCACCTTCTTGAGGATCTGTACCGGCGCCCAGTTCATCAAACAACACTAAACTCTCATGATCTACCTTTTTAAGGATGTCCACGATATTGACCATATGAGAAGAGAAGGTACTTAAGCTTTGTTCAATCGATTGCTCGTCCCCGATATCAGCGTAAATGGTACGGAAGACGCCAACTTCAGAACCATCTAGAGCCGGGATCGGCAGACCGGCCTGTGCCATTAAACTAGTTAATCCCAATGTTTTCAGGGTAACGGTTTTCCCCCCGGTATTTGGCCCCGTGATGACAATGGAAGAAAAGTCAGTCCCCAACTCGATGTCATTCGCCACTGCTTCATCTATCGGCAAAAGAGGATGTCGGGCTTTGTTCAGCCTCACCCGGCGTTCATTATTGATCGTCGGTTTAGATCCTTTAATGGATCGTCCAAACTTCGCTTTTGTAAACATGAAATCAACATCTGACAGGACACTAACAATCAAGAGGAGTTCTTCTCCTGATTCTTGTACACTTTCAGACAGCTGCTGAAGAATCTTTTCAATTTCAGCTTGCTCTTTTAATCGGAGTTCACGAAGTTGATTATTCAGTTGAACGATGGCTTCCGGTTCAATAAATAACGTTTGCCCCGATGATGATTGATCATGAATGATCCCGCCATATTGACCCCGATACTCTTGTTTAACGGGAATCACATACCGATCGTTACGAATGGTAATGATCGCATCGGATAACATTTTTTGAGCATTGGAAGAGCGGATCATTCGTTCAAGTTTCTCCCGGATCCGTCCTTCGTTGGCCCTGAGCTGGGTACGGATCGTACGGAGTGCTTCACTGGCTGTATCCAGGATTTCTCCGTTATCGTCGACGACTTTTCTTATATCCTGCTCTAAATGAGGGAGGGGGATGACCGTCCCCATTTTCTCCTGTAGAAGGGGAATGTCCACCTCTTCCTCCAGTAACTCCTCTACAAAAAGCGTCAGCTTCCTGCTTGACCGGATCGTACTCGCTACCTGAACAAATTCAGAAGGGGAAAGCATCCCGCCTATTTGAGCACGCTTGACGTGTGGACGAATATCGAAAATCCCGCCTAACGGGGCATGACCCTTCAATCTGAGGATGGTCATGGCTTCATCTGTTTCTTCGTGAAGAGCTGTAATTTCTTCATACTCAACGGATGGCATGAGAGAGGATACCTTTGCATGACCAAGTGCGGATGCAGCATATTGCTTTAATAATTCTTTGATTTTATCAAACTCTAACGTTTTAAATACTTTAGAATTCACGGAATGTATTCCACCTTTTATCAGTTTCGCTTAATAAATTTGATTAACTCTTTTTTATCCCATGTATTGATGACAGTATCTTTCTTGATCCAGCCTTTTCGAGCTGTTCCGATTCCGACTTTCATGAATTCCAGGTGATCGATACTGTGTGCATCTGTGTTGATGACGAGCTTTACATTTTGTTCCTGGGCTTTTCGGATATTTTCTGCAGACAAATCCAGCCGATTCGGATTTGCATTAAGCTCCAACGCCGTATCAGTTTCTTTCGCCAGCTGGATAAGAAGGTCCATATCTACGTCATAACCTTCTCTTCGACCAATGATTCTCCCTGTTGGATGGGCAATGATATCCACATGGGCACTCTTCAGGGCCGTAGTCAGCCTCTCCATGATCTTTTCTTGGGATTGTGAAAAACTCGAATGAATCGAAGCAATCACAAGATCGACTTTTTCAAGAATGTCATCCTCATAATCCAATGTACCATCAGGAAGAATATCCATCTCGATTCCTGAAAGCACTTCTATATCATCATACATCTTGTTGATTTCTTTAATTTCATCGATTTGCTTAAGTAATCGTTCTGTAGTCAGCCCGTTTGCCACACGTAAGTACTGGGAGTGATCGGTGATGGCCATATATTGATATCCTTTGGCACGGCAAGCCTCTACCATTTCTTCAATCGAAAATGCACCATCCGACCAGGTGGAGTGCATATGAAGATCCCCTTTTATATCTTCTAATGTGATGAGGGAATAATCCTTAGGGAACTCTTCCACTTCTTTCCCATCTTCCCGCAGCTCTGGTGGGATCAAGGGCAGATCAAAATGGTGATAAAATTCTTCTTCTGTATTAAATGTCTTTATCTCACCGGTTTCACTATTCTCGACGCCATATTCACTGATCTTTTCTCCGCGTTCTTTCGCCAGCTGGCGCATGCGGACATTATGATCCTTTGATCCGGTAAAATGGTGAAGGGCTGTAGCAAATTCTTCAGGCTTTACGATTCGAAAATCGATGCTTACATCCCAATTATACGAAAGAGTCAGTGAAACTTTTGTATCTCCTGCAGCGATGGTTTCTACGATATTGGAGAGTTTCAACAAACCTTCCTTCACCTCTTGTGGATGCTCTGTTGCCAGAATGAAATCAAGGTCCTTGATGGTTTCTCTCATTCTCCTTAAGCTTCCCGCTCTCGAAAAGGTTTGGATGCTGTCCATGCCGATAAGAAAACCTTCAATTTCCTCAGCGATCCCATTCATAAAAGCAATCGGCAGACGGTCAGGTCTCTTGCCAACCTGTTCGATGGATGAAAGGATCTTCTCTTCCGTCTTCTTACCGAAGCCTGCTAAACCTTGTACTTTATTTGCTTTACACGCTTGCTCCAGGTCTTCTATATTTTCTACCCCAAGTTCACTATAAAGCTTGGCAATTTTCTTTCCACCTAAACCAGGTAATTGAAGAAGGGGGATCAATCCCTTTGGAACTTCTTCCTTTAATTCTTCAAGGACAGAAGATATGCCTTCGTTTATGTATTCCTCGATTACTCCCGCCGTTCCTTTGCCGATTCCGCTCAGCTTCGTAAAGTCACTGATTTCCTGTAAGCTCCGGTCATCATTCTCAAGTGCCGCCGCCGCTTTTCGGTAGGCGGAGATTTTAAATGAATTCTCGCCTTTCAATTCCATATATATCGCAATTTCTTCTAATAATTTTATAATATCTTTTTTATTCAAGAGATTCACCTACTATCTTAGAATTAACAATTAGGACCTTTAAGACTCCCCGTCCCTTGCAAAAGCAAAACGTCCCCATCTATATAGTAGCAAAATTGATATAAAAAGAAAAAAGACTGACTTATAAGATGAACAAATTCACTAAGGCATCCCTAACGAATTTGAATTGCATACTTATAGTCAGCCCCTTCTTCAGGCTACATATTCAATCCACCAAGATTTCACCAAATCAGAGAAAACAGGCGTATGTTTAACCATCGCTTGCGCAATAAAAGAGTTATTAATGAATGTTTGAACCGACTCGATCGGCAACAATACGGCAATAAATAATAGAATGAAGATCATTAAGTATGCTTCAATAAAGCCTAATATCCCTCCGCCAAGAACATTCAACTGCTTTAATAGAGGAAGATGTGCGACAAAATCGAGCATCGATCCAATGATTTGCAGAATGATCCGGACTGCGAAGAAAATCATTGCAAATGCGATCACACGATAATAAGCCTGATCTAAATTGGTCGATTCAAAAATCATATTCAATGTGGATTGCTCGTCCAATACAGGGTAAGGAATCCATAATGTTAACTTCGGTGCAAGCTGATCATAATATATGTATGCTACAATAAAAGAAACAATAAATCCGAATATGTGGACCACTTGCAAAATGAATCCACGTTTTAAACCTATTAAAAATCCTATCACCAGGATGATCAACAAAGCTAAATCCAGCATCTTTTTTTCAATCCTTTAAACGTTTGATTTCTCGTTCCAGCTCCTCAAACTTTTCTTGTAGTTTGAGATAATCATTTACGGCATTCACCGCAGTCAGAACGGCGAGCCTGCTTGTGTCGAGAGATGGATTCATGGAGTTTATTTCTCTCATCTTGTCATCCACTTTAGAACCAACAAATCGGATTTGACTAGTTGATTCAGTCCCAACAATCGTATATTGTTGACCATATATGTCTATAGTGGTGCGATTTTTTTGTTGTTCAGACAATCTGAAAGCCCCCCATTCATAAGAATCCTAAACATAATCATACCACGAAATCTTTTGATTTTGGAAGGAATTTGTCATAATAGCTCACATTTTTTATTATATACAAGAATTTTGTCATAAGGAGAGAGAAACTTGGCTAATACCGTCATTCAAGTAAACAAAGAAACAATCGAGAAAATGAAAGGCCACTACAAAAACGTATTAACGGACAAACTGCCACCGGGTGCCGTTTTTGTAGCAAAGCCATCCGGCTGTACGATCACTGCCTATAAATCGGGGAAAGTATTGTTTCAGGGATCTAACGGAGAAGGAGAATCAAGTCAGTGGGGCAGCAGCGAGCCTCCAAAGGTAAAATCACCTTCCAAGGGAACGACGACACTGCCTGAAAACTTCGCCGACTGGTCTGTCATCGGATCAGATGAAGTGGGCACAGGCGACTTCTTCGGACCGATCACGGTGGTAAGTGCTTACGTGAAGAGAGAGCACCTTCCACTTATGAAGGAACTCGGAGTAAAGGATTCTAAAAATTTATCCGACCCTCAAATCATCAAAATAGCCAGGGATTTAATAGCCGCGATTCCGTATTCATTACTCATCCTGCATAACCCTAAATATAATGCGATGCAAGCAAAAGGAATGACGCAGGGGAAGATGAAGGCTCTCTTGCACAATCAGGCGATCCTGAATCTGTTGGGAAAAATGGCCCCGGAACTACCGGAAGGAATATTGATTGATCAGTTTGTTGAAAAGAATACATACTACAAACATGTTTCTGCACAAAAGAAAATCCAACGTGACCGCGTGTATTTCAGCACAAAAGGTGAAAGCATCCATCTAGCTGTAGCCGCTGCCTCGATCATTGCCCGTTATGCCTTCTTAAAGGAAATGGACAAATTGAGTGATAAAGCTGGTGTCGAGATACCTAAAGGTGCCGGTAAGCACGTAGACATTGCAGCTGCGAAAATCATTAAGCGAAAAGGGATTGAAGAATTGAAGTCTATGACGAAATGGCATTTTGCGAATAGTGAAAAGGCGATAAAGTTAGCCAGGAAATAAATGATATCCCCATCGGTTATTCCGGTGGGGATTTCTCTTTGGTTGGTGGTTCTACCCTTGGATTCAGCAGTTGAATTATAAATGCTATTTACCTGATGAAATTTCCGAAATATTCTCCTGTTAAAATTCGTTCATTTTTCAACAGGCAATACCACCTCCAAACAGCAAAAAGGTGCCAGACCATTGTCTGACACCTTCCACTTTGAGCTGTATTATCCTCTCAACTCTGCTCCGGCTTTTTCCTTCACTGCTTGCAGTACTTTATCATGTACTTTAACCACTTCTTCATCCGTTAATGTCTTAGCCGGATCGAAGTATTTTAACGAGAACGCAATGGATTTCTTGCCTGCTTCCATATGTTCCCCTTCATAAAGATCGAAGACTGAAACTCCTTTCAGAAGCTTGCCTCCTGCGTCTTTAATAATGGATTCCAACTCTCCCGCTTTCACATCTGTATCCACTACAAGGGCGATATCTCTTGTAATCGATGGATGACGAGGGATTGGCGTGTAGCTTAATGCCGGTTTTACGTAATGGAAGATTGGAGATGCCTTCAGTTCGAACACGTAGGTTTCGTTCAGGTCCAACTCTTTTTCCGCTTCCGGATGAATCGCTCCTACAAAACCGATGACTTCATTGTCCAATAGAATTTCAGCCGTTCTTCCCGGGTGCATACCATCTACCACTGCCTGGCGGTAAGAGATGGCTTCAGAAACGCCGATTTCTTCGAACAGTCCTTCCAAGATACCTTTCGCAACATAGAAGTCAGCAGGCTTCTTCTCTCCCTGCCAAGGATGCAGATGCCAAAGGCCCGTAATAGCCCCTGCAATATGCTCCTCTTCTTTAGGCAGCTCTTCTCCTGGTTCCTGTAAGAAAACGGAACCCACTTCATAAAAGGCAAGTGAGTCATTTTGACGTGCTTTATTGTACGAAAGCACTTCAAGAAGCTGTGGAATGATGCTTAGGCGGAGATTGCTTCGCTCTTCACTCATTGGCATCAATAAACGGACAGGCTCTCTTACGTCCAGGGCATATTTTGTTGCTTTCTTATCGTTTGTTAAAGAATACGTAATCCCTTGGAGGAGTCCTGCCCCCTCTAAATAACGACGAACCGTACGGCGTTTCAACTGATGATTCGAAAGTCCACCGGGTGTTGATTCTCCCTTTGGAAGAGTCAGCGGAAGGTTATCATAACCGAAAAGACGTGCCACTTCTTCAAGTAAATCTTCAGGTATGGTAATATCCCCTCTTCTTGTAGGAGCCGTTACAACAAACGTTTCTCCATTGACTTCTACATCAAATTGAAGTCGGCGGAAGATATCTACAACTGTGTCAGTTGAAATGGATGTTCCTAGTGAAGAATTGATTTTTTCTAACGTAATCTCTACCTTCACAGGCTCAACTTCAAGTTCATTAAATAGTACCGTTCCTTCAAGCACTTTCCCCTGTGCATATTCAGCCATCAGTTGCGCAGCTCTCTCCCCTGCTTTCAGGACACGATCAGGATCGACTCCCTTTTCATATCGTGTGCTCGCTTCACTACGCAGTCCGTGATCTTTGGAGGCTCCTCTGACAATCGCACCGGTGAAATAAGCTGCCTCAAGAAGGACAGTCGTTGTATCGTTTTTAACCTCAGAATTCGCTCCACCCATCACTCCTGCAAGAGCGACCGGCTCCGTCCCATTCGTAATGACAAGCTGGCTGCTTGATAAGGTTCTTTCTGCATCATCAAGTGTGACGAATGTCTCCCCATCAATCGCACGACGGACAAGGATCTCCTTTGAACCAAGTCGGTCATAATCAAATGCGTGAAGAGGCTGACCATATTCCAATAAAACATAGTTCGTAATATCGACTACGTTATTATGTGGTCGGATCCCGGCTGAGATCAACGCATTTTGCATCCATAATGGAGATGGACCGATTTTTACATCTTTGATGATTTTAGCTCCGTATAGAGGATTATCTTCTTTCGCCTCCACTTTTACCGATACATAATCCGACGCCTTTTCACTGCCTGCGGATAACTCCGTTTGGGGAAGCTTGACTTCACGATCCAAAATGGCTGCTACTTCATACGCCACTCCCAGCATGCTTAAGCAATCAGAACGATTAGGCGTTAAGCCCAATTCCAAAATCGCATCATCAAGATTCAATAATTCCACTGCATCTCGGCCTACTTCAGCATCATCCGAGAACACATAAATTCCCTCTGCATGTTCTTTCGGTACAAGCTTTCCTTCTACTCCAAGCTCTTGCAGGGAACAAATCATCCCGTGAGATGCTTCACCACGAAGCTTGGCTTTCTTGATTTTGAAGTTACCCGGCAGGACCGCTCCAACCTTTGCGACAGCCACTTTTTGACCCATTGCCACGTTTGGTGCTCCGCAAATGATTTGAACAGGTTCTTCCTCTCCTACATCCACTAAACATTTATTTAATTTATCCGCATCAGGATGTGGCTCACATTGTAAAACATGACCGACTACCACATTTTTGATTTCTTCCCCGATTCGTTCAACACCTTCAACTTCAATCCCGCTTCTTGTAATCTTCTCTGCTAACTCTTCAGGTGTGACACCTGATAAGTCAACATAATTTTCTAACCATTTATATGAAACAAACATGTGTTAGTACCTCCTATCAATTTTCTTTTACTCTTCTGTTCCGAACTGAGTGACAAAGCGCGTGTCGTTTGTGTAGAAATGACGGATATCATCGATTCCGTATTTCAGCATGGCAATACGTTCAGGTCCCATTCCGAATGCGAAGCCTGTGTATTTCTGTGAATCAAACCCTGCCATTTCGAGTACGTTCGGGTGAACCATTCCTGCTCCAAGAATTTCGATCCATCCAGTTCCTTTACATACACGACAGCCTTTCCCACCACAGATTTTACATGAGATATCCATTTCTACTGATGGCTCAGTGAACGGGAAGAAGCTTGGGCGCAAGCGGATTTCACGATCTTCGCCGAACATTTTCTTGGCAAACACATTAAGCGTTCCTTTCAGGTCACTCATGCGGATGTCTTCATCAATGACTAGTCCCTCGATTTGAGTGAATTGATGAGAGTGTGTTGCGTCATCTGTATCACGACGATACACTTTCCCTGGACAAATAATTTTAATTGGTCCTTTGCCTTTGGCCAGTTCCATCGTTCTTGCTTGAACAGGAGAAGTATGAGTACGCAGAAGGGTTTCTTCAGTAATATAGAAGGAATCCTGCATATCTCGGGCCGGGTGTCCCTTGGGAAGGTTCAGAGCTTCAAAATTATAATAATCCTTCTCCACTTCAGGTCCTTCAGCAACGGTATAGCCCATTCCGATAAATAAATCTTCAATTTCTTCCACAATCATCGTGAGCGGATGATGATTTCCCTTTTTAACAGGGCGCCCTGGTAATGTAACATCGATCGTTTCAGATTGAAGCTTCTTTTCAACTGCTTCTTTTTCAAGGACGGCCTGCTTCGCTTCAATGGTTTCTGTTATGGCTCCACGAACTTCATTCGCAAGGGCCCCCATTTTTGGACGCTCTTCCGCTGAAAGTTTCCCCATTCCTTTTAAGGCTTCGGTTACGGGTCCTTTTTTACCCAGGTAAGCTACACGGATATTGTTCAGTTCTTTTAAGTCCTGTGCTTCGTTCACTTTTTCGATTGCTTCTTGTTGAAGGGATCGTAATTTGTCCTTCATTTATACTTCCTCCTTTAATGTATATCGTCCGAATGATCGTACTGGATTGGTTTTAAAACAAATAAAAAAACCCCATCCCCAAAAGGGACGAGGTTTATATCGCGGTACCACCCTTATAAGCATATCCATAGGCAGACATACTCACTTCATTCGGATAACGGCTTTGCCGGAGCATCTTTACATTCATCAAATGAATGGTCCCGATGCCAACTCGAGAGGTGAAATCTTCACATCATGCGTTCCTAAGAATGCTTTCAGTCCAGGGCATTCTCTCCCTTAAAGAAGGTCATGTGCTACTTTCCTCTTTCAACGTTTTTTAAGTTATATGTGCATTATTATAGTGAATTTCCAGGCAAATTTCAAACCTTTTCAAGAAATTCACTGCCCATTTTTAAAATAGTATAATAAAACCCCCGCGGCGATCGCTACATTTAACGATTCGCTTTTCCCATAAATGGGAATATAGAGATTCTGATCGGTTTCAGTTAAGAGTTCTTTCGACATACCATTCCCTTCGTTACCTACTATAAGAGCATATGAAGATTGAGGATTGACCGTTGTATACTCAACACCATTTTCAAGAGCTGTCCCGTATACAGGGATGTCCCGTTCTTTCAATTTCGAAATGGTTTCATTGAGATCCCTTCTGATAATCGGAATATGAAAGTGACCTCCTTGTGCAGACCGCAATACCTTAGGGTTATAGGGGTCAACAGTACCCTTGCCTAACACGACCATATCAATACCCGCTGCATCAGCTGTACGAATGATCGTCCCGATATTCCCGGGATCCTGAAGGCCATCTAATAGCATGAATGTTGCCGCTTTTTCAATGTTATGTTCATCTTCTCTCTGCTTACAAACAGCGAAAACTCCTTGAGGTGTCTCGGTATCCGTCAAGGCTTTACCGACCTCTTCTGATACCATCGTCATGGTAACGGAGGCTACGGTCCATTTTTGCGGGAGATCGGTTCCTTCCACGACTATAAGTTCAAGGACCGAATCCTCTTGCTTTAAGGCTTCTTCCACCAGGTGAAAGCCTTCAACTATGTATGTACGAGTGAGATCCCGTTCTTTTTTGGTCAATAACTTCTTCCACTGCTTCACAACAGGATTTTTCGAGGATTGAATATACTTCAATCGTATCCGCTCCTTTTAATTACTATTCAGGGTCTCATTATACCTTAACTTTCCTACATAATAAATTCAATTTGAGACAAGATAACAATGAATTCCTCAACTATCAAAAAGGAGAAATGTGTGATGAATCTTAACTTACGAAAAGCAATCATACACAACGTATCTGGTAACAACCAGGACGAACTGAGAGACACCATCGTCGATGCAATCCAAGGCGGAGAAGAAAAAACCCTTCCTGGACTGGGGGTACTTCTTGAAGTCTTCTGGCAAAACGCAGATCCCCAGGAACAAAAAATGGTCCTCGAAACATTAGAGGAATCATTACAGCAGCAACAAACACAGTAATAACATGGGTAACCCTTAACATGGGTTGCCCTTATTTTTATGATTTGATATGCAGCCACCACATAAAAGTTTTCCCCATTTTGTTTTAATCCATCTCTATCAGTGGTAATGAAAACATACAAACGTAAAGGAAGGGGAAACGAATGTATGAGTCACAAGAAAAGCGCATTATTGATCATCGACATGATTAATACTTTTGATTTTCAAGGTGGAGAGAATTTATACGAAAACACTTTGAAGATTGTAGATAATATTCGCGACTTGAAGAAGATAGCGAAGGAATCCGACATTCCGGTCATTTATGTGAATGATAACTACGGTCTATGGCAGGACAATATGAATGACATTATCGAGCATTGCAACAAGAAAAAAGGAGAAACCGTAATCGAAAAACTTCACCCCGATACAGATGACTATTTTATCATCAAACCGAAGCATTCGTGCTTTTTCGGGACGCAACTTGATATCCTGCTTCATCAGTTGGATGTAAAACACTTGATCCTAACAGGAATCGCAGGGGATATCTGTGTACTCTACACCGCCAATGATGCCTATATGAGAGAGTATGAAATCTCGATACCGAAGGATTGCATGGCTTCTGAGTCAGACGAGGACAATGAGAGCGCCATTCGCATTATTAAAAAAACGATCGGTGCCGACATGACCTTATCTGATCAAATGACTTTTTAATGCCAGCTCCTCTATCTCATGAAAAAGAGACCCTTATGCGATAGGGTCTCTCTTTCATTACAATCAATCAAATGTAATCTTCGCCACTGTATCTTGATCTAACTTCTTGATCACTTCTGTAATCAGTTTAACCGCATTCTCATAATCATCACGATGCAACATTGCTGCATGGGAATGGATATAGCGGGTTGCAATGGTAATGGATAAAGCAGGGACTCCATTTGCCGTTAAATGAATCGCACCGGAATCCGTTCCACCACCGGCAATGGAATCAAATTGATACGGAATGTTATGTTCATCCGCTGTATCTGTCACAAAGTCACGAAGCCCTTTGTGAGAAATCATGGATGCATCATACAGGATGATTTGTGGGCCTTCGCCCATTTTACTTGATGCTTCCTTGTCAGAAACGCCAGGTGTATCTCCTGCAATTCCAACATCTACACCAAAGGCAATGTCAGGCTGGATCTTAGCTGCTGACGTTCTCGCTCCACGCAGACCAACTTCTTCCTGCACTGTACCTACACCATATACCACGTTTGGATGATCTTGATCTTTCAGGTTTTTCAGTACATCGATGGCAATCGCGCATCCGATACGGTTATCCCACGCTTTTGCAAGAAGCATCTTTTCGTTGTTCATCACCGTGAATTCGAAATACGGAACAACCATATCTCCCGGCTTTACTCCCCACTCCTGTACTTCTTCACGGCTTGAAGCTCCGATATCGATAAACATATCTTTAATATCAACCGGCTTTTTACGGGATTCCGGAGGCAGGATATGCGGTGGTTTTGAACCGATCACTCCTGTTACTTCTCCTTTACTCGTCACAATTGTCACTCGCTGGGCAAGCATGACTTGTGACCACCAGCCTCCTACTGTTTGAAAACGCAGGAACCCTTTGCTGTCGATTTGAGTGATCATGAAGCCGACTTCATCAAGATGTCCGGCCACCATAATCTTAGGACCGTTCTCATCGCCGACTTTTTTAGCAATTAAGCTTCCCAGATTATCTGTTGTGATTTCATCTGCAAATGGTTCTATGTATCGCTTCATTACGTTTCGTACTTCTCTTTCATTCCCCGGTACACCTTTTGCATCGGTTAAATCCTTTAGCATTGTCAATGTTTCATCTAATTTTGCCACTGTTTCGACCCCCTAAATATTTATACACTCTCATTATACTAAAATCTGTCCGATTCATCAAAATTTCCTGAATCTTCTTAAACTACCGCTGGTGAAACGGAATATTAATACCCTTCTTTTTGACGATTATAATTCACTTCATTCTTCTTAACATAAGCGTCAAATACCTCTTCATGGGAGAATCCTAACAGCTCACCCAAATAGACATAATGCCTGAACAATTGTTGAAAATGCCCAACAGAACGCTCTTCAGAAAAGTGATTGGCCGATTTGAATACTTCCAGGAATTGTTTCGAGACATCTTCATTTGCGTAATTGGTTTCACCTAAATCAAATTGCTGGATGCCGATTTCAAGTCCCAGTGAGAGAATAAAATGAATTCCATCTACAAATTCTTCAAGGATCACTTCCTTCGATGAAGATGATTTCTTACTCCAAAACTTAAAGCTTCTTGTTTCATTGGCCAGTTCTCCCACTTCAACAAGCAGGGCAAGGATCTTCTTTTCAATTAAATCTGCGTTTTGCAAACCGTGTTCTTCTTCAATATGCTGATCAAGCTTCTCTTGCATGTCCAATAACTTTTCAATATTCATGACGTTATCTCCCCTTATGATGCCTATTTTTCTGTTGTCCTCTCTTAGTATGACAAATTTTCAAAGAAATTTTAAATAAAATGAAACCTTTTTCTGTTTTTATCGTAAATAATAGGAGAAGACTTATGCCTAGGGAGGTAATGGTAATGCTTTGGATTATTCGGTTAGTGATTTTTTTCCTTATTCTTTATCTTTTATACCGCAGTGTGAAATATATTATAGACCCAAAGCGAAAACTGGAACTTGCCCAGGAGCAAAAACGTTTTTACTTTCTCGATAATCAGGAAAATGTCCGTAAGAATTTTCACGTAACGTATAAAGGAGTTCTTTTCGAAGGAGAAAAATATTTAGGAGCAACAGAAAAATCCTTTGAAGTGGTTTCCATCTTTGTTTGGTCAAAAAACATCTCTTCTTTAAAGGGACTGACTCAAGAAGATTTTCAATACCTCCAGAATGAAATTAAAGAAAGATACCCGAATGCAAAGCTGGATTGGAAAAGCCCGATCCATGAATTCCTTCAAAAAAAGTAATAAAAAATGGCTAGCCCTGCTAGCCGTTTTTTATTTACCCGGAAAGAACTCTCTCCATTCAATCACTCTTACTTTTTCTCTTAGAAGGTAAAATAGGACGATGAGTGCCAGCAAAATCATGACGAGAATAGGTGGGGAAAATTGTTTGATGTATTGACCGAAAACCGTGTAAAAAAACGCCAGGGGAATATTAGAAATAACAGAGGCCCGGATAAAAGGTTTAAGCTTTTTCTTGCGTTCAAGTAGACAAAGGTTGAGCAGCTGATAATGGACAAAAGGAATTAACCTCAGTATTGCAACTTGACCGGTTGTGAGAGTAGCATTTCTTCCAAACCATTTTTCTTTCAGTCTCAGGAGCTTTTCATAGAAAGATGTAAAGCTCTTTATGACAAAATAAAAAGTAACAGATAAGAGCGTTAATCCGATTAATGAATACAGAGTGCCGAATATACTTCCAAACAGCACTCCTCCCGCCATACATACAAGGGCTACCGGGATGAACAGAAATTGCCTTAGGATATGAAACAGAATAAACAGAACAGGAGCCAAATACCCACTAGCTTCCATGAGGGCGAATGCAGCAACTAACCGTTCGTCCATGGCTAAGGTGACCTCCTTCTGCTTTTCTAAGCTGTTATAGACACTCTCTATATAGTATGTAGAGGAGACGGGTTAAAGAATGAAAACTTCAATTTCTACAACTTAGTATTCAGCCAGATAAAAAGCAGGCTATGGAGCATGACAAGAAGCGGAAAACCAAAAGCGAATACTTTATGTTTCGTTTTATGCCTATATACTTTCATTCCCATATATGCGCCGATGCTGCCTCCCAGAATCGCCACCTGCCACAGAGTACTCTCCTTGATGCGATATTCATTTCGCTGCGCCTTTCTTTTATCCTTGCCCATGATGATAAAGCCGATGATATTGATGACAATGGCATATAGATATAAGATACCTGTTAACGTACCCATGATTTCTACCTGCTTTCCAATGAGATTTATATAAGAAAGGACCGGCCAGAGGCCAGTCCTTTTTGTCTGCTAACTTAGTCAGCAGTTAATTATTTGTTAAGTTGAGCTTTAGCAGCATCTGCTAATTGGTTGAATGCTTTTTCGTCAGCAATCGCAAGCTCAGCAAGCATTTTACGGTTAACTTCGATACCAGCAAGCTTTAAACCGTGCATTAAACGGCTGTAAGAAAGACCGTTCATACGAGCAGCCGCATTGATACGTGTGATCCATAATTTACGGAAATCACGTTTCTTTTGGCGACGGTCACGATAAGCATACATGTATGATTTCATGACTTGTTGGTTTGCTACTTTATATAAAGTATGTTTTGAACCGAAATAACCTTTGGCTAATTTAAGAACTTTTTTACGACGTCTGCGTGTTACTGTTCCGCCTTTTACGCGTGGCATAATAATTCCCTCCTGTTTCTATTACTTCTTATTTTAGGTTGTCAAGCATATGACGAATGCGTTTGAAATCTCCTTTAGAGACAACAGCCGCTTTACGTAGCTTACGCTTTGCTTTAGTAGATTTGTTTGCGAATAAGTGGCTTGTGTAAGCGTGTGAACGTTTAAGTTTACCAGAACCTGTTTTCTTGAAACGCTTAGCTGAGCCGCGGTGAGTTTTCATTTTTGGCATGTGCTTTTCCTCCTCGGGTCCTTTATTTTTCGTTAACTGGTGCAAGCACCAAGAACATACTGCGACCATCCATTTTCGGTTTTGATTCAACGGTTGCTACATCTTTACACTCATCAGAGAAGCGATCCAGAACACGTTGACCAATTTCTTTGTGCGTAATTGCACGACCTTTAAATCGGATTGACGCTTTAACTTTGTCTCCTTTTTCAAGGAACTTACGAGCGTTACGAAGCTTGGTATTGAAATCATGCTCATCAATCGTCGGGCTTAAACGAACCTCTTTAAGATTGATGATTTTCTGATTCTTACGCGCTTCTTTTTCTTTCTTCTGTTGTTCAAACTTAAACTTACCGTAGTCCATGATACGAGCAACGGGTGGTTTAGCATTTGGAGCAACAAGAACAAGATCAAGATTTACACGTTCAGCAATTTCAAGAGCTTCATTCTTGGATTTAATCCCAAGTTGCTCACCGTTTTGATCGATAAGACGTACTTCACGGGCACGAATCGTTTCGTTTAAGATCATGTCTTTGCTAATAATTAGCCACCTCCAAGGTTTATTAAAAGAATACACGGCTTTGGCCGACGCACTCGCTTCCTTTTTTGCGTGCAACACACAAAAAAAGATGCGAGTGTCGAAACACCCGCACCTGATTATTAAGCATATATAAATGGCTTTAATAGTCAATCACATACCTGTAAACAGCACGAACGCGTTATTCAGGTGAGAAGCGGGTAGCTTCTTCTTGTACCAAACTGTATTCAATTCACCTTAGATAATATATCACATGACAATACCGCTGTCAAATAATCATTTAATATCACAACGTATTTCATAATATCAGACATCTTAGGAGAGTGCAATAGTTTTTTTGAAATTTATACGGGAGGGACGGACCTTGGCACAAGGTCCGTCCCTCTTCCTCATTTAGCGTTTCGCTTCTTTTGTGATATGGCCGATGAACTCATCAAGGGAAATCGTTTCTGATTTTTGCTCTCCGTATTTACGGACGTTTACAGCCGTTTCCTTGATTTCGTTGTCTCCCACTACAAGCATGTAAGGGACTTTACTCATCTGTGCTTCACGGATCTTATAACCGATCTTTTCATTACGGTCATCGATGTCTACACGCAGCCCTTCAGCCTGAAGCTTTTCTTTCACTTCTTTCGCATAGTCGAAGTGAACATCCGGGGAAACCGGGATCACCTGAACCTGCGTTGGAGCGAGCCATGTCGGGAATGCTCCTTTGTATTCTTCGATCAGGAATGCCACGAAGCGTTCCATTGTGGATACGACACCACGGTGAATGACAACCGGACGATGCTGCTTCCCGTCTTCCCCTACATATGTTAAGTCAAAGCGCTCAGGAAGTAGGAAATCCAGTTGAACCGTTGATAGAGTTTCTTCCTTACCAAGGGCTGTTTTCACTTGAACGTCCAGTTTAGGACCGTAGAATGCCGCTTCCCCTTCTGCTTCAAAGTACTCAACGTCCAGTTCATCCATGGCTTCCTTGATCATTCCTTGTGCACGGTTCCACATCTCATCATCATCAAAGTACTTCTCAGTATCCTCAGGGTCACGATAAGACAGGCGGAAGGAATAGTCCTTCAGATCAAAGTCTTTGTACACTTCCTGAACCAGGCGCACGACACGCTTGAATTCTTCCTTGATTTGATCGGGACGAACAAAGATATGAGCATCGTTCAGAGTCATTCCACGTACACGTTGAAGTCCTGATAGTGCTCCTGATAATTCGTAACGGTGCATCAGACCAAGCTCGGCGATACGGATCGGAAGCTCACGATAGCTGTGAATGCCGTTTTTGTAAATCATCATATGATGAGGGCAGTTCATCGGGCGAAGGACAAGATCTTCATTATCCATCTCCATGACCGGGAACATATTCTCCTGGTAATGATCCCAGTGACCGCTTGTTTTGTATAACTCAACGCTTCCCATGACAGGTGTGTATACGTGATCATAGCCTAAGCGCTCTTCTTTATCAACGATATAACGCTCGATGATACGACGGATCGTGGCACCTTTAGGCAGCCACATCGGCAGGCCTTGTCCCACTTTTTGCGAGTTCATGAATAGATTCAATTCTTTACCGATTTTACGGTGATCACGCTCTTTTGCTTCTTCTAAAAGACGCAGATGCTCTTCCAGGTCTTCTTTCTTGAAGAAGGCTGTACCGTAGATTCGTTGAAGCATTTTATTATCACTGTTCCCGCGCCAGTATGCCCCGGCGATGCTTAACAGCTTGAATTCTTTAATTTTATTAGTGGACGGGATGTGGATTCCACGACATAAATCGAAGAATTCTCCTTGCTCGTAAATGGAAACTTGTTCTCCTTCAGGAATCGCCTCAAGTAATTCAAGCTTATACTCGTCACCGACTTCTTCATACATTTTCTGAGCTTCGTCTCGGCTCACTTCTTTACGGACAACTTCTAAGTTTTCTCCAGTGATTTTCTTCATTTCTTTCTCGATGAGAGGAAGATCTTCCGGAGTGAACGTGTGCTCGGAATCAATATCATAATAGAATCCGCCTTCAATCACCGGTCCGATCCCAAGTTTTGTTTCAGGATATAAGCGTTTAATGGCCTGTGCCATTAAATGAGCTGTGCTATGACGAAGAATTTCCAGTGCATCTTCTCCTGGAGGTGTAACGATTTCAATCGCCCCATCCTCTTGAATCCCTGTACGCAAGTCGATTAATACATTATTTATTTTACCAGCTAGCGCCTTCTTCTTCAGTCCGGGACTGATGGACGCAGCAATTTCTTCTGTTGTCGTCCCTTTAGGAAACTCCTTGACATTTCCATCAGGGAACTGCATTTTCACTACTTCTGACATGTTATTTCACTCCTTAAGTAATCTCTAAAAAACATAAAAAACCCCGCCCCTTCACGTTTGAAGGGACGAGGTTAATAAATAAACTCGTGGTTCCACCCAACTTCTCATTGTGCCAAAAATACAGACAATGACTTCATTGAAAACGAATAACGACATTTAGCCGTCAATCATTACTGTGAATCCGTCAAGATCCAGTTCATGATTGAAGTTCCGAGGTGGTAAATATCACTAACGAATTAGGAAGCTTGCAGCCAAGAGACTTCCCTCTCTGTGAATGGAATAGGAATATTGTTGTCCTCATCATAACCTTTATTTATTGACTTATTATGTAGGTATTATAATCGGTTATGTTTTGAAAAGCAAGAGCATTCCATAAAATAAGCAGCCTATTCATTCGCGATATCCCATGAAGGGTAAAGAAGTGTATCAGGGAAGTAACTAATCGGCAAAAGATCGATCCGTTCTTCAAAAATATTCTGTAGTGTTCTGATCAATTGATGGTCACCATTCCCGTACACGAGTATCTTCTCCGGTGCAAGGGATAATAACGGAGCGATGGTGTACGAATCAACGTATAACGGGTGATTCGTCAGAAGGCGTTTATCAATCGCCTTCGTCAATTCCTGCCTTGTCACCTCTTTCATGTCTTCATCAAAGAAACGATAGCCGTAACCCGTCGAGTATAGATGGATGGTTCGTATTTTCTGCTCCCTTGATGCCAGATACTCCCGCAGCATATGGACAAACATTTGATATTCCTGTTCCATCTTATATTCATCTATAGCAAGATCCAGCATGAGGAGCAGTCTCTCCTGAAGCTTCTTCAGCCTGAATTTGCTGAAAGAGTCGAATGATATGGGGGCCTTCCCTTCCAACAAAAGCTCCAGGCTGTCATGGACGTATTCGGCCTCGTCCCATTCATCAATCAGCTCCATCAATTCAGGTCGCTCACCCATCCTCATCTCTGATACGACCTCTAATATTTGATTGATTTCATCAACATCTTCATAAAAGTAATTTTCTTTCAGGGCTGATTCGGACCAGTCCATGCATTTATCATTTAAGACAAAGTTGGAAACCCCGTTGAACAGCTTTTCTTTTTCCTTGAAGAAGGGGGGAACCTCTATCGTCAGATTATAGTGTGTTGTATGTTGAAAGAGCGTTTCATGGAACCATGATTGTATGAACTCTTTATTGAGGTGTTCTTGAAGCTTTAATGCATCATTTTTTTGCTTGAAAATAAATTCAATCAAACTTTCTCGCCTCCTTAAACCCAAATCCCTGATTTATATATATGGGAGGCTTGTATAATTTAGAAGTTGATGAGGAGATTTAATTATTACTTTTTGAATCTTTTGATTGTTAAAAGAAGCGAGTAATGGTTGATTTCCACTCCAGGAGGCTCGCTTTCCGCGGGGCGTGAGTTGAGCCTCCTCGGGCTTTGCCCTGTGGGGTCTCAACTTTCCCGCTATTCCCGCAGGAGTCGAGCCCCCTTCCGCTCCAATCAACATTGTGATCTTTTTATCTTCATGATGTTTACTTCTTCAAAACCAGGCAACATTATGGTAGAATTCATTATGCACGTATCTCCAATCTTTACTTGTTTCTCGACAATTCAAGTATAAAAGACTGGGCGAATACGTGCATTTTTTGTGTCTGCTAATTGTGTAAGAACCCCAACAAATATTATAGAACCATAAAAAAAGGAAGGTCAATCGCTAAGCGAGTGACCTTCCTTTTTCAATTTTAATTATTCTCTTCTATTCCTTCCATCAATCAACACAGGCTGAGACAGGTATTTAATTCGCTCCATGATTCGTGCAGCCTTCAGTTTTTCTTCTTCTCCCCGTTGACTGTACGTCAAATGGTGGGTGAGTTCGTTGAAGTTGAAGTTGGAGGTGAAGAATGTAGGCAGGTTTTCTAGCATTCTGTACTGTAGGATCGTCCCAAGGATTTCATCTCTTCCCCAGCTTGACATGGTTTCTGCGCCGATGTCATCGAGCATGAGGATCGGTGCAGCTTTAACCATTTCCAGTTTTTCATTTACCGAGTTGTCTCCCAGCGATTGCTTGATTTCTCTAAAGAACTCAGGAACGTAGACAATCAGGGACGCAATTTTTTTCTGTGCGAGCTCATTGGCCATCGCCCCTAACAAATAGGACTTACCCACTCCGAACTTGCCGTAAAAATAGAGTCCTTTCATTTTTGTACCTTCTGTATAGTTCTCTACGAAATTCTTTGCTAACCGGACAGCCTCCAATCGGCTTTTCGAATCAAGATCCAGGGTCTGGAAGGATGCTTGTAAAATATCCTTCGGCACATACAGGCTTTTGATTAAACGCTGGGCGCTCGTTCTTTCATCGTGAATGACTTTTCGAGGGCAGCGATGGTAATCGATGTCGATGGTGTTGCCTCTGATCACTAAATGAGGGTCATACCCTTCCATCATATTCTTACACTCCTGTAAAGAAGGACAGTATCGACATTCTTTACTTTGAGAGATGTATTCATATAACTTCATCAGACTCTCATTTACCATTTCCCCTGTTACACGGCCTTCATTCCTGCGAATAAAATCCTTCACATCATTGTTTTCAAGAATCTCTTTTTTCATTTGCTCATATCTTTGTTGAAACGAACCAGAAGCCGCCAACCTTTTCAGGGTGTTATTTATTCTCTCCACCGCTACGTTCACCTACTTCCGAAAATTTTTAAGCTCTTCTTCGAGTTTCTTCTTTTCTGCTTCGAAATCATATCCATCAAGGGAAGAATCATTTCCTTTCTCGGTTTCCCCTTCTTGGAACCATTCCGGGAGTTTTTCCGTACGAATCGGCTTTCTTCGTCTATTCGTTTTATTTTCTTTTTTCCCTTCAGCCCACTCAAGATACTGCTTGTGTTCTTTTTTGGCTAATTCCATAGCTTCACTTGCAGTCGTCACCTTTTTTCTCGACCAATGGGACGCAATCTTTTCCATATATCCTTTTGTGAGCTTCATATCCGTTTTCAGCAAAACATATTGAACCAGGACATTCATGACACCAATCGGCAGCTTCTGTGACATGAGCACCTCTTCAACAGCCTGAAGGTCTGACTTAGAAGGAGCTCCTCCATTTGATATGTCAGATAGAACATCCTTGGGCGACGTTGTTTCCAAGTATTCAATGAGCTCTTCTTCTTTCGTGAGGGGTTTATCCGATTTCGCAGGCGCATTAGTCGCTATTCTTGTAGTCAAATCAGGCAGTTGATCACCTGTCTGAACCCCATACCAATCACGTGCGGTTTTGCGCAGTAGCTCTATATCGATGGTATCATCTGCATCCAAGGAGCTTAAGACGATATTTTTCATTTGAAGAGGATTAATACCGTACAGGTAGCTCAGCTTCAGAACCGTTTCCTTTACATTAGTTGTAAAGGCTTTTCGTGGAACCATGGATTCAGATAACCCTGCAAGTAGTAACTGAAAATCAAAATCGATATCATCCAGTGGAAGACCATCATTCTTCCCATATTTCATATATTGTTCACCAGACTTTGTCTCGGAATCCATATTTGCGTCGTGGTGGAGAAAATTAATTTGTTCTGATGTGAAAACATCTTGAAAGGATCGTGTGATGTTAACGTGCTGCTGTTTATCGACCGATTGGTCAGTGAAGAATTTCTTTAAACGCAAATAATGGCTTCTGCCTATTTTACGGTAAAGATACACATTTAACATACCATCATGAAAGAATTCCTGAGGGGTGAGGGGAGGCTGAAGTTCATAAAGAAAGCTCCGATCCTCGTTGTCTTTTTTTTCGTATGCCTTTAACAACCCAATCCCTTCAAGCTTCATTCTCGCTTCATATACTTCCTGAAGATTGACAGACAGAACGTTCATCAGGTGGTAATGAGTTGAATGTGTTGACCATAGCCTGTTTTCTTCTACTTCTCCCCATAAACTCATATAAAGACTGTAACAAACCGAACCAATTAAGGGCTGGTACAGAAACGTGATGATTTTCCGATCGTATTCCTGAAGAATCCCATTTGTGCCTACCGTGTAGTGATCGATTGGTTGTATTTCATTCCAATGCTTCTTCATCATAGTTGGATTCTACCTTTCAAAAAAATAAAGAGAAAAGAGCTAAAGAATTACATCTTCAGCTCATTCTTCTACTCTTTTTTTATTAATTCTTTCAGTTCGTCTATAAATACATTAATATCCTTGAATTGTCTATACACAGATGCAAAGCGTACGTATGCAACTTCATCTACCTTAGCAAGTTGATCCATGACCATCTCACCAATCTTAACGGATTCCACTTCAGAAGCACCTTGATTACGGAGTTCCTTTTCAATATCCGTTGCGATCTTTTCTAATCTCTCAAGAGGGACCGGGCGCTTCTCACAAGCCTTGATCAACCCTCTCAAAATCTTCTCTCGACTAAACTCTTCTCTTACCCCTTCTTTTTTCACCACAATTAAAGGAAGCTCCTCAACCTTCTCGAAGGTCGTGAAGCGGAAATTACATTCTTCACATTCTCTTCTTCTTCTGATTGAACGTCCTTCATCAGCAGGACGGGAGTCCACTACTCGTGTACCATTATGCTGGCAAGACGGGCACTTCATAATATCAGCTCCGTTATTACATACTATTACTTTCATCATATAAAAAAGCTGCGACTTACACAAGCTTATAAAGGATTTACCGTTATTTCACTTTTGTCAATTCGCTGTCAAGCTTTTGATAATAATGGTTAATCTGTGCTTTTAAGACCGTATATGTACCAAAGATTTTCCCTTTATCCGCACTGATCTTGAAATCGACTGCCGTTTCAAATGGCCTTACCGTGATGACCGTTGCGACAATAAACAATTGGGGAGTACCATTTTTACGGACCGTAATTTCACCTCTGTCCTTCGACTGGGAAATCACCTCATACTCAGAGGATGAGAATAACTCTAATACTGCATTAAATGCACCTTGATGCATGGATTTATAATAGCGTGATTTCAGGTCTTTATCTTCGTGCTGATCAGATGTCTCACATTCTGATTGAAACCTTTTTAAAAAAGTACGTATTCCACTCATTTAAAGTTCCTCCCTTTATTTACCCTCATTTTACACGAAAACCACAAGAATGAAAATTCAAAATCAATTCCTGTACAAATGCATAAAAAAAGAGATGCATCTAATACGCATCTCTTCTGAGTTATCTTCGATTAAAGGGCTTGAGCCTGAGACTTCTTCACTTGTACCGGACCCATACCACGTGGCAATTCAATTGTCTCACGTGTGTCAGCACCAAGAGCATCTGCAATATATTCAGCAGCGATGTTAGGATCTAAATCACCGCAAGTATATACATCAATACTGGCATAACCATGTTCAGGAAAACTGTGAATAGTTAGATGTGATTCTGAAATGATCACAACTCCACTAACACCTTGAGGAGCAAATTTATGGAAAGCTACCTCACGTACCTCTGCACCTGATTTAAGCGCAGCATCTACGAATGTTTTTTCAATTCCTACTACATCGTTTAATTTTTCAAAATCGCAACCCCATAATTCTGAGATTACATGACGACCCATTGTTTCCATTTTCGTGTTTCCCCCTTTGACATAATTTTTTTCGTCAAAATGAACGTGTCTTTTGGCAAAATCTTAACTACCACGGGGGAAAGTTAGTCCGAAGAGGTCCTAACCCTTTAAGTAGCTAAATCAGTATTCATTTGCTAATAAGAAGTTCACGAAAAATAGTATACTTTGTTTAAAACCCTTTTGCAATAAATTTTTTTAAACTTTTTTCAAGCGGATAATACGAATACCTTTTTCACTTTTTGATATATACAACACTGTAGTAATTTCATTTTCTAAACAAGGACCGTTACTTTCCGCTACAACCCACTCTCTGATACTACACTTTTACTAACTATACATTTTGATAGATAAGCACAAATAAAAAGCTTTGGTAGAAAGTTGTTCCTGAAACAAACTTTCCGCCAAAGGAGTTCCTAAATTCATCAACTACCTAATAGGGCTGTCCGATGCATTCTATTTATAAAAATAATAAAAGAAAAGAACGCACCTGGAAAGGTACGTCCTAAGGATGCAGCTTATTTTTTATTTGGGTTCTTTCAAACGTTGACTTCTTGTTTTGCGTTCATTTTTGATGCAACGAATTTAGCCAGATCAACGACGCGGCATGAATAGCCCCATTCATTATCGTACCAGGCCAGTACCTTCACTTTTCGATCTGCCATTACCATCGTGGATAACCCGTCGATGATCGCTGAATGAGGATTTGTATTAAAGTCAATTGAAACTAAAGGTTCCGTAGTGTATTGCAGCACTCCGTGTAAGGAACTAACAGAAGCCGTAATGAAAGCTTCGTTGACTTCTTCTACTGTTACGTCTCTTTTCACATCTACAACCAGGTCCACTAGTGAAACATTTGGTGTAGGTACACGTAATGCCATTCCGTGAAGCTTGCCGTTTAATTGAGGCAGAACCAATGATAATGCTTTTGCTGCACCAGTCGTGGTCGGGATGATCGACTGGCCGCACGCTCTCGCTCTTCTCAAATCTTTATGTGGATTATCAATATTCTTTTGGTCATTTGTGTAAGCATGGACTGTCGTCATAAGTCCATTTTCAATACCAAATTGCTCATCTAATACCTTCGCAACTGGCGCTAAACAGTTCGTTGTACACGATGCATTTGAAATGACACTGTGTTCTTCAATATTTAATGCGCTTTCATTTACACCCATCACAATTGTTACGTCTTCATTTTTACCAGGGGCAGTCAGGATGACCTTTTTTGCTCCCGCTTCTAAATGAAGGCTCGCTTGATCTTTCGAATTGAATTTTCCAGTAGCTTCAATCACAATGTCGATATTTAATTCGCCCCAAGGCAAAGCTTTAGGATCACGATTGCTTAATAGTAGGACACGCTTGCCATTGACGATGAGTGCATCATCTTCCGTCACCACATCTGCCTGAAATGTTCCATGATTTGTGTCATACTTAATTAAATGTGCTAATGTTTCAGCCGGGTAGCTTGCGTTAATGGCTACAACCTCTAAGTTTTCCTCTAATATTGCTTTCCTGAAAACCATTCTCCCAATACGCCCAAAACCATTGATTGCAATTTTCGCCTTCATAAATCCGGCTCCCCTCTATATTAATGTTATACTTATATGTTTATTTGCTAAAAATAGTATAACATATTTAGAGAATATGTTAATAAGTATTTTGCGGATTTTTAATGTTTTATTATTCTGACAAATAGGCTTATTGAATGTATATTTTTGTGGTTTAAAATAATACATTTTTTCAAAGCTATATATGCGTTTCTTAACAATGACCGTTCCTTTCCGCTCCAGGCACTTTCTTTCCGCGGGGAGGAAGTCGAGCCTCCTCGGGCTTTGCCCTGTGGGGTCTCGACCTTTCCTCTATTTCCCGCAGGAGTAAAGTGCCTTCCGCTACAATCCACTCTGTGCTACTACACTATTTCTATAAGTTTTGACAGACAAAACACCAAATGGAACTAACGAACGAAAAAAAGCCGACAAGAGGTTCCCTTGTCGGCTCATAAGTCATTCTATGGTTTTAGATTCCACTCCACTAATAGTGCATCAAGCTGTTGTTGGGTCTCTTGTAAAGATCCGTTGTTGTCGATGACTGCGTCGGCATTGCTTGCTTTTTCCTTTAAGGAGAATTGGGAAGCGATGCGGGAGGAGGCGTCTTCACGGTTATAGTTGTTACGCTCCATTAGACGGGATAGTTGGGTTTCTTCGTTCACGTATACTACGACTGTACGATCCACCATCCACGTCAAGTTGCTTTCGAATAAAAGGGGGATATCCATGAAAATCGTGTTTTTACCAGCAAGAATGGCTTCATCTTTATGTGAGAGCATCATGCTTCTGACGGCAGGATGTACGATTCCATTAAGCTTTTTACGTTTTTCTTCAGAGTTAAAGATGATCTGGCCGAGTTTTTCACGATTGATGGTTGAATCGTGATCGTGCAGTATGTGTTCACCGAATTCTTCCACAATCGCAAGGTAAGCCGGCTGATCAACCTCAACCACCATACGGGCAGCAAGGTCTGCATCAATGATCGTATAGCCTTTTTCATTTAACATTTTTGAAACTGTGCTTTTACCACTTGCAATACCACCTGTTAATCCTATAATGCTAGCCATTATCCTATTCCTTTCTAACTCATGTCAGCCCTTAAAACCTCAGGATCCCTATAAGGATCAACAGAACTCCCGGTAGAAATGACACTCGGTGAATCCATCGTATATGAGAGAAGAATTCCCCCATCTTCAATCCTGAGAATAAGAACGTAAAGCTCATCACCAGGATGGCTAAAGTAAGTATGAATGGCGAGAAATTTAATAACGCAGCGCCAATTCCGGCACCGAACGCATCCAATGACAGTGCGATTCCAAGCATAAATGCTTCAATACCAGTAATTGTACCCGATCTATCAAAGTCTGCCGTTAACGGTCTTCTTAAAATTTGAACCACTAATCCTATGGATTTAATCTCAAAGTTAATTAACGTTTTTTCTTGGGATAATACCGTATCTTTTTCCGGTCTAAAGAACTGGTACAGTACAGCTGCTCCAATCACAACCAGAATCAGTCCGCCGATCCTTCCAGCCCAAAGCGGTGTGATGATGGATCCAATGGTCTGACCAAGCAACATGGCCAACAATAAGGAGCTCGCCGAACAAATGGATATGATGCTGATTGATTTTGTAGGGATTTTCACTTTTCGTAATCCGTAAGTTAAACCTGTGCTAAAACTATCAAGACTTACAGCAAACGCCAGCAGTAATAAGGAGATTGTTTCACTCATCTAATAGCCCTCCCAAAAATCATTACAATACTATATGGTAAGGGCTTATCAGATGTTAATGGTTCTTTCTAACGTTGGCAACCGGGACAATAGTGCGTCCCTCTCCCTGCTGAAACTTTCTTCTCAATTAGAGCACCACACTTTCGACAAGGTTCTTCTTTCCGGCTATACACGAAGAGGTTCTGTTGGAACATACCCATTTGTCCCTGAGAATTCACATAGGAGCGAATCGTACTTCCTCCCATTTCAACGGCTTCGGTCAGCGTATGAATGATTTCTTTGTGCAAACGTTCAATTTCTTCCGTTGAAAGAGATTTTGATTTTCGGTCAGGGTGTATACCTGCACGGAATAACGCTTCATCCACATAAATATTCCCCAACCCAACGAGGACCGTCTGATCTAATAATGTGGCTTTCACGATTCTTTCTGTCTTGTCCAGCTTTTCTGCCAAGTAGTCAGCTGTAAATTCGGATTGGAATGGCTCCGGTCCCAACTGCAGGAGGGGAAGATGAAGCAATTCCTCCCCTTTCCTGAATAAATGCATCGTTCCGAACTTCCGGACATCACGGTATCTGAGTTCCGTGTTATCCGTAAAGTGAAAAATGACGTGGGTGTGCTTTTCAATGGGGTCCCGGCTATCGGACAAGTTGTACTTCCCTTCCATTCTCAAGTGAGAAACAAGGGCCACGTCGTTTAAATAAAAGATCAGGAATTTCCCTCTTCTTCCCATTTCAAGTATTTCCTGCCCCTTCAAGCTATGAACAAATTCATCGGGTTCGTCGGGACTTTTTATCATCTTAGGCCAAAAAACCGAGACGTCTTTGATTTTCTTTCCAATAACAAGAAGCTCCAACGTCTTTCTGACCGTTTCTACTTCAGGCAGCTCCGGCACTCTGCCACCTCCTTATCAAACTCTACTTCGCGTCGTACCATGTTTGACCGTATGAGTAATCGACCTTTAATGGAACTTCTAACTCCATCGCATTCTCCATTACTTCAGGAACAATTTTCTTTAACACTTCGATTTCTTCTTCAGGCGCTTCAAAGATCAATTCATCATGAACCTGCAGCAATAATCGTGATTGAAGTTTTTCTTCTTTTAATCTTGCTGCCATATCAATCATGGCCTTCTTGATGATGTCGGCTGCACTTCCTTGAATCGGCGTGTTCATCGCTGTACGTTCAGCGAAACTTCTTAAGTTAAAATTACGGCTCGTGATTTCCGGCAGGTAACGTCGGCGATTAAGGAGAGTAGTCACATAGCCCTTCTGTTTTGCATCCTGGACGATATCATCCATATATTCTTTTACACCTGGGAAGCTTTCCAGGTACTTCTTAATGAATTCCCCTGCTTCTTTTCGTGTAATATCAAGGCTTTGAGAAAGACCGTAGTCACTGATTCCGTACACGATTCCGAAGTTAACGGCTTTCGCATGCCTTCTCATATTGGATGTGACCTCTTCTTTCGCCACCCCAAAGACGTCCATCGCTGTTTTCGTATGAATGTCCATATCATTTCTGAAAGCTTCAACTAATTTCTCATCCTTGGCGATATGAGCCAGTACACGGAGCTCAATTTGAGAGTAGTCTGCAGCAAACATTACCCAGCCCTTTTCAGAAGGAATGAACGCCTGACGGATCTTCCTACCTTCTTCAAGACGGATCGGAATATTTTGCAGGTTAGGGTCCGTCGAGCTTAATCGGCCCGTTTGAGTCAGGGCCTGGTTGAATCGTGTATGAATTTTACTCGAGTCTTTATGGACAACCTTCAATAATCCCTCTAAATAGGTGGATTGTAACTTACCAAGCTGACGGTAATGCAGGATATGATCAATGATTTCATGCTTGGACTGCAGTTTTTCCAATACGTCAGCAGAAGTGGAATAACCAGTTTTGGTTTTTTTCACGACAGGTAAACCCAGCTTTTCAAAAAGAATCACGCCGAGCTGCTTCGGAGAATTAATATTAAAGCTCTCTCCGGCTTGCTCATGTATGTTCTTTTCTAATTCTTCCAGGCGGTGTGAAAGCTCTTCTTTCATGGTGAGCAAACGCTCTTGATCCACTTTCACACCGGTGAATTCCATTTCGGCTAAAATAAGGGCAAGGGGTAATTCTAACTCTGCAAATAATTCATATAAATCATTTTCTTTTAACTCTTCCATACATGTGTTCTTCAATTCATGAAGAATGAATGCTTTTCGCGCAAGATGCTCTGATAGAATCTCAGTGGAAGGGACCTTCTGCTTGGCACCTTTTCCATATACCGATTCATCCGATTCGATAGAAGGCTGACCGTGCCCTTTTGAAATAGTAGCGAAGTCTTCACTGGATTCAGAAGGATTGATAATGTAGGATGCTAACAGCAGATCGAACTCGATCCCTTTTATGTCAACTCCCTGTCTCTTTAGAGCCACGACGGTTTCCTTCGAGTTGTACACATATTTTGCTGCGCTTTCGTTTTCAGCCCATTTCTTAAATGCTTCAGAATTCAATGCCGTTTCAAGCGTAAAGAAAATCGTGCCTTTCTCATTGTGCAGACTCATCCCGATTACTTCTCCGAGATGATAGTTCTCTTCCAGCATTTCAATGTATAAAGAACTTTCGTTTGAAAGATGTTCTTCTTTGATGGTTTCAACTACCTCAAAGGAGATATCATCAAGCTCCTGGGGCTCCTCTTGCGTAGACTCACCCATCTTCTCAAGCAATGAGTTGAATCCGAGATCCCGGTATACTTCCTTTAGTTTCCCTTCATCCATTCCATCATAATTCAGCTCTTCCACACCAATCTCGATTGGAGCTTCTCTTAGGATGGTGGCGAGTTCCTTACTCATGATCGCTTGTTCTTTATTTTCTTCGAGCTTTTCTTTTAATTTCTTCCCACTTACCTGGTCAATGGAGTCTAGTAGCTTTTCAAGGGAATCAAATTCTTTTAGCAGCTTGATCGCCGTTTTCTCACCTACACCCGGCACGCCTGGAATATTATCAGAGCTATCTCCCATCAGGCCTTTCATATCGATGATGCGATCAGGTGTGATTTCCCATTTTTCTTTTATATGCTCCGGTGTGTATACTTCGATATCCGTTATGCCCTTTCTTGTAATACAAACCGTCGTAGTCTTCGAGCTTAACTGTGTTAAATCCTTATCCCCGGAATACACTTTTACCTCGTACCCGTCAGATTCCGCCTGCAGAGAGAGCGTTCCGATAATATCATCTGCTTCATAGTTTTCTTTTTCATAGCGCTTAATTCCGTATGCATCCAAAAGCTCGCGGATATATGGAAATTGCTCGGACAATTCCGGTGGAGTCTTTTGTCTGCCGCCTTTGTATTCTTTGAATGTCTTATGTCTGAAAGTCGTTTTCCCTGCATCAAAGGCGACTAAAATATGAGATGGTTTTTCGTCTTCGAGTATTTTTTGCAGCATGGTGGTAAAACCGTATACTGCGTTTGTATGTACACCTTTGTCGTTATTTAATAAGGGCAGTGCGAAGAATGCACGGTAAGCAATACTATTGCCGTCGATCAATACTAATTTTTTGGACATGTAAGTACCTCCTGTAAAGGCTTCTGAATCTATATGTTTATTCTATCATGTTGGGGAATGAAAGGAAAAATGGGGACCTTATTAAGTCCACTAAGAAGATTTTGATTTCATTTTGAATAGAGTCGTCTCTATGGAGCTTCGTGGATTTTCGATAAACGGAACATAGAATTGAAAAAACTGTTGAAGAATGAGATTACTCAATCTTCAACAGTTTCTTCTTTTATTCTGTATACCCCATTAACAGCCTTGCATACGGGGAGTCAGATGGTAAGATAATAACCGTTTTATCATCCACTATTTTCTTATATGTTTCCAGCGTTTTATATAGGTCATAGAAATCAGGATCTTTGGAGAACGATTTGTTGTAGATTTGTGCCGCTTCAGATTCTCCTTCTGCCCTGATGACATTAGCATCGGCCCCTGCTTTTGCCAGCAGCTCCTTCACTTCACGATCTGTTTCAGCGGTGATTCGTTGTTTCTCGGCATCCCCCATTGAGAGGTATTCCTGGGCCTTTGATTCACGTTCTGAAATCATACGCGTGTAGACAGAGTTTTCATTAGCTTCCGGTAAATCCGTACGCTTCATGCGGACATCCTGCACGACAATTCCGTATCCATCCCGTTCAAGAAGCTCGTTCACTTTGTCCGTTACCCGATCGTTCAAGCTTCCCCGGGAAGACTTTTCATCATTGATGATTTCATCATATTCTAATTGTCCAAGCTCTGACCTGACGACTGAGTAGATGAATTCTTCCATTTTTGTCTCCGCGTTAATGACCGTTCTTGCATTCTTGATCATTTTAAGTGGGTCTTCGATACGCCACACAGCATAGTTGTCGATGAGCATCCGCTTTTTATCTTTTGTATTGATTTCAGCTTCCGTTACATCATACGTCATTTGATGCTTAGGCAGGGTAGTAACAGACTGAATGAACGGGATCTTATATTTCAAACCGGGTTCTTTGTCTATTCTCACTACTTCCCCGAATTGACGGACGACTTTATACTCTCCTTCTTTGACAATAAAGAGACTGGTAAACAGCAGAAGAATGATTGCAGCGAGAATGACAAGGAAGATTCCTAATTTTGTATAACGCTTCCACTCGACAGGTTCTTTCTTCTTTTGATTGATGTCAAAGACGTTTTGATCACTCATTCTCTTCACTCCCTTCCTGCTTCACCGGGCCGTTTTGATTTTCAAGCTGTCGAATCGGGAAGTATTTCAATGTTTCTCCACTGTCCTTCATAATGTAGATTTCCGCATTCGGAAGAACATTTTCCAAGGTTTCTAACACGAGTCGTTTTCTCGTAATCTCAGGATTCGATTTGTATTCGTTATATAGCTTATCAAATACGGCTACATCTCCACGGGCCTGCTCCACACGTGCAATTTTATCCCCTTTTGCCCTAGACATGATCGCATCCTTTTCACCTTGTGCTTCATTTGATCGTTGGTTCCGATATTTCTTTGCTTCATTGATTTTCGTGTTCATCGTTTCCCTTGCATCCGTTACGGCTGTAAAAGCTGATCGAACCTCTGCATTCGGCAGCTCGACATCCTGCAATTTCACTGCAAGAATGGAAATACCAATATCGTAATCATCAATCAGGGTGGTTAATAAATCTCTTACTTCCGCCTCGATTTCAGCTTTTCCTGACGTTAACGCATCATCTATCAAAGAGCTCCCTATAATGCTTCTTAAAGAAGAAGAAGTAGCATCATAAAGGATTTCTTTCGGGTTGTCAGAGTTAAATAAGTAGGTTTCAGGATCCGTGATTTTCCATTGAACCACAAGATCAGCGAGAACGATGTACTCATCTCCCGTGATCATTTTCGTTTCTTTCGGAAAGTCCTTTATCTTCCCGTCTTTTTCTTCATATCCAAATTGCAGACTGAAGGTTTCTTTAGACAGGATTTCTACAGATTGCATCGGCCAAGGCATCTTGAAATGCAGCCCAGGCTCAACGACCGGCTCTCCCGCTTCTCCAAAAGTCAATACAAGCGCTTGTTCTGATTCATCAACGGTATACCAGGAAGTCAATAACACAACAATTAAAATAATGGCTGCCACAACCATCCCTGTCACCATGTAAATTCGTTTTAAACTCATATGCGCCCTCCCTTTTCTATCTCTATATCTTATTAATCTCCTACTAAGATATACGGACTTACTACAAAAAGGTTTCAAGAATATTAAGAGAAGATGACAATTAGAGGGAGTTCCATTTAGTGGGCTTGAGGAGACTGAATCCCTAACTTAATGCACCCGTCAGCTGGCAAGTAAAGTTTTATCCCTCACCAGCATTCATTCTGTAGTAAACGCTTTCAAAATAAAAAAGCGAAAAGACGAGAACGGGGTTAGTTCTCGCCTTTTCTTAACACCTTGGATGAAGGGGTTTCACTTAGTATCGTAACACCCTTTTATTAACTGGATTTAAACCTATTGTAAATACAATGTAAAATAATTGTAAACTTACTAAGATTTGCCCGTCCCATCACCCAACGAATAGCTTGAAGACTGTTTGTATAAGGAGACAGTAAACGTCGTACCTTCATTCACTTCACTGTCTACTTCAATTTTTCCTTCATGAGCTTCGATAATATGCTTCACAATGGCTAAACCTAAGCCCGTTCCGCCAGAATTACGGCTTCTTGCTTTGTCCACGCGATAAAATCGTTCAAAAATGCGGGGAAGTTCTTCTTTACTGATTCCCATCCCGTTATCCTTGACGCTCACATGAACCATTTCTTTATCTTCCGTCACTGAAATCAAGACATTCCCGCTCTTTGGAGTGTACACGATCGCATTACTGACCAGATTAATGAAAACCTGCTTTAGTCGGTAGGAGTCGACTTCCGCATGGCCCCTTGACTCAAAGAATGTTTGGAGGGAAATTTCTTTTGATTTCGCTTTTTCTTTCAAAATCGGAATCACGTCTTCAATTAAACCGGCAATCTCTACTTCCTGCAGGGAAAGCTCGAACCCCTGCTTTTCAATCTTGGACAATTCCAATAAATCTTGTATAAGGGATTGGAGTCGGTCGCTTTCCATCAGAATGATATCCAGGAAAGACTTTAACGTATCGGGATCGTTCATCGCCCCATCCAATAGTGTCTCCGAGAAACCTTTAATGGATGTGATCGGTGTCTTCAACTCATGAGAGACATTCGCTACGAAGTCTTTTCTCATTTGCTCGAGCTTTTTGAGCTCCGTGATGTCATGGAATACCACGACAATCCCTTTCCACTCATCGTTATGACCGATGATAGGAGCCCCATATACTTCGTAATGCTTTCTTTCTATTTTATGAGGAAGAAGGATCTGCTTTCTTAAACGTTCTTCTGTCATGAAGATTTCTTCCACAAGCTTATTCACTTCCTGATAGTGAATGACCTCATGGTATCTGACTTTTTTCAGCTGGCTTTCTTTCAGATTAAAGAAGTCCCTGAATGTCCGGTTCGTCAATACAACAAAACCTCGATGATCAATTAAGAGTAGGGCACTCCCCATGTTTTCAATCAGCGTCGTTAAGCGATCCTGCTGCATTTCCTGGGAATTCACCATTTCCTGCAGATTACGGGCGAGAATGTTAATGGAGGTACTTAACATAGTCGTTTCATCCAGGCGGTCTTCATATGTCCTCGCCCGATAATTTCCCTTGGCGAGCTCCATTGCCACATTCGTTGCCGATTCAATGGGTTTTGTATACCTCACCGTGATTCTCGATCCCAAAATGATAATGAGAATTAAGGCAAGACCTAAGGAAATGGATAGCACAAACCAAATTTGCTGTATTCCTTTCTCGAAGGCTTCTACCTCGGTACTCATGATAAGCAGTCCATTTAACTGGTTATTCCCGCCCTTTAGCGGGTACCAATAATATCTGTACTCCACACCTGAAGTCACCAGTTTTCTATGCTTTTGCTTTACATCCCAGTTCTCCTGGATTTCATTTATTATCCTCTTTTGCTGAGGACCAACCAGTGATTCCGAGGTTTCCGTATCATGGACTACACTTCCTGAGTTATCAAGAATCGTAATCCGGACATCCAATATGTCACTCAATTCTTTGATCATCTCCGGATCGATTTCTTTCGGTGTCCCGTTTTCTTCTATGGAATTAGCCAGTAACCTTGCCTCTTTTTGAATCCGGGAATTAAATGTATCCAGATAGAAATTCTTGAAAATCTGACCTAGAAGCAAACCAAGCCCTATCAATACAGCGATGATCAGGGTGATTAGAGCAAAAAGAAGTTTTGTTCTAAACTTGGTCATCGATTTTTAGGCTCCTCCAATTTATACCCAAGCCCACGGATGGTTTTTATATAAGTTGGTTTTTTCGTGTTGGATTCTATTTTTTCCCGTAAATGACTGATATGAACATCCACTATTCTGGTGTCCCCGGCAAAATCATAATTCCATACAGCACTTAATAGCTGATCTCTCGTTAAGACTCTTCCCTTATTGTCTGTTAGATATAAAAGAAGTTCGAATTCCTTAGGTGTCAATTCAAGTAAATCACCTTGGAAATAAGCCTCATACTGTTCTGGATAAACCTTTAATTCACCCACTACCTTGTAATCTGTCGGTTCAATGGAAGATGGTTCCGCCGCTTCCTGAATGGCTTGACTGCGTCTTAGAATAGCCTTGACCCTCGCAACCACTTCACGTGGACTGAACGGCTTTGTCATATAGTCGTCTGCCCCAAGCTCCAGTCCAAGAACTTTATCAAATTCGTCATCCTTAGCCGTTAACATTAGAATGGGGATATTAATCTTCCTTTGTCTCAGTTCTTTACACACTTCGATTCCATCCATGGAAGGAAGCATCAGGTCAAGAATAATTAAGTCCGGGGATTGCTCAATCGCTTTATCCCTTCCTTCTTCACCATCATGTGACGTTGTAACGGAATAACCTGATTGCTCAAGATTGTACTTTAAGAGTGTTGCAATAGACTGTTCATCATCGACTACCAAGATTTTTTTGCTCATTTGTTGTGCCTCCATACAAAAGAAAATTAACCCCAACATCCAACGTAATTATGTAATTGTACTTTCATTATAATATAAATCTGGAGGGTTACCATCATTTAGAGAGATTTAATACTTTTTAGTTTTCTTGCCGTACGTTACTAAACCGACCAAACCTTGTTCTATTCTTTAATATGATGCACTTCTCCCGCTTTCATTATCTTTTTTTTTCATAATAAAAAGAGCTATGGATATCATAGCTCCTTCAGGTGTTTAGAAGTTTTCTAATGCATGGCTATTCATTTTCTCTAATCGGTGAGGGGGACATACTTTGATGGTACCGTTGATGACCTTCTCATCTTCTTCATTGGTAGCTGTTACATCGATGGTTACCAAATGAGTGTTAGGATCCACTTCCGTCACTTCAAACAGGAATTGTACTGTTGCGTAATGATAGACCGGTTTAGGGAATTCAATGTTTTGCTCTACTATATGGGAACCCGGACCCGGTAGATATTTAGAAACGGCAGATGTGATGATCCCCGTTAACATGATTGAAGGAACAATCGGTTTTTTGAATGGCGTTTGAGAAGCGTAGTCATGCTGGATGTATAATGGATTGGCATCATTTGTGAGCCCTAAATAAAGAAGCAGTTCGTTATCTTCTATTTTTTCTGTAAGGGTCAGCTTTTCACCAATCGTCATTTCTTCAATTCTTCTTCCCAGTTTTCTCTTTTTCCCTAATAACATAAGAAGCACCTCCGAGTATGTAAACGATTACAATTTTTAATAATAAAAATTGTTTTTATTATCTGTCTATTAATATTTTATCATTTATAGGGTTTCCATACAAAGAGTTTTTACGCGTTAGGTTTATTTTAATTTAACATCATTTCTCAAAGTCTAGTTGATTAGACTTCCTCGATAAGTATGTAGTGGTTGATTTCCACTCCAGGTGCTCGCTTTCCGCGGGGCGTGAGTTGAGCCTCCTCGGGCTTTTGCCCTGTGGGGTCTCAACTTTCCCGCTATTCCCGCAGGAGTCGAGCACCTTCCGCTCCAATCAACTTTCTGAATATGTTCTTTTTTTAAAAATAATAACTTAATATTCTGTTTAAATACGCCATAACGAAAAAAGAAAACGCTTGAGATTTCAGCTATCCGATTTTCAGTAACCCCTATTCACCTACAAAAAAACTGACCTCCAATAAGGAAGCCAGTTTTGGATTGAATGTGTATTAAGCCAAAGAAGACATCACGTTTTTAACAGCGTCTGCGGAGTTAGAGAGTGCAGTTTTCTCTTCTTCGGTTAGTTCGAGTTCAATGATTCTTTCCAGTCCATTACCACCAAGGATGGTCGGAACACCCAGGTAGATACCTTCGAAACCGTACTCACCTTCCAAGTATGCAATGGCAGGAATGACACGGCGTTGATCTTTAAGGATGGCTTCTACCATTTGAACAAGTGAAGCAGCAGGAGCATAATAAGCACTTCCGTTGCCCAGAAGGCCGACAATCTCCCCTCCGCCTTTACGGGTACGCTCGACGATCGCGTCTAAACGGTCTTTAGGAATTAATGTTTCCAGAGGAATGCCTCCAGCGTACGAGTAACGAATAAGAGGAACCATGTCATCACCATGGCCGCCAAGAACGAATCCTGTAATATCTTTCACAGAAAGGTTTAATTCTTGAGCGACAAATGTGCGGAAACGGGCTGTATCCAGAACGCCGGATTGTCCGATTACGCGCTCTTTAGGGAACCCGGACTCTTTGAATACTGTATATGTCATAGCATCCACCGGGTTTGTCAGAACGATGATGTAGCAATTTGGCGAATACTTAACGATTTGCTGCGTAACTGATTTCATGACCTTTTGATTGGTTTGAACCAGGTCATCACGGCTCATTCCTGGTTTACGGGCAATCCCTGCAGTGATGACAACGATATCCGAATCCTTTGTATCTTCATAATTGGAAGTACCGATAATGTTTGAATCAAATCCTTGTACCGGGCTCGCTTCAAGCATATCCAGCGCTTTCCCTTTCGTCGGGTCTTCATTTTGAGGAATATCTACCAGTACAACATCTCCAAGCTCTTTCTGAGCAAGCATCAGTGCTGTAGTCGCCCCTGTAAAACCTCCACCGATAACAGATACTTTTCTACGTTTAATAGCCATCATAATTCCTCCTATTCGTGTCATTATGTAAAGGAAGGAGTGCTCCAATTCGAAGCACCCCGTCCCTATTTCAAATTAAAATTATCCCATGTTTTCGATTAAAGCAGAACCGAACTCAGAACATTTCACTTCTGTTGCTCCATCCATTAGACGGGCGAAGTCATATGTTACGACTTTAGAAGCGATTGTTTTCTCCATGGATTTTGTGATTAAGTTAGCAGCTTCTGTCCAACCAAGGTGCTCAAGCAGAAGCACACCGGAAAGGATGACAGATGAAGGATTCACTTTATCCATACCTGCATATTTAGGAGCTGTTCCGTGAGTCGCCTCAAAGATTGCATGTCCTGTTTCGTAGTTGATGTTTGCTCCAGGCGCAATACCGATTCCACCAACTTGAGCGGCTAATGCATCAGAGATATAATCTCCGTTTAGGTTCATTGTTGCCACTACATCAAACTCAGCAGGACGAGTCAGGATTTGCTGTAGGAAGATATCAGCGATTGAATCCTTCACGATGATCTTACCAGCTGCTTCAGCTTCGGATTGTGCTTTGTTAGCAGCTTCCAATCCGTCAGCATCTTTGATCTTGTCATATTGAGCCCAAGTGAATACTTTATCGCCGAATTCTTTTTCGGCAAGCTCGTAACCCCAGTTTTTGAAAGCTCCTTCAGTGAACTTCATGATGTTCCCTTTGTGAACCAACGTTACTGATTTACGGCCTTCTGTGATAGCGTAGTTGATCGCTGCACGAACAAGACGGCTTGTACCTTCTTCAGATACAGGCTTGATACCAATACCAGAAGTTTCAGGGAAACGGATTTTGTTAACACCCATTTCATCTTGAAGGAAGCTGATTAATTTTTTCACATCATCAGAACCTTTTGCATATTCGATACCTGCATAGATGTCTTCAGTGTTTTCACGGAAAATGACCATGTCAGTGTCTTCAGGACGCTTAACCGGTGATGGAACACCTTCGAAATAGCGTACAGGACGCAGGCAAGTGAACAGGTCTAATTCCTGGCGTAGCGCAACGTTCAATGAACGGATTCCGCCCCCAACAGGAGTTGTAAGTGGACCCTTGATTGCGATGAAGTATTCACGGATCGCATCAAGAGTTTCTGATGGAAGCCATTCACCTGTTTTGTTGAATGCTTTCTCTCCTGCATATACTTCTTTCCAAGAGATTTTGCGTTCACCTTTATATGCTTTTTCAACAGAAGCATCTAAAACGCGTTGAGCTGCTGCCCAAATATCCGGGCCTGTTCCGTCACCTTCAATGAATGGGACAATTGGATTGTTTGGCACATTAAGCTGGCCGTTCTGGTTTGTAATTTTTTCACCTTGTGTCATTATGTAACCTCCATTTATTCATTATCAAAGGGGATGACCCATAAGTGCCTTATGCATTTAGAGTCAGTCCCCTTCCCTTATTCATTACACCAATATTTTCACCTTTTGTAAATATTGATGTTTAACCTCTTTGTTCTACAGGCACATATTCTTGCTTGCCGGGCCCTACATAATCAGCACGAGGACGGATTAAGCGGTTGTTTGAATACTGCTCCAGAATATGAGCTAACCAACCGGATACACGGCTTACAGCGAAGATCGGAGTGAATAGATCATGATCGATGCCTAAGCTGTGGTAAACGGATGCTGAATAGAAATCAACATTAGGCGGTAAGCCTTTGTTAGATGTAAATACATCTTCCACCTTAACGGACATTTCGTAATATTTACTTTGTCCAGTTAATTCAGTTAATTTTTTAGACATTTCTTTAAGGTGCTTGGCACGCGGGTCTCCTTGACGGTATACACGGTGACCGAAGCCCATGATTTTTTCTTTCTTCTCTAGTTTGTCCAGGATATATGATTCTGCTTTATCAACCGAACCAATTTCAGTAAGCATCTTCATTACTTGCTCATTTGCTCCACCGTGCAACGGTCCTTTTAAAGCACCTATCGCAGCAGTGACGCCTGAATACACATCAGAAAGAGTAGCGACACATACACGTGCAGTGAATGTAGAAGCATTTAACTCGTGATCCGCATGAAGAACAAGCGCTTTATTGAATGCCTCAATTTCAACCGGCTCGGGATCTTTCCCGGTTAACATATATAGGAAATTAGCAGCGAATCCTAAATCTTTGCGAGGAGCAATCGGCTCTAGTCCACTACGAATTCGGGAAAAGCTCGTTACGATTGTAGGAATTTTCGCTTGAAGTCGAACGGCTTTTAAATAGTTTTCCTTTTCGTCCATAACATCTGCTTTATCATCATATAATCCAAGTAAAGACACTGCAGAACGTAAAGCTGCCATAGGATGGACTTCCTTGATGTTGTACATTTTGAAGTGTTCGATGACCTCTTTAGGCAATTCAGCGTTATCTGCTAATAGCTCTGTAAATTCCTGAAGTTCTGATGAAGTAGGTAATTTCAGATGCCATAATAAGTAGATAACCTCTTCAAAACTGGCATTATTTGCTAAATCATCAATGTTGTAGCCAACATATGTAAGAGTATCATCAATGATCGAACTAATGGATGATGTTGTTGCTACAACCCCTTCTAACCCGCGAGTTGCTGTCATAATAACCTCTCCTTTTGTTAAGTATTTCTCTTTACCCATTTTCATATGAGCATAAAACCCTACATGACTATCAAAAAATCAGTAGGCTTGTTTAAAAAGAACATAAATAAAGGTTGAGCGATTGCTCAATTCCTATACAAAAAATGATTCCCGGCTCTTCCTATGATGTCACGAGAGCTTGGGATGCGCTTACATTTCCTATTATAAACAATTATCTGACTTTTGTGAATGAAAACGCATCAATTTCTATAAAAATTATTTTTCTAGAAAAATAAACCATGCCATTGAGGCTTACAAACGGAGTGGTTACAGGGGTTTCTCCTCCTGTTATAAAAGCACTAAATATGTCGAAGATGTATAATCAGAGTCAAACTCTCATCAGAGATGTGGAGGATAAATTCTTCAACCGGCACGAACTCCAGTGGTATTCTATAAGAACAACTCATATAATTTCATCGCGAGGTAAGCAATACCTGCTCCTATCAGCGGTCCGACAGCTACTGCTTTAAAGAATGCCACAGCTAAGACGGTGCCGAGAACAAGAGCTGTCGTAATATGAGGGTCCTCTTCCAACAGCGTTAACCCGCTCTTCGCGATTAAGGCCACCGCCATTCCAGAAGCGAGGGCAATCCACGCATAAGGGGACTTTAATGAGTCATACAGGTCTTTAAATCCGATTTCACCTGTAGCGATTGGTGCCAATACAGCAATCGTGATGATTGTAACACCCCAGTTAATTCCTTTGGACTGAATGGCCGCAAACACTTTTTCATCGATACCTGCCAGCTTAAGAATGATTAGAAATGTTACGGCTATAATAATGGACTGGTTTTTTGCAGCGAATCCAATTCCCAATAAGAGCAGCAAAAACATGAATGCCTGTGACATAAGTAACCTCTTCCTTTCGTAATCATTATCCTACCATATCAACTTTTATCATTTGTTGTAAAAATGAGCAACCTCTTTAAATTAAACTTCCTTTCATTTCCTGTCTCCTTTAAAATAGAAGTAGAAGATCGGATAGGAGGGAAGCCCTTGAATGTAGAATATGTTTATCGAACGATCCGGTTCCTGATCGTTTTAGCCATTGTCATGTTCTCTTTGATTTCACTCTATTACATATGGAAGCTTGCTTATCCGTTTATCATTGCCATTGCCATCGCGTTACTCATCAATCCTCTAGTGAATTGGCTTGAAAGATGGCTGCCGAGGATATGGGCAGTTGCTTTATCTCTCATATTGATCGTTGCGATCTTTGCAGGTCTTATCACTCTACTGATTGCTGAAATTGTTTCCGGTGCGAATTATTTAGCAGAAGAGCTACCTAAGCATGTGCAGACCTTGGTCAAATATGCTGAGGATTTCGTCGTAGGGCATGTGATTCCACTATACAACCAGCTATCAGGATTATTCAAGAACCTTGAAGCCGGACAGCAGGATACCATATTAGAAAATGTCCAGACCGCCGGAACAAAAATTGCCACTTCTGCAGGGGATTTCCTGCAAAACTTTTTCACCAAATTGCCTCAGTTGATTTCATGGATTCCCAACGCGGCATCCGTCCTGATTTTTGCCGCTTTAGCCACGTTTTTCATTAGTAAGGACTGGTATACATTATCTGCCAAAGCAGAGAAAATCATTCCTGGAAAGGCGATGAGCAGCGGGAGAAAAGTATTCATCGATCTGAAAAGGGCCCTGTTCGGATTTATTAGAGCACAGTTCACCCTCATATCCATCACGGCTATCATCGTGTTAATCGGATTGATCATACTGAGAGTGGACTATGCGATCACCATTGCACTCGTAACGGGTCTCGTTGATATTTTACCGTATCTTGGTACAGGAGCGGTTTTCGTACCTTGGATCATTTATGAGTTTATTACAGGGAACGTCGGATTAGGTATCGGTTTATCCGTTCTCTATTTAGTTGTCGTGGTACAGCGTCAAATTATGGAGCCGAAAGTACTGTCCTCAAGCATCGGACTCGATCCACTCGCCACCCTGATTGCTCTCTTTGTCGGCTTTAAGCTCATCGGGTTTCTTGGATTGATCGTTGGCCCGGTTGTACTAGTCATTCTATCCACTCTCAAAAGAGCGGGTGTTTTTGAAGATACGTGGAAGTTTATTATGGGTGTAAAATAGGAAAAGCACTGCTCCCCGTGAGCAGTGCTTTTTGTATTATCTGTATATGATTACATTCCCATTATTGATCCACCGCTTGAATAGCTTATAAATGAACGGTTTGAACATTTTACGTGTAGGTGGAAGTAATAGCAGGAATCCGATTGCATCGGTGATAAAACCAGGCGTCAACAGAACGACTCCTCCGACCAGAATGCACAATCCATCAATGATGGCATCTCCAGGCAGCTGACCGTACTGCATATCCTGCTGCGCTTTTCTGAGTGTCTCCATTCCTTGTTTTTTCGCCAAATAAGCTCCTAAAATCCCTGTAGTGATAATCAATAGAACCGTTGGAACGAGACCAATGGCTTGTCCGGAAAGAACCAATAACCCAATTTCAAAAGCGGGTACGATAATCAATAATAACAACATATATCTCATGATGGATTCCTCCATTTTACTTTAATACTTGCTTCCTTTAATTATAACATATTTGAGATTTTGCGTATTATGTGGGGGTTTGCTTAATTTGAATGTGCTTTTGGCGAGTTATGACTATTATCATCGCAGGCGGTTTTATAGTACGCGTTCACGTTTTGTGGTGATTTACTTACAATGCTGGTTGCGGCACTTTTAAACGATTGTTGCGGTACCTTCTATCTAACTTGTGCCACTTTCAGCTAAACTCGTGCCACTTCCCCCAAAACTCGTGCCAAATTGTGAACACCGGTCACAACTACCGAATGAACACTCTTATTTACGCACAAAAGCCAGAGTCCATTCCAGACTCTGGCTTTTCACATTTCAACTTATAATACGCTAGCGTGACCGTTATAGATGACACCGCGAGTAGCGTCTACTGTAATTTCCTGACCATTTGTGAATAGAGAAGTGGCATTGTCCACACCAACGACTACAGGAATCCCTAGATTGATTCCAACTACCGCTGCATGACTTGTCAAACCGCCTTCTTCAACAATAAGAGCCGAGCATTTTTCCAGGGCCGGCATCATTTCTTTGTCTGTTCCGATGGTAATAAGAACAGAACCCGGGGTAGTATTTTTCACTGCTTCATCTGCAGACATCGCTACAACGGCTTTACCATAAGCAGATCTACGGCCAATTCCTTGACCTTTTGCAACGACGTCGCCTACCACATGGATTTTCATCAGATTGGTTGTTCCAGATTCACCAATCGGAACACCAGCTGTGATGATAATGCGATCTCCATGCTTCGTCATTCCTGAATTGACGCTTTCTTCTACTGCCATATCAAGCATTTCGTCCGTAGTCGTCACCTTACGTCCAACTGTAGGGTAAACACCCCAGACAAGTGCCAATCGACGTGATACGGAATCTGTTCCCGTTACTGCTACGATTGGAGCTTTTGGACGGTACTTAGAAATCATGCGTGCTGTGTGCCCGCTTTCCGTTGGGGCAACAATCGCATTGACATCAAGGTTAAGAGCTGTGTGCGCTACAGATTGACCGATGGCATCCGTCATATTATGCTCACTGTCTTTGCTGCGTGCCGCCAGGATATCATTGAAATCAAGGGCTGTTTCCGCTCTTGAAGCAATGTTATGCATCGTTTGGACCGCTTCAACAGGATACGTACCTGCAGCTGTTTCACCAGATAGCATGATCGCATCTGTACCATCGAAGATCGCATTGGCTACGTCACTTGCTTCTGCTCTTGTCGGTCTAGGGTTGCGCTGCATGGAATCAAGCATTTGAGTTGCCGTGATGACAGGCTTACCCAGTGAGTTACATTTCTTGATCAACATCTTCTGAACCAATGGTACTTCTTCAGCAGGGATTTCCACACCAAGATCTCCACGAGCCACCATCAATCCGTCTGACACTTCAAGGATTTCATTGATATTGTCTACACCCTCTTGATTCTCGATCTTAGGGATGATTTGAATGTGAGAAGCGTCATGCTCTTCCAATAATTGACGAATTTCCAGTACATCAGAGGCACGGCGAACGAATGATGCTGCAATAAAGTCGACTCCCTGCCCAATACCGAATACGATATCCTGTGCATCTTTATCCGTAATCCCCGGAAGGTTTACTGATACACCTGGTACGTTTACACCTTTTTTATTCTTTAAAGTGCCGCTGTTGGCAACGTACGTATGAATCTCGCCATTCGCTTTATCGATTTCCGTTACTTCCAATCCAATTAGACCATCGTCAAGAAGAATTTTCGAACCAACATGAACATCATCGATTAATCCTTCGTATGTAACGGAGAATTTCTCAGTTGTCCCGAGTACTTCCTTCATGGAAACGATGACGTTTGAACCTTGAGTTAATTCGATTGCACCATCTTCCATATTATTCGTACGGATTTCCGGACCTTTTGTATCGAGAAGGATCCCGACTGTTTTCCCGGCTTTTTCGGCTGCTTCACGGATATTGACAATTCTCTGTCCATGTTCTTCATGGTCACCATGTGAAAAGTTTAAGCGGGAAACATTCATTCCGGCTTCGATCAGTTGTGATAACTTCTCTACACTCTCACTTGCAGGACCGATCGTACATACTATTTTCGTTTTTCTCATTTTCTTTACCTCCTGAAATCTTACAACAATTTAGATTGAAAGCTCTTTGGAAAGTCTGTACATGTCCAAGTCGATTTGATGTGGCTTGGCAAGTGCTTCAATAATATCGTAATCAACTAGTTGATTTTTCTCAATCCCTACTGCTCTTCCACCTTTTCCTTTAACCAACAGCTCTACTGCACGTGCACCTAAACGGCTTGCTAACACGCGATCAGATGCAGTTGGTGTTCCACCACGCTGAATATGGCCGAGGACAGAAACACGTGTATCCATTCCCGTAGCTTCAGTGAAACGATTAGCAAATTCATTTGCCGACATGACACCTTCTGCCACAATGATGACACTATGTTTTTTCCCGCGCTCCTGACCTTTTTTCAAGCGGTTCACGATATCATCAAGATCGAATTTCTCTTCAGGAATCAGGATGGTTTCAGCACCGCCTGCAAGACCGGACCACAGGGCAAGATCTCCTGCATTACGTCCCATCACTTCAATGATGAATGTTCTTTCATGTGAGGTTGCCGTATCGCGAATCTTATCAATCGCGTCGATGACCGTGTTCAAAGCTGTATCGAAACCGATTGTATATTCAGTTCCCGGAATATCGTTATCGATCGTTCCCGGTACACCCACACATGGATATCCCCATTCAGTTAAAGCTTTTGCTCCTTGGTACGATCCATCTCCACCAATGACAACAAGACCTTCAATTCCATGCTTCTCTAATTGCTCGATGCCTTTTTTCTGGCCTTCTTTGGTTTTGAATTCTTCACAGCGGGCTGTGTACAGCATCGTTCCGCCACGGTGAATGATATCTCCAACAGAACCTAGTTCAAGCTTCTTGATGTTCCCGTTGATCAATCCGTTATATCCTTGATAGATGCCGTACACTTCAATATCAAGGAAAATAGCTTTACGCACAACCGCACGAACGGCTGCATTCATACCTGGTGAATCTCCACCACTTGTTAATACACCAATCTTTCTCACTACGATCACCTCATTAAGAAATATGCCTTTATATGTAAATGAATTATACAACTTGTTAATGGTTTCACATATATCTAAGAAAAGGAAAAATGGAACAATCTATCCTGTTGCATTCATTACATTATTATGGACCAATAGACTATGGATTATTTCTAAAATAACACGAAGATACAAGGTTCTCAACAAGTTACTCGAAGGAAATGCTAAAGACGAAATAATCTATTAAATGGAAGCGTTTTAATTGTTAAAACCTTCAAAATACCGTCACAAATCTTTAATTCCATGGAAAATTAATGAAAAAGACTGACAAATGGTATTTCCTATTTGTCAGTCCATAGTTCATTATGATTGTACCCCAATTAAATCATTTAAAACAGAATATTCACCCATCGCTTTAAATTTATCATAGCGATGCTGTATCAATTCATCTTTCTGCATTGGTATTAATTCTTTCAAGGATGCCTTTAATACATCATTGATATATTGTGCTTGCTCTTCGACATCTTTATGAGCACCGCCTTTGACTTCCGTGACGATTTCATCAATGATTCCAAGCTCCTTCAAATCCGGTGCTGTAATCTTCATTGATTCAGCTGCCCGTTTCGCTTGTGTGGAATCCTTCCACAGAATGGCTGCAGCCCCTTCAGGTGATATCACGGAGTAAGTGGAGTTTTCAAGCATATGAATATGGTTTCCGACTCCCAGTGCCAGGGCACCTCCACTACCACCTTCACCAATGACCATGCATATAACGGGAACGGTCAAGCCTGCCATTTCAACCAGATTTCTTGCAATGGCTTCACTCTGACCTCTTTCCTCTGCCGCTTTACCGGGATAAGCACCCTTTGTATCAATAAAGCAGATGATCGGACGATTGAACTTGTCCGCTTGTTTCATCAAGCGTAAGGCTTTTCGGTAACCTTCCGGATGAGGCATTCCAAAGTTCCGGCGAATATTTTCTTTCGTATCTTTCCCTCTTTGGTGTCCGATGATGGTTACGGGGACATCATGAAATTTCCCTACGCCTGAAACAATGGCTTCGTCATCCCCATAAAGACGGTCTCCATGCATTTCGATGAAATCCGTAAAGAGATAGCCGATATAATCAAGCGTCGTCGGGCGATTGGGATGTCGTGCTACCTGAACCCTTTCCCAAGGCTTCATGTTTTCATAGATATCATTTTCAAGCTTCGTGAGCCTGCTCTCCAATTTCTCGATTTCATTTGATAAATCGACGTCTGAATTTTGAGTGAACTCCTTCAGCTCGGCTATTTTTCTCTTGAGCTCAAGTACAGGCTTTTCAAATTCCATCTCATTTACCATGGCAGATCACCGTCCCACTGATGTATATCAAGTACTGTCCCGATTTTCTCTTTTAACTCGAGCCTCGAGATGACTCCGTCAAGTTGACCATGTTTCAATAAAAATTCGGATGTTTGGAAGTCTTCCGGTAAGTCTTCCCTGATCGTCTGCTCAATGATCCTTCTGCCTGCGAAGCCAATAAGTGCACCAGGCTCAGCAAAATTATAATCCCCTACAGACGCGAAACTTGCGGATACCCCGCCTGTCGTTGGGTGCGTCATGATAGAGATGAAGAGTCCTCCATTTTCGCTCAATCGATTAAGGGCTACACTGGTCTTGGCCATTTGCATCAAGGATAGGACACCTTCCTGCATTCTCGCGCCTCCTGATGCCGTAAAGATAATGAACGGGACTTTTCGATTGTCGGCTTCTTCGATGGCTCTCGTAATTTTCTCACCGACTACAGAGCCCATACTTCCCATTCTGAAGCGTGAATCCATGATGGCCGTGACCACTTCGATTCCGTTTACCTTACCTGAACCAGTTAATACTGCTTCATTCATACCTGTCTTCTTACGATCCTTTTCTACTTTCCCTTCATAATCAGGAAAGCCCAGTGGATTCCCGGAAACAAGATCATGATCAAGCTCCTTAAAGGTACCTTCATCTATAAAACTATCGACTCTCTCTGGTGAGCTCATCCCATGATGGAATCCGCAATGAATGCACACCTTTAAGTTTTTTTGAAGTTCTTTCGTGTACATGATCTTTTTGCAATCAGGACATTTGGTCATGATTCCTTCTGGAACGTCATGTTTAGCCGCTTCAGAAGGAATCGTTGCATATTTTTTCTTTTTGGATTTATTAAAAAGTTCCTTAAGCAAGGTGAAACCTCCTTAACTAATTACAGTAGCTTATACGTCTTCTGAAGGAAAAAATGAAGGTGATAAATACTTAAAATCAATTTCCCAGGGACAGCTTCCGCTTTCGTTTCTAGTAGTAAATGCACGATATATAACTGCTTGACTATCAGTTTAATGGAAAGGTTTAAAAAAAGATGTTGGATATTGTCGCATCCTTATCGACAATTTCCCTAACCCTTTTATATGTCTCTTGCACGGTTTCTTTATCTTGGTTTTCTATCCCTTGAAGCATTCGGGTAATCTCTTCTCTCATTTGATCGGTTATCTTGATTTCTCCACAAATCAACGTTTCAAAATCATTTAAGATATTCCAAATCCGTTGAGCCAAATGATTGGCGTTCATCATAACGATGTCCCTGAACACATCATCCAGGTTATCCGCTTCTGACACTTTCTCCAAAAGAGCATCCATCTTCTTTTTTTCTGAAAATAGATCTTTCAGCGCTTCCTTTTCAATCATCATTTTCGTATAAAGAATATCTTCCTGGGCTTTGTGGTCCTGGAGGATGAACATTCCTAATAAATCGATGAGGTGATGATCGCGAAAATCCCTTAAAAAGGTACCTTCGCCTCTTTTGGTTTCAATCAGGCCCAACAATTCCAATGCCCGTAATGCTTCCCTTACAGAAGAGCGCCCAACGTTCAATCGTTCGGACAGCTCTCTTTCAGATGGGATTTTATCGCCGGGCTTGAGGCCGTCTTTAGATATCATTTCTCGTAATTGGTGAACAATTCCAATATATACTTTAGCGTGGGAATGGAGAGAGTTCACTTCTGTCATCATTCACTCTTCCCGATTACCGCTAAATCTTCTGTCTTTTTGCGAATATCTTCCGGATCCACCTTTAAACGGGCTACTCCCGTCTCCATGGCGGCCTTTGCAACTGCAGCTGCTACAGCAGGTGCTACACGCTTATCAAATGGTGCAGGGATGACGTAATCCTCATTCAACTCGTCTTCTCCAATTAAAGCCGCAATCGCTTCAACAGCAGCTTGTTTCATCTTCTCATTGATATGAGTCGCGCGAACATCCAGTGCCCCTCGGAAAATGCCCGGGAATGCAAGGACATTATTTACCTGATTAGGAAAATCGGATCGACCGGTTCCGACCACTTTTGCTCCAGCCGCTTTTGCCAATTGAGGCATAATTTCAGGAACAGGATTGGCCATGGCGAAAATAATCGGGTCCTGCTTCATAGAAGCAACCATTTCTTCTGTTAACGCTCCTGCTACAGAAACACCGATAAATACGTCTGCGTCTTTTAGTACTTCTGTCAGTCCACCTTTGATCTGATCACGATTCGTAAACTTGGCTACTTCGTCCTTGATTCCATTCATTCCTTCAGGACGACCTTCGTAAATCGCTCCCTTGGAATCACACATAATGATGTCTCTCACACCATAACGATAAAGGAGCTTAATGATCGCCATGCCCGCAGCACCGGCTCCATTTGCCACTATTTTGATTTCTGACATCTTCTTCCCAACAATCTTGAGCGCATTCACTAGACCTGCCACGGTTACAATGGCAGTACCATGTTGATCATCGTGAAACACAGGGATATTGGTTTCTTTCTTCAAGCGCTCTTCAATTACAAAGCAATTCGGAGCTGCTATGTCTTCTAAATTCACTCCTCCAAAGGTAGGCTCAAGAAGTTTAACCGTTTCTACAATCTTGTCCACATCCGTTGTGTTCAAACAGATCGGAAACGCATCAACACCCGCAAAGCTCTTGAATAGAACGGCTTTACCTTCCATAACAGGCAAGGAAGCTTCCGGTCCGATATTTCCAAGACCTAAAACTGCCGTGCCATCTGAAACAACGGCTACCATATTCCCTTTCATTGTGTAATCGTAAACCGTTTCTGGCTTGTCATAAATGACTTTACACGGTTCTGCTACCCCTGGGGAATAAGCCAGGCTCAGGTCTTCCGCATTCCGGACCTCCACCTTGGATGTTGTTTCTAATTTCCCTTTGTTTACACGATGCATATGCAGAGCTTCTTCACGCAATGACAATCAACTCACTCCTTCTGATTCTTTACATGCTATATGTCGATTCATGATTCGCATAAATCTTCTAAATGTACATGATATATAGTGAAAAAAAATAAAGTTCAGAGGTGGTCTGACCACCTTTTTCTATTAAACAATAATATAAATATTGGTTTTAGTAAAGTATGTTATTGTAATATGACATTTGCCTCTCCCAGAATCCGCTGCATTTCCCTAAGAGCCTCTTGAGACGGGGACACACGTAAATGGTCCGGAAGCTGGACACTCTTTTTTTCACGTTCATAATAAATGATGACAGGATTCTTCCCTTTGAATCGGTTAATCGTTTGATGAATACGCTGCGTACACGCCTCTTCATCCTGATCGATGGGAATTTTCAAATAGAGCTTTTGATCCCTTGCTTTCACTCTCGCCTGCACTTCTTCCATCTCTTCCACCTGATTCACAATGAACTGAAGCTTATCGTTACGTTCTTCAACATTTCCACCAAACACGAGGATATTCCCTTCTTTTAATTGAGTCATATTATTTCGATAGACATTCGGAAACACCACCGCTTCGATCTCTCCACTTTCATCACCGATTTCAAGGAAGGCCATCACTTCCCCTTTTTTCGTCCGTATGGATTTCATTCCGGTAATATAACCGCCAAATGTGATTTTCGATCCCTTTTGAAGATCGGCTATTTGCTTTAAGCCAAGATCATCATACAGGTGACGGTAGGATGAAACGGGATGGTCAGACAAGTAGAGACCCAGCACCTGTTTCTCGAATTGAAGCTTCGTATCGATCGTCATATCCTCTACCTCGACATGTTTAGGCTTTAACAGGAACGCCTCTTCCTCATGAAATAAATCGGGATCACCTTCAGGGTTAACAAGCTCTGCATGCTGGGCCGCTACATCAAGGCTCGCAAGCAACGTGGCACGGTCCATTTCGAATTCATCGAACGCCCCGGACAATACTAAATTTTCGAGAATTTTTCGGTTAATCGTTTTGGAAGATACCCTCATACAAAAATCAAACAGGTCCTGAAATGGTTTTTCTTTTCTGGCACGGATGATTTCCTTTAAAGCAGCTGCCCCTATTCCTTTGATTGCCCCTAAGCTGTACCGGATCTTATTCTTTCCTTCCACCGTAAAGACAAATTGACTCGTATTAATGGATGGGGGCAGGATCTCAATATCATAAAGCTTTGCTTCCCGGATATACTGAGCCACTTTCGTCTCATTTCCCACTACCGAAGTTAGAAGGGATGATAAGAAAAAAGCAGGATAATGTGCTTTTAGATAGGCCAGTTGATAGGCGATCATACTATAGGCAACAGCATGAGAGCGGTTGAATCCATAATCTGCGAATCTGACAATCAAGTCATAAATGGTGTGCGCTACTTCTTCGGTATATCCTTTCTGTGTTGAACCGGAAACAAAATGCTCCCGTTCCTGATCGAGGACATTCTTTTTCTTCTTCGAAACCGCTCTTCTGAGCAAATCTGCTTCCCCGAGTGAGAAACCAGCCATTTTCGAAGCAATTTGCATGATTTGTTCCTGGTATACAATGACGCCGTAAGTCATTTCAAGAATTGGCTTTAAGTCAGGCAATGGATATTCCACCTTTTCCACGCCGTGCTTCCGTTTAATATACGTCGGGATGTTTTCCATTGGCCCCGGACGGTACAACGCGTTAACGGCCACAATATCTTCAAATGAATTAGGCTTCAGCCTTTTTAAAACATTCCGCATACCTTCTGATTCTAGCTGGAAAATCCCATTGGTCAGCCCTTTACTTAATAATTCAAAGGTTTTAGGATCATTCATGGGTATAGACTCAATGGAGAATGATTTATTGTTTCCCATTTGAACGTTCTTCACAATTCTTTCTAATATACTTAGATTCCGGAGGCCGAGGAAATCCATTTTCAACAAACCGATTTCTTCCAGTACATCCATAGGGAATTGAGTCAAGTGGATACCGGATGCACTGCCCTGAATGGGTACCCATTGAACCAATGGAGCTTCACTCATTACGACTCCCGCCGCATGGGTCGACGTGTGTCTAGGGAGTCCTTCCAGTTTAAGAGCCGTCTGAAATAATTTCTTATAATGATCAGAGCCCGTCACAAATTCACGGAATCCCTTAGACTTTTCATAGGCTTCCTGTAGCGTGATCCCCAACTGATTCGGAACAAGCTTGGATACTTGCTCCTGCTCCTTCATATTCAAGCCAAATACACGACCTGTATCACGCAGGGCTGCCTTCGCTGCAAAGGTCCCGAACGTAATGATCTGGGCAACGTGAAGGCTCCCGTACTTCCCTTCCACATACTCGATCACTTCATCGCGGCGATGATCGGGAAAATCGATATCAATATCCGGCATAGACACCCGCTCAGGATTTAAAAATCGTTCAAACAACAAATGATGCTCGATCGGATCCACATCTGTAATCCTCAATGCGTAAGATACCAAGGAACCCGCTGCCGATCCCCTTCCCGGTCCAGTCAGGATCTTTCTTTCTTTCGCATACTTCATAAAATCCCAGACAATCAGGAAATAATCGCTGAATCCCATCCTTCCTATGACGTCGAGCTCATAATCCAATCGTTCTATGTACTCATCGGAAACCGACTCTACCCTTTCACTCAGGCCTTTCTCACAAAGACGGGTTAATTCCTGAAGGGCAGATACTCCCTCAAGCAGAGGATATTTCGGGAGGAGCTGCTGGTGGAAAGGGATGGTCAGGTGGCACTGATCGGCAATCTTCAACGTGTTTTCAAGCTCCGTTACATGATCAGAAAACAAATCCACCATCTGCTCTTTGGACTTGAAGTAGTACTCCTGTGAACCCAATACGTCCCGGTCATCTTCTGAGAGCTTCACTCCGTCCCTGATCGCAGCCATGCATTCATGGGCGAAATGATCTTCCTGGTTTAAATACTGTACATCATTGGTAGCCACCATATCCGTCCCCGTCTCTACGGCCACCTGCTGTAGCAAAGGAATAAGAGTATCTTCAGACGGAATCCCATGCTTTTGGAGGCTTAAGTAAAAGGAATTCCTGCCGAAGATCTGCTGATAGGTGTTGATGCACTCCTTTGCTTTATCACTTTCACCATTCAATAACAGATTCTCTATCTCACCTTTGATCCCCGGAGAGATCGCAATCAACCCTTCACTATAGGAAGAGAGCCACTTCAACGGGAGCCCAGTCTTAGACTTTGCCCCGATCGCACTCGAAATCTTTAATAGATTCTGATACCCCGTCTGGTTTTTCACGAGGAGAAGAAGGGGATAGGAACCTTCCTCTGACGCAATATCTGCAGTCAACCCGATAATCGGTTTTATGTTTTCTTTTAAACACGCCTTATAAAAAGGGATGGCGGCATACATCATATTTTTATCGGTTAAAGCCAATGCTTTATACTTTGAATTCTTCGCTTTATGTACAAGTCCATTTATCGATATCGTGCTAGACAAGAGACTATAGGCACTCGCTACTTGTAAATGAACAAATGACATGTTATGCACAACCTTTTTCTCAATATACTTTTATTATAGGAAAGAAACCGCAAAAAAGAAAATATGTTCTCCCTCATATCTTGTCTACTAATCCCATATAGTTATCGTAAAGACACGTAATAGATGGAGATGATGAAATGGCAGAAGCTTTCTTTCCGGAATTGGTTAAAAGTTTTTTCATAGCCTTTGGTGTTTTACTAGGTGGATCCTTACTCGGCGGATTAGCTTCTTTTGCAATGGGACAGCCTTTATTCATTGAAATGTGGCGTTTATCTAATTTCCTTAGGATATGGGCGATTATTGCTGCCATCGGAGGTACATTCGATACAGTATACAGCTTTGAAAAAGGATTCTTAAATGGTGAAACGAAGGAGTTATTCAAGCAGTTTCTGTTAATACTATCTGCTTTAGGCGGGGCAAACACTGGTGGGATGATCATTAATTGGCTTACACAGGAGCATATTTCATCATGAGAATCCCACCTTTTTACCGGCTTCCTTCCTGGCAGAGATTCTTTGCAGGAATGGTTGTAGGAGGAATCATCAGCTGGATGATCTTTATCTTCATGTTCGGTTCCATGCACGAAAAACAAACGCAATTAATAGAAGAACAAAAAAATGACATCAGCAAACTGAAAAACACCCTGTCCTATCTTCAGGAAGAATACAAACAACTAAACACCGAAAACGAAGACGAACTCACCATCCAGGAAGTCAAAGTGAAGATCATCAACAACACGAAAACAAAAGTCGAATTACTCAGTATACACGAAACAGAGGATCAGTTGAGCGAGGATTTGAGGAGCCTTTTGACCAAAGACTTAGAAACGGTTTACGGGAATAAGGAACTCATCAAGAAGATCATCGAAAACAAAACGGTCAAATTGAATGATAAGTCCTTTAATTTGAAAGTGCGGGAAATGTACTTTTATACGACTACTCAGATTACGTTGGAGTTGAAGTATGAGGAGTGATATTGCTGGACGAACCTGTCGGAGAGTGCCCTTTGATGAGAGGTTCGTCTTTTGCTGGTAAAATGCTCTTCTTTGCTGAAAATGATTCATTTCCTTTGAAAACGGTTGGGGGATTCCTTTCCTACCTTTCGAATGCTCTACTTAAAGGCATTTCAAGTCTACTTATCCTACCTTTTAGATTGTGATTGCGTCATTTTCAATCACAATTGCGTCTGAAATGATGCTCATTGCGTCATTTTTTAAATTATTGCGTCTGAAATCATCATAATTGCGTCGTTATTCTGAGTTATCGCGTCAATTACCATATTATTACATATCCCTGATAGCTGAGGAACATGTTGAAATTATCTATACTCTCTCATCCCACTCTCAAATGCTTCTCGATCATCATTCTCAACTCCATGGAGCGCTTCTTGCAATGCGAATGTGCTCTTATAAAATGTCATTCTTTCAAAGATTCTTTCCCCATCCGGATACATACTCAGGCACCTTTTAACGAAAGGCTGGCCGTAACTGGATAATAAACCTGCAAAGTCATATGCAGGATCGCCTATTTCCGTTTCCCCAAAATCTATGATTCCCGTTATCTCTTCCCGTTTTGAATCCCACAAAATATTAGATGCTCCAAAATCGCCATGGATAAGAACGGTGTTGAATGATAGAAGTTCCTTATTCGATAAAAACCTTTCAAAGTTATAATCGATTTCAGACTTGGATGTTTCATTCATATACGGGAACAGCTTATCTTTAAATTCCCCATATAAATCTACGATCGAATTCCGTACATCTTCTGCCCTCTTCTTCTCAATTCCTAATCTGTCGACAGGTTGAGAGTGCAATTCCTTCAAAAATTGAACCAATTGGGAAGATATGCGTTCTTCGTTATGAATGTTCTTCATCATATCGTGCCATAAGGGAGTACCTTCAATGCGTTGATAGCCAGTGAACACTTTTCCTACTTCATTGGGTTCCATCGATTTGTACTGAGGATATGGGATGGGTAAACTGAGCTTCCCCCTAATCTGTTCCAGGACTTCGGTTTCTTTTTTTAATTTTTTGATCCCTTCTACATACTTCGGGAACCTGAAGACGAGGGTATCATTAACGATTAGTACATCATTATTCTGACCAAGATCAATGACTTCAATATGATTTATGTTTAACTCTGGATACAATTCTCTTATTCTTTCTTCATGCATCAACTACATAAACCTCCTCAGTTTATTTTTCTCTCCGTAAAAATGAAAGATCACGATATTCCTTTAAAAACAAATCATACTCATCCGCAAATCGCTCTGCCTCTTCCAGGAATGGATAATGGTTACTTTTCTCAAAGATTACTAATCTAGAGTGAGGTATACCTTCAGCCATCTCAATGGAATACGTTAAAGGACATTGGACATCATATCTGCCACACATGACTAAAGTGGGGACTGAAATAAACTCCAGTTTTCTACTGACATCATAAACTTGTAATTCACGGATAAAAAAGTTCATTCGTGCAGCAGACAACCCTTTATGAATGTCGAGTGAAAAAAGCTCACCATATTTTTCAGGAGAGTATAAAGACAATTTCGTCCTTTCCACCGTTAGTTCTTTTCTTATTTCTATTGGTAAATCCGACTGTTTTAACGTTTCTATCAGTTCCTGCATCTTGTGGAAATCCGGGTGCGCAGAATTATAAATGCAATCTTCTGAGAAGGTCATATATTCTCTTGCAGCTGCCCCAACAATCACATTAACATCGAGACTTTCTGAAAAGTGGATTCCGTAAAGTATCCCTAACATCCCTCCTGTTGAATGACCGGCGAACCCCCATTGAAGAAAACCTAAAGCTTCCCGAATCGCTTCCAAGTCGAATATGGATTCCAACATACTCAGCTGATAGGGTTCGATTGCTTTCTCCGATTGACCCGCTTCCCGTAAGTTGATTAAAAAGACTTGGTTTGTCCTTGTAAATGACTCTGCAAAATAGTCACCGGTTTGGTTGAATTCTGAATAATGGTGGGTAACACAAAGCGGGGCTCCCTGTCCCCTGATAAATAGCTCAAATACTCCGCGTGTTGTATGTAGTAGTTTCCTTTTCCATTTCCCCATAATCACGTCCCTTTCTGAGCTAAAATGTTTAGCAATTTTACCAAAAAGCCCTCTTTTAAGATAAAATTTTTTGTATTTTAATGATGGAGATTACACGACTTACTTAAAATAATCCTAAATAAGTAAATAAAAATATTAACACCACATACTTATAAGCATTGCTTGATGATTTTTTATTGTTTGTTTTACTTCTTATGTCTATGGTTAGAAATGCAAGGAAAATAATGATCAATACATATGTAATAGCTTCCCTTATTGACGACAGTCCACTCATAAGTGTTAACAGTAAAACTAAACTAACGATGAATATGAATGTTAAAGGAATATACTCAGGTTTAAATTTGATGTAGTGCAAGTGAATCACCCCCAATGGTTTCTTTCATTCAGACTGCTCTCCCATTAGAATGAATATATATAAAATAGATAAGCTTAACCTAAAACACTTTCTCTCTCAGAGCACCTTTCATCTCATGATGTAATATCATAGTTTTGTCTTAATGAACAAAAAACTGAGACATCCAAGCAATATAATAAGAGCCCGGGATAAAGATCAATTGAGCGATCACTGTTCCAAGCAGTCTGGATACAATCATCATGATGGAAAGGCCTTTTAATTCTGGATAATTCCCCTTCCCATTTGCCACATCATCAGCCAACACGGAAATCTTTGGATCAATGAACAGGGTAAGTAAAATGGTTGCGATACCATTGATCAAACCCGAAGCCATGGTCGCACTGTGTCCTCTATCAGGTACGATGATAGCAGCATATAGCGCAGATAGAACACCAATCGTGTAAACAGCTGTAATCAACATATTAATAAAAAATAATCTCTTGGGAATTGCCCTAAAGTTGATTCCCTCCAAATATCTTCTACCCGGCTTGGAAATATGATTGATCCCTCTTTTATAAAGGTCATTTTTAAACCCAAGCTTGATCAATCGGGGAACAGAACCTCCCTGCTGTGAAAGATGGATAATCCCCCTGGAAAACAAAGCAACGAACGTAGGCAGTAATACAATTCCTACGATTGTCCCTAAAGTCGAGGCACCAATCAACACCCTGAATTGTCCTTCTATCACTTCTAATTCTCTGCCCTCAGGTGCAGCATCGATGAGACCGCCTGTAAAAGGCTGTTGCATCATATTCGACATCCTTGAAACAATGACCATCATATTAAATAAAGATAAACCGGAAGCGATTAGCTTCACCCTTGCCCCGGATAACCGGACAGCATAAGCAAGGGTTTCAATACTATGTATAATCAGAATAAATAGTGCAATCGATATGACTGGTAACGAAACAAATTCCACGACGACAACTCCCTTTTTTATCCAAAAAATATTATAGCATTAAAAAAAAGGAACATTTCGTATTTTTGAAATGTTCCTTGAATTCGGCTCTCCTTTATTTTCTATACACCTCATACCAATGAAAAGGTTGAACTTCTTTTAAAGTCTTAAATAGTAGATCACCTTCAGGTTGACAAATGCCCACTTTCACGCTCGCTCCCCAATAGAAAAGCCTCTCCTGACAAATACCACAAGGCGTTAGAACTTTGTACTGGGAGTTTTCATCATCACGCACGACACAAATGGAATGAATCACTTCAGTATCCAGTTTATGTGCTTCCAGTATGGCTCCCGTTTCAATACATAACTCTGTGGAAGCATTGATGATTTTCAGAGAAACACTAGTGAGGATTTCTCCGCTTTTTGTATACATCGCAGCAGCACCTCCCCAACCTGTCGGGTATCTTTTTTCGATTAAGGATACCGCTTCTTCGAAAAGTATCATTTCAATATTCATCTTTAGCCCCCTCTAAAATGCAAATTGCAAACTTCCTATTTCCTCTATACTACGTTGGTCATTTTACCAGGCGTGTTAAGGGCTGAAATCTTCTTATTCTAACTCGAAATCTATTGAAATCAAATGAAATGTACGTATTTTCCGCTTGAATAAGTGCTCTTTCGGAGTAAAACCTTCGATCAGTACTCTCTCCAGCGATTTATGATCCGGTTTGGACTCTTTATGATCCTCTTTTTGAAAATGTGATCCGGTTTTGGGAACTTATGATCCTGATTTTCGATATATAATCCTGATTATCATTTTATGACCCGTTTGTCGAAAAATTCTCATTCAAAGACTTTCGTCGTCTTCCCTACAAAAAAACAAAGCTCCCAGGCATTTGATCAAATACCTGGGAGCTTTGGTGCAGTCAATACATCTACTTCTGACCCGCAGGAAAGTGTGGTACCACATACTCCCCCAGCCCCTGAATAACTTCATCAGCAGGACGCTCACTGTCAAACAATGCAAAGAAGAGATGGTTCACTCCTGCATGTTTGTAAATATTCAATAATTCAATCAGATAGTTCTGGCCGAGGCGGATCGGTCTTGGGATTTCATTCGGATCCTCTGCAAGATCTAGGTGTATCGGTTGGCTGAATGGCTTGAAAAGACCTGGATGGTACTCTTCTACAAGGCTTCCAACGACGGATGGTCCTCTTGATCATGAGGATTGCGTGGATAATACATCCAGCCATCGCCATGTTCGGCGAACCAGTTCATGTCCTGCTGGGCATATCCGGTAATGAAGGTCGGGATGCCTGTTGTCGGTTTTGGAACCAGGTTCGCCCCCCGATGCCCTCCTTGTTGACTCGATATGAGGAAATTCACGGTACAGGATTTCCTGAAGATAATGATAGGCTTCAACGAAAGTATGCCCCCGGTCCGGATGGGATGCACCGAGTGCCGCAAAGTCTGCCCGGCGGACACCTGATGATACCCCAAGCAGAATCCTGCCAGGAAACAATTGATCAATAGTGGCTATTTCCTTCGCGACACGCAATGGATGACGTAGTGGTAATACCGCCGCAGCCGTTCCAAGTGCAATGTCCTCGGTCTTACCAGTTAGATAGGTTAAATAAATCATCATGTCATAGATCTGACCCACGGCCGTGTCTCCAAAGTTTGGATCCTCAAGGAGAACACCCCTGAACCAAAGGCTTATGAAACCAAGTTTCTCTGACAATTGTGCCAGTTCTACCTGCTTTTCCATCGTCGAGTTGACGAAACGATAATTTTCAAAGGAATAAGAAGACCTAACGTCAACTCTCCCTCTTTGTACATGCGGTTATAGGCTTTGTGATGTAAGAATGGATTCATCTTTCCTTCTCCCTTTCTTCATTTGACGGGAGGCGGCGTATAGTGCCTCCCCTGTCAAGATAGTCGGTGGTACGATGTTTCTTCCGTTGATTCATTGATTCACTCGATCTTTCTATACTTGAACCATTCCAACGCCTACCCTTTAGGTTGACTTTCGTTCGATCCCGCGGAGCCAAGTCGTTAACAGTACAGCTCCTGCCACCATGATGGCACCGATCCACGGGGTATGGATCAAGCCGATTCCATCCAAGATCATCCCACCGACAAAGGAACCGATCGCGATCCCGATGTTAAATGCCGCGATATTTAAGGCTGACGCCACATTGACTGCTGACGGTACATACTTTTCAGCCAAATTGACAACAAGGATCTGCAGCCCGGGCACGTTCATGAAAGCGAATAACCCCATTAGGAAGATCGCGATCAGACCTGCAACTTTAAATGGTGCTGCGAATGTTAGAACTAATAGAATGATGGCTTGCATAACAAACATCCAGAATAACGCTTTTAAAGGACTCTTGTCGGATGCTTTCCCTCCGACGACATTTCCGATGGCAACGGCAATTCCGTATACAAGAAGGATGATACTCACCCATTTCGCGCTGAATCCCGTCACGTCTTGCAGCAAAGGTGTTAAATAAGTGAACGCGACGAACGTCCCACCATACCCAAGTGCTGTGATGGCAAAGGCTAATAATAATCGACCATTCGTTAGAATTTTCAATTGTTCACTGAACTTAGCTGGTGGTGCTTCTTTTAAGTTCTTCGGTACCAGGATGGAACTGGCAATGATGCCAACGACACCTAGAAGGGCTACTCCCCAGAATGTGGCTCTCCAGCCGAATGCCTGCCCGATGAAGGTTCCTAGTGGTACTCCTGTAACCGTCGCGACCGTCAATCCTGTGAACATAAAGGCAATCGCACTTGCCCGCTTATGGGCAGGTACTAAATCGGCGGCAATTGTCGATCCGATCGAGAAGAAAATTCCGTGTGAGAATGCCGTGATAAATCTGGCAACGAGCAATAACCCGAAACTGGTGGAAAGTGCTGCAACCGAGTTCCCAACGATGAATATAAGCATCAATGACATGAGAAGGGATTTCCTGTTCATCTTACTGGTCAGTGCGGTCAACACAGGAGCCCCAATGGCCACTCCGATGGCATAGCCAGAAATCAACAATCCTGCGAGTGTAATCGATATCGATAAATCATCGGCAATCGATGATAATAATCCAACGGGTACAAATTCTGTCGTCCCTATTCCAAAGGCACTGATGGCAAGGGCAAGTAACGCCGGTGTGCCACCTTTCGTTTTTGACTGATCTATTGTAGTTGAGGTTGAACTCATAACGTTTATTCCTCCTTGGATAATTCGTTTATTGAAATGAGAATCGAAGGCGCCTTTCGTTTCTCTGTACACATCATAATAATGGGTACAAATAAATATTTGAAGTACGCACTTTAAAGTCATGTAGGTACTTTTTTGTATCCTAGGAACTTCACAGTGCCTATACACCTTTCAAACCTCTTCTGTAAAATCCAATAGGTACGTTTGAAAAGCTAAACTGAATTATGAACGAGATGGACACTATTGAGAAGAACGCACTTTGAAGTGGCATAGGCACCTGGAAGTACCTATGGCCAAGATTGTCGTGGAAGAAAGACTGTAAGGTATGATAAAAGCTCATTCCTAGTCAAAAGGAAAGGAACTGGTTACACTAAAATGAATGAAGGTATTTAGGTGGAGGTACATAATGAAAGCACTCGTATTTGAAAAGTTTGGTGGACCGGATGTCATCCATTACCAGGAGATCGCTTCTCCCGTAATGAGACCGGATGAAGTTTTATTAGAAATGAAGGCAATAGGGCTGAATTTCGCGGACGTTTACAGAAGAAAAGGAAATTATCACTTAGCAGGAAATCCTCCGTACATATGTGGCTATGAGGGGGCAGGAATCGTCAAACGTATAGGAAGCAACGTGACAGGAATTGAAGCTGGCGACCGTATCGCTTTTGCCGATGTCCCTTATGCGAACGCTGAACTTGTGGCAGTGCCAAAAGAAAAAGCCATTCCGCTGCCGGACGATATATCGTATGAAACAGCTGCAGCCCTTTTATTACAAGGCCTTACTGCTCATTATTTAACGAGAGACAGCTATGCAATTAAAAGTGGGGATACTGCTTTAATCCATGCTGCAGCTGGCGGAGTGGGACAGCTCCTTGTACAAATCATCAAGATTTTAGGTGGCACAGTCATTGGGTTAACTTCCTCGGAAGAAAAGAGGCAGGCGGCCTTATCTATTGGAGCTGACCACATGTTTTTATATAGCGAAGACTGGAAACAGCAAGTCAAGGATGTGACTGAAGATAACGGGGCGGACGTTGTATTTGAATCCGTAGGTTCAACGTTGATGGACAGTTTTGAAATCACTCGAGTCGGAGGGACGGTCGTATTTTTCGGTATGGCTGGAGGAGATCCTGTTTCTGTTGATCCCCGAATGCTGATGGACACTTCGAAAACCCTGACAGGCGGAGACCTATGGAATGTATTGACTTCTCACGAAGAACGGGTATCCCGCTCCCACGAGTTATTCGGATGGATCCAAGAAAGAAAGTTAAAGGTCTCTGAACCAACGGCCTTTCCTTTAAGCGAAGGTGCTAAAGCCCATGAATACCTGGAAAGCAGAAAAAGTACAGGAAAGATTTTATTGATTCCGTAAAAAAGGGTAGACACAACGAAATAAACCCCGTCCCATGTACGGACGGGGTTTATTTTGGTGTCAACCTCTTGCCATCTACAAATCCTGAGCTAACCGAATCATATCCCTACATTGGATCCCATTTTCATAAATTTCTTCTGAATAATGCCTAATGAAAAAGTCCATATCCACACCAACCATTCTAAATCCACATTTCTGATAAAGAGCCAATTGGCCAATTCCAGAATTACCGGTGCCCACTTCAATGGTCTTGTAGCCTTTGGACCTTGCCACCTTAACAGCATCCATCACCAGCTGCTTTCCAATCCCTCTTCCATGCATCTCTTCCGCAACCGCCACATTCACTAGCTCGATGGTCTCAGGTCTTGTTGGAAGTAATACATACACTCCAACCATTTTCTGTTCAAGTTTAGCTACAAAGCACTCTCCCCGAGTAACATATTCTTTTACGATTTCTTCTGAAGGATCGGCCAATAGCAGTAATTCCATTGGAAGATCTTCATCTGTCTTTCGTTTTCTGATAATCATTTTTTACCTCGCTTAAAAAATTGGGATTTCTTTTATTAAATTATTATACTACCCGTTTGCTGAAAAGGTAGAAGGCAACGAATTGCTTATAAGCGGCGGTAAGACCGATACCACAAAAAAAGACCCAACCGTTATGGCGAGTCAAGAGTCGTTTGCTTTTTTTAAATAGGATTTTCCTAAGGGAATTAGTTCTTGTAAACCGTCAACTTCTCTTCTGCTGATGTTCGATCCCTCACCTGAGGTACTTTATCAAAGTATCCCATATGCAAGAATCCGACAATCTTCTCTCCAGGCTTCACGTCTAATAAGTCACGCACTTTTGGATCATAAATGTGTGGATTCGTCTTCCAAACAACTCCGAGCTTTTGTTCCCAAGCTAGCAACTGAAAGTTTTGAATTAGAGAGCTGACCGCACCAAAATTCTCTTCCCATTGCTTTTGTCTCGGATCTTCCTCCATGACCACAATAAGGAATGCAGCGGGTTGGCTGAAATAATTCCTTCTGTTCTCCTGCATATCTGAAGAAAATGTCTTCACTAGATTTTCTACAAAGCCTTCCTTCTCTTTGGTTGACACAAAGATAAAACGCCAAGGCTCTCTTAAGCCGTGGTTCGGTGCCCAGATGGCATCGTCCAATATCTCAAGCACGGTTTCCTCTGTTACTTCTTTATCTATATATCCACTTTTAATCGAACGACGTTCACGAATGATTTTAGCTAAATTTGATTTTGTATTTTCCATTGTACAATCCCCTCACATAATAGATACCTTTATAAATGATAACAATTATCATTCTCATTTGTAAAGGTTTATCTCTGTAAATCTCTGATATTCCTAATCGGGGATATATTCAATTGATATAAGATCCTGCCTTATTATAATCAAAGGACCACCAGTGAGACTCACTGGTGGTCCTATTTTTCAACTATTAAGTTTCAATATCACGTTTATTAAAGCCAATAAATCCTGCCGCTGTCAGTACAACGGCAATCATGCATAAAAGTAGGAGTGGCATGAAAGAAAAGTCTTCAATCGGTGTCTGTGGGACGTGACCAAAAGGTGAAATGTTACCAATCCAATCCGAAAATTGGAATAATCCTCCCAGATACAACACGATAAAAGAATAAAAAACATAAAGCCATATCATGCTCGTTAGCTTTGGCAAATACCCCATAAGAAATACAGCTATACTAATCATGACGAGCATGGCTGGATAGTAGGACAGGGCTGCGCCAAAGATCATCTCAAAGGATAATCCACCTTCCACCACTGCATTACCCGCCGACCATAGTCCTAGCGCTGCAAGGGAAATCATGACAAAACCATTGACTATAGAAATAATGAAGTAACTGCCCAATAGTTTTGTTCGTGAAACGGTTCTACTTAACAGGTGGAAAATTCGTTCCTTCTTCTCTTCCCCGCGCAATTTATTCATGGACATAACGGGAGGGACGGTTGCCAGCAATGAAATGACGATCATCAACATTGGGATAAATTGTTCTATCAACGTTACCCCTTCCGCTGGTTGTAGCAGCTGTTTCATTGTTTCACTTTCAGAAAAAAAGGATTCGAGATCTCCTAAAACAGAGCCATAAGAGGCACCTAACACATACATACCAATGGCCCATGATATGATACCGGTTCGTTGCAATCTTAATGCAAGACCGATTGGACTTTGCAAAAAGCGGGATGCATGTTTTTTACCGGGCTTGGATGGTAAAAAGCCACGATCCAAGTCACGAATGGCGTTCAAATAATTCGCTGCGGCATAAAGAACGATTGAAGCAGCAATCATTAAAATAATCGGCCACCAATTATTCGTATCGTAAACTTCTGCTTTTGTAACCCATGCCAAAGGTGAAATCCACGATAGCGCTTCGTTGCTTACGTCCGTGATGGCCCGAAGAAGATAGGATAGAAGAAGTACCGCTATTGAATAACCGATGGTACCACGTGAACTGTCCGACAGCTGTGCAAATATGGCTGTTACCCCGGCAAAGAATAAACCAGTCGCCCCTAATGCCGTACCATACAGTAAGGACCCTTCAAGATCTATGCTATCAATCCCAAGGGAAAAGAGGCCAAAACCATTGATCAATGCGATTCCAACACACGTAGCCGTTACAACTAGTAAGACTGCATTTAAGTAGGAAAGGCGTCCCGTCGGTAACGAACGAAGCATTTCCAAACGTCCATCCTCTTCAGCAGCTCGGGTGTGGCGAGTGACAAGGAGGATGGACATTAACCCTACCACTGCAGCGGTCATAAGTAACATCTGATGTGCGGTCATGACACCAATCGTATAGTTGCTTAAATCAGCTGGACCAGTCATGGCAGTCATCGCGGGATTGGCCATTGTTTGGGCCATTGCATCTCTTTCCTGTTGAGAGCTGTACAAATCCTTAAATGCTGTTGGCACGACTATCGTAAAAAACGTAAGGGAGATGATCCAGATTGGGATCCGGATACGATCAAGACGGAAAATGAATTTAGAAAGGTAAGCCGTTTTAGCCATTAAATTGGCTGCCATCACTGTACACCTCCCTCTCCTGTATCCTTCGCTCCTTCATAATGACTCATAAATAAATCTTCCAACGTTGGTGGGGCACTTTCTAGCTTAACAATACCAAACGGGCTAATATGCTTGATAACAGCATCTATTTGCTCAGTGTCAACCTGAAACGATATACCATGTTCGCTTGCCTCAATTTCATGGATGCCTTCCAGCTCATTTAAACCTGTAATCGGCATCTTGGTATCGACTAGCATTTGTGTTCTTGTTAAGTGACGAAGCTCGCTTAATGACCCAGACTCGATAATCTTACCTTGACGAATAATACTGACACGATCGCACAGCTTCTCTACCTCTGATAAAATATGACTGGAAAGCAGTACACTTTTTCCTTGTCTTTTTACATCCATCACACATTCCTGAAACACCTTTTCCATTAAAGGGTCTAGTCCGGAAGTGGGTTCATCCAGAATGTAGAGATCTGCATCAGATGAAAAGGCCGCGACTAATGCTACCTTTTGTCGATTCCCTTTGGAATATGTTCTACACTTCTTGGATGGATCTAAATCAAATTTTTTTATCAATTCCTCGCGTCTTGCCCTATTCGTTGTACCATTGAGTTTCACAAATAAATCAATGACCTCTCCCCCTGTTAGGTTTGGCCATAAATTCACATCCCCAGGGACATAAGCAATGTTCTTATGAATGTCTACAGCATCCTGCCACGCGTCTTTGTTGAAAATTTTCACCTCTCCATCTGATGCCTTTAATATTCCTAATAAAACGCGGATTGTGGTTGATTTACCTGCACCATTTGGACCAATAAACCCTACAACCTCCCCTTTATTCACCTCAAGATTGATCTTGTCCAATGCAGTAAACTTGCCAAACTTCTTTGATAAATTGGTTACTTTCAATAAGCTCATTTGTTCATTCCTCCCCATCTTTATAGAAACAACGTCTTAGAATTTCGGAATAGCTGTTCCATTCATTGAATATCTCCATTCCAACATGATGAAAAGAATCTATCTTCGCCATTTGTAATTCTGCAAAACCAACCATTGTCCAATTAAGGATATGCACTGCTTTTTCCGGATCAACTCCCTCTCGGAATTTTGACCAATCTATATTTTGGTAGATCCTTTTCAAGCCATCATCCATAATACTTCCCTTTATCCGCTCAATATCCGATTTTACTTCCGGTGCTTTCTCATCACCAGACGATTTAAGGAAATCAAATACTAACGGGTATTTTTTTTGAATGTTTAATTTGACCAATCCCACCTGGTGAATCCTTTTGAAGAGATCCCTTTCATTCATGTCGATTCCATCATAAATTCGCTCGATGATTTCCATTGAATTTCCAATTAAATACAGGTACAAATCCTTTTTATTTTTAAAATAGTTGAATAGTGATCCTTTAGAGATCTGTGCTTCCTTTACTATTTCATTTGTTGATGCTTTATCAAAACCACTGTTAACAAACTCTTTCATTGCTGCATTAATAATTCGCTCTTGCTTTTCTATTTTCAAATTTTTAAATTTAGTACTAATAATTATGCTGCCTCCCTTCATAAAATGACCACTTTGGTCATTTTTAATATAACAAAAAATGACCATTGTGGTCAATACTTTCAAATTTTTTGGGGAAATAGAAAAATCCTTCTCTCTTTGCGATATCAATGATGGTCTTGGGTCTAACACTCCCATCCAAATGACAGTGTATTTCAATTTGGGCATAATAGAAAAATTCATTGTTGGACCTCCTCGATTTTCAAAAAAAAAATCCTGATTACGAAGAAAATACAAATAAATGCTTGTATCTTCTTCGTAATCAGGATTTATTGGTTCCTGGTAGAGACCTCCAAACCATATTATTGGAGTTATACGAATTTGAGTATTGTATTAGGTTTTACAACGATAATAGAATTCCTATTTATTGTCAAATAGTTTAATAGATCTGCTCACACCAAACATACCCTTAGGAATTTGCTGTGGCTGATCAATAAGATGAACCCATTTACACTAGATGTTAGGAAACACTAAGTTCCAAATATAATTATAATTATAGGAATAATACATGTAAAATTTTTACTAATATGTTAGCTTTATGGAAAAGGAGGTGTTACTTGAAAGATATGGGCTTTGTGAAAGATGTCGATTGTTTATAATGAATATTTTGGGAGGAAGATAGAGATGAAGTTAAATAGTTTTAAGGTATTTATCGTTGCCATGCTTTTTTTAGGATCTGGACTTTTTAGTACAAGTCAAGTATCCGCAGCTGCACCTTCTTTTCAAATGCCTTTTCCATGTGGGCAAGTGTGGGAAGGTCAAACTCGAACGCATCATAATCCACTGAATTCTGTTGACTTCAACCGTTCCAATGATCATGGAGATACAGTCGTCTCCTCTGCTTCAGGTTCGGTCGTTACTGTCAGGGATCTCGGAAGTTCTAGTTATGGGAAGTATATTGTGATTGATCATGGGAATGGATGGTCAACATTATATGCTCACTTGAATTCTTTCAGTGTGTCTATTGGACAAAGCGTCTCTCAAGGACAGAAAATTGGAACAGTTGGTGATACTGGGAATGTCACCGGGGCACATCTTCATTTTGAACAACGGTATAATGGTTCAGCACAAAAAATTTCATTTAATGGTTCTCAGATTACCTATTATGGTGCTAAGAACTATACGAGCAATAATTCCTGCTCTTCTGACGGTGTAACCGGAACTGTTCATACGGATTCAGGGATTTCACTTAATGTTCGCTCAGGACCTGGCACTAATTACGGTATTGTAGGCTCAGTTGCGGATGGACAAAAAGTAACCATCACTTGTCAGAAACGTGGAGAAACCGTTACAGGTAAATATGGAACAAGTAATCTATGGAGTTTCATAGGAGAAGGTTATATTTCTGATACTTATGTCTTTACTGGATCTGATGGGCAAGTAGCCCCTACATGCAATTAAAATACTTAAAACAAAGGATATTTAGGTGAAAGAGGGATTAAAATGAGTAAACTAAAAAAGCGAGGAATCCTATCCATTGTGATAGCATCATTGTTCTTTTTTTCTAGTAATGCACTTGCAGTCCAATATTACACTCTCTCTACTAACAGTGGTACTCCACTAAATATGCGTAGTGGTCCAGGTACAAATTATCCCATTATGCTTTCCATTCCCAGTGGATCGAGGGTTCCTTACTATTGTTACTCTTATGGTACAACGGTGACAGGGAAGTATGGAACGAGTAATATTTGGGATCAAATCCAATGGAAAGATTCTCAAGGGGTGGTGAATATTGGATATATCTCTGACACATATCTCTACACGGGGTCAGACGGTCCGGTCGGTATCCAATGCGACTAGAGCGGAAAATATCCTACTACCAGGCTGTTTTTCTACAAATAATACCAAATTCCTAAAATAAACTCATTCTTACAAAGGTTTATAAAGCAATCGGGCGGGATATTACATTATCGCGCCCGACTGCTGAAGAAATCACTGAACTAATTACTCAAATGTTACTGTTCAGGTTTCTTTTCAACAGATTTCCGTTTATGCTTTTCATGAATTATTGTTAAGTGTTCTCACTTTACCAACCATCAGTAACCTCATGTCCTATACAATATATTCAGGTAGCTCTTGATCAGAGATGTCATCTCCAGCAATATCAAGTCGGAATTCCTGCCCTTGAAATCCACCGCCATTTGTAAAATCTATTTCAAAGTCAAACTTAACTCATTTATCCAATTGATTCCTCAATTAAAATTGGCTAATATCTTCAATGTCTCCTATCTCTCTTTTTGGATCCAAGTCTTCAACAACTCTTCTTCTCTTCTTCTCTTTCTCGTGATATCCCCGCTTTTCGTTCTGTATCTTTTCTCGCCTTCTCCCATTGATATACGTCATAAATTGTATCTTCAAGGGTTCGGAAGGAAAGTCCGGCATCAACAGCTTTTTCTATACTGATGCAAAATGAGCCTTTCCACGGTTCTGTTTCTCCGACTAATGGGAAGTGTTCAGGAATCCATAATGGCATTTCTGTCCATGGCTGTATGTTATGATCAAGTATAAATTTTTCATCTGTCCATACAAATCTAGCATTGCTATTTGTAACTGCTTTACACTTACTCAAAAGCTTTTCCATCGTCAATTCATAATCAGGACCTGTAATATTGAACGTACCAGCTTTTCTTTTTTCCACCATATCGAACACCCATGTTGCTATATCCTTCACGTCAATCAATTGAATTGGACGGTCCGGACGTCCTGGCACCATAATGTTTCCACCTTCCGCGACTCGTTGAACCCAATAGGGTAGCCGATCCGTATAATCAAACGGTCCAACAAGCTGACCTGCCCTGATATGCAACACTCGCCCCGGCCAATGTTTCTCTGCTTCAGCTTCGCATAGCGCTTTCAATGCGCCGTAATACTCATAAGGTGAGATTCTTCCTTCCTCAACTTCCTTCAATTGATCCTGCGGCATGGACTGTAAGTGATAGTCTTCCGCGATTTTGAGAGGAATCCAATCTTTATAAGCAGAAATGCTTGAAATGTACGTATAATGTTCGATGTTATCTCTAAGCACAGCCGCGATTTTGTTAATTTGGTGGGGAGCAAATCCACATGTGTCCACTACGACATCCCAGTTCCTGTTTTTGAGCTGTGATACATCACCATCTCTATCGCCGATAAGTTGTTCCACTTCTGAAAACGCTTCTTTATTGTTCCCGCGATTGAATAAAGTGATGTCAAGACCTCTTTTCAATCCCTCTTCCACCATCGCTTTACCTAAAAAACGAGAACCTCCTAGTATTAAAACCTTCATACTTTTCCCCCGTTCACTTTAATAGCCTGCAACAAATACATTCAATTTATATAACGTTTTTCATTCTAAAAAAGATACGGGGAATATGAACTATTTATGCTTAAGTTTTATTCCACTATCTTGCCTTTACATCAAGAAAGTGCGCAATTCTTATTCTGGAATTGAGCACTTTAACAAACTTGATATCAAGATAATATTCATAATGAGATTTCGTATTTGCCCACAATCGTATGATAAGGTGAAGGGATTTATTTCTTTATGGAATTTCTTTTCCCTATGAATAATTAATAATAAAATGGCAGCACAGATCACAGCTCATATAATTGAAGAATACTATTTGCTATTCAACTATAACAACGATCATTTCATAAAATTCTCCTTCAATATGTAGGAGGAATTTCCATAGTCCTGTGGAACCTTTTTCACCGCATAATAAATAACCGAATGATCACTTATAGAAGACAAGTCTCAGCAAGGGAGTCGTCAGGAGTATTTGCTTAAAGTTGTAAACCGTATATTCCTGACGTTTCCCCTAAAGGGTTGTCTATACAATGAAAAGGAAAAGAACACCTGAATGGGAACGGTTGAGTGCCAATAGTTGTTTCGTTACGTACCTGATAATGCATTAATTGTAGACCCCCACGCAAATATTTAAGTAAAATTACTTAAATACTGCTTAAGTTGTCCCTGTTCTGCACCTGACAATGTATTTAATTTTTGATTGAAAAGTTGTTGGGCCAAATGATAGAGTTCTATATCCAATCGGTTGTGTCTTTCTATTAAACGAATAGTAGTGTCGGATATTTCTTGTTTTAATAGTCTATTCTTGGTTATATTTAATCTTTGATAATCTATATCCTGCCAATTAAATTCTTTCTTTATTAAAAACACAGACTCATTAAACCTTTCAGTAATTCCAATTACCGGGAACTCCCTTAAATGATCTTTTGCTTTTTCAATATTCCTTTCGAGAGACAAACCGCTTAACATAAGGGTTTGCAAGTTATGGGCTTCTGGGTGTTTTTCAACAAATTGTTCTAACGTCATAGTTTTTACAAGTTCATACCCTTTACCTTTAAAATTTTTCAGAAAATAATACGATGAAATGACACGATCTACAGGATCCCGTAACATAGTAAAATACCTTGAGGGTTGTGGTAAAAATTGATGAACCCCGTACGAAAAATGGCCACACACAGCTTTAATATTTTTCTTTTCTTCCTCTAATAGTTGATTGAAATCTTTCTTCTCTCCCTTTAGATACCCGTGGTCATATATCTTGTTACTTTCATATTGTTTTCTTAAAATATGGCTTAAAGTTGTTCCTCCCGTTTTAGGAATATGAAGATATATAGTTAATGGATGATTACTCATGTATACCTCCTAAAAACTTTTATATGAAATTTAAATATTTTCATTTACTATATTTTATGTTTATAACTAAGAAGGGTTCCAGTTTTGGACAAAATGCGCTTCGCTATAGTTATCCTATATAAGAGTTAAAAGTCTCGATTTGATATGGGTTTTGCATTTGTAAAATGAATAAACTTAATAGATAATCCAATACTTGTACTTCACTAAAAAAACTAGTCCTAAGGATCTTCTACACCTAAGGACTAGTTCATACTATTATTCTATCAACTTAAACTATCAATAATGCTTTCTAACGTTTTCCCATTCTCCGTTGACTTCGGTTGGTTTTCGTGTGGTACTGTTGGATTTTCCTTAAGGAAGTTTTGTTTGACATAATTCATGTCAATCATATCAATCTTACCGTCAAAGTTAATATCTCCTTTGCGGTCGTCTGTATCCCAATGTTCTTCCAAGTATATCGCATCAAGAATATCAATGACCTGGTCTTTGTTCACATCACCAGCACTAATCAGTTTTTTATCAATAAATTTCTTTTCTCCAATGTTACCATCTAATCCAATATAGAAGGACTTTTGTACAGTAAAGTGTCCTGGAATATCCAGTTCTAGCATTAATGGTTCTCCAGTGGACGGCAGTGAACCCACTTCAAAATCAGGCTTTTCCAGTACTTTCCCCTCATATTGATTTCCAGCCTTATCCTTAACCTTGACGCTAGCACCCATTGTGGAGTAATCAAATAGCTGTACAGGACCAGATGCTGATAATTCATAGACGGCTTCTCCATTCATGGAACCAATAACCATAGAATTCGTAGCATTCACCTTAATTGATGGATCAACTCGTCCACTAGCGGTTTTCACATCGGATAGGTCTGTGAAATCGGCTTTTGTTAAATACACTTTAGTATATTCATTAAAATAGTTATCCTTTTTCACTTCTGCTTTTAATTGAAGAAGAGAGAGTACGTCTTCAGCGTCCCATAATGTATTCTTTGCTTGTAACATTACCTTAATCGTACCATCTTCCTGGCTCACTTCCGCATCAAAGCGATCACTCAAAGTTTCAACTAGATCAATATCTGTAAATGAAAGAACTTTCGGGTCGTATTTGAATTCTAATTCGGCTTTTTTAAATACCCCTTGATTCGTAGCATTTACATCGAATGTGACCGTTCCTCCTTGCGACACTTCTTTTTGATTTGCGATACTTGTCACAAACGGTGAACCTTTTCTAACAAAGTAATACTGCATTATTTCAGATTTATTCCCTACATGATCCGTTGAATAAAATTCAACAGGAAGTACTTTTAAGTAGCTGGGTATAGTATTTCTTACAAAGGTAAAATCCCCTTCTGCATTAACTGGTACTTGAGATGGATAATTCGTATTGTAACGATAGTAGACCTTGTTGATTCCTTGTGTTATATCGGAACCGGCTGTGATTAAATCTTCTATTCCTTGATCCTTCACATTACCATTGATTGCGATAGGTGGGTTTGGGTTGTCGGGGTCTACTTCAATGACGCCATCAGCTACATTGGTTGTCAATTCAGGCTTTGAATTATCTACGGAAATCGGCTTTTCAATAACGATTTGTTTTCCATTTTCTCTCGTAAATACAAACTTCACCTTATACGTACCTGGCTTTACTTGGGTAGGTTCCATAACCTCAGTCTGTTCGGATGTGACTCCAATAGGATAATAATCTCCCTTAAAGAATGGGTATAATTTAATATCTTTACCTTCAGGCATCCCAGGTCCATCGTAATATCCAATGTATCCGATATCTTCTGAGTTAGTATCTGCTAAGAAAATATCAAGAGAGCGCATGTGAGAATTTAATTTAAAATTAGCAGACGCCAAACTGTTATAATTATAATTTCCGTTATTAATAGTTGAAATTCCTGAACTCGTGTCCAGATACTCTACCCCGTCTTTTACCTTACGAACTCCAAAGGGTATTTGATATTCCTCTGACTGATCGTCTTCATTCACATAACGGATATACCCTTCATAGTAACCGTCTTCAGCTGTTTTAGGGACATTCAAGAATACGTTTGTTTTCTTTTTCTTACCGGCTTTTACTTTTATATTCTTATCAAAGGCTAGGCTTATTCCATTTTCTGAGGCGTCAAGAGAATGATTTGTAAACTCGACACTCCCAATAAATGTTTTTGATTCTTTACCGGAATTTTTAATCATGATCGTACGTTGATCTCTAAGTGAATTATCAACATGCTTTAAACTATAGCTCATACCACCCGTCAACTCACCGATCTTCACTTCCTCGCCATTTGCGAAGGTTGTCGTCTCATCAATGACTTGGAAATTCGTATCTGAATGTATGGCTTCATAAGCATTGATTCGGCCGGCCCCAATTTCATAGACACTGTACTCTCCGTCCATTTCATCCGCAGTATTCATGAGAGAAGTTTTAATATCAGCAGGTGTTGCTTTAGGATTTTTCTCAAGCATTAACGCTGCAGCACCAGCTACCTGTGGTGTCGCCATAGATGTTCCTGATAGTCGGACATAACCATATTCATACTGTCCTTCATATTTCTCACCATATATATACGAAGGAACAGTCGACATAATATCCAGACCGGGTGCTGTCACTTCTGGCTTAATATCATACGTAAATAGCGCCGGCCCACGTGAGCTGAAATAGGAAAGTGAATCTTCTGAGAATAACACATTCTTTTGAGGGGTTGTAAAAGTATACTGCGCTGTTTCGTTCTTTAAGGTTTCTTTAAACGCCTTCCCTTGCTCACCGCTCAGAATATAAGCATACGTATTATCTATACTTACAGCAAATTTATCTCCTATGAAGCCGTCATATGTGCCGTAAATAAATACAGCAGCCGCTCCATGTTGTTTGGCTAATAGAACTTTTTCATAGACCCGATTCGTTCCAGTTGAAACCAGGGCAATTTTCCCATTTACATCTTTATTATCAAAATCAGTTTCCAGACCTTTATCAAGATCTACCATATCAAATGTTTTTCCTTCTAATGTTCTGGGATCTTCCCCATAGCCATGTGTTGCATAACGAATTTCGGAGTCTACTTCTGTACTACTGCTTTTAAATGTTCCTGCATAATTGAATTCAGCAACTTCTGGATTACTGGAACCAACGGTAATCCCAAGTGCTGAAGCGGCTGGAGTACCGAGAGTATACATTCCGCCCCCTTCATTACCAGCGGCAAGTACACACGTAACACCTGATAATACTGCATTATTAATCCCAATTGCTAAAGGTGAATACGGATCATTAGAGTTTGCACCTAGAGACAAGTTAATAACATCCATTTTGTCTTTCACAGATTTCTCGATACCAGCTAATATATCTTCCGTTGAACCAAAACCGTGTGGACCGAGAACTCGATATACATATAGGTCGGCATCTGGCGCAACCCCTTTAGTTGCATATTGCGATTCCGCTTTCCCCTGTCCGGCAATGATTCCGGAAACGTGGGTTCCGTGAAAGGTAATATAATCCGAAGCTGACCCTCCTGGCTTACCGGCTTTTATCCAATCTTCATATGTCGTTTCCATCGGATCATGATCTTCATCTACCAGATCATATCCACCTTTATAAGCATCTTTCAAATCTGGATGGTTATAATCAATTCCGGTATCAAGGACTCCAACTTTAACATGTTTACCTGTTAACCCCTTTGCATGCAGTTTGTCCACTCCCATTATTTCATGTGGTGTCCTTCCACTATATGGTGACATATCCGTATTTTTTTGAGCAGGTTCGATTAACTGTACTTGTTTATTTTCATAAACGTTTTTTACCACTCCAGATTGAAGTAAGCTTTCGACTTGATTCGCAGGTAAAGTCAACGCAACACCATTAAATGCTTCCTTGAATGTATCTCTTATCTTATGTTTTACCTTTAGTTTAGATAAGTCTTTTTTAAATTGATCATGTGATGCATTTAATTTTTTGTTCGCTTCTCCTAGTGATAGGGACCTTCCTTTAAGCTGTTCGACCAAAACAGCTGTATTTGCTGTATGTTGCTTAAACTCGACAATAACCGAAACTTCTTTTGAACTGTTCAAATCCGTCTCTGGTGATATGTTTAATTCCTGTTTGCTTGTTGAAGTCAGATTTTGAAGTGCTTGTCTTTCCTCAGGTGTTAATTCGTTTAAAAACCGGTCAATCTTTGCTGAAGATTCTGTATAAACAACGCTGCTCGAATTCAAATCTTCAACTACGCCGGCACTGTCTTCAATCGCAACATTCCCCCCGGACTGTAGCCCTAAATTAGCTGACCCCGCTGTCGGCACTGTCATTAAAGATGTAGCCAACACGGTTGAACTTAACACCTTTCTAGCATTTTTCATATTCAATCCCTCCTTGTTAATGGAAATACAAGAAGAGAATTCAATTATTTCTGGCCAAATCCTTCCGTTTTATTGTAATTGAATATATCAGACTATGGAACTAAATCATCAGGGGGGATTAGTATTTATATATTATTCATCAGATGCACATTCATAAACACTTATGTACTATTTAGTGTTCCTAAATAAATAGGAATAAGAGTAGCAATTATTAGCCTGAAACAGAGCAGTAGATCTAAAGTGCCCGATATTCAATAATATTTCCATGCCAAATAGATCCCAGTATTATGAATATCTTCATGTTTTATATCTAAAAAGGAAAGCAAAAGAACAGGATCCTACTAATATATATTTATAGTAATCATCCTAAAATGTATAGAATCTCTATTCTGTAAAAAGCAAATTCCGTGATGAGCTAAGCATCTTAAACCTGTCTGCACCGGTTGAAAAAGCTCTTAAAATACCCTCTCTTCTGTCAGGACAAACATCACTCATTATTCATGAAATTTTGACTTTCCAAGTAATTCAGCACTGTCTGCGAAAACTCGTGGTGAGATTCTTTTGTATACTTGGCAATGGTATAGATTTGTGCAAGATTCTTTAATCCTAATTGCTCTGTCATTTCCTTAAGCTTAGGGATGTCCATGTAGCGTTTCCATCCCTTTTCATCTCTCTCTTTGTAGATTTCATGAATATCTTCATCTGAATAATCACGATACTGGTCATAATGAACAATACCATGCTTTGGCAGTCGATCACGTTGGGCAGGGTTTTCTGCTGGGTACCCTAATGAATAACCCACAACTGGTACGACATTTGGTGGTAATTTTAGTAGCTCACCAATTTGATCGCAATTTGCAAGCGTTGAGCCCATATAGCAAATGCCCAGCCCAGCATTTTCAGCTGCTAAAGCACAGTTTTGCGCTACCAAAGTTGCATCGATGGCGCCTATCATAAAGCTCATGAAATTATCAAAATGTACAGGTGCATCATTGAGCGAAAGCCATTTTCTCATTCTATTGAAATCAACACAAAATGTTAATAGTATAGGTGCATCAACAACCATCGATTGTTCCATATGTGTGCTATATAATTTTTTCTTAAGCTCCTTGTCTTTTGTGACGACAATCGAATAAGATTGCATATTGCCACTTGAAGAGGCACGAATTCCTGCATCTAATATTTGATCGAGCAATTCTTGATTTACTTCCCTATCTTCATATTCCCGTATGGATCTGTGCCCATGTATAACATCGTTGAATTCCACATAATCACTCCTTTTTATAAGTTCATACAAACATTTTTGATACGATTCGTACTTTTCCCATTCTTCCATCGCAGTCAGAATAGGTTATTTAGTTTCTGATTTCTTACCGTTATTCCAAGAAAATATTCTAGTTACCTTTAAATCTACTTCTTATTCTCCGTGATTCTTATTTTCATCCAAATCCATCTACTATCAAAGGAGGATCTAAGATCAGGATCTTCAATAAAGCCGACTCCCTCATAGCATTGAATCGCATGTACATTTCCAGGCTCTATTCTCATATACACCCATTCAAACGGATAGATCTTACACTCTTCAAGAAGTTCTTTAATAAATCGTTTGCCCAACCCTTTATTTCTTAAAGAAGGATGAACAACTATATGTGCTAGCTCTATATCTTTTTCTTCCTCATCTACCCATATCTCCCCATATGCAACACTATTTGAGCCTTCCTCAAAAATATACCCAAATTGATCACGTGCTTCGTACCAGCTATTAAACATATCTGATGAATACACTTGCCTTCCAGTGACATACTTGCAGTCCTTTGGCTCGTTTAACCATCCTTTAATTACAGGTTCATCTTCTGGCATTACCTTTCGAATGTTCATGATGTCCCCCCCTTTATGTCTGAATTATCTTTCAATTATTCCAACACTATTATACAACTAAGTTGGTCGATTTCAGATAAATCTTTAAAAAAAGCCGACGGAGATTGACCGTCGGCTTATCGATATGATCCTGGAAGTTCACCTGCTTAGGTAAAAATGAAGATAACAAGTTAGGTCATCAGCATTTGTTCCAATTTAAGTTTATTAAACTGCTGATTTCTTCCTTAAGAAGGTCTCAAAAGGCCCTCTTATAGATTTTTGGTGCATATAATTAGCAATCATTACTGATAAGCCCCAAACAAATACCGCAATCAAATCACTCCACATTTGATTAATTTGTCCGCCAAGTCCTCCAGCATAAGGAGCTAAAATGAAAACAAACAGAATTGACTGGAACAGATAAAAACTCAGTGAACGTTGTCCGAGAGCAGCAATAGCCCTTGTAAAGCCGCCACTTTTTCCTTCCAACTTAATGACCAGCAATCCAATCAGCGCCGTCCATCCAACTCCACCTGCATAACCAGTGATGGTATGAAGTGATTTAGCTGTTTCTTCCAATACATTATTGTAACTTGTCCAAAACAAAGACGACATAAGGGCCATCGGGATACCGCCAGCTGTTGATAGTAAAAGCCCCATTATAGCAACCGTGATAAGTGCCTTCTTGTGGCTCTTAGGGTTATCTATTACCTGAAAACGCGCCACTAAAATACCAATTAACACCCCTGGGATTACTTGGTAACTCAGCGCAGGTGTGTAGAACATCCAATCAAACATCCGAGTAATAGATGCTTCAATAGGATTTGCAATAGTAGCAGAAGTAGTGACTTCCATATTTAATGCATCAAAGCCCCTAGGCATAAACGGGGCAAACACTCCCACCAAAACAAGAAAAACCAAAGTTATCGCGATAATATTTCTATTGGATAATCGAAGAAATATACTTGCAAAAAGGAGAGCGATAAATCCATACACCCCGATAATATCTGCGAAGAAAAGAGTCGCATGGAAAAATCCTATCACTAACATCCAAGCTCCTCTGCGCTTAAAAATCCCCTTCGTCTTCTTCCAACTAACCCCTTTTCTCTCTTGCCCTTTAAATACTTGATGGAGCCCATACCCAAAAAGGATGGCAAACAAAGGGAAGGCACGTCCATCAATGAAAACTTGCCTAAAAAATACAGTTAACTGATCGCTTAAAGTAATTCCTCGTTCAGTTGAAAATATAAATTGATTTGCATGTGCCAATGCAATAAACAACAACATAAAACCTCTCGCTAAGTCTGGTGTTAATTTCCTTTGGGTAATTTCAGACATTATATTTCACATTTCTCAAATACTCAGATTTCCCAATATCCTTAGGATTATTTTTATCTGCCCGATAGCTGTCCTTGAATGAGAATCCGTAAACACTTAAATCTTGCTCGGAATTTAGTAGATCACATTTTGCATCTTCTTTTTGATCCTTTAGTTTTCTAGCCATTTTCATAAATTCATAAAACTTGTGTCGATCCATTAGTTCCACCACTTTTCGTATTTTTCTACATAGCATTTAAGTGAATTTTGCTGCAGATATAGATTCAGACACCATTGGTAACGGACTTCAGTGTCATGTAGAGTCAATTGCTGTTCTCTATTTCACCTTTTTCATTCAGTCTCCTACACTTTATCGGATCAACACTAAACCTGTTCTGTTTGAATAAGCTTATATCGTCCCAATATTTGGATTAGAACCTGTTTATTGTATTTCGTTTTCCCATGGATTCTTTCAGCCCATTCTTCTACCGTTTCTACCTTGGGTTCATTCAATAACCCTTCTGTTGTACTTAGAAAGCTATCCCAATTATAAAATTCCCAATGAGCAATTTCAGATTTGTATGCTGTTCTGCATTCCAATAAAGGGTTGGGGTTTATCAAATGTTGAGAATGCTCGGCAGCCTTTACAAACGCATCCATTTCGATTGGATGGGTCTGAAAAACTTGTTTCGATACTTTTCCATTAGGTCGATGATACAGAATTTCTGTGCCTGATGGATGACCTTGAACCTGTACCCTGGCTGCAGGGAAGAAACCACTTACCTTTTCATTGGTATAATCTACGCTATCCGTATCTATTAAAATGGGATTCAGCCATTGGTCACCTAAATCACAAAGGAAGCGTTCACCCTTCTCATTTAGTGCGATGACAGCAACATGAGCATCTTCTGAATTCAGGTTATGACCAACGGGATACGCCTCTACTCCATCCCGTTTAAACTCATCAAGTAACCATAGTGCAAGATCAAAACAATTCCCGGACATGCCAAATTGTTCCCTATGCTCCCGCATAAGAGAGACCTCCCGCTGTTTCTTCATATTTCCCTGGTTATAAAACCAAACTTTCGTTAACGTCTCCATGGGAAAATCATTAAATTTCTCCCATGTCTTCAAAATGCTTTCTGAAGCTAACATTAGAGTTCCTACCTTCTAATTTGAATTTGTTGATATGTAGATAAATAACTTAATTGGTCTATGTAAGGTATTAAATAACTATATTCATCGGTTAACCCTTCTGGAAATTCATTCAGTTTAAAATACTGGACTTCAATAGATTCTTCATCCAATTCAATATTCCCTCTAACCTACTAAACTCATCCATCTTTTTTTAGTTTGATTCATTCTCCAACTCCACAGTAGAATTTGATCAATAGCCTATTGCTTTGTTACAAACACCAGCAAACTCCCAATCCTTTCCTGAATTCGTGATGAAAAGTCAGTTAAGATCACACCAGAACAATAATTATTCCGGTTTGAACCACTTTCATGCTGGATTTAGAATTATTAATCCCGTTTCAGATTTATTAATCCGGAATTTCATTTAATCGTGCCGGAAATAAATTTATCAAGCATTCGTGTCGAATCTTCTTTATTTAGAAACATTCACTCCACGCTTGGTCCTGATCCCCAATCCAATATAACTTTAACCTGGTGATGATCAAAAGTTCTACTTCACATAAATTGAGCAATCCAAGAAAATAGTAAGAAGATAAGCCATAAAAGGAGAAATAACAAATGAAAAAAGCTATCCTCTTCTCAATAATTTTTGCTTTTTTGTTTCCTTTAGCCCCCTCCGCAGCTGTAGAGAATCAAGTTAAAGCTGCTTTTATCAGAAACGGGAATTTGTGGGTCCTGTTTGATGGCCAAGAAACACAAGTCACGGATGCTGGCAAAGTATTCTCCAACCCCCAATGGTCGAAAGACGGCACCTGGCTGGCTTATCAAGTAGAGGCATCTTCTGGATTTGATAAAGGAGAAGTGCAGTCAGAGATATGGACCTATACTATTAAGACGGGTGAAAAGAAGAAAATTTCTTATAATGGCTATTCACCTGAATGGGCACCCCACCAAAACGTTATTGCCTATAATGACAAAGGAATTTTAGATATCTCTGACCTCAACCGATTCTACAACATCGCAACCGGGGTCAGTGACTTTACTTGGCTTCCAGATGGTAGTGGATTTCTTCTTTCTTCATCTGGCACTCTCAGCCCGGATGGTTGGTCAAGCGCCTCTTTGTTCACCAAAAAAGTCGGTGATGATTATGAGGATATTATTCTTTTTGGAGGGGTGGAGCCTTTCTTCACACTCCCAAGGGAAATAGGGACAACGGATAAAAACAAACTAATTGCCGTATATGCGGACCAGCTAACATATTCGCCGAGCGGAAAGTGGATCTCTTTTGTTGTGTCTCCAACCGCCTCCTGGTCCATGGACAGTAATATGGTGTGCATCATCGACAAGGAAGGAAAAAACTTCGAAGTATTAGACGAGATGATTTTGCAAGTAGGCGAGCCAAAGTGGTCACCCTCCACCGATACGATTGCGTATATCGCTGGCGGTGGGAGAATTGTGTTCGGCTTCAAAAACAAGGACTTAAAGGTAAAGGAAATGCCTGTTTCAGGAACATACACCCCTGCCCATTACGCTGATCTTGATTTCAATTGGATGAGCGACAAGTCACTGGTTGTATCGAGAATCAAAGAACAGGAGTGGACAAATGACTTCAGTAAGCACCCTCTCCCTTCGCTTTTCACACTGAATATGGACACGAAAAACCAAATAAAAATAACGGATCCACCTAAAGGGTCTGGAGATTATGCTCCACAGTTCATCCCTTCCATTCAAAAGCTCGTTTGGCTAAGGGGATCCTCTATAACAGACTCAAAAAGAAATCTGTGGATAGCGAATACGGATGGAACTGAAGCAAGGGAATGGATGCGGGATATTGAGAAGATTGTATTTTATAAAGAGTGAATTCGCAAACATTGTTGCATAGAAAACTTGAGGATAAATTGGCACAATAGCTAAAAAATAAGGTACTTAGATCACGCTCTAAGTACCTTATTTCAAAATATGATATTATTTTTCACTTTCTCTAAGTCTCACTTAACCAGCGCTGCTCTAAGATTGACACCATACTCCATGTAACCTTTCAAGCATGTCAGCATGTATACCCAACCCTCTTTATTGTCTAATAATTGGCTGATAAGGTTTTCGTTGGTCTCATCGAATCCTTCTTCTTGGACTGCTACAATTGTGCTGCCTTTTTCTTCTTGCACAAATGTTATGGTCACTTTATGGTTTCCTGCCCACTCGAAGACAATCTTATTATGTTCTTGAATTTCTTTTATGTCTATATCACCTTGTGCATCATATTCTTCGTATCTTAAAGTAACAGTCTTCCCTTCCTCCCACCGTTCAGAACTTGAAGAAAACCAAAAGTTACCTATTTTATCAGGATCAACAAATGCCTCGAAAATTTCATGTGCCGGCTTTTGAATTCTCATTTGAGAGAGATTATTCATACATCTTCCACTCACTTTCATATATTTTTGCGTTATTTTATTTTACTGTCTACTATTTATTGTCCATTTATTATACCATTCCGTTTTCAATAACCTTATTTCTTGAAGCGGTACCCAACGCCCCATATGGTTTCAATAAATTCAGGGGTTGAAGGATCCTGCTCAATTTTCTCTCTGATTTTCCTGATATGAACGGTAACCGTCGTGATGTCTCCCATAGAATCATATCCCCAAATCCGTTCGAATAGGTGTTCTTTACTGAAAACCCTGTTTGGATGAGTCGCAAGGAAAACCAATAAGTCGAATTCCTTCGCGGTAAATGCTTTTTCATCCTCATCGACGAATACTCTGCGTGAATCCAAATCGACCACAAGATTTTTAATCTCAATTTCTTTTTTCATTTCTTCTCGGTTGATTAATCGGTTATACCTTGCAATATGAGCTTTTACCCTTGCAACGAGTTCATTGGGAGTAAAAGGCTTCACAATATAATCATCTGCTCCACGATCAAATCCCCTGATTTTGTCAATGTCTTCTTTTCTTGAGGTAACCATTAGAATCGGAATATCCAGAAACCTCCTCAGTTTCTTACATAACTGAATCCCATCAATTCCCGGCAGCATTATATCTAACAAGATAAGGCTGTATGAATGGGTCCTTGCCAGGTTCAACCCTTCCTCTCCAGTCGATGCGATATCACTATCAAACCCATTCACTTCTAAATAATCCCTCTCTAATTCAGCAATATCTGCCTCGTCTTCTATTATCAATATTTTCTGCACGTTATTTCACCTTTTTCAATGTAAAATAAATACTCGTCCCCACTCCAGGCTCACTATCTGCCCAAATCTTCCCTTTGTGTTTTTCGATGATTTTTTTGGCTATTGAAAGGCCAAGCCCGGTACCTCCCGTGGCTGAGTTTCTCGATGTATCTGTCCGATAGAAGCTGTCAAAAATATAAGGTAAATCGTTTTTTGCGATTCCGCTTCCATTATCTTTGATTTCCACCTGGACTTCATACTGATCCTCACTCAGAATGACTTGAATTTCTTTATATGTTTTATCCATATATTTCAAACTGTTTTGTGTAATATTCATGACCACCCTATTTAATTTTTCCCTATCTGCCTCAACGATATAAGAACCATGCTTATCATGATAAAGCACAGCTTTCCCATGCTCTTTTTCAAGCTTTAAAGATAGCTCTTCAATGTAATCATCAAAGTAATCGTTCAGTTTCACCTTCTCAAACGTAAACGGGAATTGTTCCAGGTCAAGCTTCGAATATAGAAACAATTCATCGATGAGGCCGTCCATATCATTAGCGTTTTTCTCAATTTTAGACATATAGCGATTCAGTTTCACAGGAGTATTCGCAACTCCATCTTGAATCCCGCTCACATATCCTTTGATTGATGTTAATGGCGTTTTTAAATCATGAGAAATACTGGCAATAAGCTCCTGTCGATTCAGATCGTATTGTTCTTGAATAGCTGCAGCCTCCTTCAGTTTAAGCCGCATTTCTTCAAATGTATTGGACAATCGGCCTAACTCATCCCTCTTCTCTGTAGCACAACTATAATCGAGATCACCTTCACTGATTTTTTCTGCTGCCAAGGACAATCTTTTTATTGGCTCTATAATACTCCTGGAAATATAATAGGTCAGTAAGCCATTAGTGATTACTAAGATCATTACGATAGCCCCGAAACGAAGGGTAAGAAAAAATTGCAAATCCTCCCCTTCCGGTTTCCTATTTAACACATAAAAAAACAAATATCCCGCAACCACTTCTAGAATCAATAAGCTGACAATAGGAATGACAATCATCCCTATATTCGATAAAATCAGTCTTTTCTTTATGGACATGCCATCACCTACTCCGACTCAGATTCTCCCATATAGGGAGAGCTTTGGCTGTCAGGATGACCTGACAGCCTCTTTATTACTTTTCCATTATTCGTCCATCTTCTATATATAATACCCGGTCACATAGATGGAGGACTCTTTCAGCAGCAATGCAGCCTAAATTCTTGATATAATTCCCTTAACAGAAACATTCCAATCACTCCTTCTTTAAACTTCTTTCATCCATCATTGGAACTAAAAAGGCACATACAATTGCTGTAATGTAAGGTAGATATTTAACTCCAAATGGCTGATTGAATAGTCCCAAGCTTATAATTCCTATTACACTTGATAAAGCTATCCCTAATACAAAGCCACCTATTAAGCCTAAAATTATTGCCCCAAATGTTCGCATTTCGTTAGCTCCTCTCTCTTATTCTTCCTTATCAGGTTCCAGGCATTTGTAACGATTACAATTGACTGCCCTGATATAACAACAGCGATTACTGGATGCAGAGCTCCCGCCCAAGGCAGTGTCCTTGTAATATTAGCCGTGAAATACATGAGAAAAATGGTTAACATCACTCCCATTACCTGAATCAAGCTCCTACGAGGCAATCTCCCGATGAATGCAAAAATTAGCATTAAAAGTGGTATAGTAAAACCGAATAGATGAACAAACTCTATATGTTTAGCCCAGTTTGTCGGGTTTACAAAAGTTGCAACACCTGCGATATAAACTTGAACTAAGACAGATGCAGCAAAAAGTACTGATAGTATAAAGAATCCCATTCTTCCCGTCCTATGATCTTTCACGTATTTTCCTCCTTTATTTCAAACTATATTGGTATCTTACAAAGGAGTTCTAAACGAATTCTTAGCTAATTATTAAATAATTCTTAAATGTAAAAAGAGCAGACAAAATAAAAAAGACAGTTCGTGATATGAACTGCCTTAGTAGGACATCATCCCTCCAGGAATCAATTGTTTATAATAGGAGCTATCCGGTCTATTCTATTTGTCCAAATTCCACCCTTATAATTTTCTGGTACACGCGCAAGATCTGACTTCTCGTCAAATCCTTCTGACCAATCACCATCACCGGCAACAAGAATAACCCTTGTATTGACATCTTCCATTCTATTTATGAACTTTTCGGGGAATCCCCAAAGGTAAGAAGCATACTTTTCGGGTATATGAATTTGCGTATTTTTACAAGAACCGGGTATATAACCCGTCCAACTTAAAGCTTCATAAAAAAGTAGACAGCTTTTTAACGTCTCTTTTGACATGACACGCATATCTGGCAAATTCTCCTTTAACGTTTCAATAGGTTCATCCCCACCATATGCAGATAGATCGCCTAGCCTTTCCTCAGAGTAATTAGAGAGATACTTAGCTAATTGTTTACCTTCAGTTGGATCATTACTCTTAATGTGAATTAAAAATTCCTTATTTGGAAAGTGAGTTAATACTTCATTTAATGTAGGGATCTGCCCTATTCCTTTCCCTCGAAAAGGATACGTCTTCCCATTGTCAGCTGTATAACCATATCCTATATCTAACTTTCTCAGCTCTTCCATTGTATGGTCTCTTGTCTTCCCAGTACCATCTGTTCTACAATCAAGGGTCCAATCGTGGAAAATGGCAAATTCCCCATCTTCCGTAGGTTGGATATCAATTTCCACAATATCTGCTCCTGCTTTGAAAGCTGCTTCCATTGAAGGAATAGTGTTTTCCAAGTAAGGGTGTTCAGGTTCATTGATAATTTCTGCTGTACACGTTTCGCCAGTTATACCTTCCATAGGAAAAGTTTGAGCTAAGCCCCGATGAGCCAAAAGGATCGGTTCTCCTTTTCTTTCATCACTAAACATAGAGCTATTATTTAGATAAACAAAAAGCGTTAATGCGAGGCAGATTAATATCGTTACTTTAAAGCCTTTTTTCATTCGTTTCCCATCCTATCTAAAATCATAAATTTTACTTTACCTTCACTATCCATAATCAAAAGTTTTGGAAGTTCCGGACGGTGTACCCTTTAAATATATTTAATTCTCTCTAATTAAGTTTGTCTACTGTTAATATAAGCTCATACTTTATAAACCGACTAACTTCGTATATAAAAAAGCGACGCAATAGTATGTCTTGCGCCGCTTCATATAATATTGGAATGAATTATATTTGTGTCTGTTTTGTTGTTATAATCTTGGTGCTGCCTCTATTATACATGGTGACACACCGCTCAGTTGACTACTCGAATCCACCCATTACAATATTTCAATATACCCTTCTGTTCCATTCAAGCGAATTCTTTGCCCGTCTTTTATCCTTTTGGTAGCATTCTCGACACCAACTACTGCCGGTAAGCCATATTCACGTGCGATAACGGCACCGTGGGTCATCAGTCCACCAACTTCGGTGACTAAACCTTTGATGGATACAAATAATGGTGTCCAGCTAGGGTCGGTAAAAGCGGTGACTAATATATCCCCATCTTCCAAATCCGCTTCTTCCATGTTTACTATCACACGTGCACGCCCTTCAATCACTCCTGATGAGACAGCTAAACCAACGATCGCTCCTGCCGGAAGATTTTCCCGTTTGTATTCCCCGGTGATGATTTCACCGTCAGACGTGATCAAACGTGGAGGCGTTAGTTTCTCATATAAGGTGTAATCGTCTTTTCGCTTAGGGATAAGACCGTAATCCAGTTCGTGGGTCCGTACGACTTCCCGCAATTCTTCAAACGTGAGATAGAAAATATCCTCTTTTTCATGAAGGATGTTCTTTTGAACGAGTTGTTCGGCTTCTTTCAATAAAGCCTGCTTATAGACGAAGTAACGACTGATCATGCCGTATTTCGGATATTCACGATACCCGCTGAAATTCCGTATGATGGCGATCCTTCTTTTTGTTTCCCTGACCTTTTGTTCACCATCGGGTAATGCCTTCAATCGTTCTAGTAATTCATGTTCTTTATGAATCGCTTCCAGTCGTCCATGCTCAAATTTACGCTTGCTTGCATGAGGCTCAAAGTTTTTGATGTTACTGAGAATCATCGGGAGAATTGCCGTTGCCTTTTCACTCCAACGTGCTCTCGAAATATCGATCTCACCACTGCATCTCATTCCGTATTTGGTGAGAAAAGCATCGATTGCTTCTCTTGCTTCCTGTCCACCATCGACTTTCACCATTTCATCCAGAAAGGGATCCTCTTTTACATTTCGTAAAAAATCAATGACTTCCGGAAATGGACGAATCACGTCAGCGGCATCCATCAGTGCCAGGCCCATTTCAGAAGTAATATTGTTCGGGACAGATTGAGACAGCGCATCTGCCACATTTTTTTCCCCTAACCACTCGTACATATGATCATTGATCCAGAATGCAGCATCCATCGCAGCCATGATCACCCGTGAACTTTGAGGGTCGAATAGAATTTTCTTTAATTCCTGGATGTCTTCTGAGATGAAGTCGAATAATTCGGATCCTGATTTCATTTGAACGGTTTGTTTTAACTCTTCTATCGAGGTTTCGCTTCTTTTGATTAAATTAGCGACGATTGCAGGATCGCTGTCGATTGGATCCACGCTTGCCTGGTTTGGCCCTGGCATACCTTCATCGTCTACTATTTTGATGAAACCGTCCCGCTCTACGATAGTCGTGAGGGCGTCTTTTATGAGTGGTTCTGATTTCCCCAATACATCAATGAACATTTGTCTGTTTTTAGGCGAAGCCAGACGAGATGTGACATCGACAAACAACCTCCCCCCGGCAACTTTCATCGGTGCAGGGGTCGTTAACAGGAAAAAGGACAACCCGAGCGGCTTCATGGCATCCGTCATCATTTGCTGATGACCGACCGATATATACACATGATTGTCCCCATCACCCGCTTCAGGGATGGGGAATAATGTCGTAATCGGGCGACTTTGGACAATATAGAAGGATTCATTCTCCAAACACCATTCAATATCCTGGGGACAGCCAAAATATGCTTCGATCTGTCTACCTAGGCGTGCCAGTTGTACTATCTGTTCATCCGTAAGGGCTGCTGCCATCTGCTGATCCGGATGGATGGAGTGTGTCTCCGTTCCTCCACTGTTCCGTCCATAGATAGCCAATTTCTTTGATGCGATCCTCTTTTCGATGATCTTTCCGTCTTTCACTTTATAATTGTCTGATGATACCAAGCCGGAAACCAAGGCTTCACCAAGTCCAAAGCCCGCGTCGATGGATACCACCTTCCGGTTGGAACTCACTGGATCAGCCGTAAAAAGAATCCCTGAAACCTGCGGGGATACCATTCTTTGAATGATGACAGAAATGTGAATTTCACTGTGGTCAAACCCATTTTGCATACGGTAGATGACTGCACGATCAGTGAAGAGGGAGGCCCAGCACTTGCTGATATGCTCCAGGATGGCTTCTTTGCCGATGATATTGAGGTAAGTGTCCTGCTGCCCTGCAAAAGAAGCATGAGGCAAGTCTTCCGCCGTTGCACTTGAACGCACGGCATAAGCATGGTCCTCGCCGAACCGGGAGAGATATTGAGTAACGGCTTTCGCAACATCGGAAGGAATGGCTACCTCTAGAAGGACTTGTCTTATCTTCCTGCTAATTTCACCAACTTGATCCCGGTCCTCTGGTTTGAGCTTGGTTAATTGACGCAACAAAGCGTGATACGTTTCATTTTGTTCAGTCGCTCTTTGAAACCCAACGGTTGTCACACTAAATCCTTCTGGTACTTGTATTCCCTGAATTTTTGATAACTCGCCTAGATTCAACCCTTTTCCACCAACGAGCAAAAGCTGCGTTTGTTCCATTTCCTGAAAACTGAGAACCAACGAACTCATTCTACATCTCCCCTATCCATCAATGTTCTATTGATTTTAGCAGTAGAAAATGGGAATAAACAGTCTATAATAAGAATTTTTATCATGCTATAATGGTATTAGGAAGAGATTGAAATTTAAAATAAACAACGAATTTACGGGGTTGAATCTTATTAAATAGTCTGTGAAAAATCTCTGAGTTATATTGCTCCGAGCTTTTTTATGGAGTTTTTTCGTTAAAATCACCGCTTATGGAATAGATTAAACAATAAGAAAAGCGTAATCCAGTCTAAGGATTACGCCCTCATCATAACTAACCTTATTCCTATGTTCTCTTTATTTCCTTACAACCGGAATCCACATTTCACCAAATACCTGCCCGTTTCGGTGCCCCATTTCAACCGTTGCATTAGGTGCACCAACATAAGCAACATCCTTTTCTTCTGGTAAGACTTGACCGAAGGCAATGGCAGTAACCATATTATTTAATTCTTCAGCCGTCTTCCCTTCGCCTTTCACAACCACGTATTCTCCCTTAGGAAACTGAATCACTCTAGCCCCATCCGGTACTGGTGACGATGCCTCTGCCATGACGCCGGCATAATGCATCATTTTATTATTCACTGCTTCGTTCACTGCAAAAATGTAGTTGTTTGTGGCCATGGATTTTAAAGTATCAAGCCTTCCATCTTCGCTTACAGCTTGCCAAAAATCCGCCTTTTCCTTACTCAATCCAGCAAAATCAGTATAATCGCTCTTAAGATCGGTTCCTAACCCTATTACAATAAAACCGTCTTTTTCTTCTAACTTATACTCTGCCATATTAAAAACCATCCTTTTGTTCATTTATTTCAAGCGATTTGTCTCCATCACTTGATAAATATATAATAGCGTTAAACAGTATCAAAAAATGACACCTTTTCTGGGGGACCTGATGAAAAAAGTTGAACGAATAAATGTGATTATGAGATATATCAACAACCGGGCTCACTTTACCATTCCTGAAATCATGCGTGAATTTCACATTTCACGGTCGACAGCTATTAGAGATATCAGAGAAATTGAGTCCATGGGGATGCCACTTGTTTCTGAAGCTGGAAGGGATGGGGGTTATTTTGTCATGCACAATTCTGTCCTGCCTGAGGTCCGTTTCACCGATCATGAAGTGAAAGCTCTATTTATTGCCTTTATGGCGACCCGTAATCAGCAGCTCCCTTATCTAAAAAGCCGACAATCAATAGCTGAAAAATTACTTAGCCTTATCTCACAAAGCCAGCAAGATGACCTGATTCTCCTGAACCAGCTCTTGCTGTTTGAAGGGACCAATCCCCATAATCCCGACTTGCTGGACCTTTCAGACCTCCCCCATCCCATGGTGGAAACACTCTTCCAAATCCTCCTTTTGGATAGATATTTATTGCTCACAATCCAAGAAGAAAAGGACATCAAATCTTATCCCATCTATTTGTTACACCTTTACCATGAAAAAAGCTTCTGGATCATTGAAGGCTTTGACTTAAAGGAAGAAAAGAAGCGGATTTTTCCCGCCGACCTCCTCATCGACATCAAACCATACTCGCCGGAAAAAAGACTGAGAGAGCAAGAGATTTTAGAAAAACTGAAAATGCGGGAAGAAGGAATCAACCTTGTCCTTGAACTTGGTCCAAAAGCGATTGCTCAGTATAAAAAATACCATCCTTTAAGAGTTTCAATCGCCTATACGAATCCTTACCAAACCACAGCCATTCTAAAGACTTTTGTTAATGTTCATAAGCCCGATGAATTAACCGAATTCACAAACTGGTTGCTTTTCCTTGGCAGGGATCTCAAGATCAGGGAAATCCCAGAAAAAGTCTTACATAATATACGAAAGGGATTAGACCAATACCGGGAATAACAGCGGCCTGATTGAATATCCGCTTTACCTTCTATTCCTATAGGATGTCATAAATTTTGACGATAAGTTTTTACCATTTCGAAATATTGTGTATCTCCTAAGCCATATTCTTTGAAATTTTCGATTAGAAGAGACACCAGTTCTTTTATGGGGACGTCCTGGTGCTGTTGAATATACAACTTAAGATCACTATCTTCCTTAAGGTAATTCAAATACAGTACAACCCCTTTGTATAAAGGGATTGGATGAACTTCCTTAGGCATAGTTTTATGAATCATTACTTGTTTGTAGAGTTGATCATATCCTTTTGCCTTTAGGCTGTAATGACTTTCAGGTTGAAAATTATCACCGACAATATGGAGGTCAATTGAACCTCCATAATCTGTTTGATCTAACCAGGCGAGTATGGTTAGAAGATTCATTTGACAAAACATATCCTCATCAAACCATAGTGCTATATGAACAAAATCCTCACAATAGAGAGGCTGCAATGGTTTTAAGGTAATTTCAGCATATTGTGCAGTTGTTACTTGATGAACTTTCGCACGCATTTCGATAAATTCACCGGAAAATAAATCTCCGCAGGTTTCCCCATAACACATGGCCTCGTTGAAGGGAATCATAAATTCGGCTTCAAGAAACTGTGTCTCTTTGAAATTCCTATACATTTCTGTTCCATTTAATATATGTACGGTTCCTGTTGGATTCACATTGACACCTCCTGCACTGTTGACTTGATTCTGCAGCATTTCTCTATACCTATACTAACTTATATTTTCAAGACATTCTCAAGAAACTCTTCCCTTTTTAGAATGGCCCGTTTATTAAACATTATAAGAATAATGACAATCCATTATTTCTCCCATAGCTCAATCAGTCTACCTTCAGGATCTTTAATCCAGATAAACGTCCCATATTCACTAACCTCTTTTTCCTTTACAAGAGGTACACCAACTTGTTCCAGATGGTCAATCGTCTCGTTTATATTATAAACTTGGAAATTCAACATCACTTGCTGTTCTTCTGGGAAGTAAGGGTCATCTTGAGTAAAGAAAGAAAAAATGGTTTCATTTCCTGATTGGGGTTTAATAATAGTCCCATTCCAATCTTCCATTTCAATCTTCAACACTTCACTGTACCATTTCTTTAAAACATCCAGGTTTTTAGTCCTCCAAAATATTCCCCCGAAACCTTTTATCATCATAATAAACTCGCTCCCTTCTCTAATTCCTTTCATTTTCCGATTAAATTAGAAATTCAAGAAATAAAAACAAATTCCTTCTTCAATCATCCGATAATTGAAGAAGGCAATATCCGTTATGTATATCGTTTTCATTTATTTATTAGATTTAAGGTTCGCTAATAGCCCACATGGTTTTTGAATGCATCCCATTGAATTTTAGTTCAACTTCACCAGATTCTTCCATACTTCTTGTTTTCGGCAATATAGATTTAGGAAAAGTTTTGAAAATAGATTAGAGGAGATCTCCAATCTTGCTAGAACTTATTTATAGATAGTAAATAGAAAAGGGGAAGATAAGAAGTGATTGATCAACTAATTCCGGCTATTATTGCTTTTATATTAGTCTCCGTTTTATCCCCGCTATTCATTGGGCTCTTACGAAAATTAAAGCTCCTGCAACCGATAAGAAAAGAACTTCCTTCCAATCATCAAATAAAAAAAGGTACTCCATTAATGTTTGGAATTATTCTTTTTATAGGAATGATCGTATCGTTATTTTTTTCACCAACGCCACTAATGTATTTTTTGGTGATAACGTACATTCTATTTAGCTTTATTGGTTTTATGGATGATTTTTGGAAAGCGTCACGCCAAGATCCTGGAGGGGTATCGGGAAAGACAAAGCTCTTTTTCCAATTTCTTTTTACCGGGGCTCTGCTTTTCTATGTGATGAACGAACTCGGAATAGACACTACGATTAGTATTTATCAAGATCTCTCTTTTGATCTTCCAATAGTGGTCTATTTCATTGTGATCACCTTGTTTGTTGTCGGTTCTGCAAATGCCATTAATTTCACAGACGGCTTGGACGGCCTTTTAGGAGTTGTCGCCATCCCTACCTATTTTTTCTTTTTTATGATTTCAGACAAATCAGAGGTCCAGCTTTTTTGTTTAATCATGATTGGGTGCTTACTCGGTTTTCTCATTTATAATATTTTTCCTGCCAAAGCTTTTATGGGGGATACAGGATCATTAGCGATAGGGGGCTCCCTTTCTTTTCTTGCCATTATCGAAAAAGTTGAGATTCTCATCCCTGTTTTATTCTTTATCTATTTTGCTGAACAGCTATCAGTTATAGTACAAGTGGCCTCATTCAAACTTACACGTAAACGCATCTTCAGAATGACACCGATTCACTATCACTATGGTTTAAAATACGGGTGGTCAGAAACGACCATTGTAACAGTCTTTGGGTTTGTTTCGTGGATTTGTACGTTTATTTGTTTCGCTTATTGGAAGTTTGTTCTTTTCCCATAAGGTATATAATGAAAAAAATTAAAGGAACTTCGATTTTCAGAAGTTCCTTTGGCAATTTGACTGAATCCACCTATAGTTCAGACCAAATGAAAAGAGTCTTTAACCATCCCACTGAATTTTTCTTGTTCTTCTAGATGAGGTGAATGGTTACTATTTTCGAATATATAAAATGTTGAATTGGGAACAAGATTGAAAATTTCTTCTGAATAAACAAATGGACATTGAGAGTCGTATCTTCCACAAAAAACGATTGTCGGGGTTTTTATTCTTGAAATGTCTTCTCTGATATCATACGTTGGCAGTTCGGTGTAAGAATAATAATCTAATCGTTTTGGAATCACTTTTCCACTGCTAGGCTTAGAAAAGTATTCATCATATTTGCTTGGGTCAATCAATGACATTTCCGTCCATTCCCTGCCTGCTTGTACACGTTCTTCTTTTGTTGCATCATCGGATTTAAGGATGGAAAATACCTCTTTTAATCTGTTGTTTAGAGGATTTCTATCACTATAAATACTTTCCTGATGTTCTACGTATCCATTTGTAGCTGAGGCTCCACCTACAATTAACCGTTTAAGAGAATTGGGATGATCAGTAGCATAAACCAGCCCTAACATCCCACCTGTGGAATGTCCTGCAAAATTCCAGCTATCATAACCTAAAGCAGATCGGATAGCTTCTAAATCCTCGGTTGTTTCACTCATACTTAACTCAACTTCATCACTAATCTCTGTAGAATTCCCCGTTTCTTTCAGGTTGACAAGGTAAACTTTAAAATCGTCCACAAACCGGTCAGCAAAGTGGTAGCCACGCTCGTTAAACTCTCTATATAGATGAGTCACACATAATGGTTCTCCATTTCCCGCCTCAAAGATTTCGAAATCTCCTCGTTCTGTTTTAATTATTTTTTGTTTCCACATGATTTTTCCCCCATGCACCCTTCACGGCCGTTAACTGAAAACAAGAAAAGCCAGAGAAGAGCTATTAATTTAACTGATATTTAACTAAATTGTTGTTTTCTTCTCCAAAGAAGAAAACGTATTGGGTAAGTTCATAGATTTCTCCTTCATAGGATTTATACTTGCTATCTATTAGACGTTAGTCAAAGAGTGAAAGTTTCGATTTCTTCAATTTAACTGCCGAAAATTGAAGGGCAATAGCCGGAGATCAATTAGGTGATCTTCAGTTATTGCCCCCATTAGTTTAAATATGAAATTATTCAGACAGAAATTCCTCCAACAATAATGAAATAACTAATATTCATTGTTTCTTATGTACCATAGTAAGAATTCCAATAAAGATTATCATTCTATTGATACTCAAGCTTTTCTTTTATATTTTCGATTTCATTCATCTTTACCCTGAAAGTTATCGGAACCCAAATATCGTTCCTTGATCAACCTTCGATGATGCATCTCATGACCAGCAATAATGTACCCAATAGCAAGTGCGGTCATTTCGGAGCCATTTGCTTTTCCACTCTGGAGCAAGGCTTCTTCATCCAAGCTACTAAGAAGGAGAATGGTATTTTGGCGGACAAGAGATTGATGATGTAAAAGCTCCGGTAAGGAAAAACGATTAAATTTGCCCCTTTTCACGTACTCGTCTTCGTGATATCCTGGCAGCATCTCCTGTTCTCCTCTCGCAATACAGAGAAGGCGGTAGCACATAATGCGCTCCGTATCAGTTATGTGGCCTATGACTTCCTTGATTGTCCACTTTTCCGGAGCATACCGAAACTGGGCCATTTCATCTCTTAAATCTTTTAACAAATTCATGGTTTCCTTTTGTTGAATCTCAAGAATCTGGAGCAGATCTCCATCTGGTACATTGTTCACATAGCCCTTGTAATATGAAGCATACTCGTTTGCTTCTGGCTTACTTAGCATAGCTTCTCCCCCTTTTGTATGTCGTTCACTAACTTGAAACGTAACTGTGTACTTCAACAGCAACTATTTCAAATGCCTTTAATCCTTGCAATGATTTTTCTCCGCAAAAAAGCGCGAAGTGAAATAATTGCGCCACTTAATCATCCCGCAATTCTCTAAGCAGTTGGAAAATCTGCCCCCTATGATGTGATTCATGTTCGATCAAATGGTAAACCACCCACTCAGGTGAGACATCATACTTTTCAAGTGTCCTCAATTTACGCCAATCCGTTAAGTCCATTGAACGAAAGTGGGAAAGAAATACTTCACGCACCTTGTTAAGACGGTGAAAATGCTCTTCTAGACTTTGTGCTTCAATATGGGTTAATGAGCCGTTATCAGAACTGACGTTATAGGGAAACAACGATCTTATTTCCGGATCCCATTCAGTTCCAAGGACTTCTACATATAACCAATCCGCCTCTACCAGTGCGATGTGATATAACAATGAGCCAATCGTTTGTCTACCATCCCTTTTTGTGTCGAGGGTACTTTGGCTGATACCAGATAATTCTTTCATAAGAGTACGGCGAACATCCTCTAAACACCACAGCCACCGACCAATTTCTTCTTCGTATCCCGGTAACGGTGAAACTTGCAAAGATTTTCTCTCCAACAAAATCACACTCCTCTTTAGGTGATTAAATTCTATTTAGAATCGTTTTTTCCTCTTTTAAATAAAGAAACAATCTCTTTTGCAACAAAACATCCAATTAAAAAGGTGCATTTCTTGATCAAGAAATGCACCTTTTGGTTGTAGCAATCACACTCAAATGTCAAAGCTCAGTTTTCTTTTCAACAGAGTTTCGTTTATGCTTCTCATTAATAATTTTTTTGTTCAATATTCTCACTTCTCCAACCATCAATAGTCTCATGTCCTCTACAATATATTCAGCCAGCTCTTGATCAGAAATGTCATCCCCATCGATATCAAGACGGAATTCCTGTCCCTGTATCCCTCCGCCATTTGTAAAATCTATTTCAAAGTCAAACTGAACCCGTTTATCCATTTGAATCCTCCTTCAGTTTGGTTAATATCTTCATTTATAATAAGAATTCAACACAAAAAGGTGAAACCTTTTTGAATAAGGCTCTTTTCGTATAGTTTGTTGCTATTGTAGAGGAGAAAGTAATGGTTGATTTCCGCTACAGGATGCTCGCTTTCCGCGGGGCTGGCGGTGAGCCTCCTGATATGAACGAAACTGTCAATACTCATATCCTACATCGATTTGGAGGCAACTTTAAGAAGAGAAGCTCCTTTCGCTTCTTCTCTATATGTTGCGTTAAAGCCATTACTGGCTAGACTTTTTCCTTCTTTAGCTTACTGACCACTTCTCACCTCATCAAATAGCTGTCAAGTGATCTTCTTGATAGCTATTTGATGAGGTGAGATACTTATTGAGCTAAAGAAAATGAATTTTTCCTCCTTACTTTTTTTAGAATAGAAGGTAAGAACACGGCACGAAGGCAAAAATTCTACTGCGGTTAGCACTCTGATATTCGTGGGTTTTCACATTTTATCTTTCCGTATAAAGGACTGATCCACTAACTCGGGTCGTGCGTTAATCTAAATAGATATAGCACAGAGGAGGCCACGTGGGTTTTCCTTTCCGGTTTTTCTCTTTGCCTTCGAGCCCTATTCTCATTCTTCTAAGGGGTTACCTTACTCTTCGAGCTACGGGAATACGTTCTTTAATTTGTTTTCGGTGTTTCTTCTACTTCTTGCATCACTGCCCAAATAAAACCTGCCAATTCTCTGGCTACAGCCGTTATGGCTTTACCTCCTTCTTTCCCTCTGGATAATAAACGATAATACTTCTTATGAAGTCGATTTTGTGCTTTCCAAGAGATCGCTTGAATGGTAGGGGATTGGCCACTCTGTCTTCGTTTTAATTCGCCCTTGACTGCTGGTTGATATCGATAGCTCCAAGCTGATTCCACCAACAACCTTCGAACGTGTCGATTGCCTGTTTTGGTAATGTTCCCTTGCATGCGCCTCTCTCCACTAGAATATTCACTAGGAATTAATCCAACGTAGGCCATAAATTCGCGAGGGGTAGAAAAACGTTTGAAAGATCCGACTTCAGCTACAATACTTGTCGCTGTGACAAGCGCAACTCCTCTTAGTGCTTGAAGTGCTTGTATTTTCGGCGCCTGGATTCCTTCATTCGCATAGGTTCTTATTTCTTCTTCTAATCGTAGGACCCTTTGTCCCAACTCTTTCAGTTGGTGATAATATTCTTGAAACACCACCCGTAAATGAGGATTTTCAAATTTTAATGTATCCAGCCACTGCATATATTTTACTGTCCATTTTCTCACTCCTGAAGGAGGATTGATATTATTTCGTAGTAAAAATTTACTTAAGCGGTGTTTGGACCTTAACTCATCTTCCTTTGCGTCTTCTCGACATCTGACAAGATCCCGCAGTGCCTCATCTTCTTGTGTCGGTATATAAATAGATGTTAATTCACCGGCTCGGAACAACTGTGCGAGCCGAATAGAGTCTCTACGATCTGTTTTTATGCGCTCTCCTGGTCTTTGAGGAATAAGAGATGGGGCAATGACCTCACAGTAAATCCCTAAGGTTAGAAATAATCGATATAAGGAATAACCTGTCGGCCCTGCTTCATAACACACTCGCACTGTCTCTGAACTTCCTATTTTCTTTATCAATTTCTTCACAGCTTCCGGGGTATGAGGAATCATTCCCCAGTATCTCGGTTCTTGTCGTCCTTCATCCGCTATCGCGACAGCAATTTTTTCTTTGGATACGTCTAAACCAACGTATTTTATGGTATCCTTCATAGTAACTAGCTCCTTCCGTAATGTAGCTCTGATTTGGTTTTTGTTTTTACTTCAGAAACAGTCTAACCAAATTAACCTACGATGTTACGAGTAAGGAGCTAGTTTTCGTTCATGATAACTCGGCTGCGCCTCCGGGGTCTCACCTGCCCAGCTATTCCCGCAGGAGTCGAGCATCCTTCCACTCCAATCAACTTTCTAAGCATGTATCCTTAATGGAAAACAATAAAAACAAGAATTTTAGCAAACAATCTCATTTAAGATAAGTAGAGATTGATTTTCCTTTTAAGGAAGAAGAATTATTTTTATCTAGTTACCTTGCATTCTTGCACACCTTGAAGCTCTGTCATGAAAATTCTGTTAAAGATGGTGAGGGGAACTGCGCAGACTCCTGCGGAAGTACTGGCGTGCCCCCGGAAGCGAAGCTGAGGAGGCTCGGCCGAACGCTAGCTGCACAATCGGAGCAGTTCCCCTCACCATCCAGCATAAACTGGCCTCCATTTAAACATGCTTGGATTTGATACTGTTATTATGTTATTCACTTTGTCTACTATTCCTGTACCTCTCTTTCTTCAACTCAAAGTACTTATCCATGACTCTCTTAGAAATTGTCTTATTAATATAAGGATCATGATTTTGATGCGACCATGGTACTAATACTGAAATAGCTACTTCTGGAGAATCGAATGGAGCATAACCAACTAATGAAGTATTGTATGTCGGAACAGCTTTATCCATTTCAGGTCCTTTATAAAAAGCCTCTGCGGTGCCTGATTTAGCTGCAGCTTCATAAGGAGCGCTTTTAAAATTGTTAGCTGTTCCTTGACTACCATGAGTTACTCTGTAAAACCCTTTTTGTACTTGATGAATTTCCTCAGGTGATGCATCAATTCGATTTAATATTTCGGGTTTACTTTCATACAACAGAGTTCCAGCCTCATCTATAGATTCTCCAGGATTTCTAATTTCTTTCATAATATGAGGTCTTATACGATTACCGCCATTAGCAATAGTAGACACATATTGAGCTAATTGCATGGGAGTGTATGTATCGTATTGACCTATAACTAAATCTAGCAAATAACCAGGTTTCTTTTCTTTTCCTTGAAATCCACTAACTTCTCCAGGTAAATCTATTCCAGTTGGTACCCCCAAACCGAATTCATTAAAATTATTTCGTATGATATCAAAAGAATCAGAATTGAAATCAACAGCTTCATTAGGCACGTAATTATCTCCACCAATACGAAATGCTATTTTCCACATGTAAGAATTAGATGATCTTTCCAATGCTAGCAAATCACTCATATCGATTTTTTGATATTTATTAAACCAGGACGTTTTTGGTTTTGTTCCTCGAATATAAATTGGTTCATCTATCATCCTTTCTCCTGGATATAAGTTATTCGTCATATACCCAGTTAAAACCGTAGCCCCTTTGACAGCTGAACCAGCTTCATAAGACGACGTAAAGGTACCTAGTGAGTAATCGTTCAACTCATATTTACCTGTCTCATTATTTTTTTCATACTTTTTTCCAACCATCGATAAAATTTCACCAGTAAACGGATCCATCATAACTACAAATGCTCTATCTAAGTATGGTGACTGACCAGACTTTTTGACTTGGGATGCAAGTTCTTCTTCTACAATTTTTTCAATTTCTTTTTGTAACTTCATATCAATTGTTAGTACAAGATCTTTACCTCTCGTTCCCTCACTAACAATTCTAGATTCTATGACTGCACCATCTTTTATAGTATTTTCTATCTTTTTCTTTTGGCCTTGTAAAATGTCTTCATATTGATATTCGAGATAACTTTTTCCCACTCGATCATTCAGTGAATAGCCTTGAGCTTGATAATTAGCTTTTAATTCTTTCGGAAGGCCATCTTTAGCTGAAGAAACGTTTCCAAATATTGACCGTAAAGTGTTATCATGCACATAGATCCTATCCCAATCTGTAACTACATTAACTCCAGGTAATTTATTTATGTTTTCACCAACTTTAGAAATCTCTTCGACAGAAACATTTTTGTTTTTTATTATTTGTGGAGATAAAGCATAACCAGTATTCATATTAATAAATATTGATAATACTTGTAACTCATTTTCACTAATAGAATTTATGGCTTCTTTAGGTATACGGTCCAACTGCATTTTATATACTTTTTCCTTTTTTTCTTCCTCACTCAGAACCTCAGCTTCATTAATAGCATTAATTTCTTTTGGAGAAAGTAGTTTCGTAGATTTCCTTGGGTTTTTTAATATCCAAAAATCCCTTAAATGACGATCCGTTATATTATCTGTATCCACGCTTATGAATTTAGATAACCTTTCCGCTACTTTTATCATCTCTTGAGATGTTGTAGTAGGTGTTTTTGTGTAAGTTATTGCATTTAAAGCTTTGTTGTCAACAATAACATGGCCATTACGATCATAAATTTTCCCTCTAGGAGTTCCTATTTTCACAGATATACCTTCTGTTCTGTCTACTTCATTTTTGTAGCTTTCTCCGCTTACTATTTGAACAAGTCCTAGTTTTATGATTAACAAACTAAACAAAAGAAAAACCGCAAAAAAGAGATAATTCATCCTAATAGGGACATGATTCTTATTCTTTCTCTTCACATTTTCAATCCTTTCCATTAACTCGCCTTTAGACCATTTTTGGAAATGTCTTAGCTTACAAAGAATGAATTTATCTATACTTAGGAATAAAAGATCTTGATAAAAAAAGAAATTTACATTGTACAGATACTTCCGGAATTTTGGCGTAGCGCGTTAAAGCATATGGCCCAATACCAGAGTGCTCATCATCCATACGAATCTCCCATAATTTTCAAGAAACAAGTTTTTCAACTAAACTTCCTCTATAAAAAAAGCAGAAGATCGCCTACCATTTCTTTAACAATTGCCCTATTCCAGTCGATATAAATAAAACCGCCTCTATACTATTGAATAAAGGCGGTTAATCTATGAAGTTACTTTCCTATTACTTTAGATAATGCTTCAAAGATGGGGGCAACCGCTTGCTTATTTTTTCTGCAACTGTTTAATCGCTATTTCTGTAGCTTTGGCAATCAGTTCATCGTCGTACTCAGCGTCAGCTTTTTCACGACTGGAGAGTACGGCTAGGATTATAGGGTAACCATCTGGTGGCCAGATGACGGCGATGTCATTGCGAGTACCGTAAGAGCCTGCTCCGGTTTTGTCCCCAACTATCCATCCTTCAGGTACACCTGCACGTATCAGGGCATCGCCTGTAGTATTGCGTTTCAACCAGTCATTCAGCAAGTTCTGCTTCTCCTCAGGGAGAGCGTTACCGAGTGTGAAAGCCTGCAGGCTTTCAGCAAGTGCTTTAGGCGTGCTTGTATCTCTCGTTTCCCCAGGCTCTACATTGTTCAGGTCCGGCTCGATTCGATCGGGTTCGGTCACATCGTCACCTATTCCTCTAAGGACTTCCATAAGCCCTTTCGGACCTCCGATGGCTTCAAAGATAAGATTCCCGGCCGTATTGTCACTGTAACGAATAGAGGCATCACTCAGCTCCTTTAAGGTCATCCCCGTATCCACATGCTTCTCAGTGATGGGGTTATAGTTAACCAAGTCCTTCTCCGTAAAATGGATCTTTTTATCAAGGTCATCAATCGATTTTTTCTTTAGAAGTGCTCCTACAGCCAATGCCTTGTGTGTAGATGCATAGATGAAGCGTTCATCGGCACGGTAGGAAACAGATTGATTGCTTCCCGTATCGAGTGCATATACCCCAAGTCTTGCATCATATTCCTTCTCAAGCTCCTTAAAACCGAAGTCTGTCTCCTTCTCCTCTTTTGAATCCGCCTCACTCTGATTACTTGAACAGCCCACAAGAAGCAAAGCTCCCAGTGCCAACGTCCCTACAACCTTCTTCATTTTTAACAACTTCATACGAATCCCTCACTTACAATTATTGATGGAATCTGCTTTGAGTTCACAACAAGACTACACCTGTAGTCATATACTACAATTGTAATCTTATGGTGTCAATTTCTTTTTTTAGGTTTAACGTCAACTAATGGGGTGAAAAGAATTTTTTTCACCCCCTATCAATTACGCGACATATGTGTGATAGTATTTTAGCTCGAAGCCCTGAACAAGAGTTTCTCATCCATTTCCTCCAACTACGATACCGTACCTTCTTTAAAACTAGGAAAAATTATGTTAGTATTCACTATGCACGAAGCTCAATTTATACTTGTTTCTCAACAATTAGTAAAGACTTGATAATCTCTTGCATTTTTTTGTATTTTTAAATTGTGTAAGAAAATATTATAGAAATTGATTTCATCAAATAGTATATTGACAGAATAAAGAGATCACTTTACAAAGGAGGAAAAGAATGATGATCTTGCCTCAAATGTTAATGACGTTCGGGCTATCGACGATCACCATTGCCGTAATCTTTCTTGTCCGACGTTTCCGACTGTCGGCCGCCTGGCGCTATCATCTTTGGTTTTTGCTTATCGCTGTGCTGACCCTTCCGTTTTTGCCAAAAGAATGGATTTCATCTCGAAAACAGGCAAACGTGGGAACTGGGAATTCATCCACCTTTACGTCTGCCGGAGGGTCCCAAGGGAACCCTGGGCTTGACGGCAATTGGATGCAGGATTTCGGTACATCGGTGAATCAATACGATTATTCGAATCTCAATATGATTTTCCTCCTAATCTGGGTGGCAGGCATCGTCACTTTCACCTTTTTCTTTCTCCGCTCGCATTTACAGTTGAACCGAATTGCAAGGACAGCCAAGAGGGTAAGAAATACAGATATACATTCCCTGTTCGAAGCATGCAAAAGTGATCTCGGCATTCAGAAAAAGGTCTCACTATTGGTCTCTTCTCGGGTTCGATCACCGATGATCTTCGGGTTCTTCAGGACCACCATCCTGATTCCTAAAGAAATGGAGCAGCATATGTCCTTGAACGAGCTAAGATATGTGATTCTTCATGAACTCCAGCATGAGAAAAGCCATCATACGAAAGTCAACTACATCTTCCTTTCCTACCAGATTTTATACTGGTTCAATCCTTTCATCTGGATAGCCTTCAGGGAGATGCGGGTGGACCGGGAGTTAGCTTGTGACGATGCAGTTCTTCATTCCCTCGAACCTGTCTCTTATAAGGAGTATGGCCAAACCATTCTTTCCTTCTTCGATCAGCAGCATCCTGGTTTTTCCACCTTGACGAATCAGTTGTCAGGTTCGAAAAAACAGATAAAGAGACGGATCACCCATATCGCATCTTTCCGTAGGAATTCTCGTCTCAGACTCATGAAAAGCATCGCACTCTTTGTTGCAACCGCGCTCTTTGTGTCAATGCAGATGCCCTTTTTCACGCTTGCATCCGCAGATGAGGATTATTATGATATTAAGGATCAGAAGATTATCACTGAGGGCTTGAACTTGAACACCTATTTTGACGGAGAGGAAGGAACCATCGTCCTTACCAGCTTGAAGGACAAACAATACCATATCTACAATAAGAATAAGAGCAGACTGAGGGTGTCGCCTGACTCGACTTATAAGATCTATAGCGCTCTGATCAGTCTTGAGGAGAATTCCATAACACCTGACGATTCATCTATTAAGTGGAGTGGCGAACCAAATGAATATAAAGAGTGGAACAGGGATCAGACTCTTGATACGGCAATGAAGCATTCCGTCAACTGGTACTTCCAAACCCTCGACAGGACGATTGGCGAAGACAAGCTGGCAGCGTATCTGGAACGGCTTGATTACGGAAACAAGGATCTTTCAGGTGGGGTCGGTGAGTATTGGCTTGAGTCTTCCCTAAAAATCTCGCCTGTGGAACAGGTTAGATTGCTGCGCAGCTTCTATACAAATGAACAGCACTTTGACCCCGTTAACGTCGAAACTGTGAAATCGGCCCTCGCCCTTGAAGAAAAAGGGGACGCAAGGCTGTATGGTAAGACTGGGACAGGCGTCGTCAACGGTGAAACTGTGAATGGATGGTTCATAGGATTCGTAGAAACCAATGAGGACACCTGGTTTTTTGCGACAAATATTGACGATGCCAGTGGCAGTAAAGCTGCAGAAATCACCATGTCGATATTAAAAAATATAGGATTGTATTAAGATAAAGCGTTCGAAAGGGCGTTAACTGCTGAGGGGGAGATATTAAAATGTCAAAAGAAATGCCCAGCATTACCGAAGCGGAATGGGAAGTGATGAAAGTCCTCTGGAAGAAATCGCCCCTAACGGCGAACGAGGTCTGCACCGCCATCCAGGAGTATGAAGATTGGAAACCGAAAACGATCCGCACGTTGCTTGACCGGCTAACCCATAAACAAGTCATCGCAGCCAACAAAGACAAGCGCATTTACACGTTCACACCGCTCTACTCTGAGCACGAGTGCCAATGCGCTGAAACCAGATCCTTAATCGACCGAATATACGGAGGTATAACTAAATCCCTTCTCGTCCAATTTATCGAAGACGAAACCCTGACCAAAGAAGAACTCAAGGAACTCAAAAAAATGCTCGACAAAAAAATCGATTAGAAGCAAGAAGCAAGGGGACGGTTCTTGTGCTTCCATGGGGAGCATAGGAACCGGCCCCTTGCTTCATAATAAAGGGCTTCACCTGCAAGTAAAGTGTTTTAGTTACGGAACTTTTTTATTTCATTGGGCTTCATACCATTCGGGAAAATAATCATCGAATTTTTTAGCACCTCTCGATATTTGGCACCAAGTAACCAAAGTTTTCTTCGATAAAGAAGATAGAAAATGCGTTCCAACACTTGCCTCTATACTTATCTGGAAAACTTCAATATAGCAGGTACCCTCAAGATTAGCTTTATAGAAAGTGTTACAATTATAATTATCAATAAGTCTGCTTTTGAAAAATCTAAATAATAAAATTAAAAAATAACTTTTTTACTTACTCTAAGTTCTTCAAGTTATAATCAGATGAATCAACGAACAGAAAAAACATACATACAATTCTTCAGAATTGCCCCCACTTGTGGATCTCTTTTATATATATTAAAACCAGTTAATCCAAATAGAAAATCTAATTGTCAACTTTTTTATATTCCCTATACCATTTCAACACCGGCTCAGTGGCAAAAGAGATAATTTCACGATTTGGATCGGGGAGATATGTAATTTCGGGTGCATCACTAAAATTTTTTTCAAGATAAATTTTGACACATAGGGTTATTTCAATATCATTTTCTTTAAGAAGTTCCACCCATTGATCTAATTCTTTTACACTTGCATTCATGAGCAACTGATATAGCCATGAAATTCTTTCACCCGTTTTACTTTTGCTATTTTTAAAATTTTCCCAATACCGTCTTCTTTCCTCTTCATCCCTTGGGGAACCTAACCCATATGAAATTACTGTCTTTCTTACAATTGACGATTCATCTTTTAAGTACTTCCATAACGTATCTCTTTTGATTTTCCCGTTTTCAATCCACTCGGTAAGTTCAATGGCTGGTATAACTGAATCTCTCTTACCGGTTGGAGAAATGTAGTTGAATTCAGGTACATCAACACCTTCTACAATATGTCGAATTACCTTTCCTACAGCTATTTTAGGTACAGGACTCTCATAATCTTGCATTAAGCATCCATTGTGAATTAATAAACTTTTGATTTGATGGTGATTGAGATGGGGATATTTTGATAGCAAATGAGCAAAAATGCCCGTCACAAGGGCCGCAGCTCCGCACGAGCCTCCAAAATAAGATAAGACACGGTTGGACTCATACGATTCGCAGAAAGGTATAGGCAAATAGGTGAACGGGGCTAAAATATCTGGACGAAAATAGCCATCTCCATTAATCCCCCATGGTACAGCCGGATGGGGCTTATGCTTATTGGAATCGGAAACTCCAGTATCATCATATCCACCAACTGTAAAAAATTCGGTGGGGTGAAGGTTATTATGTGCCTTCGTATTTCCATTAGCAGCAATAATCAATAGTTCTTCTTGAATCGCCGGTTGCATCGATTGAAGAAAAGGATCCTGAGAAGTAGGCTTCATAGAACCTATTTCCCTTGTATTAGGTACCAACAAATTCAAAAGAATTTGGATATTCCACTTATTACGCCTCTTAAGAATCCATTTTAATCCAGTTTCAATTTTTTCTGGCTCATTCTCAGAAAGCATAATGAAATTTGCTGCTGGAACTAGGCCAACATGGGAATGGTTATGTAATTTTAAAGGTAAATGAGCCAAAAGCTGTAATGTCATCATCCCGTGTTCCACACTCCTATTTATAGGTTTAATATTTTGGGATGTAACATCCATGCAAGTAACACCTAAATCGTCCCCGACTTTGACTTGCTTTAACCTACTTCCTAAATGATGAACTAGCTTATGGGGAATGATATCATCTAGAATTATGATGCCAATGCCTTTACCGGATGTATTTACGTCTGGTGCCTCAGGAAAGCCTAATCTTCTCCAAATGGGTTCCACATGTTGCTGTATATGTTCAAGCCAATCCTCTATCTTCGATTGACTGTTTCTGAGATCTTTCATGTTATCCTCCATATCTCGATCAGTCGTCTAATCATTTTGAACTTTGGGTGTGCCTGCTGGTTTGTTAATTGGAAAATCACTTGATACTACAATATTAAGCGCTGTGCAGCAAAGTCCAAAGCACTTCGTACAATCAGCTGTTAAACTTTTTCTAATATTTTGGGCTGTTTCATTATCCATTTTTATGCCCTCTTAAAATTTTCTACTCTTTAGTTGAATAAAATTCATGATTTTATTCTACAAGATTCCTAACAAATATTGCCTTAAAATGGAAAAAGGACGCCAATCCTTTTTCCAGAATAGCGCCCTTTTTTAGTAGTTTATTATATTTCTTTATTGAACTCAATTAATCATTTGTTAAAAACCTACAATTTGGTCCGATGACATCTAATGTTGTTAACCAAACTATTCATTTTGGTTTTTCTGTAGGTAACTAAACTCCAAACTGTTTTAAATGATGGTCAAGGTGTTTGTAAATTCCTTTACCCCATTGCTCGGAAGTAAGTTTGCCGAAGAATGAATGTGGATGAGTTGTGCACTTTTCAGGCCCATTAAATTGGAATGTTATAATTTTTTGTTTCAGGTTTTCTCTTTCTATTTCAAAATTTTTTTCTTCTACAATCAAAATGGCCGGAATTGTGGACATATTGCGGGCTAATGGCTTGTCATTATAAAAGATTGGTTTTACAAATTTCCCTATTAATATTCCTAACCACCCTCTCGGATGAACAGAATTTCCCATTGCTATGTCTTGGAACGATGAGCAATGAGCTAGCATTTGGGCAACGTCCATGTTTCCCCATTGTGGTTGAGAATTTGGGGTTAATTTATCGATACGATTTACAATTTCCTCTGTATGCAAATGATTAAATATATTTTTCATTAGTACAAATCCCCTTTATAAAATATGACTTGCTCTCTATTTGCTCATATATTCCATATTGGACTTCGATCACCATTAAAGATTCTTCTTTAATTTTAATCCATAGTTGGTAGTTTACAAAATCCTTATTCACGAATATGGCCCGTTAGTTCAATCACTCCAACAAAAAAAAGCGTTAATCCTTGTTAGAATCAACGCCCCTAACTTTAAGTACATTCATTTACAAAGTTAGTACCAATAGTTGAAGATATCCATAATTTCATCAAGAGTTGTTCCGACATTTAAGCAGATTCAATGATAGCAATTACATTCATCGCATCGGTAAATATAATGTTGTACTTACCCTAACTGACGTTTAAATACTTTACTAGCGAAGAAATAAGCGATGACCATGATTCCGACGCACCAGGCAAGCGAGATCCAGATATCGTTGCCGACAGCTCCTTCAAATAAGAGGGCACGAATCGAATTCACGATTGAAGTCACGGGCTGGTTCTCTGCGAAAGCCCGAACTATTTTAGGCATGGTTTCAGTGGGGACAAAGGCTGAACTGATGAACGGCAGAAAAATCAGCGGGTATGAGTATGCTGTTGCTCCTTCCATGGACCGTGCTGTCAACCCGGGAATAACCGCCAGCCATGTCAGCGCTAGAGTAAACAGCACGAGTATCCCAAGTACCGCGAGCCAATCCAGGATATCAGCACTGGAACGGAAACCCATCAAGAGGGCTACGAGGATAACCACCACAACAGTAAGCGCATTGGAAACAAGAGATGTCAATACGTGGGCCCACAATACAGACGAGCGCTTGATGGGCATGGTAATGAAGCGCGCCATCAGTCCACTTTTCACATCATTAAAGAGCCGCAAAGAAGTGTAAGCGACGCCGGATGCGATCGTGATTAGCAAGATTCCCGGCAATAGATAATTGACGTAGTTGTCCGTGCCAGTCTCTATAGCACCGCCAAATACGTAGACAAACAGTAGCATCATCATAATCGGAGTAATCGCCACTGTGATAATCGTATCCGGGCTACGTAAGATATTGCGCATTAATCGTCCCAGTAATACCCCTGTTTTACTTTTCATTTACATCTCCTCCTTTTTTTCCAATGATTGCGAGAAAAATTTCTTCCAATGTCGGCTGCTTTTCGATGTACTCCACTTTCGCAGGCGGAAACATCTCTTTGAGTTCAGTAAGGGTACCGGTCGTGATGATTTTTCCGCCGTGCAGGATGGCAATGCGATCCGCCAGTTGTTCCGCTTCCTCCAGGTACTGGGTCGTCAGCAATATGGTCGTGCCACCCCCGGCAAGCTCTTTGACGGTCTCCCAGACTTCAATCCGTGCTTCGGGGTCAAGCCCTGTGGTCGGTTCATCTAGAAATATTACTTCCGGCTTCCCTATCAGGCTCATGGCGATATCAAGCCGGCGCTTCATCCCCCCTGAATAATGATCTGCACGTCGGTTGGCTGCATCGGTGAGACTGAATCTTGCAAGCAGATCATCGGCGACTTGAGAGGGATTGGAAACCCCACGCAACTTGGCAATCATCATCAGATTTTCCCGCCCGGTTTGCATGCCGTCTAAAGCGGCAAACTGTCCAGTCAAGCTGATGTTCTGGCGGACATGATCCGGTTGACGATGAACATCAAAGCTGCAAATACTTACTTCACCACAATCCGCCTTCATCAGCGTCGAAAGGATATTGACGATCGTGGTTTTTCCCGCTCCATTAGAGCCCAGCAGTGCGAAAATTTCACCACGGGCCACCTCAAAATCCACTCCCTCTAAGACTTCCTTGTCTTTAAAGGATTTTTTCAACCCTTTTACACAAATCGCTGCATCACTCATATATTTTTCCTCCTAATAAAAATCGCTAGTTTACCTATTCACCAGTACTCAGTCAGACTGATATTCTGTAATACTTACTACTAGATTAAAAAAATAACTGAATAGTGAAAGTACTACCACATTCAACCAGCTATTCAGTCGGTATTCTCTTTTTCATTCACTTTTTTCCACGGCCAATCGTATCATTCAACTTAGCGCGATGCTTGTCACTCCAAGTCTCCGAGTCCTTCACCAGTTCATCACAGAAAGCAGCTACGTCCTCACCCGTGAGATCAGTGACATTCTTACCTTCCGCTGCTCCTACCTCGAACAGGTCGAGAATGCCATTAAAGATACGGCTGGTGTCCTTCCAATCGGTGAGACCACCTGCGGTCCACATATATTTTTGGATCGCTTTGTAAGCGTTGAGGTACTCACTTGGAAGTGTCTTCGCACGCGCCTCCATCGCCTTCCATTCCCGCTTGTCAGCCAGACTTCCAATAACCTTTTCAATAAACTTCATCTTATCCTCTCCTTTTGATTTCTTTCGTTTTGAGTTCGTTCATTTTACTTGAGACGAAATCCCATTTCCCCCAAAAAATTTCGAGCTTTTCATGACCTGCTGCGTTGAGTGTGTAAAATTTTCTCGGAGGTCCCACAGTAGATCGCTTTTTTTCAATGTCCACCAGATTGTTTTTCTCAAGGCGCATGGTAATCGTATAAACTGTACCTTCGACAACATCCGTGAAGCCGAGTTCTCTCAGCTGTTGCGTGATTTCATAGCCATACGTTTCACCGCGGCTGATGATTTCAAGCACACACCCCTCAAGCACCCCTTTCAGCATTTCAGTAAAATTCTCCAAATGTTCACCCCCCGTATTTGTATTTCGTTATACTTTCAGTACACTGTATCTCAGGTATTTTGTGTTACTGATATTCAGTAATACTAACTACTGGTATATAGTATCGCATAATAGCTCAAATTGTCAATCAAATAATAGCCCATTTTTTTAGTAACCGACTAAACTTCAGCTCTGATGGTAACTGTGAGGTATTGTATTAATCGGATTCCGCTACCCATTCACAAATCATCGTTAAATGATTCTCCTTTAATTCTGCATAAATACTTCCGTTCATTTTTTCCATTAAGCTTTTCGCGATCGGTAAACCAAGCCCAGTACCTTTTCCGGTTCTTGTTTGATCCGCCTTATAAAAACGGTCGAACATTTGATTTACATCAAGCTCACTCATTTTCCCAACAGAATTTGAAATTTTCAGCTGAACGACTGCATCCATTTCTTTAAGTTGGATGGTTACATTTCCAGTTGAGTATCTAATGGCATTCACCGCTAAATTTTCTATAACTCTTTTAACGATAGAGGGGTCGGCCATCAGCATAATATCTTTTTCTGGAATATGGATTTCCGGTTCTATGTTTCTCTTATGAAATTCCTCATAAAAACCAAATAGTGATTCAATAAGGAGATTGTTAAAATTGACTTTCTCCATTCTCAAAGGATAATCCGCTTGTTCAATAATCGATAGCTCGAAAAAATCTTCAAGTAATATCTTTAACCTTCCTGCACTATTTTTGATTGTTTTAATGTATTTCTTCTTTACCTCATGGCTAATTTCATCTGATTCCAGAAATTGAATATATCCCAATATTGATGTCATGGGTGTTCGAATATCATGAGAAATATGGGATATAGCCTGTCTTAGTTCATTTTCAGTGGAACGCTTGACTGCTTCAGCCTGTTTCGTTAAATCAATCTGGTTATTTATTTCCTGTGCTAACTCCTCGAAATCGCGGTCATAAAAGCTAATCGTCATTTTTTTCGCTGAATCCTGTTGATGTAATTGCCGGAGTTGCAGGGTTGCACTTTTCATTTCCTTTTTCAGCAGATAAAAACGGATGAGGACATATGCGAAGGCTGCCAAAACTGCCATCAATAAATAGATTATCATTTGTCCTCACCCACTTTCATTTACTTAATTTCTTTTCTCTGAAATATAAAGCTCCCTAAGGCGCCAAATAACAGAAACGTCAGAATGGGAACCACTATTAGGATTAATACATCCCCGCCCTTCAACGTATTCACAATGATAATGTCATAAATCAACTTAAAAATGGAATGATTTAAAATGGTTTCAAACAAGGGCACTTTTGCTGCTAACATTTGCAGGGGCCAATCAGCAAATACAAAGAACAGAAGAAGAAACCCTATCGTTTTCCCACTGTCTGTAAACAGGATAGAAAAGATCGCCATAATGGAAGCGAAGGCTGCCCCGTACAATATAATCAGTCCCAATGTTTGCAGGTAATATGTCCACTCAGGCATCTCTGCAAATCCAAAATAGATGGCGCTGGATCCTGTCATCACAATCGGTAATATTAATGAAATGATAATGGCTCCAATTGAAAATACGATAAGCTTTGCAGAGTAGATTCGGAACCTGCTATTGCCTGAAGATACGATACTTTTCATCGTCCCCATGGAGTATTCACTCGTAATAAAGAAGCCTGCCAAAATACTTGGAATAAGCTTCACTATATTCGCATGAGGACCGAGAATACTTTCCCGATAGTAATCCTTTACGGTTGGCAATCCTGAAGCCCCATTATCGAATTCTATTAGTGGAAACAACACTGCAGCCGCAACTAACATCCAGGTCAGGAATCGAAATGACCGGTCTTTCTTTAATTTATACCACTCCGTTTTGATTAAGTTACCCATGCTGTACACCTCCAATACGATGACTAAAGTACGTTTCCAGATCTTCTCCCATTGGCATAAATTCTTCTATGACCAATCCTTCACTGGTTAAGATTTTGGAAACTTCACCAGGTACGTCAACATAGGCAAACAACCTTATGGTTCCATCAGGCATCACTTCGAACTCTTGTGTTGAAAAATGATTTTCTATTACCGTTGCAGCTTTGTTTCGATCATCCACTTTAATATGCAAGTACTGCTGACATTTTTCATTCAGTTCTTTCGCGGAAAGTTGTTCTAACAATTCTCCCTCATGAATAATCCCATAGTGAGTGGCCAGCAGATGCAGTTCACTTAATATATGACTGGAGATTAGTATAGTAATTCCATATTCTCTATTAAGCTTTTTAAGTAATTCCCGTACTTCGACAACTCCCATAGGGTCCAGTCCATTAATCGGTTCATCCAGAATCAGAAACTCAGGATCCCCTAATAATGCGATACCAAGGCCTAAACGCTGCTTCATTCCTAATGAAAAATTCTTTGCCTTCTTTTTTCCTGTATTCTGCAAACCGACTAAATTCAAGTTTTTTTCGATACAGTCTTTTCCTGGTATCCCTTTCAGCAGACGGTGAGCTTCCAAGTTTTCAGCGGCGGACATTTGCGGATATAGCGCCGGTCCTTCGATGATGGTTCCAATTCTTTTTCTGGCTTCAATAATATTTCGTTCCTGGCTTTCTCCAAACAATTCAAATGTACCTGTCGTTGGATACGCCAGACCGGTTATTAGGCGAATCAGCGTTGATTTCCCGGCACCGTTCTGGCCGATAAAGCCATAAATAGACCCTTTTTTGATCATGACACTCACTTTATTAAGCGCCATTTTATTTTGATATGTTTTTGATAATTGACTGGTTTTTAAAACATACTCATTCATCAAAATTTCCCTCCTTTATTCACTTGTTCAAAGGGCTCCTCTTTGAACACTCTTAAAGTATAAGAAGGAAAACGTAAGAAAGTCTTAAGTCATATCTTAAGAAAACCTTAAGTTTTAAGTTTATAGCCCATTCCCCAAATGGTTTCAATATACTCTTCATTCTGATTCGCTTTCGCAAGCTTACTTCTGATATTACTTACATGAACATTAATGGTATTGTCGTCCCCATGGAATTTCTCATTCCACACACTCTCAAACAAATTAGACTTTGAAAAAACCTTTTTAGGCGAGGACATCATGAGAAGCAATATCTCATATTCCCTTGCCGTTAATTTGAGTTCATTATCATTCACTGTCACTATTTTTGAGTCCGTATCCAACACAATATCTTTATATATCATTTGATTTGTTAGTGGAGCATCTGATAGATCACGATACCTTCTAAGACAGGAATCTATTCTGGCCGATACCTCATCAACATCGAAAGGTTTTGTGATATAGTCATCTGCACCAGCTCTTAACGAATTGATCTTCGATTGTGTTTCAAGCTTTGCCGAAATAACAATGATCGGGACATTACTTTCTTTTGTTACTTTTTTTAATAGATCTTCACCAGATAAACCCGGGAGCATCAGATCAATTAATACCATATCCCATTTCTGACTATCCAGGTAGATCACTGCTTCCGTACCTGAATATGCGGGCTTCGGGGAATAGCCACTTTTCCTGACAATATTACATAGTAAGCGATTAATATCCTCATCATCTTCAATTATTAGAATATCAACTGAATCCTTCAACTGAATCACCCTCACATTTATTACCATCATCATTGATTGAATTCACGACAATGTCAAGTGTTGAATAATCGTTGTACCCACCTAAAAAAAAATCGAGCCTAAAATCTCTATGATTTCAAACTCGATTTCCTATGCTATCTATTGTTTCTCCTAAATCACTTTATACTACTGGATATAAACATGGAGGCATCCTGTTTCATGAAAATACGTTCTCCATGATGGAATGTCTTGATTTCACTTAACTTAAATCCCGCTTCGAATAGCCTTTCTTTCAGTTCTTCATGGACAAAACCGTTATGAACCTTCGGGTGGTAGATGTTATCGTTTTTGTCAAAATCAACAATAATGAGCTTGCCACCATCATTCAGAATGTTGAACAACTCATTTAGAATCTTTTTAGTATCGGGAATATGAAGAAGGACGAGTGACATTAACACGATGTCAGCCTTAAGATCAGGAGTTCCCTGGGTAAAATCTGAATAAAGTGCTTCTGAGTTAGTGATACCTTTTTGAGAAATCTTTGCTTTCGCAACCTCTACCATTTGTTCTGATGAATCGACCAACAAAATGGTTTCCACTAAATCCGTTAATTCCAGACTAACCAGCCCGGTGCCACTCCCGTAGTCAATTAGAGATTTTGATTTACTATTTTGTAGTTCTTGTTTTACTTCGTTAACAATTATCTTTGCCAATTTTATTCGATCTTCTGTATCGTATCTTTTCGCCATCTCTTCAAAAACGTTATTTTCCATATTTCATTCTCCTATCCTTAGCATTGAAGCTGCATGGTAAACATTATATCAAATCATGAAGATCTGATCCTCCCTAGCAAATCCTTTCATATAGACCATGTGGACGCGATGAAATAAGGAAAGCTTTATAACTCTATTTCCATCCGCCTCATTTTTGTCTTCAAATTCATTGATTCATAAAATTTTATAGCATTTTCGTTAAACTCCCACACGCCTAATTCTAATGAGTCTGCTTCTATATCGTTTGCGAATTCCAATATTTTCTCAAAGAATATTTTCCCCGCTCCTTTTCCTCTGTACATACTATCAACACCAAAATCGTCCATATAGACAACTTTCTTTGGAATGAGAATGGGTCTTTCCTCAGTATGTTGGATCGAAAGGATTGTATAAGCGATTGGTTGGTCTTCTTCCAGTAAGAATACCTTTGTATTTTCTCCCTCTATCAAGTTGTTAAAATACTCTTTGTCTAACGTAGTATCAGCCATCTTATAATGGTCTGGTCTTTCCTTTGTATGGATTTCGTGCACTTGTCTTTGGATTTGATGAACCACATCATAATCATTCTTGGCAGCTTCTCTAATGTGCATATTCAATATACTTTCCCCCTGATGTTTGCTGTGTTGATTTAAGTGTTTGTTCTCACAGTCATTTTTCAAAGTAAACTGCCGCTACTTAAACAATATTAAATTAATCCTTTTCTACCTTATCCTTCTTCCATTTATAAGGGACTTTCGACCAATTATATAACATCAATAACAAGAACATAAACAAACAGATCATTATATTATCTGTCCACTGAACTTGTCGATTATCGATCATTTGCCAAACAGTTGATGATAAGAAATATATAAAGGGGAGCTTAATGCTATCCTTAAACAATTTTATCCTACTCTCTTCTTTGCAAATTGCTTTCACAAGTGTTATTCATAAATTAAACTACTATTTTAATTAATACCAATTATTTCAAAATCCAGCATCTTACTCAAGAAAATTTTCTTCAATGATTTACTTTTGTAGAAATAAATGAAAAACAGTAGAAAAATAAAATCATTGCCATGCAGAAAAAAATTAAAATCCCACTAATAAAATGAACATATAATGTGAAGATCATAAAAAAATTCATTAATGCTATAATTAGAAAAATGTTTATCCTATGTTTATTTTTGTATCTTAAACTTAAAATAATTGACAAGAAGAACAAAAGACTAGCTAAATAAAATAAAAATTCTAACTGTCCATCAACCTGAAAAATAACGATATACAAATAGAGTAGTAATACAAAAAGGATTTTAATAAACTTAAACATTAATTTTTCCTTCTTTCTTAAGACTATTAATCCATGCTCTAAACTCATCTTGTCCAAATCACATTAAATAGCATGTGAAAATCTTAGAGTTAAAAAAGTAGTGTCTGACCCTCACTACAATAAAACGTTAACATGCTGAGGGTCAGACACCAAAAACCACAATAACCTGCCAGTACAAGCATGGCCGGTTTTTATGATGAATGTGGAAATCAATCTTGTATACCTTTTGCTTAAAATTGTTTTAAGAAGTCGTCAATCCATGTAATATCCGTAGAAAATTCCTTATTTGCACCAACCCAATATTGAAGAAATTTTTCTTTATCCTCTTTCCATTCGGGATACGCTTCTTTAAATGTGTCAATGAATAATGAATTCCCTGCAAGGACTGCGTGGTCTTCATGAGATATTTGCAAGCCCCACTCTCCTTGCGGTGAATAGAGGGAATTCTCGACCACAAGAGGCATGGATTGATAGTCTTCGTAGGCAATGGTATTCTCGGCGACCCAGTGTTTTGGTGCCAAGTCCGAGTGAAAGTCCTGTGAAAGATTAAAAGAATCACCTTCCGACTCCGACACGAAAAAGGTCCCTTGTCCAACCTGTTCAATGGTTTTCATCAGAGCATGGAACTGATTTTCCTGAAGATAGTATCCGTTGGTCGGGAAGATCAGCAGCTTTTCGTTAAGGGTTCCTTGAAATGGATTCCCAAATGGATCCGATTTCTTAAATACTCTCTGGAAGGCTTCCTTTAACCGGGAAATGCCGTCTGCCTTTTGTACTCTTTCCATTTATATACCTCTTTCCCTAAAGAAACTTTATTTTTCTAACGCCTTTTATTATAATGGTGGAAATTTACAAGAAGCTTAAAGCAACCTTAACTTTTCTTACCTTATTAAAAGCACAAAAAATACGCCCAATCCCAACACGGAAAAAGCGTATTTTCTAACTTTTTTCACAATCATTCTTTACCTCAAAACAAACCAATCTGCATTCATCACCTTCACCCAGGCGGCAACAAAGTTACAAACAAATTTTTCTTAGTTATCCTCCTGTACATACACCTCTGCAATGGCGCGAAGGACGAAGTTGGAACCGAAGACGAGGTGCCGGCAATGTATTTTTGTTACACTACCTATAGTCCATTATTTGCGAATCGAGGTGAATGGTTCATGGAAAATATAACAACTGAAGAAAAGCAGCATTCAATTGAAGCGTTTCTATCCATCATTCGTAAATCGGATAATGCCCTTGCTCATATGAAACCTGGTGCTCCTCAGACAAAGTTGCTTGAGAAGAGATTAAAAGCAGCAAGGATTGGCGCAGATATGCTTCATGCACGTTGGGAAGGCAAAGATTTGGATGTGAGCAAAGGAGATTTGATAAAGGCAAAAGTGGTTCTGGAGGGCTTGCTGTTGACGCTTCCTTCCTTTCTTGAGAAGCTGAAGCCTGGAAGTGGGCAGCGTACCTACATCGAGAGAAGGATAAAGGCATTCCAGATTGCCGTTTCCTATCTGCATGATTCGGTCAACTAAAAATTGCTGACCGGGGACGCTTCCATTATACTTTTCGGATAGAGAGGAAACCATCCCCGCTCTACTATGACCAACTTTTCTCCAAAAATAACTGAAGGTGACACCATTTTTAAATGAGAGTTTTTTAACACTTTAAACATAAATTGGCTTTGGGTTGAAATTGGCTTTAGATAGACAACATTAATAGATAACAAAAAGAACATTGGGGTTTAAGCTCTTCCCAATGTTCTTTATCTTCAATTAACTTGCCCTATCGTATTATAAGGTCAGCCAGATATTTCTGGTTGATCATTTTTTATATCGATATATGATTGAGGTATCCGGGGTAGAAGGGAAGCCCCCGTGGGACTTGATACCGTTTAACAAGTTAAGTAATTGCTTGTAACTCGATCCCTGAATATCCTCTTTGATTAGAAATCTAGAAGATTTGCTTATCTTTACATTAACAGAGCCTTTCTAATTAAAAATTAAAGGAAAAGTAAATATTACGAAAGCTGCCCAAACCCCGTAGACCGGTAAATACTTAGTAACGGAATCTTGGATAGTTGAAGGTCCGGTTTTGTTTTGTAGAAAACGCATATAGGAGAACATAATCCAAATTAGATTTGCCCAGATAAGTATGTTTACACCTAAAACAGCAAGTCTGTTTGGAGTAATCCCATAAGAAGAAAGTCTGAACACTATGGCTGACAATGCCACACTGTCAATGATAAGGGCAAGAACAATTAGGGCAAAATTTATATAGTCTGAAATGTTTTTTTTCTCGTCTGAGTCGCTTTCGGTAATGGAAAATATGGTAACGACCAATACACCAAGGAGTATTCCATTGAAGGCTATCAGGAAATCACGGTCCAAGAATGGATTTTTCCCGAGCCATATAACAGCAATAAGATAGACCAACAATGTGACCAGGACAAGAGGGCTAAAAATTTTAGCTATATAGGGTGTAATATTCTTAGCAAGTTTAAGATTCATTGATACCAGGTACGCAGCCACAATAGCGAGAGCGGAAGCACCAAATAAAACGACATTACTAAAATAAAATTCCTCTATATCCAAGCCGATAAAGCTGAATAACTGCATGGTTAATGCTGCCAGTATCATTCCACTCACAGCCATGCTGGCGTAAAGAATACTATATTCCAAATTAAATTTGATATAGGCTAATCTAGTACTACCTTTTGAATACTCATTTCCTGTAAATGCAAGCCCTAACACTATCCATAAGAATATGGGAATGTGTAAATAAGCAAGGATAATACTGTCTTTATCACTTAAAGGCAGCATATTAAGATAAACCCCAGAAATTAGGAACAACCCTACAAGAGAATAAATAACACTTTTTTTCGGAGTATTTTTGTAAACAAAATAGGTAGCAATAAAAGGAATTATACCAAAGGCCAGGTTAATTGGAGCAATCACTTCCTGTTCGACAAAATGGAAAATGATCCTGGTAAATATCCCTGCCATAATGGCTAAAATGCCCATGAATATGAAATCTTTTTGGATCTTGGAAGATTTTTCTGTATTTGCTGCCTCCTTGAAATGCAATCTTTCATACCAAACGCCAAGGACCTGAGAATCAGGATTTTGTTCCCATGCCTGTAAGAATGAATTTTTAAAAGCTTTAGGGTCTTTTCTATAAATTCTCTCCAGTTCATGAGGGTTAGCCATGTTTTCAATAATCGAATTGTTATATTCCATCGTAATACCTCCCCTAATAATTGTCTTTTCCTCCACAATGTTTAACTATCTTCGTCACTTTTGTATTCTAAAATATCACCAGGCTGACACTCTAAAGCCTTACAAATTGCCTCTAAGGTGGATAATCGAATCGCTTTCGCCTTTCCATTTTTCAATATAGAAAGGTTAGCCATCGTTATCCCAACCCTACCCGAAAGCTCTGTTACGCTCATTTTCCTTTTTGCTAACATCACATCAATATTGATTATAATTGCCATTGTTATTCACCTCAGACCGTTAAATCATTTTCTGATTTTATATCAATTGCTTCTTTTAAAAGTTTCTGGAGAACTGCCGCAAACACTGAGATAACCATCGAAGCAAAAGGAACAACCAATCCGACAAAGATAACTCCTGGGGCGTCGTCTAGTTCCGCAAAGATATAGAAGAGCGGCAAAACTAGTACATGCAAAATACTGATTGTGATTGCACAATATTTGATATTCTTTAAAGCTTTTACAGATAAATCAGAGAAAGCTATATTTTTGTCAATGTAGCGCAGGAGTTTAAAAGCCTGATACAAAGCAAAATAAAAAGGTATGGCTGATGCATCAAAAACGATGAAAACGAAATATTTTATAACCGCAAACTTTGGAAGTAATGTTGCTGAAAGGTCCGCCATCTCAGGCACCAAAAAGATGCACAAAGCAAGAATTGGGACTCCTATAAAAATAACCGCTATTTTTAAAAACAACGTTGTTATATTTTCCATAAAAACACCTCATTTATTTATTCTAATTTTGATTTTAATACAAAGTTTATCGATTTACAATAAATTTTTATTAATTTTTATAACAATTTTATTGTAAAATGTTTACGAATTTAAAAATAAACTAAAAAACCACGATATAAAAACGAACAATAGAAGCTTAAGTTCTTAATACCGCTAATGATTTCCGTGCAAGACTACGCTTTCCGCGGGTAGCCCGTGAGCCTCCTCGGCAAGCCTGCGGGGTCTCACATAAGCTACTCTTCCCGCAGGAGTCTTCGTCTTGCACTTCAATCAACCGCTAGAAACAGCTAAATTCAAATGATTCAAAAATATATAATAAACCCGAACAAATCTGCCCACTAAGAAGCAGATTTGTTCGGGTTTACTTAGGCTAAAATACTTTGATCCAGCCTATCATAATAAATTTTTGATATTTCCCTCCAAGCAAAAAAGGATCTGGAAGCTCACTTCCAGATCCTGTCCATATTGAGGCTTTGAATTCCTTTATTTTCACATCAAACCCTTATGAATTTTTCAGTGGTAACTATTTATTAATTCGTTTGTTAACTTCAATCGTAATGAACTCCGGCAAATAATTGGGAGTACATCCTTTTGATACCATTTCATCTTTGTAAAGACCCGTTTTCTCACCAAGTTTCACACAACGTGCTCGATACTTTTCATCATAAACGCCTATCCAGCCTGCGGTGAAATTCATAGCCCATTGAACTTCCGGTTCTTCCTGCGTAATATTAGCTTCGATTGCAGATAGTAAGTTTGCGGTGTTATCAGGCGGTGTTTGTCCAGTCCATCTCAATCGCCCTTGATAATACCAGAAAGCTCGCCTTTGAAGAGCATAAGGACTATTTCCCCATGACTCCATCAATGCAATGTTCTTCTTGTCTTTGGTGAGCTGATTAGCCATTAACCAATCCATTAAGTTATTTCGCTCATCATATGTGTGAGTCTGCATATCCTCATCAAGCTTATTTAGTACATCTTGTGAAAGAAGTTTTTTGTCCATAATTAAGATTGCCAATAGTCTGGGTAAAAACTCTCCGGTTGACCAAAGTTCCATAGCTAGTTCGTGATCTTTTTTAATGTCCTTTGCGATTTTTCGTAAGTCGCCTAGCTTAGTTTTACTATTGATCTGAGATAGAATGTTTTCTGCTTTTGATGAGCGTTTTATTTCTGTGCTTTTATTTTTATTCATTTGACACAACTCCTTATTAAAGCACTGTTTCATAATTGGCGGGATATATCAATAACTAAATTTCGTTATCAGTCTTATTGCATACAATTGTACCATAACAATGTAAATGGAGTGATTCATTTCGCTGTTATTTATGGTACAGTTCCCGACTACTAGTGCTAAACTACATTCTCAACAATCTGGCCCGATACAAGAAGAAAGAGCGCAGCTTCCCACTAAGTTGAGCATAGATCTTTGTCGTCTCACTTTTCTCATGTCCCAAAAGGCTTTGGATCACTTCCAGAAGTGCACGGTTATTAATTAATGAGTTGCATAGCTATGTCTTAATTGATGAGGGTGCACTTCTTTATACCGGCTCGTTTAGAAACCCGTTTTTAAAGTATCGAATCATATCAATACTCATTCGGTGTTTGGGTTTTCTCTCAGTTATGAATAGGCTTAAACTCCCCTATTCTTAAATAAGAACGTGCTAAAATCCTTATTGATTTATTTTCTTTCACTCCATTTACTTTATTATTGAATAAATACAAGTGTCAGTTAGCTTGCTGCCATCTGCGGATAAATCATCATTTCTTAAGGTTCCTTCTAATTCAAAACCTAGTTTTACTGGAATCGAACGACTTTTATTGTTTGTTGATTCACATCTTATTTCAATCCTTCTAAATTTGAGTTGCTGAAAGCCGAGGTTAGTTAACTCACTTACTGCTTCTGTCATATATCCATTGCCACTAAATTGCGAGTTTATCCAGTATCCAATTTCACATTTAGAAATCTTCCAATTAATTCTGTGAAGGCTAGCAGTTCCTATAAAATCATTAGTATCTTTATGAAAGATAAGATAGCGAAAGCTTTCTCTTTTCAAAAAATCTATATGGGCGTTTCTTAGGAGAATTTCTGTTTCTTCAACAGTAGGAATTGCCTGGAATAAAAGCAACCATTGCTTTAGTTCATAAATTGAATCCTTAATAGCTTGGTGTACTACATTCCCGTCACCAGCTTGATTTGGTGCTCGAAGAATTAGTCTATCTGTTTCTATTTGTAACGGAACATCTATTAAAATAGGATTCATATTATTCCCCTCTCTAAAACTTTAAATTAAGACCTAATGAAACTCATATATTAAAGGATTCATTGAAATTGCTATTAATGTAATTCAACAAAAAAGCACATTAATCCTCCGGACCAGAGTACTTAAATTTGTTATTAAATTTAACTGCCCCATTAATTGAAGAAGGGCAATGCCAGATCGTTGAGTTGATCTTCAGTTATTGCCCCCCTTTAGTTAAAAAAGGACGATAATCATAATTATCATCCTTTTAGTTTTTTCTTGCTGAACAATATCGTTGTACTGTGAAGCAATGACCCTATTATTTTATCGCCTTTTTAATATCTCATTTTCTGCTTTTAACATGAAAAAGATATTCCGATCCAAACTTGCATTTTCTATTCGAGAATCAGTGTTACTTACTCCTTCATTTATTAATCATTTCAAATTGTTAAAACTCAAGAAACATTTACGTCATAATTTGGACATGAATTTCTAGTAGTCTATATTCATTGTGACAATGAGACAGGTTATCTAACATACTAAAATATGAGCGACCTTCCTCACAGTCCAATAAAGAAAATATTAAGTGACAAGGGAGGTGCCCCCTGTCAGGAGGAGGAGTCTAGGATGAATTTTATTAAACGAGCTTTGTTGAGTGTAAAAGCGAGAAAAGGAAAAAGCCTACTACAGATATTTGTGTTTACTGTTATTTGTGTTTTGGTACTAGCTGGTCTTTCTATTCAAACGGCGGCTCGAAAATCTGGGGAGCTTGCCAGACAAAAGCTTGGAGCGGATGTCACTCTTCAAGTAGACATAGAGAAACTACGGGAGAACATGCAATCCCAACAGCAATCATCAGGTGAACGAGTACGTTTCCAATCTACACCGATTCCAGTGGACTCAGCAGAGGAATTAACATCATTCTCACAAATTAAGGGGTACAATTTTTATTCTTCCACAACCGCATTGGCTACAACTTTTGAACCGATTGAAAGTGCCGAAGAAGCTGTGGAATCAACGGATGAAAGTACGAACAGTAATGTGACACAAGGCCAAGGTAGGTTTGGAGGAATGGCTCAAGGTGATATTTCAATTCAAGGTGTTACGTATACAGACTCCACAACAGAATTTATGGACAGAACATCGGCTTTAGTAGATGGCGAACACATTAATGAAGAAGATATAGGAAAAAATGTGGCTCTTATTGAACAGACTCTTGCGGAAGAGAATGATTTAACAGTTGGCGACACGATAACGGTTACCAATCCTTTGGACGACTCAATTACAGTAGAACTTTTAGTAAAGGGAATTTATTCTACAACCTCAGTTGGTTCGGATCAAGGAATGAACTTTACTGCCCTAATTCCATACAACAAAATATATGTTCCGTATACGACTGCAGCTACGTTAAAAGGAACGGATTATGAAGGAACAATCGATAGTGCTATTTATTACATTGAAAATCCTGCAGAAATGGATAGCTTTGTAAATCAAGCTCAACTAGAAAGTAGCATTGATTTTGATACGTTCAAACTAGATGCTAATGATCAACTTTATCAACAGATGGTTGGTCCGATTGATAATGTGGCTAGCTTTTCAAATAACATTGTTTTTCTTGTCTCGATAGCCGGCGCAATTATTTTAGGTTTAATTATCATGATGTCAATACGTGAACGAAAATATGAAATGGGTGTGCTTTTAGCAATCGGTGAACTCCGTTGGAAGCTTGTGGGTCAGTTTATTGTTGAAATTTTACTTGTGGCGGCAATCTCTTTCGGAATTGCAACATTCAGTGGTAATGCCGTTGCTAACCAAGTAAGCGATCAGCTGTTAAATCAAGAATTAGAGACAGCGGAACAGACAAATACACCGGCATCATTTAGAGGTAGAGGAATGGCAGGAGGAGGAATGCCAGGATTGCAAGCAGAACAAACTCAACAAGTCGAGAAAATCGAAGACTTGGACGTGAGTGTAACTGCTGATGACTTAGGATTATTAGCCATAATTGGAATACTTATCGCAATCTTATCTTCTCTTCTGCCAACGTTCTCGGTGATAAGACTTCAACCGAAGACAATTCTGAGCAGACAGGATTAATTTTCAAAAAGGAGATGATTACAAAATGACTTTGCTTGAATTAAACAATGTTAGCTATTGGTATAAACATGAAAATAAAAGACACGATATTCTAAAAAATATCAATATCAGCTTTGAACGAGGTAATTTTTATACGATTGTAGGTCCTTCTGGTTCAGGTAAGACGACCTTTCTAGCACTTGCAAGTGCACTTGATGCGCCGAAGGAAGGTTCTATATTCTATGAAGGGAAAGAAGTAAAAAAAATTGGCTTAACTAAATTCCGAAGCAAATATGTTTCAATTGTCTTTCAGTCGTATAACCTGTTACCTTACATGACGGCTTTGCAAAATGTCATTACGGGTATTGAAATAAAAGGAACAAAGCATAAAAATAAAAAGGAGTTCGCACTGCAAATGCTCGATCGGGTGGGTATCTCATCAGAACAAGCTCGCCAGAAAGTATTAACACTGAGCGGAGGACAACAGCAGCGTGTTTCCATTGCACGTGCACTTTGCTCAGATACAGATTTAATTGTAGCAGATGAACCCACAGGTAATCTGGATGAAAACACTGCACGAGAAATTGTCGATCTTCTCCAATCTTTAGCACATAACGAAGCAAAATGTATAATTGTTGTAACCCATGATCAAACGATTGCAAGCAAGTCAGATAAGGTTGTGAAGCTATCTAAAGGAAACCTTACGTTAACAGACAACATAACAGGAAATTTATCCCTCGCTGGAAAATAGATTAAACTTAAAAAGACCCTCTAACCATATACAGAGGGTCTTTTTAAACCTCCCTCGTTGGCTCATGTACATTCTTCACAGAGTAGTCACTAGTAGGAAGAAATTTGTTGCGCAGTATATGTCGACTATGCATTAAGAGATGATACTTACTTCTTCAACTAAACTGCTCCATTAATTGAAGAAGGGCAATGCCAGATCGTTGAGTCGATCTTCAGTTATTACCCCCCCTTTAGTTAAAAAAGGACGATAATCCATTATTATCATCCTTTTAGTTTTTTCTTGCTGAACAATATCGTTGTGTTGTGCAGCAAAATGGTCTATTGAAAATGGAAATTTTTTCACCAAAACTCTCCGTTAATAGGCTAGAGAAAACGACTTCAACAGTTGTTCCAAATACTGAAGATCAAATTATTTTTTTAATAGAGTTCTAAAATTTGACCTTAAACATAAATAAGAACGCATTTCCTGTTATGAAAATGCGCCTTTTAATGGAATAAGGTTGAAAGCAATCAGTACTACCCGTCTTATTCAATAAGCCTTTTAATATTTTGTATATCCTTCTCGCTCAATTGAGACAGTAAGCTATCATTAATCAACATTTGCATCTCATAAATGACTTGTTCTCCCTTTTTCATGAGAAAGATATCAACAGATCGTTTATCGTTTGGACCTGTTTGACGTTCAACTAGCGATCCAACTCGATGTTGTTCCAGTCTTGTAACTAAGCGTGATAGAGCACTATGACTAAGGCCCACTTTTGGAACTAAATCTGATAACCTCATCTTCTTTTGTTCTGATTGTGCCAAGTAATACATAAGGTAAAATTCTTTCATTCCTAATTGAAATTGATCTTTTAGTGTATAATCCATTGCCTTCAGCAAACGATCGTGATATTTCGTCAGACTAACCCAAGCATTAAACAACTCATTATTATTCATAATAAATAATCCTTTCCAGTGCTTTTTATTGACATTATTATACCATAAGTTATATTATATGCATGCGCAAACAAATAAAAGAAAAGGAGTTTTCTATAATGAGTCGTTTATTCAGCCCATATACAATTAAAAATCTAACTTTGAAAAATCGGATTGTTATGTCACCAATGTGTCAGTATTCAGTCACTAAAGAAGATGGTATCCCAAACGATTGGCACTTTGTTCATTATGTCTCAAGAGCGATCGGTGGAACAGGTCTAATTATTATGGAAATGACTAGTGTTACCCCCGAGGGACGTATTACAAATGGCGATCTTGGTCTTTGGTCAGATGAACAAGTACCACATTACCAACGACTTGTTAATGAAATAAAAAAGTACAGCACCAAGGTTGGAATTCAAATTGCTCATGCAGGCAGAAAAGCAGAAGATGCCGATCAACCTTTGGGAGCTTCTGATATTCCTGTAGAAGTATTACCAGAGGAAACAATGAATGGTGAACTTACCCCCCCAAGAGCTTTAACAAACCAAGAAGTGAAAGAAACCGTTCAGCAATTTAAACAAGCTGCAGAGAGAGCAATAAAAGCAGGTTTTGATACAATCGAATTACATGGCGCACATGGTTATCTCTTGCATCAATTTATGTCACCAAGCATCAACAATCGTACAGATGAGTATGGAGAAGATCTAGCGCTTTTTGGGGAAGAAGTTATAAAGGCGGTTAAAAGTGTCATGCCAGCAGATATGCCACTAATCATGCGAATGTCTGCCATTGAATATATAGATGGGGGCTATGACTTATCACACTCTATTGATATGGCAAAACGTTTTAAAAAAGCTGGTGTAGATGTCTTTCACGTTTCAAGTGGTGGGGAAGGACCTCCCGGAGAACGTAAACCACAAAACACACCGGGTTATCAGGTACCCTTTGCACGGGAGTTTAAAAAACAATTAGACCTTCCAGTTATCGCTGTTGGTAAATTAAACAGCCCAGAACTGGCAGAAGCAACCATATCAAATGAAGATGCAGAACTTGTAGCAATTGCAAGAGGTATGCTTAATGATCCTTATTGGAGTTTACACGCAGAAAAGAAATTAACTCATAAAGTAAACTCACCTTTTCAATATTCAAGAGGAATAAGATAAAAAATAAGAAGGTTCCATATTAGGAGCCTTCTCCTTTATTATTATTACCGCTACTAATTCTATGTTGATTAGTACAGGCAAAAGTTTTAATATTATTATCCTTTAAAATTTGCAATGCAGCTCTACTGAACGAAAATGGGGAGAATCTTTCGGATGAATAAAGTGTCCAGTACCACCAATAGTTCCGTCACGGTCAACAAAAACTGCTTCAATATTCATTGGTTTGATATTCCCCCTTTTTTATCTTTTCTTTTTCAACTACCTGCTCAAATAATTGAAGATGGGCAATAGCCTGTTCCTCAGTTATTGCCCCCGTTTGTGTAATATCAATAAATGTGAAAGAGCTGCAGAAATTGCTACTTCTTTATGGACCTATTCGCTGCTTCAAGAGCATGAATATTAGTTGTGTCAAACAGAGGAACATCTGAGTCCTCCTGTTTTATCAATAATCCAATTTCTGTACAGCCTAATACAATACCTTTAGCTCCTGTTTCGATTAAACCTTGGATCTTTTTTATAATAATCTCTAGATTTTTGTTGAACCTTACCTAAACATAACTCTTCATAAATAACCTTATTTACAATCTCTCTTTCATTGTCATTTGGTATCATAACCTTTATACCTTTAGACTCTAAACGTAATTTGTAAAAGTCTTGCTCCATTGTATACCTTGTGCCGAGTAACCCTACTGAACTAATTCCTTGCTCTTTAATCTGATGAGCTGTTGCATCTGCAATATGCAAAATAGGTATGTTTATTTTTCCCTGTATATCACCAATAACCTTGTGCATGGTATTGGTGCAAATGACGATAAAGTCTGCGCCAGCTTTTTCAAGAGAATGTGCAACGTCACCCAATGTTTCACCAGCCTTTTTCCAGTCACCCTCTGACTGATAACGCTCAATTTCTTCAAAGTCAACGCTGTATAAAAGACATCTTGCAGAATGTAACCCCCCTAATCTTCTTTTCACTTCTTCGTTAATAATCCGATAATACTCAACAGATGATTCCCAACTCATTCCACCCATAAGACCAATAACCTTCATGTTAATACCCCGCCTCAGCCTTTTTTGTTATTCTAATTCAAATCAACGTCCTATAGAACAAAAATTCATCTTCTAAAACATTCAATAAACTGACTGATAATCCCTACGCAGTATTCAATAATATGATTAAAATGCAAAAATGAACGCTTTCCCTTGTTACTTAATAAAATACAGTCTAAATACTAGAATCACTTTGATAACAACCGAACCTGTTAATATTAAAAGACTGTGTCCTCAATTTTTCTAAGTTCTTTATAATAATCCATTTTTGCACCTCATTTTTTTATCTTGTGTTTAATAAGAGGATTTTTCTACTAAATAAAGGTTCAACAAAGAAGTGCATCTGATTCCCTCACCATAATTAAAAGTTATATAGTTCAACTAGGAATACGTCCAGTCATTCTAGAATATATGTAGGTAAAAAGTATAAATGGAGGGATTAATTTGGCTTTTGTTGCGATTTATACGGTTGGTAGGTTAAAACATCCAAATGAACATCCTGCCTCTCGTGAGTTTTTTGAAGTGGGAGATGAAGTAATTCGACAGGCTGCTAAAACTGGGCATCTAATAAAAGAATTTTCACCTAATAGAGTATTTTTCCCTGAGAAAGCGATCAAAGGAGAGGGTTCCCCTATTCTCACACTTACAGTATGGAAAAGCCTTCAATCTTTATATCGTTTTACCTATTCAGGTCAACATATGCAAGCTTTAAGGGACAGGAACAAGTGGTTTGGATCTCTTCAAGAGAGACAACCTAATTATGTGGTGTGGTGGACTGAGAAGGTAACGGATGTTTCATGGAAGGAGGCTTTCAAGAGATACGACTTTTATATTCAACATGGACCAGATCCTTTTGCATTTGACTTAAAGCACGTATTTGATGAATTTGGGGAGAGGATCTTACTTAAATAGCTCGGGTCATTTCTCCTGCTCTGTATAAGAAACAGAGTATCTCCTTATTGAACAAACCTGCCATTTCGTTTAAGTGGATTTCTTCACAATCTCACATGAATATCCAGTTTTGTTTAAGAGTCTTATTCCGTTAAATGGCCCGATTGTGGAATAAGACATAAAGATGATTCTTCAACTAACCTGCCTTTAATCCAATAAAAACTTCAACAAAAGAAGCGTTAATCCTTCTTAGATCAACGCCCCCTTTAACGGAACAATGTTAATAAAGAGAGCAATCACTCCAAGAATAGCTAAATGTTAAATAAGTTTTTACTTAAACGATTCCGCCATTTTGATTAACTGCTCTTTACTAATCTCTATAGGAGAAAGTTTATAGCTAAATGCTTTTTCATAAAAAAGGTCTCCGTGTTGCCATACCTGAGTGTTCTGGAATATACTTACCATTTACATCTCTTCCTATTTTAATATTCTCTTTCTTTATTTCTTTTGGGTACTCAACCTCATCTTTCAATATGTTAACTGTTAAGAGCTCTTTATCCACATTGAATAGGGTAAATTCAACTTTCTGATTATTAGAACCAAAATCATAAAGTTGCATATCCTCGAAAGGTACTTTAGTTGGAATTTTTGTGTTAAATGGTGCTGTTTCCAGATTCTTAGCTACTTCTGAAAAGTTATAATCATACATCTTTCCTCTTGAAACTGACCAGCCAACCAAAATTACTATTATTGCCCCTAATAAAAGTGCAAATATAATTATTTCTTTTTTTTTCACTTTACCTCTCCTTTCCATTATTTATAAACCACTTATGATTTTGTAATAGAAATATATTAAATCTTGTGAGGTCTTTTTAACTAATGTTCCCTATGAAGGTTTGACGATGGGTATAAGGATAAGGTTTTAGAATTATAGATTTATTCCGTTAAACTGCATTGTTTATATAATAAAGATTATATAATTAACCTGTCTCTTTAATGGAAGAACCGATTTTTCACTCATAGTTATTGACCTTAGTACTATTTCTTGTAAATTATCTTATATGCAGTAAATAATACTACTATTACTAGAAAAGTAATGAATAATTCTTCCCCACTTGCACAAGCAGTTCTTCCACAAAGGTGTATTTCATTAGGTTTAGTTAGAAATAGCATAGAGACACCCCATTTAATACAAAGTTTGTTTCTATTCTCTATTCTTAAAAGGTGTAAAATATGCAACTCTAACTTACGAATGCTCCCCTTCTTTAATTGGGTAATTTAAGCTCTACATTTTTCCTCTTTTTTTAATTTTTATATAATGTGAAAGTGTGGAAAGGTATGTATCCTAAAATCCCACCAAATGTATTTAAGATTAAATCATCAACATCGAAACTTCCAAACTTAAAAACCAATTGAATAAGTTCAAATGCCAAACTTATACATAATGATGTTAACATATCCTTCTTAAACAACCGAAAACGTTTTGATAATAAAGGTAAAATAACACCAAACGGGACAAAACCAATAATATTTCCAGCTAGGTTGTCAACTCTAATATTGAAATTTATATCTGCTATGAACAAATAAAAAATTATCGTTTTAAATGGTATAAAGTTATGATTGTTCCAATAGTAATCGTCATAACTAAAAGTAAAATGACTAATAATGTCAGGGATTGTTAGAAATTTAAATAGGATAAGCTTTGAAAGAACCAATAAATAAAGACACAATATTACCACTAAAATTACTTTCATAAAAAACCGCACAATTAGATTACTCCTATCTTATATTTACACATTAAACTGCACAATAATTGAAGAATGGCATTATCCGGATCAAGTAGCTGATCTTCTGTTAATGCCCCCGTTTGTTATACATAAAGACCTACACAATAATTGCATATTATATAATTGAAGTGACAATAAGTAATTATTTCTTACCTTTTCGTTCTAAAATTATAGGTGCTATATTTAGTAAGATAGAAACAATTGTCAAAAACCATAATGCCCTTTCCATACCAGGTACTACATCCGATAAAGCTGCCCAATCTTCTACTTTTACCCAACGAGAAACAAGACTGTATTCTGCACAAAGTGTTAATGCTGTAAATGATAATCCCATCGCCATAGCAAGCTTATAATCCTTTCCTGCTTTATACATATAAAGATTTATAAAAGTTGCTACTATAGCAATAACCCCTAGAATTACCCACATAACTATACCTCCATATATTTTTATTTATGTCCTGTAATAATACTAATGTGCTTCATCTCAATTTTTTTGCATTACTTTTTTATTAGTCATTAATACGTCTAATCTTATTTCACAGTAAATGCTCATTCCTTTTGTGATTTCTTATTGAACAAATCTGCTCGTTAATCCAATAACTTCAACAAAAAAGCGTTAATCCTTCTTAGATCAACGCCCCCTATAATGGAAGAAGCCTATAAAGTTAAAATATCAAATTACGAAGGTACAAAATACCGTATAATAAAGCCCCACCAATTAGAACTAGCAGTGCAATCATAACAAAACCATAGATAAAGCCTTTCCCCATTGCAAATAAATCTAAAAATATGTTCTTTATCCCATCAAGCAGCGTCTTCATAGAACCCCCTCAAACATAACAATTATTTCTCTAACTATCTTAATTGACTATACGAAAACCCTCTTGGAAAGTTTCACTTTCTTTAGCATGACTGCCCTTTGCTTGAACATTTTAGAGGCGGCTGCTATTTTCCTCAATCACCCCCAGTAGTTGAAGAAAGTATTTAAATTTCCTGTTTCAGCAATTCTGGTAATCCATCGGGGTAAAGCACCTTTTCTCCTGAAAAAATCTCTTCTTTGGAAACCCACTTTGCACGAGTAATCTTATTACCTTCAGTTACTGTAAAATGTTCCTTCTGATATAAATTCCTATCTTTAAAATCCACAAAATATATCTGTGTTATTTCGTGCCCTATGTTTTCGTCTATTTTAAAAATATTTTCTATGCAGGAAATATATCTTCTGACAATAATTTCAACGCCTAACTCCTCACTAAACTCTCTCACCAAAGTCTGATTTGACCTCTCACCGAGTTCAATACCGCCTATAGGGCGGTAATAAAAGCCTATTCCTTTTGAGTGCTTTCCTTTCTGCTCTTCTAAAAGAAGATAGTTGTCCTTAACGATTATTCCTAATGTATTTGCTCTTGGATACATCAACTACCCTCCAAGGTTAATAAAGTAATAAGATCGTTCTTCCACAATCCTGCCCCTTTAATCCAATCACCTCAACAAAATAAGCGTTACTCCTTCTTGGATCAACGCCCCCATTAGCTTAATGAAAATTATTACATTTTTCCTTCTTTTATCCATGACCAAATTCTATAACTACCGAAAATGCATATTAAGAAAAGTATAATTATTGCAACTACCCATATACCTAATCGATTTATTTCTCGTAAAGCTTCTACATTTAATGTTATAAAAGTTGAAGATCCTACAAACATCAGGTAACAGAAGATATTAGAATAATCCATACAACTCTTAATTTAGTGTTCTTCAAAATAATAACCCCTTTATTTTAGAATCCTACCCTTTTCTTAATAAGCCCCCTTTACTTTAAGTACACTATTTCACAATCATTTATGTATTAGCAGAATACCATTCGTATAAATTTGTTTCTTTATCCGTTGACTTCGCTAACTCATAAGCTTCTAATTCTGTCCTTTTATTTGATAATATTTCATAAAAGAAACGTATAATAAAATACAATGTTGCATTACCATCTATATAATCTCCTGGACCAATGTATGTTCTACAACCAACACTAAGAAATGCATTTGCTAATTCAGGATATCCCAATGTACAACCATTACCAATCACTAAATGATTATTAAACTTACCATATTCAAGGATTTCCCTTGCACCAAAATTGTTTCTTGGTTCATTATCTTCGTATACCATTTCACCAAGTTTTGGCATCACTAATTCGCCTTCAACTCCGTGGAATGAAAGGATGATAAAGTCAGCATCCTCCTCTGACAAAATTTTAATCAAGTCATTCGGGCGTCCAATCCAATATGTTAATATTCTTACATTAAACGCTTCTAAACTTGAACGTATTGCTTGTGCTTCAAGATTACTGTCGGGACCGACTACTAAAGCAATATCAATATTTGAATTACTCAAAAAAGCTCTCCCCCTTAAATAGCTTATTAAACTATCCTGTCCCAATAATTGAAGATGGGCAATAGCTGAAGATCAAGTAGTCGATCTTCAGCTATTGCGCCTTTTTGTTGAACACCGACCCTTGTGTTCTCCATTACCTCGATGATATTTTGATAAGCGGAAAAATATCATCGAGCTGCTCAAGATCATCTTTCTCTAAATTCCAGCTTATAGCGTTCAAATTATCATTAATATGTTCCTTATTTACCGCCTTTGGAATAGTAACAAGTTGTTCCTGCCTTAATACCCAATTCAGGGCCACTTGATACGCTGATGCATTATATTTATTTGCTATTGAATTCAAAACGTCACGTTCCATTGTACCGACCTCAGGAAATCCATTCATACCAAAAACTTTCGGGGCATACCCGAATGGAGAATACCCCATTACCGTTACGTTATTTTCCTTACAGTACGGCAAGACATCATTCTCAACTCGTCTATCATTTAAGTGATATGCTACTTGATTGCAAACTAGTGGGATACTGCCTAAATAGTGTTGAGCTTCATTCATTAACTGTGGTGTAAAATTACTTACACCAACGTACTTCACTAAACCCTTATTTACTAACTCAGCCATGGCTCCCATTGTCTCCGAAATTTCAAATTGTTTGCTTGGCCAGTGCTGTAAATATAAATCTATATGGCTCGTCTTTAAACGTTCTAAACTTGCCTCTGCTGCTCTTAGAACACCATTATACGAACAATTTTTTGCAGATATTTTTGTAACAAGGAAAACATCTTTTCTGACATCCTGTATGGCTTGACCAACAATTTTTTCAGCTCCCCCATTACCATACTCTTCTGCAGTATCAATTAATGTGAGGCCATTTGCTAAACCGAAACGAAGTGCCTCAATTTCTTGTTTTTCACTGGACTTATTCTCACCAAACTTCCATGTCCCCTGTCCTAAAGCAGGAATTCGTTCCAATGTGTTCCCGAGTCTACGATATAACATAGATTCCTCCCTGAATTTATTTCCTCATGTAGTCCAAATTCTAACATTTATTATTGAAGCATCCTGCAATTTTGTTAAGAAAAAATGGCTGCATATACTTTGATAAGCTTTTAATATTCGTTATGGTATCAGATTATCCTGCACAAAAATGAAAATGACGCTTATCCTTGTTCCAGGAAAGCGCCCTTTAATGGAGTAACGAACACTTACTTTAATGTTTTTTCTTCCACTCTGATTTACTCAATATATAGTGATTATATAGTTCATTTTCTATCATCAGTTGACTCACATAAGTAAATCCGCATTTTTGGATAACTTTATTTGATGATACATTATTAATTAAAGCTACTGCGTTAATGTTTTCTGAATTTGTATTTGTAAACAAATAGTCAATCAACCCTTTAAAAGCTTTAGTTGCGTAGCCTTTCTTTTGATATTTACTTGAAATGGCATACATAATTTCTCTATTTGGTGGAGGCAACTCATCTTTAATACCTGTACAACACCAACCAATAAATTCATCTGTTTCCTTAATAAATACCCCTAGTTTTAAAAAATGACCTTCTATGTTGGATGTTTTCGTAGCAGCATCAAGAAATGCTTTATTTGCTGGTATTTCGTAATTGGAAACCCAATCAACCCTTTGTTCTTTTGTTGATTTCCAGTCTGGCAAGTAATTAAATATTTCTGGTTGATTTGATATTCTGTAAATACTATCTGCAACTTCAATTGAAAACTCTTGGAGATAAATATCTCCACAATCTATCCTAAATAATATTTCTGATGCCTTATGTTTCATAAATTTTCCCCTTGTAAGTCAATTTTATATTAATTCAACTATTTCAAGAATAACTTACAATTTCAATATGTCCCCTTTATAATCCTCCCTTGTTCAGGAATAGCGCCCGTTAATGGAGTATCTGAAAGACGTTCTCTTATACAACAATCCCAAATTTCAATTGTTTAAAAAAACTGAAACTCATTTTTAATGTTGTTAGCCACCTCTTCTGCATCCATGTTTGTATTATTGATTTTCATATAGTTTTTCTTTTTTATTTCTCCTTGGGTTGAATTCAACCTTAATTTTTCCATTGAAGCAATGATTCTTTGTTCGGAATGCTCAAAATCTCTTTTCGACGGTTTATGTTCTAGTCTGTTTGCTGTTTTATTCCGAACTAGCCTTTCCCTAAAATCAGCTTCTAGCTCTACAAAATAAACTTCTCCACCCTTGGATTCGAATATTCGAGAAACCCTTTCAACCCTTTTCCAATCTTCTTGTTGGTTAAATGACCATACAAAAGTGAAAATCATTCCATAATTATTGCTTTTAGAATAAGCTTCAAAGATTTCTTCTCTCATTAGGTTTGATAATCGCCACATTTCAGAGGTGAAACCAAAGAATGGTTGGAGTAATTCAATTGTCATATGGTTATGAAAAAGTTTTAAATCTGTAATTTTCTCTAATTCTTGTCCTACAGTCATTTTCCCAACTGCTTGCGGTCCGAATAATAATACCAACTTCATAATTTTTCCTCCATTTACTTATATACAACATTTATTCATTACTTCCACAATCCTGTCCATAATGGAATAAAGAAAAAGCTGGAGATCAGCTGATTCGCCACCGTTTCTGAAACAACACTCTTAGAATTCTCCAGTGTAATTGGCTAGATTGCACAGTTACTGTACATAAGAAAAGCAGATTGATACTATGTACTCTTCAGCTTTAATATTCAAATCAGGAATAATATATTAAATAAGAACAGGGGATTCTATTGTTTCAAACTTACCTATATTCCTAAACTTTTCAGACCTATGGTGTAATAAGTCATTTGAAGACATTAAACAAAGTTCTTTTAGGGAATCCTTAATCACCTTCTTTATTTCCTGACCTTGAGTATGTATATCTTTGTGCGCTCCACCTTTAATTTCTGGGATCAATTTATCAATAATCTCAAGTTCTTTTAAGTCTTTCGCAGTGATTTTAAGTGATTCAGCTGCTTGTGGTGCTTTTGCAGAAGTTTTCCATAGAATAGAAGCTGCTCCCTCTGGTGAAATAACCGAATACCAAGTGTTTTCTAACATATGTAAATGGTTGCAAACACTAATTCCTAAAGCTCCACCACTTGCTCCTTCACCAAGGACGATTGAAATTATAGGAACCCTTAAACCGCTCATTTCAACCAAATTGCGTGCAATAGCTTCAGATATTCCTCGTTCCTCAGATTCTTTACCTGGATACGCACCAGGTGTATCAATAAAAGTGATGATTGGACGATTGAATTTCTCAGCTTGTTTCATCAATCTTAGAGCTTTTCTATAGCCTTCTGGATGTGGCATACCAAAATTTCTTGCAATATTCTCCTTTGTATTCCTGCCTTTTTGCTGCCCAATGATGGTAACTGGGACCCCATCGAACTTAGCAATTCCGCCAATGATCGCTTTGTCATCACCATATAATCTATCCCCACATAATTCAATAAAATCAGTAAACAGTAAGGGAATGTATTCTAGTGTAGTAGGGCGATTTTTGTGTCTAGCAATCTGAACTCTTTGCCATGGAGTAAGATTGTTGTATATATTATCCTCTAATTTCTTTAATCGAACTTCTAAAAGGACGATTTCCTTTGATAAATCAAGATCTCCTTCAGATGTGAGTTTTTTCAAGTCAGTTATTTTATTTTGTAAATCAAGGATTGGGCGTTCAAAATCTAAAATCATTTGTAATCTCCTTAGAATTATTGACAACTATAGTAAATGTTTAAAAAACAACATATTAAATAATAGCAATTATCAGAACTTTTTACAAAGATAATTAAACACTTCTATACATCTAATTTCTAGTTTTCATCAAGATTTCCATTCCATTAAATGGCCCGTATTTGACTGACATGGAAGATCGATTGGAAACCGAGACTACCATCGAGGAAGAAATTTCGAAATATGATGAATTGGAGCGTATTGTGATTTCTGATGAGGTTATAGAAAACGCTCTTGATAATAAAACAGGTGAAAAAGCAAATTAGCAAATGAAAACACTGTTCCTTTATAAAGCAATAGCTGAAAATCATTAAGTTGATTTTCAGCTATCCTCTATAATTGAATAGATTTGTATTAAAGTCCTCCACCAAATCCACTACTGTTAGACTTAATTCTTTCAAGTTCCTGAAGTTGCTCTTCTTTACTACCTCTAAGAACTCTACGACCTAGTGAACCTGCAAGACCAAAAAACACTATAATCCCAATTAACAGCCACATACATTTCACCTCCTTTTTTGACGGTTCAACCATTGATTCCAGAAGGCTGCTGGTTCTTTAATACGGCTTTTTCTAAATATCAAATAGATTGTCCCTTCATCTTATGAAGCCTCCAAGTCTTGATTGAGTACATTTTGTGTTGTTTTTTACCTTCTAAAAAACTTGGTAATGGTACACCAATTTCGAACAATACACTTGTTATTAAAAAGAAAAATATTATTAAAACGCAAATACCAACAAACACTGACCTGATTTTGTTATCTTCAACTTTTATTCTTTTTTTATGCTTCTTCTTTCTGTATAAGCCTTGTACAAATCTTAGCCTTTGATTTTCATCTTGTTTTTTGTGTGCATAGTTTCAGTCCTATCATAAGACGACTAACTTAATTACGGAGATATTCAATCATCCTGCTCTTTAATAATTGAAGAAAGGCAATTGCTGGATCAATTAGCTGATGATCTTCGGTTATAGCCCTCGTTAGTTTAAAAACGAATTTATAAAAATTGTTCCCCAATAAAGAAAACTCATAATTAAAAACACAGATGCAAATACAGTAAGTCCTTTTGGCAATGTTCCATAAAAATAATTTATTGCTAATCCTATAAATATGTGAATGATAACCACAAGAAATATACTCACTCATTTCACCTCTACCAAATTGTAACATTTTGCATTAGGTGAATGAATACTTCTCATTCCGTTAACCTGCCCCGATAGCCGAAGATCCTAACATTGCGATTAAACCGAAAGAAGGACGGTTGCTTGTTCAACAATCGCCCCCTTTTCGTTTAAGTACACTACTTCACAAACATCAGTATTTTATAAATAAAAAATAAATCATAGCATTTATACCAAGCCATAATGGTTATTGCCTTATATGTTTAATTTACTAGCTTTATGATTGATTAGAACCACTTCATTAGAACCATTGTTAAAACCGACATGCAGCTTATTTTTCTATTCAAATACTTGGCGAAGCTCAATCTGTCCTTCTCCAAGACCATGCGGATCTGGCGCACGCATCGCCCACTCGATGGCTTCCTCGCGAGAATTCACATCAATGAACCAATACCCTGCAATCAACTCATTGACTTCGGCGAAAGGACCCTCTGTAATGGTCGGCGGTTCTCCCGGAACAGGGTAAGAAATACGAATGCCGTTTGAGCTTGGATGGAGTCCACCGACTGAAACCAAAACTCCTGCTTTCTTTAGTTCTTCATTGTATTTCTTCATCGCAGCAAACATCTGCTCCATCTGCTCCTTTGGTATTGTCCCTGTTTCAGAATCCTTCGAAGCCTTTACAACCATCATAAATTTCATTAGTTACTCCTCCTTAATACTTGCTTGATTATAGCTTTCTGTTGATATTAGTAAGTATCTTCTGAACTTCTATTTTTGAAATAATGCAGTTAATAAACCTGCTACACCAAAAACATTAGGTTGCGTAACTTCCTTCATATTACGAATTTCTATTGCTTTAAAATCCTTGAAAATTGAACGTAACATATCCTCCGAGTAACCTAGTCCACCTTTTAGACTTAGTTGTTTATAAACTTCCAAATCCGTAATATTTGCTCCGCCTAATTCCCCACCAGGTAAAAAGCACGTTAAACCAAAATAACCACCAGGCTTTAATGCTTTTTCCACTAAATTAATATAACTTATTCTTCTATGGGGAGGAATATGGTGTAAGCAACCAGAGTCATAAACAATGTCATAGGAATCTGGTTCCACTTCTAGCTTAAAGATATTTTCTTTTTTGAAGTTTATTTCTACATTTTCTTCAGATCCTCGTTCCTTTGCCCAATCAAGGGACTCTTGTGATAGATCAATTGCATCTACTTTGCAACCTTGCTTAGCACAATAGATAGCGTTTCGACCTGGACCACACCCTAATTCAAGAACTCTCCCTGGTCTTACTAGATTGCGATCAAAATAGCTAACTAAATTTTCATCAGGTACGTTTGCAAAAAAGGGGACTCTCTTTTCACGTTCAGAATAAAAATCATCCCAGAAACCAGTTGGTTCACGGAATAGCGAATCTAATATTTCCATTAAATCCTCATAATTAGTGATAATTTCTCTCATAAACAGCAACCTCTTTCAGTAATTTTTTTCCACTATTCTATTTTACTAAATATTACAATCCCCTTTGTTAAGTCACCATTAAAAACAAGTTACATGTCGATTGGTTAAATCCCATAAACACGTACAAAAAGCACACTTCAACATCTTTTTTTACGCGTTTAAGAGTTGCAACCGTCCCTTTAATAGCATTATACATCCTCACCATAAAACCTTACTGCACTCAGTTAGAAATCGTTTAAAAGGTATCACTTTTTTATTTATCATGTTACTTCATTACAAAGGTTATAAAAATGTTACAAGTAAACCGTTTAGGGATAAACAACGAGAGTGTAACAATTGAATTAACACAAAAAGGAACTTGAATAACCAAGCCCCTTTCCTAAAATCTTGTACTTTTATTAATCTCAAGCTCAGTTAATTGGAACACTTTAATGAGTCGATGATTTTCTGTATATTCAATTAACCTGCCCCGTTAATCCAATAACTTCAACAAAAAAAGCGTTAATCCTTCTTAGATCAACGCCCCCTTTAATGGAAAGACTTCCCCTTTTAGCTTAATAGCCAAATCACTAAGATTTTTTACCAACTTGCCCATATGTATTTAATATCAAGTGAGTAATAATTAACGACAATAAGTAAGCAATAGCAGGTTCAGATGTACTCCATATTGAAACTAACGAGAAAAATAATAAAGTAGCTATACCAAAAAGAATAATTAAATAAAGAAAAAAACTTATGATTACACTAATCTAAAACACCCCCACTGACACTATATTAGCATGTAACTCCTTTAAACAAACTCGACCTTTACTTGAATTATTTATCTGCCCTTTCTTCTAAGTATCTTTTATATACTCTTGCATTTTTCATATGATTTTGCTGGTTCTTTACTTCTGTTTTTTCCTCTTCAGATAATGTGCCTAAAATTCCTTTATGAATTTCATTTAGTAAATATAATCCACGAAATAGGCTTCCTACAACAATTCCGAAAGCAACAAGACCACCAAAAACAGGACCCATGATCCATAAAATGAGGCCTAATACTGTACTTAAAATTATTGATAGAAACAAATACATACATACCAACTCCATTCAACGCTAACCTAACTAAATTCATTAATAATTTCAATGACCTTATCCCATTAAACTGCCCGAATAATTGAAGAAGGGCATTAGCCGGATCAATTAGCTGATCTTCAGTTATTGCCCCCTTTAATGAAAGACACCACTAGGTAATGTTATTCTTTTCTGATGAAACATTCCCCTTAATAATTTGCTTGAATAACTTTATTTCTTCATTTGATTCAAAAAATCTCCTCGGCATTACGATGGCTTTATTTTTTGATATATATAAAAGAAACATAGGAGGGTATTCTCGAACAAAAACAATTTCATTCCATTCAATATAATTTATCGATCTGCCTCTTTTTTGATTTATTCCATCTTCACTAAATGTATAAATGAATTCATTCTTTATCAATTGGTCACTCTTATATTCTCTTGATGTTTTTATTCTAATAATCGCTTTGGCGTAAAGAAAAAATATTCCCGAAATAATAACTGAAAATGTGGAACTCAGCAAAAAAATGGCTGCCATTCCTTCAAAAGAAAAAATATCTCCAGGATTATAAAGAAAGTAAATGCTTAAAGGAAAGAACAGTATAAATGTAGATAGCGTAAGCCATATAATCCATCTTCTACTATGAAAAGATGCAAACTTTTTATATTCTTTGAAAGTTAATGTACCACGCACAGTCAGATCTTTTCTAGAATCTATATCTGTGTTGTTCAATGGACACTCCTCCTTAGATTCAATTTTTTCATTAATTAATTTAGAAACAATTCTACGCATAACCTATTTATTTAAATCTCAGCATATTCCGTTAACCTGCCCGTTAGCCGAAGAGGCTCTGAAGGAACCCAGGTCTGGGCGGTTGCCTGCTAAGCAAACACCTAGATAATTGAATTTAATTGCTTTTTTGATTTATCTCTTCAAGTAGTTCAATAATTCTTTTATTCTGTTTAGATTGTTCTTTCAAAAAACCAACAATTGTTCCAACACCCACCACTATAAGTATTGAAAAAAGCCACATAAGAATACCCCCATTATTAAGCATCTATAAATTATTTTATCGTACTTACTCTATATCCCTTGTTCCATTAACACCTACCCGTTACTTGAACAATCGAGGGTGAGTCTTACAAAGTAACTGCCTTTCTTTTAAAAAGGGTTTTATTTATCTCCATCTTTATCAATGCTTTTTTCTAGGAGTTTAATAATAACTTCATTCTGTTTGGTTGCTTTATTTAATTCTCTTGATACAAGCGGTAAATAGTAAATTATGAAAACACCAACTGCAAAAAGAAATAGTATAGCAACAAATTGCATTTTCTCATCTCCTCTAATTTGTAAAACCTTTTTAACATTATCTCTTCAACTAAACTCCCTTTACTTGAAAAAGGACGGCTGGTGGTACAGCAAACGCCCCTTAAAGAAAAGCGTTTTACTTCAGAGCTATACGTATAGATAGTTAACTACATCACCCATTCGCCAAGCAAGCAATAATAGCCAAACTAATTGCAATAACTGCTAAACTTCCAACCTAAATCAGTTCTAACTTATCCTTCTCCAATATTTCTCTCCCCCTTAAAATTAAATTAAGTTCCTTATTCCGCTATCCTGCCCGTTAATCCTTCTTAGATCAACGCCCCCATTAGTTGAAGTAGAAAAAAGAGACGCACATTCAACACTCGCGCCCGATTGCAGTAGACCGTTCTGTACATCTATGTTTTCCGGACGATCCTATTTTACATAGTTCTCCTTCAATAAATTTTTAAATTAGGCCTTGCATAACGAAATTAATTCAATTAATCCATAGCCATTCACTACAATTTGAGCGTCTCATCCAATTTCTGAATCTTTGAGTGGGAAATTAAAAAAACATTGCCAAAAACGTCGATTTTGTCTCCCTTTACACGTACAGCGCAATCTTTGTTCGACGCATAAATATTTATTTCTTCCGATAGGAGAGAAAGTTCGCTTTGAACCAGTGCAATATTATTTTCAAGATCAAAATGAGACAGGACGGAAAAATTGTCAAGACCAATTCCGTCGTAAACAGAGCTCATTTCAACTTTATATCCAAAGCTTTTCGAGCATAACCATTTAGCGGACATGTTGATTGCACCAGCGCTTGCTCCCATCACAACGGCGCTGCTTTTTTTAATAGAGTCCGATAATTCATATTCCATCAAAAAACCATTTTGTTTAAGAGTATTGCCACCCAACAAGAAAATGACTGAAGCATTTTGAATTTTCGTTTGGGCATCTTCCTTCTGTACGCGATAATTAATTAAATGATATTCATCAAACATAATGCCAGCCTGGTCAAGCCAGGAGCGTTCAGTAGCACCATCATCTTCATAAATAGATGGATTCGAGCTAATCATAGCAAGCGATTTTCTATCAGTTATATCCTCCTGTAACAGCCTGCCCAGATTCTCTGGAAAGAAATTGTTAAACCAACCTAAATAATAGTGAGTTTTCATAAGTACCCCCGTAGCAAAGTGTAAAAAACTTTCATTCCTTGCGTCACTCATTCTGTTTTCTTGTCACTAACAAAATACTCTCAATACGGCCCGATTGTTGAAAACAAGTTAAACAACGCTCTTCAATTAACCTGCCCGTTAATCCAATAACTTCAACAAAAAAAGGGTTAATCCTTCTTAGATCAACGCCCCCGTTAGTTGAGAAACCTAATTATATTTAATTCTTGTGACTTGAAACTACTTCGCCTTTACTATTATAAGCAATAAACTCAGCTTCATATATTGCATCACTTTTAGTTCTGTAAAAAGCAAATTTTTCTCCTGAATCCACACTTGTCAGTTCGAAATTATGAATGATATTCTTCCCGTTAACCATTTTTACGTTAGCTATTTCACTATCCAACACCCTAAGTGAAATCGCGTGATATTCTCCTTCATTACTAAAAGGGGAATCGAACATTGAAATAAAGAAAGGTTCATTTGTCCCTTCTGGAGGAGAAAATGAGAAATCCATTTTGTTATTCCAGGATAAAAAAGACTTTTCAAGATACATTTCCCATTCCCCACCCTCACTATCTTTAAATAGGGCAATAGATTTATTATTATCGATAAGTTCAATTTCTTGTATATTTGTTATGCTCCAATGTTCTTTAATTTCATTTGCTATCTGTTCCTTGTCGTCTCCTCTTCCAATGAACCAAATTGAGCCAAGGCCAATGAGAAACAAAACAACGAATATTTTATTTTTTTTCAATCACATCATCCCCCTTTTAGTTTATATCGGTCTTCCACTAAACTGCCCATTACTTGAACAAACAACGGGCAGTTATTTGTTCAGCAAATACAACATAATCTTTGAAAATGATTTTATAAAACATGAATATAATTGATATTAAAAGTTAAACTAAAATAAAAAAATAGGATGTGATTAAATGAAGCTGATCTTCCCCCTAGTATTCATGTCAGTATTATTATTCCTGGCACCTGTTAATACTTCAGCTGCCACATTAGAAAAATTACCCTCAGCTGAGACAACAAAGAATTGGAAGGTTGTAGTTGGAAAACCAGATACTAATAATCCCAAGTTAAATAAATCGACAAATCCTGATTTGTATAATGTTTTTAGTCTGGACATAAAAAATGTTAGTGATGAAAAAATCAAATTGGAAAAGGTTGAGGCTTATAGAGAAGAGCCTAAATTAGATACTCAGTATGAACTTTTTACAGCTGAACTAAATAAGGAAAAATACTCGTCCAATAATTTTCATTTTCAAAATTTTGGTTTGTCTAAAAAATCTTCATATCTTAAAGTCGTTGTAACATGGACAAAGGAAGATGATAATACCGAGAGAAAATATAGAGAAGAATTCATTTTTCAACAATAATAGTTATTGTGTTGAGAAGAATGTTTTCTACTCTTTTTTTCTGAGCAAGATTAGTCAAAAGTGCCTTATCATTAGAGTTTTTATTATTCACAAACCTGCCCTTTAGTTGAACATGGCAATAGTCGTATCAATTAGCTGATATTAAGTTTTCAATAATGAACCGCAGAATTTAGTCAAGCCATTTTACTATTATTATTGTTAAGAAAATGATAGCAATAATTATTACTTCAAATTTATTATTATTTGCCCTTTTTCTCCTTGTTTTTTGTCTATATATATTTTGAATTTTAAATGAATCTTTTTTTAGGATTCTCCATTTTCAGACCTCCAAGCAGAATAAACCTAATTCATTAAAACCACCGTTAATAGTTCTTCAGTGAATGTCTCATCGTATACTTAAGAATATATATTTCGGAGTGGCATTTTCATTCATTATTCCATTAACCTGCCCGTTAATCCAATAACTTCAACAAAAAAAGCGTTAATCCTTCTTAGATCAACGCCCCCTTTTATGGAATAAAGACTCTCCCACATTAATTTACTTTTTCTAAAAGATTTTTAATTTGAGTATCATTTTTTTCTCTAAATTCGTTTATTACTTTCTTCTTGAATTCATTCCACTCTTCACCCTTAGATGTTATATCGTCATACAGTTTGTTTTCCAATAACTTTCCCTTCATCGATTCATAAGCATATTCTTTGTAGTATTCTTCTACTGTCATATTCATTTCATTGAGAAGGTTATGGAAGTTTTCATTTTGTGCTTCATTTGCCATCTCTATATTAAATTCTATAACCTCTTGAACTTCTTCATCCGATACAGAAAAGCCTTGGGTTTTAGCTTCATACATTAATATGTAGTCATCGATTAATTGTTCTATCGCATTAGCTCTTATGTTTTCTTTATCTAATGATTGCTTAGAGTTGAGACTCTCTAAGGATTGTATTCTCCTCTCAATTTTATTTTCCGTTACATATTCATTCAGAGCTACAACGTTAACCCCTCCTTTTTGTGCATCGCCTATTACGCATCCTACCAAAAGTGACATTGTGAAAAGCATAAAAACAATAAATTTCTTCAAAAGTATTCAACCTTTCTGTTTGCTTACATTACGACCTTAGCTTATTCGACTAACCTGCCCATAGCTGAAGATACTAAGTCTTTCTGAAGACAAGCTGGCTGCTATTTGGCTCCGGTTAGCTTTATAATCTAGTCTTTTATTGGTTTACCTACCTATTCGTTCAAGTGTATTTGAATAATTGTCATCAATAATTAGCATTGGTTCCTTTATTGACTGTAAAATACTTTTCATGTCAATAAATTCATTGTCTATTTCTTCACTGATGGTTCTAAAAACTGTAATTACGGCTTCCATTTTCTCTTTTTCTTCATTACTTATGGCATAAGAATGATTTTCAAGGAACTTATTTGTCATACCAGATATAAATTCATCAACACGAAATAAGCTATATTGCATTAAATCCCAATCGGATGATGCGTCTCCCATATGTATTGTATTGATAGCAAATAAGTAGGAATGAATGCTTCTACTTTCTCCTTTAACAATTCTCCAATTGTTGTACAAATCGCTTTTCACTTCACTGTTTCCTTCAGTTAAATTAACAAACTCCTCCAGCCTGTTAGCCAGATTATTACCTTTAACAGTAATAATTGATAAATTATCATAATTTCTATCTATACTCTGATTAACATAATGTCTATATTCAATCTGAACATAAAAACTGTAAATAACAAAGACTCCAATTAACAAAAAAAGAAATCTGTTTAAATACTTTTTCAAATTTGCTTTATACATATAATCCCCCATTGACTCTTTTACTTCTTCAAGTATCCTGCCCAATAATTGAAGATGGACAATAACAGAAGATCAATTAGCTGTCTTCAGTTATTGCCCCCTTTTGTTGAATATGCATCTATTTAATTCAGCAATCCTTTTTAGTTCTTTTGCACGGTTAATTATAAACTCTGTCATATATCTCTTCAAAAACTATTTGTCGGCAATTATCCCAATTGAACCAAAAGGTGACTTATATTCTAATGTATCAATCATTAAGGTTCCACCTTTTTCTTCTACAAATTGATGTGTATGAGTAAAAGAACTAAAGGCTCCTTTTACCATAATATCAACAAACTCAATAGGCTTTTCCATATGTGTTACTTTTGCCGTTAGCCTTTGTTTAATACCAAAGTGAGTAGCTTCCCAAGTAACACTATCTCCCTCTTCTAATAAACCCAGCGTAACTCCACCCACAGCTTTTTCCTTAGTTTTAGCAGTGGTTTTAGTATGTATATCTACGTTTCTTGCAAGGTCAAAGCATACTTCCACAGGTGCTTGTATAAATTCCTTGTGCTTAATAATAGGCATTTGCTCTCTCCTTTGTAAGAACGTTTCAATTATTTCTTACTCAACTCTTCTGCATGATCGTTGAAGAAGGCAATAGCTGAGATCAATAAGATAATCTTCAGTTATTGCCCCCGTTTGTTGAATAAATTGGACTGCTGTTATGTAAGATAATCAGTTGCTACTTCTATATTGAAAAGTCCACTTTCCTTTAGAAATTGATTTAGTAGGTAGAGATGTCCAGAACCATAAAGAACAAAAATTCTTTCCTCTCCTGTCTTAGCTAATTCAACTACATTTTTATAGATGACCATATTTCGGTAGTACCAGTACTGAGATGTCCACATTGCACCAGCTGGTGTATCTTTATCCCCGATTAAAGCAAGTTGCATATATGTTTCTTGAGTTGACTTGATATTTTTAGGATTATTTAACCAAAGTAGAAACTCTTGAATTGTGTGGTTATGAAGATATTGCTCTATCTCCTTGGTTCTTTGTTCTTCTTTGATTGCTACCTCTTCAAAGATTTTTGAGTTATTTTTTTTAGCCCAATCACCAATATTAGGGACACCTTCTACTTGGTAGTTCCAGTCAACAGCAAATATCTCATCGTGTTGCATTTCATTAGCTAGTTTATAACCAAGCTGATGGAGTTCACTTGCACTCAATCGTAAATTGCCACTACGGAAGGTGTTATATTCTTCGTTCAAATGATCTTGATTTCCTTTAAGGACTTCTAGAGCCACTTTTGAGGGGCGAAATTTCTTCAGAGTGCCTACTACATCGTTGATTTCTTGCTGTCTTTTTTCTGTCAAAATACCTTCCGTCTTAGGCATAAACATATCGCCATTATCAGGGGTGTCTAAATGGTTAGTTCCTAATACTAATACAGTTGGTTTACTCTTGATAACAAACCTCTCCCTTACTTAACTAATCTTTTCAAAGTTATACGGACCTATATGATATAAGTTTCATATTATTCAATTAAACTGCCCGTTAATCCAATATCTTCAACAAAAAAAGCGTTAATTCTTCTTAGATTAACGCCCCCTATAACGGAACTATATAAAGAAAACGCCTGACAACGATAATATGAAACAAACAAAGAAAAAAGCGAAGTTTTTCATTTGCTTCTGCTGTTTACTATGTACTAATAATATACCAATTCCAACAAGGGAACCTAACCAAGCAATTATCCCTGCAACCTCATTGCTGTATGAATAGTTGAGTATAATTGCTGCAATGAAACCAACAAACATTACTCCGATGCCTAATTTTTGCAACTTTTATCTCTCCTTTACCTTTTATTAAATCCTAACAATTATCAGGAATTTTTTATACCCTTCTTCCATTAACCTGCTCCGAATAATTGAAGAAGGGCAATAGCCGGATCAATTAGCTGATCTTCAGTTATTGCCCCCTTTAGTTTAAGAAGGTTATTAAGTCATTTTTGTTTGAATGTATTTTTGCATCCATATTCCAGCATTGAAAACTGATAAAATCATAATAAAGTAAAAGAGTACCCTATTGAACAAAAACTTCTCGTCACCAGTAAAATCAATGTAAGAAAAAGAATGATAAATAAAGCCAATAGCAACTATTAGTGAAAGGATAAGTTTTCCTTTTAAAGAGTTAATCATAAGCCCTCCTTATCTGAATAATCCTGCCCGTTAGCCGAAGGTGATACATTTGCTGACTAACTGAAGAGAGGCGGCTGCTTGTTAAGCAAACGCCACCTTTCTTGAAAAAGTATTTTAAGATTACCTTAATGGTCTGGAATTTCAACTGGTATTGCGAACTTTACTTTATCTGGGTTGATTTTCATATCCTCTAATACCTTTTTTTCTAGTTCTTTTGCTTCCTCTTCATTATCTTCAGTTAGCATTTCAAAAGCATTGGGATGTTTTTTTTGAATTTCGGCAAAATCACCAGTGTCTTCCTCGAGTTTCTCAAAAGCATTCGGAAACTTTCTTTGGACGTCTTCAAAGCTCTTTTCTTCAGACGAGTAATTATTTTGATTAGAACAAGCCACCATCAATAAAGTTAATAACACAATTATTTGCAGTTTTTTCATAAATCTACCTCCCCCCTATAATATCTTTAAGAATTTCAAATACCCATATATTCCGTTATCCTACCCGACTATGGAACAATTCTTTATATATTAACGAATACCTTATTCGGAAAGCTCCGGATTATTTATTTAACCTGCCCAATAATTCAGTTATTGCCCCCTAACCTTTCGCTTTGTAATCTTGTTAAATCCTTAATAGAAATATCATTGTTTTTATCTAGAAACCACTTTATTAAGTAATACCCTAGTGAATAGCCACCCCAAAAAGGTAAACCCTTATCTTTACTACCGAACATATATAAATCCGTTGAGGTACCCTTATCATAGATATGATTTTTATATGTGCTTTCCCATATTGTTTTAGCTTGAGACTCAGATAAAGCATCTTTATAAGGCCCAAGATATTCGTTCCCTAATCTAGTCTTAACAAAATGCTCAGCTAATCCCTCTAAAACCATTCGGTCAAGTAAAGTCTCACAATTTTCTTTTAGCCCTAATTCACTGATACGCCAATGATGATGATATTCGTGTGTTACAACAGACTTTATTGTTGAGCGCACATTTTCTTCTGGAAGAACTGCAAAACACATCTTTCCATCCCAATCCGTAAAAGCCGATACTCCATTAAGTTTAGATTTAACAAAATCATCATTTTCATCTAAAATGAATAACTCAAACTGTACAGGTCTTTTTGAAGGGTATTGTTTATGCAAAAGATCCAACTCTTCTTTTATGAAATTTTCAAAATTAAGCGACCTCATTTTGTTCAACTGTTCTTCAAGTGAGTTAATGTCATTGTTTAAATTAAACATTCCGAAGAAAGACATCATTTCAAATTCTTCTTCATCAAAGTTGAATATATCCATAAAAATTTCTTTCCTGTTTCCTTGGGGATTTTATTTCACTACTGAAATAAATTTCTCCATATCAGAAAGTCTATCTTTGTGTTCAACTAGATTATTAATTTGGGTAATTGTTCTCTCTCCTTTCTCTTCCATAACTCTTTATTTCGTTAACCTGCCCTATTGCTTAATACCAATTATTTCAAAATCATGAGATCAACTCAATCTTTTTTTCCAAAAAAATAGACACTTACCTTATTACAGATAAGCGCCCGATTGTGGAATAGCTGGATTCTTATATCAGGCATATGAAGATGACGTTTAGTATAGCTTACCTTTTGTCAATATAGTTGCTTTCCCGCCTACCATAACTCTTGGATTATTTTTATTAATTAATTTTGTAATGATATTAGAGGGTCTGCCCATACTATACCCTTGCAGGAAAGAGTACTCATGATTAAATTTATTTAATACGTGTTTATTAAAAAGATAATATGTTAAGGCCCCATTCGAAGTGCCTGTTGCGGCTTCCTCATCAATACCATAGAGCGGGCAAAAGTTTCTACTCTCTGCTATTCCTTCGTTTGTGTCAAGCGTAAATGCATGGACTCCTCCCACTAAATTGATTTTTGTATATTCAGCAAGTGCTTTAAAATCAGGATTTAGAGCATACAAAGCATCCTTTGTTTTTATTGGAAGCATTATATCCCAAAGACCAGTGCTTACCGCTTGAGGTACTAGATTGAAATTTATACTTCCTATTAGGCTTTTATCAATTTTAAAAAGGTAAGATAAATAATCATAATCATCAAATATTTTTCCTAGCTTAGGTTCAGCTTGTTCCATCATTATAAATGATTGATTCACCTCAACAGGAAGTGTTCCAGCTAGTGTTTTTATAAAATATGTATTGTTATCTTCAATAGCATGGCTGTCCAATAGGGCTTTGAAGGATGCAATGGTAGCATGTCCGCAAAGTTCAACCTGTGAAGTCGGTGTGAAAAACTTTATTTCAAAATTTTTATTGTTCATTTTTTTGATGAATGCTGTTTCTGAAAAGCGAACTTCTGCAGCAAATTTCTGCATAAACTCTTCGTCTAAATTTTCATGGATTACTACGCCTGCTGGATTCCCGGCAAATTTTGTTTCTGTAAAAGCATCAATTACATAATATAACAATTCTAACTCTCCCTTATTTTGTAATTTCAAAAAATGTCTCTTTTGCTTAACTAAATTATTTCAGTTTTCAGGAATTTCAGCAATATTTACTATACAATCTGGCCCGATTGTGGAATAAGGCATAAAGACGATTCTTCAACTAACCTGCTCCTTTAACTGAACAAAGAAAAAACTCTGAAAATCACCTGCCCGATCGTTCTTCAGCTATAGCCGCCACCCCGTTAGTTTAAGTATATTTATTCACAATAATAATAGAAAATTGTAAAATTATCTAACTTTAATGATAAGAGCACCTACCCCTACAATCCAAATATACGCAAAGAAAACAAGCCATAGATAAAGAATTGAAATTGACTCGTTTCCAAGAAGTGTGATAACTGCTAAAGCCATAAATAAAATAGCCAAAGTAATATGTGATGAAAATGCAAAAAAGCGGAAGATATTACGGATGACTCGTTCATCTGCTTCGGGTAAGTTGTCTTTTTTACGTTTTTGTTTTACCACCTGAATTACTATCAAAATGATTGTTGCTAGAAAACCGCCTGCAAGCACTTCATACGGAAATTCACCTTTACTAAGATAAACAAGAGATGAACCAAGAACAGCACCTATAAAAGTACACATAATAGCAAAGAACGGTCCCCATTTTTCTATCAACTTACGCCATTTCTTTCTGTCTTCTACACTCATTTGCCATCCTCCTCTAAAATAAAGATTTCTTCAATGGAAACCTCAAAATATTTTAGTATTTTTAGTGCAAGTTCAAGGCTTGGATTGTACTTATTATTTTCAATAGCAGTAAGTGTTTGCCTAGTAACTTGTAAATCTTCAGCCATTTTTAATTGAGTAATGCTTTTTTCTTTTCTAATTTTACGAATATTATTTTTAACTGGAATATATATACCTCCTTCAAAAGTAAATATATCTTTACATAATTTATACCAACAAAACCCAATTATGTAAAGATATATTTACACAATTGGGTTTTTAAATTTAATAAAAGTAAAATTCAACGTACATACAAATTTTATTCAAACTATCTTTCCTTATAGATCTAACCTGCCCTTTAACTGAATTATGGAAAAGTTGGCCACTATCAATTTTTAACTATTGCTGCTTAACTAGAACAACTTATTCCTGCTTTCTGCACTTTTAATTAAATACTATTAAATGCAAATAAATATGCAGTAAATATTAGACAAAGTATGATAGCAGAAACCTTTTTATGTTCCTTTATACTTAAAATAGTTAGTATAATAATCGATAATAGACTTTAAAAATAAAACAAGTAATCAAACCAAGTCTCTTCAAGGAAAAAAGTATTTATTGTTAGTATGGTGAAATGTGTGATCAAAATAAAACGGTATATTTTATCAATGTTTCTGCTCTTTTTTGCTTCCATAATCCCCCTCCATCTGAGTTATCTTTAGGGTACTGTTGAGTTGCTCATAATATTTTTTGCAATTCTGCTTTTAATTCAACAAGCAGTGGAAACTGCTTGTTCCACAAATGCCCCCGTTAGTGGAATAAGCCTATTATTCACAACGACTAAATACTCTTTCAATTTCACCTTCTATTATTAGTTGTTTAATCACTCTTTCAATATCTTCCCGCCTAATCCTCTTCACTAAAACCATATCGCTTGACCAAAAATATCCCCCATTTAAACACTCACCTGTTTGTTCATTTTTCTCAGGAGAGCGTAAGGATGCTTATACTATACGAGAATAGTAAGCTACATCGGTAACTCTGCCGAGTAAATTCGATTCAGGCAACACCGCTACCAAAGTAAATCCGAGTTTTTCAATTAACTTTTTTGACTTCATATTTTTATTATCTATAGTAGCAAATAGGCGTTTAAGGTTTAATGTGCTTTTACAATGCTCAATGACCGCGGAAACCGCTTCATACGCAAAACCGCATCCCCAATGCTCCCTCATGAAGCGATAACCAATTTCGCCAAGATAACCTTCTACTATTTCTGGAATCATTACATCACCGATGAATTCATCAGTATCTTTTAATGCGACAGTCCATTTTGTTTCATTACGGTTCCTAAGCATTTCTAACATTGAGTGTTCATCACGAGGGGGATTACTTCCAAGAAATTCTCTTACTTCATCATTGTTAAACATTTTAACCATATTGGGAATGTCTTTTTCCGCTCTCGGACGTAAAATCAATCGTTCTGTTTGAATTTTCGGTGCTTCTTTTTTTGCCATGATTTATTCCAGCCTTTCGTACATTATATAAATAATCTATCAATGTGAACGGTATTGAACTTCATCGTTTGTTATCTCCTTATGAAATTTGTAATATAATTCGATACCGATTATTTGGATTCCTTTTTCAAGTAACCTGCTCCGTTAATCCAATATCTTCAAGAAAAAAGCGTTAATCCTTCTTAGATCAACGCCCCCGTTAATGGAATATACACCACACATTACTCATTGGTACCTAATTTTTTTATATACTCCGACTCCAAAGTAATAAAGGAGACCAATCCCCATTATAATCACGCCATAGACTATAAATCCCATACCACCCCATCCTCTGATAAATACAATGCCTATTACAAATGATATATATCCTATTATTGATATGGATAAGGGAATAATTAACCCTCTTTTACTTTTCGCTCTAAAAAAATGAATAAAAGTCAAAATCAAAATTACAGCCAACGTTGATACAGCAATCACTGCATCACCATAATACTCCCACCACATAAGAGTCTCCCCCTTAGTATTGAACTTACATAATATTGACGATTACCAAGTAATTATTGTTTCCTGTATTAGAACTTATTCAACTAACTTTTACTTGAACATACGGCGGCTGCCTTTTCAACAAACGCCCTGTTTGTGTATTGCTCGTTAAGGTGTATTCCATATAAAAGTACGAACAATAAGTGGAACAATTACAGTAAGCACAAGAAGAAACGCATTTCCAAACATTCCGATGTTTCTTGAAACCCCTTTATTACCAAACCAAGAAAGCACAACTCCAATAACTGAACCACTTATCATCACTGGAAAGACTGCTTCATCTGGAACTAAATCAATTCCATTGAAAAATAAAATGTAAACCATTAAATCGAAACCAAATATAATCACCGAAATAATATTAAGATATTTTTTCATCTTTCATCCTCCCCCTTGTTAAACAATCCTTCCCTTTTCTTGAACTAGCAATGGGAGGCTGCTTGAATTAGACGATAACCAAATTGATACAGTTTCCTTTATTCCGTTAAACTGCTCCTTTACTTGAACAAAGGCCGGCTGCTTTTTCAGCAACTTAAGATTATTTAAAATTACTCGGGATTTTCACGAGAACATAATTTTTAGTCCACATTTGTGTGTCGCAATTAAACTTTTATCGTCTTTTTCAAAGAATAGACCAGCACCATCTTTATCTTTAAATTCCCATCCATTTGAGACAACCATTTGTTTAATATTTTCATCAGCAATCGATATACCTTTATTCTCACTACTTGTGAGGTGTTGTCTTTTGAGATCACAATCTTATCTTGATTAGAGTTTTTGCTAAAGCACTAGAACCACTAAATAAAGTAGCTAGTAAAATACAAATGATATAACCGCACTAACTAAAACAACGATTCCTTTTATTAAGTATTTCTTTCTTTAAATTTTATAATGAAAGTTGTGCACAGGCTTGTAATAGTGATTAAACCCATTTGAAATGCGCTTGGTTCAAAATTTAAAAATATTAAAGTTAATGATATTACAAAGAAATAAATACCGAATAATAATCGCTTTTTTAAACTCATGCAATAACTAACTCCTTACTGATATTTAAAATTTTTTGGGTCCTCCAAACCAATAATAATCAAATTTACACGCTCTTGCATATTTACCAGCATATATGCCACCTATCCAAGCATTTAACGCTATCTAGTATAAATCCAATCTTTTTCAACTAATCACCCCTTTTTAGTTTTTCAATCAAAATATTTTTATAAAATTCGTTCTTCAACAATACTGCCCTTTAACCTAATACCAATTATCTCCAATATTAGCAGCTTACTCAAGAAAAATTTGTATACAAAAAGAAGCTCACCCTGTTCCGGATAAGCTCCCGATTGTTGAATACTGTTTAATTTCAAACAAATAATGCCATTATTATTAAATCTTGATATCCGTTTTCTAGTTTTACTCCTTTTCTTTTCCGTCCTTCTTCAATAAAGCCCATATTCTTATATAATTTAATTGCACCCATGTTATCTTGCATTACTTCCAGACAAACCTTTTCTATATTGCTGTTATTTTTAGCCCAAGTGATTAACGTTTCTAAAAGTGCTCTGCCGATACCATATTTTCTATATTCAGGGAGTATTGTCATTCCGAAAGATCCTTGATGACTTATTTTTTCTTTATTACCGTTCTTAAAATCTATTGCTCCCACTAATTGGTCACCGACTTCAGCAATAAACTGTACGCAATTTGGATTTTCAGAATAAGCCTTTAACAAATTTTGAACATCTTGCACACTCAACTTTTTATAGTCGTCTACAGAACTAAGCATAAATGGAGCATCAATTAGAGCTTTTGAAGCAGACACCAGCATTCTTTCTGCATCTTTTTCTTGGGCTTCTTTAATTGTTACAGTTTTCCCATTTTTAGATTTATAAGTGAAAATATTAGTTGATAAAATTTCAAACAACCCCTTTTAACTTATCTTAACTATTCTACTATCTGTCCTTTTCTAGCATAACTTACAATTTCAAGATTAACCTTCTAATATCCTCCCTTATTCCAGATTACTGCCCTTTAATCGAATAAACGAAAAGCTCGAGACCTGCTGCCTGATCTTCAGCTATCGCCCCCGATTGAGGAAGATCCATTATGTTATTAAAGGTTGTTAAAGTCGGCTTGCGCTAATTGAAAGATCGCTACCCTTTATTTTTAATACAATGTTTCACAACAAAAAAGGCTCTAAAACTAGAGCCCATTTTGTTTTATCTTCTAAATCCACCTTCTGAATGAATAATCTGACCTGTAATCCAATCTATGGCCCAAAACAGGAAAAGGACGCATTCTTCAATAAACGCGCCCGATTCTGGAAGTATGGGCCTCTTTCCTCAAGAACTCCAAAAGCTATTTCTTGGATAGATAATATCTCGCATTAACGAAAAATATAGTCCCCAAAAGAAATAACATAACTGTAAGCCAGCTTGCAATGGCAGAAAATTCGTCTTTAAAAATAAATACACTTGCCCCATTAACAAATACCATTACTGCCATAACTATATACAAACCCACTACATACTTCATACAGAACCTCCCTTTCCCAGGGCCTTTACAAGAAGTTATTATCTTAAATGGCCCTTATATGTAAATAGGGTACAGACTTTTATGCCATTATCGCCCCCGTTTGTTGAATAAAAAGGATTCTAGATTTTTTCTAAGTTTGCTTTAACAAAGGCTGTTTTCTCTTCTGCATATTTTTGTTTGTTATTTTTATTTAACCTTGCTAAATCAACTTTGAGCTGTTCATATTCAATTCTTGCTTCATCATTATTCCTCAGGTAATCTCTGAACTTTAGTTGCTCAAGTAAATAATCATTTCCACATTGATACATATGGATTTGATGAGTTCTTGGTTCACCCTTGCTAAAATAATGTCTGTCAGGCAAAATATTTGTACCCTTATATGAATATCCCAACTCCTCTAAAAATGAGGAAGTATTCTCCCCATCAGTAAAAGTTTTGATTTCTATGGCTATGTCAATAATTGGTTTTGCACTTAAATGTTTTACTGATGTACTTCCTATATGGTGAATATCTAATATATACTCGCCTATTTTATCTTGTATTTTTTCTTTCTCATATAAAAATTCTTTATTCCATTCCTCTGTCCAAGGAACTAAGAATACCTCTCCTTTTGGCAAACCTAACATCTTATTCCCCCTTTTAATATGTATACGATAGTTGGGCATTGGAATATCGTACCATAAATACTCTTGTTCCATTAATCTGACCCAATAATTGAAGAAGGACAATAGCCGGGTCAATTAGCTTTACTTCAGTTATTCACCCCGTTACTTCAAATATCCTTCGTGATTGAAGCAATGCTCAAACATATTTACTGTTGGAATTTTTTAAAATCATCAATGTATATAGCGACATAGCCACAATTGGGGCATACAGAAGCTTTAGGTTTTGCAGATACGTTATTGAAAAGCCCTTTCCCTTTTTGACTAATTTTAATTCCAGATATATCAGCCTCAACAGTCACCTTACAATCATCTATCATTTCAGTTTGACATTGATTACATATTCTTTTCATTATTTAAACAACCCCTATTATAAATATGTTTTTTATACTTGAGCTTTGAATGCTTTTGAATTTTTTATATTTTACCTCAACTTTTTAAAAAAACTTCTTCAACTCTACTTCCCCAATAAATGGAGAAGGGGCAATAGCCGATCAACATGCTAATCTTCAGTTATTGCCCTTTATAATGGAAGATATAGTTCTTATAGTCCTCCGTTCATCATAAAACCCAAAATAAGCATTATAAATCCTCCAACAAGAATTCCTAATATTGATATTGAAATTGTCTTTGGTTTCCCTTTTTTGCTTAACAAGGCAGTCACCAAAGTCAATACTATCCCAGTAATTAACACGGTGGTTCCTACATACCCACTAACTTTATCTCTTGTAAGGAAAAGTAGTATAAAAGTAACTCCTATAATCCCGATAGGTGCCCAACCTAGATACTTTCTCATTTCATCCTCCTTCCAAAGTCATTATTATCCTGTCTTTTCTTAAATAACTCTATATTTATTAGACGAAAACTCGACAATTTAAGTTAAGTTTCGGATATTCCATTAACCTGCTCCTTCAACTTAATACCATTTATTTCAAAATACCAACCGTAATCCAATGATTAATTTCACATAAATGAAGCTAATCTTGTTCAAGATAAGCCCCCAATTGTTGAAAAGTCACTTAATTTTTTTCTGCCGATTTATAACAACAAGATACACGATAATCGAAAATAATATGTTTGATAAAAACGCAATTACAGACAATAAATTTTCAACATTAAAAATAAGCAAAAAAGTTATTGCTGCTAATACACTAACAAATAAAGGATAAGTTAAGTTTAATCGCTTATAAAATTTGTAGAAAATCAATGCGATAATAATTACCAATAACAACATTATAAAAATTTGATAGATCAAAAGAAAAAAAAACTCCATAATCACCCTCCCTATAGTGTAATTTTACACTAAATGGGGAATTTTCTCAATTTAATTTGTGAATTTTCCCAACCTTCTTATTCCATTAACTGCCCTTTAATGCAGTAAAGAGAAAGTCGAAGACAGGCAGCCAGATCTTCAGCTATCACTCTACTTAATTTAAAACAACTGTGATTGTAATCAGTTTTGGAGTAACTGCATTTTTCTTAGTGTTAGCGTACAGGGCTTATCAGGAGCTCGGAACGGATGATATGGAGAGAATGAGAAAAAACGAGGATCACTTGGCGTAAAAAGAGTTATTCTTTTTACCTAAGATGGTGAGGGTTGAAAAAGTCATATGATAAATTAAATCAACGCCTGAGGGAGAGGATATATATATCCCTTAGCAGAATGTTCACCGATTACCAAAGGTGCCTCTTCTCCCTTTGGTAATACCCCATTGTTATAAGCAAAAGGTGAACCGCGTGACTGAGAAGTCCTGTGCCGATAATTATTCTAAGTAGACTTTTAGAAAGTATTAAATAAACAGCACACATAATAATAATTCCGATAACTATGGACATTAATATTTCCACTCAAAATCCCCCTGATCTTCTGTTATCTTACTTCAAGAAGAAGTTATGCCAATAATTCCAATTAACGAATACAATACAAAACCGATTCCGAAAAACAATATAACAAATCTCATAATCCAGGGTAGCTTTTTGGGCGGGAAAAACGCAATAACACTAAGCGTTATAAATAAAACACCTATAATAAAACTAACTAAAATATCCACTATATTCACATCCTAAAACCAAATTGGTATTATTCCACTAACCTGCCCAATAACAAAACAAGTACAAAATCACCTATTTTCTTAGTAGTTCCTGGTGAATCTCGTTTAAAAGATATAGTACTCTCACAAGACATCCCAGAATAATTCCAAAAGCAAGAACCAAACCAATTTCATCCAATGGAATTAAAAGATATCCTAGTAAACTTGCTGCAATGATTAAAAACAATAAAAACAAAAATATTACCTCCAACAACACCATAATTATTAAAATATTTCATACTTCCCTTTATGAAATAAAGTATAGATGGAATTTAGCTGCCTAATTTTCAACTAATGCCCCCATTAGCTTTAGAAAAGAAAAGTTACTTTAAATGTTTCGTACAGTTATACAAAATACAATCCCATTTTTCTTCTGTATTATTTAAAATAGTAATAGATGTATTATTGATATATGTCTTTTGGAATTTCTGTGGAAGTAATTGCTGTAATGTTAATCCGATTAAAGCACCGTGGCTGACTACCAATATTCGTTTCCCTTTATATGTACAAACTATATCCTCTAAAAAATCTCTTCCTCTGATAGATACGTCTTCAAACTTTTCCATTCCAAGTTCTAGATTACGCCACTTACCTCCCCATAGTTTGACCCTTTCTTCCTCTGTTGTTCCTTCAATTTCCCCACAATTTATTTCTCGAACCCTTTCATCAAAATGACTAATAGGTAAATCTATTTTACTTCCAATAATTTTTGCTGTTTCAATCGCCCTTGATAAGTCACTTGTAATAATCATATCCCATTTTTCTTCTTGAGATAGTCTATCTCCAATATCAGATGCTTGCTTTCTCCCAATCTCATTTAAAGGAATATCAGATACTCCTTGTGCTTTCCCTAAAGAATTCCATTCAGTAATTCCGTGTCTAATTAGTCCTATTGTAGTCATTCTCCCACCCTATATATATCTATATTCAATTTAGGTTGTTCCACTAACCCCTTTAACTTAATACCAATTATTTCAAAAACACTTAATCCTTACAATGATTTTATTCCGCAAAAAAAGCGCGATGTTAAATAATCGCGCCCGATAGCTGAAAATTATAAGTCAGTTATCTGACTCTGCTCGTCATTAAAAAATTCTTTAACTGTTTAACGGTTTTTACAATATACGTAGGTTTCGATTGACTTATTTCTTCAAATGAACCATATCCATAAGTTACTCCAATAGAGTCAATACCAGTATTTTTTGCTCCAATAATATCATGCTTACGGTCACCAATCATAATAAAGTCATGTTGCTGATTATCTTTGTACTTATCTAATATGTATTGAATAATGTCAGTTTTTGATGTTCTTGTTCCATCAAGATTACTTCCAACAATAAGATCAAAATATTGATCAATATTAAAATATTTCAGTATTTGTTCAGAAAATACTGTAGGCTTAGAAGTTGCAACAACTAAAGTATATTGTTGTTCTTTTAATGATTTTAGTAGTAAAGGAATATTTGAATATAACTCATTCTCAAACATCCCCGTTTCCTTAAACCTGTCTCGATAAAAATCAATTGCTCTATGTGTATGTTCCTCATCAAAATTGTAATATTCCGCAAATGAAACTTGTAATGGTGGACCAATGAAACATTTAAGTTTATCAAGATCAGTCTCAACAATACCCATTTTCTGTAATGCAAATTGAACCGATTTAGTAATACCTTCTTTTGGGTCTGAGAGTGTTCCATCCAGATCAAATAAAATTATCTTATATTTGTCCATATTTTAATCTCTCCCTAATTGTAACTAATTTTAACCTAATTTTATCATAATAATTTCAAAAAAATTGAAACTCTTCTTCAACTAACTGGCCAAATAATTGAAGAAGGGCAATACCGGATCAATAAGCTGATCTTCAGTTTTTTCCAGGTTAACTTAATAACTTCTGAACATTATTCGAAATATAATTCTTTAACATTAGTAGTTCTTCACTCTCAAATTTATAAGCATCACTTTGACTTGTATAACAAACGATCACTTTATTAACAGTGATAGTCAACTCTTTTGGTAATGTTAATAAACCCCAGTTACCTGCTTCTTGCTTTGAAGAAATTACTCCTTCTTTTAGATACCAAAACACTCTAATCAAATTTAGTGTACAATAAACTGGGTCCTCTTCAATGCGATCTAAACAATCCTTAAAGTCACCGACTATTGACGATATATAATCTGACCTTGGAACTAAAGGGAAGACCTCAGCAATAGGTTTGCCACCCACACAAATCCCCCTATTTTTTAATATTGTTATATGTGCTGCTAAATCCGGATCAGCGTTAATATTTCCATTTGAGAATTCGTATGTACCCCTAAATAAATCATTTTCATACCGTTCTCTCCAGTACTCACTATAATGGAAATCAAATGGACAAGGGTGTTGCCAGTCTTTTAATTGTTCCTTATTCATAAAACTAATTTCGACTGGGTATGGAGAATTGGAACAATTCAAAAAGAACTTTGCTAATTTCCTTTTAGTTTCAACTGCAATAGACTTATTGGTGGCGGCCAATAAATCAATATCGCTAATGTTCGGGTTAAATCCCCCCATTGCTATAGAACCGTGAATATAGAATCCAACCAGGTCATCATTTAAAATTTTTGTAATTTCTTTTTGAATACTTAAAATAAAATTTATAACTTCAGTTGGGCACGTTTGCCAATTAAAGCTCATTTAATATTCTCCTTTTTCTTTCTACCGTTAACCTTACCCATTATTTGAAGGTGGTCAATAGCCAGTTATCAATCAGCTAGTCTTCAGTTATTGCCCCTTATATGGAATAAGAGTTACATAATTTCTTATTAATTGAAAATTGGTTTTAAATAGTCTGCGTGACCTCTTATTAGTTCAACTTCTTCATCAGATGATATCCAAAAAAATTGAAAGGTAAGTCCTTTTTCTTCTCCTCCACCTGTTGGATTGTGTTCCCATTCATCAGCAAATTCATTACAAATTATCTTATAAAAATACCTATTATGTATTGCACCATCATCATTTTCCCAATAGTCTTCTGATATCAAATTATTCACTTCAAAGCTTTGGATTCCAGTTTCCTCTTTAATTTCTCTAATTACTGCGTTATACGTGTCTTCATCCTCTTTAACTGTACCTTTAGGAATTTGGATACCTGCCTCAGGGATATCTTTGTGCCGAAATACCAATACTTGTGTCTTTTCATCTCTTACTCTTGTGACATATCCATAAGCTTTTTTTATTGGTTTCATAAATACACTCTCCAATGTTAATTTCCTTCTCCATTTTAATAAATAGATATAAATTGCTTAACACGTTAACCTCCCTCTATAAAGAAAGAGATAACTCTTGTTTTCTCGCTTATTCTCAGTATTCCTATGAGATTAAAATATCAAAGACATTTGAAGTATGGATGGATGTTGAAAGTAAGGGGAATTTTGGGCATAAAGAGAAAAAGAAAGCTAGCCTACCTAGCCACCTCAATCTAAAAAGTGGTTAGCTAGTAAAAGTATGGTACCACTGGTGGATCTCCACATTTCTCATGGAGGTCAACCTTCCCAATTCTCACAGAGTCTATGCTCCAAAATTCCTTCGTCCAGCCTTTCCATGAGGTGGATGTCAGTCATGCTGCCGGCAAACTAATCTTACATTAGCGCCCCGGATAATGGAGGATTAACACATTTGTTTAAACCATCCAGTTTCTTTTGGGAAGTCTTTTCTTGTTAGTTTTATCCCACCAATAAATTGCCTGTATGATGTGATAGTTCCATCGTGTGATACCACATATATCCGTTCAATACTTTGGCTTCTGCACCATTCAAGAAAACTTTCTGCCAATACATTAAACTCTTGTTCAGGTATAGTATTTATTCCAGAGGACCAAAGCTCTTCTGGCAATCCTTCATCAATAGTGAATGTCGGATAATCTTCTTTAATCACTTTCTTGTTTAAAATCCTATCACAGGTAAGTGTTTTCCATTCTAGATTCTGTGGAAACATTCTAGGTGAAACTAGAGGGCTGACTATTTTTTTGCACTTTATGTCTTTGCTCCAAATACAAGCAGTCTGTAAAGTCCTTCTAATAGGACTTATAACCACTATATCACTTTCAGATAATGGAAATTGAGTTCGTAGTGATTTTGCTTGATAAACACCATCATTAGTCAAGCCAGGGTCTGTAAGTTGTAAATTTGCTGGTACATCTAAGGTGTGTTCGCCTTGCACGTGTCTAATGAATATTAGCTCCACAGCGTCTCCCCCCTTTACTTCTTACTCCAGAATAACTGTCCAACTCTTGAATAAAGAAAAAGCTGAAGAATGTTGATCTTCAGCTCTCGCGCCCGTTTATTGAAGATATCACTTTTTCATCTTGACAGGAAAAGCCCACTAAATTGGTCTACTTCATTTATTAATAAGTGCCAAAGCCTACTCTTCCCTTAACTTCACCTGACTCTCTACTGATGATGTCCCCGAGATATGTTCCTCCCACCATATTATAAAACATCACACTTCCTGGGCCATCAATATTTTTAAACGACGTGCAATTTCCTGTTGCGGCACTACATAAACGTACGGAAACTTTGCCCACGTAGTTATGTTGGTAGTTTTGTATTTCAAATCGTACGTTTCCTCCATTGCGAACCCATACTTTTCCATCCCACTTTCCGTCCCCCGTGGCAAATTTATAATATCCGTAAAAATCTGCAGATGCTTCATTTTCAAATGCTGTAAACCCGAAAAGAAAAACGACGGAAAAGATCATAACAAACATGAATTTCTTCATCATTCGTTTCATCCCCTTTCATTATCTGAATATTAACATAATTAAAGGAATATGGTAAAGGGGGGAGTGAGTCGATGACAGGGTCTATACATCATTGATATTTCAACATCTAAAAAAGCCAAAGGTCTAACAAAAAATGTAGTGTTTTGTGCAAAACCTCTTATACAATTAAATGACCCTATTCATGAAAATGTCCAATATATGTATTACATTTCGAAAAACTTATCTCTCTCCACTTTACAAACTCTAAGGGCAAATTTTTTATACCATTCAGTTTTGCCTCTGCATTGGGCAACTTGATGTGCTGAATTTCTCTTCCATTTCTTTATCGCATCTAGAGATTCCCAGTATGACACTGTAATTCCCAACCACTCATCACGAGCACTTTCGACACCTAAGAAACCTTCCTGTTGAGTAGCTAACTCTGCCATTTTGTCTGCCATTTTCCCATAACCTCCGTCACCTTCAGTTCGTTGTGAAGCAAATATCACTGCATAATACGGCGGTTTAGGTGTTTTTGCAACTCCACTCATTTTTTAGTTCCCCCAAAAATTTTTAATAGAGAATAATTCTAACTTCTTTATCCTTCTCAACAGTTCCTGCTGATGTTCAACAATATGGACCTTTCCATGTAGAAAGACACAATTCCTTATTCCAGAATTGCACCATTTAGATTAATGCTCACTTACAGTATTTAATATTGTTTGTCAAAATACTTGGTCCTAATTTTTCACTTTTTGAATTAGAAAGCCTAATTTGAACTTCAACATTTTTCATTTTTGACGTAATTAAATCAAATCTTCCAGCCCAAGTTGGACTATACTCTTCGGGAGTAGGATACAGCCTAAAACGCCAACTTATTTCATCTGGAATAAACGCAAAACCTTCATAACTATCGTAATTGCCATAAGAAGATGGTTCTGGCAGATGGACAGCAAGAATACTTACATTCGTTCGAGCGAAACTAGGTTGATTAAGTTGTACTTTATATATCAGCGCTGATCCCTTAGCATTTTTTAGATTTTTATCGACTGGCTCTAAGACCATACTACAAGGCATATTGATTGCATTTGTCTGATCAGGGTACATAACAAAAATTGAGATAAGGAATATAACCAAAACAAATCGTCTCATGATTCACCTCATACAATAATTTTTAGTTAGTATCCCCAACAATTTGCCCAGTAATATTTATTATTTTGTTTAATTAACCTACTTCTTCATTTCAATTAAAAAGCCATTCTCCTTCTTGAAGAATAGCGCCCGATAACGGAAGATCGTTCTATAATATCTGTGCCAGAAAAACAGAAAAGCACCCAGCTCAATAAGAACCAATTAAGAATCACTTGGTTGCTTACTTCTTTTTTTAATGATATTACTACTTTTTTATTCTTGGAAATCTTGACGATCTAACCTCATGAAAAAAACAGGTCCTGGTTCTTCTGGGATATCTGGGACCATTTTAATAATCTGAAACCCAACTTTTTCATAGGCTCGTATAGCTATACTATTGTTAACCTCTGGATTAATAATACATCTGTCTACACTTTCATTGGAAAAAACAAACTGACTTAGAAAACGCAGACCAAAGAAGAACTCACAGAACTCAAAAAAACCCTCGACAAAAAAATCGATTAGAAGCAAGGTGCCGGTTCTTGTGCTTCCATGGGGAGCATAGGAACTGACCCTTTTCTTCATAAAGGCGCCACCTTCAAGTAAAGTGTAGCTAGTTACAGAACTTATTTATTGCATAGGACTACACACCATTTGGGAATATAATCCATATACTACAACGTAAATAAAATTACTTTTTATCTACATTTCTACCCAACTTAGGTGAAAAAATTATAAAATGAAAAAACCTTTGGAGAAATCAGCTAGGGCCTCCCAGAGCCGTAACTTATTTTGAAAGGAAGGATCTCCAAAGGTCTAGTATAATTATATTTTGTGTTTTCGAAAAAATACTACTTATGTCACTATCCTATTAATTTTTCTAGTTATATATTACTATATTACGTAATTATTTTAGGAAGGGGTGTTTTAACTATACATTATTCCCTTATTGCGTCTTAAACGGCATACCGGATTAGTTGCGGTTATTCACTTCCAAGGATTCTCTTGCCATCTGTTCATACTGTTCCAAACCTGAGATGATTGCAAACTCAGCAATAGCAACAGGGTATGCCGCACTAAGCTCTATGATGTGCTCTTTCATGGCAGGCCAATAAATCCCTCCTGCCTGGCGATAATATCTAATCAGTTTTTCTAGAGCTGCTTCCCCAAAAGCAGAGTACTGGAAAACAAAGTCATTTGATACATCTGTTACTTTGGCTTCGGTCCAATCAATAAAACCGGTTACGTTCGCATCTTTATTAATCATCGTGTGACCAGCATGAACATCCCCATGAATTAGGCCTGTTATCTGAGGCCATAATTCCTTATTTTTCACCCAGGTTTGCCAACGGTTCCATAAGGATTCTCCTACACCAAACTTCGCTTTGACCTTTTCCATACGCTCAATCATTGAATTTCTTGCCTCTTCTGCTGTCTGAACAAATAAGCCCGCTTTATTAGCCTCTTCTTTCGAAACTGTGTGTAGGGAGGCTAAAGCTTTGGCTAATGTCTGGTGAAATTGTTCAGGTACATTTTCATAATCCATCTCCCACACATAGTTATGAATCTTAGGATCAATCGTGCCTGCTGGCACCCCTTGCAATTTTTTGTAAGCTATCAGATCACTTTTATAAACCGACCAGACTGGAACCTGAAAAGAGACATATTTTCGGACAAGATCCAGTGCTTTTTTTTCCACTATCGTTCTCGCCATCACATCGTCTCGTCTTGGAAACCTTAGTACCCATTCATCGCCTTTATCGTCTTTTGCATAAGCAACGAGAAAGTCTAAACCTGACTCGTTGAATACAATGGACTCCTCTTTTACATCTAGACCATATTTCCTTGCCGTTTCTACCGTTTGTTTTTTGTTCATAACGCTCACTTCCTTTTTTAAAGGGGTAAAGCCAGTAAAAACCGGAGAACTTACGCTAAGAGTTGCGTTGCGCTAGAATCACAGATTAATAAATAAATTGTGTGCAAAAGGGGCGTGTTTTAGCGACTATAACAATCATTAACCACAACACAACCTTGGTTCTATTGTATTAAATGAAACGTTGACTAATTCTTCTTTAGAAACGAAGCGCTATCGCCAAAAGTAAATAATCCGTAGTCAATCTAAAGGGAAAGCCTAAGATCATTGTATGGATCTGATCTTCAGCTCTTGCCCTCGTTGAAGAGTGCCGAGGTTAAATTATTCATATTCTATATATTTTCCCCATTCTCATTAACCACAGAAAATTCTACCTTAATCTGATCTATTCCTATCAGGAAATAGGAATTTTTTTCGTCCTTCTCCGTACTTTCTTCTTCAACAGTTATCGTTGTGCTGTTATTGGAAACATCTGCTTCTTTAAATTCCAGAGTCTGGTCACTTGTACCTATTGAAACAACCACCATTTCCTTACCTTCTGATATAATAAAGACTCTGAACCCTCGAAAATCTGTGTATTCATTTTGTAGTTCCTCTACATAGTTCTTTACACTTCATCTAATCTATCTTTCTCCAACACCCACGTATTACTACTACCGCTAGTTTAAGTGATAAAATTCACAACAAAACAAAATTAAATCACCCATCGTAGGGACAAATAAGACGCTTCTTATTCAAGAAAAGCGCCCGATTGTGGTAAATGTTAATAGATATTATTTTGTTTTTTTGACTTAATAATAATAAAAGATGGTCTACGCTTTTCATTTATTAATTCCGGCATTTTCTCTATTCCTGTCAAAGTTGATTCTGGTTCGATCATTTTATCCAGCGAAAACCCGTGTTCAATCAAAGTATTTACTAAGGTAGAAATGGTTCTATGATAAATAACCACACTATATTCACCAAACCAGTCGTGTTCTCTGAATCCTTCTTCTTGATAATTATCTAATGCCCAGTGTAATTTATGACCATCTTCAGTTTTTATCCAGTGATCGCTTCCCTTTCGAGCTGTTGCTATCGGATGTACCGTTGAAAAGATAAATTCCCCGCTGTTATTTAACAGACTATTAATTTTTTGAATCAATGCCGGGTAATCTTCAATGTAATGTATAGAGAGAGAACTTATGATTAGATCGAATTTTTGATTGGTTAGTCCCAAATCCTCCATAGGCAGACACATAAATTCTATGTTATCATCTTGGTATAACTTTTTAGCCCGTTTAATCATATTCTTTGAGATGTCTACACCTATTACGTTTTTCGCACCGTTTTCTATACAATACTTTGAAAAATGACCATCACCGCAACCCAAGTCTAATACTGATTTTCCTTTCAAACACGGAATTAATGATTTGATTGCTGGCTGTTCTATGAAGTCATTAGCGGTGATTTCACTTTCACGTAAGGTTGTGTAGATTTTGAAAAAATTTGGATTGTCGTAAATATTTTGTTTCACTTATCTCCCTCCTTGGTTAATGATACCATAGTTGTATTTTTCAACAATATGGCCCACTTGTGGAACAAGTTAAAAATTTTTCTTATTCAACTAACCTGCCCTTTCGTATTATAAGGTCAACCAGATTTATTGTTTTTCTGGTTGACCTATAGTTGAATAAAAAAACTCCGAAGACCAGGTGCTCGATCTTCAGCAAACGCCACCGTTACTTGAATAAGAAGATTGCATTACCATTATTCCAGTAATGTATTTCTTAACTCAACAATTCCTAGTAGTAATCCACCTTTTATGTATCATTCTTTTTATCTTTTAAGTTCTTCCTTGTAACATTTATGTAAGCAAGGAAGAAAATAAGAATACCTATACCTATAATAATTCCTACTGTAAATAAAAACGCCAAGTTAACCCATAAATTCTATATCAAGACTTTAATATCTTGTTTAATCTTATTTCGAATCCTGCCATTCAACTTAATACCAATTATTTCAAAAACATTTAATCCTTACAATGATTTTATTCAGCAAAAAAAGCGCGATGTTAAATAATCGCGCCCTATTCTTGAATAGTTATGGTACAACAAGTTCCACTTTAATTCTATCTGGGTCTTCAAAATAAACGGCATAATAATCATCTCCCCCAGCAAATGGATGCTGGTCAGTATAAAGAACATTAATTCCTTTATCTTTTAATTTCTTAGTCATATCATCGACGTGTTTGCGTGAATCTGCGTGAAATGCTAAATGATTTAATCCTACTCGACATCTATGGTATGGAACGTCCAGAAACCGTTCTTCTGTTTGTACAAAAACAATATATGTATCTCCTATTTTCCAACTTTGTCCACTTTCCCATTCTTGAAAAGGACTATATCCTAATTCTTCAAGAAACCAGCTCCAAAAATCAATAGACCTTTTTAAATTAGATACATATATTTCAACATGATGAATTAATCCTTTTGGCACAAAACTTTCCCCTTTATTTTACATTCCGTATTTTTCATAAGTATCCGAAGGACGACTACCAATTCCGCAATCGCGCCCGATTGCAGAATTGCCACCAATCCTTGTTTGTCATTCGAATGATGTATTGAGCTCTCGTTCCCCGTTAGAGTAATCTACTTTAGGACACAAGGTCATCTAACTGTCTGGTAAACGAGACCTATGGCTCCAGAATCAAAGGTCTTGTTTTCGATAAGTTTAAGATTGATCTTATCCTTGAGACCTTGGAATAACGGCAGCCCGCTGCCGATCAGGACGGGAGAAACCGTAATTTTATACTCATCGATTAAATTAAGCTGCATAAGGTGGTGTGCGAACCTAGGACTGCCAAGGATGACCATATCCTTGCCTTGCTGCTGTTTGAGGTTCTTGATCTCTTCCTCGACATCTTCTTTCACCAGTCTGGAATTGTTCCATTCGACTTTCTCCAGCGTCGTGGAAAAAACGATTTTGGCAGTCTTTTCAATCCACTCGGAATGATTCCGTTCATGCTCCGTAGCTGATGGGTTCGAAAGCACAGATGGCCAGTAATTGTGCATCATCTGATAAGTCCCACGTCCCCAAATGACGGTGTCGGCAGTACTCAAAATTTCTTTCGCGTGTATCTCCAAATCAGCATCGTAGGAAACCCAGCCAATGTCCATTTCACCGTTCGGCCCTTCTACAAAACCGTCAAGCGATGCGTGCAAAAATAGAACGAGTTTTCTCATTTTCAGTTCTCCTTTGTTCATGAGGGATATCTGCATTATGTACATTATAGAACACTTCGGATTGGGTTGTTTCTTATGTATTTCTAATCTTAACTGCCCATTAGCTTAATGAAAATGAAGCAGCTGCCGGATCGCAATCTGCCCCATGCTGAAACGTTAAGAAAGGTATTACCTTGTCCATTATATGCTCCTCACTAATTCTTCACTTTATATTATATCCTATCTTCAATTAAACTGCCCCTCCTCTTTAACCTAATAAACATCTCAAATATCCATAATTTCCACAATAAGTTATTCAATATAATGGCCCGTTAACTGAATAACCATCAAAAAAACATCAACTCATTTCATTCTGAAAGGGGCGATTTCTCCTACTATTCCTCTGAACAGCATATTGCTAACTTCAATACATCATATAGCCAGCCCCCTCATACGGAGCTTTCGTCATCGGGTGTAAATCGTAGGTTGCCAGCTCTTCCATTTTTTCGAAATACACTTGTGAGCAATTAGCCATCATTAAAATCATGATGGCATTTTTTTAGCTGACTGGGGATGGTCCCCATTTTACTTTTCGGATAGAGAGGAATCCATCCCCGCTCTACTGCCAAAGCAAAAAGGAGATGCAAATCCACTACAAACAGATTTACTCCCCATATGTTCCTTACTTATTTTCAACTTAATAAACTCCCTCTCATCCAAGCCCGATCCCGAAAAGGTCCGATCGGTATTTGAATCAAGGTTGTTCGGCCCTCTGAATCTAGTTCGTAAATTCCATCCGTCAACGCAGTATCAAATCCAAGAAGCGGGTGTCCGCCAAACCCGGCGGCAGACGAAGCCAAGAGCATGCGCTGTACAAGCATTCCGGCTTCCATTTGCATGATCCTGTAGCCTCTGTATCCCAAGGTGTCTTGATAGTAATCTTTGTTGCCAATTATATGAAGGCACAACGGTACTTGAAGCAAATTGACATTATCCAGGGACAGACCTGATTGAAGCTGAAGACGATAATCTCCTGTGCTGATTTCCCGTAATGAATGGCGGCCACTGTCATATACGTATGCACCATTCGGTACGCCTTCCACATTATATAAACAGCCAAAAATCGAAATACCGGATTCATTTCTGTAAGGAACTTCGTCGATGTCACTTCGAAAAGAGTAGGACTGAGTGGCTTTTTTCAATATAGTCGAAAGCCTCTGCTGACTGACCTTACCCATGACAAAATCCATTTCGGGGGAATAACGATTTTTGCAAATCTCAACAAAATCATAGGTAAAGGGCTCCATCTCCGGCAAATGGATTTCGTTTTCTCCGTTTCTAAAAGCCGGTTGTTTTCCGAGTTTCTGAAAATCGCCAGTTGAATCGATTTTAGAAGCTTCATTCGCTGCCAGTAACATAGGAAACTCTCTAATTCTTTCAGACTTTTCAAAGAGTTCCGCAGAAATAGCGGGTATCTCCCGGCATACTTCGTCAGCAGTGAATGTCCGTTCCACTCCTTTCCCGTTTCCAGCCCAATTGGTTGCAGCAACCGAAAGCGGGATGACCGTAAAGACGCTTTCCTCTTCCTCTGTCAGTCCAAGTAAACGATTGATCGCTGAGTCCAGAAATTGAACATACACCCCTGACTCGAATCCAAACCGTTTGGCCGTCTCCAACAGCTGCCCCATCAGAACCCCGGCATCCAACCCCTGCAGCCGATAGGAAAAGTTATTGTATTTAAAGAAGTTTTTCCAAAACCTTGTGGAAACAAAGGCTGTGCCAAAACACGTTGAGATTTCGCAGCGATTGCCAAGTGCCCGCTCTAAGTACGAATCGACATTCCCTTCCCGAAGTAAGACGAGGCGATGGTGGGCGACATCATAATGGTAGATTCCATCGGGCAAATCATCCAACTTTAAATAGATATATAGTTCATTTGGATACAGCGCCCCTCCTGATGGAGCAAACCGCCGATAGGAGTGGATGGGGTAAGACTCCTGATGCTGAGAGTCATCAGGATCCACTGACTGGCTTACCCCGGTGATGCCATAGACATACCAGAGAAAATGCCCGATTCTTTCTAAATTGGGTTCTGACGGCGGCTGGCTCTCGGTGAGTGACACTGGCACTTCCAGAGACAATGGCACAACCCGCAACCCCTGGTAAAACTTATAGGGAAGAGGGGCATCCTCCCAGTCCACTTCCCAGTTTGGCTGATTGGCCCGATTGATATTACATTGCAGATTGTGTAAAAATTCTTCCAGACTCATCCTCCTTACCTCCTAGTACCTTAAGGAAACGGATGCGGTTTTTGATTGAGCTGCTCATATGTCAATGGACGGTCGGCATATCCCAGTTCCGCCGGGACGTTAAGGACTCTTTCCAATCCTGTCAGACGGGTGAGATGATGCCCGAATGTCATGGGAAGCATGCCGGGAATCAAGACTTTCACGCAGTATAGTCCGTTCTGTTCCAGTTCTGGGGCGGTTTGATCAACGACAATGACATCAAGGTTCCGGTTTCGGAATCTTTCAAGAATATCCTTCAGGTCATCCGTAAGATCTTTGTGATCAGACCTCCAGTTGAATTCCTCCTGGAAACTTCGGAAAGGCCGGCTGTCATCCTGTAAAAATTTGAAACGTTCCTCGGCCTGGGGCAGTCCATACAGCATTCCGTGATCATCCATCTGCCTTACGAGGGAATCATCGTCAAGCATTTTCTCATAATTCTCCTTGTTCTTCTCCAATTTTTCATCCAGATTCAGCATCATCCCGGCGAGCTCCTGAATCGCGCTTTTTGCCGCTCTTACTGGATCCAGATGGGCACCTGCCGCGAGAATCAGATTCAACCCTTTATCCTTCCTGTTCTTGGCCATCGCAAAGACGCTTGGAATTCCGTGCTCCATGGTAGAGTTATATAAATATAGATCATACCCTGCGACCGCCCGCATCCGTTCACTCATTAACTGCAGCTCAGGGTCCTCTGCCGTAAGAGGATCAAGACGCGGCAGTTTGAGCTCTGCATACCAGGTCAAAAGGAACGAGTCCCGTTCGACCACCTCCATGATTCCGTAAAAAATCGCTTCCTCCCTGCTTCCTCCAAGTGCACAGCCATTGGACGTTTCATAAACAAAACCGGATGAGCTGCAGCCCAGACTGTAGTAGGCAAGGAGTTCAGGGACGAGAATCGGACGTTCTTCGATGAGTGAATAACCCCACACCCAGTCAATAGCCCGTTCAGGGTCAAACCTTTCAAATGGAAAACCTGGCATGGCGTACTGCTCGTCGGTGTGCACGCCGACCTTTAGGGGATTAAGAGCATGTTCCGCCAACTGTCGGTAGCTATCATGGACGACTGTCCGTTTGCCCCGGGGCTCTAAACCGCAGTGACGCTCCAATCCTTCAAGAATGGCTGTCAGCTCGCTATCTGAGTAGACTTGAGTCCGTCCAGCCGTCCCTTCATCTCCGGAGAACATCGGCATATTGACACTCGCATCTGCAAATGGCGTCACCAGGTCATACATTTTGCTGTTGAAGAGTCCGGTCCGATTATCCAGATAGTCTTTTATCAGGACGTTTTTCAGTTCATCCAGGGGAGTACAGCGGAAACTGTCGGCATGGATCTTCGGGCTGGGCTTGAGGGACACACGGGCTAACTCTGGCGAATCGTCCGGAACCCGGCTGCAATTCTGGCATAATGAGTCGGGAACAAAGGAGTGCCAGGAGCTGTTCAATGTTTTTAAGTCGGTTAAACATACTCCTCCTTGGGAGTGTGGCTTTGCACCTTCAAGGACCCGGCCAACTTCTGCTGCGATGATGTGAGTCATGTGCACTAAACCGGTATTCGAAGCCCATGGGTCTATCGTGATTCCACCGTCTTCAGCGAGTTTTTCCTGTACCTCCCGCATCTCATTCCGTTCCTTTCCTCCAAGGAGACGTCTCAAATCAGCACATTGTGAGCATCCTGGTGTGTTCGGACGAACCAGTGGGCCGATGATACCCTCTCCAAACGAAACGAAGCCTCTCAGCCATGGGATAGACGACTGCCTCATCACTTCTTCTGCCATTTGATGTACAGCCGGATTCCATGTATCATCCAAGGTCAGCACCAAATCTGTCTGTGCCGGGAACTTTTTTTCAACGTTTTCTTGCCGGAAAACGGGGTACCGGACTGAAATTTGCGCACATACAAGGTCCGCTAGCAGCCCATCCCCTACAATCACCACGAAAGAATTCATTAGGTTTCCTCCTCTCGTAGCAGCACTCCAAACACGCCTGCGAGCTCCTGTTTAAAAACGGGCTCCATATTCAGTTCATACACGACTACCTGCTTCTGATTCTTTTTCAAGGTTTCGATTGCTTCTTTCAGGGGCTGGGTCGTGTCTTCATTGGCTGGAATGGTGATCCTCTCTGCCTTTCCTTGCTCTAACGCAACAACAACCGGTTTTGCGTCGAAAGCCTCCTTATCGTTCTGAGCTTGAAAGAGCGCATGCTGCAGAGAATTCCTCAGTGCCATGGTGATCGTTAAATCGGTATTTCCATACCAGCCATTCCTTCCACGAACATAGACGACAGGAAATCCAGCTAAATCCTCCCCTACTCCAATTTCCGGCAATCCTTTCATGGTGGTCAGTGCCTGTAAATAAAATCGGCATTTTTCATCCTCAACCCTATCCAATTCAAGACGGGAAATCGTGCTGCTTTGAACCGATTCTCTTTTCCTCAGCCCATCAGTCAAACACTCACGAAGACCGCGGCCGACGCATTCTGCAAACGTCGCTCCTGCACAGGTGGCCATATATTCACCAGTCTCATGAGGAACGATCAAACTGCCCAACCTTGAAGCATATCTCTCTATCCCTCTTAGCCCGGCTTCCCGGCGTGCTTCTTCATGGGTCAATCCACTGCAGATCACCTCATCCAGCAGTTCTGCAGTGCCCTCAGACAGGACATCGACCGGCTGGACACGACATTGAGCCAATGGCAGCTGCCTCGTATCGCCTTCCTCCCATACATGAAAAATCCCCGTCTCTTTTGACGTCAGCAGAGTAAAGAGATACAGCACTTTTTCAGGGTCAGATCTTTCTGAAACCTGTTCTATCCGTGTTTCCACATCCTGAACCGCTTCAGCTGCTAAATGTCCAGTCTCCAACGGATGGGGTAAAAAGGAATGCCAGCTTCCTTCAAGCGTTTCTGTATCCAGCAGAAAGATTCGATTTCTCTGATTGGATTTTGATACTCCCGTTATCTCTTTGAATACTTCAAAGACGACCATGTTCGCAAGCATCGCTCCAGGGATCGCCGATTCGATCGAAACCTGATTTTCTTTTCGTAAGGCAGTAGTGTGGATGCGCCTCCATGCAGATTCCCATCCAGCCTCGGAATCAGGATGGATGATGGGTCCTGCGATTCCTTTCTGCCTGTGACAAATCGCCGGAATAAACAGCTTCTTATCGGTCTGGCAAATGGCATGGAGTAGCTCCAATTCCTCAAGATTTTCTTTTTGACTTACATATAAAATGGAATCGAAGGGCTTCAGGGTCTCCCGCCATCCGTCTTCACTGAATCCGACTTCCAGGAGCTCTACCTCAGGATCTGTTTTACGCGCATGTTCCACAAGTTCCAACAGCCGGCCTCTATTCGTCGGTACCTCATCGGTCAAGAGCACCTGCAGCTTAGCCATTCCAGATTCAATCAACGATGAAACGAGTGAAGTCAGAAAAGGACCAGCCCCCACTGCCAGGACATTGGCCACGCGGTAGGTTTCAAACCTTGAAGCTCCCGAACCCGCCAAACTGTCGACAAATTCGATCTGTGATGCGAATTTTTTCACTGCATGTTGGGGAAGCTGGTGTGGCAGATCCCTGCTCACGTCCCGAACAAACCCATTTTTATGCAAAACCTCTGCCATTTCCATGACCCTGTTTTTATAAGGGACAGGCAGTCCGTTCGTCAAATACTCAAGGGAGTACTCCCCATTGAACATCGGAAGCAGCTTCTCAACCCATTGATCAATTCCACTTCCTTCCATGCGGAAAGAGCATTGGTTATTCCTAAAGAAAACACCGCTGTTTGGTTCAGGGAGATAAAACGTATCCCTCTTTACTTTTAAACGCATAGAAGGGTCCAATTTTTCCATAGCGCTCCTCCTTACACCCGCTAATGTGACTATCATTATCATCGTATGAGTCTCACTTTGTCCCTTATGTATAAAAAAAGACCCCTGCACTGACTCATACAGGGATCAAGTTGAAAACGAATTTCTAAAAGCTGATTAACGGCCGCAGCGTCCACACCGGCCGCACCCGCCACATCTGCCGCATCTGCCGCCGCCACCGCATCTTCCGCAACGGAAGCATCCACCACAGCCAAAGCAACTAAAGAAGCATGCGAATCCAAAGCCGAAACAGCCTCCAAATCCAAGGAAAATTCGTTCGTCATTAGGATCATACATGTTTTGATCCCATGAAACAGGCTGCGTTGCCTGGAAATCACCTACATTCAGACTTTGAAGTTCATTGTGAAAATTATTCATCAATTTCATTACCTCCCAAAAAATTTACCCAATGTCTCTCACAATTAAGGAACAAAAACAATTGAGCTTTCCAAGAAAAATTTCTGTAATTTAGGTAAATTCACTATAAATATGAACACTCCCAAACAATTTATGTCATCTTGCTGGGTATTGTGACTGATACAAAAGCCTATTTTACAAGGGCATGATGGAAAGAAGAACACAAAAATACTGCAGTCAATGGACCGGAGTTTGATCTCGTTTAATCTCTTTCCAGGATTTATGAACCACTCAGACCCCTATTAAATTTGGTTCAACGTCAAATGTTGGGGTGAAGTGAGTTTTGCTTCACCCTTATCCAATATGCGTACCCATTCTCTTATACTTATGTGTTAATAAAATCTTTGCTCGAAAACGAAGAAAGCTTCTAAAGCCAAATGCGTTTCGTTTCATCACTTTCGTTAAGTTGTTTATGCCCTCTAAAAACCCGTTTGAATAGTTATATCGAAAGCTATTCAATATTTCATTTTGCCAATTCTTTAGTGTTTGGGCAGAACGTTGGAATTCAGGAATTCCAGCCGCATCAATCGCTTCGTAGAAGTCATATAAGGCGTTTTTTGTCTTCATGATGTTTTCTTCCCCATTCACTTTCGCTTTGTCAAACCACTGACAAAACCTCTCTTTGAGTTCATATGCCTGTTTCAGTTCAGGAGACATCTCGAGATACCTTTGAAGATACCACTGATCGCTCTCATTTAATTTATCTGACCTCTTATAAAACACATGTCGCATCTTCTTACATTTCTTCCGATCATAGTCATGCCAACTAGATTGTATCCTTCTTCTCACACCATCAAGTGCCCAATAAATATAGCGGACAAAGTGGAAGCGGTCGGCCACAGTGACGGGCTTATCAAGAGCTTGTTGTACAGCTGCCTTAAACGATTGGCTCATATCCATTACGACCACCTCCACTTGAGAACCATATCTTCTTAGGTAGTGTTTAATGGTGTTTTTATAACGATTTGGAAGGATATCGATCGGTTCTCTGGTAATCCCATTCGCGATAATGAGCTGGTATTTCCCTTCTTTTGTATCCCCTTTGTACTCATCTATGGCAATGACCTTAGGCAGTTCTTTAGCTACTTCGTTGACCGTAACTTCTGCCAATTGATCAAAGCGCCTTACCACAGTGGAAGCCGAAGTCCCATACACTTCTGCCGTTTCTTTAAAGGTCTTCCCCTTAATACTTCGGATCTTTAAAGCCTGATTAAACTCTACTGATAACCGTTGGTATCGTTCCACAAAGGAGTTTTTTTCTGCAAATCTTTTTCCACAGGGGCAAGCATAGCGTCTCTTTCTGTAGAAAAGAAGCGTATGTCTTTCAAACAACTTTAGATGTTTAATCTTTTGTATCCGGTAATCATGAACTTTCATTGTACTGGTCGCACATTCTGGACATTTGTGTGACTTAAGAGGAAGCTCTATATGTAAACAAAGTCGCTCATCCACTTCTTCCATCTTCGTGATGTTTACTTCTTCAAAACCAGGCAACATTATGATAGAATTCATTATGCACGTATCTCCAATCTTTACTTGTTTCTCGACAATTCAAGTATAAAAGACTGGGCGATTACGTGCATTTTTTGTGTCTTATAATTGTGTAAGAACCCCAACAAATATTATAGAACCTTAAATTTGAAGTTGGGGATTTTTAGAACAATTAAATAGAGGAGCCGGCATCTGCCGGCTCCTCTTAAGTCTTATCTATGATTCCTGCACACTTCTCTTAAATCCTTCATCACTTCTTCTTTCTCTTCCCATGAATAAATCGAAGCCCCTGCAGCCAGTGGATGTCCTCCGCCGTTGTATTTTTTGGCGATGGTGTTGATGACTGGTCCTTTTGAACGCAGACGGACCCTGATTTGATCACTTTCTTCAATGAAGAAGACCCACGCTTTGATTCCTTTTACGTTACCCAATGTACTGACCAGTAAAGAAGCTTCTGAAGGAATAACCTGATGCTGCTCCAGTATTTCTTTCGTCATGATCATGCTTGCACAGCCATCCTGATCCATTTCGAAGTTTTGAAGGACAAATCCGTGAAGCTTGATGACATTGGCATCGATCTCGTACATTTTATTGAATAGTTCATTACGGTCAAAATCAAAGCGGATCAATTCGCCTGCGATATCAAACGTATTCTGAGTTGTGCTCGGATAAAGGAATCTTCCCGTGTCTCCCACAATCCCGGCAAATAAAAGTCTTGCGCCCTCATCAGATAACGTCAGTCCTTTATCCTTACCGAACAAGTAGAATTCATAAATCATTTCGCTTACTGAGCTTGCGGATGTATCGATCCATAAATAATCTCCGTATGCATCTTCATTGGGGTGATGATCGATTTTCACGAGCTTATCCCCTAACTTATAACGACTGTCACAGATACGTTCTTCATTCGCCGTATCGCAAACGATGATTAATGCTCCTTCAAAAACGTTGTCTTCAATGACATCCAAACGTTTTAAATAATGAAGACTTTCATCTTCTTTCCCGACCGCATAGATCTTTTTATCCGGGAAGGACGTTTTCAGCATTTCCACCAGTCCTCCCTGGGAACCATAGGCGTCAGGATCCGGGCGAACATGTCTATGTACGATGATGGTTTCATATTGTTTGATGAGGTCCAGTATTTGTTCTTTCATGGGAATCTCCTTTGTAGTGGATTTTTTATTTGGCAATCTGTCCTGATATCTGTAAAATAGTAGCGAGAGAAGTCAACGATGGAGGACAAATATATGTATTTTCTCGCACTACTGATTGTCGTAACATTCACGTTTTATGTCTTTTATAAAATCAGACAGGTTCGAACGAATCGACCAATGGAAAAGAAATGGTTATCGGCGAAGGCAAGCATTGCCCTCGGGCTATTTGTTGCCCTGTTTGGGATCAATCAGCTGTTTTTATTCCCTGGAACGCTGACGTATTTTATCGGCGGTCTTTTCATCCTGATTGGACTTGGAAGCTGCTGGGCTGGCTTTAAACTGTATAAGCATGTGCTTCCATATGCTCAAAGAGAAGCGAAAGAACTGGATAACCAATAAATGCGACAATAGACTGGATGCTTATCCGGTCTTTTTTCCTGATTCCTCAGTCGGTGGATTGATTTATTTATTTTTTTAGGTAAAAAAAGCATCATTTTGCTCAATTATCAGGTGAAAGATGACCTTTTAAGTAGCCTATGGATGAAAATGCGGTCATTCTTCAACTTTCCTGAACCGGTTTTGGCTACTTATGACCCTCTTTCGGGATTTATGAACCGGGTTTCGTTACTTATGATCCGGAAATTCATTTTATGAACCTTTTGTCGAAAATTCTACAAGTGATCCCACTTATTCAGAAAAAACCCTAATGACGATCAATCAGCTGGCAAATCATCAGGGATTTCCCCACCAATACACCTTCACAATATACCTCTACATCCACTTTACCAAATTTTCTTCCGACGTCGAGCACTTTCGGGTGAATTTCAAGCATGCTCTCCATTTGGACAGGCTTAATGAAATAGATGGTCATGTTTTCGATGACAATATCGCCTTTTTTATAGGGCTTTAATGAACGATTGGCCGCTTCTGTCATTAATGTAGTGAATACGCCATACGAGATCGTACCAATTCCAGTGGTCATCTGAGGAGTCACCGCAAAAAGGTAGACTTCTTTATCGCCTTTTTTCTCAGCTGCTGCTTCTACTCCATTACTAATCAGATCATCAATCGTTTCCCCGACCTGTGGCTGCCTTTGAATCATTTGCAGGGCCTTTAATACGTCCTGACGGCTGATGATTCCCTGGAGCCTGTTTTGTTCATTGACGACGGGAAGTAATTCGATCCCTTCCCAGATCATGATATGGGCGGCTGAAGCAACACTTGTATTCGGGCTGACGGTGATCGGTTGTTTGGTCATGATCTTATCGATGCCCGTATATTTTTCCTGCCCCATGACGTCTTTTGATGTGACCATACCATGCACTTTCAGATTGTTATCGACCACCGGGAAACGGCTGTGGAATGTATATTGATTTTTTTCGAACCATTCCTCTAACGTATCATTTATATGCAGGTAAGCCGTGTCATCCGCTTTTGTTAAAATATCTTCTACCAATACGATTTCCTTTTTGATGAGCTGATCATAAATCGCCCTGTTGATCATGGTCGCCACTGTAAAAGTGTCGTAGGAAGTAGAAATGATCGGGAGTTCGAGCTCGTCTGCAAGCTTCTTGACATGATCTTCTGTATCGAATCCACCGGTGATCAGTACGGCAGCCCCGGCTCGTAGTGCGTGCTCGTGGGCCTGTGTCCGGTTTCCGATGATCAACAGGTTCCCTGCTTCCGTGTATCTCATCATAGCTTCAAGCTTCATCGCTCCAATGACGAACTTATTGAGCATTTTATGTAGTCCCGTTCTTCCCCCCAATACTTGTCCATCAATGATATTAACCACTTCTGCATAGGTGAGCTTTTCGATGTTATCTTTCTTCTTTTGTTCGATCCGGATCGTACCAACCCGCTCGATGGTACTGACATATCCTTTTGTTTCCGCATCTTTAATCGCCCTGTACGCGGTGCCTTCGCTCACGTTCAGCGCTTTTGCAATTTGGCGGACAGAGATTTTTTCACCGACTGGCAAGGTATCTATGTAGTCTAATATTTGTTCGTGTTTAGTAGCCAAGCTTTTCACCCTTCTTTATAACGTCCTGCTTCATATGTTTATTATAATGTGAAAAGCGTGGTGTTTCAATTTAATCGGGGCTTTCGGTGGTGAAAGCCCCAGTGATTACAAAAACTTTGTTGCTTTTGTACGAAGAGAGTGCTGGTTGATTTCCGCTCCAGGTGCTCGCTTTCCGCGGGGCGTGAGTTGAGCCTCCTCGGGCTTTGCCCTGTGGGGTCTCAACTTTCCCGCTATTCCCGCAGGAGTCGAGCACCTTCCGCTCCAATCAACTTATAGGGTTTGTTTACTTTCATACAACCATTTTAATAAAAGAGAATCAACCAAACGACCTTGATTTCATTTTTCTAACAGGCTTCACTTTCACTCTTTTACTCTTTGCCTCTCCTTTAGGCGTGTAAAGAAGGGCTGCCAGATTCCCCGCTACAACAAACGTGGCAAGTACGAGCCAGCTGATGGCAAAGGTGCCTTGAAGACCTTCTGCAAAAATGGACATGCGGGGAGCTCCATAATATATGAGGGCCCCTGTGAATAGTAAACAGAGAATGTATCGTTGTTTCACACGTTCTTCCTCCTCTCTAGGCTTGTATCATGTATATGCGAGGGAGTGGAGGATATTGTGTAAACATGAGAAAAAGGGTGATGCAAATGCACCACCCTTACCATTTTAATATTCGATAACGTCTCCAGCCTTCATGACCTGTCCTTCACAGTCCTCAAGCAAGTCGATGAATTTCTGCGGATCCTGTTTGATCGGCGGGAATGTATCATAGTGGATCGGCACGACTTTCTTCGCCTTTAAGAAGCTAGCTGCTGTAGCCGCATCTTCAGGTCCCATTGTGAAGTTATCTCCAATCGGAAGGAAAGCAAGATCAATCGGATGACGCTCCCCGATCAGCTTCATATCTGAGAATAATCCGGTATCCCCTGCATGGAAGATCGTTTTGCCTTCAATCATCAAGAGAACGCCAGCAGGCATACCCATATAAATGATTTCATCGCCGTCTGTAATCAGACCCGAGCCGTGGAACGCCTGTGTCAATTTCACTTTTCCGAAGTCAAATTCATACGCTCCCCCGACATGCATTGGATGAGTCTTCACTGATTGCCAGCTTAAGTACGTTGCCAATTCATGATTCGCAATCACTAATGAGTCGTTTTTCTTCGCAAGCTCGACGGTGTCCCCAACGTGATCGTTGTGACCGTGGGTAAGGATGATCACATCGGGCTTCTCGTCATCCACTTTTAGATCTGTCAGTTCGTTTCCATTGATGAATGGGTCGATTAGAATCGTTTTTCCGTTCGTTTCGATTTTCACTACTGAATGTCCATGATATGAAATCTTCATTTTGCATCTCCTCCATATAAACTTATCTATTATTATCTTCTTACTCTCTTATGCTACTTATATGTTATACCCCAATTTTATAAGAATAAGCGAGAAGTGGCAATTAAGTTGGTCTATACTCATATAAAACAGTAATAAAAAAAACCAAAGTCAACCCTTGGTAAATGAGATTTTCTATTTTGCAGCTGATTGATCATCCGTTTCCTTTTCCAATACATTCTCGACATAATCTTTGCCCCACTCATACATAGCCTCTAAAATCGGTAACAGTCTTTCACCATGCTCGGTAAGTGAGTATTCAACTTTAGGCGGGACTACAGGATACACTTCTCGGTGTACGATTAAATGATCTTCAAGTTCGCGCAATTGGTTTACAAGCATTCTTTGGGTAATTCCAGGCATAAGGGACTTTAATTCACCAAATCGTTTCGTTCCTTCCTTGCCTAGATGCCATAAAATTAACATTTTCCATTTACCACCGATTACTGCGAGCGTTAATTCTTTCTCACAGTTAAAACTTTTCTCTCCTAAATTTGGCATTTACGTCAACTCTCCTTTATTTCATCCAATAGTATACTTTTTATCACTATATGCGATGAAAGTGCGTACTTCAAATTTATTTACATACTGAGTATACTAAACAGCATGCTAGTGAGTAAATACATTCTCATGACAACACTTAGCATAACCAATTAAAATTTATAATAAGGAGCGAATATAAATGAAGTTACAATTAGCATTAGATCTTGTAGATATTCCAGGAGCCATTGCATTAGTAAAAGAGGTAGAAGAGTATATTGATGTTGTAGAAATTGGTACACCTGTGGTGATCAATGAAGGCCTAAAAGCAGTGAAAGAAGTAAAAGCAGCATTCCCTGACTTAACCGTATTAGCGGACTTGAAAATTATGGATGCAGCTGGATATGAAGTAAGTCAAGCCTCTGCTGCAGGTGCTGACATCATTACGATTCTTGGAACGGCAGAAGACGAGTCCATTAAAGGCGCAGTAGAAGAAGCCAGAAAACAAGGGAAACAAATCCTTGTTGATATGATTGCGGTGAAAGACGTTGCAGCCCGTGCGAAAGAATTGGACGAACTTGGTGCCGATTATATCTGTGTACACACAGGTTATGATCTGCAAGCTGTAGGAAAAAATTCCTTTGAAGATCTACACACGATCAAAAGCGTTGTGAAAAATGCCAAAACGGCAATTGCCGGTGGAATCAAATTAGAAACACTACCGGAAGTTATTATAGAACAGCCTGACCTCATCATTGTAGGTGGCGGGATTACAAGCAAAGAAGATAAACGAGCGACTGCACGTGAAATGCAGGAATTAATACACCAAGGGTAATGAAACGATGGAGTCTACTCAATATTTAGCCAAAGTCGTGGAAGAATTAAGACAAACAGTGCACTTAATCTCTGATGAAGAGGCAGAGAAATTAGTAAACCTGATACTAGAATCCAAGAAAATCTTTGTGGCTGGTGCTGGCAGATCTGGATTGATGGGGAAATCTTTTGTGATGCGAATGATGCACATGGGGATTGATGCCTATGTCGTTGGGGAAACAGTAACAGCTAACTTAGAAAAGAATGATCTATTAATCATTGGATCAGGCTCAGGAGAAACCAAAACGTTAGTGGCCATTGCTAAAAAAGCAAAAAGCTTGGGAGGTACCGTCGCAGCAATAACCATTTCTCCTGAATCAACCATTGGAGAATTAGCTGATCTGACCGTTACATTACCAGGAGTAACGAAAGACCAGTCCGAAGGTGATTACAAAACAATCCAACCAATGGGCTCTCTATTTGAGCAAACGATGTTGTTATTTTATGATGCAATCATTCTGCGCTTCATGGAGAAAAAGGGATTGGATTCTACTAAAATGTATGGGAAACATGCAAATCTCGAATAGAGTAAAAGATACAGAAAAGGCCACATTTCAGTATGTGGCCTTTTCTGTATACGCATTACACCGAAGATTTCAACATCTCTCCTATATTTACATAAAAAAGCCGACTGAACATTCCCATGCAGTCGGCTTCGTGATGTTATTGTTGCTCTAATTGTGTTCTTGTGTCTGAGTAGTCTACAGCGTGTGCTTCGGCAACAGCTTGGTATGTCACATATCCGTTCAATGTGTTGATACCTTTTAATAGCGCTTCGTTGTCCAGGCACGCTTTTTTGTAGCCTTTGTTTGCGATTTGAACCGCATAAGGTACAGTTACGTTCGTCAGTGCAATCGTAGACGTACGTGGTACGGCACCAGGCATATTGGCAACGGCATAATGTACAACGCCATGCTTCACGTAAGTTGGATCGTCATGAGTTGTGATGCGGTCCGTTGTTTCGAAGATTCCACCTTGGTCGATTGCGATATCGACTACAACAGAACCAGGCGTCATCGCTTTGATCATGTCTTCTGTTACCAATTTAGGTGCTTTCGCTCCCGGAATCAGAACAGCTCCGATGACAAGATCCGCTTCTCTTACAGCCTGTTCGATATTCAGTGGGTTCGACATAAGCGTCGTTACGTCACTACCGAAGATATCATCAAGCTGACGAAGGCGATCCGGGTTAAGGTCAAGGATTGTTACATTGGCACCAAGTCCAACAGCCATTTTCGCTGCGTTCGTACCGGCAACCCCTCCACCGATGATCGTTACTTTACTACGGCGAACCCCTGGTACACCTGAAAGTAACACACCTTTACCACCGTGGATCTTCTCTAAGAACTGAGCACCGATTTGAGTCGCCATACGTCCAGCCACTTCACTCATCGGAGTCAATAATGGAAGGGCACGATTCAGTTCAACCGTTTCGTACGCAATCCCGATCACTTTATTATCGATTAACGCTTTCGTTAATTCCGGTTCTGGAGCAAGATGTAAATATGTAAATAAGATAAGTCCCTCACGGAAATAAGAGTACTCACTTGGAAGTGGCTCTTTTACCTTCATGACCATGTCCATGGACCATGCTTCCGCTGCAGAATCAACAATGTGTCCACCTGCTGCTACGTAATCTTCGTCTGTGAATCCTGAGCCTAATCCAGCTCCTGATTCAATGTAAACCTCATGTCCAAAAAGAACCAGATTCACAACACCTGCGGGAGTCATAGCCACCCGATTTTCATTATTTTTAATTTCCGTTGGTACACCAATACGCATACTAAGCCAACCTCCTAAATGCACTATTGCTCCTTGGAGCATTTACTTCCTAAATATAACACTATTTATATATAATAGCGAAGGGCAATTACTCACCCTGTAAGCACTTACATTCTAACAAATAAATAAGGAAATATCTCTATTTTTCTTTAAAAAATTAAATGATTATTTCTTCGCTTTTTTCCAAAAATTCTTTAAAATAGAAACGATGCATCTTAGTATACCCAAAGGAGATTATTCCATGAAACAACCCATGATCGAAAGACTCGGACTTGTAAAGGTTCCAACCGAATTAAAATCAACCACATGGATCGAATACTTCATCATACAGCTCGCCTTCTCCGTGAACGCAGGAAACTTCCTCATCCCGGCACTCGCCGTCCTTGAAGGCGGACTATCCTTTCAGGCAGCGTTCCTTGCCACCGTACTCGGAGCAAGCGTCGCCTTCTTATTCGTATCATTCCTGTCACTACCGGGCTCCCGCTACGGCCTGCCCGCTCAATACGTCCTAAGATCCATCATCGGAACCAGGCTGTCGATGCTCATCGCATCCCCCATCCGGTCCCTGACGTCCCTCTACTGGTTCAGCGTCCAAACCATCGGAGGAACCTTCGTTGTGATCTCCATGGTGGAAAAAGTAACACCGTACACCATACCATTCATACCCGTAGCCATCGGACTCGCCATCATCATGACCCTTCTAGCCCTCATCGGATTCGAAGCCGTCAAAAAAGCGACCAAACTATTCATTCCGATCCTCGTGATTGGTCAGGGAATCATTCTGTACCTATTCCTAACGAAAGAAGCCGATTCCCTATCAACACTAAGCCAAGGCCAGGAACCATTCTCCATCGGAACGTTCCTATTCTACTCAAGCCTCGTCTTCGTCCAATACATTTCCGGAGTGAGCGCATCCTCCGATATCACCCGCTACAGCAAAAGCGACCGCCACGGATTCTGGGGGCTCTACGGTGGTAACGTCGTCGGATTTATGATGACCGCACTGCTTGGAGGATTGAGTGCCAGCTTGTTCAAGGATCTGAATCCATTCGTGGCAGCGGGGCAACTGACCGATTCTAACCTGCTTCTCTTGGTGATTACGGCTTGTGCGATGGTATCGATGATTTCGATTAATCTTAGTAATGCGTATACAGGGGGATACAGTCTACTTAACGCACTGCCTTCCTTATCTCGGATTCAAAGTGCACTGTTGTTTAGTATCGCCGGGATTATTTTAAGTTCGTTTCCGCAGCTGGTTTATAATGCGCAGGAGTATATTTCTTATCTGGGGATCCTTATTATTCCGATATCGGCGATTGTGGTGGCTGATTATTTGGTTATTCGGAAAGGGAGGATTTCTGAGAGTGCGCTTGTGAGGCTGGCGAGTGGGGAGTCGAATTTTAATCGGGAGGCGTTGGTTGTGTTGGGGGTTGGGATGGTATGTTATTTGGTGATTCCGGATGGTTATTCGCCGGGATTTTCTTGTTTTATTATCACTTTAATTCTTTATAGAGAGAGTAAAAAATGGGAAAAGAAAGATGGACAGAAAACCATCCAAAAAATTTTTTAAACAAAGAGAGTGAATCCGATGATAAGGTTCACTCTCTGCTTGGTAAATAATCCCCTGTCTCTTTTATCAATTATAACTCAGAGATTATAAACGAAAATTGTTTCCGCACTCCACGTGTCTTCAGTTGGGATGACAGATAGGCGTATAAGCAGTATTTACCTACAATTATATAACAATTCTGTCTCCAATTCTTTCTTACTTTAAAAATCATTACTGGATACCATTATTTTTGTCATAACCGTTTTTTCTTGGTTTGGTTCGATAACTTGAAGTCCTGTAGTGGAATAATCTAAATCAAGATTAGGGGCATTCGTCACCCACGTATATGGCTCTGGACATACAAACTGATGATTTCCATCATGATTATATACAACCCAAAACTTAAAGTTATTATCTGCTTCGTAGGTAATTTTAATTCCAGATGGTTCATTTACAACAATTGCTTGATTGATGCCGGACTTTTCGACAACTGATAAAAACACATCATCAAGAGGGAGGTTCTTCAAACTCATTCCCTTTAACAATTTTTCCTTATATTCAATTTCCTCCAGCTCACCAGTTGGCAAGTTACGTTCATTAAGTTTCCAGCGCTTTTCAGCCGAGAGTGAAAAGCTGGAATGATCTTCCGGAAATTGAAAGGTTGTATGATAACCCAATCCCCATGGGAACGGACGGTCACTATTATTTATTACAGTTGCAACCTTGTGTATCGACGTCCCATCTAGTGTAAAAGTCAATTTCAAAGTAAAGTGGTGAGGAAATTGCCTCATTACTTCCTCATACTTGGAAGAGTTAAATTCCGTTTCTACCATCACTTTGTCATCTATAACCTCAGCTTTTGTAACACTCCACTCTCTAGTATGCACAAAACCATGTATGTGATTGTCCTTATCTATCTCATTTTTATCAAACTGGTAGACTTGTTCGTTAAATGTATATGTTCCTTGATCAATTCTATTAGGCGGGAATAATATTGGTGTTCCATATAGAACTGGTTTATCCCAAAATTGACTAGCTGAGCTGGGGACTCGAAGTAATTCCTTATTGTTCTTCTTCTCAACAAGTGAAATTAGGTTAGATCCCCAAGCTGGTACTATAATAAATTCTAAACGATCATTCCCTGCTTTAATGGCTGCCTTATCTAAAAAACTTATATTTTCTACATATTCATTCATATTGAACAATCCTTTCATTAGTAAAGCTGCTCATATTAGTAAATCCCTCATACATGCTTAACACCCACTCTTAGGTAAATCATTTGGAAAGGTTCAAACAGCATTTATTTTTTCATCATAAAGATTGCCTCATAGCTTTCATATGCTTTTGGTATATGTAACTCCCCTGACCCATCGTGGACTTTGCTGCCACTGCTAGGAATAGCTCAAAGTCCCTAAACCCTTCGATTTCGAATTGCATCTTCGACTGAATTATAGTACGCTAACTTTAACTTAATTAATTTAATTAATTAAGTTAAGTGAAATCAGAACCTGACAGCCTCACCAAGAGTATAGGAGGTATTTATGATTAAGGCAACTACTTTAATAACTGAGTTTCAATCTATCTTTCATACACTCAATGCCCCCAGGACCTTCTTCGCCCCAGGAAGAATCAATTTAATCGGAGAGCATACGGACTATAATGGCGGACATGTATTTCCAGCCTCTATTTCCTATGGAACCACTGCATTGGGAAGAAAGCGGGACGACCAAAGGATACGGTTTTACTCCATGAATTTTCCTGAAGCAGGAATCATAGAATGTGACTTATCTGACCTTTCTTTTAAAGAATCTGACCAATGGGCAAATTACCCTAAAGGGATGTTTCTTTATTTAAAGGAGGCTGGCTATAAGATTCACCAAGGAGCAGATATTTTATTTTATGGAAATATTCCCAACGGGGCGGGTCTTTCATCTTCTGCTTCCATAGAAATGGCAACGGGCGTTTTATTGAATGGACTTTTCGATTTGAAATTGAAACCCATTCCAATGATTCAATGTGGTCAAATGGTTGAAAATAAGTATATTGGTGTCAACAGCGGGATTATGGATCAATTTGCTATCGGTATGGGAAAACAAAATCATGCCATTCTTTTAAATTGTCAAACTCTTGAATATCAATATGCCCCTCTTGAATTGGGTAAATATGTCATCATGATTATCAATACAAATAAACAACGTGTGTTAGCAGGCTCTAAATATAACGAACGTCGTACGCAATGTGAGCTAGCATTAAGAGACTTGCAGCGGAAACTAACGATTCATAGTTTAGGAGAATTAACACCTGAGGAATTTGAACTGAATAAGAAACTAATCACAGATGAGGTGAGTCGAAAACGGGCTAAACACGCTGTATATGAAAATGCACGCACATTAGAAGCACTAAAAAGTCTGCAGCAGGGAGATCTTATACGTTTTGGTCAATTAATGAATGAATCTCATCACTCACTGAGAGACGATTATGAGGTTACTGGTCACGAGCTGGATACCCTCGTCCACGCTGCATGGTCACAAGATGGGGTACTTGGCGCGCGTATGACTGGTGCCGGGTTTGGCGGTTGTGCGATTGCGGTTGTGGCGAAAGATAAGGTAAATGATTTCAAGAAAAACATTACTGCCATCTACAGAGAAAAAATCGGTTATGATGCAACATTTTACATAGCGGGGATCGGCAGCGGTGCTAAAGAAATTTCTGAGGAGGCTATCCTATGAGTATATTAGTTTTAGGTGGTGCAGGCTATATAGGTTCACATGCTGTTTATCAATTGATTGATCAAGGTGAACAGGTTGTTGTGGTCGATAACCTTGAAACTGGACACAGACAAGCAATACATTCAAAGGCCGTATTCTATGAGGGAGATCTGCGTAATATTGAGTTTTTACGCTCTGTATTTGAAGAAGAACCGATTACTGCTGTGATGCATTTTGCAGCCCATTCACTTGTCGGAGAGTCTATGCAGAACCCTCTCAAGTATTATGATAATAATGTTTACGGGACACAGGTATTACTTAAGGTCATGGTTGAATATAAAGTAAAACATATTGTATTTTCTTCTACTGCAGCAGTCTATGGTGAGCCTGATACGGCACTCATTACAGAATCGGCACCGACGAACACAACAAACACATATGGTGAGACGAAGCTTACCATGGAAAAAATGATAAAATGGACGGAACATGCTTACGGGATAAAATATGTATCACTACGCTATTTTAATGTAGCTGGAGCAAGAGAAACTTCAGAAATCGGGGAGCACCATCAACCCGAAACCCATCTTATTCCCATCATCTTACAGACTGCTTTAGGACAACGACCTCATATCACCATCTTTGGAGATGATTATGACACGCCTGATGGATCTTGTATTCGGGATTATATACACGTTGAAGATTTAATTACTGCTCATCTTTTAGCCTTAAACTATTTACAAGCTTGCGGCAAAAGTGATGTTTTTAATTTGGGAAGCAGTCAGGGATTCTCTGTGAAAGAAATGATTGAGGCAGCAAGAAACGTTACAGGCAAGGACATTCGAGCAGAAATTGGTCCGCGCCGAACTGGTGACCCAGGGATTTTAGTAGCAAGTTCGGAAAAAGCGAAACAAGTACTAGGTTGGAATCCAACTAGAACATCCATTTCGAAAATGATTGAGGACGCATGGAAATGGCACTCTTCCCAGCCAGAAGGGTACAAGAAGGATGTGCTAACATGATCTATCAACATATTGCCGGGCTGATTCAGAAGGCATTGGATGTTCAATTAATTGAACCTGCAGATAAGATTTATATGCGGAATCAAGTGATGAGCTTACTTGGATTAGAGACCTATCCTGAAAATGTGCAAGAAAGTGATGATACTCTTTCGAATCTTGTAGAGAAAATCATTGCATATGCAGTAGAAGAAAAAGTGATCGATAACCTTTATGATGACAAGGAAGTCTTAGCAGCTAATATAATGAATTGCTTCGTTCCAAGACCATCTCTTGTCAATACTGTATTCAACCAAAGTTACCAAGAGTCACCTACTACAGCTACGAATTACTTTTATAACTTAAGTATCAACAATAACTATATCCAACAGAACCGGATCGCGAAAAACATCTCTTATAAATCTGATACAGCATATGGTCAGCTTGACATTACCATCAATTTATCAAAGCCGGAAAAGGATCCGGAGCAGATTAAGCGGGAGCGGGAATTGAAACAAACGATTAACTACCCTAAATGTCTGCTGTGCATAGAAAACGAGGGATATACAGGAAGATTAGGTCATCCCGCACGTGCCAATCATCGTATTATCAATATTCCCCTTTTAAATGAAAATTGGTATTTACAGTACTCTCCTTATGTTTACTATAACGAGCACTGCATATTACTTTCTAAAGAGCATCGGCCGATGAAAATAAATAGAGAATCATTTGAACGGTTACTTAGCTTTACAGAGAAGTTTCCGCATTACTTCATCGGTTCAAATGCTGATTTACCAATTGTCGGCGGCTCCATTTTAAGCCATGATCACTATCAGGGAGGAAGATATGAATTTGCTATGACCCGTGCTGAAAATGCTTTCAACTTCAAATTAGAAGGCTTTCCTGAAATACAAGCTTCAGTGCTGAACTGGCCAATGTCTGTGATTCGTATACGGTCAAAACATATGGTATCTCTTGTCAATGCAGCAGATAAGATTTTGCTTACTTGGAGAAATTATACTGATGAAAATGCAGATGTATTAGCTTTCACAGATGATACACCTCATAACACGATTACCCCAATTGCAAGAAATCGAAATGGGATCTTAGAGCTTGACCTCGTATTAAGAAATAACCGAACGACGGATGAGCATCCACTTGGGATTTTTCATCCACACGAAGATGTTCACCATATAAAAAAAGAAAACATCGGATTAATCGAAGTGATGGGATTGGCTGTACTTCCACCTCGGTTAAAGGATGAGCTGGTCGATATAAAAGAGTTTTTACTTGGTAACTCAGGTAAAGTGGCTTCATATCATCAAAGATGGGCAGAACAATTGAAACTTGAATACGGTAAATTATCTACTAATGAGCAGGCAGAATCCATTTTACGAGAAGAGCTTGGAAAAAAGTTTGTGAAATGTCTTCAAGATGCCGGCGTTTTTAAAAATAGAGGCGGCTTTGAGAGGTTCATAACTTCTTTGAATAGTATGGAATCGGAGTATGCAACGAAACGCTGACGCTGGAATTTCGGTGACCCGAGGTTTTTACAGCCTCGGCTTTTTTGCTGTATAGCTTCATTCTGCTTTGCCATAACTTCATTTGATACCGAAAGAATAGGTTTTCAAAAAAACAGACTGAGCCTTTAACCTATTAAAATTGGATCAAATAGTTCAACAAGAAGTAAGGAAACAGCTCCTAATAATGTCGCATCATGACCTAATCGTGTCACAACAATCTCCGTTTGTCCCGCTTCCTTTATCAGTACTTTTTGCTGAATCATTTCAAGCAGACCGGGCATGATAAATTTTTCACTGTTCATCACTCCCCCGCCGAGGACAATCTTACTTGGATTGATTAAATGTATTAAGTTTGTTAAACCAATACCAATTATGTTTCCTGTTTCATTAAGCAGGTTTATACAGAACTTATCCCCATTTTGAGCCAAATCGTATATTTCCTTACCTGATAAAGAGTTAGAACTTACACCTTCCCCGGAATTTTTTCTTGCCCTTTCAGCAATGGCATCACCACTCACTAAAGTTTGAAGACACCCCCGATTACCACATGCACATACTTCACCATTTATGTCTATTGTCATATGTCCTATTTCACCAGCAATCCCTTTTGCACCATGATACAATTTACCATTAATCACCAAACCGGACCCTACACCCCGTCCAATATTTACGGCAACCATGCTATCGACATCACCATGCCCTCCAAACCAAGATTCACCCAGCGCCATCGCTCTCGCATCATTTTCAACCTTCACCGTCATGTTAAACTCTTTCTCTAGAATTGCTCTGATCGGTATATTTCCTAACTTCAATATCGGTGCCACAAGTGATGTACCCGTTTCAATATCTACCACACCGTGCATGGCTACCCCAATACCAATAATTTTACTTTGTTCCACATTAGAAAAATTTATGACGTTATAAATAGTTTCTTGTAAAATGAATAGAAATTGCTTATTTGTTAAATGCTGTGGGAGCAAACCAGATGTCCTGTAAATAATCTCTCCTGCTAAATCTGTCAGGATACATTCCACTCTTTCAGGTCCCGCATCCACTCCAATGACATAATATGCATCGTTATTAATATGAAGCATTGTTGGTTTACGTCCTCCGCTTGAGCTGCCCAGCATACTTTCTCTTACTAATCCTTGCTCAATGAGTTCTTTTACAATACTGCTGACAGTCGGAGGAGTAAGACTTGTTTCTTTCGCAATCTGTGCCCGGGATATAGATTCTGAAGTCCGAATCTTATTTAGAATGATTGATTTATTTACAGATTTCATTAATTGAAAAGTACCACGCTGCATCGAAAAGCCTCCAAATTACATTATATTGAATTATTGTACCATATTTGAATTAGTTAATTTAATTAAGTATTTTGTGCAACTACCTCGAAATTCTTCCAGCCGCCAATCTTTACTTTCTTAATGAATAATAAAAAACGGCGGGTGCTCTCCGCTCCCGCCGTTTATAGATTTCTACTTATTTATGTTAGATTTTCTACTGCTGCTCTTTCAATCGCAAGTCCCTTTTTATAGCGTTCCATAAACTTCTCGAAGCCCTCTGCATCTTTAGGATCAGGTGAGATTGTCATACCTGCTTGTTCTGCAAATACGTTCTGCCTTAGGAATTCTTCCAACGTTTCATTATCTTTTTTATTTACCATATATGATGCTAGTAAAGCAATACCCCATGCTCCGCCTTCACCTGCCGTTTCCATAACAGAAACAGGAGTATCGAGGGCAGCTGCCATGAGGCATTGTCCAACTCCTTTTGTCTTAAAAAAGCCTCCGTGACCCAGGATTTCATCTAGCTTCACTTCTTCTTCTTTGAGAAGAATATCCATCCCAAGCTTCATTGCACTTAAAGCTGTAAATAAATGTACGCGCATAAAATTAGCCAAATTGAAATTACTGTCTGACGATCGAACAAACAATGGCCGACCTTCTTCAAAGTGAGTAATGTGTTCACCGGAAAGATAACCGTAGGCTAATAGCCCCCCGCCATCCGGATCCCCCTTGAGTGCCAAATTATAAAGAGTTCCGTACAAATTATTCACGTCAACTTCCACACCCATTGCTTTTGAAAATTCATCAAACAAACCAACCCAAGCATTGATGTCTGAAGAACAGTTGTTGGAATGCGCCATAGCTACCAGGTTACCAGTAGGTGTGGTCACAAGATCGATCTCCGCATATACTCTGGATAGCTCCTTTTCCAGCACCACCATTGCAAATACAGATGTACCAGCAGAAACATTACCGGTACGCTTCGCTACACTGTTTGTTGCAACCATGCCAGTCCCTGCATCACCTTCCGGCGGACATAGCGGAATACCGGCCTTCAGCTCCCCGGTTACATCCAAAAGCTTTGCCCCTTCCTCTGTAAGTACACCTGCGTTTTCACCCGCTACCAAAACTTCAGGCAGAATATCATCGAGTTTCCATTGCAATTTCTTTGGTGCAACCAACTCATTAAATTGATTGATCATTGATTGATTATAATGGTTCGTATTTAAATCAATCGGAAATACGCCTGAGGCATCACCAACTCCTAAAACCTTCTCTCCTGTCAATTTCCAATGGATGTAACCAGCTAGAGTTGTCTGGAAGTTGATGTCTGAAATATGTTCTTCCTGATTCAATATAGCTTGATACAAATGGGCAATACTCCATCTTTGCGGAATTTGATGGTTAAATAATTCTGTCAATACTTCTGAAGCTTGTTCAGTCATATTATTACGCCAGGTACGAAAAGGGACCAGCAGCTCTCCATCTTTGTCGAAGGCCATATAACCGTGCATCATCGCACTAAACCCGATCGATCCAACTGTTTGTAATGTTATTCCATATTTATGTTTCACATCAGCAGCCATCTTTTGATAGCTGTCTTGTACACCCTTCCAAATTTCTTCCTCACTATATGTCCAGATATTGTTGATATGGCTATTTTCCCAGTCATGACTGCCAGAGGCGATCGGAATATTGTCTTTTCCAATCAGAACTGCTTTAATACGAGTGGATCCAAGTTCTATACCAAGCGTTGTTTCGCCGCTATAAATGATATTTTCCACATCAAGACACATGTAATTCCCCCCCAGGGTGTTATTAGAAAAAATACCCCTTCCAGTAATCTGTCTACCTAAAGGGGAACATATTTTTGCTGAGTTATTTTGAACATCTATTGCCTGCTATTTTCATCCTATAATACGATTAACTATTGATAGAGCTTCCAGGCCAGATCAGCAATACGTAACTCATTTCTGAACACATATGGTTTCGTGTCACCCTCAATAATCGCACATTCAATTCCTGCCATCTCTGCCCAATCTTGTAGTTGTTCAGATGTAATGTCATATGAGAAAACAGTATGATGGGCACCACCGCCAAAAATCCATGCTTCTGCAGAGTCTCTTAGTGATGGCTTCGGCTTCCATAATACTCTTGCTACAGGTAGATTTGGCATCTCTTTTTCCACTCTTACGGCCTCTACTTCATTTACAAGTAATCTAAAGCGATGCCCTAAATCGATAACAGAGAAGTTCACAGCTTTTCCAGGGCGGCTGTTAAATACCATTCGTGCCGGATCATCTTTTCCACCGATACCCAGCGGGTGTACTTCAATCACAGGTTTTGTTTCTGCAATCGTTGGGCAAATCTCTAACATATGAGAGCCCAGTACCATTTCATTTCCAGGCTCCATATGATAAGTGTAATCCTCCATAAATGATGTCCCTTGATTATTAGACATGATTTTCATCATACGTAAAAGGGCTGCTGTCTTCCAGTCCCCTTCGCCGGCAAAACCATAACCATCTTCCATAAGGCGCTGAACTGCAAGTCCCGGCAATTGTTTCATGCCGTGTAAGTCTTCAAACGTTGTTGTAAACGCAGAATAGCCTCCTTCTTCTAAGAATGCTCTCATCCCAAGCTCAATACGTGCTTGGTAACGAATTGATTCACGAACCGGTCCAGCTTCTTTACCCTCCGCCGCAAAATCATACTTGTCCTCATATTCTGTTATTAAACGAGCAACATCCCCTTCAGAGAACTCATTCATCTTAGCAACAAGATCACCGATACCATAACCATTAACAGTCCATCCAAATTTTATTTGTGCTTCAACCTTATCTCCTTCAGTCACTGCAACTCGACGCATGTTGTCACCAAATCGAGCTACTTTTAGATTTTTGCTTTCATTAAATGCAACAGCCGTTCTCATCCAAGTTGCAATTCGGCCCAGTGTTTCTTGATCCTGCCAATGACCAACAACAACCTTCCGTGCAATTCCCATTCTTGCTCCAATAAAACCATACTCACGATCACCATGTGCTGCTTGGTTTAGGTTCATGAAGTCCATATCAATTTCATTCCATGGAATGTCACGATTGAATTGTGTATGTAAATGCAGTAAAGGCTTCTTTAACTCAGAAAGTCCGGCAATCCACATTTTTGCAGGTGAAAATGTATGCATCCATGTAATGATTCCGCCACAATGATCATCCGCATTTGCCTCAATCATGATTTTACGAATTTCTTCTGCCGTTTTCACAACAGGTTTATAGACTATTTTTGAAAGAACACCGTTACCTTGATTCAGCCCATTTGCCATTTCCTGAGAGTGTTTTGCTACTTCCTCTAACGTCTCAGGTCCATATAAATGCTGACTTCCCGTCACAAACCAAAATTCAACAGGCTTTACTTTTAACATACTTTTATCCTCCCTATCATTGAGCTTGTCATATGACCAATCCTCTTTTAATTTTTATCCTGACCATAATATGCAGCTGCCCCATGCTTTCTTAGGAAATGCTTATCCAGCAAGTTTTGATCCATCATTCTCGTTTCGGGATTTATTTGATGTGTCCATAATGCCATTTTAGCCACTTCCTCTAAAACCACTGCGTTATGAACAGCGTCATGGGCATCCTTTCCCCATGCAAAAGGAGCATGGTTGTAAACTAGAACCCCTGGAATTAGTGCAGGATCCAGTTTTTCTTTTTCAAATGTTTCTACAATGACAACCCCAGTCTCATGCTCATATCTTCCTTTAATCTCTTCTTTAGTCATGGGCCGGGTACATGGAATTTCCCCATAAAAATAGTCAGCATGAGTTGTGCCAAGTGCAGGTATCCCTTTTCCTGCTTGCGCAAAGCTTGTTGCTTGCGGGGAATGAGTATGGACAATTCCTCCGATGTCTGGAAATGATTTATATAAATGTACATGTGTTGGTGTATCAGATGATGCTTTCAAATGACCTTCAACCATATTACCTTCTAAGTCGACCACAACGATGTCTTCTAGTTTCAATTCTTCATAATCCACTCCACTTGGTTTAATCACTACTAAATTTGTTTCACGATCAATAGCACTGACATTCCCCCAAGTAAATGTGACTAAGTTATGTTTAGGTAAAGCTTGATTCGCTTCGAGTACTTGCTGCTTTAAACCCTCCAGCATGTTCGCGCATCCCCTTTCAAAAACACCATGGGAATCGCAGCCCTCATGGTCTTTTTGCATTATTTTCCAGCTCTATTTTTATTAAACACATCAAAACCTACTGCCAGTAAGAGTACCAAACCTTTAATCGCTTGCTGCCAATCTATGCCGATCCCGATTAATGACATACCATTGTTCATGACACCCATTACCAGACCACCGACAATCGCACCAATTACCGTACCAACACCACCGGCCATTGAAGCACCACCGATAAATACAGCCGCGATTGCGTCTAACTCAAGCATGTTACCTGCCGCCGGTGTTGCTGAATTCAAGCGGGCAGCAAACATCAACCCAGCTAATGCTGCAATGATACCGTTGTTTACAAACACCCAGAATACAACTCGCTTCGTTTTTATACCTGATAAATCTGCGGCTTTCTTGTTACCGCCGGTTGCATAAACGTAGCGGCCCATTACTGTATTTTTCATAATAAAAGTGTAAATAACGATAAGGGCGAATACGATCAACAATACAATCGGAATCCCTTTGTTTAGTGCAAGCTGATAAGTAAACCAGTTAATAACAAAGACTAATAGTGCTAACTTTGTTACCGTAATCCAGAGCGGCAATACTTCCAAGTTGTTTTGCAATTGATTTTTACGCTTACTATACTCTAAATAAATTAATACAAGGGATAGTAGCACAGACAATACTATCGATAGAAGATGGAAGTCTCCTGATCCAATGTTCGGCAGGAAACCGCTGCTTAACTGTCCAAAAGAATCAGGGAATGGTGCTAATGACTTTCCATCCAATAAATACAATGTCAATCCACGGAAGATTAACATCCCTGCTAAAGTTACGATAAAGGATGGTATTCCTACATAGGCAATCCAAAATCCTTGCCAAACACCAATCAGTGCACCAACAAAAATGGATAAAATAATTGCTAACCAAACCGGTACATTGTTATTGATCATCAATACCCCGGCGATAGCACCGACAAATGCAACGACAGAACCAACGGATAGGTCGATGTTTCCGGTAATAATGACTAGAACCATCCCAACGGCTAATACTAAAATAAATCCATTTTGCAGGATTAAATTGGTTAAGTTCAAAGGTTTAAATGTAATCCCATCTGTTAATATCAAAAACAGTCCGGTAATGAATACAAGTGCAATAATCATTCCATATTCACGTATATTGTTTCTAAATAAGTTCATTACTGTTTGCACGATTAGCCCCTCCAGATCCGGTCATATAACGCATCACATTTTCTTGATTCGCTTCAGAGCGATTAAGTTCACCTGTTATACGTCCTTCATTCATTACATATATACGGTCTGAGAGTCCAAGTACCTCTGGAAGCTCTGATGATATAACTAATACAGCCAATCCCTCAGCCGCCAAATCATTAATTTGAGAATATATTTCATATTTGGCCCCCACATCTATACCTCGTGTCGGTTCATCCAAAATTAATAAGTCAGGCTCAGTAAATATCCATTTACTCAACACTATTTTTTGCTGGTTTCCCCCACTCAGGTTTCCAGCAAGCTGTTCAAGCGATGGCGTTTTAATGTTTAGTTTTTCACGTAATATTTTCGCTTCGGCAATCTCTATATTTTCATTAATGACAGAGTTTTTCGAAATGCGTTTAAGATTCGATAACGTGATATTCCGTTTAATGTCATCGATTAAATTTAATCCATATGTTTTCCGGTCCTCTGATACATAAGCAATTCCGTCCTTAATGGCCTCACTTACTGTATTTGCTCGAATTTCTTTTCCATTTTTGTATAAAGAACCAGTTATTTTCTTTCCGTAAGTTTTTCCAAAAATACTCATCGCCAGTTCGGTTCTGCCCGCACCCATGAGGCCGGCTATCCCAACAATTTCCCCGCGACGAATATGAAAATTCACATTATCAATAACTTTTCGTTCACGCTGTTGAGGGTGATAAACATTCCAATTTTTCACTTCAAAAACAGTTTCTCCAATAGTCGGGACGCGTTCAGGATAGCGACTTGTCAATTCCCGTCCAACCATCCCTTTGATAATTCGATCCTCTAATGATTCTTCTTCCTTAGCCGAGAATGTTTCAATTGTTTGCCCATCTCGTAAAATAGTAATTGAATCAGAAATAGCCGATACTTCATTTAATTTATGAGATATAAGAATAGAAGTTATTCCTTGTTTTTTAAGTTCAAGTAGTAATTTTAATAGATTTTCGCTATCTGTTTCATTTAATGCTGCTGTTGGTTCATCCAGAATTAATAGTTTTACATTTTTCGATAGTGCCTTCGCGATTTCAACCAGCTGTTGCTTCCCAACGCCTATATCCATTACAGCAGTTTCAGGTGACTCTTTTAACCCAACTCGATCTAATAATGTTTTGGCTTCCTTAAAGGTATCTTGCCACTTTATTATGTTGCGGGATTGTCTTTCATTTCCTAAGAATATGTTTTCAGCTATTGATAGAAATGGACTTAAAGCAAGTTCTTGGTGAATAATAACAATACCAACACCTTCACTTTGCTTAATATCTTTAAAATGGCACTCTTGATCTTCAAGATAAATACCACCATCAAACGAACCACTGGGATAGACACCACTTAATACTTTCATCAATGTGGACTTACCAGCACCATTCTCACCAACGAGAGAGTGAATTTCTCCTTTTTCCACTTTTAAGTTCACATTATCCAACGCTTTAACACCAGGGAACGTTTTCGTTATGTTACGCATTTCTAAAATATAATCTGACATAGCCCTGACCACCTTCTTATAAATAACGTAATAATGATTTCAGTGGTGACACAGTCACCACTGAAATCCGTTTGGCTATTTTAATTCGTCTTCAGAATAATATCCACTATCTATTAATTTCTCTTTGTAATTGTTGATATCTACAGATACGGGTTCTACTAGATAAGAAGGAACAACTTTCTTGCCATTGTCATATGTTTCTGTATCATTAACTTCCGCTTCTTCACCCTTTTGAATCGATTGAATCATGTTTACTACTACTTCAGCTAAATCACGAGTATCTTTAAATACTGTTTGTGTCTGTTCGCCTGCAATCATGGATTTAACAGAAGCTGATTCTGCATCTTGACCTGTAACAACAGGAAGCGGCAGATCTCCAGAACCATAGCCTACCCCCTTTAATGCTTGAATAGCCCCACGGCTGATTCCATCGTAAGGTGACAATACTGCATCAATAGTTTCACCATTTGAATACGATTTACTTAAAATGTTTTCCATACGTGATTTTGCTAAGTTTCCATCCCAGCGCATTGTTGCACCTTGCTCAAAACTCGTTTGTCCACTTTGTACAACTAATTTTCCGCTATCGATATGTGGCTGTAATACAGACATTGCACCATCCCAGAAGAAATTAGCGTTATTATCATCTGGAGATCCAGCAAATAGTTCGATGTTAAATGGTCCTGCTTCTTCTGAAAGCTTTAATGCCTCTTCAATATAATTTGCTTGTAATACACCTACTTGGAAGTTATCAAATGTTGCATAATAAGAAACGTTATCAGTTTCCATGATCAAGCGGTCATAAGCAATTACTTGAATATCTTGATCAGCAGCTTTTTCTAAAACATTTGTTAATGCTGTACCATCGATTGATGCAACAACTAGAACTTCTGCACCTTTTACAATCATGTTCTCGATTTGTTCGATTTGCTTATCAACATCATCTTCTGCATATTGTAAATCTGTTTTGTATCCTAGTTCTTTTAATTGCTCCACCATGTTATTTCCATCATCTACCCATCTTTGTGATGATTTAGTTGGCATCGCAACACCGATTAAGCCTTTTTCGTCAGAGTCTCCTGATGTTTTGTTTCCTCCACAGGCAGCTAAAAGCAACATAAAACAAATGAGTAGTGCAAATAAACCTGATTTCCTCTTCATCCTTTGTAACCCCTTTCAATTTTTGTAATCGCTTTCTCTTTCTTGAATTTAGAATATCAACATTTCCAATGTAAGGCTTTACATAAATTTAAACTGTTTTTATAAATAATTAATCTAAATGTAAAAATAGTTATGAATATTGAGATAATTAGTCCTTAGACGTTTATAAAAGTAACCAAAAAGAAAAACTCCCCATATATATGGAGAGCTTTCCTTTTAGTTATTGTTTAAATCGCTTCGGAGATACACCAACCAGTTTCTTGAAAATTGTGCTAAAGTAATGCTGTGATTCATAACCAACTGTATCTGCTATCTCCCGAATTGACATGTCAGTTGTTTTCAATAAATTAACCGCTTTGTCTATACGCATCCGTGTTAAGAGACCACTATAAGAAATACCTAACTCCTGTTTCATCATACGGCTTAAGTAGACGGTTGTTACGTGTAATTCTACAGCAACTCTCTCTAATGAAAGGGATGAGTCTTGGTAATGCTTTTGAACAAAGATCTGAGCCTGTTTAACAATGGGAGAAATTCGTGTTTTCTTATCCAATGACTCTTTACATCGGGCATAAACATGATATAAATCGGATAAATCTTCGTTTACATCTTCCAGATGCCAAAAGATGTTAAAATTCAAGTCTTTCTTAATCATCGCTTCAACCGCTGCAATTTGTTCATTAGTCACAAGTTCCCACAGGCAAACATTCAGTAAATTCGATCTATCCCGAAAAACTGCAGCTTTTATTTCCTCTAAAGACTTCGTTACTATACTTTCAAATGCAAACAAGTCACTTTGCCGGTCATTTTCCTGTAAATACGTTCGATTGTTATGATAATCAGGCAATCTAATGACAAGGTACTGTACTGGTTTCTCTACTGAAAATTCTAAAAATTGTAATTGCTCTTTAATTTCAGTACTTGTTAATTGACCTGCTATCCATTCTTGAAAAAAACGTTCCTTCAGTTGTAAATGATTCTTCTTAATTTGGTTTTCAGCTTGTTTCAAAAAGGATTTCTGCTGTACCTCAACGTCTAATTGCTGCTTTAGCTCGATCAGAATTTTTTTAAGCTTTTCCGGATTAACAGGTTTTAATAGATAGTCTTCTACTTGCAATCGTATTGCCTCTTGAGCATAGTGAAATTCATCATAACCCGAGATAACTACCATCTTACAATGGGGCAGTTCGTCCCTTAAGTGCTTCATTGCAGCCAAACCATTCATTATGGGCATATTTAAATCGATCAATAATATATCAATCTTATGCTTTAAGGCTAATTCAACTGCTTCTTCTCCATCTTCCGCTTCCCCGATAACTTCCATACCAAATTCTTCCCAGTCGACGGAAGAACGAATACCCTCACGAATAATATATTCATCATCTGCAATTAATACTTTCCATTTATTCATTATGTTGCATCCCCTTTTACCAGCCCTGTATCATCTTTGAGCATCGGTAATATGATTTCGACTGTTGTACCCGCTTTCTCCTCACTATGAATATGCATCCCATAGCCTTCACCAAACGCTAGCTGGATCCGGGCTTGCACATTTAAAGTGCCATAGCCCTTTTTATCTCTGGTTTCCCCTTTGTTCTCTGTTCTAGTAATCGCTTCACTTAGTGCTTGCCGCATCTCTTGAAGCTGCAATTCAGTCATACCAGCTCCGTCATCTTCAATAGTGATCCATAAGTTACTCTCTTTTTCTTGCGCTGTTACAATGATGTGGCCAGGGCCCCTTCGTTCCTTAATCCCATGATAAATAGCATTTTCTATAATGGGCTGTAGAATAAACTTTATAACATATAAATCACCCATACTCTCTTCCACATGAATTTGATAGTTTAACTTATCACGATACCTCGTCTTCTGTATTTGCAAATAATTCTTTATATGGTCAAGTTCTTCATCCAAAGAAATGATGTCTCTGCCTTTACTTAGCCCGATACGGAATAATTTCGCCAGTGACTCTACAACTTCCGCTATGTCATTTGTCTTTTGCTTTCTTGCCATCCACTGGATAGTATCCAGCGTATTATATAGAAAATGCGGATTAATGTTTGCTTGCAAGCTTCTAAACTCCGCATCTCTTTTTTCCTTTTCCTGGAGTTTTGTTAAAGACATCAAGTGATTAATTTGTCTTAGCATATTATTAAAACTACGTCCCAGCATACCAATTTCATCATTTCGCTTTTCACTGTAGCGAACATCAAATTCTCCAGACTCTGCTTTTCGCATAAATTTCATTAACTGAGCAATAGGATTTGATATTGAATTAGATAGAAAATAAGATATTTGAATTCCAAAAATCATGATCAGAAAAATAAAACTGACTAAATAAAACCTTATCTCCCGTATTTCAAAAATTGTTTCTTCCGCAGGAAACACACCTATCGTCGTCCAATTAGTAAACGGGGATTTTTGGTGGATAAATTGAAGTCGTTGTGCATTCACTTCTTTTGAGAAAGTTCCTGAATTTTGTCCTGCTATCCATTTATATGGAACATTTTTAATTAACGGGTCATTGGGCTGATAAATGTTTCGTCCTTGATCATCCACCAGCATAAGGTAGCCGGTTTTTCCTAAGCGAACGTCTACTAACGTTTCCTTAATGACCCGTTGCTTTAAATCAATCAGGATCACCCCAAGAACTTCATCAGCGTATGGATCTACTACTGCCCGGACAACCGAAACCACTTCGTCATTTTGGTAATTAACTAATGAAGACAGACCCCGATCTTTTGGCTGACCAATAATGGTAAATATCCCATTATTGTCGACCGCTTCTTTATACCAACTCTCTTCGGTTAAATCTTTTGTTGATGGTGCAAAAAATTCATTACTAATATAGTCACCATTACTATTAACGATCAAAATCCCGGCTACTTCCGGTGAAAGGGTAGTAAAATCACGCAGAAACCGCTGGATGTCATATTCATCCGCTGCATTAGGCTCTACCTCATTGTCTGCCGCTAAAAAGTGCTGTACTTTTTCATTAAAGCCGATAAAGTAGGTAATACTTTGCATATTGTTAATGTAAAATTCAAGGGACTTGTTTACTTTGCCGATAAGCTGCAGAGTATTGTCATTTACTTGCTCCTCCAGTACACGCTCAACTGTCCAATTAATCAAAAGACCCAGACAAATAATGGGAATGATACTGATAATTAAAAAGTGAGAGATTAGCTTATATCGAATGGGTAAATTATTTATCTGTGTCCAGTGTTTCAATTTATTCCCCATCCATTCCCTGGTATTATTGTTGATAATAGGCATCCACATTTTTCTTCGTAACGATCGTAACACCGGTATCAACAACGCGAGGAAGCGGCGCCCTTCTTTTGGGTTCATGATTTAAATGAAATAAAAATTGCAGCCCCCAATATCCCATCTGCCATGTTCCCTGTGCCAATGTTGCTGAGATCGTCCCATCTTTGATCATATCAAGGGTCCCTTTATCTGTATCAAAGCTAATAATTTTAACGGAATCTTCAGAATTATTAGCCAAGGTGGCTCTTCCGACTCCAACCCCGCCAACTGCTTGCGTAACGAAAACTCCAGTAAGATCCGGGTATTCTTTCATCATTTCCTGCGCAGCTTCTTTAGATTGCATTTGGTCCCCCCTTCCATCCTTGGTAGAGACTACTTCCATGTTAGGATACTCCTTAAAAATGGTATCCCGGAATCCTTGTGCACGATCTATTTGATTTAATTGATGAGGTTGTGTGATGATACCGACTTGTCCATTTTCATTTAAAAGTTCTGCCATCTTATGTGCAGCCTCTACACCAGCATTATAACTATTTGTACCTATAAAAGAGTATGCTTTACTTTCTGGCGCATCCGCATCAAACATGACGACTGGGATACCAGCATTAACAGCTTTATTAATGACAGGATTCAATGCTTCTGGATCAATCGTTGAGATAGCAATACCTGCAGGATTCTTTGCAATAACCTGTTCCAGTACCGTAATCTCCTCCCCTACATCGTATTGTGTAGCACCGCGATACTCCACAGATACATTCAAGGCTTTTGCCGCATCTTCAAAGCCTTTTAATGCACCTTTCCAATAGTCAATTCCCACCTGGAAGGTTACCATTACATAGGTTTCATCGATACTTCCTTTCATTTCATTTCCAGACCATTCACGTTTTGAAGAATCGTCTGTTTGATAGTGATATACATAAATTACAAATAGACTAGTTAACAATAAATAGATAAAAAGCAGTTTTTTCAATCTTGAAACCCCTTTCAAAATACAATACTATCAAAAAGACACTCTCCACGTGCCTTGAATGGTGATCGCAGATAGTATAGTAGTGGAGCGGTTACACCCCTTCCGCCCGTAAGCTGAGAGAATGTACTATCTATAAATACATGTGCGATGTGCGATGTGCGAAAATGCTGTATATCCAGGATTTCGAAAAAGGCATTGATGAATCTTTAATGCTATTTTACCGTTTTTGATAGGACTATGGTAGCGACAAATTGCTAAGGTACTTTCAATTATCTCTTAAATACTAAAAATTTTGAATAATGTTGATTATCACTAAGTATATAATATCACTTACCCTTTTTGCATTTGAATTACGAATAGTATGACACTCTCAACTATCAACGTAACAACATACGCGATACAATTCATACCGGTCGCCATCGGATCGCCATTATCATGACCCTTCTAGCCCTCATCGGCTTCGAAGCTGTCAAGAAAGCTACTAAACTATTCATTCCGATACTCGTGATCGGTCAGGGAATCATCCTGTACCTTTTCCTAACAGAAGGAGCCGATTCCCTCACAACACCCAACCAAGGTCAGGAACCATTCTCCATAGGAATGTTCGTATTCTCCTCAAGCCTCGTCTTCGTCTAATACATTTCAGGCGTCAGCGCATCATCCTACATCACCCGCTACAGCAAAAGCGACCGCCACGGATTCTGGGGCTTATATGGAGGAAACGTCGTCGGATTCATGATGACGGCATTGCTTGGGGGATTGATTGTGAGCTTGTTCAAAAATCTGAATCCATTCGTAGCAGCGAGTCAGCTAACTGACTCCAGTCTGCTTCTTTTGGTGATCTCGGCTTGTGCGATGGTATCGATGATTTTTATTATTCTTAGTAATGCGTATACAGGGGGGATAGTTTGCTTAATGCGCTGCCGTCCCTGTCGCGGATTCAAAGTGCGTTGTTGTTAAGTATTACAGGAATTATTTTAAGTTCGTTTCCGCAGCTGGTTTATAATGCGCAGGAGTATATTTCTTATCTGAGGATCCTGATTATTCCAATATCGGCTATTGTGGTGGCTGATTATTTGGTTATTCGGAAAGGGAGAATTTCTGAAAGTGCGCTTGTTCGGCTTGTGAGTGGGGAGTCGAATTTTAATCGTGAGGCGTTGTATGTATTAGTAATTGGGATGGTGTTTTATTTGGTGATACCTGATTCATTTTCACCAGGGTTTAGTTGTTTTATTGTTACTTGTGTTGTTTATGTGGTTAGTAAGGTACGAGGTGGGATGGAAGGGCAGGAGGCTGTTCAGAAACTTAGTTAAGGAAAAAGAGTATTATTCTTGTGATAACTGGATCCCTTTTGTTTCTAATTCCAAGTGTTGTAAATTATTCATTTGTTCATCTCCTTTGGAAAATAAAAACACCCTCAATTTAATGAGTGTGTTTAGGTAATTTTTAGTTATTCTTCATCATCATAATTTTTTATTGACACACTAATCGTAAACTGAGTGGCAAAATTATCTTTAAAAGTCACTTGGTCAGGAATAGGGTCTAAAACTTCAACAATAATTTCTTTATTTTGGTTTATAGCCATGTGTGAGGCTTTAACTTGATCAAGTTTTCTTTCTAACTCTTTTTTACTACTAGCATGAGTAAATGTAATCATATCTGACATTTGGACACCTCCCTTCATCCTACTAACTTCGACACAAAGGGATATATTTCCTTTTACTCACCTTCAAAATATGAAAAGTCTACTTCTTTTACCACAAACTTTTTCTTATTAGTAACACCAATATTATTTTCTATCATTAATTTTGCTAATTTTCTTCCATCAATTAGAATAATCTTTTTTCTTTCTAACCTGTCAACGTATTCTTCAGCACCTTTAGAAAAACTAGATGTAGTAATAAAAATACCCTTACTTGCTCCTTTAGCATCTAGTGCTCCCGAAAACCCCATAACATCTGGTCTTCCTACGGTGTTCTCCCAACGTTTTGCTTGAACGTAAATATTATCAAGACCCAACTTATCTTCTTTAATAACACCATCTAAACCACCGTCATTTGTTTTTTCAGTAACTTCACCATCTCCATATCCCATAGATGTAAGTAACTCAATAACTATAGTTTCAAGCCTTCTCCAATGCGCTTGTTTAAGATGATCAATTAAATCATTAATTAAGTCTGTTTCAATCTCCTCAACCTTTTCCTGAATTACTTCAAAAGGATCAACTACTTTTTCAAGTTCTTCAATTTCATCTACTCTCTCATCAGAACTATCATTTAATAACTCTAGTCCATCTTCAGTGATTTGATATGTAAATTTACTAATTTCTTCAATATACTCTTGTTTCTTAAGTGAATATCTGGCTGACCTCATTCTTGTCATAAATATACTGTCTTTACTATTAGTATAAGTAACATTTCTTTGTTCTTCATCTAATTTGAACAGTTTCTCGACCTCTGTGTTTATCATAGAAGTAGTATAAGGATTACCATCTTTTAATACTGATAAAATAGGAATTACCAACTCTTTTTGGGATGGTAGGGAATCAGCAATGTATTGATCATATTCAATCACAGGAGAAGTTGTTTGACTATTAATGATCTCTATTATTGCCTCTTCATCTTCTGGAATACCATTTGTTCTAATAATTTCGTGTATTTGATTTGCAGACATCCCTTTTTCATTTAGTCTTTTAATGAAGGACAAAACTCTAATTGATTCTTGATTAAAGTATTTGTTCTTTCCTTCTTTAACCATTGGAATATACTCTTTAAACCTCTTTATCCAACCTCTACCTGTACTTTCAACCCATCCAACCGTTTCAGACAACTTCTTCTGATTTATATAACCTTTTTTCACTTATAGCAGCCCCTATTAATTTTAGTTATATTTTACCATATTAATAGATTATATAGACCCTATTATAATGGTGTTTTTCTCGAAATAAAGGTTATACCGTTTACTTACCTTGCTTGTTTTAGGACTAATTAATTTAGTTTTGGAAAAGGTATAGTTATAAAATATACCTTCTTCTCGATCATATAGGGCAAGTGATTGTCCAACTACATTATCAAGAAATAACTGTCCTTCTTCTCGTGTAAATTTTCTTGGTACGTATAAATGCTCGTTAGTTTCTTTACAAATTAAATTCAAAATATACAAAGAAACACCTCCTAATTACCTATTTCGACAATTGGAAGGTGTTTCCTTTTTTATTTTAGGAGTTTATGTACCTTTAAATCATACACATTAGTTAAAACTTGTTCAATAATTCCTACTGCACTCATAAAAACATTTATTTTAGGTGTTCTTATTTCATGAACAGCGGCATTACCAATATCTCTGATCTTTTGAAGAATTAGAGTCTGCTCCCATATTATCATTCCTTGTTGATGTAACCCATAAATCTTTCCTTCTAATGATGTCGAAACAGTATTTTCACCTTTTTTACTAACTTTAATGTTATCTTTGTCTTCAAAAAGGTTCCCCTCTTTAATTCCAACATCCAAACAAATTGCTTCAATGAGCGTTCTTATACCTACTGTACTAAGTAACAAAAAACCTTGATTGTGTACATGTATAATCTGTTCATATAAACTTTTAATTGGCTCAGGAACATTAATGAAATGTTTACTACTTAGTTCATAAAATTTCACTTCTTGTAGTGGAGGTTCTTCAGGATAAACCCAAAATTTATCATACCAATATCTATGGCCAGATACATCGGTATCCCACATATCTTCATCTCCGTACTGATTAACAAATGCTATTGTTTCGCAACCAGCACAACTAACTACATGGAATAAATCTTTGTGTTGAATATCTGCCATTCTATCAGTTCCATCATATGTAGATAAAATGTTGTGAATTCTTTTACCCTTGCAGGTTTTACAATATACTTTTTCCTTTAATTGTTCCAAATTTATCACCCAACACTATTTTACTTAGTATTGTGGTATTATTCCAATATTTTTCCTGTACGTGTAAAACGGTATGCTGCGGAACTCATTTTTGGAATTAGGGGTATCGCCAGCCAGTCACCGACCACAAGATGTTGTATTTTACCCTTTTCGTAACGTCCAATGAAGATAGATTCTCACCGGAATAATAAAAATTGGATATTTTATGTTAAATTAAGACCACTTCCTTATCAACGCAGTGGTCACTTTTTTATTCAGTTTCTAACTGAATCGCACCTCAAATAATAGCATAATATTTTGCTTGTTTCTTTGCCTGCCTTAAAAGACGAAGAAACGGAAATCCCTAAATCATTGTCTCTTTTATTTGATTAAGGAAAATCGGGGTCAAATCCCCAGCACATTGACAAGCGTAGACTTGCCCGTGCCGGCCGATCCGTACATTAGAGCCACTCGTGAGTTTTCAAACATTTGAGTTAAAGCCTCTTTTTTCTCGACGCAGTCAACACCGTAGTTTGTTTCGCTCAACCATGCCTTAACCGAAATTTGAATAGTTCTCACCTCTGCTACTTGCCAGCCCCTCAAGTTCGGCAATATGAAGATACTCACATAAAAAACTAAAAGACTGTTCGGTGTCATTGTTAGCCTGACACTTGTTTATCTTTTACTTTTATCTTTTATTTCAGGTTAAGAATTTTCTTGCTTATCTGTATTGTATAGTATTGTAAGTTCCTCAAGCCTTTGTAAGACCCTTAAATGACTCGTCTGTTTCTAACTTAAATAATTCAAATATCGATTCGGTTGCTGCAAAAATCAAATAAAAGGTTGAAAACAACACCTGTTTAACATCAGATGAAATATCTGTAAAGTGGGAAAACCAGTTTATATCAGTTATCATACCGTCTTTATCCATCTTTACAAATTTATTGATCAATGTTGCATTGGTGTGAACATAGCTATTTAATATTCGATAGGCATTTTGATAAATCATCTCTAAACCTGTCATGTTTGCAAGCTCTTCGTTTGACGGTAACTCTTTTATACCTTCCAGTTCAACCTTCTTTTTTAATTCATCTCTTTCTTCTTTACTAATGGTACTTTTTATTCCTTGGCTAAAAATCCCTTCTATTGCATTTAAAATGGAGTTGAAAAACGGGGTCAGACCCCCAGCTCATTAACGCTTCACCGTACTGAGGGTCTGACCCCAATATCACTAAGCAACCTATTCATCTCCTTAAACAATCGAGTATAAGTAACATTTCACCATTAAAACTAGGATAGTCGTTTCAAACTCACCCCACATAAAATGAGGGCTGAGGTAAAAAGGGAGACCAAGGAACAAGTAAGGTGTCCAAAAACCACTAAAAGGGACAAGGCGGCCGCCTTGTCCCTGTTTAACACTATTCGCAGTGAACCTAACACACTCTCTCACCTTATATGTGCCAGTTCCCCCGCTGTTCTTATCTAAGCACGCAATAATGCTCCATTCGGCTCTTTTAACTCCTGCTCTACTATTTGATTCACCTTAGAGAAGTGGTCCAGAAATTGTTGTGCCAGCTCTTGTTCCTCCGTGCCACTTTTTAATGAAACGATGTCGCGCAAAATCTGAGCCATCCACGAATTATCAAAATAACGGTACTTACCTGTATTCCAAGTCGTTTTTTGAGGGGATTTTTCATTGACATAGTACTTCCAAAAAAGCATCTGCTTCGATTCCTCGTCTGTAAGTTGGAGTCTGTAATGGGAATGGGCAGGAATATTTCCATCTTCACAAAGTTTACCGATGAAATTATCCTTCACCATATAGACACCTAATATCCGTCTGTCTTTTTCAAGCATGCCGGGATCGACCGCTGTCAGCAGGACTGCACTGTTTTGGTGTAAGCGACTGGGCTTGTTTGGCTTACCCTTATTATTACCACTTTTTATTTCACCAGAGGAAACCGTCCAATCTAAAAAGGAGCTACTCTGTTCTTCTATATCGCACCGGTAAACCATCTGCGATTCGGGATGAAGTTTATGATTTTTCATAAGTTTTTCATGACCGACTCGAAGCTCTTGGTATTTTCTTTGCCGTTCCTTTTCCTCTTCCTTCTGCATTTCTTTCTCTTTGAGTTCCATTTTCTGCTCGTGTAAAATTTTTTCAAGTGAATTGGCAGCACTTTTATCATGAAGTTTCAAGTGTTGTCCAAATACATCCGGGTAAACAAATTTTTTATTTTCCGAGGCGAAATGTATTTCAACTACCGTATCATTATGTTTAACGATACTTCCCATACCAAACCGATCATGTGTAACTTTCTTATTGATTAAATTCAATATATTAGTCCTCCTTGTATAATAACTCGGGTACTACTGCCTAAAAAGCTCACAAAAACTGTTTGAATTTCCCTTCGGAATAACTATACGTTCAATATAAAAGATCACTAGGTAATAATAATAGCATTTTTTCGATAATAATACAAATTAAGTGTTGACAAACTATTTTATTGCGAGGTAAAATAAAATTTTGTTCAAATCTTGATGATTGGTACAACCGTGCGTTTGGGGTTTTTCTCCGGTTAAATGGGGACGGAACCAATTTGACTTTTTGCATTAATCTGGAAAAGCGCACTTTCAAACTAATGACCTTATCAGCCATTGATGATATAGATCTGAATTCTCCTCTTCACCTAGTAGAAAATACTCTCTTCCAAGTGCTTGAACCAGAGCTCCTCCGTATGAACTACTGAAATTTCATGAATACATCCATCCTGCAAATGAAATATCCTTACAGCGCCTCCACCCTATCTACATCCTTAGCGTCTCTATGTTGGTGGTGTTCTCTAATATCTATTCTTTCTCTAAGATCTTAAGTCTGTTTGCAGGTTATTTCCGTACCCGATTCACATGCTTTTCGCCGCACGAAGACATTCCGGAATCAGCTTTATTATCAAGCCGGTCAATTCCAGAATCATCATAACTCTTTTTTAGACATACCGATCCAATAGAAATAATCCCCACAAGCGAAATCATTCATCGGCTTAAACGTATAGACACCCCCATACTCATACTTCTCCGACTCCAACCTCTTACAAAAAGGCCACATTCTCACTTTGAAAAACAGGTCCTCTCGAATCTTCCCAATCGACCGAATAAACTGTCTTTCACCGAGCACCACACACCCTAATTGAACTCCGCCCTCATACATGGCATTCAACAGAATCCAGAGATACAGGTGATAAAATGTATCCAAATCGAACATCCATTGATTTAAATTTCTCCATCTACTCATTTGATTCACTCCTAATTCAATCTGTATTCAACTTTTATATAGGGAGATGGGCTGGGAAAGGATACCCTTAGGTGAATATTCTTAATTAAATATGTTGTTATTAAATCTGAGGAAGGTAAATACCTTTGGAGGAGAAAATGAAGAGCAGGTTTGTTATATTAAAGATGATTATTTCTTTTGGCTTAATCATCTGAAAAACAGGGCGATCCCCAACTCATTTGGAGCAAACGCAAGCAAGAAAAGCTGAATTCTTTTCTCCACTACTTTTACCAACAAAGGAAAAAACCTCATTCGTACAAATGCACGAATGAGGTTTACCACCACAACTTATTCTGAAGAGTCTTCTATATTCTCCTCCGTCACCAACTTCAACGGCACCGGAATCTTCTCCTTCACTTTCTTCCCTGACAACACATCAGCCCCAGCCTGAACAGCCAACTGACCAATCTTCTCAGGCTGCTGAGCAACAGTCGCAGACAGGTTACCATTCCGAATGCTAGTCATCGCATCTTCATTTCCATCAAATCCAACGACTAATACATCACGGCCCGAGCTCTGGATCGCCTGCAACGCTCCCAACGCCATTTCATCGTTATGAGCAAACACAGCTTTGATATCTGGATTCCCCTGAATCAGGTTTTCCATCGTATTCAAACCTTGAGTACGATCAAAGTTCGCAGTCTGCTTGGCCACAACATCAAGCTTTTCATCCGCGATGTTGTGGAACCCGGCTCCCCGCTCACGAGTGGCAGATGCTCCAGGGACACCTTCAAGTTCTGCAACCTTTGCTCCTTCACCGAGTTGTTCGACGAGGTATTTTCCGGCCATTTCGCCACCCTTTTCGTTATCCGAGCTGACGAGTGTGGCGACGTCTCCTTTTTCCGCTGAGCGGTCAAGGGTGACGACGGGGATGCCTAGGCTGTTGGCGGACTGGACGGCTGTTGAGATGGCCGCTGAATCCGTCGGGTTGATCAATAAGACGTCTACGCCTTGCTGGATGAGGTCTTCTACATCATTGATTTGCTTGGCCGCGTCGTTCTGGGCATCGACAACGACGACTTCCATGCCTTGTTTCTTCGCTTCGTCTTCTACCCCGTTTTTCATGGAGACGAAGAATGGGTTATTGAGTGTTGAAACGGATAGTCCGATTTTGATGTCTTCCGGGTTCGAGCTTTTATTTGGTTTTGCCCATTCCGGCGGCTGCAGGGAGCAGGCCCCTAGGAATAGGAGTGACAAACTGATTAGTAGTAACCATGCTTTATTCATAGTATCCCTCCAACGCTGCTTTCTTTCGGTCGATGAGAACTGCGATGATGATGACGACACCCTTTACGACCATTTGGAAGAAGGATGAGACGCCGAGCAGGTTCAGACCATTGTTTAACGTTCCGATGATGAGTGCACCGATCAAAGTTCCGACAATCAGTCCACGTCCGCCTGACAGGCTTGTCCCGCCTAGGACGACGGCTGCGATGGCATCGAGTTCATAGGATGTACCCGCTGTCGGCTGTGCCGAGTTCAGGCGTGACGTCAGGATCGCTCCAGCCAGTGCTGCCAGTAAGCCGGCCAGTGAGTAGATCATCACTTTGATGCGTGGTACTTTGATTCCTGAGATCAGGGCTGCTTTTTCATTCCCACCTATGGCATATGTTTTTCGACCGAACGGGGTTTTGTGCAGGATCACCCACAGGATCGCGAACGTCAGAATCATCGTAACGGCAGGTACTGGGATTCCAAGAAAGTATCCTCTTCCGAACAGTTGGAAGGCATAGCTGTCGCCAAGACCCGTGATCGGATTTCCGTCTGTGTACACAAGCGTCAATCCGCGGAACATCGTCATTGTGGCAAGTGTCGCGATGAATGGTGCCATTTTTCCTTTTGTGATCAATAATCCGTTGACCATTCCCATCACGGCTCCAAGGATACAGCCGATCAGGATCGCAAGGATCGGGTCGATTCCCGATACCATCATCCCTGCCATGAGGGCACTGGATAAGGCGAGGATCGAGCCGACGGATAAATCGATTCCCCCGGTCAGAATGACGAAGGTCATCCCGTAGGCAATCAGGGCGTTGATCGCGACCTGTCGTAATAGATTCAATAAGTTCAAAGGTTCTAGAAAACTAGGGTTGATGATGGATACGGTTGCAATCAGTACAAACAGTCCGAGGAGCGGACCGAGCTTTTGCATCAGATTGCCGACGTGATTCGTTTTGAGTGCGTTATTCATGTGCGTGACCTCCTGTCGCCAATGTCATGATTTTTTCCTGTGTTGCTTCTTCCTTTGAAAGCTCTCCTGCGATGGTCCCTTCATGGACGACGAGGATGCGGTCGCTCATTCCGAGTACCTCGGGCAGTTCGGATGATACCATCACGATCGCGACGCCCCGGTCGGTGAGCTCGTTCATCAGTTGATAGATTTCCCGTTTCGCCCCAACATCGACTCCCCTTGTCGGTTCATCGAGGATGAGTACTTTCGGACCGATCCCGATCCATTTAGCGATGACCACCTTCTGCTGGTTCCCGCCAGACAAGTTTTTTGCGTGAGTCCGGGCTGATTCGGTCTTGATCGTCAGCCGCTTGATGAGCATTTCGACAAAGTCCTGTTCGCTCTTATCGTTGATCAAGCCTTTCTTCGTGAAGCTGTAGAGGCTTGGTAGGGCGATATTATCCTTCAGGGAAAAGTCGAGGACGAGCCCTTCATCCTTCCGATCCTCAGTGATGAACCCAAGACCGAGCTTCACTGCCTGATCGGGTGATTTAATGGTGACCGGTTTCCCGTTCACGAGGATCTCGCCTTCATAACGGCCGTCGAGTCCGAAGATGGTGCGCATGATTTCCGTTCGGCCTGCCCCCATCAACCCTGATACGCCAACGATTTCTCCTGAACGTACTTCGAAGCTTACTTTTTCAAACAGTCCCTTCTTCGTCAGGTTCCGTACTTCAAGCATCGTTTCGCCTGGCTTTGGATCCCGTGCCGGGAAGCGGTCGGTCAATTCTCGTCCGACCATTTTCTTCACGACCTCATCAAAGTTCGTTTTAGGAATCGGCGTCGTATCCACCGTGCGTCCATCCCTCATGACCGTGATGGTGTCACAAATCGTGAAGATCTCTTCCATCCGGTGAGAGATGTATACAATCGACACGCCGGTTTTTTTTAACGAACAGATGACGGTGAAGAGTGTCTCGATTTCCCGGTCCGTCAATGCCGCAGTGGGTTCGTCCATGATGATGACTTTTGCATCCGTCATGAGGGCTTTGGCTATTTCGATCATCTGCTGCTGCCCGACCGAGCACTGTCCCGCTTCTTTAGTGAGGGGGATTGAAATGTTCAGCTTTTCAAACTGTTCATTCGCAACCGCTTTCATTTTTTTGGTGTTGATAAGACCGAATTGTGTAACCGGTTCCTTATTGATGAAAAGATTTTCAAGGACGGTCAGCTCAGGCCAGACATTCAGTTCCTGATGAATGAAAGCAATGCCGAATTCCTCGGCCTGCTTCGGATTATCAAACGTCTTTTCATTTCCGTCGATGGTGATCGTTCCCTGATCCTTCTTATGAAGGCCCGTCAGGATGTTCATCAGAGTCGACTTTCCGGCGCCGTTTTCCCCCATTAGGGCATGGACTTCACCCTCCCCGATCTCTATGTCCACGCCTTCTAGAACCTGATTCGTTCCAAATGCTTTATGGATATTCTTCATGCTGATCTGCATGCTACTCACCCCTTTGTTTTAAAAAATGACTCCTGCGTGAAGGATACAATTCGCATACGGTGTGACTTCCCCCGTGCGGATGACGGCCTTCGCCTTATGGGTTTCTTTTTTGAATTTTTCGTGGGATACATACTGGATCCCGTCAAACCATGAGGTCATCTGTTCATGAACCCCTGTGTTCGTTTCTACTTCCTCTGCAAGCGTGACGGTTTCAACGACCATCTCTTCCTTTAACAGTTCGACCAAGTCTAGAAAGGATGGATCTCCCGGTTTCAATGCCAGGTCAATTTTTACGACGTCCGACGGAATCGGGAGACCGGCATCGGCCACGACGATCGTATCCGTGTGGCCGAGATCGTCTAGTATTTTCGCAATGTGACTGTTCAAGATGCCATGTCGTTTCATTCTGCAAGCTTCCTTTCCACTTCTTCTCTTGTCGGCATTCCGCCCTGTGCCCCGAATCCGGTCACTGAAAGGGATGCAGCCCGGTTCGCGAATCGGAGGCTTTCTTCCATTGATTGTCCTTCAGCCACGGCCGTTCCGAATGCGGCATTGAAGGTATCGCCGGCCCCTGTCGTGTCGACGACTTCCACTTTGAAGGAAGGAACCAGGATTTCCTCTGTTCCATTATGGCAGCGGACTCCGGCTGCTCCTTCGGTGATGATAACCTTGTTAGGATATTGTTTCAGCGCTTCTGACGGCTTCATTCCGTTGAAGAGTACATCTGCTTCATGTTCATTTGGTGTCAGGTAGCTGGATCCATCGATGACTTTTTGTGAAATCTTTCGTGCTGGAGCCGGGTTAAGTAGAAGTGGTACTTCAATGTTGTTGCACAGGTCTGCCACGTATTCAACCGTTTCCTCCGGGATTTCCTGCTGAATCATGATGAGATCGCATGTTTTAAGGAAATCGGCTGTTTTCTGTACGTACTCAGGAGTCACAAGATCATTTGCCCCTTTTACGACGACAATGCTGTTGTCCCCTTCAGCGAGGATGATATGAGCGGTTCCGGATTTCGCATCTGTAACCGGTTCCACATAGTCGGTATAAACACCATTACGCTTAAAGTTTTCTAAAATCTCTTGGCCGTACGGATCATCCCCTACGCATCCGATCATGTATACGTCAGCCCCAAGCCTTGCTGCTGCAACGGCCTGGTTGGCTCCTTTCCCGCCGGGTACCGTGTCAAAGTTGTCACCCAGTACCGTTTCCCCTGCACCGGGGCGTTTTGCTGATGTCACCACCAGATCCATGGATGAACTGCCGATCACGGCAATCTTCGCTTTTTTCATCTTCCTTCATCCCTCTCTTGTTGTGTTTCGTTCGATTAGTTCAACCGGAAGCTGAACACATGTATCGATGTCTTTTTCTTTTTTTATCAGTTTAATCAGAAGTGCCGCGGCCTGCCTGCCCATTTCGTAAGCAGGCTGCCTGATCGTGGAAAGCGCCGGATAGGAAAGGCTGCTCTGGGGGATGTCATCGTAGCCGATGATTTGTACGTCTTCAGGTATCTTTTTCCCGAGCCTCAATGCCTCATGGAGAATGGCGATCCCGACGATATCATTGCTCGCGATGACCCCATCCGTATCAGGATAGGTGGCGAACAGTTCCTCCGCCCAGCCTTTTGCGTCTTCAAAGGAGAACGAGGTCGTGGACATCACCGTAAAATCAACGTCTGTCCCGCTTAAGTACTCGACGGCTCCCCGGAATCGGTCCTGTGCCGGCTTGACGTGTGCCGGCCCCTTCATGACGGTGATCCGCTTCGCCCCTTTTTCAACTAAGGTCTTTGCCGCCAAGCGTCCCCCTTTGCGTCCGTCAGCATAAACAGCCGGATAGTTGTCCGTCGTCCGGTCAAGGAGGACGAGTGGGAGATTCAATTCACTATAAAGCTGATCATGCTCCACATGATTCGTCGCAGAAATCATGCCGACGACATTGTTCTGAACGAAGGTCTGGATATAATCCAGCTCCTTTTGAATGTTCTCGTCGCTGTTCCCAAGCAGGAGCCTGAACCCAGCCTCACTCACTTCATCCTCTACCCCTCTCGCCAGCTGCGGGAAGTACGGATTCGTGATATCCGGAAGCAGTAGTCCGATCAGCCTTGACTCCCTTTTAAAAAGAGAGCGTGCCACCTCGTTCGGACTGTAATTCAGCTTAGAGATCGCCTCCATCACTTTCTTCCTCGTTTCGACTCCTACATAGCCGTTATCATTGAGCACCCGGGAGACCGTCGCCACCGACACCCCCGCTTCACTCGCCACATCCTTGATTGTTACCACGTACGTCACTTCCTGTTCGTTTAGTTGGTTTTGTGTAACCGGTTACACATACAATAACATATGTTTGTAAACGTTTGCAATATTTATATTAAAACTCATTATCACCTTTCCCCTCAATCTTCTAAAAAAACAATAAAGAAAAATGAAAATAAAGCATCAACATCTTCCATATTATATGAAACCTTTGCTTTATCCAACTTCTCCTTCCGATTCTATCTATAGCTTAGATTCCTCTAAACTTTAACTTGGTCTAAAAGCATAATACCTATTCAAAAGTATATATATTTTAAAAGTAGACTTATAAGGAGGTAAACTTTACATGGAAATAAAGCCAAAAGTAGACATTATAAACCCCGCCTATCAAAGTACCAAAGGAAGGTTGTTTGCTGGCACTTCCGGGGTATTAAAAACAAGTGCTAGTAGAAATGCATGGGCTCAGCTTGTAAATCCGTTACACTCTAATGTGAATTTATATGTCTCTTTTTTTGCTTTGACAAACTTTTCGACTAAACTAGTGACGGCAGATTTCGTTGTGAATGCTGACCCTCCTGGAACCCCAACTCTATCATCAGACGTGAGTGTTCTGAAACTGGCCTCCAAGCATAGACCTGTGGGACAAATCCTCTTCAACCCTAGTGTTTCAGGCTCATTTTCAGGAGGAAAGGTAGTCGGTACCAGAGCGCTAAGCCCCCAAAGAACAGAGCCGGGTTTTAGAGTGGATGGTCGACTAATTATAGAGCCAGGAACGAACGCAATGTTCTTCTTATACAGTCGCTCCCTTGCTGCATCACAAATAGAGTTCGAATGGTTCGAGAGTGAAGCAATCTTTTGATTATTGGAAAAATACCTTCGACAAGTGTATTTGATAGTTAATTATTTTGTCATGGGTAGAGATCATATCAACCTCATTTTCAATAATAAATGAAAAAATCAACTACCATTGATTTTTTATAGTTGTCCTTCATGTTTTCCTTGAAAAGGAAAACATGAAGGAGAAATAGCACAATCGCTTGTTTGCTTTCCTGTAGTAATTGTAGTTATAACCATATTCCTTCTAATACAAATAACTGAGACTGTCCCTGCATTAAAGTTAGTGATATAAGCCTTTTTCCCATTGGGGGTAATACAAACATCCGTTGGACCGTCTCCAACATCAATAGTTGCAATAATTGAATCTTCCATTGCATTCACTACTGTTACATTATCACTACTAATATTAGTGATATAAACCTTCTTCCCATCTGGTGTAACAGCTACACCATTCGGTCTAATACCTGCATTTATTGTATTCGTTACTACATTTTCCTTAAGGTCAATAACAGAAACTGTACTAGGCTCACCTCTCCCACGATTGGCCACGTATAGCTTTTTTCCATTCGGAGTGATCGCAGGGTCTCGAGGGAATTCCCCATTCGTAATAGGAATCCTGTCTATCACTGATTCTTTTTTTGTATCTATTACTGCAACAAAGTTACTTATTGTTACAGCAACATAAGCCTTTCTTCCATTTGGACTAAATGCCACATCAAATGGGTTATTTCCTACTTCAATATGTTTCACTGTTTGCTTGCAGACATCAATGATTGAGACTGTTGTACCACCGAAATTCGCTACATACACTTTTCTACCATCAGGAGTCGCAGCTATGCCAACCGGCCCCTCACCAACAGGTATTTCATTCCCCACTTTATGACTAGAAAGATCTATAACTGAAACAGAGTTATTATTCGTATTGGACACATATGCATGTTTAACTAGAGGGGAGATCGTAATCCCATCTGGTTGATCTTTTACTAGAATAGTATCTGTAACTTTATCATTTTTGGTATCAATCATTGAAATAGTATCATCTCCAAAGTTAGTTACGTAAGCGAAAAGCTTTTCCTTACGTAAGAAGTGCTTCTTCCTGTTCATTTTCATTGTATCCCTCCTTAAAATACCACCCCTAGTAACTAGTATATGATTAGTGAAAATGTTTGTGATTTTAAGAGAGAGGATTATTTTTTTAGTGGCCAAACCTATGGTATTTCCTTCCGGTTCGGCCCCTTCTGAACCGCATGCCCCCAGTATCGAGAGTGCGAAAAAAAATTTCCTGCTATCATAGTTTTCTCATGTCATTCTCCTTACTTTGGTTTCTCCGTACAATCTCTCATTTACTCAATATCCTTCTAGTATTTTCGTTAGACATTGGAACATTCTCCATTAAGCGCCGCATATCTTTCACACAAAAAAGACAGCCCTGATTTGGCTGTCTTTTCATCTTTATTTACTTGAACCGAACTCTTTCCATATTTCCTCTAAAAGCTGCTTATCCGTCAGCAGTTCATACCCCGTCAGCGCAAGTGCCTTTGCCCCGATCACAAGGGCACGGTCACCCTCGGTGGATTTGGCCGCTTCCCTGAATTCGTTCGTGTGGACGACGAGGGATTCGGGGCCGACTTTGATGTAGGGGTGGATGGTCGGGACCACCCGGCTGACGTTTCCGGCATCGGAAGATCCGAGTCCCTTTCGTTCCGTATCGTCGAAGTGTTCCCCTAGTGACTCGATGGACTGCTGGAATACTTTATCGAAACGACGGTTGAGCTGAAAGTGATCGACTTCATTTTGGATCTTGATGACATTCAGTTCCGTCCCCGTGGCAAGTGCCGATCCCTCAGCGATCGCTTTCACTTTCTTGGTGACTTCATTGCATGCTTCCCTGGTTGCAGCGCGTATATAGAAGCGGGCTTTTGCATAGTCAGGGACGATATTGGGTGCATCCCCACCGTGGGTGATGATGCCGTGGATCCGTACATCATCGGTCACGTGCTGGCGAAGGGCGTTAATGCCGTTGAATAGCTGGATCACACCGTCGAGGGCATTGATGCCGTCTTCAGGGGAAGCAGCCGCATGAGCAGACCTTCCTTTAAATTCGAAATCAAGCGGGTCCACCGCAAGGGTTTTCCCTGTCTGCGTTGTCCTGTTGAACGGATGAACCATCATGCATGCATCCACTCCTTCGAACAAGCCTGCCTTTACAAAACTGCCCTTCGCACTTCCGTTCGGACCGCCTTCCTCGGCAGGAGTCCCGAACACCACCACTTCCCCTCCTGTTTCATCGAGTACGGACGACAGGGCGATGGCCGCCCCGCAGCTTGCCGTCCCGATGATATTGTGACCGCAGGCGTGACCGAGTCCAGGCAGTGCGTCATATTCAGCCAGGTAGCCGATGACCGGCCCTTCTTTCCCTGAAAGTTTGCGTGCCACAAAGGAAGTCTCATGTCCCGCCACTCCCCTTTCAATGGAGAACCCATTGGCTGCAAGGAGGGTGGTCAAGGTCTCTGAAGCAAAGAACTCTTCGTTTCCGATTTCAGGATTGTCGTGGATCTGATGGCTGGTCGACACGAGTTTCACAGCCAGTTGATCCACTGCCGAGAGGATGTTGTTTTTACGATCGGCAATCGCTGCTGGTTGACTCATCTCTTTTCGCTCCTAATGCAATTCACTGACCGGCACGAATGTCGGGATCAGGGAATCTTTGTATGTTTTCTTGATATGTTCCGCTACGTCATCTTCCTGATAGAGCTCCACAATCTTTTTATAGGTCTTATTGTCTTTATCTTTTTCCTGCGCCGCAATGATATTGATGAACGGCTTGGATTCCGCCCCTTCGATATAGATGCTGTCATCAACCGGTACGAACCCTGCTTCAACAGCCACACCATTATTGATGATCGATGCCGCAACATCCGGCAGTACCCTCGGCGTCTGGGCAGCGACGACCGGTGTGAATTCAAGGTTTTTCGGGTTTTCTTTTATGGCTTCCAGACCTTGTGACTGATCAAATCCTTCTTTCAGTTCGATCAAACCTGCTTCCTCCAGTAGAAGAAGGGCACGGCCAAGGTTCGTCGCCTCTTGAGGAACGGCTACTTTACTGCCTTTCGGTAAGTCTTCTACCGATTTATATTTTTCCGAATAGATTCCCATCGGCGCGATGATCGTCGTGCCGATCGGTACAAGGTCCAGATTATGTTCTTCAACGAAAGAATCAAAATACGAGATCGTCTGGAAGGCGTTCAGGTCGATATCCCCATCGGCCAGCGCCTGGTTCGGTCTCACGTAATCGGCAAACTCCACAATCTCGATTTCAATCCCTTCCTTCGCTGCTTTCTCCTTCATATACTCCCAAATCGGCACCCCAGATCCATTCACTCCGACCTTAACGACTTCTTCTTCACCTGAGCCGGATGCACTGTTTCCCGAGCAGCCGCTCAAGATAAGGGTGAATAATAGAATGGCGATACTTGCCAGGCTGATTGATTTTTTCATATTCCTCTCTCCTAACGTCTCCTAATGATTTTTGATAATGTGTTCCCTGCTGTCTGTAGTCCCTGCACCATCACGATTAAAATGATGACAGTCACGATCATGACGGATGTTTCAAATCGCTGATATCCGTAAGCAATGGCCAGATCCCCGAGGCCACCGCCACCGACTGCCCCGGCCATGGCCGATGCACCGACAAGGCCGATGGTCGCGATCGTGATATTCAGGACCAATGTACTCAATGCTTCCGGAATGAGGATCCCAAAAATGATCTGCCACGGCCCGGCCCCCATGGACTCCGCCGCTTCAATGACACCCGGTTCCACTTCAAGGAGCGAGCTCTCTACCAGTCTTGCAATATACGGTGCCGCAAATACGACAAGCGGCACGACCGCTGCCGCCGTTCCGATCGATGTGCCTACTACCAATCTTGTAAAGGGGATGATGGCCACCATCAAGATGATGAACGGGATCGAACGAAACACGTTGATGATGCTGCTCAATACGGAAAAGACGACTTTATTTTCAAGTAAGTGCCCCTTCCGCGTGACCACGACGATGATGCCGAGGGGAAGCCCAATCAACGTTGCAAACAGGAGGGAGAATGACACCATCGCAACGGTATCCCATGTCGCTTCTATAATTCTTGGCCAGAATAATTCCCAGTTAACTTGCACGCTTCTCCACCTCGCTTACGAATAATCTGTTCTTCCAATAATCCAGGATCTCTTCCGTTTCTTTCTTGCTGCCAATGATCTGTACGATGAGATTCCCGAACGGCTTGCCCTGGAGTTCCGTAATCTGGCCGAATAATACATTGATATGGGCATTGAATTTCTTTGCCGTTTCGGAAAGGATCGGCGTACCCGTCGAATCACCCTTGAAAATGAGGCGGCAGATGCGCCCTTCTTTGCTGTCATTCAATTTGTCGAGAACCGATGCCGGCAGCTGATCATTCATGACACTCTTCACAAAATTTTTCGTCGTCGGGGTCTGCGGGTTGGAAAAGATATCAAAGACGCTTCCCTCTTCAACGATTTCTCCATTTTCCATGACAGCGACCTTATCACAGATTTCCCGGATGACCCCCATTTCGTGGGTGATCATCACAATCGTAATACCATACTCAGCATTGATTCTCTTTAATAAGTTCAAAATCGATTCCGTCGTCTGAGGATCAAGTGCGGATGTTGCTTCATCGCAGAGCAGAATCGAAGGCGATGTCGCCAGGGCTCTTGCTATCCCCACCCTTTGCTTCTGCCCTCCTGACAGTTGATCCGGATAATGCTTCGCTTTATCTTCAAGTCCGACAAACGCGAGCAACTCCCTTACTCTCTCGCTGATTTTTTCTTTTGGCCATTTTGCAAGTTTCAGAGGATAAGCGATATTCCCTGCCACCGTCCGGGATTGAAATAGATTAAAATGCTGAAAAATCATCCCGATGCGGTGCCGCTCTTTCCTCAGATCGATTGCCGACTGATCTTTCAGGCTGCGCCCCTCTATGAAAATATCACCCGACGATGGTTTCTCTAAAAAATTGAGACAGCGTACAAGCGTGCTTTTTCCCGCTCCGCTGAATCCGATCACACCATAAATCTCTCCCCTCTTCACTTCGAAGGAAACATTCTTCAAAGCGGTGAATGGGCCATCCTTTGTCTCAAATACTTTCGTAACATTCTGAACTCTGATCATACAGGACTTGCTCCTTTCGCTATGTATTCTTCTTGAAGCCTGTGTTTGAAGGACATGGCTGAAAATAAAAAGTGCCCCCCTTCATAAGAAGAGAGGCACAAATATGTATATGTCCACTCTTCTCATCTTTCAAGTCATATGACTTGATGGAATTGGCACGGTATTCATAAGAACCCGTTGCCGAGGTATCGCAGGGCCAGTCCCTCCACCTCTCTGGATAAGAAGATATCGCTTTATTAAGTTAAATTATTTATGATGCGTTTAAGCATTAGGGTTATGGTAAAGGATTTAAATTGGTTTGTCAATCCTGTTTTTGAATTAATTGTATTACGGAGGACTAATCAAATTGGGCACTATAACTAGTCTTCAATTAGTTGTTGAATATTTTACGCTTTTCAAGTAAATCGCTAAGATTCTTCATTCATACTTTACTTCATCGTGAACATTAGTAGTTTACAAGAAAGCCAAGGTTACACCTCTCAACCCCCAAAACAATTATGCTATACTAAAAGAAAAAACAATATTCAGACTATTCAAAGGGGCAAAATACATGAAACCAAACATAATCGACATCGTCCAATCCCAAGTCATCGCTTCCATAAAGGAAGAAAAAGACTTGGAAAAGGCCATACAGTCAAACGCCAACATCGTGTTCATCCTTACCGGCAGTTTGATTACGATGGACGGGTATCTGAAAAAACTGAAGGAAGCCGGTAAAACCACGTTTATTCATATTGATTTCATCGATGGACTGTCCAATACGAAGAGTGCCATTAAATACATAGCAGAAATTTGGAAGCCGGCTGGCATCATTACAACCAGGAGCAACCTGATCAAATATGCAAAAGAAGAAGGCTTAATGACGATCCAGCGCCTTTTTCTTATCGACCGCAATGCCCTTGTCAAAGGAATTGATATCGCACAGAACTGCAAGCCGGATGCCCTTGAAGTCCTTCCTGGTCTTATGCCGTCCGTCATTGATAAACTGACAACAATGACTGCGCTGCCCATCATCGCTGGTGGCCTGATCGGTAATAAGCAGGATATTCTGAATGGACTAAGAGCCGGTGCCCTCGCCATTTCTTCCGGGGATCCGAAACTCTGGAATCTGGATTTTTAACCAAAAAGGGCTCAACCTCTGGGAGAATTCGGTATATTATCGAAGCAAGGTTAGTTGAAAATCTGAGTAAAATAAATGAGGTGTTGTATGTCAGATATTAGTATTAAATTAATAAGTGCAGACAATTGGCGAGAAGCACTTGAACTTTCCGTCCACGATGAACAACTGAAATTCGTTGCATCTATTCATCCTCCCGTCGCTATTGCTCTTGCTAAAGCGTATATAAGACCAGGTGGAAAAATGGTAGAGCCATATGGCATTTACAATCAAAATAAGATGGTAGGCTATTTCAATCTGCATTATACACCAGGCAGTAAAGATGACTACTGGTTGTTTCATTTTTTCATAGATAAAAGATTTCAAAGAACCGGATTGGGCTCAAAAACGTTAAAAGAAGTAATCAAACATATTAAAACCACCAATCATTCTTGTAATCGTTTGAATTTAACGGTTCATCCCGAAAATGAAGCAGGGAGATTATTTTATTTGAAATTTGGTTTTTCAGAAGAAAATATAATGACCTTTGATGAACCCACTTTTTCCATTTTGATATAACATTAAGAAAAGGCACACGAATTCACTTGGAAATCCGTGTGCCTTTTCCTTGGTGATTTTAAATTTCGTAACTGAACTGCATACACTGGAGTTGAGCTCACTTTCACGTTCCCACCTTTTTTTCTGCATCGTCTGTCTTTCTTTTTTTCCTGATCCACGGGAGGCGCACTGACGTGATATCCCTCTCTTCAAAGATATTACCTATCTTGGTAATGATGAAGGTTACCAGTGTTGCGAAGATGACTATAGAATAAAATCCAGCTCCAATGCCGATTCCGATTCCCCCAACGTAAAAAATCATCGCAGCTGAAGTCAGGCCTTTTACCCGCAACCCATCTTTCAGGATCACTCCTGCACCGAGGAATCCGAGTCCCGATACGATTTGCGCTGCCAGACGAAACGGGTCCATTACTTTTCCGCTGTCCGGTAGACTGAGCATCTCCGCACCTTCGATCGAGACGATTGTAATCAATGTACATGCCACCGATACATACGTATATGTTTTTAAACCAGCGGGCTTATTTTTCGATGTCCTGTCCCATCCAATGATGAATCCTAATACAGCACTGACCAAAATCCGGAAATAGATATCATGCTGCCAGAAGAATCCCGATACCTCATTCATGTAATGCGTCATTCCGCCATCCTCCTTAAACTAAAAAGAGACCGCGCCACAAAACGAATGCCTGATTTCTCCACCCCATTGTGAAAAAATCATACAATTCGCTTCATAGGTGATCTCTTCTCCTCTTCCTACCAAGCTTCATTTCTCATAATATTCCTTTTATCATACACCAATCTTTCTTTCATTTCAATGATATATCTAAAAATTCTAAATTTTCTAGAATGGCCATTGCCACCCCCAAGCGCTCATTGTATGATGGAGTTAGTAAGATTATATAGCGGGTAGAGATGAGGAGAACCCTGTGTCAATCGCGTGTACGTTTATCGTGCACTCCATTGCCATGGGGTTCTTTTCATTTATACATAAATAACATTTTAAAGGAGGAAATGAAGTTGAAAAACAGATCAATTAGCAGGTTAGCCCTTCTTGCTTTAGGATTCGTAGGACTATTATTGCTTCATGCTCACAGTGCAAGCGCGAATGAATCCACTCCACCTCTTGTCATCACGGAAATCGTCACCAAATCCGCAGGAATAGGACAGCCCTATGAGTACGTCGAAATCTATAATACGGCCTCAGAAGCAATCAATCTACAAGATTATCAACTCCAATACTTCACGAGTAACTTCTCAAGCCCGGCCAACCGATGGCCCATCGAAGACAAGACCATCCAGCCAAAAGAGTCCCTGGTCCTCTGGTTAAAGAAATTCGCTTATCCTGATATACCTCTATGGGACTTCAACTCCAACTATGACATGTATCTCACTGCCGATGACGTATACGAAATCAAGCTGACGACATCAGGTCAAGGATTGCATGACAGCAGCCTTCGCCAAGTAGGAATTGCTGATGCTGATGACAATATCCTTAGTACCGCGTTAATCAATGATGGGGAAGTCGATGGCATCACAAACCGCAGTATCATTTACCAGGCAACCAGCTCAGCTGAGATGATGAAGTTAGGCAACGATGAACCACCAACTCCTGCCGTTTTACTGCCTGAACAAGTGTCAGGTTCTACTACACCATCTAACCTGACTGCAACTCCCGCCAACCAATCGATTACCCTTGAGTGGGAAGCTTCAGAAGGTGCAGTCTCCTATACGATCTACCACTCTGATGGAACGACCACCTCTACAGATGCGACCATTTCAATCATTGATGGATTGGAAAATGGGCAGGCATATACATTCCGGGTGACAGCTGTGGACTCGGAAGGAAACGAATCCCCTGCAACAAAAGAAGTCCGGGTTGTCCCACAGGAGGTCGTGGACAGCGAAGCCCCAGCCACGCCTTCCGGACTTAAAGCAAATCCAGGGAGCGATCATGTAAAGTTGCTTTGGACTGCCAATACAGAAAGCGATCTTGCCGGATACCGCGTCTACATCAACGGAACACTTTACGGCACAGTCGCTGCTGACAAAACGAGTTTGATCGTATCCCCTCTGGAATTAAAGAGGGAGTACACTTTAGAAGTAACTGCACTCGATCAAGTCGGAAATGAATCGGAAGCTTCTGCTCCACTCGTCACAGGACCGACAGAAAACGTACCGACACCAAACCTGCTGATCACCGAATTGATTCCGAACACAGATAACTATGCAGGCTACGATGCATTCGAATACTTTGAGCTTTATAATAACAGCCCGGACCCGATCGATCTGAAAGGGTATCGATTTGCCTCCTATAACTGGGATGAAGAAATCGGGGACACTCACATTTTGAAGCCTTGGGATACTGTGGTGGTCTGGACTAGAAATGCATCCATCAGCCCTATTTCCCTCGAAGCATTTAATTATAACTATTTCTATTCGTACAAAAGCAAGTATCTTCAAGAAGAGGATACGATCGTCCTCGGTGATATCGCCGGCCTGGTCAACGGCGGCAATACACTGACCGTTTATGATCCTGATGGACTCGAAGTCGTCAGAGCCGAATATTCCGGAGAGGACGTTTCTCTAAAACAAACCGTCACCTATTCCTATCCTCAGGATAATACCCGGACAATGGAAAAATTGGCAGCTGGCCAATATCCGACTCCGGGATGGGTTGTTGAAGATCAAGCACCTGATCGTCCCGTGTCAGATGAAGAAACACCGATATCACCGACCAACCTTGAGGCAACTCCGGGCAACGGGGAAGCTGTTTTAACCTGGGACGCTTCAACTGAATCCGATCTATACCGTTATCACATTTACAAAGATGGCGAACTTGAATACTCCGTAGATCCATCCCAGACAGCATTTACGATATATACATTAGTTGGTAATCAAACATACACGTTACAAGTAAGCGCAGAAGATACATCAGGGAATGTATCGGAGAAATCAGCGCCTGTACTCGTAACGCCGGAACACCAGCTCATCACCCAGGTTGAACGGTCGGAACATGAGAAAGATCCAGTCTACCAGGATCTGTGGGATATCAGTTCCGACGGCCCGGTGATCGCCGGACTATCACAAGGACTCGTTCCTCAAGGATTGACTTATTATAAGAAAAAAGACTGGCTCCTTACCATCGGCTACGTCGATGATGGGATCCGACCGGGCACCATTACCGTTACAGATCGCAGTACTGGAGAATTAGTGAAGTCCGTTGTCCTTTACAATACGGACGGCACACCGTATACCGGTCATGCAGGCGGTGTGACCGTCAGTCGCGATCACGGCTGGGTAGCATCCGAAAATCACTTATTCAGCTTCGATTTAAGCGAACTGGAACAAGCAGAAAATAACGGGGAAATCCAGTTCACAAAACAGATTCCCATCCCCGTCGAAGCGGCTTACACCGTTTATGATGAAGGCATCCTCTGGGTCGGGGAATTCTATGAGGCAAACTCCTATCCGACTGATCCATCGCATCATATCGAGAACCGGGACGGGGAAATGCACTATGCATGGATGATCGGGTTTGATTTGGAACGAAACAACGACATGCTTAGTGAAGCGCATTGGAATGGCTCGCCTGACCACAATGCCGTGCCGGATTACGTTCTCTCGACCACAGGAAAAGTTCAGGGAGCCATCATGCAGAAGGCGGCAAGGAATGGCGTCACTCTCAGTACCTCCTATGGAAGAGCCAACGACAGCGTGCTGTACCGATATGAATACCCGTTAAAAGAAGACCCTCATGCCCATGTTACGGTTGGAGGAAAGCAAGTACCTCTCTGGTTCCTTGATGCTCACACGGCAAAACCGCGTCAGAGCATAGAAGCCATTCCGATGCCAGAGGGAATTGTGGAAGTAAAAAAAGAGCTCTACGTCGTATTTGAATCCGGAGCAGATAAATATCGTTATACGACCACCTACCCGATGGATCGGATGCTCAAAATCGATATGAAGAAATTGATGAAGGATGATAAAGGGTTGTAATAGCACGAAAAACGAAGCGGCGTTCAATCTAACTGGTTCCGTTTAGGGAGGGAAAACCTTATATTATAACATTGTATTCAGACAGCGAAAAAACCCAGAATCATTAGGATCTGGGTTTTTTCCAGTGTGTGCTGAATGGTAGGGGACTGCTTGCAGCTAGCGTACGGATGCTTTAGCGAGGGACCCTACGCACTTCCCCTCGCCATCTAAAAGAGTCAATAGTGACAAAAACACTCAAAAGAAATTTCATTTCTCCTACACGTTATAATCTTCGAACTCTGCACACTTGAAAAAAGTTTTGGTTTATAACTCATGCCTAACAGTTGATTGGAACGGAAGGGGCTCGACTCCTGCGGGAATAGCCGGAAAGTTGAGACCCCGCAGCGCAAAGCCCGAGGAGGCTCCACTCACGCCCCGCGGAAAGCGAGCACCTGGGGTGGAAATCAACCAGCCCTAGCTTTATTAAAAACAACAAAGTTTTCATAAAACTCTATACACGAGATCAAATCCCTTTCAAAGCATCTTTATAGCGCTGATAATATGCTTCAACATTGTTCAACAGCAGTAATTCAGTATATAGGTATACTTTCATATTGAAGTTATTGAAATCAATAGTAGTAAGCTCCTGTATTTTTTTGATTCTATAATTCAAGGTGTTCGGATGGATGAACAATTCATTAGCGGTCTGTTTACCCTTACCGTCATTCGCCAGGAACACTTCAAGTGTCCGGAGCAGATTTGTCTGTTTCTTGACATCATTATTGATCAATGACAACAAGTCATCACTATAATAATCCTTTGAAGTGTTTTTTTCATAAAGGGTTGGCAAGTACCGATAAATTCCCAATTGAGCAAATTCCCGCGGCATCGATTCAGGGCGCGGACTGATGAAGTTAGCGGTCTCTATGACTTCTGACGCTTCCAAGAAGCTCTTTCTCATTTGATATAACGTGGTGTATTCCTTTCCGACCCCGATCAGGAAATTGTAGAATTCTTCCTCGCCTGTTTGCTCCTTCACTTTTTCAACTAGATCTCTGGCTAATTCCAGGGAAGAAGACGGTGTCTCTGCTTTGCCGTAGAGAACAAGAATGACTTGGTATTCCGTTCGTAACGAATAAATGTTTGTTTGGAAACGGGATTCCTGGACCAGCTTCTCAAGTTGGTCCAGCATGGACTTATATTGCGACGATGTGATGGAATAAACGGCTACCGTGAACCGTTTCGGCAGTGTCAGCTTGACAAGGGATGCATCATGGCGGAGTTGGCTTTCACTTCCATACTCGTGTTGCAGGAGGTGCCACAGTACTTCTTCTTTTCTGTCCTTTTTGATATTGACCTTTGCGAACATATCATTGATCAGGTTTCCAAGGTGCGGGGAGATTTCTTCAAGGAAAGCGAGCTCTTCGTTTTCGAGGAGTCGGCTGGATTCCTGGACCCAAATATATCCCATCGTGTTTCCCAGGTATTTTGCGGCAATGACGACACGCTGGTGGAATCCTAACTCTTCCATCGCTTGAACCCGGATCGGATCAGAATGCTTTTCGAGCTGGTGTACGATCCCTTCTTTTTTCAGTCGATCGATGATGAAGACCGGACATTTTTTCGTGAGGATCGTCTTTTGCTGTGTTTGATCGAATTTATTAGAAGAGGAACTGTATGAAATTAATTCAAAATTTTTGTTTTCAATGATCACGGGATTGCCTAATTTCGAACTGATTAATTCCGTTGCTTTATGAATATCTTCTGTTTGGAGGATTAAATCATGTGCTTCCATAGGAATCTTACCTTTCCACGAGTGTTAATGATTCCTATTATAACGTTAAATCCCTGAATAAAAAATGAAAAGCTCCCCCTTGTAGGGAGAGCTTTTGCCATAAGAAGCTTGACCTGTATGTGAAGCATGAAGTAATCGGGATTTAGAATCATCCCCGAGTTACATTATTCCTCATCCATAAACGGATAGGCAATGTCTGTCGTTGGAGCAAAGTTTTCTTTAACAATACGAGGACTGGTCCAACGAATCATGTTGAATACAGAACCTGCTTTATCGTTTGTACCAGATCCGCGAGAACCGCCGAATGGCTGTTGATTGATCACCGCACCGGTTGGTTTATCGTTGATATAGAAGTTTCCAGCTGCACCGGATAAGCGGCGTTCCAAGTGCATAATGGCTTGACGATCTTGTGCAAAGATCGCGCCTGTTAATGCGTACATAGACGCTGTATCTACTGCAGTCAATGTTTCTTCTAATTGATCATTTTCATATACATAAATCGTCAATACCGGTCCAAAAATTTCTTCTGTCATGGTTTTAAAGTTTGGATTTGTTGTCACAATGACGGTCGGTTGAACGAAATATCCAACTGAATCATCATACGTACCACCAGCAATGATTTCAGCTTCTTCAGAATCGGCAGCATAGTCAATGTAGCTAGTGATTGAATCAAAGGCTGCTTTATCGATTACCGCACCCATGAAGTTTCTAAAGTCTCTGACATCCCCTACTTTAAGCTTAGCCGTTTCTTCCATTACACCAGCTTTCACTTCTTCCCACATGCTTGCTGGGATGTATGCACGAGAGGCTGCTGAACATTTTTGACCTTGGTATTCAAACGCACCACGAACAAGTCCAGCTACTACTTTGTCTGCTTGTGCCGTTTCGTGAGCAAATACAAAGTCTTTTCCACCCGTTTCCCCAACCAAACGAGGATATGATTTATAGTTTGTAATGTTTTCTCCTACTGTTTTCCAAATGGTCTGGAACGTACTTGTTGAACCAGTAAAATGGAATCCAGACATACGAGGGTCTGTTAATACTACTTCCGATACTTGTGAACCACGAGAAGGGACGAAGTTGATTACGCCTTTTGGTAATCCTGCTTCTTCTAAGATACGCATGAAGTAGTAGTTTGATAGTATAGCAGTTGTTGCTGGTTTCCAAACGACCACGTTCCCCATGATTGCAGGAGCTGATGGTAAGTTTCCACCAATTGCTGTGAAGTTAAATGGAGAGATGGCCAATACAAAACCATCCAGTGGACGGTAATCTAAACGATTCCAAATGTTTTTCATGCTATCCGGTTGCATTTGATAAATCTGATTGGCATAATCAACACCAAAACGTAAGAAATCTGCTAATTCTTGTGCAGCATCAATTTCTGTTTGAATAGCTGTTTTGGATTGTCCTAACATTGTAGCAGCATTGATTACGTCACGGTATGGACCAGAGATTAAATCAGCAGCTTTTAAGAAAATGGATGCTCTGTGTTCCCACGGCATATTTGCCCATGATTCTTTTGCAGCCATTGCCGCTTCTACAGCATCACGCAACTCTTTTTCTCCAGATTGGGAAAAGTTTGCCAAAACATGTTGATGATCATGCGGCATAACCACTTGCTTCACTGTATCTGTCTTAATATTTTCTCCATTAATAATGACAGGGATATCGACTTCGATATTCGATTGGCGTTTTAATTCTGCCTTTAATGTTTCTTTTTCTTTTGTACCTGGGGCATATGAATTACCAGGCTCATTTTTAGGTGTTGGGATATTGAAAATTCCGTTACTCATTTTTTTCACTTTCCTTCCTGTTTATATACTATCTAGATGTAACTGCTTAAATTGACAATAAGACTTGTTAAATTTTTCAATAAAGTTACTTGCTGAGGATCCCCTTCAATGCAAATGCTACATTTGCTGGCCTTTCTGCCAGACGTCTCATGAAATACCCATACCAATCCTCCCCATATGGGAGATAAATACGGACCTTATAACCTTTTTTCACTAGATCGGATTGCAATTGATTCCTCATTCCATAAAGCATTTGAAACTCGAAGCGGTCATCCGGGATATTGTGTTCTTTCACTAATCCGATGGTGTAATCGATCATCGCTTCGTCATGGCTTGCTATAGCTGTATAATGACCGTTCAAGAGTTGTTTTTTAATGAGATGTTTCAGATTCTCATCCACCATCTGCTTTTCCGGGAAAGCCACTTTACCAGATTCTTTATATGCACCCTTCACCAGCCTCAAATAAGGAGAAAAATGCTTTAGATCATCTACATCCTTCTCTGATCGATAGAGATAGGATTGGATCACCGTCCCCAAATTTTCGTACTTCTGCCGAAGCGTTTTGTAAATCTCAAGGATGGCATGGCACCTGGATGAATCCTCCATATCGATGGTTACCGTGATTCCACTCTCCTTTGCCTTGGATAGTATCAATTCCATGTGTTCCATGACAAGGTCATGACTGATATCCAATCCCAAGGAGGTAAGTTTTACAGAAATTTCAGTGTCCAGCTGATGATAAGCGATTGCATTTATACTCTGAATACATAGTTGAGCATGTTCCCGCGCCACATCTACGGAAGTGACGAATTCACCAAGATGATCGACTGTAACCTTGAATCCCTCCTGGTTCAATTGAGTAATCAATGGAATTGATTGTGAAAACGTTTCTCCACCTATAATCTTATTAGCCCCAAGTCTTGATCCCCAACGTTTGGCGATTCGATCCAAAGCCTTATTGTGGGAGAGATATAAGAAAAAGCGCTTGCTTATGGCTTCCAAGATCACCACACCTCCTTAACCTGACTTTTCCCTGTAGACCAGGGTGAATAAACAAAGAATTCGTTTAACTATTTCTCAAGAAAATTATATCGATAATCATCGTCACGAAACAACGTGCTCTAACCACAATAATTTCGGTGCTGATTTATGATGTAAACACAAAAGGGAAGATTTTGAAAATGTAATCAAATGAAAAAACAACGCGCTTGAACTTCAAGCTCGTTGTTTTGCTTGTGTGCCCGGCACGCACACACGTTTTAGGGTTTAAGTCACTAACGGTGAAGGTCGTTGTTGCCGTTAGACAAGTCAAGGGTGTCTGACCCGTCCTTATATTCCGTCCAATCACCGCTTCCTTTTCTTATATTATTTTATCCGATAACAATTCTTTGACTGAAGGGAGCACATAATCCGGCGTCCAAACCGTCCCCCTCAAATCCTCCTCGCTTGTGACCCCACTAAGCACGAGTGCTGTTTTCATACCGGCTTCAATGCCCATCCGGATGTCCGTCTCAAGGCGATCACCGATCATGACACACTCTTCCGGCTTTAGTTCTAATATTTTCAATGCTGCACTGATGGTCAGAATAGATGGCTTTCCAATTTGGACATCAATCTTTCTTCCCACAACCGCTTCTACCGCTCCAATCATCCCCGCACAGTCTGGAACATCGCCAATCTCTACTGGACAGGTTCTGTCTGGATTGGTCGCAATCATTTTCGCACCAAGCTTGATCGACTGGTAGGCAAAATTCAAGTGGTCGTAATGAAAATCCCGATCCCATGAGAGCACGACGATATCAACCTCTGATGGTGTCATTCCTTCCCTGAATCCCGCAAGTGTCAGCTCATCCTTGATCGGCTGCTCACCGATCACGTTCAATGTGGCATCCGGATGGTGCCCTCGCAAATAGTCAATCAACGTAAGCGTCGGATTCAATATGTTCTCCAGGCTTGCTTTGATGTTGAAGCCGTTCAACTTTTCCACATAACGCTGACGTGACTCAATTGTCTTATTTGTCAGGAACAGCACCTTCTTCCCTTCATCGAGAAGAGAGTTGATGATCGTGTCTGCTCCTTCAATTAATTGCTTACCAAGATATACAGTGCCATCCAAGTCAAAAATATATCCCTTTAGATTTTTCATTTGTTCCCTCCATCCAATAAGAAAAGCGCAAGCGCCTTGTTCAGCCCCGACCAACGCTCTTGGGCCGACCGGTGAAGTCATTCTTTGACTCCACCCGCCGGACCGAAACGTCTCGAGGGGCTAGGCGCTGGAGCTGGCCAATTCTCAGATTTAAGTTATTCTCTCTTATAACAAGAAAAATTCCTTGAGCATGACAATTTCTCCAATTGAACAATTGGATTTTCGCCATACCCAAGGAATCTCCTGATCTCTATCCTTGTACCTTTTATTTATACTCGTTGTGTCATTAGGTCCTCGCCGATGATGACCTTTGAAGTGCCAAGCTTTGCCACCTCTTCTTCATACGGTTCTTGGTCAGATAAGTGGACGAGAACGATCTTCTCGATCTTATCCATGTCATACTTCTCTACAATCTCCACAAGACTGCTGTGGTTGCCTGCCACTTTCCGGGCAGAAGTCGCTTCATGGATTAACATATCTATATGGTCATACTGTCCGATTCGTGCATTGATTTCCGTATCACTTGAATAAACGACGACCCGGTCGGCACATCGTATTTCAAGCCCGACAGTAGGAACAGAATGAAGGGCCTTAAAGCAGGAAAACGTCATTCCACCACCAGACAACAACTCATTTTCCCTATTACCATCAAACGTCTCAATCTTAATGTTAAAGGCAATCGGCCACTGGTCTGCTTCCATCGTCGAGAGCCAACCTTGAAGCTTTTTCTCATTGCGATAATCGCATAGAATCCTTAAAGGCTTTTTCCTATCTTCTAGCCACATCCCCCACAGTAAGGAGGGCAACCCATAAATATGATCAATATGAAAATGGGTGAAAACCACTGCATCGAGTTCTCCTAAACCCACATGAAGTTGCTTTAGCTTCCTGCAAGGATTGCCGCTGACATCAACTAGCACATGATAGTCATCATTCGAGAAACAGATTGATGTATTGTCGCGTTCGGAACCAGGATACGCGCTCCCCGTTCCTAAAAAATGAATGTCCATCTCATCACCACCTATTTAATTCCTGAATGCATGAAGCTTGATACGAATTGTTTCTGAAAAAGGAAGAAGGCGAGCACTAAAGGCATGATGACCATTACCGTACCGGCAGCGACCATTCCCCACTGAGCTCCTGTTTCATATGATTGGGCAAATAGCGCAAGTCCGACGGTCAGTGGCCGGGACTCCACAGAATCCGTGATGATCAACGGCCACATGAAGTTGCTCCAATGGTGGCTGACCGATACAAGGGCAAATGCAATATAGGTCGGTTTCGCCGATGGAATGTAAACATGCCACAGGGTTTGATACCATTTACATCCGTCCATTTTTGAAGCCTCATCAAGATCGTACGGGACCTGTTTGAACGTCTGGCGCATCAGGAAGACCCCGAATGCAGAAGCCCAATACGGCATCATGACTGCAAGCTTTGTATTGACGAGCCCGAGCTGGCTGATCACCTGGTAGTTCGGGAACAACAGGATTTCAGGCTGAATCATCAGTTGCAGCAAGAACAAGATGAACAGTACATTCTTCCCTTTGAAATTCACCCGTGCAAATGCATATGCCGCAAGCGTAACCGTGATTAACTGAACAATCAACACGCCAAATACAATCACAAACGTATTGAAGTAGTATTGTAGAAATGGTGAAGTCTCCCATGCTTTGACATAGTTTTCGAACGTTGGATTCGACACCCAGAACGGAAAGCCACCATTGATCACTTGATTCCCTGGAGAGAAAGATGTGATGATTACCCAAAGCAGGGGGATGAATGAAATAATCCCTAAAACAATAATGATGCCATAGTTCAATTTTTTCATCGAATCTTCCCCTCCTTAATAATGGATTTTCCGATCAAGGTACAGATAATTGAATGCGGTGATACCGAGCATGATGACAATCAGAATGACGGTCAGCACCGCGGCTTTGCCAAGATCCCAGTTCGTGAATGCCGCTTCATAGATATGGTAGAGTAATAGATTACTGGCATTATCCGGTCCACCCTTGGTCATTATGTACAGGTGGTCGACGTTTTTGAATGAATTCGTAATCGCCACAATCATGACAAACAGAGTCGTAGGCATCAGCAGTGGAAACGTAATATGGCGGAACATTTGAAACGGTTTCGCACCTTCCATCTCAGCCGCTTCGTAAACATCTCTCGGTAAATTTTGCAAACCTGCCAGGTAAAAAATCATGAAGAAACCTGCATCTTTCCAGATGATCATGACAATCATTGCGAACATGACGGTACTTGGATCCCCCAGCCAGTTCGTATCGCCACGGCCGAACATATGGAGAAAATTATCGAGCAATCCATACTGAGGGGTGTAAATGAAAAGCCAAATATTCGCTACCGCAATCAACGGCACGATCGTCGGATAGAAAAAGGACGTACGAAGCAAAGCGCTTCCGGCCATTTTTTTATTCAACCAGATAGCAAGATACATCGCCAGGAACAAACTCGTTGGGACAGTACCGATCATGAAGAGGATGTTATTAAGGATGACCTTCCTGAATATTTCATCTTCCAAGACTCCTTTATACTGTTCCAATCCGGAAAATTGCAGCCTCGTCATAGGACCGCTGTAGAAGCTTAACTGAATCGACTTGAGCGTCGGGTAAAACGTAAACAATGTTAAAAAGATGAAAGAAGGAAACAGTAACCCGTAGGCGAACAGATTATTCCTTGCCCCGGAACTGAATTTTCTTTGCTTCGTTGTCATCAATCAGTCCCACCTTTCTTGTGAAAAGAGCCCAAGTCAGCACAATGTCCACTTGAGCTCCACTCCATTCAGTCCTTCGCCACATGATGATTACTGAAAAGGCTCCAACACTTTTTCTGCTTTCTTCTGTGCGTTTTCCAACCCTTCATCAACCTGGCTTTGACCCGTTAAAATCGATTGAATATGATCATTGAAGATTTTCTGCACCTCACCATTTTGGTAGGTTGCGAGTTCACTTTCTGCATACTCCAACTGCTCGCGAGCAACCAGTGCAGGAGGGAACTCCTCTACATAATTCTTCAACAAGTCCGTCTCATAAGCAGATTCGCTGGTGGCTACATATCCTGTATCGATTGACCACTGGGCAACACGCTCAGGCTCTGTAAGAAACTTCATGAACTTAATGGCCGCTTCCTTATTCGCTTTTGGAAGATCTTTGAACAAGTAAATGTTTCCTCCTCCAGTAGGGGAACCATAATCATTGTTGGCCGGTAGGAAGGACACACCGAAATCAAAGTCCGCATTGTTCTTCACATTGGTCAGGTTACCTGTCGTATGATACATCATCGCCGTTTTTCCACTCAGGAAATCAGAAGGAACCGTCGCCCATTCAATGACACCCTCCGGCATGATTTTATGTTCTTTCCCAAGGGATAACCAGAATTCCATTGCTTCTTTTGAGTATGGGGCATTGAAATGTACTTCCTTTCCATCTTGAGACATGATGTTGTCACCGGTCTGTAGCGCTAAAGCCTGGAACATCCAGTACTGGTAACCGGTACTCGGAATTTCAAGTCCCCACTGATCCTTGCCTCCGTTTTTCGTCAGCTTCTTCCCGTATTCCACCAGCTGATCCCAGTTTTCAGGTGGTGCTTCCGGATCCAGTCCCGCTTCTTTGAACGCGTCCTTATTGTAGTAAAGGACGATCGTGCTCCGCTGGAATGGCAAACTGTACACCTTATCGCCGATGGATGAGTTCGCCATGAATCCATCATAGAAATCATCCAAATACTCTTGATCAAACATCGGTGTCAATTCCTCAATCAGGTTATTTTCAAGCAATGTAAACAGGTCGATGGAGAATAAGACAGCAAGCTCAGGTGAATTCCCAGCTTGTGCAGATGCCATGACCTGCGTCATCGTTTCAGCATAACTGCCCCCGTATTTCGCATTCACTTTGATGTCAGGATTCTCTTCTTCGAAATCCGCCACAAACCCGTCAACGATCTTCGCTACATCCCCTCCAACCGCTACCGGGAACCAGAAATCGATTTCAGTCGTTTCATCTCCCCCGGTTTCACTGCTGCTGCATCCGGCAAGAACGACCATCAACACTAAAACGAATGATAAAACCTTGACTTTCATGCCAATTCCTCCCCTTTTTTTCATAAAAAAACCCATGAACAATAAACTGCATCACAAATAAGTGTCATGCATTTCATTGGTCACAGGGATTCTCCGCATCTCTACCCTTAGACGATAACCTGTCTAATATATATGTCTGATTATTCACAATAATACAATATTAACTAAAAGTTGGCAATGAGATTTCATTTTTTTACAAAACAATAATATCCGAAATCCCTTTGACGATTGAAATTCCCATAAAAAAATACAGCTGCGATAGCTGTATTGAGAATGGACGTATGCTAAAAGTTATCCTTTAAAAATTCCTGAAATTCTACTGACTGCAAGATGGTCTTGGTCCTATCCTTCAATTGCAACTTGGATATTGAAGGTTAATTGCTATTGATCAATCACCATCTTCACTATAAGAATGCTTGCTATTAGTAAGCTTCTGTAAATCTTCTCGATAAAATGTATCCTTCAATTCCTGCATCTTAAAAGGAATGATAGGTGAAAGATAAGGAACACCAACCGATTTCAGACTCACCATATACAAAATTAGAATGGTTGTCCCAATGATGATCCCATTAAACCCAAAAAAATTAGCCGTTATCAAAAATAGTACCCTTAAGGTGGCATCAGGTTCCACCAGACCTCTGTTAGCTCCCAAGAAACTGGAAAGAGCGGTTATCCCTATGACGATCAGACTGACTGGGTGGATCAATTTGGCGGTGACCGCCGTTTCGCCAATGACGATTGTCCCGATTAAAGACACCAATATGACCGCGCTTTGCGGAAGACGAAACGAAACATCTACTAATATTCTTATCAAGAATAAAAGAATGGCGATTTCCCAAAAGGTTGGCAATAGCTCATCGTCAGAAATGATTGCTTTTGAAATCTTGTTTGGTAAGTCATCTTTATGAAAATTTGCTAACGCTATGTAAACCGCTGGCAGGAACACTCCTAATAGAAAGGCGATAAAACGGATGATTCGACTCGTAAATTTACCCATTGATATGTGATAATCATCAGGTGCCTGAATAAAATCGATAAATAAAGCAGGAGCTATGATGGCGAAAGGGTACCCGTCCACAATCACTACCACTCTTCCTTCAAATAAGGAAGAGACTGCCCCATCAATTCGTTCTGAATGTCTTAGCCGGGAAAAAATAGATCTTGGCTTTCCTTCTAATACATCCTCCAATACTCTTTCACTAAGGACATACTTTAAATTTAGACTATTAAGCCTCTTTTTGACTTCTTTTAATATCCCTTTATCGACAGTGCCTTCTATATATAAGATGGAAACAGATGTTGGTGAAGTGGTCCCAATCTCTACTGTTTCCACACACAAGTCCGGCGTTTTTAATGAACCTCTTATCAAATTGATATTTGTCTTCATCTTTTCTGATAATCCAATTTGCGGACCTCTTACTGAACGTTCCCCGATTGACGCTTCGACACTTCTTTCTGCCCACTTGGGAGATGGTATAATGATGCCTTCTAGAAACCCGTTAATCAGTATGACCGTACTTCCTTGTACGATGGCATCGGTCAATTCTTTATACTGAGTGGTGATTTTCACGTCTGCCGATTCAACTATTCTTTCCATGATTTGATCGATGGGTGTTTCATTAAATCCTTCTGTCTTGAATGCTTCTAATAACGGTTTAACCACAAAATCCTGAATAACATCTGTATCGATAATTCCGTCCAAATAGACAATATTCATTTCGTGGGTACCTTCGCAGCCAGACTTTATTTTTCTTACGATAAGGTCAGATGTATCGTGAAAGGTGTTCTTTAAGTTTTCGATGTTTTCTTTGAGGCACATTTCTATTTTAGGCATCCTTCATCCTCCCTAAAAGTTAGTATGAGGAGTTGTCAAGATACTATACTTTGTGGAGGAAACCTAAAATAACAACTTAAATAAGACAATATCCAGAGATCACCTGGCTATTGCCTTATTCGTTCAATAACATAGTAATTCATATCCCGCCTGATTTTAATTACCCCTGTATTGGCAACTCAGTATAATCCTTGATCTCCCTCAACGCAAAGCTCGTTTGAATCTTGGTAATCTACTTCTGACCCCAATTTCCCAGAATCTGACCCCATCAAGTAGAAAGTTGAAGCTCCCTCATCACTTCCAGCTGCAACCTTTATTTAATCTTCTTTTTCCTCGTTTTTCTTCCGCATCTTCGGCAGGCTCATGGCTTTGATCTCCCGTTCTTCAAAGAAATTTCCAATCCTCGTCATGATGAAAGTGACGAGGGTGGCGAAGATGACAATCGAATAAAACCCTGCTCCAATTCCGATTCCGACACCACCCACGTAGAAGATCATCGCAGCGGAAGTGAGTCCCTTCACCCGCAGTCCATCTTTCAGGATCACGCCTGCACCTAAGAATCCGAGCCCTGAAACAATCTGGGCAGCCAGACGGAAGGGATCCATCATTTTTCCGCTATCCGGCTGACTGAGCATCTCTGCGCCTTCAATCGATACGATCGTGATCAACGTACATGCCACTGACACATACGTATATGTTTTTAATCCAGCGGGCTTGTTCTTCGCTGATCGGTCCCATCCGATGACGAATCCCAATACCGCACTCACCACGATCCGGAAATAAATATCATGCTGCCAGAAAAAGTCCTCTAGTCCATTTATGTAAATGTAATGTAGCATGTCGGCCTCCTCCTTAAATGAAAAAGAGACCTCTCCACAAAACGAATACAGGATTTCTTCACCTACTATGAAAAAATCATATAGTTCGCCGCATGGGTATCTCATCTTTTCTTCTACCAAGTGGCAATTCTTAAAATATTCTTTTCATCGTACACCACTTATTTCTTGATTTCAATCTTATTTCTATCACAATTGAAAGACTTAGATTCTACTCTCATTATTCTCTCCTTAAAATACAGCAAAAATAAGCGTATCCTTCCGTTCCGGATACCTAAGATGTCATTCCAAACGTGCCTCTTTTCCGGACAGTCTTAAACCCTATACGTTCATAAACCTTTATGGCTCCGGGATTATTTTGATTCACGTGGAGGACGACGGATTTCATACCATCTTGTCTGAGGTCTTCTAAGCATTTACAAGTCAATACAGCAGCGATCCCTTTTCCCCGCCACTCCGGAATCACACCCACTTGAATGATATATCCGATTGTATCAGTCTCCTGATCGGTAGCAATGAACCCTACCGCCTGGTCATTGACAGTCGCGATATAGGACCGTTCCGGTAGAAAATCAGAACCGGACGATATCCACTCCACCCACTTCTCCCTGGGCCACCCTGGATAACCGGGACGTTCCTTAAATGAAGCCTCGTAAACTTTATAAAATGGCTCTTTCAATGATGGTGACCAACTTTTGAAAATCAAAGGAAAAGGTGTTTCGATTTGAGGGATGTCAGTTAAGGGGTGTTCCATCACATATTCTAGGAATACCAACTCAAAGCCCTTTTGTTGATATTCCTGAATGATATCATCTGTTATATTTTCACATTTAATGTTCGTCACTTCGTTCATCCATTTTGGCCTCCGTTCCATTCAATTTAGAGATTTCCATACCTTGATAATCTGAAGATACCACGCCCTTTGCATCTGGTCCAGACTGCGATTGAATTTTTGGGTAAGTCTGCTGATCGATCTATTTGGAGACTGTGATAACCTAATAATTAAATGGAGGAACATTAACATTCTATTTGACAAATAACAAACACTTTTATATTATGTTTATAAAATAACAAACATATTTTAAATTCGTTTATTTTTTAATAATTAATCTGTTGAAGATAAAAAGAATAGGACGTGTTATGGAATGGAGCTTTCCGACTTGTTTTGGAGTGCCTCTTTGGAAGAAATGAAAAGGGGTTTTATAGAAGAAGAAGATTCCTATATTTGTCTTATGTGCGGAAAGATCATTGAAAAAGGCATGGTCTATCCTTACGAAGATAAATTATACCTAGCCGAAAAATATATGGGTGTTCACATTGAACGTACGCACCTATCTGTATTTGATTATTTAATTGGAATGGATAAAAAGCTCACGGGTCTTACAGATCACCAAAAACGTTTATTGACCCTCTTTTATCAAGGGAAAAATGACAAAGAAATCAAAGAAGAATTGGACATCGGCAGTGCGTCCACTATCCGGCATCACCGGTTTGCATTAAAAGAAAAGGAGCGTCAAGCCAAGACCTTCCTGACCATGATGGAATTGCTGAAAGAAAAAGACGAAAATGCCCCGACGTTTGTCCCTGTTCATAAAACAGCCACCATGGTAGACGACCGGTACAATATTACACAGACCGAACAGGATCAAATCGTGAAGAAGTACTTCTCTGACGGGGCACTGACGAAATTTCCCCCAAAGGAAAAGCAAAGGCTGGTCATTCTTCGTGAGATTTCGAAACAGTTAAAGAAAGACGATATGTACGATGAAAAAGAATTAAATCAAGTATTAAAAGGCATTTATGACGATTATGTGCTTATCAGAAGATATCTCATCGAATATGGGTTTATAGACCGTAAATCCGACGGAAGCAAGTACTGGTTAAAGAAGTAAAGAACTAACAGGAGGTCTAAACATGGATCGTAAAAGAGAGTTAAAACAACAGTATAAAGAAACACCGGTTGAAGCAGGTGTCTTTCAAATCTTGAATCAGCAAAACAATAAAATCTATATCGGAAGGACGAAAAACTTGAAGACCCTGAACGGGATCAAGTTCATGCTCGAAAACAATGGATTCACCACCAGCAAAGCGTTACAAACCGAATGGAACCAGTACGGGAAAGACGCTTTTACGTTTGAGCTGTTGGAAAAACTGAAAAAGAATGATGATCCATTTGTCACTGAAAAAGAAGCTCTGGATGAGTTGGAAGAAAAGTGGTTGGAGAAACTGCAGCCGTATGGAGAACGGGGGTATAATCAGAAGTAGATAATAAGGTTATCACAATACAGTCAGCCATGAAAAAGCTCAGAATTTTTTATCTCCGAGCATTCAACATTCTCAAGACAACATAAGGGCTTACCCAAACTTGGATAAGCCCTTCTCTAATGGTTATATTAATCACAATCTACAAATATCCTTACGCAGTCACCATCAATCTCGACTGTCTTCATGTTTACTCTTTTCTCAAACATTATGTTTTTTATCAAGAGGCTGCCTTGCAGTAAATCTTCGAATTGCCCCACAACATCTTTCATTGATTTATCAACATCCAGGACAAGATTCACACGTTCTTCCACAGCAAGATTCAATTCTTTTCTGTATTGCTGGACGGCGCGGATGAGCTCCCTGGCTTTCCCTTCTTTTCGTAAATCCTCTGTGATGGTTGTATCCAGGAAAACACTGAAGGTTGAGTTTGAAGCCATTTCCAAACCTTTATGTGTTTTTTTATGAACGATGAAATCAACTTTCTCGACCGAAACCTTTTCCCCGGTTGGAGACTCAAAGTCAAGATGCCCTTGTTCTACAACCTTGCTTGCTTCTTCATGATCTAACGATTGTAAATGTTTCTGCACAAGCCCTACCAACTTACCGAGTTTCGGACCGGCAGTCGGGAAGTTCAGCTTTAATTCATACTGCACGGAATCTCCTGCTTGGTCCTGCAATTGTACATTCTTTACATTGATTTCATCTTGAATGATATATTCATACTTTTTAAGTAATTCCGTATCATCCTTCGCTCCCACTACCGTAAGCCTGGAGAGAGGCTGCTTTGTTTTGATATTCGTCGTATTACGTGCAGATCGGGCAAGTTCGACTACTTGTAAGACGCGATCCATTTCCGTTTCCAATGCTCGATTGATGTCTTCTTGATTTACTTTTGGGAAATCGGACAGATGGACGCTCACATTGGTTAAGTTCATGTGGATATCTTCTGCGATAAAAGGTGTAAATGGAGCCAGCAACCGGCTAACATTTACTAATACCTTATTTAATGTATGGTAAGCAGCCAGTTTATCTTCATTCAGCCCTTCGCTCCAGAAGCGTTCACGTGACCTGCGGATGTACCAATTGCTCACCTGTTCAACCAGGATGGATAGTTCCCTTGCCCCAGCGGTAAAATCATAATTATCCAGATGGTCCGTTACGTTTTCAATGACCGAATTCAATCGGGATAACACCCATTTATCGAGAAGAGATGGATTTCCATGCCCGTGTTGATCAGGATCGAACCCATCAATCACTGCATACAGGGTGTAAAAGGAATGAACGTTATTCAGTGTGTCGACCAGTTTCGATTTTGCCTGGCTGACTACGTTTTCTGAGAAGCGTTTATTATTCCAAGGGGCACTATCTGCAAGCAATGCCCATCTGAGAGCATCTGCCCCAAACTTTTCAACGAGATCCATTGGATTGATGACATTCCCTTTACTTTTAGACATTTTACGTCCGTCTTCATCCAGTATGTGCCCGAGTGATAACACACGCTTATATGGAGCTTTCCCTGTGAAGAGGGAGGAAACCGTCAACAGGCTGTAGAACCAGCCCCTCGTTTGGTCCACTCCTTCGGCAATCACATCTGCAGGGAATTGTTGATGAAATAATTCTTCATTCTCAAAGGGATAATGATACTGTGCAAACGGCATTGAACCACTGTCAAACCAGACATCGATGACTTCTTTCGTCCTGTTCATTTCATGGGAACAGGACGGACATTCCACGATGACTTCATCGACATATGGTTTATGAAGTTCAAGATTGTCCTTCCAACCCCTGATCGCATGTTCTTTTAGATCCTGAGTGCTTCCCGGGACATACTGATGATCACATTCCCCGCAAACCCAAACGTTCAGTGGTGTTCCCCAATAACGGTTCCTTCCCAGGTTCCAATCCACCATATTTTCAAGGAACTTCCCAAATCTTCCTTCTTTCATATGATCCGGATACCACTCAACGGATTGGTTGTTCTTTAAGATGGTCTCTTTTATGGCCGTTGTCTTGATGAACCAGCCTTCCATTGCGTAATAGAGGAGTGGTGAGTCACAGCGCCAGCAGTGTGGATAGCTGTGTTCATACTTCTCCTTGGAAAAGAGAAGATTGCTATCCGCCAACATCTTGATGATCTTCACGTCGCTGTCCTTTGTGAATTCTCCTGCAAGAGGCGCGAATTCGTTGGTATAACAGCCTTTTTCATCGACAATATTGATAAAATCCAATCCGCTTTCCTTGATTGTATTGTAATCATCTTCACCGTGAGCGGGAGCCAGGTGAACAATCCCAGTTCCGCTGTCATCGGTCACAAACGATGCCGAAATCACTTCATGCCCGCGGTCAAGCGTGAGATTGTTGAACGGCGGCTGATACGAAACCCCTACAAATTCGTGCCCTTTATGCTCACTGACTAATTCGAAGTCGTCTCCCATCACATCGTTTACAAGGTTCTTTGCCAGGATATACGTCTCTTCACCCCGTTTGGCTTTCACGTAATCCACGTCTTCATGGACGGCGAGGGCCACATTGGCAGGAAGCGTCCAAGGTGTTGTCGTCCAGCCCAGAAAGTATTCATGCTCTTGTCCTTCCACCTTAAATTTAGCTGTCGCGGATAGATCTTTGACATCCTTATATCCTTGAGCCACCTCATGGGAACTGAGGGAGGTTTGGCAACTCGGGCAATAAGGAGCGACCCGATGCCCTTGATAGAGCAACCCTTTCTCATGGATCTTTGAAAGAATGTGCCAGACACTTTCGATATAATCATTCTGAAGGGTTACATAGGGATCATCCATATCCACCCAGTATCCGATTGCCTCCGTAAAGGTGCGCCACTGCTTCTCATAATCGAAAACACTCTTTTTACATTCTTCAATGAATTTCTCAACACCGTATTCCTCGATTTCTTGTTTACCGGACACGCCGATTTTCTTTTCGACGCCCAATTCCACCGGGAGACCGTGTGTATCCCAGCCTGCCTTACGTTTGACTTGATATCCACGCATGGTCTCATACCTTGCGACAAAATCTTTTATCACACGCCCCAGAACGTGACCGGCATGCGGTAGCCCATTGGCAGTAGGAGGTCCTTCATAGAAGACGAACGACTTTTGCCCTTCTCGGTTTGTCACTGACTTTTCAAAAATATGATTAGAATTCCAGAAATCCTGGATCCGTTGCTCTCTTTCAACCGACTTTTCGTTTACATTCACCTTTTTCATGTCATCACACCTCTATTTTTTTGTAAATAAAAAAACCCGCCCCTAACCTATGTTAGGGACGAGTTTCAACCCGCGATACCACCCTGATTCTATCCATAAACCCGATTTCAAGTTTATTTGACAGCGCTCATTCAACGTACAATCATACGCGTTCCTTTTAACGGCGGAAACCCGTCAAAGCTTAAAGTATCTTCAGCTTTGCTTCTCGGAGAGGATATTCAATATGATCTGAACGTTGACTTCCACCCAATCATCAACTCTCTGTAGAACAGATTCCATACCTACTCGTTCTCGTCATGGAATGTAAGTGATCCAATATATGTTACAACAAATGTAAATGATACATGTTAAATTTGTCAATACTAAATATTGTTATTATTTGACAATACACCATCCATTTATTCACCACTCATCATTAACAACGCAAGTGATCGTACCCGGCTAAGGTGAAACCTGCATATGTCGGTCATCACTAATCCGTTAGATCTGAGGGTCACCTTAATTAATCCTGTATCGGTAACACCGTAGAATCCTTAATCTCCCTCAAAGCCAAGCTCGTTTGAATCTTCGTGATCCCCATTTCATTCAGCCTTCTGATAAAGAGCTCCAGCCCCTTGCGATCCTTGCATGCCACTTTTAGGAGATAATCATATTCCCCAGTCAAACAATGACATTCCAGGACTTCTTCCATTGATTCCAATGTCTCCTCCACTGCTTCCAGTTTTTCTGTTCGATGTTCATTCGTGCTCATAAATACAAAGCATAATAAGTCAAAGCCCAGTTTTTCATGGTTTAAAATGGCTACCTGCTTTTTGATATATCCTCCCATTTCCAGCCGTTTGATTCTTGCGTGTACGGCTGGCGCTGATAAATTGACCCGCTTTGACAGTTCCAGATTACTAAGTTGTCCATCCTTTTGAAGCAAATCCAAAAGCTTGAGATCCATTTGGTCCAATACCCTGCTTACAATCGATTCCATTCTCCATCCACCCTTTTCAATTGTTCCAAAAACCACTGATAAAACTATGTAAAATTGAATTTATACAATCTAAAATCCTATTACACTTTCAATTATTTCGATTATTCACCATTATACAATATGTTCTTTTGTATTTTCAGTAAAATGTTAAAATTATTCATATAGACAATGTCATTGTGCACAATGGCTCTTCGAAAAGGGGCTGAATGACGTGAAATATTATTATCTATTGTTACTGACAAGTCTTCTTTGGGGAGGCAATTTCATAGTGGGGAAAACCCTTGTGGAACATGCATCCCCAGGAACGTTGACCATATTAAGATGGGCCATCGCCATCGTATGCCTGTTCCCGATCGTCTGGTGGAAAGAAAAGAAGCTGGTTCCACCCATTCAATCGATACTGCCGTTATTTTTCATGGGCCTGACAGGGGTAGCCCTTTTTCAGGCACTGCAATTCATGGCTTTGGAGAAGACCTCTGCCACCAATGTTGGCCTGATTTCCACGTTAAACATGTTCTCCATTGCTGGAATCTCTTTTATTTTTCTAAAGGAAAAGATGAACGCATTTCAACTGTTAACCATGTTCATCTCGCTCTTTGGCGTCTTGCTTGTCCTATCAAAAGGGAACGTGGAAATGGTCTATTCCTTGCAATTTAATGAAGGGGATCTCTATATGCTGGCTGCGGTTGTGATGTGGGGAATTTATTCCGTTTGCAGTAAGTGGGCGATGAAAACCGTCACACCGATGATGTCTATTTTATACTCCGGTATATTTGGTCTTCTCATCCTTCTTCCTTTTAATCTTTCTACGTTCCGAGTGACCAATGTTGATGCTTCTTTCGTCCAGTCCATCTTATATACCGGCGTTATTTCCACGGTTGTCTGCATGGTCTTATGGAATATCGGGGTGAATTACCTGGGACCAAGTACGTCAGGATTGTTCTTGAACTTCAACCCTGTATTCACAGCCTTATTGGCCTTCGTCTTTTTGGGAGAAAAGATGAATGTGCTTCAAGCTGTCGGCAGTATCATTGTCATAGCAGGATGTGTCTTGTTTTCTCTTTTCAAGTCCAAGCCTGGTATCATCAAAGAAAAGGGAATCGAAGTCCCTTCAAAGTTGTTAACAAGTCAACCTGTCAAGTCTTCATAAAAAAAGCAGTGCCGATTATTTAGCACTGCTTCTTTTCATACCGGATATTAAGACGCCACTTATAAACCATAAAGCCCGGCAAACACCTATTATTGAATTCACCATTTCGATTTTCCACTAGATGCCCCTGCTTAAATATTTTTTAATCTGCTCAGCAAAAATTAGATTGACTGTTAAGGTAAAACAATAGAAAAGATAAGAATAGGATGTTTTCCACGTTTTAAATTGAAAAACGTCAAAGTATTTCATTGAAATCCATTCAAGCACAACAAGAAAGAAGGCATACAATAATATATAGACAATCTTGTTCGGTTTACATTTTCGATAGAAGTGAATGAACAGGATGATCGGGATGGGGTATACGACTATTTGCAGAATGGAGTCAAACAATTCCCCATGGCCATAATCGAGTGTGTCGTAAAAATCCAGTGGTGGTTCTGCCAGGATACGATCTCCTATTGTGGCAAATAAAAGGTTAAAAACAAACAAAGCAATGATTTCAGTTTGCAGTAAGTGTGGTTCCAAATGGTGGACCAATACCAAAATATACACGCATAGGACAACAATAAAAAGGACAAAAATCTCATTTTTATCGAACGTTTTAGGTGTCAGAGGCTCTAGAATCTTCAGTATGTTAGTCAACAAAAACGAGCTCCTTTTTTAAGATAAAGGCAAAACGAACCATAAAAATATAAGAAAATAGAAGAATTCCGGCTGTGATCCATACATCTATCATGGGATACCATCCAGGAGTCTCAGATTTTAACATCCCTATTTGTAATAAAAAATATTTTGATCCAACATCAATCCCCATCCAGACCAGGGCAATCATAAGTTTAAAAACCGTTGGTATCTTTGAACGAAAGAAATACAATACCCACATTAATAAGAGCGGTAGTAATAAGCCATAATGAAGATAACTTACTACTCTGGGAATGATCTCTTCTTTAACGGAGAGTCGATCATAGGCAGAAAAGATTTTGAAATTGATATGTTGGCATAAAAAGGAATTAAATAAACTGAGGATTAAAACCTCCAACGCCCTGAACTTTTTTAATAATCCCTTTAGAGAGTACAACAATGCGAGTGAAATTAAAGCCGATAATAAAATCAGAATCATCTTCCTGCTCACCCCTTTTCGTATTAGACTTCCCGATTTTTGGCTTTTTATTGTTGCGAACGTGATTCTCTATCAACAAAAATAGAGGGAGAATAACCGAAGAGATCACCTGGCTGATCTATTCAGTTATTCCCCCTCCTGTATAAGATTTTTCATGATGAACCATCTGGATTAACTAATTCGGCTATCATTTCTTTATTCGTCTTCAACAAGCTCTCCGGAAGATCGTTTCGAATGCTCTTCAATCCAAAATAATATGTATCGGATGTATCTTGAAGCAAACGATAATGAAATTTTATTTCTTTGTCCGTAAGGCTACTGAGTAATTTTTTAATAAAAGTATCTTGTGTCATCATATCGACTGCACCAAGGTGAAAAACTCCTTTAAGTTTATGGAGGATGATGTATTTCTGCTGTTTTGCAAGTAATTCATCCGTTAAATGATTACACTCCAGATTGCTGTATACATCGATCGAATTATTCTCAATTCCACTTCTGATTTGATCCAATCTCGGTGACTTCTTCCCCCAAATTTGCGGTATTCGTATCATTACCGCACGTTCCTTTAAAACTTTCTGCAACATATTTTCACACTCAATTTTGAACTGACCATAAGGTGATGCAGCGTTAGGAGTGTCTTCTTCTGAATGATGCTTCGTGAAATCACCATCAAACACATTGGCCGTGGAAAAATAATAGAGTACGCTTTCTGTGTTTTCGATTTCCAATGCCAGCTCCCTATGAAATTCAAGCTGTTGATCGAAATCACCTCTTAGACAAGAAATGATGCTATCGGGCTTGATGGATTGGACGATTTCTTTCATTTTATCCATATCGCTGATCTCTAATTGAAATTGTTTTTCTTCAGGAAGATTTACTGGTCTGGTTGCATACGTCCCATATACATCAAAGGAATCTTTGCACTCTTCCACCAACGCTTTCCCCACTAATCCGCTTGCGCCGAATACGAGCAGTTTCCTCATTTAACATCCCTCCATTCTCAGAAATTGTATTCTCACTTTTCATATTCTACTAAACTCCTGTGAAAACCCTTTAAATGTCCAATAAAAAAACGCAATCCACTTAATTGCGTTTTCCTTGAGGACCGTCACCTTTTAAAATAAAGGAACATAATCAGGAAGATGATTAGTCCAATAAATAAAAGATATCCCATCCCCATGCTATACACGAAGTAAACCTTAACGTGAAGGATGATCCGGATGATATGAAAGATAAGGATGGAAAAGAGCAATACAATGACGATATTCACAATACTATCTCTATTTCGATACATAGAATCAGCCCCAATCCAGAGCTCAGTACAAAATGGAACTTGTACCAACAGTCTTTCTATATACCTATTTTGCCTTCGTCCCTATTATTCATGGGATCTCTTTTTTCACTTGGTTTGTTCGTTAGCCTTCTCATTATTTCCTACAATCCAAGCCATCGCCAATACGGCGCCTGTTATGATTATTGGTGTCAATAGAGTCATCTTGTTCCCTCCTTTTCCACTCACTTCTATAGCTAATTTGTAATTCAAATCCAAAAAGGATTATTCCATTAACCAATCATAGGTTAGCAAATGTTTTCATTTTTCATCTTAGACACTATCTTCTTCAGTTCCACCAGATCATCTATGATGTAATCCGCCTGAGCAAGTTCTGCTTCCTGGGCAAAATCGAAACGGCATCCGATTGAAATCAGATGATTGTCTTTAGCGGCATTGATATCCGAGAGACGGTCTCCCACCACTGCGCCGTTCGTTACGTCATATTTGTCGATAATCGTTTTCACGAGATCACCTTTATCCATCGTTGGAATCTGTTGGATACTGAAGGTTTCGGTGACCCAACGATCTAATTGATAATAGTTCACAATAGCCTGCAAATATTCTATTAAGCCATTACTCGCTATGTAAATTGAAATATCATTCTCTTTTAAATAACTGAAAACCCCCTTTACGTTTGGATACAAAGCACCTCTACCCTTTTCAATGTTATGGATGAGACTTTCAAGAAAATAAGTATCTGTTTGTTCCCTCACCTCTTGAGAATGATCAGGCAGTAAGGCTTCCCATACTTTCGGGAGGGGCACCCCCATTATATCGCGGTATTGATCTATTGGCGTCAGAGTATCCCATAAATTTCGAGATCGTAAATGGTCAAATGTATCCTCCAGTGATAATTCCAAAATTCTGTTTGTTTGAAATAGAGTCCCATCCATGTCGAAAATGATTGTTTGTACCATTGTCTTCTCTCCTTGTTCCTCTTCTCACTACCAATTATTTCAAATCACAACCACTTTCACAAGAAACATTTTCAAAAAAAGAAACTAAGTCCCATTCTTTTTTCTTGATTTTATACTATTGGTACATCAAATTAATTGTTAGTATTAAAAGATATCGTTTTATTCAGGGGAGAGCTTTATGAGGAATAAAAAAAGGATAATCACTCTAACCGTTATGTTGATAATTGTCGTCTTATTTATTTTAAATAATGTGGTTGCTACAAGTTCAACATCAGCTATCGTTACAGTATTGAAGAAGAATTATGTTGAAGAACAAGAAGAAGCTTATATGATCGTAATTCCTCCTGGTGGGGATCAGTCCAGCGAGTATTGGAAGGACGCAAAAACTAAATTACATATAAAAGATCCTATGGTATGGAATTTAATTGAAGAAGATCAAACTTACCTGGTGCACTATGATAACAAAAAGAGTGGGGTGAGTACCTTAACTCACATAGAAAATATTGATGATAAACATGCGATACAACTTCAATAATATCGTAATTTCTTAGACTGAAGGATTCGTAGTTTGTTAATGGCAGGTGCACGAATGCTAAACAAGGCAATAGCCCGGCTATTGCCTTGTTCGTTCAATAACATAGTATTTCATTTTCCACTTGATTTTAGTTTTGCTATATCTTCTACCCATAAAAATATAAGGAAAATTGCAAACAAAACAATTAAAGAGATATTGTTTAAATCATAAAAATAATTAATAGTAAAAACAACCAACAAATAAATCGTTGCAATTAATTTCCTTATCATTTAGACACCTCAGAAAATAAACAGTTTCAAAGTAGTAAGATACAGCTATATTAGACTTCAACCATCATATTCTAATCATTCAATCCCTTACCATCAAGAATATGCTCCATATATTTCTCAATCCTCGACTCGCGAGTTTTGGATTGTTTGGCTTTAGAGAAATAAAGAATGTAGGCTCGTTGCCTTCCCGGCGTCAATTCTTCAAAAGCCGTCTTCAAGGCAGGGACTTCGTCGAATTTAGATTGAAGCTCTTCCGGAATGGTGTATTCTTCCGTCTTTTTTAATTCCACTTGCAAACCGGCTTTTTCCACTTCAATGGCTTCCTGGATATACGCTTTCAAGATTGGCTTCATGTCTATGATTTCTTGAACATTCGTGAACCGGATCTGGCGCGCTGCCTGCACATTCTCCGTTTGTTGGATGAGAATCCCGTGGGGGTCCTTCAACAGAGCCCCTTTGTGAAACAGAAGCGCACAATAGTCTTTGAATCCATGCATTAACACGATGTTTTTACCCTCTAGCGTGTAACAAGGATGCATCCACTTGATTTCTTCGTCCAGCTCCTCAAAGCCAAGAAGGATGCTTCTCAACCTCTCAAATTCTTCCTTCCACGTCTTCGTTTTTTTTATAAATCCATCTACCTTACGATTCGGCTTTATCATCATGGAACACTCCTTCTTATATGAACTCTAAGTGTTATCTACTGCCGCCAAAATCCCGTGTATTCTGCTTTATCCTGAATATTATATGTAATCATATCCTCAAGCAATTTGTAATCTACAGGGTCTTTCCACTTAATTCGAAACAAGCCCTTGGTGGCACTGTAGCCGGCTTGTTCAATCCCATCGGCAAAATGCGTCATGGTTACTTCCTCGGGTGCAACGCTTACATGTTGTTTCGCAGTGGAGATACCTATGATAAATGTCCCGTGATCGGTAAACATAGGGGTATTCCATTTCATCACTGGTTCCATTTGCGGGAATTTCTCCATAATCCACTTCAAGATTTCCTCCATTCGATTGCGATGGTCGGGATTATCGATACCTGCTAAATATGGTGCAAAAACGTCCATCTTGTTCCCTCCTACTTTAAAATGATGCCGTTCAAGATAAACCTTAACTGATTTCAACTATATAATTTCCAGCGGGGATAGTCAAAAACTCCCCTAACCTCAGCGTTGACTTCGTAAAACCGTGATAAAGCCGTCCAGGATATCATGAGAAATCGAGAACCCTTTCCGCTGATAGAATTCCAACGCCTCTTGATTCCCATTCGATGTAAACACAAAATAATCCTCCACATCCTCATAGGTTTTCAACCAATCCATAGACATATTAAAAAGCTTGGATCCAATTCCAAATTGTCGATACCCCTCTTTAATATAAAATTGGGATAGACAACCTACGTTCTCTTTCTTAACCGATGAAAGATCGAAAAACGTGGCAAAATCATTCAAATACGATTCTTTCGGTGAAATGTTGGTATACACATACGCGACAATTTCGTCATGTTTATGAGGACCCTTCACCACCACTATGTAATTGTGTAAAGCACTTTGGATCGATGGCAGCATCCTGGTATCAAAATTCATACTGTCAAACCGTTCCGGCGTAATGGTAGCCTTTGATTGTTGAAAGTCCATCAGTTCGTTGCACAGGTCACGACAGTATTCTGCCTTTTCTTCTGGAATCACTTCATATATAAGATTCATCAATACGTCCCCCATTTAATCAATGACTGTCCCGCTGACTCTAGTCTGGAAACAATTCATGGTTCTCCATTTCATTTTAGCTTGAACCACGATAGTAAGGAAAGAGGCATTACAAAATACGTGTAGCCTCCCCGTCAATTAATTTAATATTTATATTCATCGAAGATCCTCCGTAACTATGATTGGGAACATCTGATAAGTCGAGTAATTCATTCAGCTGAATGGACTTTTCCCTATTTGCTTCTATTGTAATGATATAGGGGCCATTCACATTCATGAGCGAAGTCAATCTTGTATCATCTTCAGTGAAAAATCTATCCAGGAATTCAATTTGGAATGACACTGTTTCACCACTGCGGTTTTGTAGGTGGAGTTTACATTCACCATTTAATACGTTTTCGTCTTCACCCACATTCTCAAAATCGCATGTACCCTTTCCATCGTAGGAAACAGCTGCAATACCATCAGCTAACGTTTCCTGATACATCGGAATGAGTAACAACGGGAGTAATGTGTAAACGATTAAAGCGATTACCACCGTTCGAAAATGGTATTTATTTAGTCCCCTGACGAGTAAAATCATGGCGATGATGAATAAAAAGGATCCAAAGATTCCAAGCAGATTATATCCGTTTTGATCGCTGATTGGAAATGACATGAAAGTAGTGCGTGCATGTATCATTTCATTATCCGGAAACGGGAAAAATAAAGACATACATATACATAGAATTACAGCTGAGCCAATAAGTGCTCCTTTATTTTTTACCATACTTTCACCTCCATTCATAAACTTGAACTTCTTCAAAAATGCTATTCTTTTCCATACCGATTATTTCAAAACATTCAAATTTACACAATCTTTTTTCCACTAAAAAATGACACAGAAGTGGTTACTATAACCACTTTTGTGTCATTCATCAAATACTTTCAGGTTACTTAAACAAATCCATCAGCAGATCCCAAAACCCTTTTTCTTTCTTCTGCTCTGCTTTCTTCGTTACCTGTTCTTCTTTTTCGATGCTTTCTGTCTTGATCACAAATTGCACGGAGGACACTTTTTCGTTCTTGGAGGAAACGAAGGATACAGGCTTGAAATCGGACTTATCGTATTCAGCCATCATCTTATTGATTTCCTCTTGCATTTTGTCAGGCAGGTTTTTCGTTTCCTTATGCAATTCTCTCGTTCCTTTGTGAAGGTCTGAGACCCCACTCTCTAATCCGTTTGTTCCGCCAGTCAGTTCAGCGATGCCGGAATGAAGCTTCCCGTAAGTAGTGGTTAACTGACCCACGCCTTCTGAATAGCGGACCAATCCGGAGTGGAACTCGCCGTAGTTGGCGGACAGTTCACTCAGTCCTTTTTGCAGCTGAGCAAACCCGCTCATATCCGATTCTTTCAATGATGCAGACAAATTATTCGAGATGGAAGTCAGCTGTCCGCTCATCTCGTTGACGGAACCACTCACCTGATTCAAGGTCGGTTCCACGGCAGCGAAGGCTTCCTTGACGCTTGCATAGGTCCCCTTCACTTTTTGCGCAGCTTGATGGGACTCTACCAGTTTATCCACTACCTGGGGATCCGCCCCGCTTTCGTATAATGCGGCAATCTCTTCTTCCGAAAGCTCGGAAGCAGGGATTCCCGCCATCGCACCGTCCAATGCAGCATAGGCCCGAGAATAGTTCTTCTGCAGGGTCGATAACCCATTCGCCGCTTGTGTCAGGCCATCTGCCAATTGCTTCAAACCAGCCGGCAGCTCATTCAAAGCTGATAAATCCATTTCAGCAGGATTTGCTGCCAGTGACTGATTGATGGTTCGCAGTGCATCGCCGATAGAATTCGAGGCTCCGACAATTTGAGACGAAGAACCGTTCAATTCAATGATGCCATTTTTATATTGAGCCGAACCGTCGCGCAGGCTCGATGCCCCGTCGTTCAATTGGGACACACCATTTTTCAAGTCGGCCACCCCGGTATTTAACTTCCCGATGGCACCTGATAGCTCCGACATGTCATCCGTCATACCTTCTGTTCCCGTCGTATCGATTGGAAGTGTGGACGGGACCGCCGCAATTTGAACACCCTCGAACTCAAAGTCCGCTACATCCGCTTCCACGCTTAGCTTTTTCTCTTTTCCAGGCATGACAGTAAAGGTGATTTGCTTATTCTTCCCAGCATTCGCCACCATTCCGTCTGCCGCTTCGATGTTCTCATACGTATTCGGCAGGTTCAGGGAAACCTGTAATAAATAATTCTCATAGAATACAGTACCTACATTCTTATTTTCAGCAGTATCGATGTTGATTTCGAGGTGTCCGCTTTTACCTGCAAGTTGTGATGGATCGATTTTCTTCCCATCCAAGCTATACGATACCGTCACATCCCATGGTAACTTTGTATCTTCTTTCATGTTTCCTTGATACGTGAACTTTCCTTCTGGAGCATCCATTTCAATCTTCTGCCCCTCCAGCTCAAGCTTCTTCAGATCCGTCAGATTCTTGACGCTGCTGAATTCCCCGTAATCGAGAATCTTTCCGGCACGAGCTACCTCGAAGGTATTCACGACATAGATAGAATCCAGGTCTCCAGCTGCGTCCAATGTCGCGTACACGACTTCATCCTTCGACGTGACCTTTCCTTCCGTTGCCGCTTGGGCTGGTACACTAAGAAATGAAGGCAAAAATAGCATCAATGCGAGTGCAGAATAACGTAATTGTTTTTTTCTCATCATCATTTCTCCTCATAATAATTTGCTTTATAGGTTGTTTTCTTAATGACTTTATCGAATACCAGGAGCATCGCCGGCAGGACAAAGAGGACCATGATAAAGGCTAGCAGCGCCCCCCTGCCCATCAATAGACCGATGGATCCAACAATCGGATTGGAGGAGGTGATCCACAGAATAAAGCCGACACTCGAAAGGATCGCTGCCGAAATCGAAATAGAGAATGTCTTCTCATCCAGGGTTCTCACCATTGCTTCTTTAGCAGGCATTTCCTTGCGATAATGTGTATAGGCCTCTGTGAATAAAATCCCATAATCGACCGTCGCGGCAAGCTGTACCGTACTGATGATCAAGTACCCGACAAACACGAGGGGAGTATTCGTGAAGTATGGAATCGATAAATTGATCCAGACGGCGGCTTCAATCGTGATGAGCAGCACCACCGGAATCGTAATCGATTTAAAGCTGAACAGAAGCACAAGGGCAATCGTCACGACCGTCAGCACATTCACGACCACATTATCCTTGTTGACGGTATTCTTAATATCATAAAGCGTCACGCTCTCCCCAAGTGCCAATGCTTCATCTCCGTAATAATCCGCCGCCGCTTTTTCCACCTTCTCTACTATGGAAAAAGGGACCTCTCCTTCCGTACCCTGATTCGTGTTAATGACGATCCGGCTATAGTTTTCAGAGTAAAATTCATCCGTAATCGATTTGTCCAAATACTCAGGCGGGATCTCAGAACCAACCTGGTTCACATACGCCATGACTCCTGTCACATAATCAAGGGACTCGATATCCTCCACGAGCTCCTTTTCTTTTGCCGTATCTCCTTTTGGAACTAAGAGAACGATGGGCGTCGTTTCACCAAATGACTCTTCCACCTTCTTGAAGTCACTCCCGACACGGGTGTTTTCCGGCTGCTCACCCGTCCCGTAAATGAATGAAGTATTCGTTTGCCCCAGGAAGGCAGGAACCAGAATGGCAAATACAAAGATCAGGCTCGGAACCTTCAGTTTCAGTACCTTGTTTCCGATACCCGTGAAGCTCGGGACAAAGCTCTTATGCTTCGTCTTATCCATCCATTTATAGAAAACAAGCGTCAGTGCAGGCAGGAACACCATCACACTGATAAAGCTCAGGACGATCCCCTTCACCAGGTTCAGCCCGAGATCCGAACCGATCTGAAACTCCATGAACGTAAGGGCGATAAACCCGAAGAACGTCGTTGCCGCACTTGCCGTGATCGCAGGAAAACTCTTCTTCATCGCTAGCTTCATCGCTTCTTCAGGATCATCCGTCACTTTCCGGTAATCGGAAAAGCTATGAAGCAGGAACACCGCGTAATCCAGCGACACCGCCAACTGCAGGATCGGGGCAACCGACTGAGTGACGAAGGAAACCTCCCCAAGAAAGATATTCGTTCCCAGGTTGATCAGCACCGACACCCCGATAGCTGTCAGGAAGAACAGCGGTTCGACCCACGAAGTCGTTGAGACGACAAGAATCAATATAATGAGGGGGACCAGTAACATCCCGGCATACATCGATTCACTTCCGGCCATTTTCTGAGAACTTGCCGTATTGGCCGCGTCACCGGCAATCGCACCATCATTACCAATCAGCTCATAGATTTCATCGGTGATCCGGACCTCATCCCCGGTAGCGACACTGATGGAAAAAAGCGCATTCTGATCTTTATAGTAATTCTCTACCGTCTCCTTGTCCGCCACTTCTAAAGGCGTCTTCAGGTCGACCATATCATCCAGCCACATCACATCCGTTACGCCGTCTAAGGCTTCCAGCTTTTCTTTAAAGTCGAGTGCCTCTTGAATCGTCACACCCGTCACCATGACCCGCGTATCGGGAACAGCACCCGTGAACTCCTTTTCCATGATGTCCATCGCCTGTGTAGACTGGGCATCATTGGGCAAATAATCGACCATATTATAATTGACCTTCACAAAAAACTGCGCCGCCGTTGACAGCACCGTCACCAGTATAAACGCAACCAGAACAGCTTTCTTATGCTTTATGATCCAAGATGCAATATTTATCATCTTTCATCCTCTCTTGTCTCTTTCACATTTTCACATTATCATTATAATAAACACCGTGTTGGATATTCAACGGACAGTTGCATAAGGAATGTTCAATACTCAACACATCTTTCGCGTATGTTGGATAACTCAAAAAAAGCAGGAAAGGAAAGCTGATCTTTGAACTCAAAAATGGACCGACGAAAAAAATATACACGCATGGTTTTAAAAGACAGCCTGTTGAAACTATTGCAGGATAAATCAATCTCAAGCATCACCATCAAAGAAATCTGTGAAACTGCAGACATCAACCGATCCACCTATTATGCCCACTACTCAAACCAATACGAACTGCTCGAAGCAATCGAAGAAGAATTCATCGAGGACCTGACCGTCACACTGGGTAAGTACAACTTCTCAAAAGAAGAAGAAGCCCTCCAAATGACGGAAAAACTATTCGAATACATCGCCGACAAAAGCGACATCTGCGAGGCCCTTCTCAGCGAGAACACCGATATGTACTTTCTAAAAAAAGGCATGATCATCACTCACGAATTCATCTTCAAAAACTGGATCACCGAAAGCCGGATCGATCAAGAAACCTATGAATACATCAATATGTTTATGGTAAGCGGAAGTATTCATGTCATAAAAAATTGGGTGGAAAATGGCATGGATAAGACGCCTGAAGAGATGGCGGTGATATTGCACCGCTTTATTAATCGGGGGTTGTCGGGGGTGAGGTAGTTTTTTTGTAGACAAAAAGATACCTACCCATACACGTTAATGAATAACGCCTAATGGGGAGGCACCTGTGTTCAATACTGCTACATCTAATTATAATCATGTCAGGCATAAGTTTTTAAACAAAATTTCCCGTACTCAATTGGGGTTGAATAGTGATCGCAGATAGAATTTCGTAATTGAAATGCATCTATTTGAAGAGGTTACCAACCATTAAGAATCGATCATAAAAAATCAGTTTCTGATATCGTTTTACCATTAATGAAATCTATTAGGGAATTTATCTTGATCTACAAACAACACCCGTAACAAATTGCAGCCATGCATATACACCGGTTTTAACGGTTTCTGACACCGCAGAATCCTTACTCGGGTCCAAGCATACAAAATCAATATGTCGGACAGAAGGGTGCTTCCCAATCTCGAGTAGGGAATTGAATAGCTCAGCTGTGGACAAACCTCCTGGTGTGGAAGCTGGTACTCCAGGAGCAACTGATATATCGAGTACATCCATGTCAACCGTTACATACACCCGGTCAACGTTTTGAGATAGCTGTTTCAGTGCCTTCTGAACAGTATGGACAAAGCCGACTTTGCGAGCATTCTTTAATGTCACCATTTGAATTGAATGATGTTTAGCATAGGTGATCAGTGGTTTAGCATTGAAATAACCGTGCAAACCAATGTTTATGATATCCTCTCCCCTAACTGTAGATCCCTCGATTAACTGCCTGATTGGGGTACCGTTTGCCGGTCCCAATTCAGCCGGGTCCCGCACATCAAGATGGGTATCTAGTTGCAAAATCCCGATTCTGTCATTTGGAAAGGCTTCCTTTATCCCTCGTACTGCACATGCGGTCGTTGAATGGTCACCACCAATCATCGACGTAATTGTTTCAGAGTATTTCGAAGCTAAAAAAGTTGTCGCCTCTTCAATACGTTTATGGGACAAGGAAATATCTGTTGTATGCATCACGACATCTCCAGCATCCCCAACAATCAAATCAACTAAATCGACATCTTCATCTAAATTGTAGGTGGCAAATCCCTTCCACATTCGCCGAAATTCCGTCGGATATAACGATGCACCTGAGACACTAATGGAAGAACGGGAAATCGGTGCACCATATAATACAAGCTCCGGTTTTCCTTCGATCTCTTTTAGATGCCTAACCCAATGGTGAACATAAGTTGGGTCGTCTGTATTCACATTCCACAACCATTCCGGTTGTTGAAGCCACTGCTCACTCATGTGTTACCCGACCACCTTTACGCCTTTTTTCCAAACAGCTTTCGTGTGATTTACCCCAAACAGATACTGTAGCTCTTGATAGCTTTTTACGTCCCATAACACCATATCGGCTTGCTTTCCAACCTCTAGTGATCCGATTCGATCTTGACGATTAATTGCGCATGCGGCATTGAATGTCGCTGCGGTCAATGCTTCTGCAGGTGTCATTCGCATCGAGATGCAAGCCAGATTCATGACAAGTGGCATCGATGTTGTTGGCGAAGACCCAGGGTTACAATCTGTCGAAATAGCTACAGCTACACCTTCATCAATCATTTTTCTTCCATCGGCTGCTTCCTCGCGTAAATAAAGGGCCGTTGCAGGAAGTAAGCAGGCGATCGTTCCTGCTTCCGCCATTTCTTTGATTCCTTCGTCTGATGCTTTCAATAAGTGTTCAGCTGAAATCGCGCCTACCTTAGCCGCTAATTCAGCGCCACCGTAAGCGACAATTTCATCAGCATGGATTTTCGGGATCAAGCCGTACTTCTTCCCTGCTTCCAAAATTCTCTCTGATTGTTCCGGTGTGAAAACATCCTTTTCACAAAAAACATCATTGAACTCCGCTAACTTTTCTTCAGCGACAACAGGTAGCATATCATTTATTAGATGATCGATAAATTCTTCCTCTCTGCCCTTGTAATCAGGCGGAACAGCATGTGCTCCCATGAAGGTTGGCACAAGTTCAATCAGATGTGTTTCCTGTAGTTTTTTCATTACCCTTAGCTGCTTCAACTCGGTTTCAAGATTCATTCCATATCCACTTTTTCCTTCAACAGTTGTCACACCATGCTGTAAAAAGGAATCAAGCCGCTTCGTTGTTTGGCTAATGATCTCTTCTTCAGTAGACTCACGGGTCATACGGGTAGTCGCATGAATCCCTCCACCCGCATTCATAATATCCATATATGCTACACCTTCAAGACGCATTTCAAATTCTCGTTCCCTGCTGCCACCAAAAGCACAATGTGTATGAGGATCGATTAACCCTGGCGTAACTAAGTGACCCGCAGCATCCACAATTTCAGCTTCCTCAATTCTTGCTGAATACCGCTGTTCTAGTTCAATTGTGGACCCTACCGCCTTTATGATTCCATCTTCAGCCCATAAGCTTCCATCTTCAATAATGCCTAAATTAGACATCGCTTCTCTTGAACGAGGACCTACCTCTTTGGATGCAAGAGTTGCCAATTGATGAATATTTTTGATCCAAACCGGTTTTGTCATCTTATTCAGTCTCCATTTCTAACATTGGAATGTTTACTCCTCTATCACGCGCCGTTTTCTTCGCTAATTCATAACCGGCATCAACATGGCGCACAACGCCCATTCCTGGATCTGTTGTAAGTACACGTTCAATTCGTGCCTCTGCTTCTTTCGTTCCATCTGCCACAATAACAATTCCTGAGTGCATCGAATATCCCATCCCAACTCCACCACCATGGTGTAAGGATACCCATGTAGCACCTCCAACTGCATTAATCATAGCATTTAAAATTGGCCAATCGGCTACGACGTCAGACCCATCCTTCATCGATTCTGTTTCACGGTTCGGTGACGCAACAGAACCTGAGTCGAGATGATCCCGTCCAATGACGATCGGAGCCTTAAGCTCTCCTTTTGCAACCATTTCATTAATGATTTTACCGAAGCGTGCCCGCTCTCCATAACCAAGCCAACAAATACGAGATGGAAGCCCTTGAAATTGAATCTTTTCTTTCGCCATACGAATCCAGTTACATAAATGGTCATTATCATTAAATTCACGTAAAATCACTTCGTCTAGTTTATAGATATCTTCTGGATCACCTGAGAGTGCTACCCATCTAAATGGTCCTTTTCCTTCACAAAATTGAGGGCGAATATAGGCTGGAACAAACCCTGGGAAGGCAAAGGCATTTTCAACCCCTTCATCCTTGGCAACCTGACGGATATTGTTTCCGTAATCAAATGTAATGGCGCCTTTTTCCATCAAATCGAGCATTGCTTGCACATGCTGAGCCATTGATGCTTTTGATTTCCTAACATATTCTTCTGCATTTCCCGCTCGTAATTTTTCAGCCTCACTAAGTGACATCTTAGACGGAACATAGCCGTTGAGTGGATCATGTGCAGATGTTTGATCTGTCACAATATCTGGGATAAACCCTTTAGCAATCATCTCCGGTAGAATATCTGCTGCATTTCCAATCAATCCAATGGAAAGTGCTTCACCTGCAAGCTTTGCCGTTGTAGCCATTTCGATTGCTATATCTAAGGAATCTGTTTTCACATCCGTATAACGAGTTTCAATGCGACGATCGATTCTGCTTTCGTCAACATCAATACCAATACAAACGCCACCATTCATCGTTACAGCAAGTGGCTGAGCTCCACCCATCCCGCCTAGACCAGCCGTTACCGTGATAGTATTTTTGAGTGAACCGGCAAAATGCTGCTTTGCAAGCTCTGCAAACGTTTCATACGTTCCTTGGACAATCCCTTGCGAACCGATATAGATCCAGCTTCCAGCAGTCATTTGTCCATACATCATTAAACCTTTTTTGTCTAGCTCATGGAACGTTTCCCAATTTGCATAGGCAGGGACGATATTTGAATTCGCAATTAGTACTCGCGGTGCATCAGCGTGTGATTTAAAAATCGCAACCGGTTTCCCTGATTGAACCAATAATGTCTCATCATTCTCTAATTCCTTTAGTGACTTGACGATCGCATCAAAGCATTCCCAGTTTCGTGCCGCTTTCCCGATTCCACCATACACAACGAGATCTTCCGGTCTTTCCGCAACCTCAGGATCTAAATTATTCATTAACATCCTAAGTGCAGCTTCCTGCAACCAACCTTTTGTATTTAATTCTGTCCCTCGATAGCGAATAACCTTTTCCGTTTTTGTATGTTCCATAGTGATTGCCTCCTATACAATTTTATTTAATGAAATTTTTTTTATAAAATACGCTTACAGTAGCTTACCAAGTTTCTCTTCTACGACTGAGATGATCTCACCTGTATGAATAAAATCCTTTAATTGTTCTATATAAGGGTAAAGATACGTGTCTTCGGTCATCTTTGGTATTGATTTTTCAATGCGTTCCAGCACCGTCGTTGATGCAGAACCCGGTTTCAGCTCACTGTCCACAAATTGATGAGCATTATAAATGGACAACAGCTCAATTGATAATACATACTCAAGCTTTTGTGCTACTTCCCGTGCCTTTTTCGCTGAATTGTACCCCATCGCTACATAATCCTCTTGATCGGCACAGGTCGGTATACCGTCAACTGTTGCAGGATGAGATAATAGTTTCATATCATTTAAAAGTCCGGCTTGTGAATACTGTGGAATCATTAGCCCTGAATTAAGTCCGGCGTTCTGGACAAGGAAAGCAGGGTAATCTGAAAGATGAGAATGGATAAGACGATTGTTTCGTCGTTCAGACATTTTCGCAATGGCCGTCACCCCGATGCATGCGGAGTCTAATTCAATGCCGACGTACGATGAGTCACAATTACTTCCTGAAATCGCACCGCCATCTTCACCAGGCCATAAAATCGGATTGTCACTGCATGCATTCATTTCGACCTCAAAGGTAGCTAACGCATCAAGAAGCGTCTTCTTCGCAGCCCCATGCAATTGAGGAATTGCCCGCAACGACAAGGCATCCTGCAAGCGATGATCAACCGACTGTTTAGCAATCATGGAATCCTCTAAAATTTTTCTCAAATTGGCTGCTGTATTTCGTTGTTGTTCATGCGGACGGGCTGTCATCAGCCTGTCATCAAAGGCACGTGTTGTTCCTCGCAAGACCTCTAATGCCATCGCACCGATAATGTCGGCGGCTTTTGCTGCTTGTAGCATATCCGATAATGCTAGCGCTCCAATTGCGGTTGGACTCGTTGTTCCACTAATTAACGCTAAGCCCTCTTTTGCAGAGAGGCCAATCGGCTCAAGCCCTGCTTTACGGAGAGCTTCCTTCGCTGGCAAGAGCTCCCCATTCACATAAGCTTTCCCTTCCCCGATCATCACCAAAGCGATATGAGCTTCAACACTTAAATATCCAACCGAACCTTCACGAGGCGCAAACGGGATAACACCACAATTTAAACATTGGCGATACATCTCCAATGTGGATATCCGGACACCAGAATACCCTTGCCCTAAGTTTTGCAGCACAATGAGCATAATGGCCCTTACGCATTCTTCATCTAATGGTTCACCAACTGATGTTGCATGGGATAAAAGAATATTCTTTTGTAACAGTGCTGTCTGATCTCGGGAGATTATTTGTGTTGATAGGGCACCAAAGCCAGTGTTTACCCCGTACATGATTCTTCCTTCATCAATCCACTTGTTTACTAGCTGACATGACCTCTCAACTCGCTGGCGGTAATCATCTGAAAAATCAACATGAGCACCATAACGCGCGATGGAGACCAACATCTCTAATGTGATTGCATTTCCTAGGGCTACTTTTTTCATTCCTTGATCCGCCATGTTTAACCCTCTTTTCTTACGTAAGATCATTTTTCAACTTTATCAATAAAGAACATTTTCACTGCTGAACAAACCTGTAAGACAAAGACGAAGAGAACCGCTGAGCCACCTAATGCAGCTAGATATTTCACACCATCCACGCCTTGTACTCCGCCTGCGAAAGCTACCATCACGAAGGCAATGATCGCAATGGAAACCGCCCAAATCAGCATTTTCCATTTCGCTGGTTCTTCATCATAATGAATATTAACGGTACATAACATTGCGATTGCACGAACCATCGAGTCTGCTGCTGTGGCAAATGAAAGGATTAACGCAATCATTACGATAGGAATAATGATGATAGCCAATGGTAAATTAGCTAAGAAAGCCCATAATCCTGCAACTGCTCCACTTTCATTAATTGTTGACACTAAGTCAACTGTATTGTTTTGTTGCCAATGTAGGGCTGTTCCACCAAAAACACCGAACCAGACAATACTGAAAACAGCTGGTAAAATCCAGTTGATTAACATAAACTGGCGAATCGTTCGGCCATAAGAGATAATCGCAAGGAAGATACCCATTAAAGGTGCATAGGCAATCCAGATCGCCCAGTCATATAAAGTCCACCACATTACTAGAGCTTCCCCGCCTACTATTCCTGGATCAAGTCCCCAGCCCCAGAAGTTTTGTAGCCAATGGGCCATTCCTGCTGTTGACGATTCCAAAATATATAAAGTAGGACCAATAATAATCAGGGCTAGTAGCAGGATATAAAACACTTTTGCATTAATATCTGACATGCGACGAATCCCTTTATCCAACCCTTTTAAAGCTGATATAGTAAACAATCCAGTAATTACAACAACTAGGACGAACCACACCATCGGTCCTTGCTGAATGCCATAAAAAGTCTCGACCCCCGATCCGACCAATGCTAAACCTGCTCCTAGTGAAGAAGCTAAGCCAAGCGCGATTGCTAATACCGCTAATGTGTCGATAATGCCAGGCCAAACACCCTTTGTAATTTTGATACCGAACAATGGTATTAATGTTCCTGTTACAGACAATGGTGCTTTACGATTAAAATACATATAGGCAACGATGAGACCACTCAATGAATACATCGCGTAAGGAATGAATGACCAATTGTAAAAAGAGCGTCCCATTGCGTAGATCGCAGCCATTGAAGTACCAGGTTCTACACCTGTATTGGCCATTTCTCCATAAATGTTCCCAAAGTAAATGATCGGTTCATTTACTCCATATGTAATGACTCCCGTGGCAATCCCACCCGTTAAAGCCATCGCAAACCAAGCAAGAAACGGATATTTAGGCTTTGCCTCTGCACCTCCCAAACGAATGTTACCTATTTTCGAAAACGTTACCAAAAATACAATGACGAGTGCCACAATTGAGATGATTTGATAAAGCCACCCAAGTCCACGTAAAGAACCTATAAAACCCTTCATCGAAATATCTGTCAACAATTGATTGTTCACAATTCCTAAAATAGCTCCGCCTCCAACTACTAGAAATGCCGGTAAAAATACGGATAAACGCGTTTGTTGCTTTTTATCTACGACTACTTCAGGAGCCTTTTTCTCTATTTCCAATGACACCATAGATTCCCCCTTTAATTAGTTTCTTTCGTAAAAATAAAGTATTCGAGTCTCTATAAGGGACAAAATTGGTTTTTGTTACCCTTATAGATAGATTCACCTTATCTGAATATACTGATAATTATAGAGAAAAATTTAGGTTAAAAATAGATGATTAATTTTTGAAATTCGATACTTTTTCTCGAAAAGACTTGTCTCATTTATGCTACTCTACTTAAAATCTTATAATTATTTACGATTCTTATACTTATTTACGATTTTTAAAATAAGCATCTAAAGCTACTCCATGCCCTCTCTCATGTGCAAACGATAGTCACGAGGCGGCATCGTTGTCAATTCTTTAAAAAGTCTAGTAAAATAGCTAGGATTACGGAACCCTACTTGATCAGCAATTTCTTTAATTGAGAGCTGGCTCGAGTTTAAGAGTCGTTTTGCTTCGTTAATACGTTTATTCGCTAAAAGCTGTCGAAACGACATTCCCTGCTTTTTCATTAATAAATGACTATAATAGGCTGTACTTCGTCCTACTGCTTCTGCAACATTTTCTAATGTTAAATCAGGATTAAAATAATTTTTTTCTATATAAAGAATCCCTCTTTCAACCACATCTTTTTTCGCAAAGACGTCACCAACCTTAGAACGATCAAGTAATTCATATAAAAATAAAAGCATTTCTTGGACAATTCGGTATAACACTCGATTGTACAAAATCTCTGAAAATATTTTCATATAATATTCTTCCATTTCACCATGTTCAAGTTGGTAGGTTTTCATAAACCGCCTTACTTGAGCTAGAATGCTTGTGAGTCTTGTTCTTAACTTCTCCGGATTAGGAAAGGGCGTTTCCATATGTAAAAATTCCTGATGCATCCATTCTTTTATTTTCTGTTTATGAAAACTATTTAACATATCTACCCACTCCCGCTGTTCAGCCGAGGTTAAAAACGGATCCATTTCATACCAAGATTCGTATTCTTCTTTCGGTAAAATGACTTGACGGTAACCGATAAAAAATGTCATTTCTAATAGTCTTCTAGCTTCTAAATACATCTCATGTACAGTTTTCATTTCAGTATTTGGTGGGATAATAACCGCGGCAAGAGGCTCAATATTAAATGCTTCCCATTCCCTCAGAATTTTCCATGCTTCTTCTCTTATATGCTGGGTTGGATTTTTGAATAGACAGGCAACCATATCTGTTAAGGGTAGTATCGTCGGATGTTCGCGAAATGGAAAATACGTTAAAAATTGTTGCAAATCTGCCAGTTTTTCATTATTTTCCGTATGCAATAGCATCAGTGCGGTATCCCCATTATTTTGCTCCTGATCTAAAAATATCGATTGATATGAATACCCCTCATCCTTCTGAGAGGAAAAGACATCCATTGTTTCTCTTTGTACAACGAGTGACAATGCCATTCTAAGACATTGTTTAATTTTGAGTGGATCTAGTGGCTTAACAAGTAAATCCACTCCACCTAGTTCAATTGCCTGTTTTGCTCGATCAAATGTCGCTTCTGCTGTAACAGTAATAATTTTGGGTGAAAATGTTTTAACATATCTTGTAATTAACGACCAATGTTCGGCTGGGATCATATCTAATTCTAAATAGAGAATTTCAGGAAGTTCTTTTTCGAGAACAGCCATTGTTTCCTTAATTGTTTTCGTTACAAAAACATTGTTAATGGGTATAGAATAGGTCGAAATCAGCCACTCTATCGCCACTCTTTCATGATTATCCCGTTCGGCAATTACGATTTTCATATTTTCCTCAAACCCTTTGTATATACTGTTTTCAATTGTACTTCCACTGTAATTCCTCCCTTGCTTATAGAAAAATATAGAATAGTACATTCACTCCCAGAGCAACATAATAAATAAAGTATACTATCAACTATTTACAAGTGTAAGTTAGGAAAGGTAATTAAATAACTTGGAAATGGCAAACTCTATATGTTGGGAATGTCATCAGATTAATGATGACAGCTGTATTAAGGAGTTGGAATGCAAGCTAAGCTGTTCGTAGCAGCCATTCATTTAACTCTATTCGAAATTCCCTACTTGGCCATACCGGCACTTATTCACTAAATTAAGCACTTCCCACTCGCGATGGAAAAGTAAAAAAGAGATTGAACCCAAAGGACTCAATCTCTTTAATATATTACCTACTTCTCATACTCTTGATTATCATGTGAATAATGACCATTCTCGGTATCAATGACACCACTCGTATAAGAATCCATGATTTGCTGGCTCACTTGCTCATTCGCCTGCTCGTCATACGAAAACTGCTCTTTCGGATCCCTCTTCTTCATGTCGATTCCCCCTTATAAATAAGTTATCTATTCCCTTTTAGTGTTCGGAAATTTGCTACAGATATGAGTGGAAAAATATAGTATGATAAGGGTAAGGAGGGGATAACAATGAGTTTAAAATATCAGAACATATTAGTAGCTGTTGATGGCTCCAAAGAAGCGGAATGGGCATTCAAAAAAGGGATTGCCATCGCAAAACGGAATGATGCAATTCTTTCACTGATACACGTGATCGATACCCGTTCCTTCGCAGCAATCGAATCCTATGATCGGACGGTAGGAGAAAGAGCTATCAAGTATGCTGAAGAATTGTTAGAAGAGTACAAAGCAGAAGCTGCAGAAGCAGGGTTAACAAAAGTGAAAACCTATGTCGAGTACGGCTCCCCGAAAGTGATCATCCCAAGAGAAGCAACAAAGAACGTAGGAGCAGACCTTGTCATATGCGGCGCAACCGGACTCAACGCCGTCGAACGATTCCTTATCGGAAGTGTCTCCGAACATATCACACGAGCTGCCCATTGTGATGTTCTTGTTGTTCGGACGGAAGAAGTCGAAGAATGAATCTAAAGAAGAAAAAGCCGTTGTACGTAGAAATCTACGAAGAACGGCTTTTTTTGTGCTACGCTTATGAAAAAGAAGGAAAAGCAAAACCCCGATAAGTTGATTGGAGCGGAGGGTGCTCGACTCCTGCGGGAGAAGCGGGAAAGTTGAGACCCCACAGGGCAAAGCCCGAGGAGGCTCAACTCACGCCCCGCGGAAAGCGAGCACCTGGAGCGGAAATCAACTAATACTCGCTTATGGCAGAAAGTTTTAATAGCAGCCTTCTTCTACACAGATTGAGTTATAAAGGTTTTCAAATGAGTTTTCCCCTTCTCAATCTGAACCTTCACTTGTTCAAACCCGGTACCTCCATAAGACTTTCTTCTTTCAACCGCCGAATACGGAGTCAAAATCGAATAAATATCTTCTTCAATCAATGAAGAAAATTCACCGTACTCCTCCAAAGATACATCCTTCAGATAGCAGCCTTTTTCAATACAATAAAGCACCAGCTTTCCGACGATTTCATGGGCTTGTCTGAACGGAATCCCTTTCGTCGCCAAATAGTCGGCAAGTTCCGTCGCATTGGAGAAATCATTCCCTACCGCTTCCTCCATTTGTTTCGTGTTCACTTTCATCGTAGAGATCATTCCCGTGAATATCTTCAGGGATCCGACTACCGTTTTAACAGTATCAAACATACCTTCCTTGTCTTCCTGCATATCCTTGTTGTATGCAAGAGGCAAGCCTTTTAAAACGGTAAGAAGGGAAATGAGATTCCCATTCACTCTTCCTGTTTTCCCTCTGACCAGCTCCGCCATATCCGGGTTTTTCTTTTGTGGCATTATGCTGCTGCCTGTCGTGAAGCTGTCATCGAGCTCGATAAATCGAAACTCTTCCGTGGACCATAGAATCATTTCTTCCGCTAAGCGGGATAGATGGGTCATCATAATCGAACTGTTGCTCAGGAATTCCAGGATGAAATCACGATCACTTACCGCATCGAGACTGTTTTCATAGTAAGACCCGAAGCCGAGCAGCTCTGCTGAATATTTCCGGTCAATCGGGAATGTCGTACCAGCCAGTGCCCCGGCGCCCAATGGGGATATGTCGATTCTTTTAAGAGAGTCAACAAGTCGTTCCTTATCCCGATTGATCATCCAGAAATAACACATAAGATGATGGGCGAACGAAATTGGTTGAGCACGCTGAAGATGAGTATATCCAGGTATGATCGTTTCAACATTTTCTTCGGCCTGAACAATGATTGCCTGCTGAAAATCCTCAACAAGTGTAACGATTTCCTTCACTCGTCTCTTGAGAAACAGATGCATGTCGGTCGCTATCTGGTCATTTCGGCTTCTGCCTGTATGAAGTTTACCGCCCACCTCACCGATTAAATCAATCAGCTGCTTCTCCAAGTTCAAGTGAATATCTTCATATTCGACGGAAAACTGAAGTTCATTCTTTTCGGCCTTCCCATACAGCACATGAAGTCCATCAAGGATTTGATTTGCTTCACTGACAGTCAAAATCCCGCATTTTTTTAACATTGTTACATGAGCGATGCTTCCTTCAATATCCTCTAGAACTAGCTCTTGATCAAAGGAGATGGATGCGTTGAATTCATCCACCCACTCTTCCGGTTTCTTGGTGAAACGTCCTCCCCAGAGCTTGCTCATAGAGTCACTTTCTCCTTCTTTTCAGCGTTGACCATTGCTGAAACCTTTGTCGGCAGACCCCATAATTGAATGAATCCAACGGCAGCATCATGATCGAATTCATCCGCTTTTGTATAGGTCGCAAGTTTTTCATCATATAAGGAATTAGGCGATTTTCTTCCTTCCACAATGGCATGCCCCTTGAATAATTTCACGCGTACGACACCATTCACATACACCTGTGTTTGATCAAGGAATGCTTTCAATGCTTGATTCAGTGGTGAAAACCATAATCCTTCATAAATCAATTCCGTCATTTTCTTCTCGATCACAGGTTTGTAATGAGCTAGCTCTTTCACTAGCGTGAGGTCTTCCAGTTCCTTATGAGCCTTTAACAGCGTGACGGCAGCTGGACATTCATACACTTCACGTGACTTGATCCCGACCAGACGATTCTCCACGTGATCGATACGGCCGACCCCGTGCTTCCCACCGATGACATTAAGCTTTGAAATGATCTCATGCAGTGGATATGCAACGTGATCCAATTCAACAGGTACACCATTTGAGAACGTAATTTCGACCACATCAGCCGAGTCCGGTGATTCTTCAATGCTGGATGTTAAATCGTATGCATCTTCTGGAGGAGCAGCCCACGGATCTTCAAGAACCCCACACTCATTGCTTCTTCCCCATAAATTCTGGTCGATGCTATAAGGAGAATCAAGATTGATCGGAATAGGAATACCTTTGTCCTTCGCATATTCAATCTCTTCTTCACGTGACCATTTCCATTCACGAACCGGTGCAATCACTTCTAAAGAAGGATTCAATGCGGCGATGGAGACTTCAAATCTCACCTGGTCATTTCCTTTTCCGGTACATCCATGTGCGACTGCCGTTGCATTTTCCTGTTCAGCAATTTCCACAAGTTTTTTGGCGATCAAAGGTCTTGATAGTGCAGATACCAGTGGATATTTCCCTTCGTACATGGCGTGACTTTGTAATGCAAGAAGGGCATATTCATTCGCAAATTCTTCCTTTGCATCAATCACAAAGCTTTTTGAAGCTCCAACTTTCAACGCCTTTGCTTGAACAAAATCTAAATCCTTTCCTTCCCCTACATCCAGACAACATGCAATTACTTCATAACCTTTTTCCTTTAACCATTGAACCGCAACCGACGTATCTAAACCACCTGAATAGGCTAATACCACTTTTTTATTCATCCGTATCTCCTCCTGTTGATTTTATATATAATGAATATTTATTCTTTAAGATGAATTTATATTAGCAGTTAATGAGAGATACATCAATACTTATTCATAAATTTGTATAAATATTTTATTGGTGGACTGTGAGATTGCCTTAGCACTGGGCTTGTCGGTTAATTTATTGTAGGATGTAAGAAGAATGAAACGTAAGGAGCATCCATATAGATGAAGAACGAATTTTTCTCATATAATTCAAGGCTCGGAATCCATCTTCCCCGACTCTCGAAGGATTGGCCGTCTTATTCTTCTTTAGAACAGGAAAAGGTTCTTCTTGAATGGGAGCGGGTGAGAGGGACGATTCCTGACCGGATCCAGGAAATTGAAGTGGAAATTGAGAGATTGCAGGCGGGATTGGCTCAGGAAGAAAATTTCGACAGATCCTGCATGATCAATGGAGAGATTTCTGAGAGAGCTTCAGAGATCAATGATTTATGGATCTGGTACCGGACCAATCCGGAAAAAACAAAAAGGGGAATGATGTGATTGCATCATTCCCCTTCGTTTATTGGTCATTTTTCTTTTCACGCAAATAGCGGTACTGATAATATTTTTCGGCAAAATCGGTGATTTTTCTGGATAGCTGATAATTGGACCCTGCTCCGATGGCGATGCTGACAAGGGGAAGACCGGACCACTTCTTCCCTTTGAACATGGTGATGGCCATTGCTTTAAGCGCCTGTTTCATGGATCCTTCCAGCCACGTATAGTCTGTCAGCTGCTCCGATCCATCATAGAAGTAATTGGAATCCTTCTTATTTAAATCCTCCATCAGATCTTCCCAGGCAAGGGCACGGAGCCTTGAAGGAAGGGTAGCTGCATGAAACACCTTCAGTGACGTCATCATTTCAAATGGGGTCTGAACATCAAATCCATAGGTGATGGCAATGAGCTGCACCGAACGAAGATTGATGACGAGCATGGCAGGCAGATCCGAACCGATCGCCACCAAGCCGCCAGTCCCCGTCACCCCTCCTTGTAACAGAGAGTAGATGCGATGTCGTCCCGCATGCTGTTCCGCTATGTAATGCAGCTGATCAATCGTTAAATAATGAAGATCCTCGACCGTCTGAATGTCTTGATTAAAGGCTCGTGCCGTCACAAGGATGCGCTCACGTGCGTCATTTTGCATCTGTGAACCTTGAATAAGAGAGTGCATGTGGAACAACCAGCCATCCAGGCGCTGGAAAAATTGGGCCTGAACATCTTCAGGGATGGATTCAAATGCGTAATCCAACCATTTCACATATGTATGTTCTAAATCATTCGCTTCGTATTCATATAATTCTTCTCTCCACGTTTTGATCGACTGCCATACCTGCTTATCTCGTTCTGACCAATTCACTTCTCCCACTCCTTTTACATTCCTTAAATTACGTATAGTATACCATATATGGGTGGACAATCCTTTTGTTAAGGAGAAGTGTTTGGAATAGTCAGTAAAGCCCGTTGCTGAACGAAATGCATGTTAGACGGTGCATAGAAAATTCGACATCGCGGCACGATTATTTGAAATGGCGCATGATAAATCAAAATGGCGCATGAAAAACCGATTACCCGCACGATAATCGTTAATCTGTCATGATGGCCATCATATCTCGCATGATTTTTTCTCGAAGGTGATCCAAACAAAGGAATCAACTACCTTGTCCGCCATAATCCCCTATCACAGAAGCAATCCTGAAAAAAATGTTATCCTTTTGTCGAAAAATAACGTTTTCTACAACTAGAAACTAAAGTATTTATCAAATAAAAAACAGGACCACCATCAATTAAATGGCAATCCTGTAAATTTATTAGATATTTCCTTTTTCCACTACATCACGTGCAATCATGACTTCTTCGTTTGTTGGAATGATCATGACTTTTACAGGTGAATGCGGATAGTTAACGAATGCTTCTTTACCGCGTACCTTGTTGCGTGCCGGATCCCAGTATACGCCCATGAATTCCAAGCCTTGAAGGACTCTTTCACGGATAAGCGTACTGTTTTCACCGATACCTGCTGTGAAGACAATTGCGTCTACACCGTACATGCGGGATGCATAGGAACCGATATATTTATGGATACGGTTGGCGAACACTTCAAGAGCCAGTTCCGCACGTTCGTTACCTTCTGAAGCCTGTTGCTCGATATCACGAAGGTCACTTGAGAATCCGGATACACCAAGCATACCGGATTTCTTATTCAGGATGTTCAATACTTCATCAGCCGTTGATCCTGTTTTCTCCATGATGAACGGGATAAGGGCCGGGTCGATATTACCTGAACGAGTTCCCATGGCAACACCTGCTAAAGGAGTGAAGCCCATTGACGTATCGATGGATTTACCGCCTTCGATCGCTGCGATACTTGCACCATTACCAAGGTGACAAGAAATTAAGCGAACTTGCTCTTTCGGACGGCCAAGCATTTCCGCAGCACGTTCAGACACATACTTATGGGAAGTACCGTGGAAACCATACTTACGGATTCCGTATTCTTCATAGTACTCATAAGGAAGGCTGTATAAGAACGAGCTTTCCGGCATGGATTGGTGGAATGCTGTATCAAAGACAGCAACCGCAGGTACATTCGGCAATACATTATGGAATGCCTTGATACCCGTCAGGTTTGCCGGGTTATGAAGTGGAGCCAGATCAGAAAGTTCTTCAATCTTAGACACTACTTCGTCCGTGATCAGAACGGATTCATTAAAGACCTCGCCACCATGTACGACACGATGCCCGATCCCGTCGATTTCATCAAGTGAATCGATGATGCCATAGCCTGTCAGCTTTTCAAGCAACATCTTTACCGCTACTTCATGGTTCGGAATATCTGTCACTTCTTCACGTTTCTCATCGTTCACCGTTATATTAAATACCGCATCATTCAGTCCGATACGTTCAATAAGACCTTTTGTAATAACCGTTTCTTCAGGCATATCAAAAAGCTGAAACTTTAAAGAAGAGCTTCCAGCATTAATTGCAATCACTTTTTTTGCCACGTTGTATCGCTCCTTTTGTTTTCGATCTCTTGTCTCTTATTTATTCTGTTCATTGAATCATTTTTTATCTCTCAATTCCCCATTAAATCACTGACTCCCCTCTATTTCAAGAAAAAGCTTGAAATGACATCGTTTTCATGTTAAATTAAATATTTTCGCAAAAAACAGAATTCGTAGTGATAAGAGATAGTAGAGTGGAAGTGGGAGCTTGGAGGTCGCGCGAATTTTGTCGGATAAATCCAAAGAACAGTTAAAAAACCCAATTAAATATCGATATCCAAAAATCGAATACCTTGTTTCCTTCATACCCGTAACAGCAGGAGTGTAAAACACAAAAAAACAAGACCGCCATTGGCAGTCCTGTAATAAATTATTGTTTATTCTGTGCAAGCCACTGATCGATCTTAGACATGATGTCCTGCAGGGCTCGTTGATTCGATAGGCTTGGCAGCTGTGCAAGCAATACTTCTTTAGGTGGCTTCTGGCCATCTTTTTTCTTTTGAAGGATAAGGATGCTTTTCGCTGAGTTTTTGTTTTTGAATAGGGAAAGAGGCAGCTGTAAGAAGCCTTGGATGTCTGCCTTTTCTTTCAAATACGTTTGCAGCTGTGTGCTGTATGGAGATTCAAAAAGTCCATTTGGCACGATGAAGAAAAGGTATCCTCCTTCTTTCGTGTGCTTCAGGCTTTGTTCAATAAACAGATGATGGGCATATGAATGGCCTTCTTCTGCTTTCAACTCATAATCCTGTGCTCTCAGATCGTTCGGGTAATAACCGATAGGCAGGTCACATAACACAAGGTCTACAGGATCGATAAACAGCGGTTCGATGGAATCCTGATTAAAGAGCTGTAATGGGTGTTTTTGAAGATCGGCCCCCACGTATGCGAGTTTGATTAATACTTCATCAATTTCGACCCCGATGGATTGTGTTTCTTTTCCTGGCATTTGATTTAGAACCGTCGTCAGGAGGTTTCCTGTTCCGATCGCCGGGTCCAGGATCGTTAGCTTGTCCATTCCACGAGTGAACTTATTGACTAAGTAGCTGATAAATAACCCAAGAGAGTCCGGTGTCATTTGATGGTTGGGCTGTACGTTTTCTTTCATTCCTTTTAGTATCGCGAATTGAAAGGCTTTACGAATATTTTCATTCTCCAGCTGAGAGAGGCTCACTTCATCGTACTTTTTATTAAGGCGTTTCTTCGTCAGTTCACTAACTTCTTCTTGCAGGACATCACCCTGAAAAAGATTTTCTCCCGTTTCGGCAACGGCTTCTAAATAACTGCATGCTAATTCCTCTTGCAGCAGTGTAGCAGTTTCATCGATTATTCCAAATAATGATTCGACTGGCGAATTAATCATCGGCATTCATTCCTTTATCACAATTTCATTCATCTATTTTACCTTTGTCCATAACGATTGTAAAAAAAACAATGCTGACCATCTGAAAATCAGGTCAGCATGTCTAAGCATTGTTCAGTTGGTACGGAATTATTTAGCGTTCTTCACTGCTTCAACGGCAGCGTCATAATCCGGGTGGTTTGTTGCTTCACTTACATATTCCACATACGTTACTTCATCGTTGCTGTCGATCACGAATACGGCACGGGCAAGCAGACGCAGTTCTTGAATGTGCACGCCGAATGCTTCACCGAAAGAAAGATCGCGGTGATCCGAAAGCGTTTGAACATTCTCGATACCGTTTGCTCCACACCAGCGCTTTTGAGCGAATGGAAGATCCACAGAAATCGTCAATACTTCTACATTATCAAACTTGGTTGCTTCTTCATTGAATTTTCTTGTTTGTGCATCACAAACACCTGTATCGATGGAAGGAACGACACTGATCAAACGCACCTTGCCTTTGGAATCATTCAGTGTGACTTCCGATAAATCATTAGCTAATACTGTGAAGTTAGGAGCTTTATCCCCCACTTTCACCTCATTACCTAATAGAGTGACAGGGTTATTCTTAAATGTAATGTTTGCCATTATTTGTTCCTCCTCCATAATAATATGTACATGTTTATAGTACAGAAAAACGATACAGTAAAGCAAATCATAGGGGTTCTTTTCAAAAAAAAGATGAGCTCACTCATATTCGAGTAAGCTCTTTATCTTTTACAGATCAAGTTTTTGATTGTGATTACCCTGACTGTTCTCGTCCTTTTTCATCATACCCTGAATCTTTTCGATGGCACCAGGAGCAAGATCCAGCAGGCGATCGATCAGATGAGTGCTTTCATCTAAATGGAGCATCTTGATTCCTTTTGAACTGACGATCAAAAAAGCGATCGGCGTAATGGAGACGCCACCCCCGCTACCTCCACCAAATGGCTGCTGTTTAGGAGATGACTTGTCACTACCTCCGTCTCCGCCTTTTCCACCGCCATCATCTTTTCCTTTACCACCATCAATGATAAATTCACTTCCGCCTGCAGCAAATCCAAAGCCAACCTTTGATACAGTCAGGATGACACTTCCATCGGGTGTTTCAACGGGATCACCGATAATCGTATTCACATCGATCATTTCTTTTAAATTTTCCATTGCCGTGGTCATTAGACCTTCAATAGGATGTTCTGACATGTAAAGACCTCCTTATTAAACTGAATGTTTTTCTCCAGAAAGTGTGGAAAGGGGCTTTGTCTTGAACTTAACCATACCACCTCTCCAATACCGAAGAATCTTGAAACCTACTAGGATAGCATTCCCTATGCGAAACTGGATAATACATGAAAATTGCGTTTGGATCACAGCATGCTGGAACGTCGGAGTCACCTCTATGACGGGCATGGATTGAAGGCGCATATAACCGCTCAGAATCCCGATGATACTTCCTTTCATTCCCCAGATTGTTCCTGTTAACGTCCCTGTTGAAGCTGCATCGCCAGTGCCGAATAACGTTTTCCATTGCACATCATCCAATTTGACTTTCTTAAGAAACGACCTGATGATTCTGTGAAGTGACTGGACATGTATGATGATCTGCTTTGTATCATTCAAACTATCTATAAAATCATTTGGAGTGATTTTCTTTTTAGAAACCTTCTTATTTGATGGATCGCTTTCATTGCCTTTTTTCTTCTCTTCCTCAAATACGACATTCGGACCATCGTCATCGAGTTTGACCAACGGGATATCGATTGTATATTTTAGCAAGCCAAACCATGCTCTAAGCTTCACCTTGAAATGGTCATTATCATTTCCGTGGTACAGCGAGAGAGTAACGGTAAGCTTCGTTATAATCAGAAGAAATAAGATCAACAAGATAAGTGCCATAGCGATTAATAATGCCCAAATCCACCAGCTCATATTTTCACACCCTTCAACCTCTTATTATGGCCTTTACCTGGGAAAATAAACTAGGGAAGAGAGATTTTATATGGGGATCGGGCTTGTTTTATGGGGAAAAGAGAATTATTTGATGGTCAAGGGATGAATATTGCGGCACTTGAGGGCAATCTGAACGTCTGCTTTTTAATAATTGCGTCGTTTCCCATTGGAATTGCGTCGTATTTTCAATTATTGCGTCTATTCTAGCGTTATTGCGTCGTTTTTCAATAATTTGCGTCATTTTTAACGGTTATTGCGCCATTTTACATTTAATGTAAATGAGCAATACTTCCCTCAATAAAAAAACCAAACCCATATAAACAGGTTTGGTTTTCAAACAACAATTATTTAAAGTGCAGGCTTAAATTCCAGCTGCTTCTTTTCCTGAACCACCGTCGTATCGGCAAACAAATCATGTATTCCTTGTTTTTTATTTGTAAAGGCTACAACCACATAGAGAATAAAGATCGTGGTAGAGATAAATCGACCGATCAGCTCTCTAAATATAATCGTTCCCCACGCTGGCTTCCTTCCTTTTAAATCGATTACCTTAATGCCGAACACCATTTTACCGATCGTTTGGCTGAAGTATTTGGTCATCAAGACGAAGTATCCATAAAAGACGATACTCGTTAATATCGAAATCGGCGCAAACATGGAGCCTTCTGAAAGTGAAATATCCAATAGTTTAAAGACTGGATTCACTACTAATCGTGTAATGCTGCCAATCACGATAAGGTCAACTAAGTACGCCCAAAATCTTATCCAAAAACCTGCTAAGTAATATCCATCGTGGTTCACGAGCCTTGATTGATCAGGAGAAGGGGAATCGATTTCGATCCGCTCCTGCTCTTCATCATGTAGTACAGAACGATCTTGTATGTCACTCACTTCATTCACCTTCCTTATTCAGAGTATAGATACATTAATCGCGGAGAATTTGGTTTAGATAGCAGCTTCATTAATGCCGCTGCTTCCATGTCCTGCCCTATCATTTTCTTTGCACCCATACTGAAGAATTCTGAGAAAGGATCGCCTGCAGTATATTCAAATACTTGAGCATCTTTTAACTTATAATCTTTTTTCATGGCATCAATGGTATCCTCTACATAGCCGAATTCGTCAATTAGATTGACTTCTTTGGCCTGGATTCCATCATATACTCTTCCATCTGCAATTTTCTTGACCTCTGCTTCTGACATTTCACGGCCACTCGCAATGACATCCACAAAGCCTTCATAGGAATTATCGATCATGGATTGAAGAATCTTTCTCTCTTCTTCCGTCATTTCACGTGTCGGGCTCATGATGTCTTTGTATGGTCCGCTCTTGATGGTCACGAAATCGACTCCATACTTTTCAGCTAATTCTGAGTAGTTGATGCTTTGCATGATCACACCCAGTGAACCGGTCAGTGTTTCTTTGCTGGCGAATATTTTCGTAGCCGGTGCAGATATGTAGTAACCTCCGGAAGCTGCTGTGCCCCCCATTGATACATAAATCGGCTTCTTCGCTTTATCCATGATTTCTACAAGCTTTGAATGGATTTGAGCACTCTCCACTACGCCGCCACCAGGGGAATTCACTTTTAAAATAATCCCTTTGACAGATTTATCTTTTTGAACCGCATCCAGCTTATCCATAAAGAGTTCATGGTTGTATCCCGGGCTTTCAAATAGAGAATTAGCGCCGCCAGTATCCTGAATGACACCCTCTACCTCTAAAACAGCGATTCGTTTCTGGGCATTCCCCTCATCAATCACTTCTTCTGAAAAAGGATTATCTGTTGCGCCAAGCATGTCTTCAAATGCTTTATTAAAGTCACCCGTCGCTGCAGATGTAGCGAAATTGACTACGACAGAAACAAAGAATAACCCAACAGCAATACCTAATGCCGTCCATCTTTTTGCATTCATCTTGTATATTCCTCCCTTGTTTACCCTATCTTATGTAAGGATATGAATATCATTCTCATGTGAAAACATGATAGAATATTCACTAAGTTAGATTCTAGCAAAATTTCATGGAAATGGGAAAAATTATCTTATTTTTTATTTGAGGAGGTACATACGATGAATAACCGTCGAAATATTTATTTCTATGCCTTACATGAAGAAGGGATGCAGGCAAAGCTGGACCGATTATACGAGCTTGCCAACCGTTATGATTTCAACATTGTTGATTCTCCAAAAACAGCGAATATCATCGTCAGTATCGGAGGGGATGGAACATTTCTTCAAGCCGTGCGCAAAACCGGCTTCAGACAGGATTGCTTGTATGCAGGTGTTTCAACAGGTGGTACTCTGAGTATGTATTGTGACTTCCATATTGATGACACATCCAAAATGATTGAAGCGATGACAACCGAGCAAATCGAGGTACGCAAATATCCGACCATTGAAATTACAGTTGATAACCAAACCTCCTTCCATTGCCTTAATGAATTCAGCATCCGCTCCGGCATCATCAAAACCTTCGTCATGGACGTATTCATCGATGATAATCATTTCGAAACGTTCCGCGGAGATGGGATGATCATTGCGACGCCTACAGGAAGTACCGCTTATAATAAATCGGTCAGCGGAGCAGTCGTGGATCCGATGCTGCCTTGTATTCAAGTAAGTGAGATGGCGTCCTTGAATAATAACCGCTACCGTACGCTCGGGTCTTCCTTCATTCTAAGCGGTAAGCGCAGCTTGGTTCTTAAAATTGTTCAGGACGGTAATGACTACCCTGCAATGGGGATGGACAATGAGGCTCTTAGTATTCAACACGTGAAAAAAGTCGAAGCGAAGTTAAGCGATAAAATCATTAAAACGGTAAAATTAAAGGATAATTCGTTCTGGGAGAAAGTGAAGCGATCGTTTTTATAAAATAATGGGAATGGGATCAGAACCCCTCTGTTGTGCCAAAACCAGGCTAACTTGTGCCACTTACGGGTAAACTTGCGCCACTTTCAACCAAACTTGTGTCACTTCTCTCGTTTATTGCGCCAAAATGTGAACAAAACCAAGGCGTCCCTATACAAAACGCTCCAGCACATGCTGGAGCGTTTCGCATTTTATCAAGCGGACAATCTCGCTTCCCGTCTTCGCTTTCTGGCATACTGCACTCTTGAAGCTGTGAAAATCGTTAATGCGAGCCATATGAACATAAACGAGATGAGATGGGTGAATGAGAATGTTTCGTTATAGACCCATATGCCGAGTATCAACGTGAGGGTCGGTGCAATGTATTGCAGGAATCCGACCATATAAAGCGGGATTTGTTGAGCACCCTTTGAAAAGAACAATAATGGGATTGCGGTTACTGCCCCGGCACCCATCAATAAGAGGTCCGTCCCTGACGATACATGGAATAAAGACAGGGAACCTTCATTGTACATATAGCCCAGGTAGAGCAGTGATAGCGGTGCGATGGTCATGGTTTCCAGGGTCAGGCCGATGGATGATTCGACTTGGATGAGCTTTTTGGCTAATCCGTATAAACCGAAAGAGAATGCAAGACCGATAGCGATCCATGGGAAGTCACCGTAGGAAATTGTTAAAATCAGAACCCCGACCGCCGCCAATCCAAATGAGACCATTTGAGTTTTTGACAAGCTTTCCTTCAGGATAAATACCCCTAACAATACGCTCACCAGGGGATTAATATAATACCCAAGGCTCGCTTCCACCATTTGATTTGTATTCACGGCCCATATATAAATAAACCAGTTTGTACTGATCAATAAAGAAGCAAGTAGTAATGCAAACAGCTGCTTCTTTTTCGTTAAAGATGTTTTTAAATATACGTGAAAGTCCTTCCAGCGTTTACTTACGAATAAAAATAAGAGCATAAACCAAAAGGACCAAAAAATGCGGTTAGCGAGAATCTCATAAGCGGAAACATGATTTAACCATTTCCAATAGATCGGGAGAATTCCCCATAAAAAATATGAAAAAGCTGTGTAGATGATTCCAGCTTGATCATTCTGCTTCATAAAAACACCCCCAAAACTATTTCTATTTCCGAAATATCTCCATTATATCCATGAAAAGTTTTGGGGGCAATGATTATTTATTTTTTTTATAAACGATGGTTTCGTCTACAACCGTCATATCTACTACTTTGTTTAACAATTGATCGGCATCCACTTTGAACGGATCGATGTCTAAAACGGTAAAATCCGCCGTATATCCTTCACGTATCTGCCCTCTATCACTTTCATGGTGACAGGCATAGGCACTTCCCTTTGTAAACAGGGAGAGGGCTTCATACATCGTAAGCTTTTCTTCAGGACGATACTCTGTTTTGTCAGGATCCAATGGATTCGTTCTCGTAACCGCCGCATGAATTCCCCAAAGCGGATTAATCGGCTCGATTGGCGCATCAGATCCACCGGCACATGGAATGCCTTCTTCAAAAAGTGTTTTCCACGCATAATTATACTGCATGTTTTCCTCTCCAAGTCTCTCAACTACCCAAGGAAAATCTGACGCAACGAACCTTGGTTGAATATCAAGAATTAACGGAAGATCCTTTATCTTCTCGATCAGCTCTTTACGCAGGATTTGGGCATGAATGAGTCGATCCCGTCTTCCATAGTGAGATGGCACTTTCATGATGCTATCGAGTACATTTTCAAAAGCCTGATCACCAATCGTATGAACGGCAATCGGAAGATCATACTTTCTAGCCTTCTTCACAAGTTCAAGAAGTTTTTCGTTTGTATGGATGCTGACTCCGGTCGTACTTGGATCATCGGCATATGGATAGCTTAATAAAGCAGTCCTGCCGCCTAAAGCCCCATCAGCAAAGATCTTCATTGCACCGAATTCAATAAATGGATTGCCGCTGAGGAAATGGTGACCATCTGCCTTCCAATCTTCAATCACTTCATGATGAACCAATAGATGAGCCCTGAATTTTTTCTTGCCTTCGGTGATCGTTTTTACAAATGCATCATACGTTTTCTTAAAGTTTCCATAGTAGCTTAAATCTTCAGTATGACCACCAACCAGTCCGTGCTCCCAGCAGCTTTCGATTCCTTTTGTCAGGGCACCTACCAGATACTCTGAGGAGATGGCCGGTAATGCATCGATCATCAGATCCTGAGCCTTATCCTTTAACAATCCGTTTAATGCACCAGCCTCATCCCTCTCAATCAATCCTCCAGAAGGGTGGGGAGTCCCCTCATCGATCCCTGCATTTTTTAAAGCGAGCGAATTAACCACCATGGCATGACGGCAAATGCGTTTCAGGAGTACAGGATGAGCCGGTACGACTTCATCAATTTCCCGCTTGGTTAAAACCGCCGCATCACTCCAGAGATTTTCGTTCCAGCCTTCGCCAATAACCCATTCACCTTTCTCAAGGCCCTTTGCTTTTTCTTTTATTGCCTCTAATACTTCCTGCTTACTATTCATACTGGAAAGATCGAGCCTCATTAACGTTTCGCCATGACCGATCAGGTGCATGTGACTATCGACAAACCCGGGAAACATCACTTTTTGCTGAAGATCTACTTCGGACTCTATCGTGAATTGATCATTCTTCACGAGGTCGTCAGATGAGCCGAGCCCTTTGATGACCCCATCTTCCGTGTAGACCGCTTCAACATGATGTCCTTCCTTTTGCATTGTGTAAATGATTCCGTTTTTCCATAAAGTGCCCATGATGTTTATCCCTTCTTTATAAAAAAAATTCTGTTTTTCAAATGTACCATATTATAGGAGGAATCTGAAAGAGAAAGCTTTTTCATGGCTCTTTTCGTAAACATTGTGGCTTTGCATAACTTGCCAAAAGTGAATTTTTGCTTTAGATGAGTGGTAGTGTGAAAACATGGACCGTTCCTTTCCGCTCCAGGCACTTGCCTTCCACTACAATCCACTCTGTGCTTCATATTCTTACTGCCTAATGACGGATAAACAAATACCAAAAGCTCCTATTATAAATATGTTGAGCGTTTGTATCATTTAACTCAAAGGGTAATCCGAGACAGGTATCCTTACTATGATGATATAGTTGAAAACGAAATCTACCAAAAGCGTGTTGTTCATTCTTAGTTATATTCACCTCTATTTCAATCGGATCTGGGCTGAGTTTACGACTGTTTAAAATAAAAACCAAAAAGTTAAATTATTTAGTTTGTCTTTCTTATTACCTTTAAACTCTGTCACAATTTTTTTATATGGTGATGAGAACTTCGTAGACTCCTGCGGAAGTACGGTTGTGCCGAGCCCCCGTTCGGCTTCGGCTAAGCTAAGGAGGCTCGGCCGAACGTCCGCGGAAAGCGGAGCAGTTCCCCTCACCATCTAGCACATACTGATTGACAGAGCTCAAGCAGACCTTATGTTAATAGACAACACTCTTTGCGAAATGAGCTTTTCATAAAAATAGAGAGCCCTATAGGCTCCCTATCCCTGATTAGTTTTTAACTGAATTCATTTCTTTTTGTCTCAGCTCGATTCTTCTAATCTTTCCTGAAGTTGTTTTCGGTAATTCTTTCACAAATTCAATTTTACGCGGGTATTTGTACGGTGCTGTTAAGTCTTTAACATGCTGCTGAAGAGCAGGAATCAATTCGGGATCCTCTTGATTCACATCATTTCGCAGTACGACAAAGGCTTTCACGATCAGTCCCCTTACTTCATCGGGACTTCCTACAACGGCACATTCCTGAACCGAAGGGTGCTTGACTAAAGCATCTTCCACTTCGAATGGTCCAATGGTATATCCGGAGCTGATGATGATATCGTCTCCACGCCCTTCAAACCAGAAGTAGCCATCATCATCCTTTTTCGCTTTATCACCTGTAATGTAGTAATCCCCTCTGAATTGCATCGCCGTACGCTCGGGATCTTTATAATAATTTTTGAATAGAGCAGGTGTGTCTACGTGAACCGCGATATCCCCAACTTCTCCGACTTCACTTGGATACCCTTCCTCGTTGATGATTTCGACTCTGTTGCCGGGAGTCGGTTTCCCCATTGAGCCAGGTTTCAGCTCCATGCCTTTCATGATGCCGACGAGGAGTGTGTTTTCCGTTTGGCCATACCCATCACGGACTTCTATATTAAAATGTCTTTTAAAAGCATCGATGACTTCCCTGTTTAAAGGCTCTCCCGCCGATACTGCACTATGTAGTTGATTTAGTTTATAGGATCCCAGATTATCCACTTTGGCCATCAGGCGATACTCTGTTGGTGTGCAACACAGAACGTTGACTTCATTGTCCTGAAGCAATTGAAGATATTTATTAGGGTCGAATTTCCCTTGATACACAAGTCCAGTGGCTCCTGATCCCAGTACAGACAGGAAAGGACTCCATATCCACTTCTGCCACCCCGGCCCTGCAGTAGCCCAAACCGTGTCTCCCTCATTAATGGATAGCCATTCACGTGCTGCCGTTTTTAAGTGAGCGTATGCCCAGCCATGGGTATGGACCACTCCTTTAGGGTTTCCAGTCGTACCTGACGTATAAGAAAGGAACGCCATATCATCACGCATTGTATCAGCGAATGATAATTCTTCAGAAGCAGTTTTCATCTCTTCCTCTAACGCAATCCATCCTTCTTGTTTGTCTCCCACAACGAACTTTTGGAGATTTTCCATTCCTCTTACGTTTTCAAACTGCTCAACAAATGGAGAGTAAGCTACAATTCCTTTCACGTCACCGTGGTCGATTCTGTATTCAAGATCCTTCGTTCTAAGCATTTCTGAGCTCGGGATCACCACGAGCCCTGATTTAAGAGCAGCAAGGTACACAGCGTACGCTTCAATTAAACGGGGAACCATCACAAGAATGACATCGCCTTTTTCCAGGTTCGAACCCAAGAAAACGTTTCCAATTCTATTTACATTGTTCAATAATTCCCGGTAGGTAATTTCGTCTTTTGTTCCCTCTTCATCTTCCCATTTAATTGCAAGTTTCTGTTGATCACTTGCGTACTTCTCTACTTCCTCTACTAAATTGTACTTTTCTGGTGCGATAAGTTCTTCCCTCTTCATTCTGACTCCCCCTTGTTTGTCGATTCTTCTCTATTATACAAAATAATTCAAATTTTTAAAATTATTCGTTTATATTTTTCCTATATACAAATTATGAGGATTTTCGACAAAAGGGTCATAAATCAGGGGTGATTTACAAAATCCGATCAAAAAATAACATCATCTTGCAAAGAAAAAGGCTCTTTTCTTAAAGTTTGTAGCTATCTTAGAGAAGAAAGTTATAGTTGATTTCCGCTACAGGACCAGGAAGCTCCTATTGTAGATGTTTTTACAGTTTTTTTCAGAAACAAATTTAACGGCATTTAATCGATAAAACCAACCTTTATAATATTGAATATGAATTAATGGTAATTCTACACCCGTTATCAATTACATTGTGATTCACAGAAAATCATCAGAGAACAATAAAAGCATTAAAAATTTTTTCATTATTGAGGTCGTTAATTGAATAACACCATATTGAGGCTGGGATAAAAGTGTTTTAGTCTAAGAAAAACACGAACAGATCTGCTTGCTATCAGGCATATTTATTCGGACTATTATTTATTTTCGATACATTGAATTTTAGCTATTTCCAGCGGTTGATTGGAGAGCAAGACGAAGACTCCTGCGGGAAAAGTAGCTTATGTGAGACCCCGCAGGCTTGCCGAGGAGGCTCACGAGTTACCCGCGGAAAGCGTAGTCTTGCACGGAAATCATTAGCGGTATTAAGAACCTACCTATTGTTCGTCTTATATCGTGGTTTTTTAGTTTTGTTCCAGCCTCTTTCATCATAGTAAAAAACAACATTAGACTTTAATAGAGCCAAAAAGAAAATTTAAAAAGGAGCGAGAGAATCTCGCTCCTTGTAGCCATTATATTTAATTATTTTGAAAATCCGCCACCGATTTGTTGTTCAGCCATTTGAACTAAACGTTTAGTGATTTCACCACCTACAGAACCGTTAGCGCGTGCTGTTGCATCTGGACCAAGTTGAACTCCGAATTCTGAAGCGATTTCGTATTTCATTTGGTCGATTGCTTGTTGAGCTCCTGGAGCTACTAATTGATTTGAACTGTTGTTTGCCATGTGTTTTCACCTCCTTGTGAGTATAGATTGTGTAAAAACACATGGCTTCATACAAGGAAAATGGTTGGTAAATAATCCTAAATTTTCAGAGTAGCTCGTCAAAGGTTTTTTCTACATCTGAACCTGTTGATCCATCGATCGTAATGGTTTCTGTTCCATCGACGGCTTCTTTAATAAGAGTATCAAAATCGACAAAGCTTTCATAATACGTCACTTTATCTTTTTTAGGTCTTGTTTTTGGTGCAGGAGGCGTGAAAATGGTACAGCAGTCTTCATATGGAAGAATCGAGATATCGTGTGTATCGATCTTTTGAGCGATATCAATGATTTCAAGCTTATCCATGGCGATGAGCGGTCGCAGTACGGGTGTATTCGTCACATCGTTAATGGCCTGCATGCTTTCTAACGTTTGACTAGCTACCTGTCCAAGACTTTCCCCGGTCACCAGGGCCAATCCTTCATTCTTTTCACGAATCTCGTCCGCAATCCGGAGCATCATCCGTCTCGTTGAAGTCATCGTGTAATTTTCAGGAACCTGATCATGAATGGTTTGCTGAATCTTCGTGAACGGTACGATATGCAATTTCATCTTTCCACTGAATGCAGACAGTTTCTTGGAAAGGTCGATCACCTTTTGCTTTGCCCGCTCACTTGTAAAAGGTGGGCTGTGGAAATGAACCGCCTCTACCTCGACGCCTCTTTTCATCGTTAAATAACCGGCTACCGGACTATCGATGCCTCCTGATAGCATGAGCATCGCTTTCCCGCTTGCACCAACCGGCATCCCCGTTGAGCCTTGATAGATTTCCGAGGAAAGATAGACCCCCTCTTTTCTTACTTCTACATTAAGGTTTATATCTGGATTTTTCACATCCACTTTTAATCCATCCATATTTCGGAGGATATAGGACCCCACTTCGTAATTCAATTCATTTGTATCCATGGAGAACTTTTTATCCGCTCTGCGGGCAGACACCTTGAATGTTTTCCCTGGTGTAAAACTCTTTTGCACGAGAGCCAATCCTGATTGGTTAATCTCCTCGATATCCTGAGCCACTTTTACAACTGGACTGAAGGACTGGATTCCAAAGATTTTCTCCAATCTTGGAATAATCTCTTCCCCGTTCTCTTCCCCTAACTGGATATGCAGTCGATCCCGGCTTGCTGAAACTGAAATCGTCGGGAAATCTTTCAATGCTTGCAAAATATTTTCCCGTAGCTTCGCCGTGAACATCTTTCGGTTTCTACCTTTTGTTGAAATTTCACCGTATCTGACTAGTATGCGATTATAATTCATCGTGATCTCCTCATTGTCTTTTGTAATAATTCTATTTCCTTTTTTAGTAACTGTATGAACTGCCGACACTCTTCCATCGTATTGTGAAAAGATAGACTGATTCGAATAGAGCTGTTCGCCTGGCTTTTTGAAACACCCATCGATAGAAGGGTTCGACTTGGCTTACTCTGCTTTGATGAACATGCACTTGTTGTGGACACGAACACCTCATGTCGGTCCAATGCGTGAACGACGACCTCACCTTTGAAATCTTCTATAGAAAAGTTAAGGATGTGAGGAGCATGGTGCTCCACTGGTGTATGAACGGTCACACTTTCCATTTTTTCCAGTTCTTCTCTTAAATATCGCTGGTTTTCCTCCATTTTAGGAAGCTGTTGTTTACTTTCGATAAGATGCATCCTTAATGCCTTTGCAAATGACACGATCCCACCTGTATTTTCCGTACCGCTTCTGAGATTCCCTTCTTGCTCTCCCCCTGAAATGATAGGAGAAAGCTCAAGTCCGTCCCTCACGAATAGCATTCCTGTTCCTTTAATGCCATGAATTTTATGAGCGGAAATGCTGCATAAATCAATAAGCTTTTCGTGGAGAATAAGGGGGACCTTCCCGCAAGCCTGAACAGCATCGACGTGAAAAAGGATCTTTGGATAGTCCGCCAGCAGCATTCCTATCTCCCGGATAGGCTGGACACTCCCGATTTCGTTGTTTACCTGCATGACAGAGACGAGAATCGTGTCTTCCTTAATGGCGTCTTTTACTTGTTCAGGTTGAATTCTGCCTTGCGCATCAACATCAAGATAGGTCACTGAATACCCAAATATCTCTAATTGTTTAACGGCACTCCGGACGGAAGGGTGCTCGATTTTCGTCGTAATAATATGCTTTCCTCTGTGCCCGTATTGTATAGCCGTCCCCTTTATCGCCAGGTTATTCGATTCAGTTCCGCCAGAGGTAAAGAATACCTCTTTCTGCTTTATATCTAATAAAGAAGCTACTTGTTCCCTGGATTGTTGAATTAATTTCTCAATTTGCCCTCCAAAGGAATGAATCGATGAAGGATTTGCATAAAAGCTTTCATTCACTTTAAGAAATGTATCCAGTACTTCCTTATATGGCTTGGTTGTTGCACTATTATCTAAATAAATCAAGACTTCACCTTCTTTTGCTATGGTGACCTGCAGATTTCACAGTAATATATTCAATCATTAATCTTACCATAAATCATCCTGAACCCAAATCTTATTCAACATGCTGGGCAAGATATTATTGTAGTAATACTAATTTTCTAAGATCATTCGATAATTTTTAGCAATTTCCAAAAATAATCATTGAAAAATGACAGAATTTTTGCGAGAATCATAAAGGAAATAATCGGAAAAGTTATTTAAATATACTAAATTGTAAGACTATTTAGTTTTTCGACATTTTTCTACATTCTTATGATAAGATAATTTTGCTTATGATAACGATTACAAACGGAGGGGTATATATGAATGAGAAAGCGCTGTCATTCAGCCAAATCTTTACGATAGGATTAATGCTCTTTGCTCTTTTCCTCGGAGCAGGTAATATGATTTTCCCGCCCTTTTTAGGTCAGCAGGCCGGGGAACATGTCTGGACCGGTATTATCGGTTTTCTCATTACAGGAGTAGGACTTCCTTTATTAGGTGTTATCGCCATCGCCAAATCTGGTGGAGATCTTCAGACACTTGCAAACCGTGTTCATCCTTTATATGGATTAGTATTTACGATTGTGATGTACTTGGCCATTGGGCCATTTTTCGGGATTCCGAGAACCGGTACGGTTGCTTATGAAATCGGAGTGATCCCATTTTTACCCGAAGGTGTCGCAAAATACGGAACTCCTTTATTCATTTATACAATCATCTTTTTTGGATTAACCGCATGGCTTGCGATGAATCCTTCAAAGCTCGTAGACAGAATCGGAAAGATTTTAACACCTTCCCTGATTCTGATTCTTTCGATCTTAGTGGTCAAGAGTATTGTAACTCCTATGGGAGATTTCGGAGCACCGAACCCCGCTTATCAAGATGGAGCGCTGTTCAAGGGATTCATTGAGGGATATTTAACGATGGATACAATCGCCGCTTTAGTATTCGGGATTGTGGTCATTAATTCCATTAAAGACCGTGGTGTGACGAGTAAAGCGAACCTGACGCGCATTACGATCATTGCAGGAGTCATCGCTGCCATCGGTTTAGCACTTGTTTATTTATCCTTAAGTTACATTGGAGCTACAAGTACAGATTCCATTGGTACTCAAGCTAACGGTGGTGCCATTCTATCAGCGGCAGCGAGTCATTTATTCGGCTCATCAGGGACAATCATACTGGGACTGGCGATTACGTTTGCATGTATCACTACTTCAGTCGGACTTGTTTCTGCATGTTCGCAATATTTCGCAAAGATTCTTCCTGTATCTTATCCGAAGTTAGTGATCATCATGTCTGTATTTAGTATGATTATTGCCAATATTGGGTTGACCCAGCTGATTGCTGTATCATTACCGGTACTCATCTTCATCTATCCATTGGCCATCGTATTGATCTTACTGTCGTTCATGCATAACGGATTTAACGGCTATTCTCTCGTCTACGTGGGAGCCCTGATTCCAACGGGCTTGATCAGTTTAATTGATGGGATTAAAACCGCCGGGATTGACGTGACCGCCATCAGTCAATCCCTTGAATTCCTTCCTTTCTATACTCAAGGGATCGGCTGGTTAGTGCCGGCTATGATCGGTGCAATCATTGGATTCGTTATTGCCGCACTTGCGGGACAGACAAAGCGGACGATTGAAGCCAGTTGATTACATGAAAAAAGGACTGATTTAGAAGTTCATTCTAAATCAGTCCTTTTTATTTGTGATGAATATTATTTTTCCTCAAGATCCATCATTTTCTCGATTTTCTTAAGAGCACCCGGCTCTACTTTTTCAATCGTTGTTGCGGCTTCTTCCAATGCCTTGCGGTAATCATATTGACGGAAGGATTCTTCAGCAGACTGAAGTCCATCCTTGACTGAACTATACTTACTGCGGTAGCGATTTCCGTATTGAATGATTTTCTCGGATAGAAGCACGTTTTCGATCAAATCTCCCGTCTTCGTGTAAAAATGATCGACAGTGTCTTCTGCTCCAAGAAGAGTTTCTTGAACGAACTTCATGTTTAAAGGCTTCTCGGTTAAACTTGCATTCACTTGCTCAATCTTCCGATGGACCTCATCAAGAAGATCCTTGTAATCAGCAGGTAAGCCAGGTACATTACTCTTTGAAATCATGCGGCTCGCTTCAGCCACCTTTTTCTTAAGCTCCTGGATTTTTTCGCGGGTCGCCAGCTCATCCTTACGCAAGTTTTGTAAGTAGATGGAAAACTCACTCTGTTCCCGATTCAGTTCTTCCAGACCGTTCCGGATTTCTTTCAGCTCATCACTTAGTGAGGAGAACGCAGTTTCATTCGATTCTTCTTTATTCATCAACATTTCGTGGCGCTTTGAAAGCTGAATGATTTTCGTTTCAATTTCGTACGGTGTATCAAGGTCCGCATCTTGAAGATGGTAGCCTTGCTTCACAAGTGTTACTTCAGATTGAATATCTTCATTATCTTCCTTGGCCTTGATCAATCCTTCAGTCGTTTGATCTTTATACTGTTGGACAAAATGTTTGGCATGTACTTCTTTTTCCAGCAAATCATAAAGGTTCTCGACCTTTACTTTAATTTCCTGGATTCCTTCTTCTACCTCTTCTACCTTCAGCTCTTCAAGATTTTTATTAAAGTGGAGCAGGGTATCCTTCAGGGATGCAACCTCTTTCTCTACTTCAATATGATCAAGCATATATCCTTGCCCCTTCATCTCCACGTATCCCGCTTCAAGCTCGGACAATTGTGTAGGCAAAAGGTTTTCGCAATCGGTGATCAGCTTCGGAACCGTCTCCATTTTGTAGGAAACATCCTTCATTTCCTGTGCCAGACTAAGGACTATTTCTCTTGCATCCAGATAATTCCCCTGCTCTGTTAAGTCATTGAATTGATCCATTTGTTCAGAGAGCTTATCTAAAATGTTCTCTATGTACTTAGCGGCTTGACCATATGTATGACGATACGCAAGTAACTGCTTTTTACTGTTTCGATAGTCTTCTTGAAGAGATTGGATTTCTTCACGGTTCTTCTCTTCACTGCCGATCAGCTCATTTAACTCTGTCAGAATTTCCTCGATTTTCTGTTCCGTTTCAGTCAGAACCTTGTCGATACGGGATAGTATCTCTTTTGTTCTAGTAAATCGAAATTTATCGGTGTACTCTTCTGCATCAAATAGTAGTTCTTCAACATCAGGAAGCTGTACAGCAACAATCTCATCCCATCCTTGTCTCCAACCGTCAAACAATTCTTCTGTTTGCCCCGTCATATTCAGTTGCTTCACTTTGGAGAGTTCATCTGAAACCGGCTTGTTCATAATATCTATCTTCCATGCTTCATAGCGATCAATTTCAGCGTAATATTTTTTTCTCGAGATAAATCCGATAAGGAATACGATTAAGATTAGTATTATTCCAGCGATGACGAATTGCATCTTAAGCCCCCTGTTCAACTATTCAGTAGACATCTATATCAATTTGAATGTTTCATTAATAAATTCTCATTGCTATAATGATACCATGTTAACGACAATTTTTGACTATTAATTTCTAATTTTTCAGTGATAAAAAGTCATTTTCAGCAAATTCAAGGAAAAATAGACTTTTTTCTTAAGAAATAATCACTATTTACAAGGAAGTGAAGACTTTTGGTAAAAGTGGACGGACATATTCATACCCCTTTTTGTCCCCATGGAAGTGACGATACATTTGAAATGTATATTGAAAAAGCGCTCTCCTTAAACTATTCTGCAATAACATTTACGGAGCATGCGCCACTTCCCAAGGGTTTTGAAGATACAACACCCGACAAGGATAGCGGAATGGATCCATTGCACCTTTTGGAATACTTTCAAACTCTGGATTTCGTTAAGGAGAAATATAAAGATAAAATCACGATTCGTTCAGGGTTAGAGATAGACTACATTGCAGGCTTCGAAAGAGAAACAACTGAATTCTTAAATACATACGGACCCCGATTGGATGATAGTATTCTTTCCGTCCATTTTTTAGAGCACGGGGGAAAATGGGATTGCCTGGACTTCAGTCCTGATGTGTTCCAATCTATGATTACTTATTACGGATCCGTCGATGCGATTTACGAACACTATTATAATACTGTGATAAAGTCGATCAAAGCTGACTTGGGATACTATAAGCCTAAGCGTATCGGCCATATGACCCTCGTAAAGAAATTTCAAAGGCTGTATCCGGCATCCCATGCTTTTTCAGATAAAACCTCTTTGATATTAAAAGAAATGGCATCAAGTGATTTGGAACTAGATTATAATGGAGCAGGCCTGGTGAAGCCCTACTGTGGTGAATCCTATCCCCCAACAGAAATCATTCAACAAGCTCTTTCCTTAGGAATCAAAACCGTTTACGGGTCCGATGCCCATACAGCTGCAGGTGTCGGTCAAGGTAGCGCAGAGATGCAATGATAAAAACAAAGAACTCTTCAATTGACTGAGAAGAGTTCTTTTGTCACTTTTCCATGCTTAGATAATTAGTTCTTTCTTCATGACTTCCTTCGCTTCGGAGACGAGTAGTAAATCGATCCATTGATCAATATTCTTGTAGTATTGATCAATAAAATAATATTCCTGCGGGAACATTTGCCATACTTCCCTTAGTTGCTGGCTATTAAGAAACGGCATTGTCAGCATGGACTTGAGCTGAATCACCAGAAAGCTGACAGGCTGTTTCTTCAAGGCATGATCTTTCATCCCTTGTTCAAACAATCTCTTCATATAATGTCTTTCCTTCATTAAATAGGAAGCAATGATTTCACGAACAACCTGTGAATCTATCGAAACTTCCCTCCAGATAAACCTGGATAATTGATGATGGTCACTTTGGAATTTCAAGATTTTGTACACTGCCCGCTTTAAGCATAAATCCGCACTTACATAATTCAAGGCTTCCACTTCTTCCTGAAGAAAGCGCAGATACGGTTCAAAGAAATGAGTGAAGCACGCTTCCAGCACACCCTGCTTCCCTTTAAAATAATAGGAGATGGTAGCAGGATTAACATTCGCTCTTTTTGCTATATCCCGGACAGAGGTCCCATCAAAGCCATGATCATAAAACAAATACACTGCCGCTTGAAAAATGGCGTCTTTCGTCGGTATTGAGGTATCTAGTTTTTTCATATTTCCCCTTCTTTCAAATATGATAGGCGTATGAAAAAAACAGTGACAAGAATTCAATATATTAAAAATCTTTTGATGAAAAAATCTAAATCATTGAAGGTTTCGAAGAATTATGCTAAAAATGGTTCAATAGATGTTTCTATTATAGTTTGTTTACTCAAAGAATTCGTGTTTTCATGTGGATTTCCTTTAAGTATTTCTCGACAGGATCTGTTGTATAGTGGGCTTGGGGGAACAAACGGACATGAAATAACGCACATTTTGTAGAATTGGGGGAGCTGTTGGTGTTTAAAGCAGAAAAATATCAAGGTACAAAGGAACAGGGCTTTGGTCTTGTTACGAAACAACTGAAAGCTTTATTAGAAGGCGAACCGAATCGAATTGCTAATTTAAGCAATGCTTCTGCCCTCTTAAATCAATTTATGGACCGTATTAACTGGGTAGGATTCTATTTATATGAAGAAGAAAGCAATCAACTGGTGTTAGGACCATTCCAGGGACTGCCTGCATGCGTAAGGATCCCATTGGGCCGAGGCGTTTGCGGTACATCTGCAAGTGAACAAAAAACACTTTTGATTGATGATGTTCATCAATTCCCCGGGCATATCGCATGTGATGCAGCCTCTCAATCAGAAATCGTCGTTCCCCTTGTGAAAGAGGGAAAACTGATAGGCGTACTGGATATAGATAGTCCGGAAAAAGCCAGATTTGATGAAGAGGATCAGAAGTACTTAGAGATTTTTGTGGAAGAACTAATGCGCCACCTTTAAAATTCATTCTGACAGACCTTGCCGACAGGGTCTGTTTTATTTTTGTGGATGGGGATGGTCCAATTCGAAGGGGTGTTGTGCCACTTTGGCCGGTTGTTGTGCCACTTTCAGCATTTGTTGTGCTACTTTCAGCGTTTGTTGCGCCAAATTGTGAACACCAGCTGCTCACTAATCACGATTACAATACATCACTAAAAGGGAAGAAAGGAACCAGCCAGCCCGGTTCCTTCCTTCCCTTTTACTTATGCCTTATCCAACGCCTGCGATAAATCATCCCAAATATCCTCCGGCGCTTCCAATCCTACCGAAAGTCTTAGGAGCGTGTCACTGATTCCCATGCTTTTTCTTGACTCTTCAGGTACGACTGCATGAGTCATGGTCGACGGATGCTGGATTAATGTTTCTGCATCCCCCAGACTCACGGCGATCTTGATCATTTCAAGATCATCCATCAGCTTCTGTGCCTGTTCCTTGGAACCCTTTATCGTAAAGGAAATCATTCCTCCTGCTTTCTTCATTTGTTTCTTCATGACCTCATGTTGAGGATGGTTGGAATGGCCCGGGTAGATGACGTTTTCTACCGCAGGGTGTTCGGCTAACAGACGTGCAATCTTCTCTGCACTTTCACAGTGACGGTCCATTCGCACAGCCAACGTTTTTAAGCCCCGCAATAATAACCATGCGTCAAAGGGGGATATGATTCCTCCTATATCTTTCTGAGTCGTCATGCGAATTTCTGCCATCTTCTCCTGTGATCCCACAACCAGCCCCGCGACCACATCTCCATGACCACCGATGTACTTCGTCGCACTGTGAATGACAATATCGCATCCCAGTTCCAACGGTCGTTGTAAATAAGGAGAACAGAATGTATTATCAACCACTACAGGAATCCCTTTTTCACGGGCGACCTTCACGACAAGCTCAAGATCAATTAACTGCATAGTCGGATTGATTGGTGTTTCTACATATATACAGCTCGTATGTTCTGTGATTTTCTCCCGGATTTCCTCTTCTGTACTCATGGAGGAAAAATCATGATCAATGGAGAATTTCTCTTGTAGTAACTGAAGCAGACCGAACGTACAGCCATAGACGCCTTGAGAGCATAGGATATGATCTCCTGATTTGGTTAAGGAGAATAATACGGCGGACACAGCTGCCATACCGGAACCAAAGGCAAGGGCAGCCCCGCCGCCTTCCAATGATGCCATTCTGTCTTCCAGAATCGATACTGTCGGGTTACCCAGTCTTGAATATATATATCCTTCTTCTTCACCGGCAAATCGATTTTCCCCTTGTTTCGCATTTGCAAAGGTATAAGTAGAAGTTTGATATAAAGGCGGCGCTAAACTATCAAAGTGCTGAGATGATGCATACCCCTCATGAATCACCCTTGTTTCAAAACGCTTCTCTTCTTTCATACAGTATTCCTCCCAGTATTCCCTTTAAGTCTAAGTAACTACTATTCTAGAATATGATAACCACGACAAAAAAGAAAGCGGTTACACTAAAGTGATAAAGAGGAATGGCCAAAAAAGAAGAACCCGTAAGAGACATGTCGACTCATTTCACGGGTTCCCGAACATTCTTATTCCAGGATGATTCCATCACAATCTTTTACAACCTGATTCTTGCCATTATTTTTCGCATGATAGAGTGCTTCATCTGCTTTCTTTACTAATTCCTTTACAGACTTAGGGCACTGGTCATCCTCTACTCTCCATGTGGATAAGCCACAGGACAGAGTCACTGAAGGATCTGTATTCACCGGAATCTCCTCGACAATGCGTTGAGCAATGTCAGAACCAGTCTCATGATCAAGTGAAGGCAGATAGACCGCTAATTCTTCTCCACCCCATCTGGCAACAAATCCATGATGACTTACGATTCCTTTAATCAGGTTCGCCACCCCAATAATGACTTCATCCCCAATTTGATGGCCGTAATTATCATTAATCGCCTTGAAATCGTCAATATCGATCAACAGCAAGGTTCCCACTGAGTCTTTATTCATCGATGATTCCATCTCATCATCGAGATAATTCCGTGCGAATAATTTGGTCATATGATCGGTAATGACCATATGCTCAAGTTTCTCACGAAGGGTTGCATTGGTTATCGCCAGGGTTGAGTGATGGATAAACGACTGAAGCAGCTTGTACATATCAAATGAAAACATGTACGGTTCTTTATGTAACACTATGCAAAACCCTAGCAGGGCTTCATTTTGAATCATCGGGACGGCCATAACGGAAGGAAAGACCACTCCCATATCGAATCGATCGCTTACATCACCTAAAAAGATGGCATCCCGTTCCTTCTCGATTCTCCCCTTTACATAAGAGATATACTTTTCACCTTCTTGTTCAAAAAAAACAGGAGAGCTTTCTTCCAGGATTCTATACTCCCCTTTTTGAAGGAGAACAAATCCGATGGCTGATGCCTGAAAGGATCGTTTAATCTGTTTTTTTAAAAATAAGACCGTATCCGTTAATCGTAAATTCAAATTTAACTGATGGGAGGTTTCATTAATAAGCTGCAAATCGGTAATAAGCCTTTTTGATTGTTCATAGAGCTTGGCATTTTCAAGGGCATTCCCTGCTGTATATGCAACTAAGCGAATGAACTCGATCTTCTGTTCCGTAAAGGTGAAATGGGCCTTTGACTTCACTTCGAGAACGCCATAGATTCCCTGTTTCCCTTTTAAAGGTGCATACAGGATATCCTGTTCCCTCACTTCGATACTCCCATTGACAAATGCCTGCATGGCAGACTCATTGGCACGATCAAAGTCAAAATTTTTAATGGGGAGTGTCCCGAATTCATACCGGTCGTTAGACAATAACAAGTGGAATTCATCGATTGGAAACACATGCTTCAACGTTTCAATGATCTGCACGAGAAGCGTATGAACATCCCTTGTTGAGTGAAAGATCTCCGTTACTTTAAATAATTCCCTGTACCGTTTTTCATCTTCGAGTACGGCCTGGATTCCACCTGTATGCTGTAAAAATTGATTGCTGGCTTCCCAAAAGGAATGGAGCCAGCTATCGTCTGCCACTTCTTTACGTTCATCCCTCTTTACTAAAAGCATCGCCAGGGGACTGCCATCTTTATTCGTAAAGTGAAAACGGATGTTGAAATTATCCTCTTCCTCAACCATTACAGGACGAAAAATGTATTTCTCCTTCGTTTCAGCAAGCGTGAGGGGAACTTCCTCATTGTCACTGGGGTGATATAAGAGATAGGCAGACTCGCTATAAAAATATAAAAATGCCCGATCAATATCAAGGCAGTCTTTAATAATTGTCAGCCACTTTTGCAAATGAGCAGAATGCCCCAATTCAACTGACATTTCTTCATAGATTAAATCAAACAGCTTTGACTTATATTCAAGCAATGAATTATGAACAACGTACATTTTTCTCACCCACACCTAAAAGGTTTGTGAAACTATTAACATCATTGACCTTGAGCCAGCACCAGATCTTCTTGTAATACCACGAGCCATATAGGCTGATCTACCGATAAGGAATGGACTTCCGCGGGTTCAGCTTTCTGATCTGACAAATCCAGTTGAATCGGGTCTTTGTCCTCTCTAAAGGAAATGTCTATCAATTGATGATGCTCATCATATTTAAAGGGTTGTTTACTGGAAATCACTGATGAAGGAACATCTTTCTTCTCTTGTAAAACCTCTAAAGATCTTGAAAATAATACCCATTGTTTCTTATCTAATTGGACCCAAATTCCATCTTTATCTTTTGTGAGTCCTATCTTTTTCACTCTTTTCTGTAACGACACACTATGTAATACCTTAAAATAATACTGATTGCTTCTATCAAGTTCATATATAATAAGAACAGGCTGATCTTGAGCCATCTTTGCTACAGCGATGACGGGGTTCTGCTCTCTATTTCCTGCAGTTAATACCTCCGCATGGATCGATTGCCCAGACTCATCTACTTGTAATGAGGAATTGGAAGAATAAACAAACCCTCCGAAAACAACCAGGACGCACAGACCAATCAATACAAATCTAAGGGTCTTTTCTCTTTTTGATTCTTTCAACAACATTCACCTATTCAACATATTTTCCAACTTTTATTATATCACAAAAAATGACTTTTGGACTATTTTGTTTAGAGAACAACACTCGCAAGAATCTATGAAACCTGTTCATCTTAAAATACTTCCTTGACTTCTATTCTCTCCCGTCATATAATATTCTTTGTGTAAAATAATGCAGCTTCAGTGAAGTCCTTTATGATCGTATTTTGTTCCTCTACATCTTGAGGTGTATCTTGTAACCCTCTGCTGCTAGGGCGAAGGTACATGAAAACAAAATGCACATAATTGTTTATTCACAGGTGTTTTTATTTTACAACAAAATAAAAACAATAAAGGAGGAGTCATTCATGGCTCGATATACTGGCCCAAGCTGGAAATTATCTCGTCGTCTTGGAATCTCTCTAAGCGGAACGGGTAAAGAATTAGAAAAGCGTCCTTACGCTCCTGGACAACATGGTCCTAACCAACGTAAAAAAATCTCTGAGTACGGTTTACAACTTCAAGAGAAGCAAAAACTTCGTCACATGTACGGAGTAACTGAGCGTCAATTCCGTAACCTATTTGACCAAGCTGGCAAATTACAAGGTAAACACGGTGAAAACTTCATGGCGTTACTTGAGTGCCGCCTGGATAACGTTGTTTATCGTTTAGGTTTAGCTCGTACTCGTCGTCAAGCACGTCAACTTGTTAACCACGGTCACGTAACAGTGAACGGATCTCGCGTAGATATCCCTTCATTCCGCGTACTTCCTGGTCAAACAATCTCAGTTCGTGAAAAATCACGTAACCTTGACATCATCAAAGAAGCGATGGAAGTGAACAGCTTTGTTCCTGAATTCCTAACTTTCGATGCTGACAAATTAGAAGGTACTTTCACACGCGTTCCTGAACGTTCTGAATTACCGGCTGAAATTAACGAAGCTCTTATCGTTGAGTTCTACTCTCGTTAATCTTTGTAGGAAAGACACTGTCCATTTTATGGGCAGTGTTTTTTTGTGTCTAATAAAATTAGATTGAGTCAGCATTTGGACATTTTGTAAAATAAATAAGAATTCATTACAATTCAGGACGGGTTTCGGTACTGAATGTAATCATTAGAAGCATTTCTTTTCAACCTTCAACTTTTCAGATATATTTTCAACTTCTTCTTGCACACTAATAAAAAGCACGGTACCCGCTCCACAAAAGAGAAACGGATACCGCACTGACAGATTCAATAATAGTATTATACGTACTGAATTCTAAAATATTTCTTTTTTCCGCGGCGAATGATGGTAAATTGTCCTTCAATCATATCTTTCTCATCAATCACATGCTGAAGGTCTGTTACACGTTCACCGTTAAGGTATACTGCACCATTTCCGACATCTTCACGCGCTTGTCGCTTAGATGGTGAGATTTTCGCATTTACGAGAAGGTCGATTAATCCGATCGCTTCTCCTTTAGGCTGTTCGAATGAAGGAACATCTTTAAATCCTTCAAGAATTTCAGAAGCCGATAAAGATTTGATCTCACCACTGAATAATGCTTGTGTGATGCGGATGGCTTGATCTAGCGCTTCTTCACCATGAATCAGTTTGGTCATTTCTTCAGCCAGTGCTTTTTGCGCCTTGCGAAGGTGAGGTTCCGTTTCAACAGACTGTGCCAAAGCATCGATCTCTTCGTGTGAAAGGAATGTAAAGTATTTCAAGTATTTCACGACATCCGCATCGGCCGCATTGATCCAGAACTGGTAGAATTCGTAAGGAGATGTCTTCTTCGGATCCAACCAAATCGCTCCACTTTCCGTTTTACCGAATTTACTTCCATCTGCTTTCGTTACAAGTGGAATCGTGAAACCAAACGCCTTCGTTTCTTCTTCGTGGGTACGTCTGATCAGTTCAAGGCCAGTCGTGATATTCCCCCACTGATCACTGCCGCCGATTTGGAGCTTACAATTGTAGTTGTCGTATAGATGATTGAAGTCCAGGGCTTGCAGAATGGTATAAGTAAATTCAGTGAACGAAATACCTGATTCCAAGCGTGACGCAATCGTATCTTTCGCCAGCATGTAATTTACACCCACATGCTTACCGAAATCACGAAGGAAGGTGACAACATCCATCGCTCCGATCCAGTCATAGTTATTCACCATCACTGCCCCATTTTCCCCTTCGAAATCAAAGATGCTTTCAAGCTGTACTTTAATGCTCGCTACATTCCCCTGAATCGCTTCAATTGTCTGCAGTTTACGCTCTTCATTTTTACCACTCGGGTCACCGATCAATCCGGTTGCCCCTCCCACCAACACAAGAGGACGGTGCCCTTGATTCTGGAATCGTCTTAATGTTAAAAATGGGAGCAGATGCCCGATATGCATACTATCTGCTGTTGGATCGATCCCGCAGTAGATGGAGATGCTTTCTTTATTCAACAGGGCCTTCAACCCTTCAGCATCCGTTTGTTGATACGTGATTCCACGCCATTCCAAGTCCTTTATCAAATCCATGTTTTTTCCTCCTTTTTTGTAAAACAAGACAACAAAAAAGTCCCTGCATAAATGCAGGGACGCTGTCGCGCGGTACCACCCAAATTAAGGAATTACATCCTTCACTCATTAAAGATAACGGCTTTAACCGTTTGCTGCTACTAAGGTTCACAGCAAAAGCTCCAGGATGTAATTCATCGGCCATTTGTGTCAGTTCACAGCAACCACTGACTCTCTTTATAACAGGGAAGGCAGACTACTTATTCCTCTCATTGCGATCACACGTTCATTTTTTTGTAAGTAAATCCGACTGTGTGCCGGATCGTCATTCATTTCGCTATATAAGGTTTTTACCATATTCTAAAATATTAGTCAACTAAACACATGATAAAAGACCATTTTATTTGACTTTTTACGACAGCCTTCCTGTAAATATGCTATAATGGGAATGTTCTGGGGGGAATGATATATGAAGGAAAAATGGAACAAATTACTCGAAAAATTAGACCCTGCAATCAGGTTCTTTTCAAATACTGGAGTTCAAAAACGAGCAAGAATTACATACGGAGTATTCTGGAATCTGTCGTTGATCCTGGTCGTGATCTTTGTACTGGGATTCGCATTTGCAGGAGGAGTCGGAGCGGGATATTTCGCTTCTCTCGTCAAGGAAGAACCGATCCGTCCTTATGACCAAATGAAAAAGGACATTTACAACTACGAAGAAACATCGCAGCTATACTTTGCCAATGATGTATATTTGGGGAAACTCCGAACAGACTTAGAGCGCGAAGAAGTGAAGCTCGAGAATGTTTCTGAAGATCTGCGAAATGCTGTAATTGCCACGGAAGATGAATACTTCAAAGAACATAACGGTGTCGTACCGAAAGCGATCATGCGTGCCGTACTACAGGAATTCACCAATTCCTCCACTCAATCAGGTGGAAGTACACTCACACAACAGCTAATCAAAAACCAAATATTGACGAATGAAGTATCATTTGAAAGAAAAGCGAAAGAAATACTCCTCGCCCTTCGCTTGGAACGTTTCTTTGAAAAGGACGAAATTCTGGAAGCGTACCTGAATGTAGCGACACTTGGACGTAATTCTTCCGGTCGGAATATCGCCGGGGTCCAATCTGCTGCCCAAGGGATATTCGGAGTCGATGCCAAGGACTTAACCTTGCCTCAATCGGCGTTCATTGCAGGACTTCCTCAAGCTCCATTCTCTTACACACCATTTACGAATAGTGGAGAAATGAAAGAGAATCTGGAAGCTGGAATGAGCCGAAAAAACACTGTACTCTACAGAATGCACCGAGAAGGTTATATTACGAAAAAAGAGTACGATGATGCTGTTGCCTATGACCTGTCGAAAGATTTCATCAAGCCTAAAGCATCACCGAGTGAACAGTATCCTTGGCTGACTGCCGAACTTGAAAGCAGAGCAGTGGACATCATGACGGATGTACTTGCCGAAAAAGACGGCTATTCAAAACAGGATCTTGAAAATAATGATGAACTTGAAGATAAATACCGAACGCTCGCGGACCGCAATGTCCGTCAAAGCGGTTATAAGATTCACTCAACTATCGATAAAAAAATCTATGATCAAATGCAAAAGACGAAAGATGCCTACGAAATGTATGGACCTCCGAAATATGTAACGGCAACTGACCCTGAAACAGGAGAAGAAGTGGAAGTGCAGGAGCCGGTTCAGGTCGGAGCAATCATGATTGAAAATAAAACAGGACGCATCATCAGTTTCATTGGCGGCCGTGATTTTAAAACGGAACAAATCAACCACGCCACCCAGTCACTGAGATCGAACGGGTCTACCATGAAGCCTTTACTTGCTTATGCCCCGGCACTGGAATACGGATACATTTCACCTGGATCCCCTATTCCTGACGTTGGTGTGAACATCAATGGGTGGACGCCTGAAAACTACTCGCTTAATGAACGTGGACTTTTCCCTGCAAGATATGCACTTGCAGAATCATTGAACTTACCTGCTGTAAGAACTTATGCCAATATTTATAACCGAAATCCATTTAAAGAATTCCTTCTAAAAATGGGCTTTTCATCACTAAACAGCCGATATGATAACAACCTGTCACTTGCACTGGGGGCCACCACAAGTGGTGTAACAGTCGAAGAAAATGTAAATGCCTATACTACTTTTGCAAATGGCGGGAAATTCATAGATGCCTACATGATAGATAAAATTGTCGATCAAGATGGCAATGTGGTGTTTGAACATAAAGTAGAACCGGTGGATGTATTCAGTCCACAAACAGCTTACCTTGCCATCGATATGATGAGGGATACCCTGGATCATTCACTTGGGACAGGTCGCTATGCGAAGAAATTCCTGAACTTTGGTTCTGACTGGGCCGGGAAATCCGGAACGAGTCAGGAATACAAGGATCACTGGTTTGTCGCATCGAATCCGAGCATTACATTTGGAACCTGGTTCGGATATGATACACCTTCATCATTAAATACAGCAGAATCGAGAGCACAATATGGACATTATGGATTGCGAAATATCCGCTTATGGTCATACTTATTAAATGATACAAGAGACCTGGCTCCTGAACTGATTGATCCCGAAGGTTCGTTCACAGCACCGGAAGGCATTGTAAGAAGATCCTTCTGTTCCATTTCCGGATTGCTGCCATCAGAAGCATGCAGTCAGGCGGGGTTAGTGAAAAGTGACTTATTCAACGCTAAATATGTACCAACCAAAACAGATGACAGCTTACTCATGAGCCGTTATGTCATGGTAAACGGAAAGAAATATTTAGCTCTGCCTAATACGCCGGAAGAATTTTCACAACCGGGAGTGATCTTGAACCCTGACTTTGTGAAGAATGTATTTGGTTCTGTACCTGGAAATCCAAACAAACTCATTCCGGAAGGTGACAATCGATTCAAAAATGTTCTGATTGCAGAAAACAAAATTTCTGACGACGGAGTTGCTCCAGGGACGGTAAAAACAAGTGCTAATGGTAATACCATCACTTGGACCCCTTCTGCAAGCGGAGATGTCGTCGGATATCGTGTATATAGTAAATCTGGCGGCAAGGTCGGCAGTGTCAAGTCTGGCGGGAATTATTCAGTTTCCGTTGGAAATGGTGATTTCTATGTGGTTGCTGTTGATGTAGCAGGAAAACAATCTACACCTTCCAACACTGTGCAAATCGGAAAACCAGAGCCAAAACCGGAACCGAAGCCTGAGAAGCCGGCAACGGATCCGAAACCGCCTGGTGATAAACCGGCTGATCCTCCTCCTAAACCAGACAAGCCTGAGCCACCACCTGCTGATGATGGCGGCGGTGACAATGGAGGAACCGAGCCACCAGCTGAACCTGAACCACCTGCTGAGCAGAATTAGATAGCAATTTAAAAAACGAGCAAAAGTATTTACTTTTTGCTCGTTTTTTTATATTGGATGAGGGTGAAGGGCTGGATTTGGACTGTCCCTTTAATCTTTCATGCCATTTTGGAAATTTATCTGCCGTTACTCATAAATCGACAAATTCCATCATCCTCACCTCCTACTCCTCCAGACCACGAAAAAACCCCCACTCATCACGAGCAGAGGTTCTTTCATCTATTAATCTTCCATTGTACTTAAATCACCGGTAGGAAGGTCTAATTCCCATGCCTTCAACACGCGACGCATGATTTTCCCGCTTCGAGTTTTCGGCAGCTTGTCTCTGAATTCTATTTCTCTTGGAGCCGCATGGGCAGCTAATCCTTTTTTCACGAATTGGCGAATCTCTTCTTTCAACTCATCTGTCACTTCGTAACCGTCGCGAAGTGCAATGAAAGCTTTGATGATTTCGCCGCGAACAGGATCAGGTTTTCCAATGACGCCTGCTTCGGCAACTGCCGGATGTTCTACGAGCTTGCTTTCTACCTCAAATGGACCCACTCGTTCTCCAGACGTCATGATGACATCATCAATTCGGCCCTGGAACCAGAAATATCCGTCTTCATCCATATAAGCTGAATCTCCTGAAACATACCAGTCACCAGGCATGAAGTATGATTCATACTTCTGTGGATTATTCCAGATCTGGTTCATCATGGATGGCCAGCCTTTTTTAATTGCTAAGTTCCCCATGCGGTAAGGAGGCACTTCGTTTCCTTGATCATCCACAATCGCCGCCTTCACACCCGGGAATGGTTTCCCCATGGATCCAGGCTTGATTTCCATGCTAGGATAATTACAGATCAATTGACCGCCTGTTTCAGTCATCCACCAAGTATCATGGATTCGCAGATTGAATACTTTCATTCCCCAGCGGACAACTTCTGGATTCAGCGGTTCTCCTACGCTCAGGATATGGCGAAGCGAGCTTAAGTCGAATTGTTTCACGACTTCATCCCCTGCACCCATCAACATCCTGAAGGCGGTTGGTGCACTGTACCAAACCGTTACTCCATAATCTTCGATCGTTTTATACCAGTTCTCCGGCTTAAAGCGTCCCCCTACAATGACGTTCGAGGCACCTGTCAGCCACGGACCGAAGATTCCATATGAAGTCCCTGTGACCCAGCCCGGATCCGCTGTGCACCAATACACATCCTCTTCCTGAAGGTCAAGTACCCATTTGGAAGTTTGATAATGTTGGATCATAGCGTTATGGACATGAAGGACCCCTTTTGGTTTTCCTGTGGACCCTGATGTATAGTGAAGGATCAACCCATCGTTCCGGTCTACCCATTCTACTGCCAGTTTATCGCTCGCTTCAGCAAATTTTGAAAGGAAGTCAATATGGACATCGTCCTCCTGTACATCTTCCCCAATTAAGAAAACATGCTTTAAGTTTGGAAGTTCACTTACTGGAACCCTCTTTAATAGCTCAGGAGTTGTGATCAGTACCTTTGCTTCACTATCCTCCAGACGATCACGAACGGCTCCCTCCATAAATGCTTCAAACAGAGGACCAACGATGGCACCCAACTTGATCGCACCTAATACGGAGAAATACAATTCCGGTGATCTCGGCATGAAGATGAAGACACGGTCACCCTTTTCCACATCCCCAAAACGCTTCAATAGATTTCCTGCTTTGTTCGACATCTTCTTCATATCAGAGTACGTATATTTTTCATCACGTTCTGCATCTCGGTAATAAAGAGCCACTTTATTTTTCCTGAAAGTTACTGCATGTCGGTCAATCGCTTCATGAGCCAGATTGACACGCCCTGTTTCCGACCATGAAAATTCTTTTTCGACATCTTTCCAATCAAATGATTCATACGTATTTTCATAGCTTTCAAGATTATAGTTTCCCTTCGTTACTGGTAACGCTTCCACTTTCATATACCGCATCCCCCTTATGTAAGAAATTACAATCTTATTATAGTATAAATTTAATATTTTCTCAATTTTTTAAAAAATCTGCCACAAGGCGCTCCTTTCTGCGTTTCGAGTAAAAACTCTTCAAACCCTTGTTCTAGATAGGTATTGCAAAATAGCTTCCCCACTTCAAACGTCTGAAAATTTTGTGAAAGCGCTATACATTTTTTAATTTCATGTATAATGGACTTGAGGAATATCTTTAGGTGGTGTCCAGATGAAATTGAAAAAAACCTATAATGCAACAGAATTGAAAACAATAAAGGGAAATATCATTATTGAAGGTCCGATTTCCGCTGAAGAATTAGCCAGGCTAGACTTTCACGAGGACTTGGTCGCATTCAGACCTCCTGCCCAGCAGCATAAAGCCCTTGTAGAGATTGCCGGTTTACCGGAAGGCCGAATCCTTATCGCGAGAGATCATCATACGATTGTAGGCTATGTTACATATTTATATCCTGATCCCCTTGAACGCTGGTCTCAAGGAAAAATGGAAAATCTGATTGAGCTTGGAGCAATCGAGGTCATCCCTAAATTCCGCGGGGCTTCCGTCGGAAAAAATCTTTTAAAGGTTTCCATGATGGATGATCATATGGAAGACTACATCGTCATTACGACTGAATATTATTGGCACTGGGACCTCAAAGGAACCGGCCTGAACGTGTGGGAATATCGTAAAGTGATGGAAAAAATGATGAACGCCGGCGGATTGGAATATTACGCAACGGATGACCCTGAAATCAGTTCCCATCCAGCGAATTGTTTAATGGCGAGAATTGGTACGAGAGTGGACCCGGATTCCATCCAACGATTTGATCAACTGAGGTTTATGAATCGTTTTATGTATTAATGGAATTCTGACAAGTTTTCTAAAGGGGTGGAGAACGTGATTGTAGAAGAAATTATGAAAACGAAAGTCGAAACATTAAAGGCAGACGATACAATTGAAACAGCCATAAAATTAATGCGGGAGAAGAAGATCAAGCATATACCGATTACCAATCATGATATGGAAGTGATCGGGATCGTGAGTGACCGTGATGTAAAAGACGGTACCCCATCTATTTTTCATGATGAGTCCACAACCAGTGAATTACAGAATCCTCTTAAATTGATCATGAAGAAAGATGTGATCACAGGTCATCCTCTCGATTTTGTCGAAGAGGTTGCGGCTCTCTTTTATGAGCACCGGATCAGCTGCCTCCCTATTTTGAAGGAAAAGAAGCTGGTCGGAATCATTACTGAAACCGACCTGTTGTACACGCTCATTCAACTGACGGGAGCACATCAGCCCGGCTCTCAAATCGAAGTGAAAGTCCCACATAAAGCGGGCATTCTATACGAGGTAGCCGGTATCATCAGAAGGAATAACTCCAATATTCAAAGTGTACTTGTCTATCCGGATAAAAAGGACGAACAGTATAAAATCCTTGTGTTCCGAGTAAGAACGATGAATCCGATGAATGTGATCAATGATCTAAAGAGAGAAGGATATGACGTGTTATGGCCAAACATGCCAGGAATCTCCTCATGACAAAAGATGCTGTTTTCATCTATTCAGACGAACTCCTGGGGTATCGGTTCTCTGATGAGCATCCCTTCAATCAAACCCGATTGACCTTGACGATGGATTTACTCAAAGAAGCAAATGCTCTTCAATCAGATGAAATCGTTCCACCACGAATGGCTACCGATGAAGAGTTATTTCTTAATCATGATCCCAATTATGTAAACGCCGTCAAGAGAGCGAGTGTCGGCCAACTCTCTCAAAATCAGGCAGAAGGGTTTGGAATTGGTACAGAAGATACCCCGATGTTTCAAGGAATGCATGAAGCGAGTGCTTATTTGGTAGGCGGGACGTTGACGGCTGTTGATCTTGTCATGACGGGAAAAGCGAAGCATGCCCTCCATCTCGGCGGTGGTCTGCATCATGGTTTCAAAGGTAAAGCATCAGGCTTCTGTATTTATAACGACAGTTCGGTGGCAATCCGCTACTTGCAGGAAAAGTACGGTGCCCGGGTCCTATACGTCGATACAGATGCTCATCACGGAGATGGCGTTCAGTGGTCCTTTTACGATGATCCGGACGTGTGTACCCTTTCCATCCATGAGACGGGTCGCTACCTCTTCCCAGGGACAGGTAATATTAATGAACGCGGTCACGGAAAAGGATATGGGTATTCGTTCAATATCCCACTCGATGCTTTTACAGAGGATGAGTCCTGGCTAGAAGCTTACGAAACTTCCTTTCGCGAAGTAATTGAATTCTTCAAGCCCGACGTCATTTTGACTCAAAACGGGGCAGATGCCCATTATTATGATCCACTCACCCACCTTTCGGCTACCATGAATATATACCGGGAAATCCCTCGTATCGCCCACGAATTGGCTCATGAGTATTGCGGGGGCAAATGGATTGCCGTTGGGGGCGGGGGCTACGACATTTGGAGAGTGGTTCCGAGAGCCTGGGCACTGATTTGGATGCAAATGACCGATCGAATGGACCTTACCTCTTCATTCCCAGCTAAATGGACGGAACGCTGGCAGAGGAAAGCAGGGGTTACCTTGCCAAATGAATGGTGGGATAAACCTGACATTTACAAACCTATCCCGAGAAAAGGCGAGATCACAGAGAAGAATAAACAAACCGTAGAGAAAGCTCTTTATTCCGTCCGGCAGCAGCTGAGGCAAAAGCCGGGCAGCTAATGGGATGAAGGGGTAAGTATTTCATAACTCTACGAATCTATTTTAAAAACCAAGGTCCTCTCATCACATTGAGAAGTCCTTGGTTTTTATTGTTCCTCATATGCAGGATCTGTTATGATCACTTCCACACGCCTGTTTTTTTGAAGATTTTCCCTTGTGTCATTGGGGGCAATTGGTCGAGTGTCCCCATATCCGACAGCAATGAAGCGCTTCGGATCTATGTTTTCGGTTTGAACGAGATACCGGATCACACTGCTTGCCCTTGCAGAGGAGAGCTCCCAGTTTGATGGGAACCGATATGTACCGATGGGACGATTATCCGTATGTCCCTCCACTTTCACGAAGTTTGGTATCCTCGATAAAAGATCGCCAACTTTATTTAAGAACGGATAAGCGTCCTCAAGGACCGTTGCTTCACCTGAAGCGAACAGTGCTTGCTCCTGAAGGACCAGCACGACTCCGCGCTCGGTTCTTGTGGCCACTACAACGTCACTTAGTTTGTTTTCATTTAAGTAGCTTTGAATATCGGCTAAAAGCTGATTCAACTCTTTATCGGTTTCCTCACTGCTTTGAGGCTGAGTTTTCTCCATCTCCATTTCAGGTTCAGCTGAAGGATTCTCGAATGGAATGACAGAAGGGTAAAACTCAAGTATTTGACGCTGCTGAAAGGAATCAGCGATGGTCCTGAATTTCACGATATCAATTTGAGACATGGAAAATAGTAAAATAAAGAATACGAGAATAAGAGTAATGAGATCAGAAAAGGTTACCATCCATTTCGGTGCACCCGTAGGCTGAGACACATGTCTTCGTCTACGCTTCATCGAATGCTGCCTCCTCTTGCTTCCTGCCAGAGTACATCTCCAGTTCCTCATTGGATAAGAAAACTCTCAGTTTCTCTTCCAATATTTTCGGATTTTGACCGGATTGTACACCGACGACACCTTCAATCACGATTTGTTTCATAAACACTTCTTTTTCTGTTTTCATCGCTAATTTGGATGCCATTGGTAAGAAGACAAGGTTTGCAAGGATCGATCCATATAGAGTCGTTAATAAGGCGATGGCCATATTAGGCCCTAATGACGCTGGATCATTTAAATTCTTTAACATCAGTACGAGACCAATCAAGGTCCCGATCATCCCCCAGGCAGGTGCATATTCCCCCGCCTTGTCCAATAAACTTTTATTTTTACGATGCCGCTCTTCTAAAGCGATGATTTCGGCATTCATGATATCCACAATCACGTCCTGCTCAATTCCATCGACGGCTAACAGGACTCCTTTTCGAATGAAAGGATCCTCAACCTCTTCCACTTCCGCCTCTAATGCGAGAAGGCCTTCACGTCTCGCTTTTTCTGATAGGGTCACAAACGTGCGAATCAGGCCCTGAAGATCGTATTCCTCGTCACGAAAGGATTCTCTCATCACTTTCCCCAGTTGCTTCAATTCCTTAATAGAGAAACTGACCAGCATGGCAGCGATCAACCCGCCTATCACAACAAACATGGAAGGCAGATCCACAAAGGAACTGAAGCCTGTAACACCAGCGTTCGTAATGATGGCGAAAGCGACGAATAGAAACCCTACTACAACCCCGATTGGTGTAAGAACATCAAGCTTTTTCATTTTGACTCTCCCTACAAAAATAAGTTCTGTTTGTCTTTATCTCTTATATCGACAAACTTCTTATTTTGTTGAGTTCCGATGTTCAATTCGATGAGGAAGAACAACTGTAGATTCTTCAACCGTTTCTTTGTTCATATATTTCGTTAATAATCTCATCGCCACAGCCCCGATATCATATAAAGGCTGAACAACGGAAGTTAACTGTGGTCGAACCATAAGCGCCAATCTTGTGTTATCGAAGCTGATCACTTCAACTTCATCAGGAATGGACACGTTTTGATCCTGCGCACCGTGAACGACTCCAAGGGCCGTCTCATCATTTCCGACGAATATAGCGGTCGGCTTATCCTCAAGCTCAGAAAACCTCTGCCAGGCTTCAAGTCCTGAATCATATGTGTACTCACCTTCAACAACCAGGTCGTCACTATATTCAACTCCGGCTTTAGCGAGTGCCTCACGATACCCTTCTAATTTAAACTTCATGTTGATTGTATCGTGGAAAGGACCACTTACAAATCCGATACGTTTATGTCCTTTTTCCAACAATTCCGTAACAGCATCGTAGGAAGCCGCTTTGTAGTCGATATTAACTGAAGGAACCTTGCTTGTTTCTTCCACAGCTCCAGCTAATACGATTGGAACCGGGGAACGTTCGAATTCCTGGACATGTTCCTCGGAAATGTGCCCGCCAAGGAACAGAATTCCGTCCACTTGTTTACCAAGCATCGTGTTAAGAAGATGAAGTTCCTTCTCCGCATTTTGATCCGAGTTACTTAAGATAATATTGTATTTGTACATGGTTGCGATATCTTCAATTCCACGTGCCAATTCCGCATAGAAAATATTAGAGATATCCGGAATGATGACTCCGACCGTTGTTGTTTTCTTACTTGCAAGTCCCCTTGCTACTGCATTCGGACGATATCCAAGGCGGGAAATGACCTCCAGTACTTTCTTTCTTGTTGCCGGCTTTACATTGGGATTTCCGTTGACAACACGTGAAACGGTCGCCATGGAAACATTTGCTTCTCTTGCTACATCATATATTGTAACGTTCATAGCTAACTCTCCTTTACTCTTCTACTCATTTATTTATCTTATTTTACACTAAATAAACCTAAAGAAAAAAGCGATTACAATAGTTTGTTAAAAAATGCACATAATTATATTCACGTTAGTGTTTTTTCAATGTATATAGGTTATTTATCTGCAATTACCATGATAATCATACGATAGTCTCTATTTTCGTGCAACGACTCCGCCTTATCTTAATAAAAAGTTCATTATAGCATGCAGAAAAATCGGCGACCAGAATACAGGCTTACTGGAGAAGAGTATCGTTTCGCCGATATATTTAGAATTTCGCCGTTATATGCGAGATTTCGCCGTTAAAATCGGAATTTCGCCGTTAAAATGAAATTTTCGCCGATATCCTCAATGATGATCGGATAGTTCACCTGAAATTCACTAATTATTTTGTTCGTAGACTGCTCAAAAAGGCTTATCTTACAAAAAACACCCACAATGACAGCATAAAACCGTTTTTAAAATCAAAAACAAAGGGTTGAACCCCATAAATAGGATCCAACCCTTCTCTTTTATATATTATACTTCGATCGTTCTTCCTTTTAACAGCTCCTGATAGAAATGATCAAATTGATCTAAATCCATTTGTTGGGCAGAATCGGATAAGGCAACGGCAGGATCAGGATGAACCTCAGCCATTACACCATCTGCACCGATGGCAAGTGCTGCTTTCGCAGTTGGAAGCAACAGATCTCTGCGTCCGGTTGAGTGCGTTACATCCACGAATACTGGCAGATGCGTTTCTTGCTTAAGAATTGGGACAGCTGAAATGTCCAATGTGTTTCTTGTCGCTTTTTCGTACGTACGAATTCCACGCTCACAAAGGATGATGTCTCCATTTCCTTGTGAAATGATATATTCAGCAGCGTTGATGAACTCATCGATCGTTGCAGCTAAACCGCGTTTAAGTAATACGGGCTTCTTCACTGCTCCTGCTGCTTTTAACAACTCGAAGTTTTGCATATTTCTCGCACCGATTTGAATCACATCAATGTATTCCAATGCGGGTTCAATATCGGCTGGATTTACGATTTCACTGACGACAGCCAAATCATATTCATCCGCCACTTTTTTAAGAATTTTTAATCCTTCGATCCCAAGGCCCTGGAAGTCATAAGGTGACGTTCTCGGTTTGAACGCTCCGCCTCGCAGTAATTTAAGTCCTTTTGCTTTGACGGCTTTTGCCACTTCTGCTACCTGCTCGTAAGATTCAACCGCACATGGACCGAAAATGAAGTGAGGCTTTCCGTCTCCAATTGAATCGCCGTTGATCGTTACAATCGTATCATCCGGTTTCTTTTTACGGGAAACAAGCAGTGCTTTACGGTGATCGTCTTTTTGAAGCTCCAAACCTGCTTTAAAGATTTCTTTAAAAATATGTTCAACGGTCGAATGTTCAAATGGACCATTATTATTTTCTTTGATCAAATCAAGCATTCCTCTTTCACGAACAGGATCATAGCGGTATACTCCTTGAGTCTCCTTGACACGCCCGATTTCCTGAACTAGTTTAGCACGTTCATTAATGGTGTCTAATAGTTTTAAGTTCATCTCGTCTACTTGTTTTCGTAATTGATCGAGCTCTTGATTACTCACAATACAGCACCCTTTCTTTTTTTATCCTGTTCATACGTAAAAACTGTTATAGTTTTAAGAAAGTATGATACATTTTTGATATTGAAACTTATTATAATAGAACATATCCAAAATGTCACGATAAAATTCTTTATTAATTAGACGCTTTTAAGCACTAAAGTATTTTAGTATTGTATGAGAATAGGTTAAAGTGGGTGAATACTAATTGAAAAATAAGCAAAAAATATTTGCTTTGGACATCGGAACCCGATCGGTCGTCGGGATCATTTTAGAAGAAATTAACGGAATATTTCAAGTTTCAGATATTTTAGTAGAAGAGCATAAAAAGAGAGCCATGCTGGATGGTCAGATTCATGACGTTCCAGCAGTTGCCGAGGTCATTTGCTCCATTAAAGCACAATTGGAGAAGAAACACGACCCCCTTCATAAAGTGTGTGTCGCAGCTGCCGGAAGAGCCCTGAAAACGGCAACCGCATCTTCCTCATTAAATATAAAAGGGAAACCCCTTCTTCAAAAAAACGATATTCTTCATCTCGAGTTAAGTGCTGTCCAGCAAGCACAAGCATTGGCAGCAGAAAACGAAAATGATACGAAGGGCTATCACTATTATTGTGTTGGTTATTCTGTCCTATTTTACCGCTTGGATGGTGAGGAAATCGGAAGTCTCATCGATCAGCAGGGGGAAGAGGCCACCGTCGAGATTATCGCAACCTTCCTTCCACGTGTAGTAGTTGAATCCTTAATTGCTGCACTGAATCGCGCTGGCTTAGAAATGGATGCCTTAACCTTGGAGCCTATCGCTGCGATTAATGTGCTGATTCCAGAATCCATGAGACGACTAAATGTAGCCCTCGTTGATATCGGAGCAGGAACATCCGATATCGCGATTACAAATCTCGGTACTGTCATTGCCTATGGAATGGTTCCGACAGCCGGCGATGAAATAACTGAAGCCATCAGCAATGAACTGTTGCTGGATTTTCCTTTAGCGGAGCAAGCAAAGAGGGAGCTTCAGTCTAGAGAGGAGATTACGGTTACCGACATTCTCGGTTTTGAAACGAGTTTCCCGGCACTGGAGGTTGTTGATAAAATTGGTCCAACTGTAAATCGTTTAGCCGGGGAGATTTCTAAGGAGATTCTCCGTTTGAACAATGGGAAGCCTCCACAAGCAGTCATGCTTGTAGGAGGAGGCAGCTTAACACCTGGGCTGCCGGGCAAACTAGCCTCATCCTTACAACTTCCACATAACCGGGTCGCAGTAAGAGGCGTGGAAGCGATTCAAAATATAACCATATTGGATGAAATAACAAAAGGACCAGAGCTCGTTACACCTATCGGAATCGCCATTGCAGCTAAACAGACACCTGTTCAATATGTCACTGCCCATGTGAACAATCAACCGGTCCGATTATTTGAAGTTAAGAACTTAACGGTCGGGGACTGTATTTTGGCTGCGGGCTTAAAACTAAGTAAATGGCACGGGGTTCCAGGGAATGGTTTCTTTGTAACAGTCAATGGTCAAGATATATCCTTACCAGGAGGCCACGGTCAGGCACCTCTTATTGAAAAAAATAGTCAGCCTAGTGCTCTGGACGAAAAAATTAACAATAACGATATTATCACTGTTCACAAAGGAGAGAACGGGTCTTCACCAAGCGTAACGATTGGAGATCTATTAGATACCTCTACTTCTAAACAGATTGTGATAGATGAGAATCCTTTTTTACTAGCTCCTCTCATCTACAGAAACAATCAGCCTGCCTCCCTTGAAGAGACCATTCAGGACCGTGATTGTATCCAGATCGAATTGATGGAATCACTCTTCGACGTGTTAAAGCATTCAGGGTATGAAGAGTGGTTAGAAAGCACTAAGCCCTATCGTATTTCCATCAATGGAAAAGACACCTTCTTCCCTGTTTATAGTGGAAGGCTATTCATCAACGGTTTTGAGGCAAAGCTTTCATCAAAGATTCAGCAGGGTGATGTCATTTCATATAAACCAGGCTTTACTCCAACGGTAAAGGAGCTTCTCGCCAAGAAACAGCTCACTGCAGGGGCTTCTATCATCATTACTTTTAACGGAAAGAAAGTAGAGCTTATGAAAGAGAGCAGCCGTGTTTATCGAAATGGCAGCAGACTTGGAATGGACGATCGTTTAATTTCCGGGGATTCGATTGAAATTGAAGAACAACCAATAAGCTCATTTATCTTCCAGGACTTATTTAATACTGTTGAAATCACCATGCCTTCTCATGCGAATGGGAGCTTCATACTCTTGAAAAACGGAGAGGAAACCACCTTTTATGAAGAAATTAAACAGGGGGATGAACTAGAAATCGTCTGGCCACAGTCCACACGCTGAATGAAAGAATAGCAGACAACAAAAAAACTGGCATTCACGCCAGTTTTTTTGTTTATGATCCAACTTGTCCAGGTACGCTGCTCGTACGTTTAGTTGGACGGATATTATTGCTATTATCGTAGGTAGCAGTTGAACTCGTTGAAGTCTGTGAGCTGTTTACTGAAGAGGTCGTGTCTCCTGTCACTTCTTCACCTGCTTCTCTCACTTTACCGCCAATATCCTTCAATTCCTTTCCCGCTTCCTTCGTTGTAGCGATAATTTCTGAAGAATCTTCCTTTACTTGATTCACTTGATCGATCACATCATCATTCACCTTTTCATAAAGGCTCTGTGCGTCGGTGATCGCATCCTTTAACACAGTGGAAGCCGTTTTAAGACGATCCTGCCAGTCGTTCATAACTCCCGATGGATTCTCCCTTACCTTTGCCACCATTCCCATTGTGGAGTCCTTCACATTGGATGTTCTGGATGAAACTCTTTTTCTCGTTGTTTTATCAAGCATAGCTAATGCGCCGCCTACTACAGCTCCCACTACCATGCCTTTTAATAACTTACCATTCTTCTCACCGCAAATGCCGTTCATCGCAGTCGTATTAGTCGTATTACTCGTTTGAGTATTATTAGGTACAGTCTGAGTCATGAATCGTTCCTCCTAATTTACTATCAATAAATTTTATTCTTATAGAGTAAATTCCCTGTTTTATAGAAAGTAAACACATGGGAGGGAATTACCAAAAATTATTAGAAATCCCAAAAAGAAATCATCAATCCGGACAAATAAAAAGGACCCTGTCATAACAGAGCCCTTTCCCTACAACTTATTCAATTCATTCTCGGTAATATTCCAATGTGAAGCATTCCAGCCCGGTTTTCCTTCAATAAACAAGAAGGCTTGGGGTGATTCATGCTTGATGCCGTATTTTTCGGCAATATGATTGGATAGTTCCCTTGACTCTTGAACGGCTAAATAGTAACCGTCTTCCTCTTCATGCTTATTCAGGAATGCCTGGTATTCACTGAAAGCATTTGAGCTCACTGGGCATGTTAAGCTGTGCTTCATAAAAAAGAAGCGGGAATTCGTTTCAGAAAGCTGTTCAAACTCTTGAACGGTTTCAATCTTTTGCATATCATTCATACTCCTTTACATAAAAATGTGCATTATTAAATAGCCGGAGACTGGGGTGCCCCTTAGCATTTTTATTCCAACAAAAAAACGGTGAAGTAATCATATCACTTCACCGCCCTTAGAATCAATTATTATTGATTGTATGTTTTTTCAGTTTCGTCAAATGCCTTTTTTGTTTCTTCAAGCTTTTGATTCACATCTTCTGATTCTTCCACAGGTGTTTCACTTACAGCAACAGCTTGAAGCTCGTCATTTGTTTCTTGGAGCTCGTTATTATTTGAGCGGTATGTTTTTAGCTTCCCAACGACATTGTTGGATTGCTCCTGTACTGATTTTGAAAGTGCAGATGATTTTTCTTTGGCTACCGCAGCAAGCTCATTGCTCTTTTCTACAGCCGTGTCTTTCCACTGACCTGTCCTTTCTTTCAGTACTCCAGCCTGCTCGTTGATATCATGACGAAGGTCTTTACCTGATTTAGGAGCCAATAGAAGAGCTGTTGCCGCCCCAACGATTCCTCCGATCAGTGTTCCGATCATGAAGTCTTTTGAGTTAATGTTGTTGCTGTCGTTTGTTTGGTTTTGGTTTTGGTTCTGATTTTGATTGTACTGTTGTGTCATTTGAAAATTCCCCTCTCTAATTGTTATAAGATCTTGCTCTTTTAATCAATTTTTCTCGAGATCGAACTTCTTTAGATGCTTGGTTTTGAACAGCTGCATCAGGTTGACTTGGCTGTTTTTCCTGTTTTTGTTTCCATTTGTCCTTTAAATCGATAAAGGCATTTCCCCACTGAACCACCTGTGAAATCTTCCCTTGATTACGTTCAAGTTCAGTTGAAATGGAAGTACTTACTTTCTTAACCGAGTTATTAAGATTCTGGATGGAATGCCCTACATCTCTTACTGCATAAACAACAGTGTTCAGCTCCTCAGATTTCTTCTGGATATCCTCAGCTAATAAATTTGTTTTATGTAGTAATTCAGTAGACTCTTTGGTTACTCCCTGAAGCTGACTCTCAAGACCCGTCAATGTAGTCGAAACACTGTCCAGGGTAGAGCCTAAAGACTTCAAGGTCTTCATGACACTCATAACTAAAATTAAAAATGCAACGGCTATTACAGCCACGCTTAGATAAAGAATGATTTCCATATGCCACACCTCCATGTATAGAAATTCTTTACCCTTATGACAAACAAATAAACATTATACTAGTATTTCTTCTTTTCTCATGAATTCTCCTGCATGAAAAAATAAAAATATTCTTATTTTATCATTTCTCATTTTGTTTCTTTCATCCATTAGTAAATGTTTTAGGGTACAATATAATGGACTATATAAAAGGGGGAAGATAACTTGAAAGATCCACGTATTGAAAAACTGGCAAAAAATTTAATTCAATATTCCGTGCAGCTACAGCCTGGAGAGAAAGTATTAATCGAAAACTTCGGATTACAACGTGAGCTTGTAACAGCACTAGTTAAGGAAGCATATGCAGCTGGAGGATATCCTTTCGTATCCATCAAAGATCACTCGGTCGACCGTGCATTATTGATGGGCGCTCAAGAAGAACAATACAACATGATTGCAAGCTTTGAAGCGAATGTCATGGAACAGATGGATGCGTATATCGGTTTGCGCTCAGGTGATAATATCAGTGAACAATCGGATGTACCTGATGAAAAGATGAAGATCCATGGAAATACAATTGGTAAAAAAGTACATAGAGAAATTCGCGTCCCTAAGAAAAAGTGGGTCGTGCTCCGTTATCCTACTTCATCCATGGCACAGCTTGCCAACATGAGCACAGAAGGATTCGAAGACTTCTACTTCGATGTCTGCAATCTGGACTACAGCAAAATGGACAAAGCCATGGATAACCTGGTTGAGCTTATGAACAATACGGATAAAGTCCGCCTTGTCGGAGAAGGGACGGACCTTACATTCTCAATCAAGGACATTCCTGCAGTGAAATGTGCGGGTCGCCTGAACATCCCCGATGGAGAAGTATATAGTGCACCTGTAAAGGATTCAGTAAATGGAATCATTTCCTACAATACACCGTCACCTTATAATGGGTTTACCTTTGAAAACGTAAAATTGACATTTAAAGAAGGTAAGATTGTGGAAGCTACTGCAAATGATACGGACCGCATTAACAAAATCTTTGATACGGATGAAGGGGCAAGATATGTAGGTGAATTCGCCATTGGTGTGAATCCGTATATCCAGCATCCGATGCAGGACATTTTATTTGACGAAAAAATTGATGGCAGCTTCCACTTTACGCCAGGCGAATGCTACGAAGAAGCGTACAATGGAAACCACTCGAACATTCACTGGGATATGGTGATGATTCAGCGTCCTGAGTACGGAGGCGGAGAAATCTATTTCGATGATGTATTGATTCGAAAAGACGGCCGATTTGTCATTGAAGAACTTGAAGTGCTGAATCCTGAGAATTTGAAGTAAGACTGTAGAGTCACTGTCATGAAACATGACGGTGACTTTTTTTTGTATTGTGAATGGTTGCATGATTGATTGGTTTAGCTGTTGAACTTCTACGTTTATTCACCTGTTGAATTTCTACACTTATTTGCCTGTTAAAAATACCTATACTATTAACAGTTGAATTCCCCCATTATTTCAACTGTCAATCCCATTCCAAACTTCTCCGAAAATAAGAAAAGAACCGGCTCTCATCAAGAACCGGTTCTTCTACATTAATTTTCGGCTATCTGTTCCTCCAGCGTTTTTTCATACGCTTGTTGGAACTTTTGTACATCTCCTGCTCCCATGAAGATAAGCACGCTGTTGTCGTGTTTTAAAAGGGCAGTCGTATCTTGTTCGTCTATAATCTCGCATCCTTCGATCTTACTTTCAAGATCGTGGATCGAAAGTTTCCCATGATTTTCCCGTGCAGATCCGAAGATTTCACATAAATACACCTTGTCAGCAAGACTCAAGCTTTCAGCAAACTCAGAAAGGAAGGTTTGCGTACGTGTGAATGTATGAGGCTGGAAGACAGCGATGATCTCTTTTTCAGGATATTTCTGCCTTGCCGAATCTACGGTTGCTTTAATTTCAGTCGGATGATGAGCGTAGTCATCAATCAGGATCTGATCGCCCACTTCCTTTTCAGAGAAACGGCGTTTAACCCCTTTGAATGAGCTTAATCTTTCCTGGACGATGGTTGTATCAAGCTCTTCGTAATGACAGATGGCAATGACGGATAAAGCATTCATGATGTTATGGTCACCGAATGTCGGGATTTTGAATGCCGCATAAAATTCATTACGGACAAACACATCGAATGAAGTGCCGGTTCTGTCCCTTGATACGTTTCTCGCCTGGAAGTCATTCTCCTCAGCAAAGCCATAAAACACGACTGGCACTTGAGCCTGGATTTTCTGTAACTGTTCATCATCTCCACATGCGATGATTCCCTTTTTCACTTGCATCGCCATCTCCTGAAAGGCAGAAAAAACGTCATCCACATTGGCAAAATAATCGGGATGATCGAAGTCAATATTAGTCATGATGGCGTAGTCAGGAAAATAAGACAGGAAGTGGCGGCGATATTCGCACGCTTCAAAGACAAAGTATTTGGCATCTACTTCCCCTTTCCCTGTTCCATCCCCGATCAGAAAGGATGTTGGCTTTGCGCCACTGATGACATGTGCCAACAATCCGGTTGTAGACGTTTTTCCGTGTGCACCGGTTACCGCTACACTTGTAAATTTCTGCATGAAGTCTCCAAGAAATTTATGATATCTAGTGAGGGGTAGACCTTGCTCTACAGCTGCCTGAATTTCTTCATGTGTATCAGGAAATGCATTTCCCGCGATCACATGCATATCCCCTCCAATGTTTTCTTTTTGGAAAGGGAGAATTTTTATATTTGATTCATCCAGAGCTTTCTGAGTAAAGAAATATTTATCTACATCAGATCCTTGGACCTCGTAGCCCATATCGTGGAGTATTTGGGCTAATGCACTCATGCCCGACCCCTTAATTCCTACGAAATGATATATAGTCATAATAGAACCTCCAACAATCGTCTATCTAAAAGCATTATATGAAATGAATATTATTTTGCTATCGGTCTTAAGCTTTTGATATTTAGTATAGAAAAAAGCGAACTTTCTTCAACTTGAAATATTATATCATTTTTTAAAATCCCTGACCATGCACAAGCTACGAAAGACTGCGGATAATGAAGTTTGGTGCTTCTTCTTTTAAATATGTTCTCCATAAAACCCCAGTTTTTTGATTCATTTGACCATAATGATGTTTCACGTCTGATAAAATCCCCTCTGATTTGACGGGAAAAACGGGACCTAAGAGCCACTGATGAGTTACTAACGGGACTTTCCTCACGAAATAGATCCCACCCTCATAAATTCCCTTTTCTTCACAATTTAGGTTTGTTTTAACAGAAACTTCTTCATCCTGAATGACATTCTGACATGTAAACGTAACTTCTTCGTTTTGATTACCGATTTTTCTAATGATGATGGGCTCCCAAGCTGCAGTCAGCACGATGGCACCGAGCAGTTTGACTGATTCATGCAGTGAATGGGACTGAAGAAATTGAAAGAACAGGGTTTGGCCCTTAATTGTTTTATAATCAAACAAAAACCATTCCTGGAACAGCTTTTCTACTTCTTCAACCATTTGAGTCTCATCATGTAATAGAAAACGCTTAGAGAAAATCATCTTGGCCCGTACCTTTTCTCTTATGTTCGTTTCCTTCAATGCGTACTCATACGCTTTTTTATAGAGGTCTTTTATATGTTCCTCGGCCATTCTCTGCTTTTTTTGTTTATATTGCTCTAGATTTAAAAGGCTTTCTTGTTCTTGCATCCTCTCACCTATTCGAATTCTACTTTTTCCAGGCGGGGATTTGGACGGAGTTTTCTTCCTGCCTTGGCTTCAGGGGAACCGTCAATTACGACATTATCTCCCGTAAACCCGACATGGATTTTCAGAAGACTGCTTCCTACTCCATACATATCGACTGGAACTTTATTTTCCTCAAACTGGCGAATACGATCTTCGTTAAATCCACCTGACACCACAATCTTGACGTGGTGGAAACCTTCTTCATCCAAGGCATGTCTTAATGCGTAAATCAGTTGCATGTTTACTCCCCGCGGATCAAATGTTCCAAGCACATGTTGATTACGGAGGAAGTATTTATCGATCATCATTCTTGATGTATCTACCCTTACCCCTTTTAATTCAGGGCCAAACTCCCGTGCTACCTTTAATGAGTCTGTAATGGCATCATTATTATAGTCTACCAGGGCAATGAGCTCGTCCTCAGGAAATGTTTCCTGATAAGCTTTAGTGGCTTCTACAATATCCCCATTGAATAATTGGATCAGGGCGTGAGGCATGGTTCCCATCCCCTTCTTTCCCCACCATTCGTTCATGGCATGGGTAGCCTGGGCTGTAGATCCCCCGATAAAGGCTGCATATCCATCCCCAGCCTGCTGAGTAAAGTGATCATCCCGATCTCCCATGAAGACGACAGGCTTTTGTTTCCCTGAAATAGAGGCAGCTTTCATTACATTATAGACACTTGTCGCAACTGATGTTCTTCTTGCCAGGATACCATCAATGATACCTTCTAAATAGCCAAAGTCCTGGTAACGGCCCTTGATAGTCAGAACCGTTTCAAATGGTGAGATTTGATCCCCATCTTTTAAGGAATGGATTTCCAGATTTTCCGGGTTATCGGCGAAACTATGTAGAAGTGCAATCACTTCATCCGTTCCACAAATAACGGAATGATTCTTTTGAAAGAATTGCATGGTGACAACGGCATCGGGTTTATACTTCTTGGCAATTTCCTTTGTTTTCAAAAAATAAACCGCTGAAAACCAGCCATCCTTGATTCTTTCGTCAAACTTAAATGTATGATTGGTCAATCTGCTGAGTTTTCCTTGAAGTTTCAATTCTATTTCTTTCATCACTAAAGCTCCTTATGGCTCTTTCCTACACAAAAATAGGTATTCTGTTTACTGAATCCTAAAAGGACACATATAAACAGAATACCATGTATTAAATGATTCTACTAGTCTATGCCAGAGTCTCCAATTCACTTTCGGAAATCAGGACATCCCTTGGTTTACTGCCTCTGGACTCTGAAATAATTCCATTACTCTCCATCATTTCCATCAATCTTGCCGCCCGGTTATAGCCGATTCTGAATCTGCGCTGTAATCCCGATGCAGAAGCCCCTCCCTGATCGACGACAAACTCACAGGCTTCTAAAAATAATTCATCTTCTTCCTCGGTAACCTGTGCCTTCTTGATCAATTCATCCTGTTGGAAGAGATAATCCGGCTCTCTTTGCTCTCTTACATGATTGATGATGTCATCTATTTCGTCATCGGACACGAAGGTTCCCTGCAGGCGGACCGGCTTCGATGAACCATTTTCCAGGAAGAGCATATCTCCCTTACCAAGAAGCCTTTCAGCCCCGCTTCCATCAATGATCGTTCTTGAATCGACGCTTGATGATACGGAAAACGCCACTCGTGTCGGTACATTGGCTTTGATCAAGCCTGTAATGACATCGACTGAAGGCCGTTGAGTCGCAATGATTAAATGTATCCCACATGCACGTGCCTTCTGGGCAATCCGGCATATCGCTTCTTCAACATCTGCAGGCGACATCATCATCAAGTCAGCTAACTCATCAATGACTATGACTAAATACGGCAGCATATCGCTGTATTGTTTATTCCGTTTCGCCAGTTCATTGAAGCGTTTAATATCCCTTACACCTGTATGAGCGAATAACTCGTATCTTCTTTCCATTTCCTCAACAGCCCATTTAAGAGCTGCAGTAGCTGCCTTTACGTCTGTTATGACCGGACTGACGAGATGTGGAATCCGGTTATAGGGTGCAAGCTCTACCATCTTTGGATCAATGAGAAGCATCTTCAATTCATCCGGTGATGCTTTGTACAAAAGACTTACGAGTATCGAGTTGATACACACACTTTTACCTGATCCGGTAGCACCGGCGATGAGTCCATGTGGCATTTTGCTTAAATCAGTCACGATCGGCTGTCCGGAAATATCGAGACCAAGAGCGGCGGTCAGAGGGGAAGAGGGCTCTTGAAACTCAGGACTCGCGATCACTTCACTAATGCAGACTGGACGGCTCTCCCGGTTAGGCACTTCAATACCAATCGTATGCTTACCGGGAATAGGGGCTTCCATTCGGATATCCCTTGCAGCCAGGCTCAGCTTAATATCATCTGATAGATTGGTAATTTTATTCACCTTCACTCCAGGTTCCGGTTGAACCTCGAACCTCGTGACTGATGGACCTTGTGTGACATTCACTACTTTGGCCCTCACGTTAAAGTTATGAAGGGTTTCGTCCAGTAATATTCTTTGTGAATCGAGCCACTCTTCGCTCATTTCCTTTGATACAGGAGGCATCAGATAATCCACTTCAGGAAAAACATAGTCTCTTGTCCTTTTAGAAGATGAGCTTAATTCGCTATAGCTCTTTACCGCCTCTTCTCCTTGGACAGAACTTTGTTGAGACGTTTTCTGTTCAGGATGATGAATGGATGTCGCTTCTTCCATTTTTTCTTGCTTTACTTCCAGGACAGGTTGTTCCCTCTTCTCCGGTTCTGCTTCAGCCTGAGTTAATGTTTCGCCCTCACTTTCCTTGCGGATGGGCGTCGAATCATTACTAGCTGATCGTTTTCGCGTATCTAATTGTCGCTTATCCTGTTTCAGCATCAATACGTTAAAAGGAAGGTGAGACCTCTTACGTCTCTGCGGTTCTTCCTTCCTCGGCTCTTGTTGGGAACGTACAGGTTCTGATACTTCCTCTACTCGTTTCTCCTCAATCGTGGATTCACTTTGTACAACAGGTTCTTGAACAGGATGAACGGGTTCATGGACATGTTCTTCATTTACTTCATCTTCACTTGAAGAATGAACAGGTTGTTGCGGTGGATCTTCCTGCACCGAGTCATGACGCTCTTTCTCTTCATGTGATAAATATTCCAGCTCTTGTCGTGGTTGTTCCATTTCAGATATAAGAGAAACACGTTCATTTGTTTCCTGGGAAACTTCTTCAGTGATCTCCACTTTTCGATCTGGATTCTCTACTGGAATTGTTTCATTGATATCTTCAGTATCTACCATTACAGTATCTTCAATCTGCGATTCTTTACGATGTACTTCCGGAAAATTCGTAATCATCTCAGCAGGTTCATCGTTACCAGGTTTTTCTGGTTCAGCTGTTTCAACTTCGACTATGGATGCTGATTCTTTTTCCACGGGAATTGAATTCTCTACTACAGATAGTGCCTCATGATCAATCACAGCTTCTTTGTTCTCTTCTTCATTATGTAAAAATTTCTTAAGCTCGAACTCTACCTGGTCTTCTTTTTTTACCGGTCGTCCTCTAAAACCATAAATTGGTGAAGGGATTTCTGTAGGGGTGAAGGGCCTGCTGTTTCCCTTTTCCACTTTAGGAGATTTCTTCGATTGGACTTTAGCCGATGTTTTTTCTTCTTTCCACTTTCTATTTTTAGAAGCGTGGTCCTGACTCTTTTCCTTTTGTTCCTTGGACGGTTCTTCCTTCTCCTGACTTCTTCGATTTCTATTCGTTCGCGGACGCTCTATATTTTCTCCATCCGATATGAGGGGAAAACGAAAAGTCCCTTTAGGATATTGATACGTCATCCTTGCTTCTACATCACGTGAATGGTTGGGCCCTACTATATTTTTACGTTCAGTCTTTTTACGTTCAATATGCTGAACTTCATCATTGGTTTCCTCATAAAACTCTTCAAATTGATCATCATTATCTGATAATTTACCAAACATTTTTTTAATCCAGCTCACAAACATCACTCTTTCTTTCATACTTATTTATATTTTATCAGTTAAAGAGAAAAATTCGAGTCATTTCGATAGAATAAGAGAATTGTTAAAGAATTGTGTCGAAACAAACATAGGTGTAAAGAGATTGTAATACGAATTTTGCAAGGCTATTTTCAGAGCTGTGTTACTAAGCCAGTAGTGGTTGATTTCCGCTTCAGGTGCTCGCTTTCCGCGGGGCGTGAGTTGAGCACCTGCAGCGAGAATCAACTTATGAATGATCCCGTCACGTCCCAGTACTCAGTAAGAAAACCTTAATGAAAAACTACTATGAACAAGTTTCTATTAGTTTTCAATCGTACGACCTCTAACATAAATAAAAATAAAAATACCTGAGCCCATACTCCGGACCCAGGTATATATTTTTAAGCTGTGAATGGTTGACCTACTTGGTAAGTATCTTCAAGAACGAGAATCCCTTTTTCTTGAGGGGCATCTGGAAGTGCAAGTTCTTTGGCAGAACAAATCATGCCTGATGATGCCACTCCGCGAAGCTCTGCATCTTTGATGACCATTCCGCTTGGCATTACGGCGCCAACTTTCGCAACAACGACTTTTTGTCCTTTGTCAACGTTAGGAGCACCACACACGATCTGAAGAGTTTCATCCCCAACATCCACAGTACAAATGTTCAATTTATCTGCATTTGGATGCTTTTCTTTTTCAGACACATACCCTACCACGAATTTTGGTGAAAAGTCTGCCTCCAATACTTCATCGAAACCGTTCTTTTTGATGGCTTCATTGATCAATTGGAGCTTCCCTTCATTCATTTCGACAGGTCCCACATCACTTAAATCCATATACTTTGATGCTTGGAATAGGTTATACCCAAGTGTCTTCCCTGTTTTCTCATCAAACAAACGTGCAGCATCTTCTTTTCTTTCGTGCTGAACTTCTCCCTCAAACCCTGGTTCCATTGTAACGATCAGGGTATCACCAATACCTTCTAAGTTATAAAATACGTTCATCATTTCTTCTCCCTTTCCTTTTTGCGATTTTTTGCCAGAATGAAGATCGGCTCCAGTTCTCCTCCTTCATATACAAAGGATAGTGCCGTTATCGGAACATTTCCTGTCGTAAAGAAACTCATGGTCATCTGGGCAAGGACGTCATAGCCGGTTTCATTGCGGATATCCCCGATGACTAATACATCCTGATGAGGTACGGATACAGTCATCTCACCTTGAACATCCTTACTTACCTGCTTTAAGAAGGCATCATTCAAAATGCGACTTGCATCGTATCCATCATTATTGTTCAGAAAATAGAATATGTTACCTGCTACTTCGTCCTTCTTCATGTCCGTTGGTAAGCTTCTGACATTGAATAAGGCGGTCTCCTTCATTTGCTCGTGAGTCCATCCTTCAGCCTTTAACATATTTTCATCTAATAGGCGGTAAGTTTTCCCCAGGTCAACAGCATAATAGATACGCGTTTCAGCTGTATGATCATCTGTAACGAGGGCAACCCCTTCATTGGATTCGGTCGCAAAAGAAGTGGAACGGATCACTGGAAACACTTTTTTTTCTTTGTTCCCAAGATCTGCTTCGGTACCCATTACGTTTAAAGCTTCTTCCACGTAATAAACCACTTCATCGATAATGGACTTATTGTTTTCTTTCCACTTGGATACAATCGGAGGCAGAGCGATGTTTATTCCTTTTTTCGTATCCGTGTTCTCAATTCTAAGAAGATCCTTATCTCGATCATATGTAAACGTACGATTCGGTTTCTCTAATCGTTCCTGGAGTATACCTTTTAGCTTTTTAATGTCCAAATCTGATCCTCCTTTGGTGGTACTATTATAATAGAAAGTATCGGTCCAAAACTTTCATCGTTGATTCATTCACTTATAACATTTTACATCAAAATGCATAGAATACAAAAGGAACCTGTCTCATTTAAGCCAAAAAGAAAAGGGATCCCAGAATAAGGTGATCCCTTTTCATCCTATTATGAAGATAATGTGTTCATGAAGTTCTCGATTTGTTCTTTTGTTTTACGGTCCTTATTAACAAATCGTCCAAGTTCACGGCCGTCTCCGTATGCCAGAAAGCTTGGAATTCCGAAGATATCCAATTCAATGCACAGATCAATGAATTGATCTCGATCTACGTATAGGAACGTGTACTCTGAGTATTGGCTCTCTATTTCCGGAAGGATCGGCTCGATGATTCTGCAATCCGGACACCAGTCCGCTGAAAACATAAATACATGCTTGCCGCTTTCTTTCAACTGGTGAAACTCTTCCACTGATTCAAGTTTGCGCATATTATTTGCCCCCTGTTTCAATCGTCATTTGATTAGGTTTGATCCAACCTAGTTTACGCATATATTCAGATATTAACAGGCTTATGAATGCAGGTCCAACAAAATGCAACAGAAGGATTCTCAATGTTACATCCCAACTGAATCCCATCGTTTTAAAGGTCATGATTTGACCGACGAATCCGCTGGTTCCCATTCCGGCTCCAGCAGCATTATTCTCCATTAACCATATCGTGGTTCCGATGGGTGCCAATATCATGCCCGCAACTGTGGGAGGAATGAGAATGCGGGGATTTCGGACAATATTAGGTACTTGAAGCATGGAAGTACCTATTCCTTGAGCCAATAATCCACCGACTTTATTCTCCCTGTAACTGATGACAGCAAATCCTACCATTTGAGAAGCACATCCAATCGTTGCGGCCCCGGCAGCGACTCCATTCAATTCAAGCATAAGGGCAATGGCCGCGCTCGAAATAGGTGCCGTCAAAGCAAGACCCATGAGGGCTGCAACCAGAATCCCCATAGTAATCGGGCGTTGCTCTGTAGCCCAGCTGATCCAACTACCAAACATGCTCATAAAGTCTGCAATTCCCGGCCCTATAAAGTAAGCTATCGTAAACCCTGAAAAGATGGTGACGAATGGGGTGACAATGATATCCACTTTCGTTGTTTTGCTGACTAGCTTACCGATTTCCGTTGATATGACAGCTGCTACATAAGCTCCCGCCGGTCCACCTAAGCTTGCGCCTGCTGCTCCGGTAACTACCGCAGCAAATAGGACGAGTGGTGGTGCCCCGAGACCAAAGGCAATGGCTGCCCCTATTGCAGGACCCATCAAGCTGATCGCAAGACCGCCCATCTCTATGAAAAATTCACTTAACCCAGGGGGGATGGGAAGCTGTTCCCCGATCGTCTTAATGATTAATCCGATAATCAACGAACTGAACAACCCTAATGCCATATAACTTAACGCATCTATGAAATAAACCTTTGGAGATAATGTAATGCCTTTACTCTTTAAGAATTCTCTCACTTAAGTCCTCTCCTCCTTGTTAACCCTTCTACTTTTACTAGTGTAAAGACACTTGTTTATTTTGTCTATATATTTTACCTTTATCGGGCAATCAATTACCTTCTATTTTCCTTTATTAAATCGTACCTATTCACGTATAATAAAAAAACCGATTTTCCGCCTAAGCGGAAAATCGGTCTCTATCGTTATGATTTATGTTTAACTGAAGCTGCTATTTTCATCATCATCTCTGCATGATCTGCTAGATCATCTAATTCCACTTGTGTCGTTACCTTCGTTCCACCCACTCCAACCATAAGTTCGTATTCTTCCGTATCGGGCAGTTCCTTAATGACATAGTATCCTAAGCGATTGTCCTCTTTAAAAGTCCCATGTTTCAAGAGATTTTCATTGTCACTAATGGCCATTTTATATAGAAGTTCACTATCCTTATTTTCTTGAGGATTTGTAAAAAGTATAAAAGTATCAGAGCTTTTGGATATAATGATATTATTTGGCGATTCTTTTTCTATTTTGGCTCCAAATGGGAGATAAAAGTTAATGTTTCCAGCCTCTTCTTGAGCTGTTTCATTTGAGCTTAATGTGTTCTCCACCACTTCAGCTGTCTTTTCTTTTTCTTGATCGATCGTTGTGTTGCATCCGGCTAAAATAAGCACAAGAATAAAGAAAATGACTGTGTATTTGATTTTCATCCTATACTTATCCTCCCTTTCATGCTTAGGACCTACGCTTATGATACCCTCACAAAGTCCCATTGACAACCCTTACAATAAGAAATCCTGCCTTTTTAATGGGAAAATAGGTTATTTTTAACTTACATAGGGTATTTATGATAAAATAACTAAAAACAGGAGGGTGAAAATCATGGAATTCACAGTGTATCTGGCAGGGGAAATACATAGTTCCTGGAGAAACGAGCTTAAAGAGAAAGCAGAAGAGCTTCGCCTCCCTTTATCTTTCGTCGGTCCAATGGAAAATCACGAACGTTCCGATGCAATCGGGGAAGAAATTCTTGGTGAACAACCAAATAGAATACTCCGCGATGAGGCAGCTTCGAGTATTAACAATCTTCGAACAGAGTTACTGATGAAAAAGGCCGATGTGGTGATTGCCTTGTTTGGAGAAAAATACAAACAGTGGAATACTGCTACGGATGCGAGCACCGCCATCACACTTGGAAAGCCTCTTATTCTTATTCGTCCCGAAGAACTGCATCATCCATTAAAAGAACTTTCAAACAAGTCACATGTTACCGTAACAAACATAGATCAGGCGATTAAGACGTTATCATACGTTTTTGAAACGGAATAAAATCATGAAAATAAGCATGCCGTCCAAATTGGAAGGCATGCTTATTTTTATGCCCATTACAAAAATCCCGGAACTTTTTTACTATATTAAAATAATTTAATATTGGCAATATAAAGACATTTTATGTTATTATTAACAATTTATAAACTTTTTTTGACTTTATGAAAATATTAAAATATTATAGTAAAAGAATAAGGGAGGTAGTAACATGTCATCAATGAATAAACAGAAAATTGTGGATAGTGTCCCTCAAAAAGGTTTCTTTGGACATCCGAAGGGATTATTCACTTTATTCTTCACAGAATTTTGGGAGCGCTTTTCCTATTACGGAATGCGTGCCATCCTCGTATTCTACATGTACTATGAGGTTTCAAAAGGCGGTCTGGGCCTAGAGCAAAACACAGCTTTAGCAATCATGTCGATTTATGGTTCACTTGTATATATGTCCGGAGTAATCGGAGGCTGGCTGGCAGATAGAATATTCGGAACTTCGAAAGCCGTCTTCTACGGTGGAATATTCATCATGTTTGGTCATATTGCTTTATCATTTCCAGGAAGTTTAGCCATGTTCTTTGTTTCGATGGTATTGATCGTTGTCGGAACAGGATTATTAAAACCTAATGTTTCAACTGTTGTCGGTGAAATGTACAGCGAAAGTGACACTCGCCGCGATGCAGCTTTCAGTATTTTCTATATGGGTATCAACCTTGGTGCGTTCATTGCTCCACTAATTGTTGGTAAACTTATGGAAACAAAAGGATTCCATTGGGGATTTGCGGTTGCTGCCATCGGTATGTTCTTAGGTCTTGTTGTATTCATGACAACAAAGAAAAAGAATCTTGGTCTTGCTGGCACCTATGTTCCAAACCCGCTTGCACCAGCTGAGAAGAAGAAATATGGATTAATCGCAGGATTGGTAGTTGTTGGTCTTGCTATCATTTTAGGTATTACGATTCCTGCAGGTCTATTTACATTAAACGTATTTATTAATTTAGTAGGTATCTTCGGTATCGTCGTTCCAACCATTTACTTTATCGTGATGTACTATAGTCCGAAAACAACGCAAACTGAACGTTCCAGAGTCATCGCTTATATTCCATTATTTATTGCTGCGGTTATGTTCTGGGCAATTCAAGAACAGGGTTCAACCATCCTTGCAGTTTACGCAGATAAGCGAACTGAACTGGAATTCATGGGAATCAGCATATCTCCAGCTTGGTTCCAATCTTTAAACCCGTTATTTATCATTTTATTAGCTCCAGTATTTGCTTGGATGTGGGTGAAACTTGGTGATCGTCAACCTTCAATTCCGAAGAAATTTTCATTCGGTCTATTGTTTGCCGGTTTATCATTCTTAGTGATTCTATTGCCTGCATACTTCGGAGGAGAAGATTCACTAGTAAGTCCTTTATGGCTAGTGCTAAGCTATTTGATTGTAGTACTTGGCGAGCTATGCTTATCACCAGTCGGTCTTTCTGCCACAACCAAATTAGCTCCGGAAGCTTTCTCTGCTCAAACGATGAGTCTTTGGTTCTTAGCTTCTGCTGCTGCACAGGCGCTGAATGCACAACTTGTCCGTTTCTACACACCAGAAACAGAAACGCTGTACTTCGGGGCAATCGGAGGTATGGCAATCGTATTGAGTATTGCTCTATTCCTGCTTTCACCTAAGATTCAGGAATATATGAAAGGTGTAAAATAATTGATTTAACCCTCTGAATGTTTTCAGAGGGTTTTTATATACCTGAATGGATATACTTCCTTAATGTCTGAAAAGTATAAAAAGAACTCCGCTTTAAAACGGAGTTCCATTCTAACAATTAGAAAAAGTCACAATCACATTTTCTTTTACGTCTGCTTCTACGATGATCTTCCGTTCCTAAGACATTATCTCTTCTATGACAACCACATTTTCTACGTTTATCTTCATCGTCATCTCTTCTTCTGCGACGTCTTCTACGATTATCTTCTAATCCAAATACATCATCTCTGCGGTCACATCTTCTCCTGTCACCGAAAAGGAACTTATCCCAGTCACAGCATTTTCTGTCATCACGACGGTCATCACGACAGTCATCTTGACGACCCCCAACTCGGTCATCACAATAATGGCATCCCATAAATTCTTACCTCCTTAGAAAGAATTTATCAGATAAAATAAAGTCTGATATACTCCATCCTATGAATAACAGGTAGGTTTGGTATGGGCCAAGTACCCTCTAAGGGCAAAAGTCTATCGATTATTTGTCCCGCTTTTTGTTTCTGAACTGCCACTGACCTATTAAGAGCTGTACCACGTGCAGAAACATCGCCTCTCTCGTAATGAGTCCATTCGTAAACACACCCATTGCGCCCTCTTTTTTTCTTATCCCAGAGGTTTGAGTGTACTCATCCATCAAGGGTCCAAGCTCTTCCCCTGCCTTTAACCGACTGCTGATTTCTTTAGGAAGGAGGATTCTGGCACCTCCACCAATGATTTCGTTGCCGCTCCGATCCACGAGTGCCCCCCAGTTACAGACAAACATTCCGTAAAGTGATTCCGTCACTCCTCCTTCAAGGCCGATCCCCATATCGCTATCTGTTGCCCGCAATATGTTCTTGGCACGATTTAACGCACCTTCGATGGTCTCTTGATCAGAGATTGGCTGTTCACCTACATTTGAATCTGTTTTGAAACACTCGAATTCAACGTCCTTATAATGCTCCTGAAAAGCCATTTGAATGGCTTGCACTTTTGCGGGATTTGTAGTTCCAATTGCTATCTTCAACAAATTGATACCTCATTTCTAAGAGAGAGTCACTCCCTTTTTTCTCTAGAAAAAGACTGTCTCAAGAAGTTCATAAATGAGACAGCCTTTTTAGTATATTTTTTTAGAAACGTGAATTAGCCGTTTGATTTAATGGATTCAATTGTGGAACGGTCACATTGCTTCACTAATTTGACAATCAGTTCTTTCGCAGCCGCATAATCATCTACATGGATCATGGATGCATGTGTGTGAATATATCTTGAACAGATACCAACAACGGCACTTGGAACCCCTTCATTTGACATATGTACTCTTCCAGCATCTGTTCCACCTTGGGAAACAAAATATTGATATGGAATGTCATTTGATTCAGCTGTATCAAGAACAAATTCCCTGATGCCTCTGTGGGTAACCATTGAACGGTCAAGAATGCGAAGGAGAGCACCTTTCCCTAATTGGCCAAATTCATTTTTATCCCCTGACATATCATTTGCCGGACTCGCATCGAGGGCAAAGAAGATATCCGGATTAATCATATTGGCTGCTGTCTGGGCACCTCGTAATCCTACTTCCTCCTGAACCGTGGCTCCGGAATATAGAGTGTTTGGAAGTGTCATCCCTTGAAGCTCTTTTAGCAGCTCAATGGACAATCCGCATCCATAACGGTTATCCCAAGCCTTCGCAAGTATTTTTTTCTCATTCGCCATAGGTGTAAACGGACAAATCGGTACGATCTGCTGTCCTGGTTTAATCCCGATTTCCAGTGCATTGTCACGATCATCAGCACCGATATCAATAAGCATATTCTTGATTTCCATCGGCTTTCTACGCTGTTCTTCTCCGAGGAGGTGAGGTGGGATGCTTCCGATCACACCCGTAATCGGGCCGTTATCCGTGATGATTTGAACACGCTGAGCAAGCATAACCTGACTCCACCAGCCTCCAAGGGTTTGAAAACGAATCATTCCATTCTCCGTAACAGACGTGACCATAAACCCTACTTCATCCATGTGTCCTGCAACCATCACAACAGGATCCTGATCATTGCCTTTTTTCACTCCAAAAACCCCGCCGAGACGATCCTGCACAATGTCATCTGAGTATTGAGACAATTGTTCTTTCATAAACTTACGAATCGCATGCTCATTACCGGGTGCTCCCGGCAATTCAGTCAATGTTTTAAAAAGTTCCAACGTATCTTGTTTCATGTCATATGCCCCTTTTATATAAAATCTACCTTATGTATAATCTTATTTTACAGAACTTTCGAACGTCTTACCACCAATTGAGAAGAAAAGGAGTTCTCTTTTTTATTATTTCTTTGATAGAATGTACCTATAGATGGAAAATAATCGAGAATTACTGGGGAGATATTGGGAATAGTATTCTATCCCTTGCTTGTCAGAGAAACATCAATACACATTGCCTGTGGAGGGAATAAAATGAACTGGAAATCTTTCATAATCGGAATCGGAATCGGAGCAGTAGGCGGATATTTTCTTAAAGAAAAATTGGATGATTCGAACATGGTTTCTGCCGAAAAAGTATTAAAGGACGTAAAACTTTCATTTAAAAAAGAGGGGGACATCGATGGCTCCTGGATCGGCATGAAGCCCGAAGACTATCAGAAGCACTCGGTGACAACGAAAGTCTATAAAGGCGGGGTATCCAGACGAAAGGACGGGGAACTGGAGCAATATGAGTTTTTAGCAGATGCATATACGGGCACAGTTGTGGATGTGTACCCTTTATCCTAAAAATGGAATAACTGCACCATTAAAAAGGATGATCCCAAAGAGACTTGGGTCCATCCTTTTTTATGCATTATTATTTTTCCCTCAGTACGTGATCAACGATCTCTCCATCTCTATTCCACTTGATTCCTCTATAAACCGCATCATGATAGAAAAGGAACCAGTACTCTCCTTCAATCGCTTGATTGATCCACTTTTCTTTTGCATCGATGGACGTCATCGGATAGTCGTCGTAAGCCAGTACCCATAGTGGATTTTTGTGCGCGTGAGTAGGCATGATATCCGCCATATGGATGAACTTCTCCCCGTTATGCTCTAAAAGGATAATTGAATGCCCGTCACTGTGACCTCCCGTATGCACCATTGTGATTCCAGGAAGCACTTCCTTTTCTCCCTGGAACGTTTCCACTTGAGATTGAATGCTTTCCCAATTTTCTTTCCAGTATGTATTGCGGGAGCGCGCATTCGGATTTCTCATTTCATCCCATTCCACTTGGGAGGTGAAGATGGTTGCATTCGGGAATACAGGAACAATCGTATCGCCCTCATATTTGGTTAAGCCGCAAGCGTGATCGAAATGCATGTGAGTCATTAACACTACATCAATATCACTTGGTTTCAAGCCCAGTGCTTCCAGTGATGCCTCGATATCCGACTCTTCATGCACGCCATAGTTACGCTTTTGTTTATCATTCAGCTTCCCTTTACCGATACCGGATTCAATTAATACTTTCTTCCCTTCCCATTCGAAAAAGAGCGGGTCTGTTCGTAGTTCGATTTGATTCAAGTCATTTACGGCATATTTTTTTGACCAAAGAGGCTTTGGGACCACTCCGAACATAGCTCCCCCATCCATGTGTGTGACGCCGCCATTCAGCCAATAGATCGATATATCTCCAACCTTCAACGTTTCCAATTTGACTCCTCCTTTGTTCATTCCCTTTTATTTTATCAGAATTTATGGACAACTTATAGGTGGATGCTCGGATCTGCAACCATCATGAATACACAAAAAAAGCAGCCCTGCGAGATCGCAAGGCTGCTTTAACAGTGAATTATTGATTTTGATATTGTGCTTCAACCCGGTAAATTCTTTGCCCTTTGGCTGAAAATTTCTCTTCATATTCAGTCATGATATTTCCTTCATAATCACTCTTATGAAGGTCAAGACTCAAGAAATTCAGATGCAGACCATACCATGAGAAGCTCTTTAATGAGTACTCGAATAAGCCTTGATTGTCTGTCTTAAAGTGGATTTCTCCGCCTTTGATCAGCACATCTTCATATAGATTCAGAAAATCTTTATAAGTCAATCGACGTTTTTCATGTCGGTTTTTCGGCCATGGATCAGAGAAGTTCAAGTACACTCGGCTTACTTCTTCTGATGAGAAGTATTCAGTCAGGTTCTTTGCATCGACATTTAACAGCTTGACGTTAGGGAGCCCGGCTTCAATCAAGCGATCAAGAGCAGTTACAATGACGCTTTCATATAACTCAATTCCAATATAATTAACGTCAGGATTGGCTCTGGCCATTTCCGTGACAAATTGACCTTTTCCAGTTCCTACCTCAATGTGAATAGGATTGTCATTACCAAATTCTTTATTCCATTGACCTTTTATCTCCTGGGGTTCTGCCACAACATACTGTGGATGGTCACTGATTTTCTCAGAAGCCCACGGTTTATTACGTAAACGCATGTAGACACCTCTTTTTTTATTATCGAAAAAAACATACCACGACTATCCGTCCTGTGCAAGAGCCAAAATAGAGCCAATCTCGCTTCAGATCTTCTGGCTGATTTACCCACTTCAGGTCCGTCCCTCAAAATGCACGCATAATTGAAAAAGGAATTCACACACTATTAGTGAATTCCTTTTTCGGGTCTGGTCATTTTGAAGGGCTGAAAAAGTACGTGTTTCTTTAAATCTTTGTAGACGAAAACGAAAGGGTGTACCTCTATGCCTTTAAATTCACAGAATCAAATGCAGTTATTATCAGATATTTTAAGCAATCACAGTGCGGATTGCTGCGGTTCGGTTTCTGAATGTAAGCAAGTTGAACGATTGGTGAAATCATTAATGGTTAATGCTGATATTCACGAAAACGTAAAGCCTGTCCTGCAGGAAATTTATCAGTATAGTCAAAGCGGGATATCCTCAGCTGACTTATCGAACCATATTACGTCCAATCAAGAAAACTTGTCCCAATGGGTTACGGATATGAACAGCTACTCTTAATAGATCAGATGACTTTGTGCAGATATTCAATCCAGTGATTCATTTCGTGAAATCGGGCTTTTCCTTTATGCCACTGAATGGATAATATCGTTTGTGCGACCACATACCATTTCATTCTCAGCTTTAAGTTATCGGTTAGCTCAACACCATATTGAGTTAGCCAGTTCTCCCATTGGTCTTCAGGGATATACCAGTATAGTAATAGACCTACGTCAAAGGCAGGGTCCGCAATCATCGCCCCATCCCAATCGATTAAATACAACTGGTTGTAATCAGACAGCAGCCAGTTGTTATGATTGACATCACCGTGACAGACTACATATTCTTCCTGATGAACTTCCAAGAGCTCTTTTTGAAGAAATAAAAGCGCCTCTCTTATAACAGGCAATGAAAGAAGATCGAATTCTAAGCCTGTCTCCACTTCCGTGAGCATATGCTCCGGCTGAAACGGCTCTTTTCCCAACCGCTCAAGCATGGTTGAAAGCGGCTTTGAGGAATGAATCTTGTTAAGCAGCCTTGCCACCCGTTCATCCTTCATCTCTTCCGGCTTTAATTCTCTCCCATTTAACCAGTGTTGTGCCGTTATGACATCCCCGTTTTCTAGTCTTTTTGTCCAAACTAGCTTGGGTACGATTCCTTCTGCAGACAATACAGCCACAAAAGGAGAGGAATTGCGTTTCAGAAATAACCTTTGCTCTTGGTACTGAGCAAAGAACGCTTCTCCAGTAGCACCGCCTGCGGGGACTATTTCCCAATCTTGGTCAAATAAGTGTTCCAATATATTCACCTTCTATTGGTCCTTTGTCATGTTTATATGTTCAGTTACGTTAATATTTGAATTCATTTACTTCATCAAAAAAGTCTTATAAAATAAAAAAGACAGCTATTGGGCAATACAATCAATAGCCATCTGTTTAATTTTATCGTCATCTTGCGTTTTCGTCAAGCACTGGAATGAACTGTTACCTTACAAACACATAGGAAGAGACAGGTTTAAGGGTTATGGTTGGCTCTTCAACCCCATAAAGACCGCTTACTTTCGCCCGATTTCCGTCTGACAAACAAATCCAATCTTTTCCTTCCGGGAGGGAATACTGACACTTTTTCGAATCTGAATGGAAGACCATGAAGATATCGTTCCACGGACCATACGGGTGGACATTCTGATAGCGGACCACAACAAGATTTTCAATACTATGTGAGACTTCCACATGTTCCCGGATCAGGCCGCTCTTTTGAAATCGGAAGGCACCGTGACTTTTACGGATTTGAATCAGTGCTTTCACGTATTGAACCACATCATCGAATTCTTCTCTTCTCGTCCAGTCTAATTGATTAATTCCCACAGGAGAATTGTAGCTATTTTCAATCCCCTTTTTCGTCCTGTAAAATTCCTGTCCTGCATGAATAAACGGGATCCCTTGAGATAGCAGTACCATCGTGGTTGCTAATTTATGGCGACTCATAAGGGTTCCTTCATCTTCATTTAAACAAGCTTTCATTTTATCCCAAAGGGTGTGATTATCATGGGATTCCACATAGTTGACGGATTGGGTCGGCTCTTTAAAGAGTCCTCTTTCCCCATTTTTCATCCCGACACTTCCAGTCAGGACGAGTTCCACCTTTTGTTCCAAGTGTCCGTGACCGAGGGCAAACCCTTTGTCATATAAGTTAAACGTACTTCCTTTAATGGTGTCCCGGAACCAGTCATTGAATTGACCGATCCCTTGAAGCTGATGGGCGTTACGAAGGTTGGCCTTTTGATGGGGTGGCAGGGGTGTGTTCAGGTCCCAGCCTTCTCCTATGATGATCGCTCCAGGCAAAACCTTATCCACTTCTTCACGGATTGTCGTCATCGTCTTAGTATCAAGAATTCCCATCAGGTCAAAACGGAAGCCGTCGACACCGTACTCTTTTATCCAATAAAGAATCGAGTCAACGATGAATTTCCTGGCCATCAGGCGTTCGGAAGCAAAATCATTTCCCACTCCCGTCCCATTTGAAGGTAAACCATTTTCGTCGTGACGGAAGAAATACCCGGGCACAAGCTTTTCAAAAGATGAATCCTCCCGAATGAACACGTGGTTGTAAACCACATCCAATATGACCCTGATATTTTCTTCATGAAGGCTATGAATCACGCTTTTCAGTTCATTGATCCGTTCATAGGGATCTTCAGGCTTTAAGCTGTAGCTCCCTTCCGGCGCGTTAAAGAACAAAGGATTGTATCCCCAATTGTAGCTTTTATCGGAAGGGTGATCAGTCACCCCATCGAAATCATTGACAGGAAGCAGTTCAACATGGGTGATGCCCAGCTCCTTTAAATACTGAATTCCACTACTGAATCCTTTCGGGGTAGAAGTTCCTTTTTCTGTAAAGGCACGATATTTCCCTGCGAATTTCATGCCACTTTCTTTTTGTGCTGAGAAATCACGGACATTCAATTCATAAATGACAGCATCTGCAGGTGAAGATAATGGTGCCAAGGGATTAGGTCCCTCCATACGTCCAAGGTTCACAACACATCCCCACTCACTGTCGTAGGAAACCGATTTAGCATAGGGGTCGATCAGTTCATCCCAAACCAGGTTGATACAAGTTAGAATGGTATAATTATAACGATTTACATCGGTATTCACCTTACATTCCCATACGCCGTTCCGGGTCCTTAAAAATGGGTATTGAATCAATTCATCATCAGGAGACTTGAGCTTTAATCTGACCTCAGTGGACGTCGGAGACCATACTTTAAACACGGTGCATCCCTCTTGGTATGTAACACCAAGGTCATCCCCGTCATAATAATAGCGTTGATCAAACTCTTCGGTTCTTATGACCGCTCCGATTTGCAGATCAGTCTTTGTGTTATGCTCATCGACAACTTCATAGGTTTCACCTAAGACAACCTTCTCGCTCTGAATAGTCGTGATATATTTCATGGCATCATTGAGGGGAATCTTTTCTTCAATGTGAAGAGCTATCTTTTCACTACCTTTTATGAGAGAGAAGTGACTGGAATTCCCATCATGGTAATCGTATGGAAGAATCAATGTAACCGTATTGAACGTATCTAAAAACGCATCGTAATGCCTACTAATGACTAACACTTCTGCCACCCACTTCTGTTTAACATTTTCCAACTTAATGGAAGAACATGCACCTTCAATTCATTCCCCTTCTTCAGTTCTTCAATTGTGTCTCCGTCTGCGTGCACTGGTACATCCTGACTCGATCGGATGGTCATCGTTGTTCCTGTACACGTGCTGACTTCATTGAAAGCCGTATGTTTTCCGAAGAAGACAGATAGAAAGACCAGGAGTAATTTCCACCTTGATAACCCATGGACGAGGGTCATATCGATAGATCCATCATTAGGACAAGCCTGTGGGGCGATCTTCATTCCTCCACCAAAAAAGGGTTGATTCGAAACTGTCACAAACCATACCTTGTGAAACACCTGCTCTTTTCCATCAACATCTATTGAAAGGGAAAAGGGTCTATACGTAAACGCTTCCTTACAAAGGAGGATAGGATAGATCAGTTGTCCAAGGGACCATTTGTTCAACCACTTTTTGAATGAAGAACGATTGGCCATACGGGCAATTTCCGCATCAAATCCTATCCCTATATTATTCACGAAATACCCATTTGGTCCGCTGCTCATGGTAAATTGACCTGAATCCAGGGTCACGATGTCCTCTTTTTTTAAACCTTCCTTTATTAAGGTATATGCTTGTTTTTTATCGTTAGGCCAATTATAGCCCCTTGCAAAATCATTACCACTTCCTGATGGAATATACCCTATAACGACCTTGTCAAAACCGATTGTTCCACTCACCACAGAGTTCATGGTCCCATCACCTCCTACTCCCACTACCAGGAGCCAGTCGGATGGAGATTGATTGACAACACTTGCAACAATCTTCTTCACGTCACCGGGGTGACCTGTCACAAAAATCTCATGTGGAATATCGATGGTTTGACTAAATTGATTCCACGAAGATAAGGAGTGATGATTCTTTGCTGAAGGATTCACGATAAAAATCGTCTTCATTGTTGATTCTCATCTGATCCAACAGCATGTTCTCCCCACTGAAGTCTCTTGAATGAAGTGGTCTGGCAATACTCCAAGATGGCTTGTGCCGCTTTCAACTGGACACTCTTGATCGGAGAAGAGCTTGAGCGTTGTTGCTGGAACCATTCATTGTGGAGCCGTTTGTCAAGAAACTGAATGCCCACCGGAGCCTGTGGGTAATCTATGTATCCATTTCTGCTTATCACGCCTTTATGAATAGGAAGGTCCACACCTGCATATTGAATGATTTGATGGAGTATCCCCTCCATCCTTCTTAGTCCGATTAGAGGGTTTAATACCTTCGTCTCTACATCTCCCCATTTTTTCAACCAGAATCGTTCTCCTGAACCGATGTAGGCAGTTCCCTCTTCAAATTCGAGAAAGGTTAAGCACCAGATCCCTGTTGGTGTGATAAGAATGGTTTCGAGTTCTACAGGAGCATGTTTAATTTTTAATACCGGGTTGTACATCACAAGTATGTTATCTGGAAAACGCTGAAGCAGGTAGCGTAATCGTTCGTCATAATGATAGCTGTTGTCTACATAGGATTTCTCCATGATCGTGGAGCTTGCCCATCGCAACTGAAAATCAAATACAAGGTCCAGGAAGGAAACCTTCAATTCTTCCTCCGTAGAGATATCGTGGTGTGAATCCATTTCAAATGTAATTTCTTCATCATTTGCCTGAATGGAGCTTGAGAACTCCTCTTTTTCATCTTCTTTCTTTTTAAACAGTGAAAAGAGCTTCTCTTTCATGGAGTTCTTTTCCAGTACTTGTTCTTCATCCTTAATGATCGGGGAGGCGGGAGGGAGTTCACCGTTTTCCCAATGTTGTTTCATTTTTTCCCATTGCAGCTTTTTTAATCGAACAAATTGGGAAGGATATCTATATAAATCCGTTTCGTACCTGGAAACGTAATCTTGAAGTTTAATCAGCTGTGCCATATGGATCTATCCTTTCATGACGGTCAATTTGCATGTAACGGTTTGGTGTAAATGGCTTCATACTTAGGCAGTCGATCTACGTGTGTTCGATATAACACGATTTCTCTTGCTGTGAATAAATGGATGTCGGGCGGCTGAAACGAATTCAACCATTCGGAAGTAAAAGGAAAATCTCTATTCCACTTTCGCCCTACGGTGATATGTGGACAGAAGGGTCTCTTATCTAATTGAAAGCCCGAATCTTCACACGCATCATACACACTATCCCGAACCCGTTGTAAGATTTCAGAAGGCTTAGCTCCCATCCAAAGAATTCTCGGTGAATCACTCTTTCCAAAGGTACCGTAGTGATCAAGAGTTAATGAAAATGAAGGACAATCCAGCGCGTCCACTTTATGGATCACGGGTTGAAGTTCATCCGCACTTCCCAAAAAGGCCAATGTGATGTGATAGTCCTCCGGGTGCACCCAGCTCTGAAAAGAACCCTCATCCTTCATTGGCTGCGTCCACTTATGTATACAGTGTTTCGTTTCAAGAGATAAAGAGAGTGCAAAGAAATAGTGAGCTTTCAACATATCACTCGTCCTTTCATTAGTTACTATCATTTTAGCAAAATGTGTCATGAGAGAGAATGACTAGAAGGAAATGCAATAAAAATGAAATACAAAGCTTATTTATTTGATAAGATTTATCTGAATTAGTACGATAGAAGAAGAACGTTTTCTGAAAGGAAGTTGACCATGAAAGTTGTACAAAATATAGCTGAACTGATCGGGGACACTCCCCTTGTCAAATTGAATCGACTCAATCCTGCTGACGGAGCGGATGTATATGTTAAATTGGAATTCTATAACCCAAGTAAAAGTGTGAAGGACCGTGCAGCCTTTCAAATGATCGTTGAAGCAGAAAAGGAAGGCTTATTAAAAGAAGGCTCAACCATCATAGAGCCAACAAGCGGAAACACGGGTATCGGACTTGCCATGAATGCGGCAGCAAGGGGATATCGCGCAATCCTGGTCATGCCCGATACGATGACTCAAGAGCGTATTAATCTGTTAAAAGCATACGGAGCTGAAGTAGTCTTAACACCTGGAGATGACAAAATGCCAGGAGCTATCGAAAAAGCCAAAGAATTAACAGAGCAAATTCCAAATAGCTTCATGCCGATGCAGTTTGAAAATGATGCGAATCCGGATGCCCATCGAAAAACGACGGCCCTCGAGATTGTGGAAGCCATGAAAGAAATCGGCAAGCCCTTATCTGCATTTGTTGCGACTGCCGGAACAGGCGGAACGATTACAGGAACAGGTGAAGTGTTAAGAGAGCACTATCCGGATCTCTCCGTTCATGTGGTGGAACCGGCGGGATCTCCGGTTCTTTCTGGAGGTAAGCCAGGGAAGCATAAATTAGTAGGGACGAGCCCAGGTTTTGTTCCGGATATACTGAATACCAGTGTCTACGATGAAATCCACAAAATCGAAGACGAGCATGCCTATGATATTGCCCGTAGAATGGCAAGTGAAGAAGGTATCCTGGTAGGGCCTTCATCAGGGGCTGCTTGCTATGCAGCCATTGAAGTGGCGAAGAAATTATCACCGGAAGATGTAGTCGTGTGCATTGCCTGCGATACAGGAGAAAGATATCTATCAAGTGACCTGTTTAGGTTTTAATATATCCGGACGATAACCAAATGAGGCTGCGCCCATGACGGCCCAGCCTCTTTCTTATGTTCATTTAACCTTATGATACTGCGTGATGAAATGTTCAGGAGAAGACTTAACAACAAACGTCCACACTCCTTCAATCGTGTGAAGATACAAAAAAGTATAGTAAGCTGACAATGGTTTGCTTGTCATGTCCATCACGTCCTTGATGGTGAAGCTTTTCGTAGGAGTCTCGATTCGATCCTTGTATAAATAAAGGTGCTCCTCTGTCTCTACCGTGAATTGCTGGTTGTCTTCTATTCTTCGTTCTGTCTTCATAAATGGTTGTGAACAAATCAATCTCATTTAAAGCCTCCAACTATTTTACCGGGCTTTGTTCCCTTTTTCTTTCACTAAAGAGTGCCTGCAGCTTTTTCGTTACAGAACCGGGTTCCCCATTCCCGATCACCTGTTGATCGATCTTAATGACGGGCATTACTTCTGAAGTCGTACTTGCGATGAATACTTCATCCGCTTCGAGAAGATCAGGGACAAGAAACGTCTCTTCTTGAAAAGAGATATTATTTCTTCTGCATAAATCTTCAATGACTCTTCTCGTAATACCATTGAGTATCAAGTTTGTTACGGGATGCGTGTAGATGACTTCATCTTTCACCATGAATGCATTAGAAGAGGAGCCTTCCGTTACAGTATCACCCCGATGCAAAATGGCTTCGAAATGACCTTCAGAAGCAGCTTCTTCTTTTGCCAGCAGGTTTCCGAGAAGATTCAAGCTCTTAATATCACATCTCAGCCACCTGATATCTTCGACCAGCTTAGCTGTCACACCTTGCTCCATCTGGTGAAGGGGAACAGGAAAGTCTTTCGTATAAGCAACGACACTTCCCATTACATCTTTCGAAGGAAAATGGTGCTGACGGGATGACACACCACGCGTCACTTGTAAATAAACAATCCCGTCTTTCACTTGATTGGAATCGATAAGCTCCAGAAGATGCCCAGTCAGTTCTTCTTCTGAATACGGAATGGACAGATTCATCTTTTCAGCACTTTGATAAAGTCGCTCCATATGTTCCTTCATCGTAAACGTGTTTCCGCCGTATACGCGAATCACTTCATAGATTCCATCCCCAAATTGATAACCCCGATCCTCAATATCAATCTTCGCATCGGCACGATCCATAAATTCCCCATTTACAAATACTATTTTCATTCTGCTCTCCCCTTGTCTCTCTTAAGATTCACATGCTAATTCATGGATAGCCTGTGCGTAAATAGCCGTTGCTTTCAGAAGGTCCTCTATATACATATATTCATCCTTCTGATGAGCAATATCTTCACGGCCTGGGAATAATGCCCCAAATGCTACGCCTGCCTCTAAGCTTCTGGCATAAGTCCCTCCACCGATGCTTAATAACTCGCCTCTCTCACCGGTTTGATCCTCATATACTTTTTTCAGCGTTTGAACGAGTTCATCATCTTTAGACACATGATGAGGTTTACTATCCGAGAAGTTCTCAATCGAATAGCCTTCTATCTTCTCAATGATTGCCTTTCCTTTTTCCATCTCAAATGTAACCGGATAACGCATATTTAATCCTAATCGTCCGCCTTCAGCATCTGAATAGCGCAGCTTCCCTACGTTGATGGTTAAATCTCCCGTAATATCGTCACGGTAGCTTACACCGAGTTGAATCCCTCTTGAATCTTTAAAGAAACGCTTGGTCGTGAACTCAAAGAATTCTTTTCCTTGAGAAGATAGTGGCAGCTGTGATAAGAATGCTGCTAAGTAGAGACCCGCATTCTTCCCGTTGTCAGGCTCCATTCCATGTGAAGAAACACCTTCGACTTCAAAAACAAGCTCGCCGTTTTCGATGTAATAGTTGCCTTTGATGTTTTCTTCCTTTGTGAAAATTTCAAAGTTTTGAACCCATTTTGTGTGGTCCTCTTCTACCAGCAGAACCGCTTTGGCATAGTCAGGAACCATGTTGTAGCGTCGTCCGGACTCAAAAGACAGGACCTTGATGCCCGATTGAGACGCATCCGCCGGTTTTGTTTGGACTAAATCATAGTCGGCAATCCCTTTTTCTGCATGGATGATTGGGAAGTCGGCATCAGGGGCAAACCCCATTGTAGGCATTTCTTCTTTTTTGAAATAGTGCTCTACACATCTCCAATCGCTTTCTTCATCTGTTCCAATGATCATCCGAACCCGCTTATTGAAGGTTGGGTCCAGATCCTTTACGATTTTCATGGCATAATAGGCAGCCATTGTAGGGCCCTTGTCATCGATCGCTCCACGGGCGAAAATCTTACCGTCTTTTATCTCGCCGCCATAAGGATCTAGACTCCATCCATCCCCTTCCGGCACAACATCCACATGGCAAAGAATACCGAGAAGATCATTTCCTTCCCCAAATTCTAAATGACCTGCAAGGTGGTCCACATTCTTAGGGATGAAACCGTCTTTCTCACCGAGGGTTAATAAATAGTCCAACGCTTCTTTCACGCCTCTCCCCAATGGTGCCTCCTCTGTTGCATTCTCTTCATCCAACACACTTTTAATTTGCAGGAATTGCTGCAGATCCTTAAGCAAATCGTCTTTCCGCTTCTCCACTTCATTCGTCCAATTAATACTCATTCGTATCCACCTGCTCTATATGTATTTACTTCTACTTTCATTTTATACTGTTTCATGGGGAAATCCAAACAGAGAGAATCCGTAGAATGACCCCTTGAAGTGCAGGGCTCTGTAAATCAGCGCGTGCTGGATGGTGAGGGGAACCGCTACGTTTGCAGCTAGCGTTCGGCCGAGCCGGGAATCTTGTGCCTGGAGCGAAAAGGAACGGTCCACGTTTTGTTCCTACACTCATTCTCTAGCAAAAATTAACCACTTTCTTACTTCTGGAAGTAGCATCAATCTTTATCAAAAGAGCTTTATAAGATAAAAAATACATATATTTAGCATTTTCTTCATATTCTAGGAATACAACCATCAAGTTACTACGTAAATTATTTGTAAATTTGGACAATATTTTTGAAATTTTGTAGGATTAGGAGTACAATGTAATTGTCTGACATCTTATGAGTAAACTTTATATGTAGAAAAGGGGTTGTCTAAAGCGCATAGTACATATGGTAGCACGTGAGGTGCACAAACGACGCATGTAGTCTTTGCCTTTGGAAAAATGATGAGGGAGTGGTTCTTTGAAACCTTCAACCAATCGTATGCTAACTAGAATCAAAGCTGTATACATGTACATCAATCAGAAAGGTACTGTAACAACTCAAGATCTTGTAGACGAATTTGGCATTACTCCTCGAACCATACAAAGAGATCTCAACGTGTTAGCGTATAATGACTTGGTGCAAAGCCCAAGTCGGGGTCAATGGACAACTACAGAGAAGAAAGTGAAGATGACATCGTAAACGAAAAGCGGAAGGGCTTTGCCCAGAGGCGACAAGCATAAGCCGAACCTGCCGATAAGGCGGGTTTTTGCCTTTTTGGCAGATTTGGCTTATGACCTCGAGGGACTAGCCGCTGGAGCTGGACACATAGAAAAGCGGAGGCGGCCTTGCCGCCGGAACTGTGGCAGATCGAATAACGGACTAAAATTACTATTTAAACAAAGAAACGGGGCAGCACCTTTAGCGAAAGGTGCTGCCCCGTTTTTTATTCAGGTTTGAATTCTTTTAGTAGCGTAACTTCCTCTTCAGTCAGTTCACGGTACTCACCAAGTTCTAAATCTTTATCAAGCTCAAGCGGGCCCATCGTTAAACGCTTCAGATACATGACGCGCTTCCCTACGCTTTCGAACATTCTTTTCACCTGATGAAATTTCCCTTCAGTGATCGTCAATTCAATATCAGAAGTCTGGCCTGATTTTAGAATGGTCAATTCCCCTGGCTTAGTTTCATAGCCATCATCCAACGTGACTCCACTTTTAAAGGCTTCCACGTCCTCTTCTGTTACTTCACCGTCAATCACGGCAAAATACGTTTTCGGAACATGACGCTTCGGAGAAAGGAGCTGGTGGGATAATTGACCGTCATTCGTAATGAGAAGGAATCCCTCTGTGTCCTTATCGAGTCTTCCAACCGGAAATGGATTGAATATTTGATCTTCCAATTGAAGCAAATCAATGACGGTTTCATCCTGTCCATCTTCAGTTGCTGAGATGACTCCAGGCGGCTTATTCATGAGAAGGTAGATGAATTCACGATACTCAACCTGTTCTCCGTACAACAACACTGTATCCTTCTCCGTATTGATATGTACTTTCCCATCCTTAATGACATCTCCATTGACTTGAAGACCGCCATCCTTTAATAATTTCTTTACTTCTTTCCGGCTGCCATAACCCATATTGGCAAGCATTTTATCTATTCTCACATTAATCACGCTCCGTTTATGTTGAGTTTCTTTAATATTGATTTTATTAGTGATTTGACTAGTCCATGGGCACTTACCCATTCATGTTTCTATTCTTAACATAGGCTACTAAAGGTAAGCAACTTTGATAAAAATAAATGAGGTGAAGCGTATGTATCCATATCGACAACAAGGTTCAGGTGGATTGTTGATCCCTATTCCACTTCCTGGAGGTGGCGGACAGGGATATCCAGGTTTCCCTGGTCAAGGATATGGCGGCGGCATCAATGACCGGTTAGACCGGCTTGAGAGACAATACGAGCGTCTGGACCGTAAAGTAGACCGCTTGGAACGAAAAGTAGAGCGACTTGAAAGACAGCTTGGATATTATAATAATTAGCCCTTTCCTATTACAATGATTGGTGAAAGGTGCATGACCCAATAAATAGAAGCTGGGCTCACTCGCCATTCAATAAAAAAAGGGATGATCGGCATGTATCATCCCTTTTTCCTTTACCCTATGCGAAGTTTACTGCGAATCCTCGTGATTTTATCCCCGAATAAACGATCTGCCAATTTACTTCTTAAGCTTAAGTAGAAGTAAACGAGTGCTCCCACACCACCACAGATGGCAACGAGGAGAATCGATTGGAACCCGGACTCAGGATTGAGGAATTGCACCAGAATACCATATAGCACTAATACCACTACTGCCATGACGGCATTCAGTGCTCCAATGAACATGGTTCTTCTCATAATCAGTCTGAATTGATATCTCGCGTATTTCTTGATGACATATAAATTGATTAGAATCGCTACTGTATACCCAATCACAGTGGCGATGACAGCACCTTGAGTTTCGAACAAGCGGATCAACGGTATGTTCAGAACAAGCTTAAGAAGCAATCCGACAAGCAAGCTGAAAATTGTAAATTTCTGCTCGTCAATTCCTTGAAGAATCGCTGCCGTAACAGCAAATAAAGCAAAGAGAATCGCAACAGGTGCATATGATCTTAAAATAGACGTTCCTAATTCATCGCTGTGATAGAACATTGTGTACGTCGGCTCAGCTAAAAGCGCAATTCCTAAAGCTGCCGGAACAGTAAGAAACAATAGAATTTGAAACGTTTGGTCGATGTTTCTACGCATCGTTTTCCGGTCGCCGCTTGTATAAGACGTCGTAATCAACGGGATCAGCGTCATAGAAAAGGCGGTTGCCAATGACACTGGAATGATCACAAGCTTATGAGTATAGAAGTTCAATACGGCAAAGGCATGATCGGAAACTTTCGCATTTCCAATCGCAGACATCGCAGTGTTAAAGGTAATCTGATCGACCAGTTGAAATAAAGGATTGGCAAGTCCTACAAAAATAAACGGAATCGAATAGGCGATGATTTCTTTATACATCGACCGTAATGAAACCTCTTCCTGACCGCGATCTTCCTCTAATAGCTCATCTAAATGAGGCTTTCGTTTAAACCAATACCAAATCAATGCCCCGAGACTTGCAAGCCCCCCGACAAATGCAGCAAATGTCGCTACGGAAATGGCCGTAGTCACTGATCCATCTAAGATATTTAATACAACATAAATCCCGCCTAATAAGAAAACAATCCGGACAATTTGTTCAATCACCTGGGAAACCGCCGTCGGTCCCATAGATTGATGGCCCTGGAAAAAGCCCCTGATCAAGCTCATAAACGGAATGATGATCAGTGCAAAACTTACTGCTCGAATGACGGTCGTCACCTGTGCGACCGATATCACCTGTTCATCACTCTTGATTGTCATCTCTGCGAATATAGGTGCAAATGCATACATAATGAGGAATGATACAATCCCCGTCAGCGTCATCAGCACCAAACCCGACTTAAATAGCCTTCGTCCAACGGCATATTCACCTATGGCATTATATTTTGAAACGAATTTCGATACGGCCAGCGGCACACCTGCAGTCGCTACAGTCAGAAAAATTGTATAAGGTACATAACCATATTGATAAAGGGAAGCCCCTTCTTCATGGCCTTTTAACAAATCATCAAACGGTATAACATAAAAAAGACCCAGAAACTTCGAAATAAAGGTCCCTAACGTTAAAATAAACGTCCCTCTTATTAATTTAGATGACATAGTATCCCTCTCTATATATCTTGTTGCTCATTAAACAAACAAAATAAATTCCAGCACTCAAAATTTACACACTATCAGTAGTTTACTACTGTACGAATCGAATGACAATTTTTTTCGAATGTTGTATTTAAAACCCATCCCATTTAAAATAAGGAGAAACTTCTTTTGAGAAACGAAAGAGCAAAACTAAAAGTTGGTGGAAAAATGGTAAAGAAATACGATGTGATTGTCATAGGTGGAGGACCGTCCGGATTGATGGCCAGTATCGCAGCCGGTGAAAACGGGGCGAACGTCCTTCTTGTAGATAAAGGAACGAAGCTTGGAAGAAAGCTTGCGATTTCCGGAGGCGGCCGCTGCAACGTGACCAATCGACTTCCCATAGAAGAAATCATTAAGCATATTCCAGGAAATGGACGTTTTTTATATAGTGCCTTTTCTGAGTTTAATAATGAAGATATCATCGCTTTCTTTGAGAAGCTGGGAATCCAATTAAAAGAGGAAGATCACGGCAGGATGTTCCCCGTATCGAACCGGGCTATGGATGTTGTGGAAGCCTTATTGAAGCGCATGAAGGAGTTAAAGGTGGATACCCGGACGAGCACAAGCGTGGAGGAAGTTCTGTACGAAAACGGCGAGACGGTCGGTATCCTCTTGAAAGACGGGGAAACGATTGCAGCAAGGGCTGTCGTCATAGCGGTTGGAGGCAAGTCCGTCCCCCATACCGGATCGACTGGTGATGGATATCCGTGGGCTACAAAAGCGGGGCATACGATTACTGACTTGTTCCCGACAGAGGTTCCTCTTACATCGGACGAGCCTTTTGTTAAAAAGAAAGAGCTTCAAGGACTTTCTTTGCGCAGCGTTGGTTTGAGCGTATTAAATCCTAAGGGAAAGAAAATCATCACGCATAAAATGGATATGATCTTTACCCATTTAGGAATTTCCGGACCGGCTGTTCTTCGTTGCAGTCAATACGTGGTAAAAGCCATGAAGAAATCGAACCTGACCCATGTTGCCATGCAGATTGATTCCATGCCTGATCAAAATGAAGAGCAGCTATTCCAGTCTATCCATAAACAGGTGAAAGAAGAAGGAAAGAAAGCCGCAAAGAATATATTCAAAGGATTGGTTCCTGAGAGATATCTGTTATTTTTATTAGACCGTGCGGAAATCGATCACGATGAAAAAGGAGACCATATCTCCTCAGAGAAAATCCGACAGTTTACCAAGTTGTTAAAACAATTCACCTTCAATGTGAATGGAACATTATCCATTGATAAGGCGTTTGTAACGGGCGGCGGAGTCTCCATTAAAGAAATCGAACCGAAAACGATGGCTTCGAAAAAGATGAACGGACTCTTCTTCTGTGGGGAAGTGCTTGATATCCACGGATATACTGGTGGCTATAATATTACTTCTGCCCTTGTTACCGGAAGACTTGCCGGCTTTAATGCGGCAAAAGTATAATTCAAAAAGAAAGGTTGATCCCATCTGCAGCTGCAGTACGATCAACCTCTTTATTTTCTGTAAACAACCATGGCCGAGAAACAATAAATCTGATCTTCTACTTCCTCCGACAATGCTGCTACATGATATTTAATATCCACGATTTTTTTATCTTCCAGTTTACTGAGAAAATGATTCATATCTTTCTCCAAATCTTTCTCATGCTCATAATCGAAGACCTTCACTTGAATCATAGAGATCCCTCCCCATTTCTGAATTGGTATTAGTATCGTCAGAATTTTTAATTTTCAAACAATTGATGAGGGATTTTTTATTTTGGATTGAATGTTTCGTTGAGTTTGGTATTTTTTTGATTTCGCTGATATATTTTGAATTTCGCTGATATATTGTCAATTTCGCTGATAAAATGAAAATTTCGCTGATATATCTCGAATTCCGCTGATAAATCACCTTATATTCCACATAGAACTCTGTAGGGAAGTCACTTTTCATCCATTTTCCACTATATACATGAAAAAAACACACCCATTTCAAAAAAAGGATGTGCTTCTTCACAGAAAAACCAATTATTTCTTCTCTGCTGTCTCCCCAGCCCAGTTCATCATGCCGCCTTCCATATTCACAACTTTATATCCTTGTTCCTGCATGTAGTGAGCAACATTTCCACTGCGATTTCCAGAACGGCAGATAAAGATGTACTCTTTGTCTTTATCAAATTGTTCAAGTGACTCAGGAATTTCACCCATTTTGATATGCTTCGCTCCAGGAATCATACCTTCTGCCACCTCTTCATCTTCACGAACATCCACTAAAAGCAGATCTTCACCACTCTTCAACTTTTGCTCCAACTCATCAGTCGTAATCGTTTTAATCGTATCCATTCCTCTCAACTTCCTTTCAACATTCATTCACCACAATTATACCAAAGCCCGTCTCCCAAACAAAAAAATCAGATTGAAAGAGGGACGGACCTCAATAGAATGCTGATTTAAAGCGATTTGCGATTAAAATCCGGCCCATATAGAGGTCCGTCCCTCTAAATAGAAAAGAGGGACGGACCTTGGTGAAATACAGAATCCCCAATTGATAGCATTTCCTAACAATCAGATGCATTTCAAGGTCCGTCCCTCACAATATTAGTTAGCTACGATGTTCACTAGTTTGCCTGGTACAGCAATGACTTTGCGAATGGTTTTGCCTTCGATTTGGCTTTTGATTTCATCGTTTTCCATGGCGGTTTTTTCTAGATCCTCTTTGTTCATATCGCGAGGGATCATGACTTTCGCCTTCACTTTACCGTTCACTTGAAGAACGATTTCGACTTCGTTGTCGACAAGCTTCGATTCATCGAATGTCGGCCATGCTTCGTAGGAAAGCGTTCCTTCGTGACCAAGCTTGCTCCAAAGTTCTTCTGTCATATGCGGAGCGATCGGTGCCAGCATCTTAATGAAACCTTCCACATAGTTTTTAGGAAGTGTGTCAGCTTTGTACGCATCATTGATGAATACCATCAGCTGAGAAATTCCTGTGTTGAAACGAAGCCCCTCGTAGTCCTCTGTCACTTTTTTCACGGTTTGATTATATGTTTTGTCCAGGTCACTGTTCTGTGCATCTGTCACTTTCGAGGAAAGTGTACCATCTTCCTCGACAAGCAGACGCCATACACGGTCAAGGAAGCGACGGGCTCCGTCCAGTCCGTTTGTACTCCATGCGATGGAAGCTTCCAATGGACCCATGAACATTTCATAAAGCCTCAGGGTATCTGCTCCGTGAGATTCTACCACCTCATCCGGATTGACAACATTCCCTTTTGATTTACTCATTTTTTCATTATTTTCACCCAGGATCATTCCTTGGTTGAACAGCTTTTGGAACGGCTCTTTCGTTGGCACTACGCCGATATCATAAAGGAATTTATGCCAGAAACGGGCATAAAGCAAGTGCAGGACCGCATGCTCGGCTCCTCCGATATACGTATCGACCGGCAGCCAATTTTCCATTTTCTTCGCATCGGCTAGGGCTTCTTCGTTATGTGGATCGATATAACGAATATAGTACCAGCAGCTTCCTGCCCACTGAGGCATTGTGTTTGTTTCACGGCGGCCTTTTTTACCTGTTTCAGGGTCTTCAACATTCACCCATTCACTGATGTTCGCAAGTGGAGATTCACCTGTACCGGACGGTTTGATTTCAGTCGTCTTCGGAAGGACAAGTGGAAGCTCACTTTCTGGAACAGTCGTCGTTGTGCCATCTTCCCAGTGGATGACTGGAATCGGTTCACCCCAGTAACGCTGACGGCTGAATAACCAGTCACGCAGACGGTACGTTACTTTCTTGGTTCCGATATTCTTCTCTTCCAACCAGGAAATGGCTTTTGTTATTGCCTCTTCCTTACCCATTCCATCAAGAAAATCAGAGTTCACATGATCTCCGTCACCTGTATAAGCCTCTTTCTCAACGTTACCTCCAGCGACCACTTCCACGATTGGAAGATCGAATTCCTTGGCAAACTCATAATCTCTTTCGTCATGAGCAGGAACAGCCATGATTGCACCAGAACCGTAGCTCATTAGAACGTAATCGGCAATCCAGATCGGCATTTTGCTTCCGTTAGCCGGATTGATCGCATAGGCGCCTGTGAATACACCCGTTTTTTCTTTTGCAAGATCTGTACGTTCAAGATCACTTTTTGACTTGATCTTATCGATATACTCATTCACTTTCTCACGTTGTTCATCCGTCGTAATTTTTTCAACAAATGGATGCTCAGGGGCAAGAACTGCATATGTTGCACCAAAGATCGTATCAGGACGTGTCGTGAAGACATCGAATGATTTGTCATGACCTTCGATTATAAAGTTCACTTCTGCTCCTTCAGAGCGTCCGATCCAGTTGCGTTGCATATCTTTAATACTTTCAGGCCAGTCTACATCTTCAAGGTCTTCCACAAGACGGTCGGCATAAGCGGTGATCTTCAGCATCCACTGTTTCATTGGACGGCGCTCCACAGGATGCCCTCCGCGTTCGCTCTTCCCATCAATGACTTCTTCATTGGCAAGGACCGTCCCCAGTGCCGGACACCAATTCACGGCAACCTCATCCACATAAGCCAAGCCTTTTTCATAAAGCTTGGTAAAGATCCATTGCGTCCATTTGTAGTAGCCCGGATCTGTCGTATTGACTTCGCGATCCCAATCATATGAAAAACCTAGTGATTTAATTTGACGGCGGAATGTATCGATATTTTTTTGTGTGAATTCTGCCGGGTCATTCCCTGTATCAAGGGCATACTGCTCAGCGGGTAAACCGAATGCATCCCACCCCATCGGATGAAGGACATTGTACCCTTGCATACGCTTCATGCGGGAAAGGATGTCCGTTGCTGTAAACCCTTCCGGATGTCCTACGTGAAGACCTGCGCCTGATGGATACGGGAACATATCCAGTGCGTAGAAATTGGCTTTCCCTTCATCTTCAGTCGCCTTGAACGTCTTGTTTGCTTCCCAATACTTCTGCCATTTTGTCTCAACACTTTTATGATCAAAACTCATATTGAGATCCTCCTTTAATTGTCATTCGAAAGGCAGGTGCCTTTCTTTTTTTCAAAAAAATAAAAAAACCCTCATCCCAAATAAATATTTGGGACGAGAGTTTGTATTAACATTCTCCCGCGGTACCACCCACATTAGTGTACGCGCACTCAGCTTCATTCATCCTTAACGCGGAAAACGGCAAGTCTTACTATTGGTTCACACTTGCAACTCAGCAGGCGAGTTCATGATGCTTCTGGTTGACTTTCACCACCCGTCAACTCTCTACGACAGAAATCTTTCATTACTACTCCTGATCAACGTTTCAATATAGGTAAACAATATATGTATTCACTATTTTAGTGAAAAATATACAGAAGCGCAAGCCTATTGTTTGGTTTGCGAGGGAGATTTTTGTGAATTTATTGAATTGGTTGGGATTACAGGTGTCGCTTATTGGGAAGCTTGGTCCTCTTTGATGAAAATTCAGCCGTTTCTCGGGAAGTCCAGCCAATACTGAAGATAATCCAGCCGTTTTACGTTTTTACCCAAACCCTTACACCCCAGAAACGACCTCCTAACAGGCCGTTTCTCTCACCAGGCTATTGAACCGTATATCCTCCATCCAACACAACTGCCTGCCCGGTAATTCCCTTCGCTGCATCACTGCACAGGAACATCGTATAGTCTGCAATTTCTTTTACATCCAGCAATCTTCTCTGCGGTACGAGAGGATAGATGACTTCTTCTATCACTTTTTCAAACGGTATATTTCGCGTTTTGGCAAGGTCCCCCAGCTGATTGCGAACCAGCGGAGTGTCCACGTACCCCGGACAAACCGCATTCACGGTAATTCCATGCTGTGCCGCTTCCAATGCCGCTACCTTCGTCAGGCCGATGACTCCGTGTTTGGCAGAATTATAGGCTGCTTTGCCGGAAAAACCGACTAATCCATTAATGGACGCCATGTTGATGATCCGTCCCGCTCCCTGCTCCTTCATGTGAGGGAGGACATGCTTTATCGCGACAAAAGGAGCGGTCAACATCACTTTTATGAGGAGTTCAAATTTCTCAGTCGGGAACTCTTCAATATGGGACACATGCTGAAGCCCTGCATTATTGATTAATACATCCAACTTCCCGTAATGATCCACCGTTTTAGCGATAGCCTCTTTTAATTCGGCTTCCGATGTCACGTCACAGCGCAATCCAAGAACATCATATCCTTCAGCCTTAATGGCCTCAGAGGCTTTTTGAACGGTATCTTCCTGCAGATCCGTCAGTATGACTTTTGCTCCGTTAGCAGCGAATTCTTTTCCGATTTCGAAGCCGATCCCTTGCGCTGCACCTGTTATGAATACAACTTTATTTTCAACCATGATGATACTCCTTTCTTAGATCCCTACGCCAAATGAGAATAAAAGAATCGCTAATGCTAATCCGATAAGTGGGACAATGACGGTTACTGCACCTACCGCACCATACGCTTCTCCATGTGATTCATTACAGATCGAGCGGATCGTCGTCACGACATATCCATTGTGCGGCAATGAATCCAGTGCTCCTGAAGATATCGCCACTACCCGGTGAAGTGCTTCAGGATTCACACCCATATCAACGTAGTGAGGAGCGAGGATCGGCAATGCGATCGCTTGACCACCGGAGGCTGAACCGGTCATCCCTGCTATCACACTGACTGCGATGGCTCCACCGATCAATGGGGATCCAGGAATATTCGTCATGACATCAACGGCTGTACTAAAGGCTGGAACGGCTTTGGCTACTCCTCCGAATCCAACGACGGCTGCTGTGTTACCGATGGCAATCAATGCTCCGACCGTACCTTCGGAAACAGCACCCCAGAAGCCTTTGAAATATTTGCGATTTAACACATAAGCCGAGATCACGCCACCTAATAAGGCTATAATAAGTGCTGATTGTTTTAAAGAATCGTGGAAAGTGAAAGCCAGAATAAGTACGACTAATAATGGAACCAATCCCATAAAAGGGTTAGGTAAAGGTCTTCCTTCATCAATGACCGGATCTTCTTCACGTGAATGGAACTTCTCTCCTTTATTGACTGCTTTGGTGATCATACGCTTTAACCACCAGTAGCCAAACACCGCCATAAACACGGCTACGATCAAGCTGACTTCCCAGCCTGCATATGGTGTTGTACCAAGATATTCAATCGGAATCCAGTTTTGGATTTCCGGTGACCCTGCAGATGTCATCGTGAACGTAACCGACCCGAATGCTAATGCCGCAGGAATGAAACGACGCGGCAGATCCGCTTGTTTAAATAAACTAACGGCCATAGGATAAACAGAGAATGCCACTACAAAGAGACTGACTCCCCCGTATGTTAAAACCGCACAGGCAAGCACAATGGCGAACACGGCATACTTCATCCCTAGTTTTTCAACTACAAACCTGGAGACACTATCAGCGGCCCCGCTGTCTTCCATCACTTTTCCGAAAACGGCACCCAATAAGAACATCAGATACCAGGCAGCGACGAAGCTTGTAAAACCCGACATATAGTTTGAAACGAGATTCGCTTCCCCTTCACCCGCTAACTGCGGAAAGAGCGGCATTCCACTCAACACTGCAACAAATAAAGCCGATATGGGACCAACAATCAATATGTTCATGCCCCTCATAGTTAAAAAGATTAATAAAATGAGTCCTCCAATAAGACCGATCATGCTTAACATGATATTTCCCCCTTTGTTCTCTAAATATGATCACCTGAAAATGAAATCGTTTACATTTTTATCTAATCTTCTTCTCTCCTTTCCATAAAATACTTTCAAATAGAATACATGCAATAATTGTGCCAACTTTCAGATTACTAATCAATCACTCATTTTCTCACGCACACATTACAAGGATTCCAGGATTCTGGACAAATTCAGCATTTTAGTCACGAAATGTACATATTTACACGAAAAATAAAACAGTCCGGAAATATGGACTATTTTCCACATTTCCGGACTTCCGGCACAACCATATCATAGAAGCTGATATTTATTTAATTTCTCATACATGCTTGATTTACTTATCCCCAGTGTCTCAGCAACCTTTCGTTTGTCGTGCTGATGAGTTTGCAGACTTTGAATCAACACGGACTTCTCCGTTTCTTCAAGGATTTCTTTTAATGTTTTAGAGTCGACATCATATAAGTTTCTAACCTTCATATAAGAAGGCAGTGACTGAAGAGATATCCAGTTTTCATTAGACAAATAGGTGGAAGCGTTAATGACATTTTCTAATTCACGCAGATTCCCAGGCCAGCTATAGGAACGAAATATCTGCATCACTTCGTTTTCAAACCCTTGGATCCGTTTCCCTGATGATTTTGTGGATTTTTCTAAGAAAAAGGCAGCTAAATTCTCGATATCTTCCTTCCTCTCACGGAGAGGCGGAATTTGAAAGGGGACTACATTAATACGATAGTAGAGGTCGCTTCGAAATCGCTTTTCTTCCATCATTTTTTCGAGTGGGCGGTTCGTGGCTGCGATGATGCGGACATCCACATGTTGCACACGGTTTGAACCGACTGCCTCGACCTCCCCTTCCTGTAAAGCCCTGAGAAGCTTCGCCTGCATGTTTAGAGGCATGTCCCCGATTTCATCAAGGAAAAGTGTTCCCTTATGAGCCAGCTGAAACTTCCCTTTTTTCCCACCCTTTTTGGCTCCTGTAAATGCTCCTTCTTCGTAACCGAATAGCTCTGATTCCAGAAGCTGCTCTGGGATCGCGGCACAGTTCACTTTAATAAAAGGTTGTCCGCTTCTTTCGCTCAGCTGGTGAATACTATGGGCGAACAGCTCTTTACCCGTTCCACTCTCACCTCTGATCAAGACCGAAATATCACTGGGGGCAATCATTTGAGCTTTGTCCTTCAATTCATTCATTCCGGGTGATTCACCGATGATATCATTCAGCGTGTATTTCACGCCGGTATTGATATCCTGGATGTAGCTTTGAATTTTCGACATCATGTTCTTTACGTGAGAACTCATTTGCATCCATTCACTCGTATCCCGGAAGATCACCGATCCAAATGCTCCTATCACCTTCCCATCAACCCGAATCGGAATTCGATTGGCGATCATATAGTTTCCTTTTATATATTGAAGGTCCGCCACTTCCTCTTTGCCACTGCCTGCAACGATATGCATACGTGTGTTTTCGATGACGTTAGTCACATGTGAGCCGATTGCTTTATCTCGTTCAACCTCAAGAAAGTGACAGTAATTGTCATTTATATAAATAATCGTACCTTCGTTATCAACGACGACCAACCATTCAAAAGCGTTCTCAAGAATGATTTCAATCATTTCGACGGATACCTTTTTTAATAAGCTCATTTCCTTTGCCTCCTCTGTTTTGAAAGAGAACATATACATCTATAGTAGCACATACATTCACTGTCGTTGCGTAAATGAATGCGTTTTTCCAATCATTTCAATTACCAGTATAGAATCGGTTTAATGTATTCGGTATTAGGGAAACTTTTTAACAATGAATGGAGGAATGAAAGGATGAAAATCGCAGAACTGAAAATATTTTACTTCGAAGACGATGGAATCATCCCGAATAGCCCGGACCTGCCCGTACTCATTTACCGGAATGCACTTGATCATCCTCATGACACCGAAGAACTCTTTAACAGAAATCAATGGCTCAATAGCTGGACAAATGGCATATATGATTACCACCATTACCATATTAATGCACATGAAGTATTAGGAGTTATGGAAGGTGAGGCAACAGTTCAATTAGGTGGCGAACTTGGGAAAGAAGTGAAGATTCATAAAGGTGATGTGATTATTCTTCCAGCCGGGACCGGTCATAAAAAATTATCCTCACGTCCCGAATTTAAAGTCGCAGGTGCCTATCCGAACGGTGATGATTATAATTTAAAAAAAGGTTCATTACGAGAACGGCCGAATGTTTTGGTTGAAATTAAAAACGTCCCCCTTCCATCATTGGACCCTGTATTTGGGGATACGGGTCCACTCATAAAATATTGGCTCAAGAAAATCGTTTAACCTAACGTTCTTCATCCAATCGTTACGTTTTTATTCGATTTTCCCATTCCTATTTTACTATAGTAATGCTTCTTAGAAACGACTATGAATAATTCTAAAACTTTCTATAATCTAAGCGATTAGATTTTTTTTTGTGAAATAGTCTTGTTTTCTTATGAGTCCTATGCTATTCTATTATAGCGATGAGCTGAATTGTGTAAGTCGGGGATCACGTCCTTGTGACAACAAACGATGTGGCGTTTGCTGATCTCTCGCCTCAATTTTTTGCAAGTGGGCTTCCGTAGGAAACGGGAGCCCTTTTTATATGGAAAAAACAAACCCCAATGAATCCTCATTGGGGTTTTCTTTATTGTTGAACCGATACGGAGACTTGGCTTTTCTTTTTCAGCGGTCGGTCATATTGACTGGTAATGACTAATGAGACCATGAAGAAAGCGATCAACGTCAGAAACAGCACCTGCATGCTGAATACGTCCACTAATACTCCTCCGATAAACGGTCCGATCATTCTTCCTCCTGTTGCTGTACTGTTGACGATTCCCTGATAGAATCCTTCTCTCCCTTTTGGAGCAAGTGAGTTAGCAATGGTAGGAACAGCCGGCCATATGAGCATTTCACCAATCGTCAGGATGATCATCGCAATGGCAAACCATTGAAATTGATCAGCTATCGAAGCCACTGCGAACGATACCATGAAAATAATCGTCCCAATCATAATTTGAAGCTTTAAATTATGTTCAAAACGCTTGATTGCTTTTGATAAAAGTGGCTGTGCAAGCACAATCAGCGCTCCATTGATCGTCCACAATAAGCTGTATTGTTTCAGGCTGATATTGATCTCCTGGGTGTACGTTGCAATGGTGGATTGCCATTGTACATAGCCCATCCAGCATAATAAATAGGCAACACAAATGAAGAGCAGGGCCTTCAGTTTCGATTTATCCTTTATCACCTTAGACTCATTCAAAACGGATGTTTGATGACCGTTAACTGAAATGTTTCGATAACCCAATAAGGCAATGAAGAAAAAAACGATATACATACTAAGATTCGCTAAGAATATATAGTTAAAGGAAAACGAGGCTACGAATCCTCCTAATGCAGCTCCAACAGCAACTCCAATATTTTGCGCCACATAGACGGAATTGAATGCTTTTCGGCCACCTTCAGGCCATACCGAACCTGCCATGGCATACATGGAAGGAAAGACGATCCCTGAGCCAAATCCAACAATGGTCAAAAAGACCACATAGTGTGGCCAGCCATGCCAAATATTCATCCCTACCAGAGCAGTCAAAGTAATGGAAATTCCTACTAATATCGAGCGGTATCCACCAAACTTATCAAAAAGTGTTCCTCCGATCAGATTTCCTATTACACTCGCTCCAGCGTTCATCATCAGCACAATTCCCGCTACAGACAGTGATTTCCCTAAATTCTCATGAAGATAAATGGTATTAAGAGGCCATAAAAAAGAGGCACCTGTCACATTCACCATCATTCCAATGACAAGCAACCATAATGATTTGGGCATGATTCTGCCCCCTTTCCACTATTTTATTTCGAGTCCCAAAAGGATTTTACTCTTTTTTGTGAAAGGGGGCAAGAATTATTTCTTAAAATAGATGTCCTTTTTTCTACTAAAAAAACCAGGTGCCCCATTATAAAGAGCACCTAGTTTCAGTCCATTATTTTCCGTTATGATGATCTGATTTAACAGGCTGTCCCTTTTTTTCGTAGCGCTTTTTTGCAGCTTTGACAGGATTGTTTTCAGCTCCGAATTCTGTATCTAAATTACGGAAATCACTGCGGGTTTTTTGTTCAGGGTTTTTTTTATCAGAACGAGTGGTCAATGTAATTTACCTCCTACTACATTTGGATCATGATCTAACAGAATCATTTCATTTTGTAAGGCCTGAAGCTGAAGTCTCATGCGATGCAATTGTTCACGCTGTTGAGAGTTTGCGCTATTGGCCAAATGAGCCACATCATTCACCGCTGCTTCAAGTTGCTGCATGGCTTGAGTGTATTCCACATCGTGGTAATGCTCTTGCTGTGTCCCTGATTTATATTGTTCTTGAGCGTAACGAATGGCATCTTCACACTTTTGAATGCATTCATCAACCGAATTTCTTGTTGCCATTTCGACTACCTCCTTGACGTATAGAATAAAGAAGAGGAAGGTCCCATCCTTACTCTCCTCCATCTTAGTTTGAACCTGATTGCCCGTTTCAGAAGTGGTAATCTTCGCCTATTTCTCTATGCAGGATACATTTGACCCCGTGTTCATGTTAAAATCTTTTTGAGCGTCATACATACTGTTACACACATTGAAACGTAGGAGGTGTTTGTCATCGAGACAAACCCATTTCCATATGCCACAGATTTAAAGCGATATCATACATGGAACTACCATTTACGAAATCACTTTGGACATAAAGTCTTTAAGGTTGCCCTCGATGGCGGCTTTGATTGCCCGAACCGGGATGGCACGGTTGCCCATGGCGGCTGTACATTTTGCAGTGTTGCCGGCTCTGGGGACTTTGCCGGAAGCAGGGTCGACTCCTTAGAAAAGCAATTCAATGACATTAAAGAAAGAATGCATAAGAAGTGGAAAGACGGGAAGTATATGGCGTATTTCCAAGCATTCACAAACACTCATGCACCTGTGGATGTGCTAAGAGAGAGATATGAATCAGTTCTCGGGCAAGAGGGAGTTATAGGTATTTCCATTGCTACCCGCCCGGACTGTCTTCCTGACGATGTGGTCGAATACTTGGCTGAATTGAACGAAAGAACCTATTTATGGGTAGAACTGGGCCTGCAAACCGTTCATGAGAAAACCGCCGGATTGATCAATAGGGCCCACGATTATCAGTGCTATGTCGATGGAGTCAATAAATTAAGAAAACACGGTATACGGGTGTGTTCTCATATTATTAACGGACTTCCTCAAGAAGATGAAAAAATGATGATGGAAACGGCAAGTGAAGTGGCCAACCTTGACGTCCAGGGAATTAAAATCCACCTCTTGCATTTGCTGAAAGGAACTCCCATGGTCAAGCAATATGAAAAAGGATTGCTCGACTTCATGGATTTCGATCATTACGTGAAACTGGTTTGCGATCAGCTGGAAATCATACCACCTGAGATGATCGTTCACCGCATTACGAGGGACGGACCTATCGACTTAATGATCGGACCGATGTGGAGCGTGAATAAATGGAGTGTATTGAACGCGATTGACGATGAACTTAAACGCCGGGACAGCTGGCAGGGAAAATTTTATAAAGTGGATGTGAAAGCATGAAATTAGATCGAATATTACCTTTTGCAAGAGAGCTTCTGGAACGGGCTGTCAAACCAGGAGATATTACAATAGACGCAACACTCGGGAATGGACATGACACCTTATTCCTGGCTAGATTAGTCGGAGAAAATGGCCGGGTATACGGTTTTGATATTCAAGAGGATGCTCTAGAAAACACTAAAGAACAGCTCATCACCCATGATCTTGCTCACCGGGTGACACTCTTTCATCAAGGGCACGAGACAGTGATGAACGTCATTCCTCCCGTGCATCACGGAAAAGTGACCGGCGCAATCTTTAACCTTGGGTATTTACCCGGCGGCGACAAGGAAATTGTCACCCGCCCGAAAACAACGATACTCGCCTTGAATCAAATCCTGGAAATGATGGCACCTGAAGGGATCCTCGTCCTTGTCATTTATCACGGTCACCCGGAAGGAGCGGTCGAACGGGACTATATCCTTCGCTACGTGGAAAAACTGGACCAAAACTACGTCCACGTACTTCGCTATCAATTCATGAACCAGCTGAATAATCCTCCATTTATTGTGGCATTGGAGAAGAGATAAATAGAAAAGCGGCAGGGCTTTGCCTAGAGGCGGCCAATAAAAATAGGGACGGACCTTTTCGAGGTCCGTCCCTATTTTTTCTATTAGTTATAACATTTCGTTTGCTATTAATTCAAATGATTTGAGTTTGTCCTGGAAGTCGTATGTGATGCTGACGAGCATGATTTCATCTGTTTGGTACTGTTCACTGAGTGAAAGTAGTTGTTCTTTCACTTTTTTAGGATTTCCGACGACCATGCGTTTGCGATTTTCGCGCACTCTCATTTCTTCAAATGGGGTGTACTGATAAGCTGCCGCTTTCTCAGGACTAGGTGTCCCGTTTGAACGCATGCCTTGCTCAATCATTAAGATCGCCAAGTCTATGCTGGATGCGACCCTTTCTGCTTCTTCATCCGTTTCAGCACAGATGGCAAACACGGCTACGATGTTCTTTGGGTCCTTCAGGTATTTGGAAGGAACAAAGTTATTTCTGTACGCCTGTGTATATTGAGGGCCGCCTTCCCCGTTAATAAACTGGGCAAAGGTATAAGGTAATCCTTTTTGTGCTGCCAGCATCGCACTGGACGGACTTGAACCAAGCATCCATACTTCCGGCATCGTTTCGATCATCGGGGCTGCCGTTAATCCTTGATAGGGATGAGTATCCGGTAATGAATCGGTTAAATACCCCAGCAGATCATCGATTTGTTCAGGATATCGATTGACGTCCCTCGGCTTCCCGTCATGCAGGGCCATCGTTGCCATCGGCATTCCGCCAGGTGCCCTTCCTAATCCTAAATCAATCCGATTCGGATTCAACCCTTCAAGCAATCGGAAATTCTCAGCTACTTTGTATGAAGAGTAATGAGGAAGCATGACCCCTCCGGAACCGACACGGATCCTTGATGTATTCTGTGCCAGATGAGCGATCAATACCTCCGGCGAGGAACCCGCAAGTCCCGTTGAATCATGATGCTCGGATACCCAGAAACGTTCGAATCCGAACTTCTCGACATGTTGTGCTAATTGGACTGTATGATTTAAAGCCTCTTGTGGGCTCATTCCTTCTGAAATGGGTGACTGATCTAAAACACTTAACTTCAAAATGGACATCTCCTTTAATTGATGTGAGTATTATTATCAATTCAGTAGTAAAAAATGTCCAATAACATGCTTAAAGGGTGACTGCCGAGATGGCAGTCACCCTTTACTTACTTATTTTTTGTAGATTAACACTTTACCGACTGTACCGTCAGCACTTTCTCCTATTACTCGGAATTTCAATCCATAGTTCGGTACATTACGTCCGGCGTCTACCATACCTTTGTTGCTGTAATCCGCACTGTCGTCAAATAATGGGTTACGTTTGGTGTGGTTATCTTTCATCGTGAAACCGGTAATATCAGAGTAATCCAAGAACATTTTCTCAGATTTATTTAAGCTGAATGCAGCATCATGAACCTGGTAACGAGTCGATCCAGCTGTACCATCGCTCCAATAGTTTGTCTTTTGGTCTGCGTCGACAACACCGACGAATCCATCTCCAGGATGAGCTCCTGTCCAGTTTTCGCTGAATTGTTTGTCAACGTACCATACTACCAGACCACCATCATATTTCATTATGCTTGCACCACGGCGGATGTTGGCAAGACCTTCATCGACACCGTTGTGGCTACGCCACTCCAGTAGGTAGTAGTGTTCAGAGCGTTTGATACCGTCGTTTTTCGTGAAGCCGTCTAAATTGAGTTTAGCATCGCCTTCAGCGTCATCAAACAATATTTCTTCCCCATCAACGACTACAGCAAGATCGTCTGCATAGAAGCCTGGATTTGAAACAGCAGCATCTGTTACATACTCGATTGCTACTTCAACTTCCTGACCAGCATAAGCTGAAAGGTCGAATGAAGCGTCAATCCAGCCATTAGAAGAACCAGTGATTCCATTTCCAAGATTAGAGTCGTTAGGATTAGTATCAGTAGTTATGTCACTCGCTACCGGCTCACCGTTAACCGTTACATATGCATAATCCCAATCTGTTTCAATGTCATACCAAGCTTTGAAATTGAACTTCGCTGAAGTAGCATTCGTTAAATCAACAGTAGTCGATAAAGAATTGTGTAGCTCATCAGCACTTCCAGAGAAGTACTCATACTCTCCGCTTGCCGGCTCATTGATGACTGTTTCTTTTTCCGGAAGATTTACTTTCACTACGTCGTTGTTTGTTCCTTTTGTGTTTGCTTCGTCGAGTAATAGTTCTGTTCCTGCTTTAGTAATGTCTTCTAAGCTGGTTTCTGTTCCAGACAACCAGTTCCCTTCAGTACCTTCATTATCCACTACTGCAGAAGACTGCAGCATTTCCTTCATATAAGGACTGAACCCTGTAGGCTGAGTTCCAGGAATATCCCCGGCCCAGCTTCCGCTTGCCATGATGGACCAGTAGCTTACCGGTTCACCTGTTCCTGTGTACTGAGTATCGTACTCATCTGGAAGACCTAAATCATGACCGAATTCGTGGGCCATTACTCCGACAGCACCGTCTTCAGGTTCGATAGTGTAGTCGTAAGCATACATTGTTCCAGCACCCCAATAATCTACTTCAGGTGTCGGAGAACCTTCGATTGGGAAAATACCTCCTAAATTCCAACGATGGGACCAGATTGCGTCTGACCCTAACGATCCACCACCTGCTTCTTCACCCACACCAGAGTGAATAACCATTAAGTGATCAACAAGTCCGTCAGGCTCAAGATAATCTCCATCTCCATCTAGATCATATCGATCCCATTTGTCATAGTCAGCAAGGTTTACATCAGGATCTGCCGCTGCTGCTGCCAAAGCTTCTTTTACAAGGCCTCGTGCATTCACGTCACTACCATCAGGTTGTGGGTCATTACCACCATATGCTGCAGCTGGCTTACTCGCTGTATACCAACCTGCAACTTCACCTTCTACAGAATAACTTCCACCCGACTGTTGTTCATAATATTGCTTCATCGAGACATAGGTTTTACCATCTGGGCCTGTCCAACCACCTTCACCAAACAGCATGTCTTGATAATGTGCTCTTGAATAAGCATCCTCATCATCGTAATACATATCAGTTTCATCCGGAGTTAATGTATTATGAGGCTTGTCTGGATAATCCACTAGAAGAACTAACACTTCATCTGTTCGCTTCTCACCATCATAAGCTTCTTCTTCTACGGAAGCTGGTGCATTCTTCTTAGCTTTTCCAAGCTTATTTCCCTTACCTGAAGTCAAGCTGTTATTCTTCATTTCTTTTTTAAGCTTAAACTTCGCTTCTGCTTCTTCACCTTCTAGTTCGCCTTCTTCTGCTTCTTTTTCAGCAGATTCCGCTTTCGCTTTCAGGAACTTTTGCAATGCTTTTTCCGCTTCAGCAGTTGTCGCATTTTGCTTGATCTTGCCTTCTTCCTTCAGCATTTCAATCAGGCGTTCGTCATTCGCAATGCCTAAATCAAAAGGCCCTCCATGTTTATGATCATGTTTCACCGCCGGCTTCGCTAACACATTTTCAGGCACTGTCGTTGCAGCTGATGCAGGTACAGCAAATGCCCCTACACTCAATGCCGCAGCCATGGCCATCGATAATACTTTACGAGATTTCAAACACGATTCCCCCTCTTTTTATGTACTAAATTTTTACACTAATTAAAATATACTCCATTATTCTGAAAAGTAAATCTTTTCAGAATACATTAGTTATTTAGCCTTACGAAATAATGGATTTTTAGATAAATAGTATGATATTCCACCGAAAATCAGATGGGTAAATTGTCGTAACCGGAAAGAAATCAACGAATATCATTTGTATAAATTTGGGATTAAAGGTCGAATTTAGTATTTTCTCATATGACTTAAGTTTGATGAAAGAGACAAAAAGAGGGACGGACCTTCGACACTAGTGTCGAAGGTCCGTCCCTCTTTTTCAGGATGTTTTTTTGCGATTTCTCCATTTTCGGTATATTTTTCCATTGATGTAGAAGAATCTGGTGATCCAGCCGGCTTGTGCGATGAATTGTTTGGAGAAGGATTGTACTTTTTCTTGTTTGTTTGCCTTGTCGTCTGACAGGTAGACGCCGATGAGTCCTTTGTTAATCAGGCGGTGAAAATGGGCATGTGGCAGTTCATGGGTGTGTTCGTCTGCTTTTTGAAGAAAATGAAGCAGCCGTTCTTTTAAATGCTCATCATCCTCGTAATAAAAGCAGAAGTTCAAGTCTCCCCCCTCATGGTCCTCATCCTGGTCAATGAAGTAATCAAGAAGGATATGTAAGCCTTGAATATATGGAAAATATCCACGTTTGATTTTCTCTGTGTGCGACGGCTGAAAATCACTTCTGCATGCGTATGACACTAAACAGAAGATGCCGAGTGTTGATCCAGAGCAGGCGGAAAACTCGTACCAATTCATTTCCGGAAGGTTCGAACGGTGAGTTTCAAACCAATTCTGCAGCCTTCCTACCCTTTCTTCTTTTTTAACATGTTTATGTATCTGCAAGTCGCAGTAGTATTCACAAAGCTGTATAAGATCCTTTTTGATGTTCTCGTAGTGATGTAATGCTTCAAGAACGGACTGACAGGTAAGCACTAAATCTCTCAGATACCCCCCGTCGTCCTGATCGGCCCTTAAAGCATAGTAATTGGTAGGCACAGCACCCACCGTAAGGGCGTCTTTCATGGATTGATGAAGAAGGGCAAAATCGTTGGGATCCAGGGAAACGCTCCGATCACAGAGATTATCCAAATAATCGCTTATTGTCTGATAGGCGACGATAAATCGAATCGTGTCTTCTTTTTTATCCAGTGCCAACAGGGAAAGGATCGATCCACCTTCACAGTGAAACGTTTTATGTTCGATACTGGCTAGGGCCTGACTTCTTAATTCCTGATTGGGGATCGCTTCCGCCCGCCTCTTCCACTCATCTAATTCTTTATGAACAATCGGAAAAACATTTCGGTATACTCTTGTCATTAACGAAAAGGGATCACTTGGGATCGACACCTTTACCACCTCTTTTACAAAATGTATCCTAGCGCTTTCAAACGACTTTCAATGAAAATATTGGAGTATTCAAAGATATCTTCTCTTTCTGGTTCATTATAGATTTCATGATAGCATTTTGGCCATTCTTTGTAATGCATTTCAGATAAAGACAGTTCGTTGAACCATTTTTTCACTGCTTTTTTATCGACAATTTTGTCATCACCAGCCTGCAACACGAGCAGAGGAACGTCAGGCATTTTCTCCAGGTTTACAAAAGCCAGTTTTATCGCTTGGGCGAGCTCCCTGTACCAGCGGACAGACACCTTGGTGATATAGAGTGAATCGTTGCTGTCGATTTCACGTACATCTGCATTTCTCGTTGCCATATCGATCGTTAACCCTGATGGAAACTTCACCATGGGAGCAATTTTATTTAAACCGTGGGACAAGAGCTCGATCGGTTTTGATGGGGTTGTGACCAAACCTAAACAAGGTGAGGACAAAATCACCCCTGCCAGGTTTACGTGAGTTTCCTGAAGCATACGGACCGCAACAAGTCCCCCCATACTGTGACCAATCATAAATACAGGCAATTCAAATTGATACGCCGCCTGTACCCAATCTTTCACTTCCACTATATAATCATCAAACGAATCAATATGTCCTCTTTGACTTCTCGATGTCATACCCTGACCTGGTAAATCCCCCATGATGACATGGAAGCCTGCTGCACGCCACATTTCAATGAGCCAACCGTACCGACCATGATGCTCCATTGCTCCATGAATGATAACGATGACTGCCTTTGCTTCTTGATCTGTTTCCCATTTCCACATGGCAATTCCTCCTTAATAGTTCTCTATGTGTATAAATTCTGCTACCATTATTATAGTAAATATTATTGAAAGGGGAAGTAAAAAATGCTCTATCCATATCATGATAAAAAACCGATCATCGCTCATTCGGCCTACATTGCCGATTATGTGACCATCTCCGGGGATGTAGAGATCGGTGAAGAGTCCAGCATCTGGTTTAACACCGTCATCAGAGGGGATGTCGCTCCAACGAGAATCGGTAATAAAGTAAATATACAGGATAATTCCATTCTTCATCAGAGTCCAAATAACCCTCTTATTCTTGAAGATGAAGTAACCGTAGGCCACGGAGTGATTTTACATAGCTGCAAAATCCGAAAAAAGGCTTTAATCGGCATGGGGTCGATCATTCTCGATAATGCTGAAATTGGTGAAGGAGCATTTATTGGGGCAGGAAGCCTTGTTCCACAAGGGAAAGTCATTCCTCCCAACACACTGGCATTCGGTCGACCAGCAAAAGTAGTGAGAGAGTTAAATGAACATGATATTAGCGAAATGAAGCGAATTTCGAGAGAATACGCAGAAAAAGGACAATATTATAAAAGCATCAAACCATTTTAATATCCTATACTTGGGATACCCCAACCTTCCTGAGAATACTCATGGAATATTTTCTTGTTTGCGGTTCCCCGTTTCGGATTTATCTGCCATTTTCAAAATATATCTGCCAAAAGTAGGTTTTATCTGCGAAAATCGCGATATACCTGCCCTTCGACACAAAAAAATAAACTTCGCCACCGCCGTCCCATATCGTAAAAAGACCAACACCTTAATAAGTGTTGGTCTCTTCTATCTCTATCTTTCCTTATTCACTCAACGCTTCTGCTTTTAATGCTTCAGCTTTGTTTGTACGCTCCCAAGGAAGATCAATGTCGTTACGGCCAAAGTGTCCGTAAGCTGCTGTCTGCTTATAGATCGGACGGCGAAGGTCCAGCATTTTGATGATTCCTGCAGGACGCAGATCAAAGTTGTTGCGAACAACGTCAATTAGTACGTCTTCTGATACTTTACCTGTTCCAAATGTATCAACGGAGATGGATACCGGTTGAGCAACACCGATCGCATACGCTAATTGAACTTCACATTTTTCAGCAAGTCCTGCTGCCACAATGTTCTTCGCTACATAACGTGCTGCATAGGCTGCTGAACGGTCCACTTTCGTTGCATCTTTACCAGAGAATGCACCGCCACCGTGACGAGCGTACCCACCATATGTGTCAACGATGATTTTACGTCCTGTTAACCCTGCATCACCTTGTGGTCCGCCGATAACGAAACGACCAGTCGGGTTGATGAAGTATTTTGTTTGCTCATCGATCAGTTCTTTCGGTACAACAGGATCGATGACATATTCTTTTAAATTACGTTGGATTTGCTCAAGCGTCACTTCAGGGTGATGCTGAGTTGAGATTACGATCGTGTCGATGCGAACCGGCTTATCGTTTTCATCATATTCAACGGTTACTTGAGTTTTTCCATCCGGACGTAAGTAAGGAAGGATTTCTTCTTTACGAACTTCAGTCAGACGACGGGAAATTTTGTGAGCAAGGGAAATCGGTAGAGGCATAAGTTCTTTCGTTTCATTACAAGCGAATCCAAACATTAACCCCTGGTCACCTGCACCGATTGCATCGATTTCTTCATCCGTCATTTGACCTTCACGAGCTTCAAGTGCCTGATCTACACCTTGAGCGATATCAGCAGATTGCTCATCGATGGATGTTAATACAGCACATGTCTCGGCATCAAAGCCATATTTCGCACGAGTGTAGCCAATTTCACGGATCGTTTCACGAACGATTTTTGGAATATCGACATACGTACTCGTTGTAATTTCACCCGCAACAAGAACAAGACCCGTCGTAACAGACGTTTCACATGCTACACGAGCATTCGGATCATTTGTAAGAATTGCATCAAGAATTGAATCAGAGATTTGGTCACAAATTTTATCTGGATGTCCTTCGGTTACGGACTCAGATGTAAACAGACGACGATTAGTTGACATCAAGGTTCCTCCTTAAGCATAATTGTTAGATTTTTGATCTAACAAAACATTAAACAGATACGGTACTCATTCCCTAAGTAGTATGAAGTAAACATGGTTTTTTTATAAAAAAATCATGCATTATGTGCATTTGATCCACTATAAACAGAAAAAACCCTTCCTCATGATTAAAGCAATAGAGGAAAGGTTTCAGATCATAGCCGCGCCTTTTCTCTCTTATCGTTCAAGGTTCATAGACCTTGCCTCAGTTTAGCACCTTCGCTTAATCGGATCTTTCAGACAGAAAGAATCCATTCACTATTTAGCAGGTTGCTGGGTTTCATAGGGTCTGCTCCCTCCACCAGCTCAGGATAAGAGTATCCGTTCAAGGAACAATAATAACGTTTAGTACAAAGGGTGTCAACTTTTTTTCAAGTGACATGTTTAACCATTCAAGCTTACTCTTATCATGATTCCAACCTATCTTGCCCTCATAAAATAACCTAATTAGGCAATGAGGCTAAACATTATGATATTTTTTTCATATATATAAGAAGATACAAGCTATATTTGGACGAAAAATGTGACAATATGAAGACACATTATAAAAATGAATAAATAGTATAGACTAATGGTTCAATTGTGTTATACTATTTTTGTGAAGCAAACGAGATCATTAAATTTATATAAAGGAAGGGTTCTAATGAATTCAGTGAGCATGTCTAATGAATTAACAGAATTACTTAACGGTCAAAACATTCAGGAACAATTATCTGTTTCCCAACTAGTTGAAAAAGTCCTTCAACGAAATGAAGGCGTTTTAACATCATCAGGTGCAGTCAGAGCAGAAACTGGTAAATACACAGGACGCTCTCCTAAGGATAAATTCATTGTAGAAGAACCATCCACGAAGGATAAGATTGAGTGGGGTTCTGTCAATCAACCAATCTCTTCAGAATCATTCGATAAATTATATACAAAAGTATTAGATTACTTAAAAGAAAAAGAAGAAGTATTTTCATTCAAAGGGTTCGCAGGTGCTGACCCAAAACATAGACTACCGATTCAAGTGATCAACGAATTCGCTTGGCATAATCTTTTCGCTCACCAATTATTCATTCGCCCTACAGGAGAAGAGCTTAAGGGTCATCAATCAGAATTCACCGTCGTTTCTGCGCCGAACTTCAAGGCAGATCCAGCAGTAGACGGAACTCACTCTGAAACATTTATCATTGTATCATTTGAAAGAAGAATTGTCTTAATTGGCGGAACTGAGTATGCAGGTGAAATGAAGAAATCGATTTTCTCTGTTATGAACTACGTCCTTCCAGAATCAGATATCCTTTCCATGCACTGTTCTTCAAATGTGGGACGTGAAGGAGATGTGGCATTGTTCTTCGGTTTATCCGGCACAGGAAAAACGACATTGTCCGCAGATCCAAACCGTCGTTTAATCGGCGATGATGAGCACGGATGGTCTCCAAACGGTGTATTCAATATCGAAGGTGGCTGCTACGCTAAGTGTATCGGTCTGACACGTGAAAAGGAGCCACAAATCTTTGATGCGATCCGTTTCGGTTCTGTCCTTGAAAATGTGGTTCTCGATGACAATTCCCGCATCGCTGATTATGAGGATAACACTTTAACAGAGAATACTCGTGCTGCGTACCCTCTTCAAGCGATGGATAACATCGTTGAACCAAGTGTTGCAGGACATCCAAATACCATTGTATTCTTAACCGCAGATGCATTCGGGGTATTACCTCCAATCAGCAAACTGACGAAAGAACAAGCGATGTATCACTTCTTGAGCGGATATACATCGAAGCTTGCAGGTACTGAGCGCGGAATCACTTCACCACAAGCCACATTCTCGACTTGCTTTGGCTCACCATTCCTGCCACTCCCTGCAACTCGTTATGCTGAGATGCTTGGGAAGAAAATCGATGAGCACAATGCTCAAGTATTCTTAGTGAACACTGGTTGGACCGGTGGAGAATACGGTGTTGGTAACCGCATGAAGTTATCTTACACTCGTGCTATGATTCAAGCAGCGCTTGAAGGGGAACTGACACACGTTGAAACAGAAACGGACGACATCTTTGGTCTGAACATCCCAGTTCACGTTCCTGGTGTTCCAGACGAAGTGCTTCAACCAAAGAGAACATGGTCCAATGAAGCAGCCTATGAAGTGAAGGCAAAAGAACTTGCCCACAAATTCAACGAAAACTTCAAGAAGTTCTCAAACGTACCATCTGAAATCGAACTTAAAGGCGGACCAGCCGTTAAATAGTCTATATAATAAACATACTAAGATTAGTGGGTAAAGTCATCGACGGATGTCTTTACCCACTATTTTTCTTTTTAGAGTTATAGTGAGAAGTGAAAGAAAGCTCGACCAAAGCCTCAAGGATTTCGAATCCGTATCAAAAACCGAGCCTCTTCACTTTCATTTTTGAATCAGGTTTAAGTATGTTGGGGCCATGAGCTCGTGTATAGGAAATTAGAATCAAAATGAATAAGTGAAGGTCTTTCAAAAGGACAACGAAGAGAGGGAAAATATTTGGAATTAGTAATTGCTTTAGATATTTCTATGGGGAAAAGCTACAAAGTGATTTACGATGGTCAAACCTGTCTTTCGGAAGGGGAATTTCTTCATAATAAGTTTGGTTTTCAAACGCTGCTTGATGAGATCGGAAACCTTTCTGAAGAACCTATTCTTGTTTTTGAATCAACAGGTATTTATTCAAAACCAGTTGAAACCTTTTGTCAAAAGAACCAATTGCACTACTCTTTATTAAACCCTCTTGAGGCAAAAAAACAACTAGAACAAGGGACTCTAAGAAGCTGGAAAACGGACAAGCATGATGCTCACAAATTAGCACAAGTTCATCAACAAAATTGCCGAGTAGAAAAAATCCAACAACCAGAAATATATAGTCGACTCCGGGATCTTTCTCGCTTTTATCAGGAAATAGAGGAAGAAAAAAAACGTATGCGAATGTACTTGCATAATGCACTACAATTAAGTTTTCCAGAGCTTGAACACTTTTTCTCGAGTAAAATGACACCCTACTCCTTAACATTGATGGACCTATTTCCTCATCCAGACTTTGTCTTAGAAAAGAGCCAAACAAAAATCAAGAACCTTTTGAAAAAAAGTACCACGAAAAGAATTTCAGAAAATCGTGCTAAACAGAAGGCAAGTCAAATAATAGAATACGCCAAGGAATCCTATCCAGCTATTTCTTCAGCGAGTATTCAAACATCAAAAGTTCAATACTATGCAAAACAACTCCTCCGTTTATTAGAGGAAAAAGAACACGTTTCTAACCAGTTGATTAACGAGGCAAAAAAGCTTCCTGAGTTTGAAGTACTTATCAGTCTCCCTGGGGTGGGTGACATTAGCGCAGGACTTTTTATCGGTGAGTTTGGTGACCTCTCTCGCTTTTCTAATCATAAAAAAGTCAACGCATTTGTGGGTATTGATATTCGAAGATATCAGTCTGGAAAATACGCAGGACAAGATCATATTAATAAACGAGGAAATCCTAAAGGACGAAAAATTTTATATCTCATTGTTCGGAACATGATCCGCCAACAAAAAGCAGGATCAAATCATATCGTTGATTATTATTACAAATTAAAAAAGCAACCTATCTCCAAAAAGGATAAGGTTGCCACTGTAGCTTGCATGAATAAGCTACTAAAATGTATATATTCCATGGTCAGGAACAATACAAAGTACGATTACTCGCACGCGGTCTCTATGGACCAATAATATGTAGTTTAGTATACCATGAATATCCTCAGTTTAAAATTATGAATAGCTGAGGTTTATTTCCTATGCATAAATAATAGTGAATAATCCTTCAACTTATGATTTAGTACTTGACTAATCGTAGGAAAGAGGCTGGGACAAAAGTTTTTTATCCTAAGTCAAACCCGAACAAACCTGCTTCTTAGTGGGCAGATTTGTTCGGGTTTATTATTTATTTTCGAATCATTTGATTTTAGCTGTTTCCAGCGGTTGATTGGAGTGCAAGACGAAGACTCCCTCGGGAAAAGTTATTATGTCAGGGCTTTGAACCGTATTATTCTCTTTATAAAATTTTTTTTGCGTGACGTTAACCAGTTTTATTCCCTTCATTTTTCATTTGTTCAAAATAAAGGGAAATATACTTACGCGTTGCGTTAAGAGACTGGAAGGATCTCCCTTAAATTCATTATGGGCACTTTTGATCTCTGCTTATTAGGTGGACTCACCCTCCCATATCTCCTGGCATCTTGTGCCTACATTCCTTCGTTGGGTCTTTCCCTAACGCAGAGGCCGGCGTATGCTCCTGCATGGACTGATCAATAGATCGTCGAAAGTCGTGTATGGGCCGGCTTCTCAGTGTCTGGGTTGTAGAAGAACTACGTTTTATATCAGTAGTTTATGCTGCTTTATAAGGAGCGAGAAAAGGCATATCTTGTATCATTCGTTCGGCATCAAATTTCGTTTCATACTGGCTAAGACCGTGACAGATTTGAAGGAGTTTGCGACAAAGAATCACAAGTGCTTCTTTTTTCGTTACCGGCTTCTCTCGGTTTTCACTGTAATACTCATAAAGTGTCTTAAAGGCCGGATTGGCGTGAAGTAATGGCAACATCGCTTTGTATAATAGGGACCGAAGCCTTCTCCTCCCTCGCTTAGAGATTCTTTTTCTGCCTTTTGATTCACCGGATGAGTTGGTTACGAGTGTAAGTCCCGCGAGTTTGAATAGTTGGCGTGGATCTTTATAACGTTTCAATGAACCGGTTTCGGAAAGTAGCTCTAAAACGGTCGATTCGCTGATACCAGGAATGGACAAAAGGTAATCAAAATCAGTCAGCTCACGGGCAAGAGCGATAAGATTTTCAGTTAACGAGTTTATCTGTGATTCATACATGGACATTTGATCAAGTAACATCCTGATTTCCATGCGCGCCATCTCCGGACTGTCTTGAAGTCCAATTGAATACTCCGCTACTTGGAGTAGTCGTTCTACTTTCCTTTTCGACAGATAGCGAATCCCCTTTTCCTGAAGAAAACCAATCAGTTCTTCGGGAGAGAAAATCAAGAGATCTTCCGGTAAAGGCGCATATTTCAAGATAGCCTGAGCCTGTTTACCAAGCCCTTTGATTGCGGAGGTAAACTCAGGGAAGTAAAGATCGAGCCAGCGTCGGATGCGGTTTTGAATGGAGGCCGATTGGTCTTTTAAACGGGCTCGAAAGGCCGTCCCCCGGCGGAGTTCTGAATCGATTTTCGTCATTTCCCTTGGCAAACTATAATACCCTTGAGGCATCATCTTAGCGATGACACGGGCATCCTTTAAATCATTTTTACTCTGCAGGTTATCGTCCAACTCTTTGGATTGTTTTACGTGCAGAGGATTAACAAGGACGAATGGGATGCCTTGATTCGTTAGAAAAGCTGCGAGGTTCATCCAGTAATGACCGGTAGGTTCAAAGCCTATGATGACCTCTTTCTTACCATGTGTCTCCATTAACTTCATGAGAGTCGCGTAAAAGGTTTCAAAGCCGTTAAGCGATTGACGAATGACAAAGCTTTTCCTAAGTTCACGTCCGCGTTCATCTACGGCGCACGCATAGTGGTTGCGCTTGGCGATGTCGATGCCAATAACTAGTGTCGTTTCAGAAATTTGATTAATACGTCGATTTCGATTATCATGCATGTGAAGATCCTCCTTAGTTATGAGCGATTGGTTAGCACCTGCATCATAACGGAGGGTCTTTTTTTATGCAATAGTGACATTCTTATCTCACAGGAATAGCTCCTGCGGGAAAGTAGCTTATGTGAGACCCCGCAGGCTTGCCGAGGAGGCTCACGGGCTACCCGCGGAAAGCGTAGTCTTGCACGGAAATCATTAGCGGTATGAAGAACCTACACTTCTATTGTTCGTATTTATTTCGTGGTTTTTTAGTTTTGTCCCAGCATCTTTATTATCATTATAATCCTTTCTTACGGCCGGTGATTCTGTTAAATAAAAAGACAACAATGGCAATAACAAGTAAAACGTGGATGATGGCTCCTCCGATTTTAAAAATCAATCCGAGTAACCAAAGGACTAAAAGAATTCCAATAATGGTCCAAAGCATGAGTTTCCCTCCCAGTAACTGTGTTTGATGCTAAGATTCCCTATTTCGATGAATTTAAAACTACACATGATATTTCACCTGAAAAATTTTTCACCTATTCTTAACTTCTGTTAGTCCATATGAATTTATACAAATGACATTTTCACTGGCACTATCTGTTATCGAAATACCTCAAAAAATAATACTTTACTAAATATTTCTAATTTTGGTATGATAATGATTATTTACAAGGGGGGAACAAGATGATCAGACAGCTAACGGAACAGGATCATGATATTTGCCAGCAGCTCATTCAGCAGCAGCCGGCTGAGAATTTGTTTATTATCGGGGATATTGAAGCCTTTGGGTATGAACAGGATTTTCAGAAAATCTGGGGCGACTTTGATGCGGAAGGGAAATTGAGGGGAATCCTCCTTAAGTACAGAGAAAACTTCATCCCTTTTTCCATGGGGGAATTTAATGCGGAAGGATTTGCCGCAATCATTAATGAGACTGAAGACTACAGCATCGTTTCCGGATTAAAAAGGATCGTCACGCAGGTTGAACCCTTTTTATCCAGAGAAATTAAATCAATAAGACATATGCACTATGCGAAATGTGACAGCACGGAATCAATGGATCGACAAGACCTGCCTCATGTTAAACAGGCTACCCTCAATGATTTACCTAAACTTGTTGATCTTTTGAACTCTATCCCTGAATTTAGTGGTGGCGATTTTTCTATAGAAAAAAGAAAACATAGCATGGAAGCCGGAGTTTCGAGAAGCTATTACGTAGAAGAAGACGGGAAATTTGTTTCTTCTGCTTCCACAACCGCCGAAAACAGTATGTCTGCGATGATTGTCGCTGTCTGTACACATCCTGAGTATAAGAAAAAAGGATATGCGACCGAGTGCATGACAAAGCTTTGTCGAGACGTACTAGAAGAAGGAAAAGAATTGTGCTTATTCTATGATAATCCTGAAGCAGGAAAAATTTATAAGCGAATCGGATTCAAGGATATTGGATATTGGTCTTTGTATAAATTTTAGTCATAAAAAAGTTGACTCCCAAAAAAGAGTCAACTTTTTCATTATGCAGCTGCTTTCCGATTCCCGATTAACCTCGCCTGAACCAATCGTTGTCTTACAGTGATCCCAATCCAGCTGGCCAGGAATGCTTTGATAAGTCCAACTACGATAAATGGATATACACCTGCTGCCATTGCCTGATTCCAGCTAAGATCGGCTACAAATTTCAGTTGAATGGTACCCAGGATCAACGTAATGATCATTCCAACTGTATTGGCAATCATCGCCATTGGAATGGTGAATTTGGTTTTTTCAAGGATGAAGCCTGTAAAGAAAGCCGCTACGATAAAGCCGAATATATAGCCTCCCGTAGGCCCGACCAGTACCTGTGCCCCTCCACTGAAGCCTGCAAATACAGGAACACCGACTGCTCCCAGGGCTGCATAGCATATCATGGCAAACGCTCCATATCGGCTTCCAAGAATTGTCGCTGTAATTCCTACTGCTAATGTTTGCCCACTGATTGGAACGAGTGGCAGTGGAATCTCAATCTGAGCGAAAATCCCCGTAATCGCAGCAAAGATAGCACAATGAATGATCACCCTTAGTTTTTCTCCGTTCACTTTCAAATCCCCCTTGTGTATGTAAACTATGTATAACATTAAGTTAACACAATTCGAAGGATTTTGGGAAGCTTATTTTTTTCTCCCTTCCTTTAACTGGGAGCATAGACATTGCATATCTTCTCTTCTGCCTGCCATTCTAAAGCGGTTTTTAATGAAATCCTCCCTTGGGGGAACTCATCAATCCCCTTATCACTCACCAAATACAGGATGGTGCTATTTGGCTGATATTCATTAAATACTTGAATGATTCTTCCTATGGCTATGTATGGCATTTTCTTTTCTCTCCTTATGAGCAGGACGCAAATTTTTCAACTGCGTCCTGCGTTTTGAAAAGGAATCAATCGAACGTAATCACCTACACTCGATCATACTTCTCTCCGTTTCCCGTCTATTAACTTTCCTTTTTAAGCAGCATCTCTTCACGCACTTGTTCCGCCGCTTCCACCATTGTTTTAAGCGCTGATACCGTCTCATCAATTCCACGTGTTTTCAAACCACAATCCGGGTTGACCCAGAATAAATGGGGATCCAGCACTTCAAGAGCCCGATGTATATTACGGATTAATTCTTCACGCTTCGGCACCCGGGGGCTGTGTATGTCATATACCCCCAGACCAATCCCTTTGTCATACGTATTGTCTTCAAAAACATGGATTAATTCCCCATGACTTCTTGATGTTTCAATCGAGATGACATCAGCATCCAGATCATTGATGGCATCTATAATGTCTTCAAAATCCGAATAGCACATATGTGTATGGACCTGGGTTTGGTTCTGTACTGATGAAGTGGCTAATTTGAAAGCGTAAACGGCAGCCTTAAGATATTGCTCCCAATTTTTATTTTTTAAAGGCAGTCCTTCCCTAAGTGCCGGTTCATCGACTTGTATCATACGAATTCCATTGGCTTCTAATTCCTCTATCTCTTTTTGGAGAGAAAGCGCGATTTGATTAGCTACTTCATAACGTGATACATCATTCCGAACAAATGACCAGTTAAGAATTGTGATAGGACCCGTTAACATCCCTTTAACCGGTTTATCCGTTAATGATTGAGCGTATACGGTTTCTCTAACGGTCATGGGTTCTTTAAAATTCACATCACCATATATGAGTGGTGGCTTCACACATCTGGAACCGTATGATTGTACCCACCCATACTTCGTAAATTGAAAACCTTCTAATTTTTCACCAAAGAATTCAACCATGTCCGTCCGCTCGAATTCACCATGTACAAACACATCAAGGCCGATTTGTTCCTGAATTTCAACCCAACGTTTGATTTCTGCATGAATATATTGCTGATACTCCCCATCAGAAAGTTCTCCCTTCCTCCATTTCAACCTTTGCCTTCTCACTTCCTGGGTTTGAGGAAAACTGCCGATTGTAGTGGTGGGTAGAAAAGGTAATGAAAAGTACTTGGCCTGTTCCAGTTTACGAACTTGGAAAGGATCCTTTCTCCCGACATTGTCGGGATGCAATTCTTCAACCTCTTCCTCCACCTCCCTATTATTACGCAGCGGAGATTCATTTAAATTCTTAATCGCCGTTACACTTTGAGCGATATCATCTTCTATTGATTCAGCTCCATTACGTATCCCCTTTGTTAAAACAGTGATTTCATGTAATTTCTCATCAGCAAATGATAGAGCGTCAATGAGGGGGGGGCCAAGTGTTTCTTCATTCTGCAAGGTTACAGGTACATGTAGTAAACTGCATGATGGTTGTATGATCAACCGATCACTTGGAACATATCCTGCAATGAACGAAAGAAGTGAATGGGTATCCGCAAGATTACTTCTCCAAATATTCCTGCCATCAAGAATGCCGGCAGCCAAGAATTTATCCTTAGGAAAACCAAATTTCTTCAGCGCAGCCAAATTTTCTCCTCGATCATACACAAAATCTATCCCTATGCCATCTACCGGGAGTGTCAACACCCGCTGGTACCTTTCCAAACTATCATAATAGGTTTGAAGGATGATCTTTAACCCGGGGCAGGATTCTTTAAGTGTTTGATAGACTTCTTTGAATTGATTTATCTCCTCATCCCCGATGGATGTGCACAATATCGGTTCATCCATCTGTACCCACTCAACACCTTCTTCCTGTAATTCACGCAATACTTCAGCATAAAGAGGGACAAATTGATCAACATGGGTTTTATAATCCCCGGTTTCGTACCCTTTAGACAATTTCACAAAAGTGAAAGGACCTAAGATAACCGGTTTCCCTTTTATCCCTGTTTTTTCTTTTGCCTCTCTATAAAAATGCAGGGGACGATTTTCCACTAACTGGGGTACGATCCCATCAAGTTCAGGAACGAGATAGTGATAGTTGGTGTTAAACCATTTTGTCATTTCTAATGCCACCGCGTCCTTTGAGCCTCTAGCCATTTCAAAATACGTTTCAAGAGAGACCTTACCCCCACTATAATGAAACCTCTTGGGAACCAAACCGAACATGACGGCTGTATCAAGCACATGATCATATAGGCTGAAATCTCCAACCGGAACTAAATCAATCCCCTGATCTAATTGCTTCTTCAAATGGTTGACTCGTATTTCCTCCATTTGCTCTAAGAAGGAATCCTTTTCAATCTTCCCTGCCCAAAATTGTTCCAGCGTCTTTTTCCATTCACGCTTTTCACCGATCCTTGGATATCCTAAATTCGAACTGATCACCTTACTCATTCATTCCTCACTCCTTATCTTGATTTGATTGTCATCAACAAAAAAATCTCCCTTTCAAATGAAAGAGAGATTCATACGTATCACTAACTAGAGTTGAGACCAACTTGTATTCTCAACACGTATTCCTCACCCCTCTCTATATCCACGTAGAGCATAAGCGCATACAACAGGCAGGTCTCCTGACTTAGGTTCACAGTTCCTTATCCCTTCCCATTTCAACAGAAATAGTGGTTGAATGATAAGTCACTCCCCATCACAGTGGCGGGACCGTGCCGGATTTTCACCGGTCTTCCCTTTTAGCTGAGCATGACTCAGCACCTATTGCATTTTTCTATTAAATTTTTCTTTCATAAAAACGAAAAACCCTCTCTAACTACCATAGAGAGGGTTTCATGTTATTAGAATCCTCTCTTATTTTCCAAAGCAATTTGCTTTGCAGGAATTAGCACCTTTTCAACACATCGGTTGAATGGTTGCCGGGTTTCACAGGGCCAGTCCCTCCACCTCTCTCAATAAGAGTTACATACATATTCATCTACTGTTTCGAAATTTGTAATAATCGTAGCACGGTACATATGAGCTGTCAAAAGAAATTTAATCAATAACTTACACTTTTCTAATAATAGGTACTTTCTACATAATGACATTTGATACAAGACCTTGTTACATCAGTCTCATAGAAGACATGCCTGCAGTTTTCCTGAATGCTCTTCACTTCTTTTTCGAGTTGAATGATTCTCTGATTGAGTGTTACGATATCATTCTTCAATTTGAGTACATGACAGCTCGGTTTATCGATAGATGTTTGATCCATTTTCCACAAACTCCTTCGATTTTTCTATCAATCCTCTTTCTATATCCTTTTGGACATCGTCAAGATCGGTTGCCTTCATGCCCCTGATATCGTGTGAAATTCTCATTGAACAAAACTTTGGTCCACACATTGAACAAAAGTGGGCCGTTTTTGCCCCCTCAGCAGGAAGAGTTTCGTCATGAAACTCTCTTGCACGCTCAGGATCCATGGATAAATTAAACTGGTCATTCCATCTAAATTCAAACCGAGCCTTAGAAACGGCATTATCTCTAATTTGTGCCCCTGGATGCCCTTTCGCTAAATCTGCTGCATGTGCTGCGATCTTATAAGCAATGACACCTTCTCTCACATCATCTTTATTAGGTAATCCCAGATGCTCTTTCGGTGTTACATAGCACAGCATGGCTGTTCCAAACCAGCCAATCATGGCAGCCCCTATGGCAGAAGTAATGTGATCATACCCCGGTGCAATATCTGTCGTTAAGGGACCCAATGTATAAAAAGGAGCTTCATGACAGATTTCCATTTGCTTATCCACATTTTCTTTAATCATATGCATCGGTACATGACCAGGTCCTTCAATCATCACCTGTACATCATGCTTCCAAGCAATTTTGGTTAGCTCACCTAATGTTTCAAGCTCTGCAAATTGTGCTTCATCATTTGCGTCGGCTATTGACCCCGGCCTTAATCCATCTCCTAACGAAACGGAGATATCATAGGCTTTTAAAATCTTACATATATCTTCAAAGTGTGAATAAAGGAAGTTCTCCTTATGATGGGCAAGACACCATTGTGCCATGATTGAACCTCCACGGGAGACGATGCCTGTTGTGCGAGTAGCCGTCAGATGAATAAACCGCAATAATACACCTGCATGAATGGTGAAATAATCAACCCCCTGCTCCGCCTGTTCGATCAATGTATCCCTGTACACATCCCATGTAAGATTTTCTGCAATCCCGTTAACCTTTTCAAGTGCTTGATAAATCGGTACTGTACCTACAGGGACAGGAGAGTTTCGAATGACCCACTCCCTTGTTGTATGAATGTTTTTTCCTGTTGATAAGTCCATTATTGTATCGGCACCCCAACGAGTTGCCCACGTCATTTTCTCCACTTCTTCTTCAACGGAAGATGACACGGCCGAGTTTCCGATATTCGCGTTTATTTTCACATGAAAGTGACGACCGATGATCATCGGTTCACATTCAGGATGATTAATATTAGCAGGAATGATGGCCCTGCCATTTGCTACTTCTTCTCTGACAAATGAGGGTTCAACATTTTCCCGGATAGCGATGAACTCCATTTCCGGTGTAATGATTCCTTTTTTCGCATAATGCATTTGAGTCACATTACGACCCGGTTTTGCCCGCATCGGTGTACGTTGGATAGTAGGGAACGACTCTACGTTTGCACGAGGATCTTTTCCTTTATAACCGTTATCTTCCGGTTCGATTTCACGTCCCGGGTAAGCCCCGACATCCTGACGTTCCAGGATCCACTCTGTGCGAACGGAAGGTAATCCTTTATTAATATCGACTTGGTAATTCTCATCTGTATAAGGTCCGCTTGTATCATATACACGAACCGGTTCATTCTCTTCCACACCCAAGGTAACATTCGTCCTACTCAGTTCAATTTCTCTCACTGGTACATTTATGTCAGGCCTTGATCCACCAACATATACTTTTTTACTGTTTGTAAATTGCGATTTCAACTCGATTGCCACTTAACTTCTCCTCCTTTTGATTGGATCTTAGAAGTTACTGCGCCAGGCATTCCCCATTGTTCATAAAAAAGGACATGAAGACACAAAAAAGGGTCCTGAATAATCAGAACCCGAAATGTCAAAAAGTAGTATGCGCTAAAATACAGAAAAAACGCATCCGTACTACTTCCCTACGCTGGTATCATCCAGATCAGGTTCAAAGGGTCAAAGAACTTATGCGTTCTTCTCTCAGTCCAAGCAATGTATCGGACTCCCCTAGTAGAAATATTGATATTATTATGTTGTATTACATACTATTTTTACCATAATTCCTTCTTTTTTCAAATAGTCTTATAGTAACAAATCAAATTATGATGTGATCACCCGTTTGATTTTCATTACCTTTTCAGGGTCTATTCCTAAGTCATAGCTCCCGTCTTTACGAACACCTGATCCAACATGATATTCCCGTGCTTTTAGCTTATTGTGTATTTCTCCTATATTTTCCACGGTCAACCCTGATCCAGGCATGATAATGGGGCCGCCCACCTTTTCTATTTCCCTCATTGCACTAATCATGTCCAGCCCCCCGGTCACTTCAGGTTTTCCTCCAGATGTTAGGATTCGATCAACGTTCAAACCTGATTGGAATAATTCTTTGCATAAGTCTAATGGACCACAAGACACATCGATAGCCCGATGATAAGTAATCGATTGACCCTTCGCAGTTTGTACGATTTCCTTTAAAGCATGGGAATCAAGTTTCCCTTCCTTGGATAAAGCACCAAAAACGATGCCAGTGGCCCCTATTTCATTTATGGTTTTTACTTGGTCCATCATGATGTGCAATTCTTCGGCATCATACGAGAAAGATTTACTATGTAAACGAATCATAACCTGAACAGGAATCGATACAGCCCTCAATACGTTTTCTATCATTTGATATTCAGGAGTTAATCCTCCCTCGTGTATGTCAGATACCAATTCAAGTCGATCTGCTCCGGATGCTTCTGCAATTTTGGCATCTTTCTCATTCAAGACAATGACTTCCAGTTTGCTCATGTTGATTTCCCCTATCGCGATATTGTTACGTTTACTTTATCATAATGGCTCGAAAATTGTATAACTTGAGATAAAAAAGACAATGATTCCACATACAAATCACTGTCTTCTCCAATCTAATATCCTACTTTATTCAGAAAATAAATCCGGATACACCGTTTTTGCAGTTAGCAGAACGGCTTCTCCAATACGTGGTCCCGGTCTTGACATAATATCTGAATCCAGGAAATGAACCTGATCATTTTTCACTGCCTTTACATCTTTCCAGCTTTCCCGGGACTTGATTTCAGCTGTCGGCTCGTCGACATACCCCACTGTCGTTAAAATCATATTAGGATTCCGTTTAATGATTTCTTCTTCGCCTACTTTCACCCAGCCTTTTTGGTCTACAAAAATGTTCTCGACCCCAGCCGTTTCCAGTATTTCTTGCTGAAACGTTTCTGCTCCTGCTGTATAGATATCCGGGGAGGGACTGATTTCAAAATATACTTGTTCTCTTTCCTTTAACGTACTTACTTTTCCTTTCACATCTGAAATCTGTTGCTTGATGCCATCTACCAATTCGTCCCCCTTCTTCTCTACTCCCATTACCGTTGCAATCTGTTCAATATCCCCATAAACATCTTCAAAGGTTTGGGCAGATTGAATAACGAATACGTTTAATCCCGCCTCTTCAAGCTGCTTCACTCCGGCATCATCTCCAGTAGTATACGCAATGACAGCATCTGGCTTTAGCGCAATGACCTCTTCAGCATTGACCGTCATGGAATCCGATACTCTTTTAATCTTTTTCGCTTCTTCAGGATAGTTGTCGAATTCAGTTGCCCCGACTACCTTATCCCCAGCTCCTATTGCAAAGAGAATCTCTGTGTTACTCGGCTGTAAGGAAATAACGGTTTCCGGTACTTTCTCAAAGCTAATCTCTTCGCCCCTGTCATCGGTCACAGAATAAGACTCATTATCAGACTTAACTTCCTTTGTGGATGTTTCCCCTTCCCCATTGCTGCACCCTGCGAAAACAACCAGGATGAGTGATAGTAGTAAACTATTTAACCATAACTTTTTCATATTTCATCTTCTCCGCTTCTCTATATTTTGTCTTTATACGATTTACTCACAAAAGGAATTTCTTCAATCCCTTCACATTTATTCACATACACGGCCATCACAAACAGGACATTTGCCAGTAAATGAGCGTATTTAAATAAAATGCTCTCCACTTTCATTTCAGTACTGACTTTATGTAAGGCACGGACGGACTTTTTTGCTTCACTGCGGCAGGTATGAAGCACACATGCAGCTGTCGAGCCCTGTGGAAGGACAAAGGTTTGGATTCGGTCCTCGACTTCCAACACATAACGATCGTACATTTGGCTCAATGTATTTAAGTCCTCTTCCTTGATGGCTGTCATTCCACGCACCGACCCATTAAGATGGTACGACATCTCAGCTAAATACAGTAAATCATCGTTCACTTTCGGTAAGTGCTCCGTCAATGATGACGCGAGTCCGATTTTAGTCGACAGTGAATCGGTCCGGATCTCAAAATCTACGGTTGAAACAGATTCACGCATATAGGGATAACATAAGTAGCGGAAATCCTTTGCCATCTGTAAACTCCTCCTTTCTGAATAATGTTTGTGAAGCACCTATCGTATTTCCAGGGAGGATAAATAAACACAAAAAAACCACCCAAGAATATTGGCCGGCAGTTGTCATCCATAAAAAAAGAGATGTTAAATAGCCGCACCATACCCCTAACTTCCGAAGAGCATAATACGATGAAAAAAAGGCAGGTATCCTGGCTTGTGCGTCAGCCTACTCTAAGAACCTTCCCATTTGAATGTTCAAATAGTGGTTTTCTTCTTATTTCGTCAGCACTTACAGTTGCGGAAACAGCTTCGGACTCACACCGAATTCCCTTTAAGCTAAAGATCAGCACCTAATTTCTGCGGGAATTATTCACTTAAGGAACATTATACCACTTTATCCATTTCAAAGTTGATGAAGTTTTGCATAAAAAACAAACATGTCGGCGTACAAGCTTGAATATCTTTTGAGTATGTGAAGAAATGATAAGGAGGAATAACATGAAGCGATTGGTTGTATTGCTATTATGCGTATTTTTGTTAAGTGCATGCGGAGACAAAGAACCTGCATCCTATGAATTATGTGGATATGGGGATATGATGGTAGTGAACAAGAAGGAATATGTGAAGGTTTCTGAGGAGAAGAAGCTGGTCCTGGATGAGAAGCTCGGGGCTATTAAAGAAAAGATTGAGAGTCAATATCACCCCGTGAATGATTTTACGGCAAATACACTGAAAAAAGGGACTCCCATTTATAGCGTGAAAGATCACAGCAACTATCTAATCGCACAGACTGAGGATAATCGCTATATTTTATATGAGGAAATACAATAAAAGGAGGGCTGTAAGCGGATGTTTACAGCCCTCCTTTATTTAGTTCGTGGAATTCAAGGAAATCAATCGATACAGAATCATCGTTTTCTCATCCGTCCACTCCATCTTTTCGATCTTGCCGTAACCACTGGGATCACTGTGTTTCGTCTTTCTCACATCTATCGGAATATGCATAGGATAAAGCCGATATCCATCCTTTTGGAGCTCGAACAGGTTCTCTTCTTTCCTCACTTCTTTTCCTTTTGTCACAATCATCGTGTTTAATTCCAAGCCCATGCCCATTATGCTTAACCTCAATCCTTTTTTATTAAGTCGCTCTTTTCGTATACTTTGTTGCTTTTGAAAAAGAGAGTAGTGGTTGATTTTAGCTTGTATAGTGAAATATTGTTTCTTTCAATTGTTATTTGGCATAAATAAGCTCTGTCAAGAAAACTCTTAAAGATGGTGAGAGGAACCGCGTAGACTCCTGCGAAAGTACGGTCGTGCCGAGACCCCGTTCGGTAAGCTGAGGGGATTCCGTCGAACGCTAGCTGCAAGTGAAGCAGTTCCCATGACCATCCCGCACAAACTGGTTGGCAAGGTCCTGGCAGATTCTATGTTAGAAAACAACAATCTTTGCGAAAAGAGCTTTATTTAATCATACACCACTGTCTATTGATTTTTCATCCATGTGCATAACATGGAGACAATCTGTTGGTTCTTTCGTGGTGGAAAATAATGCGTAAACTCTTTGAAGTATCGGGATGAAACAGATTTCTCCAACTCTTTCAGTCTTTTTTCTAATCTATATGCATGCTCCACTGAAACGTTCTGATCCTTTTCACCGTGAATGATCAATACGGGAGCTTCAAGGTTTTCTAATTCGTATAGTGGGGTACGCCATTCGTATCGTTCCGGAACTTTATTGGGACTTCCTCCTATGACTCGTTTCATCATTCTCCTGAGATCCTTCCGTTCGTCATATGTTAAGAACATATCGGAAACGCCTCCCCATGTAACAATGGAGGTAACGTCACTGCGCTGGATGCCTGTCAGCAGCGCCATTACTCCTCCTCGAGAAAAGCCGAACACATGAATCCGGTTATCTGCCACTCTGTGATAGCTTTTGAGCAATTCAAGACCCGAAATGGCGTCTTCACGATCATCCCCCGCAAAATCTTCATTTCCTTCTCCTCCAAGATTGCCGCGATAATAGGGAGCAAAAACAATGAACCCGTGAGAAGCAAATTGAGCGATTCTCGCAGGGCGGACCATGCCGACGCCTTTGATCCCGCCTCTCAAATAGAGGAACCCGTCATACTTCCCAACTCCTGCAGGTTCAGCCAATAATCCTTTCACCCGGAGGCCACCGGATAGATAGGTAATTTCATATAGTTCCACACGAGGATTAGGTGAAGGAAACAATGTTTTCTTCACAATCGTTCCGTTTTTCATATTCTCTTCCTTTCAAAACGTGCTCTGGGTATTCACACATTTTTTATACTCTACATAGGATATTTTAGCAAATCTCATCATCAGCAGATGATTCAAGACCCTGCCTTTATGACCATCCTACCCTTTTAATATGGAAAGATAAACAAGGCAAAGAGAGATGCACTCATCCCCATTCTATCGATAAACGAGTTTCACAAAGCTTAGAGGAGGAATAGTGAATGAAAAAATGGCTTCGTAGTGGCTTTGCCGTATTACTCATAGGCATGTTGGCAATCGGGTTGACAGCATGTGGAGAAAAAGAAGAAATCGTACAGAAAGTTCGTGTAGCAGAAGTAACCCGCTCGATTTTCTATGCTCCTGAATATGTCGCAATCGAAAAGGGATTCTTCAAAGAGGAGGGGCTCGACATTGAACTAACCACTACCTGGGGTGGTGATAAGACAATGACCACCTTGCTATCCGGCGGTGCTGATATCGCCCTGGTCGGTTCAGAAACTTCGATCTATGTTCATGCACAAGGTTCGAATGATCCAGTCATTAACTTTGCTCAATTAACCCAAACCGATGGAACATTTCTCGTCTCACGTGAAAAAGTGGAAAACTTTGAATGGGATCAATTAAAAGGTTCCACCTTCCTAGGTCAGCGTAAAGGCGGTATGCCACAAATGGTTGGGGAATTTGTCCTGAAGCAGAATGGCATCGACCCGCAAAACGATTTAAACCTCATCCAAAACATTGATTTCGCGAATATCGCGAGTGCCTTTGCATCTGGTACAGGGGACTACGTTCAGCTATTCGAACCAACGGCATCCATTTTTGAACAGGAAGGAAAAGGGCATATCGTAGCTTCCTTTGGAACAGAATCAGGTCATGTTCCCTATACAACGTTCATGGCCAAAGACAGCTACATGAATGAAAACAAAGAAACCGTAGAGAAATTTACGAAAGCTCTGTACAAAGCTCAGCAATGGGTGGCGGAAAACAGTGCAGCAGACATCGCGAAAGTGATTGAGCCCTATTTTGAAGACACAGAACTTTCATTAATTGAAACGGTTGTTGATCGCTACAAATCACAAGGATCCTTCGCGACAGATCCGATCCTTGACGAAGAAGAGTGGAATAATCTCCAAAACATCATGGATGAAGCAGGAGAGCTTCCACAGTCCGTTGATCATGAAACGTTAGTGAACACTTCGATCGCTGAAAAAGCAGCAAAGTAGAACGATTCGGGGCTGACTTCACATGTCAGCCCTTCACTTATAGAAAAAAAGAAAATGGAGGCTTAAGTACAGTGAACTTTCTATCTTTAGATTCGATCCATCACACCTACTTTTCACCCAAAACGGCCACCCATGCTCTCTCAGACATAACGCTTGCAGTGAAAGAAGGTGAGTTTGTCTCGTTTATCGGTCCAAGTGGATGCGGGAAAACCACGTTACTCTCCATTATTGCAGGCCTTATCCAGCCGACAGAAGGAACGATTCTATTAAACCAACAACCAATTCGAAAAATGAAAGAGAAACTGGGATACATGCTGCAGCAGGATTATCTGTTTCCGTGGAAGACCATCGAAGAAAATATTTTTTTAGGTTTAACCATTACGGGGACCCTGACAGAAGAAAAGAGGAAAGAAGCACGTGCCTTGTTGATTGAAATGGGGTTAGAAGGTGTAGAAACATCCTATCCAAGGGAACTATCGGGAGGAATGCGTCAAAGGGTGGCGCTGATTCGAACTCTCATCACAGAACCCCAATTACTTCTCTTGGATGAACCTTTCTCAGCACTCGATTATCAAACCAAATTGAAGTTAGAGGATCTGGTGTACTCCACATTAAAGTCTTTTGGAAAAACAGCCATCCTTGTGACCCATGATATAGGCGAAGCCATCTCCATGAGTGACCGTATCATTCTATTCGGGACGAAACCAGGGTCTATACACACGATATTCGAGGTTCCGCCCCCGTTAAAAGAGTTGATGCCCTTTGAAGTTAGAAATCATGAGGTATACCCGGGATTTTTCCAATCCATATGGAAGGAGCTTGAGAAACTTGAATCACGAATCGATTAAAAAAAAACACCTTGAATACATTCAATCGATGAAGAAAGAACAGCGATGGGTCTGGTTTTATCAAGCGCTTATTTTCTTTGTGTTTTTCTCTCTCTGGGAGCTCGCGAGCCGAAGCAGCTGGATCGATCCACTCATCTTCAGCTCACCCTCAAAAATATGGAAACTGTTTCTCGTAAAACTGGGAGACGGAAGCCTTCTAGCCAACCTGTCTGTCACACTCGGTGAAACCATCATCGGATTCATTCTCGGCACCTTGCTTGGAACCCTATTAGCCGCTTTATTATGGTGGTCACCATTTCTTTCTAAAGTATTGGACCCTTATCTTGTGATCCTCAATGCCATGCCAAAAGTAGCGCTCGGTCCGATATTAATTGTGGGGTTGGGACCCGGCTTCACATCCATCATTGCCATGGGTACCGTCATTTCCGTCATCATTACCACGATTGTTGTGTATACTTCCTTCAGGGAAGTGGACCCGAATTATTTGAAGGTGATGCAGACCTTCGGAGCAAGAAGGGGGCAAATGTTCAAAGAGGTCATTCTTCCCGCCTCTTTCCCGACCATCATCTCCACACTGAAAGTCAACGTGGGCTTATCATGGGTCGGAGTCATTGTAGGAGAATTCCTGGTTTCCGCCAAGGGGCTCGGATATATGATCATTTATGGATTCCAAGTCTTTAACTTTACCCTTGTCCTGCTATCCCTGCTTGTCATTGCCGTATTCGCTACCATTATGTATAAGCTGGTTGAACAGCTCGAAAAGAAGTTGATCAAATCATAAGGTTGAGATCCTTTATTCTTTTGAGAGCCAAGTCCACCACTTGATCTTTCATGATAAAGCTAAAGGAAGGATCGTCATGAATGCTGGAGAAATCACCACTCCAAAGGACGGCTCCTTCTGTTTCCAGATAATCTTCCTTGTTTATGATCTCCTCAGCTTTAGCAAAGAAAATCGTTTTAATAAATGGTGAGTGATCATATACCTTATATTCCCCTATGCAAAATGGCTCCTTGATCACTCCTCCTGTCTCTTCATACGTTTCACGTACCGCAGCTTCCTCAAGGGTTTCTCCTTTTTCCCGCTTCCCCCCAGGAAACTCCAGACCTCTTTTTTTATGCCGTGTTAATAACCATTCCCCTTTGTAGCGGCATAGAACTAACACATGGTATGATTCTTGTTGAAACCTTCCCTTTTCAAAGGATATTTCTACTTGCTTCCCATTTTCATCGATAAACTGTTCCATCTGACTTCACCTCATCCGTACACACTTTCTTTCATCTAACCATAAATAAAAAGCATTGGTCCACAGATATCTCTTCTGAACCAACACTTTTAATCATTATTTATGATCCTCATAAGGCTCTGAATTCAAGATGCCTATACTCTCAATGAATTTCTTCGCTTCATCATCTCCAAGTCGATGAATCATTTCATACACTTGATGCAGGTTTTCATCATATGCATCATTTTCCCGGTCGAAATGATATTGAATATAAGGGACATGCGCACGATAGAAGTTCTGCCAATCGACTGAGTGATTGGAATCGAACACTTCCCTCAGCTGGGTGATTTCTTCATCAGTTGCAGATATTTTAAAGTTCCATGGCGAATCCGTTGAGCTTCTTGAAATCTCACCCGTGGCTACTTCAATATAATAATCGTGTCGTTCTTCGTTCATCTTCCCACTCCTTATCTGTGCTTACCCTTCATTTTCCTCAATTGACGAAATTCTATTCACTTTGATTTCTTCTTCAACACTTCAACCGCTTTCCGTAAAAACTCCGGCACCGGGACTCCCGCTCTACCGACATTTTCAATGATTGAAATCATTTCATTACATAAATAAAAAATAATCGTGGCATTACGAATAAAGTGTTGATTTGTTAGTATAGTATCAATAAGGTGGGCAACCGTGACAAGGGAGAAAATCAGCACTTTCCGGCCAATTCCTCTTAAACCGAATTTGCTGGATAACTTTCCTTCAATCCCACTTGCAATCATCCCGGTGAAATAATCCAAAGTCACGGCAATTAACAAAATAGTCAACAGCGAATTCCATTCTCCAAATAAATTTAAAATAATTGCACCCAGTCCCGATCCAACGATCAGCATACTTTTTTCCAAATAAAGCATCTCCTTTTTCTAATGGTTGGCTTTGTATCAAGTGAAGGGGAAACCAGGACTTCATCAGCTTTTGTAGCTGCTTTTGTCAAAAAGTGAGCAAATACCGTTTTATAGCCCCTGGTTAATAAGTCTTATAAAGGGTAAAGACAAATAAGAGTTGTCCTAGCATAATATGTAGAGTAATTCATAAACGTTCATGGTAAAATGAACGAAAGGGAGGTGAAGCGCATGAAGTTAATCGAAGAAATTTATGAAATGTACCGAGGAAGGATCAAAGGTACCGACGAAGACTTAGACCTCATTGCCCTTACAATCTTAGAAGATACCTCTAGGAACGAGCTACTGGAACTTATTCAAGAAATGGAAACAGAAGAATTACAATACTTCTTCCGCTTATACATATTCGAAACACTTAAAGAAAAATGGTCCAACAGTGAAGAACGAGTGAGACTCGAGAAAAAGAGCTTGCACTAATCGAAATTTTCAAACTGAAAGAAGAAGCCTTGATCCGAATTTTCCGGAACAAGGCTTCTTCCCATTTCATCCCTTCACATCAAGGACATGTCCTTTATCGGGATGCGGCGCAGGCTGACTGACCTACATTTCTTTCATCATTACGGTCACTTGAGCCGTTTGTGTCGCCATCTGGCTTTTCAATAAGTTCATACTGAGTGTTCGTTGAAGCTCAGCGACTTGCTTACCCATCATTGAAGAAACATCCATGGTAATTTCCCTCTCGTTTCGTTTATCAAAGCTGGTACATACTATAAAAAATTCATATACACCTTTGAGGATACCAAATATTACTAGTCATTAGTAGATAAACCTGCGTATTCACGTCATAAAAATGTTGAATTTTGTCCATGAACATCCCGTTTTTCTATGGTAAAATAGTGAAAAAAAGGGGGTTGCATAATGTCAGTAACTCTTGTTCTGATCATTGCTGTTGCTATATGTATTTTAGTGATATTCGTGAGTGCCCTTACGACTTCCAAAGCATATACAACGGTTAAACATACAGTAGATCCACTTGAAGATAATCCTCATTTGGAGAAGATGAAGCAAGAAGAGAAAAAGGAAGACAACTAAAATAAAATCCACCGTTCTAATGTAGAACGGTGGATTTTTTAATGTTTTTATGCAAAAACCTGCTTTAGCTCTTCATTACTTTGGCTGAGCCAGAAACGCATTAGTTTCTTTGCGCCTTCTAAATCATGGAGCTTCGCTTGGCCGCATTGTTTTTCATTGGCTGCCGGAATCTCTTCGATTTCTACAGCTTCTTTCATGGTTGCATTTAAGAGATCGATGATTTCTTCCACTTTCGGCTCTCCGCTTACAACTAGATAGTAACCTGTCTGGCATCCCATCGGGGAGATATCAATAATATCGAAATGAGCATATGACTCTGCATATTTACGGATGGTGAAGGCTAATAAATGTTCAAGTGTATGAATGGAATCAGGCTTCATCGCTTGCTTGTTAGGCTGACAGAAACGAATATCAAACTTGTTGATAAGTCCATCGCTGCCTACTTTATGGACACCGCAATGTCTCACAAAAGGTGCTTTCACTGCATTATGATCTAATTCAAAGCTTTCTACTGAAGGCATTAAAATCACTCCCATTAAGTTTCTAGTTATAAGTATAACGTAAATTCATAGTTATTTCATCAACTTAATCTGAATTAGGATGAAAACCTGTTTTTTTACAGGCTCTTTTCGCAAAGATTGTTGTTTTGTAACATAAGATCAGCCAGGGGCTCTGTCAACAAGCGTGTGCTGGATGGTGAGGGGAACCGCTCTGCTTGCAGCTAGTGTTCAAAAGAAATCGCAATTACATCGGAATATCCAGCTTGTGTGAAACTTGGACTAACAATAAGTCAAAAACGTTTTAATCCCTTAATCAGTTTTGATATAGTAAAAGAAAATCAATCAGGAGACAGATTATGAAAAGGTTATTGTTATTTGTATTTAAGGTGTACCAACGGGTCATCTCTCCTCTCAAGCCTCCCACTTGCCGGTTTTATCCAACCTGTTCCCATTATGGCGTGCAGGCAGTAAGTCGGTTCGGTGCATTACGCGGAGGATGGTTAACAGTGAAGCGGATTTGCAAATGCCACCCTTTTCATCCTGGTGGCATTGATCACGTGCCCGATAAATGGCCTTCTAAAAATACGAATCATTCCGACTAACTCCTATCCGGAGGTAGTCTTTCTTTTTTTAAAAGATAAAAATTAAAAAATCCATCCATTTATCTTGCTTATTCCCCATAACGGTAGTAAAATAACCTTTGTGCTAAATCGTAATCATTACAGTTATTAAACTATTACCTTAAAGGAGGATTCCTCTTGAACTATATTCGTATGAGTTTATTTTTATTATTGATTTTAGTATTATCCGCTTGCGGAGCCTCTTCAGATCAGGAAGAGGCTGAAAAGAAAGATAAATTGGAAGTGTACACAACCGTTTATCCACTGGAGGATTTCACGAAGAAAATCGGCGGTGAACACGTGGATGTGGAAAGTATTTACCCTCCAGGTGCCGATGAGCATACGTTTGAGCCTTCTCAAAAAGATATGATTAAAATGGCTGATGGAGATGTTTTCTTCTATATCGGAATGGGACTTGAAGGATTCGTTGAGGGATCGAAATCGATTCTAGAAAACGAAGATGTAGTCGTTGTACCGACGAGTGAACATGTTGAATTGAATCATGAAGAAGGTCATGGTGAAGAGAGTGCTGAAGAGCATGAAGAACATGAAGACTCTCATGAGGACGATCATGGCGATGAGCACAACCATGACGTTGATCCACACCTCTGGTTAGACCCGGTGTACTCTAAAGAAATGGCGAAAACCATTGCAGATACACTATCAGAAGAAATGCCGGAACATAAGGAAGATTTCCAAGCGAATCTGGATGCATTATCGAAAGATTTAGATGCGCTGGACGCTGAATTTAAGGACATGGCAGAAAATGCGCCAAAGAAAACCTTCTACGTTTCTCATGCTGCTTACAGCTATTGGGAAGAACGCTATGGACTGCATCAAGAAGCCATTGCCGGATTGAATACGGCTGATGAGCCATCACAGCAAGAGCTCAAGAAAATCATTGAAAAAGGGAAGGAAGACAATGTTCAATACATTCTCTTTGAACAAAACGTCTCTTCCCGTCTAACAGAAGTCGTACAAAACGAATTGGGTGCAAAAGCCCTGCACCTTCATAATCTTTCTGTTCTTACTGAAGAAGACAGAAACAATGACGAAGATTATTTTTCTCTCATGAAGAAGAACATAGAGACTTTAAAACAGGCATTACAATAGAACATTTTGATTGAGAGCAGCTGGTGAGCTGCTCTTTTTTAGTTTTTGCGATTAAATTTTCTGCTACATTATCGATTTTTCTAATTTATTATCGACTTTGCCTACAATATTATCAACTTACAAAAATCGACATTCCCTTGCAGTATTTTTAGATCTACACTCAAACTTTCTCCCCCTATTAATAATCATGAATATTATTTTCCATTAAGTGGACAATAAGGAAATGTTAAAGACTAGTAAGGGAGACATGAGAATGGATGAATTAGTAATTGCTCGTTCCTTGTTTGGTACTACAATGGCCTTTCATATCATTTTTGCGACACTTGGAGTCGGTATTCCGTTAATGATTCTTGTTGCAGAAATTATGTATCAGCGGACGAATGATCTGGACTATTCCGTGATGGCAAAACGCTGGACGAAGGCGTTCGCCGTGCTGCTGGGGGTAGGGATTCCAACAGGGACGATTGCAGGTGTTCAATTGTCGCTACTGTGGCCTGGATTCATGGAGGTTATCGGACGGGTGATGGCGCTGCCGTTCCAAATAGAAATCTATGCGTTCTTTGTTGAAGCGTTATTTATGTCTATCTATGTGTATGCAGCCAATCGGATCGCTCCCTGGATGAGAATCGTGAGCCTTGTACTAGTCGCCATCGGTGGACTTGCTTCAGCTGTATTAATCACGAATGTGCATGCGTTTGAAGGGACACCTGCTGGATTTGAAATGGTGAACGGAGAAATCACCAACGTGGATCCTTGGAAAGCTTTCTTCAATCCAAGCTTTTTCGTAACAGCGGGGCATGTAGCTCTATCTGCTTATGTAGTGGGGGCGTTCACGATTGCTACTGTTTCTGCCTTTAAAATGCTCCGAACCTCATTTGGGTCAAGGATTTATAAATTTCATCAAAAGTCCCTGATGATTTGTTTATTAGTCGGGGGTATCTTCTCCTTTTTCACAGCGATTAATGGACATGAATCGGCTCAAATGCTCCATGAGTATCAGCCTGAGAAACTGGCTGCAGCTGAGGGATTGTTTGAGACCCAAACCCATGCCCCGCTTGCGATTGGAGGATTCACGGATCCTGATGAGCAAGAAGTGAAATGGGGCATCGAAATTCCTTGGGCCCTTAGTTTCCTTGCTGGAAACAGCTTCGATACAGAAGTTATCGGATTAAACGACTTCCCTAAAGAATATTGGCCGCCTCTCTTCGTTCATACGTTATTCAACGCGATGGTGGGAATTGGATCTTTACTCATTTTACTTTCCCTCATTGCCTACGTATGGAATAAATTATTGAAAAAAGACCGATTCCCAAAATGGTTGATGTGGTCGTTTGTAGCCGGTGGTCCCCTATCGATCTTAGCCATCGAATTCGGATGGATTTTCGCTTGTACCGGCCGTCAGCCTTGGACGATTTACCGCATCCTGAGTACAGAAGACTCGGTTACCACGACAGGAAACTTGGCCGTACTGTTCGTTTTGTTCGTTTCCGTTTATGCGATTTTAGCCGTGTCCGTGGTTCTTGTTCTCTTGTATTACTTCAAACGGAATCCACCTGAAAAAGATATCAACAAAGCGGAAGGAAATCATAAGGATATTCCTCTATCCACATAACCAGCAAGAATTGGAGGTGAAGTAATGACACAAGCATTGATTGCCATCACAATATTATGGGGGTTCGTCTTTATCTATGCCGTCATGGCAACGATGGATTTCGGAGCCGGCTTTTGGTCGATGATCTATATTAATCATGACAAAACAAAAGCAACCAATATCGCCAACCGGTATCTGTCACCAACCTGGGAGGTGACGAATACGTTTATTGTTGCCCTGGTAGTGGCAGTGTATAGTATGTTTCCGGGTGCTGCCTATTCATTAGGAACGGTGTTGCTCATCCCGGGGAGTTTAATCCTGCTGCTTCTGGCTCTTCGAAGTGCATTTCTCGTCTTCTCTCATGTGGCAGATGATTACAGAAAGCCGCTGACCTATGTGACGGGAATTACAGGCTTGCTGATACCTGGTCTGCTCATCAGCGTACTGCCAATCTCTCACGGACCTTACATCGATTTTGAAGACGGACAAACTCTTCTTCTGGGGAAGTTGTTTACGAGTCCACATGAATATGCCTTCTTCGGATTTGCCGTTGCCAGTACGTTATTTCTTTCATCCTTACTTCTTGCTGACTACTCCAAAGCTTCCAAGGAATTTGAATCCTTTAAAGTGTATCGGCGAGATGCCATGATCATCGGTCCAATCTCTGTGGTCATGGCGTTCCTGATTATGCTCACCATGAAAAATGAGGCGTCATGGATCTATGAAAGAATGATGGAAGATCAGATTTTGTTATGGGTCTCCTTATTTGGGTTCCTGGTTGCCGGGGGAGCATTATTTCTACCCACCAATAAAGAGGGCATGAAGGGAATGCCCCGAGTAGCTGTCATCGCCGTGACATTTCAATATGTACTGGCAAGCTATGTTTACGGTAAAGCCCACCTGCCCTATATCATCTACCCGGAAGTTACGATCCAGTCCGGATTCACGGATCCCAACTCGTTTAAGGCTGTGTTCATTACCTATATTGTCGGATTCATCATTCTATTTCCAGGGTTTGTGTACTTTTGGAGTTTGTTTATGAATGATAAACGATATTTGAGGCAAAAAAGTGAATGACTGCACGATAGCTTCGATAATCTCGGAGCTATTTTTCTACCTTCCGAATAGATCAATTATTTGCTTATCCACTCCCCTAGCCTTAGACTAACGGTAGAAATTAACCGAACATATGGTTTCTCAGCTGAAATTATACCCTCGCATCTTTATCAAGCAGTCCCTGCAGTTGGCGACAAACCCTTTTTAATAAACAAGAAAGAAGAAAAGCTCAGATTCAGCTCTGAGCTTTTCTTTTCCACCATATTTTTTATCTATGTTGATCCACAAGAATCGGATTGCCATCAGGATCTTCAATTGTTAAACTTGCAGGGCCTTCGCTTGATTCATCTGCTTCAGACAATATTTTTACCCCTTGTTCTTTCAGCTGCTTTTGAAGGTCCCGAATGTCCGTAAATGAATCCAGATTTTCGGCATTTTGATTCCAGCCTGGATTAAAGGTCAGAATGTTCTTTTCAAACATGCCTTCGAACAGACCAATTACAGTACTTTCATTCTTCATGATAAGCCAATTTTGGGCAATGTCCCCTCCCAAAGTTTGAAAACCAAGTTTTTCATAAAATGCTTTAGATTTATTAATGTCTTTAACACTTAAGCTTACAGAAAATGCACCTAGTTTCATTTTTCCTCCTTATAAAAGGCTCTATTCGTAAAGTTTGTTGCTATTGTAGAGGAGAAAGTAATAGTTGATTTCCGCTACAGGATGCTCGCTTTCCGCGGGGCTGGCGGTGAGCCTCCTCGGCTGCGCCTCCGGGGTCTCACCTGTCCAGCTATTCCCGCAGGAGCTATTCCTGTGAGATAAGAATGTCACTATTGCATAAAAAAAGACCCTCCGTTATGATGCAGGTGCTAACCAATCGCTCATAACTAAGGAGGATCTTCACATGCATGATAATCGAAATCGACGTATTAATCAAATTTCTGAAACGACACTAGTTATTGGCATCGACATCGCCAAGCGCAACCACTATGCGTGCGCCGTAGATGAACGCGGACGTGAACTTAGGAAAAGCTTTGTCATTCGTCAATCGCTTAACGGCTTTGAAACCTTTTACGCGACTCTCATGAAGTTAATGGAGACACATGGTAAGAAAGAGGTCATCATAGGCTTTGAACCTACCGGTCATTACTGGATGAACCTCGCAGCTTTTCTAACGAATCAAGGCATCCCATTCGTCCTTGTTAATCCTCTGCACGTAAAACAATCCAAAGAGTTGGACGATAACCTGCAGAGTAAAAATGATTTAAAGGATGCCCGTGTCATCGCTAAGATGATGCCTCAAGGGTATTATAGTTTGCCAAGGGAAATGACGAAAATCGATTCAGAACTCCGCCGGGGGACGGCCTTTCGAGCCCGTTTAAAAGACCAATCGGCCTCCATTCAAAACCGCATCCGACGCTGGCTCGATCTTTACTTCCCTGAGTTTACCTCCGCAATCAAAGGGCTTGGTAAACAGGCTCAGGCTATCTTGAAATATGCGCCTTTACCGGAAGATCTCTTGATTTTCTCTCCCGAAGAACTGATTGGTTTTCTTCAGGAAAAGGGGATTCGCTATCTGTCGAAAAGGAAAGTAGAACGACTACTCCAAGTAGCGGAGTATTCAATTGGACTTCAAGACAGTCCGGAGATGGCGCGCATGGAAATCAGGATGTTACTTGATCAAATGTCCATGTATGAATCACAGATAAACTCGTTAACTGAAAATCTTATCGCTCTTGCCCGTGAGCTGACTGATTTTGATTACCTTTTGTCCATTCCTGGTATCAGCGAATCGACCGTTTTAGAGCTACTTTCCGAAACCGGTTCATTGAAACGTTATAAAGATCCACGCCAACTATTCAAACTCGCGGGACTTACACTCGTAACCAACTCATCCGGTGAATCAAAAGGCAGAAAAAGAATCTCTAAGCGAGGGAGGAGAAGGCTTCGGTCCCTATTATACAAAGCGATGTTGCCATTACTTCACGCCAATCCGGCCTTTAAGACACTTTATGAGTATTACAGTGAAAACCGAGAGAAGCCGGTAACGAAAAAAGAAGCACTTGTGATTCTTTGTCGCAAACTCCTTCAAATCTGTCACGGTCTTAGCCAGTATGAAACGAAATTTGATGCCGAACGAATGATACAAGATATGCCTTTTCTCGCTCCTTATAAAGCAGCATAAACTACTGATATAAAACGTAGTTCTTCTACAACCCAGACACTGAGAAGCCGGCCCATACACGACTTTCGACGATCTATTGATCAGTCCATGCAGGAGCATACGCCGGCCTCTGCGTTAGGGAAAGACCCAACGAAGGAATGTAGGCACAAGATGCCAGGAGATATGGGAGGGTGAGTCCACCTAATAAGCAGAGATCAAAAGTGCCCATAATGAATTTAAGGGAGATCCTTCCAGTCTCTTAACGCAACGCGTAAGTATATTTCCCTTTATTTTGAACAAATGAAAAATGAAGGGAATAAAACTGGTTAACGTCACGCAAAAAAAATTTTATAAAGAGAATAATACGGTTCAAAGCCCTGACATAATAACTTTTCCCGAGGGAGTCGAGCATCCTTCCGCTCCAATCAACTTTCTGAGCATGTATCCTTAATGGAAAACAATAAAAACAAGAATTTCAGCAAACAATCTCATTTAAGGTAAGTAGAGATTGATTTCCCTTTTAAGAAAGAAGCATTTTTTTGGTTTCTTTGTTTTCTTGCACACCTCGAAGATCTGTCAAAAAATTCTGTTAAAGATGGTGAGGGGAACTGCGCAGACTCCGGCGGATTTCGGGCGTGACGAGACCCCGTTCGGCTAAGCTGAGGAGGCTCGGCAAACCCTAGCTGCAAGCGAAGCAGTTCCCCTCACCATCCAGCATAAACTGGTTGATAGAGCCCTGGCAGATTCTATGCTAGAAAACAACAATCTATGAGAAAAGAGCCTTATAAAAAAATAATAATGAAGATTTAATTCATAGATTAAGTATAGTTCCAGATTTGGAAAAATACAACATTCGCCAGGGGATATCTGACGTATTAATCTTCTATATATTTTTCTTTAAGAATATCCGTACCGACCCCGCCACCTATCATTAAAATCAACGGTCCAAAATTCCAAATAAACGCATCTCCAATCATAGGTACATCAAAAGCAGTAAATTTATTAAGTAGAAAAATTCCTATTTTGGCCAACAAGAAAACAACACCAATTAAAAATAGTAATTCAAACATCGATTTTAGTTTTGGATGCGCCAATTGCTTACTATCCTTGATTACTTTCTCTGTCAATTCCTCATCACTCCTCAACAATTCATCGATTGTCACTCCGAATAGATCACTTACTTTAATGATGATTTCAATGCTGGGATAATTCTGACCAGTCTCCCACTTTGAAACCGATTGCCGACTGACAAAAAGCCTTTCTGCTAACTCTTCCTGGGACCAGCCTCTACCCTTTCTCTCACTTTTTAACTTCTCTCCAAAGATCATTCTACCAATCACCTTTCATTCATCTATCATTCATTATTGCCAATCACTATGTAAAAAGTAAAGATAACCATGGTTGCACCGCACCGCAACTACTGGTTGCCCCCTTTAAATAAAGTTACAATAATCATTAAATTGAACAAATAAGCAGGCCCTCGGACGGAACCTGCTTATTTGTTCGTTCGATTAATATTTTTTTGATTGGGGGTAATTACTGGTTAAACATTTCTTTACCGATTGTCACACTACTTAACCGTTTTCTATTCAACTCCACACCTATCCCAGGACCATCCAAACGATCCACAACACCATTTTTCACGACGATAGGAGAAGTAATGATATCTTCTTCCCAATATTTCGAGGAGGAAGAAATATCCCCGGGAATCGAGAATCCCTCGAGAGTGGCAAGAGTCAGATTATGTGCCCGGGAAACCCCAAACTCGATCATGCCTCCGCACCATACTTTGATGTGATTCTCCTGGCATAACCGGTAGATTTCCAAAGCGCTTGTGTAACCCCCGACTCTGCCAAGCTTGATATTGACCACTCCGCAGCTATTTAAATAGATAGCGCTCTTCATATCATGAGGGGTTACGATGCTTTCATCCAAACAAATCGGAGTCGACAACTCTTTTTGCAAAAGAGAGTGTTCCACTAAATCGTCAACTCCCAAAGGCTGTTCGATCATCTCCAGCCCAAACTCATCCAGTGCTTGAAGCCCGATTTTGTCTTCAAGGGAATAAGCTGAGTTCGCATCTGCCAGAAGAGAAAGCGAAGGAAAATGGTCACGCAATTCTTTTACAATCTCCACATCCGCTCCAGGAGAGATTTTCAGCTTTATGCGTTGATACCCTTCTTCCACTAGTTCGCCTGCCTGCTTGATCATTTCGTTCAAGGAGTTGGCACCTACGACTGCCCCTGCAAGAATTTCAGAACGCGTCCCCCCTATCATCTCCGAGAGAGGAACGTTATGCTGTCTGGCATAGAGATCCCATAAAGCCATTTCAAGTGCAGCCTTCGCCATAGCATTTCCCCTTACAGCTTTGAATCTTTTTCCGATTTCTTTAGGGTGTTTAAACGGGTTACTGTTCATTAAAGGAATTAATACATCTTTGAGCATATGATAGGATGTTTTCACGGTTTCTTCTGTATACCACGGTGTGGAAAAAGCAACCCCTTCTCCCAATCCAATCAATCCGTCGGCATCTTGAACCTCAACAATGATCCCTTCCCGTTTTTCAACGGTTTGCAGATGGGTCACAAACGGCTTTTTCAATGGCATCGATATGATGTGAAGCGTAATGGATTTAATCTTCATCGACATACAGTCCTTTTTCCCACTGATCTCTGAGCACTCTTCTCAGCAGTTTGTTCGAGGCATTTCGTGGTAACTCATCTACAAAGATTATTTTTTTCGGCTGTTTATATGATGCCAGATTATCGCTGCAGTAATTTAAGATCTCTTCACTTGGAAGACGCTCTTTCTTAACGATAAACGCACAGGGAATTTGCCCCCATGTGTCATTTGGAATTCCAACCACCCCGGCATCCACTACCCCGTCACAGCCTAACAGCACACTTTCAATTTCCGCAGGATACACATTTTCTCCCCCCGAAATGATGAGGTCTGATCGCCGGTCCAATACAAATAAGAATCCCTCTTCATCTACATAACCGATATCCCCTGTATGGAACCAGTCATCTTTAAAACTTTTCGCATTGGCTTCCTCTCTTCGGTAATAACCGTTCGTTACATTCGGGCCTTTCACCAGAATTTCACCCTCTTGATTTGCTTTAGCTTCTCCCTTTTCATTCTTGATTCTTAATTCGGAAGGAAAGAGTGGTTTTCCCGCTGAACCAAGCTTCGTCATACTGTATTCAGGTGATAACGTCACGATTTGAGAAGCCGTTTCCGTCATTCCATATGTCTGAAATACGGGCACTCCTTTTTCCTTACAAGCCTGAAGTAATGGAAGTGGTGCAGGTCCGCCACCTAACAGCATACAGCGGAAATCCGGATGATACATTCTGTGGCCCATGTCATTCAACAACCGCTGAAGCATATTGCTTACAACCGACATGATCGTGACCCTTCCACTTTCAAGCTCCTGATTAATCCCTTTCACATCAAAAGTTTCAAACAGTCGTACCTTCATTCCATAAATCAAACTTCTCATAAGGATCGAATATCCGCTTATATGAAAGAGAGGAACCGAGCAAAGCCAGGCATCATTTTCACTTATTCCGAGATTCAAAGAAGATCCAATGGCACTCCACCAATGGTTACCATACGATTGAAGAACTCCTTTGGGGGCTCCGGTCGTTCCTGATGTGTACATAACCGAGCAAGCTTGGTCTAACTGAAAATAATCCTTTACTTTAAAGCTTGTTCGGGCTGTTTGCAGCAACTGAGAGAATGGGATTCCATCAACGTCTTCCCCTAGAAAAGACAGCTTCCCTTCAAACTCATCGTCATAAATGACCGTCGATAACTCCATGTCCTGTACTTGAAAAGATAATTCATTCGAACTCAGTTTGTTGTTTAATAGTACAGTCGTGAATCCAAGTTGTTGAATAGCATGAATGACCAACACAGATTCCACTTTATTTTTAATCATGAGTCCCACAAAAGGATGTGCAGAAGATTTCACTATGGTATGAAGCTGCTCACCGATATGAATTGATTTTTCCCAGAGCTCTCCGAAGGTATATTCCACATCACCATTACTTATAGCCATCCGATCAGGGGTTAAAAACGCTCTTTGTTTTAGCCAGTTAGGCAGTTGCTGTGTAGTCATCCTCTCATTCTCCATTCCTTTCTTGTTTATGCTCTTTATAGCCTTTATAAAAAAAGCCTGACGAATCCGCAAAGATTCATCAGGCCACCTTAGATCAAGGGAAACGAGGGAATTGTCCAAAGTCCGGTTTACGCTTTTCTTTAAATGCGTCGCGGCCTTCCTTGGCTTCTTCCGTTGTGTAGTATAGAAGTGTAGCGTCTCCTGCAAGTTGTTGCAGTCCCGCTAATCCATCTGTATCTGCGTTGAATGAAGCTTTTAAGAAACGAAGGGCAGTCGGACTTTTTTCAAGCATTTCTGATGCCCACTGAACCGTTTCCGCTTCAAGCTGCTCATATGGAACGACTGTATTGACAAGACCCATTTCAAGCGCTTCTTGTGCGTTATACTGACGGCACAGGTACCAGATTTCTTTTGCTTTCTTGTGACCGACGATGCGTGCAAGATATCCTGCACCGTATCCTGCGTCGAAGCTTCCTACCTTAGGACCAGTTTGTCCGAAGATTGCATTGTCAGCAGCAATCGTAATATCACATACGACGTGAAGAACATGTCCTCCTCCGATGGCATAACCTGCTACCATTGCGATGACCGGCTTAGGTATCACTCTGATCAGACGCTGTAAGTCCAGTACATTCAGTCGCGGAATTTCATCTTCCCCGACGTATCCGCCATGTCCTCGTACTCTTTGGTCTCCCCCTGAACAGAATGCCTTTTCTCCAGCACCTGTTAAAACGATGACACCGACTTTGGAATCGTCACGTGCATAAGCAAATGCATCGATTAATTCCATTACAGTTTTAGGACGAAAAGCGTTGCGAACTTCTGGTCGATTGATCGTGATTTTTGCGATTCCATTATATGTTTCGTACAAAATATCTTCGTAGTTTCTTTCTGAAACCCATTCAAAAGCCATTGGTTTGTTCCTCCTTTATGTAGTTAACAGTAGATCCTCTATTATTGTACCAAACTTTCGCGGTTCTTCCACATGAATTGCATGACCTGTGTTATAAATTGTCATGATTTGAAAGTCTGGATTGAGTTTTTTCATTTCTTCCGCAATATAAACAAACTTTTGATCCAGCTCACCTACAAGTAAATGGACTGGAAGAGAGAGCTCACCCAGCTTGTCCCACCATGAGGCTTGAGCCCCTGTCCCCATTCCTTTTAAGCTATTGGATAAGCCTAAAGGAGACTGAGCAAGGCGCTGCTTACGAATCTTGGCACGCTCATCTTCAGTAAGTCTTTTTTGAGAAGCAAACAAAGGGATTTCCTCCCAAAAGTCGACAAAGGCTTCCATTCCTTCTCTCATGATCCTGTCGGCTAACGCATGGTCTTTTTTCCGCCGTTCCACTCTTTCTTCACTCGTTTTCAACCCGGGAGAAGCACTTTCAAGAATCAAACTCTTCACTTTTTGAGGATACATCATAGTGAAGTGAAGGGCCGTCCGACCTCCCATGGAATAGCCGATCAAGATCGCCTGGTCTACTTCAAGTACAGACAAAATGGAATCAAGATCATTTGATACATGATCCATTGTATATCTTGATGGGTCTTCAGGGGATTCTGTTCGGCCATGACCAATCAAATCAATGCTTATGCACCTATACGCAGTAGATAACTGATCGGTGATTTTTGACCATGTCGTCGTATCCCCGGTAAAACCATGAAGAAAAACCAAAGGCTCTCCTTCTCCTTTAACTTCTACGAAATAGCGAATATCATTCACCTGAAGAATCAATGATTTTCACCCTTATACTTCTTCATCATTTCCCGGGAAACAAAATTCCACAAATTACGATGATTTGCCACATTTTCTTCACGGTTCGTCATCACTTCAATGATTTTCAAGCCATTTCTGTGCTGTGCTTCCGTTACAGCAAGTGCAAATTCTTCTTCTGATTCCACTCGGAAATAACCGGTTTCGTAAAGCTTGGCAGCATGGGAAAAATCCAGATCCATCGGCGTGCCGAACAGATCTTCAAAGTATTCACCTTCACTCGCTTGCGGAAGGTAGGAAAAGATTCCCCCACCATTATTATTAAGGACCACTATGGTCAGATTCAGCTTATATTTTTTCCCAACGAGGAGGCCGTTTAAATCGTGGAAGAAAGCAAGATCACCTATTAATAGATACATGGAATCTGAGCAGGTGCTCATCCCAAGTGCTGTCGACACCACGCCGTCAATTCCGTTCGCTCCCCGATTGGCATAGATACCGATTGAGCGATCATTACTAAAGAAAAACGTATCGATGTCCCGTATCGGCATGCTGTTGCTGACAAATACATTCGACTTTTCTGGCAAGTGTTGAATAAGTTCACTTACTGCCATCCCTTCATCCCACGTCTGATGACCTTTAAGAAGCAGTTCCTTTGTGGAATGATTCACATTCTTCCAGTGATAGATCCATTCATTAGAACCATCACGACTCGCTTCATTGATCATGCTTTGACAGAATAGGCCCTCATCACAATAGATGTATTCCGTCCCTTTCGATATGGGATCCTGCCACTCTTCACCCGGACTCACGATCCAGTATGGGATTCCTGAAAGATTTTTTAGAAACAACGTGAGAGGTTTTGAAACAGGCATGGCTCCGAAACGAATCACGATTTCAGGATGCAGGCTCTCCTTTACTTCATCAATCTTCAGGAACGTATCATAGGTATCGATAATATGTGCCTTTGAATGAGAACCGCTCCTCATTTGGGAGAGGGGGTCAGCTGCGATTGGAAAACCGAATTGCTCGCTAAATTCAACGATGGAGTTGATCGAATCATGATTGAGGCCCGGCCCGCAAATTATCAAACCTCTCTCTTTAGTTCGGAGTATCCCTTGAAGCTCTTGAGAGACAGCGGGAGACAGGGTCCTTTCTCCGTGAAGAACCCTTTTTACTTTTGAACCTGTTGAATAAGAAACGTTCTTTAAATCAGGAATTAACGGTTCTCTAAATGGAAAGTTAAAGTGAACGGGTCCTTTCGGTTCTCCTAATGAAAGTCCTATTCCTCTGGATGCTGAAGATCTTGCATATTCAAGCATGGACGGACTATTTTCCGGCAGTGCCATATCCACTGTCCATTTCACATGTTTTCCATATAGATTCAGCTGATCAATTGCTTGCGGGGCACCTACCTCACGCAGCTCATGGGGACGATCAGCCGTCAGCACGATCAATGGCACTTTCGCGTAGCGTGCTTCAATAATCGCTGGATAATAATTGGCTGCTGCCGTTCCGGATGTACAGAGGATGGTGACCGGCTTTTTCTTTGCTTTCGCAATGCCTAGAGCAAAGAAAGCAGCAGAACGTTCATCTACATTAATGTACGTTTTCACTTCAGGATGATGGGCGAATAACAAAGCCAAAGGAGTAGAACGAGAGCCAGGGCTAATGACTACTTCATCTACTCCATTTCCAACCAATTCTTCAATAAATGCCACTAAATAATGAGTTAACTTCTGCTGATGTTCATCAATCATGTACGTTTCCCCCTAATGCTCTTAGCATCGGTCGAAATTTCATTTGTGTTTCTTTAAATTCACTTTCAGGTTCGGAATCTGCCACAATTCCACACCCTGCATATAAATAGGCCTTGTCTCCCTGAAGGAGACCTGAGCGAAGGGCAACGGCATACTCACCATTTCCATAGCCATCGATCCAGCCTACGGGACCTGCATATAATCCCCGATCCATCTCTTCCTCTTCCCTGATTACGTGCAATGCTTTATCCCTCGGAACTCCACCTAATGCAGGAGTCGGGTGTAATTTCCCCACCAATTCCAAAAGGGATGTATGTTCAGATGCCTGTCCAGTGACAGGAGTATATAAATGCTGAATGTCTTTCAGCTTCATCAATTGAGGCGATGTTGGAATCGTCAACGACTCACAATAAGGTGCAAGAGCGTCATGGATGCTATCAACAACAAGCTGATGCTCGTAACGGTTCTTCTCATCCTGAAGGAGCTCCGTTCCCAGTTTCTCATCGTTTTCCAACGTATCCCCTCGTGCGATGGATCCTGCTAAACAGGTGGAAAGAACATCATCTCCTGTTTTCTTGACAAGTCGTTCAGGTGTGGCTCCAATAAAACAGCTTTCTTCCCTTTCAAAACTGAAAACAAAGCTATCCGGCTGCTGCTTCCACAAATTATCCAATACAAAGTCAGATGACACTTGCGTATTAAACGCCACTTCACATTTTCTGGCAAGCACTACCTTATCCATCTCACCCTGTTTTAAACGATTCACCACATTTTGAACAGAATCCTTCCATTCTTGAGGCTTCATATCCCTGTTTTGCAGCCATCGGGGCTGTTCAGGTATAATTGGCATCCCCGCGTTTTCAAGTAGCTCTTCTTTGATCCTGAAAAGGTCATGGAATAAACTTTCTTCCGAATCTTCCGGATGGCAAATGAAATTCATCGTTAAATAATTGGTTTTCCCCGGCTTTGTCAGCATAAACATTGGTAATTGAAACGTACCGTTCGAGAATTGCTCCCACTCTTCTCCGATATCATTAAGCGGATCAAAGCTAAAGCCCCCAAATAACAAAGGTCCTGTGCCTGTCCATTCTTCCCCGGTCACAATCACTGAATCTTCAATTAAGCGCTTCCACTCTTTCTCAACCGTAAAAAATCGGTCATTTATATCATTTGCAGACATGATATGAGCTGCTCCAAGCCCTACCAGCGAGATGGTATGATCACGGTCCTTCCATAAAAAACGCTCTCCGATAAAAGAGCTTCCACCATAATAAAAAGAAAGAGGATCCACTGCATCTACTTCCTCCACTATGCTGAGAAGGACGGGGTGTTGTATTTGTTTAGCCTTCATTTTGGCTGTATCATATGCTTTTTCAATTTTGGTTTTATGAATGGTAACCAATTGAATTCCCCCAAACAAAATCACGTACGATATTCAAACTTATTTTAAGATACACCTGTCTTTAAGGTGTGTCAACGAAGTTTAAGACATGATACAATTTTTATCCTTATTATATATAATAAACCCTTTTTCCCCTTTTGAGAAACCAAAAGCGTTGTAAAAGTACTCAATTACTGGAAAATAGCACCTTCACGGATTTTGAGAAAATGATTGACAGTCCTCTTCCCTTTACCTACACTTTAATCTGTAAAGGAATTGTAATGTTTTCTGAAAATTCCTTATTGCGTAAGGGAGAGAGTATGATGGAACAACAAGCATCCAATGTTTTGGAATCAGATAAAGGGTGGAAAATCTGGTGGCAACTTACAAGGCCACACACTCTAACAGCAGCATTTGTACCTGTTTTACTAGGCACTGTTCTTGCACTGCAATTTTCTACGGTAAGCGTATCATTATTTGCCGCCATGCTTATTGCATGTTTGCTTATCCAGGCTGCTACCAATATGTTCAACGAGTATTATGACTATAAGCGAGGCCTGGATACAGAGCATTCTGTCGGTATCGGGGGAGCAATTGTCCGGAACGGAGTCAAACCCTCCACGGTCATAAACCTCGCCTTTTCACTGTACGGAATTGCACTTTTATTAGGAATTTATATATGTCTTTATAGCACATGGTGGCTGGCACTCATAGGTATAGTGTGCATGGCTGCGGGGTACTTTTATACTGGAGGACCTATGCCAATTGCTTACACGCCTTTTGGAGAAATCGTCGCAGGATTCTTTATGGGACTTGTGATCATTCTCATATCGTTTTACATTCAAACTGGTTATATCAATGGCGACAGCATCCTATTATCCGTTCCAGTATCCATTTTAGTCGGCGCCATACTTCTGGCTAATAACATCCGCGACCTGGACGGGGATAAAGAAAACGGTCGAAAAACCATCGCCATTCTTTTAGGAAGAAAAGGAGCCATTATCCTTTTGGGCGGCATGTTTGTCGTATCCTATGGCTGGATAATCGGGCTGGTCCTTGCTGGCGTTTCATCACCTTGGCTATTCGTTGCCTTTCTTAGCATCCCGAAAGCCATCAAGGCCACGACAGGATTCATCGGAAAATCACAGCCGATCGAAATGATGCCCGCTATGAAAGCCACCGCACAAACGAACACCATCTTTGGATTCCTGCTATCCATTGGACTATTACTTGCATATATGCTTTAAAAAACGTGAGTCGCCCCTCTATTTGGGGTCGACTCTTTTTTATTGGTGTTTTAAATAAGGTTTATGTAAGTACCCTGGATGATCCCACTGGCCGTGCATTGTTGTAAATGAAATTCATTAAGAGTATAAATATTACTACGTAGCAAAAAAGATAATTTACCAATATGGTTATTGGTTGTTACCATTTTCCCATCAGTTTAGCTACCGTTCTAAAATCTACTTCTTTTTTCGGTGACTAATTACTGATTTATCTTGAGCTTACATAATGTGTTTGATTAGTGCTCAATTCTAAAGTTTGTTTCAGGAAACATACTGGCTACAATAGGAGCTTTTTTGTGTTTGCCTATCCATAAGCAGGCAAGTCAGAATCTAGAAGCACAGAGTGGATTGCAGCGGAAGGCACTTGACTCCGGCGGGAAATAGAGGAAAGGTCGAGACCCCGCAGGGCAAAGCCCGAGGAGGCTCGACTTCCTCCCCGCGGAAAGCAAGTGCCTGGAGCGGAAAGGAACGGTCCATATTTTACCACTACCACTCATACAAAAGGTGAATAAACTATTATGGAAGTAATACATAGCAAGTTGGTGAACCACAAGTGGAAGGGAATCCTGTAGAGGCAATCAACCACTACTCTCTTTTGGTAAAATAGCATTGTGTTTTTTTATGTTTTAACATCCCCACTTTCGGATAAAGTATGGTTAGTACATTATTTAAGCGAACATAATGAAGGATGTGAAGAAATTGCTAACAAACAGCCAAAAACAGAGACTAAAACAAGAATTGGTTCAACAGGAAAAACAGTTACAAGAACATTTACATCAGGATTTAGATAATCTTCACCATACAAATGAACGTGATAACTCAGGCGAACTCTCCCTTTACGATAATCATCCTGCCGACATGGGAACCGAGTTATATGAACGTGAGAAGGATTTCGCCATAGATGATCACGCCAAACTGGAACTAAATAAAATTCACAACGCCCTGCAGGCGATCGAACAAGGAACTTATGGACAATGTAAAGAGTGTGGTCAGGAAATTCCTTATGAACGTTTGGAAGTCATTCCAACGACACTTTATTGTAAAGATCATTCACCGGAACAATCGACACCTCAGGATAGACCCGTAGAGGAAGATGTGCTGCAGCCGCCTGTTGATAATGAATTCAGGCACGAAACAGACGGAAATGTCCGGGATGATCAAGACAGCTTTCAGGAAGTAGGCCGTTTCGGTACATCCGAAACCCCTTCTGACTTCGAAGGTGATTATGAAGATTATTCGGGATTGTATCAGGATGAAGACACATCAGAAGGATTTACCGAGGATTTCGAGTCCTTTGTCGGAACCGACATGAAAGGCTCCAACCGCAAGGCATATCCTTCGAAAACCCATGAAGAATACGAGGATATGCTGGATGAAAACAATATGGAATCCACAATAGGTGATATTCCGTATAAAGATGGCGACAGTTATATTTCAGATAAGAAGAAATAATTTAAAAAGCTTGGGGAAACTTTTCCCCAAGCTTTTTTCTACTTTATTAAACTGCCCTGTGCGATGCCCCATATGTCCTTCGCATACTGCTCAATCGTCCGGTCACTCGAGAAGTAGCCGGAGTTAGCGATATTCTGCAAGCACATTCGTGACCAATGCTCTTTATTTTCATACGCTTTTCCTGCTTGTTCTTGAGCCCTGACATAGGAGTCGAAATCCTTCAGAACAAAGAATTGATCGTTCTCGGTTAATAAAGAGTCATAAATAGTTTCAAAATGGTCACCAGCATCAGGAAGTGTATCGTCAATCAATTGATTCAACACCCTCTTAATGCGGGTATCATAGTGAAAATACTCCATTGCATAATATCCACCGTGATGCTGATATTTCATCACTTCATTCGCCGTTAAACCAAATATAAAAATATTCTCTTTTCCTACTTGCTCAAGAATCTCAATATTCGCCCCGTCCAATGTTCCAATGGTCAAGGCTCCGTTCATCATGAATTTCATATTTCCAGTACCGGAGGCTTCCTTGCTGGCTGTAGATATCTGTTCTGACAGATCAGCTGCTGGAATGATTTCTTCAGCTAATGAAACCCGGTAATTTTCCAGGAATATGACTTTAATCCGCCCTTTTACAAGCGGGTGGTCATTCACCAGATCCGCTACAGAATGAATCAACTTAATGATTTTCTTCGCATAATAGTAACCCGGGGATGCTTTTGCTCCAAAAATAAACGTTCGCGGATGAAAATCAAAGCTTGGATCTTCCACACAGCGATTATATAGGTGAAGAATGTGTAAAACATTCATCAACTGTCGTTTATACGCATGTAGCCGCTTCACTTGAATGTCAAATATCGAAGTAGGATCCACTTTAATTCCATTACTTTCAAATATTCGATCTGCGAGCTTCTGTTTATTTTCCTGTTTTACATCATACAGGTCCTTAAGAAACGCCGTATCATGATGATACTTTTTCAAGTCCGCTAACTTACTGGGATCTTTAATCCACCCATCCCCGATGGAAGAAGATATCAGATTCGACAGGGACGGGTTGCTATTCAGCAGCCATCTTCTATGTGTAATGCCATTTGTCTTACTATTAAATTTATCAGGATAATATTGATAGAATAAGTTCATTTCTCTTAGCTTTAAGATTTCAGTATGAATCTTTGCCACTCCATTCACACTAAAGCTTCCTACGATCGCCAGATGAGCCATTTTCACTTCATCGTGGGAGATTATCGCCATATCCTCTATCCGCTTCCAATCACCGGGATACTCCTTCCACAGCTCCTGACAGAATCGCTCATTGATTTCATTCACGATCATATGGATGCGGGGGAGCAGGGGTTGGAAAATACGGATCGGCCATCTTTCCAATGCTTCTGATAGAGTCGTGTGATTCGTATAGGCAAATGTATTCGTAGTGATTTTCCACGCTTCTTCCCATTCAAAGTAATATTCATCAAGAAGGACCCTCATTAGTTCTGGTATCGCGAGGACTGGATGAGTATCATTGATATGGATTGATATATTCTCATGCAGTTCCTTCAGGTCCCCATTTCTATAAAGATAGGAATCAAGAATCGAACGGATGCTCGCTGATACCAGGAAATATTGCTGTTTAAGACGCAGGATTTTCCCTTCTTCATGGGTATCGTCAGGATAAAGAAATTCGGTGATCGCTTCAGTATCACGCTTATACTTCATCATATCTTTACCGGCTTTATAGGCAGCAGGTTCAGCACTCCATAATCGTAGAGTATTGACCGTCGACGTTTCATATCCCACAATAGGCATATCATAAGGAACGGCCGCTACTACTTCTGCATCCACATGGCGAAACTTCAATACATCATTTTCTGTATAGGACTCCACCTTACCCCAGAAAGGAACTTCGACGGTAAGATCTGACTTTCGAACTTCCCATACATGTCCATGACGCAGCCACTGCTCCGGAAGCTCCATCTGAAAACCGTTGACAATCTTTTGTTCAAACAATCCATGCTTGTAGCGGATCCCATAGCCATGACCAGGTAAATTAAGGGAAGCCAGTGAGTCCAGGAAACATGCAGCCAAGCGACCCAGACCACCGTTTCCGAGTCCCGCATCGTGCTCAACCTCTTCCATTTCAGCAAGGTCTATTCCCAGGTCCTTCAATCCCTTATCCACAATATCGTAGATTCCTAAATTCATCAGGTTCTGGCGAAGCAGGCGTCCCAGGAGAAATTCAATCGACAAGTAATACACCTGCTTTTGTTTACTGAACCGGTACTGCTCATTCGTATGAATCCAGTTCATCGAGATGTATTCCCGTATAAGATGACCCAATGTAAAAAACTGATCCTGACTGGTGGATTCAGGAAACGTCTTTCCATACATCATTTCAAGCTTCTTCAGAAACATTTCTTTAAATTCAATTGGATCAGAAAACATGGCTTTCACTCCTTGATACCAGGTCAGCATATAGTTGATTATACTTAAAGGCCGATTGGGCCCAACTATAATCTTTATTCATTGCAGTTCGTACAATATGATTCCATGTTTCCGGATCTTCGTAGAAATACGATAGAGCTCTGCGATAAGTGTAGAGCATATCGTGAGCATTAAAGTTCTTAAACGAAAAACCGTTCCCTGTCTTCGTTTCTTCATTATAGGATTCAACTGTATCGTTCAATCCACCGGTCTCCCGGACAAGTGGAAGGGCTCCATATCTCATGGCAATTAATTGACCCAGTCCACACGGCTCGAACTTAGAAGGCATCAGGAATAAATCACTGGCAGAATAGATCTGTTTTGCCAGTTCCTCATTAAATCCGATTTGCACTCTGACCTTATCCGGATACGTCCATTCCATCTCCCTGAAGAACTGTTCAAACTCCCAATCCCCTGTTCCCAACAGAACAAACTGAACATTTTCCTGGATCATTTCATGAAAGACGCCCCTGACCAGCTCAAGGCCCTTTTGGTTCGTTAACCTTGAAATGATGGATACAAGAGGGATACCTTCATTCTCCTCCAGTCCCAGGCTTTTTTGCAGATGGCGCTTTGCCTGCTTCTTTCCATGAAGGTTACCGCTGAAATAAGGAAACTCTCCCTCATCAGGATTGTACACTTCATCATCGATCCCATTCAGGATACCCAATAATTGGTTATACCGTTGACCAAGGATGTTATGAAGCTTTTCTCCATAATAAGGCGTGAGGATTTCCTCTTTATATGTAGGACTCACAGTTGTGACAAAATCCGAAGAAATGAGCGCACCTTTCATGAAATTGATGTTTCCATAAAACTCTAGGTATTCATGATGAAAATACCTCTCGGGGATGTCTAACAAGTCAGTCACCACCTGTTTAGGGTAAATTCCCTGAAATTGAAGATTATGAATCGTGAACACGCTACGGATAAATGAATAGCCAGGTCTCTCCTGATACTCGCTTCTCAATAAGAACGGAACCATGCCAGTGTGCCAGTCATGACAATGAATCACATCTGGATAAAAATCAAGAACAGCGATACTTTCCAATACGGCTCTTGTAAAGTACGCGAATCGCTCCCCATCATCAAAATAACCGTATAGACGATCACGATTAAAATAATATTCATTGTCGATAAAATAATACGTTACTCCATTTTCATTGTACTCTTCAATACCACAATACTGATTTCGCCAACCGACTGACACGAAAAACTCTTTCTTTCGTTTCATCTTTGAACGAAACTCATGAGGGATTCCACCGTATTTAGGCAGAATTACCCTGACATCCGTCCCTAAACTTCTTAACTCCTTAGGCAGGGCTCCTGCAACGTCCGCTAAGCCTCCAGATTTAATAAAAGGGACACACTCGGATACTACAAATAACACTTTCACGAATTCATCAGCGCTCCTTGAATCATCCCTTTGCGAATGACTATTGGGTTGTTTGGATCTCCGATAAGCTTTACTCCATCCTCAATTTTCACATCTTTATCTAAGATCACATTCTCTAGTACACAGTTATCTCCAATTTGGCTCTTCTGCATAATGATGCTGCCCGAAATCGTTGTGTTTTTTCCAACCTTGACCGCTCTGAACATCGTAGAATTCTTCACTTGGCCTTCAATGAAGCATCCATTGGCGATGATGCTATTTTTCACACTTGCAGCTGATGTATAGCGTGTAGGCGGCTCATCCTTCACCTTTGTATAGATCGGCATATCTTTCTTGAACAGCTCTTTCCAATAAGATAAGTTCATTAGCTTCATGCTGGCATCATAGTATTCTTCAATGCAATCAATCGTTTGAACAAATCCATCATGCTCATAGCCGCACACCTTAAAGCCGCTATCCATGTCCTCTACGACATCCTGCATACATGTATAGCCTGTTTCACGTCGTTTCTGGATCAAATCAATGAGCGTATTCGTTTTTACCAAGTACATGTCTAAAGAGTTTCCGTTATGACGCATTTCCGTTATATCACAGCCGATTCTTATATGGCGCTCCAGGACCGGTTGGTAGTCAATATTACATAACGTAAAGCAATTGCTGATCAACGCGTATTCCTGTGTACTTCGATTAAAATAGTCCAGGTGATGTGCGAAGTGATTAAATGCCCCCACACCCTCTTCACTTGCTTCCAAGCCTGGTGCCGGGAAGAAGAACAAGCCATCACGCTTTCGGTTCAGATCCCAGTTCTTCCCCGATCCAAGATGGTCCATAAGGGAACGGTATTGAAACTTAGGGAAGATCGCAACGGAACCAATATCTGAATTCACCATATTGGAGAGTACAAAGTCGATCAAACGGTATCTGCCCGCAATCGGAAGGGCTGCTAATGAACGATGTAACAGTAAATCCTCTAACGAATCATAGTAACTAGTAGCATCAATAACTCCAAGCATAGTATTTTTCAAAACACTTCCTCCTCTTATGTTGTAATGTGGTCCTCAACCTTTACACTTTTTCTTGTTCCAGTAGTGTTTCAATGAATGATTCCGTTACCAAAATGATTTCATCCGATTCTTCTTCGGGCATGATGCATAGACCGCTCGGCACCTTGACATTCGACGGTACGATCGCCTGCTCGATATAGGCATTTTCCCCAATGACAGCATCCGGCATAATGACTGAGCGACTGACATACGCTCCCTTTTTCACTGTGGTTCCTTGGAACAGGACGGATTTGCGGATGGTACCCTCAATCGTACATCCTTCGTTCACAAGAGATCCCTCAACAGAGGCTTCTTCAGAAATATATTGAGGCGGCTCATTTGGATTTACCGAATACACTCTCCAGTCGTAATCGAACAGATTCAGCTCATTTTCCTCATCAATCAAGTCCATATTGGCTTCCCATAGGCTCTTAACCGTCCCGACATCTTTCCAGTACCCTTTAAACGGATAAGCCATCAGCTTTTTCTTCTCATCAAGCAGCAAAGGGATAACATCCTTCCCGAAGTCATGGCTGGAATCGGGATTTCGCTCATCCATCTCCAAGTAATCTTTAAGCACTGAATAGTTGAAGATATAGATACCCATCGAAGCTAGATTACTCTTAGGAAAAGCCGGTTTTTCCTCAAACTCCGTGATTCTCATTTCTTCATTCGTGTTCATAAGACCGAACCTGCTTGCCTCATCCCAGCCTACTTCAACCACAGAAATCGAGACATCCGCTTTCTTCTCAATGTGATAATCCAGCATTTTGCTGTAATCCATCTTGTAAATGTGATCTCCCGATAGAATCAATACATATTCAGGATCATATTGCTCAAGATAATTCATATTTTGATAGATTGCACTGGCCGTTCCCGTATACCAGCGCATCTCAGATGATTCCGCATAAGGCGGCAGTACGGTCACTCCACCATTTTTACGATCAAGATCCCATGCACTTCCAATCCCGATATAAGAATTCAGCACTAATGGTTGGTACTGAGTAAGGACACCTACCGTATCAATCCCGGAGTTTGTACAATTGCTCAATGTGAAATCAATGATACGGTATTTCCCTCCAAACGGTACGGCTGGTTTTGCCAGGCTCTTCGTCAATGAGCTTAACCGGCTCCCTTTTCCACCTGCTAATAACATCGCTACACATCTACCTTTTCCCATCCTTCTCTCTCCCCTTTCAATCTATTGGTTTTAAATAAACGGCTGCGTATGGTGGAATCGTCATTTCCACATATCCATCTCTTCCGTGGTACGACTCATTGTGCACAATAAGAGGCAACGGATTCACCTGATGAGAACCACCAAATCGTTCATCATCGCTATTCCAAATTTCTTCATAAGAAGAAACCTTATTTACACCCACCTTATAATGATGATACACATGAGGGCTGAAATTACAGATCACTACAAGATGATCCCCCTTCTCTTTCCCATTTCTGATAAAAGAGAAAATCTGCTGCTCTCTATTATCCACATCCACCCATTCAAATCCTTCTGAACGGTGATCCATTTGGAATAATGGTTCAGCACCTTTATATAAATGCATTAGCTCTTTAAAATATGAATTGAATTTGTGATGAAAATCGTAATCCAATAAATGCCAATCTAATTGCTCTAAATCCTTCCACTCTGAAAACGGGGCAAGTTCACTCCCCATAAACAGAAGCTTCTTCCCTGGATGAGCCATCATATAGCTCAGGAGCAGCCGGTATTGAGCAAATTTCTGCCAGTAATCACCAGGCATTTTATTCAATAATGACTTCTTCCCATGTACCACCTCGTCATGGGAAAATGGAAGCACATAATTCTCTGAATACGCATATAACAATGAAAATGTTATAAGAGAATGTACATGCCTTCTTTCAGACGTATCTGTTTCCATATATTTAAGGACGTCATTCATCCATCCCATATTCCACTTGTAATTAAAGCCAAGTCCTCCATAATGAACAGGGGACGTCACCTGAGGCCAGTCTGTAGAATCTTCTGCTATCATCAAAATAGAAGAGTCATACTCAAAAACGGCCTTATTCAAGTTTTTTAAAAACTGTAAGGCTCCCTCATTAGGAGCGAGCTCTCCCTGGTTTGCCCAGTAAATAATATTGGCCACTGCATCAATCCGGAAACCATCAATATGATACAGATCCATCCAGAAACGTGCATTCGAAATCAGGAAGCTTCTCACTTCCCCTTTACCTAAATCAAAATTTGCCGTTCCCCACGTATAATTCTCACGGTCACGTTCCTCTCCATACTCATAAGCAAACGAACCATCAAATTCATATAACCCGTGGGCATCTTTACAAAAATGACCCGGGACCCAATCCAGAATCACGCCGATATTATGTAAATGACATTCATTCACGAACGCCATCAATTCATGAGGTGAGCCGTAGCGACTAGTCGGAGAATAATAACCAGTACCCTGATACCCCCATGAACGATCAAACGGATGCTCCGTGATAGGAAGCAACTCAATATGTGTAAATCCTTGTTCTTTCACATGAGGAATTAATTGCTGAGCTAATTCCTTATAAGAAAGAAACTTACCCGCTTTCTTCTTCCATGTGCCCAAATGCACTTCATAAATCGCCATAGGCTTGTCATAGACCGTCGAACTGGCTCGATTCTCCAGCCACTTCTCATCCTCCCAAGAAAATCCCTGCAGCTCATACACCACGCTTGCAGTATTTGGACGCTTCTCAGAAGCAAAACCGTATGGATCCGCCTTCAGCTTCTTTAAACCTGATAGAGTGATAATCTCGTACTTATACGTTTCTCCCGATAGGTCCTCATCAATGCGAATTGTCCATAAACCTTCGTTATTCCGCCGTGCAAGTTCATACCCGGCTCCATTCCAATGATTAAAAGATCCAACTACTGAAACATGTCTTGCTTTCGGTGCCCAAACGCAAAATTCTGTATAGGTCCCAGTGGAATCTCTTCTCACATGTGAACCCATAAACTGATAGGCCTGCTGCAAATTTCCCTCATGAAACAAAAAAACATCATAATCTGATATGGTCATTGCGTTCATCATCTCACCTACATTTTTCAATCTACTTACTACATTTCTTTGAACTTCATCAAAATCCTCTTTATTATCGTCGCTCAATTACGACAATTTCCTACATGCTTATGATAAAATGGTTCACTTTTGGAAAGTCTTACTAAATGGTAAGGTTTACATTGGAAGAACATAGGGGAAACGTGTTGAATTCATAGCGGAATTTGTCGAAAGTTTTTAAATTAAAAAAAGTGAAATTTGCTGTAAATGCAGAAGGATTCCGTTATTATGTATCGCTATTGGCTGGTTGTGAGGAGCATGGCGATGTCGAATTGAGGAGTAATTAGGAATGGATGATAAATATGCAAGCTGAATGCTTAGGGTGAATGAACTTTTTCTAATGAATCATAACGGGTAGCTGTGGAGAAATCATGCATAGTGTAATCTTTGTAGGCGGTTGGGGTAGTGAATACCTGGAGAAGATTAATGGAGAGATTAAGAGGTGATTGCTGCTTTTTACTCTTCAATGACAACTGAATGAATGTTTACTCAAATCCTCACATATTGTATTGAAAAATTGAGATGAAAAGTATAGTGCTGAAGTTGATAATAAACAAGGGAATGTTGAAAGTATAATGATGAATGTCGATAATATATCCCTCGTATCCTACTTCTCACACCATCAAGTACCCAATATTTATAGCGAACAAAGTGGAAGCGATCGGCCACAATGATGGGCTTACCCAGAGCTTGTTGTACAGCTGGCTTAAACGATTGGCTCATATCCATTACGACCACCTCCACTTGAGAACCATATCTTCTTAGGTAGTGTTTAATGGTGTTTTTATTACAATTGGGAAGGATATCGATCGGTTCTCTGGTAATCCCATCCCGATAATGAGCTGTTATTTCCCTTCTTTTGTATCCAGTAATCATGAACTTTCATTGTGCTGGTCGCACATTCTGGACATATGTGTGACTTAAGAGGAAGCTCTATATGTAAACAAAGTCGCACATCCACTTCTTCCATCTTCGTGATGTTTACTTCTTCAAAACCAGGCAACAATATGGTAGAATTCATTATGCACGAATCTCCAATCTTTACTTGTTTCTCGACAATTCAAGTATAAAAGGCTGGGCGATTACGTGCATTTATTGTATCTTCTAATTGTGTAAGAACCCCAACAAATATTATAGAACCGTTTTTATTCTATTTTTAATAAAATGACCACCATTTCTACTTTGTACAACAAAAAAAGACTATCAAAAATGATAGTCTTTTTTCAGATGACCCATACGGGATTCGAACCCGTGTTACCGCCGTGAAAGGGCGGTGTCTTAACCGCTTGACCAATGGGCCATAATATGGCGGAGAAGGAGGGATTTGAACCCTCGCGCCGGTTGCCCGACCTACACCCTTAGCAGGGGCGCCTCTTCAGCCACTTGAGTACTTCCCCGTATTATTGGCTCCGCAGGCAAGATTCGAACTTGCGACCGATCGGTTAACAGCCGATAGCTCTACCACTGAGCTACTGCGGAATAATGAAATGGTGGGCCTAAGTGGACTCGAACCACCGACCTCACGCTTATCAGGCGTGCGCTCTAACCAGCTGAGCTATAGGCCCATTAAGAGTAATAATTGGAGCGGGTGAAGGGAATCGAACCCTCATCATCAGCTTGGAAGGCTGAGGTTTTACCACTAAACTACACCCGCACAATTTATATAAGAAAATATGGGGCGACTGATGGGAATCGAACCCACGAATGCCTGAACCACAATCAGGTGCGTTAACCACTTCGCCACAATCGCCATAGTATCTTCAAATAGAAAATGGTGGCTCAGGACGGAATCGAACCGCCGACACATGGATTTTCAGTCCATTGCTCTACCAACTGAGCTACTGAGCCTTACTTAGAGTAAAATATTTAATTATGAACCATAATCTTATTAAAAGAAAATGGCGGTCCGGACGGGACTCGAACCCGCGACCTCCTGCGTGACAGGCAGGCATTCTAACCAACTGAACTACCGGACCAAAGTTTTTTGACGACAGTCAAAATAACTATCCATGCGTGACTTATGAAGGGAAATGCTACCCTAAGTCAACAATGGTATTGCGGGGACAGGATTTGAACCTGCGACCTTCGGGTTATGAGCCCGACGAGCTACCGAACTGCTCCACCCCGCGACGATATAAATATGAAATTTCCCATAAAAGGAAATATGGAGGAGGAAGGGGGATTCGAACCCCCGCGGGCTATGACACCCCTGTCGGTTTTCAAGACCGATCCCTTCAGCCGGACTTGGGTATTCCTCCGTATTGAAATGGAACTTGGTGGACCTTGTAGGACTCGAACCTACGACCGGACGGTTATGAGCCGTCTGCTCTAACCAACTGAGCTAAAGGTCCCTTTTGGTAGCGGCGGAGGGGATCGAACCCCCGACCTCACGGGTATGAACCGTACGCTCTAGCCAGCTGAGCTACACCGCCAAGATACATTTAATATCAAATTAATTGATAGATGGATTTCTCAAATATTACTTAAGTTTCTTTTGCTTTAACAAAAGAACTTGGTGGAGCCTAGCGGGATCGAACCGCTGACCTCCTGCGTGCAAAGCAGGCGCTCTCCCAGCTGAGCTAAGGCCCCAAGAAGTGGTCGGGAAGACAGGATTCGAACCTGCGACCCCTTGGTCCCAAACCAAGTGCTCTACCAAGCTGAGCTACTTCCCGATAATATGGCGCGCCCGAGAGGAGTCGAACCCCTAACCTTTTGATCCGTAGTCAAACGCTCTATCCAATTGAGCTACGGGCGCATAATTCTATTATTGCTCCTTATTTGCTGATGCAAATTAAGGAAGATTATTTTGCTCTCGCAAAAATCTTGGTGCCGAGGACCGGAATCGAACCGGTACGGTAGTCACCTACCGCAGGATTTTAAGTCCTGTGCGTCTGCCAGTTCCGCCACCCCGGCAAAGTCTTCTGGAGCGGAAGACGGGATTCGAACCCGCGACCCCCACCTTGGCAAGGTGGTGTTCTACCACTGAACTACTTCCGCAAAATGATTGGTGCGGGTGAAGGGACTTGAACCCCCACGCCTTGCGGCGCCAGATCCTAAGTCTGGTGCGTCTGCCAATTCCGCCACACCCGCATGATGTAAATGGTAAGATATTCTGCTTATGCAAAAATCTATGGTGAGCCATGAAGGACTCGAACCTTCGACCCTCTGATTAAAAGTCAGATGCTCTACCAACTGAGCTAATGGCTCATCTGAAAAGATGATATTTAAAACCGAAATGGTGCCGGCAAGAGGACTTGAACCCCCAACCTACTGATTACAAGTCAGTTGCTCTACCAGTTGAGCTACACCGGCATATTCACTTTCATATGAAGTCTTAATGGAAAGTTACTTCACAGAAGCAGTTCAAGGAAAGATATTTTGCTGGCGCAAAATAAAATGAAGTTTATTTTACTTTCGTAAAAAAACTTGGTGGAGGATGACGGGATCGAACCGCCGACCCTCTGCTTGTAAGGCAGATGCTCTCCCAGCTGAGCTAATCCTCCAAGATATAAAGCCTGGCGACGTCCTACTCTCACAGGGGGAGATCCCCCAACTACCATCGGCGCTGAAGAGCTTAACTTCCGTGTTCGGCATGGGAACGGGTGTGACCTCTTCGCCATTGTCACCAGACTATTTCTTGTCTCTTTTTTAAGGACAAGTACTATTATATCGCGTAGATATATTTTTTCAAGGCTTTTTTATATTTTCGTATAAAATTTATTCCCTGAAAACTAGATAAAGAATTGATGTCAAGAAAGCCGAATATCGACCAATTATTGCATCTACTTCTTCAAGTAGATAGCATTCCAGCTCCGGCGGCTAGAGACTCGAGGTCATTTCAGTTCAATCAGCTGAGGGTAAAAGGCACCCTCTTCTGATTGCTCAGAAATGCTTGTCGTCTCTGTTCAAGCCGCCTCCGCTTTATAGTGTGGTTAAGTCCTCGATCGATTAGTATCAGTCAACTCCACATGTCGCCATGCTTCCATCTCTGACCTATCTACCTAGTCATCTTCTAGGGATCTTACTCACATACGTGATGGGAAATCTCATCTCGAGGGGGGCTTCATGCTTAGATGCTTTCAGCACTTATCCCTTCCGCACATAGCTACCCAGCGATGCCTTTGGCAAGACAACTGGTACACCAGCGGTGCGTCCATCCCGGTCCTCTCGTACTAAGGACAGCTCCTCTCAAATTTCCTGCGCCCACGACGGATAGGGACCGAACTGTCTCACGACGTTCTGAACCCAGCTCGCGTACCGCTTTAATGGGCGAACAGCCCAACCCTTGGGACCGACTACAGCCCCAGGATGCGATGAGCCGACATCGAGGTGCCAAACCTCCCCGTCGATGTGGACTCTTGGGGGAGATAAGCCTGTTATCCCCGGGGTAGCTTTTATCCGTTGAGCGATGGCCCTTCCATGCGGAACCACCGGATCACTAAGCCCGACTTTCGTCCCTGCTCGACTTGTAGGTCTCGCAGTCAAGCTCCCTTGTGCCTTTACACTCTGCGAATGATTTCCAACCATTCTGAGGGAACCTTTGGGCGCCTCCGTTACTCTTTAGGAGGCGACCGCCCCAGTCAAACTGCCCACCTGACACTGTCTCCCACCCCGATAAGGGGCGCGGGTTAGAATTTCAATACAGCCAGGGTAGTATCCCACCGATGCCTCCACCGAAGCTGGCGCTCCGGCTTCCAAGGCTCCTACCTATCCTGTACAAGCTGTACCAAAATTCAATATCAGGCTACAGTAAAGCTCCACGGGGTCTTTCCGTCCTGTCGCGGGTAACCTGCATCTTCACAGGTACTATAATTTCACCGAGTCTCTCGTTGAGACAGTGCCCAGATCGTTACGCCTTTCGTGCGGGTCGGAACTTACCCGACAAGGAATTTCGCTACCTTAGGACCGTTATAGTTACGGCCGCCGTTTACTGGGGCTTCGATTCGCACCTTCGCTTGCGCTAAGCACTCCTCTTAACCTTCCAGCACCGGGCAGGCGTCAGCCCCTATACTTCGCCTTACGGCTTCGCAGAGACCTGTGTTTTTGCTAAACAGTCGCCTGGGCCTATTCACTGCGGCTCTCTCGGGCTTGCACCCTACCAGAGCACCCCTTCTCCCGAAGTTACGGGGTCATTTTGCCGAGTTCCTTAACGAGAGTTCTCTCGCTCACCTTAGGATTCTCTCCTCGCCTACCTGTGTCGGTTTGCGGTACGGGCACCTTTTTCCTCGCTAGAGGCTTTTCTTGGCAGTGTGGAATCAGGAACTTCGCTACTATAATTCGCTCGCTATCACAGCTCAGCCTTCACGATGATGGGATTTGCCTCATCATCAGCCTAACTGCTTAGACGCACATATCCAGCAGTGCGCTTACCCTATCCTCCTGCGTCCCCCCATTGCTCAAACGGAAAAGAGGTGGTACAGGAATATCAACCTGTTGTCCATCGTCTACGCCTATCGGCCTCGACTTAGGTCCCGACTAACCCTGAGCGGACGAGCCTTCCTCAGGAAACCTTAGGCATTCGGTGGATGGGATTCTCACCCATCTTTCGCTACTCATACCGGCATTCTCACTTCTAAGCACTCCACCAGTCCTTACGGTCTAGCTTCGCAGTCCTTAGAACGCTCTCCTACCACTGACACCTAAAGGTGTCAATCCACAGCTTCGGTGATACGTTTAGCCCCGGTACATTTTCGGCGCAGAGTCACTCGACCAGTGAGCTATTACGCACTCTTTAAATGGTGGCTGCTTCTAAGCCAACATCCTGGTTGTCTAAGCAACTCCACATCCTTTTCCACTTAACGTATACTTTGGGACCTTAGCTGGTGGTCTGGGCTGTTTCCCTTTCGACTACGGATCTTATCACTCGCAGTCTGACTCCCATGGATAAGTCTTTGGCATTCGGAGTTTGTCTGAATTCGGTAACCCGATGAGGGCCCCTAGTCCAAACAGTGCTCTACCTCCAAGACTCTTACACATGAGGCTAGCCCTAAAGCTATTTCGGAGAGAACCAGCTATCTCCAAGTTCGATTGGAATTTCTCCGCTACCCACACCTCATCCCCGCACTTTTCAACGTGCGTGGGTTCGGACCTCCATTCAGTGTTACCTGAACTTCATCCTGGACATGGGTAGATCACCTGGTTTCGGGTCTACGACCACATACTCAATTCGCCCTATTCAGACTCGCTTTCGCTGCGGCTCCGTCTCATCGACTTAACCTTGCATGGGATCGTAACTCGCCGGTTCATTCTACAAAAGGCACGCCATCACCCGTTAACGGGCTCTGACTACTTGTAGGCACACGGTTTCAGGTTCTATTTCACTCCCCTTCCGGGGTGCTTTTCACCTTTCCCTCACGGTACTGGTTCACTATCGGTCACTAGGGAGTATTTAGCCTTGGGAGATGGTCCTCCCAGCTTCCGACGGGATTTCACGTGTCCCGCCGTACTCAGGATCCACTCAAGAGAGAATGAAGTTTCAACTACAGGGTTGTTACCTTCTTTGACGAGCCTTTCCAGACTTCTTCGTCTACTTCATTCCTTTGTAACTCCGTATAGAGTGTCCTACAACCCCAAGAGGCAAGCCTCTTGGTTTGGGCTACATCCCGTTTCGCTCGCCGCTACTCAGGGAATCGCAATTGCTTTCTCTTCCTCCAGGTACTTAGATGTTTCAGTTCCCTGGGTCTGCCTTCCATACTCTATGTATTCAAGTAAGGATATTGTTCCATTACGAACAATGGGTTCCCCCATTCGGAAATCTCTGGATCAAAGCTCACTTACAGCTCCCCAAAGCATATCGGTGTTAGTCCCGTCCTTCGTCGGCTCCTAGTGCCAAGGCATCCACCGTGCGCCCTTCATAACTTAACCGAATTGGTTGTTACATCAGGTTTAAAACCTAAAATGGCGATACTCGGTAATTTCTTGACTATCAATTTATCTTTATCTAGTTTTCAAAGAACAAACACATTTTGATCTCGTAAGAGACAAAAAGTTTTGATGGATGGTTATTTTGCTTTCGCAAAAAACCTTATTAAACCATCAAAACTGAACAAAACTTCGACGTGTCAAACGTTTAGTTAAATCTTCCTTAGAAAGGAGGTGATCCAGCCGCACCTTCCGATACGGCTACCTTGTTACGACTTCACCCCAATCATCTGTCCCACCTTAGGCGGCTGGCTCCAAAAGGTTACCTCACCGACTTCGGGTGTTACAAACTCTCGTGGTGTGACGGGCGGTGTGTACAAGGCCCGGGAACGTATTCACCGCGGCATGCTGATCCGCGATTACTAGCGATTCCAGCTTCATGTAGGCGAGTTGCAGCCTACAATCCGAACTGAGAACGGTTTTATGGGATTGGCTAAACCTCGCGGTCTTGCTGCCCTTTGTACCGTCCATTGTAGCACGTGTGTAGCCCAGGTCATAAGGGGCATGATGATTTGACGTCATCCCCACCTTCCTCCGGTTTGTCACCGGCAGTCATCTTAGAGTGCCCAACTGAATGCTGGCAACTAAGATCAAGGGTTGCGCTCGTTGCGGGACTTAACCCAACATCTCACGACACGAGCTGACGACAACCATGCACCACCTGTCACTCTGTCCCCCGAAGGGGAAAGCCCTATCTCTAGGGTTGTCAGAGGATGTCAAGACCTGGTAAGGTTCTTCGCGTTGCTTCGAATTAAACCACATGCTCCACCGCTTGTGCGGGCCCCCGTCAATTCCTTTGAGTTTCAGTCTTGCGACCGTACTCCCCAGGCGGAGTGCTTAATGCGTTAGCTGCAGCACTAAGGGGCGGAAACCCCCTAACACTTAGCACTCATCGTTTACGGCGTGGACTACCAGGGTATCTAATCCTGTTTGCTCCCCACGCTTTCGCGCCTCAGTGTCAGTTACAGACCAGAAAGTCGCCTTCGCCACTGGTGTTCCTCCAAATATCTACGCATTTCACCGCTACACTTGGAATTCCACTTTCCTCTTCTGCACTCAAGTTCCCCAGTTTCCAATGACCCTCCACGGTTGAGCCGTGGGCTTTCACATCAGACTTAAGAAACCACCTGCGCGCGCTTTACGCCCAATAATTCCGGACAACGCTTGCCACCTACGTATTACCGCGGCTGCTGGCACGTAGTTAGCCGTGGCTTTCTGGTTAGGTACCGTCAAGGTACCGCCCTATTCGAACGGTACTTGTTCTTCCCTAACAACAGAGTTTTACGATCCGAAAACCTTCATCACTCACGCGGCGTTGCTCCGTCAGACTTTCGTCCATTGCGGAAGATTCCCTACTGCTGCCTCCCGTAGGAGTCTGGGCCGTGTCTCAGTCCCAGTGTGGCCGATCACCCTCTCAGGTCGGCTACGCATCGTCGCCTTGGTGAGCCGTTACCTCACCAACTAGCTAATGCGCCGCGGGTCCATCTGTAAGTGATAGCTAAAAGCCACCTTTCAACATTTCCTCATGCGAGGAAATGAGTTATCCGGTATTAGCCCCGGTTTCCCGGAGTTATCCCAGTCTTACAGGCAGGTTACCCACGTGTTACTCACCCGTCCGCCGCTGACTGATGGGAGCAAGCTCCCATCAGTCCGCTCGACTTGCATGTATTAGGCACGCCGCCAGCGTTCGTCCTGAGCCAGGATCAAACTCTCCGATAAAAGTTTGAATAGCTCTTTAAAAATAAATCTAGAATTAACGTTGACGTATTGTCTTGTTTTGTTCAGTTTTCAAGGTTCAAGGCTTGTCCGCTCCGCTCCGAAGCGACTTTACTAATATAACATATCTTCTATTCTCGCGTCAACAACTTTTTTCATTTGTTTTTTTCGAAATGATGTTTGCTGCATCAGCGACGTTTATAAATATAACATGCCGTTAATGTTATTGCAATATATTTTTAAGTGAAACTTTAAAAACTTAATCAATCACTTCTGTTGTTCTGTTTAACAGTAAACCTTCATATACATTATTACTACGCATTCCTGAAAGGAGATTTATTAATCATGCTTTCTAACGTCGCATTATCTCTATCCTTCATCATGGCTGTGTATCTGTTTGCGTATTCATATGTACAAGCTCTTAAGATAAGTGAAAGCACTACACCTGTAAGAGGAATGACCTTCATCTTTTCAGTCGTCATGGCGTTTGTATTTTCTGGTTTTACATACGTATTTTCTTAAAGAGGCTCTGGTAAAGTGAATAAAGTAAAAAGGAGTAAAGGAGCCGTCACTCCTCTACTCCTTTTTACTGCAGTTCCAGCAGCAACCCTTCTTCCTGGTGCGACTCACCACCAATCGTTAATACCTCTTCCTTAATGAGTGTAGGTTTTAAGGCATAATAGAAATGTTTCGATGGATTCTCCTTTAGCACCCAGATCCACATAGAGTTGTATCCTAGTTTTTTAAGACCTGTAGCGGCAATTCCGAAGAGCTCTTTCCCGATGCCTTTACCTTGGTATTCTTCTAGAAGATAAATGGCATACAATTCCCCTTCGTATTCCCCAGAACGCTCTTTCCCAAATGAAACAAAGCCAATGATTTCCCCATCATCTACTTCACATACATACGTATGATGAGATCCGGACAGGATTTGTACCCACTTTTGTTCTCTTTCTTCTATTGATAAAGACTGAAGATATTCTTCTGAAACGATTCCTTTGTACGTCGTTCTCCAGCTATGGACGTGTACGGATGCTAACCCGGGAGAGTCTTGAAGGTTTGCCTTTCTAATGCGGAAGTTCTTCATTCTTTTTCACCTCGTTGACTTTTTGGACCATCTTTTTTAATTTCCTTTCTTCTATTAAGAAGAAGGTAACGCCGATGATAATAACAAGACCTCCAACCACTTGAGTCATCATCACTTTTTCAGCTAAGAGCCAATAAGCAAGGATTGAAGCTCCTATTGGTTCAAAGAGGATGGCCATCGAGATGGTTGAGGTGCTTAACCACTTCAGGGACCAATTGAATAATGAATGACCTAATAGTGTCGGGATAATGGCAAGTAATAGAAAGTAGATCCAATCCTCTCTCGGATATGGCCCAAGGCTTTCGGAACGCATTATGACATATAAGAATAAAACGACTGAGCTTATCGCATAGACCAAGTACGTGTAGGTAATGAGGGATAGCCGTTTCCTTATTGTCTGCCCGAATAACAGGTATCCTGTTACAAGAGCGCACGCCACCAAGGCTAAAATATCTCCCCATAGCGCGCTTCCGCTTATTTTAAAATCTCCCCAGCTTATGATGAAACTCCCACTAACAGCTAAAACCGCCGAGATGATGGCTCTCCCTGTTATTTTTTCTTGAAAGAACAAGTAAGCCCCGATAAAAGCGAATAATGGCTGCAATGTAACGAGTACCGTAGAGCTGGCAACAGAAGTATAATTTAAGGATTCAAACCAGAGTATGAAATGAAAGGCAAGAAAGACCCCGGCTAAAATTGAAAACATCCAATCTCTTAGAGTAATAACTTTCAGTTCCCTCACATACTTTAAGAAAAATACAGGGGACATTAATAAAACTGTGAAAAACAACCGATAAAAGGCCAAAACACCTGCTGGTGCACTCGATACCTTTACCAGGATGGCAGAGGTTGATACTGAGATGACTCCGATTGCGAGTAAAAGGTACGGATTAAACTTCGTGTCCGACATGACAAACCTCCTGATATGTATTCTTTGCTCCTATTTTATAATCAGCATGGTTAAATTACTACATGAATTTTCAGGGATATTCGTTGAACTGGAGGGGGCTTGATGGAACTATTAGATACGACATTTATGATAAAGCTGGGTGTATCTGCGGTATTAGGGTTAATTATTGGGCTGGAGAGAGAATTAAAGCGAAAGCCTGTAGGTTTAAAGACGTCTCTCGTTATATGTATCGTGAGCTGTTTATTAACAATTGTCTCTATTGAGTCTGCTTATATTTCCGAGGGATCGGATAAAGTAAACATCACGATGGATCCATTGCGACTGGCAGCTCAGATTGTTTCAGGGATTGGCTTCTTAGGGGCAGGTGTCATTTTACGAAGAGGAAATGACAGCATTTCCGGGTTAACGACTGCAGCTATGATCTGGGGAGCGGCAGGAATCGGAATTGCTGTTGGAGCGGGCTTCTATATGGAAGCTACAGCAGGTGTGATTCTCTTGATTGTCTCCGTTGAAGTGGTGCCTATTATTATTACGTATTTAGGTCCGAAACGATTGCGGGAAAAAGAGCTGTCCCTACGTGCTACGATTTTGGAAAAACAAGAAATCAAATCGATTATTGAACGAATAAAAGCTGAGGAAATTTCTATTGAAAATATCCGGATCAAAGACTTGAAAAATCAGCAACACCTTCTGGAATTGAAAATCATTGTGGACTTCAGAAAAAAGACGGTAGACATTTACTATACGATTTCAGAAATCGAAGGGATAAAAGATGTAGAAATTGAAAGCTTATAAAAGTTAAGGAATGAGGATGAATGAACACCCTAGTTCCTTAACTTATTTTTTGTGAAGCTGGAATTTTTTCACACACTCTAAATCTTGGACAACTTCCAGTATTTCATTAAACTGAAGGGCACTTGGTGTTAATATAAGAAGGGAATATTTAAAGGCATCCACCCCCTCCATTTTATCTCCTTCTTCAATTTGGTATTGAGTGATCTCGATTCCATGATCATGAAGTGCGTCATTTATAGACGTGATATTACCCTTCCCCTTTTGCACGATCAGACTAAGGAGTAGGAGCTTCTTATGCTTCACTTTTTCCTTGTAAAAGCTTTCCAGGTTGTTCAAGAAAAATAACGTCACGACGATTATCAGTGTTGTAAAGATGGCTAAATAATACATCCCGATGCCGACTACCAACCCTAAGCCTGCAACAACCCAAATACTGGCGGCAGTGGTTAAGCCTCTAACCGTCACACCTCCATGGGCCATAATTGTTCCCGCACCTAGAAAGCCGATTCCGGAAATGACATAGGAAGGAATCCGACTTGGATCAAAACCAACTAATTGAGGGTGTTCGTCTAAAAACGGTTCAAATCCATATAGGGAAACAAGCATTAATAAACAAGAGCCGACACCCACAAGAATATGAGTGCGTAAACCAGCTGGATGATTTTTAAATTCCCTCTCTATACCAATTAAGCCGCTCAGTAGAACGATTAACATAATACGAATAAGAGCAGTGTAAAACTCATCTGGAATCTCCAGAAATTCTATCATCTCCATTGCCTTTCCCCTCCCCATCATCTACCTATACTTTTTACCTGGAATGAACCTTTTAAAACTCAAAAATCAAAAGAACCAGGTGGAGATCACCTGGTTCTTTCATTTATCATTTAATCGGTTTCTTTAATAACCCAACCATCACGGCTGTAATGACAGAACCAATCAGTACTGCTAACAGATATAAGAACGGATTCCCTTCTACTACCGGGAATACGAATAATCCACCGTGGGGGGCAGGTAAACCAATCCCAAAGAACATCGCTAGCGCTCCTGCAACCGCTGAACCTGTCACAATAGAAGGGATGACCCGAAATGGATCGGCTGCAGCAAACGGAATAGCTCCTTCAGTAATAAAAGATGCTCCCATAAAATAAGCCGCGAACCCAGCTTTTCGCTCATTATCATTGAACTTCTTCTTGAATATTGTCGTTGCTAGGGCCAGGCCTAATGGCGGCACCATACCTCCGGCCATAATGGCAGCATGGGGAGCAAGGTTTCCTCCTTCAATCATGGCAATGCCGAAAGTAAAGGCCGCTTTGTTGATCGGACCTCCCATGTCGATTGCCATCATTCCCCCAAGAACAAGTCCGAGTAAAATCAGGTTCCCTGTCCCTAATCCATCCAACCAGTTTTGTATACCCGTGTTGACTGCACTTAGAGGCTCCACCAAGAACTGAAGCATGATGAATCCAGTAATGAAAATTCCCAGTAGCGGATAGATCAATACCGGTTTGATCCCTTCCAATGAAGGAGGGAAATTGTTTGTTAAACGCTTGATTCCGAGAACTACATAACCTGCTAAGAAACCGGCGATAATTCCACCCAAGAATCCACTTTGACCAGTTGCAGCAATCAATCCACCCACCATACCAGGGGCAAATCCAGGTCGATCCGATATACTCATGGCAATGAATCCCGCTAAAACAGGAACCATTAAGTAGAAGGCATTATCTCCGCCGATTTTCATTAACATGGCGGCAAATTCATTGTACTCAGGAGAATCAGGATTGGCTGACTGAATGCCGAATAAGAACGAGATCGCAATCAGGATACCTCCACCTACAACGAATGGAAGCATGTTAGAAACACCATTCATCAGATGCTTGTAAAAGCCTGTCTTTTGTTTTTTCTCAGGACCAGCCCCAGTCTCACCAGATTGCTCTCTACCTTTATATAGAGGAGCATCTTGTTTCATAGCCTGATTCAATAATTCTTCAGGACGTCTAATCGCTTCTGCCACAGGAACTTCAATCACATGCTTTCCTTTAAAACGATTCACTTCCACTTTAGTATCGGCAGCTACGATTATAGCTACGGCATTTTCAATTTCTTCAGAAGTTAAGACGTTCTTTGCTCCACCAGAACCATTCGTCTCTACTTTTAGATTCACACCAATTTCTTTCGCTTTGGCTTTCAAAGCATCTGCCGCCATATACGTATGAGCAATCCCTGTAGGACATGCTGTTACAGCCAGGACCTTTCCTTCGTTTGTGGAAGTTTCAGCAGGAATCTCTTCCTCGTCCTCCCGATCATGAACATTAATAATCTCTAAAACTTCTTCTTTTGATGAAGCATTCACTAACGCTTTGCGGACCTCGGAGTCCATCAGCATAGAAGAAAGACGGCTTAATGCTTCAAGATGTGTTTGATTGGCCCCTTCTGTTGCTGCAATCATGAAGAACAAATGAGCAGGAGCCCCATCGAGAGATTCATAGTCTACTCCTTGTGCTGATTTGCCAAATGCAATCGCAGGTGCTTTAACGGCCGATGTTTTCGCGTGAGGAATGGCGATCCCTTCCCCAATACCCGTTGTACTTTGTGCTTCACGGTTAAGAATCGCTTGCTTGAATTCTTTAGGGTCCTCTAGCTTCCCACTTTTATCTAATACGGAAACCAATTCGTCAATAACGCCAGTTTTTGATATAGAAGTTATATTAATCTGAATTGTATCTTTCGTTAGTAATTCAGTAATTCTCATGTTTGTTCCCCCCTATTTTTTCGTAATCTGAATTTCTTCAAATAAGCTTTCCACTTTTTCCAATGAGCAAAGACCGATTGAATAAGCTGTGGCAGATCCAGCCGAGGTTCCTAAGCGGAATGCATCCTCAATGCTCCAGCCCCTTGATAGTCCCGCAAGAAATCCGGCAACGGTAGAATCTCCTGCACCGACCGAGCTTTGCAACTCTCCACTTGGTACGGAAGAATACAAGGTCTCTTTACCAGTCAGTAAGAGGGCACCCTTTTCCGCCATTGAAACCATCACGTTTTCAATCCCGTAATCTTTCAACTTCTTTCCGTAGTGAACCGCATCATCAACTGACTCAATCTTCACACCAAACATCTCCCCCAGCTCATGATGATTCGGTTTGATCAAGAAGGGATTCAAGGAAAGAACTGGTTGAATCAAGTTCTTCTCGGCATCGATAATCACTTTCGTTCCTTGTTCCTTACATTGTGCAACAATCTGCTGGTAAAATGATTTTGGTACCGATCCAGGTATACTCCCCGCCAGAACGATCATGTCTTCTTCTGTTAATGAAGATATCTGCCCAAGTAACTGTTGTATATGTTCCACGCGAATCGATGGTCCACTACCGTTGATTTCCGTTTCATCATCAGACTTAACCTTTACGTTAATCCGTGAAGCTTCTTCAACTTCTACAAAGTCATTTTGTATTTTTTCTTTCTTTAAAAAATGTTTAATGTACTCACCAGTAAATCCTCCTGCAAATCCAAGAGCAACGCTTTCTACATTCAGTACATGTAAAACACGGGAGACATTGATTCCTTTACCTCCGGGAAATGCACTTTCTTTCTCACTTCGGTTTAGACCGCCTTTTTGAAAGGAGTCAAGTTCCATAATGTAATCGACAGAAGGGTTAAGTGTTAAGGTATATATCATGGTGTCACAACCTTTATCGTAGTTTGTTTCATCATTGCCATGTCATGTTCGCCGTCCAGTGCGTTCGTTATAATAATGGCTTTATCGAGATCCACTATTTTGCTAAAAGCAATTTCTCCAAACTTGGAGTCATCCGTTAAGAACATGGCTTCTCTTGATAATTCAATGGCCATGCGCTTTACTTGAGCCTCCTCGGGATCCGGAGTCGTGAATCCATATTGAGCATGAACCCCGTTCGCCCCCATAAATGCTTTATCAAATCGATACTGGCGTAAGGATTCCATCGCTCCACTTCCGACCATCGCTCTTGTCACCGGCTTTACGTATCCGCCGATCATATACGTTTTAAATCCTTTTTGAATGAGCGCGTCCACATGGGTCAACCCATTGGTCACAACCACAATATCCATTTCCGGAAGATGGTCGATGAGACTCAATGTCGTTGTACCGGCGTCCAAGAAGATGCAATCGCCCTCTTCTACCAGGGAAGCAGCATATTGACCGATGGATTGCTTTTCATGAAAGCTTTTGGATGATTTTTCAGAAACGCTCAATTCCTTCAGTTTCCCTTGAAGCCTCGCAGCCCCACCATGTATACGTTTCAGAAATTTCTCTTGCTCGAGCTGTGTTAAGTCCCGGCGAATCGTTGACTCAGAAGCGTTCGTAACATCCACAATCTCTTGGATTTTTATCGCATCTTTCTCCTTCAATAAGTCTAAGATGATTCGATGTCGTTCCTCCGTTAACATAGCATTCTCCTACTTTCTCCGTTTCTTGTTACTTTCATTATAATGAGAACGGTTACAAAAATCAATCATTTTTAATCAAAAATAATCATTATCTATCATAAAACATTCAAAATCGATCAGATGTTTATCTTTTAATAACAATGTACCTTTGGCAAAGATTGTTGTTTTTTAACCAAAAGTCTGCTTCGGCTCTGTCAATTAGTATGTGTTGGATGGTGAGGGGAACTGCTTCGCTTTCCGCGGACGTTCGGCCGAGCCTCCTCAGCTTCGCTTCCGGGGTCTCGGCACGCCCGTATTTCCGCAGGAGTCTACGCAGTTCCCCTCACCATCTATAAGAGAATTTCGTGACAGAGCTTAAAGGTTACAATAGAAAAGGGATCACTACTCTCTTTACAAGTAGTTATATACCCGGTGAGATAATAGGACATTCTATAGATAAGATTGTTTGAACTTATTTTTTGTCATTCAAGGTCCCATATGCCTTGGGGATTGCTGCTCCATACAAAGACAAACAATACGAGCATTTTGTGTTGATTTTCTATACGTTTATTTGCAGTAAGAATGTAATAGCACAGAGTGGATTGTAGCGGAAGGCACTTGACTCCTGCGGGAGATAGAGGAAAGGTCGAGACCCCGCAGGGCAATGCCCGAGGAGGCTTGACTTCCTCCCCAGGGAATCTTGTGCCTGGAGCGGAAAGGAACGGTCCATGTTTTTCTCTGTGTAAATAGCAACAATGTTTACGAAAGAGTAAACAACAAAAAAAACAAGCTCCATCTCACCAAAATAGGTGGATGGAGCTTGCTTAAAGTTACTTATTTTATTCGTGGTTTTCTTCTTGTGAAGCTTCAGGATCTTCTGAGCTCTTTGGATTTGGATTATTATACTGATAATCTGAACGATCTATCGGTTTATATCCTTCAGGTTTATAGAAGCGAAGTAGATCTTCATAAACCACTTTATCGGAAAGCTCTAAACGCTTGTTTGCTTCCTTACTTGCTTCTTCACATGAATTATTTCCTTCTTCTACAGGTTGACCTGTTTCGTTATCGTAGCAGACTCCTTTAATTTCAGAGTACTTATCTGTAATGACATCACCATTACGGAAAGGTACGATTTGCTTTCGCTCTTCAGAAAGCAGGTCCTGACCAAAGCTTAGATAATCTTTTGTCTCTTCTCCAAGAAGGTGCATAATTGTAGGGCGAAGATCAATCTGTCCGCCATACGTATTGTTAACTCCACCTTCTGCACCAGAGTTAAGAATGAACAATGGCACTCGTTGGAGCTGAGCACTTTCGAAATTATCCACTTCTTTACCCAGTACCTCAGACATCGCTTTATTATGGTTATCAGAAATACCATAGTGATCACCATAAAGAACAATCATTGTATTATCATATAAACCTTTTTCTTTTAAATCGTTCACAAAGTCTTCCAATACTTGATCCATGTAATGTGACGTTTGGAAATATCGGTCCACTACACCGTTACCTGTTTCACCCTGAGGGAAATTAGCATCTTCCTCGTGGCGGTCAAACGGGAAGTGATTGGATAACGTAATGAATTTTGTGTAAAAGGGTTGTTTTAAGCTTTCCAGCATCGGAATTGAATCTTCGAAGAACGGTTTATCCTTTAACCCATAAGGAAGCTGTTCTTCTGGATTACTCATATCATAATACGTTGCATCGAAAAATTCGTCATACCCCATTGAACGGTACATCTCAGAACGGTTCCAGAATGTTTTGTAGTTACCGTGGAATACCGCTGAAGTATATCCTTTTCCCTTTAGAATCGAAGGAGCTGATTGATACGTGTTGTTAGCATGTGTCATGAATACAGCACCTTGGGGAAGAGGGAATAATGAGTTTTCAATAATAAACTCAGAATCAGATGTTTTCCCTTGACCTGTTTGATGGAAGAAGTTATCAAAGTACATAGCTTCTTTACTATCCACTAAAGAGTTCAAGAATGGTGTAACTTCCTCTCCATTTAACTCTCTGCCAATCATAAATGTTTGCAGGGATTCCATGGAGATGTAGATAACGTTTTTCCCTTTTGCTTTACCAAAGTATTCAGGATTTGGCTCTACTTTATTTGCTTTTACGTAATTTTCAACTTCTGAAACTTCATTACTGTCGGCCATAGCACGTTTTGCAGACGTTTTAGAGTTTTGAACAATATCATAAATCGTAAAGTTGTGAGTTCCAAGATACTTCACCAGATAGTTACGGTCAAAACTACGAGTCAATAATTCAGGACGATCAATGTTAGCTAACCCTAAGTTCAATAAGAACACAAGGACTGCAGATGTCATGACCGCAAATACTGAACGGAAACGCAATTTCTCTTGCGGCTTAACTTTCTTAAGAACCATTAATCCAATAATAATGAATAGATCTAAGAAATATAAAATATCAAGCGGACTGATTAACTCAAGTGCACTGCCACCAAGACCGTTATTTGTTTTAGCCTGTAAAATAACAGGTACTGTAATAAAGTCATTAAAGAATCGGTAATACACGACGTTTGCGTATAAAACGAAGGACATTAACAAATTAATAACGATAAACGCAATATATCGCCCTTTGCCTTTCCAGAATAATGCGAAGGCAAAGAATAATAGTGCAGAACTTAATGGGTTAAAAAATAAAAGAAAATGCTGAAGCGCATTTTGTATTCCCAGGTTAAATTCTGCTAAATATACGGCATAAGTCTTAATCCAAAATAGTATAACGACTGTAAAGAAGAACGATAACTTCCCAGTACGCATATCATCAAACTGTCTTTTAAAGAAGTTCATGCTTCATCACCTTTTTAATTAGAATTTATTTAAAACATGTATGACTGAAAATTTATTAAGAATTTGTTTAGCAAATGTAAATTCATTTGAATCAACAACGAGTATTATAACAAAAAATAATTTCATGTGTATAACAATTTGTTGTGAATCGTAACAAAAATATTTCATGAAAATTCGACATTCCGTAACAAACAAGGCAGGAAAGCTTGAGCTGTCAAGGCTTTATCCATTTTGAACGATTCGTGAACAACCCATACTTTCCCAATCTTGTGGATATATATACTAGAAATGTTAATAATGTCTCAGATTGTTTACTCAGTGTAAACTTATTCCCCGAAATACTCTTATACAAACCTAAATGCACTATGAATTTTTTACCATGTTTTCTTCCTCTATTATTATGCAACAAACCTTACTACATTTTTATCTTTTCAAAGTCAGCCTGCACCGGTGCATTTTTTCTTTCATTAAAGGGGTGAAAGGCAGCTTTGAATTTCCTTTTATAATACGAGTGACCGCTCGTTGCCTGGACATACCCCTCTATCATCAATGAAACAGAGAGCATTGTGGCAGAAAAGAATAGAATCGGTGTCAGTGGAACCCATGGTGCTCCTTGAAGGTATCTGAAGGAATCCCCGATCAGCCCCGACCATTCGTAGGTGATGGATCTTGGAGGGTCTTTGATCATTTGATAGTCCACAGCAGTTCCCCCGAGGAAAAGGGTCAGTAATCCTAAATGAATAAAGATGATCAGGGTCTGCATGAATTGCTGTCCAAATACGATCACAAGCTTTTCTTTCATTCCGGGTAAAATATGTTTGAAAATGATCCGCCATTTTCCCGCTCCAAGTGTTTTCGCACTCATGATGAATTCCTGTTTGTAGAGTATAGAGACTTCATTGCCAAAAAGAGCTGACAATATGGGCACAATAAGGAAGGTCAAAATCAGTATTTCAATGATGAAGCGTTCTACGATAGAATTAGGAAACCCATCAAATGGTTCCCAAAGAATCGGTTCCAACAAAAAATAGGCAAGAATCGTTAAGGGGATGTAATGGAAGGAATCGATCCAGCCATTGATGTATTTCTTATACTTCACAAGAAATGTCCCGAGAATGAGTCCGATCGGGATCGCTAATAATACTCGTAGAAAGGCAATCACTAATGCGGTTAAAATCGTGTACTTTGCTCCGATGATGATTTTACCGACCATATCAAGCCCCTGTGGATCGGTTCCAAATGGAAATAGCCATTTGGGTGAAATCGGGGAGGATTCCACGACAACACCATCAACACTAATGAAATACAATCTTCTTACTTCATTCCCCCACACCAACGAATACATAAAGCTGGCCACGAGCATGAGGGCAATAAACGTAAACCCGATAAGAAATAATGGATTTTTCCACACACTTTTCTTCATATTATATTTTCTCTCCCTTATTCGCTTTTTTAGAGAGAACAATTTCTCCCACCGTGTAGAAGACAAACAAAGGAATGAAAATGGAAAGAACTGCAATCGTAAACATTTTCGGTTGCAAAGTCGACATTAAGAAGCGGGTTATTCCGGAGATATTGAAAATCAGTTCCAGAACAAATAAATTAGAGAGCATAAACCAGATGGTCTTTTTTGACTGAAAGAACACGGAGATAACCGCATTCCTTAAAATATGAAAGGTCAAAATCACCAGTTTCCCGAGTCCAATGGATCGTGCCAATGTGACATAGTCTTTTCTTTCTTCAGTCTCAAATGAATGAATAGAAATCCTGAACAACTGAACTGTTGGCAAAATCGTCAATACAAGGACAGGAAGTAGGAATGCGCGTTCATTGCCGACTGAGGCAATTTCAAAAAACAGGATGTCAGTTTGCTTATACAGGGAGAGTACAAACAACTGTGAAAGCAAAATTACCAGAACATCAGGCACCGATTCGAACAAATAAAAGATGAACTTGATCCGGTCTCTGTTTTTTTGAGAAAACAACATGGTGAGGATCGTGAGGAGAATACTTAAGGAGCTGGCCAAAAGAAAGGCAGAAAACAACACGAGTAACGAATAGGTGATCGGCTCCCAAAAATAAGGAAACAAGTCGCGTTCCCTTTGGCCCCCGATAATGACATATGTTAAATCCCCCGGGTGAAACAGGGCAAACACGATTTCCTTAATGGACTGCCAATATGCCTGCAACCTTAATTCACGATGGCCTATGCCGGAAAGGAGAACGGGCAGTCCGCCTATAAAAATAATGCCTACTATAGAGAAGAAAAATTTAAGTAAAATACCGCCAATACCCCTCAATGGATTGTCCTCCTGTTGGATTATTATTTTTAATAGTATCATAGATCACCGATTTATATACATATTTTTCCTATTTAAAAAAACAAAAAAATGACCGAAATCCTTTAAAGGACTCCGGTCATTTTAGATTTAGACTTTGGAAAAGCTCTTGGAACACAAACTTTTCGAAGCTTTTGCTATTGAATAATTCTGCGGGCAGTTACGTAATTTTCTTGATACCAGCTTCTATCCAGGTTTCGCTTAACTACCCCCACGCTTTTGCCGGCAGACATGATTACTTCATTGTTGCCTACGTAGATCGCGGTGTTAACAATTTTTCCATTACTTGAAGAATTCGAGAAGAACACTAAATCGCCTTTCTCCAATTGGGATTTGCTGACGCTTTTGCCTTTTGTTGCTTGACCTGCTGCCGTTTTATCCTGAAGATCGATTCCGTTCTGTTTAAAGACATAATAAGCAAGTCCCGCACTGTTGAAGCTCATTGTACTTTCATCATAAGAATACCCATATTGAGCCTTACCCATTAGATCTTCAGCCAGGCTTGATACTTCTGTGCCTTTATCTTGAGCAGGGGCAGGCTTGTCTTCCGTGTTCTCCGGTTTTTCCTCAGGTTGAACATCAGTCTCTGTTTCAGGTTTTTCCTGAGGGACAGAAGGTGCTTCAGGTTCTGTCGTTTCAGGTTGATCTTCTGTATCGGCCGCTTTCACATCAATCACCCGGCGAGCTGTAACATAATGTTCGTCGTAGTAGCCGTTAAGAATAACACTCTTCTTGATTCCTGATTGAGAACCGGCAGCGTGGACGATTTGATCATTCCCGGCATAAACACCTACATGAACAATCTTTCCGTTACTTGAATTATTTGAAAGGAACACAAGGTCACCTTTTTGAAGGTCTTGACGTTTAACCGGTTCACCCAGTTTTGATTGTTCACTGGCTGTTTTTGATTTAAGATCGATTCCTACTTGCTTAAACGAATAATAAGTCATTCCTGCACCATTGAATGTCAAGGTTTCTTCATTATAAGGCGTGCCATAGGAAGCTTTTCCAATTAAACCTTCCGCAATTTCAACTACCTTTTCTCCAGTTGAGGAAGCTGCTTGATCAAACATAAAGGAAGGAAGTACACGGCGTGCTGTTTTATAGTTTTTCTGATAATATTCTTTTCCGTCTAAGTCTGAGATAAGAATATCATTCTCTTCGTCTGCCATATGAATGATCTTGTTATCGCCTATATATATTCCATTATGAGTCACAGGATCATTATCATTCGGATTTGAGTCAAAGAAAACAATGTCTCCCTTTTGAAGCTGATCCTTTGGTACATACTCACCTAATTGAGCCTGTACGTTTGTATCTCTTGTTGCAAGGTCGATACCGTTCTGTTTGAAGGCATAGTAAATGAATCCACTGCAGCCAAATTGATGTGGCGGATTATAAACATACCTTTCGTATGTCGCTTTACCTATTAAACTTTTTGCAGTCGATATGATATTATCAGCTTTCTGCTCTACCTCAGCTTGTTGGGGAGCTGTTGCTGCATTTGCTTGCTGCACAAGCGGAATAGACACAGAGCTGAACGTCAAAGCAACTGTGCAAACCGCTGTTGTCATTAATTTCTTCATGTTTCTACCTCCTGTGAATAAAGTGAAATTTTCTAATAATTATCCACAGAAAGTATAACATTGATTTTCACCCAAAAATGGATGTAATAATTGCCAAGGAAGCATTGTAATACATACAGGGGTAAGTGAATAGGTCTTTGTTCCCACCCGTTTATTCTTTCATTTTAAAAGACCTAGCAAGCCCTATTAATTCTGTATCCATCATAGAACCCTTAACTAAAAGAATGGTTTTTTCATCTAGCAGACTTTCAACATACTCCTTTACAAGAACGACAGAAGCCGTTGTATACACTCTTCCTTTAAACCCATATTTTTTCGCCTGATTTGCTAAATGCATTGTATTTTCCCCGACTGCAATTAAGATATCGATTTTTGTAGAGGCAATTAATTTTCCTAAATCATGATAAATTTCCCTTACATGACTTCCTAAATAGGCAATATCTCCTAATAACAAAGCGTTTGTTTTATTATTTCCCAGAGTTTCCAATACTTGAATGGCTGCTGCGACTGATGTGGGATTTGAACTCCACGTGTCATCGATGATCATAGAGGCATTGATGCCCTCTTCAACCTGGAGATGCCGTTCCAGATTTTCAAAAGCCTTCAATCGTATCACTGCCTTCGTAAGGTTCAACCCGATTTTATGGGCTGCTGCAAGAGCAAACAGCGCATTGTAAATCTGATGCTCACCATATCCCGGTAAATAGGTTCTATAAGTCTTCTCTTTATGGTGCAAAGTAAATGACATTCCGTTCTTTTTGTAAACGATATCACTTGCCCTATAATCAGCACTTTCACTTTTTCCACAATAAATGATATCTCCGGTGAAACCTGTGAGAGATATTTTTTTTGTGTTTTCATCCTCGCTGTTTAGGATAAGAGTGCCACCTTTCCTTACTCCTGATACGATCTCGGATTTTGCTTTAATATATCCGTTTAACGTCCTGCACTTATCCAAATGATCGACACCGATCGTCGTAATGATTCCAATCGTGGGCTGAAACACCTTGCAATGATAGTGAAGATTGCCCGGACCGTTCAGACCCGTTTCAAATACGGCAACATCTGTATTTTCATCGATTCCCATGAGATATTGGAAGGATTTCCTGGTGGAATTCCTGCTTCTGATGGTGGATTGAATGGAGTGTGTGGAGGATAAAAGGTGGGAAAGCATTTCTTTGGTAGTGGTTTTTCCACATGTACCTGTAACCGCGACGATCGGCAGTTCAAATAAATGCCGGTAATACCGGGTAAAAGCCCAGTAGGCGTCATCTGCATTTTGGACCCTTATCATACCGGCAGCTTCTATATCCTTCAGTTCTTCATCGCTTTTATCGGTTACGATGACATAAGGCGAATATCTTTTCACCTTATCAATGTGAAAGGCTTTGCGTTTCTTTAAAAAAATTAACGTATGTTTCTCTTTTATTCTGTGTAAATGTAAAACCATTGCATCCTTCACGATGAAATTTTCATCCCCGTATATGAGCTCTCCGTTCATCACACCGATCAATTCTTTCAGTGGCAGAGGTTTCATTGTCTCACTCCTGTCCTAAGGTTATCGTTCATCATGATGCTTCCTTTCCATTTCACCTTTCTTGATAATTTGTTCTTTAAGGCCCATTAGATCAATATCTGTATTTGAACACTTAAACAAACATAAACTATCAGGCGATAATAAAGAGCTGACCTTTTGATAGACGTCATGTATATTTAAATATGGGTATACTTGGATGTGCGTGTTTTTTTGTGTTACTCTTTCAGCAACTCTTTTAGCGTTATGTCCATAGGTGATCAGAACATCTATGTCTTGTTCCGAGATCATCTCCCCAACTTCTAAATGTGTTTTTATCGTATGATCTCCCAAGCGGCCGATATCTCCAATCAACACAATCTTCTTCTGGTTGTACGCAATGGATTGCAGAACTTTCAATGCTTCTTTTAATGCCCCGGGAGTTAAACTCCATGAATCATCAATGATGGTAGAATCATTGATCCCCTGCTTCACTTGTAAGTGTTTTTCCAGTACATTTAACGATTGTAATGCGTTGATGGCATTGGTGATATCCACACCAACATCCAGTACAGCCCCTATAGCTGCCAATGCATTATAAGCCTGATGCTCACCGAGACAAGGCAGAACCACGGGATATTGTTTATATTCATAAGTGACCGTGAATTTGGTTTGACTTGAATCCATTTTAATATTAGTAGCTCTCAAATCTGCCACTTCAGATTTCCCAAAGGAAACCAGCTTCCCCTTATAGTCTTTTAATGGAAGTGTTGCTATATTTTCATCGTCTCCATTTACCAGTAAAGTCCCTTTATTCTTTAAACCCTCAATAATTTCTCCCTTTGCCATAGCATAATTTTCCAACGTTTTACATTTATCCAAATGAAAAATTCCTATGTTCGTGATGATTCCGATGGTAGGCTGGAAAATATCACAATGATATCGAAGATTCCCGGGAGCCCCCAAGCCGGTTTCGAATACACCTACTTCTGTATTCTCATCGATTCCCATCAGATATTCGAAGGACTTCCTGGGCGCATTTCTGCTTCTTACAGTGGACTGAACGGAATACTGCTTTTTCAAAATATGAACAATCATGTCCTTTGTCGTTGTTTTACCATTCGTTCCAGTAATGGCAATAACGGGAATGCTGAATAAGCTTCTATAAAATTCAGCAAATGCAAATATGGCCTTTCTGATATTTTCCACCTCAATCACCGCAAAGGCTTCCTGATATTTCTCCCTGCTATTCCTTGCATCACTAATGATGACAAAGGGTTCCAGATGTTGTATTTTTTCATAGTTGAATGGCTTCCTTCTATCTAAAAAGATCATTGTGTGGCTCTGAATGATGGGATGGAGATGATAAATGACTGCGTCTTTCACCACTACATCCTTTGAACCATGAACCAAGCGCCCTCCCACCACCTCTATTACTTCCTTTAGTTGTAAACGTTTCACCATTCACCCCTCCCTTTTCCATTCTTACTCAGATTCCATCAAGCGTTTTCTTAATCTCATCAAGGGTCTACTGCCGGCCCGGCACTTCACCAACACGTATGTGTCTTCATCAAGATGATTCAAAATCGTTTTATCCATCCCTTTTATACTGGTAAAAGGATACACGATGATATCTTGACTCTCCTTTGCTGCCTGCTCCGCTATATACTGCGCTTTCTTTCCATACGTGATCAGGACATCAATGCCATATTCCACCACGTATTTTCCGATTTGCTTGTGTACATCCTTTGTTTCTGCGCCAAGCCTTTCGATATTTCCAAGAAGAGCAACCCGTTTCTTACCTTTTCCGATAATAGAAAGTGTTTTAATAGCTTCTCTTAAAGAGGTAGGGTTGACGTTCCACGTATCATCGATGATGGTAGAACCTTTCCGTCCTTTACGCAGTTCAAAATGTCTTTCAATATTTTTAAAGCTACTTAACCTTCTGATTCCCATTTCAATGTCTTCCCCGAGCTCCATCGCTGCCCGTAAAGCAGCCAATCCATTGTAGACGTGATGCTCCCCGATTTCAGGGATAAAGGCAGGGTATTCTTTGCCGTTTGCCTGTAAGGTGAAACGGGTTCCTTCTTCACTGATGGATATTGAGGTTCCCCTGAAGTCGGAATGCTTATGGATACTGAAATAATGAACGGTTCCTTTATACTCCTCCAAGCTGATTTTAGAAATGTTCGGATCATCTGCATTGAGCAATAGGGTGCCTTTATTCTGCAGTCCTTCAAGCATTTCCGCTTTTGCTGCAAGGTATCCTTCGAAGGTCTTGCAACGATCAAGATGGTAACTTCCGATGTTGGTAATGACCCCTATGTCCGGTTGATAAACGTTACAGTGATAGCGTAGATCACCCGGTCCGCCCAAGCCTGTTTCGAATATCCCGAAGTCTGTGCTTTCATTTATCTTCATCAGGTATTCAAAAGACCTATGGGGGGCGTTATCATTCCACTCCGTTGAAGTAACAGAATGATTCTCCTCCATAATATGTGTGAGCATCTCCCGGGTCGTTGTTTTCCCGCATGTCCCCGTGATGGCAACAATCGGGAGTGAGCATATTTTCCGGTAGTAACGTACAAACTCCATAAAGGCTTCTCTTACATTTCTCACTTGGATGATGGTCAATCTCTCCTCCCCGTTTACAGCATCTTGATCATGATCTGTTATCACGGCACAAGGAGCATTTCTGATCATCCTCTTCCATTTTTTCTCATTGATCGCCTTCCTTTTATCCATGAAAACCAGTGTATGACTCCTCTTTAACTTATGCTGATGGAATATGATCGCATCATGGATATCCATATTTTCTGAACCACTTACCAGTCTTCCATTCAACAGCCTTCTAATATCCGTTAATTTCAGCGTAATCATTTCGTTCCTCCTGCTCATCTAGTAATCTAATCTACAAACATCAAAACATCTGTATATTTCCTTGACCTGCTTTCTATTTTCTTAAAACCGTAAGATAAGAAGCACTCTAAAGACATTTTCGTACAGGAAGCTTTAATCTTTCTCACATTGAATTTCTTCACGTAGTTCAATCTCGTTTCAAAAAGTTTTCGATAGATGCCTCTCCGTCTGTATTCCCCCCGTACATAATCACTTTTAAATACCGCTTTTCCATGCTTCTCTCTTATATAACAAGAAACAAAGCCAGCCATCTCTCCATCCACTATTGCACAAAACCACACGGAGCCCGGTACGTCATTAACCCTCATTCCATCTTTACCAGCAAGTAGAATGAGAGGCTCCAGCTCCTTAAATGTAGATGTCTCAATCGATATATTCATGGGGATGCACCTCTTTCTAATCTGTTAATCCACTTATATGTATTAGTGTATGTACAAGTTTTCACTGAGGAAACGGCTAAAGGCTATTTATATAAGGCTGTTATCACAAGATGCTGTCCCTGATGGTTGTCAAGAAATCGACTGAGTAGAAGAGCGGGGGAGGTTTGCCAAGTCATCCGGCAGTGAAAATGCATCATTTTGTCCTAAAGGGACACTTGTCCATAGCAGAATACCATTCTCCTGAATTAACTATAGAAAGGAGGCTATGACTACATGGGAAGTACTATACTTTCTTATAGAAAACTAGAAGCATTAATAGAGAAGAAAACGAAACAATGTCCATTCCTTTCCCTCTCCTCAATCGGCAAGTCCATTGAAGGGCGGGACATTTGGTGTGTTACGATTCAAAAGCCTGCCGATTCCGGAACAAAGATAGTCCAAACAAGGAGAAACTCTTTAGGGGGACGCAAGAAAACACCAATCGTTATTACCGCTTCCATTCATGGACATGAAGCCACCGGATCGACAGCATTACTGCGTTTTTTGAATAAGATTCAAAAAGATGGCGATAGCACGAAATGGCTGGATGATTTGATTATATTTTGTGTCATTTGCTGTAATCCCGATGGATATGTGCATAAGACACGCTATAATGCAGAGGGCTTTGATATAAACAGGGATTTCATTACACAATCACAGCCTGAAACAGAGAGCGTCGTCAATCTCATTGTGAAAGAAAAGCCTGCCGTCGTTTTGGACTTACATGGGTATGTATGGAAAAAATCCACTCACATTGGATTGATCGAACCCTGTACCCCACCTCACAACCCGGCTTATGAATATGATTTATATCTGAAAGGGGCACTGCCTCTAGCTCAGTGCATGGAAGCCTTTCTAATTGAAGAAAAGGAAAGGTTTTCTTCAAAGAGGTTTAAATCGATAAAAGGGACGTACATTCCTTACCGTGATGGAAAAGGGGGATGGGATGACTATAGTCCATATGGCTGTTCGATGTATTCCATGCTGCATGGTGCCCTCGGGATTACCATTGAATCACCGAGCCGTTCAGAGGATGGGATCACCTGGCTTCTTTTAGCAATTTCAGCTGCTCTTACCCATATTTCAAAGCACAAAGAGGAACTAAACAAAAATCAAGCTGCCTTTTTCCAGCGTGGAATCAAGAATGTTCATCCCACTCACCCACATGACTATTTTCCAAAATACTACGTACTCACAGAAAAGAACGAACGCCATTCAGAGTTCAGTAAACTTACGCGACATCTCCAGAAGAATGGAATAAAGCTATACTCCTCTACGAAAGATTTCACGTATGAAGGACATTCATTTCCAGCTGGCTCCACCATTGTTCCAATGAATCAAGCACGGGCGAATATAGCTTACTGTTTCCTCACAAAAGGGGAAGATCTCTCGTCAGGATCTGAAAGAATATCCGAACTTTGTGCCTGGAGTCTTCCATTAAGCTGGGGAGTCAACTGTCAGCCTGTATTTGAAAAAGTAGATGCAGGTATGAAGTCTTTCAAATCTATGGAGAAAGACTCTAAACCCGAAGAAGCAGGTGCATCTGTTTCTGTAGGCATTCTCATAGATGACGGCCTTTTTCACAAAAAGGCCCATTCAGGGCTGAAGCTTGCCCTGCAGCAAATGAATATCCCGTTTCAGGAATTTAGGGCAAAGGATTTAGCTTCAGAAAAAGCATTATCCTCTGTGAATGTTCTTGTTTACAACGGGTATGAGCACTTATTTTATCCTCCATTAGAAATAAGAAGTGTTTACCGTGATTTCGTACTCGATTCCCCTGCTCAACAGGAAGCCTGCCGTAATCATCTACATGCCTTTGTACAAAAGGGTGGAAAAGTGATCGGAATAGGAGCTGGTGCTTCTAAGGCGTTGACCTCTATTCTTGAGCTGAGTGAATCTGAGGTTCATTCAGGCGGCTGGAATAAAAATGCATTATTGCAGATCCACTATGAGAACCACCCCATAACCAAAGGATATCACGCTGAAGATACCGGTTTTGTATACCGGCCAGCTTGGTTTACGAATACCGGCAATATGAAAGTAGTCGCAAGATTCAAGAATGACCCTGATTCGTTACTTGCAGGCTACTGGCCTGACTATCATCAAGCACAAGGAAAGGCTGCCATCATCGCAAGCCTTTCGGGAAATGTCATTCTCTTTGGGATGGAGATATGCTTCAGGGGACACACAAGGTATCTCTATAAACTTTTATGTAATGCCATCTATTCATGAGTTGAATGGTGTAAAAAAGGCGAAATTCCGCATCACAAGTGTCGTTCCCTAAACAGGACGACCATCATTTACTAGTAAGGAAGAAAATACTTTAAGGAGGTTAGTCAATTGATTCGAATTGGAATGCTGCACCACCGAAAGCATCCTGATAGTGTAATTAAATCATACGCTTATGCAGCTGTTGCCAAGGCAGAAGGAACGCAGATGGTCTATTTTTCTCCAGGTGGAGTAAATTTAATAACGAAAACCATTTCCGGATTTGAATATAAAGACGGAGAGTGGGTGGAAGGAACCTTTCCGTTTCCTGATGTTATCTATAACACAGGAAGCCCTGAAAAGCTTGCTAAATCCAATGACGTTATTCAGAAGCTGAAGAAGACTATTCCATTTACCACTCATTCGATCGGCAATAAAATGGCGGTATATAAACGACTGAAGGAAGCTGGAGAGTTCACACAATATTTGATTCCCTCTGAGGTCGTAAGAGGGACGAATCACTTTTTTTCTTTTTTGGAAGCCTATCGGAAGATTGTCTTTAAACCTGTAAACGGCCGTAAAGGTATCTCTATCATTTATATTGAACGTGTCGGAAATGATTTTAGATTGTTACTAAACACGGACGATCATCTTTATTCCTATGATGAATTAAAGGCATTTGTTTCAGATAATATTCAAGAAGAGGAATTTCTCGTCCAGCCTTATATCAATTGCCGGACAAAAGATGGAAGCGTATTTGACTTTCGGCTTCACGTTCAAAAAGACGGTGATGGGAAATGGGTCATTACCTCTATCTATCCGAGAATCGGCGCACCGGGAACGATTGTCTCAAACATTAACAACGGTGGTTCGATGAATTATCTGGTTCCTTTTTTGAAACAGGAATTTGGAGATCATGATTACTTTAATATTAAGCGCTATTTAGAAAACTTTTCTTTGATACTTGCCCGGCATTTGGACGAATTGCAAATGGAAAGGTATTCAGAAAGTATTGATGAGCTTGGAATTGATGTTGCTTTGGATGACCTGGGAAAAATATGGATCTATGAAGTGAACTGGAGACCAGGATGTCCCCCGACCTTTTATCTTGAGATGGATGTTGTCAAAAACACCATACATTACTGCATCTACTTAGCCAAGAAAAAATCCGAGTAAATAATGAAAGGAGGATTACTATGGATAAAGATTTCTCCGTTGAAAGACCGATCATTGCTGTAACCGGAAGCTCAGGTAAAACAACAACCAAATCATTCATCGCGTCTATTCTCAGAACCCGCTGGATTATCTTCGAATCCAGTGATTATTGGAACCGGACTGATCATACTGAAAAGCACCAGGATGAAATCAACTTCATTCATCGGGCTATTGTACTTGAATATGGAATGGCGTTTCCCGGCGTAATCAAAAAGCATTGCAAGATAATCCAGCCTAACATAGGAGCAATCACCAATATCGGTACTGCCCATATCGGTAACTTCAATGGCGATATCAGAGGAATAGCTGCAGCTAAATCGGAGCTCATTAAGGGAATGGATCGTGATGGTCACTTATTCTTGAATGGAGATGACAAGAATTCAAAGCTTCTTCATACTAAGGGTTTCTCAGGAGTACTGAAAAAGGTCAGCATTCATTCCCCTTCTGATTATCAGGCAAAGAATCTGCGGTACAGCGTGGAAGGTATCAGCTTTGACCTAAAGCTTTCTGGTAAATCACATACCTTTTCCATTCCATACCATGGAGAATTTTATGTTTACAATGCCCTTCTTGCCATCGCCATTGCGGACCTTCTCGGCTTTAAGCCTGAAGAAATTAAACAAGGTATGAATGAAGTTAAAAAGCCAAAGCACAGGCTTGATGTTATGCAGCTGAAAAACAATATCACGCTGATTGACGATACAGTCCATGCTTTTCCTGATGCCATGAAAGGCGCACTCGACGTACTTACGCAATTGGAGGGTGAAAAGAAAGTGGCAGTTCTGGGTAGTATGGCAGGCTTTGGAGACAAACATGAAGCCGTTCACAAAGAAATAGGAAGATACGTAGCTGAGAAAAAAATTGATTACCTCTTTACCTATGGCAACCTTTCCAAAAACATTGGAGCTGGCGCCAGGGAAGCTGGTATGAACAAGCAGCGAATCTTTCACTTTAACCGACATTATATGAATGAATTAAATGCGAAACTAGAAAAAATCATCCAACCAAACTGGACGATTCTGATTAAAGGAGCCAGCGGCCTGGAGATGGTGGATACGGTGGAATATTGCAAGAAGAATTTTGGTTAACAGCCTCCAGATTGAACACCATCACAAGAGAAAAAAATTGATATGAAAATGAAACGCCTTGCTTAAAGCCGTAAAAGCTTAAACAAGGCGTTTTAATTATTAGGTAAACATTTTTTGACTTATACGTAATAAAGGGAGGAAAATGTACACCCTCCCTTTTTCTTATTTAATGATCGTTGTAATCTTTTCCTTTGGAGACTCTTCAATCCAAAATTGAATTTCCGCAGCTGCCTTCTTCGCGTTCGCCTCGGCTTCTATTGCTGTATTTCCAATAGCGGTTACATACGCATATCGGTGTCCCATTGACAATGGTGGTGTAATCACTGATCCTTTACGGGGCTTGACGTAAACCTCTACTACGCCCTGGGACGCAAGTGCCTTGTTTTTTCCTGTGACTTTCTTAAGCGTCCCTTTTTTCTCCACCGTCACGTATTGCATGTACACATTCTTTTGAAACTTAGGCTTTAAATCCGGATCTTTTCCCAGTGCCATTTTTAACATTTCTTCGACCAAATTGATTCCATAGGCTGCTTTAATCATATTGTTCATTCCGGCACCTGAAATACGTGCATTTATTTCAATCAACTTCCACTGATTTCCTTTGCGGCGAAGCTCCAAATGACAAGGACCGGTCTCCAGTCCATGCTTAGCAACTATAACTTTTATCGCTTTCATCAGACCGTTAGAAAAGTTTATCCCTGGATTCAGTAATAATTTATACCCCATCACGATAAAGCGACGATTGTATTGAATATCCTGTTTGATGACTGCCATAATATGAACCTTTCCTTTGTGAACCACCACTTCCACCAGATATTGAGGTTCAGGGAGGTATTCTTCTATTAATATCGGCTGATTTTCATAGAGGTTAATCAACGTATTATATCGCTTCCGATACTCTAATAGATTTCCAACCTTATATACATCTTTTGAGCCGGTAGATTGGGGGGATTTCATGACCAGAGGGAACTTATTCTTGATTTTCGGTTCTAATGCCTCACTTTCCTTCTTTGTTGTAACTGTCCAATATGCTGGAGTAATTAATGAGTTCTTCAGCAGTTCCCGTGTTTGAATTTTATTTTGAATATTTTTCATTCCTTCAGTTGAAAAATGATTAATATTAAATTGATCGGCAAGAGTACATGCTGTGTAGCTATGCGGATCGACATAGCTCACAATAGCCGAAATTTCTATCCCTTTCAAAATCAGTGCTTTTACTTCCTTTTGCAGCACATTCATATCACTGAGATCACATAATTTCATCAAATGAACATCGGGAAATTCCTCCCTCTTCGCCACAAAATTAGGTCTTTCAGTAAACAGGACGGTATAAAATCCAAGTCTGTCTGCCGTCTTAATTGCTTCCCTACTTGAACCTGACTTAGTGGTTTCTATAAAAATGATAGACTTCATTCAAGGTACGCTCCTTCATTTATCATATTCTCTTTCAAAGCTCAGGATGGGTACGAGCATTGCATTACTGTACAGTTTATTCTGTTGATACTTGGGGGGTGTAGGCTGATTCAATGATGATCCCCCTAAATATTTTATGTATGTGAATAGTTTCTTCCCTCCTATTCACCATATCCTGACAAGGGCGGATCAAGCGGTTTCCATTATTGACAGAAGTCTAGTAAATGCCCTTCCAATCATCAGTGGCTAACATAACAAAGACAACCGGCGAAAAACACTCACTGTGTAATCTTTGTTCGAGGTTAGTCCAATTATCTGTTTTCACCTTTAATTGCCCATACTTATCCTAAAACAGCTCATATACTGAGTAGAGACTAAACACATAAAGGAGCTGCTTTTCCCCCATGAATGAACACATCATCTATATAGGTACAAACCAATCAGGCTCCTCACGGGACGGAATTGAAGCAGGGAAAAAAATGGGCTATTCTACTATTCTATTTACTAATCGCAGGAAGTTTATAAGAGAAAGAGAACTCTTTCAGGATGTCGACGAAATGTACGAAGTAGATTTAAGACATGAAGAAGCAATCAGGAGAGAAATATCTTCACTTCAGCAGGATGGAAAGAAAATAGCGTGCATCATCAGTTTTCTCGATTCTTACGTTTATGTAGCAGCCCGGCTTTCTAATGAATTCTGTAGAACCGAAATTTCCTTGGAACCGATTCGTGATTGTATGGATAAAACAGTGCTCCGCAAGAAACTGGCCGGAAAAGATTATTCTTCTGATTTCATGAAAATGGATCCTCCCTTTTCTAAAGAGAGTGTTAAGACCTTTTCCTATCCTGTTGTATTAAAATCACCCGTTTCTAACGGGTCAAAAGATGTCCTCCTTATTCGTAATGAGGATGAGCTGAAAGCAGGCATAAAAAAATTAAAGCGGAAAAAACCTCTAAGTCTTCTTGTAGAAGAATTCTTAGAGGGACCTCAATACTTAATCGAAGTGGTCATCAAAGAACGCAAGCCCGTGATCACAGTGGTCGTCAAACAGCAAATCGACTATCATAAACGATTCATTGTCACCGGGTATAGTGTTTCACCCGTTTACCATTATCCGGTACTAGTCAGAAAGGTCGGAGAGATTGTCAATGACCTGGGATTTGTGAACGGAAGCTGTCATTTAGAAATGCGGCTTGTAAAGAATAGATGGAAACTCATTGAAGTCAATCCCCGAATCTCCGGGGGAGCAATGAACAAAATGGTTGAAGAAGCATATGGACTGAGCATAGTGGAAGAAACATTAAGGGTATACCTTAAAAAGTCTCACCACAGCGAACGCAAATGGGAAAAACATATCTACACCTACTACATTACTGTCAACAAGACTGGCAGACTGTTAAAAGTGATTGGCAAAGACAGGGCAGAAGAACAAGAAGGCATCATTGAAGTTTATATAAAACCGAAAAAAGGAAAAACACTTCACACTCCAACTTCCATGGGGCATCGCTACGGGTATGTTATGGCGAGTGGGGAATCCGTGCAGGAATCAGAGAGGCGTGCAAAAAATGCCGCTAAAGACATTCAATTTTATTTAGAATCAATTTAATCCGTTATATATGCACTACACCACTTTTACAGACAAAAATACAATAATGGTAAGAGACAGGTGAAAGGAGGATTTGAGGCGATGATTTGTCATCACAATAGCTGTATATGCGAAACACTGAATGAATTATTACTGGAACAATTCCAATTGGCCACTCAAAAATTTAAGTTCATTTGTCAATACGACAAGGTAGACACCATTCCTTTTATTATATATACAAAGGAAGATAACGAGCCGTTTCGTGCACACTTACATTCTAACTGCACCATATTCTTTAAGCTCATCGATATCGATGATGGCTGTGCCACACTGCGGTTACTGGCCGGACTGGATATAGACGGATACATTACCGACGAGGTCGATGAATTATTTGCCCTATATCAAACCGACAAATGTATCAGCATCGACTGCAACTGTTTTCTCGGAATTCAGCCCCTTCCTCCGAAACTCGTTAACCGGAAGCTTCCGGATATCGATGGGGGATGCCCTAAAGAAAGCGGTTCAAGTAGGGAGCGGGGAATGGTTCCAGAGTATGGTTCGGAGTTTGATCGGGAGTGCGATCATAAGTAGGGGTTGGGGGTGAATCTGATTTTTGGGTTTGGCTCTTTTTTGGGGTGACCCTGAGCCACCCCTGGATCCTTAAACGCGGGATAATCTGTTCAATACAAACTCCTCAACTACTTCTGCTACGCCATCTTCCATATTAGAGGTTGTTACAAAATCAGCTTTCTCTCTAATATCTCCCGGAGCATTTCCCATTGCGACGCCAAGGCCGGCGAATTCAATCATGGCAAGGTCGTTATAGCTGTCTCCGATGGCGATGACCTCTTCCGCTTTAATACCCATTGGCTTGATCAGGTAGTCCAGGCTTGCCCCTTTCGTCACGCCAAGCTGCGTAAATTCCAGGAAGAATGGTTTGGAGCGCATCACACTCAGTTCACGATCCAGTTCGGTTTGAAGTTTTTTCTCGACCTCTACCAATCGATCGGCTTCTTTTAACATGAGTGCCTTTACAACAGGCTCCTTAATCGCTTCTTTAAAGTTGGGAACGACCTTTACAGGCAGCCCAGTCAGTTCACCTTCAATAGAAGCAAATTCACTTGATTCTTCTACAACAATCGCATCATCAGCATATGTCAGAATGCCAACGCCTTCCCGTTTACTCAAATCGTATAAGCGATGAACGGTTTCAGCTGATAATGTTCGACTGTATTTCTCTTCGTTTGTCTTGCAATCTATTATTTTCGATCCATTGAAAGAAAGAATATAGCTTCCGTACTGGTCCAGCTTCAGTTCTTTTGCAACCCATCTCATTCCATACGTTGGGCGGCCGGATGCAAGAACAACCTTCACTCCCGCTTCCTGTGCTTGAAGCAAAGCATCTTTTGTACGCCCCGAAATCGTTTGGTCATCTCGTAATAAAGTATCATCTAAATCTAATACAATCATTTTATAATTCATCATGAAAAATCCTTTCAGGAATTCTGATTTTTATTATCTTACTATAACATCTATCGACACTTTTGAAAAAAGAAATAGACCTCCTCAAGTTTACATGGTTTAGATCCCGTTTTCTAATGATCAAACCGAGCTCCGAAACGTACATATCTTGTTCTTCCACACGCTTGTTCACAGGCTTTTATTTGCAACTTCTCATCTCTTGTCATTCAAAACCATTAATAATCATGGAAATAAATGTTACCATAGTCTTATCTTCCGAGTCAGGGGTGAATTTCATGCTGTTTAAGGTAAGAATCCTTTTTTCCACAATCGCTATCACTTTTGCCCTATACGGGTTGTTAAGTGAGGATTCACCCGAGTTCATTACGACGATTATGTTTCTTTCTTTAGGAGCCATGATGCTTGTGATGGGACTTTCAGAGTTTCAGGCAAAAAGAAAAGCTTCTGCCTTTTTAACATTTATTGCAGCAGCCTTCATCACGTTTGTCAGTATTTACTCCCTTTTCTAAGACGTTCACAAGAAATATGATATGCTGAAAGAAAAAATGAAAGCGGGAAGAAAATGATTTCTACATATTTTGAAAAAATCCAGGAAAAGTTACATGTTGTTCATACCGAAGAAGCTGAAAAAATGGCAAAGCTTGCTCAAAAGATATCTTCTTCCATCCAACAAGATGGCATCATTCAGCTCTTTGGATGCGGTCACTCTCACATCCTTGGAGAAGAGGTATTCTACAGAGCAGGTGGACTGGTTCCGATCAATCCGATTTTGATTGAGCCTCTCATGCTCCATGAAGGAGCCGTACGATCTTCTCAGTTAGAAAGAGCGAAAGGGTTTGCGGGTGAGTTTATGAATGCCCAAGATATTCAGCCCCATGATGTGGTGATCGTCCTCTCCACTTCTGGAAAAAATCCCGTTCCCATCGAAGTAGCTCTTCACGCGAAAAAATGTGGCGCTTATGTTGTGTCCATCAGTTCCTTTGATTATGTAGAGAAGGAAACGTCCCGACATCCCAGTGGAAAATTTCTGAGTGAAGTAGTGGATCATGCCATAGATAATCACTCCGTTGTAGGTGATGCAGTACTGACTGATCCAAGAGTGTCTGTTCCGTTCTCTCCATCTTCAACTGTCATCGGCGCGGCAATATTGAACAGCGTCATGGCAGGTGCCATTGAAAACATGGTGAAAGACGGATTTGAACCGCCTATCTTCATCAGCGGAAATGTGGACGGCGCAGATGATCATAACGAACGGTTAATCGAAAAATATCGTAAGCGTATTCCTCTGTTAACAAAAGGATTATAAAAAAGAGTAGGAGCCCATAATAAAATGGGGTTCCTACTCTTTTTCAAAGTCTGTCCAAGTTGATTTTGAATTTATATTTATCAGCTCGATAAATCGATCGTACTAACTCAAAAGGGGTACCGTCTTCTAAGAATGAATCACGCTGGATGAGCAACACCGGCTCCCCGCTCTTCACCTTTAGATGCTTCATATCCTCTTCCGTCACAATTGCCGCTTCCACTGATTGCGTGGCATGACTGATGTGAAGGTTCAACTCGCTTTCAATATAGTGATACAGTGATTTTGCCAATATTTCCTGATTCAATCCTGGCAGCAGCTTCACCGGAATATAACTTGTTTCCAGTGCCATCGGTTCATCATTCGCAAGACGGATTCGTTTCATTGTATACACAAGTTCATCTTCTTCTAACGAAAGAAGCTCCTGAATATCCTCAATGGCCGGGGAAACTTCGAAATGCAGTAACTTATTCCCGGGCTCGAGTCCCCGACTCTTCATATCTTCACTGAAGCTTGTTAACCCTTGGAGGCTTTGCTCGATTTTGCGATGAGAGACGAATGTCCCACGCCCTTTTTCTCTATATAACACATTTTTATTCACAAGATTGGTAATCGCCTGCCTCACGGTCATTCTGCTGATTTTGAACGATTCAGCCAGCTCCCGCTCAGACGGAAGGGCATCACCTGGCTTTAGCTCTTCAGACTGTATTAGATGTTTTAGGTGCTCTTCTAACTGATAATACAAAGGAAGAGGAGAATTTTTATTTACCACGAACGCTTCTCCTTTCGAAATAACGATTTATCTTTTATTTTAGTATATACACCCTGTTTATAACAGACAATTATCCGAGATCTATATGAAAGTGGCAGACAGATTTTGCCAAATGCGACAAACCCGTCTGCTCTCTCCGTTTATTTTAACTTTTTCAATTCATCGGCAACAAATTCCACATCTGTCCCGACAATGACTTGAAGGTTTTTATTGTTTACCTTCATCACACCTTTAGCCCCGTGTGCTTTTAACGCTTTTTCATCTACAAGTGTGACGTCATTGATTTGTAATCGTAATCGTGTGGCACAGTTATCGATGACTGCCAGGTTTTCTTTCCCGCCAAGATCCTTCAGGAAATGTTCAGCCATTATTTCATATTTACTATTTCCGCCTGATTTCTCATCTACTACTACATCTTCATCATCTTCACGACCTGGAGTTTTCAAATTAAACCTCTTGATCAAGAAGGTGAATATGAGGAAATAGATGATTCCATAAAGAATGCCTACCCCTAATAACAGCCAAGGTTTTTGGCCGATGTTGAAATTTAAGATGTAATCAAAGGCGCCTGCTGAGAAGCCGAAACCGTGATGGATGCCAAGTACATACGTGATGACCATAGAACTTGCTGTTAATACAGCATGAATTCCATAAAGAACAGGAGATAAGAACATGAAACTGAATTCAATCGGCTCAGTGATCCCTGTTAAGAATGAAGTGACAGCTAACCCGATTAACATCCCCGATACATTGGCACGTAAATGTTTTTTCGCGGTCACGATCATCGCAAGACACGCTGCAGGCAGACCAAACATCATGATAGGGAAGAAGCCTGTCTGGAACGTTCCCGCTGTCGGATCTTTTGCGAAGAAACGTGGAATATCTCCCTTCACAATTTCTCCTGCTGCATCTTTAAATGTCCCAAATTCGAACCATACAAGTGTATTCAACACGTGATGCAGACCGACTGGAATCAAGAGACGATTCAGTAGGCCGAACACACCGACTCCTGTTGCTCCGGCACCTATGATCCATTCACCAATGGAGTTGATCCCGCTCTGGATCGGCGGCCAGACGATTCCAAATATGCCTGCGAGTGCAACCATGGACGCAGCGGTTACGATTGGAACGAAACGTCTGCCCCCGAAGAATCCCAGCCAGGCCGGAAGTTTAATATCATTAAAACGGTTATATAATAAACCTGCCACGACTCCGGAGATGATCCCCCCGAAAATCGCCATATTGGAATCCGGATCAAGGGCTTTTAACCCGCCAGTTAATACCAAATAACCAATGGCACCGGCTAATCCGGCAGTACCATTTCCATCTTTCGAAAATCCGATTGCCACCCCGATGGCAAAGATTAATGCTAAATTTTTAAATATGGCATCTCCTGCTTCGGACATGAACGCGATTCCTAATAGATCATCCTGACCTAAGCGCAGCAATAATGCAGCTGCAGGAAGCACCGCGATTGGAAGCATGAGTGATTTACCGATTCGTTGTAAGAATCCTAACATATCATTCTCTCCTTTTGTTTCAATTGAAAGCGTTTAACCTGTACATATCATATCATCATAAAGGAATAGATGTCTATACCAATTTTATGAATATACATTGAGATTTGTTGAGTTTATAGTGTTGAATACAATTTATATTAAAAAATAAACTGTTCAAACACAAACTGGTATAGACATCTATACTATCTGGTGTTATGGTAGAAGTGTAAAGTACTCAAGGAGTGATTTCAGTGACCTCAAGTATAGAGAAACTACTTATCCTAGATGGAAACATCTATGCAGAAGATACAGTTTATGAAAAAGGGTTTATCAAAATAGAGAATGGAAAGATCACCGAAATGGGTGACCGTTCCCAGTTAACCGATTCAGAAGAGTACAAAGTGATTTCACTTCCCCATGGATATAGTGTTGTCCCAGGAATGATAGATATTCATATCCATGGAGTAAATGGAGCCGACACAATGGATGCCACCCGGGAAGCTCTTGATACGATGACCGGGACACTTCCAAAAGAAGGAACCACGAGCTTCCTTGCGACAACCATGACGGAAGCATCCGGTGCAATCGAAAAAGCCTTGAAGGCAACGGCAGACTATATGTCAAACCATCAAAGAGGCGGTCAGGCAGAAATACTCGGCCTTCATTTAGAAGGACCATTCATTAACCCGGATAAGGCAGGAGCACAGCCTTTGAATCGTATTCAAAAGCCAAATGTCGAAGTGTTTAAAAACTGGCATGCTCTTTCAGGAGAGAATATTAAGTTAGTGACCCTTGCCCCTGAACTTGATGATGAATACGAACTGATCCGTTACTTAAAAGAGAACGGGATTGTCGCTTCAGTCGGTCATTCCAGTGCAACCTATGATCAGGTCGGGAAAGCCATCGATGCAGGCCTGTCCCATGTTACCCACCTGTTCAATCAAATGTCGGGACTTCACCATCGGGAGCCTGGGATTGTCGGCGCATCATTCCTTCGAAAGGAATTAATGGTGGAATTGATTTCAGACGGCATCCACGTTCGTCCGGAAGTGGTCCAATTAGCATTCGATCAAATTACAGACGAGCGATTAATCCTCATCACTGATTCCATGAGAGCAAAATGCTTAAAGAATGGCCAGTATGATCTTGGCGGCCAGATGGTGACGGTTAAGGACGGGAAAGCTTTATTGGATGAAGACACTTTAGCAGGAAGCGTATTGAAGATGAGAGACGCCTTTACAAATATCCAGGAATTCACTACGGGAGATATAAGAAGTGCAATCAAAATGACCGCTGAAAACCCTGCAAAACAATTAAATGTTTTTGATCGAAAGGGCAGCCTTGCTCCCCGGAAAGATGCAGATATCGTCATATTAGACGAAAACAAAGATGTATACACAACGATATGTAAAGGGAAAATAGCATATATTCGAGAGGATGATACTCATGAAACTAATTGAAGTGAAAGACTACCAGGAAATGAGTCAAGTCGCTGCAGACTATCTATTATCCAAGGTGAAAAAATTCGATAAGCTGACCCTTGGATTAGCTACAGGCGGAACACCACAAGGGCTTTATGAGGCATTGATAAATGACCATAAACAGAACATGACGTCCTATCAACATGTTTCCTCGTTTAACCTGGACGAATACATCGGATTGTCAGATAAGCACCCTAACAGCTACTATCATTACATGAATGACCACCTATTTAAACATATTGATATTAATTCAGAAAACACCCATATTCCTTCAGGAAAAGCAGTCGACCTCGAAAAGGAATGTGAGGCATATGATGAAAAGATCCGTTTACATGGCGGAATCGATCTTCAAATACTGGGAATTGGCAGCAACGGACATATCGGATTTAATGAACCAGGTACTTCTTTTGATTCCAACACCCACATTGTCGAGCTTGCTCAATCTACGCGTGAGGCTAATGCCCGTTATTTTGACTCAATTGATGAAGTACCTGCCCAAGCCATCACGATGGGGATTTCTTCGATTATGAAGAGCAAAGAAATCCTTCTTCTGGTTTCAGGAGAAGCTAAACAAGTGGCCATGAAAAAGTTAGTTGAAGGAGAAATCTCTGAGAACTTCCCCGCTTCTATTTTGAATCGCCACGAACACGTCACGGTGATTGCTGATCAAGAAGCGTTGGCAATGGTGAAAGGGTTAGAGTTGTTGAATAGATGAAAGGATGAAGATGTGGAGTGATCAGATTTTGTCCACATCCGAAAGGCGTCGAACCATTTGTTCGACGCCTTTTCAAGTCATTTCACATTCCAGTACAAAAAATAGTAAAAAAATGATTGACGAATGCCTGGTACTTTTTTATAATTAATCATGACCGATTCACGGGGCATTAGCTCAGCTGGGAGAGCGTTTGGCTGGCAGCCAAAAGGTCAGCGGTTCGATCCCGCTATGCTCCATACCACAATGTTTTTATTTATAAAGACCACCATTCAAAAAAGAATGGTGGTCTTTTATTGTTGTTTCAGCTGATAAAAAATGGATTTTCAAGGTTTAATTTACAAAATTTACAATAACTTACAAACCTTTTAAGCGTTTTTACGAAGTGATGAATTGAGCTTACACAGGATTTAAAATCTTCCAAAATCAACGTTCCTCTTATAAAACTAGATTAAATGTTCCTTATTTCCACTCAGCCCCAATAGTATGCAATAACTCCTTTAAGCTTTTTGATGCAACTTTAAATAATTCAGGACCGCTGAACCCCGAGAATGTCCCTTCAGCAGCTAGATGTGGTTCAAGTGACATAAATCCAGAGTATCCACTTTCGTATAATGCTTTATACATATCTTCTAGTTGTCCATCTCCTTTTCCAGCGGGAACCACCATACCGTTGGAAAATAGAGCATCTTTCACATGAACATACTTGATATATTTTTTTAGTAAAGGATAGGCTTCAGTAAAAGGTTTTACTCCACATTGAACAAAATTGGCAGGATCGAAAGCTGCACGGAAATTAGGTGATTGACAAGTAGTAAATAAATCTAAACACCGTTCTGCGTCACTTCCATATATCCCCTTTTCATTCTCATGAAGGAGGATCACCCCTTCTTCCTCTGCCCTTTTTACAAATATTCCCATCCTTCTCATCACTTCGTCCCTATAGATGTTAGGGTCTTCTGCTTCCGGGATAAAAAAAGAAAAAATTCGAATAAAACGTGTATTAAAATAATGGGCTGTATGTATGATTCGCTCGAACTCTTTAAGATGTTTTTCAAAATCGTCGTGAATCCCGATCTTTCCTATTGGTGACCCGATGGCTGATACTTTGATCCCTCTGCTACGCAGTTCTCCTTTCACTTGAAGTAACTCTTGATCATTTAGATGAACGACATTTTTCCCCCATAGACTCCTCAGCTCCAGAAAATGAATATTTTCAGATTCGAGGACGCTCAATTGTAAGTCCATTTCGGGTGAAATTTCATCAGCAAAACCTGTTAATTTCACAATCATCTTTTTATCTCCTTAAATTAGCAGAAAGGGAGCGATCACCAATTTGACGACCGCTCTTTTCATTCTGACTATCATTATAATTTCTTCTCTTCGAAACAGAAACTGTGCTATTTAAAATTAGAGATATACTTCGATTGAATTCAGTTCTGAGCTTAATTTACTTTCAACTTCTGCTTTAGAAATGCATATTCCACCTTGACGATATCGATTCTTGATTGTTTCTGTAGCTTTTAGTTCTTCACCATTGATAACCACACGGCGACCGGTATCCTTGCAAAGATGATACACGATTGAAACAGACTTTCCGTAAATCGTATAATCAAATGTCAGTCCGTTAAAATCTTCAGGCAAAACAGGATCTATCACTAAATCGTCTGCTGTTGGACGAATACCCAAACAATTTGAAATCAGCTGATTCATATAAATACCAGGCCCGCTAGAATAAATACGCCATCCGCCTTTTACTGGTACTGAACCATCTTTTAACTTATTAAATTGTTCCTGTGCCTCATAACGTGTGTTAAATTTTCCGTCAGAGCTGCTGAAGTATGCATTACTTTGGCGTCTTTCCGCATTCGGCACAACATCCTGAATACGAATCGGATTAATTTTTGATAATCCGCTCCATACTTCGTCTACTTTCCCAAGCTTAGCCATCGCTTCCACAAAACGAATATGTGCATGGACATACTGCAATCCAATCTCCCGTCCAAAGTTCGATGAAGTCTCAGCCCGTTGAAAGTGGGTACTGATACCACCCTTATAGTTGGCTGGCCGATTCATTAAACGAACGCCATCCGGGCAATATAAGGTTTCTTTTATCAATTCATAATGTGCCTCAGCCTGTTCCCTGGTAAACAGCTCACTAATGATACTCCGCTGCATTGGCAGCAATCGATAATGAATCCCTGTTTTTTCATCTGTCGGATGAAGCATCAATTCGGTTGTATCAGGATTCTCCATATATACAAAGCCTGGAATCACGCCGGATTTCAACATATATTGATTAAAATCAGCTTCAATTCCAGATGCTAATTGTGCAAGTTCAAATGCTTCCTTTCCATCTACTTCTTCTAGGACAACAGATAAATTACGGATAGCCTGATAGGTTAAAGCAACCGTCCAACTACTGACCATATACTGCTTCAATTTTGCATTCGCCGGCTGCAGGGTATCATCCCAATCTCCATCTCCGTAAGATGATAAATGTGTGTCATGTAGGAAATGTTCTTTAATATAGTTGATTTCCCTTTTTGCATGGTCATAAATCGTTTCCGCGTCATCCGTAAGTTTAAAGCCATTTCCACGCTTAGTGTAAGGCACTTTCTCTTGTAAAATTTCGTAGTCCCTCGTAACAGCTAAATAATCACCTAATACCTTTAACGGCCAAACGATGATGTCACCATGGCTCTCACCTGCTTGGATATGAGAATACTTATCAAACATAAACCATTGCGGCCAATTCCCATCATCCTCGAATTGATGTGTATAAACGGTTTTTATAATATCCTTAACAGTTTCATATTTTTGCGTAGCCATGAAGTATTCCATAGGACCTTGGCAAACATCCCGTGTCCCCCATGCCGCTCCACTATATTGTTCCAGACCGTGCGGAACAGAAAAATGTACAAGCATATTGTGGGTATACCACCAGGCAAGAGCGTTTACTTTGTCTAATTTTTCTACGGTTTCGCCTCGTTGTGATAAGTGAAAGCCATTCATTAGTTGACGGAAATAATCACGATAACGCTCAATTTCTATGGAGACATCCCGCTTCGTAAACGGGTACTCTTCACCATGCAGAAGACCTTGCATCTTCATTTCCCACACCGCTGTAGAATTTAATTCGAACACAACGACAGATGCAGAATGAGGCTCTGCGTTTGAGATAAGCTTACTTTCATTATCTAAAGTAAATTCAGTCCCTTCAACACGGATCCGATATTTCAGGTCGGGATAAATAACTGCAGAATTCGATTCAGCATCTGCGGTGAAAGTTACTGTTTGGCCATCCCTTTCATAATGAAATGGTACTTCGAGTTCATTACCATTCATGGATACTTGATTCGTTACGAGATACCGGTATGCATTCCCGCTTTCAGTTCTGACCTGCAGATGTATTTCCGGTGTATCGACCATGGAGAAATTTGTAATGATGAATGTTTCATCGCTGGTTTTATAATACCAGCGAGTATAGTTAAACCCCATTTCAAAAAGAGAAGGCATCGTCAATAAATGGTACACACCGCCTATTTCCACATAAATGCGCTGCCCGGATGTTTTCATTACGTTTAAGGCATTCCGTGCATTCGTTAAAAGCTTATTGAATGAAGTATTTCCCACGACAAGCTGAGAATTAAAGATTCCATACATGAATGAAGTGGATGAAAGTACATTTTCTTTTATTTTGTCATTTTGCCCAGTCATGAGTATATGGCCGTGCGGTCGTTCGACAAGTCGCTCTTTTTCCTTTAAAACGACGTGCTCATATGTGTCTGTAAAGAATGAAAGTAAGGTATCTCCATCCCATTCTTCTTGGTGACGATCAGGGTATAAATTCGAAATGTCTTCCATTGTCATAGAATCAGTAACCAAAGGTGTTCCGAATTTAGGTGTTCTACTAACTTTTTCAAGAGGCTGGGCGGAATATTCTCCGTGATTATTTACTTCTTCCCAGGCAACAGCTATATCTTCGCCATACTCTAAAGAGGTTACTGAATCAGGATGATTTTCTTTAAATAAACCATAGAAAACAAATTTTGTTTGTCCTGCTAATGTTATCCGCTCTGATTGTAGTGCTGTATAAGCAAACTCGTATTGGTAAACTTCATTTGGAAGAGAGTCTTTATACAATACCTCAGGTTGATTTGTTTCTTTATAAGTCAAACCGAAGAACTGGAAACCATCTGTAGAATAACCTACTGCTTTTGTTAATGACCCTTGTTGTAAGTATGGAAAACCTCCTGGCTGCTTCTGATTTTGACGGGAACATACAACATATCCCTTTGTTTCATCCTCAAAAACTTTGTGATCGATATATTGAGAAACATATGCTTCATTATTTCTGACAGCACCTTTACTAGCCATCCCTAAATCTTGTCCATAAACCACATCTACTTCAACGTCATGACCGTCAACAGTAATATCCCAAAACCAGATACCTTGTTCAGTCAAGTGGAAAATGACTTGATAGTTAACCTCATCAATGTTTCCTTTCCATGTCACATGAGAACCGGAAAACTCCACTTCACTTTTTGACTGTACACCCAGTAATGGAAAAACTTTAATCCCATCTGAACGAAAGATTCGCAAATATAAATTATTTAGGGATCCATCAACAGGATTGGACATCCATTGATTAATCATAATGTGTTGATGAGTCGATTGAAGAATATCGCCGCTGTTTAAAAAAGAAAAAAGTATGTCACCTGCTTTTACTTCAAATGTTAAGTCCTTTGTCAAAGTCATCTTATTCCCCTCAATCCTTTTCATTTGTCAATTCAAATGCAAGTTCTGTAACATCATTGCTATTTGAACCGACATAAACAATAAATTCTCCCGGATCACTCTTGAACTGTAGGTCCGAATGATGGTAGTGAAGCTGCTCCTCTTTTAAGATGAACAAGACTTCTTTCTCTTCACCCGGATCCAATGCGATCTTTTTGAAATCTTTTAACTCTTTCAATGGACGTATAACCTCACCTACGACATCTCTCACATATAACTGAACGATTTCATCCCCAGCAACGTTCCCTGTGTTTTTCACCTTAACAGAAACCGTAATGGATCCTCCTGGACTCATTGATGTTGCAGAAAGAGATGCATCACTGTATGCAAAAGTCGTATAACTTAATCCAAACCCAAAGGAAAGCAGAGGTTCATTAGGGATATCTAAGTACTTTGAAACATATTCAGTCACCGGTTCAACTTTCGGACGACCTGTATTGAAACTGTTATAATAAACCGGAACTTGGCCGACAGAATATGGGAATGACATCGTTAATCGTCCAGATGGATTCACATCTCCATACAGTAAGTCTGCCACAGCAGCTCCGCCTTCTGTTCCTGGAAACCAGGCTTCTAATACAGCATCTGTTTGATCGATTACACCATGTAAATCGAGAGGACGACCGTTAAACAATACGGCCACGATTGGTTTTTGTAATTGTTTCATTTTTGAAACTAAGTCAAGCTGAACTGCTGGTAAACAAATATCTGCACGGCATTTAGCTTCTCCACTCATATTTGAATGCTCACCTAACGCCAGCACAATGACATCAGCATCTTTGGCAATTTGGAGTGCTTCCTCCAGCTGCTTTTCTGTGCCTGACTCAACATCACACCCTTGAGCGACGAAAAGATGAGACGCATCCGTTTTCATTCGAAAACCTTCATCTACTTTGATTGCATCTTCTTTCGATCCTTGCCAAGACCATGGACCTAAAATGTCTCCATTTTGGGCAAATGGTCCAATCAATGCCACCTTTTGATCTTTATGTAATGGCAGGACATGATCATTTTTTAATAGTACACAAGATTTTGTCGCAAGTTCCCTGGAAACTTGACGGTGATCTTCACATAATATAATCTCTTTCTCCAGCTGTTCATCTGCTCCGCGATATGGTTTTTCAAATAATCCCAATTTCTCTTTTAGTTGCAATATACGAAGGACTGACTCATCGATCAAGCTTTCAGAAATGGAACCGTCTTCAACTAATTGCTTTAAGTTCTTAACATAGCAAGCTGTCATCATTTCGATATCGACACCCGCTTCGAGCGCCTTTTGGGCGGCTTCTTTTTCATTTGCGGCAACTCCGTGAGGGATAATCTCCTTGACTGCTCCCCAGTCAGATATAATAACACCGTCAAAGCCCCATTCATCTCGAAGCAAATGGCGCATTAATCTTTTATTTCCGGTTGCAGGAATACTATCGACAGTGTTAAAAGAAGTCATAACCATTTCACAGCCTTCATCAAGCGCTGCTTTATACGCAGGTAAATATGATTCGCGGAGCATGCGTTCTGACATATCCACTGTATTATAGTCCCTGCCTCCTTCTGCTGCTCCATATGCAGCAAAGTGTTTGACACACGCTGCAACTCGATATTCATCGTTTTCTAAATCCGATCCTTGAAATCCGCGGACAAATGCCTTTGCAAACTCTGCATTTAAGTATGGATCCTCACCTGTAGACTCCATCACTCTTCCCCAACGCGGATCGCGGACCAAGTCGACCATCGGTGCAAAAGTAACGTGGACTCCGGAAACAGATGCCTCTTTTGCAGCGACTTCAGCACTTTTTTCAGCCAATTCCATATCCCATGAACAACTGATTGCTAAAGGAACCGGGAAAATCGTTTTAAACCCATGTACGATATCAGCCATCATCAGTAAAGGAATTCCCAGTCGATTTCCATCAAGGTGGGCTTTTTGGATATTCATTGTTTCTTTTGCTCCTGCTCCACCAAGTACTGAGCCGCTGTTATGCACAACGTCTTTATTAATCCCCATATTCTCCATTGGACCTGTAATTTTCCCTTGATTTGAGGAACCTTCATAAAACAACGTAGCTAACTGCATTAATTGTCCGATTTTTTCATCCAATGTCATTTGTTCAAGTATGATATTCGCATGATTTTTAGTCATTATGTCCTCCGGTTGTGTAGAGTAGTCGTAATGATGTTTGAAAACACCTTAGACATTTCTACATGATTTTTTTCTTATAAAATCACAATGCCAAACCTTTATTAAACAGCAATTGAAACGTTACAATAAAAATATAAAAAAAAGTGGATGACACTAAATTACTATATTTTTATATTAGATTTATATGTAGGGAAACTTTTTTCAATCTGTGAATGGTTCGTGATACTTAAAAATAGTAACACGTTAAATATCAATATACGTATCAATTGAAACGTTTCAATACAGATATTATAAGACTAAATGTATACGATTTCAATATTAATAGACTATTTTCTAAAATCCTTTTTGGCGATTGTTCTATTGGACATGCACCAACTGGATTAAGCGACTTGAAATGTCCTTAGAAAGCCTGCAGATAAAGCTATCAATCACTTTCTCCTTAACTTTTCCCCCTGATGACTAACAATTTCGTGCAAAAAAACTAAAGCAGCAGTTGTAATCCAGCTGCTGCTTATTATCTTATTTATAACAAATAGCTTTATTTAAACTCATTGGGGTGACGTTGCTTTAGTTCTTCTACTGCATACTCACGGCCTGTCCTCTCCAAATGTTGAATATATCTTGGTAAATTCCCTTTGGCGTGGAATGGGCCGCCTTCTCGCATCACTGTCCATAAAGGGTCTACATCTGATGAACTGGTATGCATCATTTCCTCATGCCATTCGTTCAGTCGGTACACGGCTTCTTTGCAAATATGTGGATTTTCCTTTGCCACATTTTGAACTTCATGAGGGTCATCCTTAATATTAAAAAGCATTTCCTTATCAAATAAATGATAACCGTCATGGTAGGTCCGAATATATAGCCAATCATCAAACCTGACGCTGCGCTGGCAAACATGTGCACATTGTGAAACTACTAAATAATCACGACCTGAGCCTGTTTCACCTTTTAAGGCTGGAGCATAACTTTGTCCATCCCACCCCGGTGCTGGTGCCCGATTGAAAATTTCGGCCAGGGTCGGATTTAAATCTAAATGATAATGCAGTTCATCATCCACATGACCTGGTTTCGTTACTCCCGGCCAGCGAATAATCATAGGAATGTTACAAGTCGCGTGGTCTGCTGTACCATGTTCACCGTATATCCCTAACTCCCCCATATTCTCGCCATGATCGCCGGTAATGATAATTATCGTTTCTTCCATGATCCCCAAATCCTCTAAAGACTTAAATACTTTCCCTAGGTTCTCGTCCATCCAGCGTACGCCACAGTCATAACCATCTATCATCTGTCGCAATCCAGCCATGTCCTTTATTTCACCTGGAGATCTTGGAAAATCAGGGTTTTGTTTATTATCATACATATTGATCTCACTGGCACTATGAGGACCGACTTTCTTTTTATGTTCTTCAAGTACTTCTTCTGTGATCCATTCAGGAAGCGGATCGTTCTCGAACGGATTTCCAAATTCCTCCGGAGCACGATATGGGGTATGGGGATCCCAATAATTCACATAGAGAAACCAATTATCCTCCTGAGCATTATGTTCGAGCCATTTCAGAACTTCCGGTGTCACCTCTTCTGCTGACTCTATCCCAGCTTTACCTGTATTATGCATTTCCCGAAATCCCGCATAAAAATTCCATGTACCGTGCCTCTGTGCAAATGGGCTAATTAATACAGGCTTCAAACCAGCTTGATCTAAAAACGATGGAAGGCTCTCCAATGCAAGTCGATCAGAAAAATCCCTCTTTGGTCCATCATGACGTACATCGCCTGCTGTTCCTCCATGGTTTACCAGCCCATTGTGTATACCAAGCTGCCCTGACATAAGTGCGGATCTAGAAGGTGCACAGGGTGCGTCAGATGTATAATAGTTTGTGAACCTTACCCCCTCCTCACAAATACGATCGATATTAGGTGAAGTGTCACGATGATAGCCGTAGCATCCCAAGTGATCCGGTCTTGTTGAATCTAAATCTAACAAAAGAACTCTCATCTTTATTTCCTCCTTTGATCATTCAATCTGTAAATTTGATTATTTTTTGGTTCAAGGTATTCCTTTAGAAGGATGATGGATGAAAAGAATCCTTCTATTAAGCGTCTGATTCTGTTTCGAATTTTCCCGGACGGTATCGGCGTTCCAATCTGTCAGCCGCAGCATTTCGATCTTGGTTACGTAGCTTTTCTAAATAAGAATCAAGATTCAAATCGTCTCTTGTGTGGAAAGGTCCGCCTTCATGAATGACATTCCACATCGGGTCTACTGGGGAATCAGACGTCACCATTTGTTCTGCCACCCATTCATCTAATAGTCGCAGACCTTTTGCAACAATTTCTGGTTTCTGATCAACTAAATTATTTGTTTCGTGCGGGTCATTTTCGATATCAAATAACATTAATTCTGGAAATTCCTTCAATCCGTCATGATACGTACGTATGAACATCCATTTATCGAAACGTACCCCACGTTGGCAGCTCCAGGCACATTGACTAACGACGAGATATGGACGCCCTGCCGTTTTTCCTTCTGTGAGAGCAGGCAAAAAGCTGACCCCATCCCATCTATCCCGCTGTACACCGCCAACTAACTCCGTCAAGGTAGGTCCAAGATCGATCTGGTAGTGGAAGTCTTCATCGACATGGCCCTGTTTAATTCCAGGACCTGCAACAATACAAGGGATGCGGCTTGTGATATGGTCTGCCGTCTGGTGGTCCCCGTAAACATTCAATTCTCCTTGGTTCTCCCCATGATCTGAAGAAATAATGATAATTGTCTCATTTAATATGCCTTCTTCTTCAAGGGTCTGAAGGATTTTTCCGACATGATCGTCGACATGTCGAATAGCGGTATCATATCCGTCGATCCACTTCTTAAAATCTTTTCTGCATGTAATTTCTTCTGGTATTCCCGGCCACTGTCTGACATTCGGCAAATCTCTTGCACTATAAGGACCATAGCTTTCACGATGCTGAGCGATCATCTCTTCCGTCAGCCATTCGGGAGCAGGGTCATTTTCAAAAGGATTTCCAAATTCCTCCGGTGTTCGATATGGTGTATGCGGATCCCAGAAATTCAGATAAAGGAACCAGTCTTCCTTTTCACTTCCTCTTTCTTTAATCCAGCGTAAAGCTTCTTTAGAAACATCTCCTGCTGTTTCTCCTGCGTGCTTTCCTGTGTCATGAGCTTCTAGAAAGCCTTGTAGCATATGCCATGCGGAATGACGCCCCGGAAAAGGACTAATAATGGCTGTGTGATGTTTTTTGAATCTGAGAACATCGACCCAAGATTGATATTCGGTATGGTGATAATTAAACGGGCGATCCTTTCCGATTGGGCGCATATCAGCCTGTAAACCGCCATGATTTACAACTCCTGTATGGATTCCATATCGAGAACTGAATAAGGCAGTACGAGACGGTGCACATGGTGCATCAGAGGCATAATAATTGGTAAAGTGGGCACCTCGTTCTGCAATGCTATCTATATTCGGTGATGTATTTCGTTCATAGCCATAGCACCCTAAGTGGTCGGGACGCAATGCATCTATATCGATATAAAGAATTTTCATATTCTTTTCATCCTCTTTTATTTTTTTAATTATTTCATCCAAAACATATAGTTTTCTCAGCCGTCATCTTTAATGATAACGGCTACAATAATGGTCACTTAATTGATTTCTAAAGTAGAAATGATTGGATAGTGATCGGATGGATAAACATTATCTACCGTGCTTCTGTCCACATCTGTTTGTAACACCTTTATTTCAGGGCTCGCGAAAATGTAGTCAATTGGTTCTCCTTCCGTTCCTCCATTAAAGCCATGAAATGTCCTGCCTATAGGCTCATTCAATACTATAAACGCATCTTGTAGATTCACTGTTTCATCCATGATAGCTGCTTCCCCCCGCAAGAAACGGACTACAGGATTGGAAGGTTCACTGTTAAAATCTCCTGTCAAAATTATGGGGATTTTTTTCTTATCATAATGATTTAAAAGCCTTTTCCAGATTAAGTGAATACCATTTTCTCTGGCTTCTTGACTAATATGGTCGAGATGTGTGTTATAGACAATAAACTCAGTACCATCATTCTTGAACCGGAAATGTCCCCATGTACAGATTCTTGGGAAATCACTTTCCCAGCTGATACTGTTTGGAGTATCTGGTTGTTCAGACAACCAAAATTGACCCTTTTCAACTACATCCAGTTTTTTATCATGATAAAAAATAGCACAAAATTCATCAGCCATACCGCCGCGCCTCCCGTTTCCGATCCATCGGTAATCCGGCAAGTCTTCTTCGATATCTTTTATCATCCGGAGCAATCCTTCTTGTGTACCGATAATAGCAGGCTGGTGATTGTTAATGAGTTGAGTAACTTTTTTTGCTCGATTCTCCCAGGCATTGCTTCCATCCTGAGGGATATCTACCCTTAGATTGAACGTCATCACTTTATGGACCATCTTTCCATCACCTTTTTATAAAAAAATAGATTCACTCACATAAGATGTTTCACAAAAACATGCCGTCATACACTTTTCTCTAACTTAATAAGCCGTTCAGTGAAAAAAGACATTCCTCGTTTAAAAGCTGCCATCCCATACAACATAGAACTCCAATCAATCAAGGTTACCTTGGTTGGATAGCATCGTTTCTGTTGTTCAAGATGCCACCATGAATATCTGTGCAATCCATATTGATAGGATGCACGGAATTTTTTTTCGTCTTCTTGATCATTAGGGTTCGTATATACATCATAAGGGATATGGAGGCGATATAACGCGTACAAATCATAAATCCCGGCAGGGTAAACAGGCAAAAAGCCCGCTACAATATAGGCAGATGCTATATCCCCTGGGGAATTATTGATTTTATCCGCATGGTATCCTCCATGAAATCCATCATTCGGGCCAGCTCCATATCCCCATACATACGACGGGACATCATATAGCTCTTTCCATTTTGAACGATCCGCCATACAGGCATTAGCGAAAAAATCTCTGTAAATTGGACTTTCAGCATACTCAGGTACAAGGAAAAATGGAAATTGATGGACAAATGAAGACAAAAAGTTTTCCCCTGCTCGATCAGTAAGAACCGGAATATCACGGTAATGAACTTTTGGCAATTCGTCGATTTTATCTTCAGCAAAATTCTTATACCACAAATCTTGGATATCCTCATTTTCCGGCTGCCCCAGTAAAGCAAGATAAGCAACCAGCACATATTCATTATATGCAGGTAATGGAAGTGTCCCCTGACCATCTTTGACGACCATGTTTATAACACCTTTTTCTTTATCTGCCACAACGACACTCCAGTCAATCCCTTTTAACAAGTCATTCGCCATTTCTGCAATTTGAGGTACCGTTTCTTTGAAGTGCCGACCTGCGAACAGTGCTCCTGCCACTACAAGTGAAGTATCGATTGTCGAGATTTCCGATTTCAAGTTTTCTCCTGTTTCCATGTCTACAAAATGGGCGAAAAACCCTGTGTCTTTATCGCGAGCAGGGCTGCATCCATCTACTTCTCCCTTAAGAGCTTGAAGTGTTACGATTGCTTTCTTTTTTGCATCGTCGTCCCATCCTTCCATATCGGCTACTGCAAGACCAATCAGACCTACTCCTGTTGCTGCGATAGAGCATCTCCGATCCGGATTATTTCCTAATGTCATATAAGCATCTGCGTAAAGTCCTGTTTGCGGATGACGCGAATCATCGAGTAATCGATACGAATCTTGATACTGACGATCAAAAAATGCTTTCACATTATCAGGCAATTTTTCATAAAAATCTGTAACATGACTCATGAATAAAAACAACCCTTCCTATGATTGATGATAATTGACACTTTATTCAACGACCTTGTCTTCATCAGACATTCTTAGCCAATCCCTTTGGTTTTTTCATTCCTCTTCCATCCATACATTTAGTGGAAGTTACTGACCATTAATTGGAGATGAATCTTTATTTAACTTACAAGTTCTGATTATCCGTTCAATTTATCATAAATTTTATTGAATTTTTCATGCCGGCTTTCCAGTCTATCCGCTGCTTCATTTCTTCCTTGATTTCTCAACTTCTTTATATATTTTCCTAAGTTTCCCCTTGTATGGAATGGACCGCCTTCTTGGATGACATTCCACATTGGATCCGACGGATAATCTGAGGTTGACATTTGTTCAGCCACCCATTTGTCAAGGAGTAGTAAACCCTTTGCAACCACTTCCGGACTTTCTTCTACTAAGTTTGTTGTTTCATGAGGGTCATTTTCTATGTCAAATAACATTAAGTCAGGGAAATCTTTCAACCCATCATGGTAGGTTCTAATTAACATCCAATTATCAAAACGAACTCCTCGCTGACAACTCCATGCTGCTTGACTGACAACGAGATAAGGACGACCGGCCGATTCACCCTTGGTCACGGCAGGTAAAAAACTTATACCATCCCATTTTTCACGAAGAGTCCCTCCTGCCATTTCAGTTAATGTCGGCCCAAGATCAATCTGGTAGTGAAAATCCTCATCGATATGCCCTTGACGAACTTCCGGTCCAGCCATAATGAGCGGTATCCTGCTAGTAATATGATCCGCGGTTTGGTGATCACCGTAAACGTTAAGCTCACCTTGATTTTCACCATGATCGGCTGAGATAATAATCGTAGTCTCTTCTAATATTCCTTCTTCTTCTAATGCTTTAAGAAGCATTCCTACATGATCATCGACATATCGGATTGCCGTATCGTAACCGTCAATAAAGCGTTTAAAATCCTCTCGAGAAGTGATCTCTTTTGGAAGATCCGGCCATTGGTTACCAGCAGGCACTTCACGCGCACTCATTGGACCATAGCTGTCACGCTGCTTGGCAATGATCTCTTCTGTCAACCATTCTGGTGCAGGATCATCTTTGAAAGGGTTACCGTAGGAAAGAGGTGTCCGGTAAGGAGTATGCGGATCCCAGAAGTTAAGATATAGGAACCAATCCTCTTTGTCAGTGCCACGGCCTTTAATCCATTTAAGTGCTTCGGATGTTACGTCTTCCGCGGTTTCACCGGCGTGCTTCCCCGTATCATGCATTTCAAGAAATCCTTCAAGTACATTCCATTTTGCATGACGCCCCGGGAAAGGACTTATCACTGCCGTATGGTGGCCACGGAATCTAAGGACATCAACCCATGCTTGATATTCTGTGTGATGATAGTTAAAGGGACGATCAATACCAATTGGACGGGTATCTGCATCCAAACCTCCATGATTTACAGCCCCGGTATGAATACCAAACTTTGAGCTGAACAATGCATTGCGAGAAGGGGCACACGGGGCATCTGAAGCGTAATAATTTGTGAATGTTGTACCTCTTTTAGCGAGACGATCAATATTAGGCGATGTATTACGATGATAGCCATGACAGCCTAGGTGGTCGGGGCGCAAGGAGTCGATATCTATGTAGAGGATCTTCATTTTCATCTCCCTTTCTTATTCAAATTAGTAGAATGACAGATTTCTTTATACATTGCTGGAAGGTTTAACAAATAATCATGTAATTGAAACGTTTCAATTACATTTTAAAGTGATGTAAGCGTTTTTTCAAGGTTTTTATAGATGACTGGGCTTCATTTACCTCAACAGGTACTTTAGGACGGTTACATAAGTGCGCCACAGAAATGTAAGGTATTCAGGCAACAATTCTATTCTATTAATCTTTTATAGCTTGAATAAATTGTTCCATTAGATCCGTTCGACCTATTTTTTGAAGATGATTTTTCCACATTTGTTTTGAAATATATTTAAAAGGTCCTGTTTCTACTACAAGTGGAAGGGGATCTGGTTTTTCAGATGGACCAATTTGTTCTTCATACCATTTTTGCAATAAATGATCTAGCTCTTTGATGATGTCTGAGCATTGATCTGCAATGTTATTTGTCATAAAAAGGTCTTTTTTCATGTTGTACAATTCAATCGGTTCGAGAGGTACAACACCTGGATGATAGGTCTTCATCATTAACCATTCATCTGTTCTGACAGACCTGCTTACACTATACAACCCATGGTCCCATACGAGGTATTCTCTTGATTTATATGGTTCTCCTTGAATAATGTTTGCAAACGATTCACCATCCCACCCTTTTGGTACTTGAATACCAAGTAAATCAACGATTGTAGCAGTTAAATCCACATTATATACAAGGTCTTCACGCTGGATACTTTTCAGCTTGCTCCCCGGCCATTTTACAATCATTGGAATATGATGCACAGCTTCGTCTGCACATACATGGTCACCATAAATACCATGTTCTCCCATAGCCTCGCCATGGTCACCACTTAAAATAATTGCTGTATCTTCCATAACCTCTAAATCCTCTAACGTTTTAAACAATCTTCCTAATTGCTCGTCCATATAACGAATGGAACCATCATACGCATCCACAAATGATTTAAAGTCTCCCTTATTTCGAATCCGGTCAGGTATTGCAGGAGAATTACTTTTATTTTCTCCATGTGGAAATAAGTTCAATGCGCTAAATGGTGCGTAATTATTTTGATGCTCTTCAATCGCTTTTTCATCTGGCCACGCAGGCGGTGGTGTATCCTTGAACATTTCCTGATATTTGACAGGCATTGTGTAATTTCTGTGGGGATCCCATAATTGTATATGCAAGAAATAATTTTCTTTCATCGCATTTTTTTCTAACCATGGCAGCACCGCTTCCATTACCTCGTCGGCGTCTTCATTTCCTTTTTTCATTGTATGGGTATGAACTTCATTCCAGCCGGCCATAAACCAAAAAGCATCATGACGGTCCGCAAAAGAGGAAAATGTAGCAAGTTTGTAGCCATGATTTCTTAACAGCCTGATAAACATGGGGCGATCAAATTGATTTCCTCCTTGAAAATCACATCCCGCCCCCCAGTGCGTGACCACTCCAGAATGGATTCCAAATAAACCGCTCGCAAATGCTGCCCTGGAAGGAACGCAAGGAGAACTTGCACAATAGGCTCTATTGAAACGTACGCCTTGTTCTGCAATTTTATCCATATTAGGCGTTGTATTTCTGTGATACCCATACGTTCCAAAATGCTTCGGGCGCATTGAATCAATATCGATATAAATGATCTTCATGTTACTCCCCCCACACATTTTTCCTATATTACTTCAAGGTCATCGTTTCCGGGTAGTTCAGGAAAAGGTCCATGCGGTTCAGCCTGATACCAATAGGCTACAGACGCGATATCATCTTTTCTTGATTCGTATCGTCCTCCTGACCTCCACCCTAGCGCTTGAATGGTCACTGTTAAGTCTTCTTCAAATCGGATAGGGTCCATAATATGCCAACGATACATCCCAAACCGTTGATTAGCATGGTAAAGACCGTCCGGTTTGATGACTTGATGCAACCCTAGAAATGGAGTTGAAAATGTCCCATATTCTCCTTTAGGCTGTTCGAAGTTCCAAGCTCCTCCGAAATAATCCTCGGTTCCAGTACCACAGATGGTTGGAAATTCTTTATCGCCATCCATATAAAATTTTATTTCACCTTCTCCCCACCAACCATTGGAGTTCACTTGCCACGCCATATAAGTTCCTACATAATGTCCTTTTCCTTTAATACCGTTAATGAGGGTATGAACTTCTTTTTCTTTTAGTGGATTACTTCTTCGCCACTGGGCATGAAAATATGCCATATCTTCAGGAATGTCTGTTAAAGCATAATCAATTTGATAATAAAGAATAATATCGCGGTCAGATCGATTCTCCATAACAATTTTTGCTGATTTTCGAAAAGGCATCTCCCAGTAACTATTAAAACCGCCTGCAGGGTTTACTGAAATCGGAAGTGAATTAACATTCGAGCGTTCACACCATCCATTGCAGAAGAAGTCTCCAAGAGGCACTTTAACCGATGGCTCTTTTTCATCGTCCCAGTAAATTGTAAAAATAAAGTCCCTCCATGCATTTGGTGCACAAGTCATCCACATATGTTGAATAACACCGGGGCCCTCAATCACGGCCATCGTACAAGAACTATTTGCCGGTATATTTACTGATGGTGAAACCTTCCATCCTAGTCCCAAATCTCTAGCTGCCTTAGCTCCGGTTCCCTCAGTCGCCATGCCTGCTTTACCTTTTTCTCCAGAGATATTTTCAGCACTGATTGATCGTGTTTGAGCATTTGACAATCTTGATAAATTTCCAAGTCCCATTCCTAGCCCGTCGAACGTCATGATTAAAAATCCCCCTTGAAAGTTAATATTAAATAAATTGATACATCCAATTATTTAGTTTCTTGGTTTAGAAACCATATATATAGCTGCTCATTTTCATAAGTTTCTGTCCAAGAATCATGACCGACTCCTTTATATACAGTTAATTTTACGCTTCCACCTTGTTTTTTCAGGGATTGAATGACTTTTTGAGCGGCCTCAATCGGTACAATATCATCCTGGTCACCATGAAATGCCCAAACCGGAAGATCTTTTAACCTCTTTAGTCCAACTAATAATTGATTCACGTTATTTGTTATCTGCAATTCTTCTCGTCTGAATTCTGGTATTGAAAGTGCTCCACACACCGGAGCAATAGCTGCAAAACGTTTTGGATTTGCTATTGCAAGATGCCAAGCACCAATCCCTCCCATACTTAGTCCGGTAAGATAAATCCGAGCAGGATCTATTGGATATTCCCGGACAATTTCATCCAGCAGTGCACTCAATGATTCAAGCTCATTGACCCAATAGGAGTCAGCAGGGCATTGGGGAGAGACTACGATAAAAGGGAATTCTTCCTGATATTCAACTATTTTTGGGACCCCATGTTTCTTGACTAATTCCATGTTTTCCCCACGTTCCCCAGCGCCGTGAAGAAATAAGATCAACGGCCACTTTAGTGAGCCATTCTGTTGAAATGAATCCGGTAAATATAAAAGATAGTTCAACTTATAATCTTTCACATCAAACCTAAGCTCTTTTTGCATAAAACTATGCCCCTTTCAATAGAAAATGATTATGTTGAAAACTAAGTTGATTATGCTAGATAAAGTGAAACGATAACTTTAAGGAAAAGGAATTAAAGTACATGACGACTCCTTTTTATCTTAAAGAAGCCGTCATTTAAGTTTATATAAAACGAAGAGTCAAGCGATCATCAATTTTTCCATGTTTCTTGGAAATAACGTAGGTTATATTTTCTCTTTTCTGTACATGATAGTCATCACTTTGGACAATTTCACGATCCGTCTCTATGGCGATGACATCTTCAGCTTGGGTTAGACGAAACTCGATCGTATCCTTATTTACATTTGTCACTTCGGCTGTCGAATACACAATTTTCACATCATTTAATGTGACATTGATCGGAATCATCAATCCATCTTTACTTTGGAGCATAATCTTGCGTCCATCTAATAGTTTTGATTCATTTTCATAAAGGTGTATATCTTTATCGAATCCATCAAGATTCAAAATATGAATGAATCTTTCCCCTTCTTTTGTAGCAGTAGATGTCATAAAAATACCGTGATAGTTACAGTCGTGGCGAAGGGATGCATGTGCACCCAGCTTTTCCAAGGCTTCTTTATATAGTTCAATGTCAGTATTATAAGCTGTGGCCATTACGATCGCTTTCCCATTACCTACCTTAGTATCAAACCCACAGACTTCATCGGTCCCATAAATCCGGAAAATCGCCTCAGCGTCTCCAACTTCAAGTGCCTGTGCTTTGTGCGTACGAATCTCAGGGCGTTGTTTTGCCCAACCATCGGCATAAACAGACAGTTTATAATTAAGGTTTGCTGTACGAACTTCTTTTGGTTGAACGCCAAGAGCATCAGCAAGAATCGTACAAGGTTTGGCTTCCATATCATGTGTGGGAACTTCACCATAGAGAAGGATGCCTCCTCCGGCATGTAGGAAATCAACCAGTTTTTGCTGAACTTCCCTATGTAAGTAACGGGCTGATGGTACAGCAAGGACAGGTGTTTCTTTAGGATCAACTGGCTTATTTTGAATATCTACTGAACCGAATCGGTATCCTGCAAGTAACATGGCACGTGCCATGTTATCCCATGCACTACCAGCTCGGTTTGCTTCAATGTTTTGGTACATTTTCTTCATATTTTCACTATGAGAATAGCAAGACTCCGTCATGTAGTAATCTGGGATGAACGCAAACGCAACCGAATCACGTTCTTCTTCCATTACTGCAAGCTTATCTGAAACAGCCATAATCGTCTTGATTGAACGTGCCATTCTTGGGAACGTGTAATTTAGTTCACCTTCCGGGCTGATCGGAGCTGCAAATCCGTGTCTTTCTCCTGTATGGGCTATTCGATCATTTCCATCGTTGTATTCATTATCCATCCGATAGTTTCTTCCACCAGTCAATAGATAATAGTTTAGTAGTCGATTTCCTTGAGCAATACACATTCTTGTTTTGAAATCTGCAGCGGAAGGATCTAAACGGCCACTGAAATTATTACCGAAGTTTCCGTCACCGCAATTAAATTCCACTGACGTCAAAGGCTGATCCTGATTGTGAACTGCATCCATAAAACCATTGATCAAGTAGAGATCCTGAAAAGTCGCCATCGATAGATCCCCAAAATATATATCAGACCCAGAAATATAACCAGGTGCTTGTGTATACGACTCATATAGCTGACTGATACCAATAGGAAATCTTAAAGCACGACCTCCTCCTGTCCCATGAATATTTACGACAAATGGAACATCTTTTACACCAAATTCTTCAGAATAAGCTCTTAATGTTGCTACATAACGGGCGAAACGGTTTCTCATATAATAACCAAGATCGAAGTGTAGTTCAGCTGAGTACTCTTCTTTAGGTGAGCGAATGGCTTCTTTTCTTCCTTCAACATCATTGATATCAAATGGGTATCGGGTAGTAAGGGCATCAACGTCATAACGCTCTTTCAACCATTGAGAAAAATCCCTCAGAACATTGTCTGTTAAATCAGGACTATTACTTACCCATGAGAGCATTCCAATCTCATTATCAAGTTGTACAGCTATGATATTTCCACCATTTGTATGCAAACGTGGTACAGAAACAGCCATCACGGCTTCAAACCATTTCTTTGTTTCTTGTAAAAAACCCGGAGCCATATAATCAAGCGTGTGGGCTAAAGTCTTCTTTCCATCCCAAGTCAGGGGTACTGTTTCTGGATGCTTTTCAATGACCCAATGAGGAATTCCTTCATTTTTCATTTCAGCCATAATAAACGGTCCTGGTCGCAAGAAGAAGTAAAGACCATTTTCTGCACATAAATCAATGAAGCCTATTAAGTCCAGTTCCGGTCGGGTCTTCCCAACCAAATCGATTTCGCCCTCAACCGGTTCATGACATAGCCACGGTACGTAAGAGGCAACAGCATTACATCCTGCAGCTTTCAATTTATCAATACGGTCCTGCCATTCATCACGATCTAGACGAAAATAGTGGATTTCCCCTGCCATGATGATTTTTGGCTCACCATCTATGAGAATTTGCTTGTTTTTGATTTCAATCAATTTTTTTCCCTCCTGTTTACTATATCTTTTGTTCCTATCATTTAGATAAAAGAGTTCTTATAACTGTTGAAAGAATTTATTTCCTTTTACCTCATAACCGTTTCTTTTAACTTGTTAATTTTTATCGTTGTAGGCTTGCAAATATTTTTCACTTCAATCGTATTCACTTTCGTCGATTCATTCTCTTCCGATTCCCATTTACCATTTGTATCCACTTTTAGCATACCTGTAGATCCAATCGGTTTCAGTGTTATTTCGATTTGATCTTTTGTTTCATAAAGGCGAGTGACTTCAGCTGTTGTGAAATCGATCGTTAAGCCATCCGTTATTTCATAGTTTCTTACAATCATGACTGAAGATCTCGGAGGTAAATTAATCGCTTCTCCATCAAAAAGCGGTTGTCCATGTTCATAAATCACACCTGATTGCTCGACTTCATCATAGTTTCCTACAAATAAGAATGATTCCTTTCCATTCGTGCGTTCAACTAGAGAAAGATCTGCATTTGTTGAGCTTAAGTGTCTTTTTATTCCAAATTGTTCAGCGATTTCTGTGATAACATCTATTTGATAGCTGTAATCATGCCCCATTAATATTCCCAGGATTAAGATTTCTCCCATTCCGATTTGTTTTTTATAGGAAGCTACCTGATTTTCACCTGTACGTGTAAACGTGGCAATCGGTTCACCGTCAAATGTTGTAAAGTGCATTCGTTGTCTTATATTAACCGCATCAATGCCAAGTACATCAATATAATCAGGGGGTCCACCCACAACTTCCCATTCGCCTAATTTCAACTCATCTGCCAGAATTCGACAAGGTTTCCCTTGCACATCCTCAGTTGGAGCCTCCGGATAGATAATGAGCTTACCGCCTTGTTTAACATATTGTGCAAGACGTTTTTGTAGTCCCGCATCCATTTTTTTGGTTGAAAACACCCATAATGAAGGAACTTCAGCAACAGATAAATCCTTCAATAAATCAATCGCTTCATACTGGATATTCGCAGCCACCAATAATCGAAGAATACCATCAAAAGAAGCTTGCTCCCGTTTCCCAATAACTTCCCCCAGGAGAACCCGATCACGATCTTCAATCACTTCCGTCATATAGTCATTTGGATTAAATCCAACAAATGTGTGGACTTTTTTAGGTGATTCAATTAATTTCTTGCCGATTGACTGGAATACTTCTCCAAGATGGCGTGCCTTTTCATAGTTTGGACGTAATTCTCCTTTAGAATCAATTGGTGCCTGCCATTCATGTCTTCTGCCAAACAGTCCGATGTTTTCGTAGTTTTCTCCCCCGACAAACATATAATAATTTAATGCATTCATCCCATGGGCAACACAAGTTCTGGTATTCAAGTCCAAATCTTGTGGATAAAGTCTCGGCCGATCGGCCAAACGCCCGGATTGAAATTCTGCTGAGAATATCGGTTGATCTTTTTGGGAAATGGCTCTTGTGTATGTAGTTGCCAATACTAAATCGTGATAATTATCGTATCCAATACGTCCTGGATAAAAATCTCCTGCAATCACAACATCATCAAATTCAGCCGTATCATACAATTGTGACAGACCTATTGGATAATCAACCCCGCGACTATAGATTGAAAAGTCTTTAAAGCCATGAACATTGATGATAAAGGGTACGGTTATCCCGGTTTCTTTTGCAAACCCCCTCAAGTCCCCTGTATAGTCTTTAATATATTTCCTTCTAAATTCACTCCATTCATAATGAAAGGAAGGATATTCTTCAGGTAAACCTTCTTTAAACGTTTTGACAAATTCTGAAAAGGAATCTTCATTTACTTCATATTTCTTGTTAAAATGTTCGATTGATCCATACTTGGCTGAAAGATACCCTATAAATTTCTCCAAGGTTTCTTGGTTATAATCTGATGTATTGCTTACCCAGTGGAGCATTCCAATTTCATTACATAACTGATACATGATGATTGATCCACCATGACTGACCTGTTCTGGAGCAAGCACCTTATTCACTTCTTCATACCATTTTTTTGTTTTTTCAAGGAAAACCGGATGTCTGTATGATACAACCCGGGTAGGATGATCTTTTCCATCTCGTTTTTTTGCAATTACTTCCGGGTACGTATTAAGCAACCAATCTGGCACACCATGAAATCGAACTTCAGCCATAACATATGGACCTGGGCGAACAATACAATAGAGTCCAAATTCTTTAGCCAACGCTAAAAATGACACTAAATCACGTTCTCCCCTAGTTTCCCCGGTAAAGTCATAAATGCCTTCCTCAATTTCATGCCAAACCCATGGAACATATGAACTGACTAGATTACATCCGGCTTCTTTTAGTTTCGTCAGACGATCTCTCCATTCATTTTTCGGTACACGATAATAATGTAATTCCCCGCCATATAGAAATTCTTCTTTCCCATCAATGACAAATTTACCTTGTTTCATAGCTACTGACATGATAAGTTTCCTCCCACTTTTTTGTTTTGGTATGTGTCTCTGTTTCACTAAAGGATTTATCTGCTATCATCGAACTGATTTTGAATTCAGCCTGTCTATCATGTCATGTAGATTGTTTAAACTGATTTGTAAACTCTTCAAAGGATCTCCCGGACACTCATCCTGTTCAACTGCGTACCACTCTATTCCATTTTCTTCTCCCCATAATAAAATCGGCTCGAAAGCAATCATGCCTGTGCCTATTTCGGCAAATGATTGCGCTTCATCGTCTGCCATATCCTTTAGATGAATAATGGGAAGGCGGCGAGTGTAATTCTTGATGAAACTTAGTGGATCATATCCGGCTTTTTTAATCCAATAGACATCAATTTCAGCCAGAATACGATTCTCCTCGACAGGATCAAGGATATATTCCAACGCACTCTTTCCATCTATTGTTGTCTCAAATTCAAAATCATGATTATGATAACTGATCCGATATCCATTTTTCCGAAGTTTACGTGCGATCTCATTTAAGTCGCTTCTAATCGCTCTATAACTTTCTTCATTTCTTAGTTCTTCAGGGATGTACGGGCATACAATGTCTTTCGTTCCAAAGAGGTCAGCTTCTTCCACAACTGTCTGCAAGTCCCCTCGCAAACTATCAATACTAGCATGAATCCCTGCCGTTCTTAAACCCGTTTCTTCTAATACCGATGCAATTTCCTCTTTTGAATATCCAAATAATCCGCTTATTTGTACACCGCTCCATCCCATATCCTTTAAATCTCTTAAGACTCCAGGAAAATCATCCTTCACTTGATCTCGTAATGTAAACAATTGGGCAGCCAGTTTCTGTTTCATGGAAAATACTCCTCCTAATGCATGTAGATTTTTATATAAATCCTATTCTAATAAGTCCCTTTAACATCTAGAATCTTAGTAGCGGAAGTTTGTTTGTAAAAGACAGAGTTGTTCATTCTTTCTTTCAAGTTTTCATAAAACAAATCTTCATCAAGAGGCAAGTCTACCCAGGAGTCGGTCCATGAAGATAAGTGCATTGCATTCGAAAGTGTCAATCCCTTTATTCCTTCTTCTCCAGGGGCGATTAACGGTTTATCATAAAGAATAGCCTCGATCCAATTGGTTATGATTCCTTTGTGACCGCTTTCAGAACCGTGGACAGGAATCTCACATTTCCAATTTTCCGGCATTCCAAATCCACCTTTCCATTCTTCATTAAATTGTCTTTCGGGAATACGATTTCTCCAAAATGTAATTTTATTGTCTTCAACGACCAGCTTTCCTCTGTCACCATAAATCTCAAAGCGATTCGTTTCCGGTGCGATTCCGGTAGAAGAAATAAATAGACCAGTTGCACCGTTTTCATATTCAACATATGCCGTAACATCATCTTCCACTTCAATATTGTAATACTTGCCATAACTGCAAAATGCCCTTACTCGCTTTGGCATCATATTGGTTGTCCATTGCCACAAATCAAGTTGATGAGGGTCCTGATTTAATAATACCCCTCCACCTTCTCCAGCCCATGTCCCCCTCCAATTTCCGGAATCATGGTAGCTTTGCGAACGATACCAGTCAATTACCCAAATGGTCCGTTTTATCTCACCTAATTCACCAGACATTACTAAATCCCGAACTTTTTGATAGACCGGGTTAGTTCTTTGGTTATACATGATGGAAAACACTTTATCAGTTTTTGCTGCTGCATCATTCATTTCCCTGACTTGTTTCGTATAGACGCCAGCAGGTTTTTCACAAAGGACATGAAGTCCATTTTCAAATGCTTTGATAGCTATTTCAGCATGATCAAAGTGCGGGGTTGCAATAATCACACCATCGACCGAATCAGAAGTCAGTAAATCATCCGGATTGTCAAAAACCTTCACATTCGTCAGATTTTCTTTCGCCCATTTTTTTCTTTCTTCCGATTGATCTGTGACGGCCGTTAGTTCAATCCCGTTAATCTGTTCATTTTGTATGATTTTTAGATGACTTGTGCCCATATTTCCAATTCCAATGATCCCTACGCGAACCTTGTTCATTTTTTTCCCCCCATACTTTTTAGCTTTTCGAATATCGTTTGTTATTCCTTCCAGCGCGAATCCCGATCTTGCTGGTGACAGCCCCGATATTCCAGAAAGGCATCTACCAAATTCGATTTCTGTATTGTAACGTTCCAATGAGGAATATAAAAGCAGTCAGCAACCCTTTAATAAATGGATTACTGACTTTACTATGCTTCTGTCATAAACATTCTTCAGTATACTGTTGCAATGTTTTCACTATGATTGTAATTTTGGATGCGCATGATATACCAAATATTATTCTCCTGTAATACCGGAACGATCAATACCTTCAACAAACCATTTTTGTGTTAGGAAATAAACCACTAGGAGAGGTAAGATTGTCAACATCGTACCCGCCATTCTTATTCCTTCATTAATTGTGTCTCCAGTAGCTTCATCTCCGCCAGCAGAATACAATTTTTGATAAGTCGCAACAAACTTATTTAGCTCGAGTGGTAAGGTGGTTAACTCATTTCCAAAATATAATGCAGCTAGATAAGTCTCATTCCAGTACCATACAAATGAGAATAAGAATGAAATAATGAACGCCGGAATAGCCATTGGAATGGCAATGACAATAAACACACGTAAAAATCCTGCACCATCCAGCTGAGCTGCTTCCTCCAGCGACTTGGGAATCATTCTGAAAAATTGATAGAATATAAGGATGAATATGGCACTATTCAGTCCTTGTCCTAACATTGCCGGCAATAAAAAGGATTGAATATTCCCCAAGAACCCTAATTCATTAAAGAATACATACCTTGGAATCATCGTTAACTGCGGCGGTATGATAAAAGTTGCTAAAACAAAAACCAATAAAGTCTTCTTAAAAGGAAATTCAAATCTTGCAAATCCATATCCTATTATAGAAGCAACAGCTGTTTGCACGATTGCAGGCAAAGCTGTAACATATAATGTCTCTACTAATGTCGGCAAAAAACTGAGGACTTGATCGGCTTTTGAAAAATTATCAAAGTATAGTTGTGTTGGAATCCAATTCACCAGTGGGTTCAAAATATCATCTAATGATTTTAAGCTATATGATCCCATATAAAGTAACGGATATAAATATACAAATCCGATTCCAATTAAAAGAATGTATACGAAGCTTTTAAACAATAATCCGTTTTGACCCCGATTACCAATGGTAAAACTCATAAACCCATTACTGATTTTTTTTGCCGTTTCCTTCATCATGTTCACCACCCTTTATCCATACTTTTTATTGACTCTCAATGTAAGTAATCCGACACTGATACCTAAAACAATGGCAATGATCAGAAAATAGATCCATGATAGTGCAGATGCATAACCAAGACCCGTTTTAATTTCAAACATATTGATTTGAATATGTTCAATGACAGGATTCAATGCAAAGATTGAATACATAACGATGGTATAAATTGTATTCACAATAACCATTGGCGTTAAGCTTGGGAGAGTTACTTTCCAAAAAAGTTCCCAAGTCGATGCACCATCGATCTTTGCAGCTTCATATATTTGGTGATCTACCTTTTGTAAACCAGCTAAAAATATTAGTATTTGTACCCCCGAAAACCAAAGGATGAAAATCAAATTATCCATTAAATAAATGATCAAATCATTCAAAAAGCCCTCAGTACCGGACATGATCATTTCAAAAATTGCATATTGTTCGATCGATGGAATCGACGTTACTCCCTGCTCCATTAATTCCTTCATGACTGGTCCACTTGCAATGATCACCGGAAGGAAAAAAATGGTTCTGAAAAACCCTTTAAATTTGATTGGCATGTTCAGCAGCAAGGCAATGATAATTGAAAATACGATGATGATGGGGACAGATAGAACCAATTCTTCTAAGAATGTCAGTATCTTTTGGGTAAAAAGAGTATCCACTGCAAATGCAAATGAAAAGTTGTCAAAATTCACGTTTTCTGTCTGAATTCCATCAGTTGTCACTTTTACCTTCTGAAAACTTAGAAATAGAGAATAAAATACTGGGAATGCTGTAAGAACAGCAAATCCCAAAATCCAAGGTGAAATAAATGCATAACCAATCAAACTCTTTTTGGTTTTCATAGAAAGTGGTTTCATGAAGCGTGATCCCCCTTGTTTATTACCTTGAACCATTTGGCCTTAACCTCTATACCATCGATCACATAAGGTTCGTTTGTATAATTGACAATAATTGATTTACCATTTGAATAAGATACTTCCACAACACCTGTTTCATGTATAAACCGACTATTTATCGTAGCACCCTCAACTTGTCCCAAACTTTCTTGAACAATAGCGTATTGTCTTACAATTTCATCTTCCCATTTATCAAATTCAGAAGTATATAAGTCTTTCGAAGGAGTGTTCATCAATAATTGAGAAGAATGAGTCGTTAAATAAAATGATGGGTTGGCACCATATTCAACCATTCTTAGCACTTCTTCATCTCTATTAAATTGAAAATTTGAAAATGGGGCATAGTATGGTATATATCCTTTTAGCACGATTTGAATAAATGGTACGGTATCAGTTACAAAGCTGTAGTTCGAAGAATACATGGGAATATCCAAGTAACGCTCCATCTCTGACCACAAATAATCATTCGGTTGATATAAGGATAGAGATCCCACCTCTTTATTAAGCAATTCATGCATGTTTGTGTAAAAATCCACCATTTCTGGACGAGTAGCAGATTTGTCTGAATTAAAATCTGAAAACAGGACATTGGTACTCGTGTCCAATGCTAAATTTGAAATGCTGTTTTCTTTATAATCATCAATTTCTTTCTGCGCCAATTCTAGTGAATCTTTCGGACTTAAATAAAAATAGTTTCGGTCGAAAGTAGAAAACTTCATTGTTTCCCCATTTTTTTTCCTGGCTACATCAGTGCTTCCCGAAAAACCGCCTGCTCCTTCATAAGCCTTTGTATAATCAGTATAGAAGTAAAGGGGGATATCCTTCTTTTTAAATTCAAGAATAGTGTCTTTAAAATCGGCTTTACTTCCTAATTCCTTTTCAATAGGGAATTTTTCAGGAAGTGTACCTGTTAATCCCCCGGCCGTCCAGCCACGATAGACAATATGCATGTTTTCAACATTTTGTTGTTGAAGTTGACGAACATACTTCGGAAGGTCACTTATTCCGGTCATCTTTAATACTGAGTCCCATAATAGTCCTTCTTTAACTTCCCCGCCTAAAAACTCTAGACGAACATCCACTTCATCATTTCTTTGAGAGAGTTTACCAGACTCCACCAAGTAATGTTGATACGACTTAGCCATTCCGACATAGTCGGCATCTTCCTTGACTAAAAAAGTGGTTCTTTCCTTGATATCAAACTGATTCCGATTCTTCTGATATGTGTTGTAGCCACTCATGCTCCGGCTAGTTGGTTGAAAATATTGATATCGATAATGATAATCTGAAGTGATCCAGTTAAAGTTCGTCGATACACCCGATGGGTACGCTATGAGTTCACTATATTCACTTCCATTCTCTAATACAGTAAACAGCCCATTTTTTTTAGCTTCATGTACGATACCATACACCGGCATCGTTATTTTATGAGGAGGACTAATCTGATCCTGAGTATCCTTCTTGTCTTCAACTGACCTTGTAAATCCTTCATCGTTCCCATAAACCGATGCCTTGTAAGGTGAATTAGACCTTGAGTTTTCATCAAATCTAATTAAGGCTCCACTTCCATCAGGGATAAACATATATCCGTTGATTTCATTTCCTTGTACTGCCCCTAGAAAAGGATATAGACGCAATGATACAAGTTTTCCATTTTCACCTTCTACAATTTCACTTTCAGGGATATGAACCACTAAATCATCTCCATCCAGTTCAACCTCTAACTGGAGTGCGATATCCGCTTTCTTAAAGTCAATCACTGCTGAAAATCCATTTTCTTCAACGTTTAATTCAGTAGTCGTTTCTTTTGAGAAAACATTTTCGTCACGCTCTTTATTTTTAGCATCTATATAAGTAATGGTTACTGCAGAGTTCGCCATATCTCGCCATTTGTCATTTAGCTTATATTCCCGATTTTCTGCTAATCCAGAATTCCATATATAACCTGTTCTTTTATCAATGATTTTCAGGGCAAGTGAATCGCGGTTGACATAAAGTTCTAATTTGTCATTTTCTGCAACTTGTTCAAAGTTAGCCATTGCGGTATCAACTTCTATTGACTTACTTTCTTTTTCAGGCTGTGTAAATTGATTGGAGGAAAAACGTAAAGTTTGCTTAGAAAGCTCTTCTTGTACCTCTGATACTTCCGTTTCTGGTTCCTCTTTAGAAGAAGATGTTGCAATTACCTGAATAGGAAAAAACAAAACGATAAGAAGAATGGCCCATTTCTTATACACGAAGAATCACCTCCTGAATGATCGTTAATACGAATTCATAAACTTGATCGAGCAAGACATAAATGACAAATAATACCAGTAACATGATAATCATCGCAAAAAATGTCACTAAAATATTGCGGATCGTTTCAACAAACTTATAATCATGTATTTCTTGAATCATGATGAACAAGATAATAATTGACCATACAATAATAATTTGCATAGAGAAAGTAAAGATAAATGACTCATTTATCGTTAAGATGTTAGATACGATCGTAATGGGTACTATAAATAGTAGAATGGGTGCCAATGAATAAATGGTACCTATATAAATATCTCGAAATCTTCCGGAACCATCCGTAATTGTACTAACTAAGTAGTTTGCGACAATAAATAGAATGATTGGAATGAACAAAGTCGCAGCTTCCAAGAATATGTTAATATCCTCAACACTTTTATATGAGAATAAAAAACCAGTACAATATAAAACGATCAAATATTCGACAAATAGAATGATATACAATATGGTAGCTGACAAAACAGATACTTTCTCTTTTTTTGGCAGATAATAAAAACTATCGATCGGATGCTTAAGAAACCTAAGTAAAAACAATAACTGTCCTATAAGTTTGATGTTTTTCACCTTACTGAACCATTCCCTAAGCGGCTCTAGTATCTTCTTCTTTCTATCCATATACCTGACTGCTACCCATAAAATGAATAAACTTAATAGGATAGCCATTACTGTGCTTAAATGATCCTGCATCCATTTTTGGCGTATCTCCCAAAATGCGTCTGAATATCCGATTTTATTATTCGCCAGCTTAAATTCATTTAATGAATTATTATATTGCTGTTGTTTGAAATAAGCTTGACCCATCGCAGTATGAGCCAGCCCAAAAGATGAATTCAGGTTGAGAATTTCTTTCCAGTTTTTTTGACTTTCAATATAAAAACCTTCTGCATATAAAGAGAGTCCTTTATGCAGAATTGCGGTAAAGTCAGTAGGTTCAAAGATTTGGACCGTCCCTTTTTCACGGTCGGCGACAAAAAGTCTCCCCATATTATCTACCTCTATACTTGTTGGCTGCATAAAAAGGCCATTACGATTAAGTCCATCGTCTCTGCCCCCAAAAACAAAAAGCAGATTACCAAATCGATCATATTCGTATATCTTCCCATCTAAACCAACCGTATAAATGTTTCCAATAGGACCAATCGCAATATCTACTAAATTTTTCGTTGAAGATATGTCACTAGGTAGCATGTTGGATCCTGCGATATTTAATTTCCGAATAACTTCCCAGTCCGTGCCAGAAGTAACGGTATGAACCAGACCTTGTTTATCAAGTGCTATGTTGGTGGGTGCCGGTGGTACTTTCATAAATAAGCTCGCTTTTTGTCTTTGGGTTGTTATCATATCTTGCAGAAAAGTCATGATTGTCGGCCTGGATGTATTAACACCGTAAAACCCTAAAAATTCTCCAGCCTTGTTTAACTGGATGATACCATTCGTAGAACCTTCCCCGATTATATAAAGATTCCCCCTGGGATCGACAGAAATTTTTTGAGGTTTATAGGGTGATTTTTCTCCAAATAATGGCGAATCCGGTCTTTCGTATTCTTGAATCAGTTTCCCTTCTTCAGAAAAACGGAACACCTTTTCAGCAGAATAATCGGCAACATAAACATCATTTGCTTGATCGACAAATACACCTAACGGCTGCTTTAATATCCCTTCTCCAAAGATGAGCTTCACATTTCCATTTTCATCAAATTTTGTTACTGATTTTGTACCCGAATCAGCAATATAAATATCGTTATTATCATCGATAAAAATATGCTCCGGGGTTGCAATTTCTATTTCATTTTCAAATATCCCAATGGGAACATACGCTGTTTGAGTTTCGATAACATTTCCATCAGCCGATAAAGTTTCTGTCTTATATGGAACAGAAACGGAAGCAGAGGAATGTATGGGAAACAATCCTGATACCCAAAGGCAAAACAAGATGATGAACGTTTTCCTCATTTCCCTTCCCCCTTACGTTACTTAATGCCTGAATGCGCCATTGTATTCATAACTTTACTTTGTAAGAAAATGAAAATAATCAAGTTGGGAATGAACATAATTAATGAGGCTGCCGCTGCCATTCCCTGGCCTGCTACAGTGTTGCCTGATTCTCCGGCTAATGTTGACATGTAGAAGGCAAATGTTTTCAGATTTTCATCATTAACATATAATACGGATGTTTCCGCATTGTTCCACACCATTTGGAAAGATAGAATAGCAATCGTTGCAATTGCAGGTTTTACTAAAGGTATAATAATAGAAGTAAATATTCTATAATCTGATGCGCCGTCCATTTGAGCCGCTTCAATCATTTCATTTGGAATTTGATCAATAAATTGTTTCACTAAAAACAGACCTACCGGCATTGCAAGTAATGGAAAAATATGAGCAAAAAAGCTGTCCAGCAAGCCTATCTCTTCGATCAATAAATAGCGGGGAATCCCAACCGCAGCAGGCACAAACATTAAGGCAAGGGTATTGATTTCGAAAATCGTTTTCTTTAACTTAAACCTTTTCTTTGACAGCACATATCCAGCCATGGTGCTGATCAAAACTGTGAGAAATACGACAACCAGTGTAATGGTTATACTATTAAACAAGTATCTGGTTATCGGTACGCCAGTTGCATTTGTATTAGTAAAGAGATCATAAAAGTTTTGCACTGTCGGTTTATCCACAAAAAACCTAGGCGGATATGCGAATAACTCATCAATTGGTTTAAAAGCATGAGAAATGATATATACGATTGGCATTATCATAAATACTGCTAAAGGGATCAAAACGATATAAAACTTCATTTGACTGCGATGAAATCGATCAGGATTCATTTTCGTCCCATGAAAAGATGACATAATTACCACATCCTAATTTAGAGTAGATTATTATTACAGTACCCTAGTCTTTTTCGCCAAATAATTGCTTTGCTACCTTTGCAAAAAGATAGATAAACAGTAATAACAATACAGATATCGCCGCAGCATATCCCATCTCATAACGAATAAATCCGAAATCTTCTAAATGATTTACCATTAATTGCCCGGCATATTGCGGCGTAGGATTTGCACCAGATAATTCCACACCGATTGCTCCTGCTTGGAATGTACCAACAACAGCCATAACCGCCCCAAATAGCATTTGAGGCTTCATGGATGGAATGGTGATGTAAATGATTTCTTGTAAACGATTGCTTATCCCGTCAATATATCCCGCTTCATATATTTCTCTATTAATATTCAAGACGCCGGATAACATAGCCAAGAAACCAACACCCATGCTTCCCCAGAGTGTTACCACAATCATGATCGTCATTAAGAATTCCGGAGACTGAAGCCATTGGACGGGTTCATATATGATTCCCATTCTGATTAACACACTGTTTAAGTAGCCGACTTCGTCACCACTGAAGATGATTTTCCAAACCACCCCCATGGCAACACCAGCAGTCATGGAAGGGGAATAAATAATTAAAGCAAGGATAGTTCTCGGGACTTTTGAAATTTGCGCAAGCATCCAAGCCAAAATGAATGAAAGGACGTATCCTCCAGGACCTACAATAAATGCAAAGGTCAGAGTATTAGGCAGTACATATTGCATGAAAACAGCATCCTGCGTAATCACATTTACATAGTTGGCTAATCCGATAAAGGTTGGCATCTCAATTGCATTAAAGTACGTAAAAGATAATGCAACGGCTGCAACAACTGGTAAAATAATAAACGTGAAAAACATGATCATATAAGGCGCCAGAAAAATTGAAGTACTTAAATGCTGCTTATTTTTCATCATCGGATTCTAGCCACCTTTCAACCTTTTCAATGGTTGGAATTCGATAAGGCTTTACAACTTTCCCATTTTCTATATAACCGAATTCCTCTAATTTTCGCCGCATTTCACGGTCAATTGTCACAACAGAATCATCTACCGCTGAACGGGCATTCTCACCATCAAAAACTACTTCATTCCAAACATTACTAATCTCTCTTTCTACCATATAAGAATAAGGAGTTTTCGGAACTTCTCTTAAATACTCCCATTGTGCCAATATTGTTTCTTTGAAGTTTTCAGGCCATGGTAATTGACTGAAAGCATTTAGATTTGCCGTATTCCACATGTATTCAGGTCCATATTGAGTTTGTAAGTTTCTGGCGAATTCTGTTTGAGTTTCTTCTGACATCCACCATTTCAACACTTGCCAAGCCTCGTTCTTATGATCTCCTTCAAATACCATGGATGCCTGAGCAGAACCGGTCGCCCACCTGTCCACTGACCCATCTTTTTGTTTCACTCCAGGATGAAGCGATATGTCCCACCATCCTGAAATTTCTGGAGCGGCAGCTGTAAGCTGAACAAATTCGTTAAATGAACCAATTCCGATTGGTAATGTTGAATACCTGAAATGATTATAGAAATTCGGTACTTGTAACGGAGTACTATAAATCGTATTTAATTCAGTCATGAATTGAATGCCACTCAGGGATTCTTCACTATCGATCCGGGTACCGATTCCATCCTCTTTGTATAAATCTCCACCGAATTGGTAAATATACGGAGCTGTTGCCTGAAAAGGCTTAAATGCAACCGCACCAGCGATAGGAGTGTAATAGTTCATACCATACCGCTGAAGCTCAGGCAGGATATTTACTACGTCATTCCATGTATCAGGGACTGGTATGTCCAGAGAATTTAATATGTCTTTCCGGTAATATTGAACAAAGAAGTCTTGTGTTTCCGGTAAAGCATATATTTCTTCGTCGACAATAAGCGGAAGAAATGCCCCAGGGGAAAACTGTTGTCCCACTTCAGGAAAATCTTCAAATTGCCTTAAATCGACAGCAGCTCCACGAATGGCCAGCTCATAAGGGAGCCAGTTACTTATACCAAGGGCTAAATCCGGCTGAGAATTCGCTGCACTAGCTAAAATGAGCTTTCTCTCATCCGGCATCAGAGAGAGCTTTACTTTTATTCCAGTTTCTGGGGTGAACTTTTGATCAAGCATATTTTGTAATAGATCTACATACTGTCTGGGTCTATTAACCCAAACTTCAATTGTCCCCTCTTCTACTTCTGTTGTTGCTAGATTTTCTCCTGAGAATGATTGAATAAAATTCGTTACAGTATTCTTCAATTTAGCAAAGATACCAGCACTTACCTCAGGAAGTTCTTGCTCCCCATGAATATAGAAACGATCTAATAGGAGTGGTTGTTTCTGTAAATCTATCATTAGTTTTCCTAATAATTGTGCAGCTGAGTTGGATCCTTCTGATAATTCAGATAATCTGTACGGGATTTCGTCTGAATTTTCAGATAACGAAATTAATTTGTCTGCACTTATTTGTAAAGAAACACTTTCTGTCGATTCCTGCCCACCACTTACTTCCTCTAGGTAATCGTTTTCTTTTTCCAATAATTCCGCCCATTTTTTCAATTTCTCTTCAATCCCTGGAATGTATTCACTAATATTCCAATCCCGGTTTTGATCAAGTTGATTTCCAGTTAGCTTTCGAATTGATAAAGAAAGATCTTCGATACCTTTCATGACTTCGTCTATTGTAAATATAGTTCTCCCGAAAGGTGATGCGTCAGCCTTTAGAGTAAGTGTGTTTTTTCCTTTCTTTAAATAAAACAAATACGGGTTTCCGTTCTCATCGCTAAATGTTTCATTATACCATTTTTTACTATTATTAAATCGATAGTGTTCTACTTCTTTAAAGGGTATAGATCCATTTATTAATAGTGTGCGGAAAACAGGTGCTCCTGTTGATTTATTGTTAAATGCTTTAAACGAAAGATGATGATATCCCTCTTCTTCGGCATTTATTTCCCAAGTTACGGTTTGTCCTGATTCACTCCACGATTCCCCTCCAAAAGAATTCAGAAGGAGTCGTTTTGAATCATATGGAACAATTGATATTTTATCTGTGGCAACAGGGCGGATATATGAGCTGTTTTTTTTCAACGGATGTTCTGCTTCATACGTTTGTAAACCTGAAACTGCTGTTTCGTCTGTTGAACCTATGTATTCCTCATAATCAGGTACATCTTCCGGTGAGGTAATGGACACTTTCCCTAGAAGCATTTCTCCTCTCAGGTTTGTTAATGAAAGTGTGTTTTCCCCTTCTTCTAAATAAAATTTGAGCGGTCTTGAATAGTAATGATTGGTGTCTGCTGCCTTTATATGGTTCCACTCTTTGATTGGTTGTTGATTTGGAATAATTTCATTTCCATGTCTGTCAGTTTTAAATTTCTTGGTTTCATTTTCCCAGTTGACCGGAAAAACAATGCGTCTACTTTCGAAATATGGATATTCCCCATTAACTTTGATAGCACCTTCTATTGGCATTAGCAAATCACCAAGCGGAAAATAATCAAACCCTATTTCATACAATCCTGCCTTATCAACTTCCACTTTTAAACTTACCGTTTCATCATTATCCCAATAGACTACACGATCACCGTAGCCATAGCTTTCTGAATCAGATAATAGCTGATCTTCATCTATATTTTCAAATGAAGTGGGAGAGATAGCACGCTCAAATTGAGCAGTGCTATCAATATTATTTCTCTCCCATTCGTTGAGGATAAGACGATAATGAGGCTCTATTAATTGTTCAGGCGACTTTTTTAAAACCTCATTCTCAGCAGCATGGATAGACGTGTGCGGTAACAATAAAAGTAGGAATAGTGCCCCTAACAAAGCCTTACATTTCATATCATTACCTCCCTCAACCTGTTATCACTTAATTAAGTGCATCTGATCCTTCTTGAAGTTTTTTGTTTGCCATTTCATTGACTTGAGAAATGTAATCTTCAATTTTCACTTCTCCTTTTACACTTGCATCGATCAGTTGACCGATTGTTGCATTTGGTATCTCGCCACTGATTGAAACTCCTGTTGGGGCATCCCAACGTGCATCCGTATATCCTGGAACTATTTTTGGCAAGTTAACAACTGCATCATCGATATTTTCATACGCCTTAAGTACTCCAGGTACATCCATTCTTGAGAAAAACTCATCAAGAATTTCTTGATCTGTCGAAATTGGCAGCGAGCTTAATGTGATGCCTTTCTCATCAGCAATCTCTAATCGTTTCATAAATCCTTCTTTGCCGAATGTCATGAATTTAGTAAATAGATAGGCTTCTTCTGGATGTTCAGTAGATTTAGAAATTCCCATAAAATCATTTACAACAATTGTTTTCCCACCAGGGATCCCAATGAAATCCCACTCAAAGTCAGATGATTCATTAATCGCATTTACAGCCCAAGTACCATCCCATCTAAGTCCTAAATCACCTTGTCCCCAAACTTCAGCTGGATCCTTACCATTAAAGCTTGATTTTTGATCATCTGTTAATGAAGTAAATACATAATTATTAGAAACAAGACTATTGGCAAAATTCACACCACTGATAAACTCATTGCTATTCAAGTTAACTTGACCATCTTTAAACGTGTAAATTCCCATATCTTCATTGGCTGCTACAGGATACCATTCAACAAGAGAGAATGGTTGATTTAATCCAATAACCCCATTGTTAATATCTGAAATTTCTCTCACAGAATTCGAAAACTCATCCATCGTCATACCATATTCTGGTGCATTCAGGTTGGCTTCATCGTAAAGACTTTTATTCACATAATAACCTAAGAAATGTTGGCCAGAAGGAAGAGCAATGACAGAATCACCATGAGTAAGGCTTTCTCTTACCGATTCAGAAATTTTATCGAAGTCTTCATCTCCTTCTACTAGATCACTTACATCGTATAACCAGTCATTTGCCAATGAAACTGGAATACTTGAAATTTCAAAAACATCCGGTAGCTTACCTGCACTTGCAGCAGTTGCTAAAGAGTCATTCCATGGATCTGCAATCGACTCATCAATTTCAACATTGATATGTGGATATTCTTCTTCAAATGCTTTTATCATCTGTCTCTCAAGATTATTATCTTCCTCAGGTCCCAATCTCCAACTTGCAACAGAAATCGTGACTTCCTCTTTGTCTCCCGAATCCTTCTTATCCTTATCATTTGCTGACTTATCTGAAGTACAGGCACTTAAAGTTAAATAAAGAGATAAAACTGTTAGTAATAGAATCAACTTTTTCATCTAATTGCACCCCTTAATAATTTTTTACTGTACATCAATTAGCTAAGGCTAATTATTACTAATTTAAAACAGTTTATATTCTAATGGCACTTAAGTATTTAAAACTATGTCTCTATTAAACAGAAAATTGCCATGAAAGATTTAAAATAACACCTCCATTCAATAGATCTATGGCATTTGTGGCTGTCAATAAAGAAATAGAATACTACGATAAAAAATTACAATATTCAGGATGTTATCTAAGGTCAATCATTCTATTGAATCGTTTCAATAGAATGCCGATATAAAACCTCCACAAGGCGATATACTCGAGATTTAATAGATTTGAATATACGCAACTCCAATAATAGTGAAGGCGTTTTCAATTCCACCTAAAAAAAATCTCTAAATCTTGAATGTACACTCTGCCTTGATAGAGGTTATTGGTAAAATTCACCGCCATTTAGCTTGATGAGCGGTGAATGAATTCTATTGGGATTTCAGGAGGTTCAAAATCATATTGCTTATCCAGCATTTTAAACAAAACTTCGGCAGCTGTCTTACCCCATAATTTTTTTTGTATACGCACCGTAGATAAAGGAGGATTAAAATGTTTTGACAGGGCAATATCATCAAAACCTACTATAGCAACATCATTTGGAACACTAATACCGTTCTGCTGTAAAGCCTTGATTGCACCCATGGCCATTTCATCGTTGGCACAGACAAAAGCAGTAGGGTAAATGTCATTTTTTTTGATATAATCATCCATAACGAGCAAACTACTAATTTCAGTAAATCTTGCTCGAATGACATCTTCTTCATTAAACGGCACGTTATATTTTTTCAATGATTCTTTATAACCCGCCAATCGCATTTCTCCATCGAATGAATCATAAGATCCGCCAATAAAGCCTATTCTTTGATGTCCATTATCAACCAGGTGTTTAACTGCAAGTTCAATACCTACTTTATTTTGCAATAAGACATTTTTAATATGCGGGTTATTCATTTCACGATCTAATGCAACAATAGGCATTTTCTCATTCGCAAGAAAATCAATCGTATGATCATCCACGTGGAAATTCAAGATAATGGCCCCATCTACATAGCTTTCAACCAATAATCTATGTTTACTATTAGATGCACATACTACCATCTCATATCCATTCTTGATGACAACATCCTGTACACCCTCTAATATTTCGTTAAAAAAGGGACCTGTAAAACCACTCAGGAAAAAGCCGATAATCTCACTTTTATTTTTTTTTAAATTTTTTGCACTTGCATTAGGGCGGTATCCAATCTTTTTAGCAGCCGTCAGGACTTTTTCCCTGGTTTCTTTAGTTATAAGTGAGCTGCCGTTAATTGCATACGATGCTGTCGATACACTTACGTTCGCTTCTTTTGCTACATCCTTTAAAGTAGGCAATTCGTTCATTCCTTTTAATCAGTCAAGTTACATTTCCCAACTAAGATTGTTATATCTCTACATTTGAAACGTTTCAATGATTTTATTCTAATTCAAATTGAAAATGATTACAATATCATATTATAAATTGTTTGAAAATTAATAATAAAGCACTAATAAGTAAGTAATAGGAGATCTAATTAAGATTGTAAATCTGCTGCACATCTAAACCCAATGTTACCAGTTGAGCTATCAGGAGTATTGGACGTCCTTGCTGCAACTCGGTAACGATTACAATAAGATTGATGACAAAGGTAAGATCCGCCTTTCATTATTTTAGCCACCCCTTTATCAGGTCCATTTGGGTTGATCATTTCTTTAGCTTTCGGATGTTTATTGGTAAACCAGTCTCCGCACCACTCCCACACATTTCCTGATACATTATAAAGGCCAAATCCATTCGGTGAATAGGCATGAACGGGAGCTGTAGATATGTATCCATCTTCTGCAGTATTGGTGATTGGAAATTCACCTTGCCAAATATTACATTGATGCCCACCATTCAAGTGGAGATCGTCACCCCAAGGAAATCTCTTATTAATCAAACCACCTCGTGCCGCATATTCCCACTCTGCTTCTGTAGGCAACCTTTTTCCAGACCATTGACAATAAGCATGTGCATCATTCCATGAAACATGAATAACAGGATGATCCATCCGATCATCTATGGATGAATCCGGTCCTTCTGGCTGTTTCCAATAAGCACCTTCTACAACAAACCACCATGGTGTCTCTTTGACAGAGTTGACTACTCGTTTTTTTACCTTTTCTGAAACAAGCAAGTGGAATACAAAAGACCAGCCGAAACGTTCTGCTTCTGTGACATAGCCTGTCTCATCAATAAATTCTTGAAATTGGCTGTTCGTCACAGAATAACGATCAATGGCGAAAGGTTTCACAAATACTGTTCGAAGTGGACCCTCCCCATCATTTGGATAGCCAATTTTTTCATCAGTTCCCATCAGAAATTTCCCACCTGGAAGATTAATCAACTCTTCACCATGTCGAAGCTGACTTGCCCCCTTAGGTGCAAAAATACTTTCATTAACATTAGCAGTATTGTCTCCCCTTTTACCTCTCGATGCTGCACAACAATTTTCAATTTTCATGAGACACCCCTCCATTTTTCAAAAAGTCCAATTATCTTCCTATTTAGGATATATTATTTTATAAAAATTAACATCCCTTATGGTCATTTGCAACTTCTTTACAACACTCCTAAATCCTGATTTCCATTTATCATTCATAATAAATAACGGTTTATATTACATACTTCACATGCATGATAATTACCATAAGATTCTTTATATCATGGCTCTTTTCGCAAAAATTGTATCAGTAGAATATGACCTAACGGATCTAGGCTATGAAACTTTTCTTCCCCTCGATAAGCCTTTTCCATGATATACTTTCATATACAAAAGGGGTTGAAAATAATGGATAAATATCCAGTTTTAGAAACCGAGAGATTAATACTAAGACAGCTCACAATGAAAGATGTTGATTTTCTTTATGAGCTTTATACTACTGACGACGTTCTCCGCTATTTTGGTATGAGTCCGATCGATTCAAAAGAAGTAGCCTTTAGTATGGTTGAGAACTATGAAAAGCACCTTGAAACAGGCGGCCCCATGCGCTGGGCCATCGTGGAGAAGCATTCGAATAAAATGATCGGGACATGTGGGTTCCACGGCATTTCGAAAGCGTATAAGCGTTGTGAAATCGGATACGATCTTAGCCCTGATCACTGGGGTAAGGGAATCATGGGTGAGGCACTCTCCCCGTTACTCAGCTACCTATTTGCAGATAAAGGAATGAACCGTGTAGGGGCAGTGATCGTCCCATATAATAAAGCTTCTTCAAGGGTGGTTGAAAAGCTTGGTTTCAGGCAAGAAGGGTTACTTCGAGAGTATATTCTTCAAGATGACCATAAATATGATGCGCATATGTACAGTTTGTTGAAGAAAGAATGGCTTTCTGAGTTTTAGAAGAACCCGAATAGGCAATAATGGTCAGTGCAGATGAAAAGGAGCTGGTAGAATGGTTCAGCTGATGTTTCAGGGGTTTTTGCGCTGGCCTTTAGTTGTTCGGATATTTTTGATTGCGATTACACTGATGCTCTCTTTTGGAACGATTATTCATTTCCTCGAGCCCGATACCTTCCCTTCCTTATTCGATGGGATCTGGTGGGCAATTATTACGACTTCCACTGTGGGGTATGGGGATTTTGTTCCCACTTCGTTTGAAGGCAGACTGATTGGCATAATTCTCATCTTAGTAGGTGCAGGTTTTCTTTCTACTTATTTTGTCATGCTTGCAGCGGAAACGGTCATGACACAAAATGCGTATTTGGAAGGCAAAGCAACGTTCAAGGGGAAGGAACATATAGTAGTCGTAGGGTGGAATGAACGGACCCGGGAAGTTATTAATCAACTTACTTCCCTGCAGTCTCAATGTGATATCATTTTGGTCGATGAAACCCTTCAAAGGAATCCATACAATAATAACCATATCCACTTTGTGAGGGGAACCCCTTTTAGAGATGCCATTTTAAAAAAAGTAAATCTCCATGAAGCATCGATCGCCATCATTACCGCTGATCAAAATAAAGATGAGATAACGGCAGACATGAATTCTGTCCTGACTCTCCTTGCCATTAAAGGGAATCACCCTGATTTATATACTGTCGTTGAAATCCTCCAGAAGGATCAAGTGGCCAATGCCGAGCGGGCAGGAGCCGATGAAGTGATTCAAACGAATATGCAAACAAGCTATGTGATGATGAACAGTATCATTTCTCAAGGAATGTCTAAAACCATCTTGAAATTATTGAATCATTTAAAAGGAAACAATTTAAAGCTGATACCTGTTTCAGAAGAACACATCAATAAGAGCTTTCATTCTTTAAGTACAAATCTTTTAAAGAACAATATTATCCTTTTAGGCATAAAAAAAGGAGAAAACACGACTGTGAATCCTCCTTTGACGACTTTGGTTGAAGAAACGGATGAACTGCTTGTGATCTCTAACTAGAGAATAAAACGTTCTCCAGCTCTTTGACAAGTTCTTTTCCAACTTCAATATATTCTTCCGGGAAGCTTGCATCAGGATCTTGTGGTTCGGAAAATTGATTGACTGAGCCTGAGAATGTTCCGGTTGATGCGTAATCGTCCAAGCCACGCTTGTATTTATGAGAGAGAAGGAACGGCTTACCGAATTCAACGGTTGCCCCCCTTGAATCCAATTGCCCGTCAACAGACGTAAACGGTACTCTCAAATACTGATAGCCCACTTCATCATCAATTTTGTAATCGAAATAGCCATGATCATAATCCCAATTGCCACCTATCGAATATCCAAGCGGCTTTAATAGCTGTTCAAGCTTATACAGTTGATAATGCTGTCCTTCAATGTTAGATGAAAGCTCAATCACGTGGATCCATCCCCTTTCTTTTAGGGATAGTTTCTCCTAAAGTGAAAGAAAAATGTAAAAAGAGCACTGAGATTTCCCTCAGTGCTCTTTCCTTATTTAAGGCGTTTTTCAAGCTCCGCTTTCTTCTCTTCAAAGCCTGGTTTTCCAAGAAGGGCGAACATATTTACTTTGTATGCTTCCACTCCCGGTTGATCAAATGGATTCACACCAAGTAGATATCCACTCATCGCACATGCTTTCTCGAAGAAGTACACCAGGTAACCGAATGTGTATGCATCCATCGCAGGGATTTCCACGATCAGGTTTGGTACGCCACCATCTGTATGGGCGAGCAGTGTCCCTTCAAACGCTTTGTTGTTTACAAAATCAACCGTTTCACCAGCTAAATAGTTTAAGCCGTCCAAATCACTGTCAGCCTTCTCGATTTTCAGCTCATGACGTGGCTCTGAAACCTTGATGACTGTTTCAAAAATGTCACGGCGTCCTTCTTGAACATATTGTCCAAGAGAATGAAGATCTGTTGAGAAGTTAGCTGAAGAAGGATAAATTCCTTTTTGGTCTTTCCCTTCACTTTCTCCAAACAACTGTTTCCACCATTCAGAAAAATATTGTAAACCAGGCTCATAGTTAATGAGCATTTCGATTGTTTTTCCTTTATTATATAGCGCGTTACGAACCGCAGCATATTGATAAGCAGGATTCTCTGTAAGCTCAGACTTGCTGAAATCCTCACGGGCCTGAGCAGCGCCGTTCATCATCGTCTCGATTTCCACTCCGCTTACAGCAATCGGAAGGAGTCCAACTGCTGTCAGAACAGAATAGCGACCGCCGATATCATCAGGAACAACGAATGTTTCATAGCCTTCGTCAGATGCCAATGTTTTAAGGGCACCCTTCGATTTATCCGTTGTGGCATAGATGCGTTTGCGAGCCTCTTCCACCCCGTACTTTTCTTCCAGCATTTTACGGAAGATACGGAAAGCTATTGCTGGTTCAGTCGTAGTACCGGACTTCGAAATCACATTGATGGAGAAGTCTTTTCCATCAAGAAGGTCCATTAAGTCTCTCATGTATGTGGAGCTGATGTTTTGTCCAACAAACAGGACCTGTGGAGTGGAACGCTTTTCTTTCGGAAGAGCATTGTAAAAGCTGTGGTTCAGCATTTCAATCGCCGCACGGGCACCCAAGTAAGATCCACCAATCCCGATGACAAGAAGCACATCGGAATCACTTTTAATTTTCTCCGCTGATTTCTGAATGCGGGAAAATTCTTCTTTATCGTACTCAACAGGAAGGTCGATCCATCCCAGGAAGTCGTTTCCTGCACCTGTTTGTTCATGTAACGAGTGATGAGCAACCTTAACGGCATCACTTAAATATGTAAGTTCGTGTTCTCCAAAAAACGATAACGCTTTTGAATAATCAAAACGAATGTGTGTCATAACCATCCTCCGATTAAAATATTTTCTTCTATCTCACTTTATCGAAAGCTGACCCGAGAATCAAGAAAGCTCCCTCTATGTAAGCGTGTGCATTGAAAACTTTTTTCAACATCTGTTCTCACCCGCTTATATTCCCCTAATTATTGGCGTACAAACCAATAAAGAGGGACGGACCTTGTTCAAGGTCCGTCCCTCCCAATATCGTTTTAAAGAGATGCTTTTAATATAGCAAGAACGTCGTCTTTGTTTAATTTATTGAAGTTACCGAATTCGCCGTTCACCATCGCTTTGTCGGCCATCAGGTCCAGTTGACTGTCGTCGATATCATAGTCTGCTAAGCGGGAAGGAGCTCCGATGCTCGTCCAGAATTCACGAAGCTTTTCGATTCCTTCCAGTGCCACTTCCTCTTCTGACTTACCGGCAGGGTCGACATTGAATACTCGTTCTGCCAGTTGAGCAAATCGCGAAGGATTCACTTTCATGTTATGCTTCATCCAGTTAGGGAATAGAATCGCGAGTCCCCCTGCATGTGGGATGTCATATACAGCCGACACAGCATGTTCAATGTTATGACTGGCCCAGTCACCGTTGTAACCCATTTGCAGCATTCCATTAAGGGCAATTGTTCCAGAGTACAGAATCGTCTCACGCAGCTCATAGTTTTCAAGATCATTTAGCAACTTCGGAGCTGTTTCAATAACTGTAGTCAGAACAGACTCACACATACGGTCTTGTAGAGGTGTGTTGGTTGCATTATTGAAATACTGTTCAAACACGTGACTCATCATGTCCACCATTCCGTAGATTGTATGATCCTTCGGTACTGTGAAGGTGTTTACCGGATCCAAGATAGAGAATTGCGGGAATGTCACCGGGCTGCCCCAACCATATTTCTCATTCGTTTCCCAATTCGTGATAACAGATCCCGCGTTCATTTCAGAGCCGGTCGCTGCAAGAGTCAGGACTGTTCCGAATGGAAGAGCTTCTTTCGCAAAAGCTTTCTTCGTTACAAGATCCCATGCGTCACCATCATATTTTGCACCAGCAGCAATTGCTTTTGTACAGTCGATGACACTTCCCCCACCGACAGCTAAAATAAATTCAATATTATTTTCTTTACTTATCTCTACACCTCGTCTGACTGTGGAAAGACGTGGATTCGGTTCTACTCCGGAAAGTTCGAATACTTCGCGATCAATTTCTTTCAATACAGACATTACCTGATCGTATAACCCATTACGCTTAATGCTTCCGCCACCATACACGACAAGCACTTTTTTACCATATTGAGGTACCAATTCTTTCAGTTGTTCTACTTGCCCTTTTCCAAAAATCAATTTGGTTGGATTATAAAAAGTAAATTCATTCATTATTTGTTACCTCCTTGTATTTTATAAGGGCCGAACTATTTCGTTACCCAAAATGTCTACAACACATTTCCTATTATCGAATATATCATCCCCAAAATGCAAAGAACTTGCATAAGAAAATTTTGTAGTAGTCAAACTGAATAGGAATAAGCGCAATGGGAAACTTATAGATGAGCCATTCAATAAGGAGGAAAACAACATGAGTACAATTCAACGTATTGCTTTGGTTCTTACCATTATTGGTGCTGTGAACTGGGGACTTATCGGCTTCTTTCAATTCGATCTTGTTGCAGCCATCTTTGGTGGTCAAGATGCCGCTCTATCCCGTATCATATACGGTTTAGTTGGTATTGCCGGTCTAATTAATCTTGGACTGTTATTCAAACCAACTGAAGAGCTTGAAAGAGAACCTCATACTGAACCAACAAGATAAATGATGCTCAAGCAGCATTAACATTAACGAGGATTACACTTCGATCCCTCGCTTAAAAGTCAAAAAGGTGACCCATCCTCTGGGTCACCTTTCTTATTTCAATAACTTCTTAATGATCTGCATACCAAATCTTCCACTTGGATAACGGAAGCTTAAGTCAAACTTCGTCGTCTGTTTCAAGATGCTTTTATAATGTGAGAAGGTTGAGAAGCTTGATTCTCCATGGTAATTCCCAATCCCACTCTCCCCTACTCCTCCAAAAGGAAGATATGGTGTAACGATGTGCATAAGTGTATCATTTACACAACCGCCACCATAGGAAATCGATTTGTTGATTCTCTCTTCTGTAATTGGATTGCTAGTAAACAAATAAAGGGCCAACGGTTTCGGCCGCTCTGTTACAAAATCAATGACTTCATCAAGCTCCTCATATTCTATGACTGGGAAAACCGGGCCGAATATCTCATCCTGCATCACCGGCACAGTAAAGTCTCTCGGCTTCATTAAAGTCGGTTCTATTTTTAAGCTCCCAGAATCCACATTTCCCCCTAAGAGGATTTCTCCCTCTTCCAAGTAGCTTGTTAAACGATTGAAATGACGCTCATTTACAATCCGACCAAATTTTTCACTCTTTAATGGTTCTGTTCCATAAAATTCAATGACCGTTTTTTTAAATTCAGTGATAAATTCATCTTTCTTGCTTTTATGAATAAATAGGTAGTCAGGTGCAATACACGTTTGTCCGGCATTCGTCACTTTCCCGAATGCGATACGCTTTGCAGCCAGAGGAATTTCAGCCGTTTCATCCACGATACACGGACTTTTCCCGCCCAATTCAAGAGTGACAGGAATCAACTGCTTTGCCGCTGATTCCATCACTACTTTTCCGACGGGAACGCTCCCGGTAAAAAAAATATAATCGAATGGCTGTTTCAGGAGATGCTGTGTTGTCTCCACTCCTCCTTCAATCACGAAAAGCTGTCTTGGGTCAAAATGAATATTGATCATTTCCGCTAATAAAGCAGATGTAGAAGGAGTTAATTCTGACGGTTTAATGATGGCTGTATTCCCGGCTGCGATCGCTCCAATGACAGGGGCCAGTGCAAGTTGGATCGGGTAATTCCAAGGTGCGATGATCAGTGTAACCCCATAAGGCTCCGGGACAGTATAGGCTTTCGAGCCAATATGTGTTTTCGCCGTTTTGACCTTTTTAGGTTCTGCCCATTCGTCGATATTCTTCAGAACGAATCGAATTTCTTCAAGCAGGATTCCGATTTCTGTCGCATACGTTTCCATCTCGGATTTATTTAAATCTTTTTTCAATGCATCGATGATTTCTGCTTCATGATTTTTTATGACTGCTGAGAACCTCTCTAACAAGTCTTTTCTATATTGCAGCGGCCGCGTAACCCCGGACTTAAAAAAATGCTTTTGATGTTGAAGTGTTGATTCAACCGCTTCAAGAGAAGCTTCCTCTATAATCATTTCAGTTGACAAATGAATCCCTCCAAAACGTTAATGTTTAATAGTTTAAACATAAGAACATAAATATCGTACGATGATTCTCATCCGATGTCAATTTCAATGATTTTACCCAGAATCGATGCTCTCTAATCATTTCGATACCAAATAGAAAATTCCTTTACAAACCGAAAAAGAACGTACCCCCAATATATTGAGAATACGTTCTTATTTTATGCGATCGTTACACCCAACCTCTGAATCTAGAGGCTTCAGCCATTTTGCGTGCGCCGACCATGTATGCGGCGAGTCGCATATTCACTCGACGATTCTGAGATGTTTCATATACATTGTTGAAAGCTTCGACAAGTTTAGCATGAAGCTTCTCGTTTACTTCTTCTTCCGTCCAATAATACCCCTGATTATTCTGAACCCATTCGAAATATGAAACCGTTACTCCACCAGCACTTGCTAGTACGTCTGGTACAAGCAGGATTCCTCTTTCAGAAAGAATTCGAGTTGCTTCAAAGGTAGTCGGACCGTTTGCAGCTTCTACCACAATGGATGCTTTAATATCATAGACATTCTCTTCAGTGATTTGGTTTGAAATCGCTGCCGGAACAAGAATGTCACACTCAAGCTCCAATAATTCCTTATTTGAAATCGTGTTTTCAAATAGAGTCGTTACTGTACCGAAGCTATCTCGACGATCTAACAGATAATCAATATCCAAACCAGCCGGATCATGAAGGGCACCATGGGCATCGGATATGGCGATGACCTTTGCACCGGCATCGTGCATGAACTTCGCTAAGAAACTGCCGGCATTTCCAAAACCTTGGATGACGACGCGTGCACCTTTGATGTCGATGCCACGTTTCTTTGCAGCTTGGTCAATACAGATTGTAACACCTTGAGCTGTTGCCTTTTCACGACCTTGGGAACCACCAAGAACAATCGGTTTTCCTGTAATGAATCCTGGTGAGTCATTTTCACGAAGACGGCTGTATTCATCCATCATCCAAGCCATGATCTGTGAGTTTGTGTACACATCTGGTGCCGGTATATCCTTTGTAGGGCCAACAATTTGACTGATGGCACGAACATAGCCGCGGCTTAGCTTTTCCAGTTCAGTGAAAGACATCGTTCTTGGATCACAGATGATCCCGCCTTTTCCTCCACCGTATGGTAAATCAACAATACCGCATTTCAAGCTCATCCACATGGATAAAGCCTTTACTTCCTCTTCATCCACTTCAGGATGGAATCGTACTCCACCCTTGGTAGGTCCGACTGCGTCGTTATGTTGAGCACGGTAGCCCGTAAATACTTTGATACTGCCATCGTCCATTCGAACCGGGATACGAACGGTCAACATACGAATCGGTTCTTTCAGAAGTTCATACATTTCTTCCGTATACCCTAGCTTGGATAAAGCATCATTGATGACATGCTGTGTAGAAGTAAACAGATTAAGGTTTTCTCCCATTGTAAACATTCGCCTCTTTATTATGTGATCTGAAACGTTGTAATTGTAACATATTACCGTATCTTTAACCATTGACTGGGGAAAGAAATAATTTTTATTTTCATGCCTATTCCAGTCGATTTAAGAAAAAAACTTTTAACTCCAGCTGGAATTAAGACAACACTTTTTTGATTCTTTCGATTGCCCAATCCAGGTCTTCTTGTGAGATGACAAGTGGTGGAGCAAAACGAATGACTGTATCATGTGTTTCTTTACAAAGCAGCCCTTCTTCTTTCAGTTGTTCACAGTATTTACGGGCTGGTTCTTTCAGTTCCACTCCGATAAATAATCCGCTACCACGAACTTCCTTAATCATAGGATTATCTATCTCACGAAGTTTACTCATAAAGTATTCTCCCATTTGAAGAGAACGCTCTGCCAGGTTTTCATCGATCAATACATCCAGTGATGCGACAGAAACCGCACATGCCATTGGATTCCCTCCGAAAGTAGAACCGTGGGAGCCAGGGTTGAATACGCCTAATACTTCTTCATTGGCCACAACACATGAAATCGGGAACACTCCGCCTCCAAGTGCTTTTCCTAAAATGTACATGTCAGGATCAACATCTTCCCACTCACATGCAAACATCTTCCCTGAGCGGGCAAGCCCTGCCTGAATTTCGTCTGCAATGAATAGAACGTTGTTTTCTTTACATAATTCGTGTGCTGCTTTCATGAATCCTTTAGGAGGAAATACGATCCCTGCTTCCCCCTGGATCGGTTCGATAAGGAAAGCGGCTGTATTTGGAGTGATGGCTTCTTTTAACGCCTCCAGATCACCGTATGGAATCAAGTTGATTCCTGGAAGCATCGGGCCGAAACCACGCTTGTATTCTTCTTCTGAAGATAGGGAAACAGCTGTCATCGTTCTTCCGTGGAAGTTCCCGTTACACGCGATGATTTCCGCACTATTTTCAGCAACCCCCTTCACATCATATGCCCAGCGGCGAGCTGTCTTGATCGCCGTTTCCACTGCCTCGGCACCTGTATTCATTGGAAGAGCCATGTCTTTACCAGCCATCTTACAAATCTTCTCATACCAAGGGGCTAATTGGTCGTTGTGGAACGCACGTGACGTCAGTGTCACACGGTCTGCTTGATCTTTTAACGCCTGGATGATTTTTGGATGGCGATGTCCCTGGTTGACTGCTGAATAAGCGCTAAGCATATCCATATACTTATTGCCTTCTGGATCTTTAACCCATACACCTTCCGCTTCTGAAATAACGATTGGAAGTGGGTGATAATTTTTTGCACCATATTTTTCTGTTTGTTCAATAATCGAATGAGTACTTACTGTCATATAGATTCCTCCTTACGTAATGAAAAAAAATGTTATATACAAGGATGGAGCCCCTGTCAACAAAGGCTCCTTCCCGTTTTCATACCCTTAAAGTGTTTCAGATGTTGTTTTTGCTTGAAGGTGAAGCAGAAGATAATCCGGTCCGCCCGCTTTGGAGTCGGTACCCGACATGTTGAATCCACCAAATGGTTGGTAGCCAACGATTGCTCCTGTACAGCCTCTATTGAAGTAAAGGTTCCCAACATGGAAATCTTCACGAGCCTGTTCGATCTTCGCACGGTTATTGGTGATGACTGCACCTGTTAAACCGTAGTCTGTGTTATTCGCGATCTCAAGTGCATGATCAAAGTCTTTTGCTTTCGAGAATGCGACAACCGGCCCGAAGATTTCTTCTTGCATCAAGCGAGCATTCGCATCAAGATCAGCAAAGATAGTTGGTTTTACGAAGAAGCCTTTTGAATTATCCCCTTCTCCACCAATCATTAACTTACCTTCTTCTTTACCGATTTCAATATAGCTCATGATTTTATCGAATGACGCCTGGTCGATCACAGGACCCATGAAGTTATCACGGTCTGTAGGATCTCCAACCGTTAATTCTTTCGTTAATTCCACTGCGCGCTCAAGTACTTGATCGTAAACATCTTCTACAACCACGGCACGTGAACAAGCAGAACATTTTTGTCCGGAGAATCCGAATGCGGAAGCAACGATTGATTTAGCCGCTAATTCAAGATCTCCTTCACTATCCACAACGATTGTATCCTTACCGCCCATTTCAGCGATAACACGTTTCAGCCATTTTTGACCCGGGTTCACTTTTGCTGCTCTTTCGTAGATACGGATACCAACGTCACGAGAACCTGTGAATGAAATAAAACGTGTCTTTGGATGATCAACCAGGTAATCACCAACTTCAGCCCCACTTCCAGGAACGTAGTTGATTACCCCTTTCGGAAGACCTGCTTCTTCTAATACTTCAATGAATTTCGCTGCCACAACAGCAGTCGTTGAAGCTGGTTTTAGAAGAACCGTGTTACCCGTAACGATTGCTGCTACTGCTGTACCAGCCATGATCGCAAAGGCAAAGTTCCAAGGTGAGATGACAACTCCGACTCCTAATGGAATGTAGTTGAATTGATTATATTCACCTGGACGGCTTTCAACAGGGAACCCATCTTTCAAACGAAGCATTTGACGAGCATAATACTCCATGAAGTCGATTGCTTCTGCGGTATCAGCATCTGCTTCATTCCATGGTTTGCCTGCTTCTTTGGTTAATAAAGCAGAGAACTCATGCTTACGACGACGAACAATAGCGGAAGCGCGGAAAAGGATATCTGCGCGAGTTTCAGGCTTCACTTTACGCCAAGTTTGGAATGTATCAAAGGCAACATTCATCGCTTTTTCAGCTAAATCCTGATTTGCTTTTGATACACGTCCGATGATCTCTTCTTTGTTTGCTGGGTTTACAGAAACCAGTTTATCATCAGTTGTTACCCGCTCTCCGCCAATCACTAATGGATAGTCTTGACCTAAGTAACTTTCTACTACCTTTAGACCTTCATTAAATGCTTTCTGATTCTCTTTCTCTGAGAAATCTGTAAACGGTTCGTGTTTGTAAGGAATCATTTGGGCACTTCCCCCTTTAAACAAAGATTTTTTATTCATCCTCTAGTGACGAGGTTAGTTAACAGGTATGCAAAAAATATTTGCATTTAGAAAACCCTTACACTTATAATAATGCAAAAGATAGTTGCGTTTTTCAAGAGTTTTTTTAAAATTTTTTATAATTCCACTCTTTTTGCGATTTCATTTGCTACTAAGTCATAAAACAAACAACAAAATGATGGAAAATTTGCACAAAAAGAAGACTATAGACGATACATTTTGCAGTAAGATCTAACAAAAATGAAGAGGAGAGAGACAGCATGCTGGAATCCGAAAAGCGTTTGTATATGTACGAAAAAGTCGCTGAACATCTTGAATCAGGCGTTCATGTCATCGATTCTACCGGGAGAACCATCATCTACAATCGTAAAATGCGTGAAATCGAAGGCATGGAAATTGAGGACGTCCTGGATAAAAATTTGTTGGATGTTTTCCAATTTCACTCTGAAGAGGAAAGTACCCTTCTTAAAGTTCTAAACACAAAGGAACCAACCCTCAATGTGAAGCAAACTTACTTTAATATAAACGGTATCGAAATCACGACGATGAACGATACTTTCCCTATTTTTCATGATGAGGTGTTGATTGGAGCGATTGAAATTGCCAGGGACATCACCAAGCTCGAAAAAGTGATGAGAGATCATATACATAAACGTCCGAGCAGCTTATATACCTTTGATAGCATCATCGGTCAGCATCACCGTCTGAAGGACGCTATCGAAACCGGAAAGCGGGCGACCAGGACTTCTTCCCCTGTGTTGATCTGTGGTGAAATCGGGACTGGCAAGGAACTTTTCGCACAAAGCATCCATAACGACAGCGCCCGTGCCAACCGTCCCTTCATCACCCAGAATTGTTCATCATTACGTGATGATATGCTTGAAGAAATCCTGTTTCATGAGGAGCGGAAAGGCAGCAACCCGGAAGATCACCGACCATCCCTCTTCCAACAAGCCCAGGGAGGAACGCTCCTGCTCGATGAAATCAACTCCTTAACCCCTTCCCTCCAAGAGAAGCTATTAAAATTCTTTTCCCGAGGGACGGACCTTCCATACGATGTACGGGTGATGGCCACGGTGAACGAGGATCCCATTGACGCCATCGCAGAAGGACGGTTATTAAAGGACCTCTATTACAGACTGAGCATTGTTTCAATCTTCATCCCCTCTCTCCGTTCGAGAAAAGAAGATTTACCGGAGATTGTGAACTATTTCATTGACCAATTCAACCACCATTTTGCCATGAGTATTAAGGGGATTTCGAATGAAGTAAGGGAGATTTTTCAGCATTATGACTGGCCAGGCAATGTGAGGGAACTTGAGCATGTCATCGAGGGAGCGTTTAATCTCGTTGGCTTTGAAATGGAGATCGGTTTCAATCATCTTCCATTTGGTTTCAGGCAACGCATCCACCACACAGCTGTCGGAGAAGAAAACCAGGATGAATCGGAGTTCCTCTACCAATCTGGAACAGAGATCAAACCACTGGAGCTTTTCATTGAAGAAGCCGAAACCTATTATATTCAAAAATCTTTGAAATACCATGACTTTAACATCACCAAAACGGCGAAGTCCCTTGGGATGAGCCGGCAGAATTTGCAGTATCGGATTCGGAAGTACGGGATCGAACGGAATTCGTTTTGATGGTGGTGGCCACTTTCTATTTTTTTTGGGAGTGGCTTTTTGTTTTTTTGGGTGATGGGGTTGTTTGGGGTTGAATGGCAATGCGATTTTTGACGTTTTTGGGAATATGGCAGTTGTTGAAGACTATTCAATGTTTAGAATCCTTCCTCTCCCTCATCATTAAATCTTCACACCCTCACCCAAATTCCCCAAAACATAAAAGAGCACCACCCCCTTCATCAGTGCACCTTCACCGACAAAAAGACCAGTACTCAATCATCCATACTTATTCCATATGCTGCAAATAAGGGGTCAAATCCACCCCAATACGTTCCGCCAACCTCTTACCGAGCTCTACATCCGCCCGGAAGAAATTACACACTGCGCGCAAGGCAATTCTTTCGTTGATTTGTGATAGTTCACTCGAAATATTTTTCACTACTTGCTCTTTAACTTCATCCGGGTAGCTTCTGTAAATGCGTCCAGCCTGACCGAAATCATCTGTCTTCCGGATCTTCTGTCTTCCTCTTTCACCCGTCATCGGCTGATGTATTTCCGTATATCCCCCCACTTCTTCCGGTGTATCATCGAAGCTGTTCGGCTCATAGTTCACTGAGCCCGTCTGCTGCTTGAATGGCATATGTCCGTCCCTCTGGTTATTCGCCACTTGAGCAAATGGACAGTTGATAGGGAGTTGCATGTAGTTGGCACCGATTCGATAACGTTGTGTGTCTGAATAAGAGAATAATCTTCCTTGTAACAACTTATCTTCGGACGGAAGCATTCCGTTCACCAGCACTCCAGGATTGAAGCCCACTGATTCCGTTTCCGCAAAGATGTTTTCTGGATTTTCATTTAAAATCATCGTACCGACAAAGTGAGATGGAATGTCATCTTCCGCCCAAGCCCAATCCTTCGTTGCATCAAGAGGATCGAAATCAAGGGTATCCATGTCCATTGGATCCAGTACCTGAACATACAGATCCCATTCCGGGAAATCACCTTTTTCAATCGATTCATAGAGATCACGGCTTGCATGGTTAAAATCTTTCCCTTGGATTTCTGCTGCTTTTTCTGAAGATAGATTCTCAATGCCTTGCTTTGGTTTCCAGCTCAACTTCACATACACGGTATTCCCCGCATTATTCACCCATTTATAGGCATGCACACTGGATCCGCGCATTTGTCTATAGTTAGCTGGAATCCCTTCATCCGTATAGAGATGCAGGAGCATATTGGTAGATTCCGGAGTCAAGGACATGAAGTCCCAATATCTCTCAGGTTCTTGGATATTCGTTTGTGGATTCGGCTTTAAAGAATGAACCATATCCGGGAACTTCATAGCATCACGAATAAAAAAGACAGGAAGGTTATTCCCCACAAAATCCCAGTTTCCTTCTTCTGTATAAAATTTCACGGCAAATCCACGGGGATCCCGTAAGGTTTCAGGAGAATGCTGTCCATGGACGACAGTGGAAAAACGGGCAAATACAGGTGTTTCTTTGCCAGCTTCTTGAAAAAGTGCGGCTTTTGTATATTTTTTCATGCTGTTTTTTGTAATGAATGTACCATGCGCTCCCGCTCCTCTGGCGTGAACGACTCTTTCAGGAACTCGCTCTCGATCGAAGTGAGCCAATTTCTCAATTAGCTGATAATCTTCAAGCAGTGCAGGTCCTCTTTCTCCAGCTGTAATCGAGTTCTGGTTATCGCCGATCGGGGAGCCTTGATTCGTTGTAAGTTTTCTGTTATCCACTAGAAACACTCCTTAGATTATAATAATTATTAAATGATTATAGTTTTATTTTAACTATTTGAGAATGAAAGTCAATCACAAATTATAATTATTTTAAATTAGTAATCATTTAAAATAATAAAATCAGGCATAAGAAAAGAGACAACCTATACAATAAGTTGTCTCTAAAAATATTATCGAGTTTGGAAGAGTAGAACCAAAACCTTCACGTTTATGATTTGATCAATTTAGAATCCGTGATAAAGCGGACGCCTTCAGTAGATTCCAAAGAGAACACTCCTCCCCTTCCTTCTTTTACATCCAATATGATCCGGAAATGCTTCCAATACTCATATTGTTGTTCGTTCATATAAAAAGGACAGTCGGCTACAGTACCTACTAATACATCACTGTCACCGATGATCAAATCATCCTGACTTAAACACATAGGAGAACTGCCATCACAACATCCTCCTGACTGATGAAATAGGAGGGCGCCGTGCTTGCCTCTTAACGTTTCAATCAGTTGAAGGGCTTGTTCTGTTGCCTCTAGTCGCTGTTCCATTTTAGAAGAACCCTAACGCTTTAGGACTATAGCTAACTAGTAAATTCTTCGTTTGTTGATAGTGTGATAGCATCATTTTGTGGTTTTCACGACCGATACCGGACATTTTGTATCCACCGAATGCCGCATGTGCCGGGTATTGGTGGTAACAGTTAGTCCATACACGTCCTGCTTGAACCTCTCTACCGAAACGGTAAGCCGTGTTCATGTCACGCGTCCATACACCTGCTCCAAGTCCATAAAGAGTATCATTGGCGATTTCAAGGGCTTCTTCTTTCGTTTTGAATGTTGTAACGGAAACAACAGGGCCAAAGATTTCTTCTTGGAAAATACGCATTTTGTTGTTGCCTTTGAAGACGGTAGGCTTCACATAGAAACCGGCTTCCTGATCCCCATCCAGTGAATTTTGCTCACCACCGATGAGTAATTCCGCTCCTTCTTCTTTTCCAATTTCAATATAGGATAGAATCTTATCCAATTGTTCTTGAGAAGCTTGGGCACCCAGCATTGTATCTGAATCTAACGGGTTCCCCTGTTTGATTTGTTTCACGCGTTCGATCGCACGCTCCATGAACTTATCGTAGATCGATTCTTGGATTAGCGCTCTTGAAGGACATGTACACACTTCTCCTTGATTAAGTGCAAACATCACGAAACCTTCAACTGCTTTATCCAGGAAATCATCATCCTGATCCATTACATCTTCAAAGAAGATATTAGGTGATTTACCACCAAGCTCCAATGTAACAGGGATAATGTTTTGAGAAGCATATTGCATGATCAGGCGACCTGTTGTCGTTTCACCTGTGAAGGCTACTTTTCCAACACGCTTACTTTGCGCAAGAGGTTTCCCTGCTTCTACTCCAAATCCTTGTACTACATTCAGTACACCTTTAGGCAGCAGGTCTTCAATCAGTTCAATCAGAACCATGATGGAAGCAGGTGTTTGCTCAGCCGGCTTCAAGACAACACAGTTTCCTGCAGCAAGGGCAGGGGCAATCTTCCATACACCCATCAGAATCGGGAAGTTCCAAGGAATGATTTGGGCTACAACCCCGATAGGCTCATGGAAATGATAAGAGACCGTATCATTATCAATCTCACCAAGAGATCCTTCTTGGCCTCTGATACATCCGGCGAAATAACGGAAGTGGTCAATCGCAAGGGGTAAGTCTGCCGCTAATGTTTCACGAACCGGCTTACCATTATCCCATGTTTCGGCTACAGCAAGCATTTCTAAGTTTTCTTCCATACGATCCGCGATTTTATTTAAAATAATGGATCTTTCCGTAGCAGAGGTTTTACCCCATGCGTCTTTCGCTGCATGTGCTGCATCTAATGCCTTTTCGACATCCTCTTTGTTTGAACGGGCAATTTTCGTGAAAACTTTCCCTGTTACAGGTGATACATTTTCAAAGTATTCTCCACTTGCTGGCGGCACATATTCTCCACCAATGAAGTTCTCATACTTGTCTTTAAATTGTACCAATGAACCTTCAGTATTCGGATTATTATAAAGCATCTAAGATCCTCCTGTATTTATGTATTTTTCTGTTAATTAAGCGCTTTCATTGTTATTATAGGTCATTTATGAGGTACGGACAAGTGTATTGTTAAAAAATTCTTTATTTTTCGTTAATTCACGATAATTTTTTAGGAAAAAAGTAGCGATAAACTTTACGAAATGATACAAAAAAAAGACCGCCCTTAAAGAAAGGCAGTCTTCTTAATAATTGTATTATTTCTTGATTAGATCTTCACGTTCTGATTGCTCGATCCACTCTTCAAGCTTGTCTTTAAGAGTGTTAAAGCCAGCTGGTGTTGTTTCTTCGTTTGCTTGCTTTACACTGCCTTGACCTTGACGGCGAGGTTTTTTCGCTGCTGCAGGTTTTGCTTGTGGTGCTGCAGGAGCTTCCTCTGTAGCACGGATAGAAAGGCTGATTTTACCAGCTGCTTCGTCCACTGATAATACTTTAACCTTTACTTCGTCGCCTACTGAAAGGTGCTCGCTAACGTCTTTAACAAAGCCGTGAGTAATTTCAGAGATATGAACTAATCCTTGTGTTTCTTCGTCAAGTGCAACGAACGCACCGTATGGTTGAATGCCTGTAACTTTACCTGTTACAACAGTTCCTGTTTCGAATTTTGTAGTCATGGTAACACTCCTAGTATATATATTATTTTTCGTCTTTACACGCAATTGTAGATTATATCATAGAGTCCGGGATTCGGCAAAAGTTTATTTCTATTAAACCTATGAAACAAGCTCCATTTCCCTTCGACTTTTCACCTATAATTGCTTTCTCACTAGTTATGCTTCCCAATTATTAAAATTATTAAAACAGTGTAAACTTAGCACTCTTTATTAGTCTTTAAATAGTTCTTCTGTCTCTGAAGACAAAATGACCGGTGTCGTCTGAACCCAACGAACTGGCTTAACGAAATTTACGCGTCTTAACTCCTCATATACTTCTTTCAGATGGAGGGATGTTGTGTAATCTGGGTACTCTTTCAGTATATATCGATAGGTTTCTTCAACATGTGATTTTAATTCATCACTTTCATCAAAGATGGGCTGATACACATTTCCATCTGTAAAGTATTGATAGAGAAGGTCGTATTCATGCTTCACTTCTACCCTGAACCTTGAGTTATCCGGCAGTTCCTTTAATATCTTTTCGTAGTCCATCAGGCGATCAGCTGCTTCTTTCCAGGTTCCTGTAAATTCACCTGCTTTAATGACTGGATCAAAACAGGTAATCATATACAATTCATATCCTTCCGGTAAGGCTTCACGATTCGTGATCATCCTGAAGTACTCCACATCCAATGTAGTTTCAAGCCGGTCCGTCCCACTGTTATACAATAGCTTAACTGCATTATTGAATATTCCATCCCGTAACAACAATAGTTTGGGGGGATAGTCGTTTTTCATATGGTTGAACTCCTTCATATTGAACTCTCCATTCTCAACATGAGGCTTCCAATATTCACTATACTCATTTAACTCGTCCTCATATAGCGGGAGGATATCTTCTTCCTTTTTAATAAAATCATTCACCCATACTTCTGCTTCTTCCTTCGTTAAAGGAGCTTTCAGATTTTTCATCATCACATCAGGAGTAGCCAATATCTGATCCAACTCCTCACTCGCTCTCTGGACCCACTCCACTTTTCTTTCATTTGTGAAGTCCCGCTTTGGAATGGACTCGATATATGTGAGGTGCCTCCCTGCATCCCGGGCGATCACAGTCGAATTAAATATGCCTTCTGTAAACCCGAGCCGCTCCATTGCTTGAGTCTTCCTTAAATCATATTGAGCTTTCGCATCTTCTATTTCCCTTTGAAGTCGTTGGTCTGCTTCACCAGCAAAATCAGCTTGATTCCCATTCTGCCTAGCCGGTTCATCCATCGTAAGCTGCAGGATGAGAACTGCACCGATCAGAAATACACCAATGAAACTTGCGACGTATGGCCAATGAATAAGTGTTCGCTTCTTTTGGGATTTCCCTTCTTGTTTTATGGCTTGTATAATGTCTGAGGGATTGGTCTGATCCGGAATTTTCTTATACGATTGATTCAATAATTCCATGCGTTTTTCAAGCATCTTGTCATCCATTCAATCTCCCCTCCCTTTTTTCAGCCTCTTCCAGTTCTTTTTTCAAGAGGTTTTTCCCTCTTAAAAGTCTTGTTTTGACAGTAGATAAATTGATTGACAGTATTTCAGCCATTTCTTCATACTTCTATTCATGAAAATAAAAGAGGATGATTGGTATTTGATATTTACCATCCAGTTTTTGAATGCATTCGTGGAGCATACGATCCTCTTCCTGCCTCAGGATACGTTCTTGAGGCGTAATGACGTTTTCTGTAGGTTGGTTCATTCCCGATTTTTTTCACTCGATTGTTATGCTGATTTTCTTTTCGTTTAAAGTCCCTCGACACATTTAAAGTGATTTTATAAAGCCAGGTTGTAAACTTCGCATAAGAGAACCCGTCCAGAAACCTGTATACACGAATGAACACTTCCTGGGTGATATCTGGTATATCAGCGATAGAATTCCCCATCTGATAGGCAAACCGTTGAACGATGGGAGAATAATATGTGATTAAATGGCTATATGCCTGCAGATCTCCTTTTTTCGCACGTTCGATCAAGTACTCATTTTCCACTCGCGACTTCCCCCTTTCCCTTCAATGGCTTTCATTTATGTAACGATCATAAAGTGGATTTTGTTTCATTTATTTACCATTGAATACATTCTTTTAAAATTGTTCTTTTTGCAAAGATTGTTGTTAAATTACATAGGAACTGCTTTGGCTCTGTCAATCAGTGTGTGCTCAGATGGTGAGGGGAACTGCTTCGCTTTCCTCGGACGTTCGGCCGAGCCTCCTCAGCTTAGCCGAACGGGGTCTCGGCACGATCGTACTTCCGCAGGAGTCTACTCAGTTCCCCTCACCATCTATAAGAAAATTTCGTGACAGAGCTTAAAAGTGACCCAAAAATCTTTAGAAAACGGGTCACTGCTCTTTTTACAAGTGGTTATATACCGCGGGAGCAATAAAGATGTCTACAGCTAAGATTTTTATTCGATCTTATTTTAATCATTAAAGGAAAGCATAGGCAGTCACGGTGATAAACATTTAGTTCCATATGCCTTGGTGCTCCATACATGAATAAACTATAGGACCCTTTTTGTATCTATTTATACTTACTATACTTAAAGGCAGTAAGAATGTAGTTAGCACAGAGTGGATTGTAGCGGAAGGCACTTAACTCCTGCGGGAGATAGAGGAAAGGTCGAGACCCCACAGGGCAAAGCCCGAGGAGGCTTGACTTCCTCCCCGCGGAAAGGAAGTGCCTGGAGCGGAAAGGAACGGTCCATGTTTTCATTATCTGCGCATAATCAGTGGGAGAGACCCAAAAGACCGGTGTGGAAGCTCAACCGCCGTACTTTCTCTGTTTAATAGCAACAATGTTTACGAATAGAGCGTTTAATAGAACAAAAAAAAGCCTAACCCAATTCTAATTGGATCAGACTAATTCTTTACAGTGATTGATTTCTTCTTTCGTTGCTTTTGAATAAATGGCAAGGCATATAGCATGAAGGCTGCAATATGGGCGAATGCAAGGTTTGCAACAAACAGGCTCCACAAGGTCACATGTCCCCATCCTCCAAGTTCCGGAACGGCTACGTAATAAATAAATGCTGCCCATAAGGCTATAACAAATGGGATATGAAGAACCGCCCACTTACGATGTTCAATCCAAAGAAATAGCGGGGTAGCCGTTGCGATAAAAAGATACACAAGAAATACATCCATATTAAAATTCCTCCAATCCGGTAGTAAACGCTTTCAATTATGGCGAAAAAAAGAATAATTTGTGAACGTTTTGTTACAATTAGTATACTACATAGTAGAGAAATTTCCAGCCCATTCATCATGTTTTTGACTACTTTTCTAGATATTAGGTAAATTGTAATGTTTTCAAACGTTTTCACACATAATAAATGGAAATACATGTGGCCATATTTGTTCCCTAACACTTATTTGATGGCATTCACCCCCATATTTCTTATATATTGAAAATTTAAAAATCCGGTGTACAGAGGGTGTAAAACATAGTACGATTGAAAAATCTTATTTTTTCGAAAGGAGGATCTTAATCTTGGCCAAAAAAGAACAATGGACTTCTAAGATTGGATTCATTTTGGCGGCTGCCGGTTCTGCTATAGGGCTCGGTGCCATTTGGAAATTCCCGTATATGGCAGGTGCAAATGGAGGGGGTGTCTTCTTCTTACTCTTTATCCTTTTCACCGTTTTGATCGGTGCACCCATTCTTCTGGCAGAGTTTGTCATCGGAAGACGGGCGGGAGCCGACGCCATTACTTCCTATAAAAAATTGGCACCTCATTCTTATTGGCATTGGATCGGATATTTAGGAACGGTTGTTTCTTTTATCATATTGTCCTTTTACAGTGTTGTAGGCGGATGGATCCTTTCTTATTTGGCCCGGAGTGTGACAGGCTCATTAATCGGGAAATCTCAAGAGGAGTACGGAATTTTATTCGAGAGTATCATTGCAAATCCAAAAGAAGTGCTGATTGCACAATTCCTCTTTATTGTCATTACAATACTTGTCGTACAAGGCGGGATTCAAAAAGGGATTGAACGGGCAAGCCGTTATATGATGCCGGCATTATTTATCTTATTTATTATTTTAGTGATCAGGTCCCTTACCTTGGAAGGTTCGATGGAAGGTGTCCGCTTCCTGTTATTGCCTGACTGGAGCTATTTAAATGGGGAAACGGTTTTACTTGCGTTAGGACAAGCGTTCTTTGCACTTACGGTTGGACTTTCTGTCATGGTGACGTATGCATCCTATCTTTCAAAAGAGGACAGCATGCCAAGATCCGCCATCAGTGTATCCGGATTAAATATCTTTATTTCATTATTGGCAGGATTGGTCATTTTCCCTGCTGTGTATGCCCTTGGTTTTCAACCAGATGAAGGACCGGGAATTGCCTTTGTAGTTCTACCAGCCGTGTTTAATGAAATTGCATTTGGTGGCATTTTCTTAACAGTGTTTCTGATTTTACTGTTGTTTGCAACCCTGACTTCTGCTTTCTCCATTCTTGAAATCGGAGTCGCTGCCCTGTCGAAAGGGAATCAATCGAAACGAAAGCCATTTACATGGTTAATAGGAATCCTTGTGTTTTTTGCAGGTATTCCAAGTGCCCTTTCATTTGGTGTATTCGGAGATTTCCTCATTCAAGGAAAGAACTTCTTTGACTTTGCCGATTATATTACGAGTAATTTTGGATTGCCGATCGGGGCATTATTGATTAGCATTTTCGTCTCCTACCGATTAAAGCGAGAAGATGTATGGAGCGAAATCCAATCTGGTTCGTCTATATCACCGGCCCTGTTCAACAGCTGGATTTTTCTATTGCGCTACATCGTACCAGTAGCCATTATACTTGTTTTCATATCATAAATGAGGCGACTGGGACAAAAGTTTTTTAGTCTAAGTCAAACCCGAACAAACCTGCTTCTTAGTGTGCAGATTTGTTCGGGTTTATTATTTATTTTCGAATCATTTGATTTTAGCTGTTTCCAGCGGTTGATTGGAGGGCAAGACGAAGACTCCTACGGGAAAGTAGCTTATGTGAGACCCCGCAGGCTTGCCGAGGAGGCTCACGGGCTACCCGCGGAAAGCGTAGTCTTGCACGGAAATCATTAGCGGTATGAAGAACCTACACTTCTATTGTTCGTCTTTTTATCGTGGTTTTTTAGTTTTGTCCCAGCCTCTTTTCCTACGATTAGTCAAGTACTAAATCATAAGTTGTAGGATTATTCACTATTATTTGTGCATAGGAAATAAACCTCAGCTATTCATAATTTTAAACTGAGGATATTCATGGTATACTAAACTACATATTATTGGTCCATAGAGACCGCGTGCGAGTAATCGTACTTTGTATTGTTCCTGACCATGGAATATATACATTTTAGTAGCTTATTCATGCAAGCTACAGTGGCAACCTTATCCTTTTTGGAGATAGGTTGCTTTTTTAATTTGTAATAATAATCAACGATATGATTTGATCCTGCTTTTTGTTGGCGGATCATGTTCCGAACAATGAGATATAAAATTTTTCGTCCTTTAGGATTTCCTCGTTTATTAATATGATCTTGTCCTGCGTATTTTCCAGACTGATATCTTCGAATATCAATACCCACAAATGCGTTGACTTTTTTATGATTAGAAAAGCGAGAGAGGTCACCAAACTCACCGATAAAAAGTCCTGCGCTAATGTCACCCACCCCAGGGAGACTGATAAGTACTTCAAACTCAGGAAGCTTTTTTGCCTCGTTAATCAACTGGTTAGAAACGTGTTCTTTTTCCTCTAATAAACGGAGGAGTTGTTTTGCATAGTATTGAACTTTTGATGTTTGAATACTCGCTGAAGAAATAGCTGGATAGGATTCCTTGGCGTATTCTATTATTTGACTTGCCTTCTGTTTAGCACGATTTTCTGAAATTCTTTTCGTGGTACTTTTTTTCAAAAGGTTCTTGATTTTTGTTTGGCTCTTTTCTAAGACAAAGTCTGGATGAGGAAATAGGTCCATCAATGTTAAGGAGTAGGGTGTCATTTTACTCGAGAAAAAGTGTTCAAGCTCTGGAAAACTTAATTGTAGTGCATTATGCAAGTACATTCGCATACGTTTTTTTTCTTCCTCTATTTCCTGATAAAAGCGAGAAAGATCCCGGAGTCGACTATATATTTCTGGTTGTTGGATTTTTTCTACTCGGCAATTTTGTTGATGAACTTGTGCTAATTTGTGAGCATCATGCTTGTCCGTTTTCCAGCTTCTTAGAGTCCCTTGTTCTAGTTGTTTTTTTGCCTCAAGAGGGTTTAATAAAGAGTAGTGCAATTGGTTCTTTTGACAAAAGGTTTCAACTGGTTTTGAATAAATACCTGTTGATTCAAAAACAAGAATAGGTTCTTCAGAAAGGTTTCCGATCTCATCAAGCAGCGTTTGAAAACCAAACTTATTATGAAGAAATTCCCCTTCCGAAAGACAGGTTTGACCATCGTAAATCACTTTGTAGCTTTTCCCCATAGAAATATCTAAAGCAATTACTAATTCCAAATATTTTCCCTCTCTTCGTTGTCCTTTTGAAAGACCTTCACTTATTCATTTTGATTCTAATTTCCTATACACGAGCTCATGGCCCCAACATACTTAAACCTGATTCAAAAATGAAAGTGAAGAGGCTCGGTTTTTGATACGGATTCGAAATCCTTGAGGCTTTGGTCGAGCTTTCTTTCACTTCTCACTATAACTCTAAAAAGAAAAATAGTGGGTAAAGACATCCGTCGATGACTTTACCCACTAATCTTAGTATGTTTTTTTTAACATTTTGTTCACGAGAATCCGGGCTATTTTTTTCCATATGGTGATAAACTGTAGATATAAGGAAGGTATTCTATGGGGAGGGAATTAAGCATGTCACACTTTGGTGAGAATTTAAAACGGGTCCGCGAAGAGCGCAAACTATCTCAACAGGAGCTTGCTTTAAGGGCCAGACTAGGCACAAAGACGATTGAAAAGTATGAATCCGATCTTCAGATTCCCGATACACAAACGATTCTAAAGCTTTCTACTGTACTTGATATACCTGCTTCTGAACTATTGGAACGGGAAGTGAAAGATCATCCTCCAACAGGGGTTGACGCTGAAATGGAGCAACTGATCAAAGAGTTGGGGCCCAAAAGAACAAAGCTGATCCTCCGTAAGGCAAAGGAATTCTCTGAAAAAGATTTCCTGCGTGTGATGCAAATGATGTATGAACTGAAATATGAAAAGAGCGAAAGCTAAAAATTTTTATGAAATAATGTATAGACAGTGAAAAAAGGGGTCATACTGAAAATAAGCTTTCTAAGTATTCCCCCTTTTGTTTTCATTTGTTGGACGATATTTTATCGTCCTATTTTTTTTGCCCAAATAAAAGGTGCCAGGCACAAATGTTCTTTTGTGCCTGGCACCCTTCATTTTCTAACTATGATTCTCAACAAACCGCTTCATCCGTTTCACGGCTTCCTGCAGTTGCTCCATACTTGAGGCATAAGAACAACGAATATATCCTTCTCCACCTTTACCGAACACATTACCGGGTACAACCGCAACTTTTTCTTCCAAAAGAAGCTTTTCAGCAAATTCCTCTGAAGACATTCCTGTTTTTTTAATGGAAGGAAACGCATAGAATGCTCCTCCTGGGGTGTGGCAGGTTAATCCGAGTTCATTTAGGGAGTCAACAAAATAGTGTCGTCGATGACGATAACTTCTCTTCATTTCCATCACATCTTCCATCCCTTTATCGAGTGCCTCCACAGCAGCATGCTGAGCAGGGGTTGATGCACACATCATGGCGTATTGATGAATTTTAAGTAAGGATGAAGCGATTTCTTCAGGAGCACAAATAAACCCCAGTCTCCAGCCCGTCATGGCAAACCCTTTTGAGAATCCATTGATTACAAGGGTTCTTTTTCTCATGTCCTTTAAAGAAGCAATGGACACGTGGCGATGATCATAAGCAAGCTCAGAGTATATTTCATCTGAAAGGACAACTAGATCATGCTTCCGAATCACCTCTGCTAATTCTTCCAGGTTCTCTCTTTCAAGGACCGTCCCCGTTGGATTATTAGGAGAACATAATAAGACGGCTTTTGTACGCGGAGTGATGGCAGCTTCGAGTTCTTCGGCTGTGACTTTAAAGTCATTTTCCGGCTTGGTTCCGACCGTTACAGCTACTCCACCTGCCAATTGAACAAGAGGTACATAGGAAACGAAGCCAGGTTCCACCACAATGACCTCATCTCCTTGATCAATGATTGCCCGCATACTGATATCAAGGGCTTGAGAGGCACCGACCGTCACAATGATCTCATCTTTAGGATCGTAGTCTACGGAGTAGCCCTCTTTCATATACGCGGCAATCTTCTCCCGTAGTTCCAGTAGGCCTGCGTTCGCTGTATAGGAGGTATAGCCTTGCTCCAAGGAAAGAATCGCAGCTTCCCTAACCGTCCAGGAGGTAATGAAATCAGGTTCCCCAACCCCTAACGAAATGACCCCTTCCATATTTGCTGCCAAATCAAAGAATTTCCGGATACCGGAAGGCTTTAAGTTTTTCACAGATTGAGATATGTAAGATGTCTTTGTTTTCATGGAGACACCACAATTCGTTTATCTTCACCATGATCACCAAAGATGGTGCCGTCATGTTTGTATTTCTTCAATTGAAAATGAGTTGTTGTAGATAAAACGGAATCCAGAGTAGATAGTTTTTCAGAAACGAATGTAGCAACTTCATGCATGGTTCGGCCCTCCACCGTTACAGAAAGGTCATATGCCCCAGACATTAGATAAACACTTTTCACTTCTTTGTAACGATAAATACGATGGGCCACTTCATCAAATCCCACTCCCCTTTTCGGAGCTACTTTCACATCGATCATCGCCGTTACCCCTTCATGACCTTCTACTTTGGACCAATCCACAACGGAACTGTATCTCACAAGAACATTGTCTTTTTCAAGCCTTTCAATCGCATTCTCTATTTCCTCTGTTGTTACTTGAAGCATTTTCGCTATATTCTCTGTGGAAATCCTGGCATCTTTCTGTAAAATCCTTACTAAATCAAGCTCCATTTCTCTTAGTTGCATTCTGCTTCCTCCTCATCACCACTAAATGTTTTTATTATATCAGAAGTAACTGTTATGAAAAGAGGCATCCTCACTTTAAGTCTATTTTCCCCATTACATCCATAATTACAATTGGATATGAGACAACTTTTGAATCGGGGTGTTAAATGCAGAAATAGGGGTAAAATATCTGTAAACTAGTAGAGAGGAGTGACGAAGTATGCAAGAACAGGATTTTGCAAAGGTGGTTCAGGTGAATGGTGCCAATGTTTATTTTGAACATCATCAGCATCCTACAGCCACGGAAACCTTCGTCCTTCTTCATGGATTTCTATCATCAACCTTTAGCTTTAGACGGCTTACGCCTCTTTTGAAGGAAAGGTATAATGTCATTTCCATCGATCTACCTCCCTTTGGGAATAGCGAGAAAAATAATCGATTCATCTATTCTTACGATAATCTGGCCAACACGGTTATCGCCTTGTTAGACCACTTGAATATAAGCAATGTCCACTTAACGGGTCATTCAATGGGTGGTCAGATCGCTCTGAACGTGATGAAAAAAGCACCTTCCCTAGTCGAAAAGGGCGTACTCCTGTGCAGTTCCGGCTATCTCAAGAAAATGAAGTGGCCTGTCACGATGCTAAGTCATATTCCTTTTTTCCATCTGTATGTAAAACTTTGGCTTACACGCTCAGGGATACGGAATAATCTTGAAAATGTTGTGCACGATTCAAAAATGATCGATGACGAAATGATGTTCGGGTATCTGAAACCATTTCTGGAAGATGATATTTTCAAGGCATTGACGAGGATGATTCGAGATCGTGAAGGAGATTTAACGGGGAACGATTTGCGCAACATTCAAACACCTTGCCTCCTTGTTTGGGGAGAACATGACAGAGTGGTCCCCTTATCCACTGGACATAAGCTGAAACAGGATATCCCGAACTCGAGGCTGGTGGTTTTAGAAGAAACAGGCCATCTCGTCCCTGAAGAGAAGCCTAAAGAAGTATTGGAACACATTCATCAATTTGTAACCGCCCCTCTTGAAGGAATTAATGAGGATTCTCAGACACAGTCGCTATACAAAAAAGGACTTTCCCAAACGCTCATATCTGAAACGTAGGGAGAAGTCCCTTTTTTATGTTAGATGTTAAATCTACACGATCCGCTATAAGGATAAACAAATCATTTTCATCTTTTTCGATTACATCATATGATTATATTAGGCATTACATATTTAGAAAGGGGACAAATTGATGAGTAAATTCGAAGATATCATCAACCGAAAAGGGTCTTCCTCCGTAAAATGGGACCTGACGAAGACGGTGTTTGGGAGTGACGATGTTCTGCCCATGTGGGTGGCAGATATGGATTTCTTGCCGCCACAAGATGTTTTGGATGCCCTGCAGGATCGGCTGAAACACGGGATATTTGGTTACACCTTTGTTGGGGATAAAACGGCAGCAAGCATTAAGGAATGGGTCCAAAAACGTCACGACTGGGACATTGAGAAAACGTGGATCCAATACAGTTCAGGAGTCGTGCCGGCGATTTCGACCATTATTCAGGCACTTACTGTTCCGGGAGATAAAGTCCTCGTACAATCCCCTGTCTATACTCCTTTTTTCAGCCTGGTGGAGGATAATGACCGGGAAATTGTAAATGCTCAACTGGATTATGGTGACGGAAGCTATTCTATCGACTTTGGTGTGTTTGAAGAATCTTTAAAAACAGGTGTAAAGCTCTTCTTATTATGTAATCCACACAATCCGAGCGGTCGGGTATGGAAGAAAGAAGAGCTAATGAAAATAGCTGAATTATGCCATCAGTACAATGTCGTGATCGTGTCGGATGAAATTCATTCAGATCTGGTTTATGAAACTCATACCCATATTCCACTCGCATCTCTTAATGACTCGTACAGAGATATCACGATCACGTGCATCGCACCAAGTAAAACCTTCAACCTTGCAGGATTACAGGCTTCAGCCATGATCACTCCCAATCCGGCTCTCCGGGAAAAAATCGCCGCCATTCATAAAAAACAGGGCTTCTTCACTCTCAATACGTTTGGGATTGTCGGAATGGAAGCAGCCTACCGCTATGGTGAAGCATGGCTGGAAGAAATACTTGCGTACCTGCAGCAAAACGTGAGGGTCACGAAGGAATTCATTAGAGATCACCTGCCTGACCTCCAATTGGTGGACCCTGAAGGAACCTATTTGCTCTGGATAGATTGTACAAAGTTGGGACTCTCTGATGAAGAGCTGAAGGAGCGTCTATTGGCCAAAGGAAAACTCGCATTGGAACCCGGAACGAAATACGGACCAGGCGGGGAAGGCTTCGTACGTATGAATATTGCCTGTCCACGAGGTACGTTGATGGATGGTTTGGAAAGATTGCGAAAAGCTTTAAGCTAATGTAAAAAACGGGAAGATGCGACTTTTGTCGGCTAATCTTCCCGTTTTTTTTGTTCTGTAGGGGTGAAGTATCGTTTTTGCCAATGGGCTTTATTTTCACATTTACTTGTACCAGATACACACTATATTACAACTTAACACTCATTCTACTTCTCCTTATCACTCACAATCTCCCCGCAGGCAATACGTTTACCGGAATCGCCTGAAGGCTGGGTCATCCCATCGTCTTTGTTTTCATCGATGATCAAAGAAGTCCCCTCTTTAGTGAAAAGAGATGTCTTCCCTTTCGTCAAGGTGACTCCACCTGCCATCAGCTTGACTTTTGCAATGCCATCATCCTCGACAATGATGTTAGGAAGATCTCCTCCATGTGCTCCCTCAGGATGAAGAAGTCCATGTTTTTTATCATCAGGATTGAAGTGATTCCCTGCAGTTACAAAATCCGGTCGTTCACATACACCTTTTTCGTGGATGTGAATCCCATGTTCACCTGGCGGCAAACCTTCCAGATCCAAGCCGACTTCCACTCCATCTGATTTCTCTTGCAGGGTGGCTTTTCCGAGTGAATCCCCGTTCTCATTTTTCAATTCCACTTCGACCTTTTTTGGATTTTCGATGGCACATGCCCCAAGTAATATACTTATCATGATCATATATAATAGTGATGATTTTTTCATTGCGCACTTCCTCCAAATTTTGCATACTCTTCCACCATTGTTGACGTTTGAGGGAAAAAGTATTCCTCTTTTTCACCTGAAAAAGAAGCTATTGGTTCGGAGGCGGTTTTAGATAATAGTCGTGTTGAATCAGCACAACAAAAAAACACGCCTATACATGTAAGCGTGTTCCACTCTTTTTATTCTGTTTCCCTTTTGTGCTGCCCCGCTTCCTCTTCCATCTTCTTCGTTTTCAATTCTTCACGTTTTGAAACCTTTATAATTAAACGGAACGTCAATAAGGCAGCTATTAAGAAGATGGCCATTGTAATGCTTGCAGGGATATATTCCGACTTATCTTCAGGAAAGTATAGAAATAAATTTAATACATAATAAGAAAGCATCGTAAGCTCCTTTCAAAAAACAAACTCTTCGTCTATTATACCAACACTGTAAAGGACAAACCAACTTGAAATCGCTACGTTTTTAACGATTTATTGAACAGGCTATGAAACAAGCCTCGACAATTTCCGAGGAAATATCCGTTTACCCCTTATAGAGCTTTCATCCAAAAAAAGAGCCCTAAACCCCAAATAGGGTTTAAAGCTCTCTCACTACTATTTTACAACCTTAATATTTTCAATCACGACATCTTCTTTTGGAAGATCATTCGCACCTACTTCTACATTGGCAATTTTATCGACGATGTCCATTCCTTCAACCACTTGACCAAAGACCGTATGTTTTTGATCAAGCCAAGGGGTTCCACCATTCTCCATATATGCTTCAATGATTTCTGCAGGGAAACCAGCTGATTTCATTTGCTCTTCAAACTGTGGGTCGATGTCATCCTTCTGCACGATGAAAAATTGACTTCCATTCGAATCCGGGCCGGCATTTGCCATGGACAGGGCACCACGAAGATTGAATAATTCAGGTGAGAATTCATCTTCAAAGGATTCACCATAAATACTTTCCCCACCAGTACCGTTTCCGTTCGGGTCTCCCCCCTGGACCATGAAGTCTTTGATCACGCGATGAAATTTAAGTCCGTCATAATAGCCGTTTTCACTATGAGTGATAAAGTTTTCGACGGTTTTAGGTGCCTGTTCAGGGAAAAGCTTGATCTTAACCGTTCCCATCGAGGTTTTCATTTCTACCAATTTTTCGTTTTCAGCAACTTCTGTTGTAAGCTGAGGGTATGTCATTGTGTCATCTCCTTTGGAATCTTCTGCCGTATTCTTGTTTTCTTCTGTTTGTTTCGTTTCATCTTTAGTGGTATCTTCCTTCTCTGTTTGTCCACAAGAGGCAAGTACTAAACCTAATAAACACAGGGTCACGATCATCAGACGCTTCATATATGTACCTCCACATGTTACCTTTATAGTAGTTCTTTCAACATTCATTCCGCTTTCATTATAATAAAGATTGAAGTATTAGAGGAGGTTTTTTTATGAAAAACATACAAATTGGTGATTATGTCACAGCTTTTTATAAAACGGGCAAGTATATCGGGGAAGTAACAGGAGAACGGCCAGGAGCCTATGTGGTGAAGATTCTCTCCGTCTTGAAGCATCCACGGCAGGGAGATTTACACAATCCTCAGGAAGTGGACGTTCCACTGTTTCACGAACGAAAGGCTCTTGCACACCGCGAGCAGGCGAATATGCCGGAAAAGATGGTAAAGCCGTTTGACGGGAACATTCCAGATTATAATGAATCACTGGTCTCTGCATACTTTACACTGAAGAAAGAGCTGGAAGAAAACCCAACCCCTCACGCCCGAAAGAGCCTCGAAGTGCTCCAATCCATCCAAAGAGAATACGAACTGATGTATAGCCTGACATTTTAAACATAAATGAGGGACGGACCTTCCTTAGGTCCGTCCCTCATTTCGTTATGCAAGCTGGTTGTAAAATTTGGACAGGTCAATTCTTTCCCCGATGGTGGTTGGCTCCGCTTTATCGAGGTATTTTTTGTCTTTTTCGACCAGATTGTAGATATGGTGGGTGGTGAGGGCATCATCTAAAGCTTTATGATGCTTTCCGACTCCTTCCCTCCCGTATTCCTGGACTGCTTTCCATAGCCCGGTTTGGTTTTGATCACCAAAGAATCGTTTATATTCCATGGACAAGTCGACGAATTGAGCTTGGAAAGGAAATGGAATGCCGGACTGTGCACAGTTATCACGCAGAACCTTCATATCCATGTTTCCCCACGTCACTACTTTGTCGATCCCTCTTGCATTCAACCCGGAAAAATAGTCAATCAAACATTGAAATGAGATTCCCGAATCGACTTCCTGCTGGTTAATCGATAAGAACCGTTTACAGCGGTTGGTCAGTTTGGGAAACGCAGTCGGTTTCACATAAGATGAAAACGAATTGGACACTTTCCCTTTCTCAACCACCACGACACCGGCTTCAATAATCTCAGGAAAAAAACCTTTGGGGACTCTATGTCGTTCCGGCATAGAAAACTCAAAATCTATAAACACAAGTTGTTCCGGTTTCGCCACTATACTCCCTCCTCAAAATCTAGATAAGACCCCAATTTATCTATAATAAAAAAATTCATCTTAAAAATAAAATCGAAACTTACTCCTATTTCCCACACTTCTTATTCTTACATTATATCATGATGAACCTATAAATTATGACTAATTCCCGGTTTTACCCGTGAATAAATGTTATTGGGTGGACTCGAGTCCCAATCTTTAATAAAATGAATATTTAGGTATACGAAATAAAATTCATACAGAAGGTGTTAATCATTTCAATCAAAAAAAAGAATTTAACGATTATGCTTGTGGCCAATTTCTTGGTTGCGGCAAGCGCGACGATGGTTTTGCCGTTTTTGTCTCTTTATATTGAAACCTTTGGTACGTACAGTCATGAATACGTTCAACGCTGGTCAGGATTTGTGTTCGGGGTTACATTCTTAACGGCTTTCTTTATTTCTCCTTTATGGGGACGGATCGGAGACCGCTTCGGCTATAAACCAATCCTTCTTATTACAGGGTATGGAATTGCCACGTCGATTTTTCTAATGGGCTTTATGGATTCCGTTTGGGGGCTTTTCGTCCTTCGTATGATCATGGGTGCGGTGACAGGTTTCATTCCCACTTCGATGGCCCTTATTTCGGCCCAGACTCCAAAGGAAGAAGCAGGACGTACGCTTGGCACCCTGCAAATGGGAACTGTTTCAGGAGGTCTATTCGGTCCAGTTATCGGTGGTTTACTTGCTGACAATGTAGGCTTTTCCTACACATTCATTTTCACCTCAATCTCCATTGCCATAGCAGCAACCGTTGTTTTACTTGGCATTGACGAGCAACGGAGCAAAGAGCAACGGAACCAGCGAAACAAGTATTCAAGTATTGAAGTGCTTCAGCATATTTTCAGTCACAAATTATTAGTGACGGTTCTCTTATTGTCATTCCTTATTCAAGTAGCAAACTTTAGCATTCAACCCCTTCTCGCCCTCTATGTAGATGAACTTACCTCTTCTACGAATCTGGCATTTCTGGCGGGAATTGCATTCTCTGCGACCGGAATTGGTAATTTACTTGCGACGCGACGATGGGGCCAGCTTGGTGATAATATTGGTTATGAAAAGGTGTTATCGATTCTCCTTGTCCTGGCCGCCATTTTCATCGTCCCCCAGGCACTCGCTGTAGAACTGTGGCAGCTCGTCTTGTTCCGATTCTTGTTCGGCATCGCGATCGGCGGGATGATTCCATGTGTGACCGCTTATATCCGCCAGGAAGCCCCCATAAGTATGCAAGGGGAAGTGCTCGGGTATAATCAAAGCTTTCGTTTTCTGGGGAACGTGGTCGGACCTGCTTTTGGAGGGATCGTGTCAGGATATATTGGTATTTCTTCCGTTTTTTATGTAACAGGTGCTTTATTCTTATGCGCTTTTGGATTATTATGGTGGAGTATGCGTCATTCTGATACAACCAGCCATGTGGAAGATTACTAGAAAAGTAGAGTGAGAAATGAGAATTTTCGCAGGTTATATAACGGTAATTAGTGTTATGTTCATCTTTTTTACCACATTATTTTTTACAACGGATGAATGGAACAAAGTACAAAGCTTTCAAAATGAATTAGAACACTCGGTTAGTACCGATAACTTAAATCTAAATCGCACCAGTTTACTGCTGGATCAGAATGGGAAGGTATTTTCGGAAGTGAACCGTCCATACCGATTATATATTCCGGATGAACAGATCCCCCCTTTTATGAAGGACATTCTTGTCGCATCAGAGGATCAGCATTTTTATGAACATGTCGGATTCGATGCCGGAGCGATTCTTCGGGCTGTCGTTAAAAACTTGGTGTTCACCCACATCCAACAGGGTGGGAGCACGATTACACAGCAACTTGCAAGAAACCTGTATCTGGGACAGGAAAAAACGTACAATCGTAAATTGACCGAGTTATTTTATGCCCATGAAATTGAAAAATCGTTATCAAAAGAGGAAATATTAGAGCTTTACCTGAATGTTATTTACTTCAGTAATGGCGTTTACGGGGTTGAAACAGCGTCACAGTATTACTTCCAGAAGAGTGTAACGGAACTCAATCAGGCAGAGATGGCATTCATTGCATCGATTCCCAATAACCCGGGCAAATATGATCCCATCGATCATTTTGAACAAACGAAAGTTCGTCAGGAACGTCTTCTGGATATTCTCGTCAGTACGGGTAAGCTATCCAAAGAAGAAGCGGATAAAATGAAAAAAGTACCGATTAGCTTAAACGTTCGTAAAAAGATCGATTTATATCCTGATTATGCTTTTTATGTGGAAAGTGAATTAAAAGAGCTGATTTCGATTCACGAGGGCTACAAAGTGGAACTGGCAAATGCCGCCTCTCCAGAGGAAAAGGAGAAAGTGGCACAGAAGCTCGATGAACGTTTCCAACAAGTGATCTCTTCAGGAATTCAAATTCAAACCGGACTGAATCCTGAGCTGCAACAAAAAAGTGTGAAGGCTTTAAATGGACATCTTCAGAAAGAATTACAAGGGGCCACGGTCACCATCAACAACAAGACAAGGACCATCGCGGCTTTGACCGGGGGCAGGAACTACCAGAAATATAACTTCCATCACGCATTTCAAGCTTTCAGGCAACCTGGATCAGTTATTAAGCCACTTCTCGTATATGGTCCGTATATCGAGAAATACCAGGCTTCCGTCACTGAAAAAGTAAATGCCAACCGGTATTGCATCGGTGGCTATTGCCCTATGAACTATGGAGGGGTCCAGCCCGGGGCCGTGACGTTACAACATTCCTTAGCACAATCGTATAACGCCCCGTCATTGCGATTGATGGAAAAAGTAGGCATTGAAGAAGCTTTCAAATCGTTATCCCCTTTTTCATTTGAGAAGGTGATAAGCGAGGATCAAACCTATGCGGCCTCCGTAGGGGGATTCACCTATGGGATGAGCCCCCTTGAAATGACGGATGCTTATACTTCCTTCATTGATGGGAATTACCAGGAAAGTCATGCGATCATTCATGTAAAGGACAATAAAGGAAATATCCTTTATCAATGGAAGAATGACCTGAAGTCAGTATGGTCCGCAGATACAACCTCTAAAATGAGAAAAATGCTTAGCGAAGCCGCTACTTCCGGAACCGGGAGAGCAGCTTACGTCTCAAAGCCCTATGTTGGGATTAAGACAGGAACCACCAATAACTATCATGACTACTGGGTTATGGGAATAACAGATACTTTCACTACCGGTGTATGGGTCGGGCATGACATTCCCCGTAACATGAGTCAAATAGAACAACAGCGACCAAGTCATAAGATTTGGAAACAGATCATGGAATGATAAAGAGTCTGCAGTAAGTTCTGCAGACTCTTTATCTATAACTTCACCTTCGACATAACCGGCAAACTCGCCATCACGCCATTGTATAATTTCAAACACACAAAGAATATCGTTAAAAATAAGGATGACCATGAAAACACCTGTAAACCAACGACTCCGAAGATCCCCATTTTCGAGAGGGACGGACTTATTTTATAAACAAAATAAACAAAATACACGACCGAGCTCAACGCAAAGATAATCAACAATCCCAAGAAGGATTTCAGGCTCAGTACAGACACAAGGCCACCGATAAAATAAATCATCGATCCTGTTCGAAGGTGATTATACAATTTCCCATCTGAATCCATGGAGAAAAACAGCATCGAAATACCATTGATCGTCTCCGCTATCAGCTTCAAGGCAGCAAACACCATAAAAAAAGCAACCATTAATAGTATCAAAATTGCGAGCTTTAATTGCATATCCGATAAAAATTCCCTCATTCCGGGATACACACCAATTTTCTTAAAGATGTCTACGAATACTTCCACACCATAAACGGAAAATGTAAGGCTGAATAATAATATAGAGAAAAGAGGCAAATAACTTGTTAAGTATGTATTTTTCACTAATAACTCTCCCATAACGATTCTTTGACCACTCTCATCATAATCGTTTATGAGTATCTTGAAAAGGGTATAGAAACAGAAGGAGCCATGACTATTTGCCTATCACTTGTTTCACGGAAAGCACAACAAAACTGGCCCTTCTATGATTACAGAAAGGACAGTCATTTATTGCTGAGGATTGGAATGTGGCACGACACGGATATATTCTCTCGATCCAAATGGTTGTCTTTGTCGTATGGGGTCTTTCGTTATTTCTTCTTCCACTTCTTCCACTTCTTCCATTTCACCATATTGAACAGGCCTGATGTTCATACTGGTCGGGTCTTCCATTTCAATCATTCCTCTATTAAACCGATCTTGTGATTCAATTAACCACGCAAAGCCAAAAAAAGTAAAGAATATGGTCGTAACCGCTACAGTTTTCTTTTTCATAACTTCACCACCTTATGGATAGGATTCTCCAATTTGACCGAAACTATTCTATAATCGGTTCAGTTGCCTGAAAAAAACCAACAAAATTCCGACGGTATTTTCCGTCTATCTACATATTTAATACTTCATGAACAATCTGATACGAATGGAATCCTGAGTAATGCAAGCATTTATTTTTTACGTTATAATGCTCTTTGAGGTTCAGCTTCGGTCGAGGTTTTTGAAAGAAGATGCATGTTTAAAAACAGAAAAGACATTAGACCATGCTTTAGAATAAATGTATTTTACATGAGGGGGGTTTTATATGACTTTGTTACATTGGGCTATTGTATCGCCTTTTTTATTTGCCATACTCATTCCATTTCTTTATAAGGCATTTCGGAATGTACATACTGGTTGGTTCGTATTACTGCTTCCAGTCGCTTTATTCACTTACTTTTTCCAATTCATCTCCATCACTAAGAATGGAGATACCGTCAAGGAAACCTTGGAGTGGATGCCGTCCTTCGGGATCAACTTTATCGCCTACGTTGACGGACTGGGATTACTGTTTGCCCTGCTTATCTCAGGAATCGGTTCACTGGTTGTCCTGTACTCGATTTATTACTTAGATAAGAAGAAAGAACAACTACATAATTTTTATGTATATTTAATGATGTTCATGGGAGCGATGTTAGGAGTTGTTCTATCCGATAACTTGATCGTTCTTTATATGTTCTGGGAGTTCACTTCCATATCCTCATTCTTATTGATCGGATACTGGTATCACCGTGAGCGCTCTAGATACGGTGCCCAGAAATCCATGCTTATTACAGTATTCGGTGGATTGAGCATGCTTGGAGGATTCTTACTTCTCTATCTGATGAGCGGGACCTTCAGCATCAGGGAATTAGTCATGCAATCCGATCAGCTCATGACAGAAGCTCTTTTCCTTCCAGCATTACTTCTGATCCTGTTGGGTGCTTTCACGAAGTCCGCTCAATTCCCGTTCCACATTTGGTTACCGGATGCCATGGAGGCACCGACACCGGTCAGTGCGTACCTGCATTCTGCCACAATGGTGAAAGCCGGAATTTATCTTGTTGCCCGCATGAGCCCTGTATTTGCTGAATCAAGTGTATGGTTGTGGCTAGTTGGAGGATTCGGTATCATTACACTATTCTGGGGTTCCTTTAATGCAGTGAAACAAACAGACCTTAAAGGAATACTGGCATTTTCAACCGTAAGTCAACTTGGTCTAATCATGTCTTTATTGGGCGTCGGCGCAGCTGCTCTTCACTACAGTCAATTAGATGAAAATATTTATATGGTTGCTACCCTTGCTGCCGTTTTCCATTTGATTAATCACGCCACCTTTAAAGGAAGCTTGTTCATGGTTGTCGGAATTATTGATCATGAAACAGGCACCAGGGATATCCGTAAGCTTGGCGGGTTGATGAATTTCATGCCGATTACCTTCACCATTGCGATCATCGGAGCCTTCTCAATGGCAGGACTTCCTCCATTTAATGGCTTCCTTAGTAAGGAAATGTTCTTTACAGGAATGGTAAGGGTCCTTGAAATGGATATATTCAACCTGGATACAGTAGGTATGATTTTCCCGATCCTCGCCTGGGTTGGTAGTGTGTTCACGTTTATTTACAGCATGATTCTTGTGTTTAAAACCTTTACTGGTAAGCATCAACCGGAGAAACTCGAAAAGAAACCACATGAAGCTCCACTTGGAATGCTGATTTCTCCAATTATCCTGGCTTCACTTGTGATTATTTTTGGTTTCTTTCCAAATATCCTTTCAGAACGAATCATCGCTCCGGCAGTAGCTTCCATTACTCCAAGCCTGATTCAGGAAGGACATGCAGTCGAAACTCATATTTCATTCTGGCATGGCTTTACGCCTGAACTGTTTATGACATTTGGAGTCATCCTATTTGGAATTCTGTTATATCTCCTACTTCCAAGATGGAGAAAGATATACACTTGGATACCGGAACGTTTCACGTTGAATTCATTTTATGATGGCGGGTTAATCGGTAGCGAACGAGGAGCATATAGCTTTACGAAGGGTTATATGACAGGCTTTATCCGTTCGTATCTCGTATATATCTTCTCCTTCTTAATCGCCGTACTGTTGTTTAGTATGTGGTTCAAAGGTGCATTTGTGATCAATACGGAGGAATTGGCTCCGATCGGAGTCTATGAGGTGGCTATAGCACTTTTACTTGTTATCAGCTCGGTTACCATCTTGTTTGCAAAGTCTCGATTAACATCCATCATTTCGTTGGGAGCTGCCGGATATACGGTTTCTCTATTCTTCGTATTATTCCGTGCTCCAGACTTGGCTCTGACGCAGCTTGTGATTGAGACGGTGTCCGTTGCTCTATTCTTACTCTGCTTCTATCACCTGCCTCCATTAAGCAGGCATGAAGAACGAATGAGATTTAAGCTTGGAAATGCATTGATTGCGATAGGTGTTGGTCTAGTCGTTACCTTATTTGCAATTTCTGCATACAGCACAAAACTTTTCGATTCGATTTCAAGCTATTACATCGAGAATGTGTATGAAGAAGCCGGCGGTAAGAACATGGTAAACGTCATACTCGTTGACTTCCGTGGATTTGATACATTATTTGAAATTTGTGTGTTGGCGATAGCCGCACTTGGTATTTTCTCCATGATTAAATTGCGTCTGACAAGGGGGAAAGAAGGATGAAAACAAAAACGAATGACGTCATCTTACAAACCGTAACGAACGTTGTCGCATTCATCATTATCCTGTTTTCTCTGAGACTTTTCTTCGCTGGGCACTATACCCCGGGTGGAGGCTTTATTGGAGGCTTGATGACTTCGGCTGCGCTTGTACTACTGTTGTTGGCGTATGATATCAAAACGGTAGTTAATATCCTGCCGGTGGATTATAAAATCATTACTGCTATTGGTTTACTCCTGGCAGTAGCGACTTCTGCGGGGGCACTTCTGTTTGATGTGCCTTTCCTGACTCATGCGTACGATTATTTCCATCTTCCGCTGTTAGGGAAGACATCCCTGCATACAGCCGTCTTATTTGATACGGGAGTGTATCTGGTTGTGATCGGTGTCACGATGACCATTATTCAAACGATTGGGGTGAGCGAATAATGGAAATATTAATGGCCATTGTTGTCGGAATCCTTATTACGATCGCCGTTTACTTAATGTTATCCAAAAGCTTGCTCCGAATCATCATTGGAACAGCATTGTTGAGTCACGGCGCGCATCTTTTACTTCTTTCCATTAGTGGTCTAAAAGGAGGAGCTGCACCTCTTCTTGGAGAACACGCAAAATCTTATGTCGATCCGTTACCACAAGCATTGATTTTAACAGCGATTGTTATCAGCTTTGGAGTGACAGCTTTCTTCCTTGTTCTTGCTTATCGGGCATATCAAGAGCTTGGAACGGATAATATGGATCAAATGAGAGGAAACGAAGGAAATGACTAACTTATTAATACTACCTATATTAATCCCGTTATTTACGGCGATTATCTTAATGTTTGTCAGCAAATATGTGAAAGTACAACGTGGAATTTCAGCCATTTCGACTCTGGCTACCATTGCAGCATCCCTTGTACTCATTAACACCATCTACAATGATGGAATACAAACGATTAACCTAGGAAGCTGGGTGGCCCCTTTTGGGATTACACTCGTTTCTGATATGCTCTCTGCTTTACTGGTGACGACAACAAGCATCATCACACTTGTCGTGTTACTGTATTCCTTTAAGTCGATAGGGGCAGATAGAGAACGATTCTACTACTACCCTGTTGTTCAGTTCCTATTGGTGGGAGTGAACGGGGCATTTACAACCGGGGATATCTTTAACCTCTTCGTCTTTTTCGAAGTGATGCTGATGAGTTCATATGTTCTGCTCGTTCTAGGCGGGACGAAGGCTCAATTGCGTGAGGGAATAAAATACATTCTCGTGAATGTCATCTCCTCTGCTCTATTCGTCATTGCCGTGGCGTACTTGTATTCCGTGGTAGGGACATTGAATATGGCAGATATTTCGAGAAAGATTGCTGAGGTGAATCAGCCGGGGATACTTACAGCGATCGCTATCATGTTTCTCTTAGTCTTTGGACTTAAGGGTGCGATTTTCCCTCTTTACTTTTGGTTACCAGGCTCGTATTACGCACCACCAACACCCGTACTTGCTTTATTCGGTGCCTTGCTCACGAAAGTGGGGATCTATTCGATTTTACGAACGTACACGTTATTCTTCTATCATGACATCGGGTATACACATGAAATCCTGAGTATTTTAGCCATCCTGACAATCGTCCTTGGCTGTATCGGGGCCATCGCGTATTGGGATGTTAAGAAGATCATCATCTACAACATCATCATTGCAGTTGGTGTGATCTTGTTCGGGGTGTCAACCATGAACCCTGAAGCATTAGAAGGGGCGATTTACTATCTCGTTCATGACATGATTATTAAAGCGGCCCTATTCCTCCTGGTTGGAGTGATGATTGCCATAACCGGCACAACCAACCTCAAGAAAATGGGCGGTCTCATTAAAGAGTACCCGTGGCTCGGCTGGACGTTCCTCGTGGCAACCTTCTCCTTGGCAGGTATCCCTCCTTTGAGTGGGTTTATAGGGAAACTATTAATTCTAAGAGGAAGCTTTGCTGCTGAAGCCTATGTAGGTGCTGGTGTCATTCTGGCATCAAGTCTAATGGTACTGTATTCTGTTATCAAAATCTTCCTGAACGGTATATGGGGAACTCCGAAAGAATACAACGGAGTTTCCAAAGGTCATGCTCGTTATTTATGGATGACTTCCGCAATACTCGTCGTGTTAGCCGTATGTTACGGCTTTGGTGCCGAGGCGGTCCGTCCTTTATTCTCACAAGCAGCAGAAGTACTGGTGAATCCGAATCTCTATATAGACGCAGTGTTAAAGGAGTAATGTAGAATGGCATTTCAAATTTTATTAAACTTTTTCCTGGCCTTTGTCTGGATGTTTCTTTCGGTATCCTTTACTTCTCAGTCATTTATTATTGGCTATTTGCTAGGATTGCTTGTGATTTTTGCATTCAGAAGGTTTTTCAACTCACGATTTTATTTATTACGCGTGGCTGCCGTGATCAATTTATTCTTCCTGTTTTTAAAAGAACTGATCCTTGCTAACATCTCTGTCTTAAAAACGATCCTGAGACCGAAGCTGGATTTTCAACCGGGAATCTTTGCATTACCGACAGACTTAAAAACAGATTGGGAGATTACCTTATTAGCTAATCTCATTACCTTAACACCCGGGACACTCGTGATGGATGTATCGTATGATAATAAGATCCTTTATGTCCATGCCATCGATATCCCTGATGTGGATCAAGCCATTGATGAGATTAAAAATTCCTTTGAAAAAGCCATTATGGAGGTGAGTCGCTAATGTTACACACGATTTTCCAAATCACACTGCTATGCGTCTCCCTATCCATGCTGGGACTTGTATACAGGGTTGTGAAAGGGCCAACCACCCCCGACCGTGTGGTAGCCTTGGATGCAATCGGTATCAATCTGATTGCCATCATCGCCCTCGTATCCATGATGCTCGATACTTACGCCTTCTTAGAAGTTATTCTCCTTCTTGGGATTCTAGCTTTCTTAGGAACCGTTGCCTTTTCAAAGTTCTTAGAGAAAGGGGAGATCATCGAACGTGAGCGAGATCATTAGATTTTTCATCGGGTTTTTCTTAGTAGTAGGAGGGTTTCTCAGCCTGGTCACTGCCTTTGGTTTGCTGAGACTCCCAGATGTATATACGAGAAATCATGCGGCTTCTAAAAGTGCGACACTGGGCGTGATGTCGATTCTTTTGGCAACATTCCTTTACTTTTATTTGGAGCATGGACACTTTAATTCAAGACTGATTCTGACCATCGTCTTCATCTTTGTAACGGCACCTGTTGCTGGACACCTCATCTCAAGGGCTGCCTATAATTCCGGGGTTAAGCTCTGGGATAAAAGTGTTCGGGATGATCTGAAAAATAAAAAAGAATACGATCGTCAAAACAGCCAATAAGAAACATACAAAAAGGCTTGACCATACGAGGATTTCCTCGGGTGATCAAGCCTTTTTCTTATTGTTGATACAAATGATTTTCCACGCTTCCATCCTGTTTGTGTACAACAAGCGTGCCGGAATGATCCGTCACATAGTCCTTCGCCTTTGACAACAGCTTATCCTTTGTCTCTTCTACCAGGATGGCACGGTGTCCGTCTGCTTTCTTTAACTGCCAGCCGTCGTCATGTGGACTGACATGATATTCGGTTTTATCCGAAGCATTTCCTTCTTCGGACTTATGAGCCCTATCAGTGGCAATCGCAATCGCCCGTCCCTCTTCATACCCTTCATCGAGAAGAGCATTGGCAATCTCAATGGCTTTGTTCCGAACATCCGCAGGCAGGTTCTTCAGTGAATCAGGATAATCATTTTTTGTCCAACTCATTAAATAAAGCCTCCTAATCTAATGGTTAGTTATTGATTTCCCATTTATTCACTTTTTAAACATTCGGATATGTAAGATTTCCATTTAGCGTTTTGGCACAACTGCCATCGTACATCTTGAAACACAGATCAATTGATCTTCCTCATCTGTGATCTTAATCTCCCAAACCATTGTGGTTCTCCCTTGGTGCATCACCGTTCCTGTGGCAGTAACAAGGCCTTCACGCTTTGCTTTAATATGATTGGCATTGATCTCCAAACCGAAGCAAATCTCCTTATCAAGGTCGATTAACTGCACCGCCCCGACACTCGCAACCGTTTCTGCAAGTGCCACTGATGCTCCTCCATGAAGGAATCCGAATGGCTGCCTGGTGTTTTCGTTCACCGGCATCGTCGCAATTACTTTCCCTTTCCCAAGTTCCACAAACTCAATCCCTAATGTACCGATTAATGTATTTTCCATATTCATGTGCATCACCTCATCATAATATCCTTCTATACTATCTTTTCGAGAGAGGTTGCGAAAATCCTTTATTTTCCCTAAAAGGGCTTCCCCGCTCTCCCCTTCTCCCTTTTTATTTCATGAATAATTCCCTCTTCCTTTTCATACATTTCCTTAGAGCATTCCTAAGAAAGGGGTTATGTTATGTATCGGTACCATCCTTTTTACCCGCCTGTTCAACGCCCCTACCCGCCTATTTATTCAAGGTCACAACCTGTTTTTTCATTTAATCGCAACTATCCTCCTGTTGATAGCGACACGTTTATGTCTTCAGCAGGTAAAACGTTAAGCTTGATGGATGATGCCCAAAAGGTGCTGCAACGAATTAACAACTCTAAAGATTATTCAAAGAAGTTTATGAGTGCTGCACAGCAATCGAACCTCCCTGAAGTACATAAGCTACTTCAAACCATCGACACAAAAGTACAGCCTGTCGTCTCATTTAACCCTGATGGTGTGCGTTTAGTCTTCGATGAGAAGCTCGGTCAGGTAGATTGCTGTCATTTGATTGTGATTGTCCGGTGGATGTAGTGTATGGGCTTTGGAACATTCCATCCTTGTTACCATAACGAAAGAACAGCAGTGTCTTAGGAGACACTGCTGTTCTCGTTATTCTAAGGGCACTTGTCCCTTGCTTTTTATAGAATAATGGCTGCAACCCAGCCGAAAAGTATCAGCGGAATATTGTAGTGTAAGAATGTTGGTACACACGTGTCCCAAATGTGATTATGCTGTCCATCCGCATTTAATCCGGCTGTCGGTCCTAACGTACTGTCCGATGCCGGCGAACCTGCGTCACCAAGTGCCCCTGCTGTCCCGACAATCGCAATCGTTGCGAGCGGGCTGAATCCAAGCTCCATGGCAAGTGGTACGAAGATGGCTGCGATGATCGGAATCGTAGCGAATGAAGATCCGATGCCCATTGTCACCAGAAGTCCGACGATCAACATGATCAGAGCAGCTAATGCCTGGTTTCCGCCGATTACGTCAGCAGTCGCTTCAACCAATGTTTCGACATCTCCAGTGGCCTTAACCACTTCAGCAAAGCCTGATGCAGTGATCATCACAAAGCCTATGAATGCCATCATTTTCATTCCTTCATTCAGTAACCCGTCGGCCTCTTTCCATTTAACCGATCCTGTGATATAAAGAACGGCAATACCAGCTAATGCACCGAAGATCATTGATTCCAGCTGAAGCTGAATATATAAAGCGACTACGATGGAAACGAGAGCGAAAATCATGGCTCTTTTATTGTACACGACCCTTTCTTCTGTGATCACTTCTTGTGGTTCAATGTAATCCCTTGGTTTACGATAGCTCACAAACACGGCGATAAGTAACCCAATCACCATGCCCCCTATTGGGATTAGCATTGCCTTCGGAATATCACCCAATGCAATTTCCATACCGCTTGAGCCCATGTTTTGAGCAATAATTTCATGAAACTGCAAGCCGAATCCTACTGGCAAAAGAATATAGGGAGCCGTTAAACCAAACGTAATCACCGATGCGATTAATCGTCTGTCAATACGCAACTCTGTCATCACCTTCAATAAAGGTGGAATCAAAATAGGAATAAAAGCAATATGAATCGGAATCACATTTTGTGAAAAACAAGCCATAAATAAAATAGATAAAACAATAAGTGCTTTCGAAAGGGCTGTTTTTCTAGAATCGCCTTTTTTCCCAACTACCTTAAGTACCCAGTCAACAAGCAGATTCGGGATTCCCGTGTAGGAAATCGCCACCGCGAATCCACCCAGTAATGCATAACTCAAGGCGATACTTGCCCCGCCGCTGATTCCTTCAGTAAATATGGATATCGTCTCGTTTAATCCCAGCCCACCAGTCAATCCTCCGACTAACGCACCAGTGATCAGGGCGAATACAACATTCACGCGTACCAGGCTTAGTACAAGCATGACAAGAACCGCTATAACAACTGCGTTCATAACTACCTTCCTCCTCAAAATCCTCCATACAACGATATATCGATTTACTTTAGTTCGCTAAATTGGTAGAGTAATAAAATCACGATTTCAACTTTAACAAGATAAAGAGAGTTTGTCAACACTTTAGCAGAGTAAAAGGGGGCGTGAAAGATCGAGACAGTTATCCATTAAATGTCAATTGACCGGATTCTGATCAAAACCGACTGAATTCTTCTCCTTTTAGGCTGGATTCTGAAGGTAAACGGGCGGATTACCAGTTTACCCTCAACTTAATTCCGATATTTACCACATTTTCGTCACCCATTCATTCCAAATCATGAATTCTCACAAAAAAAGCCTTCTTTCAGTGTCATCATGCTTAAACACTGAAAAAAGACTCACCATTCCATCACATTATTTTTCTATAGGCACAAAGCGCTCAACTAATAGCGCAAGCGTTCTTGCCATGACACCCGTTCCGCCTTTCGGACCGAGTTCATAGCTACCTTTACTAGTAGCCGTACCGGCAATATCAAGGTGTACCCAAGGAAGACCTTCAGCAAACTCTCCGACAAATGCCCCACCCATGATGGCATGACCTGCTCGTCCCGGTGAGTTGTTCAAGTCGGCAATATCACTTCCACGAACGCGCTTCTTGTCGTTTTCCGTATAAGGAAGCTGCCAGATATATTCACCCGATTCCCCTGACGCTTCCAACACTTGCTCGAAGAACGCTTCATTATTCGTGAGTGCCCCCGTTTTGTCTTCACCCAAAGCAATAATGACTCCACCAGTTAAAGTTGCAACGTCCACTAAATAATTTGCTCCTTGATGCTTTGCATAGGTCATACCGTCAGCAAGTGCGAGACGGCCCTCAGCGTCTGTATTTAACACTTCAATGGTTTTACCGCTCATTGATGTAATCACATCGTCTGGCTTGAATGCAGAGCCGCTCACCATATTGTCTGTTGAAGGAATGACGGCAACGACGTTTTGTTCCGGTTTGATTTCGCCGATGATTTCCATGGCACCCAGAACCGCTGCAGCTCCACCCATATCTGTTTTCATTCCGACGATTCCATCTTTAGGCTTAATGGAATAACCGCCTGTATCAAAGGTAATTCCTTTTCCAACCAAACCGATGACATCTTTCCACTCATCTTTCCCGTTGTACTTAAGAACGATCATTTTGGGAGGTTCAACCGATCCCTGGTTTACAGCGAGCAGTGCGCCCATGCCCAGGTGCTCCATTTCCTCTTTATCCAAAATTTCAACTTCAAAGTTATATCGTTCCGCTAATTCAAGCGCGTATTCAGCTAATTTAGTGGAGGTTAATAGATTACCAGGAGTGTTCACCAGCGTACGAGCTGAATTGACTCCGTTTCCAAAGGCGGATCCGATATGTAAGGCCGTCTCTACTTCTTTAGAGTCTGCGCTTGTAAAGAACTCAATCGACTCTACGTGTACTTCCGGTTGATTTGATTTCTTCTTATAGCCGTGGAACTCATATGTAGACATCGTAAAGGCTTCCATAAATGCATGAGCTGCATCTGTTGCTACCATTTCTTCAGAAATAAACGTATCCAGTGCCACTGAAAAAGAAGATACCTTCATCTGCTTTAAAGCTTTTGATGCTACCCCTAACGATTCTTTTAAAGAATCAAACGTAAGCTCTTTTTGTTTTCCTAGACCAACGAACAATAATCTCTTTGTTTTGAGCTTTCCAAACGTATGTACTTTGGTTACTTTCTTTGCTTTTGAAGATATGTCCCCGTCTTTTACCAGCTGTGTAAGATAGCCCTCGAACTTGTGGTCAAGCTCTTTCAGCTTCCCTTCAAATGTTGGCTGAGTGTGAACCCCAACAACCAGGCACTGCTGATTAGCAGCTGTTATTTCATTATGATTAATCGAAAATTTCATTTATCCGACACCTCCACCCTCTATTATAGCGAAAATGTCCCATTATTTCGACTTTCTAACAAACCGATCCACAAAGTTAATTAAAGAGGTAAATAGGGTATGATATAATGAGAACATTATTTTTATTCAAACAATTGAAAGGGTGGCATTTCACAGCATGGAAGTATTTTTAAATTTTCCATTATGGGCATCTTTATTTTCAATCTTTTTTGCTCAGTTTGTTAAGGTTCCCATACAGTTTATCGCGACCAGGGAATTAAATTGGTCATTAATCACCTCAACAGGCGGGATGCCGAGTTCCCATTCAGCTGCCGTCACGGCATTATCTACTGGAGTAGCCTTGGAAGTAGGCGTGGATTCACCAATCTTTGCAGTTTCCGCCATGTTTGCCATCATTACAATGTTTGACGCAACGGGTGTCAGAAGACAGGCAGGAGAACAAGCCATTGTCCTGAATCGATTGATGGTCGATTTCCAAAGGTTCATGTCAGAAGCAAAAGGCTGGCAGAACAAGCCTGAACAGGAAAAGCGCAAGGAGTTAAAGGAATTACTCGGACACAAACCCATTGAGGTGTTCTTTGGTGGACTTTCCGGGATTATTCTGACCCTTCTTCTTCATTATTTCTTTTATGCATAGGAGTGGCACGATGAGAATTGTTTCAATCTGTCCAAGTAATACAGAAATAATCGATTACCTCGGATTAACTTCACTCCTCGTAGGGGTCGATGATTACTCCGATTATCCTGAAGAGGTCCAATCACTTCCCAGGCTTGGACCGGATCTCTCCATTAATATGGATAAATTAGAGTCCTTGGAGCCTGATTTGGTGTTTTCTTCATTAAGTGTACCAGGAATGGAAAAAAACATAGAAAATCTGGTTAAGCGGAACATCCCCCATATTACGTTAAATCCTCAGAGCTTTTCTGATATAGCAGAAGATTTTTTAACGGTTGGAAAAGCGTGTGGATCTGAAGAACATGCCATGAACCGTCAGAGTGAATTTCTGCAAACCGTAAAACGCTTAAAAACGATTAGTTCCGGGGTTCAACATCCTCCCTCTCTCTACTGGGAATGGTGGCCAAAGCCTGTTTTCACCCCTGGTAAGATCAACTGGTTAACCGAGTTGAGCGAGATGATCGGTGCACGGAATCTCTTTGATGATGTGGATCTGGCGAGTGTTCAAACGGATTGGGAAGATGTACAAAAACGCGACCCCGACTATATCTGTCTTGCCTGGGTCGGCGTTCAGCAGAAACGGGTTAAACCTGATATCGTGAAGAAGCGTCCAGGATGGAACGACTTGAGAGCTGTTCAACAGGATCGAATTTTTGTCCTGGAAGAAGCCCTCTATTGCAGGCCGTCCCCTCTGCTATTAAAGGGAGCTGTCAAGCTTGCCAGGATGCTTCATCCAGAATTGTATAAAGAGGTCCAATGATGTTAAAAAAGCACGCAGTTCATCATGAACTGCGTGCTTTTCTTGATTATTCTTCTTTAGGCGATAAAATCTGCTGTCTAAACACCTGCATAGATTTATTTTCATTAAGAGCTACTAATTGCTGTTCGGATAACTTACCTGCACCCATCTGGATCACATATACATCCAGTGTCTGTTTACCCCATTCATTATACACATCATCGACTGTCTCATAATAGAGGTCCAGTCTATTCCCCTTAATAGCGCTCCCTTTATCGGCTACAACCCCATATCCATATTGGGGGATAAAAAGAATGGTACCAATAGGATAAACGGAAAGATCGGCTGCAATCGTAGAATATAAATCACGTTTCACTTTCACTCCTGAATATGTAATTCCGTAAAGGGGGTGCCCAGGATTCTTCCCGGTCGATTCAATCCCGGCTGTATAGCCTGTGGCTACAACCTTATGTTTGGTATATTGATCCCAATCAACGGACTCTTCCAACGTCCTCGGTTCAACGGGTGTACTCGCGGATATCTGAGTTTCAAAGCCTGCTAGCCTCTTAAGAAATTTAAATGACAATCCTAAACGATTTGTCTGATGTTCTTTATAATTCAAACTGTTTTGATCACGGCCACCCTTGTCCATCAACCAGGTTTTAAAGGTTTGAGCCTCTACTCCGGAGACTGATTGAAAAGTGGTTCCCAGTGCCAGGATGAACAAACTAACCATAACGAATCTCTTCGTCCATGTTTTAAACAAATTCATGTATTCACTCCTCCCACCTTTAATACTTCCCAACCAGGAGGATATATATGCATAAATTGAGAAAAAAATCGAATAGTTTCAATATTTGGAAAAAATTCAAGTTATAGCTATAAGCGTTCCCTTTAGATGAATTTCACCGCTCATAGGCGACATTGCAGTGGATATAACCTACTTCAACTAGTATGTACAATTTCCGAAAAAAATCATAATAAAAAACCGTTCAACTTAGGGGAGATCCCTCGGTTAAACGGATGCTTTTAAAACATTCGATATCCTTTTGCTCTTAAAATTCTCATCACGACTCCTGAAAGAATCGCTCCTGCCAGCCCACTTCCTAAAATCACAAGATCAGCTACAGCCAAGTTGCTGATTTTCGTACCTAACTCAGAAAACGACTCGCCGGCATTTCGGAAATAATCTATAAAACGAACATCATCCACAATAAAAATGACGACAATAGGATAAATGATGGCCATAATCCACGTCATACGCAATAACATATTTAACAGAAAGCCTATTCCGAAAAATAGAACAAAAAATAGAAGCATTGAAATTAACATCACATGTATAGGCATTTTACCGTTTACACCTCCATAAACACTAAAGATTAGTGTACCCCGAGTGTAATGAAAGCGTCAATATTTTCAAGAAGATTTCTAGCTTATTCACAAAATAAACATATGTTTCTTATCAGGTGACCATAAAAAAACAGACCCAAATCAGGATCCATACCTCTAATAGAAGTATCCACCTTCTTCAGGTCTGCCTCTTGATCTATCTCTTAGGGTTTATTTCTGTTTCCCACTGCCTCCGCAACACGGACACGTTTCAGAACCACCCAATACTAACTGAAAGTATCCTTTTCCTGAACAATAAAGACAATATTTCGTTTTAGTACTTGCAGTAGCTCTCATAATTTTCTCTCCCTTTTCTTTAATTTCTTAATTTTCTGATAATATATCATCTATCTCCAATAAAGAAAAGGGACATTATAGGGGATGTACCGCTAAGAAAGCGAATACATTTTAGTTTTTCTTTCATTATCTCTCTTTTTCTTAAAATTCACAGAATTTTATAAAAATAATGTGTACTTCGTGTAGGCGAATTGGTCCCCTGGGTCGATCCCTTCTATCGGGCTTAATATGTTTTGAACAGCCAATTGTTCAATCATCTCATGCACCATGACGGATGTTTTTTCATCTTCCAATAATTCGTGAGGTGACTTCCACGCAACCTCCCACAATTCTTTTTCTTCGATTTGAATAGAAGAAGTTTCCTTGCATTCCAACAGAAAGATCAGCATGTTATCGCTGACATCATCTTGGATGACCCCTGACCGGACTCCTACAATGCCTTTGACGCTTGAATGTAATCCTGTTTCCTCTCGTACCTCTCTCATAACCGCATCATCTACTGCTTCTCCGGCATTGACAAAACCAGCAGGCAGGGACCACATTCCTTTCAAACCGCTGTATTTCTTCTTCACCACAAGCCATTTACCGTTCTCACCTATGACCAGTCCTGCCACCGCAAGCCAAACATTCCCTCTTTTCACTCTCGAACACCTCCGTAACAATTCCCCACAATAAAAAGCAGAGCGGAATCCACCCTGCTTTTCATTTTATTCATTAGAGCTTAAAAGAATTTGAACTTTCCTTTTTTGAAGACAAGGGATGGTCCACCAACCATGTAAAGCGCACGGTTATCGACTACCTTCTTCATGAAAGAAGCTTTTGTTCCAGTGATTTTCTTACCGTAAACGACACCGATTGCGTCGTCTTCACCCAGTGAACATACTGTTCCTTTGATGTCTGGAGTGAATTCTTCCAAGTGATCTTTATCGTGCAGTAAAGAAGCAATATTGCGGGCACATACTTCACCTTGCTGCATCGCGATTTGTGCAGTCGGTGGGTATGGACGTTCTGTTTCTTCATTGATCATAAGTGAACAGTCACCGATGATGAAGATGTTGTCATGACCTGGAGCGCGAAGATCTTTGCTGATTTTCACACGGGCACGCATGTTTTCGATTCCAGCTCTTTCGATGATGGAGTTACCACGTACACCTGCAGCCCATACGATCGTACCAGCCTTGATTTCTTCTACTTCATCTTCACCTTTAGCGATTAGGACGCTGTCAGCTTTCGCTTCTTTAAGTGGAGTTCCGATATGGAATTCAACACCTTTTTTCTCAAGCTTGGCACGCGCGTATTTCACTAGTTCAGGATCGAATCCTGGAAGAATCATAGGTGCAGCTTCCACACACACAATGCGAACTTTTTTGCGATCGATATCATATTCATGACAAAGTTCAGGAACGCGGTTCCCTAGTTCACCCAAGAATTCGATTCCAGTGAATCCTGCTCCACCTACAACGATTGTAAGTCGGTCATCTTTCTTTTCTTCTTCGTTTTTATACGTAGCAAATTGTAATTCAATATGCTCACGGATTTGACGGGCAGAGTTGATGTTCGAAATCATGAATGCATGCTCATGAAGACCCTGGATACCGAATGTCTCAGATTCTGCACCTAATGCAACAACAAGGTAATCGAATTCTACTTCACCGTCACTTGTGATGACTTTCTTTTCTTCTACTTTAATATCTTCAACAGTAGCTTGTAAGAAGTTTACTTTGCTTGTGTTGACAACATCTTTAATGTTGTATCGTACACGATCATGATGAAGTGTACCTGCAGAAGCTTCGTGTAACCAAGTGGTTTCGTAGTGATAATCATTTTTATTAACTAAAATAATTTCTGCTTCATTTGTACCTAATTGCTTTTGAAGACGAGTTACCGTCATTAATCCACCATAACCTGCACCTAATACAACGATTCTTGGCTTTCTCAACTGAATCACATCCACCTTTTTTGATAAATTTGCTTTGGATACTCTTAGAGTCCTCCACATCATGCTTTTTTATCCCGTTCAATCTGATGCCATTACCTTTTTCCCTATAGACAAGAAACTGAAACAAATCAAACGAGATGTTTTCCTTCATTTAAGAAGAAAATATTTTATGAAAAATAAATAAAAACGATAAACAAGAAAGTATGTGACGTATTTCACGAACTACTACATACTTATGCGAGAATTGTCATAAATTCTTAACATTATGCCTACATTACATAATATTCTTTTTACCATGCATTTTCAAGATATATATAGGAAATTGAAAACTTAAGAATATTTAAACAATACAACGAAAAGCGGAGGTGGCTCGTCCAGAGGCGACAAGCATAAGACGAACCAGCCGGAAAGGCGTTCTTTGCCTTTTTGGCTGGTTTGACTTATGACCTCGAGCCTCTAGCCGCCGGAGCTGGACATCATCGAAAAGCGGAGGCGGCTTGCTCAGGCGCGACAAGCATAAGGCGAGTACACCGGAAAGGCGTTCTTTGCCTTTTTGGTGTACTTGACTTATGACCTCGAGGGTCTAGCAGCCGGAGCTGGACATCATCGAAAAGCGGAGGCGGCTTGCTCAGGCCCGACAAGCATAAGGCGAGTACACCGGAAAGGCGTTCTTTGCCTTTTTGGTGTACTTGCCTTATGACCTCGAGGGTCTAGCCGCCGGAGCTGGACAACTCGAAAAACGGATGAGTCTCCATCCCCCAAAAGTATGAAAACCAATCACCAAAAAGACTGATTATTTCCAATAATGATTTCAATAATTGTGAAGAATCGATGGCTCTGTGATAGAATAAATTAAAGTGAAATACATCTTAATTGTTGGAGGGATCTAGTTGAAGGAAGATCAAAAAGTGTATGATATTACGATCATAGGCGGCGGTCCTACAGGTTTGTTTACGGCGTTCTATGGTGGCATGAGAAAAGCATCAGTTAAGATTATTGAAAGTTTACCACAACTCGGGGGCCAGCTGGCTACTCTATATCCTGAGAAATACATATATGATGTTGCCGGTTTTCCTAAGGTGAAAGCCCAGGATCTTGTAAATAATTTAAAAGAGCAGATGGCAAAGTTTGAGACGACGATTTGTCTTGAGCAAGCTGTGGAAGGTGTAGAAAAACAGGCTGATGGCATGTTTAAGCTCACTACCGATAAAGAGATTCATTTTTCCAGAACGATCATCATCACAGCAGGAAACGGTGCCTTCCAGCCTCGCCGTCTGGAACTCGAGCATGCGTCTGAATTTGAAGGTAAGAATCTTCATTACTTTGTTGATAACCTGGAACATTTCAGAGGCAAGAAAGTTGTCATTTGTGGTGGTGGTGATTCTGCCGTTGACTGGGCCCTTATGCTTGAGCCGATCGCAGAAAAGGTCTACCTCGTTCATAGAAGAGATAAGTTCAGAGCCCATGAACATAGTGTGGAGAATTTGCACAATTCAACCGTGGCACTGAAGACTCCGTATGTTCCTTCAGAGCTCGTTGTCGATGAGAACAAAATCAATCAGCTGATTTTGGAAGAAACCAAGGGGGATGAGAAGGAGATTCTTGACCTCGATGAGTTGATCGTTAACTTTGGCTTTGTTTCATCTCTTGGTCCGATCAAAGATTGGGGACTAGAAATCGAAAAGAATTCAATCGTCGTTAACTCGAGAATGGAAACAAATATTCCAGGCATTTATGCAGCAGGTGATATCAGTACCTATGATGGGAAAGTCAAACTCATTGCCAGCGGATTTGGCGAAGCACCGACAGCGGTTAATAATGCCAAAGCTTATATGGATCCAAAAGCAAGAGTCCAGCCGATGCACAGTACATCCATGTTTACAGACTAAAGATTACCATGAGAGAGGTTCAGGATATTTATACCTGGGCCTCTTTTTTATTTGAATGTAAACCAACAGTGGGCATATAGAGTACACTCCAAATGAAAACAGCAAAATGATTCCCACTCTTATGAAATAGAATATCCAATCGAAGAAATAATGTGTCAAACATCCCTCAGCTTTAAACATCCATCCAATTCACACTGACCCAATCTAATTGTTTATTTCAGCAGTGAATGGGTAGACCAATAATAGGATAAAAAAACTTAGATAAAGGATATGATGGATACATGAATGTACTGGTTATTGGAGCAAACGGTCATACCGGCCGACACATAGTGAAAGAACTTTCAAACAGCAGTCAACATTTCGTGAGAGCCCTGATTCGAAAAACAGAACAAGCGAAGGATATGGAAGACTTAGGGGCAAGACCGATTGTTGCAGACCTGGAGCAGGACTTTTCTTACGCTCTTGAAAATGTAAATGCCGTTATTTTTGCAGCAGGAAGTGGCGGATCTACTGGTGACGATAAAACTCTCGCCATCGATCAGGAGGGTGCGAAAAAAGCGGTCGACTATGCGAAGAAGATGGGGATTGAGCGCTTTGTGATGCTTAGCTCAATGGGTGCAGATAACCCGTCAAGCGGCCCGGATTCACTACAGTTTTACTTAAAAGCAAAAGGAGCAGCGGATGCCCACTTGAAGGAAAGCGGTCTGAATTTCACAATCGTCCGGCCCGGCTCCCTTTCATTCGATGAAGGGAAAGGAAAAATTGAAGCTTCTACCTCCATTGAAGACAAAAGCAGAGACATATCACGTGAAGATGTCGCGAAAGTACTCGTCGACTCCTTGACCATCGAAGAAACGAACCACAAAGTATTCGAAATCCTGAGCGGTGACACCCCTGTTGAAGAAGCGCTAAAAAATATCCATTAATCATGAAAAAGGGACGGACCTCCAAAATGGAGGTCCGTCCCTCTTATTTATCAGCAATTCTCCGGCGTACCCTTATTCGTCGCCGTCACGAATGATGATCCGCATCCGCATGATGCGATGGCGTTCGGATTATCGATGGTAAACCCGCCGCCCATCATGGACTGCTTGTAATCTATTTTGGTACCGTTCAAAATTGCAGCATCATTTTTGGCTACAACAAGCTTGATTCCATGCTGTTCCAGTGTTGTATCTCCATCTTGAAGTTCATGTTCAAATCCCATTCCATAAGAAAGACCGCTACAGCCTCCCCCTTTAACCGCTACTCGCAACATGGCATCTGTTTCCTCATGTTCCTTCATCATATCTTTAATCTGAAGGGCCGCGGCTTCTGTCAGAATGACTACTTCACTCATTCATTACACCCCCAACCTTTTCATTTCTTACATCTTAGTATACTCCTTTCTATTTTACTACTCAACCAAAGGGGCTTTGGTGAATGATTGGAAGGAAACTTTTTATTCATATCAATGAACCGTGACTTTTTTACTTATCGTCATTAAAAACACTGGTCCTTTATCCTTCCATCAAGGTATAATGAGGAAAATAGTCCCGATTATGAGGTGGTATTCATGACGGTAGTGACGCCCTTTTATGATAAAAAAACACAGTGTCTTTCGTGTAAACACTCGTATAGTACGAAAAGAATCAGATCCCGTTTTGTGAAGGTAGTAGGATACGACAGTGACTTTTGTCCCCTGTATGATTCAAATGAAGTGAACCCTTTACTCTATAATGTTTCTGTTTGTCCAAAGTGTGGATTTTCATATACAGATGACTTCATAGCATACATACCTCCTGTTCTCAAAGCAGATCTGGAAAAGAAAATCAGCCTGCACTGGCAGCCACAGGATTATGGAAAGCTGAGATCATATGACGATGGTATTAATACATATAAATTGGCTGCCTACTGTGGCCTTATTAAAAAGGAGAAAAAGGTGACCATAGCAGGGTTATATCTCCGGACAGCCTGGCTTTATCGAAAGACCCAAGTAAAAGAACAGGAAAGACGATTCATTAACCTTGCTACTCATGAATACATTGATGCCTATTTGACAGATGGCGTATCAGGTTCTTTGATGTCCGAAACTAAACTCCTGTATATCATCGCGGAATTATTGAGAAGACAGGATAAAATCGAGGAATCGGTCGCTTATTTATCTAAAGTCATTAGTAAACAGCATCTCTCCACCGAACCGAAGATTGTTGAAATGGCCAGAGAGAGCTGGTACGAAATACGGGATCGTTATAAAGAAGCAAAGTCTTTGTAAAAGGTTCTTTTCGCAAAGATTGTTGTTTTCTAACATAGAATCTGCCAGGGCTCTGTCAACCAGTTTGTGCGGGATGGTCAGGGGGAACTGCTTCGCTTGCAGCTAGTTTTCGACGGAGTCTCCTTAGCTTACCGAACGGATCTCGGCACGACCGTACTTTCGCAGGAGTCTACGCAGTTCCCCTCACCATCTATAAGAGTTTTCTAAATAGAGCTTCTTTATGCCAAATAACAATTGAAAGAAAGAAACAGTATTTCACTATACAAGCTAAATTCGACTGCATACTTTGAAAAATGTTGTACTTAAACGTGTATGATATTTTTATTAGTCTACAGTAAGAAACTCACACTTAGAAAGTTGATTTTCGCTGCAGGTGCTCGACTCCTGCGGGAATAGCGGGAAAGTTGAGACCCCGCAGGGCAAAGCCCGAGGAGGCTCAACTCACGCCCCGCGGAAAGCGAGCACCTGGAGCGGAAATCAACCACTACTCGCTTTTTCAAAAGCAACAAAGTTTACGAAAAGAGCGTTATAAAAGGAAACTAGCGGTCACTCCCCTGGTTTCTTTACATTCCAGAACACATACACAGTTAAAAAACAAAAAAATAAGCCAGTCACAAGACCAGCTTTTCTTTAGAACATCGGATTATCTTCAAGAAATTGATAGATATGATCCACCAGCTCTTCAGGTGTATCCCCTGTTACGACTTCACCATTGACGAGAGCATAAAAGGATTGGGCGCATTTTCCACAGTAACCCAGGCATCCATACTCAATTACATCAAGGTTTGGGTCTTTCTCTAATATCTCAAGCGCTTTTTGCGCACCACTAGCAAGATTGCTTATACAAAATTCTATAATTGGTTTCAATTCTATCACCTCACTATTCTTTGTTATGCTATCTTTTTTTATCATTATCGTCAATCATTTGATTCCATGTAATGGTATAACAGATTGTGAACATTTTCGCTTATTTCTGTTGTGAAAACGCCACTATTTCGATATACTTTTAATGTTAATAGGTTTACTAATGTAATAATTGCGCGAAGTATGCTTCATATTGAAAATGCTTACTTTTTCAGGACCCGTTTCGACGTGAAAGTCCTTTCAATCCCGTCCCATACTATTTATGGGATATAAATCACATACAAACACACTATTTCATTCATAATGTAGAGTGCAAAAAAGGGGAAATTTTTCATGAAACAATTAGTGCTGCTTGGCGGAGGATATGGGAACATGCGCGTTCTTCTTCGCTTATTACCCAACCAATTACCTGAAGATGTATCGATTACCCTGATTGATCGAAATCCTTACCACTGCCTTAAGACGGAATACTATGCTTTAGCCGCTGGTACGATTTCAGATCAACATGTACGCGTATCATTCCCGGAACATGCCCGTTTATCCTATGTGTACGGAGATATTTCCGGAGTCGATATGGAGAACAAACTCGTTCATATGAAAGATCAAGACCCAGTGCCTTACGATGATCTAGTTATTGGACTTGGTTGTGAGGATAAATATCATAATGTACCTGGTGCAGATGAACATACGTATTCCATTCAAACGATTGAAAAGTCCCGTAAGACATACCAAACCCTATGTAACCTTCCGGCTGGTTCCATCGTAGGAATCGTTGGAGCCGGTTTAAGTGGGATAGAACTTGCGAGTGAGCTTCGTGAAAGCCGTTCTGATCTGAAAATTAAATTATTCGATCGCGGCCCCCGCATTCTCAATGCCTTCCCTGAACGTCTAAGCTCTTATGTTCACAGTTGGTTCGATGAGAATGATGTGGACATTGTCAATGGCTCGAATATTACAAAAGTGGAGCCAAACACCCTTCATAACCATGAAGAACAGATTTTCTGTGATGCCATCGTCTGGACGGCGGGGATTCAACCAAGTAAAGTCGTTCGTGATATGGATGTTGAAAAAGATGCAAGCGGTCGCGTCATTCTGACAAAGTATCATAACCTGCCACAGGATGAAAATGTGTACGTGGTTGGTGACTGCGCAAGTCTTCCTCAAGCTCCAAGTGCTCAACTAGCTGAGGGACAAGCAGAACAAATCGTGACAGTTTTACTTAAACGTTGGAAAAACGAAGTGCTCCCTGCCGAATTACCTAAGATCAAACTAAAAGGAATTCTCGGTTCACTCGGAAAGAAACATGGTTTCGGCCTGGTAAACGAGCGCTCCATTACAGGTCGTGTCGCTCGATTGTTGAAATCCGGTGTGTTGTGGATGTATAAGTATCATAATGGATGATGTAAAAAAGAACCGCGATTGGGTGCGGTTCTTTTTTTTGGGTGCAGCTCTATAACCATTGAAAAAAATTAACCCAATCAGAAAAGCCTTTTTCAATCCCCACCAATTAAACCGCTTTATACCCATACTTTTCAAGCTCAGAGTAAATCGTTTTTAGACGGGGATTCCCTTCGCCGATAATATTTCCTTCTAACAGGACAATCGGATAAAACATATCCTCTTCGATCACTTTTGAAGCAAATTGCTTCACGACTTCATCTTCAGGAGGATTGTGAATATCTACATATTTAATCACGAAGGGCTGGTTTGGATACTTTCGACTGACAGCAGCCTCAAGCCATTCGTACGTTTCTTTCGATGATGGTAAATTCACGCAGCTTGGACAAAGTATTTCTGCCCCATATACGTAAAGTTCAACAGGTTTACGATTCATTTCCCTCTCCCCTTTGTTTTCCTCTCTTGTTTATTTTACAAAAAAAGCAGCCTGGTTGGAACGATAATATGTGAATTTCTGTACTGGAAACTGTATTTAGACCATTTATTAAGGCTCTTTTCGTAAAGTTTGTTCTTTTTATAACATGAAACTGCTATGAGCTCTGCCATCCAGTATGTGCTGGATGGTGAGGGGAAACGCTCCGCTTGCAGCTAGCGTTCGGCCGAGCCTCCTCATCTTCGCTTCCGGGGTCTCGGCACGCCCGAAATCCGCCGGAGTCTCCGCAGTTCCCCTCACCATCTATTGAAGATTTCGTGACAGAGCTTATAAGAAAGTAAACGGTCTAATTTAAATTTTCTCTAAGTGATTTTTACACTTTTCTAGAACAAAAGTGGAAATCAAACACTGCTTCCTTTTAAAATTGTTCTACAAATGTATTTTAGTTTTCATTTCGTTATTAAGGACAGACCCATGTAAAAAAAATGATTCTCCCTGAAGAGAATTGACTGACATAGGTCTATTGGGGTAACACTGGGGAAGCTTGATATGGGTCGTATCGACAATGTGAAGTTTTCTGAGATTCAAAAATACCTGAAAATTAGAAGCACAGAGTGGATTGTAGCGGAGGGCACTTGACTCCTGCGGGAAGTAGAGGAAAAGTCGAGACCCCGCAGGGCAAAGCCAGAGGAGGCTCGACTTCCTCCCCGCGGAAAGGAACGGTCCATGTTTTTACACTACACTCATGGTAATTTCACTTTTCTTGGAGTTACTCAAAGTCAGTGGGATTTCCGTAATAAACCATTCCCAAAAAAAGAAATTCCCAATAGTTTGCAGGTTGATAGATTTTTTGTGAATATGTCATTATAATAGAGAGTAAGGAAAGGAGTAGATAATTATGGCTGAAAACGAAATGATTGCACCAGTTCAGGAAGTATTAGATAAATTACGTCCGTTCCTACTTCGCGATGGTGGAGACTGTGAACTAGTGGACGTTGAAGACGGAATCGTTAAATTACGTCTTCTAGGTGCTTGTGGAAGCTGCCCAAGTTCAACAATCACGCTAAAAGCAGGGATCGAACGCGCTTTAGTGGAAGAAGTTCCAGGTATCGTTGAAGTAGAGCAAGTATTCTAATTCAATTCACGTTAAAGCCTAAATCCTTCATCGGATTTAGGCTTTTTTTCATTGTACTTCCGTCTTCGGTTGATCTCCTTTTAAAACTGCCTGAATGTTCTCCACGCATAAGGCCATCATTTCATAACGCGTCTCTTTCGAGGAACTGCCGATATGGGGGATGGCGACAACTTGATTTAATGCAAGAAGAGGATGATCGGCATCAATCGGCTCTTCTTCGAATACATCCAATCCGGCACCTGCAATGTCACCCCTCTTCAATGCTTTTTCTAATGCCTCTTCATTTACAATCGCGCCACGAGCTGCATTGATGAAAATTCCTGTTTTTTTCATCATAGTGAATTGTTCTTCCTGGAACATGCCTTTTGTTCCCGCATTCAGTGGAGCAAGCACAACAACGAAATCCGACTGGATTAAAAGGTCTTCAAATGTTGAATATTGTACTCCAAGGGCTCTTTCCGCTTTATGCTTCCTGGAACGATTATGATAAAGAACATTCATATTGAACCCCTTGGCTCTTCTGGCTACCGCTTCGCCGATGCTTCCCATTCCGACGATGCCAATGGTTTTGTGGTGAATATCCATGCCAGAAAGAAGAAGGGGTGACCAGCTTTTCCACTTTCCTTCTTTAATATAGCGATCCGCTTCAACGATTCGTCTTGCCGTCGCCATTAACAGAGCAAAGGTTAAGTCAGCCGTAGTTTCCGTTAGGACATCCGGCGTGTTGCAAATGGTTACGCCAAATTCCTTTGCCTCTTTAAGATCTATATTGTCATAGCCCACCGCAAGATTGGCCACGACCTTCAAAGAAGGAGATTTCTGCAATAGCTCCTTGTCTATCCGGTCCGACAGCATAGTAAGTAAGGCAGTAGCTCTCTCTGCTTTACGGAGAAGAATATCCCTTGGCACCGGAACATCCCCATGTTCCCACATGTCGACTTCAAATTCGCTCTGCAATGGTGTAATCACTGATTCAGGCAATTTTCTCGTAATGTATATGGATGGCTTCATATGTATCCCCTACCTTCACTTCACTTTCCTCCAGTTTAGCATAAAAGTGAAGGTATAGAGGGGGAGTAAAGTCTGCGAAGACATTATAGTTTAAAGCCATGCAACAAGGGGAATTCCCCATTTTTTCACCGGAACTTCGGACATATGATAAAAGTCGGACAGAAATGACTCATATTGATGAGAATTTTTCAGATAGTTCTCCAGCTTCTCTTCTACTACCTTCTTCTTCTGCTCAGAATCTGAAATATAATATTCCTCGATGCATTCGAAATAATGAAGGGGAAACAGAAGTCGTGAATACAACAGTCTCCATGAGAATGGTGAAAGTGGGGTAATGGATTCATACTCTCTCATAAATTCCTGAAGCTCAGGATGAAACGTTTGGCTTTTCATGAAATATCTTTCTCTCACCCACTCCGCTATGTCCCGGCTGCAGTGATCGAACACCCACTGAAACGGAAAATGAATGCACACCTCAGTCCCCCATGTGGATTGAAGAAAACGTTCATGGCAAATTGTGCCTGCATCCTCTTGCTCCGGGTCCTCATCAAGCTCCGTATCCACCAAGTACTGAATGGCGTTTTCTGACAAAGCACTGTAATAAGGATAGCTCTCAACAAAACGACGCTCAAACTCATCAGCAGGCTGATCCTGGATAACCTGATAGTACGCTTTCTCCAACTGGGCCAGCCGCTTTTCCCACAGACTCTTCCACTGGCCCATACGATTTATTTTCTCCACCTTTTCTTCAAAGGTCCGTCCCCTGAAATGGAATTTGCTTAACTTTCTTCCCAACTTTTTATCCGGGGGGGATTGGATGCTTTCATTTCGCAGCACCACAAAGTCTTTATCTTTTTCTACAACAAGAAATCTTCCTTCGTTGTTAGGGACGAAGGTTGAAACATGGCGATCCCCCTGACTTTTAAGGTGCCCTGCCAATTTGTAGAGTTCCACTAAGGTTTCTTGTTCCATATTCGTTACGCCGACAATACTATATACTAACCCCCCAACCAAATAGCGATTCATCATTCCATCAAAGAATGCCCGCTCTGGATGCAATCCAAAATGATTGATTAATATTTCTTGAGACATGTTGATCTCTCCTATCTAAAGTGACCGTCTTTTTCTTTTTTTGCGGGGTGATCTGTGTCAAAGAAATTCTTTTTCATATTGTCATTTTCCTTCACTTTGAAGGACACACATTATATGAATATAACCTTTAAAGACATTTATGAATATCTGAAACTGGAGATGGGCAAGAATGAGAGTAGGAGCTATTATTATGTCTATTTTTTAAATAGGAATCATATGTGTAAAACAAAGCTTCGTCTAATCGAAATAGGGGTTTTATAATCTTTCAAAGAAAAGGTGAATAGGATGAAGGATAAAGAATCAATGGATTTATTAGAGAAAACGGCACGTAAATGGCTGCATGAAAGAGGAGTGGAGATTGAAGATATCGCTCAATTGGTCATGTACCTTCAACAAAAATATCATCCTGATCTTGAACTAAAGGAATGCGTCTATAATGTTGAACGTGTGTTAACGAAGCGGGAAGTACAGAATGCAATTCTGACAGGTATTCAACTTGATATATTGGCTGAAAAAAAGATGCTTGAAGAACCGCTTCAAGCGATTATTGAAGTAGATGAAGGACTATACGGTGTGGATGAAATCCTGGCCTTTTCGATTGTGAATGTATATGGATCGATCGGATTTACAAACTACGGATATATCGACAAGCAAAAACCTGGAATTCTGGAGAGGCTAAATGATAAATCATCTGGTATGTGTCATACCTTCCTGGATGATATTGTAGGAGCTATTGCCGCGGCTGCTTCCAGTCGTTTGGCACACAGGGCGAAATGCGCAGAATGAGGTTGAATAAGTATCCAAATCAGACGACATGGGTCGTCTGATTTTTTAGTGATAGAAGAAGTGGATAAATACGCTAACAAAATAATCATACTGTATTCCCTAAAAGATTACATACTACATATAAATAGATCCTTTTAACTAACTTTATATTGCACATCGATGAATAGTTTTATATAATTACAACTATAGTTGTAATTAACATCAATATAGTTGTAACAAGACCTCTGAATGAATGAACAAACACCAGATAAAGGCAATCACTTTTATTAGATTCGACAGAATTTCACATACTACATACGAAGAATAATTGAGGTGAAATCCTATTCGTATCCTAAGTGACCAAACCCTTATTGATGCCTATAAGAAAGCAAAACAGTTAAAACTCAGTAATGAATTTATCATTCTGATCGAACAAGAAATTAAAAAGAGAAAATTAGTTCATTAAAGAATCGTTTGGTTGTAGATGTCTTCGTGTTCCTCGCATGTCGGCATGATGTCTTCCCACTGTATGTCCAAAGCGCACACGATGGCATTCAGCTTGTTCAGGGACGGGTTCGCCTCTCCCTTTTCAATCAACGAAATATAATTAACCGTTAATCCACATTTGTGACTTAATTCTTGTATGGTAATCTCTTTTGCTCTTCTATGGTGCCTTATTTTCTTTCCGACAAGTCCTGTAACTGTGATACTCATTACCTCACTACCCTTTTAAAAATTCTTTAGAAATGACGTGGAATGTTTCGAAAATCAATTAAGAAACAGTGACTTTCATTCTTAAAGTTGCTTGCATTCGTAAAGAATAGTTAGAAATTGAAAAGGTATCAATGCTAATAGTTCCCTACTATCTTAGATGTTTACCCTAGTTGCATACCTTTACACTTCATTTCGTAATATTTTTCAAGAAAATCTTTATATTCTTATTATTTTTCAAATCCTGTCTTTCTAGTCCTTCTGAGTACTCAAATATGTGTAATGGAAAAGTTAGTTAGAGGAAAAAACACATAATACTTTAGGAGTATAATTTTCGTTCCTGCTATTATTTTACACACCCACTATCTATAGAGGCATAGATAGTAGTAAAAAAGACCATTACAAAGGTCCTTAAGTATAAATAGTATTTTGATTACATCTTTTAACACTAGTTCTATTTTACTTATACGAACGAGGGTTGTCTATTATGAATATGTTACTAATTTTAAGACATTTTTTCTAGTTGAGTACTCAGAAGGGTTTAGAGGAAGTGGAGGCTATAAATACGCCCCCACTTCTTTATTATATATCCCATTCATCTAACGTTTCAATTGCATAGGTTGGCTGAATATGCTTCGAACTCAAAGCTTCTTTGGTTGTTACACCTGTATGAACAAGCAGTGTATCAAGTCCGGCGTTTATCCCGGCTAATATATCTGTATCATAATTATCCCCAACCATTAACGTATCTTTCTTAGGCACCCCTAATACAGATAGCGCCTGCTCCATAATGATCGATTCAGGCTTCCCGATAAAGATCGGTTCAGTTTGTGTGGAGACTGTGACAACTGACGTAAGGGAACCGTTCCCTGGAAGCAACCCTCTTTCAGTCGGAATCGCGATATCTCCATTGGTTGAAATAAAGGTAGCTCCATTTCTCACACCTAAACAAGCGAGAGATAGCTTCTCATAATTAATATCACGATCAATACCCACTACCACGAAATCAGGTTTCTCATCCTGAAGAGTGATGCCGTTCTCTTCCAGTGCCGAACGGATTCCTTCTTCACCGATGACATATGCCGTTCCATTTGGCTTTTTCTTCGCCATATATTGAGCTGTCGCCATTGAAGTAGTAAATACCTGTTCCTTCGTGGCAGGGATATCAAATGACTGCAATTTTTCCGCAACCTGTTCCGGTCTTCTCGAAGAATTATTGGTGACAAACAGATAAGGTAATCCCTTTTCTTGTAATCGTTTAACAAAATCTCCTGCTTCTTCGATTTTCTCTTTTCCTTTATACATTGTGCCATCTAAATCAATTAAGTAACCTTTATATTCTTTCATTGTGTACCTCCATATGCTTGTGTATAGTATGTCCAAATACCGGTACTGCCTTTGCTATTTCCGGTAAAATGTATTCCATAAATAAAACAAAACGCTCCCTATGAAGAAAGCGCTGTCAAATGCTGATTAATTTTTAAATGCAGACACAGGTCCCAGTTCATTTTCAAGGTAGCTGCGAATCTGTTGGGGAAACTTCTCTAATGAGTGGAATACCTCGTTTAAAATCGTATGTAATTGCTCATGATGAATGGCTGTATACTCTTGAACAAGGACCTTACGCTCTGCAACAAGTCGTTTAAGATCCTCACTCATTTTGTCACAAATTACCTTTTCATCCAGAAGTATATCAATAATATCCTCATAGCTTCCTGGATCTCTCATAATGAAACCGTCTATCATACTGTTTCCTACATCGAGTACAGATTCAATAATCGTATGAGTCATTCTCTCCAAAGCTAATTTTTCTAATGTCCCGCCCCATTGGTCATGTTCACTAACTGTCTTTAACTGCTCATTCATATACAATAATATTTCCTCTATCTTTTCTCTATCTACGAAATACATGGTGCACCCCTCTCTATGAACGATATCCTCCCCTTTATTTTAACATATTTCCCTCACTGTCATACATATACATCCTGCATTTCTCAGCTCAGTTTGTTATGATGAGATAAGCAAAAAAAGAGGAGGACATCGGCATGAGTGAACGATTTTATTTATACGATGATACAGAACATACAAAAACACGCTTTGTGAGTTTTATGGGAGAAAATCAGCGGTACGACTTAGCGATTACACAAACAGATCGCTATTACGGGAAATCTTTAGTATTAGACCTTCAAGGCAGTCGATTTGCGATCGTCGGCAGGGATGACCTTGATGAACCTGGATATGTAGAGAGTGTATTCAAGCTAACGGAGGAAGAAGCCGATGAATTGAGGGACTTCCTAGGAGAAATCATTATGTAGTCGTTCTAACAGCGCACTATTAAGAATGAAGTCCACCCCACTCTCACATACTACAAGTATGAAAGGTGGGAGATATATGAGTAAAGAACCAAGAGATAAGGAAGAAGAAGTATATAGTGACTTTTCCAACGTTGAAACATACCGCAACTTTGTCGTGCCAGAAACATTGCCAGAAGGGCCATATGGCTCTCCCCGAGGAAAGCATACTCCCGTTGAGAACAAAAGCACTCCTTGGAAAGAAGGACAGCGATATTACAGTGCTTTCAACTATGAAAATAAATCACTTCATCAGGATATCCCACGTCAGGAGCCTGGATCACACCCTGTTCATGCAGATCCCGATGTGAATGAGGAACCTCCATATACTGAAAATAAGTAAATAACAAAAGGAACAAACTGGACGGTTTGTTCCTTTATCACCATTATTTATTGACTTTTTTCACAAGAAAATAAGCGCAGCCAAAATTACAGTATTCATACAAGTAATCCTTATGTGTACTCACCTTTGTGTCAAAAGAGGCTTTTTGATTATGATCATCAAAGAATCCTTTTAAGCGAAGCTGGCCATATCCCCAATCCCCAAGGATAAAGTCGTATTTACTTAAGATGTCGCTATATCTTTCCTTAAATGCTTCCTCGTTGAATCCGTCTCTAAATTCCTCAACGATTTCGTAGCATGTATTCTGCACACAAATCATCTTGTCCACCCACTTTCATTTCCTTATCTTAAATTATAACGGATTGTCCATTAATTACTATGAAAAATTGTCATAAGACATGGTCACCCTATCAAATAGGGGGTGTTTAACTTGAATAAATTCATTCTGGGTACAACTGTACTGAGTATTGCACTAATCGGAACTGCTTGTGATGGAATTGACACGGCCAATGAAGAAATGTATCACGACAATGGAAATACCATAAACGTGAATGACCGGGAGGACCTGTACAACGAAAATAGTTGGACGAAAAAAGGAGCTCACCGCGGTGAGGATTTCGGATATGTTCGCCAACAGAAAAGTCCCACAGGTGGTCAAACCATTTCCACAAAGGATATGTACAGCATTAATCGAGAACAAGTAGCCGACACAATCAGCAAAATGAGTGTCTCACTTCCAGACGTCAAGGATTGTTCCACTCTTGTCACTGATGAAGAAGTGCTGATTTCATACGTGACGGACAAAAAGGATAAAGATGGCCGCTTTGAAGTAGCCGACCAAGTAAAGAAAACAGCCATGTCGGTTATTCCCCGTTGGTACCATGTATATGTGACCGATGACAAGAGCCTGATGCGCAATGTAGAAAACCTGGCAAAAATGGATAGCGATAGCCGTAATGCCAACACAGCCATTGATGATACCATCAATCTTATGTTGCAGGATTCTCCTCAGGGAAGAAATGTAGACGCAGGTGAAAATCCAAATGGTGAAATGACATCTGAGAAATACGAGATGCAGGATGACGATGTCCACAAAATCAATAAAGACCGCCAAAAGCGAATAGATAACACAGAAAATGTCGATTAAATAGAAGACAGTGGAGACAGGTATCATACCTTGCAGGGTTTGCGTCTCATGTCATACTCTTTGCTACAAAAAGGACTGACTGTTAGAGATCTTCTCCTTCAAGTCAGTCCTTTTATATATGAAAATTATGCCTTTTGAACTTCTTGCTCACCGGCTGCTTGTCTTGCTTTGGCAGCTGCATTAACTTGCTCATCTGCATGGTAGGAAGAACGAACGAGTGGTCCTGCTTCACAGTGACTGAAGCCTTTTTCCATCGCTGCTTCACGTAGTTCAGCAAACTCATCAGGGTGATAATATTTCTGTACCTTCAAGTGCTTCTTAGATGGTTGCAGGTATTGACCTAAAGTCACAATATCAACATGATTTGCACGCAGATCATCCATTGTTTCAAGAATTTCTTCCTTCGTTTCCCCAAGACCAACCATGATACTTGATTTTGTTGGGATTTCTGGATTTAATTCTTTTGCACGACGCAGGAATTCCAATGTGCGATCATAAGTTGCTCGGGCACGAACTCTTGGAGTCAAGCGACGAACGGTTTCGACATTGTAGTTCATGATGTCTGGCTTTGCATCCATCAATGTCTTTATATTATCGAAAACTCCACCCATATCGGATGGTAATACTTCAATGGAAGTAAACGGGCTCTTACGACGAATGGCACGAACCGTTTCAGCAAATACTTGCGATCCACCATCTTTCAAGTCATCACGTGCAACAGCTGTAATAACTACGTGCTTCAGGTTCATTAATTGAACAGAATCTGCAACGCGTTCTGGTTCTTTCAGATCTAATTCAGTTGGAAGGCCTGTCTTTACTGCGCAGAAACGGCATGCTCGTGTACAAATATCTCCAAGAATCATGAAGGTAGCTGTTCTTCTAGTTCCCCAACATTCATGAATATTAGGGCAACGAGCCTCTTCACATACCGTGTGAAGGTTGTTTTCACGCATCATTTTCTTCAAGCCCATATAGTTATCATTCGTATTCAGCTTAATTTTAAGCCAATCCGGTTTACGAATGTGTTCATCTTTCTTACTCATACCCCTCATCTCCAATCCTAAATAATTCTGACTTAGGCAAAGAGTGAAACGCTTTCTAAATCGTTCATCTTATGTAAAAAAAGCCATCATCAATATACTCCTTTTGTCACTTTATCATACTAAAAAAGTGAAAACAAGCATGTGATACCCTATTACCATTTATTGATGATTATGAATCCCGATGAACGATACAAACTAGAAGTAGGCCCCTAAAAATGGAGGGATTATTTTGAACAAACGATTGGTCTTAGCCTTTGTGGCTTTTTGCATGTTGATAAGTCCTTGTCAAACCTTTGCTGCTGAAAAACTGACAGACGAACAGATTCACACGAAAAGGATGGAGTTATTTCAGAAAAGCGAGGCGCTGACTCATATTCCCTGGTACTATCTTGCCGCTGTTGATCAGTACGAACGCAGTCTACGGTTTGCCCGCAAAGATAGGGAAAAGCCCTCTTCACTTATATCGATCTATATGGAACCGGAAAAATGGATCGGCCCACTGAATCCTAACCGGGAAGATGACAATCCTGAAACGATAGCTCTATTCAACGGGATTGGCCGGGATGGAGACTTCGATGGAAAAGCCAGCCTGAAGAGTGATGAAGATATACTTGCTGCTTTGACAGATTTTATATTACGGTACGGAATTGACCGGGATAATTTCAAGCTTGCTCTGTGGGACTATTACAAACGTGATAAAACGGTCAGTATCATCATGGGAAATGCGAAAATCTATAAACAATACGGGACCATCCATTTAAACCAGAAAGCCTTCCCCCTTCCCCTCAGATTCAACTACAGTTACCGAAACACTTGGGGTGATGCCCGTGGTTGGGGAGGAAGACGTATTCACGAAGGGACGGACCTCTTTGCTGATTATGGTGTACCTGTAAGAGCAACATCGTATGGAATCATTGAGATGAAAGGATGGAACCGATATGGAGGCTGGCGTATCGGCATTCGGGACATTAATAATACGTATCATTATTTCGCCCACCTTAGTGGTTTCTCTAAAGATCTTCATATAGGTCAAGTGGTAGAACCGGGAATGGTTATTGGTGGTGTCGGGAGCTCTGGATACGGCCCCCCTGGAACATCAGGGAAGTTCCCTCCTCATCTGCATTACGGAATGTACAAGGATAATGGTTTAACGGAATGGTCCTTTGACCCTTATCCTCACTTACGAATGTGGGAACGTCAAGACAGAATCAAAAGCAAAAAACGTTAAAAAAGCAGACAATGGTTAATCCATCGTCTGCTTCATCTTTTTACTCTTTATACCTGTTTTTTGGATTTGGAAACAGCGTTCATGATACTAGCTGCTAATCCACCCCAGATGATGACCATTCCTACAACCATCATTGTAATAGCGCTACCTGTCATGTTAGCTTACCTCCTTATAGCTATCAGCTTCTGTTTTGGCATGCCAGCGTTTGAATGAGAAGGCAACACCTGCAAGGATTGCGAATCCTGCAACAAACCATCCACTGTAAAGGATGAAGGCATCTGAGTAACCTCCATAGTTCCCGGTTTCAGTTTCAAATTCTCTTAATAAATTCATTTTGAATAAGCCGAACATCATCCACCCTAGAACGATTGGTGTGATGACACCTAAGCATACCTTCCACCAGGCACCAAGCTGAATATCCGAGATTCCATTAGCGTGAGATTGGAAAGCACCTAACTTACGCAGGAACCATGCAATCACTACTACTTCAACTAATCCCACGAATGCTACACCAAACTGGTTGATAAAGTAATCTGCCGCATCCAGGAAGAGTAATCCGCCCTGAGTGGCAAATAAAATTGAGATGATCGCAGAAAGACCTCCACCGAATAGAACCGCTTTCGTACGGGAAATTCCGAACTTCTCAGAAACCCCTGCTACATAAGTTTCTGTAATCGAGATGAGTGATGATAGTCCTGCTAACACCAGGGAAGCAAAGAACAAGAATCCGAATAAACCGTTAAGAGCCGGGAATTCGTTAATGATTTGCGGGAATACCACAAACGCCAATCCAACTCCACCGCTTACTACTTCCTGCACCCCTACACCTTGAGATTGAGCCATGAAACCTAAAGCAGCAAATACCCCAATACCTGCAAGTAATTCGAACCCTGAATTACTGAAACCTGTGATGAATGCATTATTTGTAATATCCGATTTCTTCGGAAGGTAACTGGAGTACGTAATCATAATCGCAAACGCAATGGATAAACTGAAGAAAATTTGTCCATATGCCGCTACCCAAACACCCGGGTCAGCTATTTTGCTGAAATCCGGTTTGAAGAAAGCGTCTAAACCATCCAATGCTCCAGGCAATGTTAAAGCGCGAACAACAATTATTAAGAATAAAATAACTAGTGCCGGAATAAAGATCTTATTCGCTACTTCTATTCCCTTCTTTACACCTTTGAAAAGAATCCCTAATGTAATCACCCATACCAATACAAGTGGAATGAATACTCCAGGAACGATACTTCCTGTCTGACCAGGATCAACCGTAAGCTTCAAATAGTCGTTGAATAAGAATGACTCTGTATCCTTCCCCCAACCTAAATTGAAAGAAAATACACTATACGACATCGCCCATGCGATAATGACGGCATAATAGGTAGAGATGACAAATGCGATTAATACTTGCCACCAGCCAAGCCACTCAAATTTCCTATTGAGACGGAAATAAGATAGTGGTGCCGACCCACGGTACTTATGACCTAACGTAAATTCAAGCACTAATAATGGAATACCTGCTGTAAGAAGAGCGAATAAATAAGGAATAAAGAATGCTCCTCCACCATTTTCATACGCTACTGCTGGAAAACGCCATATGTTTCCCAAACCGATTGCTGACCCGACAGCAGCTAAAATAAATCCTGCTCGTGTTCCAAACTGGGCACGTTTCTCCATGTTGGTCCCCCCTAGTTCTTTCCAACTACCATAATAAGGTATTTGAAATTTTTATATTTTCAGATTATTTATAATCTAAAGTCAGTATAGCTAGTTCCACGCCAATTGTCAAAGCTATTTTGAAGCTTTTAAAGAGATTTTTTAAAATTGGAGCAGGTACTATTTCACTATAAGGATTTTGTCGAAACATGAAGGATTGATGATCGGAAAGATTTAGTTGGGTTTTGGGATACCATCACAGGTTTTTAATAATACCTAACATCAAGTACGAATGCATAATAAAAAACCAGAAGCCAATGAGCTCCTGGTTTTTTATTTTATTATTGTTCTGAAACAGCTGGTTTTGCTTTTTCACCAAACAGAAATGCGAATGCGACGATTAAGATAATCACAACACCGAGACCGAATAGAGTGCTTCCAGTGAATCCTAATACAAGATATCCAATTGAAGCAGCAACCGCTCCAATTATTGCATATGGAAGCTGTGTAAGAACGTGATCGATATGATTGCTTCCTGCTCCTGTAGAGGAAAGGATGGTTGTATCCGAGATTGGAGAACAGTGATCTCCCAATACGGATCCTGCTAATACAGCTGCCATAGCAGGAAGTAAGATACTTACATCTGTCGCAGCAGCAATTTCCCCGGCGATCGGAAGTAAGATTCCGAAAGATCCCCATGAAGTTCCCGTCGAGAATGCCATGATTCCCGCAACTAAGAACAAAATGACTGGAAGTGCCTGCATCGGTAAGCTTGATTGTTCAACCAGACCCGCAAGATACGTACCTGTTTGCAATTGATCGATCAATGTGACGATCGTCCAGGCGAAGATAAGGATGTATACGGCCGGTAACATGGATTTGATCCCTTCCACTACCGCTACTCCAACGGCTTTCCCCTCGATTCCTTTCAAGCTTACCTGACGAATGAAGAAGATCAGCGCAACAAGGAGACCGAATAATCCACCATATAATAATGATTTCGTTACATCTGTATTTTCAAAAATCGGCAGGATGTCAAATGATCCGACGGCTTGATATCCTGTCCAGAGCATCATTCCAATTGTACCGATAACAAGAGCTACGATCGGCCAGACAAGATCACCAACTGATCCTTTCGAGCTGACAGGCAGATCATTTTTCAATTCGCCTGGAATCTCTTTTTCAGGATCATAAAGGGCTCCCGTCTCAAGGGCTCTTACTTCATGCTCTTTCATCTTTCCAAAGTCCAAGCCTTTAGCAGCAACCATGATGACAAGCAGAACAGCTGCCCAGACATAAAGGTTCATTGGAATCATTTGAACGAAGGCTGAAAATGCTGTGTACTCTGTGATACTATGTGTAGCAAGAATTGAACCGATGATACCGATGATGTACGCTCCCCAGCTTGAGATGGGTGAAACGACACAAATCGGTGCCGATGTCGAGTCAATGATATAGGCTAGTTTTGCACGTGAAATTTTGTGACGATCCGTAATGGGTCTCGAAACCTGTCCAACAGCAAGGGCATTAAAATAGTCATCAATAAAAATTATGATACCTAAAACGGCTGAAAGAAGCTGTGCACCTTTTCTCGTTTTCACACGTTTCATCGCCCATTCTCCGAATGCGCGGCTACCGCCGGAAATATTCACAAATGCTGTGATGACACCAAGAATGAGTAAGAAGAAAATAATATAGACATTCCAGGTGTTGAGCGCTCCATCTGCGACAAAAATGCCTTTAAAGGCGTCCCACATAAAGCTGAATGTTTTCGTAATTGAGAAATCTGCTAACAGAAATGCAGACGCAACGATTCCTACTCCCAGTGAAAGTAGAACCCGTCTCGTAAGTATAACCATAAGAATGGCTAAAAGGGGTGGTAATAGTGAGTAAATCGTGTTTTCCATAGTGTCCTCCTCCTATTTGATAGGGGGGAACCATCGTAGCATGATAGAGGATAATAAAAAAAGGCAACGATAGAGAAGCTATCATTACCTTAGTAAGTAATTTAAGTGCTCCATCACGATCTGTAGCTCCCCATTATAGAGATTCCCTATAATGACAGTGTTATCCTTCTTCAAGATAACCCCAGCAACTACACATTCGACATGCATAATTACTTCGGCAAAAGTTCCCTTTCATCTGTTCTCACAGTTGTCATTCTCAAACAGCTTACTCTTGAACTCTGCGCCTCTACCCCATCGGACTGATGATGTGGTGTGTTATAAAATTTTCTTTATTAATATAACAAACTATCATTCTTTTGACAACTTTTTTTCCTGACTAATTTGTGGGAATTTCAATAGAAGGACTGGATTCCCCTCCACCATTGTTATAAAACTGCGGTACATCCAGGTGAACGGTACCCATGGCAACCAGGATATCCTGCTTGATGGTTTCTGTTTTCGTTGCAAATGGGATGATGATCTGGACATTGACTTCAAGCTCGACAAACACTTTTACAACGGCATTATTAATCCCGAATTGCTCTACCGTAGTTTTAATATCAGAACGGACATCTCCGATCGAGTGAAAGCGGATCGGGACTTTTGGACCAAGGTTACCGAGTAACACATTGTTGGTCGCTTGGCCAAGAGGGACGGAATAAGTGATGCCCTTCGCTGCTTTTGACTTTCCTTCATCGATTTCCACTTCAGTAATAAATTCAAGGTTTTCTAAATTTCCTTCCTCTGCTTCTTGCAGGTTTTGCTGAACTAAGTTGGTGATTTCGGCCTGAACCCGGTTGATGGTCTGAGTATTATATTTAAATGAAACAATATCGCCTTCTGTATTCTTCACTTCTTCCGTTATATCCGAAATATCAAGAACATCTGCAATTTTTTTGTTAATCGCTTTATTGATAACCAACGTACCGATCCTGCTGGTTTGAGTTTCAGCATAAGCAAGCAGTGTCGGTTTTAAACCTTTGTTAATGATCCACAATCCGAATCCAGTCGAAATCATAAAGAACAGAATCGTAATGATCATCACATATCGAAAAGGCAGCGGCCCTCCTCTTCGGGGTTTGTATGTTTTAAACTTTGACAAAAAAATCCCCCCTTACAAGCTATTTGTATGCAAAGTAAGAGGGGTTTAACGCAAAAAATTTATTTAATTTTAAGAGATTGGGGTTCATAATCCGGATCAAATCCGATAATCACCTTATCTAATTCCGTACTTAAGTCCATGGCATATGGTGTTAGTATTTCCTGTCCATCTTCTTCAATGATCCGAATCACCGGTCGATCCGTTACACCTTTATTTTGATCGGTCACAATTCCTTTTCGGCCATCATTCAGCTCGACAACCATCCCGTTCGGATAAATGGCCACAGAAGACCTGAAGGCTTCAATTACATTTGTATCAAATAGAGTACCGCTTCCTGCATATAATACCTCCAGCGCTTGATGTGGAAGCATGGCTTTCCGGTATACACGATTTGACGTCATGGCGTCGAATACATCGGCCACCGCTATGATTTTTGCAAAGGGGTGGATATCCTCACCTTTGATTCCTCGTGGATAACCAGATCCATCTAGCCTCTCATGGTGCTGGTACGCGCAGTGAGCAATGATCAGGGACACAGAATGAAGCTGTCGCAAAATCTCAAAACCGTGTTCTGAATGCTTCTTGATTTCACAAAATTCGTCTTCTGTCAGCTTGCCTGGTTTCAGAAGAATTTCCTCCGGCACAAGCATCTTACCGATATCATGCAAAATTGCTCCTACGCCTAACTGCTCAAGCTGTTTAGTAGACAGTTTAAGTTCCAGACCTATGGATAACGTATACAAAGTCACATTAAATGAATGATGAAATATATAGGAGTCATATGTGAAAACATCCGTCAAAATGGTTAGGAGATCATGATTCGCCTTTACTTCAGACAAGACTACATCAATCACCTGCTTCAATTGCCTGGCACTATCTTCAATCATGAGTACACCAGGTGGCGCCTTCGATGCGCTTAGTTGATTAAAGGCCATCTCAATATTGTTTACAGCTTGCTGTCTCACCTTACTCGAAACAGTGCCCTTTACATGGATTCCCTTCGAAAGGGAGTCTTCAATATAGACATACTGAATACTAAGCTCCTGCAACCTGAAAATCATGCGTTCTGTAATCGGAACGTTATCATGAATTAAAGCTTGACCTCTCATATTATATACGGTTGTAGCTAGAACCATGCCCGGTTTTAAAGCCCTAGTTGATATAAGCCTCATAGAATTCTCCTATGTAATTCTTTCATTTTTCGACAAAATTTCCTAGTATCTCCATTATAAAGGATAAAAACGTACTTGCAAGGTGTATTTCCTGATATATTGTTAATTATTCATGAAAGAATATAAAGAATATGGTGACATTCACCTAACAAAAAACCAGTGCTCAATAAAAGCAACTGGTCCAATTTATACTTATATCATTTTCAACAATGCATCCCGCCCGATCATGCCTTGTGTGATGCCGCGATTTTCTGCCTCATAGGTGATGGATTCCAGAGGGGCATCCAGGAGCTGATCGATTGTTTTTACACCGACGGCTCTGCCTGCAATGATTCCTCTGTCTTTCAACTTCTCATTTAGTAACGCTACGTCCAGTGCTCCACACATTATATATCCTATATCACTCGTCACAACGAGGAGATTGGTTTTGGGCAGTTCAACAGAAATCGCTAAAAAGGTATGTCCCTGAATGGTAATCGGAGATACATTCATCATGTGTCATCGCTCCTTTCCCTCATATGTATGACGTGAGGATGGAAACGGTGATACATTTACTGCATTAATTTCCACTGAAGGATATCTCTTAAAAACTCAGGCATAAAGTATTTTTTCTCCAGCCTTTGGAGATCTGGAAAGAAGTGGCCAAACGTGAACATATCTGGTAAGGCAAGCTTGTATATCTTCTGTGGATCAATCGGCTTTTGACCGATTAAGATTTCACGGCCATTGAATTGAATATTCGCATATACAAACCGGCCCATCACCTTGCCTCTGAATCCTAATCCTTTCACTTGAAGATGCGGCCATTCCTCATTAAATGTTTGTTTAATGATTTCCTTCAGCTCTGCCCCCTTCATTTCAATGAGACATGGATTGATGGGATGAGGCAGAATCCGGTGCAGATCCTGTTTCGTCACCGCCCCCTCTTCCAGTCCATCAATGAGTAAGCCTGAATTGAGAAAGGCACAATCAGCCTCGCACCATTCAGCAAGACCATCACATAACACATCTGGAAGTGGGGAAGGATTAAACCAATCCACTGCCAGGGGTTGGGCGAGCTCGGTTACTTTTTCCCTTAACAAAGCCTCCCCCTTTTGATACCACTCGAGATATTCCTGTTCTTCCATTTCGGCAGGGGGAAGTTCCTGCTGTTCATAAAGCTGTGCTTTTTTCCCGACAATCTTTTTATTGGCTGTGTCAACCTCTACCATCATATGACCAACATAATGACCATATTTTCCTGCTGCGCCCAGCATAGTTCCCTTAATTTCTTTTCCTTGATGCAACACATGATGGGTATGAGCTCCTAGGATAACGTCAATTTCGGGAAATCGCGTTGCAATCAACTCATCATCCCGAATCCCCAGGTGAGAAAGAAGAATAACCATATCCACCTGCGGGTGAAGCTCTTGAACCAATTTCTCAAGCTCATCCAACGGAGATGTAATATTCCAGCCTAGGGCTTTATAAAAAGGTTTGAAACAAGCTGTCAATCCGATGATGCCAATCTTCATGCCACTATTCGTTTGATAGATATGATAGGTTTTGGCCCACCTTGGAGGCTGCGACGACTGGTCTAATAAATTGCCTACAATCACGTGAAATTCTGCATTTTCATAAAGGCTGTTTAAATCTTCATAGTCCAGTGTAATTCCTTCATTGTTCCCAATTGTTACGGCATCAAAGCCGACTTCATTTAGAAAATCGATATTTCCTTTTCCTAAAGTCGCTTCACTTAATGGATGCCAGCGGTCTACATGATCTCCGATATCAAATAGATAAACTGGTTCCCCTTCATCCAGATGCCATTGTTTTCTCATCTTCAAAAAATCACGAATCCTTGACCAATGCTCAAAATGACTGTGAAGGTCGTTTGTATGATAAATATGAATGATTTCTCTCACTGTTTGCTCACTCCTATTGGAGGTATGTTATCCAGTAATACCTTGGTAAATCAATCGAATTCCAATTAAAATTAATATAATCCGTAAAACACTCACTAAGACTTTTGATTCAAGCTTCGTATTCAAATAGGCCCCAAACTTCGCCCCTATCCAAGCGCCTGGAATAAGTGCAAGTGCATACAACCACTTTACATTGCCAAACATGATATGCGTTCCTGAACTGACCAATGCCGATAGAAAAATCATGAACATGGATGTGGCTACGGCTACATGGGGTGGAAAAAGAAAAATCAAGATCATTGCAGGTACCATTAATGATCCACCACCGATACCAAATAAACCGGATGTAAATCCAACTACAAAGGCAATAGCCGCTCCTAGTACAGGAGGATATCCATATCGAAAGGTATTTCCTCCCGGATCGGTAAATTCCCGTTGAAAAGAAGCATCCTTGAATTTCTCAATAGGCTTTAACTTGTTTCTTATCATGAGCACAATGGCAATCAAAATCATAAAAATACCAAAATACAAATTAAAGCTTTCCATGTTCAATCCCTTGTTTACCCATGCTCCTAGTATTGAACCCGGCCCACTTCCGGCAAAGAAGATCAGGCCGCTTTTATAATCAACGGTCTTATGCTTTAAATAAGCCAAGGTGGATGATAACCCTGTGAAAATCATAATGACCAAAGATGTTCCGACAGCTGTCTGAGGATTCATTCCCTCTATCAAGCTTGTATATGTACCGAAATAGATAAGGGCAGGAACAATGATGACTCCTCCGCCCAGTCCTACGAGGGATCCTATCGCTCCTGCTAAAAGTCCGATCGATAGAAGAACGATCCATTCCATCTGTCTTTCATCTCCTGTCAGCTAAAATAAATCCAGTTGCTTTGGTGCAAGCCCACCATATTCAAGTCCTAATAATTCAATGAGCTCTTTCGCGTTGTCAGCGGCATCTCCACCGGAATTATTATTGAAAAGAATATATAGATCTTCAGAGGTTTCGTGCAACTGATGAATATGTGGAATCCATTCCTCCAGTTCAGCACGATTATAGCGATATAAATAACGAACCTCCCGCCAGTCTTCCCCATTCGGTTTATTCCAGCCGTACAGATTCCTGCCGTGAAAACGAATTAGAGTCGCATCTTTATGAGTGGTTTCCAATACCCGTGGTACAGATCCTTCCCCTGCTTGCGGCTCATCGCAAATGCTATGGATCCATCCTTCCTTTTTCATAAACGTTAACGTCTTATCCCGGAACTCCGGTCTGAACCAGCTTTGATGGCGAAATTCCAACGATAGTGGAAATCCCTTTAGCTGATCCCGGCAATACCTGATATAGTCAACATGTTCCTTTTTACAATCGTACCAAGGGGGAAATTGAAGCAAAACCATCGCTAATTTACCTGCATCTACGTACGGGGCAAGGGATTCCTTAAAGGCATTGAACATCTCTTCCTTTGTTTCAAAAGGGATTTCTCCCCGTTGATGCCCCGTCATTCCCTGATAAGCCTTAACAATAAACTTAAAGTCCTTTGGTGTTTCCTTTACCCATTTTTCAGCATTTCGAAGAGGCTGGACAGCATAGAAGGTTGTGTCCACCTCGACGATGGGGAAATGTGCGCCGTATTCTTTTAGTTTGTCTCTTGGGGGAACATTTTCATAAAGGGTATCATGATCTCCCCAGCCTGTTACTCCTATGTATATCATCTGCATTCACCTGCTTTATTATGAACATGTCCATTTTATCATAAGGAAAATGGAAATTCTTATGTTTGGATTTATTGAGGGAGAATAGTGGTGTTTTATTGAAACCAGAAAAAACTCCCCTGATGAAACATCAAGGGAGTTTAAATGATATATTAACCGATTGAACCTTCCATTTCGAACTTGATCAGTCGGTTCATTTCGACTGCGTATTCCATTGGAAGTTCTTTCGTGAATGGCTCGATGAAGCCCATTACGATCATTTCTGTTGCTTCTTCCTCTGAAATACCACGGCTCATAAGATAGAATAATTGTTCTTCGGATACTTTTGATACCTTCGCTTCGTGTTCTAACGAGATGTTATCGTTTAGAATTTCGTTGTAAGGGATCGTATCAGAAGTTGATTGGTTATCCATGATCAGCGTATCACACTCAATGTTTGAACGTGCGCCTTCCGCTTTACGGCCAAAGTGTACAATTCCACGGTACGTTACTTTACCACCATGCTTGGAGATGGATTTAGAAACGATTGTAGAAGATGTATTTGGTGCCAGGTGAATCATTTTCGCTCCGGCATCCTGATGCTGGCCTTTACCTGCGAGTGCGATGGATAGCGTCATACCACGAGCGCCTTCACCTTTAAGGATGACCGCCGGGTATTTCATCGTTAATTTAGAACCGATGTTTCCATCTACCCATTCCATCGTTGCGTTCGCTTCACATACAGCACGCTTCGTAACCAGGTTGAACACGTTGTTCGCCCAGTTTTGAATCGTTGTATATCGGCAGTACGCATCTTTCTTGATGATGATTTCAACGACTGCAGAGTGAAGTGAATTCGTTGTGTAAACCGGTGCTGTACAACCCTCAACATAGTGAACACTTGCGCCTTCATCCACGATGATCAGCGTACGCTCGAATTGACCCATGTTCTCTGAGTTAATACGGAAATATGCTTGAAGCGGTGTATCCACCTTGATTCCTTTAGGAACATAGATAAAAGATCCACCGGACCATACCGCTGAGTTAAGGGCAGCAAACTTGTTATCCGTTGGAGGTATAACCTTTGCCCAGTGCTCACGGAAAAGTTCTTCATTCTCTTTAAGAGCAGAATCTGTATCTTTAAAAACGATCCCCATGTCTTCAAGATCAGATTGCATGTTGTGGTATACAACCTCTGACTCATACTGAGCAGAAACCCCTGCAAGATACTTTTGCTCGGCTTCCGGAATACCTAATTTATCAAACGTTTGCTTAATTTCTTCAGGTACTTCATCCCAGCTGCGCTCTGACTTTTCAGAAGGCTTCACATAGTAAGTGATCTCATCAAAGTTCAGTTCCTGCATGTCTCCGCCCCATTGAGGCATAGACATATTATAAAAATGCTCAAGTGACTTCAAACGGAAATCAAGCATCCACTTAGGCTCATCTTTCATACGAGAAATTTCTTCAACGATTTCTCGAGTCAAACCACGTTTAGAACGGAAAATCGATACGTCTTTATCACTAAAACCGTATTTATAGTCTCCGATCTCAGGCATCTTCTTTGCCATGTTGATTCCTCCATTCTTAAATAGAGTAGGAGAAGAGCTTATTCCTGCTCTTCTTCTTGAACTCCTTTTTCCATCGCTTTCCAAGCCAGTGTCGCACATTTGATACGGGCCGGAAATTTAGCGACTCCTTGTAATGCTTCAATATCTCCTAAATCCACATCGTCGTCATAGTCATTGCCTTGCATCATATCAGAGAAGATTTTGGAAAGCTTCAATGCTTTTTCAATCTCTTTCCCTTTAACCGCTTGGGTCATCATAGAAGCAGAAGCCATGGAGATCGAACAGCCTTCCCCGTCGAACTTAGCATCCTGAACGATACCATCTTCCACCTTTAAAGTCAGGTGTATGCGATCTCCACAAGTAGGGTTATTCATATCGATGGTAAAGCTTCCATCCTCTAAAGAACCTTTATTTCGTGGATTCTTATAATGATCCATGATGACTTGTCGATATAACTGATCTAAATTATTAAAAGACATCGCTGAAAAACTCCTTTGTCTTCAATAGGCCTGCAACAAGTTTATCAATATCTTCTTCCGTATTATAGAGGTAGAAGCTGGCACGTGCTGTTGCGGATACGTTCAACCACTTCATCAGAGGTTGTGCACAGTGATGACCCGCGCGAACGGCAATCCCTTCAGCATCGAGTACGGTTGCCACATCATGCGGATGAACATCATCAATGTTGAACGTAACAAGACCTGCCCGCTTTCCGGGATCACTTGGTCCGAAGATTTTCATGCCTTCGACTTCATTCATTTTCTCCAATGCATAAGCCGCAAGCTTATGTTCATGTTCTTCAATGTTATGAAGTCCTACTTCTTCAAGGAAATCAATCGCAGCTCCAAGTCCAATGGCACCTGCAATGATCGGTGTACCCCCTTCAAACTTCCACGGAAGCTCTTTCCAAGTGGATTCCTGAAGCCCGACAAAGTCAATCATTTCTCCACCGAATTCTACCGGTTCCATTTTGTTCAGGTGTTTTTTCTTACCGTAAAGTACTCCGATCCCTGTAGGGCCAACCATCTTATGACCTGAAAAGGCAAAGAAATCACAATCCAGATCTTGTACGTCGACTTTCATATGCGGAGCAGCCTGTGCTCCGTCAACGACCATGACTGCTCCATTTTCATGAGCAATCCTGGTAATTTCTTTGATTGGATTCATTGTACCAAGCACGTTTGAAACCATCATGATCGAAACAATTTTCGTTTGTGATGTGACAGTCGCTCGTACATCTTCAATCGCAATCGTGCCGTCTTCCTGAAGAGGAACATATTTTAATGTAGCTCCGGTTTCTTTGGCTAACTGCTGCCAAGGAATGATATTGCTATGATGCTCCATGTGAGTAATCACAATTTCGTCACCCTCGGACAGATTAGCGCGACCGAAGCTTGCTGCAACTGTATTGATTGCTGTTGTCGTTCCACGGGTAAAGATCACTTCTTGAGCGGACGAAGCGTTAATGAAATTACGGACCTTTTCTCGGGCACCTTCATATCCATCTGTCGCTCTCGTCCCAAGAGTGTGAACACCCCGGTGAACATTTGAGTTATATCCACGATAATAGTCATTCATCGCTTCGATAACGGAAACCGGCTTTTGCGAAGTTGCGGCACTGTCAAGATAAACAAGTGGATGGCCATTTACTTCCTGGTCGAGAATCGGAAATTGTTTACGAATCTCTTTTACATCCATTAGTTTACTTTCCTTTCGATAACCTCAACAAGTTGTTTCTTAACTCCTTCAATCGGCAATTGTTTTACCACAGGAGCCAAGAAGCCATGAATAACCAGACGTTCCGCTTCATGTTGCGGAATTCCACGACTCATTAGGTAGTATAGTTGCAGCGGATCCACTCGACCTACAGACGCAGCATGTCCTGCCGTTACGTCATCTTCATCGATAAGAAGAATCGGATTCGCATCCCCACGTGCTTTTTCACTCAGCATCAATACGCGAGATTCCTGCTCTGCATTCGACTTAGACGCACCGTGTTCAATTTTACCGATACCATTGAAGATGGAAGATGCTTCGTCTTTCATCACTCCATGCTTAAGGATGTATCCTTCAGAGTTTTTACCGAAGTGAACAACCTTCGTCGTGAAGTTTTGTTTCTGTTTTCCGCGTCCAACGACAACGGTTTTTGTATCACCATATGAGCCATCACCCATAAGATTCGTCACGTTTTCTGAAACGGTGTCTCCATCGTTCATTAATCCAAGAGCCCACTCGATGCGAGCATCTCTTTGTGCGATTCCACGACGGTTAACATACGTTGTTAATCCGCTTGCTAAATTATCCACAGCACCATATTCCACTTTAGCATTATTGTTTGCCAAAACTTCTGTAACGATGTTGTATATGCCATCTTCAACATTTGTTGTAGAAATATAGTTTTCAACATACGTTACAGAGCTGTTGTCTTCAGCCACTACTAATACGTGGTTGAACATCGCTACTTCAGCATTGTCATGAACGTATACCGCTTGAATCGGTTGAGTCAATTCCACATTTTTAGGAATGTAAAGGAACACTCCCCCATTCATCAATGCTGCATGAAGGGCTGTAAGCTTATGCTCATCCGTTTTCACACCTTCAGTCATGAAGTACTTCTGTACAAGCTCACTGTGGTCTTTTACAGCTGTGAAAATATCCGTAAAAATAACACCATTGTCTTTTAATTCGTTTGAAAGAGAAAGAAAAGCAGGTGTATTATTTCGTTGTATATAAAGACTTTGGTCACTGCTTTCTAAATCTACTAATTCTTTTGCTTCATCCGGCAGCTCACTCAATGATGAGAACGTATCACTTTCCACTGTATGCTTCTGGAATTGAGTAAAATTCCAATTCGTGATTTTCGTTTTATCAGCAACTGGAAGGCTTAGATCCTTTACTTTGTCAAAGGCATCTGTGCGAAGGGTTGTTAACCATTCCGGCTCTCCGAGTTGTTTTGAGTAGGAGCTGACATAGTCCTGATCTACTGGTAGTTTCGTTTCTACAGTCATTTTCATCCCCCTAACACTTACGCTTCTTGGCCAACAGTTTCGTCTTTGATTCCTAACTCTTCTTTAATCCAGTCATATCCTTCTGCTTCAAGGCGTTGTGCTAATTCTTCCCCGCCTGATTTCACAATGCGTCCTTGCATCATAACGTGAACATGATCAGGAGTGATGTAGTTAAGAAGACGTTGATAGTGAGTGATGATCAAGCAACCGAAATCCTCACCGCGCATTTTATTGATTCCTTTTGATACAACTTTAAGGGCATCGATATCAAGACCAGAGTCAATCTCGTCAAGGATGGCAATCTTAGGTTGTAACATCATTAATTGAAGGATTTCATTACGCTTCTTCTCTCCACCAGAGAACCCTTCGTTTAAGTAACGCTGTGCCATATCCGGATCCATTTCCAGGTATTCCATTTCAGAATCCATTTTGCGGATGAATTTCATAAGAGAAATCTCTTCGCCTTCTTCGCGACGGCTGTTGATTGCTGAACGTAAGAAGTCTGCATTCGTTACACCGTTGATTTCACTTGGATACTGCATTGCAAGGAATAGACCTACGCGAGCGCGCTCATCCACTTCCATTTCAAGCACATCTTCACCGTCGAAGTGAATGCTTCCTTTTGTCACTTCATACTTAGGATGACCCATAATAGCTGAAGATAAAGTAGATTTACCTGTACCATTTGGTCCCATCACTGCGTGGATTTCTCCACCTTTAATTTCAAGGTTAACCCCTTTCAGGATTTCCTTTCCTTCAATCTCAACATGAAGATCTTTAATTGTTAAAGTAGAACCTGCCATGTGTATTTACCTCCGTGACTTTATAATGAATTTAAGAATTAAATTCTTTAATCATTCTCAATTTATTCTCATTCTAATCTTATAACAAATAAAAGCTATAATCAACTTTTTCAACTATACAGATAGTGTAAACTTGACAAGATAATCTTTTCCTATTGTTAGCATAATATAAAGGAAAAATGTAGGGATTCCTTGGCCGTTTTAAGGTCTTTGGAACTTTTGTCCATCAGTTTATCATGACTGGTGCTGATTGCAAAGCATAAAAAAACCAGTGCATCATCTACACTGGTTTCCTTTTTTCTTCCTTATTATATATTAGAGTGCACCTTACGATCAAGTGCCGCAATCATTCTTCTACTTTCCTTGTATTCCTGCTCTCTTCTTTGTTCTACTTGCATTCTGACTTCATGCTTTCGTTTGTACACCTCATAACCAATTCCATGGGCTCCATGCATGGCCTTTTCCATTTCACTTGTGTACGAGATACTATCAAGAGAGTCGATAATGAATCATTCCTTTCAAGTTTTTAATATTACTTTACAACTATACTACCCCCTCGTTCACAAGACAAAACCGGTATAGGGTCATTTTTTCTTAAATTCATCTTTCCACTCTGACTCCGAGAGGCTACTTATAAGTTTTCACAAAATTCCGCCATTATACTGCCAATTAATAGATTTTTTAATAAATATTAATTTCGTTGAATGTATATTCAACGAAATTAATGAGCCAATAAAAAAACGAAGAGGATTTCTCCCCCTCGACTCATCGCTCACTTATTGTTTTAACTGATTCAAGTCCTGAATGGATTGCTGGATTAATGTCACTGCCTGACTCATGACCGCTCCTCCTCCAAATGCAGCCGTCACTCCGATTGCTTCAAGTATTTCTTCTTCTGAACATCCTTGATCCAGGCATCCTTTTGTGTGGTAGATGATACAATATTCATCCTGGGAATAAAGACTGATTCCTAACGCGATCAACTGCTTTTCTTTTTTTGAAAGTACTCCTTCTCTAAAGCAGTGCTCAGAGAACGTATTATACTGTTCGGCAAGCTCAGGCATTTTTTCCGTGAATATTCCAAGACCCATTTTATAATCATGAAGGGCAGCTTCTGTTGTATTTCTTGGTTCCATCTGCATTTCATTCAGCTCCTATTCTGAAATAGTTCATCGAAAGTAGTATGAACCAATAAGGAAATGATTATGTTACAAAATTCGGGATGACCTTACAATGAAAAAAACCGATTCTGTCACTGAACAGAATCGGGTTTGCTCACTTTATTCACTTACCGGCACAACGGCTCCATCCCATTCCTTATTAATGAAGTCCTGGATTTCTTTCGAACGCAATGCTTCCACTAGAGCTTTTACTTCCTCTTTGTTTTCATCACCTTTGTTAACTGCAATCACATTTACATAAGGAGAGTTACTATCTTCAATGGCAATTGAATCTTCAAGAGGTTTCAACCCTGCATCAATGGCATAGTTAGAATTTATGACAACCGCGTCCCCTTCTTCGTTTTCATACATTTGTGGAAGAAGAGCTGCCTCGTACTCATAATCGAATTGGAGGTTTCTAGGGTTTTCTTTGATATCTTCAAGTTGGGCTTGCGTATTTTCCACCCCATCCTTTAACGTAATGAGACCTTTTTTCTCTAATAATGTAAGGATACGTCCATGATCCGATACAGAGTTACTCATTAAAATCGTAGCACCTTCAGGAAGCTCCTCGAGAGATTTGTACTTTTTAGAATAAACACCAATCGGCTCAATATGAATTCCACCTGCATTGACAAAATCATATTCATTTTCCTTCATTTGTAAGTCCATATAAGGTGTGGTTTGGAAATAGTTTGCATCTATATCTCCATTATCCAGATCTTTATTGGGAAGGATATAGTCTTGATACGTTTCTATTTGTAAGTCGATCCCTTTTTCTTCTAAGACCGGCTTCACTTGTTCAAGGATTTCAGCGTGTGGAATATTAGAAGCACCTACTACCAATTCCTTTTCGTCATTTCCCGAACCTGAATCACTCCCACATGCGGCTAATCCAAAAATACTTGTTGCTGCTATTACTCCTGCTACCCATTTTTTCATTTTATTTCTCTCCTTTTATCGTTTATCTAATTTATTTGTAAAGAAATCACCCAGTATCTGAATCGCAAACACAATGAGTAAAATCATAATGGTTGCGGCCATCGTCACATCTTCCCTGCTTCGTTGAAAGCCGTCCAAATAAGCTAAGTTACCAAGTCCGCCTGCACCGATGACCCCGGCCATTGCTGTGTACCCAACAAGGGCGATGGCTGTCACCGTAATCCCTGAAATCAAAGCCGGCATAGATTCTGGTATCAGTACTTTCCATATAATTGTGCTTGTCTTCGCCCCCATCGCTTTCGCGGCTTCGATGACACCTTTGTTTACTTCTCTTAAAGCTATCTCTACCATGCGAGCGTAAAACGGAGCGGCTCCGATAATTAGTGCGGGCAGAGCTGCATTCGCCCCACGGATCGTGTCTAATAAAAACTTGGTGAACGGAATTAACAATACAATCAATATAATGAATGGAATCGATCTGAACACATTTACGACTGCACTTGTAATCGTATATGTCAGTTTGTTATCCCATAGATTTTCCTTAGAAGTAAGGAAGAGCAATATCCCAAGGATCATTCCGAGTACAAAGGTAATCAATACAGACATACCGGTCATATACAGGGTTTCGAGGGTTGCTTCCCACATCTTCTCCCAATCTACATTTGGAAATAAATTTTCAATCATCCTCTCAACACCTCCACTTGAACCAGTTGTGTTTGAGCAAATGCTAATGCATCTTTGATGGTTTGTTCATCCCCATCAAGGTGAACAAATAACGTTCCATAGGCACCTTTTTGAGTTTGGGAGATTTGTCCTTGCAGGATGTTTACGTCTAAGTCAAACTTTCTTATCAGCGCGGTGATGAGCGGCTGCTCAGTTGATTCACCTACAAAAGTAAATTTCAACACTTTTCCATTAGGATATTGCGCCAATAGGTGATCAATGGTTTCACCCGTTTCCTTTACTTCCGAGACTTCTCTTACGAAACGCTTTGTCACTTGCTCTTGTGGATTTCGGAACACTTCCAATACATCCCCTAGTTCCACGACTTTTCCCTGTTCCATGACTGCAACCCGGTGACAGATCTTCTGGATCACGTGCATTTCATGAGTGATCAGGACAATCGTCAGCCCTAAGCGTTTATTAATATCCACCAGTAAATCAAGGATGGAATCGGTTGTTTGTGGATCTAAAGCGGAAGTAGCTTCATCACATAGAAGGACATCGGGATTGTTTGCAAGGGATCTTGCAATCCCCACTCGCTGTTTCTGTCCGCCGCTCAGTTGAGACGGATAGGCATCTCCTCTGCCTTCCAAGCCTACAAGCTTTAATAATTCATTAGCTCTTTGGACTCTCTCTTTCTTTGATACTCCAGCAATTTCTAATGGGAACTGGATATTTTCTAATACAGTACGGGACCAGAGGAGATTAAAGTGTTGAAAAATCATGCCTATTGACTGTCTTGCTTCCCTCAGCTTTTTCCCCTTTACTTGGGAAACGATTTGACCATTCACGTCAACTATTCCATCTGAAGGAACTTCAAGACCATTAAGCATCCGGATCAGCGTACTCTTACCTGCCCCACTATAGCCAATCACTCCAAAAATTTCTCCTTGGGCAATATCAATATTGACCCCATCAACGGCTGAGATCGGACCCGATTTGGATTGATATATTTTCTTCACATCTGAAATGGTAATCATGTTGTATTCCACCTTCTTTCGGAGTAAAACGACCTGTTTAATCAGAATTACTGTTGTACTTACCTAATGTTTCCAGCTTCTTTTTCTTAAGTAATAAAAAATGCCTTCCTGCGATAAGCAGAAAGGCATAATCATATAGGACTATCCTTTCTCTCATCTTTCAAAGCAATTGCTTTGAGTGAATTGGCACCATTTCAATTTTCATTGACGGTTGCCGGGCTTCATAGGGCACGTCCCTCCACCTCTCTTAATAAGAGTAAAGTATATTATTAAATTATTTGGAATAGTTAAAGACTCAGAAAATTTGCTACAAGAGAGATTTTATCACCGGAAATAGAGTGTGTCAATTATTTTTTCTGTTTAAACTTCAACAGGCTCTTTTTCTCTGGATCTCGTTAGCCAAAGAACCGACTCCACAAATAATAGTGGACGATACCCTCCCCTTACTTTCAGGGATCCGTCCTCAATCAGTTGAGACAACCGTTCTTCCCCAGTTAGTAATGAAACCACACTTTCATCCATTCCTTCAATGACGAAATGCGCATCCCTATTCAAATCATCCAACACTGTGCACCCCTTGCTCGAAATCGAAATACCGCACAATTCTTTTTCACAATCAAACTGAAGAATAAACGGGCTATCTGGAAATAAGAGTCGTAAGTGATACCTTGAATGACATCGATCTACTAATTCCTCTAAATATATTCGCATGAATACCCTCCCAGTGAAACTTCGATATAATAACAATTCCACTTTTAGGAATTTTTCCCTCTTATTCTTTCTCGACATGTTTTGAAGAGATCCATCTATTTTGTCGAACAGTTAGAATTTGGATGATGTCTAGTCAAAAAATGATGGCATTCGCAACATTTCCCGAGAAATATGTCTTCGTATGTAGAAAGAAAATCGTTCAATAAAGGGGGTTCAAGAGATGTAATATCAGACAAATAAAAAAGACCTTATCCAAAAAGGTCTCTTATCCCTCTAACTATCCGCAGTCTTGTTTAGCGTTTCATATAAAAATGGCACGGATTGAAAGGCATAAATCCTTTCCTGTTCGACGCCACCTTTAAATATAAGCAAGCAGGGTACACTTTCGATGGATTGCTCTTCTGCAAATTGGGGCAAGTAATTCAAGTTGGCCTTTGAAAAATGAAAGGATTGTGGAAGCTTCTCCACTACGTCAATCATCTTGCTTGCAACCTGACAGGTACCACACATAGGTGTATAAAGATAAACAGCGTTGAACGCATGGTCTTCAATCGTTTGTTTTAAAGTTTCGGTACTACTTACCTCAATCAAAACTAGATCATCCTTTTTCCTAGAAATTCTTTATGAACGTCTATATTGGCTCCAATAAGCACTGACGCGAGGTGATATTCCGGGGCTGCGGCCACTTCCTTGTACATGCGATCAATATACAAATGTTCAGCTTCCGGAAACTCACGTTTAAATTGCTTGCGTAGTTTTTCACCTGCATCATCAGCATCTACTAATATATAGACATCCCTTTCCAATAAAGCATCAATGAGTTCGTCCATTTTCGTAATGCTAATGGTCCCGTTTGTGCAAATAATTTCAATCGGTTCTTTAATGATATCTCTTACTTTACGTTTGTCAGTTGTTCCTTCGACAATGATTACTTTTTCGTCAAGTTCCATCATGATCATCACCTTATCTTTCATAAATAAGATTACGATAGTATATTCAAATAACAAGAGATGATGTCCACTTTCTACTTATATTTTCTCATGTTTCTAAAAAAAAGCGCAAGTGGTTTGCCTAAACTATCTATTTATACAAATGGTGCCAGATTCGTAAATTGATCTGGCACCACGAGCCTCTCTAACACCAGCCACCCTCATCACAATCGGTGTATCTTGCTTGATCGCCCTCTGTGGATGTGTAGCTTTGATAAATTTTATTTTCTTTTGCTTCAAAGTTCGGCTCCATCGTTATTTTGTCAAGAGGCCAAGCCATTCTGCCGATCGGCTGATTATCTAAATATAGTTCTACTTCACCATCTTTAAGTTTTCCTGTTACTCTATTGGTTACATCTAATTTCTTAGGCTCTAGTACCATTTGTTGATCATCCTTTCTCTGTGAAAAAACGTCTACTCATATGGTACCCAAAATAAAAAACAAAACACCTTGAGAAGTTCTCAAGGTGTTTCTGAAGAAATTATCCTTCATTAATCATTTCGTCATACTGTTCAGCTGTCATAAGCTTGTCTACTTCTCCAGCTTCTGTTGGTTCAACAACGATCATCCATGCTTTTTCATAAGGTGATTCGTTCACGAATTCAGGGCTATCAGATAGCTCTTCATTCACTTCTACCACCTTACCCGATACAGGTGCATATAGCTCGGAAACGGTTTTAACCGATTCAACACTTCCGAATGGCTCGTCCGCTTTGATCTCATCTCCAACCTCTGGTAACTCAACGAAAACGATATCGCCCAGTTCAGATTGTGCAAATGATGTGATTCCTACGCGTAGATTTTCCCCTTCAACCTTGACCCACTCATGTTCTTCTGAATAACGAAGTTCTTTCGGTGTACTCATTCTCTATCCCTCCAAATGCTAGTTATACAACCTAATATTGACACACTTTTCATTGAAAAAGCAAGAAAACTAAGCGTGAATAATGAAACTTTTTCATTGTCCATGATTTGGTAATCATAGTCCTCTTTTTACTTCCAGCTTTCTTCAAAGGTTTCTTCCTTGAAACCTACTGTCACCTTGTTTCCATCCGTCGTAATCGGACGCTTGATCAGCATCCCGTCCGTGGAAAGGATTTCTAATAATTCCTCATCAGAAGCTGAGTTTACTTTATCTTTCAAGCCCAATTCCCGATACTTTTTCCCACTTGTATTAAAGAATTTCTTAAGAGGTAATCCACTCTTCTCAAATAGGCTTTTAAGCACGTCTTTTGACGGCGGATTTTCCACAATATGTATTTCATTCATGGCTATATCTTGATCTTCCAGCCACTTCTTTGCTTTGCGGCATGTACCACACTTTGGATAAGAATAAAAAGTCAACGACATTATTCCACCACCTTTCATTATGATCTGGATGAAGCAAGACTCCATCCAGCATTCTGTATTTCACGAATCTACCTCATACATTCGACAATATTCATTATTATCCTTCTTTTATGAAACATTACTCACATTGTTTTTCTACCGTTTCAACCAGTTCCTTCAAAAGGACGGTTGCATTATCCAACTTAAGAGAATAGAAGCGCTGGGTCCCTTTTTGCTCCATAGAGACTAATTGCTGATCTCTCAGTATCTTTAAGTGATGAGAAACAGCAGGGCGGGATAACGTTAAATTTTCAGTTATTTGATTGACCGTAAGAGGTTCTTGTTCGGCAAGAAGTAAAATTATGTCCTGACGATAAGGATCACTCAGCGCTTGAAATAATGGAATACAAGCACGAAATGTATCGATTGCTTTTTGACCCATAGTCTTCTCCCTTCAAACTCATTCACATTCCATTATACCCGTTCTTGTACTTTACGAACAATATTTGTAACTATTTTCCTCGGCATAAAACGAACGGATTGAGTCAGCAATCTGTTATTAAAACCTGGGATGATAACGGTTTTATTCTTCGTCATCATTTGGTTATACCCCTCTTCTACCACTTCTTCCACACTCACCACACCAGACTGAAATAGTTTTGAAGACTGCAGGTCAGCTGCATCGCTGAACCCCGTTTGGGTAGCTCCCGGGCACAATGCGGTCACTTTCACTCCGTGTGATGCCCATTCATTTGCCAGTGCTTCTGAGAAGGAAAGGACATACGCTTTCGTTGCATAGTAAACGGCCATCAATGGACCCGGCTGGAATGCGGCTGTTGATGCTACATAAAGGATTTGTCCACGTTTGCGGTTCACCATTTCTTTTCCAAAATACTTACTTAACTCTGTAAGTGCTGTGATATTTACTTGAATCATGTCCAGCTCTTTTGAGAGCTTTGTTTGTTCGAATTCACCAAACAACCCGAAACCTGCATTATTGATAAGGATATCTACCTTTGTCCCTTGTGCTTTCACTTTCTCATATAACGTTTTAGATGCTCCTGGTTTGGAAAGGTCTGATGGTATGACGTATGATTTCACTCCGTCGTTGCTTTCAATTTCTTTTGATAGAGTGCGAAGCTTTTCCTCACTTCTTGCCACGAGAATCACATCATAACCTGAACCTGCAAATTTATGGCTAAAGTTCAATCCGATACCACTTGAAGCCCCTGTAATTAGAACCGTTTTATTCATCTATAGTAACCACCATATTCTTAAAACGTTTAAATTCTTAAATATTTAATTGTTTAAACATTTAAGAATTTGTTGGGTTGGAGATGTCAAGTTGGGAGGCTTATTTCAAACACAAAGGGACGGACCTCCATTCAGAGGTCCGTCCCTTAAGCTACTCAATTAAACTGTATATTTTTCTGCGTCGATCAGCTTTTCTGATGCAGTACGTTTGACTGCAATCACGTTGATCGGCGTATGGCGGGTAAATTTACGTAGTGCTGACAGCATCATGCGCAGTGTGTCACCCGTTTCAGTCGCTACCAGCGTTTCTTTTGCATGCTGTTCGATTTCGTTGAATGCTTCTTGACAGAAGATTTGTGTGTAAAGAAGTTTTTGCTGAGCTTTCTCTACTCCACCTTTTTGAATCGCTTTTTCTGTTCTAAGAACAACGGACTCCATCGCGTACGCGTTTGAAACGATATCGGCAATGTTCACAAGGATTTCCTGCTCTTTTTCAAGAGCTTTACCGAATTTTTGAGCCACTAAGCCAGATAGCATCAAGCCGATTTTCTTCGCATTTTTCACAAGGTATTTTTCCTGAGCAAGCGGCTCATCTCCTACTTCTTCAGGCATAAGCATCATTAATTCCTCTTGAAGGGCCTGTGCTTTTTGAAGTAATGGAAGTTCACCTTTCATTGCTTTACGCAGGTAAGTGCCAGGAACCAGAAGGCGGTTGATTTCATTCGTTCCTTCAAAAATACGGTTGATACGGGAGTCACGGTACATTCTTTCAATCTCGTATTCCTGCATGAATCCGTATCCTCCGTGAAGTTGAACACCTTCATCGACTACATAGTCCAGTACTTCTGTTGCGAAGAATTTATTCAATGAACACTCAATCGCGTATTCTGCAATCGATTTTGCCACTTCAGTTCCGTTCTTCACTTCCTCATCCGTAAGCTTGCTCATACGATCCTCGAACAATCCTACTGTACGGTAAACTGAGCTTTCTGCTGCGTATAATTTAGAAGCCATTGTTGCCAGTTTTTCTTTTGTCAGGTTGAAAGCAGAAATCGGTGTTTTGAATTGCTGACGTTGATTCGTGTATTGTACCGTTACCTCTAATGCACGTTTACTCGCTCCGACAGCACCTACCCCTAATTTGTAACGGCCGATGTTTAAAATGTTGAAAGCAATGATATGACCTTTCCCGCTATCCCCAAGAAGGTTTTCCACTGGAATTTCAGCATCTTCCAGAATTAATGTTCGTGTAGATGAGCTTTTGATACCCATTTTCTTCTCTTCCGGACCAGTTGAAACGCCAGGGAATTCTTTTTCTACGATGAACGCCGAGAAATGCTCCCCATCGATTTTTGCATACACAACGAATACATCAGCGAATGCTGAGTTTGTGATCCACTGCTTCTCACCATTTAAAATGTAATGAGTACCTTCTGCATTCAATTTTGCTGTCGTTTTAGCACCCAGCGCATCTGAACCTGAACCGGGCTCCGTTAATGCGTATGCTGCCAGTTTTTCACCAGTAGCTAGTGGAGGAAGGTATTTTTGCTTTTGCTCTTCGTTTCCGAAAAGAACGATTGGCAGTGACCCGATTCCAACGTGTGCACCATGAGAGATGGAGAATCCGCCTGCACGGGACATTTTTTCAGCAATCAGTGCCGAGCTTACTTTATCCAATCCCAATCCGCCGTACTCTTCAGGAACATCTGCACCCAGAAGTCCAAGATCCCCTGCTTCTTTTAACAGGCGAACGGAGTGGTCAAATTCATGATTTTCAAGATTATCGATGACAGGTACCACTTCATTTAACACATAATCCTCGGTTGTTTTGGCAATCATTTTTTGTTCATCAGAGTATTCCTCCGGTGTGAAGACTTGCTCATAGCTTACATCTTCAATTAAAAAACTTCCACCCTTGATCAGCTTTTCTGTTTGATTCGCCATTTCGAATCCCCCTAAAATTATTATTTTGAAGGAGTAAGAGGCCTCGGTATTCGAGGTCCGTTCCTCCCATTAACCTATTAATTCAAAGACGCCGGCTGCGCCCATTCCGCCGCCGATACACATGGTGACGATTCCGAATTGCTGGTTTCTGCGTTTCATTTCGTGTACGAGGGAAAGGGTCAGCTTCGCACCTGTACAGCCCAGTGGATGACCAAGAGCGATGGCTCCACCGTTTACGTTCACTTTTTCTTCATCTAGTCCCAGCTGACGAATGACTTGGATGGATTGAGAAGCGAATGCTTCGTTCAGCTCAAAAAGTCCGATATCCGAAAGCTCCAATCCTGCCATTTTCAATGCCCGTGGAATCGCTTCGACTGGACCGATTCCCATGATTTCCGGTGGCACTCCCGCTACGGCGAAGCTTCTGAATTTCGCCATAGGCTGAAGACCAAGGGATCCGGCTTTATCACGATCCATCACCATGACCGCTGCCGCTCCGTCACTTGTCTGTGAAGAATTCCCTGCTGTTACAGACCCTTTCACATTGAAGGCCGGGCGTAACTTAGCCAGAACTTCCGAGCTTGTTTCAGCACGTACACCTTCGTCTTTTGAAAATTGGAATGATTTCTCGACTAGTTTGTTTTCATTGCTTACTGAACGATGAAGCACATCAACCGGTACGATTTCATCTTCGAATTTTCCTCCAACGATCGCTTTTGCCGCTTTTTGGTGACTTCTTACCGCAAATGCATCCTGATCTTCACGGGATACGCCGAACTTTCTTGCCACCTGCTCAGCCGTATGTCCCATACTCATATAGTATTGAGGCGCATTTTCTGTGAGCTTGGCATTTGGACGGACTACGTGCCCCATCATGGGAACAAGACTCATGGATTCAGCTCCACCTGCTATCGCTGTATCAGAGTGCCCAAGCATGATTTTCTCTGCAGCATAAGCAATGGATTGCAATCCGGATGAACAATAACGGTTAATCGTGATTGCCGGTACTGAATCAGGCAGGCCCGCAAGACCACCGATATTTCTTGCCATGTTCAACCCCTGTTCTGCTTCAGGCATCGCGCATCCGATGATCAGATCATCGATATTTCCTTCATAGTTTCCTGCACGTTTGAGGGTTTCTTTAACTACAAGTGCCCCAAGATCATCTGGTCGCACCTGTGCTAATGATCCTTTTCTTGATTTTCCGACTGGTGTTCTTGCACCAGCAACAATGACTGCTTCGCGCATGAAATTCCCCCGCTTTCTAATATGGTATAAACGCTGATTAATTGCGTAATGGTTTTCCTTTTACAAGCATGTGCTGCATTCTTTGCTGTGATTTCGGCTGAGCAACAAGACTCAGGAATGCTTCTCTTTCAAGATCCAACAAGTATTGTTCGTCTACTTCTGTGCCGTATGGAACCTTCCCGCCAGCAATTACGTAGGCAAGCTTTTTCGCGATCATCAGATCGTGTTCTGAAATAAATCCTGATTGAAGCATGGATTGAGCTCCAAGAAGAAGAGTTGCATATCCTGTTTCACCCACAACGGGTACTTTCTTACGGATCGGTGCTGAATATCCACCTTCGTATAGGCTTAGTGCAGCCTGTTTTGCATCGTATAACAGATGATCAGTGTTTACACTTACTCCATCTGCTTTATTTAAGAAGTTGTTCTCCCTTGCTTCATCTCCAGATGTGGAAACCTTCGCCATAGCAATCGATTCGAATACTTTATTGGCTACCTTTTGAAGATCGAATTCCACTCCATTTGGAAGATTGGCTAAGTGCTTCATATAAAGCTCTTTGTTTCCGCCGCCACCAGGGATCAATCCAACACCGACTTCCACTAAGCCCATGTAGGTTTCCATCGAAGCCTGTATGTGGGCAGCCGGTAAGCAAACTTCGCTCCCTCCGCCTAATGTCATACCGAATGGCGCTGCTACTACTGGTTTCGTTGAATATTTGATCTTCATCATCGCCTGCTGGAAGTGCCTGACGACCATATCGATTTCAAATACGTTGTCATCCTGTGCTTCCATAAGAATCATGGCAAGATTTGCTCCTACACAGAAGTTCTTGCCCTGGTTTCCGATGACAAGTCCTTTATAATTCTTCTCTACTTCATCAACTGCAAAATTAATCATTTGCGTAATATCTAATCCAATGGCGTTATTTGGAGAATGGAATTCAAGAAGAGCGATTCCATCACCGATATCAATTAAGCTTGCTCCGGAATTCTTTTTGATCAGCTTCCCTTGCGTCTTAAGCGCCTTTAAGTCGATTGCCTTCGGGTTTCGCTCTACAAGTTGGTAGTCTCCATTGTGATAGAAGTAACGCTCACCATTTTCTTCTTTATAGAAAGAGGAGTGACCTTCAGCAAGCATCGTTTCTACCCACTCAGGTACCATGAGGCCTTCTTCTTTCATGCGAGTAACAGATTTTTCAACACCGATTGCATCCCATGTTTCAAATGGGCCCATTTCCCATCCAAAGCCCCACTTCATGGCCTGGTCGATGCCTACGATATCATCGGCGATTTCACCATGCAGCTGGGCTGAATAGTTTAACACCGGGGACACGATATTCCATAGGAGCGTGCCTGCTTGATCTTTCGCATACACTAGTGATTTTATTTTATTCTTTAATCCTTTTTCATTTTTCGCCATTTCAAGAGAAGCGGTTTTCAGCTTTTGACGTGGCTGATAATCCATCGTTTCAGGATTAAGCTCCAGGATCTCTTTTCCTTGTTTCAGGAAGAAGCCCTGTCCGCTCTTGCTTCCGAGCCAGCCATTTTCAAGCATCTTTTGCATGAAGGCTGGTACTTCAAACACCTTCTGTTCTTCACCTTCCACTTGGTCGTATACATTCTTCGCTACATGTGCGAATGTATCAAGTCCGACCACATCAAGTGTACGGAAAGTGGCACTTTTCGGTCTTCCGATCGTTGGTCCTGTGATGGAATCAACTTCCCCTACAGAATAACCGCCTTTCAGCATTTCTTGAACAGTGATGAGCAATCCATACGTTCCGATGCGATTTGCAATGAAGTTTGGTGTATCTTTTGCCATCACGACACCCTTACCAAGGATGTCTTCACCAAATGTCTTCATGAAATTGACTACTTCCAGATCCGTTTTCTTTGTTGGAATCACTTCAAGAAGCTTTAAGTAACGAGGCGGATTGAAGAAATGCGTGCCTAAGAAATTTTTTTGGAAATCATCGCTTCGCCCTTCTGACATAGCCTCGATTGAAATCCCGGATGTATTTGAACTGATGATGCTACCCGGTTTACGGTAGCGTTCCACTTGTTCAAACACTTTCTTCTTGATATCTAAATTCTCAACGACTACCTCAATCACCCAGTCACAATCCCCGATATTCTGAAGATCATCCTCGAAATTGCCTACTGTTATGAGTGAAGCATTTTGCTTTGATGTCAATGGAGCCGGTTTTTGTTTAAAGAGCTTTTTTAAAGCGTTTTCACTAAATTGATTACGAAACGCCTTGCTCTCTTCGGTCAATCCCTTTGCTTTATGTTCGTCGGTTAATTCTCTTGGTACGATATCTAATAATATTGTCGGGATGCCGATATTTGCAAGATGAGCGGCAATTCCTGAACCCATGACTCCTGATCCTAATACTGCGGCTTTCTGAATTCTACGAACCAATGGTATTTCCCCCTTTTACATACTTTGAATGAATACTCATTCATTTTTTACTCAAAAAAAAGACTCGAATGAGTTCCTGTTACATCTAATATATCTGATTTTCTAAAATATCGCAATATTTAAAAGACTAAAAATGATAAATTTTACAAAAACTTTGATGTTTTTACTGTGTCATGTTCTTTCCGTATAATGTAAACTTGATAACACAATAAGTACTGAATAGTTCAAGGATATGGAGGATCGAATGAAAAAGCAGACTACATCTATCACGATACTTGAAACCAGTGATATTCATGGTCATATATTCCCTTACTTATATGGAACTAAGAAAAAAGCAACGGTTGGATTAGGTAAAATCGCTACCTATATAAGAGAAATACGAGACCAAACCTGCAATGTATTGATCATTGATAACGGGGATCTCTATCAAGGCACCCCCCTTACTTATTACTATATGAAACAAGCTCGTCATTTGCCAAACCCTTTTGTTTCAATTTTACATGAAATAAATTATGATGCAGCTGTAATCGGCAATCATGAATTCAATTATGGGATGGGACCCTTACGTAAAGCTCATCAAGAAGCAGAATATCCTTTTTTAACCGCTAACATCCTCGATAAGGGGACCATGAAGCCATTGTTCGGATTCCCTTACTTTATCAAAATGTTCCCAAATGGGGTGAAAGCAGCTGTACTTGGTGTAACGACACATTATATTCCAAATTGGGAAAATCCCTCTCACATTGTCGATGTGTCATTTGAAGATGCCTTTACCTCAACCCGGAATTGGGTTTCCTACATCCACACAGTAGAAAAACCTGATGTGATGATTGTTTCGTATCATGGGGGTTTTGAAAAGGATATTCAAACCGGTTCACCAACTGAACGACAAACTGGTGAAAACCAGGGCTACAAAATTTGTCAGGAAGTAAAAGGAATCGATGTGCTGCTGACTGGTCATCAACACAGAAAACTTGCCGGCACCATCAATGGTGTTTCAATCGTTCAGCCGGGAATGCATGGTGAGAGCATCGGAAAAGTAATGATTGAGTTAAAACGTAATAAGCAAGGATGGACTATTATAAACAAAGAGCCTCAGGTCATTTCAATGGATGGAATAGAGGCCGATAAAAAGGTCCTTTCCATTGCCGGTGACATTGAAAGCAAAACACAATCCTGGCTGGACCAGCCCATTGGTAAAATTGAAGGAAATATGCAAATAGAAGATACATTCGAGGCTCGTATTAAGGAACATCCATTCATTGAGTTCATCCAGCGCGTCCAAATGGAGGCAGCGGACGTTTCCATTTCTGCAACTGCACTATTTAGTGAATCCCAACAGGGACTGCCCAATATAGTCACATTGAGGGACATTGTGTCTAACTATATCTATCCCAATACTTTAACCGTTCTTGAGCTGACAGGTAGAGATATACTTCTTGCCCTTGAGCGCTCGGCATCTTATTTTGCTGTAAACCAAGCAGGGGTGCTTTATGTGAACCCGGATTTCACCACCCCTAAACCTCAGCATTATAATTATGATATGTGGGAAGGAATTGACTACGTGTTGAATATCAGCCATCCAATAGGAGAACGAGTTACCTCCCTCTTCTGCAATGGGGAACCCTTAGCAGAAGACCAGAAATACCAAGTCGTCATGAACAATTATCGTGCAGGAGGCGGCGGAGAATACAACATGTTCAAAAACAAGAAGATCATTAAAGAAATACAAATCGACATGACCGAGTTGATTGCTGATTATTTCCTCAATCATCAAACCATAAAAGCTGCCTGTAACCACAATTGGAAAGTTGTAGTCGATGGAGAGGGACGGACCTCATTTTGAGGTCCGCCCCTCTTCTTTCTCATAATTCTATATGGATATGGGAATCTTAGTAATGGAGGTGTTCGACATGGCTAAGCATAAGAAAAGTCCTTCAAAGGCTGGAGTGAGTGCAGCAAGCGTGAAGGGAGACGCAGGTCCTACCGTTGAAATGGCCGGCGGCGGGAAAAGAAACAGTCAAAACAATCAATTTAAGAAACAACCATAGCAAGTTAGGAAGAAAGCACCTGATTTTGTTGATCGGGTGCTTTTTTTGCGTGGTATGGTAATGTGTGATTGACGTTCAATGGAGATGTAAAGGACTTGCGGAAATTTATCGAACGTTGTTTAGATTTATCGACCATTATTTCGATTTATCAACGTTATCTGGATTTATCGACCGTTTTTTCATTTTATCAACCGCATTTTCAATATATCGACCGTTCTACAAATTTAGCTAACCACACACACTAATCCCCCAACAACACTCCCCAAACTTTTCCCCTGCCCATACAAAAATTAACTTTGCCTTGTCCCCACTTTTACAGTAAACTAAGAATATAAATTTCCAAGTTGTCAGACCTCCTACTTTATCAGCACCACTTAAGGTAGCTCGTCTGTTTTTTAAAGTACAGTAATGAGAACGTTTACAGAGAAGGAGACTATTTAATGAAGCGCAGACTTATGTTTTTTACGATTGGACTTTTTATTTTGACTATGGGGGTTGCCTTGATTATTAAATCTGGTTTGGGTGCCTCTGCCTGGGATGCACTGGCCGTTGGGGAATCGAATATGTTCGGGATTACGGTTGGAACCGCTGTTTTCATAAATGGGATCGTATTGATCGGACTTAATGCTCTTATTATGAAGAAGAAGCCTGATGTATTGGCAGCGGGGTCCATTCTTGTGATTGGCCTTTTGATTGATTTTTGGTTACTGGTGGTCTTTAATAATTATGCGCCTGAGATGCTGATGAATCAGCTATTCGCCCTTGCTTCGGGAATTTTGACAATGGGGCTTGGGATTGCGATTTACTTACAGGCTAAATTTCCGGCAAGCCCTATGGATACACTTATGGTGGCAATCCATACGCGTTTCGGATTAAATCTTCGTAATTCGCGTATCATTAGTGAAGGATTTGCTCTGTCACTGGCATTCCTGTTTAAGGGTGATATTGGAATCGGCACAATCATTGTTACGCTCCTATTAGGATTCGTGGTTCAATATAGCTTCCCGATTTTCGAACAGCTCTTTGAGAGAAAATCAATGGGTAAAGCAGCCGTTTCTGCTGACTAATCAATAACAAAACGCAATCTTCCAAGTGGAGATTGCGTTTTTTATTTAGTGACTTTTTGAAAGGTTGTGAATCATCTTGGATGAGGAGGCTCGTGTCGGCTCCGGCATCTGAAGAGAGAACGGGTAATTGTTCTGTCTATGTGGAACTTAATCCCCCTTTAGAATTCAAAAGCTCATTGATACGCTTTCTCTGACTCTTATTTGCAAGCACATAAAGTGTATCGTTTGCTTTGATAACGGTGTCTCCCATTGGAGTGATAAGTTCATTGTTTCGGATAACAGCTGAAATCAATGTTTTCTCAGGTAGATTGATGTCCTTAATCGCCCTGTTTGTAATATAGGCATCGTCGTTAATGAGAATTTCAAGCATTTCATTGTTTGTCTTTCCAATTGAAACGAGTTCTATGCTGTGAGAGATAGGAGGCCTTTCCTCTCCAGCAAGCTTAAGGTAGTTGGCTAAAGGTGAAATGGTCGTTCCTTGGATCAGAGCGGATAGAAGAACAACGAAAAACACAACGTTGAAGATGACTTCATTGTTTTCAATATTGGCCACCATTGGATACGTTGCCAATACGATTGGTACCGCACCTTTCAAACCTGCCCATGAAATGAAGAATTTTTCTTTTACCGAGAAGCTCTTTGCCAGGGCAAGACTTAAATACACTCCCAGTGGTCTCGCTACTATAATCAATAGAATCGAGAGGACAATTCCTTGCCACGCAATGCTTGGCAAATGCTGAGGGAAAACCAATAAACCCAGCAGGATAAACATGACGATTTGCATCATCCAGGCAAATCCTTCATTAAAGCGGACAATCGAATGTCGGTAGGTCAATTCCTGATTTCCGACTACGATGGCCATGATATAGACAGCTAATAGACCGCTCGCTTCAAGTATGCTCGTAAATGCGTATGTGAATATAGCCAGTGAAATGGACAGAACCGGATACAAACCGGAGGAATCAAGATTAATCCGATTGATGATCCATACAGATGCCCATCCCAGTGCCAGTCCAAGTACCAGCCCCATACCCATTTGCCAAAAAAAGCTTAAAATCAAGGTAGCAGGATTTAATCCGGGAAATTGGATCAATTGCAAAAAAGCTACCGTCAAAAAGATTGCCATCGGGTCGTTACTGCCTGATTCTGCTTCCAGTGTAGAAGAGATTTTCGGTTTGATGTTTTTGTTGCCTAAAACGGAGAAAACCGCTGCAGCGTCCGTCGAACCAACGATTGCCCCAAATAACATCCCTTCCAGCCAGCTTACATCGAGGATGAATTTTGCTGCCACCCCAATCGAAAGTGTAGTCACAATGACTCCAATGGTTGCCAGTGATAATGAAGGTTTATAGACACTTTTCACATTGCTCCATTTCGTCTGAAGTCCACCTTCAAACAGGATGATGATTAAAGCAAGTGTTCCGATGAATTGTGTCATTGGAGCATTATCGAAGAAGAAATATGTATTTAGTACCATACCTACGATAATAAATAAAATAAGGGAGGGAACGCCTAATCGAGTGGAGAACTTAGCGGTTACAACACCGACTAAAAGCAAGAGGCCAAGCAGTAAAGTCAAGTTATCAATGGTAATTTCCATTTTATCGCCTCTTATTTCATGAAGATTATTCTCTTTTATTATATAATATTGTGAATAACGTAACAATTAAAAAGCCTTGCCCGTGACCATACTTATCTAAATTTCTGAAAGCATTAGCGGATGAACTCCATTTCCCTCACTGTTCAGAAGTTGAGCGGAAATCAACGACTCCTGTCTTTTCTGCTTAAAGATTTACCCATGATGATATATTCATGTGGGACATTTGGAAAGAATCCATCACGAAGGGTTTTCCAATCTTGAGAAAGATAAAAGTCAATGGCTAATTGATTATCCTTGCGCGTCGTAAGAATTGCTCTTTCCTCTCTTCTATTCTGCAATAATATTCCCATCAGTCGTTTAGCAATACCTTTTCCTCTGTAATCGGGATGAACACCAAGTTCGACCAGCTCCATGCAATTCTCCATCCACTCACGATTCCGGTGTAAATGACGGGACAAGAGTTCGTGGTAATATTGCCCTTTTTCAGAGGAATATCCATATACGTATCCTGCGACTTCATCACCCACAATAGCGAGATACCCTTCAAAATTCGGGTACGTATAATGACGTTTAAACTGTTGTTCCATGCCGGCAGGATCTACCACAAAGAGTTGGCAATAAAGCTTGATCATTTTCTTGAAATACTTTCCTTCCACTCGAAACGGGACAATTTTCATTGTTCCCTAACCTCCTTCCCATGATTACAAATATACAAATAAGACTCCATGAACATCCATAGAGTCTTAATACTATCTACTATTATTTCTTCATGACCCCTTTTAGAACAAAGGCGACATTTGCCGGTCTTTCAGCCAGTCTTCTCATGAAGTATCCGTACCAATCCGTACCGTATGGAACGTATACGCGCATTTTATAGCCTTCTTTGACCAGTTCATGCTGACGCTCTACACGAATGCCAAAAAGCATTTGAAACTCGAATTGATCACGCGGGATGTTGTACTCTTCCACGAGTCTCTTCGTATATTCGATCATCTCATCATCGTGAGTGGCAATAGCCGTATAATTGCCGTTCAACAGATGAGTTTTAATAATCCTTTTGAAATTATCGTCTACATCCTTCTTCTCGGGAAACGCAACTTCAGGTGATTCTTTATAGGCCCCTTTTACTAGACGCAGATTGGGGGAATACGCATTCAGATCATCCATATCCTTTTCTGTTCTATATAAATAGGCTTGTATTACCGTGCCGATATTATCATACTCTGACTTTAAGCGTTTGAAGATGTCAATGGTCTTTCCACAGCGGGAATAGTCTTCCATATCAATGGTCACAAATACATTTTGCCTGGTTGCTTCATCAAGAATCAACCTCATATTCTTCATGACAACCTCTTCGGAAATATCCAACCCCATCGATGTCATCTTCAGGGATAATTGAGATTTTAGGTTTTCTCTCCCGATCGCACGAACAGCCTCTACACATTCAAGAGCCATTTCGTTTGCTTCACGCTCATTGTCCACAAACTCACCTAAATAGTCGATCGTTACAACAAGATTCTGACTATTTAGGTCACGAATAACCTCAACTGCCTGCAGAATGGAAGATCCTGCAACGAATCGGCCGGCTCCAAAACGCAGGCCATATTTCTTAGCCAGCTTCGTCATCGGCTTATTTTTTGAAAGGAATAAAAAGAAATTACGCATTGCTTGCTCCATGTTGCTTACCCCCTGAAAAAACATATATATCATACTATGAAAACGTTTTCTTTATTGCTAAAAAAGAAAGCGTTCATACTACTATATACTTACCAACATTTTATCACCTTTTAAACGTTTTGAATATACTTTCAATACTTTCTTAGTAGAATATTATCGGAATTTGTAGATACGTGAATAATCATGTTGAGCATTAGGAAAAATAACCTTTGCCCTATGATTATAAAACTTTCTTAAGGGGTCGTATACAGGGTAATATTACCTATCGATCATACAAAGGAAAGGATATTAAAAGATTGAAAAGGAGGAAAAAAAATGCAACAACAACCTCAACAAGGAAGCCAACAACAAGCCTATACGGAACCACCGCAATTGCTTACAACAAAAGATTCTTTATATTTAAATGACATGCTTGCATGGAATCTTAATGCCATGAAGAAGTGCCATTTTGCAGCAGCTCATTGTCAGGATACTGAGATTAAAGCTGAGTTGGATAAATGCGGACAGATGCATCAACGTCACTACCAACAACTACTGGCACATTTGAATACGACTAATCAAAACCAAAACATGATGTAGAAAGGAGTCCCCTTACATGAATCAACAGAATCAGCAAAAAATCCAAAACCCGCAAACACAAGTACCGGAAACGCCACAGATGAATGATCGAGACTTTATAACGGATGTGCTGTCTCACGAAAAATACATGACAGCTTCTTACTGTACAGCTCTGAACGAAGCGAGTCATCAAGCGCTTTATCAAGATCTGCTGACGATTTTTAACGAAACACAAAATGCTCAACGCGAGCTATACAATGAAATGTTCCGCAAAGGCTGGTACAAGCTTGAAGCAGCCGACAGTCAAAAGATTCAACAGTCCTATCAGCAGCACCAGCAGTATTCTTCTCAATTTCCTTATGGGTATGGCGGTCAGGTTCAATAATGTCAGAAGGCAGACTCTGGTCTGCCTTTTTTGTTGGGAAGTGCGCGTAGGGTGTGCCTGGTATCCAAAAGTCAATAATAAACGAGTCATAAATCCATTGAATTCGTGTAAATCTACATCTCAAACAAATAAAAAAAAGCACCCTTTCAAACAAAAAAGGGCACTTTCCTGATAAAAACCACTTATTCTTCCTTCTTTTTCTCATTCAGTTCCGCACGATGGGCTTCATTCATTTCTTTTATCTCTCCGACGATCCGCTTCATCTCATCCTTACCTTCAGGGTATAAAGAATTCCAGTGTTTCACGAGTGCAGGCATGTTTTTCGCGATGAAGGAGTAGAGAGCGTATCGGGTGACCATTTCTTTCTTATCCGAATCGGTATCACCTACTAAAAGCTCAGTGTACTTTTCTACCAATGCATCAAACTGTTCGGGAAATTCTTTCATTATCATAACCTCCTTGTGAGAGCTATGTCCTTTTCACTCGACAGGATTGCGGACATGTTTTACAACGATACTGCTCCCCATTTTGCATTCTATAGGAGAAGCAACAGGTTTTACGAACACGAACCTTTTCCGTTACAGCTTCTACAGTTACTTTTCCAGTATAGTAACGTGCCAATGGATTTTTATGATACTGTCCGAACCATTGGCTGTTTTCATCAGACAGCAGCTGGCGGAATTGTTCGTCGCGGTGCTCTCTCATTCCTTCGTTTAAAAGAACATCATCATTCTCGAAAATCCAGAAAACATAGACAGCGATATTTTCCCAAAGAATAAGATTTGAGAGCTTTGTCGCTTTCTTTAACGACTGTATCACTCCATCAAGATGATATCGAAAGATCGACTGAATAAATTCCTCTTTCTCCCTGGTGGAAGTGAATTCAGTAACGATTGCATCTTTCAAATAAAACTGAGGCATCCATAATCCATTCTTGTCCCCATCCACCAGGATCAGGTTCTCAGGCTTGAGGTTTAATTTCTTATTCCAATACGTCATCGCCATTAATCCCATTGCTGCTATGAAAGCATAGCGTTTCATGAATAAGGACGCTGCTACCTTAGGATCATCTGTCCCGATTGCCGAAAGCCTGCCGGTTAGATAGGCTTTCATATTACTCTCCCCTAAGAAAAAGCTTGCCCTCTCCCCTTCAAAAGCAGGATCCCACTCTCTATGAAAACGATATTTCTTGAGAGTGTCCCACTGCCCCCGGGTGAGGTCATTCATCCCGTCTCACCCACAGCGTTCAGAATGCAACGACCTTTACCAAATGGAATGCATAACGGGGTTCCAAACAAAGGATCTCGGGACACCTGACAATCCATGTCAAATACATTCTTCACGAGTTCACAGCTAATCACATCTTCAGGCTTCCCTTGGGCATAAATTTGCTTATCACGGATGGCGACAATATTATGGGCATAGCGACAGGCTAAATTAAGGTCGTGAAGGACCATGACGATGGTTCGCTTTTCTTTCTCATTGAGTTCAAATAACAAATCAAGAATCTCAATTTGATGGGTCATATCCAAGTAAGTAGTGGGTTCATCCAACAGGATGATGCCGGTGTCTTGTGCTAGAGTCAGCGCAATCCATGCACGCTGCCTCTGCCCCCCTGAAAGTTCATCCACTTTCCTGTGCTGCAGCTCCTCCATCTTCGTTGCCTTCAGTGCATCCTGGACAATTTCTTCATCCTTATGGGACCACTGCTTGAGCCATGTTTGGTGAGGATACCGACCTTGCTTTACCAGCTGCAGGACGGTCAATCCCTCTGGTGCCGTTGGCGATTGAGGAAGAATGGCCATTTTACGAGCGACTTCTTTCGTTGATAAACGAGAGATTGCTTCCCCATCCAACAGAACCGAACCTTGTTTCGGCTTAAGTAATCTGGCAATGGAACGGAGAAGAGTGGATTTACCGCATCCATTGCCGCCGATGAAGACAGAAATCTCCCCTTTTGGAATGTCAATATTCAGTTCATCAATAATCGTTCGTTCCCCGTAAGATAGAGTTAAATCCTTCGTTTGTAAAATGTCACTCATTAATGGCCAACTCCTTTAAGAATTTCGTGTTTTAAATAATAGATAGATAAAATAAGGTGCTCCGATCGCTGCGGTAAATACACCGGCTGGAACTTCCAATGGAAGGAATAACGTTCGGCCTATCAGGTCTGCCACCATCACGAGAATACCACCAATAAAGGCAGCTGTGGGAAGTAATGCACCGAAAGATGATCCTACCATTCGTCTTGCCATATGGGGAGCCATCAGACCCACAAAGCCGATCCCCCCTGCGAAGGCAACCGCTCCACCCACTAAAGCCGTTGACATAAGCAGAAGTAAAAAGCGTTGTCTCTGAACGTTCCCTCCAACACTTGTAGCGATTTCTTCCCCAAGTTCCTGGATATTCAATTGACGGGTGATAAAAAAGCTCAACAATATAAAAATCAGGCTCCATGGAAGCAGAATCCACACATCCTGCCAGTCGGATCCGTTAACGGTACCTGTAATCCAAATATTAGCTTGACTCGCTCTATATATAGGTCCTAGGATCATAAGCAATGTAGTCAATGCTTGTGTCAAAGCTGATATCCCGATTCCGATCAATACGAGCCTGACTGGGGATACACCTTTTCTCCATGCCAAGAAATAGACTAAAAAGGCAATGACAGCTGCACCGATAAATGCTGCAACAGGCATCCATTTTATACTGACCATCAAGGTATTATCATCATTACTGAAAAGGGTCAGGAAAGTGACAACCGCCGCACCCGCCCCTCCGGTGATCCCGATTATGTCCGGGGACGCCAACGGGTTTCGGATCATTCCTTGCAAAATCCCGCCTGCAACGGCCAATGCCATCCCGGCGAGCAGAGCAATGATAATCCTTGGAAGACGAAATGATGTAACAACAAGCTGTTCTAAACTTGTTCCGCCTCCAAAGAAGACGCTTACGACCTTCCAGGGTGCTATTTTCATGTCACCTATTCCCGTACTCATAATAAGGACGAGTAGAGTGATGACGCCTAATATCATGATTTTTTTCATTGCAGATATATCAACGAGCATAGAAACCCGGTCCTGAAGCCAGCGTTTCCCAATAAACTTATTCATCGGTTAAAACCCCTTCCTTGCAACGTACACGAAGAATGGCGCACCAATAATAGCTGTCATAACACCAACCGGCACCTCCTGGGGCATGATGATGTAACGGGCTCCAATGTCAGCGGCCAATAGTAAAATCGCTCCGAGTAATCCTGAGTAAGGGATCAACCAGCGATGATCCACCCCGATGATTTTTCTCGCAAGATGGGGGATGATAATCCCGATAAATCCTATTGGTCCTGCAATGGCTACGGAACCTCCTGCCAGGAGCACGACCACAAGTAATGCGATAAATTTGATCAAGGCTGTTTTAAGTCCCAACCCTTTGGCAACATCTTCTCCCATGGCAAGTATATTCATTTTTCCTGCCAACATGAGCGCAAGGATCCAGCCCACCACGACATAAGGAAATACTCCGGTTAATATGGCAAGGCTTCTTCCTTGAACAGATCCTGCAAGCCAGAACAAAACCTGCTCTAACGCTGCTTCATTCAGTACAAGCAAACCCTGTGTAAATGAAGAGAACATTGCCGTTATGGCAGCCCCTGCTAACGTCAGCTTCATGGGAGTCAAGCCGTTATTCCCGACGGAGCTGATGACATATACTCCGACGGCAGCCAGTCCTGCTCCTAGAAACGCAAGCCACGTAAAGGATTGAAGATTGGTTACACCAAATAACGTAACTGCCACTACTACCATAAAGGCACCACCGGCATTAATCCCGAAAATACCGGGAGATGCTAACGGATTCTTGGTCAAGGTTTGCATCAGGACTCCTGAAATTGCGAGGGACGCCCCTACTGTCGCAGCAATAAGCGCCCTCGGTAAGCGGATTGTCTGGAGCACGATATGCTCAGTCGATCCATCCGGGTTGGTAAACGCTTCAAGTGCTATTCTCCACGACGTATCCGTATACCCGTAGACAATGCTGATTCCTATACACACTATGAGAATAAGAATGGTTCCAATAAACAGAAGAAATTGTTTTTGAGTTTTCATTATTTGTTAACCTTTCTATCCCTAATTGGAATTCAATAAGGAAAGGAAAATCTATTAATGTTCACGTTTTTTTCTTTCATTACTATTTTAAAGAAGAATGAAACAACCGTCAATGATTTTGAAAATCATTATCATTTAAGTGTTGACAATGAAAACCTTCTCATCTAATATAAAAAGTGTAATTGATAATCATTATCAACCATATATTATTTTCAGGAGGATTCATACATATGAAATTAAGAAGTTTATTATCTTTATTACTTATCGCTTCACTTCTATTTTTAGCTGCTTGCGGTAATAAAGAAGAAGAAAAAGAAGGTTCTGCAGGGGACGATGATAAAAAAGATGAAACCTATACAGTGGAACATGCAATGGGTACGACTGAAATCGAAGGAACTCCTAAGAAGGTAGTCATCCTTACAAATGAAGGAACAGAGGCTCTTCTCTCTATGGACGTGACCCCTGTTGGTGCCGTACAATCCTGGACAGGTGATCCATGGTACGATCATATTGCCGACGATATGAAAGACGTGGAGGTAGTAGGAACTGAAAGCGAATTAAACATGGAAGCCATTGCAAAACTTCAACCGGATCTTATTATCGGGAACAAAATGCGTCAAGAAGAACAATTCAATCAGCTGAAAGACATCGCTCCAACAGTTATGGCTGAAACTTTACGCGGTAACTGGAAAGAGAACTTTGAATTATACGCTAAAGCACTTAACAAAGAAGAAAAAGGTCAAGAAGTATTAGCTGAGTATGACCAGCGAATTGCAGATATTAAAGGTAAGCTTGGAGACAAATTAAACCAAGAAGTTTCTATGGTCCGCTTTTTAGCAGGTGACGTACGTATCTATCATAAAGACTCATTCTCAGGTGTGATCCTGGATCAATTAGGATTCGCCCGTCCTGAAGGTCAGGATGTTGATGACTTCGCTGAAACAGGTGTGACAAAAGAGCGCATCCCGGCGATGGATGGAGATGTATTATTCTACTTCACATATGAAACTGGCGATGGAGAAGCGAACAAGCTTGCTGAAGAGTGGCTGAACGATCCTCTATTCCAAAACCTTGAAGTAGCAAAACAAGACAAGGTATATGAAGTAAGTGATGCTATTTGGAACACTGCAGGTGGTGTTGTGGCAGCAAATGCGATGCTTGATGATATCGAGAAGTTTTTCCTGGAGCAGGAATAACGATATGAGACTGGAAAAGGGATCTCCCTTCTCCAGTCTTTTTTATTTCATTCCCAACTCGGATTGATCCACCTCGAACTCATCCCCTCTTATCAATCAACAGATCTTAACTTTTTTTCCCACTTCCCCCATCCTTTTTCATAATTCTCCTATTTTCGGAAACACTACAGGATAGACCAAACATCGAACATGAGGGATAAGTATGTTTCCATTCTTTAAGAACAAGAAAAAAACCGATGACACGAAGAACAAACAGACCTATGAAAACTTTAAGCAGGAAGCTGAGAAATCGGCTGACTATAAACAAGCTTTTTATCAAAACCCTCATACAGGGGCCAAATTCAGTTTGCATTTCATTACCACTCTGATTGATGGGAAGATTCTGCAGGAAGATGTTCTTCCCTCCTTACTTTCAAAAGACTTTCATACATTTGATGATTTAAAGACATTGGTTCCTGTACTGGATATAGAGATATCCAAAGATGAAGCTCAAATTGAACAAAAGCTTTTTAACGGGTATACCTTGTTAACGATGGATGCCTCCAACCGAAAATTCGCCTTCATCGCTACGAAGAATGAAATGGGGAGAAAGGTTTCCCAACCGGAAGTGGAGTTCAGTGTGGTTGGTCCAAAAGAGGCCTTTGTGGAATCACTCAGTGACAACCTGAATCTTCTCCGTAAGAGACTTCCTATTAAAGAACTGCTGGTGGAGGAATTCAATATTGGAAAACTGACTCACACGAGGATCGCCCTAGTCTATCTTGATGGATTAGTGGATGAAGCAAATGTAAATACGATGCGTCAACGTTTACGAGCCGTGGATATTGATCAAATCATGGATAGTTCATTTATTGAACAGCTCATTGCCGATAATAGCAATTCCCCTTTCCCCCAGCTATTGGATTCAGAACGTCCGGATCGTGTCGCTTCTGTACTGGTGGAGGGAAAAGTCGCCGTTATGGTAGACGGTTCTCCGCATGCCTTGATCGGACCGACTACTCTCGTCGAGTTTTTTAATGCATATGAGGATTATTTCTTGAATTACTTCATTGCCTCATTCCTCCGTCTAGTGCGTGTTTTTGCAGTAGGATTTTCGATTTTGATTACACCGATTTACGTTGCTGCGCTTACGTATCATTATGAACTCATTCCAAAGGATTTAATGGCCACACTTGTGACTTCCAGACAAGAAATTCCTTTGCCTCCTATATTAGAAGCGTTATTTCTCGAATTAACGATTGAATTATTGCGTGAGGCAGGAGCCCGACTTCCAACCAAGGTTGGTCAAACGATCGGTATCGTTGGAGGGATCGTAATCGGGACCGCGTCTGTTGAGGCAGGGATTACAAGTAACGTATTGCTCATTTTAGTTGCCCTTGCTGCCCTTGCTTCCTTTACGACTCCCGTGTACCGCATGGGTAATACGATCCGTTTGCTCCGATTCCCCTTCTTGTTGTTCGCACAACTATGGGGATTAGTAGGCATTGTTTTCTGTTTCTGTTTACTAATGGGACATTTATTACAGTTAACCTCCTTGGGAAGACCATTCTTGGAGCCTCTCTATCCACCGAGAATGAAGGATCTGAAAGACGCTCTGATCCGTTTCCCTTTTAGTAAACAAGCTGGACGTCCAGAATTTTTAAGAACGAAGAAACCCTTCAGATTCCGTCCATCTGAAGGAAAGAAAAAGCTAGATATCGACGAGTAAAGGTCGGAGGTGATCAGATGCAAACCATTCCAGAAAGAAGAAAAATATCCCCTTTCCTTGTATTCTTTCTCATACATTCCATTCAAGTCGGGGCAGGTATTCTGGGGTTCCAACGAATCATTTCGATGAATGCGGGATATGATGGATGGATTTCTGTCATCCTGGCAGGAATTTTCACTCATATTCTCATGTTCTTTATGTACCTTATTTTAGATAAATCTGGAGGGGACCTTGTATCTGCTCATACCTTGGCTTTCGGAAAATGGATTGGGAATATTTTCAACTTATTATTTGCCCTCTATTTTAGTTTGCTGGTGGTAACAATTTTGAGAACATATATCGAGGTATTGCAAGTATGGATGTATCCGCGATTAAGCACCTTTATATTTTCCTTTTTCTTCCTGATAATTGTGTACTATATCGTAAATGGCGGGGTTCGTACGATCGCAGGGGCTGCTTTTTTTGGAACGATCCTGCCGAGTTATTTGCTCTTAACCTTTGCGTTTACATTTAAATACGCAGATTTCAGAAACATTTTACCGGTATTTGATCACAGCATCAAAGATCTCTTAATCTCAACAAAAAATATGTCACTTACTTATCTGGGATACGAATCCATACTGATGCTCTATCCTTATATTAAAGACGCGAGAAAGTCTCAAAAATATGCTCATTGGGGGCTATTTACAACATCAACCATATACACAATAATCGCCATCATTTCTTTTGCATTTTTCAGTCAAAAGCAATTAGAAAAGACCGTTTGGGCCACACTTTCTATGTGGAAGATCGTAGAAATGCCCTTTGTTGAACGTTTTGAATATATCGGAATCGCAAATTGGTGCTTAGTGATTCTGCCCAACGCGTGCATAACTCTCTGGTGTGCCAGCAGGACCATTAAGCGAATGACTCCTTTGAGACATCGTCATGCCTTGATCATCATTTGTATTCTCTGTTTATGCACCTTAACTTTTATCACTGATCGTAAACAGATTAATTTCTTGAATACGCTTTCAGGAGAAATCGGTTTTTATTTCAACTTTATATATATACCTGCTCTCTTAGTACTGGTGACTATCATGAAGAAGGTGAGACAAAAACAATGAAACAACTTTCTTTGATCATTTTACTCATTTGTTCTTTGCTCCTATCGGGATGTGTAGAAAAGGAAATTCTCGACGATTTGTATGTTGAAACCGGAAAAGCCTATGATTATGTTGATGAAAATATAATAAGAGGTACATCACTCTTTCCTATCTACTTATCCGATAAGTCAATCCAGAATGGAACACTTTCTGCTGAGGCATCTTCTACACGAGAAGTACTTGAAAAATTGGCAAGGAAGGCTCAACAGCCCCTTGTAAGAGGAAGCTTGGATGTCGTGTTGATAGGAGAAAAACTAGCAAAGAAAGGAATCATCGATATCGGAGATTCCCTGCAAAGAGACGCGAGTGTTGGGGCAAGGCTATATGTAACGATAGTAGAAGGAGAAGCAGGTGAACTGCTCAAAGGGAATTATGGCTTAAGGGGCAATGGAACGTATATTTCTAACCTGATTACACACAACATTAACCGAAGAGAGTTACCGGAAACAAATTTACATTTATTTCTTTTTAATTATTTCCAAGAAGGACAAACAGCCTATCTCCCTATATTGAAGCAGCTTTCTAATGAAAGTATAGCGATTACAGGTGTTGCACTCTTTAAAAAAGATAAAATGGTTAAAAAGATTCCTGCTGACGATATGTTTTTCTTTAAGTTGTTGGTAGATAAACTGGCAGAGGGACATCATATCGTTAAATTAGGGAAAAAGCCTGATAAAGCAGAGAAAAACGTTGAGGCTTCAGTGACAAGCCTGAGTTCCAAGCACAAGATCATTATAAGACACAAAACAGACCCCGTTGAAGTCACGATGAAAATTAAGATCAGAGGGATTGTCAGAGAGTACACAGGAAAAAAATTGACTCCTGATAAAGTAGTGGAAGTTGAGAAAAAAATGGAAAAAGATATTGAAGAAAAATGCTTAGCCATGCTGAAGGAGTTTCAGGAATTAGGCATCGATCCTGTCGGCATCGGTCAAAATCAAAAGCACGGGGTACGTGGATTTGATATTAAAGAATGGAAAGAAAGCATTTATCCCCGTGTGAAATTCAATTTGGACGCAAAAGTTCAGATCTTAGAAGCTGGTACAGTAGAATAGCCTCTATAAAGAAAGGCTCCCTATTGTGGGGAGCCCTTCTACTCTATTTCAGATGAACAACTCGTTTGCTCTCTGCACTTTGTTTACATGCTTCTATGATTTTTATCACGTGTAATGCATCCTCCGGTTTTACCAGAAGAGGTTTGTTTCCCCTTAAGGTTTCATATATCCCCAGATAGAACTGGGTATAATCCCCCTTTTCAGAAGGAATGATTTCTGAGGTCACTTCATCACCAGATAGGGTTGTCAGTGTACCCCAGTTTTCTTCATCTTCCAATCCCCACTCTTCATCATGTGGGTTTTTCCCTGCTTTCAAATCATCTTCCTGACGATCCATTCCATGCTTCACGTAGCTTCCTTTTAATCCATGAACCTGATAGCGAGGTCCTGGATCAAGGACAATAGAACGGGAGTACAGTTGCACTCTCAATATGTCATAACCCAGTGTAATATGGAAATAGTCTTCCGCTTTTTCCGGATTCCTTTGCGGGAACACATCTGCCTGCACCCATTTTGGTGTACCAAACAGGGTGAGTGCTTGATCAAGAAGGTGGGAACCCAAATCATATAACACGCCGGCTCCCTCCATTTTATTTTCTTTCCAACGATCTTTAATAGTCGGGCGGAAACGATCAAAGTGAGCTTCATATGTATAGACTTGTCCTAAAGCATCTTCTGCAAGTAACTCTTGAATGGTTAAGAAGTCAGCATCCCATCGGCGATTATGGAATACGGTAAGATGCAAGCCCCTCTCTTTCGCTAAAGCTAACAGTTCTTCCCCTTCCACACTATTCGTCACAAATGGCTTCTCTACCACTACATGTTTGTCAGCAAGTAATGACTGCTTAATCATGGAGTAGTGAAGATGGTTGGGAGTTGTAATCACAACTAATTCAATGTCTTGTTGAAGTAAATCGTCAAGGGATGAAACCACAGTCGCACCCTCAATGTCTTTCAGCACTTTCTCTTCATCAGAAGAAAGCACCGCTTCGATATGAAATTCCTCCAAGTGGGAAAGTAACGGGCGATGAAAGCTTTGTCCAGAAAAACCGTATCCTACTAATCCAACGTTAATCGGTTGCATAAATGTCACCTTTTTCATTCAAATTGTATTCTCATATTAACATGTACACGTTCAGACGAAAAATGATTCGTTTTACAATTGATTGATGTTTTGTATAAAATAATGAAAAAGGGAGGTTATCAACATGCAATCAATCAAAAACAAAGAAACCTTTGAAGACTTAATTATTTCGGCAGAGCCGGTGATCGTGAAATTCCACGCTGACTGGTGTCCTGACTGCCGTCGTATGGATATGTTCATGGATGAGATCATGGAAGAGTTCGGTCAATATAAATGGTACGACATCAATAAAGACGAATTTCCTGAAATCGCCGAAAAATATGACGTCATGGGCATCCCAAGCCTGCTTGTCTACAAAAACGGCGAAAAAATAGCGCACCTGCATAGCGCCAACGCCAAAACACCAGAGCAAGTAACAGAATTCCTAAGCGCATTATAACTTAGAGAGGCTGGGACAAAAGTTTTTTAGCCTAAGTCAACCCGAACAAACCTGCTTCTTAGTGGGCAGATTTGTTCGGGTTTATTATTTATTTTCGAATCATTTGATTTTAGCTGTTTCCAGCGGTTGATTGGAGTGCAAGACGAAGACTCCTGCGGGAAAGTAGCTTATGTGAGACCCCGCAGGCTTGCCGAGGAGGCTCACGGGCTACCCGCGGAAAGCGTAGTCTTTCACGGAAATCATTAGCGGTATGAAGAACCTACACTTTTATTGTTCGTCTTTTTATCGTGGTTTTTTAGTTTTGTCCCAGCCTCTTGTATTTAATGGCACCTCAAACAATTAATAGATATTCCCCTTTCCATCTACATAAACCGTTTGAATAATCGTTCTCTGAAATTTGTTCCCCTCCTGGGTTTCCCCTTCTATATCGATCGTGATGTTATGGACTCCTTCTTCAAATTCAGCAAGGGGCAGAGAAGATAGATCTTCAGTTGTAATGAGGGTGGTTTGGTTTTTGTTCCCGCTCTTCGTTGGAATATGGTGAATGGTATATGTTTTCTTTACAGGTTTGTCGTATAAATTCCATGAAACCATTAAATGTTCTCCATCCCACGCCAGCTGTTTCTCCCCCTTACTAATTCCTTCCTGAAACAGAATGGTCAGCATGTATGTTTCACTTTGACTATTATATGCCCTCATTTCCCACTCCCCTAAAAGTGGCTTTGAAATGATAATGGAATGATGATAAGCACCCGGTAAAAAGCCTGTCGCATCTTCCGTAAGCATGAACTGTTTATACACTTGCCCGTTTGGACTAATGAGCTCATAGATAGTAACCTGTTGATCACTGATCCAGTCCACAGAGATTTTCTCTACCTCTTCCTCCACTGAAAACTTCTCCACTCCAACGCCCACAAATACCCCGCCTCTATGTAGGACCGATGATTCTCCATCTTTAGCAATCTCGCTCACTGCAGCATAGGAAAACTCTTGCACCTCTTCTGTTAAGAGTTCCTTCAAATAAGGGAAAATCTCTCCGCCTTCTTTTATTGTCGTATGAGACCAGTCTTGGACCCGCACCTCATCCCCATAAGGAAGGCGTGAACTTGTTACCAGCACCGCTCCATCACTTTGTCCAAATCGGCTTAAGTATAGCCCGCCCCAAAACAGTTCAGAATTCACCCCTCCCCAGCCTGTACCACCGAATGTATAGAATGGGGTGGCTTTTGCAAGATCAAGTTCGTCCGTCTGGGTGCGGAAAGATTTCATATATCCAGTTTGCAAGGAAAACACGGCGTTATTTTTACTTCTTAAAGCATCGGATAACCAGCCTGCCCATTTACTAAAAGCAAGGTCTGCAAGCTCTGATCCATGATGAGGAGACGAAAGAGTGATGACCCTCTCTATATATGGTCCAGCACCATAATGAACCAATGCTGTTTGAACATCGATCCCTCCTTTACTATGCCCGACAACCACTACCTTTCTCTTAAAATAGTCGTAAATCTCACGAAGCTTTCCCACTAAAAGCTGCCCATTCTTCCACATATCTTCGTCTGGATGCAAATCAATAAAAACTGCTTGGTGCCCATTTTCCCGTGTGAATTCCTGTAGATCATTCTCTCGTATCCACGTGTCTGACGAGGCATGAATCCCATGAATAAATAAAATCGGATAGCCCTCCGACCCGTCTGCTGTTTCATCCACAAACCACCTGCCCGGTATTCCTGACGCTTTCTGAGTCCCATCCATTTTCTCATGCAATTTCTTACCTCCCTTTCAATATCCTATCTTCATTATCGTTTAGAAGAATAAAAATATCAGTAGGAATGTTAAATATAGGAATAAAGTTACACACCAATGTTCTGATCATATTCAGTAGTCCACTTTCGTAAAACGTAATGCCTACGGATGACCCCTCGCAAAAGGAGTTAAAAGATTTGATTGAAACAGCAAAAGAACATCAAATAAAGTATGTTATTTTCGAGCAAAATGAAACACCTCGTATCTCAAAGATCGTTCAGAACGAAATCAAGGCAGTACCCCTTAAGGTTCATAACCTTTCCGTATTAACGGAAGAAGATATCGATGAAAATATGGACTATCTATCTCTGATGTAAAAAACATTCAAACAATCAAGAAAGCACTAGAAAACAAATGATAAAAGCCAGGCGCGTTTATTCAAGCGCCTGGCTTTTATTCGTCTATGATCCTTCCACCGTAAAAGCATCTAATATCTCTATTACTTCCCTGTCCATTAATCGAAATGATCATGATTTGTATTTTATAAAAAAACCCTCACTTACATAAAAGTAAGGATTTTTTTAATTTATTCAATTTTAATATAGAACTCCTCTACATATGGATTAGCAGGCGGCTCTATTACTTCAAACACGGGATTTTTTAGAACCGGCATTTCCTGACCATTGAAATCCACTTTATCGATTACGCCACTTACGTTAATCCACGTATCGGGTTCAAGTTTACTCAGTTCTGAATCACGTGCCAACAATCCATAAACAGAAGCATCTGCTACGCAGCAAGTAACGGTAAAGCGGGAAATCACCATTTCATCTTCTGCAAATCCTTCATCTTTATACACAAAACCTGTAAGCTGAATTTCTTTTCCAACGAAATCGTCCAGCTTTTCGTCTACAATACTTAATGTCTGAATATATTGTTCATCTCTTACGATTATTTTTTCTCTTTTATTTACGATTTCTTTCAACTTGTCGAAATCCTTTTCCACAGGAAACTCACCATACGGATCAAGGGTGGGCTCAGTTTCAGTGGAACTTTTCCCAGAGCTCTCATTTTGATCTAACCCTTTTTGTTCACTGGATGGCGGCGTTGAAAATAGACTATTCCCTACTTTCACCCCTCTTTTAGCTGCTACGGAACTATCTAATAAGTTATCCGGCAGCAGGAACCCAACCACAATTGGAAAAATAAATAGGGCATATACCATGCTGGACCTGATGAAGCCTTTCGGCAGTTCATGACCTTCACAATCACAATGGTGTTCTTTTGCAGAAGCTGAAGATGTACCCCGGATGATTTGGATCGCCCCCAGGAGAATGAAAACCCCTAGAGCGAAATACATGTATCCATGCATTTTGGGTGCAACAAAGTTTTGCAGATTAAACGTTAAGAATAGTTTCAACACCAACAGGGCATATCCGATTAAGATGATTCCCCGGATGAATGTATGGAATTGTATGGATGGTTTCATACCTCTCGCCTCCTTTATACAAATAATTGGAATATCAATGTGCATGTATACACAACAATCGTCACGACCCCAATAAAGATCAGTACAAATTTTTTATTAAAGTATGCAAGCATCAATAAAGTATTCTTGAAATCAATCATAGGACCATATACTAGAAATGCCAATATGGACGAAGCAGAAAATATACTGCCGAATGACGATGCCACGAATGCATCAGCCTCCGAGCATAAAGAAATAATATAGGCAAACCCCATCATGACTGCCGGAGCCAGTACCTCATTCGTCCCTATCCCCACTAACAGTTCTCTATCAAGATATGTCTGAAATCCTGCTGCAACGAATGCTCCGATAATAAGGTATTTACCCATGTCAAAAAATTCATCACTGGCATGTACAATCGTTTGCATTAGTTTATTGGAAGAGTGATCGTGATGATGCGTGTGATCATGTTCTTTCTGTATAAGCGGATTTCTTTTTCCGTAAAATCTGTACAATAGTGCCCCAATGATCAATGCAGCTACTAAAGCAATTCCCATTCTTCCAAAGACAACCGTCATATTATTTTGGAACGCATAATAAGTAGAAGCGAATACAATCGGATTTAAAATGGGTGCCGTTACCATGACGACAATCGCAAGATGAGCAGGCATTCCTTTCTTAATCAGCCTCCTTGCCACCGGTACAATGGCACACTCACAAACAGGAAGCAATGCTCCAACTACAGCTGCAGGAAACAGTGCCAGGTAAGGAAACCTCTTCGGGATGATTCTTTGTAATAGACTCTCAGAAACAAATACTTGAATAAGTGCGGATGCGAAGACACCAATTAAGATAAAAGGGATCGCTTCTAACAAGATACTCAGGAAAATCGTTATAACATTCACCATTGAAGAAGTTAGAAACTCGTCCGGTATATAATCTTTCACCCAATCTCCAGCTAAAAAAAGAACAATAAATAACATGAATAATAGTATCCCTGTCATCTCTTGATTAAAACTCCTTAAAGAATTCATCCATTTAAGTTTCCTTTCTTAAGTTTACATTTTTAATCGTAATCATTTCGCTTTATATTATAACTTATTCTTGTCCCAAAAAACTATGCTAAATTATTTTTTAATCTTTCTTTAACATTTCTAATTGTGCATAACTTTTGTTAAACTTCAAAAACTACTAATGAATCGAGTAGAATGGAGGAAATGATATGACGAAAAAGAACAACAAAGGCAGTGAAAATCAAAATTCACCTAAGCGTGGAACGACGGAGTTTGCTACTGAAATCACGAGTGGAGACAACAGTAAGGGAAATAAACATAATAAAGACCAGCGTAATAAAACGAACTAACAAAAACCTGTCCGATGGAAGATCGGGCGGGTTTTTGTTAGTTATAATTTTTCTCTAAAAAAAGGACACACTAACCAATGAAAATAGAATATAAGGAGGAAATGAGGAATGGATTCTAATCGAGTAAAACAAATTTTATCTTCTTCAGCTGATATTGAAGTAAAATATAAAGATGCGTCCGTATGGATTGACTCTGTTAATGATGATGGAAAAACAGCCGTTGTTCATCTTCGCGGACCGTTAGAAGAACGTTCTGAAGTAAGTGTTTCAGATTTAGAAGAAGTATAATGGAAGAAAAGACCATGCAGTCCACCCTAAAAAGGAGGGGCAAGCATGGTCTAATCTAAATTAAGCTTATTTTTTTTCTTTGATTTTCCCTTTATTTTTCAATAATTCAAAGATCATTTTCGCTTGATCTGTGTTATCGATCATACCGGAGAATTTCTCTTTTTGTGGACCAAATGCGTACACAGGAACGTCATCTCCTGTGTGTCCATCCGTTGTCCAGCCAGTACCTGAACGTTTGTCGAAGATTTTCTCGATGGCATTATCGATTTCGGTTTGATCGCCTTCTTCTGCTGCTGCTTTCACAGAAGCAATTTCCTCTTCCGTTAACTCAAGGTCTATATTATCAGCTAATGTTTCTTCCACTGAAGCACCTTTTACAATTTGTTCTGCCATAAAGTCAGGGGTGCGTTTTGCAGCTTGAATCGGTGCCGGATCCCAATTATACTCACCGTCTGCACCAATCGAGATTCCCCCTGTAGAATGATCTGCTGTAACAACTACCAATGTTTCACCATTTTCTTTCGCAAAATCCCTTACTTCTTCAAGTGCCTTCTCAAAGTCTCTCATTTCACTCATAGCCCCGACTACATCATTATCGTGACCAGCCCAGTCGATTTGACTTCCTTCCACCATTAGGAAGAATCCGTCTTTGTCATCTTTTAAACGGTCGAGTGCAGCTGTCGTCATATCAGCTAAGCTTGGTTGTTCTTTATCACGGTCAATCATCTTGTCCATTCCAACTTCAGAGAAAAGACCAAGAATTTGCTTGTTGTCGTCTTTTTTTAGTTCTTTAGCAGATTTCACATAGCTATATCCATCTTTCTGGAACTGCTCAGCAAGGTTTCGGTCATCACGTTCGAAGAAGTCCGTCCCTCCGCCAAGCATGACGTCAATCTTATGTTCACCGTTAATCATTTCATCATAGTAATCATCCGCAATGGCATTTTCACTTTTACGCTGCTCTTCATGTGCTCCATAAGATGCTGGAGTCGCATGGGTGATTTCTGATGTAGCTACAATCCCAGTAGACATACCGTTTTCTTTCGCCTGTTCTAATACGGTTTTAACATCGGTTTTATCATTATCGACTGCTATCGCATTATTATATGTTTTGACTCCACCGCTCATCGCCGTCGCAGCTGCTGCTGAGTCTGTTACGTTTTCTTTCTCATCCTCTGGATAAGTGGATTGTAATCCGACAAGGTAAGGATCAAATGCCGTTTTTTCCATTTCAACTGTTTCTGGATTGTCGTTCATATAGCGAAGAGCCGTTGTGTAAGGAACGCCCATTCCATCACCGATCATAAAGATAACGTTCTTAGCCTTATCATTCTTGGATTTCTTCGCTTGTGCGCCAGAACTGTCCTGATTCATCCCTATTACACTTCCAAGAGCTAATGTTGAAACAACCGCTAACGGAAGAATCTTCTTCATTGATTTCTTCATTTTTTTCCCTACCTCCTGTAATTTCGACTACATATGTAGGATAAAGGGGAAATATGAAGAGTCATTTGCAAAAGGAATACAGGGGTGTAAAGCTTATGTAAATGGAGAAAAACAGGTGAAAAGTCACCTGTTTTTGTTTAATGAATCTATTCATCTCATAGTCAATAATACCTCGTCTACTCTCTAACCATAGGAAGCGTACAACAACGGAATGATCCGCCTGACTTGATGATTTCGGATAAATCCAGTTCAATCACTTCAAAACCATTCGATCTGATTCGTTCATTCAAGTCTTGATTTTGAGTAAGACTGATGATTTTCCCCTCTCCGATTGCCAATACATTAGGTCCCATTTTGAATTGCTCTTCATCGGTTACAGTGATGGTATTGTAATGTGTCTTGATCTTTTCAAGATCCTCTTTAGAAAAGGCCGGTGGATATACAAGGGCCCATTCCTCTGAAATTATCGTAAATACACAATCTAAATGAAGCACCCCTTCTTTTAAAGGCAATTCATGTACGGTAAATTGCTGGAGCTGATTTCGTAAGGATTGGATGGCCAATTGGTTCGTACGTCCACTCACTCCAATCCAAATATTATGCTCATCAACGAGCACATCCCCTCCTTCAATGGAATGAAGAAGTTCATTATAAGGCACTTCATTCGTTTCCAGCCAATTCTTCAACGTCTTCACTTCCCCTCGCCTGACATCGGTATTCATCGATGCGACGAAGAACTGATCATGAATCGTGAAACCGATGTCTCTTGTGAAGACTTGTTCATTAAACTCTGGTGTGGGTTGAAGGTGAATGACCTCTGAACCATTTTTCTCTAACGTATCAACAAAGCTTTTATGCTGCAGAACCGCTTTATCTATATTGATATTTTCCTCTAGGAAATGCTTTTGAGTCTCATTTATGATTTCATTTATTTGCATATTTTCAGGTGAAACAACGATCACTTTCTTTAACTTTCCATATTCATTTGAACAATGGTTTTTTTGATTGGGAATCAACGGGGAATTCAAACTCATCTTTACGCCCTCCATTTGTATACTCTTAAAAACTACTTTTCCCTCTTATTATGCTGATAAAACTTCCTTTTTATAAATTATGCTAAAGAAGCCTAAACAGGGACGACGGGCTCTAGGATTTAAGAAATAAAGGCTTTTGTCCACCCGAAAAAGACATGCATCTCTGCTACATGCCTCCTTCCATTAATGAACCATTCGGTCATGATCCTTCCAGAATTCTTTTCGAATCACAACCTTTTGGATTTTTCCTGAAGCGGTCTTAGGTAATTCTTCTGCAAACGTAATACTCTTAGGTGCTTTGAAGTGGGCGAGCTTTTCTCTGCTGAATTCGATAAGCTCCTTTTCCGTTAGGCTGTGGCCCTCCCTGATAACAACCACTGCATGGGGCACTTCTCCCCAACGCTCATGGGGGATGGCTACTACGGCTGCTTCGAGGACACTATCATGCTCATAAAGAGCCCCCTCTACTTCAATAGATGAGATGTTTTCTCCCCCACTAATGATGACGTCTTTCATCCGGTCAACAATTTCTATGAAGCCATCCTGATCCACAGTCGCCATGTCACCTGTATGCAACCATCCATCTCGAATGGCTTGATTGGTGGCATCAGGATTTTTATAGTATCCTTCCATCACTGTATTCGTTCTGGTAACGATTTCTCCAATTGCTTTCCCATTATGGGACACTTCACTTCCGAGCTCATCTACTACTTTCACCTTGCTGCCTATCATACCGTAACCGGCTTTCGCCTTTAACCGGTACTTTTCTTCCTTTTGTCGGTCCTGTTCTGAAGATCTCAGGATGGACGTAGTGATAAGTGGAGAGATTTCAGTCATTCCGTACACCTGGATGAACTCCCATTTCAGATCCTCTTCTACCTTTCTTACAAAAGCCGGTGGAGGGGCAGACCCAGCAATGACAACCCTTACATTTTGTCCAATAGTCCGCTCCCTGTTCGGATAATTCTCCAGAAGCATATTCAGAACAGTCGGCGCCATATGCATAACTGTTACGCCATGCTTCTCGACTTTATCTAAAATCATCTCAGGGTCTACTTTTCTGAGCATCACCTGGGTCGCACCGTTGGCAGTATAGTAAAAAGGAGATCCCCATCCGTTCACATGGAACATGGGCAGCACGTGAAGTAAAGTGTCCTGATCGGAAACCCGTAAATGATGCATGGATGATAGAGCGTGCAGATAGTTTGACCGGTGAGTGAGCAGTACTCCTTTCGGATCCCCTGTCGTTCCACTTGTATATAATAATGAAGCGATATCGCTTTCTTCCAGTTCTACGCGATCGAAGGCTTCGTCGCTGAAAGAGCCGCGCCACTCGTCATAGCCGGGATGTCCATCTCTTGACTCACCATGGATCACAATATGCTTTAAATTCGGCACCTTAGACAAAATCGGCTGCACCAGCGGATAAAGTTCCTCATCCACAAATAATGCCTTGCTTTCGCTATGAGTCAGGATAAATTGATAATCCGCAGGTTTTAAGCGAGTATTAAGTGGCGTCATGATACCTCCTACACCATAGACTCCATAGAACCCCTCCAGCATCTCAGTTGTATTCGGAGCCAGATACGCAACCTTGTCCCCTTTTTCAATCCCGAATTCCATTAGTCCTCTAGACAGTTGATTTACACGTGCATTCAGCTGCTTATATGTCAAACGCTTCACATCGTCAATAATCGCAACCTTTTCTCCATATTGCTCGACTGCCCGATCTAAAAAATCCGTTAACACTAAAGGTACATGCATATGTACAATCCACCCCTTCTGTTAGTTAATGACTGTTTATATTCATTATTTTAGCAGATTCAAAGGATCAATTGGGAATATTCTGAAACTTAATATTGGCGTTCTGATTTTAAAAGGTTCAGTATTTTGATGAGGGATAGTTCACCATTCTTTTCTATAAAAAAAGCATGATGACACATTGGTCACCATGCTTATAGGTTAGCGGCCTCTTCTATTTGAAGAAGATTTGCCTTGGCTGTTTCTTTTTCCGCTGGAGTCGTTTCTTCTGGATTTTCCAGGATCACTTGGTCTGGACTGGCTGCCTCTTGAGGGACTGGCTGAGTCTCCACCGCGCCGGGATGATGATTCTTCCCTTCTCGATCGACGACTGAGCGAAGAGTTACCACCTTCACTGTTACGAGAACGTCCTCCAAGTGGAGACCTTGTTTTTCGATCTTTATTCGCTTGTATATTCTTTTCACGTCTTTCCTTCGCACTTTCATTAGATCCCTTATGGACATTGGCGGCTTCCTTAGAAGGAGCGACCTCCACGACACGACGAGGCAATGAACGGCCTATGCCTTTTTCAATCATTTCTAGATCCTGCTTATCCTTTAGAGCAACAAAGGTGATGGCAAGCCCATCTTTTCCGGCACGGCCAGTACGTCCGATTCTGTGAATATAGCTTTCCACATCTTGAGGGATATCATAGTTGAACACATGGGTGACTCCTTCAACGTCAAGGCCTCGAGCCGCCACGTCGGTCGCGATAAGAAGCTGAAGTTTCGCGTCTCTGAACTTCTTCATCACTCCTTCTCTTTTCGCTTGAGATAAGTCACCGTGCAGTTCATCCACCAGGAATCCTCTCGCTTTCAGATCTCCCAGCAGCTTGCTGACCCTTCTTTTGGTTCTGCAGAAAATGATGCCTAAAAAAGGCTGGACGTCATGAATTGTTTGGCTGAGGGCATCAAATTTCTGGCGATCCGTCGTTTCCACGATTTCCTGCTCAATTTCCTGTACAATTTTTTCTTTTTCGCGAATCTGTACATTATGTGGATTGTTCATATAGCGCTTTCCGATCTTACGGATATCCTTTGACATCGTCGCAGAAAATAGCGCGGTTTGACGAGTAAACGGCGTCTCGCGTATGATCGACTCGACTTCATCAAAAAATCCGATATGGAGCATTTGATCTGCCTCATCCAACACTAAAAACGATACATTTGAAAAGTCCACAGTCTCCCGGCGAACGTGATCAAGCAATCGTCCAGGCGTTCCAATCACGATATGAATCGCCTTATTCTTCAGTCGTTTAATTTGCTTCTCTACATCCTGTCCGCCGTACACAGCTAATACATGTATGTCATCTTCAGTAGCAGAAAGAATCTGATTTAACTCAGCGGTTACTTGAATCGCGAGCTCCCTTGTCGGAGTCACAATAAGAGATTGGATCTCATCTCTCGCCGGATCAATTTTTGCGAGCATTGGCAACAGGAAAGCCATCGTTTTGCCTGTTCCGGTTTGTGCTTGTCCAATCACATCTTCACCATTTAATAAAACAGGGATGGTTTCGCTCTGAATCGGTGTTGGTTCAGTAATCGATTGTTCTTTTAACGCATTCACGTACTTAGGCTCAATTCCTAAGGATGTAAAATCATTCAATGGGGTCACCTCTTTGTACCCCATTATACCTTTAATCCTCTTTAGAAAATAGGGCACTATGTTATAATGGGAAAATCGCAAATGAAATGAGGAGTAATAATGCTGACATTTGAAGATAAATTAACTATCATAGAAGATTTTTCTGAACTAACACGTAAGGACGTTTCACTGAATCGGGTAAATTTCCACTTCGAAGACAGTCTCTATGAAAAAACCACCGTCGTGTATCACTTGCATCCGAACGGAAACGGATTTGTTTATACGGGTAGTGTTCCCGAATATGACGCAAATCAAAAAGGTCTCGTGAATATCCGTGATTTTTCAGGTGATGAACTGCGCGAAATCATTCGGGCTTCCATTGATCATTTGTCAACAGAAGAAGAAAGCGTACCTCCGGTGGAACAGATGTGGAAAGATGTGGAAGGGCATTCCCTCATGCTGATCGAAGAAGATGACCGCTGGAATATTTATGCCGGCGATAACTTGGAGGACAGCTTTGGCGGATACGATGAAGCTGCGTTGTATTTACGTGAGGAAGGGTTTCGGAGAAGATAACAAGAGGTCTCATATAACATCAAACTTGGATTGTTTGGTGCTTTTGACAGAATATGATCTCACTCCCCCTTTCAACGTGACAAGGTATGTCTCCTTGTGGAGTATTAGAAAAGTGACCTAACTGTATATTTTAATTCATAGAGGAGTGTTGATTGATGAAAGTATTAGCTCTTTTAGGAAGTACACGAAAAAACGGCAACTCAGAATATCTTGCAAAAAAGATCGTAGAAGGAACCGATCACACTGTCGTATCTCTTGCCGACTTGCATATTGAACCTATCGAAGACCTAAGACATTCAGAAGGCGGATTCTCTCCTGTCGATGATGACTACGAACAACTCGTTGGATTGATGGAAGAACATGACGTACTACTATTTGCGACACCCCTCTATTGGTATGGAATGAGTGGCCCGATGAAAAATTTCTTTGATCGATGGAGTCAATATTTACGTGATGAACGATTTAACTTAAAGGAAGAGCTTACCAAGAAAAAAGCGTATGTTGTGATAACCGGAGGAAGCTCTGCCAATATTAAAGGATTGCCCCTTGTACAGCAGTTCAATTACATTTTTGAATTCGTGAACATGGAATTTGCTGATTATATGATTGGTGCCGGAGTAAAACCTGGAGAGATCGTGAATGACTTAGCGGCCCTTGAAAAAGCTGAGCGTTGGAATACATTATTTAAATGAGTGATGATCCCTTTTGAGGGATCATCTTTTTTTGTTAATGAGAACTAAATCAGGAAACTATTCGCCAGAATTCTTCAGAAGCTATTCCTGGAGTCTTCCCAATATCGTCGTCAATGTCTGGTCCAAGCTCTTCAGCTCTTCCCCATCCATCTCCAACCGCTCAAGTAACCTTGCGGGAACACAACTTGCTTTACATTTCATTGCTTCTCCCTTTTCAGTAAGGGAAATCATTACACTCCGTTCATCTTTTACGGAACGATGACGCTCAACAAGCCCGTTTGCTTCCATTCTTTTCAGCATCGGAGTTAACGTTCCAGAATCTAAGAACAATTTCCGACCTAATTCTTTTACAGATACCGTTCCACCTTCCCAAAGCACTAACAATGCAAGGTATTGCGGATAAGTCACACCTATTTCTTCAAGTAGCCCTCGATATAACTTGGTAATCTCCCGCTCAGCTGTATAGATCTTAAAACATATTTGATTCTCTAATAATAATGGATCTTTCATACATGTGTATTCCTTTCTTGAACAAACTAACCTGAGATTATCATACAAAAAAAGATATCAATTATCAAATTAAATTGTACGCAATTTAATTGTTGACATTTAAAAACAAAGGCGTTAGAATTAATTTTGTAATATTAAATTGTGCACAATAAAAAAACAAATGAGGAGTGAATGAAATGGAAGCATTATACACAGCAAAAGCAACAGCAACGGGTGGACGCGCAGGAAAAGTAACAAGCAGTGACGGAGTATTGGATGTCGGATTGGCAATGCCTAAATCACTTGGGGGTTCTGGAGCAGAAGGGGCAACGAATCCTGAACAATTGTTCGCAGCTGGATATGCGGCTTGTTTCGATAGCGCTCTTAACTTAGTGGCACGTCAAGAAAAGAAAAAGATTGAATCGAAAGTAGCAGCTGAGGTTTCCCTTGGAAAAGATACAGATGGTGGATTCAAACTCGGCGTTGTGTTAACAGTAGCAGTAAGTGGTGTTGAATTTGATGAAGCGAAGCAATTAGTCGATAAGGCACACGGAGTTTGCCCATACTCTAAAGCAACGAGTGGCAATATCGATGTTGAATTAAATACTGAATTATTATAAATAATCGTGGATAGGCAGTTAAATGCCTATCTTTTTTTTCTACAAATACGAACGTTTGTTCTTGTTTTATTCCATCTGTTTGGACTATAATAAAGATGTAATAAAATTCATACGAACTGGAGTGGAGAAATGATGAAACATCAGGCTGCACCTTATTTTAGTTTTAGTGGCGAAGCGAAAGAAGCATTAGACTATTACAAAGAAGTGTTTGAAGGGGAAGTATTGGCAGTTCAGACTTTTGGCGAGGCAGATTACCCCAGTCCACCGGAAATAGCTGACCAAATCATGCATGCTCACTTTAAAAAAGGAGAACTTTCCTTTATGATGTCAGATAGCTTTCCCGGTCACCAGCCCACGGTGGGGAACAATATATCCCTTGTTCTCGAGCTGGAAAGTGAAGAGGAAATCAATAGATACTATAGCCGTTTAACTGAAAAAGGAACGGTAGTTATGGAGCTTCAAGACACGTTCTGGGGCGCTATATATGCAAAGGTGAAAGATCCTTATGGAATCAATTGGGACTTGAATTACACGAAAAAACAAAAATAATTCATTGGCTACTGCATCTTCAACCTACATAATCCATGCAGTAGCCGTTTTTTTCCGATTGAAACCACGTCATATCTCAATTTCCTTCATTCAAATAAATCCCACTTAAGTTATTTCGGTGAATCATTGGACAACCTCCCTTATATAGGAATGAACCCTGAAAAAGAACGAACATATTACTTATTAGGCAACGGTGGAAACAGTACGGTATACAGTATGATCGGATCTAACATCCTCCGTGGTCTCATCTTAAACCGTCCAAATCAATACGCAGACATCTTTAAATTAGACAGGTGAATATAAGGAGGCTGGGACAAAAGTTTTTCATCCTAAGTCAAACCCGAACAAACCTGCTTCTTAGTGTGCAGATTTGTTCGGGTTTATTATTTATTTTCGAATCATTTGATTTTAGCTGTTTCCAGCGGTTGATTGGAGGGCAAGACGAAGACTCCTGCGGGAAAGTAGCTTATGTGAGACCCCGCAGGCTTGCCGAGTTATCATGAACGAAAACTAGCTCCTTACTCGTAACATCGTAGGTTAATTTGGTTAGACTGTTTCTGAAGTAAAAACAAAAACCAAATCAGAGCTACATTACGGAAGGAGCTAGTTACTATGAAGGATACCATAAAATACGTTGGTTTAGACGTATCCAAAGAAAAAATTGCTGTCGCGATAGCGGATGAAGGACGACAAGAACCGAGATACTGGGGAATGATTCCTCATACCCCGGAAGCTGTGAAGAAATTGATAAAGAAAATAGGAAGTTCAGAGACAGTGCGAGTGTGTTATGAAGCAGGGCCGACAGGTTATTCCTTATATCGATTATTTCTAACCTTAGGGATTTACTGTGAGGTCATTGCCCCATCTCTTATTCCTCAAAGACCAGGAGAGCGCATAAAAACAGATCGTAGAGACTCTATTCGGCTCGCACAGTTGTTCCGAGCCGGTGAATTAACATCTATTTATATACCGACACAAGAAGATGAGGCACTGCGGGATCTTGTCAGATGTCGAGAAGACGCAAAGGAAGATGAGTTAAGGTCCAAACACCGCTTAAGTAAATTTTTACTACGAAATAATATCAATCCTCCTTCAGGAGTGAGAAAATGGACAGTAAAATATATGCAGTGGCTGGATACATTAAAATTTGAAAATCCTCATTTACGGGTGGTGTTTCAAGAATATTATCACCAACTGAAAGAGTTGGGACAAAGGGTCCTACGATTAGAAGAAGAAATAAGAACCTATGCGAATGAAGGAATCCAGGCGCCGAAAATACAAGCACTTCAAGCACTAAGAGGAGTTGCGCTTGTCACAGCGACAAGTATTGTAGCTGAAGTCGGATCTTTCAAACGTTTTTCTACCCCTCGCGAATTTATGGCCTACGTTGGATTAATTCCTAGTGAATATTCTAGTGGAGAGAGGCGCATGCAAGGGAACATTACCAAAACAGGCAATCGACACGTTCGAAGGTTGTTGGTGGAATCAGCTTGGAGCTATCGATATCAACCAGCAGTCAAGGGCGAATTAAAACGAAGACAGAGTGGCCAATCCCCTACCATTCAAGCGATCTCTTGGAAAGCACAAAATCGACTTCATAAGAAGTATTATCGTTTATTATCCAGAGGGAAAGAAGGAGGTAAAGCCATAACGGCTGTAGCCAGAGAATTGGCAGGTTTTATTTGGGCAGTGATGCAAGAAGTAGAAGAAACACCGAAAACAAATTAAAGAACGTATTCCCGTAGCTCGAAGAGTAAGGTAACCCCTTAGAAGAATGAGAATAGGGCTCGAAGGCAAAGAGAAAAACCGGAAAGGAAAACCCACGTGGCCTCCTCTGTGCTATATCTATTTAGATTAACGCACGACCCGAGTTAGTGGATCAGTCCTTTATACGGAAAGATAAAATGTGAAAACCCACGAATATCAGAGTGCTAACCGCAGTAGAATTTTTGCCTTCGTGCCGTGTTCTTACCTTCTATTCTAAAAAAAGTAAGGAGGAAAAATTCATTTTCTTTAGCTCAATAAGTATCTCACCTCATCAAATAGCTATCAAGAAGATCACTTGACAGCTATTTGATGAGGTGAGAAGTGGTCAGTAAGCTAAAGAAGGAAAAAGTCTAGCCAGTAATGGCTTTAACGCAACATATAGAGAAGAAGCGAAAGGAGCTTCTCTTCTTAAAGTTGCCTCCAAATCGATGTAGGATATGAGTATTGACAGTTTCGTTCATATCAGGAGGCTCACGGGCTACCCGCGGAAAGCGTAGTCTTGCACGGAAATCATTAGCGGTATGAAGAACCTACACTTCTATTGTTCGTCTTTTTATCTTGGTTTTTTAGTTCTGTCCCAGCCTCCTCCCATCACAAGATAGTGCTTATCTTTTTTTTGGATGTGTCCTTCTGTTATCAGTTCTTTTGTGAGGCTGGTCACGGTTTCTCTTGTAGAGCCAATGAAGCTTGCGATATCCTGGTGGGTAAGGGGGACCGTTAATTTCATGAATCTCCCTTGCTTTTCTCCAAAGTTCTTCATAAGAAATGACATGAGGTAAAGAATTCGTTTTTTAACAGGTGCGTACATGATGCGTTCGAGGAACATGTTTCGTTGTTTCATATGTTGATTGAAGGTATAGAAGAGCTCTGAAAGAAAAGCAGGTTGCGATACACTTAAGCTATCCAGTTGTTTAAGAGAAATGATCCTTAAGATCGTTTCATCGATAGCTTCTGCATAAACTCCCTCGTCGTCTAAGCTGAAAGACGCTATGTTACTGAAGAAATCTCCCTCACCCAGCATGGTGAGGATGGTTTTGCGTCCATCCTCACTATGCTTATATAGCTTAATTTTCCCGGATTGAATCCCGTACAGATTTTGACTACGTGAAAAAGGTTGAAAGATTACTTCTTTCTTTGAGTAGTTTGCGAGCCTTCCTGGAAGATCACTGATGGCTGAAGCAGATCGTAATGAAGTTGCGCCATTCATGACGACTCCTCCTCCGCTTTTTCGAAATGAGAAACGAACTCTCCGTAGCCTTGATCATCTAACTCATCTTTCGGGACAAATCGAAGGGCTGCTGAGTTCATGCAATATCTTAAACCTGTTGGCTCAGGACCATCATCAAACACATGCCCCAGGTGGGAGTCTGCGTGTTTACTCCTTACCTCGGTTCGCACCATAAATAGTGTGCGATCTTCGACTTCCACAATGTTTTCTTCTGCTAGGGGCTTCGTGAAACTGGGCCACCCGGTTCCGCTTTTATATTGATCTTTAGAGCTGAAGAGAGGCTCCCCTGAAACGATATCCACATAGATCCCTTCTTCTTTGTTGTCCCAATATTCATTATCAAATGCTTTCTCTGTCCCGTCTTCCTGGGTTACCTTATACTGGATATCCGTAAGCTTTTCTTTTAGTTCTTCGCCTGTGAAGGAAGGATAAAGAGGCTTCGTATCCAGCTTGATGTTCAGGTCCTCTCCCCAAGCTTCATCAAGGAAGTCATCCCTCCCTGAGTTGTTTCGGTAAAACTTATAGCTTAATTCATTTTTCTTATAATAATCCTGATGGTACTCTTCCGCTTTATAAAAGGTGGTAACAGGCTGGATCTCTGTGACGATCTCTTCTTCAAAACGCCCTGAGTCTGCTAACTCCTGTTTTGATTGTTGTGCTATTTTCTCCTGATTTTCATTATGATAGAAGATACCACTCACGTATTGAGGACCCCGGTCGACGAATTGACCACCATTATCAGTAGGATTGATTTGTCTCCAGAAAATCTTTAATAGTTGCTCATACGTGATCACTTTGGGATTATATTCAATTTGAACGGCTTCCACATGACCCGTCTGTTTCGTGGAAACTTCATCATAGGTTGGATTCTTTTCCTCGCCACCTGTGTATCCGGAAATGACGGAATACACACCATCCAATTTTTCAAAAGGAGGTTCCATGCACCAGAAGCATCCTCCTGCAAAAGTCGCAACTGCATGTTCGCCATCCACTATATCTGTCTTTACCGGCTCACTCCCCAAAGACTTCTGGGTCATGCTTGCATACAGTTTAGGTCCGAAAAAAGCTGCCAGACTCACTACCAGCAACAGACCGATTCCAATCATCACTTTTTTCATCATCTCTCCTCCTTTCTCATTTCTAAAGGCAATCGGAACCAAAAGGTGCTGCCAGACTCGCCATCACTTTCGACTCCGATCTCCCCACCATGAAGTTCAACAATTTCTTTGCTTATGGACAGCCCCAAGCCAGACCCTCCTCCTGCTTTGTTACGGGACTTCTCTACCCGATAAAAACGCTGAAAGATCGATGCCTGTTCTTCAAGGGGAATCCCCTTTCCTTCGTCTGTGACTGAAAAGTTCATCATCTCTCCATCCTTTCCTGCTTTAATTGCAATTGACGTCTGATCAGGAGAAAAGGATAGGGCATTTTGTATAAAGTTCGTCATCACTCTTTTGATTTGAACAGGCATTAAAGGAACCAGAGGTAAATCTTCATCGTACTGTACTTTCACTTCAACTTGCTTCTCTTGTAAAACCCTTTCGAACTGCTGAATGGTTTCAATCAGGAGTTTATCGATTGGTGTCGGATACGGATTCCATAATAGTTTCCTGTTTTCCAACTGTGAAAACTCCAGTACTTCTTCAATTAATAGACCCAGTTTTTCGGTTTCTGACAAAATGGTCTCGTAATATCTCTTCCGTGCTTCAGGATCTTCAATAATGTCATCGTTCAAAGCGGCAACAAAAGAATGGATCGATGATAAAGGTGTTCTGAGATCATGGGAAACATTGGCGATCAGTTCACTCTTGAACTTCTCTGATTCCCTTAATTCGTCGAACATTGCTTCTATTTTAGTGGACATATGATTAAAGTTAGCAGCGAGTTTTTTAATTTCCTGGGGTCCTGCCTCTGTCACCTTCACATCAAAGTCACCCATAGCCATCCGCTCTGCTTCATTGCTCATCTGCTTGACAGATTTCAACAAAGGCGATGTGATCATCAAATTCACGGCAAAGGATAGGATCCCCGCTCCAAGCGTAATAAGGGAAAGCAGGATGATGATATTGGTTGAGATAAACATCTGAACATACGAGATTGTGAGAAATACTAAGATTACGGAGAGCGAAATCGTGTTGGCTAAAATAATGAGGGTTCTAATTTTCATAATGCTGCTGCCCCTCAAATTTATAACCTATTCCCCACACGGTTTTTATCCATTTAGGCTCAGAAGGATTGGTTTCTATTTTTTCTCTTAACCTGCGAATATGAACATTGATTGTGTTGGCATCACCTAAATATTCATATCCCCATAATGTTTCGAGCAGCTGGGATTTGGAGAACACCTGTGAAGGATGCTCTGCTAAAAGGATTAATAGATCAAATTCTTTCACGGTCATCTCGATTTCTTTCCCTGATACGACTACTTTTCGCTTATCCCTATCAATGAGCAAGCCTTTCCACTTAAGAACCTCCAATTGCTTTTCCTGTTTTGAAGCTGAGCAGGTCCTTCTTAATACATTTTTGACCCGGAGCAATAATTCCCGTGGACTGAAAGGTTTTGTCACATAATCATCCGCACCGATCGTCAGCCCATAGATCCTATCCTTCTCCTGCCCCAGTGCTGTCAGCATGATGATGGGTGTGTCACTGTCTTCTCTTATCTTTTCAGCTGCCTGCCACCCATCCATTTGAGGCATCATGATATCCAGGATCACGATGTCCGGTTGGAACGTATTGTATCGTTCAATTGCCTCATATCCGTTTGAGGCAGTACTCACTTCATACCCCTCCCTCATGAGATACCGTGAGCATACATCCACAATATTTTCTTCATCATCTACTAACAGCACTTTGTTTGTCATGATTTACTCTCCTTTACATTGCCTTACTTACCTAACTCAGCACGACCGAAATCCACATCAAATTGTTTACACCAAATCACAATTGCCATTCCTGATGATACAGAATGACCTCCTGGAATCTCATAATTTTGATTGCCGATGTTCCCCTTTAATTTCCCCAGTGAAATCCCTTCTTTTGTTTCCTGACCTTCTTCCACTAAGTAAACGTAAAGATCGGGTCCATTGGTCACTTCAAAATTTTCCAATCGGATATTTTTCTCTGATATACTCACATTTCCTTTTGCATCGTGATTTTCATCTCCTTGAAAGGTCCCGACTAATTCATTTACTTTCATTGTATCGTTTGTCATTTCTTCTGGCGAAGATGAATCCGTTTCTTTCATAGTATTCTCTTCTTGTTCTTTCATATTTGAGCCAGAAGGCGATGAAACAGGCGCTTCGTTCACCACCTTATCTATTAATAACGGAGAAATCAGCCACCATCCCACTCCCAAAGCTCCTGCTACAGCTATTCCAATCATCCATTTTTTCATTTGATCATCCCTTCACTATGATTAACGATAGTTTAATAAACAAACCTTATGGATTCTTAACGGAAATCTTAAATAATTCTTAAATGTGACACAGCCTTCATTTTGGACAGTCGCAAGCTTATCTGAGATAGTAAAAGATATCGAATGAAAAGGAGCAGAATCCATGCTAATATCTATATTTTTGCTTACCGCTATGATCGTGATTGCCTTCCTGGTTATCCGGTTTTATCCTGCATTTGGTGAGAAGCCTTCCCTTGAACGTGTTCGGTCATCTCCACAGCATTCAAAAGGCTCATTTAAAAATCCCATTCCAACTTCTATGGATACCAGTTTTTCCACGTCTCTTACAATGATTCGGGATCTTATGAAAAGAAATGCCAACCGTAAACCTGATACCGATATTCCAAGTGTCGGATTTCCCTCCTTTGAACATCCTCATTCCGTTACGAATGTAACCTGGTTTGGGCACTCAGCATCGATTATTGAGATTGATGGGAATAGACTACTTCTTGATCCTATGTTTGGTCGAGCTCCATCCCCGTTTCCTTGGATTGGCGGAAAGCGGTATAGCAAAGATCTTCCTTTTCAAATGGATGATCTCCCAACTATTGATGCTGTGATCTTTTCGCATGATCATTACGATCATCTGGATTATGGCACGATTCAAAAGCTTCGAGGCAAAGTGAAGCAGTTTTTCGTTCCCATCGGGGTAGGGAGTCACCTTGAGAGATGGGGAATCCATTCTGATCACATTGTAGAGCTTGATTGGTGGGAAGAGGTTGAGTGGAGTGGACTTACTCTGGCTTGTACCCCGGCACGACATTTTTCCGGCAGAAGCTTACATGATCGTAATGCCACCTTATGGTGTTCATGGTGTATCATCGGGAACTCTTCCAGACTCTTCTTTAGCGGGGATAGTGGATACGGTCCTCATTTCAAAGAAATCGGCAGTGTTTATGGACCATTCGATTTGTCCCTGATGGAATGTGGTCAATATGATCCCAGATGGGCACCGATACATATGTGCCCGGAAGAGACTGTACAAGCCCATCTTGATGTGAAGGGGAAGTGGCTTCTGCCCATTCATTGGGGTGCTTTCACATTATCTTTTCATGAATGGACTGATCCCATTATGAGAGTGACGAAAAGCGGCGCAGAACAAGGGGTTCATGTTGTTACCCCACGAATCGGAGAAACTTTTCCAGTAGAAGGTGATTCCTACCCCTCTTCAATATGGTGGGAATGAACCAACCATCGCCTAGTTGTATACAATATCTAAGAACTTTAAAGTAGGCGATTATACTATGAGCAATGAACAAAAACTCACGTTCGGAGCATGGGTTGCGGCAATCGGAACGGTCCTTGCCGCTATTGGCAGTACCCCTATAAAAAGCATTCCAGAAGATACTCTACAGTCGTTCAATCTCGTAGGAAATGAACTGCAAGCAACGGGAAATGCATTAGAAGCAGATGCAATAGACGATTTCACCCTGACGAAAGCAGGAAATGAAATTCAAGCGATCGGAAACGTCACTGTTATAGCCGGCATACTGATTAATTTTGATGACATAACAAAACAAGAGTTGAATATTAAAGGAAATCTCCTCCAGGCGTTGGGTGGAGGGGCAGCCCTTGCCGATTCATTTAATGAAGAACATACTTTAGAAGAGCTTTATTCGATTTACGGCAATCTCCTTCAGATTATCGGTAACTCCCTACAGGCCATCTCAGATATCCTTGAGTTAAATGAAAGGGACAGCGGGAATATCAATGTGGTGGGAAGCTGGATCCAGGCAATCGGTTCAGTCATTTCTGCATTGGTTCAAACGAAGGAATCTTCCTCCTGAAGTTGTTTTACATACTCGACATGTATGAATGTGAAGCAACCAAGGTTAGTAGCTGCTGTTCATATTAAAAATCAAAGAATTTTCATAAGCCTATTTTCACAAAATCTCTCTAGATGGGTTAATGCCCAGTCCATTTCGAATCGGGGTGAATATTCATAACCTAGATAGAGAGGAGGTTTATGTTTTGAATGATTTTCACACTGTAAGAAATGAAACATTTATCAATTATCATGATGTACGACGCCCAATCGGACGAGTGGGATTTGGCAGGCCTGGCTTTGGTGGGTTTGGAAGACGACCGTTTGGATTTGGATTCAACCCGTTTTTAGGTGGTCTCGCCGGTGGACTGCTTGGAGCTGCATTATTGAGTCCATACTCATATGGATATGGATATGGATACGGATATCCTCCACCTTACTATGGTTATCCTCCTTACCCTTATTATTATTAATAAAATCATACAAAAAAGAGCCAGCGCCACATTCAGTGCGCTTAGGCTCCTTTTTAAGGTATTCCTTAGATTCATTCATCAAGAGGGACGGACCTCAATGTGAGGTCCGTCCCTCTTCTCTTACACGCTTAAATAGATTCGGTTGCCTGATGGGTCTTCGGTTAAAATTTTTCCGTTTTGTTCCTGGATGGATGCTCCAATGGTTTCAAGCTTTCGGATGATGGCGGTGCGTTTTTCTTCGGTTGGAAAGTGTAGGGTGAACCAGTTTAAGCCCACACTGTTTTCAGCTGGTCTCGGAGCTCCTACCCCGTTCCAGGTGTTCAGTCCAATATGATGATGATATCCACCTGTTGAAATGAATAGTGCCTGACTTCCGAATCGACTGACTACATCGAAACCAAGCCCCTTCCCGTAAAATTCCTCTGTTGATTTCAAATCAGAAACATGCAGATGGATATGTCCCATGACCGTATCGGCAGGAAGTCCTTCCCACGGTTGTCCCATTGCCTCATCCAATATCCCCCTTGCGTCTATTGGATCAACGGTCATCTTTACCTGATTGCCATTCCAGGTCCATTCCGATGAAGGACGGTCCCTGTAGATCTCGATTCCATTTCCATCCGGATCAGATAAATACAGAGCTTCACTGACCAGGTGATCAGAAGATCCCAGTTGAATATTCAGCTTTATTAGATGTTCTAATATATTTCCCAGATCTGTTCTATTCGGCAACAACAGGGCAAAATGGTACAATCCTGTCGTTCTAGGCTGCTTAGGTGTAACACTTTCCGGTTGTTCCAGAGATAGTAACGGGTGGATACCATCTGTCGTCAGAGTCGCTCTTTTCTCTGTTCGTTCCAGTACTTTAAATCCGATTACTTCTTGGTAAAAGGAAATAGAGCGCTCTAAGTTTTCAACTTTTATATTAACTTCCCCAACGAATGTATGTGGTTCTGTATGATAATTCATCTTTATTCCTCCGTTTCATTTTAGCTGTGAAAACTTCTGATCTAATGAGAACAATGATTCCTTAGCCACGACAAAATATAAAGAGATCGCAAGCAGTGCCAAATCAAATTCGTACCCGGCCATCTGTCCATTCCCTAAGAAACCTGCAGCTAATTTTACTTTTACGATTGCTCCCAACATGATTAACGCAAATAATCCAGCCACGACACGAGTACCAATCCCTAAAATCATGCCCAATCCACCGACCAGTTCAATGATGGCGACCACATAAGCCGCAAACCCTGGCAGTCCTAAGCTTTGAAAGAAACCGACCGTATTTTCGATTCCCCCCTGGAACTTAGTCAAACCGTGAATGAAGAAGGTCATTCCTAAAAATATTCTTAAAATAAGTGCTCCTATTAAATGATTTTGTAGCATTGTATATGCTTCCTTTCTTTATGTTGTTTCATTAAATATAGTTACTTTATGTAACTAATGATATTTTAATAACTTTGTTTCGTCAAGTAATTAAATTACTAATATGGTGGAAATGTGGTATACTAGTTACAAAGAAGGAGGCATTGACAGAATGAATCATTCAGAAATTTGTCCTAGGTTCGAGAAAGCAATCAGCATCTTAAGTCAACGATGGACAGCACTCATCATTTATCAATTGCTTTCCGGTCCACAACGAAACTGCACCATCAAAGACTCAATCGGCATCAGTGGCAGACTTCTTTCAGAGCGTCTGAAGGACCTTGAAGAAGAAGGCATCGTACATCGAGACGTCTACCCGGAAACACCCGTGCGTATTGAATATTCACTAACTAAAAAAGGGTATTCTTTAGAGCCATTAATGAAAGATATAGAGAAGTGGTCCCAGGAGTGGATTGAGAAGGAATGAAAGCCCGTCAGATTGTTGGCGGGTTTTTTTGTTTCGTTTTATTGGATTGATCTTCATTGAATGATAGGAAGTATTGTGTTCCTTTTTTGGTGCCAGTTGTGGGGAGGTTTAGGGATTGGAGGAGTCTTTTTGCAACATGAGCGGAATTGATTTTTAAAAATTTTCTTAGTTCCGCATTACTTATGGTAGGTCCGATCAAAAGTTCATAGTCCTTAAAGGCTTGGATGTGAGCATTAATATTTTCACTATTACAATTCATACAAAACCATTTCCCATGTTTTCTCACTAACGGCCGATGATTGCAAACTTCACATATGACCCCTTTTAACAGTTCTCCTTCTGTAATGTTATATCGCTCTAAGACAGGGGGATTAGGTTCTTTATGTTGTCTTTTTAATGTACGAATTAATTTTTTCGCATCTTTAGGTGTGACGTTTTCTTGTCGAATAGAATCCTCAATATATTTCACCTTGTCCAATAGAGAATGGCGATGAATGACGATTTTATTAAGGTTTTTGTTATCTGGAGCGGTTTTTATGATTGTACGATCGTTGCTCATGACTATGCAAGAGTATATGGGGATGGCGGGGAGTCCGTTCTTTTTTAACCATTTCAATAGCTGGCTTTCCTGTCTTTTGATTTGAATCGTAGGGTCCGGTAAAGCTGATTCAATACCATCTTTTGTTTGAATAAGTTGATTGAAGATTGGGTCGAAATAAGCAGTGCCAGCAAGGTATTTAACTTCAATATTGAGGATGAATTTAGTTGAGATGAGTAGGGTGTCTATTTGAAAAAAGCTGTCTTTGTGGGGGATTCTGAGATCGTGGAGAATGTAGTATTTTTTGGAGTCTAAAAAGCTCAAAGTGTAATCAATAGCTGTCTCTCCTTTGAATCCAGCCATTCTCTTACCAAGTTCCTCGGATATCATGTGCAGTTTTGGGTGGTTGAGGGGAAGTCGGCGGAGTAAAGCTTGCAAAATGAGGATAATTCGAGGGATGATTCGTTCTTTTTCGATCATTTTATCACTCCAATCGGGTTTTATATTACGTGTATTCTCCTCGGACTACAGAAAATCCTGCTTCTAGATGGTGGATATTAATTTTATCAGCGGAATTTTACTTTTATCAGCGAAATTTCCGATATATCAGCGAAATTCGAGATATATCAGCGAAATCTCAATTTTATCAGCGAACTGCCTTTTCTTCCAGATAACTACATCACTCCCCACCAAAAAAATCATTCCCATTCCCCTCCCGCCATAGTATATTTAGAGAAGCGAAATAAATCGACTGCGAGGGACGGACCTATATGTGGAAAAATAAAAATGTATGGATATTATTGATTGGTGAATTTATAGCTGGTCTCGGATTGTGGTTAGGGATCATCGGTAATCTGGAGTTCATGCAGGAAAAGGTGCCTTCCGATTTTCTAAAATCGGTGATTCTCGCTTCCGGACTGCTTGCGGGTCTTGCTGTTGGACCTTTAGCCGGCAGAATAACGGATCAGGCAAATAAAAAAACGGTGATGCTCATCTCAGGCTTCACAAGGGCATTAAGTGTTATTTTCATGTTGATTGCGATTGATACCGGCTCGGTGTTATGGATGGTATTATTCTTAGTGAGCATTCAAATCTCTGCTGCTTTCTATTTTCCTGCTCTGCAGGCTGCCATTCCGATGGTGGTGAAAGAGAAGGATTTACTACAAATGAATGGGGTTCATATGAATGTTGCCACGCTCTCAAGGATCCTTGGGACTGCGTTAGCAGGCGTCCTATTGGTGATCATATCTTTAACATTGGTATACGTTCTCTCATTAGTAGCGTATCTGGCACTATTTGTGATGACCTGGTTCTTATCAATTGAAAAAACGGCGACAACCTCTCAACAAGGTGAAAAACCACAAGGGGCAAGCTTTAAAGAAGTCTTTCCTGTTATCAAAGGGCTCCCGATCGTATTTATGACTCTTGTGATGACGTTGATTCCTCTCTTGTTTATCGGCGGGTTCAACTTAATGGTCATCAATATCAGCGAGCTTCAGGATAGCTCAGCGATTAAAGGTTGGATCTATACCGCCGAAGGGATTGCCTTTATGACAGGTGCTTTTGCCGTCAAGAAAATGGGTGAAAAAATGTCACCCTATAAAATATTATTCTTTTTTAGCTTTATCATCGGGATTGCGCAAATGATTCTTTATTTTGCAACCAGTCCGATTATGTCAGTACTTGCGTTTACAGTGTTTGGATTTGCAGTGGGATGTTTCTTCCCGACTGCTGCCACGATTTTTCAGACTCGAATACCGAAAGAATTTCACGGCCGTTTCTTCTCGTTCCGTAATATGCTAGACAGACTGATTTTCCAGGTTGTGCTCCTTCTCACAGGATTGCTGCTGGATCTCGTTGGACTCCAAATGATGACGGTTTTATTCGGATTCCTGTCCCTTTTGATGACGGGACTGTTCTATTCAAGATACCGGCAACTCAAAACGACCACATTTTCGGAACAGGCAAGTTGATCAGCTCACTTTTGTGAGCTTTTTTTGTATAAGAATGAGAATTATTATCAATACTATATAAAAAGAAGACAACCACGCCTATGGTTGCCTTCTCTTCCATTACATACCTGGATCGAATGTTTTACAATCTGTTTCTTCACTGTTGTGAGCTTTGTTTCCTTTATGACTGACAACGAAAATCTGGTCGGCAGAGCACTTCTTTCCTTCACGGTTGTATTTGCAGTTGCTTACTTCACATAATACGTCTTGTGCCATTTTCAAACACCTCCCTTATTATCTTTAGAGTGTACTTTTCCACCCTGTTTCATACCTGATTCATGGAGATAAATCATCATATATCTGAAGCTTTCACCATATAATCAAAGAGATATGTTTGATAAGAAGGGAGAATCTTCAGTATGGAGCAAAGGCGTCTGTATCACGTTCAAAATCTTGCATTTGAAATCATGGATCAAATGAATTCTGGTAATGAATTGAAGAGGACAGAACATTTAAAGCATGTGATCGATCATTTATCCCGTGCAATTGGGAGCCTTACAGATCCATCAGGGACTTTCTCTATTGATTATGTTGAAGAAAAAATTGCCACCGCCCATTATATATTGTTTAAAAATGAGAAAAAAGTTGCCCGAATAAATTTTGATAAACAATCAGCATCCGCTTTAATTGAATGAAGAAGAGGACTTACCGAAATACGGTAAGTCCTCTTCTTCTGTTTAATGCTTTTTTTGAAAAAGAAACTCTATCTCATTATTTGCACAAACCTCCACAAAAGGACAGCTCAAACATACTTCCCCATTCGGTTTGGTACTGGATGATAGTGGTGCAGACAGCATATCTTTTAATTTCTCTATGTAATGCAAACCTTTTTTCATTTCTGTCGGTGAAGGGGAATGGACAAATTCTTCTCCATTTAACAAGGAAACGATTCTTATCGACGAAGGAAGTCTTCCAAATGATCTTTCACAGAAAACTACCGTCAAATAATAATACAAGGTAATCATTTCGTGATTTGTATCGACAAGATACTTGGTGACTGTGAACGATTCTTGTTCCCATTCAGCCACTTCAATCGTGAGGGATAAGTGAGTTTCAAGCTCTTCAAAGTATTGTCGAAACTTTTCATTTATAAAAAGAGGTGGTAATGTCCCATAGTTTTGCGTTAAGTCCTGCATTAAGTAATCCGTCACTTTCGCCACCACTAAATAATAATCAATCTTCGAATCAAAGATGTTTGTTTTAATAGAGGAAAGGTGCTTCTCGATGATTTCAAGTGCTTTGATGGGCGTCCTCATTTTGACGGGAAGCATAAAGAAGTCCTTCACCACTTGGTTCACAATGAACTGCATAACTTTTTTCCATTCAACTTTACTTGCTTCTTCATGCTGGATGTAGTGATAGTAAAACTTGTGGGGACAATTGATGAATTCTTTTAGATGTATATCCGATAATGTTTTAATCGAAAGTGAATAGTTCACAAGTGCCTCTCCTTTCTCTAGCCCTCATGTTTACTAAACAAGAGCTCACTAGCAAATGTACGCCCAAATTCTTTGCACGCCTCCACGTCTTCATCCTCTGGGGTTAATTCCACTTCCAAACCATCTTGATTCAAACGGGCTCCTCTTTCTTGCAATTTATCATTTAATAAGTAGTTCTCCATCCCCCAGGTATACGCACCTAACAGGATTCCACCATATTCCTCAAGGACGTGAACATTCGGACAGTCATTTATATCAATTACATCGATTTCAGCTCCGGCTTCCTTCACACCTGTTTCGATAGCCGTCGCCATTTCTTCTGTATTTCCACTCATGCTTGCATAGATCATTACAATTTTATTGGTCATGATAAACCTCCAATACGCTTATACCTAATTGATAATAATTATCATTATCACTATAAGTAAACCATACAAACTTTCCTGCTATTTGTCAATAATTAATTGAAAATTATTCTCAATTAGACTACATAAAAAAAGCATCCCTCTAATGAGAGATGCCTTCTTCCCCATTCATCTACAATTCTAATACCCTCGCCTTCTGAATTTCATCATGATTTACACGGTTGGTTATTACTTTATAAACCACAATCGTGACGAAAATCACTCCACTGCAAATGATATACAATGCAGAAAAGCCAAACTGGGATGAAATGACTCCCAATACAAACGATCCAACGGCAATGCCAAGGTCATAAAAGATAAAGAATGTAGCGGTCGCATGCCCTGTTCTCTTCTTAGGGGCAGCCATAATGGACATGGTTTGAAAACTCGGAAGTAAAGCACCATAGCCAAGTCCGATAAGCGTTCCTGCAACCAATAATAAAAGGACGGAATGAGTGAGACTCAAAAGAATCAAACCGCTGGCAAAAATAATGAGTGACGGATAGATGACAGCATTCGGTCCTGACCTGTCATATAAGCGTCCTGTATAAGGTCGTGATAACAGCATAGCGGCCGCAAAGACGACAAAGAATAAGCTGACGGATTCGAATAGACCGACAGACTTCGCATAGACGGATATAAACGACATGATCCCGGAGTAAGCAAATGATGTTAAAAATCCTACAAGGGAAATCGGAATCGCTTTAACTTCTATTAAATCCTTAAAGGTTAATCGTCCCGACATTTTTGCTTCCACCTCATCGTTCTCCGAATCCTGAATACCGAATGAACAAAGGAATCCGATGACGATGACAAAGGCTAGACCCATAAACAACGTTGAATAAGGGATCCATTGAATAAGTGCTAACGAAATAAACGGTCCAACTACCACGGCTACGTTCATTGACATGGCAAAATAACCAAGCCCTTCCCCTTTCCTGTGGGGAGGGATCATGTCTGCGGCAATCGTAACTAAAACCGTCGTACCAATACTAAACCAAATTCCATGAAAAAAACGAAGCCCCATTAAAAGATAAAAATCATTCACCCAGAAGTAAATGAATGATGAAATCCCGAAAAGCATGACACTTATGATCAGCGTCTTTTTCTTTCCCAACAGTTCAATGATTTTCCCCGAGAAAGGCCTAACAATGATGGCCGAAAGTAAAAAAATCGTTGTAGCGAGACCCGCTTCCCCTTCCGTTCCGTGAAGTTCATCTATCACATAGAGTGGCAGGACGGTTAACAACGAATAGAAAACTAAAAAAATAAAAAAATTATTCACTAATGCCATAAAAAATGGCCGTGTCCATATAGTTGTTTGGTTGGAATGACTCATAAAAAATCTCCTTCGTTTAATTAGTTGCTATACTAATTATATCTATAACATGTATATTTGTAAATATAGTTGTTGTAACAACTATATTGAAATACTTTTATCAAACCTCTCAAATCATTCTGAATTTCATGTATGATAAGGAGAAGAAATTGAATGTAGTAGGTGAAAAATAATGACGATGTCCCGTGATGAATCCATTGGCTTGTATACAAGCCATACTGTAAAGAATATTGTTCGATTCCTTACATTTCATTTGAAGGAATTTGATGTGACACCCGAGCAGTGGACTGTGTTAAAGCGATTAGCGGAGCAGGATGGAATCAGTCAAAAAGAACTGGCCTTTAAATCTGAAAAGGATCAGCCGACCTTAACGAGGATCTTAGACATTTTGGAACGGAAGGAATTGATCTACAAACAGAGAAACCTTGATGATAGAAGATCATTCCTTATTTTCATCACTGAGAAAGGGATGAAAGCGAAGGATGAACTTTCTCCATTTATAGAAGGATTATATGAAGAGACCCTTCTTAAAGGAATTTCTGAGGAGGAATTAGAAGTATATAAAAGCGTTCTATCTAAAATCAATGAGAACATGACAAGAGGATAGGAGTGAGTGAAGATGAAACAAATTCCGATTGCCCTGCAATTGTATACATTGCGAAATGAGTTGGAAAAAGACTTTACAGGAACACTTCAAAAGGTGGCCGAAATAGGCTATGAAGGGGTAGAACTGGCAGGATATGGTGGGCTATCAGCGAAAGAGCTAAAAAAAACACTCGATCAGTTAGAACTGCGGGTCGCTTCCAGTCATATACCGCTAAAGGACCTAAGAAGTGATGTGAGCAAAGTGATTCACGATCAGCACGAGCTTGGGAGCAGCTTTATTGTGTGTCCGTATTTGCTTCCTGAAGAAAGAACTGAGGAACATTATGTGCAATTAGTCGATGACCTTAACTCATTTGGTGAAAGGTGTTTAAAAGAAGGGATTACCCTGTGCTATCACAATCACGAATTCGAATTATCCACACTGTCCAATGGGAAAACAGCACTTGACATGATTCTTTCTGAAACCAATCCCCATTGGGTCAAAGCGGAGTTTGATATTTATTGGCTGACCTATGCTGGTGAAAGTCCGGTTGATTGGCTGAAACGCTACCATGGAAGGACCCCTCTGGTTCATTTAAAAGATATGACGACGGACGGAGAACGATTTTTTGCTGAATTGGGTGCGGGTGGTGTGGACATTGTTTCTGTCTTAGACAATGGCGTACATAATGATGTGGACTGGTGGATTGTTGAACAGGACGAATCCAGGATTCCTCCCTTTGATAGCGTCAGGATGAGTCTTGAATACCTGCGACATAATAAAATCTGAAATCAAAAGGACTTGTTAGCGGACAAGTCCTTTTTTCCATTAGTTAGACAAAATGTGACCGAGTGCCTTTTCCATCGTGTCATATTTAAATTCGTATCCGGCAGTCTCTAATCTTTCCGGAATGACCCACCTACTTTTCAGGACCAATTCTGTTTCGGTTTTGATAAGCATGGCACCTGCTTCGAGCATCCACTTCGGGGTTGGCAGCCCTATCTTTTTGTTCATCACCCTACGTAAGTGTGCCATGAATTCTCGATTCGTGACAGGATCTGGGGAAGAGCAGTTGAACACTCCGCTCAGCTTCTTATTTTCCATAAGAAATAGCATAATGCGAAACACATCTTCTATATGAATCCAGCTAAATCTCTGATTTCCCGATCCCTGTACACCTCCGAGACCAAATCTGACTAAGGTCCTATATGGTGTCATGACTCCGCCACCAGGTCCTAATACAATGGCCATTCGCAAAGCTGCTTGTCTGGTTGCCGGTAAGCGGTATGAGAAGAACGCTTTCTCCCAATCCTTCGCTACCTCAACGGAGAAACCTGTACCGATTTCACCATCATACTCTGTCATTGGCCGGTCTTCTGCATAGCGATAGATCGTTGCCGTACTCGAGTTGATCCATAGGGACGGAGGATTTTTGCACTGTGTAAGGGCATCCCCCAGTGCCTTGGTCGTTTCCGTTCTGGATTTAAAGATTTCTGCTTTATTTTTCTCATTATAACGGCAGTCGACAGATTTCCCTGCGAGGTTTATGAGCAGTTCTGCTTCTTCTAATGATTGAACCATTCCCTCTTGATCTTCCCAGGAAATATGGGGAGACTGCCTAGAAATAATCGTCACTACATAACCCATTTCAAGAAATTGATTCTGAAGATACTGACCGATAAAGCCTGTTCCCCCAGCTATCACGACTTTCTTTCCCACTTGATCAACTCATTTCTCTTATAGAATAATGGAGTTTACATTTTGTGAAATACTTCACATAAATTATACCAAATGTTGTAACTTCTTTAAACCACCTTTTCTCTTTCAGCAAGATTCAACATCTTTTCCCAGGAAGTGATGTTGAATCTTATCGTACCTACGTGAAAAAAGGAGAAGAAATCGGTTATGATAAACTCGATTTTTTCTCCTTTTCACTTATGACCTTTGTTTCACACTGAAGCCTTCATCACGACTTCATAATCCAATCCAAACCCGGTATGCAAACGTTCTGCCGCCAGCTGGACCTGGCTTCTCTCAACGACTGCCGTAACGCTAATAGCAGATTCACCTACTAATTTCACTCTCACGGAATTTTCCAATAAAACTTTGCACATTTCCATTTTTATGGCCGGCTGTGATTTAATATTTTGCCCGATTACCGAGACCTTTGACAAACCTCCTTTTCTTTCAATACGTGAATACTTCCATTTCTCTTTCTCTTTTTCCAAAATCGATAATACCTCTTGATGGTCTTGTTCCTTGACCAATAAGGATATTGAGTCTCTACAGCTTTGTTTATAAACATCGGCCTGAATATGGTGTGAGGCCAGTTCACACATTAATGCTTCTTGGAAACCCTCAATATCACTACAATTAAAGATCTCTAATCTATTGATATCTGCTTCAAATGTGATACCAATCACATGGGGCGATCCATTCTGTTTTGCCTTTCCATAAATCATGGTTCCCTTGCCCTTTTCAAAGCTGGATTTTATATAAAGAGGAATTCCGTATTTTTTCGCGTGTTTAACCGCTCTTGGATGCAACACACCTGCTCCCATTGAGGCTAAATTCTGCATTTCCTCATAGGAAAGGGCAGTGATTTTCGATGCTCTGTGAACAAACCTGGGATCTGAGGTGTATACTCCGTCGACATCCGTATAGATGTCACACCTATCTGCCTTTAACGCGGCCGCAAGAGCAGCTGCCGTGATATCGGATCCTCCTCTTCCCAAAGTGGAAATGTCCCCACCCTCCGTGACTCCTTGGAAACCTGCGACCACCACCACTTGACCATTCTCCAATTCGTTTAGAATGCGACCTGTATCAATGGATTGAATATGAGCATTTCCAAGGATGGAATCCGTTCGGATGCCAGCCTGCCATCCTGTGAAAGAAATGGCCTCCACCCCTTGTTGTTGAAGAGCCATTGTCAGTAAGGAAATCGTTACTTGTTCACCTGTTGACAGTAGCATATCCATCTCTCTCTTACTTGGTTCATTTGTGATGTCACTAACTAACTTTACAAGTGCATCGGTGGTTTTCCCCATTGCAGAAACGACTACAACGACGTCATGACCTTTTTCCTTCTCCTGTATGACTCTGTCTGCCATTCGTTTTATTCTCTCGGTAGAACCAACAGAGGTTCCACCGAATTTCTGCACAACAACTGTACTCAAAGGTGAGCCGCCTTTCTATTTAAAAATTATCGCTATTGATTGGAGGATCAGATTGACCCAACAGTCTGGTTTATTTTATATGCAGCCAAAGCGTTTGTTACTTTTCCGAATTCGGAAGCATGTGGGCGGTCATCGTCATCAGAGTATCCGTAGTCCACCATACGGTTCCGGTTCAGGCATAATTTCGTAAGCTCAGGTTTAAAGAAGTCAAATAGCTTAAAACGTTCTTGTAATTGCGGGAATCGTTCCTGATAGTTGATTATTGAGTCAGCAAGGAGACCCCAGAATGTTTCTTCTTCCATCACTTCATTGTTCTTTAACAGGTTGCTCAAGTATCTCAAGTGACAAATAAAGAGACCTGTGAAGATGAACTGTGTAAGTCCTTCAGGCGGCTCTGTTCGAAGGACCGCTTTAAATTCAGCTGACAGCCCTTGCAGCTCCGGAAAATCCTGATCTGAAATATTGACATCATCAACAAAATCTTTAATCGCTAAACGGTGAGGCTTTGCCTCCTTCAACACGACAATCGTATTTTGTCCATGAGGAGAGAATACCGTTCCGTATTGGTAGAGGTAATGAAGGAGAGGATCCATTACGACTTTGAAAAATTGCTTCATCCATTCTTCTGAGTCCAGACCTGATTGTTCAATTAAACTGACAACATACGGTTTATTGTTATGATCTTCATACAATAAGGCAGCCAGTGTAATCGCTTGTTCGCCGTCTTCTAAATACGTATAGATGCTTTCTCTCCATATGGTTCCAAGCATCTCCAAGTATTGGTAAGGTGCCTGCTTTAATTGTGTATAATAGCGGTGATTTACATTCATACTGGCATTTTCCCCTGGCAGGATGACCCGGCATTCATCTTTTAAAAATGGATCCTTTTCAGCCATTCCTTTAATGAACTCTGTCACCTTAGGAGCAATCACGGTTCGTTCAGATGGCAATCCCCGATAAACAAGGGTGTTCAATATACTCATCGGAAGCTTCACATGATGCTTATCTTTGTTCGTTCGATTCACAAAAGTGCGGATCGACTGCTGAGGAAGGTAGCGGTCTTCTCCTTCTCCTAAAGGAATGATTCGGCCCATGGCCAGTTCCTCGGGGAAATTCTGAATCAGTGTGTTCTTCCATTGCCACTCGTGCACCGGCAAGAAATAGTATTCCGATGGTTCGCTTCCATTTTGTTTGACGATCTCATCAAAACGGATTCGATCTTCCTCACTCAGTTCACCTGCGATCAACGTTTGATAATCCAATCCTTCCACCGATTGAAAAGATGCAAGGTCGTTATGAACAGCAATCCAGGAAAGCTTGACCTCTTTCTGCTGTTCAGGAGCAAAGGCAAGATAATCATCATACCCGAACCCGATTCTCCCTTTGTTATATGTAATCCATGGGTGCCCTGTCATATAACCTTCGAGGGTAGCGTAGTCTTCAAGAATCAGTTCGTCCGATGTTTTGGTTTCTTTTTCAAGAAGATGGGCATCCGCTATTAACGTACTGTTCATTTCCTTGATTAAATGCCCTGCCGTCTCAGATGACATCCCGATGACCCCCTGGAGATCGACCAATAGCTCTATTGCACTATCAGCTTCCTTTCTTCCTCCATTTTCAACGATATATACCGTCATCCATTTCACATCGAAACTATCAAACAATCGTTTTTGTGCGATATAGTGATAGTGCTTGGAATCTGTGACCTGCAGGGAATATTCAATATCCTCTCCTTCTTCTGAGAGGGTTTCTGGTCGGATCATATCTTCATACATATACTCAGACAGCATTTTACCTATCAATTTCTTGTTTACTTTCTTCCAGCTATCACTCTTAAAAACACGTTGAATTTCTTCACTGAATAACATATTATCCCTTCTTTCACTTAGTCTATGTTTTCTTTGTATCAGAGAGGAACCGGAATGTGCGCAGATTCAGTTCCAAAGGTTTGAAACACATTTTTGTTTTGAACCGGATATACTTCTCTTCCTGTTATGGTATTGATGATGATCGCATTACGGTGCGCACCGAGTCCAAGATCAGGTGCCCCGACTCCGTGAGTATGCATTTCACCGTTCTGCACAAAGATTTCACTCGGTCCTTCTACAAAGGTTTCTAATCGATAATCTTCCTTGACTTTGTATCTATCACACTCATCCCAGGCAATCCATTCTTTCATTTTCGAAAGGAATCCCGGGAATGCAGGCTTGTAGCCCGTGCCAAGAATGATGATATCTGCCTTATCAATGAAATGTTCATCCATGATCCGATGATAGCCATGCAGCTCAAAGGACGTTTCCGTCTTTTCGATGCCGACGATCTCTGTCATGGCCTGCAAGGCGATGTTCGGCTCCTCGTTCCCAACGGATCGATCATATAAATAATCATATATATCGCCTATCGTCTCTGAACTGATGCCTTTATAAAGAAGATCTTGTTCCTTTAGGAGCTGATCCTTCTTTTCCTGAGGAAGCTGATAAAAGAACCGGGTATAATCGGGCGAAAAATACTCAAGGCCCAGTTTTGAATATTCCATCGGGAAGAATCCCTTTGAACGTGTATACCATTGCAGTGAAAATCCTTGATTCTCCTGCTCTTTGGCTACATCGAGAAACACTTCGGCTGCACTTTGGCCGGATCCAATCACGGCAACGGATTCAGCATTTGCACATATCTCCTTATTGGATAAATAATCGGCACTATGAAACACGGTTTTCCCCAGCATTTCCTGAAAAGCTTCAGGTACGGAAGGAACAGAACCAATTCCAAGTACGAGATGTTTCGTAAACATAGTCTCTGTTTGTTGAAGGGCATCATTCCATACGGTGACTTCATATACGCTGTCCCCACTTCCCAATTGGACCGGAACAACCCCTTGAACATCCATTCCAAATCTGCAAGTATCCAACTGCTCACTCACCCATTGGCAATAATGGTTATATTCTTTTCGTGGTATGTGAAATTTTTCTAGAAAATAAAAGTGATATAAGCGGTTATGAGCCTCCAGGTAGCGGAGAAAACTGTAATCACTTCGTACATCTGCCATACTGACTAAATCAGCAAAGAACGGCACTTGTAAGGTCGTTCCTTCAATCAACATTCCCGGATGCCAATTGAAGGTTTTCTTTTTCTCCAGAAATACACTTTTCACTTCGGGTACAGAGTCCAATAAGGCGGCTAACCCTAGATTAAACGGACCCAATCCTATTCCGATGACGTCATATAATTCATTTGATGTGTTCGTGAAGTCCTTCATTCAGCCACCTCTTTTCAAATTCGCTTCTCTCACAAAACATTAGCAGTCCGGTTTTGTCTGGGAGAGTGATCGGTTTAACCGGTTTAAAGCCGCATTTTTCAAAAACATGGATCATTTTGTCATTACGAATATCCGGCTCCGCTACGACTTTAGTAGTCATCTTTTCTTGAAACTGATACGAAACCATCGCTCGTAATAATGGCAGGGAAAGTCCTTTACCAAGATACTCCCTCTCTCCAATTAACAGATGCACCCCCTGATCGAAAGGAGCGGGAGCATACGTTTCCTCCACCACGTCGCCTTTTACCCAATAGGCCTCCCAGTAACTCATTGCCACGCCGTCAAGATACCCTGCGTACAGGGTTTGATGTGAATCAGACAAAGCTTTTTTCAAATGTTCTTGAAATCTTTCAAATGGTAAATTTAAATTCCAGAATGGATGGACATGCTCCTCCATCATCCATTTGTGAATACGTTTTACATCTTTGTCAAAATCTATTTTCTTGAATTGGATCTTTTTTTGGATTTCTTGATCAAACACTTCATGGTCATAGGACATGATGGATTTCCACCTCTTTGGCAAGGGGGTTTTTTACCATCGTGTAGACCGATTGAGCTTCCATTGGACCGACCAGTTCATCCATGTCATAGAATCGGGTCAGTAGATTCGCTTTACACGGAAGGACAGGTTGATATAATAAACTGCTCAGTAGATTGGAATCTTCCCCCCACTGCTGTTCATGGTACTCCAGACGTTCCTTTACAAGATTCATAAGTCTTTCTTCTTCGATGAGACCACTTGCTCCGAAACCATTGATCAGCCCGAATAAATGGTTAAAGAAGAAGTAATAGCGCAATCGTTCCTCTGCCACCTCATCGGCACAAATGGTGTCGCTTTCTTGATTTAATTCTGGAAGGGAATTTTTTAGTTTTTCTACTTTGGATTCACTATAGTAGTATCCCTGATTATCTCTGTAATAGAAGGTTTCAGGGTACCCGTTCCTTAGGTGGATCACCGAATTCTGCTGATGGGCTTCCAGGGCGATCCCGTAGGTGTGGAACAACCAGATCATCGGATCCAGCGTCAGGGATAAGTATCGATCGAACCAATCCACGCTCACTTCTTCCAGACTTCTATTCTCTCTTTGCGCTATCCCTTTAATGATGGAATGTATTCTGGCTTTTCCTCCATAAGCATGATCCTGGCATAAAGCTGCGATCAAGCTGGACCCGCGACTGTTTTGATAGAAAGGATTTTCCCTGATGACCAGCTCAAACCCGGAAACTTCTTCTTTCAGGTCCATGTTTAAATAAGCAGGATCCTGGATGACCTTAAATTGTGGGAACTCTCGGTTAAGGCTATTTCCCACCTCTGTTTCTAGTAATCTGGAAACTTCTACTCCCCTTGCCAGCTCCTTCTTTTGGTTGATGCGAAGAGAGTTTGTGATTTTGACAGGGACGGAGAATTTATACATGTAACGGGATTCTTTGCTATAGACCGTTCTAAACGATGACGTAGCCGTGAAGCGCTTCCCTAACGGACCGATGTAGTCCAGTCTTTCTTCTTCCATCAGGTCTTGTACGTTCACCTTTTCCAATAATGTCTTCACTTGAAGGGGGTGTACAGGAAGCAAGACGCGTTCACCTTCTTCCATCAGCTTCTGTAACCATTTCTGATCTACATCAGAATCTTCCTTTAACTCTTCAAAGATGATGGAAGCTGCAGATTTATCGACACTTGAATCCTGTTCTACCAACGATTTCTCTGCACTAAAGTAATGAAGCTGAAATTCCCCTTTATATTCAGGAGAATACAAATGGTCTTCTTGTTCCGTCAGGCCTTGTTTACTTTTCGGGGTTGGATGAAGCATATGTCCGAATAGAAGAGATTGCTCAGCATCGATGTAGTTAAATTCTTCATCCGTAAGTGCCTCGTTGTCCTGTACCCGACTTTCAACATAGCTTTTAATACTTCTGCAGCTTAGGATCACTCTTAATAGAAGTTCATCTTCTGACCCGTGGTGACGTTTATCCAGTAAGAACTCTTTCACCACTAGTGTTGTAAGGGTAACGTAGTCGAGTGGTTTCAATTCGCTTTTCCCCACTCGATAATAAAGTGGGAAGCCGAATAGATGACGATCCGTAAGAGACCAATATTTCACTGGTATAATCAATTCAATCTGCTGCAGAACCAAATGAGAGACGATGACTTTCTCAAACTGCCCAAGTGACGGATCATTGTCGTAGCCGCTCTCTTCAGTGTAGTTCCCTGTTTCTCTTAAATAGCAATTTAGAAAGCTTTGCATCGTTGCATGTTCAGCAATTTCCTTAGAGTTTCTCATGTATAACCCCTCCATTTACTAATTCGGTGCCGATTTCTTCAATCTCATGTAGAAGGGAATGAATATCTTCCGGCTTTGTTCTTGGATTTAATAACGTCAATTTCAAGAAGGTTTCACCCCTTATCACTGTTTTCGCAATAACCCCTTTCCCCTTATAAAGCAGGGTTTGTTGGATCGTTCGGTTCATATGGTTGAGATCCAGATCCTTTCCTTCCATCCTTTTTGGCTGATAGCGAAAGATGACTGTGTTGATTTCCGGCTCAGGGTTTTGAATCACAATGTCTTGTAATTCTTTCATATAAGAAGCTGTGTACCTGGCGAGCTTTAACGTTTCATCAATCATGTCGCCAAAAAGGCCGGTCCCTACTGTCTTTAATGACAGATACAGTTTTAACGCATCGAATCTTCTCGTTGTTTGAACCGACTTATTCACCAGGTTCAAGATGCCCTCTTCATCGTCTTTGACGGGATTCAAGTAATCAGCATGATAAGAAAGGTAACGGAAATTGACCTCATCTTTTACCAGAAACGCTCCGCAACTAATGGGCTGATAGAACAACTTATGGAAATCCACCGTAATGGAATCAGCAGCCTCCAGTCCTTTCAGTTTGTCCGCATGAGAATGACTAAGCATCAGCCCACCGCCGTATGCTGCATCGATATGAAACCATAACCCCTGCCCACGGGCGATTTCTGCCAGTTCCCCCATTGGGTCGATACTTCCAAAATCGGTGGTCCCGCACGTAGCAACAAGGGCAAAGGGTAATAAGTTCTCCTGATCAAGCTTCTCAAGTGTTTCATTCACTTCCCGGACGCTCATCCGATGATTTTCATCGGTCTTAACCGTCACAACCGCTTGTTCTCCCAACCCCAGTTGAGAAGCCGCTTTCTTCACAGTGAAATGGGCCTCTTCTGAACAAAGAATCCTTAATCGGTTAAAGCCTTCGGGTAAACCATCCCGTTGTACGTTATGATTCCATTTCGAATGACAGAATGCATCGCGTGCCAACAGGAGCCCCATATAATTGGATTGGGTTCCACCACTTGTAAAGACACCTCCGGATGATGCCGGGAGCCTTATTTTTTCCGTTAACCATTTCACCATTTCCGCTTCCACATAGGTGGCAGCCGTACTCTGATCCCAGGAATCCATTGATTGATTAAGGGTTGCGATGATCAGTTCCGCCGCCACTCCAGGAAGTAGAGGAGGACAATGTAAATGGGCCATACTCTTCTGGTGGGAAATATGAAGACTATTTTTAAAAATCGGTTCATCAATTTCATCAAGGACGTCTTCAAAGGATTCCCCTTCAGGAGTAAATGTCATGATCGGTTTGATTTCTTCTTTTATTGCTCCAGGCATTTTCCCTATAAAAGGATTCCCGGTACCTTCATATAGCTTTTGCAGTTTCCTGCTTACTCCATCTATCAGTTCATTAAATGCACTGATTCCCTCTTCCCCTTGATGTAGAAAGAAGGAGTCTATATTCTGATTGGTTTCTCTTTCGATTGTTTTCATTTTCATCATTTTACTCCGCAAGAGAGGCGATTAAAGCTTCTCTGAATATCGATACCACTTCATCGACTTGCTCACTTGTAATGATCAATGGCGGAAGGAAACGGACAACTGCCCCATGTCTTCCCCCTACCTCCAGGATCAATCCCCGTTTGAAGCATTCACGCTGAATTCCGCTCGCGACGTCAGGATTTGCCGGCTGACTTCCGCTCCCTGAATGAGGTATAGTGGGATCAATGATTTCCACTCCTACCATCAGTCCTCTACCTCTTACATCACCTATCTCAGGAAATTCTTGTTGAAGCTCTTGCAGAGATTGAAGAAGTCTTTCTCCCATTTCCCCCGCATGGGCAACCAAGTGATTCTCCTTAATGAATTTCAATGTTGCTGTCCCTGCTGCCATGGCCATTTGATTTCCTCTGAAGGTACCGATATGTGCCCCCGGTTCCCAGGCATCCAGGTCACGATCATATATCACGACAGATAGAGGAAGACTTCCTCCGATTGCTTTTGAAAGAACAAACACATCTGGTACGATTCCTGCATGTTCAAAGGAAAATAGTTCTCCAGTGCGTCCGATTCCCGTCTGTACTTCGTCGATGATGAGTGGAATTCCCCGTTCTTCAGTGATTCTTCTCATTTCCCGGATCCATTCGATCGGTGCAGGTATGGAGCCACCTTCACCTTGGACCGTTTCAAAAATCATGGCAGCCGGTGGTAATATTCCACTCTCGGGATCATCCAGGAGATTCTCGATGTATTGACTGCTAATGCGATGGCTCTCCTCTCCTCCTATTCCAAATGGGCAGCGGTATGTATATGGATAAGGTAAGAAGTGAGTATCAGGCATCAGTCCTTGTACGTTCTTTTTTGGACCCAGGTTTCCGCTGATGGACATCGTCCCGTGAGTAGCACCGTGGTATCCTCCTTGAAACGTAAGAATACTTTGTCTTCCAGTTGCCGTCTTCACTAATTTCAACGCAGCTTCAATCGCATCGCCGCCTGTCGGTCCACAAAATTGGATCTTCGCACGATCACGAAATGCTTCTGGCAACGAGGAGAATAATTCATTCACAAATTCCTCTTTCACAGGCGTCGTAATATCTAACGTATGTAATGGCCGTTTATCACGGATCACTTGCTCCATGGCCTCAATGACCGTCGGATGATTGTGACCCAGCGCTAATGTTCCTGCTCCCGCTAAGCAATCCAAGTATTTATTCCCTTCCATGTCCGTTACATAGATTCCCTCTGCTTCACTGATTGCCAGTGGGATTCTTCTCGGATAGGATCTCGCATTCGACTCGCGTCTCTCCTGTTGGTCCAGTAATTCTCTATTTGAAATGGCACTTTGTACATTCATAATCAAATCTTCCTTTCGTGATTGATTTGCTTTTGCTTCCAACGTCATCTTAATTGATAATGATTATCAATGTCAATAGTAGTTGATAACTATTCTCAATTAATTTCATCTGCTTCTAGTCATTTAGTATGGGAAAGGCACCATTCTATCAAGTGTCATCGTATTCCTTTCATACAAAGGTTTTAAGTGAAATCATTAACAGATTTAAGCATTTACAATTTTACGTAATGCGAAATGCAGGTCTATTATCCCATCACCCTAACAGGGATAATAGTAGTGTGAATTTATTTTAAATGAGAATGATCGGGTGTTATTTTCAATTAAATCTACCTTTAGAAAACAGCAATCTTTGCTAAAATGAACAATAAAAAAACCGGAGAAGTAATCTCCAGTCTACTTGTTCCAATCAGCTCTTAATGATTCATTTCCTTTCTAAGGGCAGCGTCATACACCTTATCCCGCCTCCACCTTTCTCAAGTTCATTCACATCGACTTCTATCAATTTCTTCCCTCGTAATTTCGTATGCCCTTTCAATATCTTCTTATTGGCTTTGGTGCTGACTAACAGGGTCTCCGGATCCAAGTTCAGAAAATTGATATCCGCAACCGTGTGTTTTACATCATCCGTCCATAGAACGTCGAAGCCCTGACGTCGGATGAATTCCTCCATCATCACGTACCTGCCACCATTTTCTGTGATGATTTGTACTGGAAAGAGCCTCATATAGCTCTTGGCTATGAGAAGGTCGGATCCGGCTACATTGCAGTTCATATCCAAATGCATGGTTTCCCCGGTTCGCGGTAAGTCGATGATCCCGATCTCCGAGAAACCGGCCCGAAAGATCTCCTGTTGGATCTCTTCAATACTTTCAATGCTTGTTCGCATTCCTGTATTAATAAAGACAGCATCTTTATTCAGAACGAATACATCCCCATTTTCCAATGCCTTCAATCGGTTATTCTCCTTGATTGAAAACGTCTTTTCGTCAAACCAAGTTTGAAACAGCTCATGACTATGTACGTATTCCGGTGCCCTCATTGTAATCCCTGTATCACCCGGGATGACAGTATTTCCATATACACATGCCAGGTCCCTTACAAATACCCTATTGATGAGCTGATGATTAAGTTCAGCATTTTCTCCTTTTAAGAACCGGGAGTAATCAATGACCGTTATTCCTGCGTCTTCCATTGCCTTCATCATACCTTCATGGTTTTCTTTCGCTATTTCCTGTTTAACAGGTTTTTCCCAACCAACGTAATCAGCCGTTCTTTGATCAGGTATATCCAATGAAGAAGGCGAGCATACCATCACCGTCTTTAATTCTCCATGTTCACTCCAGCAATTCGGATGAATCTTTACCATGAGCCAGCCCCCTTAGTATCAGTAACATTTACTCTCTCCTTTCTCAGGTAAATCATTCTGCTCTTTTCACATAAATCATTAACCTCTACGTCAAACTATGAGGGGTAAAGGCAGGTGGAAAACTGATGAGTAAATGCACGAATCAAACTAATCTTACATGGTGGCAGCTTTCTTTAATCGGGGTGGGCTGTATCATTGGAACAGGTTACTTTCTAGGATCAGCGATCCCCATTCAAAAGGCGGGTTCCTCTGTTATGATTGCTTATTTAATGGCCGGAATTGGAACATGGATGGTGTTTCAAGCCCTTGCAAAATTAACGGCCCACCATCCTGAAAAGGGGTCCTTCCGTACTTATGCAAAGCAGGCTTACGGAACATGGGCAGGGTTCAGTATCGGATGGGTCTATTGGTCGGCAGAAATGCTCATTATGGGGAGTCAGCTAAGCTCTTGCTCTTTTTGCCCAATTCTGGTTTCCTGCCGTCCCCCTGTGGATGCTCACTGCCGGATTTGCGGGTATTGGATTACTTGTCATTTTGATGGGCGTGCAGAAAGTGGAACAGATGGAGAATCTATTTGGAATCATGAAAGTAGCAGCCATCGTGATGTTTGTCATCATCTCTACTGCCGCCATGTTCGGGTGGTTAGGAACCGGTACTAATGCCCACACGCTTCAATCTCCATTAACAGAGATACTGCCACAAAATGGAAAGGGGTTGTGGCTCGCACTTCTTTTTGCCTTTTATGGATTCGGGGGAATTGAAGTGATGGGACTGATGGCTCAGGAGCTTAAAGACCCGAAGGATGCACCAAAGTCAGGGAATATCATGCTTCTTATCTTGACCATCCTTTACCTTTTATCCTTTTATCTAGTATTAAAGCTCGTACCCGCAGGCAGGATCAATCCGGATGAAAGTCCATTTCTAACCGCCCTTAAACAATATGACCTTCCCTGGGTCCCCCATGTATTCAACGCTATTCTGATTATTGCGGGGTTCTCCACCATGGTCGCTTCCTTATATGCAGTCACGACGATGCTGGTGGCATTGGCAGAAGAAGGGGATGCTCCTAAAGCTTTTGCCAAAAAAGGGAAATGGAATGTGCCCCTCCCTGCATTCGGACTCACCACCCTTTTTGTCGCTGCTTCAATTATGATCGCCATGCTACTGCCGGATAAATTATTCGAGTATATCACTACAGCAGCGGGTCTCATGCTTCTTTACACATGGATCTTTATCCTTGCTTCCTATCACAAGCTGATGAGCACCGGTTGGTGGGACCGTTTCCAAACAACTTTTGCACTCATCCTCATTTTATTGGCGATCAGCGGCACACTTCTTGATCATGTAAGTCGCATTGGATATTTTGTAAGCATCGGCTTCATTGTGCTGATTGCGATTGTGACAATAATAAAAGAAAAAAGAGCTGAAGCCTGAACGCTTTAACTCTTGATTTTCGTTTGCATATTTAAGAATGGGCATTTCGATAGAGACGAATCATCATCACTAAGATAATACTGTTTCCACTCATAGTTGTCTTCCTGACCATACCATTTAAGGCTTGGGTGGGGGTCTGCCTCATCATACTCAATGAGCCGCTTCCGTATCACTTTCTTTAATTTCTGGCCAAATGCAGTGGAAGAGTTGATTTCATCGAACACCCACCTGGGCTGGAAGGCTACAAGAAAATAAGGAAAATAACGGCTTTTCCGCATGGTATGGGCAGGTGTTGCACAGAAGGCAAAGTAAGGCTCCCCGTCAAAACAAAACTCCCAGGTATGATGATGGGGATCCTTCGCGATATCTTCCGGCCAAGGTGATTCATCCAATTCATGAATCTTATTCAATAAACCCCAAAATATTTCCTGATAAGAATCAATCGATTGATTATCAGCCACTATCTCCTCTGAATTAAAAAAGACAACAAGAGATGCATATTTCCCTGTATCCCTTGAGATTTCACCATATTGTTTGAGTAAGCAGGCAAGTTTTTCAGAAGCTGCTTGTTTTCTTGGATCTTCTGCAAATCCAAAGCGTAATGTATCCGTCTGAAAGCCTTGTTTTCCAGGTACACATGGGTAAGGGTGTTCTACTTCGCACATGACAGACGAGAAATGGGCGTAGGCTGCTTGTTGCCATGGGGTGAGTTCCTCGCCTTGTTGATCGATCAAACTTTTAGACCATAACATATAGCCGTTCCCTCCTAAATAGTACACATTTATCCTATTAGGAAGGAACTTAGTGGGTGTCTGTCTAGCCGAATATTAATCGACAGGCCTGGACACCGAAGGAGATTCCAAACCCCATCAAAATGAGACCGGAAATAATGGAGATGACCCGCAAGATCATGGGACTGACCAGTTTCCTTGCACCAGTAGCCACACCGGCCATCGTTAGATCCCAAAGGGTGATTCCAAGAAAGATCCCCATGCTATACAGGAAGAGCTGTCCAGCTTCATAGGAACCGGAAGTATGAGCTAATATAGACCCATAGATACCAAGCCAAAACAGAATGCTTAATGGATTGGAAATGGCCATAAAGAATCCTGTGCGAAAAGCTTTTCCTTTCGTTTCATTCAGAGTTTGATGAGAGGGCTTTGTAATGGATCCCGATTTCAGGATGCTTTCAATCCCTGTATACGTCAATACAATGAACCCGAATGCCCACAAGAACAATTTAATGACCGGTGTATCAATAAATTGAGAAACTCCGAAATAAATAAGAAGCATAAAGATCCCGTCCGCTACCATCCCCCCTACCCCTACAAGCCAGGCATGGAAAAAGCCGAAGCGGATCCCCTTGTCCAATTGAGCGGCATTTATCGGTCCCATAGGTGCAGAAAGCGATAATCCCAAAATGATATAGCTTATGAAAATACTCATCTTCTACCACCTTCAAATTAACTTCTTCCTAGTGTATTCGGACAGGCTGCCAAGTATTAAACCGAAATACATAATTGTGCTTAATAAGGATATTCTAATTATCGATGCTATTTTCAAGGAGGAAAAAACAGATGCAAAATCAAGGACAACAATCGAATATGACATCACCTGGAAATCAGATGCCACCGAATATGATGAACACTCAAAGTAAAAACCATGGGGGACATGAGCTCTTTGATGCCCATGAGATCATAGCAGGGATCATCAGCATGCTCGATCAGTATCAAATGTATGATCAGCATATTCAGGATCCTGAACTTAAAAGTATACTTAAGCGCCAGTCAACATTCGTCACAACTATATATAATACGATCGTCGGCAGCTTTTCGACAGGGCATGACCCTATCGTTCCGACCCAGCAATACAAAATGACTCAAACCAATACCACCACATACGGTATCAAGCCCGGAGCACCTAAAAAACCGAATCAATCGGTCAACGACCTTTCCGATAAAGGCTTATCCGCTTATATGCTGGGACAAACTAAATCATTGGCTATGCTTCTTGCCATGACAGCCCTTGAGATGACAAACCCTGTCTTACGCCGTGTCGTAGCTGACAGCGTCCCGAATTTCATTGAAATGAGCTATGAGATTTTCCTCTATCAAAATAAACACGGCTATTATCAGGTTCCTCAATTAAACGACCAGGATATGACCCTTATGCTCCAAAGTTATACAACCGTTCCACAACAAAACATGCCTCAATAACGTTGGATGGATGCCTGTCTCCTCTTTCATTTAAGAGGCGCAGGCTTTTTCACTTACTCATCTTCTTGAACGACTTTCTCTCACGCACATAGGATAGAGGGAGAGTGAAATTGGGAGGTGTTTGAGCTGATTCACACAGTCAAGATGGGAGAAACACTTAGTCAAATTTCAAGAGATTACAGAACCCCGTTACCTGCCATACTTAATGCCAATCCCGGTATTGATCCGAATGTGATCTATCCAGGTCAAACGATTACGATACCTGGGATTCCGGATACAACCAATAACCCTTACCGTATTCAGGTTTCTGTTAACAACCGGTGGCTGCGTTTGTTCAAGGATGGGGTTCAAATCAAGCAGTACCCCATTGCAGTGGGGAGAGTACTCTTTGAAACTCCCATTGGGGAATTCATCATCATTAACAAAGCACCAAATCCCGGCGGACCCTTTGGAACGATGTGGATGAGTTTATCGAAAGAAAGTTATGGGATTCATGGAACCAATGACCCAAGCTCGATTGGAAATGCCGTGTCGAGGGGATGTATACGAATGTATAACAAAGACGTTGAGGAGTTAGCGGGACTCGTTCCAATCGGTACACCTGTTTTGATTAGTCCATAGCTGAAAAAGTGTATAGGAGTCCCTATACACTTTTTATAATTGAAACCTACTTATAGACAGAATGTTTGGCCTCCCTACAAAACAGCTCTCCTTGATTCTACATAGTCCAAACCGAAGTGCATATGAAGGACTCTGGCCGCTTTTTCTACATCACATCTATCAACCAGTGCACTTAATCCTACCGGGGATTCCCAAATGGATGCCTTTGCAATATGGTAGTCATGAAAAACGTTGGTGACCTTTTCTCTCACCTCATGTGATGAGTTGATCCGACCGATCACGGAAACCTTAGATAGGTCCTCTCTTTCCTCAATATGAGAGTATGCCTGATTATATTGTCCAACAATTCTTTTCACTTCATGAAAATCCTGATCTTTAACGATGAGAACAAGGTTTTCCTCGTATTTAATGATTTCTGTTTCAATATGATGGGAATCGAGATCATAAAGAATCAGTGACTCTCCACCATTACAGTCAATGATTGTCAGAACAGAGATATCACTCTGGTAGGCTACTCCCACAATAGGGGCATTTCTCTGTGTTCTTCCACTAATGACGGTCCCACGCCCCTCGGTCAAACTGGAACAAACCACAAGCGGTACATAATGTTCTCTCGCATGTTTAATCGCTCTCGGATGCAGGACACCAGCTCCCATGGTGGCTAAACGCAGCATCTCATCATAGGAGAGGGTGTCAATTTTCGCTGCCCGGGGAACGATTCGCGGATCCGCCGTATACACCCCATCTACATCCGTATAAATATCACACCTATCCGCTTTTAAAGCGGCAGCAAGAGCAGCTGCCGTCGTATCGGAACCGCCCCTCCCTAATGTAGTCACCTCTCCTTTATCCGTAATTCCTTGAAAACCGGCTACCACGACGATTCGTCCCTTTGATAACTCAGATTTAATCCGATCGGTATTGATCGAGGCAATCTTGGCATTCCCAAATACTCCATCGGTTTGAATTCCCGCTTGTCTGCCTGTCAGGGATACGGCTTCCAGCCCCTTATGCTGCAGGGCCATTGTCAAAAGGGAGATCGTCACCTGCTCCCCGGTACTTAAGAGCATATCCATCTCTCTCTTACTTGGCTCTGCAGAGAGTTCCCCTGCCAATCTTACGAGTGTATCAGTCGTTTTATTCATTGCTGATACCACTACGACAACATCATGGCCTTTTTCTCTTTCCTTCATGACATGAAAGACCATGCGCTTGATTCGATCTGTAGAACCAACAGAGGTTCCACCAAACTTTTGAACGATCATACTCAATGATACCCCTACTTTCCTTCAGACCTTATTTATAAAAGATTACTTCTAAGAAACAGCAACACCAGTTTTCACTTCATTCTCCAACGGAATTTCTTTTAAAATAGGAACTGCTTGAATCTGGTCATGTGTGCGAAGGAGCGATTCCAGTGTGTCTTTCGAGCCTTCAACAAATACGTACAAGTTATCGCCCAGTTGAATACGATCCTTTAAGATGAACGACGGGATCCAGTTTTGATAATCATCATTTTCACGGATTCTTAAGACCCACTGGTTACTGCTCTTATCAAGAACCTCTCCCGCATTCACGGTACTTTCACCAGAGCTGGTATACTTTCTCTCTATCAACGACAGAAAATCCTCTACCATGGCGCTGCCTGTAGGCAATTTTCCAGCTCCCGGACCAAGCAGGGTAATCCTTCCTACAAGACTCCCCTTAAGGGATATAGCATTTTCCACATCCTCCACACCGTAAAAAGGATGGGTGTCATGGACAAGGATGGGCTCTACTTCTCCCTTGATATGGTCGACTGAATCCCGACAGAGAGAACCTACGTGTTTAAACCGTAATCGAAAGGATTCCGCTGCCTGGAGCCACTCTGCAGTCAGGTGGGATATCCCCTTACGTCGAATACTCTTCCAATCGGGCTGTCTGCCAAATGCTGTTTGACTTAAAATTAGCAATTTATAGAACGCATCATGGCCTTCGATGTCATTTGTCGGATCGGCTTCAGCGTATCCCTTCTCCTGAGAAATCTTTAAGGCTGTATCAAAGGCAAGACCTCTTTTTCTCATTTGAGATAAGATGAAGTTGGACGTCCCATTAAGAATTCCTTGAATTTGTCTGATCTCATTCACCTTCAGAAGCTGCCTGATACTGCCGATCACCGGGATTCCTCCTGCTGTCGTCGCTTCAAATCCGACCGATACACCCTTCCTTTTCGCCTTCTCCAATAGCTCAGGACCATATTTGGCAAACATCTCTTTATTGGCCGTGACGATATGAACTCCCTTCTCAATGGCTTCGGTTAAATACGTATAGCTAGGCTCTTCCCCCACGATCGCTTCAAAGATCACGTGTAGGTCCGGGATATCCAGGATTTCTTGGAAATCCGTTGTGACGGTAATGGATGATTCAATACTTCGCTCTTTTGTGGGATCTTTAATAAGTATCGCCTTTATCTTTACCTCTTTACCTAGTATTTCCTTCAATCTGTCCTGATGAGTATCGATTGCTTCACAGACCCCTTGCCCTACCGTTCCGAACCCCAGAAGTGCCACATTAATCGTTGACATCATTCAGCCTCCTTTTATCGAATTTTCACTTTATACGTAAAATTGATTCATTCCATTTGAAGATCCACTTGAGGGATGTGAGCGGAAAAGAAAGAGGGTATACAGAAAAGCCCTCTTCTTTTAAGAAGAGGGCTGAATGATCATGCTCCTCCCCTTATCTTCCAGATCCGTATAGAATCTGTAGGAATTGGCACCTTTACAGTGTGATCCTGTAGGTTGCCGGGCTTCATCGGGCCTATCCCTCCGCCGCTCTTGATAAGAGATATAATGTTTCGTTTTGGTATTACTTGCTATTTGAGTATGAATTGGATTATAAAGGGGATTTATTCCCTCGTCAATACTATTTTTAGTATTTTTAAAAAATTCTTTCTAATGTTACAGATAGCTTCATTCCCTATCGGTTTACTTAAGTTTGAACCCTGTCTAGGAGTTTATCAATCTAATTAGCAAAGAGACGTTTTAACATGTTCTGCCGGGGAAAACTATTCCATATCCCTTTATTTGAAAGGAACCGGATCTATTATGCTAAAAAAAATGCTACCCTTATCCATCAGAAAATATATGGTCATGTCCAAACGGCAGAGAATGCGTGAGATTCGGCTGACCATATGGTATATGCCGTTCTTTTATATTTGTTTTTCCATGCTGCTTGTAGCACTCACCCTCTATTTAGATCTGTATGCTGACATCTCGCAGTATACATTCGATTTCTTAAGTATGAATGCATCTGTTACACGCATGCTTGTCAGTACACTCATCGGGGCTATCCTGACGCTCAGTGCTTTCACCTTGAATTCACTGCTTGTTGTACTCACGATGTTCAGTGGTCAATTTTCCCCCAGGATGCTCCTGGACTTCATTTCGGACAATCACACACAGCATGCCCTCGGAATTTTTAATGGCAGTTTTGTATATGTACTGCTCCTCTTTCTTTTTATAGGAGATTCAAAGGAAGAACTTTTTGTTGCCGCCCCGATCATGACGATCGGACTTGCATTCCTTACTGCTGTCACATTCATCTTCTTCATTAACCATGCTTCTACCTGGATGCAGGTACACAATATTACGTACAATATGAAGCAGGTTTCTGAAGTGATGATAAACCAGACGTTAAAAAATGATTTAGAAACCCATCGAACAACAGAAAATGGCGACCTTATGGAACATGAGAAGGAGAACATCATTCACTTACAGGCAAGGGAATCGGGATATATTCAGTTAATCGATTTCCATGGAATGATCGAACGGGCTATGCAGGATAACCTCATCATTCAGCTTCATTACAAAGTTGGAGATTATATATTGGCCGGAAATGAAATCATGAGTATTTGGGGACCTGAGACCAACGATATTTCGGATGGTTTCTATCTCACTTTCATTGAAATGGGGCATAAAGAGACCGAAATCCAGGACCTGCAAATGGGGATTCACAAGCTGGCTGAAGTTGCAATCAAAGCTCTCGGTAATGATGATCCCAAAACGGCCTCTAATACGATTGATCAAATGGCTGACCTTATGCTGACTGTAGAAGATCACTTATCCTTCACTCCATATTTGATTGACCAGGAAGGAAGAGTCCGAGTCATACTTCAGTCCGAAGCATTTGATTATTACCTGTATCGCGGGTTCGGCTATATCCGCCATTATGCTAAAGACAATCATTTAATCATTACTGACATTGTGCGGGCACTGGCGCTCATTGCAGAATCCATCCAGCCATCCAAACACAGGGACATCTGGGAATTTGCCTGTAATACCATTGATCATATTGAAAGGGAGGTCATATATGAATTAGATAAAACCTTTCTTCTTCAAGAAGTTCATAAGCTGGCACGTCTCACTGAAAACCTTAAGGAATATAAGAAAATCGAAAGTAAATTCTATCCTTCTGTCAATGAAAATACGTAAAATTAGGCTGGGACAAAACTAAAAAACCACGATAAAAAGACGAACAATAGAAGTGTAGGTTCTTCATACCGCTAATGATTTCCGTGCAAGACTACGCTTTCCGCGGGTAGCCCGTGAGCCTCCTCGGCAAGCCTGCGGGGTCTCACATAAGCTACTTTCCCGCAGGAGTCTTCGTCTTGCACTCCAATCAACCGCTGGAAACAGCTAAAATCAAATGATTCGAAAATAAATAATAAACCCGAACAAACCTGCACATTAAGAAGCAGGTTTGTTCGGGTTTGACTTAGGATAAAAAACTTTTGTCCCAGCCTCTTTTTTACTAGGAATTAAATCCACGTTTCGACGATACTGGAATCTTCCCCTTGCGTTTTCGGTACTAGCGAGAAACGTTCGGGAATTTCACTTCTGATTGTTTCTAATGTAGGTCTCATTAAAATATAATGAGTCGGTTGATTGACATCAAATAGCCTTGCTACAAACATGCCTTGATAATCTTTCGGGCTGGAATAAATACAGATGATGGGCATTTTATAATCACTTAATGTCACCTCATCAAATGATGATATTAAACGATCCGGGTTTTCCATCAAACCTCTCCTTTACTATGTAATTTCATGTCATTAACCGTTAGCTTAAAACGCATTCTTTTCCTTTTGCCTCTCTCCCATCCATTCGATAATGAATGTAGAGTTTTTGAATATAATAGTTGCACTGAACGTATTGCCCTTTTTCCTTCAATAGAGGGATGATGACATTCTCAATATATTGATAATGTGCTTCCTCTCCCTCTTGCACCCTGATCTCAAGCATCGTAAAGAAAGTTTCCATGTAGGAATTTTCATCTTTCACAGATGCCTGTCCCTCTTCTATTAAACTTGCATATTTTTCTTTATTTGCGGAACCGTCCACATTCATGGAACTATCAATATAACCAAAAAGGCTGTTTACATACATTTCATTATAGGAATCATGCTTCAATAATCCATAGGCTATGTGAAATGCATCTCTTGCCTTTTTATCATCCATTACTTCTCGATAAAGATTCCCTAAATTCAGGTGAAGAACGGCTTTTCTTCTATGATCATGAAGATTATCACAATGTTGGATCAGCTCGTCATATTTTTCTACTAACGAGGCAAGAATCTTCCCTTCGCTTCTGCCTTCCGCTACCAATTGAATCGTAGCAGCATCTACGCACCTTGTAAAATTAAACGTTTCTTTGAAATAATTCAGAGCAAGCTGACTATAGCGCAGTGACTTGTCATGCTGCCCAAGATCATGATAGCCAACTGACATATGATAGTAGGATTCAGGATTGGAATAAATATCTCGATCTATTTTCTCCAAATACTTTATGGCTGTTTGTGGATTTCCTTTTGCAAGCTCATACATGCCTTTTATATGATAGTATAACTGAAAATCATAATCGAACATATGGAAGGAAAGACGCTTATTAGAAAACTGGCTTAAGTAGAATGCAGCTTCTTTTATCTCCCCTTTCATAATAAAGTACCTTGCTTTCAGTAGCTTAAAGGTGCCATTCAAGGTTTCAATTTTGATTAAGGGATTTTGTTCGATGGTCTCCTTCAATAATTCGATCTTTCCATTTACCTGCTTGATCATGACATCATGCCACAATTCCAAATCTAATTGTAATTTTTTATATGCCTTTAACTCTTTCTCAACGTTAATATTTAACCTTTGATTGAATAATTCGATTTTATCCATTGTAATCTGTAAGTGTCCGCTTTCAATTTTACTGATATGGCCAGGTGTACAGATCCCATCGCCCACCTGCTTTTGGGTCATCCCCTTATAGATCCTATAATACTTTATAAATGTCCCAATATGCATGATTTAACCTCCAGGGTGACGTAGTATAAGTTGGTTCATTTCATCCAAACAACAGTTCCAACGCTTTTGATTTTTTATTTTAATATAGGTTCTACTTCTATTATACTAGTAAGTGATCATGAAAAAATTGGGGTTTTCAGTGGATTTCCATCTGTCTCTTCCGGAACTATTTACCCGGTTCTTTTTTCTTAATATCCTAATATTTTCACTTCACGAAATCCATTTCAATGAAATAGACACACTATACCTTACACATTTGAAATTTTTTCAATTATTTAGTAATATAAAGAAAATTGATACAGTTCTTAATGCCTAATCCATTTTCCCGATTTCTTGCACATTCAATTATGCTATTTTCCGAAAATGATTGTGGCTTTTAAAATTAGTAAAAAAGATAACCGGCGCACCTGACTGATTCAAGGTGTGCCGGTTATCTTTTTTTACATTTGATCTGAAGGTTGGATAGGAGGATCCAATTGGATTTCCTGGTTTGGATAAATCTTAGAGATAACGGAAGAGCCCATTAATCTCTTAATTGCATTTGCCGGTAATTCTATTGACACCCCATTAAAGGCTGTCTTATACCTATGTTTGATGCGATATTCCACTTCATTATCATCCAGAAAGGCATGAAGTTCTTGTTCGAAAGCCTGATGACTCTTTTCAACGTGTTCCTTGGCTTTTTCCAAGGTCATATCCACGCCTTGAGCTTCTGCTTCTAAAACGGCGATTTGTGCAGGTTTTGTCTTAAACTCAATAATAACGGAAATAACCTTCTTACTTGAAAGGTTAATCGATGGGTCAACTTTAACTGACGAATTCATAGTCTCTTTCACCGCCTCTTCCTCGTTTTGATAGGCATTTTCCCCTATGTTCTCCTGACATCCTCCCATGTACATCATAAAGATCAGGAAAAGGACACTCCAGTAGTACTTCTTCATTTACTTTTGTTCTCCTTTATTTGAGAGTTAACAAAAAGACAATCTATCAGGATTGTCTCCTATCGATTGCCTTTTCAAACGTTATTCGCGAAGTTATTCTATTTTAGGGGTAACTTAGTTTTTTGCACCCTCATCCATTTGCTTGGCTGTTACATTCAAATTCGATGTATAAGTAACTCCTTGATACTCATTACCGGCTTTTTCGTCCAGTTTGATTGCGAAAGAAAGATCAATATATTGGTCATCATTTAATTGCCAGAATTCATGCTTCTCGCCTTCTTTAGAACCATCCCCAAGTACCATCTTGGCTTTTCCACTCATGCCTTTTGCAACAGGTTGAACTTCTTCTTCCTCGACAAATCCGACAACCATTTCAACTCCAGGAGCGATCGCTTTGGACATAGATTTTACTTCATTGGTTGTCCCATTGAATAACTCATCTAAATAGATTCTTGATTCTTCCAGGATGTCGTCTGTCATTTCTTGTCCTTCAGAGAACTTATAAGCGATATACCCTACTTTATAGGAATCTAAAGGTACATCTGCACTTAGAGACTGGTTATAGGTAGCTCTAAGATAAGCATCCATATCACCTGTATTTTCAATCTTTAACCATTCACCGTACTTTAATTGAGAAGGGGCAAACCCAGTAGCTTCGATGATCTTTGTTTCCATGTCTTGTGAGTTGTTGATTTCTAATGTACCGTTCGTAATCTCTCCTGTGGCATTTGTCTCGGATGTGAACCAAGAATATGTACCAAAGCTTCCAGATACTACGATTGCTCCTACTAATGCGCTTCCTAAAAATGCATTCTTCAACTTAAACATGTCAATCCCCCATTATTTTTTATGATTTGGTAAACTCCTCTTGCTTCTTCGGTTTGATTTTTTCATAAACCGTTAAACACACATACCCTGTTAATGGAACAATAATGAATAGTAAGAAACCCATCGGGCCTTTCGTATATTGAGAAAGGAAACCAAGATTTGGAATATGAAAGAGTTCCTTCCCTACGATTTCATTTGCCGTTGTGACATCTTCATCCACCGCATTATTATTGTCACCTTGAGTATAGAAGTGCTTTACTCCGTCTTCCCCAACAATGGAGGTGATTCTGTGAGTAATCAGGTTATTCTCCTGGTTGTAATAGGAGATGATATCTCCCTCTTTAAGATCTTCTGCATCCATCTTTCGGGTAATGATCACGTCTCCAGCCTCAAAGGTAGGAGCCATACTATTCGACAATACGGTTAACGGCTTGTATCCAAAAAAGGATAGCGGTTTACTGCTGTTCAGGCTTATGAAGATGGAAACGATGATCATCATGATGAGTAAAAAGATTACGATTGGTATGGTTTTTCTGACAATTTTCACTACCTGCTCCATATCTCACCCTCTATTCTGGTTGTGTTGTGTGTAATCTCAGATGGAAGTAAAAGAAGTTCTTTTCTAATCAGAATTTCGTTAAGATTCTGATTTCTATTTCTATTATTACACAGCTCGGTGACTTGGTGTATTGGGGTTTACAGGGGGAGGAAACTCCAGTCGGATAGGTATTATCACCTAACATTCTCTAGCGTTAAAATTGAAGAAGTCTATATTCTCATATGAATAATCCTTATATGTGACAGAATAACCAGTCTTATATCACTATCTCCTTCCCCCAAATTTGTCGGTTAGGCGCACCTTTTGTAAATTTACTGTTCGCTAAGTCTACTGATTAGAATTAAAATGCTGGAGGGTATGATGATAACGTCTACTCTTTTTGTTTTTTTAAGGGATTAGTAGAGGTTTTGCTTCTGAAAATAAAAAACCAAGGTACTTTTTTCCCGTACTCTTGGTCTGAAAAAATTCTATTCTACCTTTATAAAGGTCCTTTCTAAATTGGGGATTTATTGACAAAATATATGTCTTTCCATTTGCTTAATTCGAGGAGGACTCCAAGGTTTACAATCTCATCTAACATTTTTGAACCAGTCTACTCGCATACTGGAGAGCCTTCTCTTGATTTCCTTGTTCTAAATAATGCTGATACATGGTTCTTTCATATGTTTGTAATTGTTGATTTTTTCCTTTTTCCTCTAACATAGGAATGATTTTTTCTTCAATAAATTGATAGTACTGCTGTTTTTTATTCTCAAATAATAATCGAAGCATTTTGAAGAATTGATAGCTGCTTTGATCGTGGATGTCCTTTGCGATTTGACTGCCTATTTCAATTAATTGCTTGAGTTGCTGTTTGTCTTGATCTCCTTCATCTTGATCTCCTTTAATGTGTAAACAGCAATAAACGTACCCAATCAGATTATTAAGATAGATAGGAGAGTTTTTATTTTTCCCCAGTAAAGATAATGTCTTCTCATAGTACATTTTCGCATTCTCATTGTCCCCTGCATAGGAGTGTTCATAAGCCAAATTGCTTAATAAAGCCGCCTTTTTAGAGGTTTCATTGAGAATATCACATTGTGCTATTAATCGATTATATCGATCAACGAGATCTTCAAAATTCCAAAGTTCGTTTCTTCCTTCGTTTATTAATTTGATAGTTTCAGCATCAATGACTTTTTTAAAATTATTTGTTTTCCTGAAGTAATCCAGGGCGAGTTCACTATAGTAATAAGCCTTTACTTTAAAATGAAGGTTATGATAGGCAATGGCGATTTGATAGAAAAACTCATGATTTAAATATTCTTTTTCATTGATTTCAAGCAGGTACTCCAGTGCTTTCTTGAAGTCCCCTTTCAGTACTTCTGTGATTCCCAAAAGGTGATGAAGCAAATGAATTTCATATGCGTTTAATTCTTTACGGTGTTTTTTCATTTTATCCAGAAGGATTTCTGCTTGGGGTATGTTTCCTTGCAAAAGGTAGTATCTTGATTGCAATAAGAAATACTTATTTTTCACAGATTGAATAAGGAATAATGAATTCTCTTCTACCTCATTCTTTAATCTCTCAATTTCACTTTTTTGCTGTAACACCATACTATCAAACCATTGATCAAGTAAGCGCTCATATTTCTGAAGCGATTGCATTTCTTTTTTTAGGTCAATCCCCAGTTTCTTACTTAGCAAATGTGTGATTTCAGGGGAATATTGGGTGTTTCCACGTTCAATTTTGCTAATATGTGTAACTGAGCATATCCCTTTTCCCAGTTCTTCTTGTGTTAGTTCTTTTTTTTCTCTATAAAATTTTATTAGGATCCCTGAACTCAACGTTATCACTCCCAACTGATTTTATTATTCAAGATTTATTGCAATCAAAGGGTATTTTCACCAACTAAAGTACTAAGAAGGGTAGTCCTTTAAAGGACTACCCTTACTTCTGGTTGATTACGATGATCACCATGATGTTGTGGAATGTAGCTGTTAAGGATTAATTCCCAATTCATCTTTAATCGTGTCTATCGTTTTACCATTCAATTCTGATTGAGGATCTGGTGTATCAAGAACAAATTCGTTTTCCGATAAATAATACTTTTCAAGAAGGGTAAAGTCTTGCTCATCCGTGGTACCATCAAGGTTTATATCAGTATTTCGATAGTCTGTTCCCCAATGCTCTTGCAGTAGTAATGCATCATGGATATCAATGGCATTATCTTTATTAATATCCCCCGGCTTTGATACGGCTGTTCTATAAGAAATCCATTCTCCGATATCTATACCATTTTCTTCCCGACCAACCTCAAGTGGGGTATATGTCGTATAGTGTCCTGGGATATCAATGATCATGGTATATTTCTTCTTTGTTATTGGGAGTTTATCGAAATAAATGACTCCATTTGGTTCTAATCTCGCTGGATAAATGGTCCCTTTTGTATCTTTTAATTGAACAGTTGCTCCTACAGTCGAGTAATCTCTACTGTGATCCATTCCACCTTTATCTGTAAGTAGTCCTTCTGCACCTAAATATCCCGCATCCACCTTTGAAAACGCTGGATAAATGGGGTGAAGTCCGATCTTCGTTTGAATTCTGGGACCATGATTCACCTGCATTGTAGAGTTACTGAACAGGGGAGAATAAATATTTCTAAACTCATCTGCACTGGTATCTGCTACGACCTCAAATAAAACAACATCTCCAGAGACTCCTTCGTCAGGAATAGTAATATCGATGATCGTCTTGGTAGTTCCTGGAGTAGTCGTTGTCTCTACTAATTCTGAACCTTCTGGCAGATCAGCCCCTAATTGGAAATCAACAGACTCATCAAAGTATTTATCTTGATAATAGAAGGTCATAGATAAATGCTTGGCATTTTTTAAATTATTAGCATAGAAGGTATACTTGATTTCGTCCCCCATTTGGTACGACTCTTTATCTGGTTTTGCAAATATATACTGTGATCCTTCTTTTGCATAATAAACAACCTTTGGCACCGCAGTATTTCCTGCATAATCGGCACCAAGATATTGCATTTCCCTTATGGAGTTTGTTCCAACATTTAATTCTTTTGAAAACTTTCCATTTTCATCTACTTCAAGTTGGTAATTCGGGCCTGTTGGACCATACCATATGTTGTTACTTGCCGGAGTTAGTGACATACCTGCTTTTTGGGTTTCACTCATTTCCGGATCCACCAAAGTACCTGATAATGTTACTGTATCTTCGCCTTTTGGAAGTTCAACAATTGGAAGATCTCCTTTCGGTAGGGCATTTGTCTCATCAAAGGTAATTTTCGGCGCTCCATTATCAAGGCTAATAGTCGACGTTTTAGCAAACTGTCTGCCATCTTTCGTCGTACCGATCATTTTGACTTCATATATACCATCTTCTGCCCTTATTTTTGTATAGCTGATTGGCTTCTTTTCATGTCCAGTTAGTGGGTAATAATACCCTGCAAATCCATCATCAATGAAATAATCATAGTCAATCGCCGCTCCTGTTGCATTCACTCCTGTAATCCAGCCCAATTCTGCTTGCGTTTCTGGGTCAACTAATACCCAGTCCAACTTTTCCATTGGCGAGTTTAATCTGAAATCAAGATCAGTCGCCTTTCTGCTGTAAGAATTTTTTACACGGTTTGTCGAAATGCTTGGTGTATAGACTTCAAAGTGGCCAATTCCTTCCTCCACGACTTTTGCTCCAAATGGAATACGGTAAATTTCTTCAGGATTCTTTTGGTTCTTGAGCACAATATATCCTTCATATGTCCCTTTTTGGGCTGATTTCGGAATCGTAAGGAATGCGTTGAAGCGTTCCTCTTTATTTTTCTTTACTTTAATCGAGTCGGGAACATTCAGCCTTACTCCGTTTTTCTCCGCATCGAGTGATCCTGATGCTTCCGCTCCGATATTATACTCAACGGAGATGTCATATTTATTGTTTTTATCACTATTATTTGTGATTGATAGATTCGTTGTTTTGGTGATGTGTTCATCCCCCATCGGTATGAAACCGTAGCTTAAGGCACCGGTTTGTTCCGGGATGATTATTTCTTCCCCATTTTCAATAAATGGCGTTTCATCCAGAACAGAAATCATTGTATCAGAGTGGATCGCCTGCATTGGATCTACTCTTCCCGCTCCCACTTCAAATACGCTATATTGATTTTTCAAGGGATCGGCGGTATTCATTAACACAGATTTGATATCACTTGGCGTGTATCCGGGATGTGCCTGAAGTAACAATGCTGCAATACCAGCCACTTGAGGTGACGCCATTGATGTCCCAGATAATCGTTGGTAGGCATGGGAATAATCCGTAGTATCTTCTTTATTTTGAATATAAGCGGGAACGGTTGATAAAATATTCACTCCTGGTGCAGTCACTTCTGGCTTGATATCATATAACGTTCCTGACGGGCCCTTCGAACTAAAGGAAGCCAGCTCGTCTCCACTGATTTCTGCTTTCCCTACTTCACCTAGAGTGATCATAGGTGCACCTTCCTTAAATAGCTCTTTTACTTCTAATCCGGAATGTTTTGATAATGAAAAGGTAGGGATATTATCGTTACTTTCACCTAGATAATGTGGAATATGGCCTTCGTCTTGATTATTATTATAAATCACCACGCCAACCGCGCCATTTTGTTTTGCATAATTCATTTTTTCAATGAGGGCATATGTACCTCTGGCAACAAAGGCTATCTTTCCATTGACATCTTTCCCGTTGTAATCAGCCGGTCCGCCTTCTCCCACTTCGACCATTTCGTAGTTTTGTCCTTGTAGCTTACTAAACTCATCCGTCCAATTGTTGGTCATTAACTGAAGGTTTCCGTCCAGCTCCTTTCCTTCTGCTGAAAACGCACCATCATAAGTCGTGACAAAAGATGGAGCAGAACTTGCGCCCACTGTCAAAGCAAGTGCGGCAGCACCTGGTGAACCTAATGTACTATTCCCAAGATCTCCTGAGTTCCCGGCAGCTACGACTGCCGTCACACCACTTAACACGGCATTATCTACCGCTAAGCTTGAAGCATCCAAAGGATTATTCGTTTGTGCTCCAAGTGATAGATTAATGACATCCATCCCGTCTGCAACAGCACGGTCTATTCCGGCAATGATGGCGCTATTCGATCCACTTCCATATGGCCCTAATACCCGATAAACGTTCAATTCTGCATCAGGAGCCACTCCTATGACCTTATAATCAGAATCATTCTCAGCTTGGCCCACGATGGTTCCGGATACATGTGTACCATGGTCTGTATAGTATGTGCTGCCTTGGTGTACTTCGGGATAACCATCAGCTGCTTCCCAGTCTTCATAAGTTGTTTCCATTGGATCGTCATCATTGTCTACAAAGTCATACCCGCCTTTATAAGCATCTTTTAAATCCGGGTGATGATAATCGATACCTGTGTCAATAACTCCCACTTTCACTCCTTCACCTGTAAACCCTTCTTTATGCAACTTATCGATATTCATAAAGGGAATACTATCCACTTTGGTCGTTGTCCCTTCTTCCTCTGTTGATTTAGGTGGAGGAGTAAGTTTTACTTCTAATTCGCTATATACTGCTTTTACAACGTCTGAGTCTAATAGATTTTCAACCTTATTGGCTGGTAGAGTGATGGCTACTCCGTTAAACGCATTCTTATAGGAGTGTTTGAGCTCGTAGTTATCTTTTCCGGATTTTTTCTTTTTCACGACCTTCTCGTCTAGGTCCTTTTTGAATTTTTTATGGGACTCTTCCACCTTTTTCTTTGCCTTTTCAAGAGAAACTTCTTCACCCTTGAGGGACTTTTGAATTTGCTCTGCCTTTGCAGGAAGCTGTTCAAATTCGACAATAATGGTTACATCTTCTTCACTTTTTAAATCAATATCCCTCGATAATTGAAGTCCTCTCAATGTTCGATTGGCCTCTAATTTATCAAGTGCTTCACGTTGTTCTTTCGAAAGATCCGCAAGTACGTTCATGGCATTAGGCCCAGATTCTGCTTGTACAACTGGGTCCAAACCGATTGGACCAGCTGCTCCCAACAGAAGTCCCATGCTTAGTGCAACCTTAGGAAATTTGCTATTTCTCATCATTTTCCCCCCTATTGATACTACTTCTAATTATATTGTCGAATATTCATGATGTCATTTGGGGGAATTTTAGTCTATTTTCAATAGATAATCTTAATTGTTTTTACTTCTAATGAGCAGATCGATACTGAAAAATCTATATTTTCAGAGTATTAATCACAAAAAACAAACCATTATACCAGGACCTTATATCCATATAAATTGGGAAATATTGAAGATCCTTGATATACATGCTACCCAGACATGCCACATTTTTCTCTAGATCGGATAATTCGAATTATCATTTGGGAAAAACTAGACTATCAAATTGAACTAAACCATTTTAATAACTTTCAGCTAAAATATGAAAATACACAAAATAATAAATCGAATTACCCAGAACCAAAAACACATCCGTTGCTCATCGTTCTATAAATTACCCCAATACATTCCCTATTAAATTTATGAGATGATTTTTATAATAGTAAGAAAATTCGATCCACTTACTTAATACCTATCAAGGAGGAGTATATCATTTGGACAAGAGCAAGTTAGTAATAAAAGCAGCCACAACCGGACTGTCATTGGGGATGGTATTCAGCACAATATCCTATTCCCCTGAAAGTGCATTGGGGGAGACAGTAGAAAAAACTCCCGTTTCTCATACGGAAATGCTCAGTAAACTTACTGATAACCAAAGAAAGGCCTTAAAGAACTTAGAATTAAACAACAAAACAGGGCTGCAGTTACCCTCTGCTGTCAACCTTGATACCGATGAAGAGATCTCTATTATTGTGGAGTTACATCAGAAGCCGGTCAAAGCAGCTCAACTTCTAGCAAGCACAGAAGGAAAGAATCTGACAAAAACAGACGCTAAAAAAGCCATAGACCAAGAGCAAAAGAAGTTTAAAGAAGAACTTGGGGCAATATTCAAAAAGGAAAAGACCAAAGAAGAGTCATATAACATTAAATATCATTATACTGAGGCGTTTAATGGAGTTGCGATCACCTTACCAGCAAATAAAGTAAAATCATTATTACAAACTCAAACTGTAAAGACGATTTGGGGGAATGAAACATTTAGAATTGATCCACCTAGTTCAACTGAAGTAACAAGTCTCGGTATCTCTACTAGAATGGAAGATAGTAATCCATACCTGGGAATTGATCGATTGCATGAAGAAGGTTTGACCGGTAAAGGACTCAAAATTGGTGTCATAGATACTGGAATAGATTATAATCACCCTGATTTAAGAGAAGCCTACAAAGGTGGATATGATTTTGTAGATAATGATGAAGATCCAATGGAAACAAGCTATCAGGACTGGAAGAATGCTAAATTCAAACCAGAATTTTCAATGGGACATTCTTATTATACGGAACACGGTACTCATGTATCCGGAATCATTGCCGGTCAAGGTACAAATGGTAGTGACTATGCCACGAAAGGCGTAGCTCCTGATGCAGACATTTATGGGTATAGAGTGCTGGGCCCATATGGCAGCGGGACCACAGAAAATGTGCTAAAAGGAATCGACCAAGCAGTAGAAGATGGCATGGACATCATTAACCTATCATTAGGTGCTTCCATCAATGATCCCTATTTTCCGACCAGTGTCGCGGTTAACAATGCCGTCCTTAGTGGGGTAACGACAATCGTAGCTGCAGGAAACGCAGGTGATGAAGCCTATACTCTTGGATCACCAGGATCTTCTGCACTGGCATTAACGGTTGGTGCAAGTGATACTCCACTTGATATCATTACATACGAAGGTCAGCTTTCATCGCAATCTGTTACCCTACAGTTATTAGGAAAACACTATAGTGATAAAATAGAAGATTTCGAAGGTCAGGCACTGCCAATCGTAGAAGTCGGATTAGGAAGGTCTGATGATTATTCCGGGAAAGATGTACATGACAAAATCGTTCTTGTAAGTCGCGGGGAAATTACGTTGAATGACAAGATCAAATATGCAAAGCTAAATGGGGCTAAAGCGATCATGATCTACAACAATAACGAAGAAGAAGGGCATATCCCTTACTTCCTGGGTGAAAATAAAGATTTCATCCCGACATTCAGTTTAACAAAAAGCGACGGAGAAACATTACTTGAAAAACTGCCAAATTCTGACGAATTCATGTTTAATAAAATCGGCACCGTTCAAACAGAAGGTGATCATTTAGCCGATTTCAGCTCAAGAGGACCTTCTAAATTTAATTATGATATCAAACCTGAAGTGACAGCTCCTGGAGTCGGTGTTCAATCCACTGTTCCTTCTTACATGGTCAACCCTGAGGATGTGGACAACTATGAGTATGCGTATCAGCGATTATCAGGAACTTCCATGGCTGCTCCTCAAGTAGCCGGGGTCGCTGCCCTCCTATTAGAATCCAATCCAGATTTACAGCCAGAAGACATAAAAACAATCCTGATGAATACGGCTGATCCTTTAAATGGGGATTATAGCGTCTTTGAAGTGGGTGCAGGAAGAGTCGACCCATATGAAGCGATCCATTCATCCATGCAATTCCAGGTAATCGATGAGACAACCAACATTGCAAATGGAGAAGAAGTCATCATTGATGAGAAAACAGGCTCCATCAGCTTTGGCCTCCAATACAACGATGGGAAACATATTCGTGATCAGCGCACAATACAAGTAAGCAATCATGGCAAAGAAAAGAAAACCTTTACAGGAAAGGTTGAATTTACAAGTCAATCCCTGAATGCAAACAAGAACGGTGTTCAGGTTGTATTTGATAAGAAAATCTCGGTTAAACCCGGAAAATCCAAGAAAACCAATGCCTTTGTCATGATTCCCAAAACAGCAGATCAAGGGTTTTACGAAGGATACATCACCTATGTAAATGAAAACGATTCAGATGAAGTCTATCAAATTCCGTTTTCGATCCGTGTTGCTGGAGAAGGATTTGACTTCTTAGTATTTGATAAACAAGTATTAACCACCAATCCAGGAAGCTATTTTGGATTTTTCCCTGTTGCTGCCTTTGGTTTCCAGTTGAATTCCAACGTAGAGCAAGTGGATGTTGTGTTAGCTGATGGAGAAACAGGTGAAGATATTGGGTATGTCGGAAATTTCGATGGTAGTGACTTACAGATCGGTGTCCCATATGGTTTATACGGTTACGGAGGGAATTATTATCCGTTTACCGGGGATGAGGATTATCCAATCCATCTAAAGGAAATGTTCGCCAAGCAAGGACACTATAAATTGAAATTTATTGCAACGAATGAAAATGGCAGAACCTTTACTGAAGAAGAAGACATTTTTGTCGATAATACGAAACCTGAATTTAAAACGAGTATTGATGATAAGCTTGTTTATGAATTCTCAGAAGGTCAAGAATCCTACCCAGTAAGCGGAACATTAATTGACAAGGAAGTAAAGGATATTCAAGATGCAGGTATTGACATTAGTCAGGCAGATAATTTCATCTATGAATATTTGTACACGATGCTTCCTGAATATAGAATCTTCCCCGATGAAGATGGTATGTTTGAAATGGATATCCCTCTTGTCAGACCGACAAATAATATAGCAGCATTGGATGCTCTTGATGCTGCGACGAACAAAACGGAAAAAAAGACGTATCATTTTCTTCCTGAAGGTACTTCCTACATGACAGGAACCTACGATAAGAAGTCCGCTAAACCTGGAGACACTGTTACATTTACGATGACAGCCAACAATGTTAAACAATTAAAAGAAGCGAAGTTCACTTTATACTTTACTGATTCGATGGAAATTCTCGATATTAAAAAACATGATGCGTTAGCCGGTTACGATGTAGATGTACAAACTGATATGTCTATTGGTTCAGTTTCTAATGCCAAGGTAGACCTTACCCTTAACGGAGATCAAGAGATTACAGGAGAACTTCCAATGCTGGATGTTACCTTTAAAGTGACCGATAAGAACTGGACGGACTATGCAGGGTTCAACTTTACCAGTAATCGATACATTGACACGAATGGAGACATCATCACGGCACAAGGATATATTGAAGGTTTGAAGCTGCTCAAACAAACGGGTATTATCAGTGGGGGATTTGTCGGTCAAGGTTTCTTAAATCCTGACACTTCCGTTGATTTTTCGAGAGACTATACGAAAGTCGGTGCTTCCGTTGCGTTGAATAGTCCAAACGGAAAAGAATACACAGCTGGAATTACTAATAGAGCAGGCTTCCGTTTCGATAACATACCGGTAAATCCTGAACCATATACACTAAAAGTGAATATCCCGGGTCACTTCACATATTTTAAAGAAATCATGGTGAGTAAAGAGGAAGATGGAGAAATTACCGGGACATTGACATCCATCACTGCGTTTACGTATGCAGGTGATGTGAATCAAGACGATGTCATTGATATATTTGATGCGCTATACCTGAAAGAAAAATGGCAGACTGATGATCGTTCCGCTGACATCAATTTAGATGGCATTGTCGATCAGAAGGATTGGAGTTATGTAGAAACGAATTATCTGACGAGAAACCATACATTGGATGAATTAAAAGACGCTGTTAAAAGTCATCAAGGTATGACATTGGAGAAAGTGAAAAAGGAATTAGGGATTACAAACTAATGTAAGAAATCCGTACCCGTGATCTAAGGTTCGTGGGTACGGATTTTGTGTAAGTGCATAATAAATGGATCTTGAATTAACGATATATTCTATTACTTTAATGAAAAAAAGCCCAGAATAACCTTATTTGAAGGCTATTCTGGGCTTAAATAATTAATGTTTAACCGTTATTTTCTTCGGTTCGGACGTTAACGATAATCCTGTTTCATCTGTACCTGTGACGGTTACATAGTAGTCTCCATCCGGATATTCAGAATCAGGGCTCCATTTTAACCCATAAATGGAATGTTCATTTTTGATATCCGCATACTCTACCACATTACCTTCTGCATCTGAAATCTCAAAATGCCAATCCATTCGTTTATATCCGAAGACTGTGATGGAAGCTGGCTTCGATTCATTAATATTTGTTCCTGAAACATGCATATAATTGATGAATGGACTTGCATGTAGAAGCTCCTCATTTCCGCTATATCCAACACCTACATTACGCAGACCATCAATAGCAGACACCATGACAATCTCAGGCTTTTCAGCCGTAATATACTCAGTTGCATTTGAGTCCACTGATTCACGATAGCCATCATTGATCCAAATAAAACTACCTATATAACCGCTTCCTTCTTCATTTACGTCCCACGTGATTTTATACTTCCCATCAGGTTGATCGGTTACTTTGATATTTTCAACAACAGGCGCTTCTGAATCAATATTGATTGGAATTTTTGTCTGCTTGGGTTCTGCCCCTTCATAATTTAATGTACTTTCATAGACATAATAGTACTGACCATCTGGAAGAATGTTTCCATCATCGTCTGTCCCACTCCAAAAGATCCCGTCGAAACTATAATAGTAATCCCGATAGCTCATAATATTTTTCCTGAAAGCATACGGGGTTCCATCTTCGGTGTATTCACTAAAGTTTGTAATGGTTGAGACTGTATTCCCATCCTCATCTTGAATACTTAGAGACATTTCCTTTACGTTACGGAATGCAGTGAACGATGGATAAATGCCTGTGGCAATCGATTTTGGTGAATACCCTACCTGTTTTGGATCAAAGCTATTTGTATTCTGATCGAATCCTAATGGAAGCTGCAGCATATCATTCCACAGGACTGTATACCCTAGATAAGGATTACCTTCCACTGGACTTTCATCAATATTATCAAGTGAGTCCCAATCACCATAGAAGCCCATGTATGGCATGGTTAGGGAAGGAGTCCCTTCATTCTTCGGTACAAGTCTCACAAACCCTTCTACGAATTGATTATCGCGGAATTCTTGTGGAAGTTCAATCGAAACGTTTAATTCTACGTCCTTGTCTTTAACAGAAATCGACGTTCCATTTTGATCAGATACCTGTTTACCATTTACATTAACTTTTGCGTTCTCTACTCTCTCACTGGATAGAGTAAGGTACTCGTTGCTTTCGTCTACAACTCCATCTTTGTCTGTATCGAATTCCTTCGTCACAGTACCATCTTTTAATACATCAACATAAACGTCATATTCTGTTGGCTTTGCAACTTTCACGGCGAACGGAACTTGATATTTCTCCGTATTATCTTCTTCATTTACAAACATGATATAGCCTTCATATATCCCTTCTTCTGCTGTATCTGGGATCGTCAAGAAAACATTCGTTGTCTTTGACTTTCCTGATTTCACTTTTACCTTGTTTGAAACGGAAATCTGTACGCCATTCTTTTTGGCATCATTCGATAAATCCGAATATTCAATGGAAGACGTGAATGTCTTATTTTCTGAACTTAAGTTTGAAATTTTAATAACGGCATTTTCTCTGATGTGAACACCTTCTAAATACTTGGTCTCAAAGTTTAGGTTCTCTTTTGATTGATTAATCACCTGGAATGTTACATCCGAGTCATCTGGTGTTTCATTACCATCTTTGAAAACACTAAATTCATTGCCTTGAAATGGTTCTACATTTAGGGAAAAGTTGAAGTTGTTATCTACTTCTTTTAAGGCAACGGATCCAGATTGCTCTAATGATGCGTCTTTATTCGATACTACTGCAGGTGTCGAGATTGCATTCTCGATTTGAATGATTCCTGCTCCTTGTCTTCTTGGAGAATAAGGAATAGTTGAATCTGGCTCGTAAAGAACCTCCGATGTATTCATTAAAGCATTCTTTGCTCTTAATACCGTCTCTTCTTTTTTCGGTAAACTTAGCTCTTCATAGTATTTTTGAAGAAGTAAAGCTGCTCCTGCTGCAACATGCGGACTGGCCATAGAAGTACCGCTCATTGTTTCATACTGATTGTCCAGCACCGTTGAGCTGATTTTCCCGCCTGGTGCAGTAATTTCAGGCTTAAAGCTTAAGTCTGTGGGTGAACCAAAAGAAGAGAATGTTGACATCGGCTCCGTTGCAGGATTTTGCACCCAGAGTTCTTCATTAGTCAATCTAGCTGTTATATTTTCCCCACTTTGTAACTTCTTTACCAGCTGATTAGCCTCCGCTTGGTCCGTTGTCACTGCTGGAATGGAGTATGGAGAAAAGTATACGTTCGGATAAGAGGCAAGTTCATTTGGCGGAATCATGATAACAGCGACTGCTCCCATCCTTTCGGTATTGGATTGAAGATAGGAGTAAGTACCGTATGGTTCTGGCGGATTTGCAATCGCAATTTTCCCTTCCAAATCCATATCCTCCACATCATCCCTGGAACCTTCCCCAACGAAAACCAGCTCATAATCCTTTTCTGTATCCAATGTGTCAATCAGCTTTTTAGAGCTTGATTGAATTTGATAGCCCAACATGCTTCCATCGCTTAATTTGAGAGCATCGACCCTCATCTGATCGTTTTCTGATGAAGCAACCTGAAGGGCATAAGGAGTAACCCCTGGATCACCAACAAGTCCAATATCAGGATTCTTCGCCAATGGTAATTGAGATCTTTCCAGCAGATTTTGCTTCGTGCTGTAGGAAGCATTACCTGCCGCAGCTACGACTAGTACACCTTGTTCAGTAGCATATTGGATTGCGCGTTGAACCGGATCATTGGAATCGACTATACCCGCCTCGGACCCTAAACTTAGATTGATCACATCTGCGCCAAACTCAACAGCATGATAAATCCCAGCAGCAATGTCATCATCGTACGCGTAACCTCTAGTATCAGAGAACACTTTTTCTGCCAATAGCTGTACATCTGGTGCTATACCCACAGCTTTTCTCTGGGATTCTTTAAACGCGCCAACAATCCCTGCTACATGAGTTCCGTGAGAATCACTTGCAGGAATGACATCATTATCTTTGTCTGCCCAGTCATACCCTGTTGGTACTTTATCCGTATACCAAACATCATTTACATCCGTTTCATCAAGCTTCCCCTGAATGTTTTCCACATTATACTTTGCTTTCTTTTTCCCTTTGTCCGAAAGCTGCAGGGCTTCATGCTTGTAATCTATCCCTGAGTCCACAATGGCCACGACCATTCCGTCTCCACTGTAATTGTATTTTGTCCAAACATTCATAGCCTCAACGACTTCTTTGCTGTCCACAACGGTGTGCTCATACGTATTCGCAATACGGATATCCTTAACGCCGTCTACTTTTTTAATCTTTTCTGCTTCCTTCATTGTCGTTTCCATGCTGAATCCATAGAACCCTTTGGTATAGGTATGTACGACCTCTGAGGAAACATCTCTTTTTTTCATAAAAGTAGATTTCACTTGCTCTACCTGTTTTTCAGGTAATTCATTTACTTCCTTATTGATATCGACTTCCACTATTAACCTTACATGTTCGGCTGGATCAAAAGATTTAATTCCCTTCCCATATAATGGGTGATTCCCTTCATCTTCTGTTAAATCAGCCAATGGCAGATTTGCCTTTTGTGCCCGAGGTATGGCTGATTGACCCTCTTCTGATAGATAAAATTCGGCACTTGCTGGTGTCACAAAACCACTGATAAGTAACACGATCATAAAAACAATGGATAGCTTTCTTTTTAATATCCCTCTCATCTTTTCACCCTTTTCAAATAATTAATACTCCACCTTTTACAGATATAGTAGATTCATAGTTGAAGGGCATAGCCAAATGAGCTTATGCTGTCATTGAGAAGTTCAGACATCTACATCAGACTAGCACTATTGAAAAGCAATTATGTGTTCATCTTTTGCCATCCTTACATGTACCCCTTCCACCTCCTCTTTCTTTCTACTGTAAAATGATGAACAACTCTTCTTTCATTCTCATTAAAAAGAGAAGCATTTCCTATTGGGGTTTAATTAAAGCTTTATTTTTTTAGAAAATAGGTAATTTTCAGTTTACAACAGAGATAAATACATATTTTTTTATTTTACTAGTGAAAAATGGATGGAATATATCCTATTGACTTGGGGTTTTGGTTATAAAACAAAGTGAAGAATACGGGAGTTTCGAGAGAGGATAAACTTAATTAGGAATATAGTGTGAGAAATAATTTTTGGCACTAGAGCAGTCACTCTATCATTGTTTGATACTTTGTGTCGTTTCCAATTTAGAAAAAAGCCAAGAACAACCTTAATTGAAGGCTATTCTTGGCATATAAATTAATGTTTAACCGTTATTTTCTTCGGATCAGACGTTAACGATAATCCCGTTTCATCTGTACCTGTGACGGTTACATAGTAGTCCCCGTCTGGGTATTCAGCACCAGGGTACCATTTCAATCCATAAATTGAATGTTCGTTTTCAATATCGGCATATTCTATTACATTGCCTTCTGCATCCGAGATTTCAATATGCCAATCCATTCGTTTGTAACCAAAGATCAGGATGGATGCAGGCTTGTTTTCATTGATGTTATTTCCAGATACATAGAAGTAATTGATAAATGGATCTGCATGCAGCAGGTCTTCATTACCGGTATAACCAACACCAACATTACGGAAATTATCCATTGCTGACACCATTACAATTTCAGGTTTTTCATCAGAAATAACCTCTTTGGACCCATCTGCCACACTCTTGCGTTTGCCGTTTACCCAAACGAAGCTTCCGATATAACCGCTTCCTTCTTCTATGACATCCCATGTAATCTTATACTTTCCATCCTGTTGATCGGTTATTTTTATATTTTCAACACTAGGTGAGACAGAATCCAGATTAAAAGGTATTTTCGTTTGTTGAGGCTCCGCTCCCTCATAATTCAACGTACTCTCATATACATAATAATAGTTTCCATCAGGGAGAAGGTTTCCTTCATCATCTGTACCGCTCCATGATATTCCATCGAACTTATAATAATAATCTCGATAGCTCATGATATTCTTTCTAAAGGTATATGGACTTCCATCTTCTGTATACTCACTAAAATTAGTTATGTTGGAAACTGTATTTCCTTCTTCATCTTGGATACTAAGAGACATTTCTTTCAAATTACGAAATGCAGTGAACGAAGGATGTATACCCGAAGCAATTGACCTAGGCGAATAACCAACCGCGTTTTGATCAAATTTACCTGTCTGTTGATCATAACCCAATGGAAGTTCGAACATGTCATTCCATAAAACTGTATACGCTAAATAGGGATCTCCATTCACTGGACTCTCGTCGATATTATCGAGTGAATCCCAATCACCATAAAAGCCCATATAAGGCATCGTTAAGGAAGGTATCTCTTCGCTCTTTGGTACTAGTCTAACAAATCCTTCTACGAATTGATTGTCACGGAATTCTTGTGGAAGTTCAATCGAAACGTCTAATTCTACAGCCTTGTCTTTCACTGAAATTGACGTTCCGCTTTGATCGCTGACCTTTTGTCCGTTCACTTTGACTGATGCGTTCTCTACTCGTTCGCTAGATAAAGTTAGGTACTCGTTGCTTTCGTCCACAACGCCATCTTTGTCTAAATCGAATTCCTTCGTCATTGTACCATCTTTTAATACATCGACATATACGTCATATTCTGTTGGCTTTGTTACGTTAACAGCAAATGGTACTTGATATTTCTCCGTATCATCTCCTTCGTTTACCAACGTGAGATAACCTTCATATATCCCTTCTTCAGCTGTTTTTGGTATAGATAAGAAAACATTTGTTTTCTTTGATTTTCCAGCTTTCACTTTTATCTTGTTTGAAACGGAAAATTGTACTCCATTCTTTTCTGCGTCATTAGACTGGTCTGTATACTCAATAGTTGACGTGAACGTCTTATTTTCTGAACTTGAGTTGGAAATTTTCAGGGATGCAGATTCACGGATGTGAGCCCCTTCTAAATACTTCGTCTCAAAGTTTAGATTTTCCATTGATTGATGGATCACATCAAACTTAACGTCCGATCCCTCAAGGTTTCCTACTTTTTCTCCATTTTTGAATACACTAAATGTATTACCTTTTAATGGTTCTACATTTAGCGAAAAGTCGAATTGGCTTTCCACTTCTTTTAATGCAACAGAACCTGCTTGCTCTGATGAAGCTTCTTTATTCAATACGACCGCTGGTGTCGAGATCGCACTCTCGATTTGCATTAACCCTGCTCCTTGTCTTCTCGGAGAATAAGGTACTGTTGAATCTTGCTCGTATTGAACGATCGAAGTATTCATTAAGGCAAGCTTTGCCTTTAACGTAGTTTCCTTGGATTGAGTAAGTCCTTTCTCATACATTGATTGCAGTAATAAAGCAGCTCCACCAGCTACGTGTGGGGTAGCCATAGACGTACCACTCATCGTTTCATATTCATTGTTCAATACGGTTGAACTAATTTTCCCGCCAGGAGCTGTAATTTCCGGTTTAAAGCTTAAATCGGTCGGTGAGCCGTAGGAAGAAAAGTACGACATTGTTTCCGTTTCAGGATTTTGCACCCAAAGTCCTTCATCTGACAATTGAGCGGTCACCTTCTCTCCATTTTTTAACCTTTCCACCAATTGGATAGAAGTATCTTGGTCAGTTGTCACGGCTGGAATGGAGTTAGCAGAGAATATCAATGTAGAATATGGCGTAAGGTCATTTGGTGGAATAACAATTAGTGCTGCGGCACCCTTTTTCTTCAAATCATGTTGAAGCGTTGAATAGGTGGAATACCTTGCTGGTTTGGCAATAACAACTTTCCCTTCCAAGTCCAAACCTTCTAGATGTTTCCCAAATCCTTCACCAGCGAAAATGAGATCATACTCCTTATCGGCTTCTAACGTACCAATCAATTTTTTCGCATATGGCGATATCTGATATCCTAACAAGCTTCCATCACTTAGACGAAGAGTATCGACTTTCATCTGATCGTTCTCTGATGAAGCAACCTGCAGTGCAGCTGGTGCAATCCCTGGATCACCAACGAGTCCGATATCAGGATTTTTCGCTAATGGTAATTGAGAACGTTCAAGTATGTTCTGCTTCGTGCTATATGAAGCATTTCCTGCAGCAGCTACGACTAGCACTCCTTGTTCAGTAGCATATTGGATCGCTCGTTGGACAGGGTCGTTCGGATCCACCACCCCTGCATCAGATCCCAAGCTTAAATTGATGACATCCGCTCCGACCTCTACGGCATGATAAATACCTGCGACAATATCATCATCATACGCACCGCCGCTATTATCGGAGAACACTTTTTCAGCTAAAAGCTGTACATCCGGTGCGACTCCGATCGCCTTTTTCTGGGATTCTTCATAAGCCCCGACAATTCCAGCAACGTGTGTACCGTGGGAACTACTAGCCGGTATAACATTGGTATCTTTATCTGCCCAGTCATAACCTGTCGGTACTTTGTCCGTATACCAAATATCGTTTACTTCTGTTTCATTCAGTTTCGCTTGAATATTCTCTTCATTATACTTTGCTTTCTTCTTCCCTTTTGCGGAAAGTTTCAGAGCCTCATGCTCATAATCGATACCTGAGTCTACAATCGCAACGACCATTCCGTCTCCACTGTAATTGTATTTTGACCATACATTCATCGCTTCCACAAGTTCATTGCTCTTTACATCCATGTGTTCATACGTTTTCGCGATACGGATATCCTTTACTCCGTCTGCCTCTTTGATTTTATGTGCTTCTTTCATAGTCGTTTCCATACTGAATCCATAAAAACCTGTTGAATACGTATGTATGACTTTAGAGGAGCTATCTCTTTTTTTCACAAACGAATTTTTCACTTGTTCTACCTGTTTTTCAGGCATAGATTTTGCCTTTTCATTTACATCGACTTCGACGATTAAACGAACTTTTTCATTTGGATCAATTGAAGTCCCATCCTGTCCGTATAATGGATGGTCTCCACTATCTTCAGCTGAATCAGCTATAGGCAGTTCAGCTTTTTGTTTGTTAGGAACTGCTGATTGTCCGTCTTTTGAAAAATGGAATTCTGCACCTACTGGTGTTACAAAGCTGCTTAACAGTAAAACGAACATTAATGCAATAGATAGCCTTCTTTTCAAGGAACCCTTCATCTTCTCACCCTTTTTTATAAATTTCATTATTTATTACACATGATGAAGAATCTTAGAAGTAGATTAGGATTATGCTAGTACAGCATAGTCCCTAGCAATCAAGTAATATTTCTGTTTGAAACAGGATGCTCCAACTATTAGTAAAAGACATAGATAACAGATGCAAGCTACGTGATTTGAAATCTCCATGATAGATGCCGTCTATACTATTTGTGTCAAACTCCCCCTCCTTTTCTATCAATCTAGAAATAGTGAGCACCTCTTAATACATGTTCTACTGAAATCGACATTTTCCTATTGGGGGAAAATAAGAGAAAGTTTTATAAACAATAGGAGTTTTATCCTTGAATGCTTCATTAAATGTTTGTATTTCACCTGTTGACAGTGACAAAAGAACGAAAGAATAATTAATGATTTGGGGAAAACCCTCGAATCGTTGTGGAAAAAAGGAAGAATGATAGGATGAAGGATCAATTTATGATCAATAAGTTTCCAGTATGTTGAGAAGACTCTTTTCGCAAAGATTGTTGTTTTTTATCAAAATATCTGATTGGCTCTGTCTATTAGTGTGTGCTGGATGGTGAGGGAACTGCTACGCTTGCAGCTAGCGTTCGGCCAAGCCTCCTCAGCTTAGCCGAACGGGGTTCTCGGCACGACCGTACTTCTGCAGGGAGTCTACGCAGTTCCCCTCACCATATTCAAGAGAATTTTCGTGACATATCTAAAAGGTGTAAAAATACTCTTTAAAAAATGTTGTTGCTTAAAATTTTTGTTTTTTTATTTTTTTAAAGAAGCATGCTCAATAAGTTGATTGGAGCGGAAGGATGCTCGACTCCTCGGGAATAGCTGGACAGGTGAGACCCCGGAGGCGTACCGAGGAGACTCACCGCCAGCCCCGCGGAAAGCGAGCATCCTGTAGCGGAAATCAACTACTACTTTCTTCATTAAGATAGCAACAGACTTTGCGAAAAAAGTCATAAAAAAATGCTAAATTGGATAGATGAAAAGCTTCGCCGGGTTTCTTTACAATAAACATCTGGATTCTATAATAAATGATAGGTACAAGGGTAAGAATGGTACTTGTAGTATCAGGCGTTTTCGTAAACACTGTTGCTTTTTTAGCCAGGAGAGCAGTGGTTGATTCCGAACCAATTATGAAGGTCCCTACTCGTAAATCTTTGAATGGATCCACAAAATTAGAATTGCATTCGTTCATTAAAACTGTTCCACTCTACTCTAATTCTTGGAGGGGTTACAATTGACCACTATCATTGACAAACTAAAATTGACCAAATATAAGAATATGGCTGTCCTTCATCAGCCTGATGATTACACGATCTTTTTAGATATGACGGCGACTCTTTCGGAGAATCATGACGCTATCTTTATTTTTGTTAATACACTGGGGGAAATGACTGAAAATATAAACAAGGTCCTTCAGAACGAAAAAGTCCTGCTTCCAAAAGGGTATCTATTTTTCGCCTATCCGAAAAAAGGGAATACTCGATTTGACACCTATATTCACCGTGATGAGATTTTTCCGGCACTAAACGTTGGAGAAGATGGTTATATCGGGGACAGCGATATCAAGTTTTCACGTATGGTGAGTATGGACGATGTCTTTACGGTTGTCGGCATGAAACGTGAAAAGAAAAAAGTAGCAAAGACACCTGCTGCCAGTCAATGTGTTGCAGATTATGAGGATAATGTAAAGGATGTTGTAGCATTGCTAAAAGACCATCCGGCAGAGTTAAAGTTCTATCAAAACCTGACTCCTGGTTATCAAAAAGACTGGGCGAGACAAATCTTTTCTGCTAAACAGCAATCCACACGTGACAAAAGAACCCATCAGATGATTGAAATCTTGTCTGAAGGATATAAGACGCTGGATTTATATCGTAGAAAAAAGAAGCAGGAAGAAAGAATCGAGTGAGTCGACTTTGTGATTCACTCGATTTTCCCTATCCTCTTTACATCTTTTCTAAATATAAAGTGCCGATCACTAGAATCGGCGCAATGATCATTCATTATTTAATGGAAACTGGATTTGCATCAGAAATGGAAGGTGGGATAATCCCCATTTCCCCTCTTTAATGCTGCGGATTTTCTTTATCTTTCATATCACCTTCATTACTACCCGCGCTTGCCATATCAGCATACTCCCACTTTTTTAAATTTGCTTTTACCTTGATCTCACCTTCAATATTTTAGTTAAAAAGCATAATAGCCGTATAAAAACCTTCCAAAAAGCACACCATAAGTTTGCTCTATATTTCAACTAGGGGTGGGAAATCATGGATTGGTTTGGCCACAGTCATCAATCTTTCCATTTTAGCTTGTTTTCTGTAAGTCACGTTGTTACGTTATCAATCTTTATTCTTGTTGCAGTCATCATTTTTCTATACCGAAAAAATTTGAATGATAGTAAATGGAGAAGTATTGAAAAAGGAATAGCCTATTCCTTGATTTTAATGGAGATCATGAATCATGTATGGATGTATGTACATGGAGTATGGAAATTCGGCCGTTCCATGCCTTTAGAGTTGTGTAATATCGCTGTCATTTTATGTATCTGTTTACTATTGACCAGAAAAAAAATATTCTTTGAATTATTATTTTTTATTGCTGTTTTAGGTGCGACACAAGCAATCATTACTCCCGCATTGACATATGATTTCCCTCACTTTCGATTTCTTCACTTTTTTTATTCCCATTTGTTCGCCGTATGGGTAACGTTGTATTTTACGTTGGTAAAAGGGTATCTCCCAACATTCAGGTCGTTTACAAAACTTATTGTCTTTATTAACCTCCTAATGCCGATCATCTTGTTCGTAAATAAGCAGGCAAACGGAAATTATTGGTTTTTACGCCACAAACCAAAAAGCCCAAGTCTATTTGATGTACTGGGACCGTATCCATGGTATATCTTAACGCTTGAAAGTGTCTTAATTGTAATTAGCGTGATTACATGGCTCATCTTACGAAAAATGCGGGGAACGATCTCAGCCTGAAACAAGACAATGATTCTATTTGCACAGTGCTAAAAAAGAGATCCTTTGTTTCTTAGATGAGCGTTAGAGGAAAGGTTCATTCATAAAAAATAGAGTGTTTAAGGAATTAATTCCTAAACACTCTAACAGATTCGTATAATATTGCTCAATTTTTTGTAACTTTATTGGACTCCAAGTTCCTCCAGAATCCTCTCCAATGATTTGCCTTTGTAGTTCTTTGTCGCTTTCGGAGCATTCTCTGCTGATGGATTTTGCAGGAGGTAATTCTTCTGCACATAACCAATGTCTGCTGCATCGACATTGCCATCGAAGTTAATATCTGCATTACGGTCAGATGTCCCCCACTTCTCTTGAATGTAAATAGCATCCATCACATCAATGACATCGTCTTTATTTACATCACCAGCTTCGAGTGTTGTGAACAAGATATCTTTATTTCCATGAGTTCCTATCTTAAACGTTTTATGGAATGTGAAGTGTCCTGGTACATTCAATTCCATATTGAGTTGTTCACCAATTACTGTTAATGGTAAATTGAAGTCAAACCCTGGTCCATTTCCTATAGTTCCTTCATAAACTGTTCCTTCCTCACCAGTCATTTTTGCTTCTGCACTGAGTGTTGAATAATCAATATTCGTCGCAGGATCACCATTATATGGGTTCATGAATGCCTCCGCTTTAATGGTACCTTCAGCCATTGTACCGGGTTTCATTCGAAATTGAGGTGTTGCATTAAACAACATGTCTTGAGTGTTTCCTTCAGCATCGGTAATGGAAGTCCTCAGACTACTTGGTGAAAGCGTTCCTCCATACCACTCATCCTTTACCTTATACGTCACGTTAACTAAAGGCAGGTCTCCCGTTAAAGGCTCCTTTCCTTCCTTCAAGGTTGCGGTTACCTCTAACTGTGAGGAATAAGGATAAGTATTATCATTGTCAACCTTCACTGAAATTTTATCACTCATGCCTGGCGCTGGTTTAACCTCTGCAATATCAACATATTGATTATTATAATTTAATGTGTAAACAGCTTCTTTTACCTTTTCCACATTATTTAAGGACAGAGTGACATCCAAATTTTCACCCATACCTGCTGCCCGTTTGTCTGGCTGTGCAAGTGCATAAGGCTCCCCTTCTCTGATAAAGTAAATGTCACTGGTTTCTCCATAGTATCCGTTAGTCGCAGGATCGATCCCATCAAACACAAGATGCATTGGTCTTGTTTCGTCCATTGGAATGTCAACAGAAAACGTTCCATCCTCATTTATCGGCAGTTCTCCTCTGTTTCGGAAGTTCAAATTATCCTGATAGAGGACTTTATTATCTCCTTGAGTAAAACTAAAGCCTTCATCTTTCATGGCCTCAATTTCTTCATCGAAAATTGAACCTGTAATATTTACTGTTTTTTCTTCAGGCTTGTATTCATATACACCGGACTCAAGGTTTAGATCAAACTTTGGTGCAGTATAGTCAATGTATAGTGTATCTTCTTTCGAGAAGGTCCTGCCTTCATCATTTGTGGCAACAACTTTCACTTTATAAAAGCCAGGCTCAGCACGTTCCGGATGATGAGCAATTGGGTTATCCTGACTCCCTGTCATCGGATAGTAAACCCCATCAAAAGCATTTCTTAAAGACAAATCACCATTCGTTAAGCTCGAACCAAATCCATCAACTGATCCAATAAATCCGATTTCTTTATTTGTTTTTCCATCTACCAGGAAGAGGTCAAGTGTCTTCATATGTGATTTTAAATTGAAAGTTGCATCGGTAAATCGAGCCATACTTGAATTAAAATAGTTAAATGGATAGGTCATTGCTTCATGGCTAAGATTGTAATAATTGATTCCTTCTTCCACAGTCTGAATTCCAAATGGCACCTGGTAGGTTTCATCCGGATTGTCTCTATTTGTATACACGACATAGCCTTCATATGTGCCCAGTTCTGCTGTTTTTGGAATCGTAATGAATACATTCGTTTTCTTCTTGGCATTTCCGTTAACTTTTATTGTTGATTTGGTTGTAAGGTTTACTCCGTTCTCCGAAGCATCCTTTGAGCCTCTGCGATTCTTTTGGAACTGTACCGTTACATCAAATGTTTTGGATTCTTTACTGTTGTTGTAAAGGACAACGGAACGATCCTCTGTTAGATGTTGACCATTTGGGGCAAATGTACCGAAACTGATAGCTCCCGTGTTATTGTCTATACTTTTTTCTTTACCACCAACTGGATGCAACGTTTTGCCCAGCACTTCAATTCTTGTGTTTGAATGGACAGCCTCGTATGGATCGACAACACCGGCCCCTACTTCATACACACTGTAATCACCATTTAACGGATCTGCCGTATTCATTAAGGTTTCCTTAACTTCTGATGGTGATAATTCTGGATTTGATTGTAATAATAGCGCTGCTACACCCGCGGCATTAGGACTTGCCATTGATGTTCCGGATAATCGGTCGTAAGCGTATTCATACTGCCCTATTTGATCCTCTCCATGCATGTAGGATGGGATAGTTGAGAATACAGAAACACCAGGAGCTGTTACTTCCGGTTTAATGTCATATGTTGTACGAGCGGGACCACGGGAGCTGAAGTCTGCCAATTTGTTTCCTTCGGTCGTTTCTTGTCCCATTTCATCAAAAGAGAATGTTGCTTCTCCCTCTGTGACCTTCTTTTTCAGCTCATTTCCTTGTTCGTAAGATAAATTGAATGTCGGAACGAATTGATAGCCTTCCCCTAAATAGGTAGGGATGAAGCCTTCTTCCGGAATATTATTATAGAGCAAGACAGCTTTTGCGCCTTTTTTATAGGCTATAGTAATTTTATCAACAAAACTTGTAATGCCTCTTTGAATTAATACGATTTTCCCTTCCACATCTTTATTATTATAATGCGATTCATATCCGAGCGAAACATCAACAACTGGAATACTTTGTCCCTTTAGCTCCTCCAAGTTGTCTCCATACCCTTTTCCAAGCAATTTCAAATCTACAGGAAGCGTGGTGTCTGCATGAAGTGTTCCTTTCGCCGTAACAATATTTTCGGAAGTGTCACTGGCACCAACCGTTATAGCTAATGGGGCTGTTCCCGGAGAACCAAGTGTATACATGCCGCTGCCGCTGTTTCCGGCTGATACGACAGCTGTCACGCCGGCAAGTACGGCATTATTTACTGCTATACTTGTTGCATACATTGGGTTGTTGTAGTTTGCTCCAAGTGAAAGATTGATGACATCCAGTCCATCCGCTACAGCTTGATCAATTCCTGCCAATACATCTTCTGTATATCCGGAACCATAGGGGCCCAAGACTCGATAGACATATAAATCAGCATCTGGCGCTACCCCCGTTACTGCATGATCGACGCTGTTGTCCCCTGTACCGGCAATGATCCCCGAAACGTGTGATCCATGATGAGTATAATAGTATGCACCTGTGAGGGGATTCCTTTCTCCGTATCCTGAGTTCTTCCAGTCTTCATACGTCGTTTCCATCGGATCATTGTCATTGTCCACAAAGTCATAACCGCCTTTATAGGCATCCTTTAAATCAGGATGGTTATAATCCACGCCTGTATCCAATACCCCTACCTTTATCCCTTCGCCGGTAAGTCCTTCAGCATGTAATTTATCCACTCCTGGAAATGTACGCATTCCTGTTTCATTATTTTCGTTAGAGGATTCACCTTTTTGTACAGGAGGCTCTACATGTACCTCATCATTTGACCATACTGCTTTTACTTCGTTAGATTCCAATAAAGCCTTTACTTTGTTGGCAGGCAGTTCAATCGCAACACCATTAAAGGCATTTTTATACGATCTTTTTACTTTATAAACCTCTTTTTTCTTTTTTGCTTCTTTTTTATAAATCTTTTGCAGATCTGATTTGAATGTTTTATGTGCTTCTTCAGCTTTTTGTTTAGCCTCGTTAAGTGACAGCTTTTTACCATTAGCAGCAGCCTCTAATACCGCTGTCTCCGCGGGCTTGTCCTTAAATTCTACAATGACAGATATTTCTTCATTACTATCAAGATTAGTTTCTGGGGATAGCTGCAGTCCTTCTAAGTTGTTCACTTTTAATTGATTTAATGCTTGTCGCTGCTCGGGTGTCAATTTTGCCAGCACTTGGTCGATGGGTGATGCTGTTGATGCGGTGGCAACCTGGTCTACGGGAGTCTGTCCAATAGGATTAAATAATAAACCTGTGCCTAGCGTCAAAGTTGTTAAACTTTTTGTCAATTTGTACTTCATTCATCTCTTCCCTTCTATTTTTAATAACCCTCTTCATGATTATATTTGGACTTTACGGGATTTAATTTTCTGAAAATTAAATCAAATAAAAAAAGAGCCTTTTTTACAGCTCTTTTCCTCAAGACAATTATTCCATTTTTTCAGTTTGTAGCAGCTGAGAATATTTTTTATCATGTTGGGATGTCGCATGAACTCTATAATGCCAAAAAGCTAACAAACATTTTTTGAACCTTTCCATATTCCCAATCCTATTTGATAAATCCGCCACTTCTATAAGTTCATCCAAACCTTTTTCAAATTGTCTGTTTTTACATTGAAACAAGGCATGCGCATAGCGAAAGTCTAAATACATTTTTTCTTTCAGCCACGGTTCCTTGCTTTCGGCCATATCGTCGATTACATGTTTGAACCTTTCTATGAGTGTCTTGGCATCATTTAGACGATCTATTCGAATGTATGTCTCAAATATCCTAGGCAGTCCCACATATATATCTTCCCTGCTTTCCAGCCAGGAGAGATACTCATCTACATATTCCAACTTACCAAAATCCAACAGGGCCGCATAGCGATTACCTGCAGCAATTCCCGCATAATACTCGCTTATTATTGAGTATTCATCTATTATATTCAATACTTCTTCAAGGGAGTTCCCAACCCTTGAAAGAGCAAGTCCCTTATACATTAAGGCTCGTCCATAATAGTCGCCTTCTGGTGCCAGTTTCTTTAATTTTTCTGCGTAATTCAGCACCTGCCTCCATTCCTCACGCCGATAATAATCTGCCATAATCCACATGTAGGCCTCCAACCTGATCTCATTCGGCATATAAGCTAATTGATCTAACACAAAAGACAGGGCATGCTGTCCTTTGTCGGTCCCTCTTACAATATAGAATCTCCTGAAATAACTGATTGCAACTTTTTCTGAAAAGCGATCCGACTCACTTTCAATAATCACCTCATAGAGCGGGAGTGCCTTTTCGCCTATTCCTTCCTGAAAAAGATCTTCGGCAACAGTAAATATATATAATAGATTTTTCTTTCTGATCGTTTTTGACTGTTCCTCCAGCATTAAATTTATTAAGTCATTGTAAAGGTTGACATATCCTTCTGCTGCACACTTATACAAGAATTGTATACTTCTGCGTTTGTCCGCATGTTGACCTTTATTTAAGCATTCCTCTACATAGTACTGATAGAGAGTACCTTCAGATAAGCCGAGTGCATTTGTTATCGCATCCAGATTTTGCAAAGAAAGAGGCTGCCTGTGATTAAAGAGGCGGCTAATCTCGCTTATATGAATACCGGATCTCTTGGAAAGCTCTGTTTTATTCCAATTTTTCATTTGCATATACTTTTGTATTTCTTGATAGAGAGCAGCATTCATTTGATTCACCTGTTCCTTTTCATAAAACGAATTGAGCTGTTGCCATGAACAAACTCCCTTGATTGATGTTGATTTGATAGAATTTTTCAAAAACATTATCCCATCAAATTCAATTATAATCAAAGGAAAATGATAGAAAAGTAACAATAAGAGAGGACTAAACAGGCTTTGTTGATACCTTAAATGGAAGGTATTTATTCATTACTATTCTTTCAATCATGGAGTGGATGTGGCATGGATAAAGGAAAAATCATTAAATTTTATCGTCAGAAAGCCAAACTAACACAAGAACAGCTTGGATATGGGATTTGTTCAAATACACATGTTAGTAAAATCGAACAGGGGAAAACGGATTATTCTTCAGAAATCACCTCTTTGTTTTCTAAACGGCTCGGAATTAATATTGAAGAGGAGTTAATGCGGTACAAAAATATCAAGAGGCTCCTTCATTGTTGGCATGATGCGATGATCAGGCAACGCGCTGAAGAAATCGAAACGATAAAAAACGAACTGGAGAAAGAACCATTAATAACGCTCAGTGACTACCAAGTTCTTTATGAACTTCTGAATGCTAGATACCATCTACTACATCAAGAATTTAAACAGGCCGATAAAATCATAAAAGCTATTAATAAGAAGCATAAACATTTGCCACCGTACGAAAGAAACTTACTTAAGCATTTATCAGGCATGTATTACTTATCCAAAAAGGATGTATTAAAAGCATTCGCTACCTTAGGAACAATTAACGTTGATGATTACAATAATGAAGAGTACTATTTAACGTTAGCGACCTCCTACCTTGCCACAGGTTCAAAGGTAATGGCTTATTACTATGCAGAAAAGTCGTTGCGATACTTTATCAATAGTAATAATTTGCTAAAAATGATCGACGCAGAAATGATTATGTTGATGACTCGCGAAAGTGACGGATACAGTGATTTTCAACAAAAAGTCGAACAATACGATGCTTTAATTCAAACTTGTAATTTATGTCATGCTTTTGAGAAGAAGGCACGTGTGCTTCATAACTTAGCTTATGAATACTATAATAGAAATGAATATGAATCTGCAAAACGACTGTACGAACAATCCATGGACCTAAAAGAAAAAAAATCAACATGTTATTTAACTTCCCTGGAAGGTTTCATTTGGAGCTGCCATAAAGGTGATTTATTGGCGAATAACGAACTAGAAAACCTTGTACTTGAAGGGATTTCCATTGCAAGGGAGCTCAATGAATATTTATCTTCAATCAACTTTAAACTTCTTCATCTTCTACTAAACAACCAGCAAGCTGAATATTATAACTACCTAATCACTAACGCTCTACCCTACTTTAAAAAGCGTGGTTATGTATCGTTGGTCCAACAATACGAAAAGGAACTTTTTCATTATTACATGAAAACAGACGAAACCAATAAGGCTCTTGAGCTGGCGACAAAAGTATTTTCGGATTAATTAATAATGGAAAATAAATGCCAGGAATTTACCCCTGGCATTTATTTGTATTCACTAATTTAGTGTCTCAAGACCAATTGAGCGGAATAATTTTTCCAACGTAACTTTGCCATGTTTTTCTTTTGGCTTTTTGTTCTCTTTGGCATCAGGTCCTTTTTCCAAGAAATTCTTCTCGATGAAACGAAGGTCCGTTTCATCTACTTTTCCGTCTTGGTTCACGTCTCCCTTGTTAACTCCTACATTTTCTTTTCCGTATGAGAAAACGGAGATGATCGCATCTTGTATATCAACCACCTTATCCCCATTAACATCACCAGCCAGAGCTTTGCCCGCATCTACTAAGATCCGTACCCCGGCGAGATCTCCATCGACGTTTTTCACTAATTTCGCCGAGGCTTTGGTCATGAGGTGACCTGGTACCTTTACATAGATTTCATACTCTTCTTCTGATAACGGAAGGTTATCGATTATAAAGTATCCATTATTAGCAATTTTAGTTGCTTCGTAGGTTTTACCATCTGCCGCTTTTGCATATACTTTCGCTCCAAGCTTAGAATAGTCGATCGAATAATCCAATTGTCCATCTTCTTTGTAGAAAGCTTCAGGATAAATAAATCCATTCACACTAGATTTTCCAGCCAGAAGCGTAAATAACTTGTCCTTAAATACACGGATAATGGTAGGATCAGAATCTGATGTTTTCTTATATTTAAAAGTACGCGTTTCAAATGACAAGTCCTCTGGGGCATAGTATTCGTCACCTATGACTTTAAATGTGACATCTAAGAATGGAAGATCTTTATCGATTTTCAACTCATTTTGGTCAATCGAAGCCCCTACTTTCACGTTCCCTGCAGTGACTGCTGGTTCAGATAAATTAACCTTTACTCCTTTTTGCTCAGCATATTGCTTAAATTCCTCATTGACTTTGACATTTTCAAATTCAAACAAACTTTTATAAAAAGGGATGCTGAATTCCCCGGAGGCGAGCTGCTGAACATTGTTCAAATTCAATGTCATCTTAATTTCGTCACCTAAACGGACCTTTTCTTTATCATAACTAGGAACCACATATTCCGTTCCTTCCTTTATGAACATGTAGTTCTTAATGCCCTCTGGATATCCTACGGATGCTGTAGCATTATCGAAAATAAATAAGTTGGAATCCAGATAAGACATCTCGTCAAGTCTTGCCTTCGTTGCGGGGAATCTAAAGTTTCCTTCCCCATCAACTGCAAGGAAAAAATAGTTGTAGTACGCGTATTCCCACCATTGCACACCATTCACAGATTGATTAATATCCAAACCTTTGTTTTTGAGCGCATCGACAGTCGAATCATATACATTCCCATGTACCCATACGGCGGGGCCATCATATCCACCCTCTGTCGTATACATCGAATCGTTCACTTCATAAAGACCAGGTTCCATGGATAGCTCTACTTCCGGAGGCGTATTGTCAATCATAACAACCGCTTCCCTACTGTGTGGTTTACCTTGCTCATCATACCCAATCATTTCGAACGTATAATCACCTTCCGGCAGTTTCACCATTTTATCAGAAATCGGCTGTGAAGGATCATTGGTGAATGGGTATACCTGTCCTTTAAAAATTTTATCGCCCCAATAATCAATACCAGTCATTAAATGGCTTGCATCAATGGTTGCAATAAATCCAATTGCTTCTCCGGTTGTTCCATCTTTCACCAACATATCAATAGTTTTTAATTGGCTTGATAATTTGATGATTGCATTGGTAAATGGCGTATAATACGGATGTGTCTTCGAATCATTCGCAATCATCGGTCTTGTCAATACCATCTTCTCAAATCCTTTATCTGTCACACGGATGGCAAAAGGGATTTGGTAGTTCTCTTCTTCATTTTTCGAATTGACAAGGTGAATGTATCCTTCATACCGTCCGAATTCCGCATCTTCTGAAACGCGTATAGTCGGCTCAATCTCTGCAGAGTTTCCTGCTTCTACAGAAACCGTATCGGGTATCGTTACTTCTACCCCATTCTTACCGGCATCTTGAATCTGTCCCTTAGCCGGTATAAACTTAACATTTGTAATAAATTCCTTCGTATCTTTTTCATTTAGATTTTGAATTACGACTTTTCTGCTGTCTTCAATATGTCCTTCTTCCTCTTTAAAGTGAGTGCCAAAAGCAATGGAACCCGTTTCTTCATCAATTTCGACAAGGCTGCCATCTTGTTCATGCATCGTTTTGTCCAGAACCTTCACCAATGTATCCGCATGGACTGCCTCATGGACATCAATCCGGCCTGCACCAACTTCATTAACGGAATAGTCACCATTCATTTCATCAGCAGTATTCATCAAAGCTTCCTTCACTTCAAAAGGTGTGTATTCGGGATGAGCTTGCATGATGAGTGCTGCAGCACCTGCTACGTGAGGCGAGGCCATTGATGTTCCACTTAGACGGCCATATGCAGCATCATAACTTTCTCCCTCTTCGGGATGATTGATAAACTCAGGAAAAGTTGAGGATATCGCCACACCTGGTCCTACGACATCTGGTTTAATGTCATCATTTCCGTGAGCTGGCCCTCTCGAACTGAATTCCGCTAAGTGATCTCCCCCTGTCTTGACGCTTCCTAACGACTCAAAAGTAATTTCTGATTGTGATTTCAGTTGTTCCCCTTCAGCCTTTGATATGCGGAAAGCAGGTATATAATTAGTCCCTTTGCCTATAAAAGCTTCTATTTCACCATCGACATTGTTATAAATAATCGCCGCTTTAGCACCTGCATCTTTTGCATTTTGCACTTTTTCATCGAAAGTAATGAGGCCGCGTTCTATGAATGCTACCTTACCAGCTACATCTTTATTAGTAAAATCGCTTTTTGCACCGATTCCCACTTCAACAATTGGAAGGGTCATATTCTGGAGGTCTTCCAAGTTATCTGTGAAATTTTGTGCTAACAGCTTCATATCCTTAATTTCTTGATCTCCCCAATTGGCAGTAATGGTCGGGATCGTTACTGACACATCGCTGGCACCAACTGTTATTCCTAATGCAGCCGATCCTGGAGATCCCAGTGTTTTTTCATTAGGGCCTGTGTTACCTGCCGCAACGACCGTAACAACGCCAGAGAGCATTGCATTGTTAACCGCTATAGACGACGGATTAAGAGGGTCATTGATATTCGACCCTAGAGACAGGTTGATAACATCCATACCATCTGTTACCGACTTGTCAATCCCTGCCATTACAGCAGTGGTGGATCCACTCCCATATGGACCTAATACCCGGTATGCATAAAGATCGACATCAGGAGCTACCCCCTTTACGGCTGCTGGAGAGCTGTTTTCCTTGGATGCTGCGATGGACCCTGATACGTGTGTTCCATGGTATGTATAATAACTGGAACCATTGAATTCAGGCTTCCCAGAATCCTTCCACTCTTGATAAGTCGCCTCCATCGGATCTGAATCATTATCGACAAAATCGTATCCGCCTTTATAAGAGCCTTTTAAATCCGGATGGTTATAGTCAATACCTGTATCAATAACCCCTACTTTAATCCCTTCACCTGTAATATTCTCTTGGTGAAGCTTGTCCGCACCAATTTGTGAAAGACTGTCATCTACATGGGATGGAGTCCCTGAATTCATTTCTTTTGCCTCTTGTGGGAGATCAAGCTTAACTTCATTATCCTTCCACACTCGCTTCACGACTCCTGTACTAAGAAGCTCTTGAACTGCCCTGGCCGGCAACGTCATCGCTACTCCGTTGAAAGCTGCATGGAATTCTTTCGTTATCTTGGCATCCTCCATTTTTTCATCATCTGGTCTATTTAATTTTTTGACCTTTTTCCACACTTTTTTAAACGTATCATGCTCGCTTTCAGCTTTTTCTTTTGCAGAAGATAGAGACACTCTTTTCCCTTTGACAGCTTGCTTTGCCACCTCTACTTTGGCCGGAGCCTGATTGAATTCGACGATTACGTTAACCATTTCAGAGCTGTTTTGGTTTATCTCTGGTGATATGGTGAAACCAGGCGAGATTTCCAGCTCTTTCAACGCCTTCCTTTGCTGATCCGTTAAGTTCATCAACATCTGCTCTACGTTTTTCTGTTTATTCTGAAAATTTTCTTCAGCAATAGCTCCTGATGGAATACCTGCGGAAACTAACAAACTGGCAATTAAAGTGCCCTTAAAAATAGGTTTAAGCTTTCCTGTATTCATAACGTTCCCCCTGATTGTTTTTAATGGTTAAACACTACTAATACAACTGTTTACGGATGAATGAATAGTCAGACAACCAACTAATAAATAGATCAATTTAAAACAAATGGGTACCCTATTTCAAATTTTATATAACCTTCCATAATGCGACAATGGGGGGAATCGTTCGATAATATCCAACATTTTACAATAAAACCAAAATCGTCTACAGGAAAAAAGATCTACTTTTGACTTGATTGGTTCCCAACATTGAATATGTGGTCAATCAGCTTTTATTGGTTTTGAAGTTTTATGTGCATGTGACAATAGCTGTCTCCCTACAATATGGATTAAGGAACATAGAAAGAATACTATATGTCAGTCTGTTATCCTCTGAATCTGCAACCTATCAACACATTACAATAGTAATAGGTTTTAAGACCTGAAATTTTGTAATGAAATTCCCCCAAAAGGAACTATCATGTAGTCTAAACGGATTGTGACGAGACTTGAGCAGACGAAAAAAGCTTGGAATAATAGGATATCCCAAGCTTCGTTTATTCCTGATATCAATCTACCAAATAGAACCTAATTTACTATTCGCCCATTCACCTGAGCGGTTTTGATGGAAGAGCTATTAACACCTACGCTTCTTTCTGGATTAGCGAGAAGTAAGAAACAGATTCCAAAGATGAATAATAAGGCTGAAGATAATACAATAGCATGATTAAACCCTTGAACTGCGTGATTTCCTGCCGATTGTACAAAGTTTCCGACAACAGCCGACCCAACAATCCCTGCTAATGTCGCAATCCCCATCATTAGACCCGACATTAATCCTCCACGTTCAGGAAGTAAATGAGTGACAATCTGCGGTCCCATGATAAACATGAGAATCGATGAAGCCTGAACAAAACACATTACAGCAAAGATCCAGGCTGATTGAGATAGGAGTGTGAGAGAATAAAAGAGTATTCCAGCGAATATTAAAGACAACCCAGAGACAAAAACATGTGATTTTCTATAACTTTGATTCTTTCTGAATAAACGATCTGTCAGCCATGATAGCGTAATATATAAAACGCTTGCGATAACACCAGCTGCAGCTATAAAGTACCCCATGTTTGTTTGCGTAAAGCTTTTGACCTCAGTAAGATAAGTAGGCATCCATACAAGAATGAACGCCACCATCCAGTAAGCGGCAAACCCAGCAAGACTAGTAAATATAAAGGTTCTCGATCGTAAAATGACTACGAGTTCGGACCATTTAATTTTTTCTAAAGGTTCTTTGGTATCACTTGCCATTACCTTGTTCTCCGGTTTATCACGTCCTAACCACATCCAAAGAATAAACCAAACTAAGCTTATACATCCTAATATTCCATAAGCTATACGCCAGCCGCTGCTTACGATCAAAGCAACCAAAATCGGAGCGGATACCAACGCGCCAATTGAATTGCCGAAATTCAGGATAGAGAGCGGCAAACTGCGGGATTCTGGAGGAAACCATTTGTTCAGATGGTTGACAGCCGTTGCATAAAACGGGCCTTCCCCAATTCCTAATAGAACACGGGACAGTAGAAGTAAAGGGAGCCCCGTAATGATAAACGCACTAAATTGTACAACAGACCAAATGAGTGCCATAATAGCCAACATTTTCTTTGTCCCTATTCTGTCGGACAATGCAGCTCCGATCACACCAGCAATCGAAAAGAACCAAAAAAAACTGCTACCTACCACTCCCCATTGTGAATATGTCAGATTAAGATCTTTCATAATTGGAACAGCCGCAAGCCCTGCGATGGATTTATCTGCAAAGTTGATCACCGCAAGAAAAAATAAGAACGCAAGTATCCCCCAACGCATATTATTCCAATCCTCCCTTGATAACTAAATATACAACCCGTATGAAACTGATTGCGATATTCATTCCATTTCTTATAGTGAGCGATGAAATATGATTAAGGAGTTACGATAGCAGGAGACCAGCCGAACTCATCTAATAGTGATAAAAATTCATTCAGTATCGTTTGATCACCAGAAATGATTAATTTACCGGCAGCTACTGCTTGTTCTGGTGAAAGCAGTTTAAGACCGATTCCATAGAATGTCATTTGATCAAGAGCCAGGGCGACATCCGGATCAGCGTCTACATTACCTTCTTTATAGGTCAAAACAGCATTTTCTAACCTAATGGTATATGTTTGGTTAGAATTCGTAAGTGTAACATTCAATGTTATGTTTCTTCCATCTGCTTTTGGACCGTTAAGTTTAATAGCCATCAGCTTTAAAAAATCAGCTACTGGCATATAGTTAATAATTCCAGAAACATCTAATGGGGGAAGGTCTTTATTCATTCCATTTCTCAGTTCGGATGCTCCAACCAGATATATATTGCGCCAATTGGCTGATTCTGCTTGGTAACCTAATTGTTCGAATGCATCTGCTAATAAATGTTTCGCTTCCAGATTTTCTGGATCTGCCATGACTACATTTTTTAGTACTTGAGCGACCCATCGATATTCACCGATTTCAAAGTCTGCTTTTGCTTGTTTCAAAACAGCATTCGCGCCACCCATGTATTCTACATATTTACGACCAGCTTCTACTTGCGGCAATGGATCTAAATCTGAAGGATGTGCACTATAATAACCTAAATAAAAATTGTAAATTCCTTTTGAATTATGCTTTAAAGTACCATAATACCCGCGATTCCCCCAATACGTATCTAAAGAGTTGGGAAGTTTGATTGTTTCAGCTATTTCATCCATCGTATATCCGTGATTGGCCAGACGCACTGTCTGGTCGTGCATATACTTATACAAGTCACGTTGCAATTGTAAGTGTTGTATAGCACGATTTTTTCCCCATACTGGCCATGCATGAATCATGAGCAACGCATCAATCTCTTCATCTTCAAATAAATCGATTGTTTTTTCGAGTGAATTAGCCCAATGGAGAGCATCCCGGGTTTTTGCCCCTCTTACTGTGTAGATTTGATGCATCAATTGATTGGCGTTCTCTGATACAAATAATGCCTTATACTCTTGTATATAAAAATGCATTTCTGCTGGTGCTTCTGTGTTTGGAGTTAACAAAAATCGAAAGTTTATCCCATCGATTTCCATCGTTTGGACTTCATCTTCGATTTCAACAGTAGGCATTTCAAAACTCATGGTCCCAGAACTCATAGTCGGACCAAGCCCAATAGATACAGAACCCTTACTGCCATCTGGAATGTTTTTACCAAACTGATACTCTGCCCTGCGCGCCATAATCTTACCCAAAAGTACATTTTCACTTAATGCTTCTTCTGTAAAATGTTGGGGAACGACAATAGGGATATCCGGATTTTCTGCATACTTCAGAACTGCTTGAATACCAGCAAAATGATCCGCATGACTTTGACTTATAATGATGGCTGAAACTGGCTTCCTTGGACGATGTTTATAATATAATTCCATTGCAGCTTCAGCAGATTCAGTACTTGCTAATGTATCACAGACAATGACTCCTTGGTTGCCTTCTATAAAGAAAGTAGTGGCAATTGATTGCCCACGAATTTGATAGACTCCTTCTACCACTTCAAACAAACCAGATATAGCCTGTAATTGTGCATTTCTCCACAGGCTTGGATTTACAGTCTCAGGAGCAGTACCCTGTAGAAAATCCAGCTTATCGATGTCCCAGACGACTTCCCCGGAATCGTCCTTAATCATTGTAGATTCCAATGGTGCAATAAAACCTCGTTTGGCATCTTCGAAATCCTGTCGATCTTCAAAATTCAGAGAATCGTACACTTCTGAATTTGACTTTTTAGTATACGAAGTAGCGGGCATAGATTGATTTGATAGTTTGCTTATCATACAAACCTCCAATAATTGTTATTTTGTCATTAAGTAAAAAGGAAAACACTCTGAAATCCCTGGTACTTATGGTAGTTCCCCAACCATACATGAATAGTAGATTTTCAAGTGTTTTCCTTGTAACTGGAGTGCCAGATTTTGAATATAATTAGATTGCGACCGAAGCTAAGCCTTTATAGTCGTTTCTTCAAACACTTCGTTGGTCACTTTGGTAATAACCGTTGCTGGTATCTTATAGAAAACTCCGGCAGGGTCATTATGAACAGCCGGCACCAAATGTTGCAGCTGATCTTGATTACTTTCAAATTCAGCAAATGTGTCTGGTAAATTAACTGCTTTACGGAGATCCCTTATATAGTTGATAACATCCTCTAAACATTTTTCAGGTTGTTCTGAAAGATCCTTGATTCCTAACGCTTGGGCAAACCCAGTGATTCGTGGCAGATAGAATTCAGGCATTGATTCCATTACGTTCGGCAAAAGTACAGCATTTGCCAGTCCGTGAGGGATTTTAAATTTTGCCCCTATCGCATGGGCCAAATTGTGAACCGGAATCGCATTCAGGCACAGACAGAATGCAGATATCGCCATCGAACTCGCCATTAGCATATTTGCCCTCGCTGAAAGATCGTCTCCCTTTCGAACGGCAGTTTGTAAATTGTCTGCAATCAACCGAACCGATTGCAGGGCATAAGCATCTGTCATGGGGTTGGCCTTTGGTGAGAAATAAGCTTCTACTGCATGAGTCAAGGCATCAAACCCAGTAAATGCAGTGATCTTAGGAGGTAGTCCAACGGTTAAATCAGGGTCCAAAATAGCCATATCTGCACTGATGAACGGATGAAGAAGGTTTGTTTTTATCCCTAGCTTTTCATTAAAGATCACAGCTGCCGGTGATACTTCAGCACCTGTTCCAGCCGTTGTCGCAATGGCTACATGCGGAATCGGAATAAATTGGGCATCCGGCCACCACTCCATGACATTTCCGGTAAGAAGGGAATCACGGATATCATCCAGACCTTTATGTAACATCCACTTGATCCCTTTGACTGTATCTAAGACGCTGCCCCCACCAAGAGCAATCAAGGAATCACCGTTGCACTCTTTAAAGAAACGAGCTCCCCGATTAATAATTTCACCTTTTGCGTCCTGTTCGATTCCTTCAAAAACTCCAACGAGCTGAGGCGTACCAGGTATGATTTCAAATAATTCTTTTATCTGATCTGTAATTCCAGCCTGAGTTAACCCTTTATCTGTGTAGAGTACTGCCCGTTTACCTCCAAGCCCTTTAATCATCTCAGGAAGTAGGGTTCTGGATCCCGCCCCGCTATTAACAACAGTTCTAACAGAAAATTGAAAATATGATGTCGACATTGGATCACCTGCTTTTTTTATTTTTGTATTCTGAACGCGATTTGTATTATCCCAATAACATTTGATACCAAGGTCTTTGGCTTACTTCAGGTACGAGGGAGCAGTGAACATGCTTGACTTGAGAATATTCATCCAGCGCATGGCGTCCCAATTCCCTTCCAAAACCGCTTTGTTTGTATCCGCCAAATGGAGCATCACTTCTCATCATATGCCAATCATTGATCCATATCGTCCCAGCCTTTAATTCACGTGCTATTTTCATTGCTTTATTGACATCCTTAGACCAAACACCACCTGCTAATCCGTAAATCGTATCATTCGCAATTTCAATTGCCTCCTCAACTGTGGAGTATCGAATGACGGAAAGAACAGGGCCAAAAATTTCTTCTTTCGCAATCTTCATGTCATTATGAACATCTGCAAAAATGGTAGGTTCAATATAATATCCATTTTCAAATCCTTCTACTATCCTGCGCTTTCCTCCGCAAACCAATCGTGCACCCTCTTGAACACCGGATTCAATATAAGAAAGAACGCTGTTCAATTGTTGCTTTGATACAAGCGGCCCCATACCCGTTCCCATATCTAATGGATTTCCAATTTTAATCGTGCTTGCCATCTCTGATAATTGTTCGATTACTTGTTCATAAATGGAATCATGGACAAGGACACGGGTGCCTGATTCACAAACCTGCCCTGAGTGTGTCAAGAATCCGAATAAAATACCAGGAATGGTGATATCCAAGTCAGCATCCGGCAATACAATGGCTGGTGATTTTCCCCCTAATTCTAGAGTGACGCGTTTGACCGTTCCCGATGCCATTTGCATGATGCGTCTCCCGACTTCTGTAGAACCTGTAAAAGCGACCTTGTCTATACTTGGATGGGTCACAAGCTCCTCACCGATGCTTGCTCCAGGACCGGATACAACATTAAATACACCTGCCGGTATACCGGCTTCAGCAGCCAATTCTGCTAATTTCAAGGTAGACAACGGCGTATTGGATGCTGGCTTGATTACAATTGAGTTCCCCATCGCCAACGCAGGAGCCAACTTCCACATAGCAAGAATCATTGGAAAATTCCAAGGTGTAACGGCCGCTACAACACCAATTGGTTCCCGCCAGATCTGGTTATTACTTGGGCCAGGAAATGGTACTGTAGGAAGGGATTCGACGTAGGCATACTCTACAGTGAACTTTGCTGTTTGCTGCAGGAGATCTACTATGGATAGTATGTCTAGGTTTGAGATACGTCGAACGGTAGCTCCCGAGCTGATAGATTCTAAGTAACCTAGTTCTTCAGCATGTTCAAGAATCTTATTTCCAAAATGGACAAGTACGTCTGCACGTTCCTGAGGAGACTTTTTAGACCATACTCCCGAATCAAAAGCACGCCTGGCAGATGAAACAGCCTCCTCTACATCTTCTTTCCCGGCTTTCGCTACCTTTGCCGCCACTTCACCTGTTGCAGGGTTTACTACCTCAAACGTTTCTCCGCTTTTCGCCGGTTTCCACTCCCCGTTAATATAGAGTGGGTAATCTAGGATTTGCATCGCTGCTTCCATTTAGAAACTCCTCCTTTTTCATTCCTTTATAGACCACAAAATAAAATAATGCTCTCTATCAAACTATTTAACTTCAACTCGTTCAACTCGCAGAGCCCTTCTCAAAATTTCATCTGTACAATTATTAGATTCCTTCAAAACTTGATTGTGCCTCTGGTACTTTGCAAGCTTGTCCTCGCCAAGGAAGCGCTTTCAATAATATCTTCAGTTTCTTATTTATCATGCTTCCATGTTCATAGGGACTTAATGGAGACTGTGAAAATTACCATTCTCAAATTCTCTGGTTTCTCTCTCTATTTTCAACTCTATATTTATTTCCCCCCCCTACTTTTTATTTTTCAGAATATTATCAATTGCTTGAATTTAGTATATATATAATTTACACTGAAATAAATTTACTATTAATAATGAATACATTACCTACACTTCTATATTAAAAGGGGAATCCTATGCATATCGAACAACTGGAATACATAGTAAAAGTTGCGGAAACCAAATCGATTTCATTAGCTGCACAAGACCTTCATGTTTCTCAATCCGGTATCAGCCAATCCATTACGAAATTAGAAGATGAGTTGGGCGTTAAGCTATTTAAACGCTACAGACGCCTTGGTGCCATTCCAACAGAAGAAGGCAAAACATTAATTAAAAAGGCATATGAGGTGTTAATTAGACTTCAAGAATTTAAGGAAGAAGCACAATCTCTTAACACGATCGTTTCCGGAGATTTAAAACTTTCATCTATCCCCGGCTTTATGCTGCTACTGTTAGAACCATTATCTGCTTTTAAAAACGCTTATCCTAATGTGAATATAGAAATCTCTGAAAAAGGCACACAGCATATTATTGAGCTTGTGGAAAAGAATCAAATAGACATTGGCCTTATTACGATATATGAAGAATTGGTAAAAAAAAGAGAAGATTTATCATTTGATGCAATACTTGAAGGACAAATGAAGGTATATGTTGGTAGATCGTCACCTTTGGCTTCACTTAAATCAATCACTCCTGAACTATTAATGAGTCAAAATGTTATTTTATATAACGGGGATTATGTAAAAAGGTTTGCCGATCATTTAATTAGTACATTTGGACCAATGAATATTTTATTTACTTCGGATAATACAGAAGTAATAAAAAATGCGATTATTGAAGGATTCGGAATTAGCTTCGGGCCAGACTTTGCTTTAAAAAATGACCCTTTTGTTTTAAGCGGAGAAATCGTCCCTATTGAAATAAAAGGCTATGAACAAGTAACAATCTGTTTGGGATGGGTTCGTTCAGAGAATAATCATTTTTCCATAAACACAAAGAAATTTTTAGAACATTTCAAATTCCACTCCCGAATGTAAGTAAAGAAGGTGGAAGATTAGCTGAAACACTTGATAAATTAGTTTTCATTTTGGATATTATGACCCAGAGGGATAGTTTAATAGAAAAAAAGCCCTCCTAAGAGGGACGAATATGTTAATAAAGTGGCTGACTGTTCTGGCAAGGGGGAAATCCATTAATATCTTGAATCATATAATAATCATACTGTTTTAGGGCGAATTGCGTTTGATACAAATATTCAATAACAAGAACCTTGGATCCCGAAACACCGCACAGGACTCCTGATGTTCCCTGCCCATTTGTTAATGAAATTCCTACAGGCTGGCCCGTTAAATATCTGATCTTTTGTTGCCAAGGCATATCATCACTCCTTTATGTTAATCATATTACATTGGAAATGATTAGTGCCTGTATCGCTTATCTTCTTGATGATTTTGTTGAAAGCTGTGATTGGTTACCTCACACTTGATCAGTTGTCCATTATACCCACTGGAAGTTTTTCTCCATAAAAAAAGCAACGACCATTGGCCGTTGCTCTCTTTCCTTACTGAATATTTAATTCCTCCAACACACTTTCTAATGTTTGTCCATTTTGTGTTTTCAGAGGTTCTGGAGAGTTATCCATCCAAGGATTTTGCATCATATAATTATTGGTGACAAATTGCATATCCTTTGCGTCTACTACTCCATCAAAGTTAATATCTGCTTCGCGTTTGTCTGTGTTCCAATTCGATTGGATGGAAAGTGCGTCTTTCACATCAATTACATTATCTTGGTTCACATCTCCAGCAGGTGCAGGTTCAGGAAAGATTGCTTTCCCATAAGGTTTCACTTCTCCATTTTCTTTCAACCCGACTGTAAAAGTTTTCTTCACCTTGAAATGTCCCGGCATCTCTATCTCGAAAGTGAATGGTTTATCTGTTAGTGGTAACTTAGCTAAGAAGAAATCAGTATTCACCTCTCTGCTTCCAAAATCGGTTGCATATTCTTTCCCTGTTTCATCTGATACTTTCACTTTCGCGCCAGCTTTAACATAATCAAAGGTTTTTATTGGTTCACTTGGCACCCAAGGATTCTTAAATGCTTCCGGAAATACATGTGATTTCAAAAGAGAGTACGTCCTTTCCACATGAAAAGGAATACTAATACCAGTTGCTGATTTCGACGTATCATCTGTATTGGTGTACGATACATCGAATTGTTTAAAACCTAGATCCCCCGAATTAGAATCCTCATTTACTTTATATGTGATATCTACCATCGGAACCTTTCCTGATCCCCCAGTTTGTGCCCCATCACCGGTTAACTCCGCAGTAAGGTTCGTTTTTACCATTTTCTGTCCATCAATGGTTACATCTGAATTCACTGTCTGAATATCCAGTTTCCCATTCAATGTTGCGTGGGGTATAATGCTTGTTACATCTACGTTTGGTGGATTCACAAAGGAATACACTGCTTGCTTCATGTTTGTCATATTGTTCATCGAAAGGGTAACCGTCACCGAATCGCCCGCTGTTAATTTCTTTTTGTCTGGAATAGCTGTTCCATACTGAGTTCCTTGCTTCACAAAATATACCTGTTTATAACTAGAATAGTTTTGCACTGTTGCCATGTTTTCTGCATACATTTTCACTGGAAGTACTGATACACCTGGGATCAGTGTAAGCTCCGTCGAAAATTTCCCGTCAGTGTCTAATGGAACTTCAGTGTTGTATCTACCAAACTGATAGACAAACTTATTATTAGCTTGAGACACATCCATACCGCCAGCTATCATTTCTTCATTCCCTGGATCGTAAACAGAACCTGTTAATGGTACAGTTGTTTGATCCGGACTATATTCTACTACACCAGAGTCCACGTTGAGATCGAGGGTTGGCTGGGTAACGCTATAGTAAACCGGCGCATCTGAGGTAAAGGTTTTCCCTTTATCATTTGTCCCTACCATCCTGATATTGTATAATCCTGGTTCGGTTTGTTCCTTATCATACGCAATTGGCTGATCTGGATTCCCCGTTAACGGATGGTAATAACCTTCGTTCAGCACACCTCTTAGATAATATTCAATATTTTCATCAGCACCCATTCCGTCAAATGAACCAAGAAAACCGATTTCTTTGTTCGTTTTTGGATTGACAAGGAAGAGATCCATCGAACGCATATGAGATTTTAATTGGAAGTTAAGGCCGACTGACCATCGGATACCATCATAACCAGCCTCGACAGCGGTCGTAAAAGCAGGAGGATTTACCTCAATATGATCAATGCCTTCTTCCGCTGTATGAATGCCAAATGGTACACGATACGATTCATCCGGATTGTCTTTATTTGTATACACAACATAGCCTTCATAGTTTCCTACTTCAGCCGTTTTCGGAACTAACATGGTAACCGCAGTTTTCTTTTTCTTACCTGCCTTCACTTTCAACGTGTCCTTTGTCTCCACGGTGACACCGTTTGCCTTCGCATCGTTGGCCACGCGTGAATAATCGTTATCAAACCTTTTTCCAAGTGTTTGGAATTCGACTTTCACTTCGAATGTTTTCGTTTCTTCGCTGCTGTTGTACAGTGTGACAGAGCGGGTCTCTCTTATATGCTTTCCATTTACAGTCTTAGCACCGAAGCTAAGAGCTCCTGTCTTCTCTTTAATCGTTTGGATTCCCTCATCTGCAAGAGTCCATGCTCCGCCATTACTCGTTTTCGTCTCGTCACTTACTTGAATGTTTGCTTGTGCATGAATCGCTTTATACGGATCCACACTTCCTGCGCCAACTTCAAATACGCTGTAATCTCCATTTAATGGAGCTGCCGTATTCATGAGCCTCGTTTTAATCTCGGCAGGCGTCATGTCAGGATCAGTTTGTTTTAAAAGTGCCGCAACCCCTGCAACATTTGGCGATGCCATGGATGTACCAGATAAACGTTCATAAGCATTTTTGTAATTCCCGATTTGATCTTCTCCATGCACATAGGATGGTACCGTAGATAAGACCGACACCCCAGGAGCAGTTACTTCCGGCTTTATATCATATAAGACGCGGGATGGGCCCCGAGAGCTGAAGTCAGCTAATACATCCCCTCCGGTCACCACTGGATCACCTAACTCATCAAAGGAGAACGTTGCACTCCCAGAAGCCAGTGCTTCCTTCATTTCGGCTCCTTGTTCATCACTTATAGAGAATACAGGAAGAGAGTCAAAACCTTCTCCTAAATACACATCTTCCAGCGGATAGGCGTTGTATAACAGAAGTGCCTTCGCCCCTTCTTTTTTCGCATTATTTATCATAGAGCGAAGATCAATATATCCACGTGTGTCAAGGATCACTTTCCCATTCACATCTTTGTCAAAATAAGAGCCGTTTTCTCCATCTACAACCTGCAAATTTTGTCCTTTTAATTCTTCTATTTTATCGTCAAACCCTCTGGCAATCAGCTTTAAATCCGCTGATACATTTTCATCTGCATGGAGTGTTCCTGTAAATGTTGGAATCGTGACAGAAGTGTCGTTTGCCCCGACAGTTAGCGCCAATGGAGAGGTACCAGGTGAACCAAGTGTATACATTCCATTTCCTGAGTTTCCTGCTGACACTACTGCCGTTACACCTGCAAGGACAGCATTGTTAACGGCAATACTTGTCACATAGAGCGGGTCGTTGTAATTTGCACCAAGGGACATGTTAATGACATCCATATCGTCTTCCACTGCTTGATCGATCCCGGCTAAAATCGCACCAGTACTGCCTGTGCCTTCAGGACCTAACACACGATACGCATAAATATCAGCATCTGGCGCTACGCCAGTTACTGCAAAGTCTGATTCGTTCGTACCTTGTCCGGCAATGATTCCTGCTACATGCGTTCCATGCTCCGTGTAATATGGCGTTGCAGACCAAGGCTTTCCTGCTTTCACCCAATCATCATACGTTGTTTCCATCGGGTCATTATCGTTATCCACGAAATCATATCCGCCTTTATAGGCGTCTTTTAAGTCAGGGTGATCATAGTCGATTCCTGTATCAAGAATTCCAACCTTCACTCCTTCTCCTGTAAAACCTTCGTGATGAAGTTTCTCAATGCCAGGAAAAGTGGTATTCGTATGCGTTTCTTCCTTCTGCTTGGATTCTTTTTCTGTGACAGGCGGCTCGATGTGAACTTCCTTATCACTCCAGACAGCCTTTACCGCCTCAGAATCAAGCAGTGCTTTTGCTTTATTGGCAGGGATGGTCATCGCCACACCATTAAATGCATGCTTGTAAGTCTGCTTGATTTTGATAGAGGATTTCTTTTGTTTCAAATCATTCTTGAAAATCGTTTGCAGATCCTTATGAAAGGTTTCATGTGCTGCGTCTACTTTTTCTTTTGCTTTCGTCTTAGATAGTTTTTTTCCTTCTAACTCCGCTTCCAGCACCGCTGTCTTTTCAGGCTTATCCTTAAATTCTACAATGACAGAAATGGTATCGTTACTCTTTTGATCTACCTCTGGAGATAGCTGCAGTCCTCCTTGGACATTCGTTTGTAATTGTTTAATCGCTTGACGCTGCTCTGGAGTCAACTTCGACAGTACTTGATCAATACCTGAAGAGGGCTGTGCATGAACTTGGTGTGTTAGTGTGGCCGGTGCTAGACTACTGCCTACAAGACCTGCACTAAGTGCCAACATTGTGACATTTTTGGTGATTCTCTTTTTCATCCGTCTTTTCCCTTCTTTCTTAACTGGTGATATATTCATACTATTTAAATTTGATAGAATTTAACTTTTGCAAAATTTCATCAAATTCAGTTTTTTTATTCAAGAGAGTTTCAGTTTGTTAATTTTCTTTATCACATATCCTTAATTACCAGGATTATTAAGAAAATTAGATTGGCTATGTCGCTGTGTATTACTGCTTCAATAGATTTCTTCGTATTCATTTATACCTAACAGTTGTATATATTTGTTTCTTTGGTCATCTGTCGCATGGTGCCTATATTTCCAGTAAATGAGAAGACATTTTTTAAATCTCTCTATATTACCTATTTGATTTGCTGTATTCGCCACGTTCAATAGTTCATCCAATCCTTCCGGCAATAGAAGGGTTTCACATTGGTACAGAGCATAGGCGTACCGAAAATCTAAATTCACTTTCTGCTTCAGCCACAGCTCTCCACCAAAAGCCATGTCATCAATGATATGTTGATACCAATCCAAAAGCCGTTTGGCATCCTCTATACGATTCAATTGAACATATGCCTCGAGCACCTTTGGCAAACCAACATACGTATCCTCTCTACCTTCTAACCAAGCAAGATACTCATCTGCATACTCCAAATGTCCAAAATCTAAATAAGCAGCAAACCGGTTTCCTGCGGCTATTTCAGCAAAATATTCGTTTTCTTGAGCATATTGAGAAGTAAGAGCCAATACTTCTTCAAGTGAACCACCCAGGCGTACCAATGCAAAACTTTTATACATAAGAGCCCTGGCATAATACTCACCCTCCTTAATCATGCTTTCCAGTCTCTCAGCGTAATACAGAACTTCTTTCCATTGCTCACGTCGATAGTAATACGCTGTAATCCATAAATACGCTTCCATTCTAACTTCTCTTGGCAAACACATCAGATGCTCTAACACATGTGTAAGTGCCATTTGTGCGTTCTCAGTCATTCTCAGAATGTAAAATCGCCTAAAATAACTGGTTGCCAGTTGTGTTGAGAAATCATTCGATTCATTTTTAATGATCAATTCGTACAGGGGTAACGCCTTCTCCTCTTTTTTCGCTTTCAATAGCTTCTCTGCGACGGTAAAAATATAGGACAAATAATTGTCTGACGTTTCCGCTATCATGATAAGCAACATATCACTCTTCTGTTTTTCATAACCAAGCGTTATACACTTATACAGGAACTGAATACTTCTACGTTTGTCCAATAATTGGTTTTCGTTAAAGCATTCCTCTACATAAAACGGATAAAGAGAACCTTCCCCCAATCCAAGAGCATTTGTAATGGCATCCAGATGCTTTAGTGAAAGTGGTTGCTTGTGATTGAAAGTCCGACTTATATCACTCATATGAATCCCCGAGCGTTGTGCTAAGTCTATTTTTCTCCATCCCAACTCTTTCATAGAGTGCTGAATCTTCTGAAATAAAGTTGCATTCATTTTTCTCACCTGCTATTCGCATTCTAATTCTTTCTTTTTTCTGTGGGCACTATAAAATTTCATCTCTCACTAACCAGTTAGTTTCCATTTCATTCTATAGAGATTTGAGATGATATTATTTCTGAGGAATTTCATCAAATTTATTTAGTTTCTCATTCTCCGAAAATTCCACACAAGAAAAGAGGTGCCCCATAGGACACCTCTTTCTCCATTTCTTGTTATCCCTCTAATTCAAGACCAATTGAACGGAATAATTTTTCCAGAGTCACCTTGCCATGCTTTTCTTTCGGCTTTTTATTCTTTTTGGCACCTGGTCCTTTTTCTAAGAAGTTATTCTCGATGAATCGAAGATCTGTTTCATCGACCTTTCCGTCCTGGTTAATGTCTCCTTTATTGACGCCGATACCTTCTTTTCCATAAGAAAATACGGAAATAATGGCATCTTCAATATCAATCATACTATTTCCATCAACATCACCTGCAAGGTTTATCTTGTAACCTGTTGATATAAACTTCCCATAATGATTTCCTTTTAATGAATATCCGGATATAAAACTTGTGCTTGTTTTTAAGTGTCCTGGAACGTCCACTATTACATTGTACGTCCTACCGTCCGCAGGTACACCTGAAATGGAATATTTCCCACGCGAATCAATCGTTCCTTCGTACTTTTCACCATCCGGAGATAAAGCATATACTTCCGCTCCGATTTCTAAAGCGACTCCATATGGTAAAGTTGTTGAGCCTGGTTTAAGGAAGGCTTCCGGCTTCAAATACCCTTCTATTTCTGAATGTTCAGAAATGAAATCGAAGTAAGATGTACTATAATAGGGTAAAGACAACGGCTGAGAATCCCCCGCTTTTGTGTAGTTAGAAGTTGTTACATTCAGTTTGTCATTTCCATAGAACCACCTATCGTTAATGACCTTAAATGTAACATCCAAGAATGGCATATCTTCATTCAGCCCGGTAAATTCATCCCCATTTATCTCTGCCCCCACCTTTACAGTAGAGTAAAAACTGCCTTCTTTCACTTCGGCTTCTTGAAGGGATGCTTCAAGACCATTTTCTTTTGCATATTTCTTCACTGCCTCATTCAACTTAACTGATTCAAACGAATATTGTTCCCCTTTGAATTCGACAGTGTACTCTCCAGAAACCAGATTCTTTACGTTATTCAGGCTCAGTGTCATCGTAAACGTATCGCCTAATTTTACTTCTTTCTTGTTGTAATCGGAAGTCAGGTATTCAGTACCTTCTTGCAAGAAAATATATCGTTGGTAATTCACATTCGCTGCGATGTCAGTTGCTGCCAAACTTAACCTCAATGGTCCGTCAGCGATATCAGAAGGTTCAATACCAAATTCAGTATTCCCTTCTGAATCTGCAGGAGGGAAACAGCAATTAAAGTATTCACGTGTGCCTGTTGCGATCAAGAATTTGTTCGAAGATTGGTCATAGTCCAATCCTTTTGATTGTAAAGCGCTCACCGTTTCATCCTGTACATTTCCATGAATCCAAAATGCTTCTTTCCCAAATTCTTCTGTGTACATATCTTCACTGATTTCATACACATCAGGAGATTTATCAAAGGCTACTTCAGGCTTTGTATTGTCGATAAAAACAGGTGTGTCGACTGAATAAGTCTTTCCTTCCTCGTCATGCCCGATAAACCCTAACTCGTAGTCTCCTTCAGGAAGATCGATAGGTTGGTCTGATATCGGATTTTGTTTGTCATCAGTAAATGGATAAACTATTCCAGAGAAAACACCAGGAATGTAGTACCTAAAATCAGGTTTAGCACCTGCATCTGCGATTGAAGCGACAAACCCAATGGCATTACCTGTTTGACCATCTTTTACTACAATGTCTATCTTAGTCAGAGGACTTTTCATTTGGAAAGCAGCCGTCAATAGTGGATTGTAATATTGCCATTTTGGCGTATTGTTCGCAAGGGCTGGTCTATCTGTTTCCAGATAATCAAATCCTTTTTCTGTGACTCGAATGGCAAACGGAACCTGATAGGTCTCACTGGAATCACTTGCATTAATCAGATGAATGTATCCTTCATATCGCCCTTCTTCAGCATTTTCCGGGACGGTGATCGTTGGTGAAATTTCTTTAGAATTCCCACCTGAAACTACTACACTAGTTGGAAGATCTAAATGAATTCCATTTTCCACTGAATCACGAATGCCCGCACGGTCGCCATGATATTCGACCTCTACCTTGAATGACTTTTCTTCTTCGCCATTGTTTTCAATGGTCATTTTGCTGCTTTCTTCAACACCTTCTCCAGTTTTATAATGACTACCGAATGAAATCGAAGCAGTCTCTTCATCAATCTCTACCACTTCTCCATTTTCATTTAGATTTTCTGTTCTATCCATCACTTTAATGGACACATCGGCATGTACCGCATCATAAGCATCCACACGTCCTGCACCTTGTTCAAATACAGAAACGTCACCGTTCAAGTCTTCAGCTGTGTTCATCAGTGCGGCTTTTACATCAAACGGAGAATATTCCGGGTGTTCTTGTAGCATTAAAGCTACGACACCTGCCACGTGAGGAGTGGCCATGGAAGTTCCTTGAAGGCGGGCATAGGCATTTGAATAATCTTCTCCTTCTTCAGGGCTATTGATATATTCCGGAATGGTCGAGAAGATCGCGACTCCTGGTGCCACCACATCAGGCTTAATATCATAGCTTCCATTTACAGGTCCTCTTGAGCTGAACCCGGCGAGATTATCCCCTTCTGTTTGAATGCTGGATAAGTTACCAAAGGTAAGAGTTGCGTTATCTCCAAGTCCTTTTAAACGCTCACCATCTGCTTTTGTCATGCGGAATGCAGGGATGAATTCTGCACCTTCCCCTAAATAGGCCTGAATGTCTCCGTCTACGTTATTGTAGATGATGACAGCTTCTGCCCCTGCTTCTTTCGCATGTTTCATCTTATCCACAAATGTAAGTTCTCCACGCTGAATAAGGGCGATTTTCCCAGTGAAGTCTTTTCCTTCGAAATCTGCCTTATACCCAAGTCCTGCAAATACCACTTCCTTGGACTGTTTTTGAAGAGATGATAAATCATTTGTAAAGTTTTTACCCAATAATAAAACATCCTTAAATGATTCTCCATCTACACTAATAGATTCAAAGTTTGCAATATCCATCGCAAAATCACTTGCCCCAACGGTAATTCCAAGAGCAGCAGCTCCAGGAGCCCCCAGTGTTTTTTCATCCGGACCATTGTTACCTGCTGCGACTACTGCAACAACACCTGATAACATGGCATTATTAACGGCAACCGATGTAGGATATAGCGGATCATTGGTTGATGCCCCCAACGATAAGTTCATCACGTCCATCCCATCAGCAACCGCTTGCTCAATCCCTGAAAGTACACTTGTGGATGTTCCTGAACCATAAGGACCCAGAACACGATAGCCATATAAATCGACATCTGGAGCTACTCCCTTAACCGAATAATCGACCGTGTTCTTCTGATTTCCTGCAATCGTTCCCGAAACATGTGTGCCATGCTCCGTATAGTAGGCCGTTCCGGAAGAAGGGTTGATCTCTGGTTCACCGGATTCTTTCCAATCTTCATAGGTCGTTTCCATTGGGTCAGAATCGTTATCGATGAAATCATAACCACCTTTATACGCATCTTGTAGATCTGGGTGATGGTAATCTACCCCTGTGTCGAGCACAGCAACTTTAATACCCTCGCCTCTCACATTTTCATCATGAAGCTTGTCCACATTGATTTGTGGGATGCTATCCATCATTTTAGATTTTGAAGCAGCCTTCTCTATGTTAGGAAGTTCAAGTTGTACTACTTCATCCTTCCACACCCGCTTCACAACCCCGGAAGCAAGTAACCCTTCAATTTCATTCCCTGGTATCGTCATTGCCACCCCTGCGATCGCTGAACGATACTCCTTTGTGATTTTTGCCTCTTTCAGTTGGGGACCTGCACTCTTTTTATTTATCATCGCGTTAAAACTTTGCTTGAATTCACTATGTGCCTTTTCTACTTTTGTATCCGCTGCTTTTGTCGTTGTACGCAATCCCTTTGCAGCTTGTTTCATCATTTCAACTTTAGCAGGAGCTTGTTTGAACTCTACGATTACATCGACAAGCCCATCTGTTTCCGTATTAATATTTGGTGCGATTTCAAAATCCGGCTTTGCTTCGATTTGTTGAAGAGCTTTTCTTTGTGCATCCGTCAAATTGGATAAAACTTTTTCTACGTCTTTTACTTTAGTAAGTTCAGGCTTACTCTCTGCCATAACATTAAATGGAATTCCTGAAGTTCCTAATAAACTAGCAGCAAGCGCAACAGTTAATATTTTTGAATATCGTTTCCCGTTCATACATTTCCCCCCATATTTTCGTCAATCCAAGGTGTAAATCGTCTACTAAAGATTATTGTATTGCTTTTCGATAAATCTGTTAATTGGGAAATTTCTATATATTATTCTATTATCTACTTAATTTATCACCCTTTACTTAGTGAAAAACGGTAAGTCAATAGAAGATATGATCAATAATGTTGGGAAAGTTTTGTCGTATAGTGACATTACACCTATTTTTGTTCGCTGATCTTCCTTAGAATTGAACTGTTGGAATCGCACACCATTAGGTATAAAGATATGTAAAAATTCCACATTTCACAAATTCATGAAATTAAAAAAGCAACTGCTTTTGACAGTTACTTTTATATACTTGTTTACAAGGATTGAAAAGTGATATTTTTACAAATCAGCTATTTTTTGAGTTTTGCTGAAAGAAACAAAATGGCTTGAAAAAATTGACCTTTCAAACCATTTCGCATTAGCTATACTTCTAGTTAGATTATACTCTCATCTTAATTGATCCCTAAGTCTTTCTTTATGTCCTCTAGAGAGTCCCCATTGTACTTATCTTTTGGCTTCGGAGCATTCTCAACTCCTGGATCGGTTTCAAGGAAGTTATACTCTACTAATTCGAAGTCTTTCACATCAATTTTTCCGTCAAAGTTCAGATCCGCATTTTGATCATCTGTTCCCCAGCTGTTTTTCAATTCAATCGCATCCATGATATCAATCACACTGTCCTGATTGATGTCTCCTGCATCTTGCTTTCGAAGAGGCAACGTTCTCCAAGTGCCGACAATCTTGTCTTCCCGCTGTTCATAGACATGGAAAGTCGATTTAACAGGGAAATGACCAGGAACCTTGACTTCCATCTGGAATGGCTTATCTGTCACAGGAAGCTTGACTTTAAAGTCATTGTCTCTAGTGATCTCACCATCATAAATATTGCCTTCGAAATCCGTTACCTTCATTGAAATTGGGACATTTGAAAAGTCTGTTTGCCAATCGAACGAACCGTCAGTGCCAAAGAACCCTTGAGCCATCACATCTCCTTTCACTTCTGAGTGGCTGCGGTTCAGTTCAGTAATGGTTCCTTCAAAATATCCCTTTAAGTTGGAAGTGCTGCCATCAACATCACTATAAGATACTGAATAGGATGGCACTTTTAACATATTATTACTGGAAAATGGAGCATCTTTTACCTCAAAGGATGCTTCAACCATTGGAATATCTCCTGAGACTTCTTCTCCAGCGTCGTCAACTTCAACAGATATTTCTAAATTATTTCTGTAGCTGTTGATTACATTTTCTTCAAATGTCAGTTGAGCTGAACCAAGTTTGGCGAAATCCGGATGGATCCTCACGTCTATTAATTGTAATTGTTCGGTATCATATTGAAGTTTGAACGTGCCTTCTTTTAATTTCTCTACGTTGTCGACCGACAGTGTCATTTTAAGCTCGTCGCCAGCTTTCACCTCATCCTGATCTGTTGACACAGTAGCGTATTGGGTGCCTTTTTCGACGAAGGAATTCAGAATTGGTCCTTTTTGCGCGAAGTTCCCTACAGAATCGTATCCGAAGAAACCGACCGGATAGCTGCTAAGTATCGGGTCCATCAATATTTCATCCGAAATCGTTCCATTGGCATCCGGGTATAAATAGCCATCTGGATATGGAGAACCATAGTAATACTCGATGTAATTCTTGGATTGATCGATTTCAAATCCTGCTGCTTTCATTTCTGCAATATTTTTATCATACATGGTCATTGTGAACGGCAGCGTTTCTGTGCCTTCTTCATATTCATATACACCGTTTGGAAGAGAGCTTGAGAATTCAGGTGCCGTATTATCAATGTACGTATCGGCATCTTTCGTGAATGTCTCACCTTCATTGTCGATACCAATCAGCCTTAACTTGTAATGGCCTTCAGGTGCCAATATAGGATTGACTGAGATGCTGTTATCTCCATAAGGATAGTAGGAACCATTAAATGCAGGCTGTATAATGATCCTTCGCCCTTCTGGAAGACCTTCAGTGTTAAAAGTACCTAACAGCCCCAATTCTTCATTCGTTTTTCCATCAACCAGGACCACACTCATTCGCTTCATCGGTGATTTAAGGGCGAAATCCATAGGTGTAAAATTCTGTACCGGTCTGAATTGATGATTTTCTTTTGTAGAAAAATTCAATGCATTGGCGTATTCTATCCCCTTTTCAGAAACCCTGATACCAAATGGTATTTGATATTCCTCTGACTGATCATCTTCATTCACGTAACGGATATATCCTTCATAGTAACCTTCTTCAGCTGTTTTAGGGACATTCAAGAATACGTTTGTTTTCTTTTTCTTTCCCGCTTTTACTTTAATTTTTTTATCAAAGGTTAAGTGAATTCCATTTTCTGAAGCGTCTAGAGAATGTTTTGTAAACTCTACACTTCCATTAAACGTTTTCGTTTCTTCACCAGAATTTTCAATCATGATCGTACGATGATTTCTGAGTGATTTCCCTTCCACATACTGTAAACCAAAGCTGAGACCACCCGTCAGCTCATCAATCTTCATTTCCTCGCCATTTGCGATGGTTGTCGTCTCATCAATGACCTGGAAATTCATATCTGAATGAATGGCTTCATATGGATCTATTCTTCCGGCACCCACTTCATAGACACTGTAGTCGCCATTCAATGGATCTGCCGTATTCATGAAGATTGATTTCACATCAGCAGGTTCCAAATCAACATTTGATTGTAACAGCAATGCTGCCATACCTGCTACATGTGGGGAAGCCATGGACGTTCCGGACAATCTTGCATAAGCATATTCATAAGAACCATTCTCTTTGTCATTAATATAAGAAGGAACCGTTGACAGAACACCAACACCAGGAGCGACAATTTCAGGCTTGATGTCATAGTTCATTCTGGATGGTCCTCTTGAACTGAAATCGGCAAGGCTGTCACCTTCTGTCGTTATGGCACCAAGATCGCTAAAGCTGAACATTTTTCCCTCCTGGATGCTCGCCTTTAGTGCTTCTCCATCTGCCTTCGTCAAGGAAAATGTAGGGATATAATCGACTCCCTCACCTAGGTAATGGGGGATATGTCCTTCTTCTTCATTGTTATACAGAAGAATCGCTTTAGCCCCCCGCTGCTTTGCTGCCTTAATTTTATCGACGAAAGCAATTTCTCCTCGGCTGATTAAGGCGATTTTCCCCTCTATACTCTTACCTATGAAATCGCCTGGTTTCCCAAGATCAACATCAACGATTTCCAAGCTTTTTCCTTCTAAATCGTCCAAATAATCACTGTAGTTTCTCGCCATTAACTGAAGGCTTACTTTTTCAGAATCATATTGACCGTTGAACGTCGGGATATCTATTGGAACATCACTTGCTCCGACTGTTAAGGCTAGGGCGGCTGTCCCAGGAGAACCTAAAGTGAAGGAATCACTTCCGGCATTACCCGCCGACACCACAGCTGTCACTCCACTCAAAACGGCATTGTTAATTGCTACGGAAGTCGGGTACAACGGATCATTTACACTCGCACCAAGTGAAAGGTTAATGACATCCATTCCGTCTGCAACAGCCCGATCAATTCCAGCAATGACGCCTTCACTACTGCCGCTGCCATAAGGTCCGAGAACACGATAGCCATAAATGTCTGCTTCCGGTGCAACCCCTTTGATATTGTATTCGCTTTCATTATCGCCTTCACCGGCAATCGTTCCTGCAACATGTGTTCCATGTTCTGTGTAATAGCTATTTCCATTTGAAAATTCAGGACTGCCGGATCCTTTCCAGTCCTCATACGTCGCTTCCATCGGATCCTCATCATTGTCAATGAAGTCATAACCGCCTTTATAGACTTCGTCGAGGTCAGGGTGATTATAATCGATCCCTGTATCAAGGACACCCACTTTAATTCCTTTACCTGTAAAACCTTCACTATGTAGTTTGTCAACCCCTAAGTAAGGAAGGCTCTCCATCATGTAATCTTCAGCTTGCTCGTTTGAGAGAGTTTTTGTTTGGACTGGCGGGTCAATTTGAACTTCGACGTCGCTGTATACAGATCTGACGACATCAAGAGCAAGTAATTCTTCGATTCTATTAGCTGGAAGTTCCACGGAGACACCGTTCATAGCATTCTTATAGGTTTTCCCAACCTTGAAATCATTGCTTCCTTTGCCTTTGAACATTTTCGATATTTCATTTTTGAAGGTTTTCTGATCTTTTTCTACATCGACTTTGGCTTTACTTACGTCCAGTTTTTTTCCTTCCAGCTTTGCTTTTAATTGGGCGACTTTCTCAGGATGGTGGTCAAGCTGTACAATGACTTTAACAGAATCTTCACTTTCAAGATTTACAGTTTGAGATAAATAGAGTCCTTGTTTTTCAACTGACTGAAGCTGTCTATAGTTTTCCAGCTGCTGTGGAGTCATGTTAGCCAGTACGGATTCAATAGAAGTTGGCTTTTCTGCGAGGACATTAATCGCCGGGATATTCCCAGAACCAAGCAGAAGTCCTGCACTTAAAGTATAAACTAACATATTCTTTTTGCTCTTCATCTTACTTACCCATCCCCTTTATCTGAATTTTCCATCAATTAGAATATAGCATGGAGATGGATTGTTACATATAGGGGGAAAATGATAGGTTAATAGGCATGATTCCTTTGCCTCAATAAAGTAGTTTTATAGTTACTTCCACACCTATAGACACAATAGATAGCCTGTTATTATCAGGAATGAATTTCCTCAACCTCTTTTTTAAATTAGCTGTTTTTTCATTCAATCATTAACAACTGATGTAGGGGGAGGTCTGGACTTTGTTCCTGATTCATTTTCCCAATATGAGACTTATCATTTTAGAGAATTCTTTATAAGCTTTACACCTAGGAATTTCAGGGACTACTCCCCAAGAAAAACGCTATCATTAACAAACCTGCCACTACCAGGTTTCCCGAAGAAGTAATTTCCCCTAAATAATGTTAAACTTCTCCTTCCATATGAGTCTTACATACTATTTCCACAAGGTATATAATCCCTGTTTATTTTCATAAATGGCGCTATTTGTTCTTTATATAGGATAGAGTAGTAGTTGATTCCCGCTCCGGTTCGTTTTAATACTCCCTATAAAATTACACTCTTTTAGAAAAAAGCCTCATAAAAAGATAAAAACAGGCAACTGATTGACAGTTGCTTGTTAGAAAACCCATCTTAATTGGGATTACCATTATTAAAGATTAATTTCCTTAAGAGTTCATTCGATAACTGAAAGTATTTATTGGAAGAAGCAAGATCCCCTTTTTCTTTAAAAAATTCTGCTAATCGCTCGGAATATGAGACTGCTTTATAAAGGTTATCCTTTATCATCATAGGCAAACCATAATCGATTAGATAATTGGTAAGCCTATTGTCATCTTTTATTGCATCCAGATACAGTACCATTAACTCTACATACGTACTAGATTTTTGCTCTTTAAAATCCTTCAGAATGTCCTGCAAAAGATTTACGGCCCGATCGTTTTCCTCAAGATCTAACAAAACCTGTACAACTTCACCCAATGTACTGTAATAACCGATTGTATGCTTCTTTTTCAAATTAAGAGACTTTGTGAAAAACTCTAAAGACTCATGGAGTTTTCCTTTTTTATTATATAACAATCCAAAATTATGAAGGGCACTTATTTTAGTATCATTGTCCTTTAACATTTCTGCATCATTTAAAGCTGTTTCGAGCATGATTTCTGCCCGTTCCAGATCATTTATATATATTAAGTTAGCCGAAAGTCCGATTTTCACATGTAGGATTCGCAAGATATTCCCTGTATTCTGAAAGATACGTAAAGCTTTATGAGAGTAATGGAGTGACAATGTAAAATGCTTTAATAGTCCATGATTGGCGGCTTTGTAATAATAGTAATCCGTTACTTTTTCACTAAATAGATCTGCTTTATCCTCTATGCTATCTAAAATGCCTATCGCTTTAACATATTGCTGTTTCCGACCATAATAAATACCCTGAAAGAACTCCCAGAGAAACCGTTCAAATGTAGAAAATTTCGTCATATTTTTTTTAAGTTCAAAGGAAACATATTCAAATTCAGCTATATTATTAGTAAATAATAAATATCGAAGCATATAAAGCTCATATAAGTAAACCATTTCCGTACATTGAAGAAAATCTTTATGCTTCACTAGCTCTTGATAAAGTCTTTCGGCATGATCTCGATGCAGTCTCTCGATCGCTTCATAGAATTGGGCAAGCTGACGCTTTAAGAATTGCGTTTTCTTGGTTTCCTCTTCAATCGAAATACCTAGTCGTTTGCAAAGCATTTCCAAGGTTTCAAGATTCCCTTCTTTAGTACTATTCTCGATCTTACTTAAATGGGTCGTAGAGCAGATTCCTTGACAAAGCTGTTCTTGCGTCTTATTTTGTTTCTTTCGATGGTAATAAATAATCCTCCCGATAGACATCCTGAACACTTCCCCCTTTGTACTTACTCTTATTATACATGGGTTCACTTTATCTTTTAAGACTCCCTCTATAATTCTTGCAACAATGGATTATACTTTCCCTCACCCCACTTTCATAAGTAACTCGCTGACAAAGTCATTAAAGATTATTGATCTATATGGAGAAAAACCAACATACTATTAATCTAAAATAATTCATTCACAAATGTAATTGGAAAATTGGTTAAGAGAATATCTTTACCAAATAAATAAAAAAGCTTGCAGAGAAAAATGATTTTCCCTGCAAACCCGAAATCTCTTTTTTTATAGAGACTAATTATTGATACTTTTTTCTTGTATTTTCTATGCCCGATCAAATAACACCCTGCCCGCAATCCCGGGATTGGTCATTTCATAAGGATTCAAAATCAAATCAAGCTCTTCCTCAGTCAGAACATCATATTCCAGGCAAAGTTCTCTAACAGATTTCCCTTTTATAATGGCTTCCCTGGCAATCCGGGACACGACTTCATATCCTAAGTGTGGATTGACCGCAGTTATGATCCCCACGCTATTTTCTACATATTCTTTCATACGTGTTTCGTTCGCTTCGATTCCAACAAGACAGTTGTCCGTAAAGCTTCTGAAGGCATTGTTCATAATGCTGATGGATTGAAGGAGATTGAATACGAGTACAGGTTCCATCACGTTCAGTTCAAGCTGACCGGCTTCAGAAGCCAATGAAATGGTATGATCATTTCCAATAACCTGAAAGGCCACTTGGTTGATCAGTTCCGGCATGACCGGATTCACTTTACCAGGCATGATGGAAGAACCAGGCTGTCTGGATGGCAGTGATATTTCACCAAGTCCGGCGCGTGGCCCTGAAGCCATCATACGCAGATCATTGGCGATCTTGGACATATTGACCATACATACCTTCAGTGCAGCTGAAACTTCTGTGTATGCGTCTGTATTTTGCGTAGCATCGACAAGGTGCACAGCCCCGGTAAGTGGCAAACCACTGATATCAGCCAGATGCTTCACGACACTCTTGATATAAGCAGGATCCGCGTTCAATCCAGTTCCTACTGCAGTCGCCCCCATATTTACTTCATAGAGGTGATCCCGTGTTCGTCCGATACGTTTAATATCACGCTCCACTACCCTGCTATAAGCTTCAAACTCCTGACCAAGGCGAATTGGAACTGCGTCTTGAAGATGAGTACGCCCCATTTTAATGACGTGATCGAACTCCTGTGCTTTCTTTTTAAAGGCGTTCAGCATATGTTCCATCGTGACAAGAAGTTTCTCTAATAATTTCAGAGTGGAAATATGGATTACTGTCGGGAATACGTCATTGGTTGACTGTGACATATTCACATGACTGTTCGGGCTTACCTTTCCATATTCCCCTTTACGATGGGACATAAGCTCCAGGGCACGATTGGCAATGACTTCATTAGCGTTCATGTTGATGGAAGTTCCTGCCCCTCCCTGGATGGGATCGACGATAAAGAATTCATGAAGCTTCCCTTCCAAGATTTCATCAGAAGCTTGCACGATGGCTTGACCGATCCCGTCATAAAGACGTGTGGTTTCCATGTTTGCTAATGCTGCCGCTTTCTTCACGACTGCTAAGGCATCGATCATCTCTTTATGAATTTTATACCCGGTAACCGGAAAGTTTTCCACTGCCCGTAAGGTTTGAATTCCATAGTACACATCTTCAGGAACTTCTTTTTCTCCAAGAAAATCTTTTTCTACTCTATATCTGCTCGTTATATTTATCATAGGTACTCTCCCTAATTCAATTTATTCCCTCTACAAATGATGATTCTATCAATTCCCTTAATAAGAGGCAATGTTTTATGTCTTCATTTTTTATTATCAATGACTCAAATGAGATGAACTTTGATAAGTTCCGAATTTTCTTGATATTATTTCTGATTATATCATCAACATGCTATAATCCTTTTGTAAGATTATTTCAATTTATAGGAGTGATAGTAATGTCAGTGAATGCGTATCTTAATTTTAACGGTAATTGTAGAGAAGCTGTAGAGTTTTACGCTGAAGTATTTGAAACAGAGGCACCACATATTATGAGTTTTGGCGAAAATCCACCACATCCAGAATTCACTCTTCCAGATGAAGCGAAGAATTTGGTTATGCACACAAGACTGACGATTGATGGCAGTAACATCATGTTTTCGGATGTTTTTCCTGGAATGCCTTTTGTGGAAGGTACAAATATCACCCTTGCAATAGTAAACAATAATATGGAAGAATTGAAAACACGTTTTCATAAACTGAAAGAAGGCGGTAAGGTGGATATGGAGCTTCAGGAGACATTCTGGAGTAAGTTGTATGGTCAAGTTACTGATAAATTTGGCATTCAGTGGCAGTTTAACTATGAGAGTGAAGACGTATAAGTCGTTATATTTTTAGTGCACAAATGATTAAGGTTCCAGAAACTTTATTTCACCAAAGTTTTTGGAACCTTTTTTATTATTCGTTCACCTCGACAGTGTACAGCATACATTTAAGCTTTACAGTCATCTCATCCAGGGCACGTTTGGCTTCATCTACCGTTCCTATCATATTAATGAAACTATGAACCATATCTTCATAATGCAGCAGTTCGACGTTAATCCCAGCCTTCTTCAGACGTTCACCGAAAGCTAACCCTTCTTCCCTCAGAGGATCGAATTCAGCTGTAACAAGTAGAGTATTGGGCAAACTTTCCATGGAGTGTACTCTTAGAGGTGAAACATATACCTCCGAGCCTTCAGATGGGACATTCAAATAATGTCCCCAAAACCATTTCATTTTTTCATTTGTGAGATTATATGTATGCTTTTCTCTGTAGGAAAGTGTGTCAAAGTTATAGTCCATAACGGGGGTAATAAGAACTTGAAGGAACAACTTGTATTCTTCAGAACCCCTGAAGTATATGGCAGCAGCGGCCGCTAAGTTGCCTCCTGAGCTTTCACCACCGACGGCGATTCTTTTTATGTCCCCTTTCAATCTTTCCCTATTCCTAAATGTCCATTTAATGGATTCAATTACATCCCGAAACGCCGAAGGATATTTATGTTCAGGGGCGAGGCGATATCCGACTGAAACGACAACGATGCCGGCGTGCTTTGATAAATGCCTGCATAGGTTATCTGCACTATCTAAATCTCCAAATACCCAGCCTCCCCCATGGGAATATATGAGGACAGGGTAAGGACCTTCTCCATTTGGTGTATAGATTCGAACCGGAATGTCATGCCCCTCTGATGAAGGAATGAATTTATCTTCAACAACCAAACCACCGACGGAAATGGTAGTGAAGAATTCTCTGGCACTTTTATAAAATTTTCTGGATTGCTCTGGAGTCAGAATATCCAATGGGGGATGATTAAGTTCTTTCATTTTCTCACTAATCGTATGTAATAGTTCGCTTACTTGAGGATTAAGAGGCGTCTTCACTTTCATCAGACTAATTCATTCCTTTGCGAATTCATAGATTTCAGCCACTCTACCTGCATATCCTCATCTTTCATTTTCTCAATGACCGAATCTCTCTCTCCCACAATCAACGAAGCTTTTTTATTCTGAAGATTAATTTTATTGATTACTTTACCTCCTAATTTTTTCAATATCGGAATCACAATCCGATTGCGAATATCAGGTTCTCCTATAATTCTTCTTGCTCCCTTATAGTGATCAAATAAAAAAATGATCATTGATCTAATAATGGAAAGTCCGTCTTCTCTATTTAAATATTCCCTGGGACCAATCAGTAAGTGCATGCCTAAATCTCCATTCTGATACTCATAGAATTCCTTGATTGGATCTGTTTCAATGGAGTAGGCAATCAGGTAACACACTGGTTCACCGTTAAATGTTCCTATGTAAATATCTTTATGATTTGCTTCGATAGACTGCTTTAACCATTGTTTAAACTCTGACAGTGGCAGGTCCAACTTCCAAAATGGGGCAATATGAGGTTGTTGCATCCATTCATGGAGAGTGGACAAATCCCGATCGAAATCCACCGGACGGAACAAAAAGTTATCTGCCTTGTCTCCTTTTATAATAAAGAATTCTGATTCATTAACTGTTTTAATCATGGTCTATCCCCCTGTTCATTCAACTATAGTGATAATGATTATCATTATCACGCACATTGATATTATATGAATATGGGGTTACACTTGTCAACCAACCTTTTGACCTATGTATACTCTCTGACCAGGCCACCAGACTTGGCGAAAGGAAACTAAAATAAAAAAAGAGGCTGCTGAAATGAATTTCAATAGCCTCTTTCTATCATTCTTTAATGCATATTGCTCAATACCCAAATCGATCCAAGTACGATCACGAGGGCGATAAATGCAGCTGACATCATTTTTCCAACCTGCCATCTGCCTTCTCCTTCTGTTACGTGCATGAACATAAACAGTTGGATTGCAGCCTGGATAAAGGCAAGAACAAATACAAGAGCAACCATCACATTGTACGCCAGTCCTGCGTAAAGTCCGAACCAAACGGCTAAGAATGTCAATGCAATGGATAAGACAAAACCAATGATCTGCGTCCAAGGAATACGACTATGATTCGCTGTATTATGTTCCATTATCCCACCATCCCTAGTAAGTACACGCTTGTAAACACGAAGATCCATACAAAGTCCAAGAAGTGCCAATACAAGCTGGATACGAATAGTTTTTTAGCGGTATCTGGATTTAATCCTTGTCTTTTCACCTGGAACATCACCAGTATAATCCATAAAATACCTAATGATACGTGGAGACCATGCGTTCCGGTCAATAGATAGAAAGAAGACCAGTATGCATTGGTTCCCATGGCGGCTCCCTCATGGATCAGATGAAGGAATTCCGTGATTTCCATGTAAAGGAACCCTGCTCCAAAGAGCAGTGTGATGATCAGCCAGACCATCATCCCTTTGACATTTCTTCTTCTTAATTCATTTATTGATAACCCTGACGTGAAACTACTAATTAATAATAGTAACGTCATGATGATTGTATTCTTTAGATCAAACACTTCAGATGGAAGCGGACCTCCAACCGTGCCGCTTTCAAGGGCGAAAAATGTCGCGAAAATAGTGGCAAATAGAGCTACTTCCGCGCCCAGGAAAACCCAGAATCCGAAAATATTCAATTTGCCGATCTCCGATTGATATTCAAGTGGCGTATTTGGATCTACATCCGTACTATGTGCCATATTCACGCCTCCCTCTTATACGGATTTTCAGTTTTTTCTATTTCTTCCACACTTACATAATAACCAGCATCCTGTTTGTGTGAAAATAGTGAACGATAAGCCATGCATCCGAAGATACCAACAAGAGCCAGTATAGCCATCCACCACAGTTCAAACACCAATCCAAATCCACCAACGAAGAATAACCCGGACATGATGAAAGGTGTCCCTGCATTGCTTGGCATATGAATCGGTTTATACTCAACCTTTTCAGGCTTACCGGATTCTTTTCTTTCTTGTTTCATATAGTAGAATGCATCCGCACTCTTCACTTCAGGAACATGAGCGAAGTTATAATGAGGTGGGATCGCTGAGCTAGTCGCCCATTCAAGTGTACGTCCATCCCAAGCATCCCCTGATAGTTCCCGTTTCGCAAAACGGTAGCTATAGTAAACGTTATAGACGATGATCATGAATCCTACTCCCATTCCGAAAGCCCCGACAGAAGAGATGACGTTCAATGCCATCCAGCCATCTTCTGGTCCGTATGTGTACACACGTCTTGGCATACCGGAAAACCCTAAGACAAATTGCGGTAAGAAACATACATTGAAACCGATAGAGAAAAACCAGAAAGCCCATTTCCCTATGCGTTCATTCATCTTATGTCCAAACATTTTTGGATACCAATATACAAGTCCAGCGAAGCAGGCAAACACGACACCGGCAATCAACGTATAGTGGAAGTGAGCAACCAGGAAGTAGTTATTATGATATTGGAAGTCGGCTGCAGCCATCCCCAACATTACCCCTGTCACACCACCGATCAGGAATGTCGGAATGAACGCTACCGACCACATCATGGCGACGGTAAATTCAATCCGTCCCTTGTAAAGGGTACCCAACCAGTTAAATATCTTGATCCCGGTCGGTATGGCAATCGCCATCGTCGAAATCGAGAATACACTGTTAACCGCAGCACTTCCGCCCATCGTGAAGAAATGGTGAACCCACACAACGAAGCTTAACCCTGAGATCGCTACAAGTGAAATGATCATCGACTTATAACCAAACAATGTCTTTCTTGCAAATGTAGCAATGATTTCTGAGAAGATACCGAAAGCAGGCAAAATAACGATATATACTTCCGGGTGACCCCATAACCAGAATAAATTCGACCAGAGCATTGGATTCCCGCCGGCTGTAAGCGTGAAGAAATGCGTACCGAATAATCGGTCAAATGTCATCAACGCTAATGTCACCGTTAAGATCGGGAAAGCAAATACGATAATGAATGCAGTAATCAATGTAGTCCACGTAAACATCGGCATACGAAGAAGCGTCATACCTGGTGCACGCATTTTAATAATCGTAACAACAAAGTTGATCCCCGTTAATAACGTACCAATTCCGGAAATCTGCAAGCCAAGTAGGTAATAGTTAATTCCTGGTCCAGGACTTCCTTCAATCGCCAGCGGTGCGTAGTTCGTCCAACCTGCATCCGGTGATCCACCGAATACGAAAGACATATTGAAAAGAATCGCCCCAAACATGAATGACCAAAAGCTTAAGTTATTCAGGAATGGGAATGCGACGTCTCTTGCCCCGATTTGCATGGGAACTACGACGTTCATTAGGCCAAGTAAAAATGGCATCGCCATGAATAGAATCATGATCGTACCATGAGTAGTAAAGATTTCATTGTAGTGCTGTGATGATAAAAATTCATTATTAGGCACCGTTAATTGGGCCCTCATTAAAAGGGCATCGACTCCTCCGCGGAAGAGCATGATCAATGCAGCAATGATATACATGATCCCAATTTTTTTATGATCAACACTCGTGATCCAGTCATTCCACAGCCATTTCCATTTTTTAAAGTACGTAAGGGTCGCGACGATCCCAATAACGGTGAAAACAATGGAAATGTTGGCTCCCAGAATCAGCGGATCATTGAGGATTAAATTATCTTTAATAAAATCAAACATCTAGAGTCCTCCTTTCTTAGTGCTCATGTCCTTCGTTATTTTCGTGGTCTTTATGTTCGTCATTTTCATGGTCTTCATGGTTATCATGATCCCCCATGTCTCCGTGATCACCGTGATTTCCATGACTTGACTCAGCATCTTTATCCGCACCATGTGAAGATGCCTCCACTCCATATTTCTCACGGATCGCCATGGCATATTCAGAATTCTTCCCATGGTCAACGAAGGCTAAATGAGTGGATGAAAAGGTCATTTTATCAACCGTGTCAGGCAGCATGAGTTTTTCATATGTCTCTTCGGTTAATTTCGGTTCATTTTCCTGAGAATCTTTTACCCACTCTTCATACTCATCTTCTTCTAACGCAACAAAATCAAACTTTTGGTGTGTCATTCCTTCACCAGTGAAGTTTGAGTTTCTTCCATCATAAGTACCCGGCTCATCAGCCTGTAAGTATAAATCATTCACCATTCCCGGCATTCCATAAATCTGTCCGCCAAGTTGCGGCACCCAGAAAGAAGCCATGGAATCGGCAGCGGTCACTTTGAATAAAATCGGATGATCCTCGGGAACGTTGATATAATTAACGGTCTCAATCCCTTCCTCCGGATAACTGAAGATCCACTTCCAATCCGCAGCAGTGGCATGGATCACAATCGGATCTTTATGAGCCGTTGCTTTTGGAGCTTCCCTTAATTCATATAATGCCTTTGTATTTGGGATAGACAAGGCAATAACAATCAGTACAGGAATAAGCGTCCATATAATTTCTAATTTCGTACTCCCGTGCATCTCGGGCTTGTAATCACTATCCTTTTTACTGCTTCGATATTTTAGGAGAATAACAGTAAAGAAGGAAAGAACGACAACCATAATGCCAAGCATATAGTAGATTGACAGCATGATCAGATCTTTCTGCAAGGCCCCTACCGGCCCTTTCGGATCGAGAATGATCATTTCACTTCCCGAACTGAAAATAATGATGAAGAATAATGAAACCAGACTGATCAACACAATCAAGTATGGCTTAAATTTATTAAACATAGGGAAATCACCTTCCTTTATGTCGGATTTATCACTGTAGACCTATACTATCAAATTCTATTAAAAGGTACCCTTGTTTCACTCAACTTTAAACAGATTTTCGAAATTTCGTCGAAGTTTATTCACAGAACGGTAACAATGTTGGAAAGAAATGCTCAAAGGACAAAAAAATAACTCTCAAAATTATTTTAGAATAATTTTGAGAGCGTTTTACGAATTGATTATTTAAAATAATAAGTTTTTTTGTAAACCTTACTACTTTAATTCACTTTCTATGAATCCCATTCATATCCATGAACCTTCCCTCCTGATTATTAAAACAAAGTAGCAAGTGGGGCTGCCGAATATGAATGACTCCTTACCGTGATAAGCTCTTTATACCCATACTACTTTTTCTAGTACCCTCTAACAACTATTATAAATAGGTAGCTCTTTTTAAGGAGCAATTACCGGCTGCCTCCTTGAGCTTTGGAGAATAATCGCTGAGCTTTTTAATGAAATAACAGGTTTCTGGAAAATGATGCTCTAAAAAACGGAGAGTGGTTTTATTCAGCAGTTTTTTCTTATTATATTTCATGACCATTCCAGAGATATACTGACTCATTTCCAAAGTCGTTTGACCAACTTCATAGGCAAATTCCCTCTGCCGGGCGAAACCAGGCTGCTTAAATCTGAGATATCCTTTCAGATGCCGATTTTGAACGATATACACTTGATATTGGTTAATATAAGCCTCTGCCTGCCTGCTCGCGTTAATTTCAATGGGATCGAGTATGTTTTGAAATAATACCGCGTGCCCCAGCTGATCTTCAAGCCATAAATCCATCAAATCCACCAACGGAAGGGGCTCTGGCTCCTCCCCCTTCTGCAGATACCCTAAAAACCGCAAGTATTCCTGATTTTCTGCAAGCGTGCCGTTTAGGTAGGTAGGGGATAAATTAAGATTAACTTTATTATCGATCCTTAAAGATTGCAGTATTCCTTCAAATTCGAAATAGCCTTTGGCCACTGGCCACACTCTATTTGAAAACTGAACCATGGTTTCATCCTGGTGGTCTGCTGTACGCGGAACGCGGTTTAATTGGTCGATAAGCTCCCCAAATAGTCGAATGTACTGCTGTGAAACATCCACATACTCTGCTTCAGCTGCAGATAAGTGGTCTCTGATGAAATAAGCATGATCCTGTAATACTTCAAGCCAGAATAAGTGCTCCTCCCATGTCGTGATCATTTGATTAGCCACCTCTTTACCTCCTTTTTATATTATATATTTTAATAGTTGTTAAAAAAGAAGGACTTCCTTTAAACTACCGTTAGATTAAAGAATCGTGCACGAAGATACATAAATTTTTCATAAAAAAGGAAGAATATATTTACCACTATGATGAAAAGGGTGTCCTTCTATGAAGAATAGAAAACAACTGATTACGTTAATGACCTTGCTCCCCTGGTTGTCCCTTCCACTTCTGCGCAAAAAAACGTTAAAAAGATTTCTACCCGGCACACTATTTATGTGCGTATATTTAGTAGCAGAGGGCATATTAGCTACCCGGAGGAAATGGTGGTGGTTCCCTTTTTCCATAAAACCGAATGTATTGGCTGAACTGCCATTGATTCTAGGTCCCTTTTTTGTTGGATCATTTTGGATTTTTAAATACACTTACGGGAAGTTCTCGATCTATTTTCTAGTTAATTTGATTGTTGATTCTTTTTTTACCATCTTCATGTTGAATTGGTTCAAGAAAATCGGATATGTCACTCTGATCAGGTTTACAAGGATACAACTGTCATTACTCTTTTTATTAAAATCGGTATTGATGTATGGATTTCAGTATTGTTATGAGAAAGTTTTTTCCGACAGGGTTAAAAAGGATGAGGAATTGGAAAGTTTATAGGTCATTGCAAGAAATAAACCTCTCATCGCAGTTGAACGATGAGAGGTTTTTTTATGCAGTTGCTTATTTCTTATATTATATTTTCTACGCCAATGAAACAAATCTTCACTCAGTGCTGTGTTCCTTTATCAGTAAATTCACCAGCAGTTTTACCCACTACCATGCTGGTCATGGTGGCCATAATAGCACTTCCAATAATATCAGATGGAAAATGATGTCCCACCCAAATACGAGAAAAACCTGTCAACACTGATAATACCCACATGATTGAACCAAGGACACGATTATAAAGAAAGATGGAAGTAGAAACGGCAAATGCCAGTAAAGTATGCTTACTTGGAAATGAAGAATCTAATTTTGAGGGAATGAGTATGCCGACCCGATGTTTCACAAACGGACGTGGTTTAAAGTAAAAAAACTTAATCAAAGCGTGAAGAAGCAAAGTAATTCCCGAAGACATAACTGCATTAAGAGAAACTTTTCTATAATAATCATTTCTAAACCACATGAAAATCAAAACAATAATATACACATATCGAATCTTTTTTGAAAAGAATATCATCATAAAGTCAATGGGAGAACACCGGCCAGAAAACAGATTGATTGCCTTAAATACTTTGTAGTCCATAAGAGAATCTCCTTTTTTCAGGGATACAAATAAAATTCCCTTTTAAGCAAGAAATATGTATGATCGATAAAAGAATCTCTGGGATAAGTGCATTGAAATGATTAATTTTTTTAGTCCATTCATACTCTCTTTAGTAAGTTTGACATTCTTCACATAGAAAGAATTAAAATGGGGAAATTTAAATTGGAAAGCAAATACCTAAATATGAGGTGAGGATGATGTCAATCCAACGGTACCACAAGGAAAAGAATCAATTCAACCAAGATGAGACTAAGCATTCCGAACAACATCCCCCATACTTCGACTCTTCCTTACCAAAGGAAACCGTCATGATGGATGAAGATATGTCTAAAAATGCAACAAATGTTGATGATATTGAAATATAGTTTGATAAATGGACCGAAACGAACCTTATTTAATCACACATGGAAACAATCCATTTTGAAAAAAATTCAAAATGGATTGTTTATGGTGTATGGTTGTAAGATTCTAATAAATCGTTTATTCAAAAAATTATATAAACACTTTTTAACTACGCAAACATTTCCTTCTTCAAGGAAACAATTCGCTTCATTTCATGTGACTCAAGTGCTGCTAAAATAATCTGTAGCGATTTCATTCCCTCTTCGCCACAAATAAGTGGTTCTTTATTTTCTATAATACTTTCAACAAAATGGTTGATGACATTAGAAGTATTTTGTCCGCCTTCCTCATTTGTCTGAATCTTATCGAGCTTATGATATACGGTGCTTCCATCCCGATACTCTTCGATCAGTGAGTATTCAGGATCAGCTTCTAATCTCAGTATACCTTTTTCTCCGTAAATAATGGTCGAATTATCCCCACCAGAAACATAAGCCCAGCTTGCGGCAAGTGTTCCAATGATGCCTTTTTCTGTACGTAAAATACATACAGCGTTGTCATCTACATCTGTTTTTTGCTTCGCGTTCGTTTCAATGAATGCTCCTACTTCAGTAAACTCTCCAAGCAAATAACGTAATAAATCTGCTTTATGAACTCCAAGGTCACCCATTGCACCGATAAAGGCCTTGTCTTTTTGAAAGAACCAGCTTCCTGCCCCATCTACACTCCAACCTTCAGGGCCCGGATGACCGAATGTGGTTTTGAAGCTGTAGATTTTTCCAAGCTTGCCACTATCAATAATTTCTTTCGCTTTTTTATGAGAAGCAACAAAACGTTGATTATGCGCAATCATAAGCTTTTTATCATTTACTTTCGCTGCTTCAATCATCGTTTCCGCTTCTTCTTTTGAAGTAGCCATAGGCTTTTCACAAAGTACATGTTTTCCTGCATTCAATGCGTCAATGGATACAGGTGCGTGCAGGTAGTTTGGCAAACAGACGCTGATCGCATCAATGTCATCCAGCTTCAATACTTCATTGAAATCGGTAAATGCTTTAGCACCGTATTCTTCAGCCATTTTCTCTGCACGCTCCGCGATAATATCACAAACCACAACAATCTCTACATCTTTATTTATCTTATATTCTGGCAAATGACGGAATTTTGCTATACTTCCACACCCAATAACTCCTACTTTTAACTTACTCATATTCCTGTTCCTCCCGATCTTATTTAGTTATTGTCGAATATGGTTGCGTATTATACGCGCATCCAATACAAAATAAACGCGTTCCTATATAACTGCAATCTTACTATCCCTATTATTGACCAATCGCTTCATTGCCCTCTTGATACTTCAGATTTGCTAATTTATTTATTTGAGAAATAAAGTCTTCAATCTTTATTTCACCTTCTACAGAAGCTTCCAGAAGACCATGAATATTTGCATTCGGATTGCCCTCAATGCCTACCCCTGTAGGAGCCTCCCATCTAGACTGTACATATCCTGGAACTGCTTTAACTGGCTCAATAACACCTTTTTCTAAGTTTTCATATGCAGCACGTAATCCGGGAAGATCTTGAATCTCAAAGTAAGCATCCAATACATCTTCATCAGTGGTTACCGGTAAACCATTTAATACTTTGTCTTCTTCTACAGCAGTTTCAATACGTTTTAAATATCCTTCTTTTCCAAAAGACATCCACTTTATTAATAAGTATGCTTCTTCTGAATGTTTCGTGGTTTTTGAAATTCCCATATAATCATTTGCAACAACTGTTCTCCCACCAGGAATTCCAATGAAATCCCAATCAAATTCAAGATTATTCTCGTAGTTAGAGAGTGCCCATGTTCCATCCCATACGAGACCCATGCCACCGGAAGCCCAAACTTCACCAGGATTTTCTCCATTAAAGTTACTTTTTTGTTCATCGGTCAAAGATTCAAAGGAATAATTATTCGTTACAATATTCTTAGTCAAATTCAAGCCGTTAATAAATTCTTTGCTATCTAAGTGATATCCCTCCTCTGTGTATGTATACCACCCCAAGGTTTCACTTACTGCTGCCGGGTACCAGTCAAGTATGGCTAAAGGGTTATTGAGTCCCACCTGTCCTGATCTGATATTCGTAATATTTCTAACAGAATCAGCAAATTCATTCATGCTCAAACCATTTTCCGGGACATTTAAATTCTCTTGATTAAATAAATCTTTATTTACAAAATACCCCAAAAATTGTTGTCCTGCTGGTAATGCATAAAGAATGTCATCGTACGTTGCAGATTTTCGAACCACTTCAGGAACTTTTGCAAAATCTTCATCGTCAGCTGCTAAATCGGTAAGATCTAAAAGCCATTCATTTGCTATGCCTGTAGGAATCTGTGAAAGCATAAAGACATCTGGCATTTTATTTGAACTTGCGGCAGCTGCTAATCCATCGTTCCATTTTTCATTTGGGATAGAATCATCAATCTCTACTTTGATATGTGGATATTTTTCTTCGAATTCTTCAATCATCAACCTCTCAATATTCTTTTCTTCTTCTGTGCCTACATTCCAGCTTGCATACGAGATGGTTACTTCTTTATCTTCTTTACTTTCATTTAATGTATCTTTACTGCTGCAACCGATAAGAAACATAATGATTGTTAATATTGCCACCCAAGACTTAAACAGTTTCATAGACTGATACCCCTTTGTTTTGGTATGAATTAAAGGATGTTCAATAGGTCCGGAAAAAAATGCTTTGAATATCTTCGTTATCTCTTATCTAAACACCTCACCTATTAATTGGAAAAGATATCATCACAACAACTCTTTTATTAGTAAGTTTGCTTTCTAAGAGGGTGTTGTTTCAGGTATATTCGTGACCGTTGATTTCTGCTTGGATATGTAAAGACCCCAAAAACCCTTTTTGAAATGCTGTTTTCAATTAGTTTATTTTTCTGTCCCGATGAAGCTCTGTCACGAATTTTCTTATTGATGGTGAGGGAAACTGCATAGACTCAGGCGGATTTCGAACGTGCCGAGACCCCGTTCTGCTAAGTAGAGGAGGCTCGGCCGTTACAAAACAACAATCTTTGCGAAAAGAGCCTATTAGTAAAACCACGATACTTTTTGTTGAAATCGCTTACAATTCATTAGGAATTTATTTTTTTATCATTAAATTACTAGATTTTAAAACTTGAGTCTTTGACTTGGAAATAACTTCTTCAGCCGTTACCTCTCTATCTAAAAGATTCGACAGGTAAATCCCTTCACTAATCAACATGGTTTGAAGGGCAATTTCTGCTGTTGGCAACAATTCAACCCTGCCTTGGAGTGCAGCAATCCAATGATGTTGAGATGAATCATAGGCATCGGTATTCTCTTGCAGTTGATGCCATCTGTAGTCCGCTGCCCCTAAATCAAAGGTTCCGTCCATATCGATATCACATATTGATGTATGGTAGCTAAATGGGGTGCTCACTCCATTTGTATACCCTGGAAATTGGATTCCACCTTGGTTACCTACAAGATAGCTGCCTTCAAACCCATTAAGATGAATTGCCCAAGATTCTATTATGTCCAACGTTATACCATCCTCAAATCTGACAAAGCCTACACCGAGTTCCTCTACATCAAAACCGCTGGTCTGCCTCCTTTTTTCGTCCATATCAACTTCCTGGTACGTTTTTCCTGTAATCGTATTGACTTTAGGCATATTCATTAAATAAAGAATTTGTGAGATACGATACACTCCCATGTCGAACAAAGCTCCCCCGGAAGCCACTTTCTTCTGAAGAAATTCCTTTGTCCCGTAACCATCTACAAAAGGACGTCCTCGCCGTCTAAATCCAGTGGACCGGGCATGGTATAGGGTCCCAAGCTTCCCGTCATCTATTAATGATTTAGCTGCTTTCGTTTCTTTTGAGTACAGGAAGCTTAATTGGATGTGCAATTTTTTTCCGTATTCTTTTGCTGTATCTACCATTCGCTTACCGTCCAAGTACGAACCGGCGATCGGTTTTTCACAGTACACGTGTTTACCAGCCTGCAATGCCTCAATTGTTATCGGAGCGTGAAGGTTATTATGGAGGCAGACATCGACCGCATCAAGATCGTCACGTTTCAGCATTTCGCTATAATCCGTATACGTATGGGGAATGCTGTATCTTTCTGCTACCTGTTTTAGTTCATTCTCGTTAAGATCACAGATAGCAACAACTTCAGCCCCATCCAATTTCGCATAGTTATCTAAATGAGTTTTCCCAATGATACCGACCCCAATGATTCCAATCCGAATTTTTTTCATTAGATGATAGCCCCCTCTTCAATCCTATTCAATTGCATGTTTCTCCAAGTGTTTCGAGCTGTCGCAAGCTGCCATTCAACCTGGCTGTATTCGTTTTTACCGGAGTGATGCTCTATCCCAAGGTACCCTTGATAGCCGATATCTTGTAGAATTTTCAGTTTGTCTTGGCAATCCGGGATCACCCATGCAGCTAAATGGGTGTGGAACGCATATTTTGCGCAAAGTCTATCCCCATTTTCTTTGTCTATGTCCCAATTATCAAAATGCAGTAGGATTCCGAAAGACGGATGATCTACAGCCTCGTAGACTTTTCGAATATTTTCGGGTACCCTTGAAGCTCCCCAATGATTTTCGGGACCGACCATAAACCCGCAATCATGTGCAATTTTCGCATATTCTTGATAACGTTTCACAGTATATTCAAACTGTTCATCCGTCATCTCTAAATCCCTTCCGCCCATATCAATACGAACGGTACGAGCTCCCAAGATTTCTGCAGCTCGCAAATTCCCCAACGCATTTTGATACCATTTTTCCCTCGCTTCTGTGTCTGGATCCCATACTTCAGCGCAATCAACGCACAGATTAGCTAGATCCATTTCCTTTTCATCCATGGCTTCTTTTATTTTTTTCAAGTAATCCTCATCAAAGCTGGTTAGCATCATGTTCCAAATATCTGCTGAGTTAAGATGATACCGATATTTAACACTTTCCAGATAACCAAAAACATCCATTTTCCCTTGTTTGATCAGTCCGTTAAATGAATACGAAGCAATTGAATAGTTCATATTTCCCCTCCAGATTTTGTGATACTAACATCGCTTGTTCTGTTTGGATATTATATTATTAATAGTGATTCTTCAGGATAAATACCTTTTCTCTGAATGCTCTAATCAGTAGAATACACAAATAATCCGCAGATTCATCAGCCCCTCTTTCTGTTAATCATTAGCATTTATCTGACTATTTTGATAATATCAGGAGATAGGTGATAGTGAAATATACAAAACCTCTCGAATTTGTATATTTCATTAATAAATTTTCAAAGCGGTGGTGGAAATGGTGAATATACATGGGGTTTATCATGATGTCAATCCGAAATGGAGCATTGGAAAAGATCGAGGCTGTGATACCCTCGTTTATGTTTCTCAGGGGAAAGTAATGTATTGGATAAATGACGAATGTCTGGAACTGGAAAAAGGAGAAATACTATACATTCCTCAAGCCATGAATCGTGCTTGGGAAAACCATCCAGATGAATGGCACCAAAAATATACAGTTGTATTCCTATGGGAGGACCAATCGCTGGAAAACTCTTTGCACTTTACAAAACAAAACACGGTTTTCCGATTCAAGACTCCCAATGCCCCTTACTATGAACAACGATTTTCAACATTATTTATCCAATTTTTAGGAGGAAGACCATATTTCGAACTAATGTCAAGGTATGTCTTGTCCGAACTGTTAACACTAATCGCTCAAGAGTGCTCTGAACAAAGGACAACTCCAGCCAAAGAACGGATAGCACGGGAGATACAGGAATATCTTTTATGCAATTTCAGAAGGAACGTAACGATTGAAGAATTGGCTGCATTAGCAGGAATCTCGCCAAACTACGTAACCGTATTATTTAGAGAAGTGGTTGGCAACACCCCCATACAATACTTGCATCAAATTCGAATCAACACTGCATTGAATCTGCTTAATAATACGCAGATGTCTATAAGTGAAATCGCTGAATACCTTGGATACTGTGACCAATCTTACTTTAATCGAATGTTTAAAAAATGGATGGGAGTAGCTCCGAGCCACATTGTTTAAGTGACCACTGCAATCTTCACTCTGAGGGACTTGCAGAAGTTAAGTTTTCAAAAGATGAATGATTATAGGGGGGACAAAAATGTCTCCTTATATGATATGCCCACCTTAGAAACGATTAAGGAGGATCGTTTTTTCATTTTTAATATGGCTGCTTTCGTAAACTTTGTTGCTTTTGAAAAAGCGAGTAGTGGTTGATTTCCGCTCCAATTGCTCGCTTTCCGCGGGGCGTGAATTGAGCCTCGTCGGGCTTCTCCTTGTTAAAAATCAAGTCGCTGATTCAAAATGCCCTTTAACGTAAAAAAACCTACAGATTTTCACCTGTAGGTATGGAATAATTTAAACTCTAAGTAGTGTTTAAAGCAAAAGGATGTAATCATTACATTTTTATGGTTTAAGTCACATAAATAAAAAACCACCAAATATGTATTTGGTGGAGACGGTGGGAATCGAACCCACGTCCAGAAACATCGCCACTTAAGCGTCTACGAGCGTAGTCGATATATTCGCAAGTTCACTGCAGCTTCTGCCTATCGACGGGCGTCCGTGCAGCTAGTCTGATTGGTCTCTTCCTTTGTCCTCAGACGGTGGACTCCGGCGTAGCCTACTAAGAGTGAGTCCCTTACCCTACCACATAGGCGATGGAGGGAGGAACAGCTAAAGCGCTATTACGCAGCTAAAGCTAAGTTATTGTTAGTTTTGCCAGTTATTATTGGCTTTGACGTTTTATCGTGGACGATCCCCACGGCTCGCAACCCAAGCTCGAACTATCCCTGTCGAATCCGTAACGTCCCCATGATAGAAAGGGAAGAACGGGAAAGAATAAGTTCAGCGTGTAAGTCACTTATTCAATTGTTCTTACAGCCGCTTGATTACCTCGCGACATCTATTAGTATAACAAATCCTGAGATAATTGCAAATACCAGATTCCGGAAATCTGTACATTTACATCCCTTTTTGACGCTGAGCCAGTTCTCTTTGGATAGAGCGGTTTGCTTCTTTTCGTTTTAAATCTTCCCGTTTGTCATACTTCTTCTTACCACGTGCAAGACCGATCAGAAGCTTGGCTACACCATTTTTGATGTAAAGCTTTAATGGAACGATACTATATCCTGCTTCCTTCGAATCGCCGATCAGCTTATTGATTTGCTTTTTATGAAGCAGCAGTTTACGTGTTCTGAGAGGTTCGTGATTAAATCGATTTCCCTGTTCATATGGACTGATGTGCATATTATGAACGAAAATTTCTCCATTTTGAACACGTGCAAAGGAATCCTTCAAGTTCACGCGGCCGCCACGGATCGCTTTAATTTCGGTTCCTTGCAATACAAGACCTGCCTCATATGTTTCTTCTACGGCATAGTCATGACGTGCTTTTTTATTTTGGGCAATAAGCTTGCCTTCTCCCTTTGGCATTGGAATCCCCCTAGTCATTTCCGTCGGTTTACTCATTATTATCTCATATTTCTTAGAAAAATAGTATTGTTACACTTGGAAAAGAAAAGGAGCAAAGGTTATCCCATTGCTCCTGAACCTTTATTTCTTCTTTTTATGTTTGCTTCGAGGCGCATTTTCAAAGTGTTTCTTATTCGACTTTTTCTTCTTGTTGTTTTTCGGTGGACGCGTTGACCATTCTCCGTCCTTTTTTCGGTCTGAAGATCGATTCGATTTAGAGCGGTCTGAAGACTTCCCTTTGTCAGTTCGGATCGAGCGAACGCGGTCTTCACGTTCCTTGCGATTATTCTTCATTCCTACGATTTCAAAGTCGATGGCACGCTCATCTTTATTGACGCTCACGACACGAACTGTGATCTCGTCTCCGATACGGAATACGTTTGCCGTTCTTTCACCAATCATGGCAAGATGACGCTCATCAAACCGGTAGTAGTCGTCCGTCATATAACTCACATGGACAAGACCTTCAATTGTGTTAGGCAGTTCGACAAACATTCCAAAGTTCGTAACGGAACTGATGATACCGTCGTACTCTTCTCCCACTTTGTCTTCCATGTATTCTGCTTTTTTCAGCTCATCGGTCTCACGTTCTGCATCTACCGCTCGTCGCTCACGACTTGACGTGTGCTCAGCGATATGACCCATTTGGGCGCCCCATTTTTCCCGTGTTGCCTGATCAATCTTGCCTTCAATCAGGTAAGTCCTGATTAAGCGATGAACAATCAAGTCGGGGTAACGACGGATCGGTGATGTGAAATGAGTATAGAACTCTGTCGCCAGTCCAAAGTGACCTAAGCTTTCAGGATCGTATTTCGCTTGCTGCATGGACCGCAGCATCATTGTCGATACAACCATTTCTTCCGGCTGCCCTTGTACGTCCTCGACAATCTCCTGAAGAGCACGTGGATGAATCGAATTCGCTGTTCCTTTTACAATCAAACCGAAATTCGTAATAAATTCGAAGAAGCGTTGCAGCTTGTCTTCTTTCGGGTCTTCATGGATACGATAGATGAACGGTACTTCCATCCAGTGGAAATGTTCAGCAACCGTTTCATTCGCCACTAACATGAACTCTTCGATCAGCTTTTCGGCTACTGAACGTTCACGCAGGACCACATCCGTCGGTTCTCCCTCTTCATCTACAAGTACTTTCGCTTCTTTGAAATCAAAGTCGATGGCGCCACGCTTCATTCGTTTTGTGCGTAGAACCTGTGCTAAATCTTCCATTTCCTCGAACATCGATACCAATGGCTCGTATTTTTCCCGAAGTTCTTCGTCTTGATCGACAAGAATCTTGTTTACATCTGAATATGTCATTCGTTCGGTTGTCTTAATGACGCTTTGGAAGATTTCGTGTTTCACGACATCCCCCTCAGGTGAAATCTCCATATCACATGATAGAGTTAAACGGTCCACCTTGGGATTAAGAGAACAAATACCGTTTGATAATCGGTGCGGAATCATGGGGATGACCCGGTCTACCAAGTATACGGATGTACCTCTATCAAAAGCTTCCTGGTCAATCGGAGAGCTTTCTTTTACATAGTACGTAACGTCAGCAATATGTACCCCAAGCTTATAGTTTCCATTGGCAAGCTTCGTTACCGTCACAGCATCGTCCAAGTCCTTGGCGTCAGCACCATCTATCGTCACAATCGTCTGGTCACGCAGGTCTTTTCGATTCGGGATTTCTGATTCGTCGATTTCACTTGGCACATTATTCGCCTGATCCATGACCTCTTCAGGGAATTCAACGTCAATCCCATGCTTGTGGATGATAGAGAGAATATCGACTCCTGGATCATTTTTATGACCAAGGATTTCAATGACCTCACCCTCTGCACTCTTGCGCCCTTCAGGATAGGAAGTTAATTTAACGACGACCTTATGTCCCTCCGTTGCACCCATTTGAGCAGATTTCGGGATAAAGATGTCACTCGCAAACTTCTTATCATCCGGAATGACGAACCCAAAATGTTTACTTTCCGTGAACGTACCAACCATCTGGTCGACACCGCGCTCTACGATTCTCACGACGGTTCCTTCTCTTCTGGAACCCGAAGTAGAAGTAGACACTCTTACTAATACAATATCGCCGTGCATTGCGTTATTCGTTTCATTAGGAGGGATGAAGATATCGTCCATTCCTGATTCTTCCGGTATCACAAACGCAAAACCTTTTGCATGAGCGGATACTTTCCCTCTTACCAGATTCATTTTCTCAGGTAAGCCGTAGCGATTGCTCCTTGTCCGTACGACCAGCCCTTTCTCTTCCATTACGACAAGAGCCTTTACGAATTCCTTGAAGTTCGTGGACCCTTCAATTCCGAATGCTTCTTCAAGCTCCTGTACCGTCAATGGCTTGTATGCTTCTTCCTTCATGTAGGAAAGGAGCCTATCCACATGCTCTTTAATATTTTCGTCCATGACAATCCCTCCTGATCATCGAATTCATCAAACCGTCCAGTCTAATTTCTCTAAGAAACCGTAGACGTCTTCATGAAGCTGTTCTTTTTCTTTATCTAATGTAATCACATGACCGGACTCTTCGTACCACTTAATGTCTTTGTCATCGGATTCAACGTTATCATAGATGATATTCGCAGAATCCGTATTGATCATATGGTCATGCCTTGCCTGCACCACGAACGTCGGTGAATAGATCATATCCACATTTTCGCGCACGTCTGCAATCAATTCCTGCAGGGCCTTCAATGTATTCATCGGCGTTTTCTTAAACTCTTCTATTTCTTTTTCAATTTGTTCTTCTTTTTTTCCTTCAAATTTCTTAAATTCACGGGCGTAATCCACGACCCCTTTATACATGACTTCTTCACTTTTTATATACATCGGTGCACACATAGGGACAATACCCTTTACAGGTACAGTGTAACCTAATTTAAGAGAAAATACCCCTCCTAGAGAAAGGCCGGCAACCGCAATCTCTTCATATCCCTTACTCTTTAAAAGCTCATATCCGTCCATGACATCCTGCCACCAATCTTCAGGGCCTGTATGAACCAATTCTTCCGGCGGTACACCATGTCCTTTATAGTGAGGGGCATGGGATGAATAGCCTTTCTTTTCTAAGTAACGGCCAAGCATCCGGACATCGGCTGAGTTTCCTGTGAAACCGTGAAGTAATAGTACGGCCCGGGGACCTGCTTCAAATGTGAATGGTTTTGGTAATACGGTTTTCATAGCTAGTGACTCCTTTTATCTGATTTTAAACAAACGTTTGATTAGATGATTGGACCCTTGATTTGTAGTGCCTCAACCTGTTAAACAATTGTTTAAATGATTTCTTTATGTAATGTGATTTTCAATTGATTTTTGTTAAACAAACGTTTGATTAGTTGTGGAAAAGCTTGATATCACAGGCTTCTTTCTATTTAACGATCGTTTAAACCACTCTTCTTCTCTATTTTTAGCAAACATTGGTCAGACAATCCAATATTTCGCTTAAAATCAAACAGAAACCTTATAAATAAAAAAACCTGACCTTAATGATCAGGTTTTTGTCCGTATTAGATAGCTACGATGGCAATGGTAAGTACGAAGAATAGTACCGATAATACGATTGTGATTCTGTGTAGTACTAAGTCGATACCCCGAGCTTTTTGTTTTCCGAAAAGTTGTTCTGCACCACCAGAGATGGCCCCTGAAAGTCCAGCACTTTTACCTGACTGAAGTAATACAATGGCGATAAGTGCGATTGATACAATAATAAGTAAAGTGACTAATAAAGTGTGCATGAGTCCCACCTCCTGATACGAACATAACATTACTACTAGTTTACCATAGGGATTATGCAGTGGACAAGGTTATATTGTTTGAATTGTGGAAAGAGTTGGTTATGGGATTAGTGGGTACCCACACAGGATAATGGGATTAAACACGGTATTCAGTCGGATTACCCTCCGAATCGTCTGGATTTTCTCTCATATCCGCTGGATTCTCCTCGAAAACGGTCGGATTTTCACAGAAAACGGCTCTATTTTCATCAGAACCCCTTCAACCTGAGACCCTCATACGAATTCATGTCAAAAAAGCAGCCCCATCCAAAAACGGGGCTGCTTTTCAAATTGCTTGTATTAGCGATTTACGTTATAGAATGTTTTCGCTCCAAGATATTGAGCTGTGTGAGCTAATTGATCTTCGATGCGAAGAAGTTGGTTGTATTTCGCTACGCGGTCTGTACGTGATGGTGCACCTGTCTTGATTTGACCAGCGTTTGTTGCTACTGCAATGTCAGCGATTGTGCTGTCTTCTGTTTCACCAGAACGGTGAGAGATGACTGCTGTGTAACCAGCGCGTTTCGCCATTTCGATTGCATCGAAAGTTTCAGTAAGTGTACCGATTTGGTTCACTTTGATCAGGATTGAGTTACCGATACCTTGCTCGATACCTTGAGAAAGCTTAGTCGTGTTTGTAACGAATAAGTCATCCCCAACTAGTTGAACTTTCTTACCGATACGTTCAGTTAGAAGTTTGAAACCATCCCAGTCGTTTTCGTCAAGACCGTCTTCGATTGAAACGATTGGATATTTGTTGCACATTTCTTCATACCAATCAACCATTTCTGCAGATGAACGGACAACGCCTTCTCCTGAAAGATGGTATTTACCGTCTTCTTTGTTGTAGATTTCAGAAGCTGCAACGTCCATAGCAAGAAGAACTTCTTCTCCTGGCTTGTAACCAGCTTTTTCGATTGCTTCGATAATTGTAGAAAGTGCTTCTTCGTTAGATTTAAGGTTTGGAGCGAACCCACCTTCGTCACCTACTGCAGTGTTGTAGCCTTTACCTTTAAGAACTGATTTCAGGCTGTGGAAGATTTCTGTACCCATGCGCAGACCTTCTTTAAATGTAGAAGCTCCTACAGGCATGATCATGAATTCCTGGATGTCTACGTTGTTGTCAGCGTGCTCTCCACCGTTAACGATGTTCATCATTGGCACTGGTAGCTGCTTCGCGTTGAATCCGCCAAGGTATTGGTATAATTCCACTCCGAAGAAGTCAGCAGCTGCACGAGCTACAGCCATAGATACACCTAGGATTGCATTCGCACCCAGTTTACCTTTGTTTTCTGTTCCGTCAAGAGCGATCATCGCCTGGTCGATTGCTACTTGCTCAGTGATGTCATAACCGATCAGTTCTTCAGCGATTTCGTTGTTTACGTTATCAACTGCTTTTTGTACCCCTTTACCAAGGTAGCGGCCTTTTTCACCGTCACGAAGTTCAACTGCTTCGTATTCACCAGTTGAAGCTCCAGATGGAACTAGTGCGCGTCCGAAAGCACCTGATTGTGTATAAACTTCTACTTCAATTGTTGGGTTACCGCGTGAATCCAATACTTCACGAGCATATACGTCTGTAATAAATGGCATTTAGAATCTCTCCTTATTTTTTAATTAGTGATTTTCCAGTCATTTCAGCTGGTTGATTGACATTTAATAAATCTAGCATAGTTGGAGCAAGGTCTCCTAACTTTCCACCGTCACGAAGTTCGATTCCTTCTTTCGTTACGATGACAGGGACCGGGTTCGTCGTGTGTGCCGTCATAGGCTTGCCTTCTTCGGTCAGAACTTCATCTGCATTCCCGTGGTCTGCTGTGATGATGGCTGTTCCGCCTTTTTCAGTGATAAGGTCAATGATTTTCCCCAGACACTCATCTACTGTTTCAACCGCTTTGATCGTCGGTTCAAGCATTCCTGAGTGCCCGACCATATCCGGGTTTGCGAAGTTCAGGATAATTGCATCCTGACGATCTTCACGGATTTCTTCAAGTAAGGCATCCGTCACTTCATACGCGCTCATTTCAGGCTTCAGGTCATACGTTGCCACTTTAGGAGAATCGATCAATATTCGTTTTTCCCCCGGGAATTCATCTTCACGGCCACCGCTCATAAAGAACGTGACATGAGGATACTTTTCCGTCTCGGCGATACGCAATTGCTTCAGTCCGTTTTGGGAAAGGACCTCACCAAGTGTATTATCAAGGTTTGTCGGTTTGAATGCAACAAATCCATCAACTGTTTCACTGAATCGTGTTAAGCAGACAAAGTGAAGGTTCTTCGGATGCTTCTCTCCGCGTTCAAATGAACGGAAGTCTGCATTCGCAAAAGTATTCGATATTTGAATCGCACGATCAGGGCGGAAGTTGTAAAAGATCACAGCATCATCGTCTTTAATCGTTGCAACCGGCTCTCCGTTTTCCTTCGTCATCACGGATGGAATGACGAACTCATCGTAGATTCCATTTTCGTATGAATCGTTCACAAGCTCCATTGGATCATGATAGCTTGGGCCTTCGCCGTATACCATGGCACGGTAAGACTTCTCTACTCGTTCCCAACGCTTGTCACGGTCCATGGAATAGTAACGACCAGAAATCGTAGCAAATTGACCAACGCCGATTTCTTTCATTTTCGCTTCTGCATCTTCAATATACTTCCTCGCCGTTTGAGGACCGACGTCCCGGCCGTCAAGAAAGGCATGGACATAGACATCTTTCATTCCTTCTTTAGCTGCTAAACCAAGAAGGGCATAAAGATGCTCGATATGGCTGTGCACACCGCCATCCGAAAGTAGTCCGAAGATATGAAGATTCGTACCTTTTTCCTTCGCATGATTAATTGCGTCAAGGAAAGTGGCATTCGTTTCGAATTCACCTTCACGAATCGCTAAATTCACACGTGTTAAACTTTGGTACACGATACGTCCGGCACCAATATTTAAGTGACCGACTTCGGAGTTCCCCATTTGTCCTTCAGGAAGTCCTACCGCTTCACCACTTGCAGTTAATTGATTATGAGGGAACTGATTCCATAAGCGATCAAAGTTCGGCTTGTTCGCTTGGGCTACAGCGTTTCCTTCTTTTGTGTTACGGCAAGCAAAACCATCTAAGATGATTAACGCTACTGGTGACTTACTCATGTGTGCTGGCCCCTTCTAAAAGTTGCAAGAAGCTTTGTGGTTCAAGGCTTGCTCCACCTACAAGGGCACCATCGATATCTGATTGGGCCATGTATTCTTTAATGTTCCCAGGTTTTACACTACCACCATATTGTATTCTCACTGAGTCTGCTGCTTCTTGAGAAAATTCTCCTGTAACCACTTGACGGATATGAGCACATACTTCGTTCGCATCTTCAGCTGTAGATGATTTACCTGTTCCGATTGCCCAGATTGGTTCGTAAGCAATTACGGTATGTTTCACTTGATCTGCTGATAGACCTGCAAGTGCTTTTTTCACTTGGTTACCAACAAGTTCTTTTGTTTCATTATTTTCGCGTTGCTCGAGCGTCTCCCCTACACAAACGATTGGAGTTAACCCGTGTTTGAAAGCAGCAAGAGTCTTTTTGTTCACTGACTCATCTGTTTCATTGAACATTTCACGACGCTCTGAGTGTCCAAGGATGACATACTTTACGCCTAAATCAGAAAGCGCTACAGGACTGACTTCCCCTGTGAATGCTCCGTTTTCTTCAAAGTGCATATTTTGAGCACCAATTTCTACCTTGTATTCTTTTGAAATGTTCACTAAGCTTTCTAAAAATAGGGCTGGAGAACAGATGACAGAATCGACAACCCCTTGATCAGGAACTAATCCTTGTACTTCTTCAGTAAAAGATTTTGCTTCTGATAACGTTTTGTTCATTTTCCAGTTACCTGCAATAATCGGTTTACGCATTGTACTCATCCTTTCTGTTTTATAATCGGTTCCAAAAATTGTTGGTCTTTGAAAAGGGATTATTTATCGTTAAGAGCCACTACTCCAGGAAGTTCTTTTCCTTCCATGAACTCTAGTGAAGCTCCACCACCTGTAGAAATATGACTCATCTTATCAGCATAACCGAATTTCTCAACGGCTGCTGCAGAGTCACCGCCACCGATAACAGAATATGTATCTGTTGCATCAGCTAACGCCTCCGCTACGGCTTTCGTTCCATTTGCAAATGTTTCTAATTCGAATACACCCATCGGTCCGTTCCAGATTACAAGCTTAGAGCTTTTAATCGTATCCTGGAATAGCGCTCTAGTCTTAGGCCCGATATCAAGTGCTTCCCAATCAGAAGGAATCGAATCAATATCCACTTCCTTCGTATTTGCATCATTTGAGAAGTCATCAGCAACGACTACATCAACAGGCATAAGGAATTTAACACCTTTATCTTCTGCTTTTTTCATGAATTGCTTGGCTAAATCAATCTTGTCTTCTTCAAGAAGGGATTTTCCTACCTCATGGCCTTGGGCTTTCACAAATGTGTAAGCAAGTCCTCCACCGATGATCAGGTTGTCCACTTTATCTAATAGGTTGTCAATGACACCGATTTTATCTTTTACTTTTGCTCCACCAACGATCGCTGTAAATGGGCGTTCAGGGTTAGATAGAGCCTTTCCTAAAACGTCCAGCTCTTTCTCCATTAGAAGGCCTGCTACAGCTGGAATGTGCTTGGCGATTCCTTCAGTGGAAGCATGGGCACGGTGAGCAGCACCAAATGCATCGTTTACATAAAGATCAGCAAGAGCTGCAAATTCTTTTGCAAGTTCAGGATCATTCTTCGTTTCTCCCGGGTAGAAGCGGACGTTTTCCAGTACAAGAACGTCGCCTTCAGACATGTCGCTAATCTTGGATTGAACAGCATCACCATAAGCTTCGTCGGCTTTTGCTACATTATTCCCAAGAAGTTCGGAAAGTCTTTCGGCTACCGGGGTTAAGCGCAGTTCTTCCACCACTTCACCTTTAGGACGACCTAAGTGACTAGCCAGAATGACTTTCGCTCCGCCATCCACTAAGTACTTAATGGTAGGAAGAGCAGCTTGAATACGAGTTTCATCTGTAATCTTGCCTTCAGACATCGGTACGTTGAAGTCTACACGGCAAAATACGCGTTTTCCTCTTACATCGACATCTTTAATCGACTTTTTGTTCATCGTAAAAGGCCTCCTTTAGTTTTCAATTCCTACATCTTTTTCAAAAAAATAGAAATAGCAATAAGAAAAGGGAGAGGGGAATCTTCCCCGCTCCCCTTCATCACATCTTCATTATAGATGGTGGGACAAAATTTATCCATCAATCACCATGCTAATGATGTCAATTTACAAAACTTTATCGATTAAAGTCCTTTAGAAGCGATATAACCAGCCAGGTCTACTACACGGTTAGAGTATCCACTCTCGTTGTCATACCAAGAGATTACTTTTACCATGTTATCTTCAAGAACCATTGTAGATAATGCATCAATTGTAGAAGAAGCCGGGCTACCGTTGTAATCAGTTGATACTAAAGGCTCTTCGCTGTACGCAAGGATTCCTTTAAGATCGCCTTCAGCCGCTTCTTTAAGCGCAGCATTCACATCTTCAGCTGTTACGTTTTGATCAAGTTCAGCAACTAAGTCTACTAGAGAAACATTTGGAGTTGGAACACGAACCGCTCCACCGTTCAGTTTCCCTTTAAGCTCAGGAAGAACAAGAGATACAGCTTTCGCAGCACCTGTAGTTGTTGGAATCATGTTCTCAGCAGCTGCACGTGCACGACGGTAATCTTTATGTGGTAAATCTAAGATTTGTTGGTCGTTTGTGTAAGAGTGAATGGTTGTCATCATTCCACGCTTGATTCCGAATTTATCGTTAAGAACTTTAGCGAATGGCGCTAAGCAGTTTGTTGTACAAGAAGCGTTAGAGATAACATCGTGGCTATCTGCGTCATACTTGTCTTCGTTAACACCCATAACCACTGTGATGTCTTCATCTGATGCAGGAGCAGAAATAATGACCTTCTTCGCACCAGCTTCGATATGTTTCGCAGCGTCAGCACGCTTAGTGAAACGTCCAGTAGATTCAACAACGATATCTACACCAAGATCTCCCCACCCAAGTTGAGCAGGATCGCGCTCAGCTAATACTTTTACTTTTTTACCGCCAACTACAAGGTAGTCACCGTCAACAGTTACTTTCTCTTGAAGAGTTCCGTGAACTGTATCATATTGTAAAAGGTGAGCAAGCATGTTTGCATCAGTTAAGTCATTAACCGCTACTACCTCTACGTCGTTATTTTTAAGTGCTGCACGGAATACATTACGTCCGATACGTCCAAATCCGTTAATACCAATTTTTGTTGCCATGAATAATTTCCTCCTTTAGATAGTTAAGGATGATTTTTTATATTTCAAAAGGGCTTACCCTTTTAAAAGCTCTCTCGCTGCTCCTTCATCCGTGATGAGCACGGTTTTCGGTGGAGCACTCTTCATATACGCCCGAATCGCTTTCGCCTTCGAGCTGCCGCCTGCGACGGCGATGACGCTTTCGATGTGACTTAAATCTTCCAATTGCAGACCGATCGTTGGCACCTTATGTACCACTTCACCCGATTCGTTAAAATAATAACCAAATGCCTCCCCGACAGCATGACCATCTATGATTTTCTCAAAGTCCTCATCAGTGGTCTTTCGTCTTTCAGCCATTGTGATAGCATCTCCAATCCCATGGAGAACCATGTTAGCCGATTTGATCAAATTCAATACTTCTTTGATCATCGGTTCTTTCATGAAGGACTTGTATACCTCTTTACTAACCTGATCCGGCACATATAAAACACGATGTCGCGTTCTCGTATGCTCAGCCATCTTGGCACATATGGTGTTAGCCTGGTTTTTAACGTCTTCTCCAATTCCACCCCGAGCAGGAACAAACAAGGTAGAGTCAGAGAAATCCGGTGTAAGCATCTCTGCTACAGCGGCCATCGTCGAGCCTCCAGTCACAGCGATGATAGTATTTCCTTTCAGGCGACGTTTCATACTAGAAGCTGATGCACGCCCTAATTCTTCTTTTACCCAAGGAGACTCATCACTATTCCCAGGAACGATTACAATTTCATGAAGATTAAGTAAAGATTTTAATTCCTGTTCCATAACGTTGATTCCTGAAACTTCTCTCATCATGCTTTCAAGGCTTTCCAAAAGCTGAATGCCATCCTCCGTCATGATCATGCCAGAGGTTTTGATATCAATGAGATCTTGGTTGTTCAGAAACTCCACTTCGCTTCTCAGTACACGTTCGGTCAGGCCCATGTTCTGAGCAAGACTTCTGCGTCCGACTGGCTGCATGAACCGGATGGAACGAAGAATTTGATGCCTTTTTTGCATAACTTCAAGCAGGTCAGGTAATAATCGCTTTTGTATGTCAATTAAAGATTCCATAGATAAAAGCTCCTTCAAATGAAGTGAGTGGATATGATGGACTTTTTAAGTCCCGCATAGACATATTATGTCCCACTACCTTCAAAAAAAATTCATCCCTGCTTTCAAAATTCATTTTATCAGGGTATGAATCGTAATTCAACTAGAAACTATCGGGTTTTTTCATGTAAACGCTTGCTTAGCGTAAAATAATCAATTTGCCCATATTGGAGGATTTCCCCGTCCGACTCCACGACTGGAATCATCAATCCGAAACGTTCGGTCAAATCGTCACTTTCATCAATGTCGATTTCTTTTATTTCGAATCCAAGTTCATCCTGAAGTAACTTTAATGTAATTTTTGCGTCTTGGCATAGTCCGCATTGGTTTCGTGTATAGAATAGGACTTGTTTCATGCTTTTGCCTCGCTTTATTATTGGTTGAGAACTGGCTTGTACCAGGTACAAAATGAATTGAATGTACCTGGTACACGAGAGCGGGATTGTACCCTGGTACACCGTCTATTCATACCTCTTCCTCATCGTGGAAGAAGCAATTCCTAATTGATCGCGGTATTTCGCTATCGTTCTTCTAGAAACATCATACCCATTCTCCAATAATAGATTCACTATTTTCTGATCAGATAGGGGCTTTTTCTTGTCTTCTTTATCAATAAGCCTTTGCAGCTCATTTTTTACAGAAGTGGCAGAAGCTACTTCTGATTCATCGAGCTTGACCGATTTGATCGCCGAGGTAAAGAAGTACTTCAGTTCAAAAATCCCATATGGAGTTTGCATATACTTACCCTTAACAGCCCGGCTGATGGTCGATTCATGAACATCGATTTCGTCTGCCACCTGTCTCAAGGTCAATGGCTGAATCGCTGATGGTCCCTTTAAAAAGAAGGATTTCTGCTTTTCGGCGAGCATCTTCCCCACTTTCAGGATGGTTTGCTTTCGCTGGCGTAAACTTTGCAGCAGCCACTGGAAGTCCTGCTCCTTTTCCTGGAGATAAGACTGAACTTCCTTGTCGGGATGATGTTTCAGAAAGTCCGTATACTCTTCATTATAGGTGACATTGGTCGTAGTCCCGTCATATAAGGATACGGCTACCGTATGACCATCGATCACTTTTACAACAAGTTCAGGAATAATATATTCAGCGACATGCTGTGAATACTTTGAACCTGGTCTTGGGTTACAACACTGAATATAATCAGCCGCATGCTGTATGTCTTTTAATTCAACATTAAGTTCCCTGGCGATTGTTTTCCATTTCTTTTCGGCAAAAGCCTGAAAATGGTTTTCTATGATCATCGTAACCAGAGGAGGGACATTGGCTTTACGTTGCAACTGAAGAGATATACACTCTTGCAAAGATCTGGCTCCAATCCCGGCAGGCTCTAAATCTTGCAACCTATTAATATAGGCTCCCAGTTGAACCATCTCCAAATGATGGTTTTCAATGAATGATTCTTCATCTATACGTAAATACCCGTTGTCATCCAGGCTGTAAATTAGTTCTTTCATTACCTTTTCATCCCGAGAAGTAAGCGATTTCAAATTTAATTGAACAGATAATGCATCCGCAAGGGATCTCTTTGGCACGGAAACATATTCGTACCAATCCACCGTGTTTTCGCGATTGCCGGCGTTTCGTTTAAACGTGTGAGGTTCTCGTTGATGAAGGGGGTCTTGCTTAGGCGGTTCTATTTGTATAAGGGGATTCTCCAATTGCTTAGCTTCTAGATAAGCATTCAGTTCCATCGTAGAATATTGGAGGATGGTGATGGCTTGAGAAAGCTGTTGCGTCATTTGAAGTTTTAATTGTTGATTTTGAAAAAGTCCTGCTTTCAAATTCATGATTCTTTACCTCCCATTTATTTATTCTACAATAAAAAACGTTGTTCGTTAATGGGAATTAGTTGGTAGTTGGTGGGGTTGTACTATATATATGTCTCCCCATAACTTTCATAGCGTAGGTTTGTTTAAATAAAAACTGTAATAACAACAGGCTTTTTAGTAAATACAAATTAAAGTAAAGAATACTCAAAGAAAAAAAGCCCCAACGCTTGTAAAATATCCCTACAAACTCAGGAACTAATTTGAACTACAGTACACCCCCAGAGGGGATCGAACCCTCATTTCTCAGAACAGGAAACTTAAACGTATTTACAGCCTCCAAATGTCATCGGAGTATAATAGTGAGTATACTTGTCCTAAATATTTCTATAAGACACTCCCTTACGCTATAATATTTTTGGGAATTATTAAAGTGCCTTTTTTAAACTTCATCAACATCATCGGAAACTGGAACGAACCCAATAAGATGTGGTATGGAGTAAATTCCTTTTCGATTAGGAGGACCAGACAGCTCTAGTACAAATGTTCCACAACTTACTTTTTTGACGACACCTCTAATATTTGGCGGCCTACCAGCTGGTGGGGGTGCAGCCGTTATCAATTCAATTTCAATTCCTTCTTCCTTAGCCTTCATCAATGCGAACATCAATTCATTAAAGCTTTCTTCTTTTATCGACATCTACAATCACCCCCCTTCCTTAACTATATTATTAAGAAAATAGGATAATCGTGTGAGGAAAAAGTGGAGAATATTGGTTCTATTTTACGTAAAAAAACGAGGCTGGGATAGAACTAAAAAACCACGATAAAAAGACGAACAATAGAAGTGTAGGTTCTTCATACCGCTAATGATTTCCGTGCAAGACTACGCTTTCCGCGGGTAGCCCGTGAGCCTCCTCGGCAAGCCTGCGGGGTCTCACATAATCTCCTTTCCCGCAGGAGTCTTCGTCTTGCACTCCAATCAACCGCTGGAAACAGCTAAAATCAAATTTCGAAAATAAATAATAAACCCGAACAAATCTGCACTCTAAGAAGCAGGTTTGTTCGGGTTTGACTTAGGCTAAAAAACTTTTGTCCCAGCCTCGTCTCAAAGAGAGGATCTTATGTAGACCCCCAAATACAAAAAAGCTCCTATGCTTGTAAAAACTCATTACAAACACAGGAACCGGAACTCATTAGATTTAGTACGCCCTCGGAGGGAATCGAACCCCCATTTTAAGAACCGGAATCTTACGTGCTATCCGTTGCACCACGAGGGCATGAAATGAATGACTGTCACGAATATATATTATAAGCTAGAAATTGCTTGTTTGCAATACGTTTTATTGTTTAAAAAAGGAATGAGTGGGTATGATGTAGAAAGGATTTATATACAGTGTAATAAAGGAAGCGTTTAGTTTGACCTTTATTGACCATGGGTGTATGATTACAGTACAAAGTGAATAAGTTATTCAGAAAAATAAAAAAGGATTTCTAAGGAGGAACGAGGATGAATTTAATTCCTACAGTAATTGAACAAACAAACCGCGGTGAACGTGCGTATGACATTTATTCACGTTTATTGAAAGACCGTGTAATCATGCTTGGAAGCGGCATTGATGACAATGTGGCAAACTCTATTGTAGCACAGCTTCTTTTCCTTGAATCTGAAAACCCGGAGAAGGATATTTCAATTTACATAAACTCTCCTGGCGGAAGTATCACAGCGGGTATGGCAATCTATGATACGATCCAATACATCAAGCCTGATGTACAAACGATTTGTATCGGTATGGCTGCTTCAATGGGTGCGTTCCTTCTTGCAGCAGGTGCGAAAGGCAAGCGATTAGCCCTTCCGAACGCTGAAGTCATGATTCACCAACCACTTGGTGGAGCTCAAGGTCAAGCTACAGAAATCGAAATCGCAGCGAAGCGTATTCTATTCCTACGTGAAAAACTGAATCAAATCCTGGCTGATCGCACTGGTCAACCACTTGAAGTGATTTCAAAAGATACAGATCGCGATAACTTCATGACAGCTGAAAGAGCGCTTGAATATGGATTGATCGATCGTATCATCACTCGTAACGATATGAATAATAAGTAATCATGAAATCCCCCTTGCACAATTTCGCAAGGGGGTTTTTATTTTGACCCGCGGAGGTTTAGCGTCTAAAAATTTGAAACAGTGAACTGAAGGATTGATCCATTCTCGAAAGTAGAACTAAAAAAAGCCAATGACCACTCCCAGGTCATCAGCCTTTTCAAGGGTATGAAGTTGATCTTATGCTTCTTTTTGAACGAAACCTTCGAGGGCAACCAGTGCTTCTTCTTCGTCGCTTCCGTCCGCTACCAGCGTAATGGAAGTACCCGTAGAAATGGCTAAACTCATTAAGCCCATGATGCTTTTCGCATTAACCTTTTTCCCATCCTTTTCCAAGAAGATTTCAGATGAGAAGCGGTTCGCCTCCTGTACGAATAATGCAGCCGGTCGTGCTTGAAGACCTGTCTTCAATTTTACTTCTACTTGTTTTTCCACCATAATCATTTCTCTCCCCTTTGTCCTTATTTAGGTTTGAATCTTTTCTCCCGCCCTGAGTTTCTCAGCAAGCTGGTCAATTTTACGTAAGCGGTGATTAATCCCTGATTTACTGATAGTGCCGCCTGACACCATTTCCCCTAGTTCTTTCAACGTAACATCTTGATAATTCACTCGTAATTCTGCTATCTCCCTTAATTTATCGGGTAATATCTGTAAGCCTACATGCCTTTCAATAAACTTAATGTTTTCGACCTGTCTTAAGGCAGCACCGATGGTTTTATTCAGGTTAGCCGTCTCACAGTTTACAAGACGGTTAACGGAATTTCTCATATCCCTGACAATCCGTACATCCTCAAATCGCAGCAGGGCATTGTGAGCCCCGATGATATTCAAGAACTCCGTAATTTTCTCTGCTTCCTTCAAATACGTAATGAAGCCTTTTTTTCGTTCAAGGGTTTTACTATTCAACCCGAAGGAATTCATCAGCTCGGACAACGCATCGTTGTGTTCAGAATAAAGTGAAAAGATTTCTAAATGATACGATGAGGTTTCCGGGTTGTTTACCGAACCACCTGCAAGGAACGCTCCTCTCAAATATGAACGTTTGCAACATTTCTTTTTGATCAAGTCTTCCGATATATTATGGATAAAGGTGAAATTTTCACCCAGGATTTTCAGTTCTTCAAGAATCTTTTTAGTATCTTCTTTGATTCGTACAATGTAGACATTGTTTTTCTTCAGCCGCATCTTTTTTCGAACCAGAAGCTCTACCGGGGTGTCGTACCCCTTTTTGATCAATGTATAGATTCTTCTGGCAATGGCGGCGTTTTCGGTTTGAATATTGACGACGAGCATTTGATTTGAGAATGACAGCGAACCATTCATTCGGATCAATGCGGATAATTCTGCATTGGCGCAGCAATCTTTCACTTCAATATTGGTCAGTTCTTTTTTTGTTTCGGACGCAAACGACATCCCCATCACCTCCTAGCAAACGCTTGCACAACCTTATACAAAAGAAATTTTTGTAGTTTAGCTGGTTGATTTTTTAAGATAAGAATATATGATATCAGCGACCTTCTCCGTGTTATGGCGAACAAGATGGTTGTCATAGGAGAGAATCTCTTCTGCAATCACTTCTAAGCCCATGGATTTCAATTTATCTACATCAAAGTGGACAGGACTCGCTTGTTCTTCACTATATCGGGCCTGCACCTCATCGGGTACCTGCTTTTTGTTGACCAGGATATAATCAATACTTGGCGTTTCCAAATGATCATATAATGCCTTTACGTGATCACTTGCTGAATAATCCAATGTTTCCCCTGCCTGGGTCATGATGTTGCAAATATACATTTTCTTCGCTTTCGCCCTGCATACAGCATCGCCAATTCCCGGAACAAGAAGATTCGGTAAAATACTAGTATATAGGCTTCCCGGACCCATCACAATTAAGTCGGCTTCCTTTATTGCCCGCAAGGTTTCACCCAGTGGCTTGATGCAATCCGGCTTTAAGAAGACCCTTTTGATCTTCTTACCGGCTTTCGGAATGGTCGATTCTCCCGTGACAATCGTTCCATCCTCCATTTCCGCCTTTAAGATGACGCTTTGATTGGCTGAGGGCAGCACCTTCCCCTTCACGTTCAATACCCTGCTCATTTCCTGAATCGCATGGACAAAATCACCTGTAATGGAAGCAAGGGCTGCAATAATCAAGTTTCCTAAAGCATGGCCGGAAAGTTCATTCGTTGTTTCAAATCGATGCTGAAACATTTGTTCCACCAGTGGCTCCACTTCTGAAAGAGCAGCCAGGACATTTCGTATATCTCCCGGGGGAGGAATATCCAGGCTGTCACGCAAACGTCCGGAACTGCCACCGTCATCTGCGACAGTGACAATGGCCGATATATCAATAGGGTGCCGTTTCAATCCCCGGAGAAGGACCGGTAAGCCCGTTCCTCCTCCGATCACGACGACCTTGGGTGTATGTGTCATGTTGTTAGACCCTTTCTCTTCTGAATATCCCGATGAGAAATTTTCGTTTGATAGTCATTTTCAAAATGATGGCCAAGATACTCTGCCAATGCAACCGACCGATGCTGCCCCCCAGTGCATCCTATCGCTACCACAAGCTGGCTCTTTCCTTCCCGCTTGTATTGAGGAAGCATGAATGACAATAAATCGGTTACTTTCTCGATGAATTTATTCGTTTCATTCCATTTCAATACGTAGGTGGACACTTCTTCATCCAATCCCGTTTTCGGTCTCATATGATCGATATAGTGAGGATTTGGCAGGAAACGTACATCAAACACCAAATCAGCATCGATCGGGATTCCGTGCTTGAAACCGAAAGACACGACATTCACCGTGAAAATCGTCTTCTTGTTCACCGAGAATTCCGTTAGAATCTTTTCCCGAAGCTCTCTTGGCTTCATGGTTGAAGTCGTATAAATTAACTGCGCACGTCCTTTTAACTCTTCAAGGAGCTCTCTTTCCTGACGAATCCCTTCAAGAGGCAATCCTGAAGGAGCGAGCGGATGAGAACGGCGCGTTTCCTTGTATCGTCTGACAAGAGAAGAATCATCTGCATCAAGATATAAAACCTGCGGTGTCACCCAGGAGGTTTCCGCTAATTCATCCAGTGCTTTAAATAGATGATCAAAGAATTCCCTTCCCCTAAGGTCCATCACAAGGGCGACCTTATTCATTTTATTACCGGACTCTTTCATCAGTTCCAAAAATTTTGGCAGAAGAGTCGGCGGCAGATTGTCCACACAGAAGAATCCCAAATCCTCGAAGCTCTGAATGGCAACCGTTTTACCAGCTCCGGACATCCCTGTTATGATTACTAATTGAACATCGTTTGTAGAACCTGTACTCATACTCTTCCCCCGCTTTTATCGTAATGTTGTATTTAAAAAGTTCGTTGATCAACTTGGATCTAATCGATAAGACAATAACTTAAAATCAGGAGTATAGGTAAACGTTCCATAAATCGTATTTTTCCCGTGTAAGAGGTAGTCCAGAATATGATAATCTCCTTCAGCCATCGGAAGGTTCTTAATATCCTCAATCGGATGCCATTTAATCTTACCTTCTTCCGATTCCTGAAGGTTGACCCCATCCGCTTCGGTTGCAAAGAAAGAAAACATCATCCACTCCGATTTAATCTGATCGCCTTCTTTAATAATGAATGTAAAGACACCTTTCAAATCAGGATTCTTTAAATAGATGCCCGTTTCCTCACGATACTCACGAATGACAGCATCCCGGATTGATTCGCCGGACTCCATTTTCCCACCTGGAGCGACCCACCAATTCCTTCTTGGCTTTTGGAGAAGGAGCACCTTGTCTCCATCCAGATATAAACAATTTGTGACACGTTGCACTACCTTCACCTCGATCTTGATGATTAGGGAGCCAATGAATACACTAGTCCCACTTTCAGTCATTCTCATTCCTTATATTATACTATGATTGTAGACAAGCTACAATGTCTTGGCTTGTTGTTTGAAGGTTGTCGATTGAAATCGAAAGATATTGGGACATGTTTCTACAAGAAGAGGGATAGGTACAGATATATATGTGGCACTATAACAGGGGAAAAAGCAAGCAAAAAAAATAGACACAGGCGAGTCCTGTGTCGTCTACGGGATTTATTACTTAAAAGGGGGTCAATTTCTTATTCTCTATATTACCCGAAAATTGTTTCACTAGTGTTACAACAGATTTAAAACGGTATTACGGAATTGTTAATGTATCACAGTGGAATTTGCGAATTACGACGAACGCTGTAAGAACCTGTCATTTTCCGGTTAAAAGTCATAATTCTTCATAATTTGATCCGCCATTAATTCGTATCCCTTACCATTGGGATGAAGAGAATCATGGAAATAGTTTTCCTTGGACTTCCCTTTAAACAACGGATTGGTTGAAACGTACTTTACGTTCTCGTGTTTTTCGGCTTCTTTCATCATGGACTTATTCCAATCATCGACGTACGCTTCGATTTTATCACTGTCTTTATCAGGGTATGGATTGTATAAGCCCAAAACGATGATGTCCGTTTCTTTATTCGCAGTTCCGACAATATTCAAGATCTTATCCAGGTGGTCCAGATAGTCCTTTTTCGCCTCCACGATTTCTTCATGGTGTAAAGGGAACAGATCCCCACCATTATTCTTTATTAAATCATTGGTACCAATGTTGATGATATATACGTCTGCTTCACTTAAATCCTCCACGACCTCCGGCTTAACGATCTGCCCCAGCAGCTGATCCGATTGCTGCCCCGGTACTCCAAGGTTTTGAAAGTTATATGACATCTTTGTATGTTTTTCATTTACTTTCTCTTCTAAACGCCCGATATATCCTGCTTCTTTTTTATCCCCATACCCATAGGTGAGGGAATCTCCCAATGCGATCACCCGTTTATTAGATGATGACTTGGTCTCATCGGCAAAAAAACTAAAATACACGATGGGGATAAGTGCAACCAATGCCACTAAAGAAACGATTTTCCATATTTTCATTCATGATCCGACCTTCCGAAATAAACTAGGATGACTTTCATAATGTTGGTTATTCCCTTTTGTGAAGGTTGTAACCCTGTTTATTTATGGAAGAAATGAACCGTTGGAATCGCTTTAAGAGGTCCGTCCCCCTTACTTCTTCTGAACCCCAAACCGCGCATTGAGCTGACCTCTTATCATTTTTTGCTTTGCTTCTTTTCTCTCTTTTCTGGATAGTTCATGCTTGATTTCTTTCGTGGTGACCCCTTCTTCTCGCTGGTCGGCAATGTCCATCAATCGTTCCACGTCGGAAAAGGAGTACTTGCGATAGCCCCGATTGGAACGTTGTGGAAAGATCAGATTCTTCTCTTCGTAATAGCGGATCTTTCTCTCGGTCAAACCAGTCAATTCACTGACGACACCGATCGATATTACTTTTTTATCCTTATAGGAAGGCTCATTGTCCACGTTCTCCTCATCCTCCTAAGCAGGGAATATCTTGATTATACATGTCTCTCTTACGGATTTGGCCTATTATGTTAGAAAACCTGACAAAGAATTCTAAATTGGAAGAAAACTTTACAAGGTAGATGATTTTCTATGGAGATCCACTTACACTACCCTTAAGAACCCAAAAGGAGTGAACACGGATGCCATTTTTACGTGAAGCCGTTGAACGACAGAGGCAGCAATTTATTCGTCGGTTAGTAAAAGCTGGTGTTTACAAGCCATGTGATGAGAGGTTGAAGAAGCTGACGCTGTCGGAATTGGTGTATGTGTTTAATAAGCATAAGAAAAGTTGAATTCATCAAAAAAAGCCTTACGAAGGAAATCTCCCTTCGTAAGGCTTTCTTGATTAACCGTTTTTGACTTTTTCTTTCAGCTCTTCAATATAATGCTGAGCCGTTTGAGCGGCGATACTTCCGTCACCTGTTGCTGTAACGATTTGGCGAAGTTGTTTTTCGCGGACATCTCCGGCTGCAAAGATTCCTGGAACCTTTGTTTCCATTTGTTCGTTTGTTTCAATGTAACCTTCAGAGTTGATGATTCCAAGGTTAGCAAATGGCTTTGTTAGTGGAAGCATTCCAATGTAGATGAAAACACCATCCGCTTGGAAATCAGTTTCTTCTCCATTTTCAGTGGATACAAGGGTCACACTGCCTACTTTTCCATCTTTATCATTGATTTCTTTCACCGTATGGTTCCAGATGAAATCAACTTTATCGTTATCAAAGGCGCGCTGTTGCAGGATCTTTTGAGCACGAAGCTCACCGCGACGGTGAACGATCGTTACTTTGTTAGCAAATCTTGTCAGGTAAACCCCTTCTTCTACAGCGGAGTCTCCTCCACCTATAACAACAAGGTCTTTTCCTTTAAAGAATGCTCCATCACATACTGCACAATAAGATACTCCGCGCCCGCCAAGCTCTTTTTCACCGGGTACACCGATTTTTTTGTACTCTGCACCCGTTGTGATGATCACGGCACGGGCTTTAAATTCTTTCGAACCGGTTTTGACAATTTTAAACTCTTCTCCGTCAACGATCTCTTTAATATCTCCGTATGCGTATTCCGCACCGAATTTCTTCGCATGATCAAACATTTTATTAGAAAGATCAGGTCCCAGAATATGGTCGAAGCCTGGGTAGTTCTCCACTTCTTCCGTATTCGCCATTTGTCCGCCCGGTACTCCTCTTTCAAGCATAAGCGTTGAAAGACTTCCACGTGACGTATAAACAGCTGCAGTCATTCCTGCAGGGCCTGCACCTACAATGATTACATCATAAATTTTTTCTTCAGACATAATGACATTCTCCTTCCGAACAGTCGTAAGCATATTCTTTATTAAAATACTATGGTTAGAGGTAATAATGGTGCTTGAGCCTTCCACCCATAGTATTAACTTCCTACACCTATCCTATAAAAAACAAGGTCACATCGTCCAAAAATATGCTCACGGAAGGTAACTTTCAACGACTGAGATGTATTTTGTCAGCGTACTTGCAGATAAATTGAATCGATCACATAGCTGCTTCTTCGTGACCTTTTCATTTCGCAGCCGATTCCATACGAATTCTGTTGCCGCTGCAAAAGCTTTGGCATTCTTGAAGGTTTCCCGTTCTTTTATCCCTCTATAGGCGATCGTAAACCAAGTAAGGAACAATCCGGACTCTACGCTCGTGATCGGTCGATGACCTCCATAAAGGTGCAGAGCCACTTGATGCATATTCTGAATCTCCTGGTTCACCTTAATCGAGCTATTTCCGTTGCTATTTAACACTTGTGCTAAATAAACCTTTTCGACAATGGACAGGTCCTCCACATCACAAAAGTCAGCGTGGGTGAGGATAGCTCTCTGATTATCCGAAATAGACGTAAGAAACAGACCGAATAATTTCTCTTCCGTATATTCACTTTGAAGCTTCTTCAAAATCGATGTGACATGATTTTCGAAGCCCTCTTCCTGCTTTTTATCGTTCCAAGGCTCGAGTCCCTCTTTTTCAGGGTTGATTTCTAATACCCTTTTCCACGCATTACGGGCTGTATCCTCATGCCCCGTTTCATAAGCAGAATAAGACAACCAATAATAGAAGCTCGCATCGCCCTCGAAGCCAATCTTCTGAAGGGACTTCAACCAATCATAAGCACGCTTCGAGTGACCAACCAACGCAAACGTAGCCCCCAGCTTGTAACGATGCTCATGAAGTAAGGGACGGACCTTCTCAAGCCCCTGAATCAATTCATCCAACTCGGCATGACGCTTTTGATAGAAATAAAAAACAGCCGTATTGCACAGGGCATGAAGATTTCCAGGATTCTTCTCCAGCACCTCTTCCAACGTAGCAGCTGCTTGATCGACTTCTCCTAAATAGAAGTAGGCAAGTGCTAAATTATTATAAGCTGACCAGAATTCCGGATAGTCTTTAATGACCTTCTGTAAAGTTTCCACGGCTTTTTGAAAATGCCCTGATTCAAGAAGATCTCTTGCTTTCTCCTGTTGGACGATAAGCTCATCATGCTCGTATAAATCGTCCACAATCAGATCGGAATCGAGCTCGAGAAGCTCTAATAAGTCTTCTGCGTCTTCAACGAATTCACCATATTCTTCTTTGTCAAGATAAGCTGAAACCTGTTCGTACGCCTCTTTAAATAAGCCTAAATGGGCATAATTATTGGCCAGAAAATAATGACATTCTGCCATACGGGGATCCAGATCATCCAAAATTTGATGCAATAAATCATTTGAATGCTTATATTCACCAAGCTCTGTATACACAATCGATAATTGACAGGCAATCATCGGTTCTACTGGTTCTAATTGAAATGCTCTATTTAAATATTTTAATGATTTCTTAAGCTCTCGACGTTGATAAGCCTTCATCCCTTTATTGTAGTAATACTCGCCAGTCGGGACAAAAGACAACACTTTCGCTTGCTCACTACCTAATTTTGACCCTATTCTCATCAAAGTCCTCCGAAACGTTCATAGTATAACTACAGTAGTATATCATACAATCCCCCTGTACTAAACTACCATATTTTGAGGGACGGACCTTTGCGCGTGCGCAAGGTCCGTCCCTCAGGGAGTTATTTATTATGACGTTCCACAAGGACTTCTAACACATCTTCGAGTGGAAGTTTTTGTTCTCTTAAAAGGACGAGTACGTGGTAGAAAAGGTCAGCGACTTCCCATTTCAGTTCTTCACTGTCTCTGTTTTTCGCAGCGATGATCACTTCTGACGCTTCTTCTCCTACTTTTTTAAGGATTTTATCGACACCTTCTTCAAAGAGGTAGGTCGTGTATGCTCCATCTGGCCTCTCGATTTCACGATTTTCAATGAGTTTTTCCAGAGTGAGGAGGATATTTTCTGTTGATGATTTCTCCTCACCATACACTCCTTCATGGAAGCAGCTTTCTTCACCTTTATGACACGCAGGGCCTTTCTTATCAACGAAGACAAGGATGGCGTCTTTATCGCAATCCCACGTGATATTTTTGACGGTTTGGGTGTTCCCGCTTGTCTCACCTTTATGCCACAGCTCCTGGCGTGAACGGGAGTAAAACCACGTTTCTCCTGTCTCAACCGTTTTTTTGAGAGACGTTTCATTCATATAGGCCAGTGTTAAAACCTCTTTTGTCGAAGCGTCCTGGATGATGGCAGGTACCAATCCTTTATCATCGTACTTCACGGATGCGATCCAATCGTCATTTGTCATCGTACATGCACCTCCTGTTCTCTTAAGTAGCTCTTTACTTCTTCCACGCTCGTTTCTTTATAGTGAAAAATGGAGGCTGCAAGTGCCGCATCGGCTTTACCTTCTGTGAATACTTCTTTGAAGTGCCCCGCATTTCCAGCACCGCCTGAAGCAATCACCGGGATCGAAACTGCTTCGCTGACTGCCTTCGTCAGGGCAAGGTTGAACCCCTGCTTCTCTCCATCGCTATCCATGCTTGTTAACAAAATTTCTCCCGCACCAAGTGATTCTACTTCCCTCGCCCATTCAACGGCATCCAGGTCTTTCAGCTTTCTGCCTCCATGGGTGTACACCTTAAAGCCTTTGCTCTCTTCATCGTATTTGGCATCGATGGCCACTACGATACATTGAGATCCGAAGTAATCCGCTCCTTCACGGACAAGCTCAGGACGCAGAACGGCTGCTGTGTTAAGGGAAACCTTATCTGCCCCTGCGCGAAGGATGGCTTTCATATCTTCTACTGAGTTAATCCCACCACCTACTGTAAAAGGGATCGCCAATTCCGCAGCTACACGCTTAACGACTTCCACCATCGTTTTCCGTCCCTCATGTGAGGCTGAAATATCCAGGAAGACGAGTTCATCGGCACCTTGCTCATCGTACACCTTAGCAAGTTCAACAGGGTCTCCTGCATCTCTCAGCTCTACAAATTGAATGCCTTTTACCACCCGGCCGTCCTTCACATCCAAGCAAGGGACAATACGTTTCGTTAACATGCCTTCACCTCATTTACAGCCTCACTCACCGTGAACTTCCCTGTATAAAGTGATTTTCCGCAAATCGCCCCGGAGACGCCCTGGTTTTCGTATTGTTTTAACGTTTTCAAGTCTTCCAATGAGCTAATGCCTCCAGAAGCAATCACTGATTTCCCTGTTTGTTCAGCAAGATCCACAACCGCTTCAACATTGGGACCAGATAGCATTCCGTCTGTGGCAATATCGGTGAAAATGAATATTTCTGCACCGGCTTCGGCCAGTTCTTTTCCAAGATCGACAGCTTTAAGGGCGGATGTTTCCAACCAGCCATGAGTGGCAACATAGCCATCCTTTGCATCAAGTCCAATGGCAATCTTATCACCATATTCCGACAGCCATTCCTTCACTAATTCTGTGTTGGAAACAGCGATACTGCCAATGATCACACGATCCACACCTCGGTTTAAATAGTGCTCGATGTCCTCTTTTGACCGGATCCCTCCCCCGATCTGCACCTTGGCATCCAGCTTTTCAGCAACGGCGATCACAAATTCATCATTGATCCGGGAGCCTTCCTTTGCCCCATCAAGATCCACCATATGAATCCATTCGGCCCCTTCATCAGCGAATTTCTTCGCCATATCAAACGGAGAGTCTCCATAAACCGTTTCCTGATTATAATCACCTTGAATGAGGCGAACGCACTTTCCGCCCCTCATATCGATGGCTGGATAAATCGTAAAACTCATGAGACCGCCTCCATCACTCGTTTTGTAAAGTTTTCTAACAGTTTCATTCCAAGCTCCCCGCTTTTTTCAGGGTGAAACTGCATTCCGTATATATTTTCCCGACTTACGACTGCCGGGATTTTCACTCCCGCATAATCAGCACTCGCTTCGATCACGTCTTGGGATCCTTCGTGCACATAATACGAATGAACGAAGTAAACATAGCCTTCAGATAACCCTTCTAAAAGAGGGGAGTTTTTTTGGTAACGCAGAAGATTCCACCCCATGTGAGGGACTTTGAATGAGTTACCTTGACTGTCCTCTTTTGGGATGTGAAGCACCTCACCTGGTAGAAGAGCCAATCCTTTTGTTGATCCATTCTCCTTACTTTCTTCAAAGAGGAGCTGCATGCCTAAACAAATGCCTAAGAGCGGCTTCCCGCTTTGGGTAAAAGTGAAGATGGTTTCTTTTAAATGTGTGGTTTCGAGAAGATTCATAGCATCTTTAAATGCTCCCACTCCCGGTAAAATCAACCCATCTGCGCTCAGTAATTCCTCTTGTTGATCACTGATAAAATAAGGAATGTTCAACCGTTCAAGTGCTTTACTGACGCTGAACAGATTGCCCATCCCATAGTCTACAATGCCGATCATGAATTATAACATTCCCTTCGTTGACGGAACCCCTTTTACCCGGGGATCGATCATGGTTGCTTCATCCAAGGCACGTCCCAGTGCTTTAAAGATTGCTTCAATGATATGGTGGGTATTGTGACCATAATGAACGATGACATGAAGATTCATTCGTGCTTCAAGAGCAAGCTTCCAAAGGAATTCATGAACAAGCTCCGTATCGAAGGTCCCGACTTTCTGACTTGGAAGTTCTGCACGGAACTCGAGGTGCGGACGGTTACTCAGGTCCACCACGACTTGGGCAAGAGCTTCATCCATCGGAACCATGGCTGAGCCGTAACGCTTAATCCCTTTTTTGTCTCCCAGTGATGCAAGTAACGCCTGTCCCAAGCAAATGCCGATATCTTCAGTGGTGTGATGGTCATCCACTTCAATATCGCCATTTGCCTCAATCGTACAATCAAATTGCCCATGTTTTGTGAACAAATCCAGCATATGACTCATGAATGGGACGCCTGTCTCTACTTTAGAGTTTCCCTCTCCATCGACTCCAAAATTCAAACGAATATCCGTCTCATTCGTCTTTCGCACAATCTCTGCACTTCTCACCATGATGTCCTCCTTTTTGGAGGGACGGACCTCATGGAGGTCCCTCCCTCTTCCCTATTTGTCTTGATCGAATCGAATCTCCACTGCCCTTGCATGGGCTTCAAGACCCTCCAAGCGGGCAAGTTTTGCGATTTTTTGATAATTTTGCTGCAGTGCTGTTTCACTATATGAAATGACACTTGTCTTCTTCATAAATTCATCTACATTTAACGGACTTGAAAAACGTGCTGTCCCGTTCGTCGGGAGTACGTGATTAGGTCCTGCAAAGTAATCACCTACAGGCTCCGAGCTGTAACGGCCAAGGAATATCGCTCCGGCATGACGGATTTTCGCCATCGTTTCAAACGGCTTCTCCGTTAAAATTTCCAAATGCTCCGCTGCAAGTTGATTCACAACATCGATTCCTTCTTCAATATCTCTCGGCACGTAGATGACTCCGAAATCATTGATGGACTGACGGGCAATGTCTTCTCTTGGAAGAGAAGAGAGCTGTCGTTCCACCTGTGTCGATACCTCTTCAGCCAGTGAAGATGAATTCGTCACAAGAACGGCAGAGGCAAACACATCATGCTCTGCCTGTGAAAGAAGGTCTGCGGCAATTTCATCCGCACGCTGATTCTCATCGGCCAGAATCACGATTTCACTCGGGCCGGCGATCATATCAATATCCACATCACCGAATACTTCGCGTTTAGCCAGGGCTACATAAATGTTCCCCGGTCCTGTTATTTTATCCACAGGAGTGATGGATTCCGTTCCATACGCCAGTGCGGCTATGGCTTGGGCACCGCCGACTTTAAAGATGTCTTCCACTCCGGCAATTTTAGCTGCAACCAACACGCCGGCAGATAGTTTCCCATCATTTCCAGGAGGAGAAACCATCGTGATTCGTTTGACTCCAGCGACTTTAGCAGGCAACACATTCATTAATACAGAGGATGGATACGCAGCTGTTCCACCCGGCACGTACACGCCGACTGAATCAAGGGGGGTCAGCTTTTGGCCAAGCATGGTTCCATCCTCTTTCGTTGTAAACCATGAAGATCTTTTTTGTTTCTCATGAAAGTCTCGGATATTATCGGCAGCTTCTTCAATGATCGAGATCATCTCAGAATCCAGAGAAGCGAAGGCTTCCTCTATCTCACCTTGAGAAACACTGTAGTCTTCTAATTGGACACCATCAAATTTCTTCGTATATTCACGGACTGCCTGGTCGCCATTTTTCTGCACAGAAGAAATAATCCCCTGAACCGCTCTTCGCTGCTCCTCCGTACCACTATCGACCGAGCGCTTAATCGACGCCCCGCTTATATCCTTCACAATCTTCATCACATCCACCAACCTTCGAGAGGGACGGACCTGCTTACGAAAGCAGATGCCGTATTCCCTATGTAATCTATATTTGGAGGGACGGACCTTGCCTGAATGAACAAGCATCCGAACCTCAAATTCTCTTTATTAGTATTGATATTCCTGTATTGACCTGCTCCAGGCAAGGTCCGTCCCTCTTACCCGATGATGCGTGTCAGCCGGGTGACGAGGTCTTCTATTTTTTCGTCTTTCATTCGGTAGCTGACGGGGTTGACGATAAGTCTGGAGGTGATGTTAACGATGGTTTCGTATTCCACCAGTCCATTTTCTTTCAGGGTTCTTCCCGTTGAAACGATATCGACGATGCGATCAGCAAGTCCGATTAATGGAGCAAGCTCAATGGAACCGTTTAGTTTAATAATTTCCACTTGTTCACCCTGCTCACGGAAATAGGATGACGCAACATTCGGATATTTCGTAGCAATTTTCGGTGCCACATCACTCATTTTTGTATCCGGCAGTCCTGCGACCGCCAAGTAACAGCCACTGATCCGCAAATCAAGCAACTCATATACGTCTCGCTCTTCTTCCAACATAACGTCCTTCCCGGCAATCCCTAAATCAGCGACTCCATGCTCCACATATGTCGGAACGTCCATGGGTTTTGCCAGGATGAATCGTAAATCTTCCTGGGGAACTTCGATGATCAGCTTCCTTGAGTCATCAAATTCGGGCGGCAGATTGTAATCTGCCTTCCTTAATAGTTCCACGGCTTCTTCAAATATCCTGCCTTTAGGCATGGCAATGGTTAACGCACTCATGATGTTTCACCGCCTTTCGGGTCCTGTCCCACAACAAAGTGCACATTGCTGAAGCCCTTCGTAAACTCGTCCACATCTCCTACGCCTTTCCAGTTCTGCAGCACCACTTGGACTCCCTCACTTCGCAGCTCATGAGCAATACCGATAGCCTCTTTCCTGCGCTCATCACTAAACAGCACACATTGCTGAAGAGTGGAAGTTAACTCAACCTGCATCGCTTCAAGAACATAATCAAGACGCAATCCAAAGCCTGTCGCACCGGAGTTCTTTCCGAATTTTTCAAGTAGCTTGTCGTAGCGGCCGCCATTTCCGATCGCAAACCCTACATTTTCTCCGTACACTTCAAATAAAATACCTGAATAATAACTCATGTGGCTCACCAGGCTCAAATCGAACTTCACAAATTGCTCCACTTCGTAATCTTTTAAAATACTCCAAAGATCTTTCAGCTGTTCTAATGCATACAGTCCTTTTTCCCCTTCTAGAAGAGAATGGGCTTCACCCAGAACATTTTCTGATCCCCGTAATTGCAAGAAACGGAACAATCTCTGCTTATCAATGGATGAGAGAGCCAACTCGTTGACATGCTGGCGATATCCAACATAATTCTTTTCATATAAGTATCTTCTTAACGTATCCGCCCGTTCTTCTGTCCCGACGATTTGAGTGAACAGCTCCTGCACAAATCCGATGTGGCCGATGGAAATCTTGAAATGTTCCAATCCAGCTTCTTTTAATACCGAAACCATCAGGGCAATCACCTCAGCATCGGCACTGACTGAGTCGTCACCGATACATTCAATTCCCACTTGTTCAAATTCTGCGGGACGCCCGCCTTCCCGCTGCTGGGCCCTGAACACAGAATTCGAGTATGCCAATCGCAGCGGTGCTTCATCCTTTAATAATTTTGACGCGGCAATCCGGGCAATCGGCGCTGTCATATCCGGCCTTAACACAAGGGTGTGACCCTGTTGATCCAGAAGCTTGAATAGCTGCTGATCTAATATCGCCGATGCCTCACCAACTGTTTCATAATATTCAAGGCTGGGAGTCTCAATAAACTTGTAACCCCACAGTTTCATCACCTGTTCCATATTCTTTTTCGTCTGATCTTTGATTTCATATAAATCAGGGAATGTATCTCTCATTCCCAATGGCTTCTCGAACATGAATAACTTAGTCATAAGAACCACCTTTGGTGTATTAATTCATCTATTTTCCCCCGATTTGAGGATTGCTACTAATTCTCGATTATTCAGAAATCCTTTAGTTCGCTAATGTGCTAATAAAATAAAGTTATTTGTAGTGTAGCGTTTCTTTTTTTATTCGTCAACCGTTTGATTTGTGGATTTTCAGGGATTGGTTAATAGTACGTTGCTTACATAGTAATTGGACGAACATTTACCACAGGTATTGCAATCGTGATCATTTCACTGGGCATGGAGTAGTTGATTTCCGCTACAGGCGCTCGCTTTCCGCGGGGCGTGAGTTGAACCTCCTCGTGTTTTGCCCTGCGGGGTCTCAACTTTCCCGCTATTCCCGCAGGAGTCGAGCGCCTTCCACTCCAATCAACTTTCTGAGAATCGGTTACTTAATAAAAAATCATAAAAACAACAATCTATTTTAAAACATCCTTTACAAAACAAAAAAGGCAAAAATAGAACTCATTCTATCTTTGCCTTTTCCCTTATTCTTCTTTTTTCAATCCGTAGATTGCATCTTCTCGCCAGCGTGCGGCGAGTTCCTCTTTAGTGTAGATGATCCTCATTGGGTTACCACCTATGAACGCTCCTGCCGGGACGTCTTTATGTACGAGGGTTCCTGCTGATACGATGGCTCCGTCGCCAATCTGAACACCCGGTAATATCGTGGTGTTTGCCCCGATCATCACTTCCGATCCGATTTCCACATCACCTAATCGGTATTCCTTGATTAGGTATTCATGGGCCAGGATCGTCGTATTGTACCCGATGACCGTATTACGCCCAACGGATATTTTTTCCGGGAACATAACGTCTAGCATCACCATCAGGGCGAATGACGTGTGTTCACCGATCTTCATCTTCAAAAATTTCTTGTACAACCAATTTTTCATCCCCAAAAAGGGTGTGTACCTTGCCAGTTGAATCACGATGAAATTTTTGACGACCTTCCCGAAAGGAACGGTTTTGTAAACATGCCAGAGAGAATTTGCTCCTTCTACAGGGTAGCGGGTCGTTCGTCTCATGCAGTCGGAACTCCAACAATCGGTAATAAGTCTTTCATATTATCCAGCATGAAGTCCGGTTCGTAGTGGGCCAGATGCTCTCTCCCCTTCGCACTCCACGCGACACCTGCCGATAGCACTCCTGCATTTTTCCCGGCTAAAATATCGTGGTGATTGTCACCGATCATAATTGCTTCTTCAGGTGAGGACCCCAATGCTACGAGAGCTTTCTCAATCGGTTCAGGATGCGGCTTCGCGTTCTCGACTTCGTCCAGGGTGATGATGACTTCAAAGAACGGACGAAGATTCATAAGGTCCAATCCTTTTAACACAACATCACGGATTTTCGTTGAGACAATCGCTAATTTGTATCCATTTTCGTAAAGGGCTTGAACGGTTTCATACACCCCTTCAAACTCAGTGACAAGTGCGTCATGATGCTCATGATTATAAGTTCGGTAATGAGCACACATTTCTTCCATCATGTCAGGATTCAGTCCTCCAAATGACTCCTCTAATGGTGGCCCCATAAAAGGATGAACGTCCTTTTCTTCATACTGCCCCGGATAATAATGATTCAATGTATGCAAAAAGGAAGAAATGATTAAATCATTGGTGTTGATCAATGTTCCGTCTAAGTCAAATAATATTGTTGTAATCCTGCTCATAATGTCTCTCCTTTTCTTTCTTTGCATCGACCCTGTTCCAAATGTAAGCAACCGCCATCGTTAACAAAATCGCTGTGACAAGCCTGATGATCAGGAGTGGCAAAACAGGGATGCCAAGCGGGATAAAGATTAACGTATCCTCCACCACGGCGTGACAGGCGACTAAAAAGATGAAGGCAATCGTGACATCCTTCTTACTCACACCATCTTCTTTTACTGCCTGAATCATGACTCCTGCTCCGTATGCCAGCCCGATGACGAGTCCCGCCACCATCGTAGATGATGTATTTGCATTCATGCCCAGCGCCCGTGTGGCAGGGGACATCCATCGTGAAAAAACATCCATCCATTTCAGATCTTTCATCACTTGAATAATCATCATAAGAGGTATGACGATAAGAGCTAATTGCAAGACACCAAATCCCGCTTTTTCAAGTCCCAGGAGAATGATTTCCCCCCACCCGTCCGGCTCGGCTTGTTGTGGGGGCATCATTCCGTACTTGGCGATTTCAGACCCACCGTTCCAAACCAGATTGATGACAATCGCCGATACCAGGGCCAACCCGCCCCTAACTGCGACAATCAGCCAAATCTTCACGCCAACCTTTGCGGCTACCGTTGATTCAATGAACAAATTATGAGAGAAGGAGAGCATCACAGCAATGATGAATACTTCTTTCACCGTTAAATCAAGGGATAGGATCCCACCGATTCCTGCGTACAAGTTAAGAAAATTGCCCAATACAAGAGGAATGGCCGCATCACCTGAAAGCCCGATGAGTTTCATGAACGGAGAAATCTTCTCCATGACCCAAGGAAGGACAGGTGTATATTGAAGCAAAAACACGATCAGCGTGATCGGAAAGATGACCTTTCCCAGTGACCACGTTGTTTTCAAACCTGTGATTCCGCCATTTTTCAAAGATGATATCCACATACGCCCTACTCTCCTTTTGTTAAGCATTTACGCTATCCGTCTTTTCATCATATGCCTTCTTCGCAAGGCCGGCTTTTCTTCTGTAAAAGAATACACCAATCGCACCAATGATAAGAAGAATCGAAATCACTTGTGCAAATCGTAAAGAACCCAGCATCAGACTGTCCGTTCTCAATCCTTCAACAAAGAATCGACCGATGGAATACCAGATCACATATGTTAAGAACAGTTCTCCACGACGAAGACTGCTTGCTTTTCTTCTCAGGACAAGAAGAAGAATCAATCCGGCAAAACTCCAAAGAGATTCATATAGAAATGTAGGGTGGTAGTACACTCCATTAATATACATTTGATTAATGATGAAATCGGGAAGCATCAGGCTTTCAAGAAACGCACGGGACACTTCTCCACCATGGGCCTCCTGGTTTACAAAGTTACCCCAGCGGCCGATTGCCTGACCTAAAATAATGCTCGGTGCCGCAATATCAACGAGCTTCCAGAACGACAGCCCTTTTATTTTGGCAAACACGATCGTAGTAAGGACAGAACCGATCAATGCACCATGGATGGCGATTCCACCATTCCAGACTTTAATGATATCCCCGGGGTGATCGGCATAATAATTATCCCACTCAAAGATGACATAATAAGCGCGTGCACAAATGATAGCGATGGGAATGGCCCAAACGAGCAAATCGATGAATGTATCGGGGTGAAGACCCAGTCGTTTGCTCTCACGAATGACTAAATAGAGTCCTAATGCAATCCCAAGTCCGATGATGACACCGTACCAGTGTACTTGGATCGGACCGAGTGATATGGCAATAGGGTCGATTGGCGTAATGTTCTCGTTCATTTTGTCTCTCCTTTTTTTCCATTAAGATAGCATATGAATGTAAACTTCATTCACGTTCTATGTAAGGATTAGATATCTTCATTCTCTCCATCTTCAATCACATCAGACAATCGGTTTGTAAATTGCTCTGCTGCATTTACGCCCATACGTTTCAGACGGAAGTTCATGGCAGCCACCTCAATGATAACCGCGAGATTTCGTCCGGGACGAACAGGTACAGTGTATTTTGTAATATCCGTATCGATGATTTTCATTGTCTCTTCTTCCAGTCCAAGCCGGTCGTACTGTTTCGTTTTATCCCATAGCTCGAGATTGATGCAAAGGGTAATGCGCTTATGGCTGCGGACGGCTCCTGCACCAAATAACGTCATGACATTGATGATCCCCAAACCACGTATTTCCAACAGATGTTCAATCAATTCAGGAGAACTGCCGATTAACGTATCCATGTCTTCCTGGCGAATCTCGACACAATCATCTGCTACAAGACGATGACCTCTTTTCACTAGTTCTAGAGCAGTTTCACTTTTACCAACACCGCTTTTCCCCGTGATCAACACTCCGACTCCATAAATATCCACCAGTACACCATGGATCGCCGTTGTTGGGGCAAGCTTACTTTCCAGATAGTTTGTCAGCCTCGAAGAGAATCGTGTTGTCTTCATCGAAGAACGCATGACAGGAACATCATAACGATTCGATGCTTCTACTAGCTCAGGCGGAATCTCAAGGTCTCTGGAAATGATGATACCAGGCGTAATATCTGTACAGAGAGCTTCCATTCTGCGCTTACGTTCCGCTTCATCTAATAGCTCCAGAAAAGATAACTCGGTTTTTCCCAATAGTTGTATCCGCTCTGCAGGATAGTAGTTGAAATAACCGGCCATCTCCAAACCTGGACGGGAAATGTCACTCGTTGTAATAGGTCTATGTAAGCCTTCTTCTCCACCGACAAGCTCTAATTTAAACTTATCGACAATATCTTTTGTGCGGACCTTTGCCACATGCAGCTCCTCCTTCACGTTACACTCGCTTCATATTTATAAACGATTCTTTCTCTAACCTATTTTAGCAATTATAGAAAAAAGCGCAAGGCAGCTTACTTGTAACAGGTGCACGTTTTATCCCCACAAAAAAACTCCGGCTCAACAATCAAGCCGGAGTTTTTTCCTATTACTTCTCTTTCATCGGATCCATCACTGTTTTTTGAATCACCAGGTTGGCAAGGGACAAAATGATCGATGCCAGAAAAGCCATGCCAAATCCGGATAACTCAAAGCTGCTTCCCATCAGGCCATCCGTCAGCAGTAACGTAATGGCATTAATGACGAAGAGAAACAGCCCAAGTGATAAAATAGTCACCGGCAGAGTCAAGATGATCAAAATCGGTTTCACCAGAACATTCAGTATCGAAAGAATAAAGCTGGCTCCTATTGCTGCCCCGAACCCGGATACTTCAAATCCTTCAAAAAACCCTGCCAATGCAATAAAGATTACTGCATTGATTAAAATTCCAATAATCCATCTCATTATTTGATGGCTTCCTCCTCATTTGGGAGCACGAAGGCCAATAAACCGTATACGACGGCCAGAGGGAAGAATCCCGTCGGAATGAGCAGGATGATAAAAATCACCCTTAGAATCGTTGCATCGATCCCCACATAACGGGACAAACCTCCAAGCACCCCGGCGAGTTTTCTGTCAGACCTTGATCGTGCCAATTGTTTTCTCATTGTTATTCCTTCTTTCTCATCTTATGCGTTGTCCTTATTAACATTCTTCTGTTCATGCTTTTTTATGAGGACAGATCCCGCTTTTGTTTCCGCAAAAAGATGAAGCTTATCGTCTGAATCGGTTTTACGACTGAAACGAATCGACTTTTGGACCACTTCATTTTTTTCCTCTAGTACATCAATACCCTGCAACTCAAGCTTAAAACCACCGAAGTTTGATTTTGCCTCTCCGGAGATGTTGATGTTTTCAGGAACGAATAAATCAATGTTGCCCGTTACCGTCTTTGCGTGAAGCGTGTCGGCTTTCTCCCCGGTCAAGGCACAAACCACGTTTCCGTTCAGGGATTGCACATCTGATATTGAGATATCCCCTTCGACATAGACCTTTCCATTAATGGATTCTGCTTCAACATGGTGAGCTTTCGCGTTCAGGATTGAAATCGCACCGTTGGATGTTTCCACTTCTGCTTTTTTCGCTGTCAGGTGATCGATATGAATCTTTCCATTAGCAGCTTTGGCACGAAGATCCTGGACATCTAAATTCTCTGCATTTAATCCACCATTAAATAAGCGGATCGAAATCCTTTTATATTGATGCTTTGGAATGTAGAGTTTAGAGTCTACCTTCATCCACTTTAATTGGGTGGAGTAATACAACGTATCCCCGTCTACAGCAAAGGACGTATTCTCCATGAACTGCTTTCTGGCTTCCTCATGATCTTCTGTACGATAAACCTTGGCCTCACATTCCACCCGGACTTCCTCACCATCCCAAGGGATCAGTTCTACCTTTCCATTGGCCACATCTACATCGATTTTCTCGAAATCCGTATTGGGCTGTTGATACACATGAGACAGCTCCACCGATTGATTCCACTGAAAATCAAAGTCAAAATTCTTAATCTTGTTCAACGCGCTATTCATGAAATCAAGAAGCTTATCTTTCGGATTTCCCGAATGGGTAGAGTGTTCTTTCTCACCCTTTTTATCCTCTTGAAAGATGGACACAAAATCATCAAGGAAATCCTTTTCCTTTGCCTTTTCTTTTGATGTATTTGGCTTTTGATCAATTGCTTCCAATAATGCCACTGCTTCCTGTGCCGAAATCGTCCCATTTTCCAACATATCCAAAATGCGTTTGCGTTCTTCATTCATACTCTTTCATCCCCTTTGTTGATTATAAAAGTACTTTAATGCCTTTATACACATTCCAAATGACCACGACAACACTAAGTAATATGGCTAAACCGATCATGATGACGGTGAATATCGGCAATCCCGCACCACTCGCGAAAACCCCCATATCCAAAAACAAGCCTGCAATCACAAGGGGCACCGCAACAACCGGTAATAAGTGAGATAAAAAGGCTGCTTTAGCGTCCTTTTTCACATAAGGATGATCTGATACAAAATAAACGATCAGCGGAAAAAGGAAGCCTGCAAAAAATATACTGAAATAGCACAGGGCTGATAATACCTTATTGGTCTCCATCTTCATCATCTCCTCTACTATTATTTACGATACGTGAAGCAAAAGGTTTCAATGCATTTGTTTGTAATCTTATTTTCACATAGTGGGAATGTTCTTCACTCCAACTTGAGGCTGATTTTAGATAGGTATGGAGTTGTGGTTTTGGTTGGGGATTGACGACGGGAATTGTTTTTTATTAAAAAGAGAGATGCACTTTGCATCTCTCCCATCATTAATTCGTCACTTCTTCTTTTTCCCTAATCCTCTTCTTCATCCGTTCACGATCGCGCTCAAGCACAGGTTTCAGGTACTTTCCTGTGTAGGAGCCTTGTACTTCGGCCACTTTTTCAGGGGTTCCGCTTGCAACAATCGTACCACCTTTGTCCCCGCCTTCAGGACCAAGATCTACAAGGTAATCGGCTGCTTTAATGACATCAAGATTGTGTTCGATGACGAGGACCGTATCTCCGTTTTCAACAAGTCGTTGAAGAACAACTAAGAGTCTAGCAATGTCATCCACATGAAGTCCCGTTGTCGGCTCATCCAGAATGTATAGAGAGCGGCCAGTAGAACGACGATGCAATTCTGAAGCAAGCTTCACACGTTGGGCTTCTCCCCCTGATAACGTAGTGGCTGGCTGACCTAACGTGATGTAGCCAAGTCCAACATCAAAGATGGTTTGCAGTTTACGTTTAATCTTCGGAATGTTCTCGAAGAATTTCACTGCGTCTTCGACTGTCATCTCGAGTACATCAGAAATATTTTTATCTTTATATTTCACTTCAAGTGTTTCCCGGTTGTATCGTTTCCCGTGACAAACTTCACATGGAACGTACACATCTGGAAGGAAGTGCATTTCGATCTTGATGATCCCGTCTCCGCGACATGCTTCACAACGTCCTCCTTTAACATTAAAGCTGAAACGGCCTTTTTTATAGCCCCGAACTTTCGCTTCATTGGTTGTGGCAAATACATCCCGGATATCATCGAATACCCCGGTATAAGTAGCCGGGTTCGATCTTGGGGTACGACCGATCGGTGATTGATCGATATCGATGACCTTATCAAGGTGGTCAATCCCCTTCACTTCTTTATGCTCACCAGGTTTTGATTTTGCATTATGAAGCTTTTGAGCCAGTGACTTATGCAGGATTTCATTGATCAACGTACTTTTACCGGATCCGGATACTCCAGTCACAGCGGTAAAGATTCCTAATGGCAGCTTCACTTTGACGTTGTTCAGGTTATTTTCTTTCGCTCCCACAATCTCTAAGTACCGGCCATCAGGTTTACGTCTTTCCTGTGGAAGAGGGATGAACTTCTTCCCTGAAAGGTACTGACCCGTCAATGAGTTCGAGTCATCCATCACTTCTTGTGGTGTTCCAGCAGACACCACTTCTCCCCCGTGAACACCCGCTCCAGGTCCGATATCGATGAGGTAGTCTGCAGCCATCATCGTATCTTCATCATGCTCGACTACGATCAATGTGTTTCCTATTTCCCTCATGTTCTTTAAGGTGTCGATCAGTCGGTCATTGTCCCGTTGGTGCAATCCGATGGACGGCTCATCAAGAATGTAGAGGACCCCCGTCAGACGGGAACCGATTTGAGTCGCTAAACGAATCCGTTGAGCCTCTCCCCCCGAAAGCGTGCCTGCTGCCCGGCTTAATGTGAGGTACTCAAGTCCAACGTTGACCAGGAATCCGAGGCGTTCACGGATCTCCCTCAAAATAAGATTGGCGATCTTCATATCTTTTTCAGATAGCTCGAGCTTATGGAAAAACTGCTCTGCTTCTTCTATTGAAAAGGCTGTTACTTCCCCAATATGAAGTGAGTCTACTTTTACTGCTAAGCTCTCTTCTTTCAAACGGTGGCCTTTACAGGTTGGGCAATCCTGCTGCGCCATGTATTTCTCCATCTGTTCACGGATATAATCAGAGCTTGTTTCACGGTAACGGCGCTCAACATTCGGGATGACTCCCTCGAAACGAAGATAGTTTTCACGAACTTGACCAAAATCGTTCTCGTAACGGAAGTAAATCTCATCTTTGCCGGATCCATACAGGACCTTATCCATTTGTTGTTTCGGAATGTCCTTCACAGCAATATCCATCGGAATTTCATAGTGATCACATACTGCCTTAAGAAGAGACGGATAGTATTGAGAACTGGTTGGTTCCCACGGAGCAATCGCATGCTCGTTCAGAGTGCGATCCCAATTTGGGATTATCAACTCCTTATCAACCTCAAGCTTTGTTCCCAATCCGTCACAGCTTTGGCAGGCACCATACGGACTATTGAAAGAAAACATTCTTGGCTCAAGCTCTGTGATAGAGAAACCACAGTATGGACAGGCGTGATGCTCACTGAATAGAAGTTCGTCCTCACCTATTACATCAATGATAACTTGACCGTCTGCCAGTCTAAGTGCAGTTTCAAGTGAGTCGGACAGACGTGCTGCGACACCTTCCTTCACGACGATTCGATCAATAATCACTTCAATGGAGTGCTTTTTATTTTTTTCCAGCGAGATTTCTTCTCCAAGATCCTGGACTTCACCATTGATACGTACTCGAACAAACCCTTGTTTCTTTATTTCTTCAAGGGTCTTCACGTGAGTTCCTTTACGGCCTGATACAACTGGTGCCAGTACTTGAAGCTTCGTTCTTTCCGGGTATTCAAGAATACGGTCGACCATTTGTTCAATCGTTTGGGAGGAGATTTCGATCCCGTGATTTGGACAAATCGGTTTCCCTACTCTTGCAAACAACAGTCTTAGATAGTCGTAAATTTCTGTTACCGTCCCTACAGTCGAACGGGGATTACGACTCGTTGTTTTTTGATCGATGGAAATCGCCGGGGACAACCCTTCGATGGCATCGACATCAGGCTTATCCATTTGACCTAAAAATTGACGGGCATAGGCAGAAAGGGATTCGACATAACGTCTTTGTCCTTCTGCATAAATGGTATCAAAGGCAAGGGATGACTTACCTGAACCCGAAAGCCCCGTTAAAACGACCAGTTTATCCCGGGGGATTTTAATATCTATATTTTTTAAATTATGAGCTCTAGCTCCTTGTACGATTATTTGATCTCGCGCCATATATCGTTCATCCTTCCGCCTTGAGCTCAAGAATGGTATCACGAAGCTGTGCAGCGCGCTCAAAGTCCAATGCCTTGGCTGCTTCCTTCATTTCCACTTCTAAGCTAGCAATAAGTTTTTGTCGCTCCGGTTTAGACATTTTCGAAACTCTTGTCTGTTCTCCTTCATAAACCCCTGCTTCTTCTGCGGCATGAGTTGCCCTGATGACATCCCGGATTTCTTTTTGTATGGTCGTCGGGGTAACGCCGTGTTTTTCATTATATTCTTCTTGTATCGTTCGACGACGTTCTGTCTCATCAAGTGCTTTTTGCATAGAGTCGGTCATTTTGTCCGCGTACATGATGACTTTACCGTTACTATTACGAGCTGCACGGCCAATCGTTTGAATGAGGGAACGTTCAGAACGCAAGAACCCTTCTTTATCGGCATCCAGTATGGTGACGAGTGATACCTCGGGAATGTCCAATCCTTCACGAAGCAGGTTGATTCCCACTAAAACATCATATTTACCTAAACGGAGGTCGCGAATAATTTCAATCCGTTCCAAGGTTTTGATTTCTGAATGCAAATATTGAACTTTAATACCCATTTCCTTTAAATATGCAGAGAGATCCTCAGACATTTTCTTCGTAAGGGTAGTCACAAGGACACGTTCATTTTTCTCAATACGTTCGTTGATTTCACCCAGAAGGTCATCGATTTGTCCTTCGATGGGACGTACCTCGATGATCGGATCTAACAGTCCTGTCGGACGGATGATCTGCTCAACCATCTCAGGACTATGCTCCAACTCATATGGTCCAGGAGTTGCCGAAACATAGAGGAGCTGCTGTGTTTTCTTTTCAAATTCTTCGAAGCGCAGGGGACGATTGTCCATGGCTGAAGGCAGACGGAAGCCGTGATCCACAAGCACTTTTTTACGGGCCTGATCCCCGTTAAACATCCCCCTGATTTGAGGTAATGTCACATGGGACTCGTCGACAACAATTAAGAAATCGTCTGGAAAATAGTCCAGAAGAGTATACGGTGTCGATCCGGACGGCCTTAGTGTCAGGTGACGGGAGTAGTTTTCAATCCCCGAGCAAAAGCCCATCTCCCTCATCATTTCGAGATCATAACGGGTCCGTTGCTCCAGACGCTGGGCCTCGAGCAGTTTATTTTCTTCTTTCATGATGACTAATTGCTCTTCAAGTTCTTTTTCAATATTCTTGATGGCGACCTGCAATTTTTCTTCACGGGTTACGAAGTGGGAAGCCGGGAAAATCGCGATATGATCTCGTTCGCCCATGATTTCACCTGTCAGGGCATCCACTTCACGAATCCGGTCAATTTCATCTCCGAAAAACTCTACACGCATACAGTGTTCATCCCGGGAAGCCGGGAAAATTTCCACTACGTCGCCTCGAACACGGAAGGTTCCACGCTGAAAGTCGATGTCGTTTCGTTCATATTGAATATCCACAAGCTTACGCAGCAATTGATTTCGTTCGATTTCCATTCCTGTACGCAGGGAAAGAACGAGCTCCCGGTATTCCTCCGGGTTACCTAAACCATAAATACAGGACACGCTGGCAATGATGATGACATCTTTTCGCTCAAACAAAGAAGATGTGGCAGAGTGCCTGAGTTTATCGATTTCATCATTGATGCTTGCATCCTTCTCAATAAACGTATCCGTTTGAGGAACGTATGCTTCTGGCTGATAATAGTCATAGTAACTGACAAAATATTCAACGGCGTTATCAGGGAAAAACTCTTTAAATTCACTGTAGAGCTGCCCCGCCAATGTTTTATTATGAGCAATGATAAGGGTCGGCTTTTCAACCTGCTTGATCACATTGGAGACAGTGAATGTCTTTCCTGTCCCTGTAGCTCCAAGTAAGGTTTGATGGCGTTTCCCTTCATTTATGCCTTGAACTAATTTCTCAATCGCCAGTGGCTGATCTCCCTCTGGTTTATATTTAGACTTGAGCTCAAATTGATCTTTCACCGTGAAACCTCCTATTATAAAGGACTGCTACCTTGTATTTACCTACTTATACCCATCTTAAACACTGTCCATTCTTCTATACACATTCTACCACATTTCCTACAGTATTAACCAATAATAAGCGAACAAAAGTTCGTTTTTTTTATTTTTGTAGGAATAACATCATCTTGGTTGTGGATAACTTTTGATGAAGAAATAGTTTAGAGGCTTAAATCATGATTTCGACATTTTACAGCAGGCAGCAAGGAGCTTATAAGAAATTTTCGACATAATACGAGACATTTCTATACACAACCTGTGCACAACTATGTGTATAAGTCGATATTACTTGTGGAAAATCCCTAAGTTTATTCACAATTCGTCAAATTTCTTGTGCACAATGTTGATGAATGCGGATTCAATCTGTGAATAACATGTGTACCCTCTTACTTATTCACACTATTCTTTATTTATCCACAATTAAGAATCTCTATTTGAATATGCTTTCTGCCACATCATTAAGCTTTTCCCGACACAAATATTCATCTAGGCATATACCTGATAATTGATTGACTATTCTGTCTTATTTCCAATAAGCTTTCTTATAAGTTCAACAAAAAATACATATTGTTTAGGAGGAATGTATGAAAAAATCTAAATGGCTACAAGTTGCCGGTTCCCTTAGTTTAACGGGATTCCTACTTAGTTCCACAATCACCCCGATGTCACCATCGATTACCTCTCATGGAGTGGCACAAGCTGAAGTTGTCGATTCACTCGAGTTGCAAAAAGCGTTTCAACAAGCAGCGCAGGAATTCAATGTCCCGGTTGAAATTCTACTTGCAGTGGGTTATAACGTATCACTATGGGAGCATCATGACGGAAAGCCAAGTGCTTCCGGAGGCTACGGTTTGATGCATCTTACGGAGGTTAATACTGATAGTTTAGAAGATACCCACAGCGATGAACCCGCTCATATGTTTTTATCCGGTAAAGAGGACGCAGACTCTCAACCGTTAGAAAAATCAATACTGAAAATCGAGTCTACTTTAGACATCAATGATTCAAGACTTCACACTCTGAATACCGCAGCTGAACTACTCTCTCTTCAACCAGAAACGTTGAAACAAAATAAACAGCAAAATATCCGTGGCGCTGCAGCACTTCTGGTGCAGTATGCCATAGATACCTCTGGGGAGACACCTTCTGATGTAAATGAATGGTACGGGGCAGTCGCTAAATACAGCGGTTCATCCGACTATACGGGAGCAAAGGACTTTGCGGACCGTGTATACGAGACAATTAACGAAGGAGTAACTAGACAAACAGAGGATGGCTCTTCCTTAACCTTAGCCCCAAAACAAACCAAACCGAATATAGAATCAATCCAATCATTAAACTTAAAAAAGGACACTGAAGAAACCGAAGCCGATTGTCCGAATGGCCTCGCATGCCATTACGTTCAGGCAGCTTACAAGAAAATTGACTGGGGTGGCGGGACCTACTATGAAACTTCATATGGCAATTACGATATTGCAAACCGCCCACATGACAATCAGGAAATCAAGTACATCGTCCTCCATGACACAGAGATCAGCTATGACTTAACCAAAACTGTGTTCCAGAGGGAATGGACTCAAGCTTCCGCTCATTATGTGATCCGTTCTTCCGACGGTGATATCACCCAAATGGTGGACAATAAAGATGTAGCCTGGCATGCTGGCAACTGGTATTTCAACTCCAAGAGCATTGGTATCGAGCACGAAGGTATCGCCATTGAAGGAGCAGCATGGTATAACGAACAGTTGTATCATGCATCAGCCAGATTAGTTAAACATCTTTCTAAAAAGTTCAATATTCCATTAGACCGCGATCATATCATTGCACATGATGAGATACCTGGGACGACTGCTGCAAGACAACCTGCTATGCACTGGGATCCAGGTCCATTCTGGGATTGGGCACATTATATGCAAATCCTTGGAGCTCCCCTGGAGTCAGGAAAAGGACAAAAAGGCATCGTCCAAATCCGTCCGAATTTCGAAACAAACAAACCAATCCTTCAGACTCCATCAGGAGAACCTGTACCTGAACAATCGGCAAATTTTGTGTATTTGTATACAGCTCCAAGCTTTGATGCTCCGTTAATCAAAGACGCTGCCCTACCAAACGCCCACCCACTCGATGCGTCCAATTGGGGTAACAAGGCGGTTACAGGGCAAACCTTTTACAAGGCAGAAGAACAAGATGACTGGACAGCAATTTGGTACGCAGGACAAAAAGCATGGTTTTATAACCCTAAAGGAAGGAATACAACAAAAGGATCAGGTATTGTGATCACACCTAAGGCAGGAACTCCGGGCATCCCTGTTTATGGACTTGCCTATCCAGAAGAAGAAGCTTTTCCTGATGACATCCCGGTAAGAGGAATGTCTCCTCTTCAGTACACACTTACCTCTGATCAAAAATATGTAGCAACCGAGAAAGTAAAAGGAAGCTACTACAGTGCACCTGTTTACACGTACAATCCAGAGACGACTCATAAAATCGTCTGGGGGAATGATGAATTCTATCTTATTCACTTAAACCACCGCCTGGCCTTTGTAAAAGCCAGCGATGTCGATGTTGTAGCTACTCCATAAAAAAACATGGGCTGTCTTTTAAAAAAAGACAGCCCATGTTTTTCAAGAACTTCTATTCATCTGTCACCCAAATCATGCACTTCTCTTCGCTTTTTTCATCATCCGGTCGCTATACCAGAATCCGACAGTCAACGAAGCCGCGTCCACGACAATAAGGAACCATGAATCCGTATAGCCCTTTGAAACCGAAGCTGCAATAAGGGCTACGGTCAAGATCAATCCGACATAATGATTGTAAGTAACGCGTGTGAACAGAACGACAAGCAATCCTGGTAAAAATAAACCTAAAATGATTTTGGACACGTTCAACTCTCCTTAAAGATAAGGGAATAACACATATTCTACCGAAGTTTTCCCTATCTGGAAAGGGTTTTCCTACTCCTCACCCTGCTGAATTAATCTCTGGGTCCTTTCCTTCAACTCACTATGGGGGATGAATTTTTCAGACAGCATATCAGGCAGAATGTATTCCAAGAAGTATTGTACGCACTCCAGGTCCTTGTATTTCACAATCGTAGATAAGGCTTCTTGATAAATTTCAATAAATAGAGGTTCCGGATTCCCTTTTTGAATTTCTCCAAAGGATTCATACAGAAGATCGATTTTGTCTGCGACAGATAAGACCCTTCCTTCAAGGGTATCGTCTTTTCCCTCTTTAAACCGTTCTCTGTACACTTCTTGAAATTGCGGGGGAAATTCTGTAGTAATGAATTTATTGACCATCTGATCTTCCACCTGGCTGAAAAGTTCACGTAACTCTCCCGATGCATACTTCACAGGGGTCTTGATATCGCCTGTAAATAACTCTGCGTAGTCATGATTCAGTGCTTTTTCATACAGAGCTTTCCAATCGATTTCTTTCCCGTTCTGTTCCTCTACAGTCCCAAGAAATTGGGCTATTTTAGTTACCTTAAATGAGTGGCTTGCTACATTGTGCTCATGATACTTAAATCGCCCCGGACAGCGAATGAGGGTTTCAAGGTCCGATAAGCTCTTAAAATAATGATGAATTCCCATGTTATTCTCCTCTCGTTGATCGACTTTACTTTATGAAAATAGTATCAAGTTGAAGGAGCAAGGGCAAAGATTATCCACTAACCCTTAGCTTCCAACCCTTTTATTTCTCCTAACAGTATATTATTTAGAGCATCGTGATAACGTGTGGGAATTTGATGAGAGGCTCCTGGAATGATATATATTTTCTTAGGATAGCAATCGTTATACAGTTTTAGATGAGAATTGATCCAATCCGACCTTTCACCATAAATTAAGAGTAGAGGTATGGGAAGCTTCTCGACCTGCTTTATCCCATCATAATGAAGGGATTGCTCGTAGAACTGATACCAAATATGGGGGTTCGCCTTATTCATATGACCCCTGAGCTTCTCACGCTCAAACTTGTCTTTGAAATGTGCTCTGGAAATAATTCCCGATAAGCGGGCAGGATGGTCACGAACCATTTTCATGCCCATATGGTGCATCCATATCAGCTTGGGATTCGTGACTTTCGGATATCCACCTACTAGAATGAGGGCGGAAACCCGATTTTCATAGGTACAGGCGAATGTTTGTCCTACTATTCCCCCTGCAGAATATCCAAGCATCACACATTCAGCAATGTTCAGGTGGTCGAGGATCGCCTTTATGTCCTCTACAAACTCAGCGATACTTATATTCTGATCCAAGGTAAAGGAGTCTCCATGTCCTGTTAAATCCGGAATGATGAGGCGAAAATGCCTGGAAAGCACATGCTGCTTTATGAAGGTCATCCTTCCCATGCCCGGGGGATGGATCAAGACCAGGGGATTCCCCTCTCCTATATCGTCAAAATAAAGATCTCTACCCTTAAAATGAATCATCGCCATAAAAATAAATCCTCCCTCAACCGCTTTACTACACATTGTTCTCGGGTTAAGGGAGTTCTAGTCACTTTATTTAAATGAGACGGACGGAAACAATACCGTGTATTTCTTTCATCCTGCTTTTCACTTGATATTGTTCTTCTTCGAGGAGTTTTTGATCCAAATCAATCATGGTATAGGCCCACGTATGTTTACTGCGGTTAATCATATCTGCGATATTAACTGCGTACCCTGAGAGAACATTGGCGATTTGGCTGACCATATTCGGGATGTTTTGGTGCATGACCGTCACTCGCATTTTTCCACTATAAGGAAGTTCCACATCAGGCAGGTTCACAGCATGCTTAATATTACCCGTTTCAAGATATGTTTTCAGCTGCTTTGTCGCCATGATGGCACAGTTTTCTTCAGATTCTACGGTAGATGCACCCAAGTGAGGAACAGGGACGACGTTTTTCATGTTCAAAACCTTTTTATTAGGGAAATCCGTCACATATTTACGGACAATTCCTGCTTCAAGGGCCTTTTCCAGAGCATCTTCTTCTACTAGCTCACCTCTTGAAAAGTTTAAGATCGTCATACCCTTTTTCATCTTAGTGAAGCCTTCTTCACTCACAAAGCTTTCCGTTTTGTCTGTTAATGGAATGTGTAGCGTCACAAAATCACACTCTGCCCATACTTCTTCAATATGATGAGCACGCTTCACATCCTGGGATAAACGCCACGCTGCGTCCACTGATATAAATGGATCATAGGCGACCACATCCATCCCAAGAGCCAGGGCATCATTTGCGACAAGGACGCCAATCGCGCCTAAGCCTACGACTCCAAGTTTCTTCCCTTTAATCTCGCTTCCTACGAATTCTTTTTTCTTTGCTTCTACGACACTTGGTACATCTTCCTCTGTTTCTCTTAAAGTGTTTGTCCAGCCGACAGCAGAATATAGGTTACGTGAAGAAGCGATCAAATTAGCCAGTACGAGCTCTTTCACGGCGTTTGCATTCGCACCGGGTGTATTAAAGACAACAATTCCTTTTTCCGTACAGTGATCAATCGGGATATTATTGACTCCTGCTCCTGCCCGGGCAATGGCTTTGACTGACGCCGGAAAAGAGTAATCATGCAAGTTCTTGGATCTGACCAGGATTCCATCGGGATCACCATTTCCATTCAGATGGTAGTTCAGGTCATCCTCGATCAGTGAAAGTCCGCTTTGACTTATTGCATTGTACGTATTGATTGAAATCATCCTTATAATCCTCCTTGCTCAGACTCAAATTTTTTCATGAAATCGACCAGTGCTTCCACTCCTCGTAGCGGCATGGCATTATATAGACTCGCTCGCATTCCACCAACAGAACGGTGTCCTTTTAAAAATTCAAACCCTTCTGCCTTGGCTTCTTTTAGAAACCGGGAGTCCAGCTCCTCATCACGTGTTGAAAAAGGAATGTTCATTAAGGAGCGATTTTTTTCCGGGACAGGGTTGTGGAATAAAGATGATCCGTCTATACAGGTGTATAGGAGACCGGCCTTCCTCTCATTTTCAGCCTGCATCCCTTCCACTCCACCATTTTCCTTCACCCACTCCAGTACAAGTTTTAATACGTATATAGAGAAGGTTGGGGGCGTGTTAAAGAGGGAATCATGCTTTACATATGTTTCGTAATCCAACATCGTTGGACACGCATTCGATGCTTGACCAACCAGACTTTCATGAATGATCGCCACCGTTACACCAGAAGGACCCAGATTCTTTTGAGCACCTGCATAGATCATCCCAAAGGAGGAAACGTCTATTTTCTCCGAAAGGATATGGGAGGACATATCGGCTATAAGTGGAATGCCTCCTGTTTCAGGCCATTTAGTGTAACGTGTTCCTTCAATTGTATTGTTGGAGGTAATATGTACGTAGCTTGACTGTGTTGAGAAATCTTCTGGTGTATAAGCAGGGATCTCAAACTTTTCTTGAGGTGATAAAGTACGGACATTCCCAACCTTTTCTGCTTCTTTGACAGCTTTCTTTGACCAGCTGCCTGTCAGGACATAGTCAGCTTCTTGATCTGAACCCAGTAAGTTTAGAGGAAGCATGGAAAATTGCAGGGATGCTCCTCCTTGCATAAACACGACATGGTAATCATCTGGAATCGAGAGCAGTTCACGCAATAAACCTTGAGCTTCTCCTATTATATTTTGGAAAGGGGCAGATCGATGACTTAATTCCATTACAGACATGCCCGTTTCTTGATAGTTCAATAATTCGCCTTGAACCTTTTTTAGAACAGGCTCAGGTAACACCGCAGGACCAGCAGAAAAATTATACACACGCTTCAACAACAGCACCGCCTAAAGTTCAGAATTTTTCAACAGTATAATCGCGCACAGTCGTTTAGTCAATATCAAAAACGAATGATGAAAACGCTTAACATAAACGTTTTTAGACTCATGCGTGGTTATGGATTGATTCTTTGTCGTTTTTAAAAAAGGCTCTTTTCATAAACATTGTGGCTTTGCATAACTTCCCAAAAGTGAATTTTTGTTTTGGATGAGTAGTAGTGCGAAAACATGGACCGTTCCTTTCCGCTCCAGGCACTTCCTTTCCGCGGGGAGGAAGTCGAGCCTCCTGATATGAACGAAACTGTCAATACTCATATCCTACATCGATTTGGAGGCAACTTTAAGAAGAGAAGCTCCTTTCGCTTCTTCTCTATATGTTGCGTTAAAGCCATTACTGGCTAGACTTTTTCCTTCTTTAGCTTACTGACCACTTCTCACCTCATCAAATAGCTGTCAAGTGATCTTCTTGATAGCTATTTGATGAGGTGAGATACTTATTGAGCTAAAGAAAATGAATTTTTCCTCCTTACTTTTTTTAGAATAGAAGGTAAGAACACGGCACGAAGGCAAAAATTCTACTGCGGTTAGCACTCTGATATTCGTGGGTTTTCACATTTTATCTTTCCGTATAAAGGACTGATCCACTAACTCGGGTCGTGCGTTAATCTAAATAGATATAGCACAGAGGAGGCCACGTGGGTTTTCCTTTCCGGTTTTTCTCTTTGCCTTCGAGCCCTATTCTCATTCTTCTAAGGGGTTACCTTACTCTTCGAGCTACGGGAATACGTTCTTTAATTTGTTTTCGGTGTTTCTTCTACTTCTTGCATCACTGCCCAAATAAAACCTGCCAATTCTCTGGCTACAGCCGTTATGGCTTTACCTCCTTCTTTCCCTCTGGATAATAAACGATAATACTTCTTATGAAGTCGATTTTGTGCTTTCCAAGAGATCGCTTGAATGGTAGGGGATTGGCCACTCTGTCTTCGTTTTAATTCGCCCTTGACTGCTGGTTGATATCGATAGCTCCAAGCTGATTCCACCAACAACCTTCGAACGTGTCGATTGCCTGTTTTGGTAATGTTCCCTTGCATGCGCCTCTCTCCACTAGAATATTCACTAGGAATTAATCCAACGTAGGCCATAAATTCGCGAGGGGTAGAAAAACGTTTGAAAGATCCGACTTCAGCTACAATACTTGTCGCTGTGACAAGCGCAACTCCTCTTAGTGCTTGAAGTGCTTGTATTTTCGGCGCCTGGATTCCTTCATTCGCATAGGTTCTTATTTCTTCTTCTAATCGTAGGACCCTTTGTCCCAACTCTTTCAGTTGGTGATAATATTCTTGAAACACCACCCGTAAATGAGGATTTTCAAATTTTAATGTATCCAGCCACTGCATATATTTTACTGTCCATTTTCTCACTCCTGAAGGAGGATTGATATTATTTCGTAGTAAAAATTTACTTAAGCGGTGTTTGGACCTTAACTCATCTTCCTTTGCGTCTTCTCGACATCTGACAAGATCCCGCAGTGCCTCATCTTCTTGTGTCGGTATATAAATAGATGTTAATTCACCGGCTCGGAACAACTGTGCGAGCCGAATAGAGTCTCTACGATCTGTTTTTATGCGCTCTCCTGGTCTTTGAGGAATAAGAGATGGGGCAATGACCTCACAGTAAATCCCTAAGGTTAGAAATAATCGATATAAGGAATAACCTGTCGGCCCTGCTTCATAACACACTCGCACTGTCTCTGAACTTCCTATTTTCTTTATCAATTTCTTCACAGCTTCCGGGGTATGAGGAATCATTCCCCAGTATCTCGGTTCTTGTCGTCCTTCATCCGCTATCGCGACAGCAATTTTTTCTTTGGATACGTCTAAACCAACGTATTTTATGGTATCCTTCATAGTAACTAGCTCCTTCCGTAATGTAGCTCTGATTTGGTTTTTGTTTTTACTTCAGAAACAGTCTAACCAAATTAACCTACGATGTTACGAGTAAGGAGCTAGTTTTCGTTCATGATAACTCGACGTTCCGTCTGTGGGTTCTCGACCTTTCCTCTATTTCCCGCAGGAGTTAAGTGCCTTCCGCTACAATCCACTCTGTGCTTCTCCTAATGACATATAGACAATACAAAAAGCTCCTATTGTAGAAATGTTGAGCGTTTTTTTTCCAAAAAAATATCTACAAAGGAGTAAAAGAAAATTTTATGTTTACTCATGAATCGAAGGATCATTAAACTATCTTTTAAATGGACCAAACAATGCTCCCACCGAAAATAAACTCATTTAAAGTGAGCAGTAGTCCGTTTTCTATATTAAGCTTTGTCATGAATTTTTTTATAGATGGTAAGGGGAACTGCGTAGACTCCTGCGGATTTCGGGCGTGCCGAGACCCCGTTCGGCTAAGCTGAGGAGGCTCGGCCGAACGCTAGCTGCAAGCGGAGCGGTCCCCCTCACCATCCAGCACACATTCATTGACAGAGCCCTGGCAGATTCAATTATATTCATCAAACTTCACGAAAAGAGCCTAAAAACAATAAAAAACCGGCTCCCCCACTTACCCGCGAAGGGCAAAATGAAGTGAGCCGGTTGGTTGAGTGTTAACCTGTTAATATATCTTCTTTTGGATAGCGGATCTTTTCTTTGTCCGGTCTTGATAGAGAGAAAGCCAGTGTAAGTGGGCCCAGTTTCCCGACAAACATCACGATGATAATGATCCATTTACCTATCGCTGTCAGAGAGCCGGTAATCCCCATGGACAAGCCTACCGTTCCGAAGGCTGATACCACTTCAAAGAGAATAGCCAGGAAAGAAGCATTCTTTTCTGTCATATCAAGGAAAAACAGAGCCGTAAAAACAAGGAGCACACTGATCATCGACACAGCCAAAGCTTTAAAAATATAGTTTTGATCAATCGTACGACGGAAAATACGAATCTCTCTTTTCTCCTTTAAGAAAGCAAACACACTCAATGAAATCACGACAAAGGTGGTCAGCTTGATTCCTCCACCCGTTGAAGCACTCCCGGCCCCGATGAACATCAAAAGAATCGTGAGCAGCAATGTTGAACGTTCCATGCTTCCGTAATCAAGTGAGTTAAAACCAGCCGTGCGGGGGGTGACTGCTTGAAAATAAGAAGCGAATAGTTTATCAAGGAATGGTAACTGAGCCAGTGTGTTCGGGTTATTATACTCCAGGATGAAAATCATCATAAAAGCGAATATATTGATAACAAATGTCCCAACTACCATGATTTTCGTATGGAGTGACAGTTTTCGAATCGTTTTTGATTTCCATAAGTCCACTAAAACGGTGAATCCGATCCCACCTACAATAAACAGAAACGAAATCGTGATATTGACGATGGGACTTCCCACATAACCCATTAAACTATCGGACCAAAGAGAGAATCCTGCATTATTAAACGCGGAAATAGAATGAAATATACTGACGTAAAGCCCTCTTCTCCAACCGAATTCAGGAACCCATTCTGACGCCAATAAAAGAACGGCGAAACCTTCAACAAGGAAAGAAAAGATAAATAAATATTTTACAAGCTTGATGACTCCTCCTACAGACGTCTGATTTAATGCCTGTTGAAGAAGAAGTCGTTCTTTAAATCCGATTTTCTTTCCAAGCATCATAAAGATCAAGACAGCAAAGGACATGATACCCAGTCCCCCGATTTGGATCAGACTCATAATGACCACTTCACCAAAAAGAGTGAAGGACCCTCCCGTATCAACGACCGCAAGCCCCGTGACCGTCATAGCGGAAGTCGTCGTGAACAAGGCATCAAGCCATGTAATCGATTCTGTGGTGGCAAACGGCAGCTTAAGCAAACCCATTCCTACTATGATAAAGAATAGAAATGTCACAACAAGAAGTTGAGGAGGGCTTAACCGGATCACCCTATGTTTCATAGGTTATACACCTTCTTTTTCAAATCGATTGATATCCCTGTTATGTCCAATGACGATCAATAAATCTTCAATTTTTATGACTTCATCGGCAGAAGGAGATACAATGACTTCCTCCCCGCGGTGAATGGCAATGATATTACAACCGAATTTCGCCCGGACATCGAGATCAATTAACGTTTTGCCCGCGACTTTTTTAGACGCACGCACTTCTACAATGCTGTGCTCCTTCGAAAGCTCTATATAATCAATGATCTTTTCTGATGTAATGTGGTGGGCGATTCTTCGCGCCATGTCACGTTCCGGGTGAATGACTTTATCTGCCCCGATCCGGTCCAACACCTTCTGATGATAGGAGTTCGAAGCTTTGACCCATACTTCTTTAACCCCTAATTCTTTTAAAAGTAAGGTGGTAAGAATACTTGCTTCTATATTATCCCCAAAGGACACGATCACGTGATCAAAGTTTCTGAGACCAAGGGATTTCAATACAGATTCATCCATGGCATTCGCCTGCACGGCATGCGTGGCAATGTCTATATAATGCTGGACGACATCGTGATGAATATCAATGGCTAACACTTCAACATCCAGATCAGCCAATTCCTGAACCAGATTCCCTCCAAATCTCCCTAATCCAATAACTGCAAACTGCTTTTTCATGATGAAATCCTCCAAAACCTTTTTAATAGCTTAACCATCTAGTACTTCTTCATTACATCAAAAGCCCATGCGGCTAGAACAGAAGCAGCAACATAAGACGAACCCGACGGAAGGATTCCTTTTCCTTTTTGCCAGGTTTGACTCATGACCTCTGGACCCCAGCCTCCAAGGACAGACATCTAAACAACGCAAAAAGACCAGCAGGAACTAAGCCTGTGGTCATCCATAATCGATCACAAGTATCATCCTCTCCCATTACGCTTACGAGGTTAGCTGACGGATTCGGGTTATGGAAGTAGCCCTACCTTTCAAAAGAAAGGATTCACCCCTTTAAAACACTCGGGTCCCCCGCTTCAAAAATGAATTAAGCGATAAAGAATATTCATTTGATGATAGATATATTACTCCTCTCCTAATTCGTTGTAAATAGGTTTTTTGTAAAATTTTTTAGGCTCTTTTCCTAAAGTTTGTTGCTTTTAAAAAAGCGAGGAGTGGTTGATTTCCGCTCCAGGTGCTCGCCTTTCCGCGGGGCGTGAGTTGAGCCTCCTCGGGCTTTGCCCTGTGGGGTCTCAACTTTCCCGCCATTCCCGCAGGAGTCGAGCACCTTCCGCTCCAATCAACTTTCTGAGCATGCATGTATCTTTAAAAGAAATGAATAAATACTAGAATTTCAGCAAACAACCTCATTTAAAATGAGGAGAGATTATTTTCTTTTTAAAAAAGACCAATTTTGTTTTGTATTAGATTTCCTTTAACACCTTATAGCTCTGTCACGAAAATCTCTTAAAGATGGTGAGGGGAACTGCGTAGACTCCTGCGGAAGTACGGGCGTGCCGAGACCCCGGAAGCGAAGTTAGGAAGGCTCAGCCGAACGCTAGCTGCAAGCGAAGCAGTTCCCCTCACCACCCAGCACATTCTGATTGACACAGCCAAAGCGGACCATTTGTTAAAAACAACATTCTTTGAGTAAAGAACAATTTTTCAAAAGAAAATAAGGTAAAATTAAATCAATCCATCCAGCATTTACTGTTCGTTAAAAAGGTTTCTCTTTTCTACATCAGGGGAATAGCATACATAAGTATTACGAAAATAGAACCAGAAGGGAAGAAGTGTATATGTCAGGAGTTTCATCCATTACAAAATCAAACAGTTCATCTGTTTCATCAAATGATATAAAACCATGGATTAGAGGGTTTGCACGGATTGGATTTATTTCAAGAGGGATTGTTTATATGCTTATTGGCGCATTAGCCATTATGGCAGCACTCGGAATAGGAGGAAGCACTTCGGACTCGAGTGGTGCCTTTTCAGCAGTGGCAAGCAAACCCTTTGGGGAAGTCCTTCTCTGGCTATTAGGTCTCGGCCTGATCGGAATTGTTCTTTGGCACCTCATTCAAGTGGTAAAAGATCCGGAACACGTGAATAATGACGGGAAATCAATGTTTAGAAGACTCGCTAATCTGATCACCGGCATTGCTTACGCTTCTTTGACTTATAATGCTTTCGCCATTGCGATGCATGCCAAAAACTCCGGTTCGGGATCTAAGCAAACCTTATCTGCTAAGTTATTGTCTCAGCCCTTTGGTCAATGGGTTGTAGGAATTGTCGGACTTATCATTATTGGATATGCACTTTATGAAATTCATAATGCTTATACTGAAAAATACACGAACAAATTCAAAAGGCATGAAATGTCCGAGAAAGAATGGGAATTGGGAAGAAAGACAGGCAGGCTAGGGTTATATTCCCGGGGCATCGTCTTTTTACTGATCGGTTATTTCTTTATTCAAACTGCGATCACAGCCGACCCGGATAAAACACAAGGATTGGATGGAGCACTTTCCAAGATAGCCCAACAACCTTATGGTCAATGGCTTCTGGGAATTGTAGCGGCAGGATTGGTACTATATGGCGTATTTCAAATTTTAACAGGTAAAAACCGTCATATGAGCATGTATTAAGAATGAAAAGGAGCAGCCAAAGGGCAGCTCCTTTTTTCTTCTGGCACCACTGTTAAAATGTAACTGGATCCATTTCTTCTGTTAAAGTCTTCATATTATATCCTTGATCAGTCAACTTCTTAAGTAAAGAATCTAAATAAGCGAGTGTCGTAGGTTTTTCATGAATAAGAATGACTTTTGGCTGGTTTTCATATGAATAAGAAGCTAACTGATCCATGACATTCTGAACATACTCCCCACTATGATATTTCCAATCTTCACTATCCACATTCCAATCCCATAAACTAAATCCCTCTCTCTTTACTGCCTTCAAATATTCCGGCTTCATATTGGGTACGGACCCATAAGGAACGCGAATCAGCTCGCTGCGAATACCCGTAATGGACTCTAACGTAGATTGGGCCGTCAACATCTCCCCTACAACCGATTCACTAGATTGGTAGACTTCGGATACATCATGGGTGACACCATGCAACCCGACACTATGCCCTTCTTCCACCATTTGTCGGACGGCCTCACTATGTTTTTTCATATTCGGTTCCAGCATAAAGAAGCTCGCTTTTGCACCATATTGATTAAGCACTTTAAGAATCGCTTCCGTATTTTCATTCGGACCATCATCGAATGTGATGTAGACCGTCTTTTCATCCTCAAAGGTCCCTTGTTTATTCACATTGCTCGGATTCTCCTCATTAGACTTGTCGTCTTCTACAATCACCGCTTCACTGGAATTAGTCTCTTGTTCCTCTGCTTGAGTATTGCTGTCATGTTCCTCAACCCCGACTTCAGGTTGTCCAAATTCGCCTTCCTCTTCTTCAGAAGGTTCTTCCTTGACTACCTTTGGCTGAGTGGTTGTTTCCTTTGTATTCTTCGCTTCCCCAATGTCCAATACCCACGAAGTTGAAAGAATGAGTAATAACACGATCACTCCTGCCAGTCCCCCCAACTCAATGGGTTTGATCCATTTTCTTTTTTTCCGTTGTCTCCCCATGTCGATCACCTTTCTACTTTCTTGTTACCTTTAATGATAGGGTCATAGACGATGGAAAAGGTTACTTCCCGGTTACAAAGTAAGGGAGACTTTTGTAACTTTTTTGTTACTTTTGTCGATTGGGTTTACACTATACTAGTGAAAGCTCTAGGCAGGATGTGATGATCAATTGAAGAAGATTTTCTTCCTAATGGTTTGTCTTTCGATGTGTACGGCTTGCTCTTTATTCCAATCCAATACATCGTTACTTAAACCACCTGAACTTCCGGTTAAACAGCAGGAAGTGAAACAAGCGATCGGAAAATATGTTCCGTCACAAGCGGAATGGGTTTCACCGATTGAAGACAAACAAGCAAACAAAATGATAGAAGCAGATTTGGATCACGATCAAACGAACGAATTGATCGTATTCTATAGACTACCCGATCAAACCTCTCAAATGGAAGCCATTGTTCTAAAGAAGGAAAAAGGGGAATGGAAGGAAACAATGAAATTGAAGGATCTTGGAAGGGAACTTCATAAAGTAGAATTTCTGGACTTTAACCAGGATGGATACAAAGAAATACTGGTTGGGTTCTCCTTCTCAGAAGAAGCTTCTGACAAAGCACTGATCGTGTATGATCTATCTAAAGATAAACCGAAGAAGCTGTTGGAATCCCAATATAGTGCGTTTTTTTCAGGAAACTTCACTAAGGATGGTCAAGGGGAAATCCTCCTTGCCTCACTTGTTCCCAACCAGTCTCATTCTGTTCGTCTTTATCAATTCAGCAATCATAAAATGAACGTATTAGATGAGCTGAAGTTAGATCCATATGTTTACCCTTACTACCATTCTTTAGCCGGTTCCATCGCCCCTTCTTTAAAGGGAGCGATACTCGATGCAGGTGTAGGTGCTCATTCATCTACGTCATTCATTATTGGTGTAGAGAACGAGCAATTGATGAATGTTTTACCGGAAAACATAAGGGAGGAAGAGCTTTTCAGGGCATACGCCGTGAATAGTGAAGATTCGAACGGAGATGGTATCCTTGAATTCACTCTGCAAAAAGAGGCAAGCGATGATAATCTTGCCTATTCTGAGATGCCATTCATCAATGAGTATTATCAGCTCAGCGATCAAAAACAAGCAGAGCTCATTCATCGATACTACGACAATACAGATTATTTATATAGGCTCGAGATTCCACAGGAATGGCCTTCTATAGAAGTGAAGGAATCAGAAGACGGACGTTATGTGGAATTCCTTTCCTTGAAAGATGGCAGCGTGATTTTTGATGTATACGTGATTGACAAAGGTCAATCACTGCCAAAAGGGTGGAATCTATTATATGAAACCAATCAATTCACATATGTAACAAAATACTCAGCGGCAATAGGCAAGCGTCTCTTCCAGCCTATCTGATGAGAAAATGGAGGTGTAGATGGATGAAGCACATTTTGATTATTGAAGATGAAGAACCCATCCGTGGCTTTATCGAGATTAACTTAATGCGATACGGATACGCTGTCTTGCAAGCTGGTAGCGCGGAGGATGGAATTGACCTGGTTAAGAAAGCCCAACCTACAGTCGATATTGTCTTACTCGATGTCATGCTTCCTGGTATGAACGGATTTGAAGCATGCAAAGAAATCAGAAATTGGAATCCATCCATTGGAATCATCATGTTGACGGCTAAAGTACAAGAAATGGATAAGGTACACGGATTGATGAACGGGGCAGATGATTATATCCCGAAACCATTCAGTCCGAATGAGCTCATCGCTCGAATTGAAGCATTACTGAGAAGAATGAATGTCCATCAGGTCAATGAGGATAACCAATCCCCCATCACGTTAGACGAACAGAAGAGACTTCTATTCGTTCAAGGAAAGAAGATTGACCTTTCCCCGATAGAGTACGAATTACTCAGCATCATATTTAAGGCAAAAGGAGAAGCGATCTCTCGAAATGATCTGTTAGATGAAGTATGGGGACTCCAATACGCAGGTGACCCGAAAATTGTGGATGTGAATATTCGACGAATCCGTCAAAAAATTGAAGAAGATCCTTCCCATCCTCACTATATCCTGACGGTTTGGGGATATGGATATCGCTGGAATGATGAAAATGGGAATTAAAAAAAGATTACTCATTCAGAACGTGTCCATTATCACCTTAACTATTCTTTTATTTTTAGGCATTCTCGTTTCCGGAATCTATTCTTATTACTACAACGGTACAATAGATATGCTGAAGAATCATGCTGTTAACTCGTCACAGTTTGCCAATAAGTATATGAACCTTCATTCATTTACCTTAAGGAATGAATTGGCCAATCTCCAGAATAACTTCTCCATCCCTCAAGCCGAAACACAAATATTGAATGCCAATGGAGACATATTATCCTCTTCGACTGGCTTTATTCCGGATCAAAAGCCTGACTTCAAGGATATTGAGGAGGCATTTCGAAATGGCAGCGGAACCTGGATTGGCAACCACCCCAAAACAGGTGAGCATATTTTGGCTGTCTCTGTACCGTTAAATGGAGAGAATAACACCATTGGATTGATCCGGTTTATTACATCCCTGGAATCACTGGATAACAGTTTCCGAACGATCTTGCTTTCTTTATTTTTAATTGGACTGGTTATTTTGCTTATCGTTTTTATGGTGAGTACATTTTTTGCCCGTAATTTAACGACACCTGTGATTGAACTGACCGAAGCATCACAGAAGCTTGCTAAAGGAGCATTGGAAACAAGAATTGTCGGACAATACAAGGACGAATTCCAAACCTTGAGTACGTCCTTTAATGACATGGCGAGGGAACTGCTTAAAACGGAGAAAATGAAGAATGAGTTCATCTCTTCCGTTTCCCATGAACTTCGCACTCCCCTTACGAGTATTAAAGGATGGAGCGAAACATTGCTGACGGGTGATTTACAAAATGTGCAGGAAAACAAAACGGGATTGAACATCATTTCGAACGAAACGAATCGTTTGATTGGACTTGTAGAGGAGCTATTGGACTTTTCGCGATTTTCAAATGGATCATTTACGACTCACCCCACTACCTTTTCTTTCAACCGTACAGTCAATGAAGTCATTCTTCAGCTGGATCAAAAACGGAAAGAAAAAGGAATATCCATTATGTTGGAAAGCGAAGAGACCATGGATCTATTTGCTGATGAGAATCGTATTCGACAAGTGTTGATCAATCTACTAGATAACGCAATTAAGTACTCCGACCCGGATTCAACGGTTTTCATACGTTATAACAAGATGAATTCCCGTTTTACCTTTGAAATAGAAGATGAGGGGCAGGGAATCGACCCAGAACACCTGCAGCATATTGCCACCTTATTCTATAAGGAGAAGGAGAATTCAGATGGGTTAGGGTTAGGACTAGCCATCTGTAAAAACATCATTGAATTGCACCATGGAAAATTGTTTGTAAAAAGTGAAAAGGGTTCAGGTACAACTGCCGGTTTCACCCTTCCCTTACTTTCTTAAAGAGCTTGGATTTTGAATCCAGGCTCTTTTTTTGTATGGATCAGGCATGAATTTTGACACTCCTTTTATTCTGTTGTATCTTATGACAATAAATCCTCACTAAACCTATAAGAATTATGAATATGTATGCTTAGATATTTTGGGAAATCTACAACTAATTAGAAGGAAGGGCTACAATGAAATCTCTTTGGAGAGGGTATCTAAATACATCACTTATTGTGAAAATAACCGTCGCTCTTGTACTTGGGATTGCGGTCGGATTGATATTCGGAAAGGATGCATCAGCCCTTTCCCCCCTTGGCGATATATTGATTCGCTTGCTGAAATTTCTTATCATCCCTCTTATCCTGTTTACATTGATGGTCGGCGTGAATCAGACCAATGTTAGCAAACTCAGCCGAATGGGTGGAAAAACGTTCTTATTTTATTTATTCTCATCAGCATTAGCGATTGTGGTAGGAATTGCCGTTGCAAGTATTTTCAACCCGGGAACAGGCATGACCCTCGATACGACGGAGGAATTCGAAGTACCGGAAAATCCGGGGGTGACCAGTGTACTTCTGAACATCATTCCGGAGAATATCGTCACTGCGTTCACGGAAATGAACCTTCTGGGAATCATCTTTACCGCCCTTGTGTTTGGTATTTCCATATCCTATTTAAGATCATCAATGGAACATCACGAACTGGGTGAACAGGTCTATAAAGTCGTGAACGGATTAAACGAAGCGACCTTAGCCATCATGAAGGTAATCCTTCAATATGTCCCGATCGGTATCTTTGCGATCATGGCAGTTACTGTCGGAAAACAGGGGTTAGACACATTGTTATCATTAGGAAATATGATTTTGGTGCTTTACCTTGCATTGTTTGTCCAAATTGCCATCTATATTGTCGCCTTGCTCATATTCAAGATTAGTCCCGGCAGGTTCTTTGCCCAGGCACGGACACCGATGATCACAGCATTTGTGACCCAGAGCAGCTCGGGTACCCTGCCTCTAACATTAAACGCCGCAAAAAATCTTGGTCTGCCTAAAAGCTTATATGGATTCAGCTTACCACTTGGTGCCACGATCAATATGGATGGCGCTGCGATCCGGATCGCCGTTTCGTCTGTTTTCGCTGCTAACGTAATCGGTAACCCATTAAGCCTGACTGATATGCTGGTCGTTGTCCTCGTAGGAACTCTGGCTTCAATTGGAACAGCCGGTGTTCCCGGTGCAGGTATCATCATGATTGCCACTGTTTTCGCCCAGCTCGGGTTACCGATGGAAACCGTCGCTCTGCTAACGGCGATTGATGCCCTAGTTGGAATGGGTTGTACGGCTCTTAATGTGACGGGAGATTTGGTTGGTACGTCGATTATTGATAAGACGGAAAATGGAGACAATCAGGAAGCCGCTTCCGTATAAATATCGAATAAATAGAGGCTGGGACATAAGTTTTTTAGCCTACGTCAAACCCGAACAAACCTGCTTCTTTGTGTGCAGATTTGTTCGGGTTTATTATTTATTTTCGAAATTTGATTTTAGCTGTTTCCAGCGGTTGATTGGAGTGCAAGACGAAGACTCCTGCGGGAAGAGTAGCTTATGTGAGACCCCGCAGGCTTGCCGAGGAGGCTCACGGGCTACCCGCGGAAAGCGTAGTCTTGCACGGAAATCATTAGCGGTATGAAGAACCTACACTTCCATTGTTCGTCTTTTTATCGTGGTTTTTTAGTCCCAGCCTCTTTATTTAAGGACGGGATTTCCATTCCATTAAGACGGCCATTAATTTCCCGTGCTCTTTTTCTCCCTTAACGGCAAACCTTAACCACCTTCCATCCAACCCTTTGAAATTATGGGTATGGCGGCTCACAATACCATTCTCCAACAGAAAACGAAATAACTCGGTTTGATCGTTAAGATCTGGATCCTTTAAGAGATAAAAGTTCGTCTGACTTGGTGAGTAGTCAAATTGGGATTGGTCGAAAAATGCAAACAGCTTCTCCCTCTCCCTTTTCACCATGTATTGAGTATGTTGAATGAAATCTGTGTCCTCTAAGAGTGTTTCCCCTACTTTTTGAGCGATTCCGTTCACACTCCAATGAACTTGATAGTTTCCCAGTTCCTTCACGACTGTCTCACCAGCCATTAGAAAACCCAAGCGGATCCCAGGAATGCTAAACATTTTCGTCATGCTTCTTAACACCATTAGATTTGAGTATTCCTTTACCAGATGGGCTGCCGTCACCTCTTCCAAAGGAAAATCATAAAATGCTTCATCCACAATCACATAACAATGTTCTTTATGAGCTTCCTTAACAATCTCTTTTATCTTTGAAGCTGAATATAACACACCAGTCGGATTGGTCGGATTACATAAAAAGACAGCATCCACCTTTGAAAGATACGCTGCCAACTTTTTTGAATCAAGATCCCAGTCGTCCTCTTCCAGAAGTAGGTGATGAATGGTGCAGTCATTGATTTGACAAGCCTTCTCGTATTCTGAAAAGGTGGGATGAATGATGAGAACATTCGAGTGGGCCATCCATCTCCCAATAAGATGGATCAGTTCAGCACCACCATTCCCTATGAGAATCTCTTCTTCCCCCACCCCTTCTTTACGGGCAATTTTTCTTCGTAAGGATGCAGAGTGAGGATCCGGATACGTCACGATATCCCCTAATAGATCCTGCCATATCTTTTTTAAACGATCTGGCGGACCGCTGGAGTTAATATTTGCACTTAAGTCGACGATTTGATCAGGCATCGAAATATCCATTGCTCTATATGTATATTGCGGATTCGATCCATGTTCTGGTAATTCCAATAAAAACTCCCCCTATCCAAAGAATCATGATAAAAACGAAACATGCTTTCTGCATTCGCCTAATGGTTGCAGGGATATGATTCCGTTCTAATTCAAAAACCTTTCTCCCCATTTTTTCTCGATGGGAAACCATCCCTTTATACGTGTTGAGGCCGCCCAGTTGAACCCCTAGACTCACCGCCACTGCCGCTTCTCCCCAGCCGCTGTTTGGACTAGGGTGTTTCTTGGCATCTTCCAGTAGAATTCGAAATCCTTCTTTGTAAGTGAAATATTCAGGGCGTATACAGAAAAATAAGATGAATCCTGTGATTCTACTCGGAATCCAATTCAGGACGTCATCCAGCTTGGCTGATGCCCACCCAAAGTCTATGTACCTCTTATTCTTGTATCCCACCATAGAATCGCACGTATTCACACATCTGTACACGATGGCTAGAGGGGCACCGCCAATCAATGCCCAAAACAAAGGAGCTGTTATCCCATCACTTGTATTTTCCGCAACGGTTTCAACAGTCCCTCTTACAATTTCACTTTCATTTAAGTATTCTGTATCTCTGCCCACGATATATGAAAGCTTTTCCCTTGCTGTTTTCAAATCGTTTTCTTCAAGTGGTTGCAATACTTCTAAAGCAGCCAATCTAAGGCTCTTTTGGGAGATGGTCGTCGTGATGACGATGGCTTCTACCAAGATCCCTAAGATTGTATGCATAGAATAACTTGCCCAAATGAGGCAAGAGGTAAGAATAAACGCCGCCACTACCAATATCGATACCATCACTATACCTTTCCTTTTTAGAAACCTTCCTTTATTCAACCAGCGATCTAAACGAGAAATCGCCTTTCCCATCCACTTAACAGGATGAGGCCAGTGGGGCGGATCTCCAATCCATAGGTCCAGCAAATAGGCGATTGTTATAGCAAACAAGTGATGAATCATCAGGTACCCACCCTTTTCTTATACTTGGAAATCGCGTGGATGGTGCACTCATAAACTCCTTTACTAATCCTTTTTCCCAAGGGGGTAATCGTTCCTGCGTATTCCAGAAGAACTCCCTCTTCAGTGCTCGCGATTAATATACTGTCAGTAGAGGTACCCGTTGCTCCACTCCCTGTAACGGGATCTTTCACATTATGAGCTGCAAGTGCTTTCACCTTGGCTTCTGTTGCAGTCATAATCCCTTGGATGCTTGCGGCCTCCGATACTCTCCCATTGATGAACACCCAGATGTTAATCGTACCGGGTGAATGATCAAACGAATGACGGTCACTCATACTTGCATCAACGGCATTGCCGACTCCTGCTGTAACGACAATGAATATAGAAAATGTTTCCTCCTCATAAAACCCCCAGCACACATCTTCCAATTGAACAGCCGTCATCATCCCGACCGTTTCTTCTTTTTTTGCACCTATTTGCTGGAGATAATCTTGCATCTCTTCATGATGGTTATCATTATTGTAGTTTTTTGATACATGGCGATTAACAAACGTTTTATACCAGCCTGTTCCGGCATTGGTGACGCCTGAGGATATTGTTTTGAGTGGGCGTGATGATTGGAGGATGATTTGATTCTTGGAGCAGGTTAGTAAGTGGTGGTTGATGATTTCTCTCTTCATAAGTTACCTCTCCTTTAAACTAACTATACTATTATATCAATTTTGTCATTTACCTTCTAATACCAATCTCATAATCTTGACTTAATACACTCTCCAATGAAAAACACGACAAAAAGAGCTAACTCTTTCATTCCGAAGTTAGCTCTTTCATCATCACATTATGCACCAAGGAAAAATGCCCCATATAGCAATGCAGCACCTATTACGTATGCTGGACTCACTTTCCATTTTTCAAGTAGAAAATAACTGCACACTGCAATCAATCCAGTTTGAAAAATTCCAATGCCCTCATAAGCACTGGTAAAGAAACCAATCGTCATGACCCCTAACAATACTGCAATTGTCGGACGAACCAAATTTGTCATCTTTTTCACTCTAGGGGAATCCTTATTTTTCATTAATAAACCGAGTAACATAATCATTAAGATTAATGAAGGGGCAACTGTTGCAAACACACCGACTATTGCCCCTGGCACCCCGCCTTGCTGGTAACCTATATAACCGGCCATCTTTGTAGCTATAGGTCCCGGCAAAGCATTTCCTAACGCCAAAACTTCACTGAACTCACTTACCGTCAGCCACTCATAATGATCAACCACTTCATTTTCCACCAATGGTATTGATGCCGGCCCCCCTCCATATCCCAATACTCCGGGAATGAAGAAAGCCAAGAAAATTTGAATATAAATCATGATGCTTTCACCTGCTTTTCCTGACCTGGATTTCGTGACAGAAGGGCAAATCCTAGTAAAGCACCAATCACGATAGCCGGGTGAACTCCTAAGACGGAAAGTAATAGAACACTCACTGCCAGCAGAATGATGGTTATTTTCCAGCCCATACTATTTTGAGACTTTTTGACAAACCCCCACGTTAATACACCCAGCATAACGCCGACTACAGGAACTACTGCACTGGCCATCCCCTGTACCCAATTCTTATCTTTATAAGTATTTAGAACAGTCAGCAATAAAACCATCAAAACAATAGTTGGAATGATGGTGGCCAACACGGCATTAATCATCCCTAAGTAGCCACCGACCCGAAATCCGATATACCCCGCCATCTTGGTTGCAATCGGACCAGGCAATGCATTCCCAAGAGCCAAAACATCGGAGAAATCATCATCGTTCATCCATTTATATTTTTCCACTACTTCTTTGTGAACAAGAGGAATGGAGGAAGGTCCTCCTCCAAATCCCAACATACCTACTCGAAAAAAAGCGAGAAATAAATGCCATTGTTTCATGATGTCACCCCCTCTTCCATTCGATCAATCACCATTCATCACCAAGCCGAAATGGCCCCATCGGTCCGTGACTCTGTACCTCCCATTAGAACTCCCGATGTCGGATTTCTCCAAATGATCTGGCCTCTTCCGAAAGATCCGTGATCTGTCGCTACTTGAATATGATGTCCCCTCCTGGCCAATGCCTGGGCAATGTGATTGGGGAAATTGGGCTCAACCAGAACTTCTTTATCCTTTAACCATTGCCACCTTGGTGCATCCAAAGCAGCTTGTGGATTTAAATGAAAATCAATCGTATTCATCACTACTTGGAAATGTCCCTGAGGTTGCATATATCCACCCATCACACCAAATGGACCAATTGCCTCTTCTCCTTTTGTCAAGAATCCAGGAATGATCGTATGATATGTTTTCTTTCCGGGCTTTAGTGCATTGGGATGATCAGGATCTAAAGAGAAATCATGCCCCCTGTTCTGCATGGAAATACCGGTACCCGGAATCACAATACCTGATCCAAATCCCATATAGTTACTTTGAATGAAGGAAACCATATTCCCCTCATCATCAGCAGCAGCCAGGTAGACCGTACCGCCTTTTTGGGGCTGAAATTCTTTTGGAGTGATCGCGTCTTGTTCAATCATTTCCCGTCTTGAGCGTGCGTATCCTTCAGATAACAAATGTTCCACAGAAATCGGCATTTCTTTTTCTTCTGTGATAAATGCTTTTCCATCGGTAAAGGCAAGCTTCATGGATTCGATTTGTTTGTGATATGTATCAACTGCGTCTTTTTCTGATAAATTGAAGCCTTTCACGATATTTAGTCCCATCAAGGTAACCAGCCCTTGACCGTTAGGAGGAATCTCCCAAACATCATAACCTTTGTAGTTTGTTGATATCGGGGTCACCCATTCCGCTTTATATTCTGAAAGATCTTCCTTGGATAAGTAACCACCACACCTCTCGACATAGGAAGAAATCTTTTCCGCGAGCTCTCCCCTATAGAAACTCTCTCCATTTGACTCTGCAATCAACCTGAGAGTCGCGGCGTGACCCGGTGATGTCCATATCTCTCCAATAAGAGGTGCTCTCTGATCGGGCGCAAATGTATCGAACCAGGGCTGAAATTTTTTATCATCTTTAAATAATTCCCTGAATTTCTTATAGGCCAATCCCCAATACTTCCCAAGTACAGGACTGATTGGATACCCTTCTTCAGCATATCGAATCGCTGGTACCAGCACCTCATTTAATGGAAGCTTACCAAATTTGCTTGATAGCTCTGCCCATGCTGAAGGGGCACCTGGAACGGTTATAGGGACAGCTCCATGCACAGGCATCCCTTCATGCCCTTTCCTTTTAACATCTTCAATGGAAATACTTTTTGGAGAAGGTCCGCTTGCATTCAAACCATGAAGTTCCCCTTTTACCCACACCAGGGCAAATGCATCACCACCAATTCCATTTGATGTAGGTTCAACTACTGTCAGCGCAGCCGCAGTGGCAATCGCAGCATCTATCGCATTTCCGCCTTTTTGTAATATCTCCAATCCTGCCTGAGACGCAAGTGGCTGAGAAGTAGCAACCATTCCTTTCTTTGCAAAAACGGTATTACGTATTGAAGAATACGGTTGATATAAATGATCCATCTTCATAGTAGTTCACTTCCTTTTTCGACATGATGACATGCTACATAATGTTGATCTCCCATATCACGCCAAACTGGCTTCTTTTGCTTACATATCTCTGTAGCAATCGGACAGCGTGTATGGAATGTACATCCCGAAGGAGGATTTGCAGGATTTGGGATTTCCCCTTCCAACCGGACCCTCTTCCGATTCCTCTCGATCGAAGGACGGGGAATAGATGACAAGAGAGCCTTCGTATAAGGGTGCAATGGGTTTTCGTAAAGCTGTTTGGCAGATGCCAATTCAGCCGTATTTCCTAAGTACATCACCATTACCCGATTACAAAAATAACGTACCACTCCCAGATCATGAGAGATGAATAAATAGGTTAAACCGTATTTTGACTGAAGAGTCTTTAACAGTTTCAGAACTTGTGCCTGCACGGATACATCGAGTGCAGAAACTGCTTCATCACAAATAATGACAGAAGGATTCAATGCTATGGCACGAGCGATCCCTATTCTTTGGCGCTGGCCCCCGCTGAACTCATGTGGATATCGGTCATAATGTTCTTCCTTGAGGCCCACCTCTTTAAGCAGGTCGATTACTTTCTCTCTTCTATCTTTGCTGGACAGCTTGGTATGCATGATAAAAACTTCTTCAAGGGCATCTCCTATTCGCTGTCTTGGATTCAGTGAAGCATATGGATCCTGAAAAATCATTTGCATTTGTTTCTTGAAGGGAAGTCGGTTACGATCGGATAAATGCTGAAGCTCCTGTCCCCGAAAGATCACTTTTCCTTCAGTCACAGATTCTAGCCCTAGTACGGCTCTGCCTAATGTAGATTTACCACACCCGGATTCCCCGACAACACCTAAACTCTCACCCTCAAACATTTCTAAACTGACATCCTCTACTGCTTTCACTTGACCTTGAACTCTTTTGAGTAATCCCCCATTGATAGGGTAGTATTTTTTCACACTTTCTAACTTAAGTATGGACTTTTTGACGGTTGTCGGCACCTTCGTCTACCTCCTGTAGCCAGCATTTCACTCTGTGGTCTCCTTGCAATTCAAAATCATCCGGAACTTGAACGACACACTTCTCCATTGCATAAGGACACCGGGGATGAAAACGACACCCGTTGATTTCTTCATTAATATTTGGAAGTGAACCAGGGATTGCCTCAAGTTCAAAATCGGGTTCATCCAAATTGGGTACAGATTTCAACAATCCCTTGGTATAGGGATGCTGGGGATTTTCAAAAATGGATTCTACTGATCCCTCCTCTACTTTTTCCCCTGCATACATGACCATTACTCGATCCGCTACTTCTGCCACAACCCCCATATCATGTGTGATCATCATAACGCCCATGCCAAGCTTATCTTTCAAATCTTGGATTAAATCAAGGATTTGAGCTTGAATGGTCACGTCCAAGGCAGTAGTCGGTTCGTCCGCAATGAGTAATTGGGGGTGACAGGCGAGTGAAATGGCAATCATGACTCTCTGCCTCATTCCTCCACTTAACTCATGAGGATACTGTTTCATTCTTTTTTCAGGATAAGGGATCCCTACTTGCTTCAATAACTCAATCCCTTGTTTATGAGCATTTGATTTATTTAGCTTATGATGTAAAATGAGCGGTTCTCTCAATTGATACCCGATTGTCAAAACCGGGTTCAGCGCCGTCATAGGCTCCTGGAAAATCATTGATATATCCTTACCGCGAATCTTTCTAAGTTCCTCTGCAGATAATTGGGTTATATTCCGATCCTTGAAATCAATACTGCCTTCCTTGATGAATCCATTGCTTGGAAGCAGCCCCATCACGGATAAAGAGGTAATGCTTTTTCCGCACCCTGACTCTCCTACGACACAAAGGGTCTCTCCTTTTTTTATAGAGAATGATACTCCCCGGACAGCCGACACATCACCATCTGCCGTCCGAAAAGCTGTGACTAAGTTCTTTACAGATAATAGTTCTGTTGTCATCCTTACCCCTACTCTCTGTAAACGTTGTATAACGACCATTGACCAGTCGGATCTAATTTAAGACCTTTTACAGATTGATCCGTTGCTGCCGTTACCACTCCATGATTCATGACGATGACCGGTGCATCCTTAACGAGTAATTTATTCGCTTCATCCAGTTTCTCGGCACGTACATTTTGATCAACATTTTCTCTCGATTCATTAACGAGTTTATCGAATTCAGGATTACTGTATCGAACACGATTGGATGATCCTACATTATCTGAATGAAAGTTTGGATACAATAGCTCACTTCCATCTGACGTTGTATTAGACCAGCCGAGGAACGTCATGTCATATTTCCCATCACGCGCTGTATCTAAGAATGTTCCCCATTCCATTGTCTCAATGGATACTTTCAAGCCTGCTTCCTGTAACTGCGATTGGGCAATTTCTGCCATCAGCATATAACTATCACGATTCGCCACTAATATCGTAAGCTCTTTTTCTTCAAAGTTATTCTTTTTCACCAGTTCTTTCGCTTTTTCAAGATCGTGTTGATACCCTCCTTCGTTTGCTGACTCATCATAACCGAATACCTTAGGACCGATTACACTGTTCCCTTCAATGCCAAGTCCATTCAACTTTTTCACGTAGGCTTCACGATCGAGTGCATAAGCCACCGCTTGGCGAAACTCGGGATTGTTCATCGGCTCTTTTTCCATATTGAATCCCATATAGTATACAGGGGTCCCTTCCTGCTTCGATACCTCTACATTCTTTATAGACTCTACACGTTGTAATTGTTCGGTAGGAATAGCATCAATAAATTGAACCTTTCCTGTTTGAAGCATAGAAATCGCCGTTGTCACTTCTGGTACCACTTTGAAAACGACTTTCTTAAGCTTAGGTGCATCCTGCCAATACTCTTCATTTTTCTCGATTACAACCTGATCTCCCGGTGTCCAACTTACGAATTTAAAGGGGCCGGTTCCTACAGGTTCTTTCATTAAATCTTGAGATTCATCCGCTGCCGGACTGACAATTGATGAATTTGTATGTGACAATGCTGCCAATAATGGTCCATATGGATATTTCGTTTTAATTTCAACCGTATAGTCATCCACAACATTCACTGACTCAATGGGCTCCAATAGTGACGCACGGGGTGCAGCTGTTTCAGGGTCCATAAATTTATCGAATGTGTATTTAACTGCTTTTGCATTAAAGTCCGTTCCATCATGAAATTTAATATTTTCTTTTAGTGTAATAACCCAAGTTTTATCGTCTGGTGTTTCATATGATTCAGCAAGCAAAGGCTCCATTTCCATCGTCTCTGGATTTCTCGTGAAAAGTGTTTCATAGACTTGTTCAATGACGTTAGAGGAAACCGAATCGTTTGTTAATATAGGTGAAAGCCCCACTACATCGGAAGTTGTCGCATACGTTAACTCCTGAGAGACTTCCCCGCTACTTTTTTCACCACCTCCACTTGAATTGCTTGAACATGCCGTCATGAAAACTACCAATAATCCTACCAATACGATAAGCCACTTCTTCATCTTACATCCCCCTCTATTTTTATTGATTCAGATCCATGTTTGGATCAAGTGCATCTCTTAAACCATCTCCGACTACATTAAATGCAAATACGATCAGCATGATGGCAACCCCCGGTACGATCGTCATATGTGGTGACGTCCACATAAAATTCTGTCCTTGGGCAATCATTGCTCCCCATTCAGGGGTCGGTGGCTGAGCACCCAATCCCAGATAGCTAAGGGCAGCGGTTGATAGGATAGCGGTTGCCATTCTCATGGTTGCGAATACAATGATGGGGGCCATACAGTTAGGTAGAATATGTTTCACCAAGATCCGCAAATCACTGGCTCCCAGTGATTTCATCGCTTGAATGTACTCTTGCTTTTTTACGGATAATACAGATCCTCTTACGATACGTGCGCAAGTTGGGATGGACCAAATACTAATTGCAATCGCCACATTCACTAAACTCGTTCCAAGAACGGCAATGATCAGCATAGCTAGCAGGATACCCGGGAAAGCAAAGAGTAGATCCACAATCCTCATGATGAATCCATCCAGTTTACGGTAATAACCTGACAGGAGACCGAGCGTTACGCCCCCAATCAGCCCCAGACTTACAGCAGTGATCCCAACTACAAGGGAGATTCTCGCTCCAAAGACAATCCTGCTCCACATATCGCGGCCATAGTTATCCGTTCCCAGCCAGTGTCCTTCCGAGAATAGAGGTAATTCACTTGCCGCTAAATCTTGTTTAAGCGGCCCGTGGCTAGTAATCAATGGTGCTGCTATAGCCAGAAAAATTTGGAGGGTTATAATAATCAACCCTATTACGGCTAATTTATTTTTCAATAAACGTTTTACGGTTGTTATCAGATACTTTTCCTTTTTCTTCAATTGAGCGGAGCTTCTTACAGAGTTATTCGTCACCACTTCAGCAGCCATTTTTTCTTTCCTCCCTTCTATTAATCGTAGCTAATTCGTGGATCTATAAAGACATAAATAATATCAACTAACAAATTCACAAGAACAAAGAGCGTTGCCACTAATAAAACGGAACCTTGAACCATTGGAAAGTCCCTGGCTGCTATCGCATCAATCATTAATCTTCCCACACCGTTGATGGCGAAGACCTGCTCCGTAATAATCGTTCCGCCAAGGAGGAAACCAAAATTCAATCCAATTACAGTAATGACAGGAATCATCGAATTTTTAAGGGCGTGGATCCAAATGATTGTTTTTTCTTTTAATCCTTTTGCCCTGGCTGTACGTATGTAGTCTGCCCGAATGACTTCAAGCATTGAGGAACGGCTCATCCTCGCAATCATTGCGGCCGACCCTGTGCCCAATGTAATAGCTGGAAGAATCAGCTGTTTCATCCCTTCTATCGTCCCAAAAGGAGCATCCAGCCCTCCGACTGGTAAGACCTGCAAATTTACTGCAAATACCAGAATCAGAATTGTTCCAAGCCAGAAGTTCGGTATGGAAATACCTGCTAAAGCCACAACCGTGCTCGAAACATCCAACCAGGAATTTTGTTTCAATGCTGAAATAATTCCAGCGATGAGTCCGATCACTACTGCTACGATCATGCTCGCAATAGCGAGATTCAACGTATTAGGAAACCTGACTGCAATCGCTTCGGATACGGATTGCTTTGTTTGATAGGAATAACCAAAATCACCTTGAAATACCCCTTTCAGATAATCCCAATATTGAACCAAGAATGGATCATTCAGACCGAGATTATCGCGGATGGCTGCAATATCAGATTCTGAAGCAGTTGGTCCTCCGATAATGGATGCTGGATCTCCTGGTGCGATATGCATACTGCCGAAAACCAGGAACGAAATACCGATGAGTAAAAGTAAAAGCTCAAAAAACCTTCGTGTTATAAGTGCTGCCAAAATCTTCAACCTCCTTTTCCTTAGTTTTTCCTTTTACAGTCCACTTACGTTTGTTAGGTCAAAATCAATATTAACTTAACAAACGTAGTTAATTTTATGTTATTGACGATTATATCGGATGCCGAAAGGAAAATCCACACATTTTTTCTAAAAAAATTATATATTTTGAATTTTTAGCTTTTATTGGCGTTTTTCAAAAGAAACCAAAAAAAAGAGCTTACCAAAATGATGGTTAAGCCCTTTTTCCTATAATTTAAGTCCACTTCTACTTTTGAATCTTCTTAGTAGAATGTGACTTTCTACTCTGGAAATGCCCTCCAGAGAATACAGTTCATTATTCACAAACTTCTCTAACGCTGTAAAATCTTCGACAAGTACGTGCATATGTAATGTGCTTGGCCCTGTCATTTGATAGCAACTTGCTACACTTGGATTATCGGCTAAGGTTTGAGCGACTTCCACTAAATAAGCTGGCTCACAATCTACTTCAAAGAAAGCCGATACCTGTTTTCCAACTTTTTCAGAATTTATTACCACACTAAATCGCTCTATGACCCCATTTTCCATTAACTGATGTACCCTTTCCCTGACAGATACTCGTGAAAGATTCAACTCTTTCCCAATATCAGCGTAAGAAAGACGTCCATTTTCAGTTAACAACTGTAAAATTTTACGATCAATGTCATCAATCTTCATCACATCACCTCACAAATCAAACATAAAGTATTTTAACAAAGTAAATTCATTATAACGATAAACCAGTTTTGAGAAAAGGGAGTATCAGAATTCCCCGAAAGATTATGAAGGGTATTTCATCACGTTCCTTTAGTCCTTAATCCAGATTAAAAAAAAGATTAATTTCCTCTGAATAAACAGAAGGACCTCCTACTAAAGGAAGTCCTTCTAACTATAGTATCTTTCTCTAAGAGGAGGTTTTCTTGAATTTTCACGAAACCTGATGATGCTCCCATCCTGAAGACTCATCGGCAAAAATGATTCCCAACTCGTGATGATCACCTTCATAGAGGGCTCCCTGCGTAAAGCGGTTTTCCCCGTTTGTCCCAAGCACCTCAAGTTTACAGTAAGCGCCGTTCTTTTGAAGGGCTTCATAAAATGCTCTTTCCGTATTCACTTCCACTCCATTTACTTTCAGGACGATTTCTCCTACTTGAAGCGTCAGTTTCTTTGCAGGAGAACCAGGTAGAATTCCAAGAATCATGACTCCCTTAGACTGTCTTTTAAAGAAGTATGGCTTAGAATCCTCAGCACTTCGGTAGCGATAAGAAATCCATGCCCGTCCTCCCATTGCCACAACAGCTGCCCCGATTGAAAACATAGGAGCCCAGAATCCTGTTACAGCCAGTGTCAATACGAATGCACCAAGCCAGAATACCCTGTATCCCGTATGCTTAATCGCAACTTCAGGCAAGGTGCTTTTAACAAGCTGCTGAAAACCAAGTAGAAAAGGCACACAAAGGAGAGAATACGTCTCTGTCCCCAATGTAAACACCGGCCACCATTCAAATGGAAGGGTCAATGTCCCGGTAGGAATCAGCACAAACATCGGCACAAGCCACAGTTTCTTCCCTTGATGGGCACCTACTTTCAGTCCACGTGCACTTTTAAGAAGACGGGGTGAAGTATGCTTCCACCCGTTCAATCGAATCAGGCTTCCTTCAATCATTGTCAATATACCAAGAAGCACGACGATGGAGCTCAGCAGCCCTAAATTCAAGTTATCTACATATGTATTCACATAAGGGATATCCCACTGAAAATAATCCACCGCAATCAGGATAAAATACGAAAACCCTACCGTCATGGTCGCAGACATGAGGTGAAAACAACTCGTTAATGCAAACAGGATGGATACCAACCCTATTAGCATAATTCCGGCGAAAGGAATCACAACCCCTGCTCCCACTGTAACGACAGAAAAAAGCAATCCAAGTACAACTCCATATGAAAATAAAACTCGCGTATCATGATATCCGTCCAGCAATCTCGTATTAAAGTCTCTTCGTTCTCTTTTGACACGATAATAGCCTGTCATGATAGCGAAAAACACAGACAAATATAAAACAGGATGAAGAAATAACTTTCCAAATCCCTTCAAGACCTCCAGCAACCAAATCTCAACCAATGATCCGTCACCACCTTTTTCAAGAAAATTTGCATTATCTACTATTTTATCAAAAGAATCCATTAAAACCTATTGCAATTTTATTTGATAGTTTTACGATTCGATTTCATTTCCGACAGTATTCTGCATATTTTCCCGGGAAATGATGTCGGATAGACAGGAATAACAAGTGAATATGTGTGATTTTTCAAAATAAAAATTGGGAGCCAACCATCATGATGGTTGGCTCCCAATTTATTAATGCTGTGCTGTTCTTTCAATATATTCTAAAGCCGCCTGCAGCTGTAGGTCATTCTTCTCATTCTTTACCGCTTCAAAGATTTCTTCCTGTAACTTTTCCGCTGTTACAGTATCAATGATCCCTGTAACATCAATGCTCTCCTGACTTTGGAAATCCTTTACGGCCTTTTCTGTTTTCTTACTGAAATATCCATCCACGCGGTCAATGGAGAATCCAAGTCCTTGAAGCATTTCCTGGGCGTTTTGAATCTGTTCATTGTTCATCCCTTCTTGAAGGGGCTTTTCAATTTGAAGCGGATGGGCATAGAAATAGGACGGCTGTCTGACAGGGATATCCGGTTTGATTCCCTTTTTATGAATCCAGTTTCCATTTGGCGTCAGCCACTTGAACATCGTCAGCTTGATATTGCTTCCATCTCCCATTGGAACGGCTTGTTGTACCGTGCCCTTTCCAAAACTCTTCGTTCCGATGAGTGGATACCCTTCCGCTTCTTTTAGTGCACCAGCGAGAATTTCAGAGGCAGAAGCACTTCCTTCATCAATTAACACCACCACAGGGTACGCTTTTCTTGCTTCGCTATTTGAGAAGGATTTCATCACTTCCCCGCTGCGTTCCTGAATTTGCACATACGGCTTTTTCTCTGTTACGAACTCTTTGAGGATTTCTTCCACACTTGAAAGGAGACCTCCTGGATTCCCTCTCACATCAAGGACCAATCCTTCTACCTTTTTCTTCTCAAGTTCTCCTAATTGCTTTTTAAAATCAACGGCTGTATTTTCTGAGAAAGTAGTAATCTGGATGTATCCTGTTTTCTTTCCATTAACTTCCTTCACATCAGAGATGACCGTCTCGACAGGAATCTCATCACGTTTCACAGATACTTTGATGGGATCCGTCAGTCCTTCTCGCGTAATCTCCAATTGAACCTCAGTACCCTTTTTCCCTCTGATTTTCAAGGTAGCTTCGTATAGGTCAAGTCCTTCGATGCTATTTCCGTCTACTTTAATGATCCGGTCATTCGGTTTCAACCCCGCTTCTTCCGCAGGAGAATTTTTAAAAGGAGCGACAATGATCAGCTTTCCGTCCATGATCGTGACTTCTGCTCCGATTCCTTCAAAAGAAGAATCCAAAGCGTCATTAAATTGCGATGCCGTTTCGGCATTCATGTAAACGGAATAAGGGTCATCCAGAGTCTTCAGCATTCCCTGAATCGCACCTTCCACCAGCTGTCCTTTATCCACATCCTGAAAGAACTTGTCACTAATCAAGTCGTAGGCTACTTCTACTTTGTGTAGCTTGTCATTAAGCTCGCCTTTTCCGTCAAACTGAGCAAGCTCGTCCCCATCCTTGCCCGTCCATTCCAAGCCGCCATACATTCCTCCAGCACCGATCAGCATACTGATGATGATTGTGATTATGAGCTTTCTGCCCGTCCACTCCATATATTCCCCTCCAGCTTGTTGTTGGTCTTTGTATAGATAAGAGTGGCGCGACTAAGAGCCTTTCTTATCCAACGAAATAGACACCACACAAAAACGCGCTAAGGCGGTGCGGTGTCTTTGCTTATCTAACTATATGCCGGAGGGGGACGAGTTATGATAAGGCGATCCTTATTTTATTCCAGTAAAAACTCTTTGAACGTGATGGTTTTGAAGGTGAGAAGCAATGATTCCTCCCCACTTTTCAAATTCCACCAGGAACCCGTCATGACCAAAGGCGGTAGAGATAAAGTAATGTTCACTCTTTGGTACAAGATGTGTAAACTCTTTTAGATACCCAGGTGAATAAATTAAATCTCCTTCATAACTGATCGAAATCAGTTCGCACTGGTAGTTTCTCGCTACCTCTTCTGTTCCTCCTCTTCCCCTTCCGATATCATGTGAGTTCATCGCATTCAGCAAGGTAAGGTAGCTGTTTGGGTCAAACCGCTTTCCTAATTTCTTTCCTTGGTAATCGAGATAGCTTTCGACATTGAAGAGTTCGTTTTGCTTTTCACGCTGGAAACGATGGTCGAACAGTTCCTGTGTCCGGTACGTGACCATTCCAACCATTCTGGCAATCTCTAACCCTTTTAAAATGGAGCCTGGTGGATAATACCCCTTTTGAAACTCAGGGTCCTTTTCAATCGCTGTGATTCCGATGTGATTAAAGGCGAGACCGTAATCATTTAAGGCAGGAGTGACGGCAAGGGCGAACACTTTATTTATAAAGGCAGGATAGAGGGCTCCCCATTCTAAGGCCTGCATCCCTCCCAGTGAGCCTCCGATGACCGCTTCCATGTGGTCGATTGAAAGTTGTTGGAGTGCTTTATATTGGGCATGGACCATGTCCCTTATCGTAATACCAGGGAAGTCCGGACCGTAACGCTCTCCCGTATGTTGATTGGTGGACGCCGGTCCCGTACTTCCTTCACATCCTCCTAATACATTAAAGGCAATCACATTAAAATGTTCGGTATCAATATACGACCCCCGACCAATCAGTCCGTCCCACCAGCCGCGGTCTTCACTCGTCCCCTTTACGATATGGGTCCCGGTGAGAGCATGGCAAACCAGGATGGTCGGTCCTTCTTTGTTTCCTGTTCGTTCATACGTAAGATCTACATTTTTCAACGTGGTGCCGGACTCTAATGTTAGGGATGGGATGGTAATGGAGCTAACTTCATATGTGTATAGCTTCTCCATTCCTCCACCTCCTTTTTTGATGTTGTGGCGGGGTGATCAGGATTCCACTCCGGATACCCCCGCGTATAAAACAGTTGATTTTGTACTGTTTTTTGGATAATTGCCATTATGGGAGTTGAGAATTCGTCGTTAAGTCTATCGTCATGAATTCAGATTTTCATTCGAGGGGACTGCGAGCAACCTGTTCGCTGATATATTGGGAATTTCGCTGATAAAAGCCCGATTTCGCTGATATATTCGAAATTCCGCTGATAAAATCAAATTTCCGCTGATATCTCCCTTACATAGTCCCTGGATGGCCTATAAATAGTATCCAAAATCCACTTTTTCACCCTGTAATTTGATTTCAATTACGATTTTAGGGTTAGTTTCCCCAGTTTCTATCATACCCGTGATGTTTCCAACGCCACTTCAATGGCATGATCCAAGTCCTCGATCAGGTCCTTCGCAGACTCTAATCCAACAGAAAGTCTCACAAGGTCCTCGGTTACCCCTGTCGCACGGATTTCCTGGTCGTTTAATTGTTGATGGGTCGTAGAAGCCGGATGGATGATCAGCGATTTCGCATCCCCTACATTGGCAACATGAGACCAAAGGGAAATGTTATCGACTACTTTCCGTCCTGAATCTCTACCACCTTTAATTCCGAAGACGACGATGGATCCCGCTCCATTTTTCAAGTATTTTTGAGCAAGTTGATGAGACGGATGCTGCGGCAGCCCAGGGTAAGATACCCAAGCGACACCATTATGCTGATCTAAATGCTCCGCAATCTTCAAGGCATTCTCTGTGTGACGTTCGATGCGAAGATGCAGCGTTTCTAATCCCTGCAGCAGCAGGAATGCGTTCTGTGGACTTAAGCACGCTCCCAAGTCACGAAGCAGCTGCACTCTTAATTTTGTAATGAAGGCTGCCGGCCCTACATCCTGTGCATAACGCAGTCCGTTATAGCTACGGTCCTCTTCCGTGAAGCCCGGGAATTTTTCATGATTCCAATCAAACTTCCCTCCGTCAATGACGACTCCCCCGATTGCTGTACCATGACCGCCAATCCATTTTGTTGCAGAGTGGATGACGATATCAGCTCCATACTCGATCGGCTTACATACATATGGAGTGGCAAAAGTATTATCGATGATCAGTGGGATGTGATGGTCATGAGCCACTTTTGCTACCTCTTCAATATCAAGCACATGTAGACTTGGATTTCCGATCGTCTCAGCGAATACAGCCTTCGTTTTTGGCGTAATCGCTTTACGGAAATTTTCCGGGTCAGTCGGATCTACAAAATGAACCTTGATTCCGTATTTCGGAAGGGTGGTCGAGAATAAATTATAGGTTCCACCGTAAAGATTGGTAGCTGCTACAATTTCATCACCTGCTCCGGCGATATTTAAGATTGATAGTGAGATAGCGGCCATTCCCGATGAAACACCTAGTGCTCCGATTCCACCTTCTAAAAGAGCGAGGCGCTTTTCCAACACGTCTACAGTTGGGTTCATGATTCGGGTATAAATGTTTCCCGGTTCTTCAAGTGCAAATAATTTTGCTGCATGATCACTGTTATCGAAAACGTAAGATGTCGTTTGATAAATCGGCACTGCCCTCGAACCTGTAGATGGATCCGGCTCCTGGCCACCGTGAAGTAAAAGTGTGTCGAAATCGAATGATTTTGTCATTGATAATTCCTCCTAAATGGTTTTGGTGTTTGGGTTTCCGTTTTGCGGTTGGATGTTTTGGACGTTTGCCTGTTAAAGTTTGTTGGAATTTTGACTGTTGAATTCGGAATTGACTGTTAAAATAATTCGTTTTTTTATCAGTTAAATACCGACCTATTCTCTCATGTTAAATTTCGGCCAAAATTCCCCTGTTGAACTCAGAAACTGAAAAATCGAAGAAGTATATTTTCCTAAGAAGATGGAAGAGGAAAAAATAAAAAACCCTCTTCCTAAGAAGAGGGTCTAATTTAATAGGGTCCTCCTCTTATCTTTCAGGCAGATCGCCTGCAGGAATTAGCACCTTTTCATGTGACGCATTACTGCGTACATGAAGGTTGCCGGGTTTCATCGGGCCTAGTCCCTCCACCTCTCTGGATAAGAGCATGTAGTTGTCAATGTGAAAATTCTTGCGTTGAGATGAATTATAAGGGGTAACCGACCTCAACGTCAAGAGTATTTTTAGAATTTTTACATTATTTAATTTTTAATAGAGGCTGTAATCGCTTCGTTAAATTGAACGACGATGTCTTCCCCATCTTCAATACCTATCGATATGCGTACGACATGTGTATTTATTCCGAGTTTTTCCTGCGCATCCTTCGGTAGAGCACGATGAGACGTTCCTAATGGATAAGAAACCGTTGTCTCTACACCTGCAAGGGAAGGGATGATTTTAATCCATCCAAGTGATTTGAAGAATGTGCTTATATCACATGTGTTGGATAGCTCGATTGTTACGATTGCGCCATTTCCTTTATCCGATAGATCGGTTGGGTAATAGACTCCTTTCACATAATCATTTGATCGAAGGTCTGCCGCAAGAACTTCTGCATTTCTTGCTTGGGTTCCCATACGAAGAGCCAGTGTTTTCGCTCCACGGCAAGTCAGCCACGCTTCAAATGGACTCAAATTTGACCCGATGTTGACAACTTTCTCTCTCGCTTTTTGAACAAGCTCTTCTTTTCCCACGACGACACCTGCTGTGATATCACTGTGTCCTCCGATATACTTCGTGGCACTGTGAGCGACAAGGTCGACCCCTTCCAAGAAAGGCTGGCGCAGAAACGGTGTGGCAAATGTGTTGTCGATCATTGTTTTCAGGTTGTGTTTTTCAGCGAAGTCAACCATTTTCGGGATATCTTCCACTCGCATAAACGGGTTTGTTACGGTCTCACTGAAAAGGAGTTTGGTTTGTGGAGTAATGGCTTCCTCTAATTCTTCCACACTTGTAAAATCAACGAATGAAGTTGAAATACCGAATGATTTCAGCTCTTCTTTCAGCATATGGAACGTACCGCCGTATAAATCCTCGGCGGCAATGATATGATCGCCTGATTGCACAACAGCGAGGATTCCAACAAGGATGGCCGATAATCCAGAAGAAGTCGCGACACCTGCTGGAGCTCCTTCCAAGTCTGCTACCATCTTACCAAGCTCGTCTGTATTTGGATTTCCCGTTCTCGTATAGAGATAGGGGGATTTCCCTTCATAGAAACCCTCCAACTCTTCTAAAGAGGTAAAAGAAAAGGCAGATGTTTGGTAAATCGGAGTCGCTTTACTGCGGATTTCCTCAGTCCCTTTTAACTGACTATGTACGACCTTCGTTGTGAACTTCATCTCTGTCATCCTTCCTGAATCTATGTATTTTTAAAAGTGTATCATATTCAGAAGATTGTGAGGAGTAAGATGTATTCCAAGGCATAAAAAAACACCTGCCCCATTGCAACAGGTGCTCGCCGATTCCGTTTATTGAACGTTATTTAAACATCCGATCAAGCGATTTTCAATATCCGATGCCAGGCTTTTCAGTTCATCGTTATCCACCATTTTGATCAGCTTGCTTGGTTTTGCCATACCAATCTTGGTTGTACCGCTTTCTGTGTATACCGTCACTTTGCAAGGCAGGAAGTAGCTTACGAGCATGCTTTCTTCCAGCACTTTCTTCGCTTCGTGAGGATTACACACCTCTAATACGACTACCTCTTCATTGAAATCATGGGCCTTATCCTGCAGTTCTGAGCAAGATCAAGATTCCATAACACGCCAAAGCTTTCATCTTTCAAGGCAGTTTCTACTGCTTCCACCGCTTCTTTCACACTTATTGAAACTTCCTTTGTGTAATGAAACATGTTCACATCTACACCTTTATCTTTCTCTGAGTCTATATTCTGTTAATACCTCACAGTGTATCAGGTCAAACATCCCTATTTAGAGGTCCGTCCCTCTCGATTATTCCATTCCTTCAACCATTTGACCCATCATGTCTTCGTTCATGGGGCCGACGATTTTGTGTTGGATGATGCCTTTGGTGTCGATCATGTATGTGGTCGGGATGGTGAACGCCCGGTATTCGTCTCCGATTTCTCCCTTTTCATCCATCGGAATGGGGAAGGTGAGTTCGTAGCCGTCGACAAATTGATGGACGGCCTTTTCCCCATCGTCCATGGAGGTCAGGTTGACGGCAAGGATTTCAACGTTTTCTTTCTCCGCATTCTCTTCGTAGTAACTCTGCATATGGGGCATTTCCGCTTTACATGGCGGACACCAGGTAGCCCAAAAGTTCAAGATCACTTTTTTACCTTGATAATCTGAAAGCTTTACATCTTCACCATCTAAAGTGGTTAATTCAAAATCCGGAGCGCGGTCCCCTTTTGCGAGCCCCTGCTCTGCATTAGAAAGATCCATGGATTCATTGGCTAATTGAGCGGCCTCTTCCCTTGCCTTCTTTTCCTGCTGATCCTGAAAAAAGTTCGCTAAGAAGATGCCAATCAGAAGCGCAACGATGGCCAATGCAAAATTTCGTTTATTCATTCTGTTTCCTCCTTACGTTTAAAAGAAAGATGAGATAAGTCATCATGATCAAATACGTCCAGGCGGTGACGGTCAATTCAAATCCTCCAATGAAGGCACTTAGAAATAACTGGACCAAAGTAAACATAACCAATAACTGTCCTGCCCAGATATCGCCGCCGGGATCACTTGCTTTTTTTATAAAAAAGTCAAGGATTAATAGATTGAGCACAACTTGGATACCAGCTAAAAGATAATGGTGATGAAGCATATGAAGGAAAGCTTCTAAGACAAGAACTGTGACCATCCATGAAATGATGATAGTAGCCGGATAATCTACTTTCTTAACAAATATGTAAGTTAGAGCTGCTATCAGTCCTAACCAGTACCCAATGACTCCTCCATGAAAATAGAGGATTGTAATGGGATGCTCCATAACCGTTTGAAAGTCAACCACTATCACACTCAGCTTCCAAACGAGTAAAAAACTAAAAATACTATTCGAATACCAGTCGCTCGCCTTTCTATTCCAAAAATAGAGGAACAAGAAAGTGAGTATGAACGAAGCGATAATGGCTCCCCAAGAAGCCGGAAATGTGAAGGAGCCTATGGTGTGCCATCGTTCAGTCATAGGCATTCCCCTCCCTTCAGATATTTTCTGGCTTATCTATTATTCTTTCTAACAACAATATAATAAACCGATGGATGCAAGTGACCTACTGTTGTGTGGAATCCGGATGATTGGAGCTGTCGATCGAGTTCCTCGGAAGAAATCCGATGATTTAAAGGCGGTCCCATTTCTGATTCTACCTTTTCCCAATCAAGGATCAGCCAAATTCCATCTTCCTTCAGCATATCGTGTAAATCCTGAAATACTTTGATCAGATCGGGAACTTCGTGCAAGACGAAAGCGGATACGATTTTATCCAAAGTACCTTTGTTAAAGCTGAGGTACTCAAGGGATGAATTCTCGTAAATAATATTGTCTACATTCTCTTCAGTGGCACGGTGTTTCAGGTACTCCAGCATTTCCTGTTGCAGATCTACCGCCTGGACCTTTGTTTCAACCGTTTTGGCAATAGGAAGCGTCAGGTAGCCATTGCCACAGCCTAAATCGGCGACGATATCGTCTTTATTGAGTTTGAGAAGTTCGAGTACTTTGTCCACCGGTACGAGCTCTTGACGTTTTGGATCGAGGAGCTTTGAAGCTTTGTGATGTTCAAATAAATCTCCGGTCATCGGGGTTCCTCCGTTCGGTAAATATACCCTATTGTGTATTAGTATCTTAAATCTTTTAAATACAAGCAAGTTATTTACTCATAGTGTATCCTATAGGAGAATTATTACAGATAGTGCGGGGAAATGTGTGTCGAATTTTTGAATAATAAAGAGTCTGGGACAAAACTAAAAAACCCGATAAAAAGACGAACAATAGAAGTGTAGGTTCTTTATACCGCTAATGATTTCCGTTCCGTGCAAGACTACGCTTTCCGCGGGTAGCCCGTGAGCCTCCTTGGCAAGCCTGCGGGGTCTCACATAAGCTACTTTCCCGCAGGAGTCTTCGTCTTGCACTCCAATCAACCGCTGGAAACAGTTAAAATCAAATGATTAGAAAACAAATAATAAACCCGAACAAATCTGCGCACTAAGAGGCAGGTTTGTTCGGGTTTGATTTAGGATAAAAAACTTTTGTCCCAGCCTCTATATTCCTTAATTAGGGCTTTCGTATAGGGATTTTTTCCATGTTGCTTTTCTTCAAAAAAATTATTTAAAAACCGCTTTATAGAAAGAAATTCACCTGTTCATTTATATCCCGGCATCCTCATTTAGAAACCTCTTCATAACGCAATGATTACGATTTAAACTCTATACTAATACTTCTTATTTAGTATAAGCATGATCCATGGAGAAGAAGAAGTAACTTGAATTTATTGCTTCTGGTCCTTTCATCGACCGTATGGTTTCTGTATAATCAATCCATGTTACATTTTGCAGCTTCTGATCTAATCTCGTATTAATCTCTTGTTCGATATCCCTCATCCGTTTCATCAGCTCTCCAAAGCTCATGTTAAAATGAGAGGCTGCCTGTTGATGAGGAGAATGTTTCACAAGTAAGGCCATAAATTCCTCTGACGTCTCGGATCGGCTCGCCAATTCATCTTCAAGACCGACTACATATTGATAGATGTCCCTTTTTCCCTTAGGCAGGCCTTCAACAATATCCCTTGCGACAATTTCCATTAAATGTTCGTTCATCGTAGTCACCTCGGCATAAGTCTATACCTCAAACTATTCTTTCTGACAGCAATAAATTCACTATTTCATGTTGTATTTTTTCAAGAAGCGTTCTGCACGGCCTCCACGATCTGAGAACTTCTGTCGTCCTGTATAAAAAGGATGCGTGTCTGAACTTACTTCTACTTTTAATAAAGGATACGTTTTCCCGTCTTCCCACTCAATCGTTTCATTGGATGTTTTTGTAGATCCTGTTAAAAAGGAAAAACCGCTGTTCGTGTCCATAAATACCACCTGTTGATACTCAGGATGAATTTCTTTTTTCATTCTTACTCCTCCTTATAGTTTCGTGGATTACCAGCTTGATTTTTTGACTCCGGGTATCTGCCCTTTATGAGCAAACTCCCTAAAAGCGATACGGGACATCTTAAATTTACGGAGATACCCCCTCGGTCTCCCTGTCACTTCACAACGACTATTTATTCGTGTCGGTGAGGAATCCCTCGGCAGCTTTCTTAACGCTTCATAATCACCATTCTCCTTTAACTCCCTGCGCAAATCTGCATATTTCCGAACAAGCTCCTGACGCTTCTTCTCTTTTACTACCTTTGATTTTTTAGCCAATTTGATTCACTCCTTTTTTGTTAATCGTAATGATTACGTTTTATAACGCATATGGTTATTAAACCATACTCTTTTTCTTTTTGCAATGATATTTGCCTACAACCTGCAGGAGAGTACTCCCCGACTTACACACTACTGTTGAAACATAAATAAAACCGAATGCCATTCGAGACCGGCATTCGGTTTTTATGTATTCTTATGCTGCTTTCAATCCCTCTAAAATAAGCATAAAATATTTAACTGTATCTCCGTTTCGACGATTGATTATATCAATATCGGCTAGAATTTTTTTAACCTCTTCAGCACCCAGACTCTGGATAAGCATTTCACTGATTTCTTCTGCTGTATATTCACCAACATAGGTATGCTTTAATGCAGTACGGTTCCTTCTACAAAAACTTCTTAATTGCCTTTTTAATTCAGTCGATTCCAACATCATCATCCTTACTACAGATTCAAATCCTACTATAATGGACATATAGATAAAAAAATCCCACCAGAATGGCAGGCAAAATGATACTAATAAAACGTCCTAATTAGTATTCATTGTAATCCATTATTTTCGGGAACCCGGTGATCATTATTGTATTATAAAAAATGGAAGACCCGTGGTTTTGCGTCCTAATCTTTCAATTAGATTGCCTTTACGAAGGACTATACAAATCATTATTTTAATATTTAGGTAATATAGTTGTCATTATACTAGAAGGAAAAGGATATGAAAACAGTCATGAGAATAATATTCCATTCCATTTCCTTACATATTAATGTAATGCTGGCCAAATAAAGATATCCAATAAAAGAAACCCCGCACATGGCGGGGTTTTCTAATTAAAAGTTAATATATTGACGTGGGTTTACAGCATTTGATTTAGATGCATTCCAAGAACCTGCATGAAGCTCAAAGTGTAAATGCTGTCCGAAAGAATATCCTGTGTTACCCATGTAACCGATTCTGTCACCTTTGTTGACTGCTTGTCCAGTGCTTACTGATGAAGAAGCCATGTGGGCATAAACCGTTGTGAACGTTTGACCATTGATTGAGTGAGTGATGTAAACGACATTTCCATAGCTTGAGCTATAGTGGCTCTTGATGACATATCCATCAGCTGCTGCTGAGATTGGAACACTGCCTCTTGCCGCGATATCCGTACCATAGTGGAAACGTTTCTTACCGTTTAATACATCCCAGCCGAAGTTTGTTGTAATCGTTCCAGAAGCTGGGGCTGTCCATGCACCAGCACTTACTGGAGCACTTGGAGCTGTATCAGCAGGAGAAGAACCGCCGCTGCTGTTTGTTGCTTGTTGTTGTGCTGCTGCACTTTTTGCCGCTTCAGCCTCCGCTTGACGCTTGCGTTCGATTTCACGCTGGCGTGCAAGTTCCGCTAAACGTGCTTGTTCAGCCTGGATTTCACCTTCAAGCTGGTGTTCCATTTTAGAAAGCTCATCAGATTCAGTTTGAAGATCTTTTTTCTCCACTTCCAAAGATGCCTGCTGAGCTTCTAGCTGCTTGAATAAATCCGCTTTTTTAGCTTTTTGACTATCAAGATCTTTTTTCAGAGATTCTAGACTTGCTTTAGTAGACTCTAATTCTGCAAGCTTGCCTTCTACTTCTTCTTGTTTCTTTTCTAATTTAGCCTGATCACGTTTTTGTTCGTCCATGATTTTCTTATCTGCACTAACAATCGTGTTCACTGCTGTTACACGGTTGATGAAGTCACCGAAGCTGTCCGCCCCAAGTAATACATCAAGATAATTTGCAGAGCCGCCTTTTTCCTGGATCGCCCGGGCACGTTCTTTTAATAGTTCGTTACGCTCTTCTATCTTTTGCTTTAGAACTTCAATTTCTTCTTTAAGTTTATTGATTTCTTCAGTTGTTTCGTCAATCTCTTTTGATTTATCGGCAATCTTTGTTTCAGTATCTTTTAATTTTGTACTGATTTCAGCAATCTGTGATTGAATTTCTTGTTGTTTATTGATGTTTTGGTTAATTTGTGATTTTTTCTCATTAATCTTGCCATTGATTTCCTCTTTTTTAGAAGAAATGCCTTCTTGTTGCTTCTGTAATTCCTCCACGGAGGAATGAGCGTTAGCAGTTGTCCCTAACGTTGGTAGACTTCCGATTGTTAATGCTGCTGCAATTGATAATGATATGAAATACTTCTTGTTCAAGCGGCATGCTCCTTTCAGCTTCTATCAACCTATCAAATTTTACACTTTTAAGAATTTACGTACAGACATAAAGCTTCCCCAAGCCCCGATCAAGCAACCCATTAATAGAATCAATCCGTTTACTTGATAGATAAAGGGGGTAAAATCTAATATCTGAATAAAATGGTTTTGTAGTTTTGGTTTAATAAATTCATAAGCATAGTAGTAACTTGTTGTGACAAGAGCGATCGGGATAATAGAACCTAAGATTCCAAGCCATAATCCTTCTAGAATGAATGGCCAGCGTACAAACCAGTTGGTTGCACCCACGAGTTTCATTATCTCGATTTCCCTTCTTCTGGCGACAATGGTGATTTTTATTGTATTCGAGATGAGGAACATGGCGGTAAACAATAGACCGATGATTAACACTAATCCAACGTTTCGACTCATTTCCAGTACATTAAACAATCTTTCTATCTTCGCTTCACCATAAAGTGCTTCGTTCACACCCTCATACTTGCTGACTTCAGCAGCGATTTTCCCAGTATCACGGGGATCTTCCGCTTTTACGATAAATACATCGTATAATGGATTATCCTGTTCGAATAACCTGAAATCGTCTCCTAAATCCTTTACCAGATTTTGAAGCTCTTCTTCTTTAGAAGAGTATTCTACGGATTCCACACCACTTATTTGGTTAATCTTCTTATCTATTTCTTCTACTTGAGCTTTTTCAGTACCGATCTCAAGTAGTACGCGTACTTCAACGTCTTTCTCAATATCGGTTGCAACCTTGTTCATGTTCAGCATAAGTACCATAAATACACCAACAAGTAGTAAGGTTACAGTAACGGCACTCACAGATGCGAATGTCATCCAGCCATTACGTCCGATGCTTTTGAAGCTTTCTCTTAGATGTCGACCATACGTCCTAGCTTTCATAACCGTAATCACCTCGCTGTTCGTCACGAACAATTCGGCCATTTTCGATGGCAATTACCCGATGCTTGATGGTATTTACGATTTCCCGGTTATGAGTAGCCATGATCACCGTTGTTCCACGATTGCTGATATCTTCAAGAATGTTCATGATATCCCAAGATGTTTCCGGATCAAGGTTACCCGTAGGCTCGTCAGCAATCACAAGTTTCGGCGTATTCACGATAGATCGTGCAATCGATACACGCTGTTGCTCTCCGCCTGACAATTCATTCGGAAGCATTCTTGCTTTATGCTTTAACCCTACCAGATCCAGTACTTCCATGACTCTCTTCTTTATTTGCTTTGGATGTTCTTCTATTACTTCAAGAGCGAAGGCAATGTTTTCATAGATTGTAAGAGAAGGTAACAGCTTAAAATCCTGAAACACGACTCCAACGTTTCTTCGTAAGTATGGAACTCTACTATTTTTTAATTTTGCAAGATTAATACCGTTTACGATGATATCACCTTTAGAAGGCCTCTCTTCGCGGTACATCATCTTGATGAAAGTAGACTTCCCGGCGCCACTTGGACCCACAACATACACAAACTCACCTTGCTTAATGTGGACGTTTAAGCCATTGGCAGCCATGACACCGTTGCTGTACTGCTTATACACGTCTTTCATTTCTATCATTATAAAATCACCTAATTTGTATTATGTAGTTACCCTCTTGGCTGTTATCGACATATGTACATGGTTTGAACACAACGACGTCTTTACCATAATTAGACATGAAATGGCGAAAAACCTCGAATTGCTCTTCCGAGAATTATTATAACATCACTTTGTACGTTGTTAAGGAAAAAAATTATTACATTTACGTTTCAAAGATTGAAATAATGTGTATATTTTACCTTTTTTCTTGTCGATTATACCTATTTCCCGTTATAAAAATAGGTATTTTTATCTAGAACCTGGTACTATAAGCAAGTAGAAAAGTTTGATAGTATGAGGAGGATAAACCTTAGGCTGATGCTAAACTCAGTAAGTTACTAGGTTATAATTATTTGCAGTTCAATTGCTGATTTCTTAATATATTTATTAGATGAGCTTTTGTAACATATATTTAAAGAAGGGATAGGGGAAAGTTTGTGGATAAATCAAAAAAAGAAGAATCCTCAGTTCGGGATTCTTCCTCCTCACTTACTTCTTATTTGCCAACCACTCTGCCACTGCTTCTGCTTCTTCACCTTCGATGAGTCCTGCAGGCATTTGACCTTTACCATTTTGAATGACTTCCAAGATCTGATCTTTGTTTAATTCAGCACCGATTTTATCAAGGGCTGGCCCCATACCGCCTTCAAGGTTTCCACCATGACAGCTGGTGCATTTATTGTTTACGATTTTTTCAGGGTCTACTCCGCCAGAGCTTGTTTCTGTACTTTCTTCGCCGCCGCCACCACCGCAAGCTGCAAGTACCAATGAAGCGCCAAAAACAATACCAAGTAGCTTTTTCTTCATTTTTTATCCCCCTAGGAACACATTTTAAGAGTAACGGTAAGTATCCAAGTCCGTCCCTCTATTACATAATTATACCAAGGTTAAACCCGTTTGAAACCTTCACCTAACACCTCTGAAGCGTCCATTGTGACGACAAAAGCAGAGGGGTCAATGGTTTTGACCAGTTGTTTCAGTTTTGTGAATTCTGTTTGATCAACCACACACATAAGGATCGGGCGCTCATCGTCCGTATAACCACCGTATGCAGATAGTTTTGTCACACCACGATCAATTTTATTCAGGATCCCTTCACGAACTTCTTCCTGTCTGTTTGTAATGACAAGTGCCATTTTTGAACGGCTGATGCCGACCTGGACTAAATCAATCGTTTTACTTGTCACATAAAGGCCGATAAGAGCATATAAACCACGTTCGATGTCAAACACGATCGCAGCAGAAAGAACAATCATTCCATCGATAAGCGCAACACACGTTCCCAAGGACAACCCGGTGAATTTGTTTACAATCTGGGCTGCAAGGTCCGTCCCTCCTGTAGAGGCTTTACCTCGAAAGACGATTCCCAACCCCAGTCCTACACCAATTCCACCGAATAAAGCTCCAAGCAAGGGATCTTCCGTCCACGGCTTCCAGTCTTCTGTTAAAAATACTACCAGCGGCAGGAAAACAGTACCGATGGCTGTTTTAACTCCAAATTGAAGCCCTAGGAAGATTAACCCTGCAATGAATAACGGGATATTAAAAGCCCACTGAACAAAGGCAGGCTTCCAATCAAACAGACCTTTCAGGATGGTCGATATCCCGCTCACCCCTCCTGAAGCCACCTCATTCGGCAGTAAGAACACATTAAACGCAAGGGCCACAATCGTTGACCCAATCACAACAAACAAATACTCTAACAACTTCTCTTTCCGCGGATTAAATGCCTGCCCACGACGTCTCTCTTTCAAACCCATCCAGTACGACTCCTTTAACCTATGTATTTATAGTATGAGTACAACCTCTTCCATTCATGCAGAGTATGCAGAGGGACGGACCTCTAATTGGTCATGTCGTGAACCTCTAAGGATGAAGATTGTTCATAAATTTCGCTTAATATAGTTGAAAAGCATATGTATGAACCAGGTGCAAATTAACTTCTCCACCCTTCAAACACGCTCTGTATCAACCTTTGAGAGTATAGCATGGGTACTTGGAGGTGTAAATGACACTTCAATAACGTGGTAAAGCATTAATAAGTCGGGGTGTTGTGGTGGTGAGGGACGGACCTTTAATTAATGAGAGGCTTTACACCTGCATTTCGCATTTCTGCAATAAGTGATAACCTCGGTAGTCGGCGTGTAATTATTCGTGTGTGTAATGTAGTTCCACGTTCTCGTTTATACATATAATGGAAAAAACGCATCATTTTTTGAGGTACATCCCTCAAAAAAACTGAATCCTCCAATTAATGGGAGGATCCAGCTTGAGTATGATTATTGAATTTTAGAACGAAGGTAAGCGTTGATGAATGGGTCGATGTCTCCGTCCATGACACCTTGTACGTTTCCTGATTCTGTGTTGGTTCTGTGGTCTTTGACCATAGAGTATGGATGGAAAACGTAGGAACGGATCTGGCTTCCCCATCCGATTTCCTTTTGTTCTCCACGAATTTCGGCGAGCTCCTGTTCCTGCTCTTCGATTCGCTTTTGGTAGAGCTTTGCTTTCAGCATTTTCATGGCTGACTCACGGTTCTTGATCTGAGAACGTTCAGATTGGCAGGTTACCACGACATTCGTCGGTAAGTGAGTGATCCGGACAGCCGAGTCCGTCGTATTGATGTGCTGTCCACCGGCCCCACTTGCACGATAAGTATCAATTTTCAGGTCTTCTGTACGGATTTCGATTTCGATTTCTTCATTGAACTCAGGCATGACTTCACAAGACACGAAGGAAGTGTGACGACGTCCTGAAGAATCGAATGGTGAAATACGAACAAGACGGTGTACACCTTTTTCAGCTTTTAAGTAACCGTACGCATTGTGACCTTTAATGGCAAGAGTTACACTCTTGATTCCAGCTTCATCGCCAGGAAGATAATCAAGGGTTTCTACTTTGAAACCTCGTTTCTCACCCCAGCGCGTATACATGCGAAGCAGCATGGAACCCCAATCCTGTGACTCGGTTCCACCTGCCCCAGGATGCAGCTCAAGAATCGCGTTATTTTTATCATGTTCTTCGCTTAAAAGAAGCTGAAGTTCGTAGTCATTTAATCGTTTGACCAAATCACCCAGCTCTTCTTCAAGATCTTTTTGAAGTTCTTCGTCCGGTTCTTCTTTGATAAGTTCAAGGGTAAGCTCAAGGTTTTCTTGGGATTCAAGCAATGATTTGTATTCATTTACAAGATCCTTCAAACCGTTTCCTTCATTTATTAATCCTTGAGCTTTTTGCTGATCATCCCAGAAGTCGGGTTGAACCATGATTTCGTCCAGCTCTTGAATTCTTGCCTCTTTGTTTTCTAAGTCAAAGAGACCCCCTGAAGTCCGCTAATGTTTTAGCTGATTTTTCTAACTCTGCTCTGATTTCTGATAGTTCCATGTGTGGTCACCTCTATAGTTATTTGGGTTCTTGAATTTATTTTGTATTGATGATATCTGGAATAGAGTGGCCGTGTTTTATTAGACAGTAGTGGTTGATTTCCGCTCCAGGTGCTTACTTTCCGCGGGGCGTGAGTTGAGCCTCCTCGGGCTTTGCCCTGCGGGGTCTCAACTTTCACGCTATTCCCGCAGGAGTCGAGCACCTTCCGCTCCAATCAACTTTAAAGTTATGCTATTACATAACCTATTTTAAAAAACACTATTACAAGAAACATCCAATTATTAGTAAACTCTATCCCAGGCACCCGTAAAAAACGGAAAAGTACCTGGCACTTATTTTATCAAAATAAGTACCAGGTAGCATCTCTTTAATTATCCAGTTATGCCGTGGCAGTGTTTGTACTTTTTGCCGCTTCCGCATGGACATGGCTCGTTGCGTCCTACGTCTTCTTGCTTGCGAACTGGTTGTTTCTTAGCCTTACCGCCATCTTCTTTAGGGTTCACTGCTTGACCTTTGGCTACTTCCTGACGTTCAAGATTGCTGCGGATTTCAGCTTTCATGACGTATTTTGCCACGTCTTCTTCGATTGCGAGTACCATGCTTTCGAACATGGCAAATCCTTCATGCTGGTATTCGCGCAGTGGGTCGGTTTGACCGTAGGCACGAAGGTGGATACCTTGACGCAATTGATCCATGGCATCGATATGATCGATCCATTTCGAATCAACAGCGCGTAGCAGGATGACTTTTTCAAACTCGCGCATTTGCTCCGGAGTAAGCTCTTCTTCTTTTTCATCGTAACGGTGTTTCACATCTTCATAGATCAGGTCCATCATTTCTTCCGGCTCTTTTCCACGAAGATCATCAACTGTTACATCGTTTTCTGGAAGAAGATTTGCGTTCACATAATCAACGATGCCTTGAAGGTTCCAGTTTTCCATATCTTCTTCAGCAGTATGGGCTGCTACCTGACGTTCGATTGCTGATTTGATCATTCCCTCAACGATTTCACGAAGGTTTTCTGAGTCGATTACTTCATAACGTTGTTTATAAATGATTTCACGCTGTTGACGTAAAACATCATCGTATTGCAGAAGCTGTTTACGAGCATCGAAGTTGTTTCCTTCCACTCGTTTCTGGGCCGATTCTACAGCACGGCTGACCATTTTACTTTGGATTGGCTGAGTGTCATCCATCCCAAGGCGCTCCATCATACTCTTCATATTGTCAGAACCGAATCGGCGCATCAATTCATCTTCCATCGAAAGGTAGAACTGAGTCACACCAGGATCTCCCTGACGTCCGGAACGTCCACGTAGCTGATTATCGATACGGCGTGATTCGTGACGCTCGGTACCAATAACGGCTAGACCGCCACGTTCGATGACGCCTTCACCAAGCTTGATATCCGTACCACGGCCGGCCATGTTTGTCGCGATGGTTACGGCACCAGGCTGCCCGGCTTCCAAAATGATTTCCGCTTCACGGCCATGGTTTTTCGCATTTAACACATTGTGGCGAACGCCTTTTTTCGTCAATAGTTTAGAGATAAGCTCTGACGTTTCAACAGCAACAGTTCCAACCAGTACAGGCTGTCCTTTTTCATAACGCTCTTTGATATCCTCGACTACAGCAAGGAATTTCCCTTCTATAGAAGCATAGATCAGATCGGCGCGGTCATCACGAACGATCGGCTTATTCGTTGGGATCACAATAACATTCATATTGTAGATATTACGGAACTCTTCTTCTTCCGTTTTCGCCGTACCGGTCATTCCGGAAAGCTTTTCGTACATACGGAAGTAGTTCTGGAACGTAATCGTTGCCATCGTCATGCTTTCATTCTGGATTTCAAGACCTTCTTTTGCCTCGATTGATTGGTGAAGTCCGTCACTGTAGCGACGACCTTTCATCAGACGTCCTGTGAAAGAGTCAACGATGACGATTTCACCTTCCTGAACCACATAGTCCACATCACGATGCATGCTAACGTGAGCCTTTAACGCTTGATTGATATGGTGGTTAAGGGTTACGTGTGAAATATCGAACAGGTTTTCAATGTGGAAAGCTCTTTCTACTTTGCTGATTCCATCTTCTGTTAATTGAACACCTTTTGTTTTTTCATCATATGTGTAATCTTCATCTTTTTTCAGGGTACGTACGACAGCGTTTGCCTGAATGTAAAGCTGAGGCGTACGTTGTGCGTTACCGGAAATGATCAGAGGTGTACGTGCTTCATCGATCAAGATCGAGTCAACCTCATCGATTACGGCAAAATGAAGTGGACGCTGCACCATTTGATCTTTGTACAGGACCATATTGTCACGTAGGTAGTCGAATCCAAATTCGTTATTCGTACCATACGTAATATCCGCTTTGTATGCCTCACGTTTTTCGTCTTTGGACATCGAGTTCAAGTTCAGTCCTACAGTGAGTCCCAGGAAATTGTATAGCTTTCCCATTTCCTCAGCATCACGGCTTGCCAGGTATTCGTTGACTGTGATAACATGAACGCCTTTTCCAGTGATCGCATTCAAGTACACAGGCATCGTCGCTGTCAGCGTTTTACCTTCACCGGTTTTCATCTCGGAGATGTTCCCGCCATGCAGGGAGGCACCACCCATAAGCTGAACGCGGTACGGATATAAACCAAGAACTCGGCGAGCCGCTTCCCGTACGACAGCGAAAGCCTCAATCATCATATCTTCCAGGTCTTCACCCTTTTGATAGCGCTCCTTGAATCTTTCTGTTCTTTCACGGATTTCATCATCCGTCAATCGCTCCATATCGGGGCCTAATTCTTCTATTTGATCAGCCAGTTTTTCAAGCCTCTTTATTTCTCTTTTATTCGCATCGAACACTTTGTTTAATAGACCAAGCATGTATAAACGCTCCTTTATCTGTGTTTAAATGAGAGCCGAACGTCACTAGAATAACGAAAGAAAATGAAATTCAGATGAGAATCATGAAAAATCCATGTAAAAGTCACCTTCACACGTTCCAATCACTCTACTTAAAATTCGCTACAAAATCCAAATATCCTCCCACAAAAACACGATATATTCCCTACCAATCTTACCACTATCCTATATGGGTTACAACTCAGGGAGGGACGGACCTCTCAATCACAGAGCTTTTAATGGTTGGAGGCTTTACTATCACGCGGTATTCCTGGATAGCTCATGAAATGCGAGTTCCGTCCTCTTGAAATAGCGTCGATTTAGGTTGAGGGACGGACCTCACCTACTAAAATAATTTGTCTAGGTTTGGCCACTTTACAGAATTTCCCCATATATTTGGCGAAGAGGGAGGTCCGTCCCTCAAACAAAAAAGCCGCCTATGCAGACGACTTTTAGATGTTGTGTATTTGAATGGTTAGGCTTTAGTTGCTTTTAGTAGTTCGTAGACGGTGTCCTGGTAGCTTTCCCAGATTTGTTTGCTTCGTCTTGAGATGCTGTTGGCGGAGACATCGAAGTATTCAGCCAGTTCTTTTTGGACGTGGCGGATACTGATTTCCTCGATGTTTTTCGCCATGTCCACCAGTGCACCCGAGTAGATTTTAGGATTGCGGATTGTTGGGCGCTCTGTGTAGAAGTATTTTTCCAATACGGCTACCAGCAGCTCACTTTCTTCTTTGTCTTCCCCTTTTTCAGTCAGGAAGTTTTGAAGAGATGTGATCGCTTCAACGTATTCCGGCGTTTTCCAGATTTCTACTCCTTCGATTGCTTCTTCGGCTTTCTCATCCGAATCCTTGGAAGTATCTGTTTCATCCGTGACTTTAGTACATGCTGCTGCTTTTCCGGCCTTTTTCTTTTCAGCACTATAAAGAACGAATCCGACATCTGCTATTTCCAAGTACTGCCCTGATAAGTAGTCATGCAGATTTCCAAACTCACCTTGTTCAAATCGGATTTTCACCAGTTCCATCGCTGCTTTCTCTATCGCAGGATAAATGAAGTACTGAGCGAATGGAAGATACTTCTCCCCATTCGGCAGCAATAGCCCCAAGAAGAAACTATTCTCTTCTAACTTCCCGAACTTTTCAGTTACAATCAGCACATCACCAGTGATGGCTTCTTCCACACGTAACGTATTTTCATCCAGCTTCTCTACGGTACCTGCCGTCACACGCACGTTTTTCCAAGACTCCAGTACTTCAGCTGTCTGAGGACGAGTCACCGTGCTCAACTGCTTATCAACAAAGCGTTCGATCAAACGAACACCGTCAGCATCCTTCTGAGTCGCTCCGTACCAGCTGACAAATGCCATTTCATAAATATCCGGATCCGCTTGCATCAGATCCATTTTCGCTAAGTAGTGATGATAGGATTCTTCCATCTCTGTTGACTGCGCCGTAGCAATATAATCATAGAGTTGCGCCTGAAGCACATCAAGCTCCTGACTCACCAACGTATCTATATTCACAACATTTTCTTTTTCACAGCATTTCTTATATTTTTTCCCACTGCCGCATGGGCATGGTTCATTTCTTCCGACTGTACTCATGTTTGTATTTACCTCCAACTTCTTGAGTCCCGTACACAAATGTTCATTATATAACATTTGAAGCGTTCCTTAAACTGTTTTAGAACAAGAAAAAAGAACCAATCGTTTTTGGACTGGTTCTTCACATTCATGATTGGAGGTAATCTACTTCCTGAGTGAACCTTCTTTTTCAATAATCTTAAGAAATAGATCCTGATCTTTCCATAGGATTCCCGTCTGTTTCGCAATAACAATACCCTCTTCTTCGCTCCCAGGCGCATATGTCCGAGGCAACTCATCCGGTAATGGCCAAACTCCTGTCATATAGGCCATTGCAAAAGGGTTTTCGCCCACTGCTGCATCCGCCTTCTCTTTCACATTTCCCTTTTCAAAGTAGATACTCATAAAGAATTGTATATAGTAAGCATATGCATACTCTTCCTCGTACATATCCAGCAGGCCTTCCACTTCTCTTTTCTTCCGGGAAGCAATTAGTAAAGGAATCAATTCGTATCGTACACCCTGATTATCCTCAGCATTCAATTTCATCAACTGCTTCATATAATGAATTGCCTCGTCATACCTGGAAGCTTCCTTCAATGCAAGAGCAAGGTTAAGGGTCAATCTCATATAAGGGCGAGTCCTGACATACTTCCAGAAAGGCGTCCCGTCGTGAAAGCATTCCCTGATTTCTTTCTTAGCAAGTCTCATGCCTTTCTCCAGAAGCTTAAGCTTTGTTTCCATCCTTTTTTCTTTTTCAGCTAATAGGTTATAAGCATCTGCACAATCTGCATCGACTTTCAAAGCTTTTTCACAAAGGGTATACCTTTCCGGTGGCTGTGCTTCAAATGCTTCATAAATCAATTGCTGAGCTTCTTCTTCCTGAGTTAACTCAGGAAGCCTGATTCCACCTTCACGAGTCTGCCTCATGACTTGATCCAGATCTACATCATCACTATCCTCTGTCACCAGCATGATTTCCCACATCGTCTTCTCTGTCGGAGCCGGTTCGTTTCCATAAAGGAATGAAAGAGAAGGTCCCCCATGCTGCTCCAACATCGAAAAATCATAGGCCATCCTCTCTCCAATCGCCTCATCGATCGTATAAGAACGATTTGAAATACTTGCAGGCGAGACGTCAAAGAACGCTCCAAGTTCCTTTTGAGTAAACTGAAGAATCGGCAATACTTCGCTGCACATATAATAAAGAGCCGCCGCATAAATGCGTGGATTCCGGATTCTCGCTGACGCCATTTGAAAGTAATCATTTAAATATTTTGTGATCAAATACGCCCATTCCTCTTGATGATTATGGTCGATTACAAACGAATAAAGCTCTTGACCAGCATTTTCTTCCAGATCATTTCTCCATGTGAAGGAATCAACGCTTAAATTCTCATCATCGTGCATTTTTTCAAATACGGAATCGATTAAACGCAGAAAATTCTCTCTGTAAAACCCTTGCAAATCCCTTGAAGAATCTTCAAAGAGATCCCCGACGATTTTTTTGGCCAGAGTTGTGACGTCCGGATCTAAGTTGAAAAAGGTAGTAAAGGGCACAAACTGACCATTTTCATAAGGCATGGCAGCTGTGAACACCGTCTCTCCTATCGCAAAAGACAAATCAACTCCCTTAAATTCAAACCGTTCGCTACTCATGAAATCCTCAACTAACATCCTTTCGCCATCGTTCTCCTTCACTTCCCCGACGACAAATGCAAATGAGGCCCATCGACTTACAACGTCCCGGACTCTTGTACGGGGGATGGTGTTCAATCGTTCATTGATAAAACTTTCCAGTATAGTGCCGTGATCTTTTCCTTTAAAAGCGACCAAAAACCATGTGTAAAATAGGAAGTCCCCACCAGGCGTCTCGAAATTAAAAGAACATAGTTGTCTGGTAACCTTTTGTTTTTCATGCTCGAGCTTCCATTCAAACCTCTCATATGCAAAATCAAGTACATTCGCAAAAACCCGCTCGAGATCTTCAAGAATTAGATGATCCAACTGAGCGACATTCACCCCACCACAACATTTTTTATATTTCTTCCCGCTTCCACAAGGGCACGGATCATTTCGGCCAACATCAGTCAACACTCTCCACCCCACTCTATTCATTATGAATCTATTATATCCTCAATATTGTTAACACATACAGTGAATCAATTATAGATTCTCATAAAAAATAGCCCTCCTCAAGATAAAATACCTATCCTGAGAAAAGCTTTCTATTATCTGCCTTGCTTCTTCATATAATCCAGCACATCCAGATCAATATAGTTCTCATCCTGCTCACGCATTTCAAAGTTTTCTGTATGGAGATAGTCTTTCAAGCTCTGATGAAGAGACTGTCTTTCTTTTGCATAACCAAGACGTGTAAGTTCCCGCTCAACATCATCATGTATTTCACCTTCCAGCAATACGACTCTACCAGGCTCTGACTCTTTAAAATAGAGCTGATGCATCAAGTAGATTCGTTTCAATTCCTTAATGGGAGACGCGTGATCATCCACCCTGAGATCGATGTACCGATCATTGAAGCCACCATATCCACCGCTTTCCTTCACTACTAGAAGCGCAGCAGACTGCATGCCCCGTGAATCACCTCCTGCTTCCTGCCCGGCATCGAGTGCATGGAGTAATCGTTCAGCAAGAGATCCCGTTGTCGACTCAAATGTATCTGCCATCGCCTTTACGGTATTCTCATCTACTAAAATATTTCCTTGAGCTGCGAAATGCTTTCCAGTTTGTCCACCGGCCCAGTCATAGCATCCCTCTCCCGTAAAAGTCGCGGGATTCCCACCAGCATCAATCAATCCCACCTGTCGTAATGGACGCTCGGGATCATCCTTTGTGATGATATCCAGCGCTTCCTCTGCCGTCTTTCCTTCTTCCATTAATTGAAGTGCATGAGGTCCGTACGAAGTATTCGCGTAAGACTGAGTCGCCACGGCTCCCACTCCTGCTTTCGCAAAAGGTACGACAGAACCAACACCGAGGAATTTGGATTGTACTGCAATCCCCCACTCTTTCTCTTCCGGGTCATAACCTACAATGGAATACGTCATGATGAAGTCCTCCTTTAAATTAAAGCGTCAGGATTTAATCCTTTTAGCTCTTCTACTACAAATAACCCATCTCTCCGAATTAAAACATCATCGAAGTAAATTTCTCCTCCGCCATATTCCGGACGCTGGATACAGACCATATCCCAATGTACATTCGAACGGTTTCCATTATCCGCTCCTTCATTGGCCTGTCCTGGTGTGAAATGGAAGCTGCCGTTTATTTTTTCGTCAAATAAGATATCAAGCATCGGCTCATTGATCTTCGGATTTACACCAAGGGCAAACTCCCCAATGAAACGGGCACCTTCATCTGTATCCAGAATATCGTTCAATTCCTTCGTTTTATCAGCAGTGGCTTTCACGATCTTCCCGTTCTCAAACATCAAAGAAACATTGTCAAAAGAAAATCCGCGGTACAGTGTCGGCGTATTGTATGTAATCGTCCCATTTACACTATCCTTCACGGGAGCTGTATAAACTTCCCCGTCCGGAATATTCCGCTCTCCAAAGCACATGACAGACGGAATATCCTTGATGGAAAACGTAAGGTCCGTCCCTTCGCCGGTAATCCGTACTTTATCGGTTTTATCCATCAGCTCTTTAAGAGGCTTTTGGGCTTCTTCCATCTGCTTGTAGTCTACGGTACAGACTTCCAGGAGATAATCGAAGAATGTGTCATAACTCATCTTCGCTTTTTGAGCAAGTGACGGATTTGGATAGTTTAATAGAGCCCATTTCTTATTTTGAATGAGATAGTCATTGGATTCTTTCATATGCGGCATGAGGACCTGCCACTGTTCTGCCGGCACTTCACTCATCTCTGCATCATTTGCTTCGCTTGAAATGTTGAGAAACGCATCGATATCCTGATACTTTTCCATATTCCATTTATTTTGCAGAATCATTTGTTCCGGTTTCGCATGAGTGGCCATGATACGCAGTAACTCCTGATCGCCGAGCTCATAGTATGGAATCACCCCCATCTCATACGCTTTCTGAAGGACCTCCTTTACAAGCGGTTTTGTCGAATGCTCTCCCATTATAAAAAGCTTCTCCCCTTCTATTAATTTCAAGGAGTGGGTCAGCAGTATCTCTGCCAACTTCTCTAATCGTGGATCTCTCACTTGGTATCCCCCTAAATTTTGTCTACCTTCAAACTTCGACAAAAAATGGTAAAAGCCTCCTTCGGAATAAAAAAATCCTGCGGTCTCAGTGACCGCAGGATTTAAGGTTATTAGTTTGTTTCGATCAAGCCATACTTCCCGTCACGGCGCTTGTACACAATATTCGTTGCGTTGGTCTCGGCGTCCGTGAAGATGAAGAATGTGTGACCCAGCATGTTCATTTGAAGGATCGCTTCTTCGCTGTCCATCGGTTTAAGATTGAACTGCTTCGTTCTTACTACTTCCGTATCGTCCTCTTCCTCCAGTTCAACCGCAGCTGCACCATTTGGAGAAACGTGATTCAGATCTTCCTGAGCCGCGAAAAACTCCTTCGGGCTACCCTTCTCACGCATCTTTCGGTTCACTCTTGTTTTATGTTTGCGAATTTGACGCTCCAATTTATCTACAATCAGATCAATGGCCGCATACATATCCGTGTTGCGTTCCTCTGCACGTAACACTAATTGCGGCATTGGAATAGTCACTTCAGTTTTCGTATTTTTATCAGGATACACTTTTAAATTAACATGTACATTTGCATCAGGAGTTTCATTAAAGTAACGGTCTAACTTGCCAATCTTCTTCTCCACGTGTTCGCGAATCGCTGGAGTTACCTCAATGTTCTCGCCTCGAATGTTGTAGTTCAACATGTAAACTCCTCCTTTTAAAAATAAAGCTATGTTTATATATTCTCCATTCCCTCAATTATTCCTCCTTAAACTTTCTAAATTTTTCGTCAATTTTTAGTAAAGTTTGTAATATGGTGTCGAGAGTGTTGATGGGTGTGGGATTGGAGAATGAAAGAGTGAGGTGATGGTTGCGAGTATGTAGGGTTCATCTTTCACTCTTTATATTATTATTTTCTCATTTTTTGAGGAGAATAAACGGTGGGAATTTGGAGGATTTGTGAATGGTTTGGGGCGGATTTGTGAAGGTTTGAGTTGAGGCTTTGGTGTGTTAGATTTTTTGGTACCTGGTACAAATGCTGCAGATTGTACCAGGTACCATTAAAGTTCGTTGTACCAGGTACATTTACTACCTAATGTACCTGGTACAAAATAAAACCAACCATTATACCGGCTGGTTCCAATCCTTTATATTATATTTTGTTTCTACATAAAATTTATATTTCTCATATGGATGATCACCAAGATTTGAAAGAATCTTTTGAGTATCAACCATTGATTTATAACCTGCAGTAATAAAACTCTTATAGCTGCTCCAATGATAGTCTTCAGGTTGTTTAGAGTACTTGGATTTCACCGGGTTCAAATGAATGTAACTACTTGTATCGATAAGCTGCTTAGAATTATTAATTAACTTAGCATAATATCGGTCCTGAAACACATGACCAACATAATTGTATTTCCGGTTAAAATACCTTGCATAGATAGAATGGATGTAATGGATAATGTCGGAAGGAGAGTTATCGAGTGTCCCAATAATAAGATGAACATGATTGGGCATGAGGCAATAGGAGTGGAGAGTGAATGGGGTTTTCTCTTTTGCTCTTTGCACTAATCCTAAATAATGATTAAAATCTTTTCTATCTCGAAAAAGATTATTCTTTCTGTTACCGCGTGCAGTTATGTGATAAATGGCTCCAAGATACCAAACTCTATGGTTTCTTGTCATAGACTCTTCCTTTCTCTAATCAAGTTACAACTATTCCTATTCGACATAATTTGAAATTTCCCTCCTTATAATGGTGTGTTTGGAAGGAGAAGTTTATTTTGTACCTGGTACAGCTGAACGTTTTTGTACCTGGTACAAATGATGTCGATTGTACCAGGTACAAAAACATTTCCACTAAACATCCACATCCCTCCTCCCAAAATACCACCCCGCCAATCCACCAAACCCAATCAAATACACCACAATTACCCCTACCGAAAACAAAAACGTCATCCCTTCAAATGGCGGAGTTCCGAAGAAATACTGCTGCAAATCGGTATTGGCGAACAACAAATACCTCCCCCATTCCATTCCCCGCTCATTCATGACAATCAAGAAAGTTCCTGCAGAAAACGTCAGAAAGAGAGTCGTTCCAATGGCAAAGGAACTGCTTCTCGTCAATACAGAAAGGGTGAAAGCCATAGAACAGATGACGATCAGTTCAAGGAATTTCAGGACATAAGCACCTGCTACCAGAAAAAAGTTTACGTTGAACTCAAAGAAGCTGTCGTAGAACCAAAGAATACCCAGTACGGCAGAAAATAAGAAATGGGCAGAAGTAAGAATGGTTGCTATGACGATAACGGCTAAGTATTTGGAGAGCAGTATTTTCACACGGTTAACAGGCCGTATGAGCAGTAGCTTGATGGTACCTGACGAAAACTCATTGGATACGATGTCACCTGCTATGATGAGGCAGAAGACTTGTAGGACGATGATAAGATTTGAGCTGATTCGCATATACTCCCAGAAGGAGAATTGGATTCCTTCGAATAGCATGTAGACGAAAAGGGATGCGATGGAGTTGATGAATATCATGACCCCGAGGGAGACCCACATGCGGGGACGGGATAGTTGTTTTAAGAGTTCATTGGTGACTAGGTTGATCATGTGTCTTCATCCGTTTCGTAATTGATTTGCCAGTTTCTTGGGAGCCACTCTCAAATAGCCTTCGTGAATCAAGGCTTCAATGGCTTGCCATCCTACTTTCTTTGTCTCTACTAACACCCAGCCATGTCTTCCAATGTAGGGGGCTTTAGTATAGCCTGGCTGCTCGAGTAAGATTTCTTGAGTGGTTGGGAGCGTTTTTATAGATAGGGAGAGATTATTCTCCTCTCCTATTATCACGAATGGCTTGTCCTTCACCCGGAAAGAAGTGTGTCCAAAGCCGTCTATATGTTCATGAACTTCAGGGTAGGTTACGCAAAGACTTCTGATTTCTTCTACCAGACTATTTTTCATCAAGTCTTCCTCCAGCATTTTTCTATTATTATAGCATGAGAGTATTTGGAAAAAGAAAAAAGCCTCGAGGCTTCGAGACTTAGTGTGTTAGATAGGGATTAAGTTCGTTTTCAATTGTCATTTTCCATGTAGAAAATGCGGGTGACAGTATTTCCTGCACAATACTTTGTTTGTCTATGTTGTTTTCTAACTGCCCATTCAATCTCCATACCGGATCCGTAACGGTTTCAAATTGGATTAAAGCTCTCTGAATGCCTTCGCTTCCATTAAATATTTCTTTTAACAAGGGGTTGCATTCTGAAATCTGCTCAACGGTCAGGAAGACCTCTGAAAGGAGCATGTCCCCTTCTGTTTTGCTTAAATCAGTGAAGCTTGCTACAACGTACTTCAGTGCTTCATCGATTATATCAAGCAAACCGACGTATTGGCTGACCAATTTATATTGTTTTTCTTCTAAGTTAGTCGCAAAATTCAAAGAACCACCTATTTCTTTTTATCGTAGAACATTCCATCATATTGCAGGGATTCATATGGATTTGAATACTTTTGAACGGAAGTTTTTTTCTTCGTCAACCCATTCATATCTCGCTTGATTTCCAAACGCAGTTGAGCCAACTGCCGATCAATCTGATGGTTCCAGGCAATCATCTGCTTGCCGAGCTTCTGCTCATCCTGAGTATAAGGCGGCTTGATTGTCCCAAGTACACTCTGTCTTTTCTCTAAAAGAGATTCCACTTCCTCGATCGTAGATTCCCTGTTTTCATCAGTCACCTGTTCCAATGCTTCTTTCAATTGCTTCGTGATCGTATAGCAATGAAGGACCGAGCTCATTACACCTGTCCACCTTGTCCGGCATGCTGCTTCTGGCGGTTCAGTTGAATGACTTGTTTCCATGTGTCACGGAAATCAGTGATGAGACCCTCTACTTCTTCTAAAATCGCCAAATCATTCTTGATATTGGCTTCTGTTAAGCGACGGTTGATGTAGTCGTAAAGGGACATGAGGTTCTGTGAGACTTCAAGATCCGTGTTTAATGTCACCATCAGTTCATTTACGATAGCTTGGGTCTTTTGGATGTTGGTATTTTTCAGTTCAATATTTTTTTCTTCAATCGCTTTTTTCGCGATATGAATAAATTTCAGGATTCCGTTATAAAGCATAAGGGTGAGTTCACCTGGTGATGCGGTGTTGACCGAGTTATTCTGGTATGCTGCATACGGGTTGTTGATGGCCATAGTGACACTCCTTTAGTTATGATTAGCCGCCAAATTGGTTCATGAGGAACATGGATTGTTCGTTGGAACGTTGGATGGCTTTTTCCATGGCGGTGAATTGGCGCCAGTAACGATCTTCGACTTGAGTTAAACGGTCTTCGAAACGGTCCATTTGGCTCTCCATGTTATTTAGTAAACGGCCCAGAGTAAATGTATTATTGGTGCTCGAAGCCTTCCCTGCTTTTTGCTCAATACTGTCCATTGTATCTTTTAACGTATCACGCAAACGACGGGCGATACCTTGTTCATTTGAAGTCGCACCATCCTTAGCAAAAATCTCATAGATTGCATTCGGGTCTTTGGAAATTGCTTCTTTCAGCTTGCTTTCATCAATAATCAGCTTTCCACGATCAAGGTAGTTACTTGATGTTTTGATCCCGATCTGGGCTAATTGGTCAACGCCTGATGTTCCACCAGAGATTGGAGTGTACATGTCGGTTCGCATTTTGTTGAGACCAGATGTAAGAACGGAATCATTTCTCAGAGTACCACTGCGTGACTTTTCTTCCCATAGTTCGATTTCTTTTTCTTCCATTGACTCTTTTTGTTCAGCCGTCAATGGTTGGAAATCGCGGTATTTCTTTTCGTTCACTTCACCGTTTACTTTTTCGATGAGTTTGTTGTATTCGTCGACGAATTTGACGATTTTTTCTAGGATTTTGTCGGTGTCGGGTTGTGAAGCGAAAGTTACATTTGTATTGGATGCGTTCTTCAGAGTAAGTTCAAAACCGTTGATGGTAAACGTGTTGGACGACCGTTCAGTTGCCATTCCGTTGTATGTAAATTTGGCATTTTCACCAATGGAACCCCGATTATTAGCTAGGGCAACATCATTATCTGCATCCAATTTCAGGTGTGTGGTAAATAGATCACCCTGTAACTCGATCTCAGCCCCACCGGCATTACTTCCTGTATTTTCACTCATAACTGACATTTGCTTTGTATGCTGGTCATAAAACATCGTCACACCTGTTTGCGCATTGATCTTGGATATTAAACTATCCAGGGTTTCATCCTCAGCATTAAATTTAATTTCAGTAAAATCACCCGACATTGTTCCGTCTGCTTTAATTGCCTTTACTTTAATACTTTGCTCACCAGTCATACCGAACGACTCACTCAATTTTTTCTTAGGATCAAATGCTCCCCCGTCAGACTGAGTAATGCCTGAACTGTACATAGTAGCAGCAGTAGCCAGCTTCTCAACTTTTAATGTTCCGGTAAAATCGGTAGTTGAATTGATGTTTTTAATCGAAACTTCATTCGGATTTGAGACTGTTACTGTTTTCTGTGTATACGTCCCCTTCTTCATCACTCCGTCAAAAATAAGATTACTAAAGTCAAACATCATTTTATTCATATCCCGGTAGTCATCACGCTGCCATTCAAGGTATTGTTTTTTCTGTTCTAATTTGTCTAAAGGGATTCTTTGCGCCTTCATTAAATCTTTAATGATTTGATCCGTGTCCATACCACTGGCAAGACCACCAATTCTCATATCAGCCATATGTATCTCCTTCCATTAAACCTTCTTATCGACCAGTAAACCAACAAATTCCGTCATTGCGGCGTGCATATCTAGCATTTTCTTTGCTGGTATTTCTTTTACTATCTCCTGCGTACGATCATCAACAATCGTCACATAGTATTCTTTCAATTTATCATGAAATTCAAATTTGAGGTGTGTATTCGAAGTGGACATAAACTCATTCATCCCATGAACGACAACTTCCAATTTTTCTTTGGTGACAGGTTCTTTCGTTGTGGTTTCTTCATGGTGTCGTTCCTGCGCTTGAATTTGTTTCACTTCTTCACTTGTTTGATTCTCTAATCTAGTAAATGATTGTATTCCGGGTACTCCGCCTGTCACTTTATCAATCATCTTTTGAACCTCCTGAGGGTTATATGGGTTATATCGGAATTTGGTGGGGAAAGTTTAGTAGTTAGCTAGACTATTCAAATTTAAACATAAAAGAAGAGACTCTATTGCTAGAGTCCCTCTTAGAAAAATAAAAATTAACGAAGAAGTTGTAAAACTCCTTGTGGTTGTTGGTTCGCTTGCTTTGCGACTATGTCTTTCGATCATAGAATAGACTATATCTTCACCCTTGTATGTTAGGGGCTGGGCACTTCGAACAGTGTATACTGCCCTACGAGATTCATAGCCCTAGCTTTTGCCTTAGACCGTGTTCTCTAGTCGTTGAACCTTCTCCAGAGTTTCCTCACAGGAGCTTGGCTGCTGATTATCCATTGTTGAATCTCTATCATTTTTAAACCGTTCCGCTTACCGTTTCCAGTTACGTTGTGGTTGATAGAGCTTTAGGAAGTTCCAGCAATTCACCCAGTTATACTCCAGTTCGTTACCAAACTGGACGCCCTCTAATCAATTATCTCAGAAGTTGTAAAACTCCTTGAGGCATTTGATTGGATTGAGCCAACATAGCTTGTGATGCTTGAGAAAGAATTGAGTTCTTTGTTTGATTCATCATTTCTTTTGCCATGTCTACGTCACGGATACGAGACTCAGCTGCAGTTAAATTCTCAGAAGATGTGCCTAGGTTGTTAATTGTATGTTCTAGTCTATTTTGCTTTGCACCTAGCTGAGAGCGTTCATCTGATACTAATTTAATTGCGGCATCAATTGTTGCGATAGCTGTAGAGGAAGTACCTGAATCGACACTTAAATCAATACCATCTATTCCAAGTGCCGCAGCTTGCATGTCAGCGAATGCTACGTCTAATGTTTGGGAATCGTTAGAACCAATTTGGAACGTAAATGTACCTGTTGTTCCGCCAGTAGCATCTAGTAGATTTTGACTGTTAAATTGAGTAGTTGTTGCAATTCGGTCAACTTCATCAATTAAATCTGTAATTTCCAATTGAATTTCAGCTCTATCATCAGCTGTATTTGTATCATTTGAAGATTGAACAGCTAACTCACGCATACGTTGTAAGATCGCATGCGTTTCATTCAATGCACCTTCACCAGTTTGAATCATAGAAATAGCATCCTGAGAGTTACGTTGAGCTTGATCCAATCCACGAACCTGAGCACGCATCTTTTCAGAAATCGCTAAACCAGCAGCATCGTCACCAGCACGGTTAATACGAAGTCCTGAAGACAATTTCTCCATTGATTTACCTTGTGCTCCATTCGCACTATTCAATTGACGATAAGTATTCAAAGCCGCAATATTATGATTAATTCTCATAACAATAATTTCCTCCTTGAAAGTAAGCCCACATCCATGTGAACTATCTAGTTTTTAGTTTGCAACAAGTCCCGAAGGTCGGCCGCCCTTTCCCTCATTGCTTACAATACTATTATCGGTCGTTTCTACTAGTGTTTAATAGTTTGAGAAAAATAATTAATCATTTTTCGGCAAAAGGTTAAGCAGATTGTCGATTCCTTTCGAAGCTTTGGTGTTTTCCTCCTGAATAGACAGATAGACTTCTTTCCGATGGATATCTACGTTCTTTGGGGCATTGATCCCGAGTTTCACTTGATCACCTTTTACAGAGATGACCGTTAGCTCAATGTCATCCCCAATCTGAATGCTTTCTCCCGTTTTTCTTGTCAGTACTAACATCCCCTCACCCCTTCTTTCCTGCAGGCTGAGCAAAGATCAGGTGCTTGGTTTGGTAGTCAGTGTTGGTTAAGATGACTTGCTTTCCTTTGCGATTTGCTAGATTGATAATGATTGGAGCCTGTAAATTTGCAGTCGATTCATGAAGTGTTTGTCGAACAGTTAGAATAGACAGAACCTGTACTTCTTTTTCCGCAGGGTGTCCCAATAACTCCACGCTCGCCTGATCCAATTCAATATCATAATCCTTAAAGAACATAAACGGATCTGCCACTACAAACCCAAGCTGAGGCGTCTTCACTGACTGCAATATATGAAACCACTCATTCTCTGGAAGTGCCAACAATACAAACTTCTTCTCTTCCCCAAAACCGGGGATCCCGTGTTCAAATGTCAAAACTTCTTCTGAATTTACTTCGATTTCCCCATGATATTTCGTATCAATTTTCATCCGCTTCATTCCTTCATCCTATATTTCTTGATCGTAGTTAATCCCGACGTGCTTCAAATTAGCAAAATCAATTTGTAAGTCTGCATACCGTTTCAAACTGACATCTACATGGGCTGGAGTATACTGTATATTGGGCTTTTGAGGACGAGAGTGATTCACCACTTTTTGCGGTTCAATGTTAACCTTTACATTTCCGGGGTCATAGCTGATTTTGACGCTCCCCGCCGAAGGAATCCATCCTATGTTGAACTCATACATCGGATCCTCACTGTTCCGCTTAGCCTGAGCGGTAATCGCACCCCCACCATTCTCGATCATCATCAGCTCATCCCCATCCTGGGCGACCCTGGCAAGTCCCGATAACCAATCCTCATATCCTTGTTGAGAATATTCTTCTATCCTCCGACGCACCGACTTCAAATCCATATCGGCCCGGGCCTCTGTTTGGTCGATGGTCAGCTTGGAAGGCGTCCGTTTAATCTCCATCTTTGCCTGCGGCTGCTGGATATCCAATTCTGCCGGTGGCTGCTCAATGTCCATCCGCCCTGGAGTCGTCCGGATGCTCAAGGCTGCTGACGTAGACTGCAATCTTATTTGTGGAACGTTCACACGTACTCACCTCCCATTTTCATATAAAAAAGGACTCACCCCTAAGGTGACAAAACACCTTAAAGGGTCAGTCCCCTTGCTTTTATCGTAGAAAATCCATCAATGTTGGCTGAATGATTCTGGCTCCGACGCTGAGTGCCGCTCTGTGGACACTCTCCTGGGTTTTCAAATCCGTGATGACGCGTTCAATGTCAGCGTCTTCGTTGTCAGAAAGAATTCGGCTTGCTGTTACTTCCTGCAAACCCAGCCGGTCGTCTACCATTTCAAGACGATTATAACGGGCACCGAGTTCGGAACGTTCTGCTGATAACGTGTTCATGACATTATCGAGATTCTCAAGCTCTGTATCAAGGCCCGCGCCATCTCCCGACTCCAATGCTTTTTGGATATTGTGCACTGTATCAAACAGTTTCTGATTAAAGACATTATTCGGATTAACATTGGCTTTTAAAGAAACACCTTGTGAAACCTCTACAGGATAAGCATCGATAGCACCGTTTCCTAAATTATCAGCAACTTTAGGGGCACTGCCATCTGCAGGATTCCCGTCCTTAATCGGTGAATTCCCAACATCCGTTCCATGAAAAATATATCTTCCCGCTACTTTCGTTTCAGCAACACTGACCAAGTCTTGTTTAATCTGTTCAATTTCAACAGCTACGGCTTTTCGGTCTTCCGGGCTTAACGTTCCATTTTTCCCCTGAAGCGTCAATTCACGAACACGCTGCAAACCTTGATTCGCCTGCTCGATTCCAGATTCCGAGTTCTCCATCCACAAATAAAGTTCCGATAAATTCCGCTTATACTGCTCGATCCCGGTCAGGTTCGAACGATAAAACATCCCTTTCATGGCAACCACGGGATCATCCGATGGCTTTGTAATCTTCTTCCCTGTCGCCAATTGATCCTGCAGTTGACCCATTCGTCCATAGGAAGAACTAAGGTTTCTCATCGAGTTCGCTGTCAGCATACTTTGTGTTACGCGCATATTCATTCACCTACCTATCTTCCAACGGTTCCCATGCCGTTGATGATTTTATCAAGCATTTCGTCCTGAAGTGTGATCATTCTGGCAGAGGCATTGTAGGCATGCTGGAATTTGATCATGTCGGTCATTTCTTCGTCAAGGGACACACCGCTGACGGACATTCGGCGTTCGTCCACTGCTCCTCTTAATACGTTGGAGTTGCTTGCGAGTCGCACGGATTCTTGTGATTCTACTGCCATTTTTCCGATCACGGACTCAAAGTGTCCTTGGAATGAGGCTTCTTTTTCACCATAAGGCAGTTTAGTCGTAGTGATGATGTCGGCAAGCGCCAGAACATTGGATGCGTCACCAAGTGTGGGATTATCTGGACCCGCTGTCGCGATGTTATCGAGGTTGCTCATTTCATCGGCCACCCGGATTCTTTGAGCGAAGCCTGCTTTTGGCACACCGTCCAAATCTGCTGCGGCATTTTTTGCATCCTGGAAGAACTTCGGTGTATCCGGAGTATCGTTGTCAGGATCAAAGTTTGGATCGTTCATTTGTTCAGGTGTGAAACCTTTTTGATGCTGTTCATTGAATGCTTTGGCAAATTCATAAGCCATGCTGTCCAGTTCATCGAGCATGCTGATGTAGGAGCCTTCTGCTTCACCGTCTTTATTTTTGAAGCCGTATGTATCGACAAGGGCCCTCAGTTTCCCTTCGCCTTGTGATAAGAAGTCTTTGACGTCGAGTGTCTGATTTCCGATCGTTACGGTATCCACTGTATTTTGAGGACCGTCATAGGTAAGCTGTAATTCATTGACTCCACCTTTACCGACAAGGTTGACGGCCAGGTTTCCCTCTTTTCCGACCAATGTGACCGTGACCGCACCTTCTGCGATTGGTGATGACGCTCCTCCATTGGACTGGTAGCTCGTTTGGATGGAAACATGCTGTGAAAGTTCATCGATCAATCGGTCCCGTTCATCATATAGATCATTTGGAAGATAGCCATGTGGTTCAACCTCGGCTATTTGTTTATTGATGTTATCGATTTGTCTCGACAGGGAATTGATTTGCTTTTCACTGACAGACAGTTCATTTTTCAAATCGCCTCTGACACTTGTTAAGGATGACGATAAGTAGTTAAATGTTTCAGCAACAGCCCTCCCTCTTTCGACGACTACTGACCGAGCACCCGAATTGGACGGGTTCACCGCTAAATCCTGAAGGGACTGCCAGAACATATCCATCGTTTTCGATAAGCCTGAATCCGATGGTTCATTCATGACTTCTTCCATCTTCTTCATCGCTTCCATTTTTGTTTCCCAGTAGCCAAGCTTTTGGTTTTCACCTCTATACTGCATGTCCAGGAATGAATCACGCACACGTTGAATCGAACCGGCGTCGACTCCCGTTCCAATTTGACCTGGGATTTGCGGACGGTTCATAGAGGGGGCAGGATAAGGTGTCGTTTGTTCAAAATTGACTCGTTGACGGGTATATCCAGGGGTATTTGCGTTGGAGATATTGTGACCGGTTGTATAAAGGGCGCCCTGCTGGGTGTACATGCCTCGTTTTGCCGTTTCCAGGCCCATAAAAGTGGATCGCATGGTGTTGCCTCCGTTTCAATTAGTAAGTGCTATGCTTTCGAATCAAACATGGATCGTCCAGTTGGTGATTTCTTTTCACCGTTTGGACGTGAATAGGTTGATTGATCCGGCTGCGGTTGCGTCATGGATAGATTCATATTCACGAATTGCAGAGATTGATAGACAAGCTTTTGATTCAGCTCATTTAGGACTTTCAACTCTCCGATGATTCCGAGTAATTTTTGCTGCCAATGGGCGAGCGTTTCTTGGTCTTGGGGTGAACTGTGCTCGATACAGTGAGATATCGTGGGTGCCCCGTTAAAAGGTACTCTCCGTGATTGAAGATAGTGACTGGACTCTCGCTGCCGCTCAGCTTCCACCGTATTGATGGCGGCCAAGTGCTTTTGTTCATCCTTCAGTACACGATCGAGTTCACTCATATCACCTTTTTTGATGACGTTCGTTTTATCCATTGAAAGATCGAACAAACTTTCATGCAGCTTATATAGTTTTTCAAGAGTTGTCGTTAGATTGGTTGCTGACATGTTTGTTCGCTCCCTTTTTATTGTCCGTTATAGAAATTCTTCAATCCTTTAGCAATTGCTCTGGGATCGATGGTGTAGTTCCCGCTCTGAACCTGATCTTTTAAAGCTTCCACTCTGGCTTGGCGCTCTTTACCGAGTTTGGAAACCTCCTGCATCTCTTTGGCAGCAGATGAAATTTCAATTTTGTCGGATGCGTTCTTTTCCGTTTTGCCGACCTGATCCATCTTGTTAAGATTGCGCTTATAAGGATTGATGTTCTGATTTCCGATATTGTTAATCTTCATCATTTTCTCCTCGCTTTCATCACGTCCATTGTTTCTACCTAGTATATCGGATAAAAACGTGGTTTGTTTAGCTTTAGAGCCTGGTTAGTTTTTCCTGATTTATGTGCTGACCTTCTAGTTCTTATCTCTCATGGTGTAATACGTTCTCTGACCGGATTCCTTTGATATATTCTTCCATTCCTGCTCCGTTTCGAACTTTTTCAGTTCACTGGCAAGTTCAGAAGAACAATCACTGCAAATCCTACCCGTCCCTATAATCTTCCCGCATTTATCACAAGGATAACCCATATTTGGAAACTGCCTCGTCTGAATGCGGCCTTTTTTCACCCATTTATATAGAAGCTCCTCATCTACACCCGTCACTTCAATGACACGCTCCATTGTCGCAGCTCGGTTATCCCGCTTTTTTAAAAATTGATAGACAGTCTCGTACATCGTTTCTTCTTCTTTATAGCATTTGTCACATACATCACGGAATTTATTTTTCATAAAAATCGCGTTGCAGCGTGGACAGTTGATGATTTCTGACATAATTGGTTCCTCCCAATAAAGCTTATCTTATTTGTTATATCGGTAGAAATGGAGATTGCTTTAACCCCTGGCAAGAGTTAAGGAAGATACCTCTTCAGCCCCTGCTTCCTTTAAGAGCTTAGCCGCCTGCCTCAAGGTCGTTCCCGTCGTGTAAATATCATCAAACAGCAGAATGGACTTGCCTTTAAGATCAGATTCTACCAATTGAAATACCTGCACTTGCCGAAGACGCTCAGCTCGTGTCTTCTTCGACTGTTTTTCAGAATGCGAACGGGCGAGAATATTGGAGGGATGGACCTCTGCTTCCTCCAGTAGAGCGGTAGATTGGTTGAACCCTCTCTCAAAGAGGCGTTCATCACTTAGAGGGATGGGAATGATGAGGTCATATTCCATTTTAGTGAGATAGGTTTTAATAGTATGAGAGAAGACTTTTGCCAACACGTAGTCCCCGCGATACTTATACTTTGCCAGATACTCTTTAAGAAAATCATTATAACGATATAATGAGAAGTTCTGGTGTAGAAGCCCTTTCCACTCAGAATCCACGTCCCATCGATGACAGTCCAGGCACACGTCACCCTTAATTAATCGCGGAGCCAGATCATCCAAGGACCGGGAGCACCCCAAACAACGCTTCCCTTCTATTTTCACTAACTGTTTATCACACGCAGAACACAGAAATTGAGGTTCCCTGTAAAACACCCCTCTCCAGGTCATCATCTCAACCAGTTCATCATCACAGTTCAAACAGTTATTGATCATGAAGCAATCCTCTTTTCCCAGCTTCTTTATTCATCTGATCGATATGAAGAAGGGCTTTGATCATCTCACCCGTTCGGCCGTAATGAAAATAGATAATGTCTCCTGTGGGATGGTCTACACTGCGTCCTACCCTTCCTGCGATTTGTACGAGGGCACTTTCTGTAAAAATCTTTTCTTCTGCCCCAAGAACGGCGACATCGATGTTCGGAATCGTCACACCCCGCTCTAAAATGGTGGTGGTTAATAGAATCGGAATTTCTTTGCTTCTCATTTTCATTACCTTCTCTTTTCGATCTGGATCTTCGGCATGGACGGATTCGATTAGAGGATTCATTCCTTGAAATAACGGCAGGGCTTTTTCCATAAGTTCGACTGTCGGGAAGAAAATGAGGGATTGTTTGGATTGCTGGAGATTTGATAATGTCCACTTTTTCATAGGATGAGGGATTCGATTTTTCTTCAAGGATTTTTTCCAAAGACCACACCACACAAACTTTGGTAGAGGAATGGGATGGCGGTGGAAGCGGGCCGGGATTTGGATATAGCTTCTATTCCCCTTGGCACACTGCAGCTGTGTTTTTTTATCCGGGGTAGCTGTAAGGTAAATAATCGAGGACTGAGGTTTTCGTGCTTTTTCCACTGCCCATTGCAGGGAAGAATCGTAGGAGTATGGAAAGGCGTCGACTTCATCAATAATCATGACATCAAAAGCGTCCTGAAATCGATACAGTTGGTGGGTGGTGGATAGAACAAGCTGGCCATAGGTGTTCCGTTCTTCCGAGCCTCCATAAAGGGTGGTCACCGATGTATCAGGGAATACCTTTTTAATACGTGGAGATAGTTCAAGGATTACATCGGTTCGAGGTGCGGCAATACATACCCGTTTATTCTCCCTAAGTGCTTCATGGATTCCTTCAAAGAGAACCTCCGTCTTTCCAGCTCCGCACACCGCCCAAACCAGCAAGTCCTTCTCCTCTTTAACGGCCAAAACCATTTTTTCAGAAGCTGTCTTTTGCGCTTCTGATAGAGTGCCGGACCATTTGAAAACGGGAGTCGTTTCTGATGTTGGTGCAGGTCCTTTCCAGGTTAAGAGTGGTGTGCACTCCGAAACTCTTCCCATCATGATGCAGTTACGGCAGTAGGTGCAGGGGGTGTGGCATCTGGAGCAGTAAAATGAATCGAATAAATGGGGGCTGGTATTTCCACAACGGAGGCAATTGCTTTTTTCCACACCTTTTTCATATGAAACATAGCCATTTAAATAGTGCTCTTGAAGGGTTTCGATTGAAAATGGGAGCTCGTCCTGTAGCAATGAACGTCCGCTAAGAAAGGATTGAAGCTCTGGAGAAAAACGAAATGACGGGTTGAGAGGTTGAGATGGAAGGAAAGTGAATTCTGAGATTTTTTGTAGAACGGAGGCTTCCCCTTTTATAAGGGGTTCTGGTATTAATCCATTATCTGCAAAAGCAAAGCGCAAAAACATCACTCCTTATTTGGGATAGTGATGTATTCTACATAAAGGGGTGAAAATCCTGCCTAATAAAAATGGTGCCAGGCACAAAAATGATGTTTTGTGCCTGGCACCGGGGAGTTCGGGATTGTACCTGGTACGTGATGACCAAATTGAACCTGGTACAAAAAACGTAATTTGTACCAGGTTCAATCAAAACTATCGACTCATCTTCCGAGCCCAACCCATCCCCATCGAACCCTCACCTAAATGGGTACCGATAACAGGGCCAAAAATACTTACATTGAACTCCACATTCGGATACTTCTCTTGAAGCTCATTCTTCCACTCGATTGCGTCTTCTTCGCGATTTGCATGAATAATAGATGCCTGAAATGCTTCGCCTGAAGACACGGCTACTTCAAGGAGTGATTCCACCCGCTTCAACGCTTTCTTCTTCGTACGAATTTTTTCAAACGGAACAATCACCTTATCAACAAAATGAAGCAAAGGCTTCACCTGTAAAAGGCTTCCGATGATCGCCTGAGCTTGCGATAGCCTGCCTCCGCGCTGCAAGTGAGCCAGGTCATCAACCATGAAGTATGCCTGTACAGAATGCTTCATTTCATCCAATAACGCAACGATTTCTTCAGCACTTTTCCCTTCACGGTCAAGCTTGGCCCCTTCAATGGCATAGAAGCCCTGGATCATGCAGCTGATTTCCGAGTCATAGGGATACACTTTAATGCCCTCGACCATTTCCCCAGCTTGAACTGCGCCTTGGTACGTTCCGCTGATTCCACTTGATAAGTGAATGGAAATGACGGCGTCGTAATCCTTTGAAAGTTTCTCGAATAGCTCGACGAACTTTCCGACTGGAGGCTGTGAAGTCGTTGGAAGCTTTTCCTGGGTGCTGACCTCTTCGTAAAATTCACTTGCCGTAATATCAACTTCTTCTTGATAGGTTTCTCCTCCGAAAATGACGCTGAGAGGAATCATATGTATGTTCAGTTGATCACGCAATTCTTTCGGGATGTAGGCGGTACTATCCGTTACAATTGCCGTTTTCATAGAATTACCATCCTTATTGTTTATTTTTATAGCCCTGCTGCGAGCTTATCTAGTCTACCTTATGTATCCTTTTCATTTTATATGAAAACAAGTTGGTTTGCATTAGTTTCTCGGGACTTTCGGCTCCACTAAACGAAACAAACGTTTGTTTAAGACTCTATGCCCATACAGTACAAGGGATTCGATGTCCTAATCAAACGTTTGTTTAAAGGTCTTACCTCATACCTACAGGCAAAGAGGAGACGATTTTTTTTGATTTTCTAGATGAGAGGAATACTCCTGCAAAAATGATGAGTAATCCTAATATCAGGTTATGCGTGACAGGCTCCCCCAAAAGAACGAATCCCCAAATCATCGCAGTACCCGGAATCAAGTATGTCACTGTCGAAGCAAATTCCGGACTTCCATTCGTCATGATATAGAAATAAAGAAGCGTTGCTACACCTGATCCTAAACAGCCTAACCCTAAGATACCCAGGATGACCTCTCCTGTTAACAAGTCTCCAATAGAGATCGGATTGGTCAATATCATTCCTACAAAACCTACAGCTGCCCCAATCAACAGCTGGAATGTAGAAATGACAACCACACTCGTTCCAGCTAGATATTTTTTTGCGTACTGAGAAGCAAATGCGTAACTCATGGTGGCAAGCACCATCGTCCCCACCCCTACAAAATCCGAAGTGAAGATCCCACTCACCTCGAAATTCATCAGGACAAGAATCCCCATAAACCCAACGACAATTCCAATCCATTGAAACCTGGTCAGTATGACTGAGAAAAATAAAAACCCTGCCAGCCCCGTCCAAATCGGTGTGGTTGCGTTTAATATGGATGCCGTATTACTATTAATCTGTGTTTCACTTAACGCGATCAGGGTCCAAGGTAACGCCGCATTACCAATCCCAACGACGATCAGCTTCCACATAGGGAGCGATTTCCTCTCCCCTTTTTTCCTCTGTACGAAAAAGATTGGAAGAAGCACAAGCGCCCCAGCTAAACATCGTAAGAATACCGTCCCCCACACACCAACTGGATCCACCAACCACTTAATAAAAACGAACGACATCCCCCAAATCAGACTTAAACCGATTAAGGCTACATATAATTTGGCCAAATTGCTTCCTCCTCCCTAGATTGTATAATTTAATAGTTAAATAGACGTTATAACATATTTTGTTAGTTCTATCCTAACTCACTTTGCTTAAGATGGGAACATTCTTTTTTTCATATTTTTGACCTATAATAAAGCATTCTTTTCCAATTACTGAGGTTCATTCGAAGGGGATTCACACCTGCCAACTGAAACCATTTAACTTTCATGGGTTTTCGTCATATAATGGTGGGGTAGGATTTATTAATGAAAAGACGAAAATTACTTTATAGGACTGATATAGAATGTACAATAAGGAAAAAGTATTTGAAGAATTATCAAAGGTGATGCATTCTGACAATATCAAACGTGACGAATTGTTAAGAGAGCATTTGTATACGAAGTTAGGCGGAAAAGCAGATTTCTTCTTAACGCCAACTACTTATGAAGAAGTTCAAAACATCGTGAAGCTGTCAAATGAAGTGGATGTCCCATTTACATTGTTAGGTAACGGATCGAATCTGATCGTGAAAGATGGTGGAATTCGTGGCATCGTTCTTCATCTAAAAAACTTTAAAGACATCAAAACGACCGATCAACTGATTGTCGCTCAAAGTGGTGCAGCGATCATCGATGTGTCGAGACGCGCGTTAGCTGAAAAGTTATCAGGGCTCGAATTCGCCTGTGGGATTCCAGGTACCGTTGGTGGCGCTCTATTCATGAACGCCGGGGCATATGGCGGAGAAGTTAAAGATGTTCTGGATTATTGCCATGTCGTTGACCGTGAAGGGAATCTGGTTAAGCGTACAGCCGCAGAATTAGAGCTTGATTACCGTCACAGCAATATTTCTGAAAAAGGCGATATCGTACTCGAAGCAACCTTCAGCTTGAAACCTGGCGACTACGAAGAAATCAAGGCCGTTATGGATGATCTGACAGATAAACGGGAATCCAAGCAGCCACTAGAATACCCATCTTGCGGAAGTGTCTTTAAACGACCACCTGGATATTTCGCAGGTAAGCTTATTCAGGACAGTGAGCTTCAAGGAACGAACTTTGGTGGCGCTGAAGTCTCCATGAAGCACGCTGGTTTCATCGTGAATAAAGACAATGCGACAGCCTCGGATTATATTTCACTCATTGAACACGTTCAAAAAACAGTGAAAGAAAAATTTGATGTGGAGCTTGAACGGGAAGTACGTATTATTGGAGAAGATCTGGAATAAAGAAGGTCAGGAATCATTGGATTCCTGACCTTTTTTATTCCATTCACCGTCAAAAATAACTGTAACCAACTTTAAACAAAAAAAACAGTCTAAATGAATTTAGACTGGGCAGTGGCTTTCACAATAAATTTCATTCTTAAGGAACATTAGCTATCTCTTTTTGACAACAGGAGCTGGCTTTTTTCTGCGAAATTCTCTCAATCTTGTTACTTGGAATTGAGATAACTTCGCATCTTTTGCATAGGCTTCACGAGCCTTAAAATAGAGTAGCGACACAGCTAATGCCCTCCTTTGTGAAAATATTAGTTTCTTTTTACCCGAAAAATTCAAGATAAAACCAAATTCAGTGAAAAAATTTCATTATAATCATCACCTTAGAAATTATAGTTCCATAGTACCCTCCATTCTCCTTCTTCTATGGCTACATAACAGGTTTGTGTGATCATTAATTCACCAAACTGACTATCAAAATACAAGTTCACTTCCGCTTTTCGAACATTTTTAAATTTAAGCCCTTCTTCGTTAAACGTAAACTCCTTCTCCTTTTCAATATTGCCAACCTCCACCTCAAACTCATCGACCCCCATATGCCCCATGAATACATGGTTTTTCGTTTGGATATATGAGGATTTGGGGAACTTATTTTGCATTTCCGAATGGAACAACTCCCATGCGTTACCGAAATCGCCGTCTTTTTCAAAATTGTAAAATTCCTCGATCACTTCTTCAGGTGTATCAGGTTCCTGGTTTTTTCCAATGAACATAAACAGAGCAACAGCAAGCAAAATAGCAACAATCGCTCCGATAAAAAGAGGAATCGGGCTTTTCCTTCTCATTCATCCAACACTCCTCATCTATAATCATGCTTATGAAGGACATGTTGAATGTATGAAACAGAAATATTATGACAGAATCTTGAGGTATAATTGCTCTTTCTTATCAGTTAGAAAGGTCTTATGTTCATCATTCCCAAGCATCTCAAACATCATTATAGATTTTTCTATATAAGAGAATGCTTGTTCGTAGTTCTCTTTCAGCTCGCAATTATAGCCTATGTGATAATGTAATTGTGCTAAACCATATAAGTGCTCCTCTTCAATGCACCACTTTATTGCTTCCGTGCAGTGATCAATCGATTCACTGTATTTTCCTAATCTGGTTAACGCCCTTGCTTTATTATAAAGCAATCGGGTTTTAATTGATTTATCGCTTAGTTGTCCAGTAGTATGGATTGCCTTTCTAACTTGATCATAATATTTGAGAGCTGTGGCATAGTCTTCTGTGCCTACGTAAAAACCCCCGATGGTTAATAGAATCTCCATTTCCCTTTCCGAAAGCGCTTTTTTACTGTCTGCTGTAAGTGAGAAGGCTTCATTTAACAGTCGAAAGGCTTCATCACGATTATTTTCAATCTCAAATATATAGATTCCTTTGTGCCAATAAAGGAGTTGAAGGTTTTCCCTTTCCTTAAAAAGTGGATTGTTTTCTTCTGCTCTCACCATTTCGATCATTTCTTTATATCTGTGTTTTTTTCTTAAGTGACGCAATTGGCGCTCAACTTCCTTTATGTAGTCCAGACGGGGGGTTGTTCCTATCTCAAAGAAATAATTCACATCCACTCCAAGCTTTTTGGAAATTTGATAAAGTGAAGTGGCATTGGGATAGATGTCTCCCTTTTCTATTCGACTGATAAGTGCCTGTGTGCATATCCCTTCTCCTAATTCTCCTTGAGTTATACCAACAACCTGACGTAGCTCCTTAATCTTTTTACCAATGATGGAGTAATCCACGAGCCTGCCTCCCTAGAGGTTATATTTAATAAGAAAGTTACTAAGTTAAAAATGCATTTTTATCTATATTTTTTTTGAGTTTTTCTATGTTCCCTTTAATAAAATTGGATAATTTAGGGTTGTTTTGGATATCAAAAAGCATAGCAGCTTTCTCCAGATAAGGCAGAGCTTCCTGATATCTCTCTTGCAGCTCCAGGTTATACCCAATATGATAATTTAATTGCGCGAATCCATATAAAGTTTCTTCTTGAATAATCCACCTAATACCTTCTTCACAATACTGGATAGACTCATGATAGTTTCCGAGCCTTGTCAATACCCTGGCGATATTATATAAGAGCCTCGTTTTAATGGACTTGTCGTGAAGTTGGTCGTTATATGTTATAGCATCATTTACACTTCGATAAATTTCTATTGCCCGATCATAATTATGACGACTGAATTCCAGTATCCCCATACTGATAAAAATATTCATTTCACGCTCAGACATGGCCTTTTTCTTATTATATGTCAGGGAGAGTGCCTTCTCTAAAATGATCAATGCTTCCTCTTTGTTTTGCTCGACCTCATTCACATATATTCCCCTATGCCAGTAGAGAAGCTGAAGATTTGTTTCATCTTTTAAAAATAATGGATTCTTCTCTTCTGTTCGAACGATTTCGATGATTTCATCATATTTCAATTTCACTCTTAACTTCTTTAGTTGACGCTCAACTTCTTTCACATAATCCAGGCGGGGAGTCGTACCAATCTCGAAAAAGTAGTTCACATCAACCCCAAGCTTCTTGGAAATTTGATAAAGAGAAGTAGCACTCGGATAGATATCCCCTTTTTCTATTCGACTGATCATGGCTTGAGTACAAATTCCGTCTGCCAGTTCACCCTGAGTCAAACCCACGACTTTTCTCAACTCTTTGATTTTTTTACCAATGACAGAATTGTCCATAACCCCACCTCCCGTAAATATTAATATTTTTATATTTTAACAGGAAACATGCAAATTTTTCAGGGAAATCCCCATATATTCTCTCTTAAGGTGATAAACCGCCAATACATACATTTAAAATCTATGTTTTAATATATCTAACGACAAATTACAATACCTTTGGACAGCACTTCTCTTTATGGGAAGTGCTCTTTTTTTATGGACGTGCCCAATTAATCCTCATATATCTCCAATGGCAGTCCATCCGGGTCCTCAAAAAAAGTGAAGCGTTTATGAGTATAAGAATCTATTCTTATTTCCTCAGTTACAATGCCTTCTTTTTTAAGGAGTCTTACAGTCTCCTCAATATCCTCTACTTCAAATGCTAAATGACGTAACCCTCGTGCTTCCGGATAACTTGGACGTGCTGGAGCAGCAGGAAAAGAAAACAGCTCGATCAAATATTCACCATTTAACGCTAAGTCCAATTTAAAAGAGTCTCTTTCTTCTCGAAAAATTTCCTGTTTTATTTCAAAACCAAGCTTGTTGACGTAAAAGTCTTTTGATTGATCATAATCTGAGCAGATAATGGCGATATGGTGGATTTTTTTAAAGTTCATGTGTTCTCTCCTTCACTATTTATCTATCATCCTATTATAAACAGAAAACTTCCTATCAATGTTGTTTACCCTAACATTGATAGGAAGTAAATGATTTCTATCAGCTGAGGTGGTGATTCACCCGCGGATGATTCGGTTCACGTCCTTTAAAGATTTGAACGAACTCGACTAATCCCTCCACAGCGGCATTAAGCAGCTTTTCCCCTTTTTCTCTGGTAGCTTGTGTGGGATCACCCAATGTCCCCGTCTCAGAAATGGAGCTCCAATATGGCACCATCACGACCGGTCGTCCTTCGCCTTTCCCGACTAAATCCAGCCAGAAATACTTAGACATTTGGTATTTGTCTATATCTCTAACGGCTTTGTCCATTTGAACCAGATCTTCTTTGATAGCCAGATACATAGAGGTTTCAAGCTCACAGGCATGATTGATCCCCCCAGGACTTTCTGAATCCCTTATTTCCTCCGTTAAGTCCACTACTTGTTGGAAATCCCAATGTGAAATAGAGGTACACTGAACATCCGGGTATTTTAAAATGGTTTGTCTTGCCGCTACTTTTAATAATGAAACATTGCTTCCATGTCCATTCATTAATATAATCTTCTTAAATCCCTGATGGGCTAAACTGTTGCAAACATCCACTACATAATTAATAAAAGTTTCACTGCTGATGGAGATGACTCCGGGGAAATCCATCTGATGAGGGGCATACCCATGGTTTATTGCCGGAACGATGACCATATTGTCTGGCGAAGCCTTACCTGCCCTATTACAAATTTCGTTCGCCAGTACTAAATCAGTATCAATGGGTAAGTGATGGCCATGCTCTTCAATCATTGCAACAGGAACAACAGCGATTCGTTCTTCCTTGACGGCATCTTTCACTTCAGGCCAAGTCATTTCTCCAAAAAGATATTTTTTCTCCATGTCTATGTACCCCTTCTTTCTTTATTGAATTTATACGTGCGATAAAAAGGATCGTTTAAATTCCTCTTTGATTTTTTCTTGTATTTCTTTATTTTTTATTACGTTCAGGCATGTATGAGCCATGGTTTTCCCCGCCAGCAGCATCGTTTCATATGCAGCAGGAGTGTTACACATATCAGCAAATTCCTTCGTATGTCCAGGGACAAGCTGATCCGTTAAGGATAAAACAGGATGAATCGATGGTACTGCGCGGCTGACATTCCCCATATCAATCGAGCCCATCCCTTCATCATATCTTGAAATATCCACATAGTTGTATTCATCAAGAGCCTCTTCATACAGTTCTACCAAGGTTTGATTACTGACCATGGCAGCATACGGATGCCCGATTTCTTTCACTTCCAGTTCCGTCCCAGTCATAAGGGCTGCCCCTTTGGCACAGTTGATGACCTGTTCGACCACTTCTTCTAAATACACATTATCGATGGATCGAATACAAAACTCCGCCACCGCTCTATGGGGGATGATGTTGGTTACCTTCCCGCCCTCTTTGATGATCCCGTGTATGCGCACATCGGGTTTTACATGTTGCCTCAAGGCATTGACTCCATTAAAGGTTTGAATAACGCCATCAAGGGCATTCTTTCCCTGCCAAGGTTCAGAAGCTGCGTGGGCATTCTTTCCGTGAAAGACAAACTCGTAGCTATGGAAGGCGAGGGATTTCACATCAATGATCGTGGAGTACCCAGGGTGAAACATCATGGCAATATCAACGTTCTCAAAAACACCTTCATATAAGAGGTCAATCTTACCGCCGACGTTTTCTTCATCAGGTGTACCGACAACGGATACCTCATATTGTTCATCAGTTTCTAGTTTAGCAAGGGCAAGACCGGCAGCGACACTTGCTACCCCGATCAAATGGTGGCCGCAGGCATGACCAATATCGGGCAAGGCATCATATTCAGAACAAAAGGCGACATGAATACCTCCTTCACCTTTTTTGTAATTTGCGATGAAGGCTGTATCATACTCTCCAACCCCTCTTTGAACTGTAAAGCCTTGACTCTCTAAATAGTCACATAAAGCCTTAGAGGATTTGTATTCTTCTCCCCCTAACTCCGGGTTCTGCTGAATATATCTACTTAATTCCACTAGATCTTCTTTTTCTCGATCAATAATTGAACTGATTTGTTCTTTTTCCATTGTTTATTCCGCTCCTTCCATCAGCTTTTCTGCGAAATGACAGGCGGCGAAATGCCCATCACTGTATTGGGTCAATTCAGGCTCTTCTACCTTACACTTCTCCTCAGCAAAAGGGCATCTTGTATGGAATCTGCATCCTGTGGGGATGTTACTTGGGTTTGGAGTTTCACCCTTTAGGATCATTCGTTTTTGTTTCTGTTTGGAGATTTTCGGTTTGGGCATGACATTAATAAGTGCTTTCGTATAAGGATGCAGGCTCGTAGAAATCACCTTATCCGCTTCGCCGATTTCGACAATTTTCCCTAAGTACATAATGGCAATTCGATTAGAAATTAACCACGCTAATGAAATATCATGAGTGATAAACAAGTAAGAAATTCCTTTCTTATCTCGTAAATCTACCATTAATCGGAGAATATCGGCTCGAACAGAGACATCAAGCATCGAAACAGGTTCGTCGGCTACAATAAATTCAGGATTTAATATAAGTGCTGAGGCAATCACAACCCGTTGTCTCTGCCCCCCGCTTAATTCATGGGGATAACGGTAGAAGAACGTTTCCGCCGGTTTCAACCCCGCCCATTCCAAAGCCTCTTTGACCTTTTCCTTTTTATGCTCTTCATTTCGAATCTTCCCGTTAATTTCCAATGGTTCTGCTACTATGTCGATGATTTTGAATTTCGAGTTTAATGAATCATATGGATCCTGAAAAATCATTTGCGCTTTTTGACGGAAGGATTTTATTTGTTTTTTATCCTTTTGATTCAGTCGTTGGCCATTATAGGTCACTTCCCCTTCAACGTTATCAAGCAACTGCAAAACGGCTTTTCCGGTCGTTGTTTTCCCGCTTCCGCTTTCCCCGACAAGAGAAACAATTTCACCTTTTCTTATTTCAAAATCCAGCCCATCAACTGCTTTCACCTGCTTCTTTTCTTTCGATAATAACTCATTCAGAAATCCGTTTTGAATCGTAAAATTCACCCGTAAATCTTTTGTCTTCAATAAACTGTCCACATCGTTTACCCCCTTAAGTGACAAGCAACATAATGATCTTCAGCCATTTTCTTCAGTGGTGGGGCGGATACCTCACATTCCTTCGTTGCATGCTCACATCTAGGATGGAAATAGCAGCCTGAAGGGGGTGTAATTAAGTCTGGCGGAGTCCCTGGGATTGACTCAGTCATTTCTTTTTCTCCATATATATCAGGGAATGATTTCACTAGTTTTTGAGTATAGGGATGAGAACTGTTATTGATGATGTTTTCCACACTTCCCGTTTCCACGACTTTCCCCGCATACATGACGATTGCTTTATCGCATGTTTCCGCCATAACAGACAAATCATGTGTGATTAAAATGACAGACATCCCGAGTTCCCTACGGAGCTTTTCCAGCAGCTCTAAAATTTGCGCCTGTACCATGACATCCAGAGCCGTAGTGGGTTCATCTCCAATCAGCACTTTTGGATCGCATGCCAATGCCATGGCGATCATCACCCTCTGTTTCATTCCCCCGCTGAATTCATGAGGATATTGATCGATTCTCACACTATCAATTTCTACTAATTCAAGAAGTTCTTTCGCTTTTTTTCTAGCAGCCTTGTAAGTTAATTGGTTATGATACATCATCACTTCTGTAATTTGTTCGCCAATTTTTTTTACAGGGTTTAATGCATTCATAGCCCCTTGAAAAGCAATCGAAATATCATTCCATCGATACCTTCTAATCTTGTTTTGATCCAATTCAGCTAAATTCTTGCCGTTATAATTAATTTCTCCTCCCACTACTTTGCCTTCTTTGGGCAGGAGATTGATAATCGATAAAGCGGTGGTCGTCTTTCCACAACCGGATTCTCCGACCAAACCGATCGCTTCGCCTTCCTCTAATGTAAAGCTCACATCATCTACTGCTCTTACGACGCCATCTTTTGTTTCAAAATACGTTTTTAAGTTTTTTATCTCTAAAAGACTCATGGTTTATCTCCTTTTTAATCTTGGGTTTAAGATTTCATCAAAGGCATACCCAATAAATGTGAAGCCCAGAACGACCAGTACCACACATATTCCGGGGGATATTAAATACCAGTAAGCGCCAAGGCTCGCTGCTCCTGATTCAAATGCATAATGCAGCATCATTCCCCAGCTCGGTTCCGTTGTATCTCCCATTCCGAGGAAGCTTAATGTCGTTTCCGAGAGGATCGCTACAGCAGAAACAAGAATCGTATTCGCAAAGATAAGGGGAAATACATTAGGCAGAATATGCTTTCTCATTATGTACAGATGATCTGCACCAATCGCACGAGCGCGTTCTATGAATTGCCTCTCTTTAACAGAAAGGGTTTGGGAACGTACGATCCGCGCTGTTCCAGGCCAACTTGTTAAACCGATGACAAAAATGATATTCCATATACTCGCCCCTAAAATGGCTGTCAGAACAAGAGCCAGAGGTAACCAAGGAAGCACGAGAAATACATCGGTAAACCTCATTAACAACGTGTCGGCTTTCCCTCCATAGTATCCGGAGGCAATTCCGACGACAGTACCAATGATCATCGAAATCAATGTTGCCAAAAATCCGACTGTAATCGATATCCTGGCACCTAATAGAACTCCTCCCAGCACATCTCTTCCCAAATCATCCGTCCCTAATAAATGCTGCAACGAGGGTGGGCTTAACACTTCTGCAACTCCATATTCCCTTGGGTCATATTGAGTAAGGAGGGGACCAAATATGGCAATGATGACAAAAAACCCAAGAATGAGAGCCCCGGAAAGTCCCATCTTGTTCGAAACAAAGGTATCTAAAAATCTTCTCCATTTGCTTTTGACAGTTGAGTTGTTTGTAGCAATTGAGTTTTTCATATGATTTCACCCTAGGCTTTATTATTTATTCTTGGATCAAGATATCCGTAAATGATGTCTGCAATGAGATTGGCCAGAACCACACATACACTTACAATGAGAAAAATCCCTTGTAATAATGGATAATCCCTGTTATTCAATGCTTCATACATTAATCTTCCTAGTCCCGGCCATGAAAACACCGTTTCAATTTGAATCGCGCCTGCAATCATAAAGCCTATATTAATCGCGATAATCGTGACCATTGGCAGCATGGCATTCGGTAATGCATGTCTTTTCATGATTAACTTTTCGGAAAATCCTTTCGCCTTTGCCGTTGTAATATAATCCTCTGTCAGCACTTCAATTAATGAATTGCGCATGATTAATACGAACTGTCCTATTAATACAAGACTTAAGGTTAAGGCGGGCAGGAACAAATGCATCAAGACATCAACGGCTTTTTCAAACGAGTTATCAAAAACCATCCCTGCTGTCACCATCCCGCTTGTCGGGAAAAGATTCAGGGTCACACTAAAGAAGATCACCAGCATGATCCCCAGCCAGAAGGTCGGCATGGAATATGTAATGAGGGAAAATGCCAATGAGGTTACATCGATTTTCTTCCCTTGTCTGGCAGCTGCAATAATGCCTAAAAATACTCCGGCGATAATGGCTGCGATTGTTGAAACCCCTACCAGCAAGAGAGTCGGGAATAATCGTTCTCCGATAACATGAATCACGGGCTGCTTAAACATAAAGGATAAGCCTAAATCCCCTTGAAACAACTGCTTAAAATAGAGCCATAATTGAACGTATATGGGCTGATCCATTCCCATCAAATGCTTTATTTTCTCAATAGCCTCAGGTGATGCATTCGGATTTCTCACAATCATGGAAAGCGGATTTCCAGGCATGACCCGGAATAGAAAGAAATTTAGAATAAGAACGAGAAAAATCGTAATAATAGATTGAAAGATTTTTTTTAGTAAAAAATTTTTATTCACACAATTCACCTCCACCTTTGAAAATGAGGGCAAAGTAAGTTACTTTGCCCCCTTATTCATCACATATCGTCGTCGATCGAAACGCCTTTATTTTTTCTTTTGGCAATCAAAATCCCACCGATTACTAGTACCGCCAAAATGAGACCTGTCCATAGCAGCACGGAAGATGATGAATCAGATGTTCCTGCCACATCGCTTTCACTACCCTGTGCAGTAGCGGAAGCACTCACCGGTTTCACATTCAAGTAATTCTCATGGTTAAATGAAAAGAAGTATACATCGCTAACCTTTGTCCAGCCTTCCAGTTTTGCTGTATTCACAGCCTGGATGGCATTTTCATACATAAGAATGATATAAGGTGCATCCTCGTATAACATCTTTTGCATGTCATATACCACTTTCTGTCTTTCCTTCTCATCAATCAGTTTCGCTTGTTCTTGAAGCAATTGATCATATTCTTTATTCGCATAATATGAATCACTCAGGTTACCAATTTGGTCAGAAGTCATGACCCGAAGAATCGTAGTAGGATCTGCATCTGTTCCCCAGCCCCAAATAAACATGTCAAAATCAGCGTTATCATAAATTCGATCACCTAATAATCCATCATCAACGGTTTCGATTTCCGTGCCGATTCCCACTTCCTCCAACATGCTTCCAATCATTTCTCCTGCACGAACCTCTTCTGACGTTTTGGAACGCAACATTAATCGGAAGTTCAATGGATTGCCTTCACTGTCTTCACGAATTCCATCACCATCTCCATCCATGAAGCCTGCAGAATCCATTATCTCTTTTGCTTTGTCAGGGTTATACGTTCTCAGTTCTTCTTCGGAAGGCTTATAATGCCAGAACTCTAAACTTGGTGGGATGAGTGTCGTACCAGGTGTTGCCTGACCGGCATATGCTACATCCACAATCTTTTGCTTATCAATGGCAAAGCTTATTGCGTGTTTCACATCTTTATTTAATAACAATGGATTTCCTTTTGATTTCGGGTCTGGCCAGCTATTAATTGCAAGCTCAGTGAACCCGTGAGTTGTGGCGGAAATCACGTCGATATCCTCTTCTTTTTCTAATAGCGGTACTTGATTTGCCCCGATATTAATAGCGGAATCGATTTCTCCGATTTTTAGGGATTGGACCATTGTGTCTGTATTAGCATAAAGGATAAAGACAAGTTCATCGATGTTTGCTTTTTTATAAAAATAGTCTTCATTTTTCTCGAGTTTAATAAATTCACCCTTTTTAAATTCAACAAATTTAAATGCCCCCGTACCGACTGGAGCTTCATTTGGCCACGTTTCCAGCTCTTCCATGGAAACATCCTCCCAAATATGTTTAGGGATAATCGGCGTCGTGCTTTGCAGCATATTTGCCTTAGGTTCATCCGTCTTAATCACGACGGTATGATCATCTGGTGTTTCAATGGACGTAATACCGTCTAAATACCCTGCGTATAAGCCCAATCCGCTTTCCTGCATGATTTCGTATGTAAATTTCACATCTTCAGCTGTGAATGGTTCACCATCATGCCACTTTACATCTTCTTGCAGGTTGAACGTCCACGTTAAGTGATCATCACTAACGCTCCATTCTTTGGCCAATCGTCCAACAGGCTTAACATCATTGTCAAAAGCAACCAACGGATCATAAATTAGCTTGAATATTTCGGTAGCTGCGATATTGTAAGCAACAAATGGACTTATACTATCCGGTTCTGATGTCCAGCCTATATTCAACGTGAATGGATCGGCTGCTTTTGTTTTTGAAGCGGGGATTATAAAACTACTGAATAATAAAACAAACATAAGTCCGATACTGAATAATTTTTTATTCATGAACGTATACCCCTCCCAGGTTTAATTAGTTTTCGTCTGTTCTACCTCGTGCCTGATTCTGTTACATACAACTTCTTATTGGTGGCATCAAGCTTAGCGTTCACTCCAATGGGAAGTGTAGCAAGATCCTTCGTGTGTCCGATCGGCAGTCCGTGAATTGCCGGGATCCCTAACGGCTCAATAAAGTCATATAAAATATCCTCTAGACTAAAGGTGACATGAAAGCCTGGATCAAGCTTCTTCGGTCCGCAGTCCGTGCACTCACCAATGACAATCCCTGCGGCTTCCTGAAGCTTTCCTGCATGATATAAATGTGTAAACATATGATCGATATTCCATGGCTCTGTCCAAACTTCTTCTAAAAATAAAATTTTCCCTTTCGTATCGATTTCATATGGTGTTCCTAAGGACGCACATACTAACGTGAGGTTCCCACCTGTCAGTTCTCCTTCTACCTCGCCTTTATGAATACGATTAATCCACTTTTTTTCATTCGCTTTACGGATTTCCCCGATAGGTTCCTGTTGACTTAGGGCTTTAAATACATAATCCTTGCGATATTCCGTTAAATCCTCCGGGTTAAATCCCGCCATGCCAGGCCCATGAAAAGTAACAAGGCCTGTATATTTTTGAATGGCCAAATGCAAGGAAGTAATGTCACTGTAACCGATGAAAATTTTCGGGTTCTTCCTCACAAGATCAAAATCGATGTAGCGCAGCATTCTTGCTGAACCATAGCCACCATGTGTCACGAAAATGGCATCAACCTCTTCGTTTCGGAACATTTCATTGAAATCATGTGCTCTTTCCTTGTCCGTTCCTGCTAAATATTCATGCTTGTTATGAAGATTCTCACCTGTAATTACCTTATATCCCCATTCCTCAAGGGTCTCTATCCCACGGATGATATCACTGCGATTGTAATGGGGACTTGCTGGAGCAATGATTCCAATCGTATCTCCTTTTTCAAGCCTCTTCGGTTTGATTTTCTCCATACTGAGCTCCTTCCATTGGAAACTAGTAAATTTTCTTGAATCCCATATCGTTTGATATTTCTTCTGCTGTTTGGAGTAATGCTTTCACATATGAAGGCCTGCTCTCTTCCTTGTAAAAATGTTCAGGTCCTGTGATGGCAATGCCTGCTTCAAGTTTTCCCTCGTAATTAAAAATCGGTGCTGCATACGCAACCGCTCCCAGTTGAAGCTCACCCTCAGACTTTGCATATCCATGTTCCCGAATGGATTCTAAATCCTCTTTCAGTTCGTTTCGTTGTGAAATCGTGATGGGGGTAAATGTTTTAAATGTGTCTGAAAGACTATTAAATTCTTCTTCAGGCAGATAAGCTAAAATCACTTTTGATAAAGCTCCCGCATAAATGGGAATTTTCTGTCCAACTTTAATTTCATGGCCAAAATGATGAAATGATTCAATATTGACTAAACATAACGCTTGCCCATGATCGTACACACTTAAATTCACATTCATTTCTGTTGATTTAGATAATCGTTGCAAGTGCGGAGTTGCTTTCTGTACAAGATCGATCCCTTGAATAATGATCCCTCCGATACGGACAAATTGCATACCCAGCCGGAGCTTTCCTGTGGTTTCATCTTGTTCTAAGTAGCCTTTATGAAGAAGTGTTTGAACATTCCTATGAACGGTTGTAAGCGGAAGACCCGTCTTATTGGATAGGTCTACCAGGGTATGTTGAGGTTCTCTCATGGAAAAGGTTTCAATAATCTCCAGAGCTCTTTCTACTGCGCGAATACCTGTTTTGCTGCCTTTTACGGTTTGTTTAATTTTAATCCCTCCTTTCAGATGATGTTATTCTTCAGATCCTCAATTTCCGTTCTGCGGAAAGTAGTTTCCGAAAGTAGGTTATAAAATATGTATTCAGTCTATTATATAAACAGAACATTCTGAATTTATTTTTTAATTTAATATAGAAGTACATACTGCTCAATATATGTAAATCCAAGAGATCGATAAAAGGTATCCGAGTGCGGGAGAGTTGAATCATAAAATAAGTATGGGGTTTTAGGATGGTGAGTTAAGTAATCCACTAAAGCTTGGCAGCATGCAAATAGGTAGAGGAAATGACTTAGTTGATTTTCTGAAATCATCTTAATAGTTCCGATTTATTAGATTTGTTCAACAGCCTCATTTCTATAATCTTTTTACTCCAAAAGCTTCTTTGATTTACGGTATGATTTCCATCATACGGAAATGTGTTTCCATTTTTAATTGTATATCCATGATTATATATGCATTTTTCAGAAAAATCAAACATTATGACAAAACGAATATTATATCCTACTTTATTCACAGACGAGGTGTTTCTGAAATCATTCATTTTTTTGAAGAAATGATAGAAGTAATACCACCAATATGGGAATGTTGAAGGAAATTGATCAGTAGAAGATCTTAAAACAAAAAAGAAGCAGTCACATAAACTGCTTCTTTTCCGATAACCTATTATTTCATCGCATCCGTCAACACAGGTACGATTTGCTTTTTACGTGATACAACGCCTTTTAATAGCGCCGTGTTGTTTTGAAGGGTTACATTAAATGCTTTTTCCACTTCTGCAGCTTTACTTCCAAGAGCCAATGCCGTTGAGTCGTTTTCCAGAATGTCAGTCACAACAAGTAAGAAAAGATCCAATCCTTTTTCTTTGATCATTGTTTCCATCGCAGCTTCCACTTCTGCCTGACGTCCGAATACGTCATTCACATCGACGACGTTGATTTGAGCTACTTCAACTTTCGCGTTACCCATAGAGAATTCTTTCGCATCAAGGGTTACAAGCTCAGCCACTGATTTCGTGCTCATGTTCGCACCAGCTTTAAGCATTTCCAGACCGTATACTTGAGCTTCAACACCAGCGATTTCAGCCAATTCATTCGCTGCTGCAACGTCTTCGTCCGTGCAAGTTGGCGATTTGAATAAAAGGGAGTCCGAAATGATTGCTGAAAGCATTAATCCAGCCATTTCCTTGGTTACCTCTACTCCTTTTTCCTTATAGATCTTGTTTAAGATCGTTGCCGTACATCCAACAGGCTCTGCACGGTAGTATAAAGGATCCGCCGTTTCAAAGTTTGCGATACGGTGGTGGTCAATGACTTCAAGAACGCGTACATCCTCGATGTCTACAGCGCTTTGCTGACGCTCGTTATGGTCAACAAGGATAACTGCATCGGTTTCACCGGCAACCTTCTCAACCAGACGGGGTGCTTCAACGTTAAAGTAATCAAGGGCATATTGTGTTTCACCGTTAACGTCACCTAAACGCACAGGTTCGACGTCCATCCCAATCTTTGTCTTCAAATCAGCATATACAAGGGCAGACGTAATCGTATCTGTATCTGGATTTTTGTGTCCGAAAATAAGTGTTTTACTCATATTCATTCTCCTAACTCTATGTAATGTGGTTCGTGATTTCTCTCTTTACATTTTCTTATATTACCATATTTAAAAGCAAAACCGTATCTGTTCGTGAAGATTTTTTCCAGTGATTATGAAGGCAATATTCCCAGATTCTGTGTTATACTATGGGGACAAGGAGGTGACAAAAACATGGATCAGATTTTACAAGCCATTAGAGAGTTGCAGGAGCAATTGACTCGCTTTGAATCAAATGTAAATACCCGTTTTGAGAGACTGGAAACGCGTATGGATAGAATTGAAACCCGTATGGATGGGCTGGAAACACGCATGGACAAGCTCGAAAACCGCATGGACAAGCTCGAATCCAGAATGACCGTCCTCGAAGAAAATCAACAAGACACCCAGGATAACATCACGATTCCGGTAAAAAAAAATTGGGATCATAAAAAAGATCTCCATAAAGTAAAACGACGAGTGGGGATGGAGCAATAACCTCAGATACTTTCACTCCCACTCTTTCCCCTTTTGTGAACACTACCTCAAGTTACATACCTATGGTAAAAGTCTTATGCATCCATTTACTTCCCTCATATATGATGGTAACACTGCATAGCCAAGGAGGATACCCATGTTAAATCGAACCGACCTTCTGCACCTTCTCATCAATAAAGTAAAGACCTCAGATGAATGACATTTGTTAGAACGTGAGATAGATACGATCTCTTATACCTATGATTTCGGCGATAATTGGCAACATCAGATTCTTCTCGAGAAAATCACAGAGGATCAAAACTGACCTTCCCCGTTTGTGTAAAAGGAAAGTGAAATTGCCCCTTAGAAGACAGCGGAGGCATTCATCACTTCAACATGTTTTAATGGTTCTATCATATACCGAAAAAATGGACGAGGAAGCCCAGTTCTTCAGAGAACGGTTTGGTGATCACGATCCCGAAGAATTCGATTTGGAAGAAACCCATGAAATGTTGAAAGAGTTCGATTTTGAATACAAAAGAGGCTGGGACAAAAGTTTTTTATCCTAAGTCAAACCCGAACAAACCTGCTTCTTAGTGTGCAGATTTGTTCGGGTTTATTATTTATTTTCGAATCATTTGATTCTAGCGGTTTCCAGCGGTTGATTGGAGTGCAAGACGAAGACTCCTGCGGGAAAGTAGCTTATGTGAGACCCCGCAGGCTTGCCGAGGAGGCTCACGGGCTACCCGCGGAAAGCGTAGTCTTGCACGGAAATCATTAGCGGTCTTATGAACCTACACTTCTATTTTTCGTCTTTTTATCGTGGTTTTTTAGTTTTGTCCCAGCCTCTTTCTTTCACTAATCTCCCTCATTAATTCCTTCCCAATTTCATCTTCATATTCCTCATACAAAGGATCAAGCTTCTTCATCCATTCTTCTTTTTCCGAATTCAACAGAATGTGGATATCCAAATCAGTATCTCTCTTTAATTCACGCATATGGTCATCGTTGATTTCAATAGAATGCCGACGGATCCACTCAGTCGTTTGCTTCATCGCTTCTTCAATTTCTACACGGTACTCTTCAGGTAACTCATCCCAAAATTCTTCGTTCATTAATACAACATAGCCTAAGTAAGTATGATTGCTGACTGTAAGATAAGATTGATGGTCATAAAGCTTCTTCGAGTAAATATTCGAAATGGTATTTTCCTGTCCATCTATAAATCCTACTTCTAAGTTCTCGTAGGTTTTATTAAAAGGCAGGTGACTTACGGCAGCCCCCATCCTTTGATATTGATCTTTTATCACTTCACCCGGCATTGTACGGAAGTGGAGGCGATTGAAATCACCCGGCCTAATCAAGGGTCTCTGGTTATTGGTGATTTGTTTAAATCCGTTATACCAAAAGGTAATTCCTTTCACGTTTTCTTGTTTTTCTACCTTTTCAAGTAATATATCTCCTATATTCCCTTCAAATGCCCGTTGAACATCGTCATAACTATTAAACGCAAAGGGTAAGTCGAGCACACTATACTCTGGAACATAGGTAGAGACTTTAGACGTGGCAGGGATAATCATTTGAACATTATTATTTTTAAGGGCATTCCATTCACTGATATCCGAATAGAGCGAGCCGTTAGGATAAATTTCAACCTTCACTTTTCCCTTGGTATTCTTTTCGACGAGTGCTTTAAAACGCCTGATTGCTTTTCCTTTCGGTGTATTTTCAGAAACAACATGACTGACTTTAATGACAATGCCATCTTTCAGCTTTTCTTGATCGTCATCATATTCCGAGGTAAAGCCGGTCTGAGAATGAAATCCAACAAAATAGGCTGAAGCAATCCCTGTTAAAATGAACAACCCTATAAAGAAAAAAGTTCTCATAATTGGACCTCCCCTCTCTCCGTTCTACTAAAAATGGTACAATAACTTTGAATGAAGAGGAAGGAATATTCAGAATGAATCGAAAACAAATGCCCATTCGTTGGAAAATAACGATATTATCCTTTGGTGTAGTCCTGTTTGCGCTCATCATTGGATTTATTATATTTGTAGGAAAAGCGATTGAAATGAAGAAAGAAGAGTTAGGAAACCAGGCACTTATTACAGCTAGAACAGTAGCGAATCTTCCAACTGTACAAAGCCATTTAGAAGAGCTCCGAGGGTGGAAAGAAATCCAGCCCATTGTAGAAAATATCAGGACTGTAAATGGATCTGACTACATCGTCGTCCTTAATATGAACCGGATCCGTTACTCACACCCGTCCGATGAGCAGCTTGGGACCATCTCTGCCGGAAAGGATGAAGGTCCTGCTTTTGCTGAGCACAGTTATGTGACGACAGCAAAGGGGGAAATTGGTACGGCTGTCAGGGGATTTGTTCCGATCATGAACGATCAGCACCAACAAATCGGTGTGGTCATTGTAGGTATCCTGCTCCCCTCTACACTCGATATAATGAGGAATCTTCAAAATGAACTTATCATTATAGGTGCTATCACTCTCCTGTTCGGAATCATGGGTTCATGGTTATTAGCAAGACAAATAAAGAAAGATACCTTTCAGCTGGAACCTCATGAAATTGGAAAACTCCTGGTGGAAAGAACAGCTACTTTTCAGGCCATGAATGAAGGCATCATTGCCATTGATAATCAAAATAGGATCACCGTCTTTAATGAGAAAGCCAAAGACATATTGGTGTTAGATGGAGATCCAACCGGAAAATACATTCAAGAGGTACTTCCTTCTTCAAAATTACCGGACGTGTTACACAAGAAGGAACCGATTTATCATGAAGAAATGAGATTAGAGAACAAAATTGTATTAAGTTCCAGGGTCCCCATCTTGGTAAACGGGGACATTGTCGGGGCCGTCGCCGTGTTTCAGGATCGAACGGAGATGACTCAACTGGCAGAAGAGCTGACTGGAGTGAAAGAATTCGTTGAGGCATTAAGGGTCCAAAACCACGAACATCAGAATAAATTACATACCGTTGCCGGCCTGATCCAATTAGAAGAAGGAGAGAAAGCTCTCGATTATATCTTTCAATCCTCTCAAGAAGAGGAGCATCTTACCGCCTCCCTGACGCGAAAAATCAAAATTGATAGTTTGACAGGATTACTATTGGGCAAGATCAGGAGAGGAAACGAAATGGGGATAGAAGTAAAGATCGATCCCGATAGCTACCTATCATCCATTCCCCCTCTTCTGGATGAACATGATTTTGTCATTATCTTAGGTAACCTGATTGAAAATAGCTTTTATGCCCTAAAAGATTCTGAAGAATATACCAAGGTCATTCATATCTATTTAAAAGAAGACCCGGACACTTTTCATATTGAAATAGAAGATAATGGAGCAGGAATGACGAAAGAACAGCTTCCCCACTTATTTCAAAAAGGATACACCACCAAAGAGAGTGATGGGTCAGGCATTGGGCTCTACTTGATTCATAGCATTATAGAGAAAGCAGGCGGTCATATTAAAGTGGAGTCAACCCCGGGTGAAGGGACGTTATTCCAACTCACTTTACCAATGAATGGAGGGAACAATCATGAAGGAACCGATTAACGTATTACTTATTGAAGACGATCCAATGGTTCAGGAAGTCAATCGAATGTTCATAGAACGTGTACCCGGCTTTACAGTGTGTGCCATTGCGGGGAATGGACAGGAAGGTGCGGAAAAGGTTTCTTCCTATCAGCCCGACCTTGTTCTGCTGGATAACTTTATGCCAAAACAAAATGGCCTTGAAACCTTACAAGCCTTCCGAAATCAGGATACAGACGTGGATGTGATTGTCATATCTGCAGCACAGGATAAAGAAACCATCAAGGCGATGATGAGATTAGGAGTATTCGATTACATCATTAAGCCTTTTAAGTTTGAACGATTGAAACAAGCTCTTGAGAAATACCGAATGTTTAAACATCAAATGACTGGAGAGGGATCGGTGGGACAGCAGGAATTAGATCAGCTTCAGGGTGTTCCCTCTCCCATTAATTCTCCCTCGGTGAAGGAAGAATTGCCAAAGGGATTGAACCAGCAAACGTTACAGCAGATCATACAATTTATAAAAGACCAAAAAAGCCCCTTATCAGCAGAAGAAACCGCTGAAGGAATCGGCATCGCCCGTGTAACAGCCCGAAGATATTTAGACTATTTACAGAAATCAGGACAGGTTCAAATCATAATCGAGTACGGCGGTATTGGACGCCCGATCAATCGATATCAATGGCAGTAAGAAAGAATGAGGACACCCCTCATTCTTTTTTCGTTCTCTTCTATCGCACTCCCAGACCAAAAAGACCAAAACGTCCTTTAAGTTCTAAATATTCTAATTTTAATTTGTAAGCGTTACCATATTTTATAGGTAAGTTAAAGGAGGACGAAACGATGAAAAATTTAAAATGGATTTCGATGGTAGCCATCATTTCATTACTATTGGCGGCATGTGGAAGTGATGGCGCAAGCGGCGGCGATTCAAGCAGTGGCGATGATTCTTCCAGCCAATCAATCGTATTTGGTACAGGTGGAACGTCTGGTGCTTATTATGCGATTGGCGGATCATTAAAACCGATTTTCGAGGAAAGTGATTCAATCGGGAATGTAACAGTAGAATCGACAGGAGCTTCTGTTGCCAATATCCAGAACATTACAGATGGTCTTAATCAAATGGCGATCGTCATGAGCGATGTTGCCTATGATGCCGTAGAAGGAAAAGGACAGTTCGAAGGCAATAAAGTAGAGGTTCAGGCTCTTGCAGGCATGTACCAAAACGTTGTGCAGGTAGTCGCTATGTCTGATAGCGGAATCAAGAGTATTGAAGATTTAAAGGGTAGGAAAGTGGGAGTCGGTCAGGTAGGTTCCGGCGTGGAACAAAGTGCGAAGAAAGTATTGGAAGCGGCCGGACTAACGTATGATGACCTTGAAAAAGTCACTCACACCGGGTACGCGGATTCTGTTCAGGAAATGAAAAATGGCACACTTGATGCTGCATTCTTCACTTCAGGTGTACCGAACAGTAATATTACAGACCTTATGCAGCAAAATGATGTATCATTTGTTGAAATCAAAGGAGATCTTGCTGATAAGCTAATGGAGAAATATCCGTTCTATAAAACATTTACGATTGAGTCAGGAGACGAGGCAAAATATAACCTGGATTCGAAAGTTGAAACCGTCGGGATTCAAAATATGCTGATTATATCGAAGGATGTAAGTGAAGACACAGTGTACGACTTAACAAAACGTTATTACGACTACCTAGGAACAGACGCAGTTGCGGTTGCACCGCTTAAAGAAGTCAACCGTGATGAAATGGCGAAGGGCCTCATTGCTCCCCTGCACCCGGGAGCGAAGAAGTTTTATGAAGAAAAAGGATTACTGGAATAATAGAGAAAGGGCATCAATCCTGGTGCCCTTTTCATTCTATCTATGAGAAAAAGAATTCTGGGTGCCTCTGCCCTGCTCCTATTTATTCTTCTCGCCATTGTTCCGTTCAATACGATCATCTTATCCTATCAAAATATAAACATATTCGTGGAGCCTGTTTTTAATCAAAAGGAAGTTTCCATCCGCTGGACACATTCTGTTGAAAAAGAAGATTGGGAAGAATTTTTTCACATTAAAGATAATACCATCACCTTGACCTCCACCCGTTTCAAAACGTTTGGTGCCGGTGTCCCGGATAACGCAGGCGAGGACACATATATCAAGGATGGCTGGGTGTATATGACGAATATCCATCAACCGATTGGAGACTCATTACGCTTCCAGACAGGTAAGAATACGAATCATCGTATTTCATTAAATGAACGAACTCTAGTACTTGATTCTCAGCGGTCCTACCAATTATCGGTGAGGTCCGTACCTATGTATGAACTGATTTATATGATTGTTAATGATTAAGCGAGGTGACTCATGATGAGAAAACAAAAGAACACATCTGTGGAAGAGTTGGATCGGGAGGGAAATACGAGAAGCCAGTTTCCCAAAGTGATTGGTCTATTAATTTTAGTATTGGCAGCCGGGATTGCACTCTTCCATCTATACACGTCTTATGCAGGTGCGTTAGTCGATGTAAAGCAGCGAAGCATCCACTTATATGGCTTAATGTCCATTGGATTTATCCTGTACCCTTTTATCAGTAAAAAGAAAGGCCTCCCTGTTCCATTTTATGACTATATCTTAAGCGGCTTGTCCTTATTCGTTGGCATTTATATGTTATTCAGTGCGGAGCGCATCATTAAAATGGGGGGACAAATCAACGATACCGATTTCATCGTAGGTATACTCGTCATTGTTCTTCTTCTCGAACTGACAAGGCGTGTGACCGGCTGGGGCTTGACGCTTCTTGCCCTTGGATTTTTAATCTATGGTCTCTATGTAAAGCTGGCTATCTATCCAGAATTAAATTCTCAAATCACATTGACTGTGACAAAGAAAATGATATCCCAGCTTGTATACATTACGGAAGGGATCCTTGGTACAGCGATCGGTGTGTCGGCAAGCTATATCATTCTCTTTATCTTGTTTGGAGCATTCCTTAGCCGCTCCGGCATGGGGAAATTATTTAATGACCTGGCACTGGCAGTTGCAGGACACACAAAAGGCGGACCTGCTAAAGTTGCCGTGATTGCCAGTGGCTTTCTCGGTTCCATTAATGGTTCGGCTGTTGCCAATGTCGTGACAACCGGGGCTTTCACCATTCCATTGATGAAAAAGATCGGCTATAAGAAAGAATTTGCAGGTGCTGTCGAATCAGCAGCAAGTGTCGGTGGGCAGATCCTTCCTCCCATCATGGGTGCAGCCGCCTTCATTATGGCAGAGAATCTGAATATTCCTTATACCAAAGTGATTATGGCAGGTATCATTCCTGCGCTGCTATTCTACATCGGTATCCTGCTTCAGGTGCACTTTAGAGCCTCCAAACGTGGATTGCACGGAGTACCGAAATCAGAGTTGCCGTCCGTGAAAGCAGTGCTGGCCGAAAGGGGACATTTAATCATTCCGATGGTGATTCTCCTGTACTTATTATTCTCAGGAAAAACACCGTTCTACGCTGCGTTCTGGTCGATTTTGGCAACGATTATCATTTCCGGTTCGAAGCAGGTTCTGACGTTATCAACCGTGCTCGGAGTATTTTTCATTTTCCAACCACAGGTGAATGGCGTCCTTTCAGGAGAAGGCATCCCCCCCCTCAAAAGCGGATGGTGGGAACTCCTGTTGATTGTGGTGATTCCATTAGTCATCAATCTCATTAGAAAAACGAAAAATCTGGAAGCCGAGGAAATAGGGTTAAAGGATTGTGTACAAGCACTGGAAGAAGGAGCGAAAACGACGATTCCGGTTGCAGTCGCCTGCGGTGCTGTTGGTATCGTCGTAGGAGTTGCCTCCCTGACCGGAGTTGCACTGGAGCTCGCTAACAGTATTGTCGGTATTGGTGAAATGATCGACAGTCCCCTCCTTCAGCTCGTTATTACTTTACTGCTGACAATGGTCACTTCCATCGTACTGGGAATGGGCTTACCAAGTATCCCAACCTATATCATTACGAGTACCATGGCAGCACCGATCCTTTTACAGCTGCCATTGTTCCGTGAATTGGCTGGGTCGACGGAAACGGCCGTGTTTGTTGCTCATATGTTTGTATTCTACTTTGGAATCTTTGCAAATATCACGCCGCCTGTCGCACTGGCAGCGTTTGCCGGAGCAGGCATCAGTGGCGGTGATCCGACTAAGACCGGATTCCAGGCGATGAGACTTGCCATTGCAGGGTTTATCGTACCGTTTATGTTTGTGTTTTCCCATGAAATGCTGATGGTGGATGCATCCGTTACGAGTATTCTTGTCCTCACCGTTACATCAGTTATCGGAGTGTTCCTGTTATCCGTTTCCATCGAGGGTTATTTCAAAAAGAAAATCCCTGTCAGTATGCGCTTGATAAGTGCTGTAGCCGCTTTTCTCCTGATTTACCCCGGTTGGATGACAGATATCATTGGCTTCACCGTTTTCGTACTAGTTTTGTTTTCGAACTATCAAGGAAAGGGTAAACCGATGAGTAAAGAGATCAATATTCCTAATTAAACGAGGTGGATTTTAATGGATTTTGGTTTAAAAAATAAAGCAGTGATTGTCACTGCTTCCAGTAAAGGATTAGGAAAAGCAACGGCACTCGAGCTTGCAAAAGAAGGGGCTCATGTGCTTATTTCCAGCCGAAATGAAGAAGAGCTTCGATCTACCGCAAAAGAGATCATTGAACTGTCCGGGAATCACGAAGTCTATTTTACAACATGTGACATGACAAAAGCAGAAGACATTCAAGCACTCGTGGAAACAGCGGTAAATAAACTTGGAGGTGTTGACATTCTCGTCAACAACACAGGCGGCCCACCTGCAGGGGGCTTCCAGCAATTTGATGATGAAGACTGGCAGTATGCCTTTGAGCTTAACCTGCTCAGCTATATCCGTACCATCAGAGAGGTTATTCCCCATATGAAAAAGAATAAGGGCGGACGGATCGTCAATATCGCTTCTTCCTCCACGAAGCAGGCAATTGATGGTCTGATTCTATCCAACACCTTCAGAACAGGAATTGTCGGCTTATCGAAGAGCTTATCAAGGGAACTGGCCCAGGATCACATTCTCATCAACACGGTAGGTCCGGGTAGAATTGCAACAGAACGAGTGGCTCAGTTAGACCAAATACATGCAGAAAAACAAAATATCCCCGTTGAAGAGCTAAAGGATATGAGTGGAAAAGCGATACCTATTGGGCGTTACGGGGAGCCAGAAGAGTTTGCCCGAGTGATTACTTTTCTGGTTTCAGATGCAAATACCTATTTAACCGGTCAATCCCTCGTCGTAGATGGCGGATTGGTTACCGCACTATAAAAAAGCAATGCCCCAATGGCACGTACCATTGGGGCATTGCTCATTCTATTTATACAGTGAGTTTTCCTCCGTTAGGCTCACATCCCGTCCGAATGATCATCTCAACCATCTCATTCGACATATCCAAATGAGAAACGGCAGTACCTTCCATCAGGTCTTGAGTATTGCGATCATCAAACGTCAACGCCCCTGCCAGATACACCTTGAACACATCAATCAGGCTATTAAGCTTTACTTCCTCTTCATCTAACTCATACTCACCCGTGTTTTCAACGACTGATAAGTTTTCAAATTGAAGTGCCTCTTTTAACATTTTCAGAAGCTCGATGTTCTCTGGAGGATTCGGATTCGTAATATGATAGATTTTGTTCGCTTGGGCCTTTTCTGGAGCAAGACTTAGAATGTCCGCTACATAATCAACTGGAACGAGATTGGAAGTACCGTTTTTCGCTGCAACCAGTCTGTAGGTACGCTCTTCTCCCCCGCGCCTTGCAGTCTTACGCTTGAACACACCAAGAGCACGCATGAATCCGTACAGTGTGAATTGGGAGTCCGCTTCCCCCGTTTTAGAATCTCCTACAATAATAGCCGGACGGAAAATGGACACATCCATTTTGTCTCGATAAGAAAAAACAAGATGCTCCGATTTCACTTTGCTTTCCTCATATGGGTTATGGAACTCTCCGTCTGCTGGATAAAGCTCCTCCACCCCTTCTGCCAGCTTTCCGACTGTGTAAGCCGTACTCACATAATAAAACTTCTTCACTTGCATTATGGTAGCCAGTTCAAGGATATGCTTGGTCCCATCGTAATTAGCAGCAAATAGTTCATCACGCAAATCAAAATCAAATTTCACCAGGGCAGCGAGGTGATAAACCTCATCAATCTTTCCTGTTAACCATTCAAGATCATCCCTGCTCAAGCCGGCATTGGGAATGGTAATATCCCCTTGAAAAATATGAATTCTCTTTTGCTCATCCATTTGAAAGGAATCTCTTAATCTTTCAGCCTTCTCTACATTTCTTACTAAAATGTAGACTTCGTTACGTTTATGTTGTAAAAGGTTCTTGATGAGCCTCCCACCAAGAAAACCTGTCGATCCCGTTAAAAATAAATTCAAATTGATCACTCCTGTTGAATTTCAACCTCTAGGGCTATTTTGTCTATCATAGCACATATTGAAAGCGGAATCGTGGTTAATGAGAGAGTTGGAACATGATGTCAAAAGACGGACGTTTAATAGCAAAAAACGATGAGCATATTTCTGCTCATCGTTTTCAACTCATATTCTCTTCACTTTACCAGCTATCATAAAATCTTTTCGTCACTTCTACCGTATGCGTACTGCCTCCCGCTTTTTCTACGTCTTCAAGAAGCACGGCAAGCACCATCGTCGGGTCATTCTGATCATAAGATACAAATAATCCATTTTCAGTCCCGGTTGTTCCTTGTTCTGCCTTGATCTCTGCCGTACCGGTTTTACCTGCGATTGCTTTCCCTTTTACACTCGCTTTTCCGGCAATTCCTTCAGTGACAACTTTTCGCAAATCTGTTTTCAGCATGTCTGCTTGTTCTTTCGACAGTAAGTTTTCTTTCCATACTTCATGTTCCTCGCCCAATAAGACCCTTGGCTTCATCATGGTTCCATCGTTGATGATTCCGCCATAGGAGCTGGCCAGGTGAACAATGCTCATGAGAACCTCCCCTTGACCAAAGGCTGAATCAGCCAGTTGGACTTCTTTGGAGATGGTTCCGTCATTGGAGATTTGTGACTTATAAATTGGATAAGAAGTTGGAATATTCTCTCCAAATCCAAATTTCTTTAATCCTGAGATAAAGGTATCTGCCCCCATCTCTAATCCCACTCGGGCAAAATAGATGTTATCCGAGAATTTCAACGCACTTTCCAAGTCCACCTTACTCTCATTATCAAAGACACGGACGACTCGGTAATTCCCCCAGGAATCATCCTTCTGCCACTTCTTCCCCGTAATATCATAGATCTTATTTGGATCTAGCTTTCCGGATTTCAATCCTACCGAAGCTGTGATGCCCTTCATGGTTGATCCAGGTGAATACGCAATTGGAAAACGATTCTGTAAAGGCTTTTTCGGATCGTCAGCCAACTTTTTGTATTTTTCAGAGGACATGCCCAATACAAAATCATTCGGGTCATAGGCTGGCGTACTGACCAGTGCCAATGCTTCACCCGTTTGAGGATTGAGGGCTGCCGCTGTCCCTGCTTCACTCTTCATCTGTTCATAAAGCTTCCTTTGCATTTCGGCGTCGATGGTCAAGGTGATGTTTTTGCCATCTTCAACCGGTTGTTCTGCAACGGGCACTACTTCTTCAGACTCTTCTTTCTTCAAATAAATCTGCTGACCATCTTTTCCTCTTAATTGGTCTTCATATACTTCTTCAGCACCACTGAGCCCCATCAATGATTGAGCTGTATAGCCTTCACCTTTTAGTTTCTCCAGCTTTTCTGCTGTAAGTTTTCCTATATAACCGGTCAGGTGGGCGGTCGCTTCCCCATATGGGTATTCCCTTGCAGGCACCCGGTTAGAGTACAGACCTCCTAATTCAATAACTTCCAGAGCTAAAGGTCGCTCGGTTAGGGAAATCTTTTTAATCGGCACAAAAAATTCCGGTTTCACCCAGCTCTGATCAAGTTTACCCTGAATGGATTCCGCTGACATATCGAGCAAGGAAGCCAATTTACTTAAATCACTATCATTAAACTCTTTCGGTACGATCCCCAGTTCAAATGCCTCTCCATTCATCGCAAGGGGCTGTTGATTCCGGTCAAGTATATCCCCGCGCTTAGCAGGTATACTCTCCACACCTACTTTATCTCCCTTTTCCATTTCCGGCAGGATAAAAGAAGGCTCCCATTCTACAAACCAATTTTCATCTTCACCTTGTTTTTCTTTGGTTAAAGTGATTTCTTTATCATAGGACACCTTACCAGCCAAAGTGTTGAAAGTAATTTTTAAAGGAAATCCCGCTTTTGTTTCCTTGTCCCAGTCCATTTCTTTTTTCGGCTTTTTAAAAGTTACCTTTACATCCTTCACTTCTAAATCTTCATAGATGTCCTTGTATCTCGTGACGAAATCTTCTTTCTTGAACGACTCTTTAGTTGAAGAGTTTAGATACTCTTTGAACATGCTTTCAAACTTTTCTTTATTCCAAAGTTCGACGTATTCCTGCAAGCGATCATCAGGCTTTGGCTTCTCTTGACATCCGGCGACCAACAGACTGAAAGAAATAAAGAGACAAAACAGCATGACTTTTCTATACATATGTACTGACAACCCCTATATTAGACTTTTCATTTCACTTCTAATTCTTTCAAAAAAAACAAATATTTTCAAATTTAATGTATCTATATGCTTGTATCTCTTAGGTATGATTATGACTTGAATGGGTGACGAAAGTTGTCATATCTTGAAGCACGACACATATAAATTATTTTTGACAAATAAAAAAGGCCAGTTTATAAACCGGCCTTCTCTACTACTATAAGTAAACCCCTACCCCAGGACCAAATGGAATACCTAATAACGCAAATGTCAGAAGTAACACGATCCATACAGATAAGAACGCGATCGTATAAGGAAGCATAAGTGAGATCAAAGTTCCCAGCCCTGCTTTTTTATCATACTCCTTCATAAAGGCAAGAATCACGATGATATACGGGTTCATCGGTGTGATGATATTCGTTGATGAATCCGCGATACGATAGGCCGCTTGTACAAACGCCGGGTTATATCCAAGTGTCGCAAACATCGGGATGAAGATCGGTGCTTCCAATGCCCATTGAGCGGAACCACTGAAGATCAATAGATTCAATAATGCTGTCAACAGGACAAAACCGATAATGGCCGCAAGCCCCGTCATATTGATCGATTCCAGGAAATTCGCCCCACTGACCGCTACCCATGTTCCTAGATTTGTCCAGTCAAAGTAAGCGATAAATTGTGCTGCTGCAAAGATTAGTACGATATAACCGCCCATGTCTTTCATGGCTTCTGTCATATACTTTGGTACGTCCCTGCTGGATTGAATTTTCTTCACGGTCACCCCGTAAGTAACCCCGATCACGATAAAGAAGAATAGCGTGATGGGAATGATTCCGGATAAGAAGGTAGAAGGAATAAGTCCCCCATCTTCATTTCGCATCGGAGAGTCCGGCCAGGCAATCGAGACGACTAACAGGACGATAAATGCTAATCCTGCCAAGGTTGCATTTCGAAGCCCTTTTCCTTCTAAAGGACTCTCTTCTTCTAAAGTTTTATCTACTTTCCCTTTGTATGTCCCTAAACGCGGCTCGACAATTTTTTCGGTAACAAAAGCGCCTACAACTGTAAGAAGAGCAACAGATGCAATCATGAAGTACCAGTTATCCACTGGTGTTACCGTTACTTCAAATGCTTTGGCAGCTTCGGTTGATATACCTGCGAGTAGCGCATCGGTTCCGGTAATGATAAAGTTTGCCGTAAAGCCTGCTCCTACTCCGGAGAACCCGGCAGCAAGTCCAGCCAGAGGATGTCTTCCCACCGTATAGAAGATCATGGCGGCAAGTGGAGGAATGATAACGAAGGCTGCGTCTGACGCCAGGTTCCCCATGATTCCTACCATAATAACAGCGTATGTAATCAATCCTTTGGGAGCGTTTAAAACGGTTTTCTTAATCGCTGTTTCCAGTAATCCCACCTTTTCCGCCAATCCGATCCCAAGCATCATCGCTAATACGAGGCCGAGTGGAGCGAAGCCGGTAAAGTTATCGAGCATGGAGGTCAGGATGTATTGGAGTCCCTCTCCGGAAACCAGGCTCTTGATCGCTAACTCTTCTCCATTTTTCGGGTGTATAACCGTCACACCCAGACTTGAAATAAACCAGGAAAATAAAACAATAAAGACAGATAAGTACACAAACAACATGAATGGGTCAGGGAGTTTATTCCCTACCTTTTCAATTCCACCTAAAATTCGAAGATATCCCTTCTCCTTTTGAGGTGGATTTGGCTCTAAATTGGGATTTGTCATGAGGTCACTCCTTCAAATAATATTTTAAGGAATAATTCCTTTTTACTTCCGTTAATAAGTATTTCGATATTAATTGTGTAAATCCTCTTTATTTTTTAATATTTATGAGAAAATTTTAAATTTACGGATTACTGAATGGATGAGGATAAAAAATCCCCTACTCATAGTTAGAGTAAGGGATTTTTAGGATTCATTTATTTAAGTTGGAAGCGATATAACTTCCTTGGTCTTCCCCTGCCGCCGCTTTGTTCTTCGCCGCTGATTTCCACAATCCCGATCCTTTCCATTTCAGTAAGAATTCTACGCCCGTTCCGTTCGGTGCTTTTCAGCCAGCGGGAAAGGTCCTGGGACGTGATTTCCTCTTTGTCGTAATGACGGGAAAGAGAAAGGATTTTTGAGACGATGGCTGAACTGACCGAAGCCCCTTTAAAGACTTCCTTCCATTCATTGCCCCAGTTGTTGAGAGCGTATGTAATGGACTCCGACGATGGAAGAATTTCCGTTATCGTCTTGTCTTCATTGACACTTATGACGATGGAAGATTCGTGCTTTCTCGCATGTTGAAAAGCAAGACGTACATGATGTTCCGCTTCTAATACGGTCACACCAAACCCTAATCCCACACGGATATCCAGATCTGTATGGGTCTTCACTTCCTGAGTCAAAGTAGTGAAAACCGACTCCTTCTCATGAAGATCGAGTTCCCCTCTCGTTGTATAAACGAAGAACAATCCGTCCCCTAATTGAACCATGGAACCATTGATCTTCTGGGCAATATCAAGGAGATTCCGCTTCAGATCCAGCTCCTGATGCTTCATTTTATAAGAAAAATGGGACTCGTCCAATGTCTGTGTGGAATAGATGACTTCGATTCCAACGATGGCAATTTGGGATTTACGATATTTCCTCGATTGTGCCCTCTCTAATAAATACTGCAAAATCATCCGGATGGATAAATTCGTCGGTACGACACGGTAACAAGGAATGCCTGCTTCAGTGAGGCGCTTTTGGACACTTTGAATACACGTAATCGCCGATTCAATTTCACCTTTTTCGTAGAGTGAACGGTGATAGTCTACGAGTTCATCTGCACTCCGGTATCCTTCATATGGATAGCTTGAGATTTCTAATTGATCAAAGGAGTGAAATTGAACGGCTGTTTCAATTTCCTCCTTTGATATTGTATCTATACTAATCTTATTTAACAGAGTCTGTTCTTTCATTTGCGCTTCTAATAATGCCCCAAAGAAACTGGATCCATGTAAGGGCGGAAAGCTCCCTTCCTTTTCCGTGATCCATCCTTTCTCAAGCGCATAATAGAAGGGGGATTGTCCTGAAAAGAACCATTGATCTACTAGACCGCGGTTCTTCTCAAGAATTTCTTCTATTTCATTCACCCCGTGATAGGGAAAATTCATAAGTTCTATATTGTCAAAATGAGTGGCCACATGATTGATCCGCTGAATCGAATCATCCGGGCCGATGACACCAATTTTTATCATCAACTGTTATTCACCTGCTTCTTGCCGCAATACTTCAGCTAGAATCTCGACTCCTGCATACAGGTCTTCTAATGAGCTATGTTCCTTTGGGTGATGGCTGATCCCTTTTTCACAGGGAATGAATACTAAAGCAGATGGCCATTTCGCTGCCATATTCATGACGTCATGCCCTGCCCCGCTGTCCATGTCAAAGGTGTCGTACCCAAGGGATTCCCCGGCTTGTTTGACTCTGGCTATCAGCTCTTCATCTAATAGAATAGAAGGATTATCTACAAGAGTTTCTATGTTGATTGTAACATTAAATTCAATCTCTAAGCTTCGACACTTTTCAATTATTTTATCGGCCATGGATCGCTTTAGGTCATCGTCGACGGATCGGATATCGATTCCCGCTTCTGCATCGCCCGGGATCACATTCATGACGTTCGGTTTCACGTTCATCGTGCTGACGGTTGCTACAAGTGGTTTCTGGGACTGGCTTGATAGCTTTTCCGCTTCTTGGGAAACAAATGTGATTAGGGGAGCTAGAGCCACAAGGGCGTCCGCCCGTTTCCCCATTGGTGTCGTTCCCGTATGACCAGCCATTCCTTCCACCTTTACCTTCAAGCGGATCGGACAGGCTACACCCCGGACAATTCCGAATTGAGCAGCATGATCTTCGATTTGGGTCCCTTGTTCAATATGAAGCTCGATGAAAGAGAGGATTTCCTCTCTGGAGCGTTCAGCTTTTTCAACAGATGACCAGTCTAAACCCGTTGATTCCACTGCTTCTTTAATGCTGACCCCGCGCTGGTCTCTTACGTTTTTTACTGATTTATCAAGAATTCCTGCCACACATTTACTTCCCAGAGTAGAAACACCGAAACGTGCTGACTCTTCAGAGGCAAAACAGGCAACTTCAAGGGAGTGATGTGGTTTGAAACCACGGTCTTTTAATGCTTTCACGGCTCCCAGTCCACACAGGACACCGGCTACCCCATCATAGCCTCCTCCGTTTTCAACCGTATCGAGATGAGATCCGGTCATGACAACTTGACTGGTCTCCCCTTCCCACCTGGCAAATAGATTCCCTGCCCGGTCCCTCTGTACGGATAACCCTAACGTTTCTGCAACGCCCTGAAACACATTCATGGAAGCAGTCTCTTCCTTGGAATATCCTAATCTCGTAAATCCATCGGGTTGATCCATCGTGTCAACCAAATTTAATGCTTCTAGAGTTGTTCTTAACCATTCTTTCAACTCGCAACCTCCTCTTTTAGGTGAGATAATTTTAGAATAATACGTGCGAAGGCATCCACTGCCACGTTTAAGACGCCTTCTTCAAAATCGAATCGGTGGTGATGATGTCCGTTTTTCAATCCTGTTCCAAATACCATGTAGGTTGCTTTTCCACCCTGATTTTGTACCTCATTCATCATATAGGTCACATCTTCTGATGCCTTTAAAGGTAAACCATCATGGATTTCGGATATAAATGGACTTTCCCCTCCCACATCCTTTAACCACTGAATCCATTCAGGGTTACATGCTGCTTCAACCGTCTCTCCCACCACATTGATTCCGGTTTCCACACCATAAAGGTCTCCCGATGCTTGAAGGATACGCAGAGCTTCCTTCTGCATGTACTGATTGATGGCAGTCGTTTCCCCTCTTGTTTCCATTTCAAGATGAGCTTCATCGGCAATGATGTTTCGGCCTGCTCCCCCTTGAAGCTTCCCGACATTGATCCTGGTCGCCCCGTCAGAATGGCGCGGGATATTGTAAAGGTGAAGACTTGCCGCTGCCGCAGCCAATAAAGCATTCTTCCCTTTTTCAGGCTCGAGACCTGCGTGGGCCGCTTTTCCTTTATAGGTGACGTTGATTTTGGATGAAGCGAGAAAAGAATGAGTCGTAGCATACACTCGTCCAAGCTTTGAATCCCGAATGCCGATATGACCGCTTGCAAAGTAATCGACATTCTCCAGCCAGCCTTTTTTCACCATGGCTTTTGCTCCCCGTCCACCTTCTTCAGCAGGCTGGAAGAGGAGAGTGAACCTTCCAGAGATCTGGTCTTTGTATGCTGACAAGAAGCTTGCCACACCAAGTCCGATAGTAGCGTGACCGTCATGACCGCAAGCATGCATGATCCCTTCATTTTGAGAACGAAAACCTTCTTTCATTGGCAGGTGGTGATCAGGATCATTCGCTTCTTTTATGGGCAGGGCATCGATATCAAAACGGAACGCCATATGTGGACCGGGCTTTCCTGTATCAAATGTGGCAGCCAATCCTGTATGACCGGCTTTCATTTTATCGAGCCAGCCCTTTTCCACGCCTTCTTTTTTGGCACGTTCTTCTTGAAGGACTAAATATTCCTGTAGGGGAACCCCCATTCGTTCCGTGGACTCCAAAGCATCTTTTCCAAGGTGAACCGTGAAGCCGAGGTTGATTAATTCTTTTCCGATCAGATAGGTGGTTACATATTCAGTGAACCCCAGTTCGGGCTTCTGATGAAAGGTGCGTCTGAAGGCAGTGAGTGCCGGTGATATTTCATTAATAAAATGTTCAACAGTTTTCATCTTTCAAGACTCCTTTTTTCAAGCTTTTCCAACGTATCCAGTGCAAGCTGGGCCATCACTTCAATCCCTATAGGCAATGCACTTTCATTTAGTTTAAATCTCGGGTCATGGAGAGGGTATTGTGATTCAGAATCCTTCACAGCTGTCCCCAGCCAGTAAAAAGCACCTGGATATTTCTTCAGAAAGCGGGAGAAATCCTCTCCTCCAAGAGACGGAGATACGACAGGCACAGCTTCTTCTCCAAGTACTTTTCGGGCAGCGTTACGCACTTCATCTGCCCATTGAGGTGTGTTGATCGTCGCGGGGTATCCATCTAAATATTCGATGGTCATGTGAGCCCCAAAGCTTTTTCCTACTCCTTCAATGATGGAGTGAAAACGGTCCTTCACCATTTCATTCACTTCCGGTTTGAAGGTTCGAATGGTTCCCTCAAGGGTTACTTCATCCGCAATGACATTGTAGCGATAGCCTCCTTCGATTTTCCCGATGGTGAGGACGGCAGAATCGATGGGATCTGTATTTCGGCTTACGATCGTTTGAAGCTGGGTGATAAGATTGTTAGCAATAATGATGGCGTCATTGGACTGATGAGGCATGCTCGCGTGTCCACCAGATCCTTTAACGGTAATCTTAAAGCGGTCCGAAGCTCCCATGATTTCATGATGGAGAACCCCGATTTCCCCGACAGGCAGGTCCGGCCAAACATGCTGCCCGAAAATGACGTCAGGCTTATATTCGTCGAATACTCCGTCGTCCATCATTTGCTGAGAACCTCCTACAGGGGCATTCTCCTCCGCCGGTTGGAAGACAAGAAGAATCGTACCTGCTATTTCCGGTTTTAGTTGATTCAATACTTTCCCTGTACCAACGAGCATGGCCGTATGGGCATCATGACCGCACGCATGCATTTTGTTATGGATAGTGGATTTGTAGGAGAGATCATTTTCCTCCTGGATTGGCAGTGCATCAATATCGGCTCTTAATGCTACCGTACCTCCAGGTTTTTCTCCTTTAATGAATCCAAGCACTCCTGTTTTGGCATAGCCCGTTTTAAATGGAATCCCTGCTTCTGCTAATTTCACTTGAATCGTTTTCGATGTTTCGAATTCCTCTTCACTCACCTCAGGGAATTGGTGAAGGTGTCTGCGTAATTCTATGACTTCTTTCTCTACTGATTGGACAAGCTGCTTTAACTTCATGAAAAATCTCCTTTTTCGGTCGAATGATTATTTAAGGAAAAGTTCCTTAATAATACCGTTAATAGATATATTCGATATAAAGTTGGAAAATCCTATGTGGAGTAGAAAGTTTTTTAGGAATTTGTTTTTTTGGTCAGTAGCATTGGTGAGATTCTTTTGAAGGTATTTCTTTCGGCGAGGATACTTACAAAGTGAGAGATATACGGATGTTGGACAGAAAATCTAAAGTAGGAAGGTGACAGACACCCCACAGCATCTCCCTTGTATTACTAATCTAGAACCAATTTCCACCAACTTTTCCTTGCAAAACCCACCTTTTCTCCACCATACATAATGCATTTCTTAAAAAATTTGTTATAATAGTACATCGTAAGAGTAATAAGGAACAGAATCCTAAGATTATATCTTGCAAATATATATCGATAGGTGGAAATAAAAATGAAAAATTATCGAGTACTACTGTATTACAACTATGTAGCCATTGAGAATCCTGAGGAGGTTACGGCCCAGCATAAACAATTGTGCGAGGAGCTTGGCCTTATGGGACGTATCTTGATTTCTTCTGAAGGAATCAACGGTACATGTTCCGGTACAATTGAACAGACAGATGCTTATATGGAAGCGATGAGAAAGGATCCTCACTTCTCGGACACTGTGTTCAAAATTGACGAAGCTGATGGTCATGCCTTCAAGAAATTGAAAGTTAAGCACCGTCCAGAGTTAGTAACACTTCGTCTTGAAGATGATGTGAATCCGAATGAACTCACAGGTAAATACCTTGAGCCAAAGGATTTCTTTGAACAAATCCAGCAGGAAGATACGATTCTTCTTGATGCACGTAATGACTATGAATATGAATTGGGACACTTTAGGGGAGCTGTGAAGCCGGATATCAAGAACTTCCGCGATCTTCCCAATTGGGTCCGTGATAATAAAGATAAACTGGAAGGCAAAAAGATCATCACGTATTGTACGGGTGGTATCCGCTGTGAAAAATTCTCAGGCTGGTTAGTGAAAGAAGGCTTTGAGGATGTAGCACAGCTTCATGGTGGAATCGTCACTTACGGGCAAGACCCTGAAGTGAAAGGTCAGCTATGGGACGGTCAGCTTTACGTGTTCGATGAGCGTATCGGTGTTCCTGTCAACCAGACAGAGCATGTCGTTGTTGGGAAAGACTACTACACAGGTGAACCTTGTGAGCGCTACGTAAACTGTGCGCACCCGCCTTGCAACCGAAAAATTCTTTGCTCTGAAGAAAACGAGCATAAGTATATGAGAAGCTGCTCTGATGAATGCCGCAAGAGCCCTGAAAACCGCTACATTAAAGAGCATGGTTTGACAGAGGAAGAAGTGGCAGAGCGTTTGGCAGTGATTGAGCGGGAGAAGGAAACGGAGACTATCTAAATAATATAATAAAAGCACTGGCTGAAAATTCAGCCAGTGCTTTTTTGATGTTGAAGTTTTTCTATTATGGTCTTCCACAAAGTCCAAACAATGTGCATAACCAATTTTTCAATTTCTTGATAAAGTCGAAGAAATCATCCTGCCAGTCTCCATCATCTGAATCATCTTGCTGTACTTCCTGAATGATTCTGCCTTCTACTTTAGGAGCCACTTTTTTGTTTTTAGCTAAATAGTCAGTGAATACTTCGTAGTCCACCTGATACAACTCTGTCATTCGACCTTCATCCTTAGCTGTTTTAAACATGGTATACCCGTCTCCACCATCAGCTGTAAAGGCATTTGTTGCTACTGTATACATCTTGTCGGTTTTGATTTTTTCAAAACCTTTATCTGTTTTCACTTCAACAAACCAAACTCTTTCTCCGACCGGTTTGTTTAGATCATACTTGAAGTTGATTCCTGATACTTGAAGGAATCTCCCTTCTCCTGTTTCTACCCCGCTTACACCATGTTCAAGAGCATCTAAAAGTTCCTGACCGGTTAAGTCGAGTGTCACAAGATTATTTCCGAATGGCATCGTGGTTAAAACTTCGCCTAATGTAATCTTGCCTTTATCGATGGATGCCCGAATACCGCCACCATTTTGAAGACCGATATGTGTCTTAACGGACTCATTTGCTTTTGCTACCATGGCGTCTGCAATCAGATTTCCCAGATTCGTTTCTTTCGTACGAACATCAGCACGTTCACCATTTAGAGCTACCTTCGTCTTACCTACTACTTCATTTTTAATTTCTTCCAGAGGAGCCTTGAATTCATTTACTTTCGCAAGGGCCTCTGCATCCTCTTCGTATGATTCCAGGTCGAGGACCTCACCTTCATGACTAGTAACGACACCCTCAGCATTAAAGGTTACATCCAATAATCCAAGTAGATTTAAATATTCACCAGCTTGGACAATCAGTGTAGGTTCTTCCTTCTCAATCACTACCGGCTCTTCTAATACAGTGTGAGAGTGCCCGCCAACGATAACGTCGATTCCATCAACAGCTTCTGCCAGCTCGAGGTCATGTGAATAACCTAAATGAGAAAGAACGATGATTTTATTTACACCTTCATTTTTAAGCATTTCAACCGTAGCAGCTGATTTCTCAGCAGCATCTTCGAATACTACGTTTTCTCCGGGACTTGATAGGAATTCAGTTTCTGGAGTCGTTAAGCCAAAGATACCTACTTTCTCTCCATCTACTTCTTTTATGATGGCTGAATAAATGTTGCCACCTTCACCAGGAGTGCCTATTTCATTCTTCACTAATGGTTCTAACTCTTCATCACCTGTAACAGTAACATTTGATGAAACCATCGGGAAGTTCATTTCTTTAATAAAGTCGGCTAATGTTTTAGAGTCTTTATCGAATTCATGATTCCCTAATGTCATGGCATCATAGCCAAGTTCATTCATGAACCAGAGATCTGCAAGACCTGAATATTGACGGAAGTAAAGAGTTCCTGAGAAGACATCCCCAGCATCTACTAACAAAGCATTCTCTTTCTCGGAACGCACCTCGTTTACAGCTGTGAACAGTCGAGGATATCCTTCCACATGGGCATGTGTGTCATTTGTGTGCATGATGGATAAATCAAACTCAGTCGATTCTTCCGGTGCTGCTTCTTGAACGATCCGACCTTCAACTTCAGGTGAGATCGGGTTGTTCTTTTCAAGGTAAGAAGTGAACACCTCAAAATCGACAACGAACAATTCTGTTTGACGACCATCTTCTTTTGCCTCTTTTAACATGGTGTATCCGTCTCCACCATTTGCAGTGAAAGCGTTAGTAGCAACAGAATACATCATTTCGGGATCTAATTCTTCAAATCCATTGTCTGTTTTCACTTCAACGAACCAAACCCGTTCGCCTGCAGGCTTGTTTACATCATATTTAAAGTTAATTCCTGATACTTGGAGGAATTCACCTGGTGCGTCTGTACCTTCAACCCTTGCTACACTATGCTCAAGAGCATCTAAGATTTCTTTTCCAGTTAAATCAAGTGTAACTAGATTATTGCCAAATGGCATCGTCGTTAAGACTTCCCCAAGAGTGATGTCACCAGCGTCGATTGAAGCCCGGATTCCACCACCGTTTTGAAGACCGATGTGTGTTTTCACAAACTCATTTGCTTTTGCAACCATACCGTCTGCAATTACGTTCCCTAAGTTCGTTTCTTTTCTTCGTACGTCTGCGCGTTCCCCGTTAAGGGCAACTTCTGTTTTTCCTACTACTTCTCTCTTTAATTCCTCAAGTGGTGCCTTATATTCCTGAACTTTTGCAAGAGCTTCGGCATCTTCATCGTAGTTTTCAAGGTCCAGCACCTCGCCTTTATGGCTCGTTACGACACCTTCAGCATTGAATGTTACATCCAGTAAACCAAGCAGGTTTAAGTATTCACCAGCTTGAACAATAAGGGTCGGTTCTTCTTTGTCAATGACCACCGGTTCGTCAAGAACAGTATGAGAATGGCCACCAACGATGATATCAAGACCATCTACCTCTTCAGCCAGGTCTAAATCATTTGAGTATCCCAAGTGAGAAAGAACGATGACTTTATTTACCCCTTCATTCTCAAGCATTTCGATTGTAGCCGTTGATTTTTCAACTGCATTTTCAAAAACAACATTGTCTCCGGGGTTAGAGATAAATTCTGTATCAGGTGTTGTTAACCCGAAGATCCCAACCTTTTCCCCATCTACCTCTTTGATCATCGCCGGATAGATGTTTCCACCTTCACCTGGAGTCCCTATTTCATTTTTCACCAGTGGTTCTAAATCTGCGTCACCTGTTACCGTAACGTTGGACGAGACCATCGGGAAATTCATTTCTTTAATGAAATTAGCAAGTGTCGCAGAATCTTTATCAAACTCATGGTTCCCCAGGGTCATGGCATCGAAGCCAAGCTGATTCATGAACCAGAGATCTGCAAGACCTTCATATTGACGGGAGTAAAGCGTACCTGAGAATACGTCACCTGCATCCAGCAACAGGGCATTCTCTTTTTCGGCACGAATTTCGTTAACCGCCGTGAATAATCGAGGATACCCTTCTACATGTGCGTGTGTATCATTCGTGTGCATAATCGAAAGATCAAACTCATCATTACTTTCGACAGATAAATCAAACTTCCCTACATAAGCGTCATGATCACTTGCCCGTCCATGCTCTTCCATATAAGGAGAGTTAAAGTTTACGATATCGTATTCTGCACCCGCAGCAAGACGGTTAGATACTAACATGTGATCTAAGACTTGTGCATTTCCTTGATACGTGTACGTATATCGTTCGCTAACAGGAAGAGTCTCAACAAGATTCGTTAACACATCACCTTTAAGAGTTTGAAGAGGTGCTGAGTATTCAAAATCATTTAAATCTCCCATAACGACTACATTAGCGTTTTCATTCTTCTCATGAATATCTGCTACAAAGGAATTAACAATTTCAGCGATTTTAAGACGCTGCTCTTCACTTCCTAATACAGGTGGTTGATTCTTGCCGAATAATGGCTGGTCTCCACCTTTAGAGTTAAAGTGATTATTGATGACGATAACGTCTTCACCATTAAAGTTGAACTGTGCAGCTAATGGTTTACGGCTATCATCAAATGCAGGATTTGTTGGATCGATTCTCCCTGGATTCAACGTTAAAGCACCATTTTCATAAGCTACTGCAGTAGTCGCATCTCCTTTAGTTCCTTCCGCTAGGGTTACACGCTCAGGATTATATAAATAACCGACGCGTATATTCCCCCCTGGTACCCCACCATCTACTTTATTTTCAGGAGCAACTTCCGTCCACGCATAAGTCGGACCGCCAAAATTGGCAATCGCATCACTTAATGCTTTATAGTTGGCATCCGCCTTTACAACACCATCATCTGTAGTACCACTCTCATCTAATACTTCCACTAAGCCGATAATATCCGGAGAGTTTAAATTCTCCACCATTGATTTAGCAAGCTTGTCACGTTTTTCAGTATCAGAAGCAGCAAAGTTTTCAATGTTGTAACCTGCGACGGTCAACCTGTCTTCTTCTTTTTCAATCGTTGTGACTTCAGATGTGAATTCACGCTCGGATAGTTCAGGCAGACTTTCTTCATTAACCAGGATCTTAAAGTTACTGAAACCGTAACTTACAATCCCTGTTACCGTTCCATTGAATTGATCTCCTGTTTTTGCTACATAATCACGGTTGTCTAATAATAAGAACATTCTCTCAGGATTTTGATTTTCTTTCGTTAAAAGAGGTGCACCTTCTTTTGTATACGCCTTTCCGTCTACTTTTCCAGTAATGACAGGAACTTCGCCATACTTTTGAGGTCCTGTAACGGTTGGGCTATCTAGAGATACACGCATCCCCTCTACACTTTCGTAAAAATCGATTCCATCCTGCCCGGGATCGAATTCACTGAATTGATCATTGTCGATCACTTCTGTTGGAGGAATTAAATCCTCCCCCATCACAAGGGATTCTGGAAGTTCATTGTCAGCAGAAGTGACAATGACATTTCCGTACTGTGCGTTAATTTCAGTCATCGCAAGGTCTGTATCTAACTTTTCTGAGTATCCATCCAATACCCACTCTTTTACTTGTCCATCAACCGACACGGCATCCCCTACGTTTACACCATGAGCCGGCTTATAAACAAGTAAAGCTTCAGATGTTTTATCATTATCATCTGGCTGAGCATCCTGCATGTAGAAATTGCTTGCATCCACAACGTGGGTGACAATCCCCTCTACACCTTTTACTTTTTCTGAATTGTAAGGTGACGCATGTGTTTCACCTTGAATATCGTGAATCCGCAAACCTTCAATACCTTCATATGGTGTTGGCTCATCGGACTGTTCACCGTCGAAAGAGATGGCTGTAGCATCTTTTAAGCCAGGAACCTGAAAATAGGCGGTGAGATTGCCTGTAATGATAACTTTTTTGCCGATATTGTCCGGGTTTGTTTTAAGGCCAAATTTCGCCCGGAAAGCATTGGGCAGTTGAACGGGAAGAATCTTGGAAGGGTCTGTCTCGTCCACACTATCTGCAATGGCAATATTGTAATCATTACTAAAATCACCTTCAAAATTATAACTATTGGTAGCTTTTGTATGCCCAACAATATACCCAGTAACAGTTCCTGTACCTGTATTATTCTCAATCGCTTCCTGAACCGTTAAATAATCGGATGCAGAAGCAACTGAACCAATGGGAGCAATATAACTGACAAGCATCGCCAGAATTGTTGTCAGGATTAACAACTGTTTTTTCGCTATTTTCAACCTGGTTCCTCCTCATATTGTAATGATTGTGAAATAAGCCTATGTATCTAGTAAACCGCCTATTTCATTAAACCGCTTTTTGTCTTTTTTCTATGGCACCAATACCTTCTAAGGTTTTGAAAGCGCTTACTTTTAAGTATATTCATTTCCCTTGGAAAGTCCAATTCCGTGCCAAAATACGTAGATTCGCGAAACTTATTGATTAAAATCTACCTATTTAAAACACCTCCACTAGTCTATTACACTTAGTTCAAATTCTGTAGAATAATGTAAACCAAGCACTTCTTAAATATATCACTTTTTTGTCGAGGATTAAGGAATTATAAAAAAATTTACAAAAATGAGACAATGGATTCATATTATATTAATATGAGGAGACGGAATGAGTTCGTCACTCTCTTTGAGATGTAAAGCAATCCTTTTTAGATAGGTATAAACACCCAATCATTCACTGGGTGATAACCTTAAAATATTCCATTGGTCTTCATTTACTTTCTTCTTAGATGAAACAGTTAATAATGAGGAAGCTTATTACACCCCTAATAAAAAGAATCAGTTACTGAAGTTGCAACTGATTCGTTACGTACATGAGTTTATACTTTTCTTTGAATTGGTTACTCGAGCCACAATCAATAAGGCAATGAATACAATAACTCCAACCGTGTCATACGCAACGTCCGATAAGCAACCCGTTCTTGAAAAAAATAACTGTGCACCTTCTGTAAAAAAACGAAACATACTGAGCACAAAAATACAGTAGATAATTTTCTGAATACCCATTTGTATGTAAAAGCCAATTAAAAGAAACAAAGAGCATGACTTAATTTTTGTTGTATATATGCAGGTTTCAGAAATGATAATCAGTAAAGTTAAAAAAAGAACCAAAGTCAGGCTCTGAGTCCAACGTAAATAATAGCACGTGGTTATTTAATAGATCTTGTAGATTTTCTGTACATGTTAAGCACCATAAGAATCCTATATAAGCTATTATCACCGCTACCCTCAGAATGAAACCCTCCTCTGTAAACATTTTGTCCGATAATAATATAATTTATATTTATAGATTATCATTAAGGTCATCAGGGGACCTTCATCTAACAACAACTTACTAAAACTAAATAGGTGTTTGCTGAGTTTTCCCTGTAAACACCTTGGACAGACCTCACCATTTTTGTAAGAAAATCCGTTGCTTATAACTTCCTTTCCTTTCTTGGGTTGACATTATGAAGGTCCGTCCCTCGACCTAGTCCTTCAATCTATTTAATAATGTAGGTCTAAGGATTTAATTCCAAATATAATCCACGAAATCATTGCGGTGATTCATTTTAGTATGTAATATATAAATTGCATATTGTAATATATATATTACATTTAACTTAAAAGGAAGGTTCTATGAACAATAAGGTGAAAGTAGCAAGGATTGAGAAGAATTTGACTCAAGAGGAGTTATCCAGACAAGTAAATGTAACAAGACAAACGATTGGACTAATTGAAAAGGGAAAATATAACCCAAGCCTTCAACTGTGTATATCAATCGCTAAAGCATTAGATAAAACATTGGATGAATTATTTTGGGAGGTGCACTAACATTAATGAAATCGTGGCTATCGATTTTCTTACCAAAGGATGAGTATAAGGAGAAAAGAGTACTGTATTTCCTTGCCGAATCCGCCGTCGTTTTACTAGCAATATCCTCCATCTTTTTAGCCGTAAAACGCTTCTATCCTATTAATCAAATCAGTGATGAGATCGTTGTGACAGCCCTGTCCGGCTTAGTGATTATTTATACCATTATCCGTTATATGGTTTCTGGCATTGAATATTCAAATGTATTTAACAAGACAGAATATAAAAAAGAAGTAAGGAGTATTGTTTTTCAATCACAAAAGTTCTCAGTACTATTTAGCGTCATTTATTTACTCTTTATGGGAATCCCCGAAGCCAAAGAAGGTTGGGTAGACCTATTAGGGTTATCTTTCCTTATTTGGACGTTTATGTTCTTTTTGAATTATTTCTCTCTTAAACATTCATTTAAAAAGAATTGTGAATTAGAGGAAGATAATTAATTGGTAATTGAATTACACTCTTTAAGAGGTATAAAGCTTTAACACACCTCTTAGAGAGTAAAGAATTAAGCTTATACATTCTATTCCATGCCAAACTTCCGGCAAAGGCATATTCTCAAACTGTAAAGCATAGAGTAAGTCCATTTTGGCAGCCGGAGTTTTTTGAGGGACGGACCTCTAATTCTGGTTAAAAGTCCTTTGCCATCACTTCCTTTCCTCCCTAGGTTGACATAATAGAGGTCCGTCCCTCTTCCCTTTTCCACTCCCACCCTTTACACTAAATAAAAATATAATGATAAAGGATGGTTGGATGAATCGTTTTGTTGAAAGGGTCGAGCCTTATTTCTTAAGTGAAGATCCGTTTGTTCAGAGATATGCTATAGAAATGCTAGAGGACACTTATTTACCAGATGGGAATACTTTTTTGACAGGATTGGATGCCGTTGATCGGGGACCGGTATCGGAATATTCATCCCCTATTCTTCCTAATTTAATGTACTTACCCCTTAATGAAGAAGGGTTGAAAGAAGTAGTAAATAGATTAGATGCTATGAGTGAAAACGATAACAACCGACTGTTCTATCTTCAATTAGTTACAAACGCTAGCACAGAATTATTAATTACATACAGAAATAGAGTAAAACAATATGTTGGTGAGGTACAGTTAAAAGAAGTAGAGAAGCTTCCTACTTTAACTATAGAAGGCCAATACATGGCGTTAGCTGACGTGATGAGTTACTTGGATGAACATGGGTTTGATCAAATCATTTATGACTATGGAAAAAGAATTATCAAAGAGCTCGTTAAAAAAGGCGGCATTGAAAGCGGGGAAGTACAGAATCGACTTCAGAAAAATAAAGATAAAGGGGAGTTTTTCGGATTTGAAGGGATTTATGACGTCTACATGGCCGGTGAAATACAGGAAGAAGGTGTAATCCCTCAATTAGTGAGTCTCTTCAAAAATGAAGAGGAAGGAGACTTCTTATTTGAGGAAACTGCAAATTCCCTGGTCAAAATAGGGACGGACCAAGTAGTAAGGGAAGTTGAAAAAATAGCACTCTACGGGAATACTTACTTCTATTCTCTGGACGTACTGGGTAGGATCAAGACCAAAGAAGCTGAAAAGGCATTACTCAGACTGTTTGGTCAAGCGGATGACTTAACCGCCAAAACAATCATTGCAGATAATCTATGTCGACAATTATCAACAGACGCCATCCCCAAGATAGAAGATTTAATTGAAGCAGGGTATGAAGATGGGCTGCTTTGTTTAGAAGAATCACTATATGTCAATTGCGTCGTGAATGGCATCCAACACCCCAAACTTCCAGAATGGAGACACTTGCTGGAGGTAATGGAACTTCAAATGTTGAATGAGCCACCAGCGCTTATTCCACAGCCCGTCATAAACGACGAAAAAGTCGGACGCAATGACCCCTGCCCTTGCGGAAGCGGGAAAAAATATAAGAAGTGCTGTCTATAAAGTAAGGGACGGACCTCCGCATTTTGCGGAAGCCCGTCCCTATCGTTTTCTTATATTAAATATTTCCATTAGAGGTCCGTCCCTCTACTCCATCCACTCCGGCTTACCAAAGCCTTTAAATTCTTCGTCGATGATTTTCTCGAATTCGTCTGCTTCGACGACTGCTTTGATGTCTTTCGCCAACTTTGAATCAACGTCCTTCGTATTTACAACTACTCGGTTTCGATACTGATCAGGCATGTTTTCCAGCTGAAGTGCATCAAGTAAGTCCATGTTGGCAGCAAGTGCATAGTTTCCTGGAACCGCAGATAGATCAACACTGTCAACCGCTCTTGGAAGCTGAGCCGCTTCGATCGGTTTGAACTGCAGATTTTTCACGTTTTCAGCAATATCTTTTTCTGACACCGTCAATGGATCTGTATCCGGCTTTAATGTAATCAGTTTCGCGTCCTCCAAGATTTGAAACGCCCGTGCAGCATTCGTTGGATCGTTCGGAATGGCAATGGCACTGCTTTCTTTGATGTCTTCAATAGAATCAAACTTCTGTGAGTAGATTCCCATTGGAGCCGTTGGTACGACAATCACTTCGGATAATTCCATGTTATGCTGCTTCGCGAAGGTTTCCATGTAGATTTTATGCTGGAAAAGGTTCGCATCCAGATCTCCCTCGGCCAGCGCGTTATTCGGCTGGATGTAATCACTGAATTCCTTCACTTCAACCGTATATCCTTTTTCTTCAAGTCCGGGCTTGATCGCTTTTGTCACCATATCACTGTACGGTCCGGATGTCGCTCCGATGGTTACCTCTTTTTTATCTTCCCCGCTTGAACTTGCTTCGTCCCCTCCGCAAGCTGCAAGAATGTTCATTGTTACCGCTAATGCTACGAATAAAATCCACTTTTTCACTTGTTGTTCCCCCTAAAGTAGTTATCGTTTATCGACTAATCGTGCAAACACATCACCCGTATATTGGATGAACTGAACTAAACATATTAAGATGACGACGGTCGTGATCATCACCGTGTTGTCATATCGATAGTACCCGAAGCGTATCGCCAGGTCCCCGACTCCCCCTCCACCGACGATGCCGGCCATGGCTGAATAGGCGACTAAACTGATCGTTGTAATCGTGATAGCTTGAATCACTGCTGGACGAGCTTCCGGTAGCAATACGTCCTTAATGATCATCCAAGGGCTTGCTCCCACTGAAACCGAAGCTTCGATGACACCTTTATCAATCTCACGCAATGATGTTTCTACCATTCTCGCAAAAAACGGAATTCCCGCAACAGAAAGTGATACGGAGGCTGCCGTCGGTCCGATCGTGGTACCGGTCAATAATTTGGTTAATGGTAAGAGTGCGACTAATAAAATGATGAACGGAACCGACCGCACCATATTGACGACAAATCCAACGACCTTTTTGATCAAACTATTTTGTAAAAACAAGCCTTTGTCTGTTACGAAAAGAAGAATCCCTAGCGGTAATCCCACTAAAATCGCAACTCCCAGTGAAATCCCCACCATATATATTGTTTCAAAAAAGGCTTTATTCAATTCTGGTAAAATCGCAGTCAATGAATCAGGCAGCATTCTCAAGCACCTCCAAGCTCTGTGTCTTCAGCGTGATATACCGGATTGCGGCTTCGATTTCGTCATGGGAGCCGATCAGTTCCATGATAAAAATCCCGAGTGGCACTTCCTGAATATATTCAATCTTGCCGTGAAGGATATTGCCTTGCACTTTGTATTTCTGGAACACTTCTGAAACGACGCTTTCTTCTGCGATCGATCCTTTGAATTGGATTTTGATCAGCTTTCCTTTTCTTGATTCCACGAGGTGTGGCGGGAGTTCAAATTGAAGGATCGTTTCAATGAATTGCTTCGTTAAAGGCTGTTTCGGTTCGGCAAACAGGTCGTATACCGGACCTTCCTCTACGATCTTTCCATCCTGCATCACGGCCATCCGGTCACAGATTTCCTTCACCACTTCCATCTCGTGGGTAATGAGCACGATCGTCAAACCCAGTTCTTTGTTGATTTTTTTCAATAGCTTCAAAATCGATTTCGTCGTATTCGGATCGAGTGCCGATGTCGCTTCATCGCAAAGTAAAACCGATGGGTTATTCGCCAGGGCCCTTGCAATCCCGACTCTCTGCTTTTGTCCTCCGCTAAGCTGAGCCGGGTAGGCGTCCGCTTTATCAGAAAGACCAACCATCTTAAGGAGCTCGACGACCCTGGGCTTGATTTTCGATTTTGGCACACTAGCCGCTTTCAAAGCAAAAGCCAGATTGTCAAAAACCGTTTTGGATTTGATCAAGTGAAAATGCTGAAAGATCATGCTCGTTTTTTGACGGGCTAGTCTTAGTTGTTTAGACGTGAGCTTCGTAAAATCCTGTCCATCAATGATAATTTCTCCTGATGTAGGGGTTTCTAATAGATTTAAGCAGCGAATGAGTGAACTCTTCCCCGCTCCACTGTATCCGACGATTCCAAAGATCTCACCTTTTTCAATTTTTACGGAAACGTTATCGACACCGACCACCGTTTGCTTTTTTGTTTTGTACGTTTTCACCAAATTCCGAATCTCGATCAATGTGCACACCCCTTTTTTAGTCCAATAAAAAAATGCCTCTTTCAACTGAAAGAAGCATCGCCTGTTTATCTCGACTTATCTCTCAGAATGAAATCATTCTGCAGGAATTGGCACCGTTCCAATACTAATACTGGAGGTTGCCGGACGTCATAGGGCCTGATCCCTCGGTCACTCTGGATAATTGAAAGTATGTAATTTTCTAAATTTTCATCTTATAGAGGATAATACTGGGGATTGGTGGCGATGTCAATAGGGTAATTTGCATGGATGTTTATGTAAGCGCTATCTTCGCTTGCATATCAAGGAAATATTTTTTGGTCAGCACCTCAATGTATTCATATAACAGAAAAACCCGCTCCCTCCCACTACTCGGTAAGGACCGGGTAACCCTGTCCAATCAACGCCTCTTCACAGATTCCCGCTCCACAAGCTCGGTTGTCAGCTTGTAGTAAGAGTCGACCTCTTCCTTTAAGAGCATTTGAAAGATAAGATGAACAGCCAGTGCACCTGCTTCATACTTTGGCTGCCTCATGGTCGTTAAGGGAGGTGAAACGTATTCTGACAGTTGAATATCATCAAAACCAATGATAGAAATGTCTCCAGGTACTGAAATGTTTTTTTCGTTTAGTGCTTGTAAGCCACCGATGGCCATTTCATCATTTGCGTAGAAGATGGCGTGTGGGACATCTCTCTGGGCGATCAGCATTTTGGTGGCCTGATAGCCTCCTTCACGAGTGAACCCCCCTGATACTTTCCATTTTGATTTGTACTCGATATTGTGTTTCCCGAGAGCCTCCCGAAATCCTTGAAAACGCAGCTCATTGTCATGGGAGTTATATGGTCCGCTGATATAGGCAATGTCACGACTCCCGTTTTCAATCAAGTGTTCCGTTGCCACAAAGGCTCCGTGAACGTTATCGACTTCTATCTGAGTGACGTAATCACTTTTTATGCTCCTGTCCAGAACTACGATGGGGAAGCCTTCCCTTGCAGACTCAAGGATCGTCTCATCATTGATATTATGGGCAAGTATGATGACGCCATCGACACGTTTTTCCTTTAAGAATTTAACGGCAGTCGATTGCACTCCTCCTATGGAACTGCATGCGATCAGATCATATCCGTTTGTGGTTGTAACGTCCTGTACGCCCTTGATCAGTTCTGAGTAAAAAGGCCCTGATAAATCGCTCAGAATCAAGGCGATCGTATTGGTGCTTGTCCGTTTCAAATCTGAAGCAAGCCCGTTTTTTTGGTAATTCAATTGTTTTGCTGCAGCTAAAACTTTTTGTCTGGTTCCTTCGCTGACTTTTTTACTGTTGTTCAATGCGTATGAAGCGGTTGAAACGGCGACACCGGACAGCTTAGCCACATCTTTGATGGTTGCCATAAGTTCACATCCTATTGCTTCTATAAATGAAGGCATCCTTCTAAAGTGTTTTCTTTGTCCATTATACATGAAAGCGCTTCGATTTATTGGGTTATTCTTCTATTAAGTACACAATCGCTTCATAGGGACGAAGAGTGTGCAACTCTGATGGTCGATTAGTATTGGGATAGTTGCTGATGATGATCTCGGCATGAGTACCACCGATCTTTTCAGGTAAAAGAAAGTCAGGATTTCCCCCATAGAAATTTGCCACTACAAGCAGGGTCTGATTTGCCCATTTTCTTGTATATGCCATGATTTCAGGATGGTCTTCCAATAATAGCTCATACTCTCCATAAACGATGATCTCCATTTGTTTCCTGAGTGAAATGAGCTTCTGATAGTGATAAAAGATAGAGTCCCTATCCTTCATGGCTTGTTCAGCGTTTATTTCTTTATAGTTCGAATTCACATCAATCCAGGGAGTTCCCTCTGTAAATCCACCATGAACATCGTCATTCCATTGAAAAGGAGTTCTCGCATTATCTCTTCCTTTTGTCCGGATTGATTTCATAATATCCTTTTGGGAGACACCTGCAGATGTTTTTTCTTTATAATAATTAATTGTCTCAATGTCACGATATTGTGAGATATCGTTAAATTCGGTATTGGTCATCCCGATTTCTTCACCTTGATAGATATAAGGTGTCCCCTGCATCATATGAAGGACCGTTGCCAGCATCTTGGCTGATTCCACCCGAAATTCATTATCATTTCCCCATCTGGATACGATACGGGGCTGGTCATGGTTATTCCAGTATAAACTGTTCCACCCCTTTTGAAAGAGTGACGTCTGCCACTCACTCAACACATTTTTCAACTCAAGTAAATCCATTTCCTTTAAGGCCCATTTTCCTTCCCCTTCTATTTCGTCCAGGGACATGTGTTGAAAGGTAAACACCATGTCAAGTTCATTCCGGCCTTTTCCTGTATATAGTTGAGCGGTTTCAGGAGTAGCGGAAGGGGTCTCACCGACCGTGACTGTAGGATATTTGGAAAGAACCTTTGCATTCATCTCCTGTAAATAATCATGGAGCATTGGACCATCTGTCAGAACTTTTCGGTCGATTTCTTTTCCGATTAAATCGATCACGTCCATGCGGAAACCGCTGACTCCTTTACTGAGCCAATAGTTCATCATGGTGTATAGGTGCTCCCTAACTTTAGGGTTATGCAAATTGAGATCAGGTTGTTTTTTACTGAAGAGGTGAAAATAATACTCACCAGTGTGTTCATCCCATTCCCAAGCTGAGCCACTGAAAACAGATTGAATGTCACTTGGGGGACCATTCTCATCTTTTCTCCAAATATAGTAATCACGATAAGGATTATCCTTTGATTTTCTGGACTCCTTAAACCATAGGTGCTCATCAGAGGTATGATTGATGACAAGGTCCATCATGATATGAAGGCCTCTTTTCCTCGCTTCCTCTATTAACCTCTCCATGTCTTCCATGGTACCGAAATCATCCATGATTTCATAATAATTGCTAATATCATATCCATTGTCGTCATTCGGGGATTGATAGACCGGACTTAACCAAATGATATCGATACCGAGAAGAGCCAGGTAATCCAGCCTTTCGATGATGCCCGGAAGGTCCCCGATTCCATCCCCATTATGATCATTGAAGCTTCTCGGATAAATTTGATAAACAGTGGATTGATGCCACCATGCTTTTTCCATCATTCCGCCTCCGTATTCTTAGGTTTTCGTAATAAAGTCAACCAACAACCAAAGAAATGTACCAGGTACATTTCACTAACCTTTGTACCAGGTACACTCCTACCAACAACAAAGGATCACTTAATTCCCGACATCGTAAATCCTTCGACAATGTATTTCTGGAAGAAGGAGAAGATGATGATGATCGGTACAACCATGAAGGCAGCCCCTGCCATTTGCAAGCCGAAATTATTAGCGTATTGACCTTGTAAGAGGGATAGTCCTACAGACAATGTGTAGAGACTTTCATCATTTGCAATGATCAACGGCCATAGGAAGCTGTTCCAGGCCCCAATAAACGTAAGAATTCCTTGCACGGCAAAGATCGGCTTCGCAATCGGCACAATCAATCGGAAGAATATATAAAATTCTCCCGCCCCATCAAGTCTTGCTGCTTCGATTAAATCAGTCGGAATGGTCGTCATGAACTGTCTGAATAAGAAAATACTAAAAGCTGCTGCAAGACCTGGCAGCACAATTCCAGCCATCGTATTGGTGAGTCCCATTTCATTCAGGATCAGGTAAACAGGAATCATCGTAACCTGTGCAGGAATCATCATCGTTGCCAGTACGATATAGAAGATCTTTTCTCTACCTTTGAATTGATATTTGGCAAATCCATAACCGGCCATGGCATTAAAGAATAATCCTACAAAGGAGAATAAGACGATAATGAGAGTGTTTCGTAAATAAACACCGAAATTCATACTTTCAAATAGATTCACATAATTTTCAAGGGTTGGATTTTCAGGTATTAAACTTGGCGGTATTTGAAGAACTTCACTTTCAGGCTTAAATGAGCTTGAAATCATCCAAATAAACGGAACTGAAACGATGATTCCGCCGAGTATTAGTAAAATGGCGACAAATAGCTTTTCCATTTTAAATTTCGTTGTTTTTGTATCCATATTTTCATCCCCGATACTGTAGAGTTTTCAAAATTAGTATTCTGTATCAGATTTTCTCAACTTAAATTGAAGAAGTGTGATGATAATGATAATGATGAACAGGATAAACGATCCTGCTGCAGCATAACCGAATTCACTGAACTGGAAGCCTTTTTGATAGATGAATAATGCCATCGAGATGGTGCCGTCTAAAGGTCCACCATTTGTCATGACAAATGGCTCTTCGAAGAATTGAAGCCAGCCAATTAAAGTCGTTACGGTTACAAAGAAAGTAGCATATCGTAATAATGGGATGGTGACATTCCACAGAACCTGCCAACGATTGGCCCCATCCATTTCAGCTGCTTCATAATAGGATTTCGGAATTCCCTGCAACGCAGCGAGAAAGATGATCATATTGATACCAATCCCTTTCCATACAGCTAAAACAATCAACGATATCTTAGCGATCGTTGGCTCTCCTAACCAAGGAATTTTCTCGACATCCAGTAATGATAATAAATAGTTAAATAAACCGTATTCAGTATTGTAAAGAAATCCCCAAATAACGGCTACTGCGATGATATTTGTAATGGAAGGCATATAATATACTCCGCGAAATACTGTAAACAATCTGCTTGTTCCGTAATTGAGGAGTAAAGCAATTCCTAATGAAAACACGATGACAAGAGGAACACCGATGATGACATAGAACAACGTGTTGAAAATCGACTTGTGAAACAAACTGTCTGATAGTAACGCAGAGTAATTTTCCATACCTATAAAGTTGACGTTTGTCCAATTGGCCAGCCCTTTTAAATCAAGGTCCGTAAAACTTATGAAAAAGGCTACAATGATAGGAACAATACTGAAAACAGTTAAAATGATTACTGCAGGAGCAATAAACACATAGGGATGTTTGTTTTTGAATATGCTACTTTTCATATTATTGCTCATGATACCCCACCTAACCAAAACACTATAAATAAGGTATGATTCTAAAAATGGAGTTCAGGCAATCCGGGAGGGGATGTGCCTGTAACTCCATATGAACCTTATCCAGCAAGTGCTTTTTATTTAATGTTATTCTACTATTTCTTGCGCTTTCTTATTGAACTTCTCAATTTCACTATCGACATCTGCTCCGCCTACTGTAATTCTTTCAATAGAAGCAAGGAATTCTTGAGTGATCTTCTCAAATTCTTTGATCTTAGGAGATGCTTTTGTATTTTCTAATTGCTTACCAAACACAGAAAGTAATGGATCCTCTTTTAACTTAGGTTCTTCCCAAGCGTCAACACGAGATGGAAGAGTGTTCGATACATCCAACCATTCCATTTGTGTATCTACTTCATTCATGTATGAAATGAATTTCAGAGATTCATCTACATGTTCAGAATTGTGGAAGACAGAAAAGACTGATCCACCAATACTGGATGTATTTGTTTCCTTTTTAGGCATAACGGCTACGGCCCATTTATCCTTTAAGTCAGGCGCTTGATCGTTTATGATGTTTATCATCCAAGGACCACTGAAGAACATTGGTTTGACCCCGTCTTTAAACGCTTGGACAATATCTATACCTTCTGTTGTCGGACTTATACCCTCTTGAAAGAAACTCGCATAATACTTAATTGCTTCTTTAAATTCGGGACTTTCAAAATTCATTTTGTCTTTACTTTCAAATTCATATCCATTTTGCCAAGCGAAAATATAAGGAGTAATCTGGTCATTACGGTCAATATCAAGACCATAGACATCATCACCTCTTGCATTCAACTTCTCAGCGGCATCCTTTAATTCATCCCATGTTGAAGGTGCTTGATCATATCCTACTTCTTTCAATAAATCTGTACGATAATATAACACTCGAGTATCAATATACCAAGGAACACCAATTACTTGGTCATCATATTTCATTGTTTGAGCGGAGCCCGCAAAGTAATTTTCAGACTTGAATTCTGGATAGTCATCTAAATGTGAAGTTAAATCTAAAAGTGCTCCGGCATCAGCGAATTCTGGTATCCAGGTAGTTCCTAATTGTACTACGTCAGGACCGTTTCCAGAAGCTACAGCAGTAAGAAGCTTATCATGTGCATTTGCCCATGGTATCGCTTGAACCTTTACAGTGATATCTTTGTTTTCTTCTTCGAATTTTTCAGCCATTCCTTTTAACTTTTTACCTTCTTCCCCCATTGCCCACACAGTAACTTCTTTCTTTCCATCCTTTGACTCACCGTTGCCGCCGCACGCTGCAAGAATCGTCGATAATGTCAGTATACCGATCAGTAGTATAGACCACTTTTTCTTTCTCATTTTCCCATCTCCATTTCTATTTGTTTTTAAAACTCTTTAAAAATGGTAAAGCGTGTCGAATGATTACCTCTGATAGAAGACTTAACCTTTATGGCTCTTTTGTTTTAAAAGATCTGCCAAGCACTTTGTTAGCCAGTGAGTACTAGATGGTAGGGGAACCGCTCTGCTTACCGCAGAAAGCGAGCATCCTGCAGCAGAAATCAACTCCTACATACTTCTTTAAATAGCAACAATCTTCACGAAAGAGTCTTAAAGATAAAAAGGAAAATCACTCAAGTTTTGTTGAAACGTTTCGATAACTATATTATAATCAAACGTGAATACGCTTTCAACACTTTTTTTAGAAATTACTGAATTGAATATGAATTCATCCTTGAGCAAACCTCTATATATCAGCAATCACTGATATATAGAGGTCATAGGGAGTTTTTGGGTTTAAAGGAGCGGGTTGACTATCCAATGAAACCCGCTTATAATTCATCTCAATTCATTTTCGAAACGTTTCACTTAATTGAGAAAAAATCATAAATCTTAATACGGAGGTTCTATCAATGAGCGAGAACAAGCTGATTTCATTATTGAATCAAATGACAATCGATGAAAAAATCGCCCAGCTCATGCAGCTGGCTACTCCCTTCTTTAAAGGAGCAGAAGACCAGGGACAGATTACAGGACCGATGGCAGATATGGGAATAACAGATATGATTGTCCAAAACAGTGGTTCTGTCCTCGGGGCATCAGGTGCAAAAGAGATTATGAACATTCAGCGCACACATATGGAAGAGAATCGTTTGGGAATCCCTTTATTATTCATGTCCGATATTGTACATGGCTATAAGACGATTTTCCCTGTCCCTCTCGCAATCGGCTGTTCCTGGGATTTAAAATTAGCCGAGAAGAGCGCCGAAATGGCAGCGAAGGAAGCTTCCGTTTCCGGCGTCCATGTTACGTTTGCCCCTATGGTAGATCTTGTTCGTGACCCTCGTTGGGGAAGAGTGATGGAATCAACCGGGGAAGATCCTTTCTTAAACAGTGAATTCGCCCGGGCTTTCGTCCGCGGTTTCCAGGGTAACGAGTTGACAACGGATGTTGAACGGGTTGCTGCGTGTGTGAAACACTTTGCTGCATATGGCGCACCTGAGGGCGGACGTGATTATAACACCGTCGATATGTCTGAAAGAGAGCTTCGTGAGAACTACCTGCCTGCCTATCAAGCAGCTCTTGAGGAAGGCTGCGAAATGGTGATGACGGCCTTTAACACCGTATTCGGAATCCCTGCTACCGGTAATAAACGGCTTATGAGAAAGATGCTTCGCGAAGAAATGGGCTTTGACGGTGTCCTTATTTCCGATTGGGGGGCAGTGAAAGAAATGATTCCACACGGTGTAGCAGAGAACGAAAAGGAAGCCGCTTACAAGGCGATCACGGCTGGTGTGGATATTGAAATGATGACGTCAACCTACGTGAATTACTTAAAAGAACTAGTAGAAGAAAAACTGGTCGATGAGTCCTTGATTGATGAGGCTGTTTTACGCATATTACAGTTGAAACAAAAACTGGGCTTGTTTGAAAATCCGTACCGGGGTGCAAATGTGGAGCTTGAATCTGAAGTGGTCATGAGTACGACCCATAGAGAAGCTGCACGGGAACTTGCAGCAAAATCCTCCGTATTATTGAAAAACGAAAGCACCCTCCCTCTTAAAAGGGAACAAAAAATTGCCCTTATAGGTCCTTTTGCAGAGAACGGAGACATATTGGGACCGTGGTCATGGCTTGGTTCTAAGGAAGATGCAGTCACCGTTAAAGAAGGACTCCTTACCAAAATAAAGGACAGCCACCTAACCGTTTCAAAAGGCTGTGACACCGAAAACATTACAGATGCCCAACTGGAAGAAGCATTGAAAGCTGCAAGAGAAGCGGATGTGATCGTCTTAGCCCTCGGAGAAGACTCTGAAATGAGCGGTGAGGCCGGATGCAGAGCGAACATACAGCTCCCTGCAGCTCAATTACAACTCATCGAGCATCTAAAATCATTGGATAAGCCGATGGCTGCTGTCCTGTTTAATGGGCGTCCACTCGATTTGCACGGAGTTCTGGATCAAACCGACGCAGTTTTAGAAGCATGGTATCCGGGGACTGAAGGCGGAGCTGCAATTGCAGATCTATTATTTGGAGACGTGAATCCTTCCGGACGTTTAACCATGTCTTTCCCATATCATGTTGGACAAGTTCCGGTTTATTATAACCGTTTCAACACCGGTAGACCCAAAGGGGCACCCGATGCACAAGAACGATATGTATCACAATATCTGGACATCCCGAATGATCCACTGCTGCCATTCGGGTTCGGCTTAAGCTATACGTCCTTCACTTATTCTGAAATGAAACTATCTAATGAAACGATGACCGAAGAACAATCACTGGATGTTTCCATTCAGGTGACGAATGATGGACCTGTTGCAGGCGAGGAAGTCGTACAGCTCTATATTCGTGACCATAGCGGAGAAGTGATCCGCCCTGTAAAGGAATTGAAGGATTTCAAGAAAATAAGCCTGGAGCCGGGTGAAACAGCTGACGTATCCTTTACGATATCGGAAGATCAACTGAGGTATCATCATTCCGACCTTCAGTACAAAAGCGATTCCGGGACATTTACGGTTTATATAGGGAGAAACAGCAAAGACGTTATGGAGCAAACATTCAAGCTGGAAAAATAGAGGAATCGAGGGGAAAACGATGCATTCAAATGTACAATTAACATCTGGAGATCTTCAATTTGAATTTTTAAACAGTGGTGATCTTTTCGCCATTACACATAGAGAGAACATGATCAATCAGTTAGTAACAAATCCAATCGACGGCTCACTAAATAATGTGTATTTACGCATTCATGAACCTTCTGGAATCAACGTCATCCCGCTAATCGGAGTGAAGTCCATCAGCTCCGTTCAATTCGCGGAATCACAGGTCAGATGGACTGGGACATATGAGAAAATCTCATATGAAGTGACGTTCACCCTAACTGAAAGAGGCGTATGGTTCTGGGATGTGATGCTTGATGGAGTCGAAGCCGAAGTAGACGTCATTTACGGACAGGATCTCGGTCTTGCCGACAAAGGAGCCGTCCGCTCCAACGAAGCCTATATGTCCCAATACATTGACCACAAAGTGTTTGAAGATGAAGAGAAAGGCTATGTCCTTTGCTCCCGCCAAAACCAGCCGCAATCAAGTGGATTTCCTTATATTCAACAGGGATCCCTTGGAAAGACAATCGGCTACTCTACAGATGGATTTCAATTTTTCGGATTAACCTATAAAGACACCAATGATCCTGAAGCATTAAGGAAAGACTCATTGGCAAACGAAGTCTACCAATATGAATTCGCTTATACAGCACTACAATCGGAGAAAGCACGACTAAATGGACCTCAACATTTTATTTTCTACGGGGTATTCAAAGAAAATCACGAAACGGCCATTTCTTCGTTGGAGTTCCAGGAAGTAATAAAAGCTGCCTGGGAAGAAGCATCACTCAGCAAATCTGAATTTGTGGATACAGTGGAGCAAGTACGTTTAATGCCGGCAATCGGACAGCCCCTCTCTTCCCTTTCGATGACAGAGGAAGAAGTTAGTATGTATTTTAATTCTAGACATAATGAAGAACGGGATGGTGATTCACTTCTTTCTTTCTTCACAGACACTCATGAACATGTCGTATTGAAAGAAAAGGAATTGATGACGGAAAGACCCCATGGACATATTCTGATGTCGGGTGAAAACCATCAACTTAAGGATGATACCATCACTACGACTTCATTCATGTACGGATTATTCAACTCGCAGCTTGTCGTCGGAAATACTTCTTTTAATAAAATGATAACCAATCAGAGAAATCATTTGAATGTCATGAAAACGTCCGGTCAGCGAATTTACGTTGAAATGGATGGAATGTATCATTTACTGACCATGCCATCTATGTTTGAGATGGGTTTCAACTATGCACGCTGGTACTACAAAACAACCGGTGATACGTTAATTGTCACCAATTACACAGTAGTGGATTCTCCTGAAGTCCAGCTTCAAGTTGTATCCAAAAACAATAAAAAATACCGTTACCTCATCACAAATCAGGTCTCAATGAACAATCATGAATATGAAGTCGGATTTAATGTAGAACAAACTGAAGATATTCTGTCCATTACGGCAGATCGTCAGTCAGAAAACAGCGAGATGTTCCCTCAATTAACCTATCGAATGAAAGTCGATGGTGCCTCCTTTGAGATGGGCAACGAAGAAAAAATCGCACATAATGTTGAAAAGAATTCTGCTTCTTTGATCGTGATCGATGTAAGTGAAACGTCAGAATGGAATATGACGATTCAAGGTCTGATTGACGGTGAAGAGCAACCCTTTATAGAACGAAACGTCATAGAAGAAATCGAAAAATATCGTGCCTATTATCATCAGGTAATGAATGGGTTCCGACTCTCTTTAGGAGAGAAAGCACCGGCCGAATTAGAAAAAGTGAATGCCTTGGCATGGTGGTACACTCATAATATGCTTGTGCATTATTCCGTACCTCATGGACTTGAGCAATACGGAGGCGCGGCTTGGGGAACAAGGGATGTATGCCAGGGGCCGACAGAATACTTCATGGCAACTCAAAACTATCAATCTGTGAAAGAAATCATTAAGACTGTCTATTCCCATCAATATGAGGATAACGGAAATTGGCCGCAATGGTTCATGTTCGACCGTTATTACAAAATACAACAAGACGACAGCCACGGGGATATCATCGTATGGCCATTGAAAGTAGTCAGCGACTACATTGCCGCAACAAACGATTATGAGATTCTGCGGGAAAAAATACCTTATACAGAACGCAGCGGATTTGGATTCACCGATGAAAAAGAAACCCTGCTCCATCATATTCAAAAAGAAATCTCATATATAAAGGAGAACTTCCTCCATGACACATTCTTATCTTCTTATGGTGATGGAGACTGGGATGATACCCTGCAGCCGGCCGACACTCAATTGAAGAAATATATGGCAAGCAGCTGGACCGTCGCCCTGACGTATCAAGTACTTGTGAAGCTTTCAACTGTTCTGAAAGATGTATATGATGAGGAAGCAAAAGAGTTCAATGCTCTAGCTCAGGGAATTCAAAAGGATTTCAATACCTATATCCTTAAAGATGACGTAATCCCAGGATTTGTTTATATGGAAGAGCCAGGAAATCCGGAATTCATGGTCCATCCAACCGATACGAAGACAGGTATTCATTATCGTCTTCTGCCAATGAACCGCAGTATCATTTCAGAGCTATTTACACCCGAGCAGGCGGACTCGCATTATCAATTAGTCAAAGAGCACTTGTACTGCCCGGATGGAGTTCGATTAATGAATCGTCCTGCCAAATATGATGGCGGTGTAAGCACATACTTTAAACGGGCTGAGCAGGCTTCGAATTTCGGTCGTGAAATCGGGCTTCAATACGTACATGCACACATTCGCTATGTGGAAGCTATGGCCAAGCTCGGGAAAACCGATGATGTATGGCAAGGGTTACAGATCATCAATCCAATCAGTCTGAAAGACGTAGTACCAAATGCGGAAAGAAGACAAAGCAATGCGTACTTCAGCAGCTCAGACGGTAAATTCAATACCAGGTATGAAGCAGACGAACATTTTAACGAACTTCGTGACGGGAGTGTGCCCGTCAAAGGAGGATGGAGAATCTACTCCAGCGGACCGGGAATCTACATGAACCAGCTAATTTCAAATTGTTTGGGCATACGTCAGGAATCCGAAGATCTGGTCATCGATCCAGTGTTACCCGGCAACCTTGATGGGCTGAAACTTGAATTTACCTTCATGAATCGCCCAGTCACGTTCATCTACCACCTTGGCAACCAGGTCTCAAAGCGGATTGTGATTAACGGAAAGGAATCTGCGTATGAACAACTGACCAACCGTTACCGCCAAGGCGGGATCAAGATAAATCGACAAGAACTTGAAAAAAGGCTATACGAGAAATCAAATACGATTGAGATTTACTTATAAACCTTAAAAAAGGTAGTGCAGACCAATCCATTGGTCTGCACTACCTTTTTACATATTTGTCATGACAAATATTTAGCGGCTGTCAACACATCCAACTCCCTCAACCGCTGCTCACAATAAGAAGAATTCCCTTTTAAAAAGGAGTCCACATAAGCAGGATGACACATAATCTCGAGCGTCTCCCCCTCACGCCTACTCTCCAAAATGCTCTTCAACCCTCCAACTGACACACCCTCCCCATAAAACGCCATGGAGAATCGATCGGTTAGTACATTCATTCCCTCACTTACAGGGAGCGCATTCCGGACCGGAACCCCAAAACGCTCCGACAACCTCTTCACCACCGGGATCAAAGGCCGAAAGCTATGAACATGGTGATGACTGTCAATATGAGAAAGGGGCAAACCGAATGATAGAAATTTATCCACCTGAGCCTCCCACTCCAACTCAACCTCATCCACATCGATTTCTTCTTCTTCAAAAATCCTGCTGGTGTAACGGAAAAAGCCTCTCTCGTCTAGTAGCGATGGTACCCCGCCAGAGACTGGTCTCCCACATGTAAGCGTTAAATGGACCCCGACCTGTAATTCCGGATATAGCTTTGCCAACTCCACCGCATGCAGGGTTCCCGGCATATTGACCAACATGGTTGTTGAGTTCACTATTCCAAATCGATGACTATCAACGATGCCGTAGTTCACTCCCCGGCATAAACCAAAATCATCTGCATTGACGATCACTTTCCTCATAATCCCCCATCCCCTTTTTTCTAATAGGTTCTTTCTACAAGAAAACTCGCTTTATCTCCTCTGAAGATCGCTTTGGAAAATTCGATAACCGATCCATCCTCTACATAGGCTGTCGTTTCGATCATAAAGCAAGGTGTTCCCTCTGGTACCTCAAGCCTCTCTGCCACTCGTTCATCTGCTAAAAATAACTCGATCGTTTCGACGGTTTTTTTAATTTTAATCTCAAACTGTGTTTCCAGGAGCTTGTAAAGTGATCTTTCACATTCGTCTTTATCAAGCCCAGGCGTCTTGTACCAGGGCAGATAGGCCACCTCATATTGCAGGGGCAGCCCGTCTGAATAACGGATCCTCTCTAAACGATTGACAGGATCTCCATTCTTCAATTCCAACGCTTTTTCCACTGTTGATTCTGCCGGGATGACATTCATGCTTAGTACCTTGATCTTAGGTTTCTTACCTTGTAATCGCAGTTGCTCTGTATAGTTGTCGATCGTTGAGGACAGGATTTGACTAACTTTCTCTTCTGCGACAAAGGTTCCTCTCCCTTGCTCGCGATACACGTAACCTTCAAGTGTCAGCTGCTGGAGCGCCGTCCGGATCGTCGTACGGCTGACATTGAACTTTTCGCAAAACTCCGCCTCTGTCGGCAGTTTTGTATTCGGCGCGTATTCTTTATTTTTAATCATGTGGATGATTTCTTCTTTTACATGCGAATGCAAGGCTTTTGCTTCTTGTGTCTCTTTCATTCTGTTTCTCCCTTCCACTTTCTTCCTATATTTGTTATAACACATCCACGTTCAATTCTCTATTCCTATTCATTTTATCATAAAATATATTTGTTATTACAAATAAATAAAAATTAGTCATAAATCTTATATTTGTCATTACAATATATAGACGAGCGAAAATTTGTATGATACATTATTAAAAAATAGAAATCGCTTTCAAAATGAAGGGAGATCGACAGAATGTCATTAAAGGTGGTCATAATCGGAGGCGGATCAAGCTATACACCAGAAATTATCGAGGGGTTCATCCACCGATACAAATCTTTTCCTGTCACGGACATAACGCTTGTTGATATCGAAGCAGGGAAAGAGAAGCTTGAGATTATCGGGCAATTTGCTCGTCGAATGATTCAAAAAGCAGGTGTGCCGATTGAATTGGAATGGACTCTTAACCGGCAGGATGCCTTGTTAGGCGCTGACTTTGTGACAACACAAATCAGGGTGGGCGGCCTCATAGCCAGGGAAAAAGATGAACGGATTCCGTTAAGTCATGGCGTCATCGGTCAAGAAACCAATGGAGCAGGCGGTATATTCAAAGCCTTGCGCACCATTCCGGTCCTTATGGAGATTTGTCATGATATCCAACAGATTTGTCCCCATGCATGGCTTATTAATTTCACCAACCCGGCAGGCATTGTAACAGAAGCCCTGCTTAAATACAGTACCCATAAAAAAGTCATCGGGGTGTGCAATATCCCTTTCAACATGAAGAACAGCGTCGCCGAGATGATGAATTGTTCTGCAAATGAAGTACAAATTGAATTTGTAGGGATGAATCATTTTGTATTCGGCAAAAGGGTTTGGGTCAATGGTCAGGATATAACCGATCGGGTCCTACAAAAATTGATCCATCAAGAAGTCGATTACTCACCGGCTAACATCGTCTCCCTCGGATGGTCGAAAGAATTTTTACAGGCACTGGGGATGCTTCCCAATCCTTATCATCAATACTACTTCCAACGGGATTCTGTGTTGGAAAAGGACCTTCAAGCTTATAGAGAAAACGGTACACGGGCAGAGGTTGTTCGAAAAGTTGAAAAAGAACTTTTCATACAATATTTGAAAGAAGAGTTAAATGAAAAACCAAAAGAACTGGAAAATCGAGGAGGTGCCTACTACAGTGATGCTGCCTGCAGCCTCATGACGAGCATTTACAACAATTCAGAGGACATCCAAACCGTCAACACACAAAACAACGGAACCATCCCGGACCTTCCCAACGACGCCGTCATCGAAGTAAACGCCGTCATTACGAGGGACGGACCTCGGCCAATCGCCATCGGACCGCTTCCTCCATCAGTTAAAGGAATCATTCAACAGATGAAAGCGTTCGAAGAGCTCGTCATTCAAGCAGCAATGTCCGGTCAGTACAATCATGTCTACCAGGCCATGGTGATGAATCCGCTAGTACAGAACGAAGGGGTAGCAAGACAACTAGTCGATGAATTATTGGAAGCTCACAAAGAGTTTTTACCGCAATTCAATTAATCTAGTAAATGGGGGAAAGAGAAATGAGTAAAGTAATGGGGTTTATGGAAAGCAAGTTTATGCCTATTGCAGGACGAATCGGATCACAACGACATCTCGTCGCCATCCGTGATGGATTCGTTTCGATCATGCCGCTGATCATCGTGGGATCTTTGGCTGTTTTATTAAATAATCTGCCGATTGAAGCCTTCCAGAATTTCATGGTCGCTGTTTTCGGTGAGAACTGGAAATCTGTTGGCGGGAATATGTGGAATGGATCATTCGCCATCCTCGGACTGCTCGTCGCTGCATCCATCAGTTATCATTTAGCCAAGTCCTATAATATCGATGGGTTGTCTGCAGCGTTAGTGTCGATCGCTTCACTCATCATCCTTACACCGGTAACGGAAGACTGGGGAATATCCTACGCCTGGACCGGAGCACAAGGGATATTCGTCGCCGTGATCACGTCTCTTCTTGTCACTGAATTATTCAAAGTGTTAATTCGTTCGAAGTTTACGATCAGTATGCCCGATGGTGTGCCGGAAGGTGTCGTAAAATCATTTAAAGCCCTGATTCCGGCTACGATCATCTTGATTCTTGTTGGTCTTATTCAAGCTCTCTTAACTTCATTTGCAGAAAAAAGCATCTTCGAAATCGTGTTTACGGTGGTTCAGGAACCACTGCAAGCTGTATCAAACTCACTGCCATCAGCCATTGTTGTAGCTTTCTTAAATCATTTCCTTTGGTTCTTTGGTTTACATGGCACAAACATTTTAGGTCCGATCATCGAACCGATCTACCTACCTTTAATTGAAAAAAATCAGCAGCTGTTCGCAGACGGCATGAGTGCCTTCGACGTTCCATACATTGTGACGAAACCATTCTTTGATGCGTACGTGTACATGGGTGGATCCGGTACGACGATCGCCTTGATCATCGCCATCTTCCTTGTGGTGAAGACGAAGCATTACCGTACAGTTGGAAAACTGTCTGCTGCACCTGGAGTATTCAATATTAATGAACCGGTCATCTTTGGTCTTCCAATCGTGTTAAACCCGCTTATGTTTATCCCGTTTTTACTAGTACCTGTCGTATTAACGGTTACATCTTACCTGGCCCTGAGCTTAGGGATTGTACCTAAAACCGTCGCGATTGTTCCTTGGACGACACCACCAATCATTAGTGGCTACCTTGTAACAGGCGGATCCTGGAGTGGAATCGTTCTTCAACTCGTGAACCTGACGATCGCTACACTCATGTATATTCCATTCCTACTCGCATCTGAACGTGCCCAATTAAAGAAAACGACCGAAACGAGTGATAAAATCGCATGAATGCTGAACAACATTTAACCTTAGAAGAAATATCTTTTCATATCATATTACACGCTGGTAACGCGCGGTCTTCCGCCATGGAAGCCCTCCAGGCAGCGAAGAAAAAACAATTCGAAACAGCAGGGGAAAAAATGGCCGAAGCAACGAATGAAGTTCATCAGGCCCATCACTATCAAACTCAGTTACTTCAAAAAGAGGCAAGCGGTGATACACAGAATCCTACGATTCTATTGATTCATGCCCAGGATCATCTCATGAACGCCATCACCGTCAAAGAACTGGCCCAGGAAATCATCGAAATCCATCAAACAAAGTAAGGAGTGCTTTATATGAATATCATGCTAGTCTGCTCAGCAGGAATGTCAACGAGTATGTTAGTCCAAAAAATGCGTAAAGCTGCTGAAGAAAAAGGTCTTGAAGCCACTATAAATGCTACATCTGAAGCTGACTTAAGCAATCACTTAGATAAACTTGATGTGATCCTCATCGGTCCCCAAGTACGCTACCTATCATCTAAAATTAAGGAAAAAGCTGAGCCTTATCATATTAAGGTGGATGTAATAGATGGGATGTCTTATGGGATGATGAATGGTGAGAAAGTGTTGGAACAGGCTGTGAGTTTGTTGAGGAAATAATATTTTCGTGATTGAGAGTGACCTGTAAAGGGTTACTCTTTTTTCATATTAAATAACATAAAGAAAGTGTCCCCCATTATGGAGAACACTTTCTTTCGACTACATCACATCATAATCCGTCACATTACGCTCGACCACCCGTGCTCCTTCCACACTCACAAACATTCCGTTCGAACTTCCAAACACATTGGTCGCGATCAGGTTATCCATCGCTGCTTTCACCGCCACAGTATCAATCGGCTCAACCGGGTCATTGATGGATAGTTTCCCTGACTTCCCCGTTTCGGTTTGAAATTCCAGTTCCAATACTTTTGCCATGTTGCATCTGCCTCCTTTCTATTAAAATATCGATCATCGCTTACTCGTTAATGTCGAAGCTTTGGACCTTCTCGATGTTGAACAATCCTTTTGATGAAAGACTTGCCAGGGATAAAGCTGCGCTGTTCATCTCATCTGCCGTTGCCAGTGCATTGATGTAACTGTACGACTTGTACACAATCTTAGGATTCCCCTTCTCGTCCAGCCCATCATTATAAGCCAGTCGTATTCTCGTAGATTTCAAATCCGCTGTTGCCATGTGCCTCACCTCCTTTCACCCTTTATATAGGAAATAGGGAGAGTGAAGGACACCCTTTATAAAGATTTATTAAAAGAGGGACGGACCTCCACTCCTAGTACCAGCTCCTAGGAATAGAGGTCCGTCCCTTGTTCTTAATAAAGTTTTCCTTGTCTGTATAGAACCGTGGATAGTTTCATGACGGAGTGGATGTAGCAGTTTTGGCGCAATGGGAATGGGTCGCCGAAGAATAGTGGCAGGACGGTGTTCATGGTTGTTTTCATTTTGTCGTAGAGGAGGTTGAATACTTCTTCCTCTGTGTAGAACTGGGTTTCCCTTCCTTGCAGCCATTCGAAATAGGAGACGATGACCCCACCGGCATTGGCCAGGATATCAGGGATGATAATGACTCCTTTATCACTTAAATATTTATCCGCATCTGTTGTAATTGGAGCATTGGCCCCTTCCACGATGATTCTTGCTTTCACCTTTTCTACATTATCTTTGTGCACCTGATCCTCTAATGCTGCTAACATCAGAACGTCTACATCTAAATACAGAACCTCATCACGGCCACGGATTTCAGCCTTTACTCCGATTTCCTTCAACTGTTCATCTTTCGTGGGAAGATCTCCTTTATTCTTCATCGTAAACTCTACCAATGCCGGAATATCAAGACCATCCGAGTTGAACAACGTGACATTCCGGTCACTCACCGCCACCACTTTATTCTGCAAATGAGTCGATTGATAGGCTTCAAGTGCCGCCACCGAACCGACATTCCCGAACCCTTGTACAGCAATCGTTAACGCACGGTCTTCAAAACCAAGAGCCGTTTTCGCAAAGACATTATCGGTTTTCGTCAATAAACTCTTCTGTTCCTTTACAAAATCATGAACCAGATAGCGGAATGTAAAGAAGACACCTTTTCCCGTCGCCTCCCTCCGTCCCAACGATCCGCCGTTCACAACACTCTTCCCCGTAAAGCTCCCTCTATAAGGCGTTCCTGGCCGGATGCTCTTGTACTCTGCCATCATCCAGTCCATTTCACGTTCCCCCGATCCCATATCAGGAGCAGGGATATCTTTATCGGGTCCGAGGACATCACTGAAATATTGGACATACTTCCTGGCAATCAAATGAAGCTCCTTCTCCGAATACTCCCGGGGATTCAAGATGATCCCGCCTTTTCCTCCACCGAAAGGAACATCATGAAGGGCATTCTTTAACGTCATCAAGGAAGCCAGATTCACAACCTCTTCCTCATTCACCGTCTCATGAAAACGAATCCCGCCCTTATATGGCCCCAAGGCATTATTATGCTGAACACGAAATGCAGGAATCCTGACCACCTTCTCATCCTCCAACGGAATCCTCAAATACGATTTATGTACATGGTTCGGTGTCGATAGAATGGAAGTTAATGATGTAAACGCTTTCTTTCTTGTCTCCCCTTTCACTTCGGGTAAAAATAATTCGTCCTCTAATAAAGCATCCAATGACTTCTGAACAATATCTCTCGTTTGGCTGATCAAATCGGGTCCCTCCTATTAATGTAAAGAAAATAATGGTATTTACTATAGTGTTACCCTTTCACACCTGGTTAAAAACGACTAGTAATAATATGTTCATCCAATCGAGTTAAATATGATATTTTTAAGAAATGACAACTCCTATAATAAAGACGCCTCTTAAAGCTATTCAATTATATGAAACCATTTATAAAGACATACAACAAATTTAAAGACCTTTCGCAGATCTCATTTTATTCTTCCCAAAATAAAGGAAACCTTGACAACCTCCCCCAATATACTATAATTGTATTATTTATATTCCGACTAAACTAATATGAATTATAAGATAAGGATGATGACATGTTTATACAGATCAACCATCTCAATAAGCAATACCTCGATAAGTCAGGAAAGCCGACCGATGTACTAAAGGATATTAACCTCGAGATAGATAGGGGTGAGTTTGTTTCAATATTGGGACCTTCAGGATGCGGTAAATCCACGCTCCTCTCCATCGTGGCTGGACTGACCGGCTCGACATCCGGAGAGATTCTTGTAGATGGAAATCCGATCAAGAAACCCGGAAAAGATCGGGGGATGGTATTCCAGCAAGCGGCATTGTTTCCATGGTTGAATGTTCGTGACAATGTGACGTTCCCCCTCAAAAAAGAAATGTCAAAAAAAGAAGCGAAGCAGCAAGCCGCAAAATACTTACATATGGTCCAACTGAGAAACTATCAGGATCATTACCCTCATGAGCTTTCAGGAGGGATGCAGCAGCGGGTGGCCATTGCACGTGCTCTCTCCATGAACCCGGAAATCCTTCTCATGGATGAACCATTCGGCGCGCTGGATGAACAGACCCGCTCCCGTCTTCACCATCAGCTTGAAACGATCTGGATGGAAACGAAGAAAACCGTCCTGTTCGTCACTCACAGTATCTCGGAATCTATTAAGCTTTCAGACCGGATCATCGTTATGGGTACCCGCCCCGGTACAATTTTGTCAGATATCAAAGTGGATCTTCCCCGTCCACGGGATGCTCATAAAGAAGAAATGGTAAAAATCGAAGAACATATCATGAGCTATTTAAAGAAGGAAATAGACAAAGTGATAAGTGAGGAATTGGCCTATGAACACAGCTCTTAAACGCATCATCTTTTTTGCCCTTATTATAGGCCTCTGGGAATCGGGATCACGATTCGGGCTATGGACAGAAGTTGTCCTCCCCTCTCCTACTTCCGTTTTCCAGGCCCTATTTACTGGGATTGCAGATCAAACCTTGATCATTGACCTTATTGCAAGCTTTAAACGCTTATTCATCGGATTGGGGATATCGCTCGTTATCGGAACCAGCATCGGCGTCCTTCTCGCCAAATCCAAAACGGCCGACGATACACTGGGATCATTACTGCTGGCCTTCCAAAGTGTGCCGAGTATCGTATGGCTCCCACTGGCGATCATGTGGTTCGGCCTCAATGAAAAAGCCGTCATTTTCGTCGTCATTCTCGGTGGAACATTTGTCATGGCCCTCAATATTCGAATGGGCATAAAAAACGTCTCTCCCCTCTTTTTAAAAGCAGCACAAACAATGGGATCAAGAGGTTTAGACTTATTCATTCGAGTCATCTTCCCGGCATCGATTCCTTATGTAGTAACCGGTTCACGTCTTGCATGGGCCTTTGCCTGGAGAGCTTTAATGGCCGGGGAACTATTAAGCACCGGTCCCGGACTCGGCTACACACTCCGATACGCATCAGACTTTGGTGACATGAGCCTGGTCATTGCCGTCATGATCATCATTGGGGTCATCGGAGCGATCGTGGATCAGCTGATCTTCCAGCGCATTGAAAAATCAGTGATTAAGCGTTGGGGATTGGAGTCTTAAGCATAGACGAAAAAATACGGCAGGGGATGAGCACCTGCCTCATTAATAAAAAACAGGAGGTTACAAAATGAAAAAAGCATTTCTACTCTTGACCATTTTCTTTACATTACTAGGTGTTTTGGCAGGCTGCGGTACTGAAAAGAGTTCAGGCGGTGACGTCAGAGAAAAGGTCGTCATAGGTTACTTCCCAAATATTAACCACGTTCCCGCAATGGTTGCAAAGGACAAAGGATTTTATAAAAAACAGCTTGGAGACGGCACAAAGATTGAATACAAAACCTTCCCCGATGGCTCTTCGTTTATGACCGCATTGAAAACAGGTGAAATTGATGCAGGTCTTGTCGGGCCTGGTCCTGCCATGAACAACTACATGACAGGGGCTGACGTGAAAATCATTGGTGGGGGATCCACTGGTGGAACCGTGGTTCTGGCAAGTAAGGAAAGCGGCGTGAAAACCGTGGACGATTTTGCAGGTAAATCCTTCATCACCCCTGCAGTTGGTTGCACGCATGATGTTCAGGTCGAAACATTCTTGAAAGAACACGGCATTGAATCTCAACGTATCGGTGGGACCATGAAACACGTAACAGGAAATCCGGCACAATATGCCAACATGCTGAAATCAGGGAAAGTCGATATTGCCGTAGCTCCGGAACCTTGGGCAGCCGTGATTCAACAGGAAACAGGTGCCAACATCATCATCGATCATGACGAAATTTCATTTGGTGAAACACTTCCTGCTTCTGTGCTTGTAGCGTCTGGAAAATCCGTGAAAGAAAATCCGGATACCATTCAAAAAATCGTCGACGCACATAAAGAAGCAACTTCTTTCATCGCTGAAAATCCGGAGGAAGCAAAAGAAATCACGATTAAAGACGTAAAAGACGTAACCGGTCAAGAACTAAGCAAAGAAGTCGTTGATCAGGCTTGGGAACGAATCGGTTTCACTTACAAAGTGGACTCAGATGCTGTTCAAGCATTTGCCGACTCATCCTATGAACTGAAATTCCTGAAAGAAAAACCGGAATTCACCGATTTAATAGATAAACAGTTTATAGACTAACATGACAAGGTCCGTCCCTCTTCTGGTGTGAGGGACGGACCTCTGTTTCAGAAGGAGGAAGTTGAGTGGGATTTAAATTTATGATTGCTACTGTTGTCTTATCTCTTTTCTTCTTGGCTGGCTGCCAGTGGGAGAATGTTGAGGAGTCCTTTCCTATGAATGTAGAGGTCGGTGATTTGGGTGCCGTGGATCAGAATGGGGAGGCTACGTCATTAGGAGAGCTCATTAAGGGAAAGATTGTGATTGCAGATTTCATCTTTACGAATTGTGATACAGTTTGTCTTCCGATGACGGCGAATATGTCAAAGCTTCAAAAGAAGATAGCGGAAGCTGGATTGGATGGGGAAGTCCAGTTGGTATCGATTAGTGTGGATCCCGAACATGATACTCCTGAAGTGTTGAAGGAATATAGCGGCCGATATGAAATGGATGATGAGAATTGGAGTTTTTTAACGGGATACTCTCGTGACGAGATTGAATCCTTCGCCAATGTCTCCTTTAAAACTCCTGCTGCTCAAGTTGAAGGCTCTAATCAGTTTGTCCATGGAACTTCTTTTTATTTGGTGAGTGAGAATGGGGTTTTGCTGAAGCAGTATGAAGGAGTGTCCAATCCTCCATATGAAGAGATCATTGAGGATATTGAGAAGTTGAAGTGACCTTCTCGAATGAAATCGAGGAGGTTTTTTATGTGAAATTACGTCATACAGCCCGATTATCCATCTCATCCCATAACCCAATTTCCACATACCACTCATTTAATTTTCACCACTTCGCCCAAAGCAGGAATAACCCCTACCCCTAACAAATACTAGACATAAAGGGATTTATAAAAAGGAGGGGGTCACCATGCACACAGGGGACGGTGCCAGGTACACTTACGATAGAGTGTACCTGGTACATCATGTGGGATTTGTACCTGGTACGTCATGTGGGATTTGTACCCGGTACAAAATCCATTCATTTGTACCTGATAAACTACTAAAAAAGCAATCGACACATTGGACGACTGCTTACATCAATAACTATATTCCACCTTGTTTAAGATATCTCCCCACTCAACATTTAGTTCAGGAGAAGAATTTGGTACGCCGCAATTTTTTTCGAATTCTGCCTGGTTGACTTGAGTGACTTGGCCAGATTTGACCTTTCCGCTCACAGATCCCTTCACATATAATTCCCCATCAATATCTAATTGACTGGCACCTAAATTACCGGCTACACACATCTTGGAATTTGAACCGATGGATAGATGTTTTGAAACAGCCGCGCTTCCTCCTACATATATAATAGACTTATCCTCAACTTCAAAGTGGCCGGCAACACTCATACTCCCTCCAACAAACACCCGGGATCGATCCATCCTTAGCTGCCCACCAAAGCTGGTAGCTCCTTTCACTTCTATGAATACATTCCTTGCATTGTTCATATTTTTCCCCATAGACATGGAACCATCTGTATGGATCTGGGTATTGCTCATGTTATTAGCGTTACCACCTAGCATTAATGCACCCTTTGCGTAGAGGAGTTTATCATCTAAGTTATTATAGTTTGAAGAGAAGGATCCTGATCCAGCTAAAAATATCTCACTGCAACTATCATAGATGATAGGTGGGTTTTTGCACCTATCCGGTATGCCTTTAGGCTCTTGAATCTGGTTGAAATCCGGTAATTTATTAGCATTGGACGGATCGGATTCGCTACCTTCCCCGTCTGTTGATCCTAAATCTTTAATAGGGATCTTCATTTCAGCGCTGAGCTTTGATGTCTCATCCTCCTCTTCTCCGAGACTTGTAAAAGTAATGATGATGTCGTTGGATTCTGAAGTGATATTCACATCCTGAATGATGTAAGTGGCATCGGGACGATTCTCTATTTTGAGAGTTTGATGTTCATTTTCAAGAGATGATTGGATGGCCTGCTTCATGAGAGAAACTATAATACCAGTATAGTATTCTGATGTATTTTCTACCCGATTGCGTCTATCCGTTTCCAATTTGTGCTGTGTTTGACTCACAATACCCTCCTGATTGGAAAGATAGGCATTTCTTACAGCTAATTGATAATATGAAATGCCCATTTCAGCCAATGCTACTGATTGATAGTTTTTTTCAACTACTCTATTTTGCTTCACACTATTAAAGGACTGTCCCATAAAGGAGAGGGAAATCACCATAAATACCACGATGATCAACAACACGGTTACCAAAGCATAGCCTTTTTCATCTTTCAGATGGGTCATTCGCTTTGATCCTCCTTCAGCCTATAAAATATCGTTTCCATAACAAATTCATTTGCAGCATTATTTTTATCATGGATGGAAATGGTTAGTGGCAAGTCTTCCTTACTTGGGTCTACACGACCTGTAAAGGTTGTTTTAAAACATAGATCAGCATCAGTAATTATTTCTTTAGAGGACTCATTATTTTGATTAATGTAATCGACCACAATATTGCAGTTAGAATTCTTAAGCTCATACTGTTTAGCGGTTTGATGGATTCTTGTCAGTTTCATCGTTAAATAGTTCGATTCTTGTTGCATCGAATTTTGGGTGACAGCTTTATCAGAATAGTCCAGACCTTGAAAAAACACATTCCAAATAACCACGCCGATAATTGATAGAATTGTTAATGTAGCTAAAACTTCAACAAGAGTCAATCCACGTTCATTCTGTAACAAACTATCCCCCCTTACTCACCGATCGTCAAATAACCGTATGTTTCGCTCACGGTGTCATTATTTTCCTGCAATTGAATTTGAATCAAGTGAGCTTTAGACGGAGTCGAATGTAAGTCAGATTCCTTTTTAATTTTGATATGTACATCAAAGTCATTCTTTATAGTACTAAAATAATAATAGCTATCGTCTTCACTCTTATATTCTTCAGGCCGATTGGCTGGTGCCGGTGCTTTTATAAAGTCAATAACCCTTTGAGAAGTCTTCCAATCTACCAATACCTGCTTAGCAAAATTCATTCCCTGAGACTTTTCTTCATTGTGTTTATTCATCATCCCCATTTGAGGGAAAAAATTCGTTATAGACAAAAGGATAATCGATAAGATCGTTATAGACAAAAGCACTTCAAGTAACGTAACCCCTTTTTCATTATGTACCAAGACCTTACCCCCACCCAACCGAAATGATAATATTTTCCTATTCCAATTATATCACTCACACTCTATGAATCACTAAATCAATTGCTATAAAATACTAAAAAAATCGGTGCCAGGCACAAAAACTAAGTTTTTGTGCCTGACTCCGATAATCAATAGTCAATTAAATAACAATATTAGATTCAACGGGAATACCGATCGTAAACGTCGTCCACTCATCGTTCGACTGACAACGAATTTCCCCGCCATGCTTTTCAATCAGCTTTTTACAAATATATAGACCGATTCCCGTTCCGAGGTCTTTTGTCGTGTAAAAAGGTTCGAAAATGGCTTCGATGGTCTCCTCTTTGATCCGCGGGCCATTATTGGAGATTTGAAGATTTGTTTTACCTGCTTCTTCTTCGCATGAAACCGTGATTTGACGTTGTCCCTCAACTTCCTGAAGGGCATCAATGGAGTTCATGATGAGGTTAAGAAAGACCTGTCTAAGCTCATCCCTATTTCCCAACACCTTTATGTCAGCATCGCACTGAAAGTCAATGGATACATCACCATCCAGAAGGCTCGGATACAGAAATTCAATGGTCTCTTCCAGATGTTCTGTAAGGATGATCTCTTCCCTGGTACTCTCAATCAAATCCTTTCTCGACACATGCAGGAATTGGGAGATCCGGTAATTCAATTGCTCCAGCTCATGCTGCATAATATCCAAGTAAGGTAAGTCTGGATAACCGTTTTGCAAGAGCTTGGTAAACCCGATGATCGACGTGAGGGGGTTTCTGAATTCATGGACGAAGCTTGAGCTCATCTGTCCCAGGATCGTCAGCCGCTCTTTATGGGTTTGATCGATATACAACTCCTTTTCCTGAAGCTGCTGTTCTTTAATTTCCGTGTATTTTCTAACGGCTAAGTAGGAAAAACGGTCGAAAAGCGCGTTGATTTCTTCAATGATGGGCTGCAATTCCCGAAGTTCAATTCCTGAATTACTCACCCATTTGATAATAATACTTTTCCCGACATTTACGTTATAGACAAACTCACTTATATTCACGTTAGCGTTTACCCGTTCCAGGGCGGTCTTGTAGGCGAGATAAGTAATTTCCTGTTCACTGAGAGGTGTTTCAATGGCACGCTTTACTAACTGAAACATTTTAACCCCATTGTTCAACACTTCTTCTTTATATAGATCATTATCTGAAATGACGACACTCTTACGCCAATTATGTAAAAATTCGTCTGAATGATTTTCAAGAAATTCTATTAGTATGACAGAAGCACTAGTCATCAAAATGGCAGTCCCTTCATTCCGGTTATTGTCGAAATATTCATTGATATTACTATAACAGAAAATAGGGGATAGGGTGAGAGCCATTTGATAATTTAATACCATGAGGAGCATGGTAAGGGATGAAAAATAAAAGGCATAAATCTGTTAAAATATTAATGAAGGAAAAATTCAGGAAAGTATCTTGATTAACTTGTGTAAATATTTGCGTACACGGTAACTGGCTGGCATTATCTTGTAGACTTAAGCCCCTATAGCTTTGCGTCGCCATTTTTCAATGGGTTTGCCTTTATCGCACGCGTTTTAGAAGTATTTAATATATTAGTTTTAAAAAATACGTTTCCTTGGTTTTTGGAGGACCTTCATAAAGATACTATTTTCTTCTGATTTAAAAATTTTAATCCCCACTATCTTTAATGGTGTCCATATTTCTTTCATATAATATCCAGGCATTCGCCATCCCCCTATTAATCTAAATATTAACAAATATTACTTGTATTTACATTATATAAGAAAAATCAGAATAATCTATATTTTAGGTAAAAATACTTATCGACAACTTTCTCACTTTGGAACTAATCACTTCATACTAATAAGATTTCTTGACTTTCAATTGACTAGATACCCACACCGATGTGCCTATGAAATGGCTTTTTCGTCACTCTTCCATTTCTGCGAAACCAAAAATCCATTCGAAAACCACCCAGTCCTTTTCCAAATTCTTGATCTCGAAAGGAAAGATAGTTTGAAATTCACCGATCATAAATTCTCACATATGGGTATGTATAACGATGTTGTTTTTATTTACTCAAGAAAACGCAGAAAATATACTATATAGTATTAGTTTGTTTACTTTCATATAATCCTTACATCCCTTTCCATAGATGCCCGCTTAAGCCAATCGCTTTGACTCTGACTCTGAGGAGATTACGGAGCATAGATTTGCATTAAAAAAGCATGAAATTATGTATTCATGCTTTTGTATTTATTCAGATCCAAACCCAAATATCACTGGTCAACAAAATCAAAACGCTCTTCAAAATCAAATGGTACTTTGAATTGATCGCGCACCCCCGTTAAATACGCTACATCAAAATACGTTTTCTGCGGCCTCGGCAGTTTATCCACCCATGGGGAATAGGTCTTAAACGAAATCATCTCGTCTGCTTCATCGAATTCTGCAAACCTCATCCATCCATTGCCCCCGTGATAGCTTGACTGGTAGTCGACAAGCATTTGTAAAACGGGATTACCTGCTGCATTTTGTTTCATTCTGTGAATGGAGCCATGGTGATGTCCATTGACTGTCATAAATACCTGGTTAAATGGATGGACCAGTTCATCCCAGGCCAATGTCCCCCTCTCTGTCTCCATGGGAGTGACTCCCTCCATGTCGAGGATTTGATGAGAAAGAAGGATGGTCGGTGTTTTTGGGTGTGCTTTTAGAACCTTCTTCGCCCAAGGAATGTCCTTTTTCATATGTTCCATGTCGAGGGATAGAAATAAGTAATGATAACTTCCCGCTTTAATGATGGAATACGAACTATATCCAGTAGGGGAAGAACCTTTATAATACGATTTGTCCGAAAAACGCCCTGATCCATAATATTTAAGATAAGGATCTCCTTTACCGTAGTCATGATTCCCGGCAATCGTCACGTACGGAGCCTTTCTTTTGTCGAGGAAACCGACGCTTGTAGACGAGTGCACCCATTCCTCCAACGAGTCGCTTTGATCGACCATGTCTCCTAAGAAAGCGGTCATAGCGATGTTTAACCTTTCATATCTCTTTGAAATCCATCTCATTTGCTCTTTGAAAATCTCTGGCTTATATCGCACCGTTTTTTGTGGATCCGGGACAAAAAGAAAGGAATAATTCTTCTTCTTGGTTCGTAAGGATTGATATTGATTGGATCCATTTTTGACGTGGTCACCGGGCTTATGTTGGATAAGCCAGTCTTCTTTTGGAAGAGATCGATTGGCTATGCGGATTTCCTGTAAATTCCCTGCAAACAAAGCATCTGCTTTATTCTCTTTTTCTGATGCCCCGACATACCATCCCTTTCCTTTTACCAAATCAATCCCGGTCATTTCAGCAGTGGAGTGCCGAAAGTCGGCCTCTCCATTTATATAGATGCTAGTATTCTTCCCGTCATTGACGACCGCTACATGATACCAGTCTTCTTCACTATCAAGGGCAAGGGACCAATCTGTCTCGGTGCGTTGAAGATTTATGGGATGACTGGCCCAATGGACTTGTTTATAGTCGGATACAGATAAGTTGGAACGTTGCCCACCCCTTGACATAATGCCCATTCCACCGTGGTCTTTCGGAGAGAACTGTTTCGGCAGTTTGAATATGGCCTCGATCGTATATCCGTTTTTAAAACGATTATGATTCAAAGGGGCATTTTTACCGGTTTGAAAATATTGACCTCCAGCATCACTTTTTTTGTGATTAAATTGTAAGGTCTGAACCTCATCCTTTTGTTCGTAATCTTCTTCCGACCAGCGGATGAAAGGAAGTTTTTGATTGGAGTCTTCAAGGTTGATTAACCGGAGATGATTGCCGTTCCCACTTACATCTTTCATCACTAGATCCTTCCCGGTGATGGTTCCGGATTGAATATAATCCTTCGAGAAGATCCAATGGGCGGCGATGGCTGTAGAAGGACCTCTCTCTTCCATGTCCCGTCCTGAAATGACAGGAGGGAACAACACCCAAAGTAGAACCATCAAACCTGCTAGTCCTGTTATGAATAGCATATGTTTTTTGTCTATTCTCAATGTCTTCCCTCCTTTGAATGGCCGAAGTGTTTTCTAATTAGTATGGACTGTGTTGAAAAGAAGATGTATCCTATTGAAACAAAAAAAAATCTCCTAATGAACAAATCATTAGAAGATTTTTTATACAAGTATTTCACAGACTTAGGTCCGTCCCTCTTATCAATCGAATCTTTTGACCAGGCTCCAGTAATTTCAATAGATCAAGGTCTTCCTCGCGAATTCTACCGACTACGTTCACGGCAGGGTTTTTCTCCAGGTCATTTCGGATAATTTGCATTTCCCCTTTATAGCGTCCATACAAATTATTGTCCTGGGTGATGGTGCCACGTGGTCTTTCTACAGTATTTGAAGGCGGAACATCGCCATTCGTCCTTGTTTCGAGTAATCGATACACATCTCTTCCCGGATCGGGTCTGAGTTGATATTCTCCCTTGATTTCACCGCGGCCCTCATACGAAAGCTCGATTACATTTCCTTGATCATAATCCGCTAGCTTACGAAGTAGTTCCTGTGAACAACCTGGATCGCCTATAAATACACCCTGGACACCGCAGTGCCTCAATTGGAGTGCACTCGTATAAAGGTTTTGATCACGATGATCCTCCAAAGTTGGGAGACCCTTGTATAACGGTCCTCTTTTTTCCTCGTCCCCCGGTATAAAGGCATAAACCGGAATGTCTAATGCTTCAAACAGTCTTTGCTGCTTCATAAAGTAATCCTGATCCAATCCCGTTTCAGGCTTGGGGTAGAAATTATGCCACGCAATCATGTTCCCTGTTTCCAGTCCGCTCAAGGTCCATTCTCGAAGCTCCCTTTCTCCAACCGTACTGGCATTGATGGCAATCTGAAAGTGATGAGATAACGTCACCATCTCTTCAGCAGTAAACCCATCATCCAGACGCAATGCCGTCACACCCAATTCCTTTAACTCTTCCATATGGCTCAATCCTAAAAGAGCGGTCGTGTTTTTAGATACATCAGCAAACACTTCAAACCCATCCCTTTTGAAAATGGATAACAGATGACTAACATGCTCTCTGCTATACGCCGACTCTTCCGGAATGTGAAGGGAGGTGAACGCCAGCTTGATACCTGATGAAGAAGCGTGAAGAATTCTCTCTTCAGCTCCTTCGTCGGATAAATAAACGGAGATTCCGATCATTCGAACTCACTCGCCATTTCGTCTTTAAAGCCAACCAGATACGTGATAGCAAACCCGGCTGCATAGGCAATTAAAAGTCCAATCGTGTAGTAAAGAATTTCTCCTGCATTCACAAGGAAAATCAGCGGCAACCCTGATACCCCGATCGCAAACGTCGCGACATCAAAGTACGCTTGGAATGCTCCCCCGAATCCGGCACCTAAACACGCCGTCAGGAATGGTCTGCCGAGTGGTAAGGTGACACCAAAGATTAGCGGTTCCCCAATTCCAAGCATCCCTGCCGGAAGTGCTCCACCAATGGCTCTCTTCAGCTTCTTTTTCTTTGTTTTCATAAAGATCGCGAAGGCTGCTCCAACCTGTCCTGCTCCACCCATTGCAAGAATCGGAAGAAGCGGATCGTCCCCAATCGTGTTGATCAGTTCCAGATGAACCGGTGTCAGTCCTTGATGCAATCCTGTTACGACGAGTGGCAGGAAGGTGGCGCCAAGTACAAAACCAGCGACTAATCCACCCATTTCAATCAATGAAAGGAGTCCGTTCGTAATTAAATCTGAAATAAATCCACCTACCGGCATGAATACCGTGTATGTTAATAATCCCGTGACAAGTAACGCAATGGTCGGTGTCACAATAATGTCCACTGCCTGTGGAATAACTTTGCGTACATTTTTCTCAACAAATGCCATGAAAATTGCCGCAATCAATACGCCGATCAGTCCGCCCCGTCCTGGAAGCAGATTTTCTCCAAATAACGTCACATCACCAATGGCCGGGTTGATAATCAAAATACCAGCCAACCCGCCAAGTGCCGCTGAGCCGCCAAATTCTTTCGCCGCATTCATCCCGACAAGAATACCCAGGTAACCAAATAACCCGCTACCAATAATGGAGAGCATCATCACAAGCTGTGATTCTCCATTTAACCAGCCTGCTTGAACGAAGAACTTCGTAAACCCTGTAATCAATCCTGACGCAATCAACGCAGGAATCAGAGGAATAAAGATATTTGCCACTCGTCTTAGTAGTAATTTAAATGGAGTGCTGTTCTTTTTCTTCAAATCAGCTTTTTGTTCAGCAGCACGAGCCTTCAGATCAACATCCCCTGAACCTTCTGAAACCAGCTTCCCAAACTCTTCTGTCACTTTATTGACCTTACCCGGCCCTAAAATGACCTGATACGTTTCGTCTTCTACAAATCCTAATACTCCCTCGATCTTCTTGATACTTGTCTTTTGAACTAGATCTTCGTTATATACTTTCACTCTCAGTCTGGTCATACAATTTTCATAGCTTGCTATATTATCAGCACCGCCAAACTGCTCTAATATAACGCCAGCCAATTCTTTGTTTGTCAATTTCACCTTCCCCTTTCAATTCTGCTTTGAATTCTTATTACATCTTCACATCTATTTCTATGAAGATTTCTGGACAGGTACCCCTATACAAAAAGCCTATTTTTCAATAGCCAATCGAACATATCCATTGGCATCTTCTAACCGGCTCTTCGCTTCTTCATAGTCACAGCCAAGAGTGATCATCACAATGGATGGTTTCACTTCGTTGTTCGCTTTCTTTAAAGTTGCTGCTGCCGTTTCTCTATCGGCACCTGTGATACTCTCGATGATTCCGATCGCCCGCTGTTCAAGCTTGTAGTTACTGATATTCACGTCGACCATCAGATTCCCATAAGCCTTACCCAGCTTGATCATGGCCGCTGTCGAAATCATGTTGAGGACCAATTTTTGTGCAGTTCCGGCTTTTAAGCGAGTGGATCCGGTTAACGCTTCCGGTCCGGCATCTACTTCAATCGCATGCTTTGCTTCAGCAGAAATTTTCGAGCCTGTATTACAAGACAGGGCAACCGTTGTAGCACCGAGTTCTCTTGCATATCTTAGACCTCCGATGACATACGGAGTACGTCCGCTCGCTGCAATGCCGACGACTGTGTCCGCCTGCGTCAGCCCGATCTCTTTCAGGTCGGATACGCCTAACTCTTCATCGTCCTCTGCTCCTTCAACCGCTTTAACGAATGCTTTCTCCCCGCCGGCAATCAATCCGACCACGACGTCACTGCTGACACTAAAGGTCGGAGGACATTCCACCGCGTCAAGCACACCGAGTCTGCCGCTTGTACCTGCACCTATATAAATCAACCTTCCTCCTTGAGAGATTGACTTCACTACCTCGTCCACCACTTGTTCCACTTGAGGAATCACCTCTTGAACTACCGAAGCGACCTTTTGATCTTCCTCATTCATCATGCGGAGAATTTCGCTTGTACTCGCTGTATCAATTCCAAGCGTATCCCGGTTAACCTTCTCTGTTGATAATTCAAAAAATTTATCTTTCATAAGTCATTCCTCCCAGAAAAATCTGTATGCGTTTTCATTACTTATATTAATATCACGTTTAAAATAATATTTCAATTGTATTTTTAAATATATGAAATTTTATTTTAGAAAGACCGATGTTTTTTATGGAAAAGGAGGATAAGTTTTCTCTTCATAAAAGAATGAAACGACGACAAATAGGAGTTGGAACAAGCTTCCTACTCCTGTTTTTTCTTTATTTCATGTTTTTAATATATTCAAAGGTCTTTCAAAAATCGAGGTGTGAATCATTTGTAATATCTGTTGAATCAAGCATACCGGGATGAAAACCAGGAAGATATAGTTCACTTTCGGTCCTTCTCAAAGCTCTGCGGGATGGGAAGCTGGCGAAGTGATTCATGGTGGCTGCCGCCCGTTCCCGTTGTTTGGCGATCACTTTTTCCGAACAGTTGATTTCCAACTGCTCTCCATTCGTAAACTGGATGTGTGTTTTTCCTTCTGAAGTGGAAGTTGACTCGATATGCTGGCAGAATAACCAGATACAATCATAGTCGGTTGGAGCCATTGTGGGTATCGCATAGATGTATTCCTGCGGGCAGATCATAAGAGGGGTCTTACGTAAATACTTGGTAGCATGACGAACGGCTTTGATCCTGCCGTCATATGTAGACCGGTAAGCCATACAGGAGTCGTCCAGAATCTCCATTACTGATTTTTTGCTGAACGTCTTTCTCCCCGAGTAGTCATAAATAATTGACCGATGAATCCCATCATAAGCAGGGCAAATCGCCACCGTCCTTCGAGTAACCAGCACTTCTAAACCTTTCAATCAAAACACCTTCCTTTTCCTTTATAATAAAGTCCCTTTTATCAGAATCTTCTTACATATTAGACTTTATTACTATTATATACTAACCCCAAAATATTTCCATTTATATTTGAGTGTTTTTTGAGAAAAATCTCATAATTTGAGGAAATGGATTATTTCCTGGGAGATAGTGTCGAAAGAATCGATTTAACATGACGTACAAACTAGAGGAGAATATAGTTTTTCATTTATATGAAACTCACTTCAGGAAATGAAAAAACTCCTCTTTTGCGAGAGGAGAAAATCACATAACCGATTGGATGATCCAGATTCCGTGGAGACAAAATACGAAGAGGTAGATGATACTAACAACATATGCTGTAGAAGTTACCCATTTCAGACGCGGGATCCGGTCGTAAAATACAATAAGGACCAAGAAGAGCGATAACAATAGTTTGATACCTAAAAATAGTATGGGACTCGTCATATACAATTCGTTCATAAGAGGGTTGGCTTCTACCATGAAGGAACCATTAAGACCAATAAAGGAGATAATTCCATCCATCAGATTCAGAAAAGCCAAGCCAAGGAATAGTTTCTTCATCCTTTCACCCCTACCTATCATTACTAGAATGTTACTCTGGTTTCTTGACTCATACCCCAATAAATTTAATTCAAAAAAGAAAACCTTGATCTACTTCTCATCAAGGTTCTACCCATTCACTATATTCACTCTTCTTCGGTATTGATAAACATAAACTCCAAGTCCGCTGAAAAATAATAGTCCACCTATCAATAGAAGTTTATAAATGACCGTTCCCGTATTCGGAAGTGTCATTCCACCGACTGGAAGAGATTCGCCCACTATACCTTCTGCTTGAAAGGTGAATTTTAGTTCAGTCATGAGTCCTTGAAATTCATTCCCAAGATGTTCAGGGAACTCGATCTTAAAGGTCATATCCTCTTCTCCTGAACTAGCTAGTTTACGGGCATCAAACCCTTTGAATTCTGAAACCTTTCCCTCATAGATGACCCCTTTAGTATTTGACAGCGTCATCATTAGTGCGTTATATAATTTATCAGAGCCAGATTTCACTTCCGATGACATCGTATATTGAAAATCCTTCAATCCCTGATTCTTGACCTTGATGGTTTTCGTTGTCCAGTCACCAGGCTTCATGTTATCTACTTGAAAGAGTATTCCTGTTGGCGATGTTGCAATATCCACTTCATTTGTCGTATCCCCTTGATCTGCTTGAACCCTTTCCAGTGAAAAAACGAAGAATCCAAGCAGGAAAACCACGCTAATTGTTAACAAGGTGAATCGCTTATTACCCATAGACTCCACATCCTTCTTAGACATCTTTACGATACATTCTTATCAATAGACTCTGACGGTTTCTTTATCTCAATCTGAGAAAGGGCTTTACCAATGACAAAGCCTGAATAGCAAAGGAGTAAAAGACCTGGGATGATGAAGAGGAAGGCGCCGTTTTTGGAATTCATGATGTTCATGAAATAACCTATATAAGGGATGGTGAACCCTGTATATTCACCTACAACATTTTCTGATAAGACAGGCTCTAAATCTGCAGCATCATTATTGTCCCCTTTTGTTTTGTACATGACATGTTCCCCGCTCTTCATTACCTCGACGACCCTATGAGTAACCAGCATGTTCTCTTCTTGTTTAAAAGTGATGACGTCACCATTTTTGAACCGGGTCATATCGCCGCCTGGTTTCACTGCAATGATGGATCCTGTTTGAATACCAGGCTCCATTGATCCGGAAAGGACGGTTTTTATCTGCTTCCCAAATATTTCAGGTTCTCCTCCAGCTGCTTTTGAAGATACAACCACGATAATCATCGTGAAAAGGACGAGGTATAAAACGACCGTAATACTAGAACTGATGAATTTCTTAATCTTCTTTGCGTTCACCTGTAATCATCCTTCCTTTTGCATAGGTGCCTCGGATTCAGTTGTTTCTGTTAGAGACGGTACTTCTTTTCCTTCACTCTTATGTTGTTCTGAGGTTTCATCCTTTTTTTCTAATTTGGTATCAGTCTCAGGACTCACTTTATCCGGTATTTTCACTTCTTCCTTGACTGGGTCACTTTCTGTTTCAGATGCTTCTTTGTTTTGTTCGGCTTTTTGCTCTTTTTCCGCTGGTACCGATTTTTCTTCTACCTCTTTCCCAGGTTCGGATTCTGATTTCACTTCCTCTTTCTCTTGAGATTTTTTAACTTCTTCACACTTCACTGTAATGGTTTCACTCCATAAGTCTTGTCTACTATCATCTTTATTCCCATGTCCCGGCCTTTGAAGAGCTCTAAATTTGTAGTTGCCTGGTTTATTCACCTCAAATGTGAGAACGTCAACCCTGTTTGAGGAAATAGGCTGAATAATCCCATCTCCTATCTTTTTACCTTTCATAGGGTTTCCGCTATCTTTGTAAAACACTTCAAATTCCGTTGTTCCTTTCATATCTCTCCCGTTATTCCTGATTTTTGTAGAAATTTTAATTGGGGGACATGCCTTCACTACTATCGTCTGATCTTTATTTATAAATGCCAATGAGCTTTTATCCCACTGAGAAGACTCCACTTCCCATGTTCCTGCTGTTATTTTCCCCGTCACCTGATCATGATCATTAAAGTATGCATCCGTACCGGAACTGAGATAGGTTCCCGTAATAATGACCATGTACCAGATGGCAAAAAGCTGTAATGCCACACTCCAACGCTTTGAATTTGTTTTAAACTTCCTTGACCTTAAAAAACGGATGGTAATCACTTCCTTTGGTGGGGGGTGGGTTAATCCTGTTCAGGTTGCATAACCCATTTATAAAACCTGAACAGGATTAAGAGTTTGATAGTATGTAAGAAAGGTGGGTGGCCCCACCTTTCCTGATTTACACTTACTTGGCTTCCCCTCTGCCTTGTTTACCTTCGAATGTCCATTCAAGTTCTAGAGTGTCGCCTTGGAATATATTTTGGTCTTTATCATTTTCTACAAATTCATACTGTACAAAGAGGGTATCAGAAGTCCCTGCTTTTAATTTCCCTCCTCTTTCTGCTAACCAGCCACTAAAGATACTTCCTTGAATGACATCAGGTGACATACCTTGAAGCTCTTGAAGAGTTGTTGAAAAGATAGGTACACTTAATTTATCAGCATTTACTAGGAAGTTAACTCGGATATGCTTTCCGAAATCTGCACCATCGTTATCTCCTTTCACATCATTTACAGTGTAAGAAGTTGCTAAACTAAGAGAAGCGATGTCAAGCGTACCATCATTTTTCAGTTCAAATGAGCGAAGCATTGTATCACCCGGTTTAATGTTATGGACATCTATGATCGTCGTTGGATTAGCATTTAATTCAATTGTCCCTGAAGCAAACGTACCAGAAGTTTCAGCTGTGTCACTAAAATACGCATATGTACCCCCACCAATCAGTGATACACCTAGAACCGCTGAAGCTACACCCAAACCTAACTTTTGTTTAATTCCCATCCAAAATTCCTCCTCGTTTTCAAGTATATAGTCCGTTTGTAAGATTTTGTTCTTTTTAACGAACTTACAATTGAAGTATATGACAGAATACCCAGCTTGAAAATGGTTAAATATAGTCAATTTGCCATTAAAAAGAACACTTATTGTTCTTTATCTCGAATTATCTTCCTATTTCTTAATCTTTTGTTTTTTATTAAGAAAAAACAAAATCTTTATTAAGAACGAAAGTCCATTTATTTTCTCATTGTTAAACCTGCGTAAATTTCTACATCCTTAATCATATATGAGCATACATTCTGATAAAATATGAAACATGTACATATTGGAGGCTGATAGAATGAAGGATTCATCTTTATCTAACAACCAGCAACAACAAAAGGTAAAAAAGGTCATCATTCCCGCCGCGGGATTAGGAACACGATTCCTTCCGGCAACGAAAGCTCAACCGAAGGAAATGCTTCCCATTGTCGATAAACCTGCCATCCAATATATTATTGAAGAGGCCGTTCAATCGGGAATTACGGATATTATCATTATTACCGGAAGAGGAAAGCGGAGTATTGAAGATCATTTTGATAAATCCTACGAGTTAGAATCCACTTTGGAGAAAAAACAAAAATGGAGTGCATTAGAAGAAGTACAATCGATTGCAAATCTCGCAAACATTCATTATTTCAGACAGAAGGAACCCCTAGGATTAGGGCATGCCATACTGTGTGCCCGTGCCTTTATAGGGAATGATCCCTTCGCTGTTATGTTAGGGGACGATGTGATCGACTCAGATATTCCATGTCTTCAGCAATTGATTCAAGCTTTCGACCATCATCAAGCACCGGTTCTGAGTGTACAAGAAGTGAATCCAGATGAAGTTTCAAAATATGGCATTGTAAGTCCTTCTTTAACCGAGGGAGCAGACCAGTTAACATATCCCATTGCCGGACTGGTTGAAAAACCGCATCAAGATGAAGCTCCTTCCCGTTTAGCGATCATGGGAAGATATATTCTTACTCCTGATATTTTTCCATATTTAGAACAGGTGAAAGTGGGCACAGGTGGAGAATACCAGCTGACAGATGCCCTCAACTACTACAGTCAGGAATTACCTATTTATGCAAAATCATTTGAAGGACATCGATATGATATAGGCGATAAACTAGGATTCATCAAAGCAACCATTGAATTTGCCATGAAAAGACCTGAACTCCAACAGGACGTAGCTCAATATCTTAAAGAACTACTGAATAAATAAGGAGTGAGACGATGAGAATTTCCATAATCGGTGTTGGATATGTTGGACTGGTGACAGGAGCCTGTCTTGCGAAAATTGGGCATCACGTGACGTGCCTTGATATCGACCATGAAAAAATTGGTCAGTTGAATCAAGGTATATCACCGATTTATGAACCTGGTCTGGAAGCCATTTTACAACAAAATCTAGTAAATAAAACTATTTCCTTTACAACATGCTACAGAACCGCTTGTAATGAAGCTCAAGTGATCATCATCGCCGTAGGAACTCCCTCCAATGATGACGGCTCTGCCGATCTGTCTGCTATTCAAGAGGTCGCCGAAAAAATAGGTTCATTTGTTCAAAAAGAGGATGCCATTATTGTCACTAAAAGCACGGTTCCTGTAGGGACAAATAGAAAGATAAAAAAATGGGTAACAAATCATTTGAAACAAAATACGCGTGTCATGATTGCGTCCAATCCAGAATTTCTCCGGGAAGGCTCAGCGGTACACGATACCTTCAACGGGGATAGAATCGTGATTGGAACCGAAGATCGTCAGGCTGCATCGAAACTTCAAGAAATGCTTAAGCCATTCGGGGTGCCGTTTCTCCAAACTTCTATTGAGAGTGCCGAAATGATAAAATACTCCTCCAACGCTTTTTTGGCCACAAAAATCAGCTTTATTAATGAAATTGCGAATCTCTGTGAGAAACTTGGCGCAAACGTAGAAGATGTTGCAAAAGGAATGGGCATGGATCAGCGCATCGGTCACCAATTTCTGAATGCCGGAATCGGTTACGGGGGATCCTGTTTTCCGAAAGACACCAATGCCCTTGTTCAAATGGCAGGAAATCTTCACCACAAATTCGACTTACTCGAGTCGGTCATTCACGTCAACGCAAAACAACAGGTAAAACTCGTCGAACTCGCCAAAGAGCATATGAAAGATATCAAAGGAAAAAAAGCCGGAATACTCGGGCTTTCCTTCAAACCGAATACAGATGATATTCGTGAAGCAGCCTCCATAGAAATCATAAGTGCCCTGTTGAAAGCTGGAGTTCGAGTCACAGTATATGACCCGGTTTCTCGAGATAAAGTAAAACTTTTATTAGGCGATACCGTTTCCTACGCTCAAGATTGCTTTGCTGCGATTGAAGATCAAGAAATGCTGTTCATTGCAACCGAGTGGGAAGAATTTAAAGTCTTAAGACTTTCAACCATTGCAAATCTAATGAAAACCCCGAATGTGTTCGATGGACGCAATTGCTTCTCTCTTCACGAAGCGAAGAAGACAACAATGAACTATTATTCGATCGGAAGACCTGCTGTAATGAATCATTGTATCGAAAAGGAAAATGTGTAAAAAAAGAAAGCCTTCTCTCCTGGGAGAAGGCTTTCTTAAATAGAACTGAATTAAATGACACGATTCATACTCCGTAACGAATGAGGGATACGTACCTCCCCAACAGGCTTTGCCGGAACTCCTGCTACCACCAGGTTTGAAGCAATATCCGCAGTCACAACGGCATTCGCCCCCACCGACACATTATGGCCAATGTTAACTGGCCCCGCAACCACAGCACCGGTGAAAATCGTCACATTATCACCAATGATAGGTTTGATCTGCCCATTGCGTTCTTGATCTCTTCCACCTATCGTCACATTTTGAAATACTTCCAAATGTGCACCTGCCTTCACGTTGGTCCCGATTACCACTCCAACTGAATGAGCAATTCTGAAACCTGGTCCAATCTCAGCTCCTTGAGAAATTTCTGCTCCGTAGAAAATAATTCCTATAGACCTGAGTATGCGAGGCAAAATGGGAATCCTCTTTTTATACAAATAATGTGACATTCGATAAAGTACTACCAGCCAAAAAGTAGAAAAATTGAACACACTCATGATCAATCCCTTAAACGATAACCCATACGCCTTGTAATCAGACTTAATTAATGTAAACATTGATCTCTCCCTCTACTGGGTTCTTTTTCTGTAGTTTACTAGAGAGATGTTAATAGATTGATTCAAGGAGTTTAGGCTTTTGTAAATTTTCGATTACAACCATTGTTCACATACCACTCTTCATAAATGAACAAACCAAAACTTTGAATTTTAAGGTAATCAGCTTGGCCTTCTTACTTTTTCTCATTGTGGCCCTCCTTGCACAATTTGTGAATATATTTTTATATGAAGATTTTCGTTCCAAAATTCATTAAACATTCGTTTAACCAGATTCACTCGTATATCAGTGATGCTGGTTCCTTTAAACAAACGTTTGATTAAATCGTTAGTCTGCCTCGACATTTTGTGACAACTGTAATCCCATGTTTCATTACCATCCTCCCATTCTATTCCCTAATGACAACTTATGAATAATCCAATAGAAATAGTTAGACTTCATTTCCTAATCATTCCAACGAAAAGGACGGCGAATTTTGTAAGAAAGATACATATGATTCCCTATATATTTTGAGCGGTATCTAGTAGAAAATAAGAATACACACAAATAGGATCAATGAATACGAATTACAAAGCAATGGGGGTACGTTATGAAAATCATTCATAAGCTTCTTGCTACTTATTACTTCTCTCTTATACAAAGTTGTCTAGATGAAAAAATGAAGGAACAGCTCAATCAGAAACTAAAATTTCATGAATCTAAATTCACAGCCTAAAAAGGTGTACTTTATCTAAAAAAGCCCTCAGCTCTATGAGGACTCATCAACTCTATGGAATTTATCCTATGACTTCTCTTTTCTGCCATCTCTTACAAAATACTCCTTCAAGTACTCAGCCCAAGTTTCATTCCCTTTCTCATTTGGTACATTTCCTTCAGTAAGAAAATCTTCAATCACTTTCTTATTAAAATCTGGCCATGCTTTCCAATGATCCAAATAAATATAGTTATTTTGTTTAGTATAACGTTCTAAATCGTTTTCTTCATGCGGATAGTAAGTGGCTCCATAAATAGGATTTGCAGGCTGGATCAAGATGATCAGGTCTGGATTCGCTTTTTTGAAAGATTTTATAATCTTTGAAATGTTTTTCAGTCTTTCAGACATTTTGATTTCTCCATTGTCATAGAGTAAAAAAGGTTCCAGCAAAAGAATGTCGGGCTTCATATTCACCAATTCTTTATGTATATTCTCTTCAACCACCTGTTGCGATGTTTTGCCGCTTATTTCCTTAATCGTTACATGGATTAACGAATCCCCATATGCATCGAGTAAATTCCTTTCCAGTAACCGTGGCCATGCTTCATTCTTTTTTGAAGTGGAGGAAGAGCCGGTGATCATAAGGTGTACAGGACGCCTCTCTTCTATAGCCCTTTGAAAGGTAGGCTGCAGATCCTTCGGTAAGAAATTGACCTTATCAAGCTTTACTAATTTATTTTTGTCTGGCTTTTCTTCCACTTGCTTTCCCTCTATAGAACTCTTTCCTTCAACACTACCTCCATCATTCTTCTCTTCAGTTAGCTTCGCCTGAACAGCACTGACCTTTTGATTCCAGTGGTACTTCCCCCCTATTACTGTTGAAATCGTCATAATGGTTAGAATGATGAGCAGAAACTTTTTCACCTTGACTCCCCCATAATCTATCAATTTGTAACTCTATGATACAGAAGGAATCTTACATATTTTGTATATCTATGTAGATGACCGTCCCAAAAGTTCCGACAAAATAAATGAGGATTGACGCATGAATAATAATATATTCATGGCACTTCTAAATCTGTGGGTCTGATTAAGGGGGAGAGTATGAAAGCTAAGTTATCATTATTCAAGATTACTCTTTCTACTATTTCAAAAAAACCCCTCTATCATTTTTCTGATAAAGAGGTTCTACCATTCATTAATCAATTAACCTGGCTACGGCTGCTCCACACTTCTCACATCTGCCTTCCAATACGGTTTTATGGTTTTCAGAACCCACAATATAATCAATGATTGTAGTCACTCCACAGTTTCGACAAAAGACATTTCCCTCGAGTTTCTTGCGTATGTGACCTGGTATGGCCATCCATCTTCTATTTGCTAATTCATCCTTACTCATCATCCTCACCTCAATCCATTTCATAATACACTTTATGAATCCTTCGAAAAAGTTCGTCGAATCGCATTCTCAAATTCAGTTTCAGGAACGCGCGACTTCGCATACCTTTTCGTTACATTTATGTCCCTATGTCCCGCCAACTTAGATACCACTTCAAGGCTGGCACCTTGATCGATAAGATGCTGACAAAATGTATGACGAAGCTTTTGAGCATTAATATGAAACTTCTTAAGCATATATTGCACCGATCGCTCAGTTAAACGCTCATTGTTTCTTGAAACGAACACCGCTTCCTTTGGTTGAATAGCACCCATATAGAAAGAAAGATACTCTATCAATTCTTCAGACATAGGAATGATCCTTCTATCTCCATGAGTATCCAAAACGTTTACCTGTTTTGTTCTAAAATCAATATCAGATATATTCAGGGCGCAGAGCTCTGAAACCCGAATACCCGTATGAAGCAACATATAAACAATCGCTATGTTTCGTTCATTTTCACTTTCTCTTACTTCAGATAAAAGTTCCTCACACTCTTCCTTAGAAAGTGTTTCGATTTCATCCTTTTTATTTCCCTGTTTGATCTTTATATCAAACGTAATGTCAGGTCTCTTTAAATATTTAGCAAAGGTTCGGATCACACCAAAAACCTTATCCGTCGTGATCGGACTCTTTCCCTTTTGCTCTAAAAATACGATATATTTCTGAACATCTTTCTGATTAATATCTACAAGTTCCTGATTATGATCCTGTAGCCATTTCTCATATTTCTTAAGTTCCTGTTGGTAAGTCGAGATGGTATTTGATGATTTCCCTTCATGTTCAAGCCATGTTAAAAACTGATCAATTGTAGTACTAGAAGATCCTTGCAAGAGTACCATCCTTTCGAATCAAACCTCTGTTTACTATTATCGTAGAACTTATAGATGAGGAAGTCAACTTCTCCGAATGTAGCAGGCAGGGAGAAATTTGTCTGTAAAACAAATAACAAAAAAAAGAGTAACTCCTAAGAGCTACTCTTTTTTCACATTTGCCTGGCGACGTCCTACTCTCACAGGGGGAGATCCCCCAACTACCATCGGCGCTGAAGAGCTTAACTTCCGTGTTCGGCATGGGAACGGGTGTGACCTCTTCGCCATTGTCACCAGACGAATTATTCAATTGAAGGATTGTTCCTTCAAAACTAGATAAAGAATTGATGTCAAGAAAGCCGAATATCGACCCATTGTTGTTCATTTAATAAATGACTCTTTGTGGTTAAGTCCTCGATCGATTAGTATCAGTCAACTCCACATGTCGCCATGCTTCCATCTCTGACCTATCTACCTAGTCATCTTCTAGGGATCTTACTCACATACGTGATGGGAAATCTCATCTCGAGGGGGGCTTCATGCTTAGATGCTTTCAGCACTTATCCCTTCCGCACATAGCTACCCAGCGATGCCTTTGGCAAGACAACTGGTACACCAGCGGTGCGTCCATCCCGGTCCTCTCGTACTAAGGACAGCTCCTCTCAAATTTCCTGCGCCCACGACGGATAGGGACCGAACTGTCTCACGACGTTCTGAACCCAGCTCGCGTACCGCTTTAATGGGCGAACAGCCCAACCCTTGGGACCGACTACAGCCCCAGGATGCGATGAGCCGACATCGAGGTGCCAAACCTCCCCGTCGATGTGGACTCTTGGGGGAGATAAGCCTGTTATCCCCGGGGTAGCTTTTATCCGTTGAGCGATGGCCCTTCCATGCGGAACCACCGGATCACTAAGCCCGACTTTCGTCCCTGCTCGACTTGTAGGTCTCGCAGTCAAGCTCCCTTGTGCCTTTACACTCTGCGAATGATTTCCAACCATTCTGAGGGAACCTTTGGGCGCCTCCGTTACTCTTTAGGAGGCGACCGCCCCAGTCAAACTGCCCACCTGACACTGTCTCCCACCCCGATAAGGGGCGCGGGTTAGAATTTCAATACAGCCAGGGTAGTATCCCACCGATGCCTCCACCGAAGCTGGCGCTCCGGCTTCCAAGGCTCCTACCTATCCTGTACAAGCTGTACCAAAATTCAATATCAGGCTACAGTAAAGCTCCACGGGGTCTTTCCGTCCTGTCGCGGGTAACCTGCATCTTCACAGGTACTATAATTTCACCGAGTCTCTCGTTGAGACAGTGCCCAGATCGTTACGCCTTTCGTGCGGGTCGGAACTTACCCGACAAGGAATTTCGCTACCTTAGGACCGTTATAGTTACGGCCGCCGTTTACTGGGGCTTCGATTCGCACCTTCGCTTGCGCTAAGCACTCCTCTTAACCTTCCAGCACCGGGCAGGCGTCAGCCCCTATACTTCGCCTTACGGCTTCGCAGAGACCTGTGTTTTTGCTAAACAGTCGCCTGGGCCTATTCACTGCGGCTCTCTCGGGCTTGCACCCTACCAGAGCACCCCTTCTCCCGAAGTTACGGGGTCATTTTGCCGAGTTCCTTAACGAGAGTTCTCTCGCTCACCTTAGGATTCTCTCCTCGCCTACCTGTGTCGGTTTGCGGTACGGGCACCTTTTTCCTCGCTAGAGGCTTTTCTTGGCAGTGTGGAATCAGGAACTTCGCTACTATAATTCGCTCGCTATCACAGCTCAGCCTTCACGATGATGGGATTTGCCTCATCATCAGCCTAACTGCTTAGACGCACATATCCAGCAGTGCGCTTACCCTATCCTCCTGCGTCCCCCCATTGCTCAAACGGAAAAGAGGTGGTACAGGAATATCAACCTGTTGTCCATCGTCTACGCCTATCGGCCTCGACTTAGGTCCCGACTAACCCTGAGCGGACGAGCCTTCCTCAGGAAACCTTAGGCATTCGGTGGATGGGATTCTCACCCATCTTTCGCTACTCATACCGGCATTCTCACTTCTAAGCACTCCACCAGTCCTTACGGTCTAGCTTCGC
>NZ_CM166371.1:4500000-4505000 GCF_056838065.1 Rossellomorea sp. H136
CTGCTGGCACGTAGTTAGCCGTGGCTTTCTGGTTAGGTACCGTCAAGGTACCGCCCTATTCGAACGGTACTTGTTCTTCCCTAACAACAGAGTTTTACGATCCGAAAACCTTCATCACTCACGCGGCGTTGCTCCGTCAGACTTTCGTCCATTGCGGAAGATTCCCTACTGCTGCCTCCCGTAGGAGTCTGGGCCGTGTCTCAGTCCCAGTGTGGCCGATCACCCTCTCAGGTCGGCTACGCATCGTCGCCTTGGTGAGCCGTTACCTCACCAACTAGCTAATGCGCCGCGGGTCCATCTGTAAGTGATAGCTAAAAGCCACCTTTCAACATTTCCTCATGCGAGGAAATGAGTTATCCGGTATTAGCCCCGGTTTCCCGGAGTTATCCCAGTCTTACAGGCAGGTTACCCACGTGTTACTCACCCGTCCGCCGCTGATTGATGGGAGCAAGCTCCCATCAATCCGCTCGACTTGCATGTATTAGGCACGCCGCCAGCGTTCGTCCTGAGCCAGGATCAAACTCTCCGATAAAAGTTTGAATAGCTCTTTAAAAATAAATCTAGAATTAACGTTGACGTATTGTCTTGTTTTGTTCAGTTTTCAAGGTTCAATGTGTAAGTACTTCTCTCGAAGCGACCTTTACTATGTTACACGATCATTCATTTGATGTCAACAACTTTTTTGAAATAGTTTCGATCAAGTTTATCGTGTTTTTTTGTTTGTTGTCCGTTTGCGGCAACAAATAATACTTTACCAGTTAATTTCGCAGAAGTCAACTTCTTTTAAATGTTTTTTTACTTTTATATCTACTAAGTTATTAAACACTTAAACTAGCCTAAAAGACATATTAATTAACTTCCCTAACTTCCCTTATAAAAGGCGGAAGAGCAATAATATCACAAACATCTACTTAATTACAATACCTTTTTAATAATTTATAGATGTCTGAGTGTTCAGTTTAGAATACCTACACTATATATATACACATAGAAAAGAATCTTAAACATATCTGCTTGACTATGATTTCAGGTTACTTGAGTATCTCCGCGTTTAGATGAGGTATTCTGAATGGAAATATGACGCTGAGTTCCTGCAGGATGACTAAATATATTGAGAGGTAGGGAGAGTTCCAGACCTGAAGGTGGCCGAAATCAATTGCGACACTCTTAGGCAAAAGCTAATTTTAGATTTATTTTGATATTTATTTTAACTTTCTAATAGATTGATCGTTTATAGTAGAATCGGTGCGTGTTTTTATCATTCAAAATAGAACGATTTAGCCCTATTCAATGTGCGATTCGTAATAATCAGGACTACAATATAGATTGTGGCTCCAATTGTCAGAGCATTATAGGGTCCATAAAAATAATTGCGTCATTTTGTTTAAAAATTACGTATTTTTCCAAATGCATCCAAAAACATTGTCCGTATTTTAATCGTAATCTGTCTTCATTTCTGATTTTAATTGTACGATCAACCTTCAATAACATTTCTCCAACAAATAAAAACGCAAAAAAGCCGCCCTCTCTATCCTATAACCAATTTGTTCTTCGAACCAAGAATCCATTTACAAGTAAACACAAAAAAGAGTAACTCCAATGAGCTACTCTTTTTCAATTTGCCTGGCGACGTCCTACTCTCACAGGGGGAGATCCCCCAACTACCATCGGCGCTGAAGAGCTTAACTTCCGTGTTCGGCATGGGAACGGGTGTGACCTCTTCGCCATTGTCACCAGACGAATTATTCAATTGAAGGATTGTTCCTTCAAAACTAGATAAAGAATTGATGTCAAGAAAGCCGAATATCGACCCATTGTTGTTCATTTAATAAATGACTCTTTGTGGTTAAGTCCTCGATCGATTAGTATCAGTCAACTCCACATGTCGCCATGCTTCCATCTCTGACCTATCTACCTAGTCATCTTCTAGGGATCTTACTCACATACGTGATGGGAAATCTCATCTCGAGGGGGGCTTCATGCTTAGATGCTTTCAGCACTTATCCCTTCCGCACATAGCTACCCAGCGATGCCTTTGGCAAGACAACTGGTACACCAGCGGTGCGTCCATCCCGGTCCTCTCGTACTAAGGACAGCTCCTCTCAAATTTCCTGCGCCCACGACGGATAGGGACCGAACTGTCTCACGACGTTCTGAACCCAGCTCGCGTACCGCTTTAATGGGCGAACAGCCCAACCCTTGGGACCGACTACAGCCCCAGGATGCGATGAGCCGACATCGAGGTGCCAAACCTCCCCGTCGATGTGGACTCTTGGGGGAGATAAGCCTGTTATCCCCGGGGTAGCTTTTATCCGTTGAGCGATGGCCCTTCCATGCGGAACCACCGGATCACTAAGCCCGACTTTCGTCCCTGCTCGACTTGTAGGTCTCGCAGTCAAGCTCCCTTGTGCCTTTACACTCTGCGAATGATTTCCAACCATTCTGAGGGAACCTTTGGGCGCCTCCGTTACTCTTTAGGAGGCGACCGCCCCAGTCAAACTGCCCACCTGACACTGTCTCCCACCCCGATAAGGGGCGCGGGTTAGAATTTCAATACAGCCAGGGTAGTATCCCACCGATGCCTCCACCGAAGCTGGCGCTCCGGCTTCCAAGGCTCCTACCTATCCTGTACAAGCTGTACCAAAATTCAATATCAGGCTACAGTAAAGCTCCACGGGGTCTTTCCGTCCTGTCGCGGGTAACCTGCATCTTCACAGGTACTATAATTTCACCGAGTCTCTCGTTGAGACAGTGCCCAGATCGTTACGCCTTTCGTGCGGGTCGGAACTTACCCGACAAGGAATTTCGCTACCTTAGGACCGTTATAGTTACGGCCGCCGTTTACTGGGGCTTCGATTCGCACCTTCGCTTGCGCTAAGCACTCCTCTTAACCTTCCAGCACCGGGCAGGCGTCAGCCCCTATACTTCGCCTTACGGCTTCGCAGAGACCTGTGTTTTTGCTAAACAGTCGCCTGGGCCTATTCACTGCGGCTCTCTCGGGCTTGCACCCTACCAGAGCACCCCTTCTCCCGAAGTTACGGGGTCATTTTGCCGAGTTCCTTAACGAGAGTTCTCTCGCTCACCTTAGGATTCTCTCCTCGCCTACCTGTGTCGGTTTGCGGTACGGGCACCTTTTTCCTCGCTAGAGGCTTTTCTTGGCAGTGTGGAATCAGGAACTTCGCTACTATAATTCGCTCGCTATCACAGCTCAGCCTTCACGATGATGGGATTTGCCTCATCATCAGCCTAACTGCTTAGACGCACATATCCAGCAGTGCGCTTACCCTATCCTCCTGCGTCCCCCCATTGCTCAAACGGAAAAGAGGTGGTACAGGAATATCAACCTGTTGTCCATCGTCTACGCCTATCGGCCTCGACTTAGGTCCCGACTAACCCTGAGCGGACGAGCCTTCCTCAGGAAACCTTAGGCATTCGGTGGATGGGATTCTCACCCATCTTTCGCTACTCATACCGGCATTCTCACTTCTAAGCACTCCACCAGTCCTTACGGTCTAGCTTCGCAGTCCTTAGAACGCTCTCCTACCACTGACACCTAAAGGTGTCAATCCACAGCTTCGGTGATACGTTTAGCCCCGGTACATTTTCGGCGCAGAGTCACTCGACCAGTGAGCTATTACGCACTCTTTAAATGGTGGCTGCTTCTAAGCCAACATCCTGGTTGTCTAAGCAACTCCACATCCTTTTCCACTTAACGTATACTTTGGGACCTTAGCTGGTGGTCTGGGCTGTTTCCCTTTCGACTACGGATCTTATCACTCGCAGTCTGACTCCCATGGATAAGTCTTTGGCATTCGGAGTTTGTCTGAATTCGGTAACCCGATGAGGGCCCCTAGTCCAAACAGTGCTCTACCTCCAAGACTCTTACACATGAGGCTAGCCCTAAAGCTATTTCGGAGAGAACCAGCTATCTCCAAGTTCGATTGGAATTTCTCCGCTACCCACACCTCATCCCCGCACTTTTCAACGTGCGTGGGTTCGGACCTCCATTCAGTGTTACCTGAACTTCATCCTGGACATGGGTAGATCACCTGGTTTCGGGTCTACGACCACATACTCAATTCGCCCTATTCAGACTCGCTTTCGCTGCGGCTCCGTCTCATCGACTTAACCTTGCATGGGATCGTAACTCGCCGGTTCATTCTACAAAAGGCACGCCATCACCCGTTAACGGGCTCTGACTACTTGTAGGCACACGGTTTCAGGTTCTATTTCACTCCCCTTCCGGGGTGCTTTTCACCTTTCCCTCACGGTACTGGTTCACTATCGGTCACTAGGGAGTATTTAGCCTTGGGAGATGGTCCTCCCAGCTTCCGACGGGATTTCACGTGTCCCGCCGTACTCAGGATCCACTCAAGAGAGAATGAAGTTTCAACTACAGGGTTGTTACCTTCTTTGACGAGCCTTTCCAGACTTCTTCGTCTACTTCATTCCTTTGTAACTCCGTATAGAGTGTCCTACAACCCCAAGAGGCAAGCCTCTTGGTTTGGGCTACATCCCGTTTCGCTCGCCGCTACTCAGGGAATCGCAATTGCTTTCTCTTCCTCCAGGTACTTAGATGTTTCAGTTCCCTGGGTCTGCCTTCCATACTCTATGTATTCAAGTAAGGATATTGTTCCATTACGAACAATGGGTTCCCCCATTCGGAAATCTCTGGATCAAAGCTCACTTACAGCTCCCCAAAGCATATCGGTGTTAGTCCCGTCCTTCGTCGGCTCCTAGTGCCAAGGCATCCACCGTGCGCCCTTCATAACTTAACCGAATTGGTTGTTACATCAGGTTTAAAACCTAAAATGGCGATACTCGGTAATTTCTTGACTATCAATTTATCTTTATCTAGTTTTCAAAGAACAAACACATTTTGATCTCGTAAGAGACAAAAAGTTTTGATGGATGGTTATTTTGCTTTCGCAAAAAACCTTATTAAACCATCAAAACTGAACAAAACTTCGACGTGTCAAACGTTTAGTTAAATCTTCCTT
>NZ_CM166371.1:4507500-4951904 GCF_056838065.1 Rossellomorea sp. H136
AGCGGATTTACAGTCCGCCGCGTTTAGCCACTTCGCTACCCCTCCAAATAAAACAAATACTTAAAGGTTCTTAAGTATAAATGGTGGCTCAGGACGGAATCGAACCGCCGACACATGGATTTTCAGTCCATTGCTCTACCAACTGAGCTACTGAGCCATATTATATAGAAGATTAAATTATCAAAATGAACACTAAAGAAATAAATGGCGGTCCGGACGGGACTCGAACCCGCGACCTCCTGCGTGACAGGCAGGCATTCTAACCAACTGAACTACCGGACCAAAGTTTTTTGACGACAGTCAAAATAACTATCCATGCGTGACTTATGAAGGGAAATGCTACCCTAAGTCAAAAATGGTATTGCGGGGACAGGATTTGAACCTGCGACCTTCGGGTTATGAGCCCGACGAGCTACCGAACTGCTCCACCCCGCGACGATATAAATATAGTAAAGGTAAAAATGGAGGAGGAAGGGGGATTCGAACCCCCGCGGGCTGTTACACCCCTGTCGGTTTTCAAGACCGATCCCTTCAGCCGGACTTGGGTATTCCTCCGTGTATAATGGACCCTGTAGGACTCGAACCTACGACCGGACGGTTATGAGCCGTCTGCTCTAACCAACTGAGCTAAGGGTCCTTATAATCGTGCGTCATGTATTTAGTAATAGCGGCGGAGGGGATCGAACCCCCGACCTCACGGGTATGAACCGTACGCTCTAGCCAGCTGAGCTACACCGCCACGAAACCTTTTCGATCAATCTGAATCTTGATTAAGCAAGATTCAATAAAGTTTATTTACTTTCGTAAAAAACTTGGTGGAGCCTAGCGGGATCGAACCGCTGACCTCCTGCGTGCAAAGCAGGCGCTCTCCCAGCTGAGCTAAGGCCCCAAAAGAAGTGGTCGGGAAGACAGGATTCGAACCTGCGACCCCTTGGTCCCAAACCAAGTGCTCTACCAAGCTGAGCTACTTCCCGATCTATATGGCGCGCCCGAGAGGAGTCGAACCCCTAACCTTTTGATCCGTAGTCAAACGCTCTATCCAATTGAGCTACGGGCGCTAAATGATTTTTTATAAGAAACAATGGTGCCGAGGACCGGAATCGAACCGGTACGGTAGTCACCTACCGCAGGATTTTAAGTCCTGTGCGTCTGCCAGTTCCGCCACCCCGGCAAGTCTGGAGCGGAAGACGGGATTCGAACCCGCGACCCCCACCTTGGCAAGGTGGTGTTCTACCACTGAACTACTTCCGCGAAATAAATGGTGCGGGTGAAGGGACTTGAACCCCCACGCCTTGCGGCGCCAGATCCTAAGTCTGGTGCGTCTGCCAATTCCGCCACACCCGCATGATAAAAAACATTAGATATTTCGCATTCACGAAAATCTTTGGTGAGCCATGAAGGATTCGAACCTTCGACCCTCTGATTAAAAGTCAGATGCTCTACCAACTGAGCTAATGGCTCATATAAAAAGATGATTCCCAAAACCAAAATGGTGCCGGCAAGAGGACTTGAACCCCCAACCTACTGATTACAAGTCAGTTGCTCTACCAGTTGAGCTACACCGGCATATATGATTGGTTTACTTTTATATGAAGACTAATTAATGAAAAATAGTTTTCATATAGGTATTTTAAGGATAGATATTTTGCTGACGCAAAAATCTTTGGTGGAGGATGACGGGATCGAACCGCCGACCCTCTGCTTGTAAGGCAGATGCTCTCCCAGCTGAGCTAATCCTCCATATTGGTGACCCATACGGGATTCGAACCCGTGTTACCGCCGTGAAAGGGCGGTGTCTTAACCGCTTGACCAATGGGCCGTTTTTTTGAAATGTCCCGCTTAAGGACATTTATTACTATATCATCCTATTTCGCAGAAGTCAACTTCCTAATCATAAAAAAAGAATTATTTTTCCGGTTGCTTATCAAAACCGTTTTGCAAGCCGAAGAAGAATATACCACATCTTCAAACCTTATATCAATAGGAAAATAATAAATCATTAAAAATTGCTACAGTCCAAACTACTGTCCCCTCGCCAGTCTTGAATGTGAGATAAGCGTTAAAGGTATTTACATTGCCAAAATTAATAACAATAGGAAGCGTAACTACACTCATCTTTCAAGTAGAAATCCTGGCTTCATTTGAAAGATTTCTATGATACTATTTGAATTTGAATCTTATACCCTGTTGCAATGGTAGCTTTGGTCACGGCTCGAATATCTCCGTCATAGTATGGAATGATCGAAGAGAGATTCCATAATTGCTGACACACTAAAAGCTTCTGTTAATTGGTGAATAAAAAAAGCAGCTACAAGAGCTGCATAAGTTTATCTCCATGATATTTAGATTTTTCACGAATTTTGTTGAATTGGCTTATATCACTTGTCATTTCCAATTTATAATTAAAACTGAAAAACCAAAACTTATGCCATTCTCTTTTAAAATTGCGTAACATAGAAACCCCTCCACATTATCAATCTTTTGTTCCCTGCATGTTTAGAATAGCAAATAAGTGTAAACATATATTTAAAACCATGTTAAGGTTTGTAAAATTTCTTTCTGGGTATAAAAAAGATTTTGCAATATCCTACAATAGTTCCTGTAAGTTCATATAAACTATAGAAAAAACTAGTAAATGGAAGGTTAGGAATTTGATGAAATGGAGACTCGGTCTTTTAATCACCTTAATTGTGATTTTCATTCTAATGTTGAGAATTTCCTGGAATGGAAGTTGGGATAATTTTAATAAATACAAAATAAATCAAGAAAACTGGGTAGGTGCATGGACCGCAAGTATGCAAACACCTTTAGACGATGGAATTTCCCATAAAGGATTTGAAGATCAAACGATTCGAATGATCCTCCTTCCTCATGTTGATGGTAATAAGATACGACTCCGCCTATCAAATGTCTTTTCTGAAAAACCCCTAGCCATTGAAGAGGTACATGTGGCCATTTCTCAAAAAGGCTCTGAAATTGTCCCAGATACAGATCAACAGGTGACATTTGAAGGCAAATCAACTGTGACCATCCCTCCAGGTGAGAGAAAATTCAGTGATTCCATTACATTAGAAGTCTCTGGTGATAAAGCTCTTGCAGTAAGTCTATATGTCAAAGAAAAATCCGGACCTGTCACTTGGCATCCAGTATCTATGCAAACGACCTATATTTCAAGGGGAAATGATGTTTCGATGTCCGATTCTTCGGCTTTTAACGAACTGGAAGAATCATGGTTTTGGTTGGATGGAGTAGACGTATTAACTGATTCATCTAAGAAAGGCATTGTTGTAATAGGGAGTTCTCTCGCAAATGGAAATAGTTCAACAGTAAATACAAATCGACGTTGGCCCGATTACCTGGCAAGACGATTAAATCAGGAAAATTCAGATTTGACTATCATGAATGCGGGGATCTCTGCCAATCAACTGATCAACAGTCTGCCTGATAAGGGTGAAAATGCCTTTGCAAGGCTCGAAAGGGATGTTTTCAATCAATCAGGTGTAAAAGCAGTGATCCTTCACCAGGGGTTGAATGATATAAGACATCATCCTGAATATGATGCTGACAAAATCATCGAGAGGATGAAGCAGATCATTGTTTCTACCCAAGAACAGGGCTTGACCATTTATGGTGGTACATTGACTCCTTTTAAAGGATCAGGAATGTTCACATCTAAAGGGGAAAATACACGTCAGGAAGTGAATGACTGGATAAGAACAAGCGGGGAGTTTGATGGGGTCATCGACTTTGACAAAGCTATGCGGGATCCAGATGAACCTGAACGCTACCTGCAAAAATATGACTCGGGAGATCACCTCCACCCCAATGATGCGGGTTATAAGAGAATGGCTGATACCGTTGATCTTTCATTATTCAAATAGTGGGATAAAGAGATATTGTACTTTGTCCCACATCCTTTTAATTTTGTTGTCTATGCTTCTTCCAATCATAACGCAGTTTACAAGCATTCCTTAGCGTCTTCATACGAATTCTAATGAATATTATTCAACTTCATTTCATGATACTTTATTTTTTCCTGCAACTTCTTTTTAATCTGACAGTCTAAACATCCTTCCAGCAAAACTCGGTTGTAGTGAATCCTCAAAAAATGCCATTTACATTTCATTTGCACGAATAACTGACTCACCTTCATCATCTCTCCTCCACTTCATAAATCGCAGGAGTCCGTTTCGAAAACTGGCAAGCATCGTCACTATGACCTTAGCTCCTATAGTTTTGCGTCATCACCTTTCAATGATTTTGCCCTTATCGTACGAATTATGAAAGATTCCATTAATGACAAATGCAGTGAAGCGGACAAAAATAACCGCATATTTACACATGTCTTATTTACTACTTTTGAATCGTATCATATTTTTATAAAGTACGTTTTAAATATTCCTAAAAGAATAAAAAAGGATCTATCATAATTTCATTCTTTCATTTCCTTTGCTGAATTAAATGAGTGCAAATAGAAATTGTCCACCCTTCACTCGCTTCCCGAAGAGCTCCATTTTCATAAGAGTTCTGTAGAAGTAGGATGGAACTCATCACTGTCGTAGCTATAATGAAAGTATTATAAGTCGATCGTTTGGATGAAAAAATGAAAAACCTCAACCTTATTAATAAGGTTGAGGCAAGCTCTGTGAGGTCTGACCCCATTAATGTTTCTTTTTCTTCTTACCTTTCTTACCCTGCTCATCTACCTTGATTATAACAGTAGTCAATGGATCCAAAGTTAAAGTATCTTTCTTCAATGTAAAACCAGATTTCTTGGAAACAGGCTTAGTTCCCGCTTCGTCGTTGTCTACTAGAACCCTCCCTTTAGAGAAGTCATAGCCTTCTATTGAAAGGGTACGCGCTTCGCTATCCGCATTGACAAATACGTAGTACTCACCCGTACCATCCGTGGATACGTTCTTGTAAGCAAGCATCAAGTCTGTATCGGCGATTTCAGGTAAATCAAGCAGGGATACATTCTGATCAACGAGCTCCTGCTCGCCTAAACGGAAAGCATCGGTTGATCTTCTCAGGTCAATCAAACCTTCTGTATACTCTCTTGTTGTTGTATTAACTTCATATTTCTTCTTATTCGTTGCTTTTTCCCAATCAAACTTATTGATGGCGTCGGATGAATCGTAGGAGTCATGGATGAAATAACCGAATGGGTTGCCCTCTTCATCTTCCAACTCATGATATTTCTGTTCCGGTACGCCTTCCCCTAGCCATTGCTTCGTTCTTCCATATTCCTGGCCTGCGTGGATAAAGGCCGTTCCTTGAGATGTCAAGATCATGGAGTTACCAAGGCGAATGCGCTTGTGAATCTCCAGGTTGTTTTCCGGAATGGCCGGATCCTTTTTGATCGATTGGGCAATGACATCGTATAACGGCAGGTTGTCATGTGCTGCGATGTATTGGACCATGTCGCCGGGATCGTCGTCTGCCGTGTTTCCAGGCTGCCCTTTGATGTTGTTAAAAATCGTGTTGATGTCGCGTGCGCCACCAGTGAGGAATCGTGGCTCACCTTCTGAACCGAATCCGGATTTCAGTTCATTTCGGATTTCGTCGGAGAAGACTCCTACGTCATCGGTTTTGTCCATCCAATCCTGGTCGGCACCCATTCCTTCAAGGGAAGGATCAGATAAGTGACCGGCAAATGTTCTCCAGCCTTCACCGATAAACAATGCATCCGGGTTGATTTCAGCCGCGACATCATAGGCTTTTTGGATGGATGGGTAGGTTGCGTCGCCCATCATATCGAATCGCATACCATCGATCTTGTATTCGTCGAACCAGTATTTCACTGAGTCGACCATCAGCTTTTCAGCCATGGTATGGTTAGTGGCCAGGTTGTTCCCGAAGCCTCCAAGGAAGTTTCCTTTGTCATCCTGGAACGCATAGTAGTTAGGCACGATATCGTTCAGTGTGCTTGTTTTGGCCATATGCGTGTAGACCACGTCGAGGACGACACCCATACCCTTATCATGAATGGCATCGATCAATCGTTTCGTTTCTTCGATTCGTAGTTGTGGATCAGTGGCATCCTGTGAATACGCACCATCCGGGGAGAAGTAGCTGTGTGGGTCATAGCCCCAGTTGTATTCATTGCCTCCCGCTGAATACTCTAGCTCACGTTCGCCCATATTCGTTTCATCGCCGTAGTACCATGCCATGATTGGAAGCAGTTGAACATGGGTCACACCCATTGACTTAATATAATCAAGCTTTTTGATGAAGGCGTCATAGGTGCCCCATCTTTCCTTCTTCAAATCTTTTTCAATCGAAGGATCGGAAGTAAAGTCACGGACGTGAACCTCGTAAATGACCGCGTCTTCACGTTTTTCATAGCCATCGATGGAAGCATGGCTGAATTTCTTAGGATCAGTTCCTTTTAAATCAACGATCGCCGCCTTCCCGACGTTATCGCCGTCAGGTCCCGCTTCACCCTCTGTATTCACTGTAAAAGCAGCCATGGATTTGGCGTAAGGATCCAAGACTTTTTTCGTTACGCCGTCATTGGTTACTTCATATTGATAGTAGTAGCCTTTCAGATCTTTCACCTTTAAGTCTTTGGCTTTCACGTCTGTTGACCAGACGCCTTTTTCGCCTAATGTCAATTCCACACTGCCAATTGGTTTCGCAGCATCATTTTTATCAAAGAAGTTCGCGACTACCTTGCTTGCTTTCGGTGCCCATAGTTTTAAGGTTGCATTTCCTTTATTATAAGTGGCACCAAGATCATCACCATCGTAAGCATACTTATTATCAAGCAATCTCCAGCCTGCCGCGGCTTTAACGGTTCTGCCCGAGTAGGTGATGGATAGTGGCAATTTTTCCAGGTCAAAATCAGCTTTTACTTCCACTGTTTTGTCTCCGGTGATTTCAGCACTTTCCACTGTCACATCGGATCCAGCACTGTCTTTGATGGCTAAACCGGACAATAACGCTTCTTCTGTCAAACCATCTGTCATTGTGAAATTCAAGCGGATCGTATCGTCTGAAATGACCTCAGAAGAAATCAGTCCCGTTGCCACATCCCCGTGTGGAGATACGTAGACGGTATCGTCCCCCTGCTTCACCCATAAGTGATCATATTTATCTAACAGATTGAACGTCTTGTTGCCTCCATCCTTACCGGCATCGCCTTTCGACTCATCCAGCATAATGAAGCCGATTTCTTTCGCATTTTCGTTTAACGGTATGTCTACATAAGCACCATAACGGTCTTTACCCGCTAAATCAGCGGCACCTGTCGGCCAGTTATCTGAAGGAGCTGCGACATCCCCCCAATTCCAGACACCGAAGTTCTCATAATTCCCGTCTTCACGCTCATAATGGATACGCACCGTGTTCTCCGGGAGATCAACCGGCTCATACGTATACACCTTATCCGATCCTTGTTGGATCCAAATCTCGTTTACCTCAGGTGAAGGGATCGTAAACCCTTTATCCCCACCATCTTTACCTGCATCCCCTTTTGTAATATCCATTACAAGGAAGCCAATATTTTTTGCGCCTTCAGCCAGGGGAACATCAATGTAGGCGCCATAGCTGTCGGTCTTTTCAAACATGGTAGCACCGGTCGGCCAGTTAGCCGATGGTGAAGCCACATCATTCCAAAGCCAAGCACCGTAGTTTTCATAGTTTCCATCGGTACGGTTGTAGTGGATGCGGATGTTGTTTTCCGGAACCGGCTCTACTTCAGGATCTTCACCAGAACCTGCTTCAACACCTGTAATCTTACCGCCTTCAACGGTCAACAACGCAGTACCGCCGTCTGCTTTAGAAGGAAGTGTCAGCGTAATTTCATTTCCTCCGTCAGCATTGAATGTCTCCCCGGAATACGCATTCGTCACGACTGCATCCGGAGAATCCATTGTCAAAGTAATTTCATTCGCTTCGTCCGACACGTTCAAACCAACGTAGACGGAGTCCCCATTATAGTCACGAGAGAATACCAGGAATTCATCGCTATTCGAACCACCTACCGTCTTTCTCTCCCCTTTAGCGAACACATCGGAATGCGCCCCTCTAAAGTTTAAAATCTTAGTATAGTGGTCTAATACATCATTATTTTCTACATCATCCCAGGCAAAATCATAGCGGTTATCGTACTGAGGATAATTGTTCGCTCCGCTCTGTCCAAGCTCTTCACCGTAATAAATGACCGGTTGTCCCTTCGACGTTGCCTGAAGCGAAGCGGCCACTTTCAGCTTGCCTTCATCTCCGCCTAACGAATACAAGAATCCGTCTTCATCATGACTTCCTAAAAATTGACCGAGTGTTGCTGTGTTATCGATTTTCCCGTTTCGAGCCGTCAGTTTATCATTGGCTGCTTTCAGGTCGCCGTTTACAAATTCACGTGCGATATCTTTGAAACCGAAGTCCAGAAGGGAGTCCATCATTCCAGTATCAAGATATCCTAATTGGTTGTCTGCACTTGCTCCCCAAGCTTCACCAATCATTTTGTGCTGAGGCATTTTTTCCGTGATGGCGTTTTTAAATGCCATCCACGTCGCATCTTCCACGTGCTTCACTGTGTCTACACGGAAATAATCGATTGTATTACCTTTTGCCGTTGTCGCTTTCTCGATCCAATCCGTTTGCCAATCGATGATTTGTTGGCGAACTTCTGGATTTTCCGTGATCACGTCTGGTAATCCTGCTAATTCACCGACCACTTCATCCGTACCGACATCAGTACCTTGACGAACGATGTCGCTGTACTTATCTCTTTCTGCATCGGTCGGATAACCGGCAGGACGCTTATCCTCAGCAAGCTCTCCATTGATTTCTTTTAATCCATATCCCGTATGATTCAACACCACATCGACCATGATTTTAATCCCACGGTCATGTGCCTCATCAATTAGCGTATGGAATTCTTCCATTGACCCAAAGTGAGGATTCAGCTCACCGAAGTTACTGGCCCAGTAGCCATGATATCCGAAATAAGGCTGATCAGATTCCCCGTTTGTTTCAACGGAACGGACATCATACTTAATATTCTCAACCACCGGACTGATCCAAATCGTATTCACACCAAGATTATCAAGGTAATCAAGTTTCTCCGTGATCCCTTTGAAATCTCCACCCTGGTACGTTCCTCGTTTGCTTTTATCATAATTTAGATTGTAAGGATCATCATTCGATGTATCCCCATTAAAGAATCGATCTGTCAGCATAAAATAAATGATGGATTCATCCCAATCAAGATCCGAATCACCGACAGACTGTCTTGCTTTTACTTCGATTTCAGTCGTTCCCTCATAATAGTTCCCGTAAGAATCCACTACGGTCAGAGGAATCGATTTTGTTCCTGCCGTTACATCATCATCGACTGCTAATGTCACTTCCTTTAATGAAGGATCGATTTCGAGTTTCTCTGATCCGCCTAATGAAGAAACATCCGCCGTGATTTTTTGGATTTTCACATCCTCTGTCAGTCCATCAACACCCACCGTTAAGACAGCGTTCTTGTTATAGTCCACAGCAGTTGGTGACACTGAACCCGTAACCGTCAGATCCGCTTTTTGGAAATCAAGAAACGATTCCCCATCGACTGTATTGTAAGGGTCACTTACTTCTGTCGTTTTACCATCTTTCGTGACTAAAAAGGAGTACGGGTTTTTCCCATTTGGAATGTTTTCATATGCTAGTACGAACCGTTCATTCTCCGGTTCATATGTCATTTCTCTCGTTTCCCCGTTGTACTTCAACTCTACTTTATCAATCGTATCCATCGCGTCGTTTGCGAATAATTCTTTATCACGATAATAGAACGTCGCATTTCCCTGATCGATGACAGGTGCCGATCCATCCGGTACAATACGAATCTCCTCGACACCGCTTGTTATGTACGCCTTGGTGATGGTGTCGTTTTTGTTCACTTTAATAAAACGATCGCCAAACTCCTTCTCCGCCGTATTCCAATCCTCGGTACTACGAAGAACAAAGCCGAATTGCTCTGTTTCAGGTGCCACGGCAATGTTAGCTACCGCCACTCCGTTTTCATAGGAGTCAAAGTTGATTTGATCATCCTTTACCCCTGTGTTCCAAGCCCATATATTCCAGCCGTCATACGTTTGGTCTTCACGATCATACGTGAAGCGTACTGTGCGATCACTAGACTCTGCTGATTCAACCGTGGCATTCCCATCCGCCACTGCAGATGCTGCCGGTGCAAATGGTGTCCATAGACTTAGCAGCAGCGTCAAAGTCATAAAAATCGAGAATCGACGCTTTGACCTATTTCCCATTCATGTTTCCCCCTCTTAAATTGGATTAATAGAATAATAGTAGTGCTCTTGGTGGTTGCGGAAACGTTTGCACAAACAACTAAAAAAATGTGAGGTGATTCATAGGGTAGTTATTTCGAACTGGTGCAAGCGCTTGCAATTATCTGTCTTTTTTATTTTACAATATATTCATTGAAGTAGCTATATGACAAAAGGGGGATTTTATTCCTAGTTTTTATAATGGCTCTTATCGTAATCATAATGGCTAGAATAATGTAGCCTGCTCCTTTTTGGGCGACACTGTGCTCGACTTGGAGGTCCAACGGCTATTTATTGTCTGCTTTTGGATACAGAACGACTTTAGATTGTCTTTTTTTAGCTGAAGTGGAAAGCTGAACGGATTATAGGGGGCCAGTTTGGCTTTAAATCCTGATACGCAACCCTCTCCCAGAGAAATCGATCCAGATTGGACTATTTTCAATCCGGATATGAAAAATTCAATCCTGTTTTGAAATTATTAATCCTGATTTTGAATAATTGATCTGATCCTCCGTGTCGAATTTTCTTCGAGTAGAGGCTGCTCAGAAGCAGTGATCATTCAAGTCTAAGGTTCATATTTACGCTTTGCGAAAAGAGCACAAAAAAATAGGAACAAGCGGATACCCTGTCCCTACAATGTCACACGATCCACTTGTTGACGCAGTTGGATCAAGTTGTCTTTCACTCGTTGTGAAATTTCACATAATGCTTGAATTGAATTTCCTTTATGTTGACTGAGCTGGTGGACGATGTCGTCAAAGAGCATTTCCATTTCTTCATGAATGGCCATGGCCGATACATTGTATACATGGATATTGGAGTAACTCGTTTTATCAAAAATCGCAGAGTCGATATAAGGTCTGAAGCTGTCAAGTAACGCTGGAAATCCGATCGTTAACCTGGTTAATCCGTCCCGGAGTCCTTCAATGGTTGCAGCAAGTTCGTCTATCGGCTCCAGTGCGGAAGAAACGTACGAGCGGATTTTGTCGTCGAAGTCCGAGAACATACTGATAAGCTTTCCGGGAACCGTTCCACTCAGGGCAACATTCATGGCACCCTTGATTTGAGCCGAGATGACCTCCAATGTGTTTTCGATGGCAAAAGCAAGACCCGTCAAACCGCCTAGAAGCGGAAACAGAAAACGGTGTGAAACTCCCTTGAAGGCTTCAAAGGATCCATCCAAGTAGATTTCTTTCACCTTCATACCGATGAGCATGTGATCAGACGTTTCCAACACGTAATCGTTTTTCTTCGGCATCATTACTTCATGTTGAACCGAAGCTCCTCCAGAGATGCTTGCACTTAAAGAAGAATCACGTTCTCCAAAGTTTTTTGCAAGGTCCCCAACCTGACTCTGAAATTCTGCTATGTGACTATTCATTTGCACACTATTGGCTTTGATAATCTCATAGTGTGCCAGCATCTCGTTCACAAGGAGATCCTCCAGTGTCTCCTTCCCTCCGCTAAACAGTTCCGGGATTTCTTTATGAAGGATGTTCTGCAGGAATCCTGTCAGACTGATAATCTCCTGTTTGAATTCAAGCAGCTGATTCCGGGCCTGACCGAAAATGCTTTCGACACTGATGCTTCGGTTGAATAAGTGCTCAACGAGTTCGACAGGTGGGGAATTCAACACACCATTGAGAGATTTACTGGCGTTTTCAGCCATATTAACGAGAGAAATTAGATGGTCGATTTCCGAGGTCAGACGATGTACCGTCGACGTGATGCCTATGAATAAAGGATTTCCGATCAAGTTTTCGAACGAATCCTCAAAGATCATCTGCAGGCGGCTCAACCGTTCCGAGTAACGGTCTCCTTCATGCCGGGCGATTTCCTGCGAATTGGTCAAGTAGTCCCGGGCATACCCCAATCTTGTGGTGACATCCCCAGCCAAGGCTTCAGCCAATAGGTTCAAATTGTCGCGGTTGATTTCAATTCTATCCGAATGGCCGCCATAGAGGGGTTCTCCCGTCCATATGCTTGTCATGATATGGGCATCGGCTTCAACATGGATTTTACCATAACCAGGTTCCCCATCTAGACCAATTACGTATTTCCCACCGTCGGTATACCCCGTATGATTGTTTGTCAGGATACTGAACTTCTCGCCGATCACCGGTATACCTGTCGAAATATCGTACCTCTTTCCGGGGATACGGGAATCGAGATTCAGGGCAATGAGAGTCCCCGTTAAGACATCATAGTTGGTGAAGTAATTGGTGATGTTGTCGTAGGGTTTGTCGGAATCGGCCATCCCTTTTGGGAGAAGCGCAGGATTAAGGGTAACAGATGTAACTTCGGGATGATTAATAGCAACAGAATTGGCCAATGGTCCACCCAAAGAATTACCCGTAACGGATTTAACCCCTCCAATCGACTCATATTTTTTGTTCATATTATTATAGTAATCTTGTGCTGTTTCCAATTGGGGCAGGGTAAGGTCACTTAATAGCTGAGCGTCGGTTAGGAGATCTTGTTTTCCATTTTCAGCTGCTGCATCTGTACCTACATAAACTATTGTTATTTCCTTTGTTAATTCATTTCTAACAGTAAGAGCGTCAAGTCCAGTCGGATGATTGTATTGTGTGTTTAACACTCTATATTTCGTATCATTCACTTTAATATATGAGTCTACCTTTTTCTCTTTATACGCATGTAATCCAGCTAATTCTACAAGATCCTGATCATTACTCTTAAAAGTGATTTCCTTGCTTATTAACTTATTTACTGGCTTCTCCATTTAATTCACCCTTACTTTTTAACAATGGAATCCGGAAACGTTAATTGCAAAGAATTATCTTTAATCCCATCGTCTACTTTTTCATTAATTAAATTATCATTAATGATTACACTGTAATTTCCTTTAGGTATAGAACTCATTGACTTAATATCCTGTTGAATTTTATTGAATATTTCTTTATCAGGTTCTACATTTTCATTCTCCATATATAACTGAATCGTAATATTATAATCTTCTGCTACATAATCAGCTTTTGAGAATAGCGATTTAAGTTCACTGACAGGTGTGTCCGGATCATTTAGATATGCCTCAAAAACTGGTCGGATAGCTTCGTCGTCAGGTGGAGTTGATAGATAATAGTATGGGGTCATGTAGCCTGCCCCTCCAACATTTTCAAGTGATTCTTTCGTTTTTCCAATAACTGCATTCTCAGAGACTATCTTACTTAAATATTGATCCAGGTTATGAAATTCAGCTTCGAATAAAAGGTGGTATAGACCTCCTTGAATGGCACTCTCAATTTCTCCATCTAAAGACGTAATACTGTCTTCTAAAACCTTTTTTTGACTCAAATCAATTGGCACTATTGCGGTCGTATAGAAGTGAACAGGTCCTGTTGATTCGACAAACACAGTCGCACCATCAACATTCCCTACAATATTGTGCACTTTGACGTCTATTTTATATTTTTCCATAAAAAAATCTTTAACAGCTTTTTGAACTTCATCACTTATTTCTTCTGCAATTTTATCTGCATCTTCTCCATTTCTGAGTACATATCCATCCCCTTTGTAATCTTGCACTCTCACAAAAGAATCTTTATATGGACCTGTTACCTCTTTTGAATCCACATTATTTTTTTCATTATCCATATTCATACATCCTCCAAGTAGTAATGAAAGTCCGATTCCGCATATAATCCATTTATTTTTCGTATTCATGAATGTCTGATCCTCCCTAATTGGATGGGTTCATTTAAAGAATTACCTTTATATTGTATAAAAGTCTGTAAAGTATTAACAGTTCAATCGGGTAATACTTAGAGCAATCAGATAAAACAGGAAAAAAGTAGGGGAGCAGACTTCTTTTTCGCGTTTCTTTTATACTATACATTTTGCATAAATAAACTTATGCCTTCAGACTCATACATTTGTATAATTACACCAATTATTCAAATGATAACCACGCACCATACAAAAGCGTGTTGATGGGAACGACAGCATAAGTATGTACACAGGGGTCTCCCACTGACTCTACGATCACCGAAACCCCTCCACATTCCCCACGAGATTATGGGCCCTCACCGTTGTGTTATATTCATCTAGAAAAAATCCCCACCTCTTTTTCCACTTCTTCACGATGAGACTCGGCGACCTTATCCGTTTCTTCTCCATTGTTCAGAGTACACCCTTCACCTTCGTAGTCCTGGACGCTGACGAATCGATCTTTAGTTTCGTCTTCTTTTGCCCCACACATTCGCCAAGCAACGGGTTAGATCACCTCATCACAGGTAAAGGTTGATACAAAATAATGGGGTGTCATATAACCCGATCCTTCCACATTCTGTATGGCCTCATTCGTTTTTCCAATTACTTGTCCCTCCGCTACCCTCTCTTTGAAATAACGATCAAGCTCCTTGAATTCTTCTTCATAAAGAATAGTATACAGACTTCCCCTTATTGCATTTCAACCTGTCCTTTAACTGATGACACACTGTCCGCTATCACCATTTGTTGTGTCTTATCTATCATAACCACCGATAGTGGTAGAAATGAAGCAGACCGGTGGACTCAACATACACGGTAGCCCCGTATTCATTCCCAAAGATGACCTTCACCTCTGTCTTATATTCATTTAAGAAAAACACTGTCACCGCTTTTTCGACTTCCTCACGGTGAGCTTCTGCGGTTTCATCTGTTTCGCTACCACTTTTCACTTCATACCCTTGCCCTTCATACTCCTGCACACGAACCTACCGGTCATCCTGATCACCCTCAGAAACCTCTCGTAGCTGGTAGCCTAAGGAGAATTATTATTCCTGCCGTTCCTATAAGCATCATTCTTATACTATTCAACCAAGTCCACCTTCCCTTTAACCTCTGACAATCTCATTTGGAAACGCCCGTTCAAGAGAGTTGTCTTTGACACCATCAAAGGACAGTGTCTTCTTCTATACACAACAACCTCTTACATTATCCGCATAAAAGCCATCTTATCGATAAGATGATCTACTCTATCACAATTATTTCTGCAATTTTGTCGTGTTTATTTCCATAGTGTAGGTCAATAGTTTTCATAAGCAAGATCTCCTAAGATACTATTAGAATTTTTGTAAATAAACATCTCTATAACGCTATATTGTACTATTGTATAATTACCTAAATATTGTATTTTCAACCATTTATAAATTAAATGACAAATTAATCCGCTTCTTTTCTCCTGCTCCTCCACTCCTGACTTTCTACATGCCTATACTTTCCTAACCCCACATATAGTTAAGTGAGGAGATTCACCAGAATACATGAAAAAGGTGTGAAGTGTATGAAGAAATTAATTTCACTAACGTATTTATTCGGAGTTGTTTTCCTATTAGTCAGTGCTCTTTATTTTTTTGCATCTAACTGGCAGATGTTTTCCCGATTGGAGAAAGTGGCTTTAGGGGGTTCTTTGATTGTATTGTTCTATGGAGCTGCTTTTCTGTTGGACCGTTTTTTAAAGGGGGCCCATTTCCTTTCAAACTGGATGTTGGTTAGCGGTGTAATATCCTTTGGTCTATCTGTTGCTTTACTCGGGCAGCTGTACAATTCTCACGCGGACAGCTACTTATTGTTTCTAATTTGGGCAATCCCGGCCTTCCTATTTAGCTTGTACACAAGGTATGGTGGATTTTACGTATTAACCCATATCCTCATCCATTTGGCGATATATTTTCACCTCTTTCCTTCGTCTCCATTTGCCCACTGGACACTCGGCCATACATGGATCGCGTTCGGAGTCGGAATCGTGAACACGTTCTTATTTTTGATCATAAAAAAAGGCTACACCCATTCAAAACCGTTGCTTTATCTGAGTCTGATCTCAGCCAATCTCCTCCTCATGGTCACTGCATTCGATAATGAGTATTCCGTTTTCTTCACCCTGTTTTATGTTTTCATCCTGGGGGTTGGGGGGTACCGGTCCTTTCATAGAGAAACATCCATCTTTATCATTCTTTCGATATTCGGAACGGGCTTTATCATTATCAAAATGTTCGAGTTGATGGCACAGTATGTGTCCAGTCTTTTCTTTGTCGGTCTCTTATTAGCAGCCTTTCTGTTATTAGTGGGAAGTGTATTCCTTGTTAACTATTTACGGAAGCATTCCTCTTCCCTTCATTGGACGAAGACGATCTTCGTTGCAAGTGTCACGACCATTGCCTCAGTTTTCATCATAGCTTCTGTTTTCGGACTGCTTTCATTACTAATGGTGGATGTCTCAATGGTCACTCTATTTGTATTCGCGACGGTATTTCTCGTCGTTCCAAGTACGTTAACCAGCTGGCCGTCTCCTGTAAAGTATTCACTCATGATGACCGGCATCATCGTCGGAATGATGGCAAGTGTGTTTGATGAATTTCCCTTTATTATGTTCTTCGTTCTGGCCTATGTGTTTTATGTTGAGAAACGGTTCGCCGCGAGGTTTGTATTCTACGTTCTGTTTCAATTGAACTCAGCGATCTTCTTAGGGCAAACGATGGACTTAGGTACTCATGCTCTCCTTGTCGTGATGGTACTCTTGAATGTTGCAGTGTACCTTGCTCTGACTAAAAAACATGTCATCCAGTATGGAGCGTTTCTCATTGGTTTCTTTGCCTTTTTCTCGTTAACTGCCATCGATCTTTCATCGACGCTTCATATTATCTATACCGCTCTGTTCTTTCTGACAACTACAGGATGCGTCTATTTTTTCAAAAAGCAGGATCGCACCTTCTATTGGGTCTCCTCCCTTGTGTTCTGGTTCATACTTATCGTTCAACTGTATTACGATTTGGCTTGGAAGCTTGTCCATAAATCCCTGCTCTTTGCCGGGTTAGGTCTCCTCTTCTTGATGGTGGCGGTTTACTTTGATAGGAGAGTTGGCTCCGATCAGCAATCGCACTACATGCTTGCAGGAAAAAGGCTGGGGATCCTTCTCATCATATGCCTTCAAGCCGGATGGATCGGATATCAAGTCTATTCAAACGAAACCCTATTACAAAACGGGGAAACAATCATATTAGAGCTTCAACCTGTCGATCCGAGATCTCTCCTCCAGGGGGACTATGTGGAATTGAACTACACGATTTCTCAGCTTGAAGACACCTCCATTGATGACAGCGGTCCCATCACCATTGTGTTACGTAAAAATGCACAAGACATCCACGAATATACAGGTGTTTATAGGTTTAACGGGAAATGGAATGCTCCTTACGAAAAGAAACCCGGGGATGTGCTCTTAAACGGAAAGGTTACAAGCTCCTGGGATAACAGTGCCCATGTCACATACGGAATTGAACATTTCTTCATCCCGGAAGGAACCGGACTGGATGTGGAAGGGAAGGTGAAGGCTGCCGTGGTAAAGGTGAGTGATAAGGGGGATGGGATTTTGGAGCGGTTGCGGGACTAGGGATCAGTTCTGGTCTGGAGGAAAAAGGGCTACGTTGCTGTTTTTTTGTGAGGAGTGTGAAAATTGTCCTGTAACTTTCGATTTCATCACTCTTGGACCGGTTTTGGCGCTGATTTGGAAGTGAAATCGGATCATTTCCAGGATTTTCAGTTAGAAATAGTACGATTCTCGGGGGGAGTGGGGTGATTTGAAGGTTTATCCTTGTATAAATGATCCTCTTTCCCACCTTAAGATCCAGTTTCGTGTCTTTATGATCCGTTTGTCGAAAAATGCTGTTTACTAATTAAGAATAGAGGTGGATGATGCGAAAAAAATCTCGTAGAAAAAGAAAGAGTCATTTTATTCCTTCTTGTCAACACTGTTTTCAACGACGATAACAATGAAAAGAGGAATAAAAATGACTCAATGAATAGATGATTAATTCCTTATCACAAAAATCTCATTGAAGCTTTGCTTACTCACCGGAAAGAGCATTCTTCAGCTTCTCCCCCACTGCTCCGGCCAGGGTCCTTGAATACAAAGTAGAAATATGATGATAATCTCGATATACCAATACATTCCCAACAACGGGCGGACAGGTTCCATTTTGACAGAAGTACTCCGAAAGATCAGCAAACGTGACATTTCCAGGGATCCCCTCTGTATTTTCCCAAGGGACAGTGTCGGATAAGACTTGAGCTTCTGGAACAGAACATTCCTCTACTCCTTTTTCTTCCACACATTGTGGCGGGTCCCCTTCCATGAAAGGATTGTCACGGACGGCAAAGATGTTGGTGATGCCGTCGAGTTTTTCCCATTGATGAATATACCCTTCCGGCACGGTGTCCCCTTCCCCAACGTTCGCTGTCGTAAATACCAGGTCCGGTGGATCGGACTTTAGCATCTTCAGGACTTCCTCATTCCAATCCATGCAGGATTCATTCAACAGCCCCTCGAAATCATCAGCAGAGAAGCGGCATGCGTCTTTGTTATAGATATCGATTTGCAGTTTCATCCTTTTTGATAATTCCTCCAGTGCCGGGTACCAGTGACCCGAATGGGAACCACCGATAAGGGCAACCGTATACTCAGGATCGTCCGTCTCACCGCGGGAACAGACGGTCACTTTATCATCCTCCATATTCGAGAAGCATTCAGGATTATCATAAAATGCCGGCAGGTCCTCTTTAACAATCAGGGCTGATGGAACGGGCTTTTTGTCCGGAGCAGGTTCCATGTTATCTGAAATCGCCCTTGCACCCGGATATTCATTCAAGTCATATTGTTGCTGATTCTGGTCTTTAACATATAAAGCCCACACTGTATTCAAACACAATAACGGAAGGATAAGACCCAATAATACTGTTGCCAGCCTTTTTTTAGACTGTTTAATACTGATTTTCCGAACGGGCGTTTCAAGGATTTTGACTGATAGAAACGAGAGTAAAAAAGCACTCAAAATAATCGCCACCCCGCCCATCAGAGAAACAGTATTAACATCAAAATAGCTGTAATAGAAAACCAAAAGCGGCCAATGCCACAAGTAAAACCCATAAGAAATACCTCCGAAAAACATGAAGGGTTTTGAACCAAGCAGTCTGTCTACACCAAACCGAGCAGGATTCTCAGCTGCAATGATGATCAACATCACCCCAGTTGTAGGCAGGAGGGCCGCATATCCCGGGAAAACAGTGGAGACAGGCAAAAGGATTCCCGTTAAACAGATGACAGCCAAACCAAGCCAGCCTATCACCATATTCACGGACTTTCTAAACGTTAAATATGGAATGAGAAGGGCTAATATTCCACCCAAGCTAAACTCCCATACACGTGCCAGCGTATCAAAATACGCCCATGGCTGATTCACTGCTGTCTTATAAACGGAATATCCAATCGATAGGGTGAAAAGGGTGATTAAAACAGCTAGTAATGTCTTTCTTATCGGCGTTTTCAGAACTTTTTCCGCTACTAGAAAAGAGAACAAAATGACGAATGGCCAGGTCAGATAAAATTGTCCCTGCAGAGAAAGGGCCCAATAATGCTGCAATGGACTGGCTTGATTGTTCTGAGCCAGGTAATCCACTGCACTCACAGCCAGTTGCCAATTCTGAACGTATAAAGCAGAAGAAAAGACTTCCGTGATTATTTGCTTCCATTGTGCCTGGGGCATAATCAATATGGAGAGTCCGACCGTAAACAACAGCACCGTAAAGGCCACTGGGAATAATCTCCGGGCAAGCCCCAGCCAATATTCAACTAAGTGTATCCGGCCTTCCCTCTCCACCTTTGTCAATAAGGAAGTGGTGATCAGGTAACCTGATACAATAAAGAAAACATCCACCCCGCCTGATACCGACCCAATCCATATATGATAAATGGCCACCAAAAAGGCAGCTACCGTTCTTACACCTTCTAATTCAGGGCGGAACTTTTTTTCCGGTGCTCTTAAGTCCATCCTAACCATCTCCAATACAAAACCATTTATGATTCTAGTGTTCCTGTTATGTACTCTTTTTAAGCATTGCAGGCTCGAATTGCCTATCCAGTTATAAAGTATTGTAATGGAGGAATGTAAATGGTTTACTACATTATCGTTAGAATACTGTAAATTTCTAAAACATTTGTCGAAAAATATTGTTTTCTGATACATCTAAAACCTATTTTCATTTTTTTAGCAAATTAATATAATCATATAAGGAATAAAATTCCTATACTTATATTTTCTTGAAGGAGAATGAACATGATCACGAAAAAAATGCTAACGGCTTCTGTATTGGCCACTACACTTGTGTTTTCAAGCAGTACACTCTTACATCCGGGCCATTCAGTAGAAGCCGCTCAAAGCATGAACTATCAATTGGAGTTAGATCAATTCGCCTCGCATTATGCGAAAATAATCCGAATGCTGGAAAGCTACACGACAAAAATAGATGCAGCAAAATCCGAAAAAGAAGCGATGAAGCTTTACGATGAATATATTGCCTATTTCGATGATGCCTTGGAGAAAGAGGCTCCGGTCAACTTTTCCAATAAAGAAATCGTGACCTTGGATGAATACATTTATAACAGTTTAATAGAAGTATATAACTCAGAAATCGATACCATCGACTACTTAAATGGAGACTTGTCGGAACACGACTACGGCATCGCGATGAATGATATGGAAATCAACGTAGAAAATCTGGAGAAAATGTTCAAACAGGTGGCCATGACCTATAAATCAAAGCGCCACATCACCTTCAGCAATGATATGTATTATCTGCTTGGAGAAACGCCCCCTGTGAAAACGGAAGCGAAGGGTACGTACAAAGTGAAAAAAGGTGACACTCTTTATGCCATCGCCAAGAAGTATAAGACCTCCGTCAATCAATTAAAGAAGATCAACAATCTGAAAAGTGATCACATCTACGTCGGACAAGTACTGAAGGTCTCAGGTTCCACGACGGCACCTTCCAAAAATGAGCATACCTCACCAAAGACCACAAGCTATAAGGTGAAGAAAGGCGATACCCTTTCTTCCATCGCAAAGAAAAATAAGACGACTGTCAGTAATCTAAAGAAAATCAACAGCCTGAAGAGCGATCGTATCTATGTCGGACAGGTGCTTAAGGTTTCAGGCCCTGCAACAACTCCTGCCGCGTCACCTTCGAAATCCACGACATATAAGGTGAAAAAAGGCGACACCCTGTCAGTGATTGCAAAGAAATATAAAACAACGGTAAGCAGCCTGAAAAAACTCAACAACCTAAAAAGCGATATGATCTATGTCGGACAAGTTCTTAAAGTGACAGGTTCAACACCTACTAAAGATAAAAACCCGGCTCCCGCTAAAGTCACAACGCATACAGTGAGAAAAGGGGATACGCTGTCTGCCATCGCGAAAAAATATAAAACGACGGTTTTGAAATTGAAGAAAACGAACAAATTAATCAGCGATCGAATTTATGTGGGGGAAGTATTGAAAGTTCAATAAGTTGGTTTCATAGAAAAGAAGCAAGTAATGGCCACTTGCTTCTTTTCTTATTCCCTATTTTTTTGTTTTAAACTTCCCCTGCTGCCCTTCCCTAAAAATATACTCACTCGTAATAATAGCCAATACAATCATGACCACTATGAGAATATATTCAAATACGGTATATTCTAAATCGAAGTATGGAACGACATACGATAATATATTTAGGTAAATGACAATCAATACGATTGTGACAGCATATTTAAGAACTTTTCTTACGAAGCGTTTCATTTTTCTCACTCTTTCAATAGGTAGACTTAAGCAGCCTCCCCCGCTTCGGCAGCAGCGGACCTGCGTCGAAGCCATACAGCCCCGATTAAAGAAAGAATGCCGAGGAAAGCAAGGCTGACCAAAGAGACTGTCCCCCCCTTTTGATACGGAAGATCGGTGTAATACCCATGGGTTTCATCAGAAAGTCCCCTTATCCATTGTGTCTCCAGCTTGTTCTTTGTACGAAGCGTAAATTCACTAGTGCTTATGACTCCATTCTCGTTGATGTTGTAAGTCTTATACTTGGCAGGACTGGAATCTTGCGTCTTTTTCAAGGCAATGATGAATGACTCCTTGCCTGTTTCCTTCTCCACCATCATCTTGTATTGAATCGCATCGCCAAACGCACTCATTCCTTCGTTTCCGGAGTCGACCTGAAACCCTTTAAGTTTTGCATCCGGTTCATCCTTCACCTCAAAGATGATATCCCCGCTCTTCTTACCCGATGCATCATCTTCCTCGAGAAACGTATTCAACTTCACTCCATGAAACACTTGAACCGGATCAACCACTCCATCTTCCTTCAATGATAAGTAATCATACACCCGCTCAAATTTATTTTGATAGAAGGTTTCCCTGACGCTTTGGACCAGAAAATAAAGAACGATGGAGAACAATAATAAGCCTATGAATGATAGAAGACAACTTGCATACACAAGGCGTTTCTCTTTACTGAAATTCATGGGTTCCTCCCTTCCTTTCTTTTATAGTTCATATTAAAAAATAATAGATATGTACATATTCTAGTAAAAAGGTGAAATACCTTGTTGGTTGGGGTGAAAAGGGGATTATTTAGGTGAGGAGGATGTGTTCTTTTTCAATTCACAACCTTCGGGAGTAAATCTTGGTGATACGATTAAAAAGAAGTTTAATTAGAAATCCATCCATCAAAAAACCTATGGAGTATTTCCCCGTAGGTTAATCACAAATCTATAATTAATCATTTATTTCTTTTTTACTAATGTGCATTATATAGGATTTCCAGATAATCAAAAAGGTTGTGAGTACCCCTATTTCTTTAGGTAATTTCTATTAAAAGAGCCTCTTTCTCTTCCTTTAAAATATTCACAGGCACAAGAAGGTATTTTATTGAGATAATATGGATTTCCCCAAAATAATGAAGACACTCCTTACACTAAAAATGAACGGCTAACACACAATTAGCCGTCCAATAAATTTTATATGGCTGGGGTTGCTTCCATTAATAAATTATCAGGTAAATTTAATTCATCGTCCGCTTTTAACACTTTTGCATTGGGATTTTCGTTTTCTATAAATGAAAATGTATAGTATTCTGTACTATTTAAACTTTTAGCTGTAAACAATACTTCATAAGTACCCTCAGGTATATCAATTGTAATTGTTTCCATTACAGAACCTATCTCTATGCCACCCTTTTCAACTTTAAACGGAACAACAATCGCTCTTATTATATCCTGTTCAATTTCTATCTTTTCAGTCAAATTAACAGTAATCTTACAATCAATATCACTAGACAGCGTTCCAAAGGATACTGAACCGTCTCTCCACGAAAACCCTTGATTTATATGAGTTTCATTCCAATCATTAAAAGGATTATCAATTCCATATTGAAACAATGCAATTTGTGAATAAAGTATTTCTGTTTCAAAAGAAAACTCACTCATTATATAAACCCTTCCTTCCATTATTTAAGCCTTACTCTTGTTCCATCTGGATAATTTCTTAGCTTATTCCCTAAATAGGCACCCGCACCTCGGTTATCAGACGGACTAACAGGTCTCACACTTGCACCCGTTCCCCCCTCTTTAAACATTGCTGGTGGATATTCATCTAAATCTTTTCCTGGAAATTTATCAAGATGGAGCAGTAGCTGACGGAGTAAATGCCCTCATCTATGCGGTGGATGGAGATTATAAAAACGCAGGACTGAGTTTGTTGGCTGCAGTGCCGATTTATGGAGATGGTGCGAAGCTCGGGTTGAAGGCTGGCGGGATGGTTAGTCGGGCTGTTAAGGGTAGCAGAAAATATGATATTGAAGTAACTATACCTAGCAATAGGTATCCTGAAACAAGTAAGTATATTCATGACGCACAAAAAGCAGGTCATCCAGACATATTAACAATTGGTCGTTCAGGTGCAAAATCACGAAGAAAAGATAGCTTAAGCAATTTCACTTCATTATGTAGGGTCTTGTCTTAGACTTCCTTGATGTTCCCGAAGTCATCATAGTCGTACCCTTTAACCCGTTTGGCGTCGGAGTCAACGACGTTGGTGACGCTTCCCCGTAAGTCGTAGTGATAGAAGAAGTATTGATTTTCATAGTTTCCATCAAATCGCTTGGACGCTACGATTTCTCCATCCGGGTTCAGGACATTTTCTGTGATCTTTCGATTGTTTTCATCGGCAGTATACAGAAGGGCGTGTTCATCGTACAAATAATTAGTGATGGTTCCGTCTGTGTCCCGACGGATCCGCTGTCCGTCCCCATTATACCAGTTCTTCACTTTGGACTTGTCTTTCCCGGGAGTCAGGGTTTAAACAACCTTGGTAACTATTTTTTGTATAAAATTCCAAATTTTCCGGATGATAGATTTATAAAATAAAAAAATATATTGTCTATGTAACATAACCGAAATGATTACCATGACGAATTCCTTACTCAGCACAAAGAAGCACGGGATGACCCGTGCTTCGTTTAGATATATGTCCTAACAGATCCGGCTGGGAACTTCCCTGTTACTTGCCCGCCCTTAATTAATTACCAGATCACCATCGTTTCTCTTTTTCCGGCATGACTTGACATCCTAAATTCTAAGATGGGCCGAAAAACCCTTCCTTGGCCCCTAATTCTCAGGCTGGGAAACAGCGACTGTCCTCCCATCCCACACCATTTCCCCACCGACAAAGGTTGCTCGAACGTCCAACTTTTCATCAATCAACGCAATATTCGCCTTTTTCCCAATCTCTAAGCTGCCAACCTCGTGATCAATATTGAGCAGCTTTGCCTGGTTTAGACTAACCATGGGTAAAATCTCCTCAAGGGGAAGCTTCAATACTTCTTTCATATTTTTAAGGCATTCCAGTAAGTTGGTTGTGCTTCCTGCCAGGGAGTTGGTGTCCACAGTCTTCGCGATTCGATCTTTGACTTTCACCTTCATTGTACCGAGGTTGTAATGGCCGTCCGGCAAGTCGGCTGCAGCCATGGAATCGCTGATTAAAAGGATTTTATCGCTTCCTTTTGTTTTATGTAATAGTTTGATAGCGCCTGGGTGGACGTGATGGAGGTCGGCGATGCATTCACAAAGGCAGTCATCATTGGTCAGGACGGCCCCGACGCATCCCGGATCGCGGTGCTTGAATCCTCTCATTCCGTTGAACGTATGGACTGCGATTCTTGCTCCTTGGGAGACAGCAAGATTCGTTGTTTCATAATCCGCGTTAGTATGCCCCATCGAAACGTGGATTCCCATGCCCGTGAGATAATCGATAATCTCCATGGCTTGTTCTTTTTCAGGGGCAATCGTCAGGACTTTTATGGTGTTATCCGAAGCATTGATCAACCCTTCCACCTCTTCGATTGATAGTTCTCGCATATACTCGACGGGATGGGCTCCTTTATGCTCGGGTGAAATGTAAGGACCTTCCACATAGGAGCCAAGGATTTCGGCTCCAGTTGTTTGACCGATCGCCATACTTACTGCTTCAACTGCCTTCCGGATACTTTCCAGATTGTGGGTGAGTGTGGTGGGCAGGAATCCTGTTACTCCATATTTCACAAGAGAGTTAGACATCTTCTGTAAAGAATGGACACTTCCATCCATGGTGTCATGTCCCGCTATGCCATGGATATGCAGATCAATCATGCCCGGTATGGCGGAACAACCGGGGTATTCGATGGTGTCACATGGAGGAGTTTTCTTAGTAACGCCTGAAATGCGCCCATCTTCCAAGAGCAGATACCCACTTTCAACGATTCCTTCCGGTGTATAAATGCGGCCGGCCTTCACGGCTTTCATTATCCTCATCCCCTTTTATTTAAAATAAACAGAACAAGCAACACCATGATGGGTGCTGCTTCTCACACTGATTCTTTCATGTTCATCCGGTTTAAAGCCAAGTAACATGCTCCGTATAATCCTGCGTCATTTCCTAGAGAGGAGGCAATGACCGTATCCTCATTCCCATATACATCCATTACTTCATTCCTTAATTGGATATTGATATCTTGAATAAAAGGACCCTCACCCTCCGTGATACCGCCCCCAATGATGATCTTTTCAGGGTTGAGAAGATGGATTACATTCGTTAATCCCATACTAATATAATGAATAAACCGTTCATATACGGCCAAAGCAACTGGATCTCCCTGCTTGACAAGCTCCATAATCGTTTCGCCGGAAACGTTCTCAACAGCCACTCCTTTTTGCTCCTTATAGTCTTGAACAAAAGCAGAAGTGGACGCATATCGTTCAAGGCAGCCTTTTCTGCCGCAGCTGCACGACTTACCACCTGCAACAACGACGGTATGACCCAGCTCACCAGCAAGTCCCGAAGAGCCATTGACGATCCTTCCATCCATCACAATGCTGCTGCCGATTCCAGTTCCCAGTGTTAAAAAAACGGCATTTCTCTTATCCTTGACAGCACCTTTCCACATCTCGCCAAGGCACGCACTTTTTACATCGTTTTCAACTGATACCGGTATTTGGGTCAGGGAAAATAGTATCTCTCCCAGCTTCATTCCGCTATATCCTTGAATATTATTCGAGAATAATATCATTCCTTTCGCACGATCCACGAGACCGCAAGAGGAAATGCCAATGGCAGAGATGTGAAAATCATGCTGAAGTGATTTCACTTTGTTATTTAATACGTCAGGAATCTCATGGCTTGTGGGGGTTGCCATTTTACTTTTAACAAGAAGCTGACCCTTTGGATCAAAAACGCCATATTTAATAAACGTTCCTCCTATATCAAAACAGACGATATGACTCATTTTCCATCCCCCCAATTCTTTCAACTACATCTATTTCCCTCACGAATCGTCGAATGTCCAACAGGTTAACCTCACCCGTATTTTCCATTATGGCGTTTGACATTCCACAAGCACAAGCCCATTTCAAGACTTCTTCAATCGGGAATCCATGAGAATACGCATAAGTAAACCCAGCGAGCATGCTATCTCCGGATCCAACGGGATTCACTGCTTTAACTACAGGAACCTTTGCCTTCAGAATTCTTTTTCCATTAACTAAAATGGCCCCTTCTTCCCCCAGAGAAAGAAGCACATAGTGTATTCCTTTCTGACAAATAGCTTGGGCATGCCGTAACATGTCATCGGTAGAATCAAATGTTCTCCCTATCAACCTAGCAAATTCTTCTTTGTTCGGCTTAATTAAAAAAGGTTTTCCTGCGATACCTGCGGCAAGTCCTGGTCCACTTGTATCCAATAGCAAGCGAACCCCTTTTTGATTGGCCATCTTTGAAAGTTCACTGTAAAAGTCAGTAGGGACTCCTTCTGGCAAACTTCCGGAAACGACGACAAAATCTACAGTATCTAGAATCGAAGAGAATGTTCGATCAAAAATTTCTAACTCATTCCTTGAAATAAAGGGACCCGTTTCCAGAATCTCGGTCTGACCTTCCTTTGATAGAATGGCCAGACACGTTCTAGTCTCTCCTTTAATGGGTACAAATGAATTGTGTACCTCCAAATGAGATAATTGGTTTTCAATCCACTCTCCGCTCTTTCCACCCAGGAAACCGGTACAAGTAACCTTCTGCCCCAATCGGGATAGAACCCGGGTGACGTTAAGACCTTTACCACCTGCCGATTTATCAATGGTAGAAACACGATTGACCTCACCCATTTGAAACTGGGAAAGTGTATATCTAACGTCTATCGCCGGATTTAATGTGACCGTCGCAATCATGGGCTTACCCACGATTTAAGCTGCCGCACAGCTTGATTTTGTCTGCTACAACCTTTTTCATCTGAGCAACCGCATCCGTGAAATAATAGCGGGGATCATTGGCTTCCGGGTTTGTTTGCAGATAGCTGCGTAGCCCTTTCACAAACGCCATCTTCAGCTCCGTCGCCACATTCACTTTGCAAATTCCCCTCTCAATGGTCTTGCGGACGAGCTCATCGGGCAATCCTGATGCCCCATGGAGAACAAGGGGGATATCGACTTCCTGTTGGATCGCAGACAACCGGTCGATATCGAGCTTAGGTTCACCTTTATAAAGTCCATGAGCAGTCCCGATCGCCACAGCCAGAGAATCTATTCCGGTTCTCGATACAAACTCCTTTGCCTGCTTGGGGTTGGTATAGATCTGATCCTTTTCGTCCACTTCTAAATCATCTTCCATTCCACTTAGGCGACCAAGCTCAGCTTCAACCGTCACACCGAACGGGGCAGCATACTCTACAATTTCCCTGACAATCCGGATGTTTTCGTCGAATGAATAATGGGAGGCATCGATCATGACAGATGGAACACCCTTATGAATGAGGTTCTTGATATCATCCAGGTTTTCATGATGATCAAGGTGAAAGCAAATCGGGATATCATAGCTTGTTCTTGCCGCTTCCATCATCTTGATCAGGAACTCTTTCCCCATATATCGGACGGTACCGGGCGTAGCCGCGATCATGACGGGTGAACGGAGGTCTTGGGCCGTTTCCAGAACCGCTTTGAGCGTTTCGAGATTGTGTATATTAAAGGCAGGCACCGCGTAGCCTTTCGATTGAGCATCCACCAGAATCCTACTTCTTGAGACAATCATACCCTTTCTCCCCCATTCCGATAAGGATAAATCGTGACACCTTTTACGACCCGGTTGACGAGCCCTGAGGGAGATGGATTATCCGGGGAAAGTCCCAGATGCATGGATTTACAAAGGGCGAACTGCTGGGCATACATGACAAATGGAAAGGCAAGGAATATATCCTCTTGGACCGTCTCCAAGCCGGTACTTAAGAACAGGTCACTGTAACGTTCAGCGACATCATCCTGGTAAGAGGAGATTGCCACCACCTTCCCTCGCTTTTGTTCATGGTATAGCTCCTTCAATAAATCCAAATCATATTTTCTCGTGTACGGATGACAGGATAAGAAAACGAAGACGATCGTCTCTTCATCTAAGATTGATTTCGGGCCGTGACGGAATCCCAGCGGAGAATCAAAGAATGCTGGAATCATACCTCCCGTTAATTCCAACAGTTTTAAAGAGGACTCTCTTGCAAGCCCCTGGAAAACGCCTGAGCCTAAATATACAACCTTCGAAAAAGTGGAGGAAGCAAGCGCTTCTAACTCTGTCTTTCCGGTCTCGATAATCTTTTCACCGGCCGAACCTATTTCCTTCACAGTCTTCTCCAGAGTATGAATGTGCTCCGGCTGGAAAAGGAGCAGGACCGAAAGAAGCATGGTCGTAAAACTGCTTGTCATCGCAAACCCTTGATCATTCGCTTCCTTCGGCATGTAGATGACCAGGTGATCCGGATCCCCCTTCTTCTTCTCAGCCAGTAAACCATCTCGATTACACGTAAGAGCGATGCCGTAAAAATCATCAATGATTTGCTCTCCCAACTCAACCGCGCCTACGCTTTCAGGACTGTTACCGGAACGGGCAAAAGAAATCATCAATGTCGGAAAATCCTTGTCTAAATACTTATATGGATTGGAGACAATATCGGTAGTGGCGATGCTTTCTACCGTCCATTTCTTATTCTTAACCATTTCCTTTATGGAAGTAAGAACGGTTTCCCCGACAAAAGCAGACGTTCCCGCTCCTGTCAATATCACTCGAAGATGAGGATGCCTTTCTTCCAATTTCCCAAAAAAAGTCAGCAGTGTATCTCTATGTTCAAGCAGGATTTCCACGGTTTCTTTCCAAAGTCTTGGTTGTTGAGCTATTTCTCTTGTTGTATGGATGGCACCGGGATCATTTGGTTCCCATTTGTTTGATTGTATAAGTTCCATACCCATTCCTCCCAAACTGTTAATGTCATCATTACCAGTTAAGTGAAATAGATACTCGAAAGCACCTACTTCAATTCAACTGTGTACGTAAATTTATCTCCCCTTGCGATGGAGATGGTATATTCAATGACGTCTTGATCTTCATACGTAATACGCTCCAGTCGGAGACACGGTGAGTTCTCTTCAATGGTTAGCATGCCGGCTGCCTGTCTTTCGGCGCTGACAGCATTGAAGCTTTCCAGTGCTCTTGTAATCGTCACATCGTATTGGGACCGAAAGATTTCATACATTGGCGTATATTCCAATTGTTCCTTCGTGAGATTGGTAAAACGCCCTACCGGAACATAAGAGGTTTCATAAATCATCGGTTCTTCGTCAGCAAGTCTCAGCCTCGTGATCTTGAATACTTCTTCTTCCACCGGCAGTTTCATGGATTTCGAAATCGTGCTGTCACAATGTACTTTTTCAAACGAAACGACCTTTGTGGATGGCTGTTTCCCGATTTTCTTCATTTCTTCTGTGAAGCTGTAGAATTCAACAAGGCTCTGCTTATAGGTCTTCGGCGAAACATAGGATCCCTTGCCATGAACCTTATAGATGTAGCCTCCCTTTTCAAGTTCCTGCATCGTTTGCCTTACCGTCGTCCGGCTCACTTTGTATGTTTCACACAACTCCCGTTCAGAGGGTAACTGCTCCTGCTCCGCAAGTTCACCCTTTTCGATCTTTTCGAGAAGGATATCCATCAGTTGGTAATATAACGGTAAGCGATTATCTTTTTCTATCATGTTAAACTCCTTTAGTGGTATCTTTGTATACTCATTATACATAAAATTGCGACAATTATCACTTGAGGCCATGATAGAAATTTTGATTAAGCATTTTCTTTTGTCTTCTCCAATTCTTCAATATACTTTTTTATATCGATAGTCACACCTGACAGTCTCGATTCCTCCGCTGCAAAGGCAATCAAATGACTTTGAGAAGAAACTCTGGCAGATGTTAATGTCCCTTTATCCTTCGTGCGGACTCGGTTGATAAAATCCTGCATGATACTCGTATCAGCACCCATGTGACCGCCATCCACGGTTGGAGGATAGATCACTTCCTTCTTCCCGGCAAAATGCTTGATGATTAATTCGTTATTTGCGTCATGACCTGTAATTTCCCCTTTTGTCCCCATGATCTTGAAGTTTCGATACGTTTCCTTCGTAAAGGCCGTCATCGTGAAAGAAACCGTCACGTCCCCGTCAAATAATAAATTGACGACTTGATGGTCCACCACATCATTGTCACACCGGTAAACGCAGCGGCCATAAGGACCTTCCTTGATCGCCTTCAAGCGGCTTTCGATACTGGAATTCGCTGACACAACATTCGCTGGCCACACATCCCGGTCATGAAGGTACCACTTTGCTGCGGAATACGGGCATTCTTTCTCCACCTTGCAGCCATCCAGACAGCGGTGGGTCGATCCCTCAGGAGCGTTCTCCTCTTTAAAATAGGTGAGACTTCCATAAGACGAAACGCTCTTACATTCCGTTCCGATCAACCAGGCGAGCATATCCATATCATGACAGCTCTTCTGAAGAATCATCGGACTTGATTCCTTCGAATTGCGCCAATTTCCACGGACAAAACTATGAGCCTGATGGAAATAGCCGACATTCTCATTCCATTGAACCGAGACAATTTCCCCGATCACCTTCCGATCAATCACTTCTTTAAGAGACTGATAGAACGGAGCATACCTCATCACATGGCATACACTGAGGAGCGTATCATGCTTTTCAGCCGCTTCTGCGATAGCCAACGTTTCAATGGGGCTCGGTGACATCGGTTTCTCCAGTAGAATACTATATCCCTTTTCAATGGCACGCATGACAGGTTTATAATGATCCCTGTCCGGGCTGCATATAAGCAGGGCTTCACATACCCTTTCTTGTTCCAACAGGTCCGGCCAGTCTTCAAATCTCATATTCTCGGGGATTCCATGTGCTTCTGCAAATTTCTCCCGCTTTTCTTTATCCGGTTCTGCTACCGCGATAAACTCGATTTCATGAGGATACTGGAGGGCATAGGACCCATATGCATAGAATCCCCTGCTTCCAGCCCCTATTAATGCTGCTTTCATTGTCATTCCTCCCTTAGTTGCCTACCAACTTATTTTCCACCGGTAATCGCAATTCCTTCTATAAATTGCTTCTGTAATATGATAAATAGGATCAACATCGGTAACACGGCTAAGAATGAACCTGCCATCAAGATCGGATAGTTGGTGCCATATTGCCCCTGTAAAGAAGATAATCCCACTGCCAGGGTCATAGCGTCCGGTGAACTATTCACGATCATCGGCCACATCAGTTCATTCCAGGACCATAGAATCGTGAAGATCCCAAGGGCGATCAAACCCGGCTTAGCGAGCGGAAGCATGATGCGCCAATAGATTTGAAAATGATTGCACCCGTCAAGTCGGGCCGCCTCCTCCAGCTCCTTCGGTAACCCCATGAAGAATTGTCTTAAGAGAAACGTTCCAAAGGCACTAAATATCCCGGGAACTACAACGGCTTGCAGCGTATTGAGCCAGCCGAGCTTCACCATGATCATGTATTGAGGAAGCAAGAATACCTGGCCTGGGACCATCAATACGGACAAAGCCAGTACAAACAGGAGATTCCTTCCGGGAAACACGATCCGCGCAAAGGCATAGGCAGCCAGTGAGCAGAGAAACAACTGCCCCGCCGTCCGGAGTACCGTAATGATTAATGTGTTCATCATAAATTTAAAGAATGGCAGCAGAGTGAACACCTCTTGATAATTCTTCCACTGGAAGTCTTCCGGTATCATCACAGGCGGAACCTGAATGGACTCTGCATAGGTTTTCAACGAGGTCAGTATCATCCAGATAAAGGGAAACAACATGACAATCGAGCCCATGATCAGGATGAAATGGATGAGAAATGTCTTACTCCTTACAAACTGAATCGATTTCTGCATAGGTCATTCCCTCCTCAATCATAGTGGACCCACTTCTTTTGCAGGGCCATCTGGATCACAGTGATGATGAGAATCACCACTAGTAATAACACCGCAATCGCTGCGGCATATCCTTTATCATTTAAAACAAAGGCATGCTGATAGAACAAATACACAATGGATTGAGTATTCTCCAGCGCCGTACTGCTCTTACTGATCATCATAAAGATCAGGTCGAAGAATTGAAAAGCTCCGATTAACGACATGATCGACACGAAGAAAATGACCGGTGAAAGAAGCGGCAAGGTAATTTTAAAGAACATCGTCACAGGACCTGCCCCATCCATTTCGGCTGCTTCGTAATACGTTTTCGGGATCCCCTGGAGCCCCGATAAGAAAATGACCATGTTGTACCCGATCCCGCTCCAAATCGCCACAGCAATAATCGAATATAACGCGATGTTTGGATTCGTCAACCATTGTGGACCTTCTATCCCAATAAAGGACAACAGATAATTCAATAAGCCGAAATCCGAATTGTATAACCATTTCCACACCATGGCGATCGCTGCCGGCATCGTAATGACGGGCAGGAAGTACAACGTCCGATAAATCGTCGTCCCCTTTATCTTTTGATTGAGCAAAACAGCGACTAGAATCGAAAGGAAAATACCCAACGGAACGGTAAATAGGATATAGATCCCTGTATTCTTGAATGATTGCAGAAGATTCACATCCGAAAGCATCCTTGTATAATTCTTCAGTCCGATCCACTCGTATGTCCCAAATGCCCCCCACTCGGTAAAACTGAAGTAAAAGGTCTGAAGCATCGGCCATAAATAAAAAACAAAGAGACCTATAATCGTCGGTGCGATCATGATATATGCCCATAAATAGTCAGAACGTTTCTTCGTACTCGCATATGAAATCACGTGAAGCTTTCGTTTCGATTCAACCTGGAGAGGAAGCGGTTCCATTTCATTTCTCCTCCTTTGTCAGGAAATGAAGAGAAGAAACACTCTTCCCTTCTTCCCTTTCCTACTCTTCCAGTTCTTTATTTGCTTTATCCGCCAGCTCTTTTACTACTTTCTCCACACTTTCTTCACCGGCCCAGGCCTTCTTGAGGATATCCGTTTCATACTGCCAGATCGCCCCAGTGTTCTTCACACTTGGAAGTGGATTCGAATACTCAGCTCCGTCGATATATGCTTGAAGATTCAATTCCGGAACAGAATTCAACCAGGCCTCCTGAGTACCGTTAAAGGCAGGTATGACCGTACCTGTTTCGGCAAACACTTCGGCTGCCTCTTTCGAACCAAGGTATTTCACAAACTCCCACGCGGCTTCTTCATGCTTGGTGTTGGCTGCGATGACATTGGACAATCCATGAATCGAAACTGCCCTCTGCTTTCCTTTTGGCAGAACCGCTACGTCCAAATCAGGATTCTTCTTATATTCCGGGACCATCCAGGGACCATCGAACATCATGGCGATCTTTCCGGATGAGAACAGATCCGATGCTGCCGTTTCATTCATCTGGGCTTGGGTCGGAGACATTCCCTCTTCTATGAAACTAATATTGTATTTCAATGCCTCGATCGCTTCAGGCTGATCGAATCCTACCGATTTTCCATCCTCTGAAATCACGTGTCCTCCGTTCTGCCAAATCAAATCGTAGTAACCACCTTGATTCCCCATCACTGCTGCAAATCCCCATACTCCTTTATCCTTGTTCGTCAGTTTCTTTGCCGCTTCCTTTAACATATCCCAATCCCATGTGTCATCAGGATAAGAGACACCGGCATCATCGAAAATTTTCTTGTTATACCATAACCCCGTCGTATCATAATCCTTAGGTATTCCATATACCTCATCATTTACCGTATACAGATCAATGAGCGACTCAGGATAATTATCCAGGCTGTAATTATCTTCCGCGGCGAGGTCACTCAGTGGCAGAAGGACCTTCCCTTCCGCATATTGAACAATATGAGGACCATTCATCCATAACACATCAGGCAATGCACCCCCGGTTGCTGCTGTTTCAAGCTTCTGAAAATACTGCCCGTATGGGATCAGTTCCGTCTTCACCTTAATGTCCGGATGTTCCTCATTAAACTGTTTAATGATCTCTTCAATCGCAGGTACTTGCTTCTTGTCCCAGAACCCGTAACTGATCTCGACCTTTCCGTCCTTCGATTCCCCTGAAGAGCTGTCACTGCACCCTGCCAACAATCCAAACCCCCCAAGTACTAACGATAGTAAAACCATAAGACCCTTTCTCACCATGCTTCCCCCTCTTTCTTCAAGTGATATTCATATACAGCTATCTGCCTTACTTATTGTCATGATGTTATTACCAGTTAAAGTATAAGGCGTTGTTTGACCTGGTAAGAAACCGAGGATGCTCCGTCTTAGTAATGATGTCATTACCAGTTAAACAAAGTATATCACCTTCATTCCTGAAGATGAACTATTTATTTTAAATTTTCTAAAAATTATGTCGACATGATTCTACAAAATTCTTTTTCTTTAATATCCCAATTACACCAATAATATTTTCATCAAGTGACTACGAAAGACCGTTCAAAGACTTTCATTCACCACCTTACTATGATTCAATCATCTAGAAGCTGTTTTCACTTAACCTATTGAAAACATAACCCCTATGTACGTAGAATAATATCCTATCATTCTACTATTCATAGCCTCGCTTACTTATCTATTGATTCATTGCACCATGAAGGAGGTCAGGAATTGTTCATTACTATCATACATTCCGTTGGAAACTTTCTTTTCATTTATCCTTTGTTCATGAGCCTCGTTTGGATTATTTCGGGCCTACTCTTCTATATAAGACGTGAAAGAAAACCGATGGACATACAAGACAACCTGGAGGAGCTTCCATTCGTCTCCATTCTCTTGCCTTGTTACAATGAAGACGCTCATATTGAGAAGACAATTAAGGAATTAAATGATATCAACTATAAACATTATGAAATAATCGTGATCAATGATGGCAGCTCTGATCAAACACAAGACATTTTATCCGTGTTGACCCGCTCAATTGATCGGCTAAAAGTAATCAACATTCTAGAGAACAAAGGAAAAGCAAATGCCTTATACTTTGGAACCATCGCCTCGAAAGGTGAAATTGTAGTGACGATGGACAGTGATGCCATGTTGGATAAAAATGCGTTACTCTATATGGTCCCTCATTTCACAACTCCCAGAAATAGTGAACGTGTAGGAGCAGTATCCGGGAATCCTCGTGTTCGTAACAGGAATTCCTTATTGGGAAAGATACAGGTGGTAGAGTACTCTTCCATTATCGGCTTAATTAAACGATCCCAAAGGATTTTAGGCAAGATGATGACCGTTTCTGGGGTTTTCGTTGCCTTTCGGAAAAAAGCCCTTCTTGACGTCGATTTCTGGGACAAGGATTTAATAACGGATGATATTGGCATCACCTGGAAACTTCAGCAACGATTCTGGGATGTACGGTACGAACCAAGAGCATTGTGCTGGATGCTGGTCCCGGAAACACTAAAAGGGTTATTAAATCAGAGGATCAGATGGGCCCAAGGTGGAATGGAAGTGCTCATAAGGCATAGATCCATCTTTAAGGATTTCAGACAAAGAAGATTATATCCCGTTTATATCGAACAGACTCTCAGCATCCTGTGGTCTATATCTTGGATGTTCTATCTTATTTATCTATTATTCTTTGGATTTTCTCCTTCTATGCTGCTATACGGTGCCTATATTGCCTTCATCTCTTTAATTCAATTAATGGTTGCTTTATTCATTGATAGACAATACGAAGAGAAGCTTCTCCAATACGTATGGTGGGCAGGATGGTATCCAATGGTTTACTGGATGGTAAGTATATTCGCACTGGTTCCAGCCATCCCGAAAGCCTTTAGACTACTAACATCAAATAAAACGGAGTATGCCATTTGGGAAAGTCCGGATAGAGGGAAACAGACATGAAGATCGAAAGAACACAGAAGAAAAAGCGTGTGATTACCCATGTCATCAGTGGATTGATGTGGTTAGTCATCATACTATTAAACGGAGTCCTTTTCACTCCAGCCTTTAACTTTATCACATCATTTAATCATATTGCCTTTTTACAATTTGTCCTCCCATTGACCGTCGTGTTTATCATCGTCATTGCGATCCTATCATACGGTTGGAGCTTCTATAATAAGAAGCGTTTCGGTAAGCTAAACAGGCGTACAATGCCTGATGAAGTAACACTTGAGGACCTCGAAAAAGCAATCCCCGAAAGGAATGAAACCCTTATGGAACTTCAATCACAGAAATGGACGAATATAGGGTGAATATTAGGGATACACGTGTGAGGCATTCATTCTAACTACAAGGATGCCTGCTAAGGAAGACCTTATTCCCTCATCATTAACGCAAAAAAAAAGCAAGGGGGACCGTCCCCCCTTGCTTCTTTTCAATACGGTCATTCTCCAGATTTCAGTACTTCCTTGTATACACCTACAATAAATTGGAATTTATCTTCAGTCTTCCGTTACTACAACCACAAACAAATAACAGCGAAAATTAAAGGGATTGAGTCTGTTCCAACCCGTTCTCGTTCCATAAGCGCTACTTAATTTTCTTATCTACCTTTGGAGATCATTCTCTCTTCATTGAATGTTAATTCCGCATGCTCTGGCTATTAGTTCAACGAGGTGAATGGATTCTGGTTGTCCCTGGCCGTAGGTGTTGATACCATGGGTCATTTGAATCAGGCATCCTGGATTTGACGTTACAACAATATCCGGCTGGATCACATTGACCTCTGTCATTTTACTACCGAGAATTTTCATCGATTCATCATAGTGTTGAATGTTGTAGACGCCTCCAGAGGCACAACACGAATGCTTACTTGGTAATTCTACATAGGTTATGCCCGGGATTTTTCGTATGAGCCTTTCAGGGTAAGCTCCCGCCTTTTGAACATTGTTAAGATGGCAGGATGGCTGATAGGTCACAACTGTATTCAATCTCCCTTTAAATGGAAGGGAATTGAGAGAACTGAGTACTTCCGAGATGTCCTTGATCTTTTCAGTGAAAGTCTTTGCTTTAGCTTTCCATTCTGTATCATTTTCATCTTTTAATAGGTGATCATATTCCTGAAGGATTGCTCCGCATCCACCCGCATTGGTGATGATGGTGTCTACTTCGTACTCCTCAAACGCAAGAAGATTTTCTTTTGCCAGTGTCTTTGTTTGTTTAGTCTGGCCTTGATGAGCATGAAGGGCCCCGCAGCAATTTTGCTCTTTAGGAACGTATACGTCACACCCGGATAAACGGAGTAACTCCAACGTATAGTAGTTTACATGATAAAACACCGCATCATTGATGCATCCAAGGAACAAAGCAACCGTTTTAACAGTTTTATCCGTTTTGGCCGGATATCGTTTTCCTCTTTCAATCTGATATTTCTTAGAAGGAACACTAGGCATCGCTTTTTCAAAGCTTCCTATATTCTTCACTACTTTTTCTGGTAAATTCGCCGATCGGACAACTTTCTGCAGTCCGCTTTTCTGATATAAGTAATATAGGTCACTTGAAATTTTCATCGTTTTCGGTTTCATAAACAGCTGGTTTAACGCAAAATCTTTAAATCGATTATTACCTTTTCTCTGCACTTCCATATCATGAATCGTTTCTTTCGCATGTTCCAATATCGATCCATAGGGGACATCCACCGGACAAGCCACCTCACAAGCACGGCAGCCAAGACAAAGGTCGATCGGTTCCTTTAAATCTTCTAGAATATCAATCTTGCCCTCTGCAGCCATTTTGACCAGGTTAATCCTCCCCCTTGGGGAAGCACTCTCAGTCTCCATAGATGCATAAGTGGGACAAGCAGGAAGGCAATAACCGCACTGGATACATTGATTGACCTCCTCATACGTTTTCTTATGAAGAACTTCCATTGCGTTTGCATTAGTCATTTTGCGTTAACACCACCTTTGTCTGCCCTTTCTGAGGAAACATCTTGCCCGGATTTAATATATTATGAGGATCCCAGGCTTGTTTAATCATTTTCATCAAATCCAATGCAGGACCGAGCTCGTTTCTCATATAAGGTGCCTTTAAAATGCCTATACCATGTTCACCAGAAAGTGTTCCTCCCAAATCAATCGCCGCCTGAAAGATTTCTCCGACAGCCAACTCTGCTTTTTTCATTTCTTCTATATTTCTTTTATCCGTAATAATATTGGGGTGCAGGTTTCCATCACCCGCATGCCCGAATACGACTAGATTCAAATCGTATTTCACACGTATTTGGTGAAGTTTTTCAATCATTTCCGGAATCTTGCTTCTTGGAACAGTGGCATCTTCTGAGATCTTCGTTGGCCCTAATTGAGTAATCGCTGGAGAAACCATCTTACGCGCTTTCCAAATCTTCATTCGCTCTTCTTCTGACTTTGCTACCTTCACGATCGCTCCAGGGAACGATTGACAAATCTCTGAACACTTATCAATTTCTTCATTCACAGATGCTTCATGCCCATCGACTTCAATAATTACGATTGCTTCCGCATTGAGTGGAAGACCCGAAGGATGATAATGCTCCACGGCCTCAATGCAATATTTATCCATCAGTTCCATCGCAGCTGGTAAAACCCCCGCTGATAATATGTTCGTAATTGCTATCCCCGAATCTACTACACTCTGGAACGACGCAAGTAAAGTCATTTTGTGAGCTGGATTAGGGATGAGTCTTAAAGTGATTTCTGTGACCACTCCCAGTAAGCCTTCTGAACCGACAATCAACCTTGTCAGGTCAAATCCCGTCACATTCTTGACTGTTTTACCGCCTGTTCGTACAATCTCTCCTGTTGGGGTAACCATTTCTAAACCAATGACATATTCCTTCGTTGTTCCATATTTCAAACCTTTGGGTCCGCTTGAGTTTTCAAGGATATTCCCCCCGATGGTCGATACATGCGAACTACTTGGATCAGGGGGATAAAATAATCCTTCCTTCTCTGCTTTCTCATGGATGGTGGAAGTAATGATACTAGGCGTCACAATGGCCAGCATATTTTCTTTATCGATCGATATTTCTTTGGGATATTGGGACATATCAAGAACGATTCCGCCCATTGTCGGAAGTGGTCCGCCACTTAAAGAAGTGGCAGAACCTCTAGGATAAACAGGGATATGATGAAGGTTGGCGATCATCACGATTTTACTGACTTCTTCTTTTGATTGAGGCTGAAGGACCACCTCCGGTAAATATTCGCCAAATGAAGCATCGAAGCTAAAAGAATACAATTCATTCTTTTTCGTCAGTATCCGATTTTCCTGTACGATTTCTCGTAACTCATTCAGAATCTGTTCATTGATCTTATTCATGTTCATCAACACCTAATAGTGATCTTGGATTCTCTTGCACCATCTTTCTTATATGCTCTTCTTTAACGCCATGGAAGATAAGGTCTTCAATAAAACGGCTCAAGGCGTATACCGGCGGTTCATGGTGAGGCTGCCCGTAATCAGTTACTAACACACAGGACTCGTGCCCAATCACTTCGATCGTCTTGGCCATTTCCTCTGCGGTCAAGTCATGAAAGTCCGAGCTGCATGCCAGATAACACTTTTCGATCATACACCCTAAAGAGGCAAAGTATTGTTGGTCTTCAATTGGTATTCTCGATATGCCCATGTCTGCGTGCTGTATGATTATTTTTTCTATACCTGTTTCTTTGGCTGCATGGACAATTGTATGTTGTTCAGCTAATGACAAATGTCCTGTCGCCAACACTGCGTCATAATCTTTAATCAATTGTAAGATAACAGTTACCTCATCGAGCAACTGACCATCCTCTTCAATCGAAACCGTTCCTTTGGATAATAGGGGGTTCCCATTAAAGAGCTTTGTATTATTCCGACTAAAGTACTGCTGGTGCTGCCCGGCAGAGAGGGTAGGAAACCAAACGATCTTCCCCCCCATTTTCAACGCAGTTTCCACTGCGTATGGGTTAAGGCCACCAACATGCTGGTTTAGAACAATACCGCCAAAAGCCTGTATAGAGGATTCCTTTTCATTTAATAGAAATGCCCGTTCGACGGTTGAAGATTCATGACTCTTTAAGACGATACCACCCATCTTCGCCTTTTTGGCATCTTCAAGCAGCTCCCAATCCGTCTGCTTTCGTTTGAAAATACTTGGTGAACTATGAACATGACATTCATATGCCCCTTCAAGCAAGGGATGAAATTGACTTTTCATACGTACCACCTTTAAATGCTTCTTGTAAAAATTCATCCAATTTATGATTTAATCTAATAAACTCGGCATGATCACCGAACATAAAGTCATTATGCTTCCCTTCTATCCAATAGAACTCCTTAGGAGAACCTGCTTTTTGATAAAGGGAGACGGATTCAGATTTCGGATGAAGTAGATTTTCTTTCCCATGACCGATAAATAGAGGAACAGGAGATATTTTTTCTACCACATCCTCTGCATTTGTCTCTAAAATAGAATCAGTAAACAACAGCTGTGTTTCATGACCAAATCCATATACCGATGACAATTCATTCTCCACATAATCTTTCGTCGATGGATCAAGCGGGTAATGGATGAATGTATCGGCAAATTGAGATTGCCCAGTCGTTGCCCTTAATTTCCGATCTTCATTAAGCGCCTTTTCAATCTCCACAAACTCAACATACGAGTGAATCGATTTTAACCATCTCTCTCCATGATAGAAGCCGTTTAGGCCGGCTACTGCTTTGACTCTTTTATCTTTGGCTGCCACATGGATGACATTGCAGGCTCCCATGCCCCAGCCGATGAGTCCAATTTTCGTCTCATCTATATGGTCATGATTGGATATGTAGCTAATCGCATGTTGGATATCACGAACTTGTTCATCTAAGACGACTCTGCCTTTTTCTCCTTCACTGTCGGCAAAACCTCGATAATCAAATCCAAAGCACATATATCCCTTTTGAGTTAATTTCTCAGCAAAGAGTTTCGGATAAAAATCATTAAAGCCCTGATAACCTGAATTAATAATGACCGCAGGATATCGTTTATTTTCATTAAACTGTTCAGGATAATAATAACTTCCTTTTAATTTCAACCCATCACTGAAAAACTCGACCTTTTTCTCTACCATTCTGCTCACCTCTTATTGATTATAGTATTCCCAAAAATGAAAACGCTTTAACCTAAACTTGTAATACAAGTATACTACTAATTGGATGAATTTCAATATCTAATTGTAATTTTCTAAATATATTGTATACTTGTATTACAAATGTTAACGCTTACTATTTTGAAAAAAGGGGAGATAAGCTTGAACGATTTTTCTATCTGGTCATTAATGGGGGATGTAAGTGTTATTTCTGGGTTACTTCTATTAGGAACGATTTTGCGGGCAAAGATTAAATGGATTCAATCCCTGTTTTTACCGGCAAGTATGATTGCCGGTTTTATAGGGCTTGCTTTAGGGCCAAGCGGGGTGGATATCCTTCCTTTCTCTGATCAACTTTCTTCTTACCCAGGTTTATTGATTGCGGTGATCTTTGCTTCTATACCAATCGGTGCGGCAAAAGTGAACCTAAAGGAAATCATTCACCGTGTGAGAGAAATGTGGTCGTATTCCATGCTGCTCACCTTATTGATGTGGGGTGGTGGTGCTTTCTTCGGACTAGTGGTCATTGGTCAAGTTTTCACAGATCTTCCCAGCGGGTTTGGTCTCATCTTAGGGGCCGGATTTCTAGGAGGACACGGTACAGCCGCCGCCATCGGAGAAGGTTTCAGTCAGTACGGCTGGGAGGAAGCAATGACGCTTGGTATGACATCTGCTACGGTCGGGATATTAGTGGCCGTACTTGGTGGCCTGTTTCTGGTGAAAAAAAACACGGAAAAAGGGCATACCCAATTTATTTCGAGTTTTAAAGACCTGCCCAATGAACTAAGGTCAGGACTGATGCATACAGATAAGCGGGTCGCTATGGGAAAAGAAACCGTTTCGCCGAGCTCTATTGATCCATTGGTTCTCCATTTGTCCATTATTTCATTTGTCGTCGGGGTCTCTTATTGGGTAACAGGGGCACTAGAAGCATTACTTCCAGGAATCTCTGTTCCTCTATTAAGTATCGCCTTTGTTGTCGCACTAGTCTTTCAGGTTCTTGTACGTAAAGTAAAGGCGGACGAGTATATCGATCAGCGAGTAATGGAACGGATTGGCGGGAGCGCGACCGACTATTTGGTCGCCATAGGAATCGCTTCGATTAATCTTACAGTGGTCATGGATTATGCTGTGCCTTTAACCCTATTATTTGTGTTCGGAACGATTTGGGCTTACCTTATCTTTCGCTTTATCGGACCAAACATTTTCAAAGATTTCTGGTTTGAGAAATCCCTATTCGGCTGGGGCTGGAGCACAGGTACGGTAGCAATGGGGTTAGCACTTCTCCGAATTGTAGATCCAGAATTAAAAAGTAAAACAATGGACGATTATGCCCTGGCATACATAGGGATGGTCCCAGTTGAAATCGTCATTATCACCTTTTCACCAATACTATTTTCAACAGGATTACCGTGGGTGATGCCGATTGTCCTTCTTATTGCAGGGGCTGCCATCATTGCCGTCCATAAGCGCTTTGGCTTATGGGGAAACAGCCTGAGCGAAAATCATGACAAGAGAAATATCAGTTAAGTTTTCAGAAGAGCCTTTCCTATCCACTATTCGTTTCATGTTATAATAGTAGGAAACGAAAGGCTCTTACATTTAAAGGAGAATCAATGATGATCGTCAGAAAACGTGTTTCTCATCAAATTATCGATGAAATTAAAGACAAGATTAGATCAGGGGAGTTCCCGGTTGATTCAAAACTTCCATCCGAGAATGAATTGGCAAAAATGTTCAACGTCAGCCGAGTCCCGATACGTGAGGCATTAAGCGCTTTAGCTTCACATGGTATCATTGAATCCGTCCATGGCGGCGGCAGCTATGTTCGCCCTAAGCCCCTTGAACAGCTTCTAGATCAACCCTTAATGGAAGTCATTTCATATCATCAAGTCATAGAGCTGCTGGAAACAAGAATCATTCTTGAAACAAAGGCGGCTGCACTGGCAGCTGAACGGCATGATGAGGAAGACCTGAGTAAAATGTATCTAGCACAGGAAATGCTTTTCAAGGAACTTCATGATCCCGATAAGATCAATGACAAAGCCGACTTTCTATTCCACCAATCCATCCTTCATTCAACCAAAAACAACGTGCTTATTCATACACTTGAAAACCTATCTGATATTTACAATCGGGCCTTAAAAGCCTCCCTTGCCATCAACACAAGGATCAAAGGAAAAAAACAACAGGTTTATGAAGAACACCAATCTATTTTGAAAGCCATTTCATTAAAAGATGCGAAAAGTGCAGAAAAACAAATGTACGTACACTTATCAAACAGTATGGAAAAGTTAAAATCAAGGCGAAGCGACTTTAATGAGGGTTTGGGCGAAGAGAGTGAATAATGAAAGAGCATCAATCTCAATATGAAGAGTTACATTTCGTTGTGATAATCTTACGCACGCGAAACTCATCGATTTATCCTACTGTTTCGAGATCAATGCTTCTTTAACATACCTGGCACACACCAAAAAGAGGATGCACAAAAATAGCATCCTCTTTTTAATTGTATTAAAAGGCTATTACGTCCAACTAGCAGTAACCATTTTCCGCTTCGTATAAAACTCCACACCATCCGAGCCATTTGCGTGAAGATCTCCATAAAATGAATTTTTCCATCCAGAGAAAGGAAAAAATGCCATAGGTGCAGGTACTCCTATGTTAATTCCGAGCATCCCAGCTTGTATTTTTTCTCTGAAATATCGAACATTGCTGCCATCCTGAGTGAACAAGCATGCTCCATTTCCGAATTCCGATTGATTCGCCACCTCTATTGCCTCTTTTAAATCTTTTACTCTCACAATGGAAAGGACAGGTGCGAAAATTTCTTCCTTCCATATTTTCATATCCGGAGTCACTTTATCAAAAATGGTTGGTCCGACAAAATATCCTTTCTCGCACGCTTCATTGCGACCATCTCTTAGTAATATGGCCCCTTCACTTTCTCCTGATTCAATGTATTGTACCGTTCGTTCTAAATGTTCCTTACGGATGACAGGTCCTAAAAAGACTGATTCATCTAAACCGTCTCCCATTTGGATCACATTTGCTTTCTCTACCAATTTCTCAATCAATGTATCCGCTATACTATCAACCGCTACAACGACCGAGCATGCCATACACCTTTCCCCTGCTGAACCGAAAGCTGCATTGATAATTTGTCTCGATGCTTCTTCTACTTTCGCATCCGGCATGACAATACTGTGATTTTTAGCTCCGGCTAACGCTTGGACTCGTTTTCCATTCGCCGATGCGCTTTTGTATACATACTCGGCAACAGGCTGTGATCCAACAAATGAAATGGCAGGTACCCCGGGATGGTCCAACAACCCATTGACTACATCATGTGCACCGTGAACGATATTCAGAACCCCTTCCGGTAATCCCGCTTGGTGAAATAACTCCGCTAATCGATTAGCTAATAAAGGAGTTCGTTCGGATGGCTTTAAGACAAACGTGTTCCCGCATGCAATCGCCAAAGGAAACATCCAGCATGGCACCATCATTGGGAAATTGAACGGGGTGATACCACCCACAACCCCGACAGGATATCGATACATTCCGGATTCCATATTGGTCGCAATGTCTGGAAGCTGCTTGCCCATCATCAGAGTAGGTGCACCAGCAGCAAATTCTACACATTCAATTCCTCTTTGTACTTCACCGTAAGCTTCTTTATAATTCTTGCCATTTTCCTTTGTTATAAGAGTGGCTAGCTCACTCCAATGGTCGATTAATAGCTGCTGATACTTGAATAAGATCCGGGCTCTCTTGGGGACAGGTGTTTCACTCCATGTTTCGAATGCGATGGATGCGGTTTGGACCGCTTGATCAACCTCATCTTTCGTTGAAAGGGGGACAAATGCCATCACTTCTTCTGTTGCAGGGTTAGGCAAAGGGATGGATGAAGGCGAGGACGACTCGATCCATTTACCGCCAATGAAGTTCTTAATCGTTTCCACTTTCGTTTCTATACTCATTATTGTACACCTTCTTTCTGATTTGATTGGTTCGCATTTGAATGAATGGGCTGCTTCCCTGTATTACAATCATGGATAAACTCTTTAATTTGGTCTGCTGTCGGCATCGCATCCGAACAACTGTGACTGGAAATGACAATGGCTGCAGCAGCGCTTCCAAACTCCATGGCTTCAGGAAGCTTCCAGCCTTTCATCAACCCATATATAAAACCGGCGGCATACGAATCCCCAGCTCCAAATGTTTTGATTACAGTTGCAGGGAAAATAGGACTCTCAAAGGACTGGCCCTCTTTTGTATAAGCAATCGATCCTTTTTCTCCGTGCTTAATGACAACTATTTTCGCCTCATGCCTGAACCAGTCTTTCGCTGTCGACCAGTCATTTGGTTCTTCTCTGTTATCAATGCGTTCCATCAGATTGAATTCTTCCCGCGTGCCAATAATGATATCGCTCTTTTCTGCAGCAAGCTTATAATAGATCGCCGTCTCATCTTCAGATGTCCATGAATATGGACGGTAATCAATATCGAAAAAGACCACAGTTCCGTGCTTTTTTGCATAATGCAGGGCTGTAAAAACCGCTTCTCTTGAAGGACTCTTGGATAAAGCGGTACCCGAAATCAATAAGGCTTTGGAATCCTTTATATACTCTTCCTTAATGTCCTGTGGTTCTAAATACAGATCTGCCACATTGTCCCGATACATCAATATACTGCAATCAGAAGGGCTTTTAATTTCAGTGAAGGCAAGACCTGTCACACTATGATTCGTATCTGTTATGACACTTGAAGTGTCTATGTCATTTTCATCAAGGTATTGCTCAATGAATCTTCCCATTTGGTCATCGGCAACTCTGCCGATAAAGCCTGTCTTCATCCCTAATCTCGCCATACCGATTGTTATATTGGCCGGTGATCCTCCTACGTATTTCGTAAAGGTAAGGGTTTCTTCCATTGGGCGGTGGATTTCATTCGCATTTAAATCGATACATAATCTACCAACTCCGATAAAATCGAATGGTTTAGTAGAATCAAAGGTTAATTGGGTCATTTTAGATTTACCTTCCTCTCTGATCTGTTCGAAAGCTTTGTCTACACTGAATTAACGATTCGTCTTCATGAGCCATTCGTGATCGGGATCATTTTGAAACTTCCATGTTCGGACCGGACCCGCCATGACATTTAAGTAATATCCCTCATAGCCTGGAGGCGCACTCACAGGATGATACCCTTTTGGCACAAGCACAGCATCGCCATTCTTCACGGTCATGGTTTCGTCCAGTTCACGATCATCTGTATAGACCCTCTGAACCATAAAGCCATTTTCCGGTTTCACCCTGTGATAATATGTTTCTTCCAGATAGGATTCATCCGGTAAATTGTTTTCATCATGTTTGTGCGGGGGATAACTTGACCAATTTCCTCCTGGTGTAAAGACTTCCACAACGAGCAAGCGATCCGCTTCTTTTTGTTCAGGCAATATATTATGGATAAATCGCTCCATATTTCCTGAGCCGCGTATTTCTACCCCTACATCGGTTGGTTCAATTAGCCTCGCATTGTAGGTCCCTTTCCCAGGTGCTTTGCAAAGGGCAAATTCAAGCGGGGTATTGGCTGAAATCGTTAATCGGTCTCCAGGAGGGACATACACAGAATAAGGAGGGATTTTCTCAAAGATACTCATTCTTTCACCAATGTTTTCCCAGATGAATTCTGCTGTTTTCACATCCGCTTTCCCTGATAATAAAACGACGCAGATTTCGTTCTCTTCAGTGGAAAAGTTCTTTTCTTCCCCTTCTTTTAGGGAATACACTTCAAATCCGACATATTCCCAACCGGCACTTTCAGGGGTAATCGTCAGAACCTGCCCCCTTTCATTGGGTTTGTTGCTTGGAACGATTAACTTAGACATAACTTCCACTCCCTATAAAAAAGTTCGATTATTTGGCCAAAATTTCATTCCAGATACAATCCAGATACTGCTTGGCAATTTTGGCATGCGTATAAGGGTTTTTCTCATCAGGATTTTGCTCGGCTTCAACAATCATCCAGCCGTGATAATCCATTCCATGAAGCTCCTCAAGAATCGGCTTAAACGAAATGATTCCATCCCCTGGTACTGTAAACACATTTTCCAGAACTGAGGTTTTAAAGTCCAAACCATCTTTTCTTACCTTATCCAACACTTCTTTGCGGATATCCTTTAAATGAACATGTTTGACGCGGCCTTTATAGGATTTAAGTAAAGACAATGGATCTGCTCCAGCATAGTAGGCATGCCCACTATCAAATAACAAATGAACGAGTTCAGGATCCGTTCCAGCCATTAGACGATCGATTTGATCCCGTGTCTCTACATTTGTTCCCATATGATGGTGATACACAAGATAAAGACCGTGTTTCCGACATATCTGCCCTGCTTTCTCAAGGCCTGTCATCATGGACTCCCACTCTTGATCAGACCATGTCAGAACCGTATTCTCACCAGACTCTCGTCTGGGATCCCCAAGGGTGGAACCACCTATGTCACAAGTGACAACCGTATGGCACCCCATTTCCTTTAAGAAGAAAACATGGTCCGTAAATGACTTGAGCTCCTCTGAATGCCTTGTATGATCCGAAAACAATACACCCTTCCATTGAGATGCCAATTCCATCCTTTTATCTGAAAGGAACGATTTTAATTGAGGTACTTCCTGAGGGAATTTCCTGCTCATTTCTGTACCTGTATACCCCAATGACGCCATCTCAGAGAGGATGGTATCACCTGAATAATGATCACCCAATGAAAGCACATCTTCATTGGCCCAATTGATCGCAGAAACGCCCAGTTTAATAGGTTCCATCATATAGCCATCCCCCTTATTTCGATAATGGGCATTCCATCAGTATTTTTTGGCAAGCTCAGTATTCGCTTTCATTTCTTTATGAGCCTTTGTTACTTTTTTACTTTTTGAAACCTCCGCTACATCCACTCTCCACCATGAATCATACCCATCTGTATTGGTACCTGGGACGACGTTCATATGAATAAGGGTCGAAGTGGTTTCATTTTTCGCCTTGCTTACCGCAACTTGGAGTTCTTCAATTGTCGAGACAGAATAGGTTTTCACTCCAAGTGCTCCCGCATAAGCTGAGAAGTCAATCGGCATATACTGTCCAGTTAATTGACCCGAATCAAGAGAACGATATCTGAATTCATTTCCATAACCGTCGCTTCCGTGTCCACGCTGCAAATTATGGATACATTGATATCCATGGTTATTAAATAATAATACGTTTATTTTTTTCCCTTCCTGAATGCTAGTCAGGAGTTCTGAATGCAGCATCAAGAAACTCCCATCCCCGCACATGGCATAAACTTCTTTCGTTGGTTCGGCAAGCTTTACCCCGAATGCCCCGGAAACTTCGTAACCCATACAGGAAAAACCATACTCCAGGTGATAATCCTTTGGAGAATGGCTTCTCCATACACGATGCAGGTCTCCTGGGAGGCTGCCTGCAGCACCAACAATCACCGATTCTTGACCAACCAGTTCATTTAACTCACCGATCACTCTTGACTGGGACAAACCGTCAGGATGCTCCTCCGCAAATAATCGATCTACCTCAATTTTCCACTCCAAGTTCAAGGAAGAAATTCGTTCCATATCATGATGGGATTGATAGGACAACTTTGATAATTCATTCTTTAACGATGTCAAGGCTTCCTTTGCATCTGCCACAATGGACATACCATTCATCTTCATGGCATCCATTGGATTGACATTAATGCTGAGTAGTTCGACACCAGGTTGCTGAAAGGCTTGCTTCGAGGCGGTTGCAAAGTCCCCTAATCTAGTACCGATGGCAATGACCAAATCAGCCTCTTTGGCTAATCGATTAGCTGAAGATGAACCTGTTACACCAATCGCCCCGACATTTAAAGGGTGATTCCAAGGAAGGGAGCTTTTCCCGGCTTGTGTTTCAGCAACAGGGATGTGGAAATGCTCTGCGAACCTGATCAACTCTTGGGTTGCAAATGAGTAATGAACACCGCCTCCGGAGATGATGATCGGATTCTTTTTCGATCTTATCAAATTGGCTGCCCGCTGGATTGCTGAAGATGGCGAGGGCTTACGTTCTATAAAGTGGACCCTTTTATTAAAGAACTCAATGGGATAATCATAGGCTTCACTTTGAACATCCTGTGGTAAACAAAGGGTTACAGCTCCCGTTTCTGCCGGATCTGTCAGGACACGCATGGCATGTATAGCTGCGGTCATCAGTTGTTCTGGCCGCGTAATGCGATCCCAATATTTACTTACAGCTTTGAAGGCATCATTCGCTGAAACCGTGTAGTCCATCGGGTTTTCAATCTGCTGTAGGACGGGATCCGGCTGCCGGCAGGAGAAGGTATCGCCCGGTAGTAGTAAAACGGGGATGCGGTTGGCAGTCGCAGTCCCGGCTGCTGTGACCATATTCAATGCACCAGGACCGATAGAGGTTGTGCAAGCAAAGGTTTCCAACCTATTTTTCTGCTTGGCAAAAGCTGTAGCAGCATGAACCATCCCTTGCTCATTCTTCCCCTGAATAAAGGTCAACTCGTGACTCTCTTGTTCTAACGCTTCACCTATCCCCGTCACATTGCCATGGCCAAAGATGCCAAACACACCTTTAAAGAATTTATTTTCGGAATGATCCATCTCGATATACTGTTGATCCAGGAATTTAATTAACGCCTGCGCCATGGTTAATCGAATCGTTTTCATGACAATACACCTCCTGAAGGTTTCATAAGCAATTATTCTTACAGTCTCTACAATTTGTTCCTAACCTAAAGAAAATGGTCTGGCTGACTTATTTAATGACTCCAGCTTCACAGCATGCCCAGTTACAAATGATTCCCTGGCTGCCCGAGCAATCCGTTCCGCTTGCAGCCCATCATTTCCATCGCAGATAATAGGCCTTTCATGACAGATCGATTGTATGAAGGAATTGATTTCATCTATATAGGAGTCTTTATAGCGTTCGAGGAAGAAATATTTCGGTTTATCCCGATAAACACCTGTTTCAGTGCTTACCTCCACTGTCGTCGGGTGATCATTGTTTACAGTGACAGACCCTTTTGAACCAAACACTTCTAATCGTTGATCATACCCATACACGGCCTTCCGGCTGTTATCGATGACTCCGATTGCTCCATTGGCAAACTTCAAGGAGATGATCGCTGTATCGATGTCGCCATTCTCAGAAAAGACCGGGTCGATCAGGCTTACTCCATGTACGAACACTTCCGTTACCTCACTGCCGCACACATATCTGGCCATATCAAAATCATGAATGCTCATATCCATGAACATCCCGCCAGAAGATTTGATGTATTGTTCAGAGGGCGGGCTTGGATCACGTGAGGTGATTTTCACAATATGAGGTGTACCAATAGAGCCCTCTTGAACAAGCTCGAAAGCCTTTTTAAAGTTATGGTCAAACCTGCGATTGAACCCGACTTGAAGGGAAACACCTTCCTCATGGACAACCTTTAGCGCTTTCTCTGAATCTTCTATATCAAAGCTGATCGGTTTCTCACAGAAAATATGTTTTTTCGCTTTGGCTGCCTCCCTAATGATGCTCGTATGTGTATTCGTAGGTGAACAAATAAACACCGCATCGATCTCAGCATCCTCCAACACTTCCTTATAATCACTCGTTATTTTCGGGACTCCAATAGAGGCCGCCCAATCAAAGAGTGTTTCCGACTGAATATCAGAAACGATTTTAAGGTTTACGTTAGGATGATGAACCAGGTTTTCAGCATGTAATTTTCCGATTCTTCCCGCACCGATGATTCCAATCGTTAGTTTTGTTTTACTCATATGGACTTTCCCCCTTTAAAAAGTGGTTAGATTAATAGACTGGTAAAACTACAGTTTGATTGAGAATCTAAACTTGGCATCTTCTTCGTACCACATTGGAAAATTTGTTCCCCAAACGTTATTGTATAAATTGAAGTGAAATCCTCCTTCAAGAGAAGAAAACGTATTATCAAGCTCAAGCAATCTTGGTTTGCCCGGTGACACCAAGGGGGCATCCTTGCTTTCAATCACAGCCTCACCGTCCGCCCCATGATAGGCTACCCCTGTTTGTACGGCATGAAGATTACGATTTCCATTTTTCACGACTTCCAAAGGTGAAACCCACTCTCCGATTTTGTCCATTTTCCATAAGTTATGATTATCAACCATTGGGATAAACGAAAACCAAATGGCCTCTGGTAATCGGTTCGCATCCTTATCAAACCAATTCAATTCAATCTCGATAGTCGAGTCGGTTTTACTAAACAGATACAAGAGTTCTATCACTCTTGGAGCTCCAAAATATTCAACCGCTTGATTAGGCAATTTCAACCTTACTTGCACGTGATCTGCTTCTTTATGCGTCACTTTCCGAATCGATTCCACTTTGGGTTTATACTTTTCTTGTTTTGGCATGGGGTTGACTAGCTCGATTCCAGGTTTTCCTTGATCCGCTTCAGACCAACGATACGTTTGCCCAATATTGACGACATATTGCTGAAACCATGTGTGATAGTTTTCAACACCAAACGTTTCATACGTAATGACCCCTAATGGGTGATACTGGTCCGCCCATTCCTTGCCGGAAGCGTCCACTAATTTAGAAATCGAACCATCCCCGGAAAATGCCGCCTCAAATGCACCAAACTTATAGAGAGAGTCTAAATCGAGTGGATCTCCTTCCATTCCTTCTAATCGATCGGGAGTAAGGGAATGAAATGCCTCTTCGACTTCTTTCTGTTTATCCTCTGAAAGACAGGCAACCGCTTTTTGTAAATAGGCTCGTTGTTCGTTCCATGAACGCTCAAAGAAGCGGTAACTTCTTTCCTCCCAGGTGGTTGAAAATAATTGCTCTGACATGCCATCAAATTCATGCATCGCAAATGATCCTATGTAGCTATATTTGTCAGGCACCGCATCCTTTGAGATGCGGTTTTGTTTTCGAGCCCTTTGGAAATCCTGTTTCGAGTAATTCTTGTAATCATTTAGGTACTTCTTTTCATCTAGCCCCCATGTATGTTCAGGAATTAACAATAATGTATCGGAAAATCCTTTATATTCCTTACTGTTTTCTCGCATTCTTCCTTGATCGAGCCATTTGTTTCGTAGTCTCAGCAGTTCACGGTAGTGTGATATTTTCTTTGGATCTGTGCCGGTGCCATGGATCCACGTGTCCCCGATCTCCTCAAGGACAATCGGTAATCTATGTTTAATGGCTCTAAGTTTCACTGCAAATTCATCCATGGTCGATGCTTTAATCTTGGCATTTGGAAATTTCTTGGCCAGTTGGTGAAACTCATGTTTGATCTCTTCTATGGAAGGTGGCCCGCAATTATCACCGGTATGAGCGAATACCATGACTTCATTTATCCCGTCAATCTTGAGGACATCACCATAGTTATCAGCATAATTGACTATCACTTCTGTTCCATCGCTTCCTCGCCAACGAAATAGATTTGGGACGTTCGGCACTTTTGATGCCGGGTTCACCCCTAAATGCAAATATTCAATTCCGTTTTCAGCTAAAGAAGAAACCATCGCATTCGTATGTCCAGGAACGTCGGTCATTTTCGAAGAAATGGTATGTTTCCCGAATCTCTCATCTAGATTCTTTGAAATGGACAATGCATGTTCAAGGAGGCGTCGATCCATCAATTCTGTATGGGTTGTAAAGGGTAAACCATGCCAGGAGACATATCCTTTATGAATGGCTTCTTCCATTTTCTTTGCCTGTTGTTCATCGGCTCTTTTTAAATATTCATGAATGAGCCAGGAGCCCGTCGTCCAGACAAACTGGGCTTCTCCCCCCTCTTTTGCAAGCTCTTCGCTTAACTGTATGGCCTTTGGTATATAGGAACTCATGTATTGATTGGTTACATTCTCTTCAAGGTCCGTAAATCCAAGATCTAAATGGGTCTTGAAAATTACATGCACCACTTCGATATCCTTCATGTCGATTCACCTCTAGTCATTTCTTAATTGGTCAAGTGGTTGGATGTCATATTCATTAAATTCTTCAGGCTTAATTCAAGACTGTCCAGTGGATTTCCTGAACACTCATCCTGTTCTACCGCATACCACTGAACACCGTTTTGTTCACCCCAGTTAAGGATAGGAAGAAAATCGATACACCCTTCACCGATTTCAACAAAATCTTCATAATTATCGGCACTCATATCCTTAAGGTGCACAATTGGCATGCGAGATGTACATTGCTGGATATAGGTAAGGGGGTCTAAGCCTGCTTTCTTCACCCAATAGGTATCAATTTCCGGGAAAATACGGACCCCATCTTCAGGGGCAAGAATATAATCCAGCGCAGTTACACCATCGACCGACGTCATGAATTCGAAATCGTGATTATGATAGCCAATATGAAAGCCTAGAGGGGAAGCCTTCCGGGAAATTTGAATCAGTTCTTTCTTCGCCTGAATATACCCTTCAGCATTTCTCATCTTTTCATCTAAATATGGGCAGATGATATCACTTGTTTCAAAGATCCTGGCTTCCTCGAGCACCTGGTCAAATTCATTCTTTAATCGATCTAGCGGCACATGCATGCCCGCTGTCTCAAGTCCTGCCTGCTTCATGACACGGGCAATTTCTTGTGCTGAATAGCCAAATAAACCATCGATTTGTACAGCTTCCCACCCCATATCTTTTAATTTCCATAACACCCCTGGAAAGTCTAAGTTTATTTCGTTTCTTAAGGTATACAATTGAGCTGCAAATTTATGCTTCATGGGTTTCCCTCTCCTTCCGTCCATGCTTCTTACATCAGATGTTTTCCAGTACATCTTCTTTTCCCCTGAGATTTAACCAGTTCATTTCCTTAGAAGTAAGGGTTATCTTAGAACCTACTACGGAAGATGTCAGTTCTTCCTTTGTTTGAGGACCGATGATCGCACCCGCTAAGAACGGTTGATTGAGTACATAGGCCAGAGCGATTTGAATAGGGGTACACCCCTTTAACTCTGCCAGGTTCTGTGCACGCTTGTAGCGTTCCCAGTTCCCTTCATGATAGTAGACTCGCACCATTTCTTCGTTGTCTTGAACGTCCGGGGAGAATCGACCGCTAAAGAATCCGCCTGCTTGAGAAGACCATGAAAAAAGTGGCATCTGCGTGCCGATATGCCAATCAAGCATGTCATCATTCACTGACACACAACCAGGCCATCTTGGCTCATTGCACTTTGCCAGGCTCAGATTCGGGCTGTTGAAGGTAAACCCGATCAATCCATGTTCAGCGGCATACTCATTCGCTTCCTGTATGCGCAGATGAGTCCAATTCGAGGCACCAATCGCATGAATGAGTCCAGCATTAAGATGTTCATTTAAAGCTTCAATTATCTCGCCCACCTCAACCGTTTCATCATCTCGATGCAGCGCATAAAAATCGATGTAATCTGTCCGAAGACGTTCGAGACTTTCCATGAGATCATTATTTATTGCTTTAGGATGTAAACGCGGACCAGGTTCCCCATCATCCGGATGGGCACCTTTTGTCATGATAAAGAGCTTATTTCTCTTCCCGCTCTTCTCCAGCCATTCTCCTAATATAGACTCACTTTCAATATATTGATGAGCAGTGTCGAACATATTGCCGTCTAAGGCTACATACTCATCCAATATGGAAAAAGCTTGCTCCTTGCTCTCATATTCATATAAGTGAGCTGTCCCCATTATTAATCGCGAACAGCTTTTCTCCACATACTTTTGTTCAATAACAGCCTTTAATGTGTGATAGTTCACGAGGTCGTTCCCCCTTCTAATCTGGTTACTTTCGAAACTAGTCAAAGTAAATCGGATTACTGATCACAATCGGTTCTTCCGAGTTTACGTCCCAAAGCTCGACTCTAATATACTTACTGACGTTAGGAATACCTTTAGAATAGTAGACTTTCTTGGAATTAATCATCTCGTTGATAACAGTCCCTTGATTAGTTATCACTCTAATGATTCCTTCAACTTTGTCTTTGAATTCCACCTCTAATGGAACGTCGTTGAGATTATCTGTCCTTGGGTAACTTTCCCCCATACAAGTGTCCATCATTTTGATATCAATCCAAGGAGATTCAGGCGTCCTCGTTACACACGCCTTTCCTGACTTCATGGCCTCCACTAACTTACCAGGGCTATGACGCCAGGCATTTAACCAAGTCGTAGGGACACCATATTTTATCCTCTCATGTTCCCGGTGCGTATCACTTCCCCCTATCGCCACCACCCTTTTACCTTGTTTAAGCTGGGAATCCCACCAATCTAATGTTTTTTGATTAGCTTCACTCCAAGGACCATTCCAGATTTCTACCATGCTTATATCAAACTGTTCCAACCCCCACTCCCAAGGGCAGTACTGACAATGGGGATGATTAATGGAGTAAAGGGAACCGTTGCTTAATCCTTCATCCATTTTTTCCTGTACATCCTCCTTTGAACGGCAACGGAAATCCAGGAAAGGCTGATGCACACCATAAAAGTTGGCATGACCTTTGTTCGTCGTCAGTTCCACCCCGGGGATAATCGCGATATCTTCCACTACTGGGTACTGAATATTCTGACTGAACGTATTATGGTCCGTTAAAGCAAGAAATTCTAAACCCGCAGACCTGACGTTCTCAACAACCTCTGAAACCGTATAAGCCCCATCACTATGATTGGTATGGAGATGCAAATCTCCTTTATACCATCTCCTCTTACTACGGATACAAGTCACGTTGACTGAGACTGTACATTTGTTGGGAACCCGATAGGCATTTAAGATGACACCCCACCTGCCTTCAGGTAAGTCCCCTAGGTTATAGCCTGGAGTCGCACGATCTTCACGCAAGAAAATTCCCTTTCGTGCCCCGCCGCTCCATCCTCTAAACCCATTTGGATCTTCAACTCCCAAATCGATGACATTGGTTTCTCTATCGGTGAAGTCCAACTCAATCTTGACTTCCTCAACATCATCGACAATCGTAAAGGGCAAAGTAATATATTCACCTTGACTGGAATGATCAATGGTTTTAGTCAGCTTCAATGTTTCATCCCTACTCAAGTCTCTTTCCCTCCTGATCCCAGGCCACCTAACCCTTGTTCAAATAACGGTTGAAGGATAAAGTACAAGATGATCATTGGAAGTGCAGCCGTCGTTGCTCCCGCCATAATTAACGGCCAATCGATATTGTATTGACCTTGAAATGCCTTTAAGGCAATTTGGATTGTATACATTTCCTGGGACCTGGCAATCGTTAACGGCCATAGATATTCGTTCCAGTGACTTAGGAAGCTGAAAATCGTAACCAACGCGATCGCAGGTTTATTCAACGGAAGGATGATCTTCCAATAAATTTGAAATTTAGAACACCCATCAATGGTAGCTTGCTCATCCAATTCCCGTGGAATCGAAAGGAAATTCTGCCTCATGAGGAAAATGGCAAACCCCGTCACCGCGAAAGGGAGAATGAGTCCGGCATATGAATCCAACAATCCATCAGGACCCGCAAATGGAACATTTTTCATCATAAAGAACAATGGGACAACCATCAGTCCAGTCGGGATCATCATCGTTGCCAGCACCAGCATAAATAGTCTATCCCTACCCGGGAAACGAAGACGTGCAAAGGCAAATGCAGCCAACGATGATAGAAATACATTTATTAACGTGGCAATCACGGAAACAACAAAACTGTTAAAAAAGGCCCTTGGTAAATTGGTTTCCTGCCAAATTCTCAAGAAATTCTCCCAATAGAACTCGGTAGGAATAATCTTAGGAGGCCAAGACATCACTTCACCCTGTGTTTTAACAGAGGTCATAAACATCCATATATAGGGACCTAAAAAGATCATCAAAACAATCGTGAGCAATACATACAACAGGACATTTCGGATCATGTTCGACTTTTTCATCATTTCTTATCCTTTCCGGATGATAGTCTTAATTGAAGCCATGTGACACCCAATAAGAATGGGAATAATACGAACGATAGGGCTGCACCATATCCGACATAGTTAAACTCAAAGGATTGCTGCCAAATATGTTTAATGACAACCATCGTACTATCCATCGGCCCACCATTTGTCAGGATGTCTACAACCGCTACAACCTGAAAGGATCCGATAACAGACATAACCATACAGTAGACTAAGATATGCATTATGGATGGCAGCGTAATATGAATAAATTGCTTCCAAGAGTTTGCACCATCAATGCGGGCTGCTTCATATAACGATTGAGGAACCGCTTGAAGGGCTGCAAGGAATATAGGGATATTGTAGGCTGTCCCTCTCCATGCACCTATGAGGATCAGAATAATCATGGCCGTTGTGGGTTGTAACAGCCATGCAGGGGGAGACTCTACTCCTGAAACTTTCAATATGTAATTTAAGATTCCAAGGTTATTATCGAATACCCACAAGAAGATCATGGCAGTAATAACTTCTGAAGTAATCGTAGGTAAAAAATAAAACACTTTAAAAAATCGGATCCCTTTTAGCTTTCGATTCAACAAAACCGCTACTGCAATGGCACCGCTTAATCCAATTGCCATAGAACCGGCGGTATATATCATTGTGTTCCCAATACTTTTGATAAATAACGCATCATTAAACATACGAATATAATTTTCCACCCCATTAAATATGGCGGGATTCGGCAACCTATACTCGTGAAAGCTTAACCAAATCAAATAGATGATGGGCACAATCGAAAACAAAGTCAAAAACGTCAAGGCAGGTAAAACAAATAGATAAGATCCGATATGGTCTTTAAGCTTATGCATATCTCTTTTCGGTTTCATGACCGATTTGTATTCATGAACAGTCTCCGTTTTCATCCTTTTCACTCCCTTATAAGGAAAAGGTATGTTCCAACACATACCTTTTCCTACTCACCCTTTGCTAACCAATTTAATTCGAATTTTCGATCGCTCTTTCAGCGATTTTCTGGGCTTTATCTAATTCCTCCTGTGGATCAGCACCGTCAAACACAGCACGCAATGCTTTGCCCCAAGCATCGTTTGCTTCCGGGAACGCTTCAAGCTTATATGGTTGTGCATATTGTAGTGTTTCAATATATGGCTTCAGTAATGGATCATTATAAAACTCATCATCATATAAATGTGTTTTCACTGGATGACGACCTTCCTCTTTGGCTAAACGAATACCATACTTATCAGAAATAAACCATTTCATTAATTCGAAGGAAGCGATTTTATTCTTAGATCCCTTCGGAACAAACAAGCTTCCCCCACCTAGAACAGATCCTTTATCAGCACCTGGTAAAGGAGCCGTCGCTAAATCTTTGTAGGCATCCGGGAATTCATTTTTGATTCTGGCGATATCCCAAGGACCTGAAATAAAGGAGACTGCTCTTCCTGTTCCGAACATAGCGACAGGATGGTCTGTTTGACGCTGTTGAGGCGGTGGAACAGGAGATGATTTATCCACTGTAGCTAGACCAGTGTATTTCTCCATCGTCTCCACGACCTTAGGATCATTCAAGTTCGCTGTCACTTCATCCCCATTGAACTTCAAGTTATTTGATCCTTCTGCAATAACATTTCCAAAGAAACTCCAACCACTGGCACTCGTGACAATTCCATATCGAGAACCATCTTTTTTCGTTAATTTCTTCGATACATCAACTAATTCATCTAACGTTTTGGGTGGTGCAGTAATCCCGTTCTCTTCAAAAACTTTCTTATTATACAGGTAGATGGTTGTATTCACATCGATGGGAACTCCGTACTTAACACCTTTCCATTCTGTATCCTGAATCCCGCCTGGAACAATTTGATCCTCAGCTCCCCATTCTTCCCATAAGTCATCAAGCGGCTCAGCTAACCCTTGAGCCCCCATCGCAAACGCATGGGCGTGGGCCATATCCGGAACAGCACCACTAGAAACCGCCAGCTTTACTTTATTACTCATATCTCCCCACTCAATCCCAACGGTCTTAACCGAGATATTAGGGTACACTTCTTTAAATTCTTCTATGGCGTCAGCGATCGGTGCGGTGTTCGCATAATCAGCAGCCAGCCAGATTTCTAAATCAGTCATCGGTAAATCTGCTACCTTTTCATTAAAAGCCGGCAGACCTTCTGCAACGAGATCGCGATCAGGCGGATTAACGGTCATTTTTTCTTCTGAGGAACTTCCAGTTTTCGATTGACATCCAGCTAGCACTAATAAAGTGGCAACTACACATAACAATACTCTTTTCATTGTTCTCCCCCTTGTCATATCAACCATTTTAAAACGCTTACATTTCGAAGTTTATGGAGCATACCCCTTTTCTCCTATCTCCTCCCTTCAAGTGTCTGATGAAATCTTTCATTGATTCCCATGCATGAATCTCTTTTCACAAGCTTGGCTGGAATCATCTTATTTTTAGGTGCTAACTCATTGTTGAGTGTACTTAATAAAATACTTGCTGCTTCCTCCCCCAATTTTTCTGGTTGCAATTCCATACTGGTTAATTTAGGGGTAATCTCGTGTGCGAGTGTCTCATTATTGCTTAAAGCAACCAGGGACACATCATTCGGAATATCTATTCCAATCTCTCTTGCTGCTCTAATGACCCCCAGTGCAACTCGGTCAGTATCGGCAATGATGGCCGTATATTTTTTCTTTCTATAGTTTTCTAGTAAACTCATATAACCGTATTGAGAACCATCTTTGCATCGTGAAGGGTCATAATAGATGACATCCTCTTCTATAAACGGTAAAGAATAATTATCATAGGCCTGTTTCAACCCTGATTTCCGATCCTCAGCAACTGTCATATGTAAAGAGGCATTTAAGAATAAGATCTCCTTGTGGCCCAGTCCAATTAAGTATTCCCCTACCTCCTTCACCATTTCTGTGTTGTTATTATCTACATATTTCGTATCTCCATTTCGATCATTAGGTCTTCCAATAATGACAAAAGGTGTTTTAGAAACTTTATATTTCAGGATTCTCTGGTCTTCATCCAGTGGATTCAAGAGGATGACACCATCAACAGGATCATTGGAGGCGAAGTTTATTTCGTCCTCTTCCACTATTCGATCTAACAGAACCCGATAGCCGTTTTCTGAACATTTTTTCACGACACTATTGATAATTTTGGTTTCAAAGCTACTAAGCTCATACTCTGCGTAAGTAGGCATTTTCAGACCAATAATCATGGTTTTTTTCGTTGCTAAGCTGCGAGCCATATGATTCGGAACATAATTCAAACGATTCGCAACCTCTATTACCCGATTGGTCACCTCTGCACTAATCGGACGCTTTTTACTAAACACATTAGAAACGGTACTTTTAGAAACACCTGCTTCTCTTGCAACATCACCTATGGTTGTCATACAATTCTCCCTTTTATCGAACCGGTTTCATTGTTTGTAAAAAAAATAATCCTTACAAACCCAAATTTTGTCTTCAAATGAGTCAATATGATGAATTCCCTATCAAACTCATCGAACCGGTTTCATTAATATGGGTTCATTATAGTTAATTAATATAAATAAGTCAATATTCAGAAAATAGTTTTTTTAAAAGAATTTCCTTCTTTTCTTGCATATTATTATAGAATATATTCCAACTATAAAACTTGGGAAAATTCCCGCAAAAAAAGATCGACCTCTTTATTTCTAAGTGATCGATCTTACAAAGTCATACTTTATTCGATGTTATAGGCTGAAACCAATCCGATTGCTCCTGCCAATCCAGCATTATCACCCAGATTCGGGGGAACAATATACTCTTCTATTCTCTCCATTATTTGTTCATGTTGAATATAATCTCCCATGATCGATTGTACATGAGTATGTATGAGTGGAAACAGCTGTTTCTGCTTCATTACCCCTCCTCCAAGAATGATCCGTTTTGGAGATAATATGAGAATATATTGAGTGATCGCTTGTGCAAGGTAGTAAGCTTCCATCTCCCATACCTTCTTCTCATTACTTAATTCATATGCTTTTCTTCCCCATCGTTTCTCAATGGCAGGACCAGCTGCAAGTCCTTCAAGGCAATCACCATGGTACGAACAGTTTCCTTGATAGGAGTCTTCTACGTGTCGCCGGACAAGGATATGTCCCATTTCAGGATGAGTCAAGCCGTGGACAAGTTTACCTTCCACCAATGCCCCTACACCAATCCCCGTTCCAACAGTGATATAAATACAACTATCGAGTCCTTTCGCAGCTCCCCAAAGACTTTCCCCCAGAGCAGCAGCATTTACATCCGTGTCAAATCCAATCGGGATAGAAAAGTGTTTCTTGAGTTCACCAATCAGATTCACATGATTCCAGTGCCTTTTCGGTGTGCTGGTTATGTAGCCGTAGGTAGAGCTTGAACGATCAAGATCAACCGGTCCGAAAGAACCTACACCTAATGCGCTAATCTTCTTATTTTGAAAAAAGGAATGGACATGTTCCAACGTTTCATCAGGAGTAGTCGTTGGAATTGTTACACGTTCGAATATATTTCCATCCTTGTCACCTACCCCACAAACAAACTTGGTTCCTCCTGCTTCAATTGCTCCAATCATCCTTTGTTGCTCCTTTCCATCACTTTCCAAAGTTCTAGTTATACTGACTTCTTTCCGAAAACCCTTACAATTACTATAATCGAATTCTCAACGTATAGGAAGGTTGTCTTTCTAGCCCGTCCGGTTTCATAACAGTAATTCTTTGATGGATACTCTTCATAGAATCCTGTAGCTTCTAGCCCTAAAAGCTAACTTTCTTTAAGTATCTAATAATTCCTACAGTCCTCTTCCCCCACCGACTCTAAAACACCTCTTTTAGCAAATATTGTTGCTATCTTAAGGAAGAAAGCAGTAGTTGATTTCCGCTACAGGTGCTCGCTTTCCGCGGGGCGTGAGTTGAGCCTCCTCGGGCTTTGCCCTGTGGGGTCTCAACTTTCCCGCTATTCCCGCAGGAGTCGAGCACCTTCCTCTCCAATCAACTTTCTGAGCATGTTTCTTTTTAAAAAGATAAATATTAGCAAACAACATTTTTTAAAGAGTGTTTTTTGACACCTTTTAGATCTGTCACGAAAAATCTCTTAAAGATGGTGAGAAAAAACTGCGTAGACTCCGGCGGATTTTGGTCGTGCCGAGACCCCGTTCGACTAAGCTGAAGAGGCTTGGCCGAACGCTAGCTGCAAGGAGCAGTTCCCCTCGCCATCCAGCACACACTGATTGACAAAGCCTCGTCAGAGCTTATGTTTAAAAACAACAATCTTTGCGAAAAGAGCCAACAGTAAAAAAAGAAACTCAACTTTTACAATAAAGTTGAGTTTCTTTCATTCTATCACCTATTCGATCATTTCTAATAATTTATAAGCTTCCTCTTTGTTTTCAGCATTCAACAACTGATTCCGATAGTCTTCGTCCATCAGCTGTCGGGAAAGTAGCTGTAAGATTTTCAGATGTTCATTTCCTTCACTCTCTTTCGGCACGGCAATCATGAAGATCAACTTGGCATCCGATCCATCCAGACTCTTCCAATCCACACCGTCTTTCTTGATTCCAAACACAACACTTGGTTTTGTAACGGCAGTGGACTTCCCATGAGGAATGGCAATATTCATACCGATTCCCGTGGTACTTTCTTCTTCCCGGTCTATGATGGCCTGTCTAAAATCGATGGGTGAAGTGATCGTTCCCGCTCTATCTAATTTTTGAATCATTTCATCAATAACATCGTCACGTGTAGAACCTTTCAAGTCAACATCAATCAGCGCTAAATTGGTTATATCCGTTAGCTTGTTGATTTCAATTGACTCCATTTGAGGTTGCTCTTCAGCAATTTCTGCTGAGTTCGTAATTTCACCCTCTGCTACCGCCTCTTCATCCGTAACAACATCCTTCTTTAAAAGGTTGATTACTAACGCGGTGACAACGGCACCAGCAATAACAGCAACAAAGAACATCAATACGTTATCCACCGCACCAAGGACAGCAACAATCGGACCACCATGGGCCACTCGGTCTCCTACATGACCAAGCATCGCAATGACGGATCCTGTCATGGAACCAACCATGATACTTGGGATGACACGGAGTGGGTCTTGTGCCGCAAATGGAATTGCTCCTTCTGTAATACCGAATAAGCCCATTGTAAATGCTGCTTTTCCTGTTTCTCTTTCAGAAGCCTGGAATTTCTTTTTGCCGATGAAAGTGGCCAGTCCCATCCCAATTGGCGGGATACAAATGGCTACGGCTATCGGCCCCATAATTTCATAGTTTCCTTCTGCAATCATGGCAGAACCGAAGAGGAAGGCAACTTTGTTCACCGGTCCTCCCATATCGAAGGAGATCATGGCGCCGAGTATGAGGGCAAGTAAGATAGAGCTTGTCCCTTGCATACCTGCCAGCCAGCCTGTTAGTACTTCAAATGTTTGAGCGACTGGTGCACCAATTATAAATACAAATGCCAGTCCGACAATTAAGGATGCCAACACCGGTATAATGATAATCGGCATGATTGGTTGAATGGCTTTAGGTACTTTAATCTTTTTAATATAAAGGGCAACGTATCCAGCCAGGAAACCAGCTATGATACCACCGATAAACCCTGCACCGGCTTCACTTCCATAGAAACTTCCATTCGCTGCAATATACCCACCGACGATACCCGGTGCAAGTCCAGGTCTGTCTGCAATACTATACGCGATGAACCCTGCCAGGATCGGGACCATGAATGTGAATGATGCTCCGCCGATCGCTTCAATGCTCTTCCAGAATGAATCCTCTGGTATGACGAGACCACCCGGCGTTTTCACTCCACCCATCGTCAAGGCAACGGCAATCAATAATCCACCAATCACAATGAATGGGATCATATACGATACGCCATTCATTAGGTGGCGGTAGATTGGGTTTTCTTTCTTCTCCGCCTGTTTCTTTTCTCCGGAAGTAGAGTGGTAGACAGGTACATCGCCACTCATTACTTTCTTAAGCAACTGCTCCGGTTTACGAATGCCATCCTGCACTCCGGCTACTAATACTTTCTTTCCATTGAACCGCTCTTTGTTTACGGTTTTATCAGCAGCAATGATAATACCGTCTGCTTCTTGTATATCCTTTTCAGTGAACTCATTTTCTACCCCGATGGAACCCTGGGTCTCTACTTTCAATTGGACCCCCAACTGTTTTGCTGCTTTTTCCAGATTTTCAGCAGCCATATAAGTATGGGCAATACCATTAGGACAAGATGTAATGGCTAGTAGTTTCATCTCTCATTCTCCTTTTCCGTAATCGCTTACAATCACTATACAATGAAAAGCCGAAACAAAAAGACCATTCTTTTACCGGAGCTCCGGTAAAAAGCCAAAAATAAGAAGCAAAGCCAATTCGCTTTACTTCATTCATTCTTGAACACAGATAGAAAGTTCATGATATCCTGTTGCACAATCAACGTTTGAATCTTCTTGGGGTCTTCACTCAAAGAGGAAATTTCGCTAAAAAGCTGTTTCACTTCTTTCTGCTCTTCATTTTTCACTGCCAATAGAAAGACTAATGATACTTTTTCTACGCCCCATTCAATAGGTTCCTTTAAGGTCGCAATACCAATTGCCGATTGCTTGATCAAGTCCGGGTGTCCATGTGGTATGGCTATCCCTGCCCCGATGGCGGTAGCTGACATTCTCTCCCTTATCATGGTGCTTTCGATATATTCTTTTTCGACGTAGCCTTTTGAATAGAGAGAGGCAGCGAGCTTCTTTATGACCTCATATTTGTTTGTTTCTTCCTGTTGAATAAACACCAAAAATGGATTGGTATATTTTAATAAGATAGATTCCTCAGGTGATCGTTTTAGGGAGCGTTTATCCTGCTTTAGCCACTGCTCCAGACGTTCTTCATCACTATTTTCCAACAGAGGTGACACGACGATATGAGGGACGTTGATTTCCGGCAAAGAAATGGTGCTGATCACTAAGTCCACTTCTTGCTTACAGAGGAAATCCTGTAATTCAGACTTAGCAATACTTCCTAAAACGTGTACAGAATAGAATTTCCGTTCAATTTTCGTACGCAATAATTGAGACATACCGATACCCATATGACAAACCAGTACAACTTTTGATGTGGTTAGATGTTGATTTTTGATTCTCTCAAGTGAAGATTGAAAGTGTATGGTTAAATAAGCTGCTTCTTCTTCAGGAATATCAAGAGCTAATGATTGATTAATATCCACTAACGAAAGCATCATTTGATCAAACATATAAGGATACATTTTCTTGATTTCATGTAACATGACATTCGAGACAGGCAGTCCATGTTCCAAACGATTAAGTGTAGAATGCAAATGGACGTTTAATCCTTCCCATAATTCCCGGTCATTAGTAAAATCGATGTTCGTAGATCGGGATACCCGATCCACTAGCGTACTCATCACCTTTAAGAGAATAGGATTGTCATCTTGAAAGCTTTGGTTTAGGGTGTCCTTCTGGGATCGATATTTCCCGCCAAGGAAATGAAGGGTCAAGTATGCCTTTTCTTTATCAGGAAAATGAATGGAGAAGAAAGGTTCAAGCTTCTCTAAGAAATCAACAGCCCAACGATACTCGGTTTTCTTTTGTAAAAAAAGACGTTCTTCCTCTGATATAGAAATGATTTGTCCCAGTTTGGTCCTCTTGATCATAAGAAGAGTATGAAGGACAATCCGTTCAAAGCTTTCGTCAGTAAAACGCAGAGCATATTTCCGCTGCACTTCTTTCAGCTCCGTATTTACAACACTGAATTCTGTAGTAGAAAATTGATCCTTCATGAAATCATGAATAAGCGCTGGATGATTGACCATTTCCGATAAACGGGACAAGGCTGAGCGCTTATTCTTTTCTGTGCCTTCTAATGTTAAGCCTACCTTTTGCTTTGTACCTAACTTAATATCAAAACGCTTTAACCATGTTTCAATTTTTTCTATATCTCTTTTTATAATGGCCTTACTCACGTAAAACCGGCTCATAAAGTCCTGAGATGTGACCGGAGTAGTATCCATTAGTAGATGATAGGCTATTTGAATAACCCTTCTTTCGTCATCATGGTCACTCAATGACGCATCAGTGGAATGGAGGAGACCGAACAGCTTTTTTTCATCCTCTTCGTTCACTTCCAAACAGACACCCAGTCCAGGTTTTCGAATTAGTTCAGCAGAAGAAATACCTTCTAAAAAATGTTGGATCGATTTCAAATCGTTCCGTACCGTCTTTTCAGAGCACTGTACTTGGTCGGTAATATTCCTTACTAATATATAATGATTGGATTCACCTATAAGCATACGCAGGATTTCGTTTTGTCTCTCATTCATATTTTCACCTTCTTTATGTTTGAGACAATTATCTACCTTATGATACTTTTTGCTTATGGAAATGTAAACTCGGTACTGGGATTGTTGTTCCAAACATAAAAATAAGGCGAGGTTCTAGTTCCCTCGCCCTTCCATCATCTTAACAATCGCACTACCTGCTCAACCGTCACCCGGATCTGCTCACTCGTCACCTCACTCTTTAACGCTTCCTTCAGCGACCGGCACTCCGTCTGAATCGAAAATACAGCATCAAGATACTGATTCACCTCTGCCAAATCCGTATCAATCCGACCCGCGATCCCGATCACTTTCTTACCGTGCTTCTTCGCAAGCCTCGCAACCCCAACCGGCACTTTCCCCATCAGTGATTGCTGATCCAGACTCCCTTCACCGGTAAAAACAATATCAGCCTGCATCACTTTCTCTTCTAATCTCGTAAGCTCCATAATCGTATCCACCCCCGATTGAAGAACCCCGTTCAAAGCCGCCATAATACTTCCACCAAGCCCTCCGGCAGCTCCCGATCCAGGGACATCCTGGACGTCGATCCCATACACTTCACTAAATAGGGAAGAGAGCCTCACCAAACCGGCGTCAAGTTCTCCTATCCCCTCAGTAGTTGCGCCCTTCTGTCTGCCAAAAATATGGGCAGCACCCATTTTTCCGTAAAAAGGATTCGTGACATCGCTCGCAACCGTGAACGAGCATTTCTCCAGTTCGGGTAACCGCTCATGATCAGAAAAGGAAGCTGCCCTAAGCAATGGATTCCCTTCTACCCCAAGCTCTACTCCGTCCTCATCATAAAATGTCCATCCCAAAGCCTGCAACATCCCGACTCCCCCGTCGTTCGTAGCACTGCCCCCAAGGGAAATGACAATGTTGCGATATCCGTTCATGACGGCATCCTTTATCTGTTCACCCAAACCATAGGTATTCGCCTTCATCGGATCCCGTTTCTCAAATGGTACAAGGGGAAGTCCGCTGCTGCGGGCACTTTCAATAAACGCAGTGTCACCATTAAGAACAACATAACGTGCAAGGACAGGGTTCATTAAGGGATCATTGACCGGGACTTCCTTCTCTTCTCCATCCAGACATGAGAGCAGGGCATCCAGGGTTCCCTCTCCACCATCTGCCATGGGAGAGTTCTCAACATGAGCTGATGGCATAACAGAAAGGATCCCCTTACGAGCCGCTTCTCCCACTTCAAAAGCTGATAATGAATCCTTATAGGAATCAGAAGCTATTAAAAAATTCATATCACACACGCTCCTATGAAAAGGTGCCAGAAGCCTGTAAAAGCGACTGGCACCTATATTGATCTATTGTTTTACCCACATGAATTCATACGGATTTAATTCAACTTCTCCACTTACTTCTTTCCCGCTCTGTAAATCGAAGCCTGGGTGAGGAAGTGTTACATCTACGGGAGCAGCATCCAGATTGACTATAAATATGATGCTCTCTCCTGTTTCCTGATTAAAACGCTTCAGTCCGAATAGATTGGCCCCCAGTTCCAGCACTTCCTGCCCTGCGTACGGAGAAAAAGCCGATTCCTTCTGACGGATCGAAATCATTTCCTGTAAGCCTTCAAAGATCCCTTTACGACGGGAGTTTGTCTCTAACTCCTCAAGGATGCTTGAAAGCTCCAGCTTCTCGCGATTGATCCTGCGGTTGATGCCTGACGTTTCAACCCCGTATTCATCATTGTGAGAACCCAGTAAGGAATGATAATAAATGGCCGGAACTCCCACAAACGATAACAGGATCGAATGTGCGGCAAGCATCTTCTTTACTTCCAGCTCTTCTGTCGTATCCTCGCCTCGGTTGACCAATGCTGCTGAATAGTTGATGTTCAACTCATATACAGACTGGCTTCCGTCACTATTGGCTTTGTATGAAACACGCCCGCCGTTCACGGTCACTTTGTCCACGAGCAGTTGCCTCTCCTCATTAGTCAGAATTCCCTCAGTCGGACGCATCCCGATTCCGTCATGACTGGCAAGGAAGTTGAAATAAGTCGCAGTATCCGATACGGTATCAATCGTTTTCGCCCATTCCGTCAGCTTTTCACCATTGTGAGTCGTCAATGAGAACAGCACCAACGGAGGCAGGGAGAATTGATAAACCATATTGGCTTCATCGGTTCCATCCCCGAAATAGCTGATATTTTCTTGATGTGGGACATTCGTTTCCGTAATGATTTGTGTATTTGGCTTAAAGAAGTCCATGACTTCTCTCCACAGCTTGATGATTTCATGTGCCTGGGACAAATGGATGGAGGTTGTACCTGATTCCTTCCAAATGAAACCGATGGCATCCAATCGGATACTTGTCCCGCCCTTACTTGCATACTCAAGTAAAATATCCGTCGTTTCCTCCAATACCGGGAAGTGGCGGAAATTCAAATCGACCTGATCTTCACTAAACGTCGTCCAGGCCGTTTTCACGCCGTCCTGTCCTTCGTATTCATGATACAAAGGCGATGTGCGGGGACGAACCACTTCACTTGCATCAAAAGAGGGATCCTTTGGAACAAAGTATTCCTTGTATCTCTCTTCACCATTGATATAACCTTGAAACCACGCACTGGATTTCGAAATATGATTGGCAACAAAATCAAACATCAAGCGATAATCCTGAGCCAGTTCTTCAATGTTCGTCCAATCCCCGAGTTTCGGGTCCACTTGACGGTAGTCCACGACGGAGAAACCATCATCGGATGTATAAGGAAACATCGGCAGCAAGTGAACGTCCGTAATCGAACCCTTCACCTTTTCATTTAAGAAGGTACGGAGAGAAGCAAGTGTGGGCTTGCCCTCTTCGTAAATGCTGTCACCATAGGTGATCAGATAAACGTTTTCTTCAGACACAGGTGCTGCGCTTTCCCAGGAATGACGACTCCATTTATCCACTAGCCCTGTAAAAGAAGTCAGGAACTCCTCTTTGAAATCTTCCCCATAGATCGTTCTTAATCTTTCTTCCACATTTCTTACTAATTCTTGCTTTGTCATGACTTCACCTTCTTATGATAGTTTTAATGTGAGGTGGCTCTTCGGATTGACTCTCATCTCCGTGCCCGCACTTTCCTGGTATTCCTCCGCAAGATTCGTGATGGAAACCTTACTGAATTCATGATTTAATTTCACGGTTTGAACGATTTCAGTCGGATTGAACAAGCGAATGACTATCGACTTGTCATCATAAGCGCGTTTGCAGCTGCTCATGACAATGGAAGAGTTGTCCATTTCAAATAGTGAAACAGCTTCCGCCATCTCCTTAACCGGATAAGGAATTTCAAAACGCTCCAGGCGTTCTTCAAAAGTATTTAAGCTTTGTTTCTGATAAGAAGCATGTCGATCAACATATTGATTCGTTAGGTCAAACATCGCCACCGGCTCTGCATCCCCGACATAAATGCCGTATTCAAACACCATCTTCTGCTTCATCTGCGCGTCAGGGGTATAAACGACTTTATTGTTAATGCCCGATGCTCTTCCCGGACGCCACAACAGATCATCTTTCCCTAACAGACCAACGCTTCTAAATAAAGTAAGAGCGAGTTCACCTGAATCTTCAAGCACTTCATATTCCTTGATCCCTCTTGTAACGGCTGCAAAGGTATGAGATTCGGTCGATACCCCTGCAAAGTTTTCAAGTGAATAAATAGGGACAGGTGCTTCTGCAAACCCTTTTTCTTTCCAATCCTTCATATACGGATTGTTCACATTCCGCTCAATCAGCCCGAACCCCTGATCGGCAAAGGAAGTCTGAGGTTTGTTCGTCCCTGTGTTCAATCGAACGCGTACACGATGATCCTCAACAGAATTCTCGATCGTATGTTGAACCCGAACGAACTTTTCATTTTTTCGAAGCTCAAGAGTCGAGATGATCACCAACGCTTCACTGTTGATTTCCGACTGGCGGTCCTCCAGGTTTCCTGGTACAAGGGCCTCATGCTTCACTATGATTTTCTGTGATAGTCCACCTGCTTCTACAGAAAGCAGCTCTCCATTTTCCAACCATAGAGGTTGATCACCTTCTAAAGGAGAGAAGTCATAGGAATCTCCTGCATCACCAACGTTTTCAAATCGAAGCAGATTGGAAATTACTTTGCCCATACCTTTCTCAGTCAGGGTCAGATTACCATCCACGAATTCCACTTTTACGTGTTCATTTTCAATCGCCTGACTTCCGCTCTCTTCAAGCTTTTTCATTCCTTCGCTGAGTTCTTCAACGATATATGTCTTGTACCCGATTCCCGCAACATCTTTCAATTCTGCCAACACGACGGTACGATAATAACCCGGCACTTCTACCTGCTTCTCGCCTTCCGCTGTCACAACGATTCTTTTACCGCCGCTTATATATTCCTGGTCGATGGCTTCCATATCAACAGGCTCTCCGCTTTGATCCTTCACGTTGAATTGATCAGATTTTGTAAACAGGACAGCCTCCACAGTCCCGGAAAATACAGACGCATTCGTGTTAAAGAATACATAAATGGAGTCCTTGCCAAGTTTGTTGCTGATCGCTTCAGTCATTTGTTTCTTCAAGATATTCAGGAGTCCTTCTGCAATCCGGTTCACCTTTTCCAGTCGTTGAACGATATCACGATTGGTATCATCGGAGTTACACCCGCCGATACTGTCGTGGGCATGGACATCAAAGAGTTCCTTCCACATTCCGTCTAACCATGCCTGGGGATAACGAAGGCCCAAAGATTGACCAATGACGGCCAGTGGCTCCAGTACATTCAAAATCTTATGTTCAATTTCATAGTTTGCTTTTTTAATATCATAGCGCTGGGAACGAATCGTGTTATGAATGCGGGATTTCTGCGTAGCCGTCAGTTCGCCTTCAATCACATTCGAAAAATCCGCCTCGTTCTCCCAGGCGTCCTTCATGAAGGTCTCATAGTCGGAAAGGACAAACTCATAGTCCTCTGAGCTTTCATTCAGCCGCTTAATGGTTTCAGGGAAATGCTCACGCACAAGCACCTGGTCCCCGCCTGCCGGGAGAAGGAGATGGTCACTATTCTGATTCATATCAGCCAGTTTCTCCAGAATCGGAAACAGTCTATCCTCTTTATATTCCTCTGAAGCTTCAAGGAATTTCCCCGGTCCATATCCGAAATAAATATTGTTGGCATGCACCGTTTCACCGTCTGGGGATTTCCACTTGAAATTCAAATCACCTTTCAATTGGTCGGTGTAGATTCCGCGCTGAAGGACGCTGTTGTCGATACCGAATCCTTTGAAAATCGAAGGCAGATACTGATTCTGCCCGAAAATATCAGGAAGGTAACCACAATTCATACTGTGACCGAAGCTCTTGGAAATCTTCGTTCCGTATAACAGATTACGTATGATGGACTCTTTATGCACGAGAAGGGAATCGGTCTGCGTATACCAAGGTCCGATAAATAGCTGCTTCTCTTCCACAAGCTGCTTCAATCGGTCCCTGTTTTCAGGACGGACCTTCAAATACTCCTCTACGATACTTGCCTGAGCATCGAATACATAACCCGTATAGTCTTGATCTGTTTCAAGGACATCTAAGAGATGATCCAGGTTTTCTGCAAGTAATACATTTGAATCTTCTATTGTAAAATACCACTCACGATCCCAGTGGGAATGAGGTACGACATAAACGCGCTTTTTCATGGATGTTCCCTCCAAATAATAGGTAAAGGGTTCCGGGTCCATAAAGACCCAGCCCCCTTTTTTAGATTATTTTTCGTTCTTTTTCAAAAGTGCAAAGCGGATGAAAATATTTGCGAAGGCGATGAATAACGCCCCGACAGCTAGTCCGATCAGGTAAGCCCAAACATTTTCAACGAGCGGCCAGCCCCAGATAGCAGGGAGTGGATACCACTGAACTGCCCCAAGGACTACAGCTGTTACAGATCCTAAAATAGCTCCAATGATGTTGATCGGTATCGTGATCAGCGGGTTACGAAGCATAAATGGAATCGCTCCCTCACTGATGGCGATAAATCCAAGTAATAATGACGTATTCCCTGCCACTCGCAGGTTCGCATCGAACACACGGCGACCAACTACATACTTATCGATAACCGTCGCCAGTCCCAAACCGATCGGCGGGATAACGATGGCTAAAACCCGGGCTGTTAACGGATAAATTTGATCAGCAGCAAGTCCAATGGCAATCGCTCCGGCTGCTTTGTTGATCGGTCCACCTAAGTCAAAGGCAGTGGCAGCTGCGATGATACTTGCGAGCACTACATTCCCTGCCCCTTGAGCTGCTGTGATCCACTCACTTAGAAGCGCATTTAATCCGCCGAAAACGGGATCAACAATGTAGAAATTCAGGAAGAAAATCGTTAATACGGAAATCGCAGGGATGATTAACATCGGTTTCATTGCGATTAAATTTTTATTTAACTTAATTTTTTCATTTAAGAATTTAGAGACATATCCGGCCGTTAATCCAAGGATTAGTGCCCCTAGGAAGCCTGATGGAATGCCACCTTCGATTCCCCAGAACGTGTAGTGAAGTCCTGCTGCAAACACCCCTCCAATAAACCCTGAAACAAGTCCAACCCTGTCGGCTATTGAATAAGCCACGAAAGCCCCGAAAATCGGATACATAAACTTAAAGATCATACCGCCAAATTTATCGAGATGATGAAGGATCACCAACAGTTCATTTGAGTGAGTCGCATACTTAATATCATGAATTTGATCTACGAGTCCCAGCGGCATGGCAGAGAGTTTCGCAATCCCCATCATCAGACCTGCTGCGACAAGGACAGGAATCATATAAGAAATCCCGGTCATGACCGCCTGAGTGATTTCAGACAGAAGACCTTGCTTATTACCTCCAGTAGAAATCTCTTCTTCACTACTGTCCCCCGAAACGGTTCCATCGGGATTCGTCAACGCGCGATTAATGATTTCCTTGGCATGCTTCAATGGTTCCGCTACACGTGTTTGAACGTAAGGCTTCCCAGCGAAACGTTCCTTATTCTTAGGAGCAATATCGGTAGCGAAGACAACGGCATCCGCCTCTTTCAAAATCCCCCCCCGGTGCTCATCTTCAATCCCATTCGCACCCTGTTTCTCCGTTAGAACGCGGACACCCATTTCACGTCCTGCTTTTTCCAATGCCTCTGCAGACATATACGTGTGGGCGATACCCGCTGCACAGGCAGTGATGGCCAGTACCGTTTTGGTATATTCTTGAGGAGCCTCGACTGCTTCTTCCTTTTGGTCCAGTAATGTTAGAAACTCTGAAGGTGAAGAAGCGCTCATCAAGTTATCGATATAACCTCTGTCCATAAGTCTTGTACTCAGTTCAGAAAGGACACTTAAATGGGTTGAACCGGCTTCTGCATCCGGAATGGCAAGCAGGAACACGAGCTGGACTTTGTTCGTCGGATCAATGCTTTCCCATGTATCGATGCCGTTTCGAAGTCTGGCGACGGCAAATTTCGCTGTCTTTACAGCTGAGCTTTTCCCATGGGGGATCGCAAGCCCTGCCTCTAATCCTGTAGGAGATATCTGTTCCCTCTCAAGTACGGCTTGTAAAAAATCTTCCTTAGACGTTAAAACATCCTGTTTATATAGCGCATCCACAAGCGTTTCAAGAATCTCTTGTTTTGAGTTTGATTCAATATCAAATATGACCAACTGTTCATCTGTCATGTTTCTTAATTCCATGAGTTTCACCTCTCTATAAATGATGGTTATTCTTCGTAAACACTGTTGCTAGTTTCACAGGGAACGAAGTAGTTGATTTCCACTCCAGGACGCTCGCTTTCCGCGTGGCGGGCGGTGAGCCTCCTCGGCGGAAGCGCCTGTGGGGTCTCACCTGTCCCGCTATTCCCGCAGGAGTCGACCGTCCTTCCGTTCCAATCAACTTTCTTAGATACGGTTGTACAGAATCCTTATTTAAACAACGTTCTGAGTATGTGTCTGAAATCCCTTACAATGTAGTTATAACACAGAAATCACAAGGTCTTTTGTACATCCAGCGTACAATTGTACAGAATGAAAACCTTATCATGAGTGAAGTAGGTAAAAGAGTATAGCAATCAGTGATATAATGAATGATAAACAATGAAACGGTTTACAAAGGAGTATTCTATGGGGAAAGTATTGGATCGATTTTCTTCTCATATCGGAGAGCTTACATACGCAGAAAAACATGTCCTTTATTATGTGGAGGAGAATTTGGAGACAGCGAAGAATCAATCGCTGACCGCCATGGCCGAAAGCAATAGCGTCAGTACCACTACGATTATTCGTATGTGTCATAAGCTTGGGCTCGGGGGCTTCTCTGAATTCAAGTTTAACCTAAAGAGCATCGATGAAAACGTAGGGCCGGCAGAAAACATGCTCGAGCGTTATCGCCAGGATACAAATCGAACACTTGAGTCTTTACGAGTGGAAGAATTAGAAAAAATCAGCCAACAGCTTTTACAAGCGAATCGGGTGATGATTGTAGCCGTGGGGTTAACGAAGATGGCGGGAGAATACTTCAGCAAACTGTTTATGCAGGTTAACAAGCCAACGTCATATGTGTATGAATCACATATCATCGATCTGCTCCCAAATATGGTGCAGCAGGATGATCTCATCGTCTTCATCTCATCCAGTGGAGAGACAAAGACCATTGTCGGGGCAGCTGAGAAGATCCGTTATAAGAATGCCGACTCCCTGGCGATCACCAATTCAGCAGACAGCACACTGGCCAAACTCACCCGGAACGCCATCAGCGCCGATGTACAAAAAGTACAGTTTGCGGGGTATGATTTGACGCCTCGGTCTACGATGGTGATCTTGATTGATTTGATTTTTGAGTTTTATTTGAAGAAGGTGATGAAATAATCATTAAACAATTGTTTAGTTGGATTCTTCCTATTGCCTAGGGGTTTCCTATGATTAATCAAACGTTTGTTTAAATCCATACAAAGGAAGGATACGTATTCAAAAAAGCACTCGAATACATAATAAACATGAAAGCTTCAATAACCTCAATTATTCCTAATGTCGTGGAAAAGCTTATAAAACGTAAAAGACCTCAACAACATCAATCATTCGTTAAGGTCTTTTCAGCAACTTCCCCTATTTTATTTACATGTTTTTAGTACACCTTCCCTGGCTAAAAACAGCGATCCCATCACTCCCTGATTGTCATTCAATTCAGGAGGCACAATATACTGTTCAAAGTCGTCAATATTGACATATTGATTAAGAAGTTTTGCTACTTCCCCTCGAATGAGTGGGTATAAAATGGTTTGCTTCATGACTCCGCCACCCAAAATGATTTTTTCTGGAGCGAGGATCAGAATGTAGTTTACGATGGCTTGGGCAAGATAGTAGGCCTCAAGTTCCCAAACTGCTTGCATCTCTTCCAGCTCGTCCCCTTTCTTTCCGTATCGGGTATGTATAGCCGTACCAGAAGCAAGGCCTTCTAAACAATCCCGATGATAGTGACAGCTGCCTTCAAAAGAATCTTCTGAGTGCCTGGGTACATAAATATGGCCCATTTCGGTATTGAAGAGCCCCTTTGACACTTTACCATTTTGAACACATCCCGCCCCAATCCCCGTTCCGACGGTTATATATAAACAACTGTCGGACTCCTGTGCAGCTCCTGAATGAAATTCCCCCAATGCCGCTACATTCACATCTGTATCAACATAAACAGGAACAGAAAAGTGACTTGAGAGGGCTTGATAGATATTGAAATTCTTCCAAAGTTGTTTAGGAGTATTTAATAGTTGTCCAAAATTGTTTCTATTCTCATTTAATTCTATCGGCCCAAAACAGCCTACTCCAATCGAAGTTAAAGCGTAATTGGAAAAGTATGAGTAGACGTTCCCTAATGTTGTCTCAGGATCTTGAGTAGGAAAGACCGTCTTACTTATGATTTCCCCCTTCTCATTTCCGATGGCACAAACAAATTTCGTTCCACCGGCTTCTATTGCACCATATAACATGAATCTCCCTCCAATTGAAAGAAGGGTTCCAACTTGTCTGAACCCTTCCCTTCAAATTATTATCCATTGTTGCTAATCGTGTAATGATATAAAGGAGAGGTGTCCCCCCGCGCTCCTATTGTTCCTTCTTCCACTCGTCATATTGCTTTTGAATTTCATCCAATACTTTCTGCATGCCGGCTTCGTTTAGCTTTTTATTGAAAGCCGGTAAGTATTCTTCAGGATCTACAGCACCTTTTAATAATGCAGGAGAGAATTCACTTGTAACATTCGAGATTGCGGCAATTTCTGTTCTAACCGGATTAGAGTCAAAATAGAAACCAAGTGCCGGAGACGATTTTGCGCTTTCATTGAATCTTTCAAATGCCTCCCATTTGTCTGCCGGATCATCTTCGTAAAGCTTTAGGATCAGCTGATTCCCGATTGCAAAGCTCGGCATGTTATAGTTTTCAACACGAGCAGGTAAGTCTTTAATCGTTCCATCTTCGTTTTCTTCATAGTGAACTCCTTCGATCCCTTTATCAAGCAAGTTTCTTAAATATTCGTCGGAGTTTAATAGATTCAAGAACATCATGGCTCTTTCAGGATGTTTTGAGGTAGCTGAAATGGCTTGCATGGAACCAGTCACTGAGTTATTGAAGATATACGGTTCATGAAGTTCTCTAGTCACGATTTCATATCCTGCTGATCTGGACCAGATGTCTTCTGCGTATGGTTGATAAATCTCTTTACGGACGAACCAGTTAGCCGTTTCCAGGGGCCATGAGTCTGTGCTTGTTGCTGCATCTTTTTGGATATAGCCTTTTTTATAGTATTCATGCATCGTTTTTAACGTTTCCATCGTAACATCTTCTTCGTATTTGTTCACAACCTCATCCGTGTTTCCATCTAAACGGAAGGCAAATGGTAACTCCTCTTGAAGGATGGAGTCGAACGGAAGATACGCATCAAATGTAGCAATAGGTGTTACATTCTTTTCTTTTTCTTTAATAACAGCCAGCAACGGCTCTAAATCTTCAATTGAGTTCACTTTTGAAATATCCAGTCCATGTTTTTTTACCAGTTCATTATTAAAGGAAAGGACGGCTTGCTGACCTACTTCTTTATTCGTTGGTACTGCATAAAGTTCCCCATCAATCTTAGCGCCTTCAAGGAATGCCGGGTCAATTAGCTTCTTCATGTCTTTCCCGTATTCATCCATTAAGTCACTCAATCCAACAAATGCTCCCCTTCTTGCATTTAATGCGTAATTGTTGGCCCATGAGCTTGTGAAGGCAATATCATACTCTTCTCCAGAAGTTGTGATAACCTGCATCCGATCATTATACTCTCCCCAATCCAGAAGTTTAAGGTCGATAGAGGTGTTGATCTTTTCCTTCGTGTACTTGTTTACCTCTTTCATGACATCGTCAACATCTTTTTGAGGTGTTCCGATTAAATACCAGGTCAGAGTAACATGATCCTTCGTGGAGTCACCTGATGTTTCCCCGCTTGAACTTTTCCCGCTACATGCTGCCAATATCCCCATAAGCAGCACCAATACAAGTGAAAGTACCCCTACTTTTTTCATTTCCATCCCCCAGTTCGTTTAATTGATTTGGTTCTATCAAAAAAGGATTTGCTTTCCTTCAATGAATACGATCAATCTTTTACTCCTCCAATAGTCAGCCCTTTTATAAAGTACTTTTGAAAGAAAGGATACGATAAAGCAATCGGAAGAGTGGCAATAACCACCATCGCCATTCTAGCTGAATCTTGCGGAATTGATTCTAAGATTGAACTGTTTTGGTTCGATAGCATGGCATTCTGTTTAATAAAGTCCATATTGTTTTCAATCCGCATTAATAGCGATTGCAATGGTATCAAGTTCGGATCGTCAATGAAAAGGAGAGCGTTAAACCAATCGTTCCAATATGCAAGGGTATTGAATAGTGCAATGGTTGCTATACCTGGAACAGATAACGGCAGAACAATGGTTAGAAATATTCTCCACTCTCCAGCTCCGTCGATGCGGGCGGACTCAAGTATTGCCTCAGGTACGGATCTTAGGAAAAATGTTCTCATGATAATGATATAGAAAGCATTAACTGCCATTGGAAGAATTAAAGCCCACATCGAATTCTTCAAATCCAGAAATTGTGTCATCACGATGTAGAATGGAACCATTCCTCCGCTAAATAGCATCGTGAAAAAAGCGATAAAGGTAAATTGCTTTCTGAATATAAACTGCTTTCTTGATATAGCATAGGCATACAATGCAATGACCGTCACACTGATGAAAGTACCTAATACTGTAACCAAAATGGTTACTCCATAAGCTCTCACCACTTGTGCTTTCATTTCCCATAAATACTTATATGCTTCCAAACTCCACTGTTCCGGAATAAGTTGATAACCATTTTCCGCTAATGATTGTTCATTACTAAGCGAAATGATAATCACATATAAAAATGGAAATATACATAGAAAGGCAAAGGTACCAAGCAATAGATGCATAAAGATGCTCGTCTTACCTGAGAATCCATAAGGGTTATACGTTTTTTTCTTCGATTGTTTCTTATCTGCTTCCTTCTGGTAACTCGTCGTGACATTAGTGGATGTTTCCATCTAGTACTCTCCTTTCTCTCTAAGGTATTTTCTTAGAACAAGGCATTATCTTCATCAATCTTTCTCACAACATAGTTAGTTATTAGAATTAATATAAATCCAACGGTTGCTTGGTATAAACCAGCTGCTGTACTCATTCCTATATCCCCCATTGTCATCAATCCTCGGTAAACATAGGTATCGATAACATTCGTTACAGAGTAAAGAGGTCCCGAGTCACGAGGGATTTGATAGAACAATCCGAAATCGGCGCTGAAGATGCTGCCAATATTCAGTATCGTTAATATCACAATGAGTGGCATGATCATAGGAATGGTAACGTGACGAATCTGCTGCCACTTATTTGCTCCATCAATCATTGCCGCTTCATAATGCGTCCTATCAATACCGACAATGGCAGCAAGATACACAATACTGCTAAACCCTACACCTTTCCACTGGCTAATAACTGTGATGAAATAAGGCCAATATTTTGGTTCGTTATACCACGAAACGGGCTCTATATTAAAGAAGCCCAGCACACTATTAAATAATCCCTTGTCTACACTAAGAAAGGCGAATACAAAGTAACTAACTACCACCCACGATAAGAAATGAGGAAACAACATTCCAGTCTGATAGATTTTGGCTAATTTCTGCTTCGTTATTTCACTTAATATAATGGCTACGGCTACGGATAATATCAATCCGACTATGATAAAGAGGATGTTATAGAGTAGGGTATTTCTCGTTATGACAAACGCATCATTTGTACTGAACAAGAACCTGAAATTTTCAAATCCCACCCATTCACTGTGAAATACGCTGGCGAAAAAGCCATCCGGATGAAACCGAAAGTTCTTAAATGCAATGATCTGCCCAAACATGGGAATATATTTCATGACGATGAGCCATATAAACCCTGGTAAAATCATTAATAGCCATATTCGGTTATCGTACACATTTTTAACAAATCGATTGACTCTGCTCATGTTTCTCCTCCCTTCTAATCTCTATAATTCAATTATATGAAAACCCTTACATGATAAAAAGTTGAGATACCTTAGATTTACTGGTCAAAATAAATACAATCATTGGAATTGACTCTATTTTTAGGAAACTATCAAAAAAAAGCCTCTTAAACGAAGAGACTTTTTCTCATGCTTGTGAGTGTTGTTTTCTCCACTCAGATGGGGTTGCATGTTCGTATTTTTTAAATTGCTTATAGAAATAAGTAGCATCCGTATAACCTACTTTTTTGCCGATATGCCCCGCTTTTTCATGTGAATTCATTAAGAGTTTCTTAGCCCGGTCAATTCTCAGGTGGTTCAGATATTTGGTGAAGGAGTCTTTGACTTCCTTTTGAAATAATTGTCCTAAATAGATAGGATTGATGTGAAAACGATGGCCGAGAGTTTTCAAGGACATGTCTTCTGAGTAGTTCTGATGGATATAGGTAAGAACCGTTTGAATGATCGGACTCTTCTTCTCTTCTCCACTCTCATCATGTTCTATGTACCTTATGCATTGATCCATGATGGCAAGGGCGTCTTCATTACCTTGAAGGTACAGAATTTGATGGATTAATTGAACGTATTGAGAATACTCCAAGGAAATCAGAAACTTGTTTTTCATCTGAAAGAAGTATTCAAGCATGATGCTTTTTATAACGAATACGTCTTTATCCTGTTCTAGCTGAGTGAAGATTCCACTTAAATAATTGCGTACAGTATCATATTCCTGATTGGCTAAGTGCTCCAGAATATCTGGTTTCAGGTAGTTAATCGTCTGCTTTTCGGATGTTGACGATTTCAAGTGCATTTCCTCTGCTATACGATGATCTTGATCCGGTAGCAGCATCTTTAATTCACACGCCATTTCTAACTCCCGGTATACCTTCTCGGCATCTTTGATGAAATCTACCCTTCTACTCATGACAACAACGTGTTCTCTCCCGTTGCATTCATGCTCAACAATCGAGGAGACTTCCGCTTTCTCCTCTTCAAAAGACTCATCAGACCAAATGAGGAGAATATCCCCCGAAGGTGTAGTGATCGCCAATGTACTAGTTTCTTCCTCGATCGTTTTCTGCAGGTGTATCGCTTCTTCCAATTCTGTTTTTAACAAACCTAGACGAAGAGGTGTTTGAATATTGACCATTGGGTAAAACGAGATTCTTTCTTTAAAATCATTCTCCGTCATTTTTCTCATCAGCCATCTCCAAATGGAGTGATCGCGGAGAATAAGAATAGACTCTTCTTCTAGTGTTATCCGATCTATTTTTTCTTTCAAGTGGAGTATGGTAGACAAGAGCTCATCTTCATTAATGGGCTTTAATAAATAATTTTCAATACCAAGTTTCAGGCCTTTTTTCACCAAGTCAAACTCTTGAAAACCTGAAAGAATAATGGACTTAATCGATTCTTTTTCCTTGCTTATCCTCTCTATCAACTCAAGGCCGGTTAGTTCAGGCATTTTAATATCAGTGATTAATACATCAAACTCAATTTCCCTGGACAGTTCTAATGCCTCCATGCCATTCTTCGCCGTAGCCACAATGGTAAATCCAATGTCTTCCCAATCAAGTATATACTTCAACCCTTCTAGAATAAGGGGTTCATCGTCTACCAGCATAACTCTTATCACTTACTACACCTCACTTATTAGTGGTAATTTAACCGTGACGGAAGTTTTGACATTAGGTACACTCCGTATCTCCACACCATAATCGGAACCATACTTTAATTGAATACGCCTGTGAACATTTCCCAAGCCGATTGAATCGGAAGTTCCTTCTTCCTGTTTCAATCTTGATTTGATGTCTTCCAACTTTTTATATTCAATGCCATTTCCATTGTCTTCAATTTCTAGGATAAGTCTATCGTTCTGCTCATAAATGGTGACCGTTAATTGGTTGGTTTCGCTATCTCTCCTGAAGCCATGCAATAAGAAGTTTTCAATCAAGGGCTGTAATATAAATGAAGGCATATAGTAGTCCCTGATTTTTTCTTCTACATTAAAGTTGTCGATTAACTGGTTTTGAAATCGTATTTTAAATAATTCAATATATTGTTGTGCATGGTTGATTTCGTTCTCTACCGTGACCAAGTCTACTGTTTTCAACGAATAGCGAAATAACTGAGCTAATTGGACAATCATTTTGGCAGATGTTCGTCCACCCTCGGCTAATGATTTCATTCGTATGGCTTCCAGTGTGTTGTATAAGAAATGAGGATTAATCTGTGCTTGAAGATTCGCCAATTCAGCTTCTCTTTGTTTCAGCTTGGATAGGTAGACTCTATCTATGTAATCATTTAAATCATCCAATGTTTTATTAATAGTATGGGAGATATCTGTAAGATCATCATCTACATTGGCTGTTATAATTCGTGCCGATAAGTTTCCTTCTTGTACTTCCTTCATCTTATTAAGAATTTCATCAACTCGTTTAGAGTATCCTCGTAACGCTATGTAAGGAAGGGCAATAGACAAAACCGTTAACAATACAATAATAGACAAAATCGTTAATTTATACGTAAGGAGCTGAGCCATTTCCTTCTCTGAAATTACGGCAGTGATCATGAGCTGACTCGTGGGCTCGATGGAGGATTGAATATAATAGCGCTCATCCAAATTTACTTTCTTTTGAACCGCACTATAAGATAAGTCCTTAAGAAGTCTTTCAGGAGCATTCCCATTAGAATAATAGAGTTGTTTGTTCCTATCTGTGATAAAAAAGGATCCCTTAGAGGGGGTATCTTTCAATGATAATAACCTATCTAAATTTTCATAACTGAAATAGACCATTACTTTTCCCAATCGATCCATAGAAACGGGATCGTTTATTTGTTCTTCCACGACATACATATCCTTAGGCACGTTATACATATCCTTCGGAAGGGGGTGGTTTTCTACCATAAAGCCAGTGTCTTCTTTAGATTGATTATTTTGATTCCACCTACCATGATCGAACAGATACACATATTCTGTTCCTAAACTTTCATTTCGAACCAGCAATGCGATGGACTCAGAATCTCTAGAGAAATAGTTCTTTACATAAATATCGAAATTATAAGGAACAAAGGAATCACTGCTCGAGAATTTATCTAAACGATACCCAATATATTCTTGGTAGTCATGTTGTAAAGCAAAAGCCAAATCTTCAATTAACCGTTCTTCTTGGTAAAGCTGACGAATACCTTGACTAACGAATTGATGCTTGGCATGTATTTCAGATTTGATTTCATCGATAACCGCTTCTTGTCTATCAATTTCACGTTGAACGATAAAGTCAGAATAATATTCTGATAGAAAAACAAATAAGGTGGACATTGTAAGGAAAATGATGAGGGAATAAGTTAAAAACACCCTATAAAACATTCTCTTGCTTATTCGTTTGAAAAATAGGAACGCTTTCATTTTTGAATCCCCTAACGTAAGGTAAAAGGGGGAACAGAAGCTCAAGACGCATCTGTTCCCTGTCCTTCACCTGCGATTCTATCAAATTGGCAAATCTGAGGTGCTGTCCGGATGATCCAACCTGTAATATTCTTTTTGAGTTTAAACTTGGTTCAGTCCAATAGGGACGCTCAGAGTTCTACTCCTTTATGACGATTTCAATCGTCTTGATTTCATAAGGATCGAATGTTAAACATAATGGATTTTCGTTAAAATCCGTGATGTTTTCATCTTCCATGAGGTTCACTTCCCGCCATGCATCTACCGGCAATGAGCTGGTGATGGTGACGGACGAGCGTGCACCTTCCATTTCATGAAGACGGACAATCAGGGATTCACGGTCTTCCGCTTTTTTCACCGTGTCGATGATGACGCCATGACCGGAAATAGACAGAAGGGGTTCCTGGAACCCGGGTTGGGTTTCTCCCCGGACGATCCGAAGCGGTGCGTTCAGGTAAGTGGCTTCCCGTTCTATATCATGCTTAGACGTCTGTCCAGCGAAAGGATAGAGTGAATAGACGAAGTGATGATGCCCTATATCCGCCTTGGGATCTGGATATACGGGGCCTTTTAGTAAGGAAAGGCCCAGGACATTATCTTTAATAGAGTAGCCATACTTACTATCGTTCATCAAACTGATCCCATAATAAGGTTCGGTGAGTGCAGCCCATTTATGTCCCACCGACTCGAATCTCGCCATATCCCAAGAAGTGTTCCAGTGGGTCGGGCGTTTGACGTTCCCGAACTGGATATCGTAAATGGCTTCCGTGGATCGGATGGCAACTGGAAACTCCACTTTGAGAAGCTGCTGTCTGGCCGACCAATTAATATCCGTCTCGAAGTCGATGCGTTTTGTATGAGAATAACAATGGATTCTCTGGAAAATTTCCATTTGTGGAGTTTTCCATGTAAATGCTACGGTTGTTTTTAATGGTCCATTTTCAAGTATAGTACACTCCTCAAGTAAATCAATAGGAGTCGATTTCTCCACATAATAAAGGTCAATGTCCCAGGCATCGTGGGCTAGTGGCTTGTCTTCATAGAGTTTCAGCACATTGCCTGATGCTCCCGCCTGAATCATCTCCCGTCCCTCTTCTTTATCGAAGAGACTTGTGATGTGACCATTTGCATTCCATCGGATGCGATAAACCGGTGTTTCCCATTTTCTTTCATCCAGGTCAATGTTACTCAACGTCCCCTTTTCCTTCTCCGCCCTCCCTGTCAAAGAGATCGTTTGGTAAGAGAACGGTCTCGATTCAGGCACAAGGACGAGGGTATCACCATTGGACAGAGTCTGGGTCTCGACCTCTATCCCATCCAGCTCATAAACTCCGTTGGATTCAGGCACGGTGACCAGCACCGATGATGTATATTGATGTGGGTGTAGAAAGGACCAATGATGATCTCCATACAAGATATGATTCTCTTGAGAGGATATAATCGTATCCTTGATTCCAGACGCTTTTTCATAATCTTGGTGGGCATCCTCATATACTTCCGTAATCGAAGAACCCGGGATGATGTCGTGAAATTGGTTTAGTAGAATCATCTTCCACCCCTTTTCAAGGAGCGCCTGGGGATATTGATCCCATCCATTTACAACACTGTTCCAGGAAGAGAGGAGTTCCGCTTCACGGTACCCGTATTCAAGTTTCCGATTCATCTCTTTCATCTTCGCATGGCTTGTGTAGGTACCTCTGTGATACTCCAAATATAATTCCCCGTCCCACGTATGGGTGTACTGATCAGATTTCCCCACGGTATCATGAAGCTTCTCGAAATAGGTCTGGGCATTGACGGACTTAACGGACGGCATGCTTGGAACGGTGTCGAGATGGCGCTTCATTTCGATCATTTCACGATTGACGCCGCCACCTCCGTCTCCGTATCCATATGCCAGGAGCAGTTCTTTATTCAAGTCTTTATCACGGTACTTTTCCCAAATGCCTTTAACGGTTTCCGCCGTGATCAGCCCGTTATACGTATAGAACCATGAGTCGGCAGGTCTTCCCGGTTCAGGCGTCGTAATGAAATGGGTCAGAATTTCGGAACCGTCAATTCCCCTCCACTGGAACGTATCGTGGGGCATCCGGTTGTATTGATTCCAACTGATCTTCGTCGTCATGAACGTATCAATACCAGATTTCCTTAATATTTGCGGGAGGGACCAGCTGTAGCCGAATACATCAGGAAGCCATAATGTCCGGGTCTTCTTATTGAACTCTTTCTCAAAAAACCTTTTACCATATAAAAGCTGACGTACGAAGGATTCCCCGGATGGAATGTTACAATCGGCTTCCACCCACATGGAGCCCTCCACCTCCCACTGACCGTCCGCAACCTTCGCTTTGATTGCTGCGAACAATTCCGGATCTTCCTCCTTCACCCATTCGTAAAGTTGAGGCTGGCTTTGCAGGAAAGTGTAGTCAGGATAAAGTTCCATCAATCTAAGTACTGTGTAGAACGTCCTCCTTGCCTTTTCCTTCGTATGTTTTGTACGCCACAGCCAGGCAAGATCGATATGGGAATGACCGGTGGCATGTATGGTTACATCCGAATACTTAGGAAGGTTATCCATTTCATGTAATAGTACAGAACGAGCAGCATAAAGACTTTGATAAAAGGCATCACTACCTCTGTCCGACCAGTCGATCTCACGGAATGCCCGGTTGAGGATGGTCAATACGATGGAACGGTTAGGGTCGTGCTCATCTTGCTGTTTAATAGAATCCAGTATCGCTTTGGATTTAAAATACAGCTCATCCACTTTCTCATCCAAGTATCCCCACCAGGCTTCCTGTAACCGGTAATACTGGTTAGCAGGCTGACCGCCCCCCTCTAGGCCGGACCAAAGCTGAATGGAAATATCGAGGGAGTCCTCTGCAGGCAGGATGACTTCTTTATGATTGGTGTCGACCCCTTGGAACGGCTTCCCATTCACAAAGAGGAGGGACTCGAATCCTGAGTTGTTCCCTCCTCCGGTCCTTCCGAGATCGAGGTAGAGGACAGCCTTCTTTCCTTCCCATTCTTCCGGGATAGAAAGAAACGTATTCAGCCATAGATATTTGTCCCTTCCTGACCAGGTATCGTTTACTTTCATTTTTTGATCTGAATATCCTTCAGGGAAATTGTTCTCTTTTCCTTTTATAGGCTCATAAAGATTGAAAGAGTCGATGACCCTTATATCCCGGTAACGCAGGCGATCCAACTCGTTCACTCTGTTTTCTAGCTTTTGGATAGGATAAAACATATGGACCCTCCATTCAAGAGTTTTTACTGATAAGTGCCAATGGACTTTCGGGTACGAAGATCCCGACTTCACTTAGAATGAATTCACTAAACATGGAATTGGCCCACGCAAACCAAGAACGAGTGAACTCTTCCGGACGATCGGCATCGAATCCTTCGTGCATGTAAAGGGTGGATGCGTGTGTATTCTTGAACATCTCGAGGATCTTTGCCTTTTCTTCTTGAGAAGTCGCCGTCATTCCCTGGATGGCCAGGCCGATGTGCCAGATGTAATGATCAGGTGTGTGGGGACTTCCGATTCCTTTCGCCTTTTTCCCTTCATAGAAGTAAGGGTTGTGGCGGCTTAGAATGAACTTCCGGGTATTTACATAACTTTCATCATAAGGATCTGTATATCCTAGGTACGGGATGGCCAAAAGGCTTGGTACGTTGGCGTCATCCATCAGATTGTACCGCCCGTCCCCATCGGTTTCGTAAGCATAGATTTCCCCGAAGACCGGATGGTTCACTTTAGCGAATGTTTCGATACCCTTCTTGATTTCAACAGAAAGCTGCTCCATTTGACCGGCGAGCTGGTCCTCCTTCATTTCCTCAAGCATTTCCTTCGCATACCCCAGTACCACAACAGCGAACATATTGGCAGGCACAAGATATCCATACAAACACGCGTCATCACTAGGACGGAATCCCGACCAAGTCATACCTGTCTTCACGGAATATCCACCTTTCCCCTCCCTTAGAAGAGTATCCGATACGCGGCAGTTCTCCCGTTCAAAGAGATACGGAGAGTCGGCCTCGTGATCCTGCTCCACTTTCCATACATCATGGATGACCGTCAGCACTTCCTTTAGCTGGTCATTCAATACGCTCTCATCACCTGTCGCCTTCCAATAAAGGTACGTCAATTGAATCGGATAGCACAGGGAGTCCACTTCATATTTACGTTCCCAGATCCAAGGGGTCATCTCCGTACGGTCAGCCTGATGTCCTAGATTGTCAGCCGTTTGGTTGAAGGCATTCGCATAAGGATCCAGAAGAATGTACTTCCATTGGCGTTCGATGACCCCCTTCAGCATAGCGGCGATTTCCGCATCTTCTTTCGCGAGAGTCAAATACGGGCGAACCTGAGCGGACGAATCCCTGAGCCACATGGCCGGAATGTCCCCTGTTATCACAAAGGTTCCATCCTCATCCTTTTTCAAAGTCGTTTGGTACGTATTCAAGAAGCAATTTTCGAATAATTCATAGACTTCCGGATCATGGATATAGGCCGACTTCACTTTATTCATAATCGTTTGAAAAGACGCTGGTACTACTTTTTCACTCATGATATTCACTCCTCGTCAGTTTGAATTAAAACAGTAATAATTTCTTTAGGTCGTATGGTCCGCTCCACGTTTCCGTGTCCTAGACATTCTTTCTTTTCTTCTAGAATCGTAGAAAGATAGACTTCATCTCCCTCTACACTCAGTTCCTGTGGTTCATCCGTCGGGTTAAACCACCTGACAATGATTCCTATTCCTTCTTCCGCCGGCTTGCATGCTGTCAAGGCTAACGCATCACCCGACCATTTAAATAGATTACTGTTCTTTTCATTTCTTCCTTCAGCTTGTTCTACTTGAACAACAGTCGGATTCAACGGATAGTGATAGGCTTCATTGAAAGCACGCGAATCAATGACATTTCCTCGATGAGGGATCACCATAAATTCTGCTTTATTTAGACCAAGGCACTGTGCTTCCGGTGTTTCAAACACCCCCCAATCCCCGAGCTCTCCGACGGATCGGAGCAGTGTGACCGCAATGGATTTTCCGTCCACGATTTCATATTCATGAAGACCCTTCCCAGCAATCGTCAACCCCTTCTCATGGTCATTGAGGCTGACAAACCTTTGCATATGGTGATCGAACGTCGGATTGATCCACTGGCTTTCCGGTTTATTTGGACGCTTTACCACTTCAAACACACTATCGGCAAAGTGATACAGGTTCCCAGTTCCAACAGGAAACAACGCACGCAAGCGATGGTCTTTTGCTTGATTGTCTATTGTCACTTCGACCTTCAGCCCTTTAGAACCCTTTTCGAGGATGAGCAAGGTTTTAAAGGTTAGCAACACTTCTTCCTCATGTCGTCCCGCTTTACGCTCAGGGTGCCAGACCAGGTCCTGCCGCTCTAATTCCAATTGTTCATCGGCTTGCTTAGGGACAGAAATCTTGGACTCAATCTCAATGGATGCACGATACGGGTTATTTTCAATAATGTTCACGGAAGAGGCTTGCTGCTCCGTTGTGTAGACAATACCGTCACTACTTGCTTTGAACATATACTCGTTTCCGATATCCCCCATGTCTTCATACATTCCAAGGCTTTCATAATGATAGCCTGTTTGTTTGTCCAAGATTGAATAGGATCCATTCTCATGAACGGTCACACAGATATGCTCGTTTTCAAGCTTTTGTTCTGACTGATGCCACATAAGGTTTTCCTCATGAGGCGTATCTTCACCAGGCACTAAATAACACGTTTCATAGCCAATATGAATAGGGGATTCTATTGCAAATGTTATTTCTATTTCCTTCGCATAATAAGGTTTTCTGAATCCATCTCCCGGGAGGTCGTAACCGAATGAGATGCCCTTTTCTTTCACATGAACAGGTAGCGTCGTTCCATCCCCTCTCTCTAATACAAAAGAAGGGAGTGGGGTGCTCTTTAACTTACCGGGAATCTGACGAAAATCCAATTCATCAAAATAGATTTTCTGAACCATCACTTTTTCTCGAATGACCTGAGTAGAAGGTTTTCCCTCCGTGTAAAACAGGATAAGGGGAATCGCTTCAGGGTTATGATGTGTCGTAGAGATACCGGATGCAATCTCACGCGCTTGCTCCGTAACATATCTCAAAGCCCCTTTCTCGACCTTATCGAAACGTGTCTCCATTTCACGGTGAACGCCATCTACACTGCACCCACAAATACTGTCATGAGGATGATTCTCCATAAGCATCTTCCAATAAAATTCCGCAAAATCACGGTGAAGTCTTTTGTCTTCTACCAGGAGCCCCATCGGCTCAAATACTCTTTCCAATAGAGCCTGACAGCGGTCGTTCGCCTGCTTTAAATAGATTCTAGCAGAAGCTGTGTTCACAAGTGTCGACCATCCATCCGTTTTTTGGTTCCTGAGTTCTCCACGAATGGTTTGAAGCTCATCCGGCAGTTCTTTTTTCACCTCATCTATATATTCTTTGAAACTTGAGTGCTTGAATGTGACATTCGGAATGAGATCATTTGCCGTCGCGATAGCTTGTACAATATCTTTTTGCAGAGGTTGATGATCACAACCATTCATAAATAATAATTGGGAAGTAGAAGCAAACTTCTCAGCATCTGCAAGTTTCTTTTCCCAAAAGGCTTCAGCCTCCGCTTTACCGGCGGGAATTTCATTTCCATTGGAATACCAATTGGCGAATAAAATCCCTAATACATTCGAGCCATCAGGAGCTTCCCACTTCATTTCTGAATAAGGGGAAGAGAATTCATCACCGTGATGAACCTGATTATTAAACCCTGTCGGTGTCACCCCTCTTCCGAAGGCTGCAACATCAATATGGGCTTGTTGTAATAATTGCGGTGCCTGTCCATAAATGCCGAACGTATCAGGAAAATACCCCAGCGTACCTTCTTGCCCAAGTTTCTTCGTATCTTTCATCCCATAAAGCAAATTCCTTACATTCGCTTCAGAACTTGTAAGAAATGCATCCTGCAAGATATACCATGGACCGATGATCAAACGTCCTTCACGAATATATCGTTTGACTTCTTCTCCTTTATCAGGACGGACCTGCAGGTAGTCATCCACCATAATCGTCTGTCCATCAAGGTGAAAACTGTGGAAACCCGGATCTTGTGCCAATTGCTCTAACAGATCATCAAACAGCTTTACTAAGTAATAACGGTGTTCTTCAAGTGACATATACCATTCCCGATCCCAATGAGAATGGGAAATAATATGAGCGGTTTTATTCTCCATCATGACTCTCCTCCAATCAATTTCTCTTGTAATTCTGTATAGCGATTCATCGAAACTTTCATCACCCAATAGGAAGGCATGACACCTAAGGCAAAGGGAATTAACCCAGGCATTTGATAAATCAGGTAACCTACCATCGTTAAGCCGATGGAGAGGATAAGATTCTGTTTGAAGCTGATGATCGTAATAATAAATGGCTGGTACAGGTAACGCCTAAAAGACTGGTCAAAATGAACGTAATAGGGGAATAAATATAGAAATGAAAATACATACAGGATTAGTATGAATAAAATGAGCATCGTGCTGAATAAAGCGATGATACCTTTTAGTTGAGTCACAAGATAAAGATCAATCCATAAGAATAGACCAACACCTGAATAGATCCAGCCCAGACCGTTAACCTTCCAAAAATTCTTTTTGTAATAGTGATGGTATTCACGGAAGAAAGGTTCATCCCGTCCACCTTTCAACCACTTTCTAGTAATGGCAAATAATGAAACGGTTGCGGGAAAAATCCCAAGGACAACACCCCCCATTACAATATGTAAAATCCAAAAAAGATTAAGCTGAATCGTCTTCCAAATCCAAAGGCTCGCTTCTATAAATAATCCGCCTAATCGACTAAACATGAAGATCACCCTTTCTGTATTCTGCCAACCACACATAAGCAGCTCCAACCAATTGAGCTTCATCCAGATAGTGACACAAAGAAATGGTAGGACGTACCTTAGCAATAGGCTTTGATTCCAATATCTTGTCCATTCTGGATTCCAGCTCCTCTAAAAAATCAGGCTGTCTGGTAATTCCTCCCCCTACCAAAATCTTCTCAGGATCCAATATGTACTGGATGTTGAAGATTCCGATCGCCAGAGTATAAAAAAAGGAATCTAATGATTTCTGAGCTCCTTCATGGTTCTTCCCGGCTTGTTCAAATACCAGCGGTCCTGTCCATCCATCGTCATAAGGGGCTTGATGCTTCAGCCTTCTTGAAATGGCAGAGGACGAACCCAACTCACTCCATGTCTCATAAACATTTTCATGAATGTCACTTGCTAAAATCGAGTATCCAAATTCGCCGCCATGAAGATTGGCTCCCTTGAAGAGTTTCTTGTTAATGACAAGAGCCCCACCTATTCCCGTACCACATACAATACAGGCGAAAGTTTCACATTCTCTTGCCTCCCCTTTCCAAAGCTCTGAAAGGGCAGCACAGTTGGCATCATTCTCCATGGCCACCGGCAAACAATATCTCTTTCCGAGCAACTGCTTGACATTATGCTCATGAACAAATGGCACAGCACTATACCCTAAAACATGCCCTGCATCCGTCACACTTCCCGGACTACTAATGGTTATGCCAATCAAGGAATAATTCTTGTTCATCCGCTTATAATACTGATCGATCATGTCACTAAATTCATCGATTGATTGAGGGGTTGATTCTTCTTCTTTCTCAACTAATTGACCTGTAATAGAAATCAGCGCAAGCTTAATATAGGTGCCGCCTATATCAATGGTTAATAAAAACTCCATAACTTATCACCCTAAATCCGGAAGCTGATTTGATTCGGCAAGTGCCTTAAACCAGCCTGCACTTTTTTTCTTATACCTTCTCCCGGTCTTCAAATCCAGTTCAACGAGTCCATACCTATTCTTGTACTCATTTAGCCATGACCAGTTATCAATGAAGGTCCATACATGATACCCATAACACTTTGACCCTTCTTCGATTCCTTTGTGAAGCCACTTTAGATGATTGCTCATAAATTCAATCCGGTAGGAATCCTGAATCATCCCTGTTGAATCTCTAAACCTTGATTCACCCTCCACTCCCATCCCATTCTCCGCTATATACCAGGGGATGTTTCCATATTGGTCTCTTATCTTGAGGGCAATATTATAAATGCCTTTTTCGTATATTTCCCAGCCGCGATGTGGATTCATTTTCGCTCCGTCCCATTGATAAGGTTCGAAATAGTGATCAAGTGTGTTTATCGAATTAGGTGACCCTGCCTGTACCCTTCGTGGTTGATAATAATTAACACCAAGAAAGTCCACGGGGGAATCTTTCAATAATTGGAAGTCTCCAGGAAAATAACGGACGTGAATGTGTTCTTGTTCTATGAAGGACAACAACTCTTCCGGGAACTTACCCTTAACAACCGGATCTAAAAAGCTCCGATTATACAGCACATCGGCCCACATAGCTGCTTCCAAGTCTTTAGGCTTGTCTGAGCGGGGATAACTTGGCGTTAAGTTTAAAATGATACCTATTTTCCCCCGATGGTTCCTGTCCTTAAATGCCCTTACTGCTTTCACATGGGCCATCAACGTATGATATCCAGACTGAAATGCTCGATTGAGATCGAACACTCCCGGTAGATGCTTGTCATTTAAATAACCCATTTCAATGGGTACAATGGGTTCATTAAACGTGACCCATTCCTCAACAAGATCCCCAAATCGTTCAAATGCCACCTTAGCGTAAAACTCAAACTCATCGACAACTTCCCGATTGTCCCAACCGCCTTTCTCGTACAATCGAAAGGGCATATCGAAATGAAACAAATTAACAATGGGCTTAATACCACTTTCATTAAGCCTCTTAAATACGTCCCTATAAAAGGCAACCGCCTCTTCATTCACTTGAGTGCCATCAGGTAATAACCTCGCCCACGATATCGAGGTTCGAAAGGAATTAAAGCCCGTTTGCTTCATCGTGACGATGTCTTCTTTATAGTGAGCATAAAAGCCTGAAGTATCTTCCGGTCCTATCTGCTGAAAGAAACGTTCAGGTTCCTTCTGAAACCAATAATCCCAAACATTTTGAGCCTTTCCTCCACTACTTCCCGCTCCCTCCATCTGGGGTCCCGAAGAAGCCGCTCCCCATAAAAAACCATCAGGAAATTCCATCATTAACACCCTCTCTAGAAATCGCTTACATTTCTTCTTAAAGCCATCATATATAGAAAGAAAAGGAGTTGGAATATGTTCACTCCAACTCCTTTAATAAACGCATGAAAACTTTAAAAATGACACTTTTTGTGGATGGTTTCCTACTCTTTTTACTTAGAGGAAGTAAAAGAATGATAAAAAAAACGCAAAGCTCATAAGCTCTGCGCCATTCTTATAACCAATCAAACATGAGAAACAATCAACTCAACCTGTCCCTCAATCTCAAATGTCTCAACATCCGCGGGTATTATGAAATGATCTCCTTTTGTAAGAGAATACTCTTCTCCTTGGACCTTCAGTACACCGTTTCCACCCAGTACACTTGCCAATTGAAATGGCTGGTCCTGCACAAATGCGGCATGTCCATCGACTTGCCATTTGTACACTGTGAAGTATTCTGCTTCCACAAATTTCGTGGACTCTACCCCTTCTCGTTTCTCCACAACCGGTTCAACAGCCGCAGCCTTGTGTGGAATGGTCGTCACTTCAATCGATTTGTCGATATGCAGCTCACGGGTATTCCCTTCCCCATCCTTACGGTCATAATCATACACACGATACGTCGTATCCGAACTTTGCTGTGTTTCTAACACCAATGTTCCTTTGCAAAGGGCATGGATGGTGCCACTTGGAACATAGAAGAAGTCACCAGGCTTAACCGGGATGCGTCGCAGCAGGTCATTCCACTCGCCTTTTTCAATCATCGATACAAACTCTTCTTTCGTTTGAGCTGTATGACCAAAAATCATCTCGGCATCTTCATCACAATCGATGATGTACCAGCATTCCGTCTTACCCAGTTCACCGTTTTCATGTTCTTTAGCATAGGTATCATCCGGGTGCACCTGCACAGAAAGATCTGCGTTGGCGTCCAATATTTTCGTCAGTAATGGAAACACCGGTGAGGAATGGTTCCCAAATAACTCACGATGCTCGTTCCAAAGCTCGCCAATCGTCTTTCCGGCAAACTCACCGTTGACCACTGTGCTCTGGCCATTCGGGTGGCCTGATATGGCCCAGCATTCACCCGTTATATCGGATGGAATATCGTAGTTGAATTGGTCCTTTAACGCCGTACCTCCCCAGATTCTTTCCTGGAATACGGGTTGTAGAAATAGTGGTTGGTTCATGATTGCCTCCTAATGTTTACTTTTTTTATGTATTTATATCATTTCAATATTCTTGTCATGGGCTCTTCCCAACTGATTGTCTTATATTAGTGATGAACTTTCAAGGACGAAATGGTATTTTGTTCTTCGGTGACTGACCATCTACCATACAGATTTATAAAGCTAACCCCAGTGATTCCACCAGCCCTGCGTTGTTTCCTATTCCCGGCAGTGCGATGTAAGTGTCCATTTCTCAAGGATTTGTTTATCCATCCCTTCAATACTTCGGAAAGATTTCTCATATTATACTATCATCTTTAGAATGTATTCCCTTTAAGAAAAAGGCCAAAATCGACAAACGACTTTGGCAGTTGATTATTCTACATAAGTGAGTGATTCAAGAATCTCTGTCAAGCTTAGCTCAGCACATGCCATCGAAGTATCGGCTACTCCATAATACATTTTCACGATATCTCCTTCGACAATGACACCACAAGAAAAGACTACATTTCCGAAGAAGCCATTCACCTCATAGTCAGCTTCAGGCTCTACTAAAGGTGTTTCTGATCGCGCAATCACTTTTGAAGGATCATTCAAATCAAGTAAAACACCACCCATACAATAACGATGATCATCGGATGCCCCGTGATACAGCTCTAGCCAGCCCTTATCTGTCTTAATCGGTACCGCACCTCCACCAATTCGTCCATTATCCCACATGCCTTTTCTCAAACCGATTAGATGTTTGTGGTTACCCCAGTATAATAAGTTATCTGATTCAGCAATCCAAATTTCAGGATGGCCGTTACTGTTGGGAACTGGGCGATGAAGAGCATAATATTTGCCATTGATTTTCTCAGGAAAGATCAACACATCTTTGTTTTCCGGCGCAAAGATCATCCCATGATACGTGACCTCTTGGAAATCCTTTGTCGACACCATGGATTCACCGACTCCCACCGGGGATACAGCGCTATAATAAATATAATAGGTTTCTTCTATTATCGTAATACGAGGATCCTCTATTCCGAAGGTTTCCAGTTTGGTAGATGGGTAGATAAATGGTTTTTCATCGATGGAAAAGGTTCGTCCATCTTTACTTCTCGCAATACGAAAATAGGATAAGGAAGTCAAATAAGCAAATTTGCTACTCCCATTATATCGAATGACTCTCGGATCAGAAAAGTCATAGGTTGGGTCGTTGACATCGAGTTCAAGAATGTCCAATTCCCCTGTCTGATCATTTAAAATGGGAGCTTTCACTATTGTTTTATTATCTGATAGCGGCCTTTCTGCCACACGGAGAAGAAGAATTGTCTCTCCATTAAATGCCGTCACTCCCGCATTAAAAGCGCCGATCACTTCAAATCCTTCATGAAACGGTTTAACATCCAAAGGGGTAATCAAAGGATTTTCTTCATATCGGTATACATTCATCTGCTTTGCTCCTCACTTCTCATATTGTAAAAATGGATCTTCCGTCACGACTTTTTGGGCTTCTGCATCACTGATTCCAGCGTAGAAATGAGCGGTTCCATCACTCTTTCTGACCAACCCACCACTAAATACGACATCCACTAAATCCGGACGTTTCGCTTCTCCTTCAAGAAAATCCGAACGGGTTCCGATCAATTGAATATCTGAATATTCACCAGTGTCTGGGTTTAAGATAAAGACCATCGGATAATAATGACGGTTTTCTTCTTCATCAAAGGAAGCAATATGACCAAGTACACCGACAAGTCCATTCGAAAGAAGATGGGCCTCATTTGCGCCTCCCCATTCTTCTTCGATAAATTGACCCTCTAATAATGGTGCGCTCTCTATTACCTCAGTCGTCAATTCTTCCAAGGAAGATATCTTTACAAACCCAATTTTGCCCCGACCTCCCTTTTCTCCTTGAGGTCTTGTCAATACACCGATCGAGCCATCCTTCAGCTCAACCAACCGAATATCTTTCATTCCATCCGGACCTTTTGCAAATTTCGTTAATTCGGCAATCGTCTTTCCTTTGTAAAAAACGGTTCTCCATCCTAACGCATACTCATTCGTCGGGTGAGGAAAGATTTGAACCCCTCCCAAAATGAGTTCCTCATGAATGATCGTATAGAATGGATCTTGAAGTTCAAATACAGGCGCATCCTCTCTTCGAACCCAGCCACCATCCCTCTCCACAAAGAAAACGACTTCCGAGTGTTCGGTATCCCTTCTTTCTACGCGTCCAGCGATAACAAATTCTCCACTGTCTAGAAAAGGAGCGGTGATATTATAGACATCATGACCCTCAACTCCTTTAAAGACCAATTTTTCTGCTTGTTCCGGCCTTTTTTTGTGTCGAAGCTCGTTCACAAGTTCCTGACATGTTTTCATTTTTCCTTTTTTAATGTTCATAAGTTATACTCCTTTATAATGTGATAATGATTGCCTCGTAAGGGAACAGCTCGATCGTGTTTTCAAGAATAAATTGTGAGCGCTTACTTGAAAGAGCCAAATTTGATTCGCTTGAAATCATATTTTGCAGGTGAATGACTGAGTTATTCTCACTGAAGTTTAAGAGAACGAGTACTCTTTCATCATTACTGTTCTTCACATATTTAAGAACCTGATCAGACTTAACCATTTCCTCATATTCCCCGGAATGAAGTGGTGACCATTGTTTCCTTATGGCTAAAAGCTTTTTGTAGTAAGAGAGAATCGAGTCAGGTTCGGATTCTTGATTGGACACATTTCGATCATTCCCAGCTGGAAGAATCCAGGGCTTATTCTGCGAAAAAACGTGATATTTCTCATGATTCCATTGCATAGGAGAACGTGATGCATCTCTACCTTTTTCATTTGCTATCCTTAGCGCTTCCTGTTCTGTCATTCCATCCCGTAATGCCGACTCATATGCTGTCGTCCCTTGAACATCCTTCATCGCCTGGATGTCATGTATCGTTACGTTCTCCATCCCTATCTCTTCTCCATAATAGATAAAGGGAACTCCTTTTGCCGTCATCATCAAAGTTGCCATCAGCTTAGCCTTATCCAGGTCTTTCTCATGACTACCACTGCCAAACCTCGAAATCGAACGGGGCATATCGTGGCTTCCAAAGAATAGTGTAGGCATTTGATCCTTTGAATGTACTTTTTCCATTTCAATCAATTGTTTATAAATATCTGGGAGATTAAAAGATTCTAAGCTTCCCAGATTAAAATTAAAAACGACATCAAGTTTGTCTTTTCCGCTGTATTTCGTTAACACATTGAGTTCATCCGATCCTACTTCTCCGACCATGAATTTGTCTGGATATTGATCAACAAAGGCGGAGAGGTCTCTTATAACATCAAGAATTCCTTCCTGGTCCTTATCATTGAGATGAATTTGTTCTCCCGTTTCCTCATTATAGGGATTGTCTTTCATTTCATGATGTACTTTCAAGAAGTTGACGACATCTAGTCTAAATCCATCCAGACCTTGATCAAGCCAATACTTCATTACATTGACCATTTCATTTCTCACTTCAGGGTTGCGCCAATTTAAATCAACCTGCTCTTTTGCAAAGGCATGGTAAAAGTACTGGTGAGTCGCTTCATCATATTCCCACGCACTGCCTCCGAAGAAGGATTCCCAATTATTCGGGCGGTCTTTCCATATGTACCAATCTCTCTTTGGATGATCCTTAGAAGACCGGGATTCTTGAAACCAGGAATGTTCACTGGATGTGTGGTTTAAAACGAGATCAGCAATCACCTTGATCCCCCGGTTATGGGCTTCTTTGATGAAAAGCTGAAAATCTTCCATAGATCCGTACTCTTCATCAATTCCATAATAGTCAGAAATATCATATCCATTGTCTACTTTGGGAGATGGATAAAAGGGAGTCAGCCAGATTCCGTCAATACCGAGGTCTTTTAGATAATCCAATTTTTGAATGGCTCCTTTAAAGTCACCTATTCCATCCCCGTTCCCATCGAAGAAACTTGGCACATACAGTTCATAGAAGACGGATTGCTTCCACCATTTCCCCGCCATATACACCTCGCTCCCTCCAAGTTGATATACATTACTAATATAATTATTTTAAATTACAAAATTTCTTTATAGGTCATTTTTACATTACAAATATAGTTAAGTCAATAAACTTTTAGATTTGAAATCGGCTATAAATGTACACACAAACACAATACGCCTTATAATATCAGCCCTCACCTCTATATTAATCTATTATTTAGAATTGTATTCATTTTAAAAATTCTAATTGACTACTAGAATTCAACATGGCATAATCATGTCAAGAAGTAACGTTACATTATAACGATTCACCTTTTGTTGTCATTCAGTAAAATGATAACGCTATCAAACTATTAACAATGGGGGTTAAGGGATGAAGGGAAAATGGTTTTCAAAGCTTACTGCAGGACTATTAGTGTCTTCTTTACTGGTTGCAGGCTGTTCAAACTCAGAAGAAGGCAGCACCGGTGAAAACGGAGGTCCGGTAGAATTAAAAGTGGGAACATGGGCTGGAGCAACAGAATTGAAAGAGTTCCAGGATATTGTTGATCAACTGAACGAAGAATCAGATGAGTACAATTTAACGATTCAAAGTATTCCTGCCGACTATTACAAGAAAATCCAGACGATGGCGTCAGCTAAACAAGCACCTGACCTCTTCTGGCTTTCACAAGAATACATACCCATGTATGCTGAACTGGGTGTGATCTCCCCACTTGATGAATATGTCAAAGATCATAAAGAAGTTGACATGGACGATTATTTCGAAGGCCCATTAGCCATTGGGCAATTGAATGAGAAGCTGTACGGACTTCCTTGGATTAACCAACCCATCATGTTGTATTACAATAAATCTCTATTTGAAAAAGAAGGCGTAGAAGTTCCTCAAGCAGACTGGACTTGGGACGATTTCTCGAAAACAGCGAAAGCCATTACCAAGGATACAGATGGTGACGGCAAAACGGATCAATACGGAACCAATATTGATGGATGGCCACCCATTTCAACTTGGGTATGGACGTATGGCGGAGAAATCATCGATAAAGACGGTAACGTGAAAATCGATGAGCCAGAAGCCATTAACGGTATCAAAAAATTTGACCAGCTGATCAACAAAGACAAGGTCGCTCCAGACAAGACCCAGTCCCAAAACACAGGCGGACCTGAAATGTTCAAAACAGGCAAGATCGGAATGTTCTTTGGCGGTGCCGGGGACGATTTCGAAAAGCAAATCGGCGATACATTTGAAGTCGGCATGACCGAGGTTCCTCACGCTACAGAGCAGGCGACATTCAGCTGGATTGCAGATACCGTTATGTCGAGCAATACAAAGAATAAAGACGTTGCGGCAGAGGCACTCATCGATTTAACGAATGCCATGCATGAGTGGAAGATCCTTCCTCCAACTAAATCAGATTTAGAAAATGTAGCAGACATCCGACCGGAAAAGGAATACGCACTCGATGTCATGAAAAAAGCATCGGAATATTCCAGAGGATATCATAACCAAAGCAAACAAGCTGAAATCGATACAGCTATCTGGCAATACCTATACGAACCAATCTTACTAGGAGATAAATCTCCTGAAGATGCTGCGAAAGAAACAGCGGACGCTCTACGAAAAATTCTGGGCCAATAACATAATTTAAGAGAATAAGCTGGTGTAAATCAGCTTATTCTTTTTCAAAAGGTGTTGATAAACATGAATAAGCTAAAGAAATATGAAGGACTATTATTTATATCACCCTATATTCTCGGGTTTCTTATTTTCACGTTATTCCCAATATCCTTCGCTTTCTATATCGGATTTACCGATTGGAACTCGTTTACGGATCCAACGTTCATCGGACTTCAAAACTATGTAGACTTATTTAACGATCCCAACTTCTTAAATTCACTTAAAGTAACCTGTATTTATGCTCTATTTGCCATTCCTTTGGGTATCATGTCCTCCCTGACGATTGCTGCCATAGTGAATATAAAGGTAAAAGGAGTCTATTTCTTCCGAACGGCTCTATACATGCCAGCAGTCGTATCAGGTGTTTCCATCGCCCTGTTATGGCGTTGGATCCTTGATCCGGAATACGGTCTTATTAATCTACTACTCTCTTACATAGGGATTGACGGTCCGAACTGGCTCGGCGACCCTAATTGGGTACTCCCTTCCTATATTATGATGGCCATTTGGGGCGCAGGCGGCGGAATGCTTACCTATCTTGCCGGACTTCAGGATATTCCCCGCAGCCTCTATGAATCTGCGGAAATAGATGGGGCGAATTGGTGGACGAAATTCACCAAGATTACGATTCCGATGCTAAGTCCTGTCATTTTCTACAATCTTGTCATGGGAATCGTCGGCTCATTCCGAAAGTTCAATGATGCTTATATCATTGGAGGGGCTGGAAACCAAGGTCAATTCTATATGGTCTATCTTTATGAAAATGCCTTTAACTATTATAAGATGGGATACGCAACAGCCATGGCCTGGGTCCTGTTTATCATTATCCTTCTCCTGACACTGTTTGTCTTTAAATCTTCATCTCTATGGGTGTTCTATGCAGGTGAAGTCGAACCTTCTCAGAAGAAAAAACGGAAGTTCACATTATTTAAGAAAAGATCCTAGATTCAGGAGGTGAAAGAACTTGTCAGCTACAACAATGACGAATCAGCAACGCAAAAAAGTCGAATCGTTATTCGTCTATCTATTCTTAATCCTTGCATCCATCGCGACCATCCTGCCTTTGTTCTGGATGATTTCGACTTCATTGAAGTCAGGGGACATCATCTTTGAAATCCCCCCGAAATGGATTCCGGAAACCTTTGAATGGGAGAACTATAAGCGGGCTGTAACGGATATCCCTTTCTTCCTTTACTTTAAGAACACCGTCATTATCACCGGGTTCCGAATGTTTGCCGAGGTATTCGTATCTGCACTCGTCGCTTATGGATTCGCACGATTTAACTTTCCAGGAAAGAACTTTTGGTTCGTAATCTTGCTTTCTACCATTATGTTACCTGGAGAAATAACGATGATTCCCGTTTTCATCATGTTCAGTGAAATCGGCTGGATTAACACGTTCAAACCGCTTATCGTCCCTTCCTTCTTTGGTGGGCAAGCCGTGTTTATCTTTTTACTACGTCAGTTTTTCATGTCCATACCGAAAGAGCTGGAAGAATCAGCTGTCATGGACGGAGCGAACAGGTTTCAGATTTTCTATAAGATTTTCCTGCCACTGTCCAAGCCCGCTCTGATTACGATCGGTTTATTTTCTTTCCAGGGCTCGTGGAACGATCTATTGGGTCCATTAATGTACTTAAATGACTCCAGTAAGTTTACCCTACAGCTTGGACTAGCCATGTTTAACGGGATGACGAAGGTAGAATGGGGTCCTTTAATGGCCGCTTCCTTACTCGTACTGCTTCCGACCATTGTGATCTTCTTCTCAATGCAGAAGCACTTTGTCGAAGGGATTACCGTAACCGGAATCAAAGGGTGAACACCCGGGGGGGGTGAGGAGGATTACTCTCTTTATCCCTGCTTTTATTCTATTACAATGGAGATGACACGTATGAATCTCTCAAAAGACTTGAACGAAAATATCTTTTATCGCATTCTTAATTTCACGTATTGGTTCTTACTGACCAATATCTATTTCTTCCTGTTCACCGTACCATTTTGGATGGTCTTGCAATTTTTCTGGAATCCTGCCAATCTATTCAGCTGGGGCCTTCTTCTAGTCAGCTTGCTGCCGGTCGGTCCTGCACTGACAGCCGTGTTCAGTGTGATGGGGAAGTTACATCGAGAGAAGGCTATCTCCGTCACAAAGGACTATTTCTCAGCAGTGAAAGGAAACTTTCGTCAAGCCCTGCTTCCTTGGACCATTCAATTAATGATAACGTCCATCGTCATTGGCGATATCTTATTTCTTGCCGGTCATGAAATCGGCTCTTATGTTACTCCACTATGTTATTTGATTCTGATTACAAACGGCATCGCAGCCTTATATCTCTACCCCATACTGTCCCGTTTAGAAGTTCCACTTAGAGGACTATTAAAACTTGCATATGGCTATACATTATTTAACATCAAAACAACCCTTTTCCTTATTAGTATGGTAGCCGTAACTGGTATACTAGTATATATCATTCCATTTATTTCATTATTCTTCGCCATCGGGCCATTTTGTTATGGAGTTATGTGGATCATGAAGAATATTACAGTAGAACTAGAGAAGAAATTAATCGTTTAGCAGATTGCGAGTGAAAATGATGAAGAAGAAAGTAACGATGCAAGACATTGCCAATCGTTTAAATATATCGAAGAACTCTGTTTCACAAGCATTGACAGGAAAGCCCGGAGTCAGTGAAGAAACAAGAGAAATGGTAAAGAATGCTGCAAACGAGCTGGGTTATGATTATCCTAAATCCCGTCAGTTATCAAACGGGAAGAAAAAAGGAAGAATCGCTCTCATCGCATCGGACTTGGCCTTCTCCCTGAAAAGCTTCTTTGGTGAGATATTCTTAAGCATTGAAAAGGAAGTGGTTCAGAGAGGGATGACATTGCAGATTCAGTCGATCAACAAGGAATCGACGATACAACTGATTCTCCCTTCTTTCATAGAGAATAAATCGGTGGACGGCATTATCATTCTTTCACATATCAGCAACGACTACATCAATAAAGTCATTGCTACAGGAATACCGACCGTTATGATTGATCACCATCATCCGACGAATCAGTCGGATGTGATTATTACCAATAATCGATTCGGTGCCTATACTGCCGTCGAACATTTGATAAAACTAGGACACAAAGAAATTGCATATGTAGGAAATGTCGAGTACTCCCCAAGTTACCAGGAGCGATATGAGGGATATATCCATGCATTACGGGATCACCAACTGACACCAGCTGAACCCATAATGTTTACTGATGCCATAGAAGAAGAAAGCATCATTTACGATTATATTCAGAACCTGACGAATAAACCGACAGCTTGGTTCTGTGTAAACGACGGACTGGGGTTTCTCGTGAACTCATGCCTTCAGCAGCAGGGATTAAAAGTCCCCCAGGATGCTTCTGTTTGTAGCTATGATAATGGTCAACTCTCACAGTTAGCCAACCCTAAAATTACTACGATGGATATCGACTTAGAGCTATATGGTAAGAAAGCCGTGGAACAACTGTGTTGGAGAATGGAAAATCGTGGGGAACCTTTTCAAGAGATTTTGATTTCTTCAGAATTAATTAAAAGAGACTCTACCGTGGCTCCCATAGTGAAAGCCTAATCCTCATAATAAAACAGACCTAAAGAAAGGGGGAACCAATCTTTAGGTCAGTTTTTTAATTTAAATCAAATACACGAACAAATGCTACACCTTTTGCCTCTATGGTCAGTTCATTCGAATCCATAAATGCTTGAGCCCCTACGTTGAATAGATTCCCTTTTAGGTTTACTTTGGCAATTTTATCTTCAGGATAGGGATTATAGTACATATACAACGGAGGACATTCCGGTCTAAAAAAGTCTGTTCGAGAGATGTTCAACTGAAGAATATTGGGTTCACTTGTTTTCTCCACCATTGCGTCCCACCAAAGGGTATAGGCCCCGCCATAAACAGACTTATGGGTATGAAAGTCACCAAATGCATATGGAGATTTTCCGTTTTTATCACAGTGTAAGGTCTCGTATGGTACATCAGTTGGCAAATCCGGTCGGCTTTGAAAATCTGCATCCAGATAATCCCCAAAGAAAAGCCGCGCATTTGCTGCGACATGAAGAGCATACTTCCCGATCGTTTCAGCAAGCTCCTTTTGGTAGCCGGCAACAGGCAGTAAGAAAGGGAGCAGAAGAAGGGACTCTAAGCTATAAGCTGTCTGAGAAGCTTCCTCTCTTGAGTATCCTCTCCATCCCCGCATCAACCCGTTAATTTCTTCATCTCCCCATTTTCCTATGTGCAGACATCCTTGCTCCGGGTCCATAGTAAAATCAACGATCTTCTCTAAGTCAAATGAATAACCTAAGTGAATCAACCGAGTGGCTGCTAATACAGCCATGGCACCACTTGGGATCTCATACCATGGATTATCTGTAAAGGATTGATAATGCTTCATGGCTATCAAGGCTTCCTGTAAATATTTCTCTTCACCAAATACTTCATAGCCAACCAACATTAAATAAGAATATGCACCAACCGTATCAGGCTGCCGATAGAAATTCTTATTCGTAAATGGCTGATGGGTAGAAAAGTCAAAGCCTTGATCATTAAAGTTATAATCATTAACCTTTGCAATGTTCATTAATGTTTCTATACTTCGCTCGACCAGTCGTAAATACTCTTCCTGATCATGTAATGACTGGCGAATGATTTCAAACGCATAGCAATTGACCAGCATTAGATACCAGTATTCTTCTTTGTTGTTGGCGGGATGGTTTAGAAAAATGGAATATTCATCACTGAAATAGGTCTTTAATGTTGGCAAGAATTCCTCAACAAGGTCACCTCTTAACCGTTTTCCAAGTATAATACCTCCATATGTAATAAGCTCGTGATTTCCATCTTCTACAAATGCACCGAATCGTTTAAATCCTTGGGAGTCTGTAAACATCACGTTGTTTTTTTCATCTAAGATATGGCTGTTGAATCGGTTGGCGATGAATTTCCAATCCAGTGGGGGGTTTTGGGGAAGATCTGGCATTTGATGAATAGATTGATTATGCTTTTTCATATTCTCACCTTTTTCATTAGGATATGATCAGAATTAATCTGCTTTAGTATTTATTCAATCCATTTGCTCCATTTACCTTTTTAAGTTTCGCCAAATTTAGGAGTTAGAGAATATGAAAAGAGATGGGAAGATGACCGTTTTCATGTGAAGAATATAAGTTTAACAGCCTAAAAAAGGAAAGAACGTCTCCGCTCTTTCCTTCCATTTAAAATCCGTAAACTTCCATCTCGTAAATCCGTGCAGCCTGATCCCCTGTTTGAGTAGGTTCGTTTATCGATAAACGAACGAAGCGAGCTTCTGTCACCGGTATCGTATGCTCGGTAACAGAGGCTTGATTATCATCCACGCTTACGTTCTCTTCCCACGCTTCTCCATCCATACTTGTCTCTATAACAAAGGATTTCGTGTTAAACGCCGGAGATTCTCCTCCTGCTTCAGCATGTTTCACGATGAATTTAGATAAATGATACGTATCTTGTAAATCAACCATCATCCACTGATCCGTTCCAAGCGCACACCATTTACTGTTATTCTCCACTACCCCATCAACAGCCTTATCTGCTCCTTCACTTGGAGCACAGGCACCACTTGATTCAGTCGCTTTATTCAAGGCAACATTTTCAATCGCATCCGCGTCTTCAGAGACGAAAATATACGCTTGTTTCGTCATGACATCTTCGCCCGATGTATTCCGAGCCGTCAACGTAACTGAAAATAACCCCTCCTCTAGATATTGAACAACAGGGTTTTCCTCTGAACTAACCCCCGGCTGACCGCCCTCGAACTGCCATTCCCACTCTTCCGTGACTTCTGAAGCTTCACTGAAGAATTGTATCTTATCCCCTGGGCGTATAACCGTTTGATCGACCCGAAAGTCTGCTTCCGGCTTTGGATAGGCTGGCCAGTCCATCGTGACGACACTGCCTTCTCCTCTTACAAGCTCTTCGCCTACTGGTACCACCTCATAAGAAGTAATTTCTTCTTTTCCATTCCTTTTCAAATCATTTAAGGCTAAGACATGGTTTGGAGTTGCTCCTACCCATTCTTTGGAACCATCTGAATGAATTCTGTACACCTCATAATGTTTAACTTCGTCCATTTTATTCCATGACAACCTGACATCCGCATATAAACCATCTGCAAAATGTACTTGAGAGACCTCAAAACCTGTTGGCTTTCGAGGCTTATCTTTTCCATCTTTATCATTGTAAATCTTCATTTCTCCTATATGGATTTCATAATCCTCAGGTTTTTTAACTTTATCGAAGTGAAGGGATACGGAGGAAAGACGTTTTCCCTTAAATTTTGTGAGATTAAACGTTTGTGTGACCCAATCTCCGCGACTCTTCTTTTTCACTTTTAATAAGGAAGTCTTATCATAATCAAAGCCTAGTTGTACGTCCATCTCTGGTTTCTTTTCATCCGTTTTATACGTAATCGAAAACTTTGTGTCTTTGGTAATTTCCACATCTGTTTCATAAAGAGACAGAGTTGTCTTGCTATTCTCGTCACGCGTGCCTTGAACTTTCAATGAACTCCCACCGTAGTAAGACGTACTCCAATCATAGGCTGGACCTAATAATTCGCCTTCACCTTCCACTTTCCAACGCCAAGTCGGTAAAATGTCTTGGAGACTTCGGTTATTCCACTCCCGTTCAGATAACTTTTCTCCGTCAATGGCAAAGAATTCTCCACTCCCCGTATTAAAGTTCGTCGTGAATGGAAGCGACTGAATCGTTGTCTTTTCAGAAAAATGACTTGAAATTCCAGGCCAATTCACTTCAGGATCCCCTGTCCAAAACGCTTCTTCTTTTTGATAAAACTCGTTCATCGCACTTGACGATTTAAATGCCCAATCCGGGCGATAAATACCAAGAGATGTCCAAGGAGAACCGTCCTCCCTGAATAGGTTGTCCCACTTCACCGAGGTTTGAGTCCCGTTTGCTTCCACATCTATTCCTGAATACAAATCGAAAGGAAATCGTCCAATTTCCAACGCCTTTTCATACGAGCGTTCTTGACTTTCACCCCTCCACCAGAAATTCAGGAACATACTGTCGGATACACGTTGGCCCTCATCTTGCAGAAAGTACGTATTCTCATCCGTCAAATAGTTCTGCCAATCTATTTCGCCTGATTTCACCATCGAATCATACCACATAATCTCAAAGTCCTTTGGCTTATGATTCTGAAGGTAGATAAGAAACTCTTGCATCTTCTCAGCTCGCTCCTCGTCTCCACCCTCGGTCTCCTGATTAATAAACCAGCCGTCAAACCCATAATATACTGCTACTTCAAGCAACTTGTCAGCAGCCGGGAACGACCCATCCTCCCGCTGAGTCAACATTTGATCGACCCACTCTTCTTTTCCGCCATACACTTTTGGCGGGAAAAAGACGTTTCCTAAAATCGGTACCCCGTTACGGTGAGAAGCATCGATCACATCAGCACTCGGTGGCACGATGATACCTTCTCCAGAAGAACCTGCCCAGTACACCATCACGTCTACATATTGCCAAAAAGCAAATGTATTCGCATAAAACTCCTCTCCTCCTTGAGAAGGTACTCCACTTGTATGAGGGTTCAAAGCAGATAAAGCTACAACACGTGCAGAATCGGTACCTTCACTTGACTCTACCCGTTTCGCCATAGGAACCATGGACCTGTTGTAGGCTGCGTCCGGATCCTGGTCAGGCGACCATTCTAGAAGACCTTCCGGATACCAATGAGAAGAAGTGGGACCTTCCGCCAATACTGCCATGGGAAATAGAAACAAAACGAAAAACATGAAACTTCCAACCATTCTTTTATAACCGTTCTTCATTTCCATTGCTCAACCTCCTATTATGAATGGATCAATCCTTTTATCGCCTCGTTCCAATCCACCCCCTTCATGAATTAGAAACTACTAATCTCCTTTTTGTAAACGTTTACAAAAATAGAAAAAAGCAGATGAATTAAATTTAATTTAGTCGAGAAGGTAATAGGAATCAATTGATTTGGAGGATGTTGTAAAGTATGAACAGTTAATCTTTAAATATTACAGTCTATTTATTTATCAATCTGGGAACGAATTTATGAGAAGCTGGAGGGGAAGGTTCATATTATAGGTGCTTTGTATGTGAGTTTGAAGCTTCCCTCATAAGTATCAATGGGAGGGAACTTCTTATGAATCGGGAAATGAAAATTAAAAAATCATTGCAATATTAATAGATGAAGCTAATAAGATTCGGTCCGAAAATCAAGTATTAAGAACAATTTAAATTTAAAACATATCAAAATGGGAAAACACCTTTTCAAACTCATATCCTAGATTCAACAATTTCATAGTTCAAAAAAAGGAAGCACGAGAACCGTCCCGATGCTTCCCCCGTGTCCGCTTAACCCTTCACGTATACAACATTGTTTTCTGATTCGAGTGATATTCCACGCCATCCGGCTTTTAATAATTCCTGTTGTTTCGAGACATCAGCCATCGGTACTTTCTCCATGTTGTACATCTCTCTTTCATCTTTGCCGTCGAGTCGTTTGACGAAGATGTAGCGCAGTTGATGGTCATATTTATGTTTCAGGGCAGCGATGTGCATGCCCTGTTTGAATTTGTCTTTCATACTCGGGATATTGAAGGGAGCGACTGTGCAGGCTACATAGGTGAAGGTCCGGTCCAGGTTCTTCACTTCATCCATGATCAGGTACGCCAGTGTCTGTTGGAGGCGGTTCCCTCTGTACATCGGATGTACGATCGATATTTCCTGGTAGATAACCTGTGGAAGCTCCTCAGTGGCCAACCCGATATCAAGGCCAAGATGCTCGTCATCTATGTGCGGGATCAACAAAGCGCGGAAAGCAATGAGTCCACTCCCCGTGAAGGCTCCGATCATCAGTCCATTCCCCTCCAGGATATAAATGAATTCCTCTTGACTGAGGGGCTGCAGAGTCGATTTTTCATTGAGCTCCTCCACCACTGTCTCCTGCAGATCGAGTATTTGCCGTAAATGCTCCATCTCCAACAAACGTACTGTATAAGGTTCTTTCGTCTTTTCCAAAACGCCTTCGAATAGTTGCTCCATGCTTTACATCTCCTTACTCTATGTCACTTGTATACTTGGTCAATTCATTCAATATCCCTTTATCCACCTTCACCCCAAGGCCCGCTTTTTCGTTCAGGCGGATGAATGGAATATCATTTTGGAGATCCCCGATATCCTTGGAAAACTTAATCGGGCCAGTCAATTCTACACTCGTGATCGCTTTTTTGGAAAACGCGACGTGGAATCCAGCCGCTGACGCGATAGATGATTCCACCATCGATCCGACCTGGCATTCCATACCCGCCATCTCAGCCATATGAGTGAGCATGACTGCAGGATAGATTCCTCCGCATTTCATCAATTTAATATTTACTTTATCCGCTGCCTGCTTTTGAATGATATCACGCATCTCACGTTTTCCCTTTAAACCTTCGTCGATCATTAGCGGGAGAGTGGTCATCGATTTGATCCTGACCATGCCTTCGATATCATCGGCTGCTACAGGTTGCTCGAGCCAATCGATGCCCAGTTCTTCAAGAAAGCGAATGGCCTTCAAAGTCCTGCTGCTGTTCATCCATCCCTGGTTGACGTCTACCCGGATCGGTACATCGCGGCCCACTCGTTCCCGGACCGCCCTGATCCGCTCAATATCCTGGTCGATAGCTGTCCCGACCTTCATCTTAAGAGATGCAAAACCTGCTTCTATCATCCTGGCCGCTTCCTCTGCCATTTGCGCAGGCTCTGTTATGCTTAACACGTGGGTCAAGGGAAACGCTTCATGATAGCGTCCGCCCAACAGCTGATAAACCGGCTGGTCCAATGCTTTTCCTATAATGTCGTAGCAGGCGATATCGATGGCCGCCTTAGCAGCAGGCGCGTTGTAGATCGCTTGATCCATCAGTTCATGGATCTTCTCGATTTGAAAAGGGTCTCGGCCGATCAATGCCGGGGCAAGCGTATATTTGAGCACCTGGAAGGTACTTTCCCATGTTTCTCCGGTCACATGCTCATCAGCAACTGATTCGCCATACCCGATGATCCCCTCATCCGTCTCCATCTCGACGATAATGGAAGGCATGTCATCGTACGTATGATAACTGATAATAAAAGGCTCTTTAAGCGGCAGTCTTATGGCATACAAATTGATTTTCTTTATGATCATATCAAACTCACTCCTATTCTTCTAACATCTTTTCGCTGGGCTTGGTATAATGTCGTTATATAGTCGTTATTAAGGAAAGGAGAACCTATGAAAACGAAAATCGCCCTGATCGGTTCAAAGGATTTCACCCATCATGTAGTAACAGCCATTGCGCCTGATCTTCCCACCATTGACATTATTCCCTACATCTACACAGATCCCACTGAAGCAAGCAAGCTGCTGACAACGATCACTCCATGCGATGCGCTATTATTTTCTGGGGCGCTGCCATACTTTTTTTCAAAAGAGGCATGGAGCCCCATCACCATTCCTGTTCTTTACCTTGAGCAGGATGAAACAGCACTGGTCACCTCTTTACTATATATCCTCCACCATCATGGGATACATCCCCAGAGGGTATCAATTGATTTGATGGATACCTCCATCATCGATCATGTTGCATCGGACCTGCATCTCAAGAATCCGCCCCGCCATGTGAAGGACTGCAGGGAACGCCTGCCCCACCACTTCGACATCAGAGAATTCACGGAATTTCACAGGCATCTGTATGAATCAGGTGAGACGGAGCTTGCCTTGACGAGCATCCATGCGGTGTATGATCAGCTGATTCAATTGGATATTCCCTGCATGAGAATGATTGATCCAACAAAGTCGCTTATACGTACGATTCATGAAGCAGTTTCCCAAGCCGAGCTGTCTAAACGAAAAGCAGCCACTATCGCAGCTGCCACTATTTCCTTACATGATGAAAGAAACAATCTTCCTCTTAAATCCCTGGCCCACCTGATGAGAGGGAATCTCCAGAGTGAGGAAGATTCCTATATAATCTACAGCAATAGAGGAAGCATCGAGGCTTTTCTAGAAACCGATGAATTCTCCACTTTGTTCGAGAATGGATATAGCATTCACATCGGATTCGGCTATGGAGACACCGCACAACAGGCAAGGGCAAACGCAGAGGCAGCCCTGTCATTTGCAGAACGGAACAAGACCGAAAGCTGCGCTTTTATCTTAAATGAAGAAAAAGAACTGTCCGGTCCTTACCCTGCACAAACGAGCAAGCAACAATTAAAGAATAATCATCCCAACTCGCTGACACTGGCGAAACAATTGAAAATGAGTCCTGCCAATTTGTCCAAGCTCATTCAATTCCAACAATCCCGTTCCTCCCGGGAGTTCACGGCTGCAGAGCTGTCGGATTACCTTCAAATCACCCGGCGCTCATCGGAACGGATCTTGAAGAAACTGGTCGACAACGGGTCAGCCAAGATCACTGGAGAAGAAATGACCTATTCCCAAGGAAGGCCCCGAGCCATCTATGAACTGACCTTCCCCATCTATTGAGCACATCAGGAGGAAATCGTCGCATCCTCCTGTTCCGCTGCCTTCATTTCCGTCTCACTCAGCTTTTCAATGGTGAAACCGGTGAATGCATAGATGATGGAAATGACCGGCACAACGAAATTCAGTACCGCATAAGGGGCGTACTCAAATGCATGAACACCGAGAGTCCCTAATATGAACACACCGCACGTATTCCATGGGATGAAAACCGACGTCAGCGTCCCACCGTCCTCCAGAGCCCGGGACAAATTCTTCGAATGCAGTCCTTTTTCTTTATAAGCATTGGCATACATCCGGGAAGGAACGACCACCGAAATATACTGTTCTGAACAGGAAGCATTGGTGGCAAAGCACGAAACGACAGTGGACGCCACAAGACCCTTCGCTGTTTTGGTCACCTTCAGGATCTGATTGACTATCGCCGACAGCATGCCCGTATGCTCGAGGATCCCCCCGAAGGTCATGGCAACGATCGTCATGGATACTGTGTACATCATCGAATCAAGGCCACCGCGGGAAAACAGGTCATCGACCATCGTATTCCCCGTTTCAATCACATATCCGCTTTGCAGGGCTGAAACCGCATCAGCAAACGAATCACCTTGAATAAATACCTGTGCTCCGACCCCCAGGACGATCCCCACTATCAGGGCCGGGATGGCAGGAACCTTTCGCGCTACGAGCACAATGACAAGAAGTGGCACAATCAAAAGGAAAGGTGACACGACAAAGCTGTCCTGCAGAACGCCGATCGTATTCTCGATTTCTGCCGTATCGACCCCGTTCTTTCCAAAATTCCTACCGAGATAGGCATACACTAGAAGGGCGATGACAAATCCGGGAATGGTCGTATATAGCATATGGCGGATATGTACAAACAAATTGGTGTTGGTCAGTCCCGAAGCAAGATTCGTCGTATCCGACAACGGCGACATTTTATCACCAAAGTAAGCCCCTGAGATAATGGCACCGGCTATCATCGGAGCGGGAATCCCCATACTCATCCCGATTCCCATGCCGGCCACCCCGATCGTCCCCATCGTCGACCATGAGCTCCCGATGGCAAGGGAGACAATCGCACAGATCACCGCAATGGACAGCAGAAAAAGGGACGGCGTGATCATTTTCAACCCGTAATAAATCATTGTCGCCACAACGCCCCCTCCAATCCAGGCACCGATCGTCAATCCGACCAGCATGATGATGACAACGGCCGGAAGAGCTAGGCGGATCCCCTTATACATCGCCTCCTCAATCTCTTTCCACTTGAAGCCGGCAAACCAGGCAACAAGCGCTGCCGTGGTCGTCCCGATGATGAGCGGGATGTGCGGCCCCTGCTCCAACACCACGATCGTGATGGCCATGACCGTAATCATGACGAGCAGCGGAATAATTGCCAACCCAAAAGACATTTCCTTTTTCTTCATCCAAATTCCCCCTTGTAATCCCCTTTGTTTTTAGACAATTTTAAATTGTCGCTAAATAGACGTTATATAAGTACTATAATGGGAGAGTGGGAAGTCGTCAATCGGATATTGGTAGGAAGCATGGGGACGGTTCTCCTGCTTCCAAGACGTTTTTTATGCTTTAAATACAAGATTCGGAGAAATGCCAAAAATCCTCGCAGCCTGTCTTTGAGATAGTCCATTGATCCCTTTTACTTTTCTCAGAACTTTCGTTCGTTCTTCCTTAGGCAAACTCTTCACTTGTGGGATTTCCAAGCTTCCTAGGCATTTCCTGATTTCCTCTCTTGCTTCATCGTCTGATAATCTCCTTTTATGAAAATCACTATCTTCTAAGCACTGATCATTATTATTTCTTTCATTAAACTCTTTAAATCTCATCCGGGAAACCGAAATGTCAGGAGAAAACAAATTTAATAGATAATGAGGATCAAGCAGGTTCGGAGGGTAGCTCTCCTTCCCATAATAGCCTAGGCAGCTGCTCCACTTCCATTCATGGGGATGGTTTACGATTCCTGCTTTTACAGGGTTTTGGTGAATGTATCTTGTGGCGATGAGGAGGTACTTGCTGTTTTCAACATTTTCACTTTTGAATCGATCCTGGAAGAGATGTCCGGTTGTTCTGTATTTCCAGTTGTAATACTTGGCGTAGCTGACACCTATACGCTTCATCACGATTGAAATGCTTTCATTTCCCTCTTTCAACAGAAGGTGGACATGATTCCCCATCAAGCACCAGGCATACATCCTTATTTCCGTTTTGATTTTATATTTTTTCAAAATACCCAGAAATTTCATCTGGTCTTCCTCATCGTGAAAGATTTCCTGTTTATTCGCCCCCCTAACGATCACATGGTAGATGCCACTTTTGCTTTTCGTCCTTGCATCCCGAGGCATCCCATTCACCTCCAAGTTTCATCATTTATACGTCATCACTTTTTTCTCTTCCCCTGTTAACGATGCGATAGACGGTCGTACCATTTTTCGTAATGAAAGAGCTTCATTGAGAGATTTATCGGAAATACATTCTTCTCCCTGAAGGTCGGAGATGGTCCTTGCCAGTTAGATGATTTTGATTTGTACACGATTGCTGAGTCCTTTCTGAATGGATAATTTCTGCAAATCCTTTTGTTGTTCAGGCTTTAATGGGCTTTTCTTGATTAACTCCTCAAAAGGAACACTTCCATAGCGGCAATATTGTCTTCCCCTTGTAGCGCTCACCTGTTTCTTTATTTCCGATGATGTCTCAATACCTTTGAAACCATGATTCCTCAAATTCACTACTTTCAATGAAAGCAAAATATCGATTTGATCCAAATAGGACCACATATACGACTTCTATGCGTCTTAATTTGCTTCTCGGAACATGTACAATAATGCTCATTGGAGCCTAAATATTAGCGGAAACATTTCGACCCATACTTCCCCTTGATCAAGAGAGGGGCAACTTGATTAGCCGGTGCCCCTCTAATCTATCTGATAGTTTCTTTTTTGGGTGAGTTGTTAAATCAAGAAACACCTAATGAGGAAAATAAACAATGTTTATTACATGGGGATGATCAATAGGGATTATGCAATTATCTGGGGTTAAAAATGTTTTTTGTAGTGGAATGGAACTGGATGGGTGAATAACATGATTAGAACATACATGCGAGGGTGAGAATTTACAGGATCAGCATAAAAAAGGGACTTGATGTGGAAAGGAGGATAGGTTTAAGCAAGTCTTTCTTACCATATAATAAATCTACCATAATTGTTTAAATATTACAAAAACTTAATTATAAAAATAAGGAAAGGAAGCATGAGAACCGTCCCGGTGCTTCCCCGGTGCTTCCATATATGTAAAATACTTTACTGTTTCTATTACATTTAGAAACTATACTGACATTAGGGGATTTATTTATAGTTTGACAGGGAATGGATGTCAGGAATTTTATAGTACTTTTCTTTCTTCAGGAGGAAGCCTTCTTCTATAAGCTTATTTAAGGTATTTACAACCGTTACTCTTGTTGTACCTACCAGATCCGCTAGTTCTTGGTGTGTAAATGTGATGGAAATGATAAAGCTCTTCTCACTCTCTTGCTGTCCAAATGTTAGTGCCAGATGTAGTAAGGATTCAATAATTCTTCTATGCGATGGACCAAATGACAGTTGGATCGAAGATTTTGTTAAAATGTTCATCTTTATATTCGTCAATTCCATCCATTGTTTCATTTTTTTCTTATCTTCAAGAAGAATTTGTTCGAATTGACGAATTGGATATTTCAGAATGATAGAAGGAGCTGCCGTAATAGCACCTGTAAGGTAGGTTTCGGAGGAAGAAATGCCGCATTCACCCAATAAACCGTTTTGTCCGATGATTGTTATGGCCTTCTCCCTCCCATCCTCTGAAGTTAGAAATAAGCGTACTCTTCCTTTTTTCACTATGTAAATGGCATCAGCCCTTTCTTCCTGTCTAAAAATGACATGATGCTTCTTACATTCAATCTTATGACCAAACTGCTCAATATCCTGCCAATCAAAAGGAAGATTTTCCAACCATGGTGAAAGGCTTTCGACAAGTAAATCCATATTAAATCCCCCTACTCTCTCTCTGAAAGGATGTATAACAACATGTCTTATCTTTATGATGCGTATCGAAAGGAATTTCCTATTTTGCAACAGTACAGCCAGCTATCCAGTTGTTCTCAAAGTTCTCTGCACCAAGAGGTAAAAGCTTCTGTTACGAAGTATATGAACTCATGGGAACAAAGCGGGATGGACTGGGAAATGTGGATGACTGCTTGTGAAGAAGCGAGAAGTCAATTCGCACAGCTCATCAATGCAGAACCTTGCGAGATCGCCATTGTTTCATCTGTTTCTCATGCCGTTTCGGCCATTGCTACAAGCCTAAAACCACAAGCCAAAAAAAACGAGATACTCGTAACGGATTTCGATTTCCCAACCGTTGGTCATGTCTGGCTTTCTCACCAGGAACGCTACCAGATCAACTATTTAGAAGCAAAAGAAGATGGAACCATCTCCTTAGAAGATTACGAAAAGGCGATTTCAGACCAAACACTCCTTGTATCCACTTCACATATTTCTTATTATAACGGATTTAAACAAGATTTATCTGAATTATCTAAAATTATACACAGTAATGGGAGTCTATTATTTGTTGATGCTTACCAATCTGCTGGACAAACCCCTATCGATGTCAAAGCCATGGATATTGATATGCTTTCAACAGGCTTGCAAAAATATATGTTAGGTATTCCAGGTATAGCTTTCTTATATATTCGTAAAGAGTTAGCAGAGACATTAACTCCTTCCATCACTGGTTGGTTTGGTCAGAATAACCCTTTTGCATTTGATATACGAAATAGCACTTATGCGGATGGAGCTAGACGATTCGATTCGGGAACCTTCCCCATGATTAATGGATTTGCAGCGAAGGCAGCATTAAATATATTACTGCAATTGAACATGAAAGAAGTAGAAATGTATCTACAATCCTTATCGGAAGTAGCCATTCAGGCGGCTAAAGATTCTGGATTAACGATCAAAAGTCCTCTTGATGTTACGAAAAAAGGTTCAAATACAGCCCTCTTCATTCCGAACGCCGGGCAGGCTGAAAAACGAATGAAGGAACACGGATATATTGTATCCGCTCGCAATGACGTAATTAGAATCGCTCCTCACTTTTACAATTCAGCTACAGAAGTGAAAAACGCCATTTATGCTTTAGCAGAGGTACACGCTCAATTAAAAGTGAACTAACTTATAAGGGGGAATAGGTAAATGAAAAGAGAAGAGACACTACAATTTTATGGTGGGGTTCCTGTTTTATTAGTACCATTCGCTGCAATGTTTGTTGGGATTCTATGGCTGGGTTTCACCGGTGCTGCATTGCCAGAAGCTTTTTGACCGATGATATTGCTTGGTATTTTACTAGGATTACTATTAGCAAAAGATAAGAAATTGTACATTGACTCTCTTATTCATGGAATTAGTTCGAATATGCTTGCCATTATGTTATTGGCATGGTTCTTGGCAGGTATTATGGGAAAGCTCCTCAGTGCTTCCGGACTAATTGAAGGATTGGTCTGGGGATTCCTTAATATGGGGATTACCGTTGCCTGGTTCCCTCTCATCACGTTTCTCATCGCTGCATTCATGAGTATGTCGACAGGGACAGCCGTTGGGACCTTAATCGCTGCAAGCCCTATTTTATTTCCGGTCGGCTATATGCTAGGAGCAGATCCATTACTAATTGTAGGTGCGATCATAGGAGGTTCATTTGTCGGTGACAACCTGGCTCCCATATCAGATACAACCATTGTGTCAGCCTATTCTCAAGGAACCACCATTGATAAAGTAGTCAAAAGCAGGATCCGCTATGCAATTGCTGCAGGTGCCATTACCATTGGATTCTACATTATTATGGCATTAGTAAAAGCGAATAATAGTGCGACCGTCCAATTACCAGATGAACTGAATCCATTAGGTCTTATTATGTTAACGGTTCCGCTATTGCTCCTTTTTATGATGATAAAGGGAAAAGATTTAGTTACGGCTCTTCTCTACTCTACATCCATTGGAATCATCGTTGCACTCATTTCAGGTCTTATCCAATTTAAAGATATTTTACTTATTAACCGGGCTGAATTTACTGCGGGTGGTATTATCATTGATGGGATCTTCGGTATGGTTGGTGTCGCTGTCTTTACCATTTTCTTAATGGGCATGATCGGAACCCTTCAAAAAGGTGGCTTCATTGACTGGCTCATGGTGAAATCAGAGTCCTTTGCTACTACTCCCAAGCGTGCTGAAATCACCATCGTATTCTTAGCATTACTGATTAACTGTCTGACCACTGCAGGAACCCCGACCATGGTTATGCTAGGATCCTTTGTTCGCAGACTAGGACATAAATTTAAAATTGCACCGTGGAGACGAGGCAACTTACTAGATGCTTGCTCTACATCAATCATAGGATTTCTCCCATATAGTGTGGCCGTACTCATTCCTTTTGCCTTTGTTGGGGATATGGTTGATAAAAATGCCTATCCAACCTTTACTCCTGTCGGGGTAGCACCATTTGTCGTATACTGTATCGCAATGGTAGCTGTTATCATATTCTCCGCAATTTCCGGTTGGGGACTTGAGTTTATGAGCGACAAAGAACACCTGGATGAAACGAAGGAACTGTACGATGAGGATGACCATGATGGAGCTGGTGCTTCTAAATTAGCTTAGTTTTGGGGAAGCATGGGGGGGGAAGCATGGGGACGGTTCTCATGCTTCCTTCGAATAAAAAAAAGAAGCACGAGAACCGTCCCGGTGCTTCCTCGGTGCTTCCACTTACTCCTTGTCCAAATACCCCTTCTTCAATTCGCGAACTATATTTAAATAATTGTCATTGCCAAGAAATCCATAAATAAATTCCGCGTTTCTATAAGCTTCTTTTATGCTCGAACAGTCTCCATTCATCTTTTCATAACATTGCCCCTGGTAATAATAAAAATTCCCAAGCATCGAGATATTCTCATTTTCTTTGGACTCTTTTATTCCCTGAACGACCGTTTCCAGTGCCTCCTGATATTTCTTCAAGTCATACAGGGTCTTGGCCTTGTTATATAAGATTCGCAGCCTGTAGATTTCCGGCTGACGGAGCAAGGAAGGGGTAACCTCTTTAAATTGACTCTTCAAGGCTTTGTTATAGTACATGAGTGACGCTGTAAGGTTATCGTTCTCTCCATGGATAAGGGCTAAAGAGTTTAGGATTTTGAAATGAAGAAAACCCTTTTGATTGATCAAAAAATATTCTTCTTTAAGTAAATCCTTTAAGAGCGACACAGTCATCTGGTAATTCTCTCTCTTTAGACGGTAAGAACTGACGACATTCATCCATCTTAAATATTGCTCGAACCAAGTACGGTTGTTTGTTTCCATTGTCCGAAGTTCTTTTTGTGTCAATTGGTGAACATCATTGAATCGCTGCTTAATAGATAAGTTTTCAATAAAAGAAACGGTTCTGTTTATGTATTCTACATTATCATCCAATAAATACTGCAAGAAATAACTGATTGGTTTATTTAACTTCAAAGAGATAAAAAAGATTGTTTCAAGAGTAGGTTTGGTCTGCCCTCTCTCGATCAAACTTAAAGCTGACTGTGTACACACATCTTGCGCCAAGTCCTTCTGAGTCATGGAATTTTGCTTTCTTAGACGGATGATTTCCTTACCCAAATCCACTATTCCCATATTACCCCCATCTTTCTAGTCAAAATATCATCTAGGTAAAGTATGACTTATATACCTTAAATTGTCATCTGTAAATATGAATCTACTTATATTTTGTTTATTTTCAAAAAATTTAATTGTATAGTTGGGTTGCAGTACAGAATACTACATAAAACAAATTCTAGGAGGAATAACCATGACAGCTTCAGCTTTGTTATTGACTATTGGATTAAGCATCGGTGGGGGAGCGGATAATGCCGACATTGCCGACCGATTAAAGGATATCATTCCCGTCGATATTGAGAATGATTTGCCACACGAATTCAGTGTAAAAGTGGATAAATAATATGGAACTTCGCCACAAGATACCCGGACCGTCCTTGATCTTCAAGCCCAAAACCGAATCAGGGAAAATCGCTGATAAACCGACATTATGGAGACCTGCTACACTATCATTGATCATTCTTCTGGCTGCTCTTGCAATAGGTGTATTGCTGACGGATACCAGCAAGTTATCCTTTACCGAGGAAAATCTGAATAGTGCAGAAAGAGTGCAGGCATTTATAATAGGAGCAGTTGCCGTAATCGCCCTCTTCTTCATCTCCCAATCTATACTTGCTTTATACTTGTACCTAACCGTCAAGATGTTCAGGCATTTCAGCTCGTATCGAGAATTACTGTCTTTAGCATTCTTCGTTTCCATACCGGTTTCTCTCGCAGAATTATTGAAGGAATCCAGTCCTTTATTCACTGCCAAGGAAAATATCACAGCACTGTCCTCATATATGGGAGGATCCCCTATATTGCAAGGGGCCATTGCACCAATGGAAATATTCAATATATGGAGTTTGGTCATTCTCACCATCGGTCTCCGTCAACTGACCAAACTAAAGACCTTTAAAGTCTTATTCATTGTTGCCGGCCTTGTGATATGGGACTCACTAACAAGTATGGGGACTGCTTATATCACCGATTTATTCAGTGAACCGAAATAAAATGAGGGGAAATTATGAAAAGAAATATACTTGTACGCCAACATGATAGCAATGATTGTGCTCCTGCATGTTTAGCCATGGTTTCTTCCCATTACGGTAAAAAAATGGAGCTTTACAAATTCAGAAATAAAATGCAAACGCAGCGTAAAGGAACCATACTTAGCGATCTCGTAAAGACCGCCAATGAAATAGGCTTTATCAGTAAACCTATAAGGGTGGATAAAGAAGGATTTCAAAGTAGATTCACCCTTCCTTCCATAGCCCAAGTCATTCTGGAAAATGGTCAAAGCCACTTTGTCGTCATCAGGGAAATCTACAAAAACAAAGTAGTATTATTAGACCCCGGCCAAGGGAAGCGTGTAGAAAGCATAGATTCGTTTTTTAAATACTTTACGGGACTGATGGTGCTCCTTACCCCAAACAACAATGTTTTTGTGAAGAAAAATGATGAGGTGGCAAACAAGAAAGTATTCCAGCGGTTCCTCACTCTGTTAACCCCTCACAAATGGCTGTTAGGGATGATCATTTTAGCATCCATTACGTTGACAGTGACGGGGATTGTCGGTTCATTTTTCAATCAAGTGATCTTCGACCAGGTCATTCCCAATAACTTAGAGACGCAGCTCCTGGTCTTCACCCTGTTATTCCTGGGAGTTTCCTTGGTACAGGTAGTGATTGGTTTCATCAGGGCTCAGTTGGCCATTCATGTATCTCAGAAAATGGATATCTCTCTAGTATTAAATTATTTCAAGCATATTTTCAATTTACCTATAAGCTTCTTCTCCACCAAGAAAACAGGTGATATCCTGACCCGTTTCGGAGACAGCTTTGTCATTAAAAATGTACTGACCAATTTAGTGCTGACCGTCTTTCTGGACTTGATCCTGGCTCTGGGGACCGGTATCATCCTGTTTAACATATCCCGAGAACTGTTTATGATCATCGCCGTTATAACCATCATTCACATCATCATCGTTTATTCCTTTAAGGAGCCTTTCAAGAAGTATAACTTAAAGAAAATGGAGCAGGACTCAAGGTTGAATTCTACTATAGTCGAAAGCTTGAATGCCATTAACTTTGTAAAATCTTCGAATCATGAGAAATCCATCATGGATCGAGTCGAAAAACATTTCATAAAGTCTCTTAAGATTGATTTCAGAATGCAGCATTTAGCGAATCTTCACGACAGCATTTCTTCCACTTTGATGACGATCGGAAGCCTCGCTCTTATCTCTTACGGTGCTTTGATGGTGATGAATGAAACCATGTCCATTGGTGTTCTGCTTACATTCAGTGTCCTATCCTCTTTCTTCATGGATCCGATAAACCGATTGGTGAATATGCAGCTGGAGATTCAGGAAGCGGACATCTCCATGAAACGTCTGTCAGAGATTCTTGATATTAAAGAAGAGCCCTTGGAAGATGACAAAAAGATCGAATTTAAATCCATTCAGCATTCAGTTACATTTGAAGACTTGAGTTTCGGCTACCGTACAGGGAAAAATACGTTGAAAGATATCAACATCTCCATCAATAAAGGGGAGCGCACAGCCATAGTAGGAACTTCGGGATCTGGAAAGTCCACTCTAGCCAAGCTTCTAGTTGGCCTTCACTCCATAAATGAAGGAAGAATATTAATTGATGATGTAAATACCCAAGATTACACATTAACTTCTTTACGTAAACGAATAGGCTATTGCCAACAGGATGTCCAGCTGCTTCCCGGGACAGTCTTTGAAAACCTGACCCTTGGGCAGGAACACCACGAAATTAAAGATATTCAAGAGGTTCTCGGCAAGATTGGCTGCTCAGGATTTATCCATACGCTGGATGACGGGTATGAGACCCATATTGAAGAATCAGGCGTCGGGCTTTCCGGAGGGGAGAAGCAAATCATCAATCTTACCCGCTGCCTATTAAAGAACCCTGAACTCATTGTACTCGATGAAGCCACAAGCAATATGGATTCAATGAGAGAAAAAGAAGTTTTCGAACAACTATATACCAACTTCCCGAATAAAACGATGTTGATCATCGCTCATAAATTAAGCCTGATAAAAAATTGTGACAAGATCATAGTAGTCAAGGATGGGCAAGTCCTTGAAACAGGGACCCACCAATCGTTAATGGACACCAAGGGGGAGTACTATCACCTTTGGAACGCACAGCATAGCGAGATTCACTCTGGCAGCCAGGTGAAGGGACTTTCAGAAGCCGATACATGTAACGACTACGACGAAAACGATGATGTTTTTCAATACTAATTAGGAGTGAGGTATCTTGGTTATGGATGTAAAGGAAAATAAAACTTTAAAGCTGAGCAATGTTGTCTTACATAAAGTGAACGTCGAAGAACTAAAGAAGGTGTCAGCTGAGAAGATCGTGAAATTATTGAACGCACAATTACTATCTAAAGGAGCCGCTCCCAAAGGTCCCTTGATCAACCATACTTACTTAAGGAATGGGGAGAACCAAGTCAGTTTCATGATGCAGGCGAGTAAACCGGTAGATGTCAAATTCCCCTATGGTTTCAGTGACTCTCTCAAAATTGAGAATTGTTTATATACCCGATTCCAAGGAAAAGAATACGATATCGATTATGCCTATCAGAAAATGAATCTTTATGCATATGAAAATGATATTTCATTAAAGAAAGAGAGTTATAGTATATTCCTCTCCAATGAGCCTGAAAGCGATAAGGTCGTGATTGATATATTTATGCCCATGAAGTAAGTGAGCTGAATACTTCTCAAAGTGATAGGGAGGGGTAGGTGAAATGGGTATAAAGGGAGCGAAAACAATGGAAGCTATTTTAGAAAATGAGTTATTATTACCGAATCATTATGTAGATGTTACTGATCAGGAAATGGAGTATGTTGATGGTGGTGTCGCAATCGCCACTATCCTCGGTATCGTCACTGCTGTCATTGCAGCATCCGGTGCAACATATGGAGCTGGTAGAGTAGCAGGTGAAAGAGCCTATTACGCAGGATTGCGAAATAGTACGTATCAGAAATGGAAATGGCAAATCCGTGCCGCAGCTGTGGGAGTTGGCGGCGTAGCAGGTGGTATCTTCATGCTTGGATTTGAAAACAAATTCTATTCCATGATTTAATTACGTCTTTCACCATACTTAGTTTAACTTATTATATCAAATAATATATAAAAAAACACCCATTTCGCCTGTCCTCCCTATCACTTTGAGAAACAAAATTGAGTAAGGATGAAATTAAATGAAATCTTATCACATTAATGAGATCACTGATAGTCAAATCATGTACAATCATAAACCCTTTATGCTCATCCTCACCCTTCTGGGATCCGTGATCTTTTCACTCATACTATTGGGATCTTTATCAATATATGCAAGTAGTTCTTCTGTATTCACCTCATCAGGTGAGTTGCATTCACTGAATAAAACAGAAATTGTCGCTGCTGAAGCCGGCTACATTACCCCCTCCCTCTCTCCATTAGAGAACCGTGTAGAGAAGAATCAGAAGCTTGCTGTTATCCAAACCGATTCGGGAAGCTTAGACATCCTCTCTCCTGAGGGTGGCTTCTTTGTTCAAGATCCCTCCATTATGAAAGGGAAGTTTCTTTCTGCAGGTGATCCAATCGGTGTGGTCTCAAGTAATAAGAAGATGTTTATCCAAACGAACATCCAGAAAAAAGACATGATACATGTAAATGAAGGAACCGAGGTAGGTGTCAGGTTTTCGGAGATACAAACCGAAACCAAAGGAGAGATCACGAGTATTCAATATATTCCGAGTGAAGATCAAGAGGATGTTTATTCAGTCAAGATAGAGCTGAAAGAGTCAATCAATCACCAAAAAGTCCGGGAAGGTATGGAAGCTCTCGTTATTTTCGAGACCACACACCAGTAGGAGGAAAACCTATGAATTACACAATCGAAATTGAAAATGTCAGCAAGATGATCCGCTCGAAAGAGATCATTAAGAATATTTCTTTCAATGTAGGAAAAGGGGAAATCTTTGGATTCCTAGGTCCCAATGGTGCAGGAAAGACCACTGTCATTCGTATGCTCGTTAATTTAATCAGACCGACAAGCGGAACAATCCGTATCTGCGGACATGACATAAACACAGACCGGAAACAGGCAATGGCCCAGATCGGAGCGATCATTGAACAACCAGAACTCTACAATTACATGAGCGGGTACGCGAACCTTAAGCATTACGCAAACATGAATAACACTCCCATCACCCATGAAAGAATAATGGAAATCGCCTCAGTCGTAAATATAGAAAAAAATTTAAAAGAGAAAGTCAAAACCTATTCACTGGGTATGAGGCAACGACTGGGACTTGCTCAAGCATTGTTGCACAAACCAGAAATCCTCATACTCGATGAACCTACCAATGGACTAGATCCCAATGGGATAAAGGAGTTCAGGAAATACGTCAGACACTTAGCAGACGAACATGGCATGACCATCTTGATCTCCAGCCATCTACTAAGTGAAATTGAACTAATGTGTGATCGAATCGGGATTATCGAGCATGGTAAACTAATTGAACTGAAAGACCTTAAAGCTCCTTCCCCCCTTCAGAACCATAAGTTTCTCATTAAAATCAGTGACATCAAACTTGCTGCTGACATCCTTGGTACGAAGGACTTGCACTTTAGAAAGGTGGATCCGAATACAATTGAACTGAGAATCCCTGAAGAGAATATGCCTGAAATTATACAAGAATTGAACTCTCATAACATAAGAATCTATTGGGCAGCTCCTGTCACAGAAACATTAGAGGAACATTACTTCAGTACCCTGTCAGCATCGGAGGGCATGTAATATGTTTAAACTGGTTAAAAATGAATGGTACAAAAATTTTTTCCGCATCAGAAATTATGTTAGCTTACTCTTTATCCTGTTCTTCTCCATCATTACGGTTCTGCTGCCGACTTTCTTTTCCTCCCAGTATACGACTGGCTCTTATGACAAGGACAATTGGAAGGAAGAAGTCCAGAGTGAATTGACTGCCTTGGATAACAAGTATTCAGAAGCAGATAAAAAGTATGAATCCAAGCTTCAATCCGATCCTGAATCGATGGAAGTCATGATTCTAGAATCAGAAAAAAATGAAATCACTGAAGAAATCAATCGATTAAACTATTATCTTGAACAAAACATCATACCTGTCAGCAACAATAATCTGTATGATAATTTACTTTCAGTTACACAGATGACGGGATTGATCACTGTTCTGATTACAGTAGTCGCTGTATCTCTCATAGCAGATGAATTTTCATCAGGAACCATCAAGCTGTTGTTAATCAGATCTGTCTCGAGATTTAAGATCTTACTATCCAAGCTGATTACCATGATTCTGTATATCTTATTCTATACAGCTTCAGCAATCCTTTTTACACTGGTCATCAGTTTACTGATGAGTGATATCAATTCTTCATCGTCCTATGTATTCTCTAAGGGTATACACAACTTCATGCACGAAAACTTTTATGTGCTATTTGCCCAAAATATAGTAACTCAGCTTTTTTCTATAATGATGGTTTCACTTATCGCCTTTTCACTGACTGTGATTTTCATAAGCAAATCAGTTACTTTACCTCTTTCATTGGCTATTTACTTCATGGCGGGACCAATGACAATGTTCCTGAGTCAATTTACTGATCTAACGAGGTACCTTTGGTTTGCAAACTGGGACTTTAAACAATTTCTACTGCCCTTCAAGCACACACAAGGGCCGCTTATCGAAGGAATGACTCTTACATCATCCCTGCTGATCAATGTGCTCTACTGTATTCCTTTGCTGCTCATTACATTTTACTTCTTCCAAAAGAAAGAAATTTACAACTAAGGAGTGTCGGACACATGAAAGATTCAGTTTTAAAAAAAGTGATTCTATACATTCTCGGCATGATCATCGGTCTTACGATCGGTATTGTTATTTTTATCCCGATCGTAGAAGATACTGCAATAGGGCTAGTCATCGGGTTTTGTCTAGGCGTTACAACAGGGATTTCTTTGCAGCCCTTTGCTAAGAAGAAATGGTTCTGATGAGACTCGTATACAGGGAATTGTCCCTTGTTCATCAAGCTCCAATTTCACCGGTTTCATCCTAGCCTTTGAGTCCAAACAAAAATGATGAAGTTTTCATGTCTCGAGAGTAATAAGGGAAAGAGATCTCATTCTGGTTAAGGATTTTAAAACGGGAAATCCGTCCCTGTTCTTCCCATCTATTATTGACCGAGGGAAGCAAGGGGGCGGTTCACTGTTTGTCCCATTTTCATCTCCTCCTTCACCGTCTATATACAAGAATCCGGTTCAGAAGGATACCATGGGACAAACTTTTCTCATTCAAAATCACTTTAGTTTACGACACCAACCCCACGCTCCCGGTACGCTTCAAGCTCCGCCATCAACTTAGCTTTCTCCACTTCAAACTCCGCGTCACAGTCTTCCTCCGCTACCTCATCTTCAGTAAACCATTCCGGCAGCTTTTCCGTTCGAACCGGTTTCCTTCCCCCACTTTGTACGTTTCGCTTATACACTTTCTCGAACATGATCTGTAACTCTTTCGCCCTCGCATCCTTCACATCCCGCACGTTCAACTGCTCCCACTTCACCAGGATCGCGTCCACATAGCTCCAGTAATGTTTCCCCTGTTCAACCGCTCGCTTCATCGCTTCCACGACGAGGCTCTCGGAAAGACTTTCACACCAGGTTTTGATTTTCTCTTGAATATAAGACCCCAGCCTGCCGAATTCATTGTCTTTGAAAAAGGTAAGCGGACACTCACCCGCACTTTGTTGTTGTTGTTCATTATTTTCTGAAGGATTCTTTGAAGTACTCTCTGTATACGTCCCCTCTTCCACCTCAGGAGCCCCCTTCCCCTGATGGGACAGACCTTCCTTTAAAGGGGACGACGTGGTACGTTCAGGCGTAACAGGTGGGCAAATAGATACGAGCTCAGACACGGTGCACCGTTCATTCATCACCCGTTTGACATTCTCAGCGATTGGCTGCACATACATCACATTGTTTAAAATAATGCTCGATGAAGAAATCGTTCTGAACTCCCTGACCAGCAAATGATGATCCACCAGAAAGTCGATGGCATCCTTCACCTGCCGCTTTGTAAATCCGTATGTATCAGCAAATGCCTGATAGCTCTTCTGAAGCATATCCCCCTTGAATTTCGTCCTGGCCCCTTTGATCATTCCGCTGTCATCCCTAATCATCGTCGGTCTGTACCAATATACGATATCCGCGAGTAACGCAATCGCCACAAAATGGGCCTTCCCGCTTGAAAAAGTAATGTTCTTATACCATAAATGAGGAACGATATTCCCCACAATCTCCAATTCACCGATTTGATCCACTACCTGACATCCTGATTTCATCTTCTCTTCCACCCTTCTTATCTATTCATGTTTTAAATAGGTTGGAAGAGAGAAAATGGACACCCCTTGAAGAATATTTTTTAAAAAGATTCCATTATTACGATAATACTGGGCTTATCAATAATTTCCGATATGAAATAACGTCATGCCGAATATAATTTAGAAACAAAATGACAAACTTTCAGGAGGACAGCTATGAACATATATATTGAAGTGGAACCAGGAATCGAATTATTTGTGCATGATATCGGCAGTGGCGAGCCCATTGTATTTATTCCAGGCTTTACATTCACTACTGAAGTCTTTTCCGAGCAGGTCAAGCATTTTTCAAAAACTCACCGTACGATTGTGATGGATCCGAGAAGCCATGGCCGGTCCACCATGACGGTTCACGGGAATGACTATGTCACGCATGGAACAGATCTCGAAAAGGTATTGAAGCAATTAAAGGTCGAAAATGTAACGCTTGTCGGCTGGTCATTCGGATGCTTAACGGTTTGGGAATATATCCGCCAATTCGGTACGGATGGGATCAAATCCATTGTTTTCATTGATATGCCGCCAAAATCTTTATCCGTTCAACAAGACCAGGATTGGGTGGAAGGTCCGCTTGATGACATGGCTGCGGCCTACACGAACTACCTTCGCCATCCAAAAGGACAACGGGATTTCATTGCTGCTTATGCCACCGGAGTCATGGTCCAACGGGAGCTGAAGGAAGAAGAATTGGTATGGATTGTCGAGCAATCACTGAAAACACCTTACTATATTGCCGCTAATTTGTTTTCTTCCGGGCTCTTCTCGGATTATCGTGTGGAGGCGGCAGAAAGCAGTGAATCCGTACCGACTCTATATGTTGTCGCCGAGCACTGGGCTGAAGTTGCGACCTCCAATCTGAGGAAGCTTGCGCCTAAAGCGTCGGTGGAGGTATTGGGAGGACATCTTATGTTTTGGGAGTATAGTGAGAAGTTTAATGGGATTGTTGAGGGATTTTTAAAAGGGACATAGGGTCATAAAATAAGACGAGGGAATGAAACCCCTCGTCTCTTTCACTTTTGGGACAGAGTGCCTGTCCCCATGTCCCAAAAGCCTTATTTCTTCCGATACTTATCCTCAATGATCTTATACCCCTCGTGGTTAATCTTATTCCACTCAGTCTTCTTATAGTTAAGCGCTTTAAGTCTCTCGTTGATCCAATCAGGATCATATTCCCTGAAATATGATGATTCAGCCCATGACTCCATGACATCATGCTCTGGATGCTTCCCATCACGATATGCTTTAAGAAATTCATAGAACCCATGCATCCCGCCTATATCTTCAGGGGGTGCTGTCTCTGCTCCATCAAGAAGGGTTGGAAAACCAAAGTAGTAATCATCGACAATCTGCTCAAGCTCCACGGTGACATGCCAATCATCACCAAAATCATAGGCATATCTGATTTCCTTATACTTCTCCAGATAGTCATCGATCTTTAAACCAGTGGGCTTGCGCACTTCAATCTTCAATCTTTCCTGATAGTTCTTCTCAAATTCCACCCTTTCAAGTGGCATGGATTTTAGCCGTTCTTCATACATGGCTTTGTTTTTCTTATAATGCTGATGCTCAAGGTAAGCTTCTTCATTATCCGTGACAATCTTATGATCCTCAGTCAAATCAAATTCAAACAGGTGGTAGCCCTCATAAGGGTAACCACTCTGAAAATTGGTTATGTTCTGGATGACATCATGAAGCCTTTTATATGTCGCTCCTGCTGGCATGATGACTCTTCTCCATATTAAGGGATTGGACTGTTCTAATTCTATTCTTACAATGTATGATTTCAATTTGGATTCATCTCCATTTACTATTTGATGAGCAGCACCGACAGCAAGCATATGCTTAAATCTATTACCCATTCACTTTAAATGATTACCTTACCCGGCTCCATATAACCAAGAGTTCTTGGGTTGGTCGATTAAAGAATACCATAATAGAACATACTTTTTTCAATGTTTTTATTTCATTTACCTCGAATCTTTCTTTGGTTAACTGATCGGGATCCAATTCTTTAACTTTTAATGCGATATATACAAAAAAACAAGATTCCTTCAATCTAAGAACCTTGTTTCACTGCATTAAGATTTTTTTCCCTTTCTAGAAACGACGTATAAGATTAATACTAAAATAAACAATGAAATACCTACAACACTAGTTAGTGATTCATTGTTAAACGTAAAGTTCACGATTGTGAGAATTAATAAACAGAAAGCACCTATTAGTGGTAATTTCTCTTTTAACATGACAAAATACCCCCTTTCAACCACAACATTTCTACTATTTTTGCGTAAATAATACATTTTTTGTAAATTTAATAGAATTTATTTCAAATTTTATGATAGAGTAACTGTATTATATTGTAAAGGAGACGAAAGTCGTGAAATTTAAGAAACTCATATCATTCATCGCTGCTGTATTTTTGTTTAGTACACTTGCTCCGGTATTTCCTGCTGCTGCAACTGAAACTGGACTTACCGAAGAAGACCAAGCAATAGACGAGGAAATGTTTGAACAAACAGAAGTTATCTTAGGAGCGATAGAAAAAATTCCTAACGGTATTGTAAAGCAAGGTCCTGAAAAAACGGCGCAATGGTTACAAAATAAAACTGGATTATATGTGAGTGTTGATTCTGATCAAAACCTACTTTTCAGTGAAACTCCACCTGCTCAAGAAGGTACTTTCCAAACAATGAGCGTAGCCGGTTGTGTTGCAGCTGTTGGAATAGCGATTGTCAGTAACGGCCTTCCATTTTCAAAAATATTAAAAGTTAAATCAGCCATAAAAGCTCTTGGTGGAGTTTCAAAAACAGTATCTAAGGTTAAAAAATATTATGATAAATACCGATTTAATGGATTCTCGAGAAATGATTCCATTAGAAAAGCTTTAGATAGCGCTTCAGATGGACTAGCCGCTAATACTAAGTCTGCGCTTCTAGACTTCTTTAATTTAACAAATGTCGTTGCGAACTGTTTTTAAATATTGATTAACACAAGTCTACGAATTAACACAAAAAAGGATCTTCGAATAGAAGGTCCTTTCATCAATATTCAAAGATTTATTACATTGTATTTTGATATTAAACCATAAAAAATAAGAGTAAGCTTTAGCTCGCTAATGGGTTTATTCTTATTTATACTTATTTCTTATCAAGTTGGTTCATAAGTTATTCGCTTTTCCCCAGCTTGATTAGCCTCTTATGTTTCAATAGAATAAAAAAGAGGAACAGCTTTGCTTTCTCCTCTTCTGACTATTCGTCAATATTCCCCTGAATAATTTCCGCTTCTCCAGTGAACCAATCCGGCAACTTCTTCGTCCCCTACTTGAATTGAACCCAGTCGGGTGGGGGTCTGACCCCAATCTCCCCATCCCCTAGGCAGTCATACCTGTCGTATCATTACGTCGACGATAAACCACCTTGGATAACACAACACTGCATTCATACAACAACAGTAAAGGAACAATGACTAGAACATCTGATAACAAGTCAGGAGGTGTAATCAAAACAGACGTCACAATCAGAAAGAAATAAGCATATTTCCTCATCTTTTGTAAGCGAAAAGGGTTCAATACCCCTATGCTTGTGAGAAACATGATGACTACCGGTAGTTCGAACAAGAAACCAAATGGCAGCGTCATACTGATCATAAAGCGAAAATATTTCTCCACGGTAAAGAACTCCATGAACATATCCCCTGATAAAGACAACAGAAAGTCAAGAACGATGGGAAAGATTAAAAAGTATCCCATGCAGATGCCTAGAATGAAAAGGATGAATAATGCCGGGATGTAGGCCAGGGTCACTTTTCGCTCATTTTCATGTAAAGCCGGCCGGACAAAGAGCCAAATTTGATAAGCGGCAACTGGAATGGTTCCGGCAAGAGCGACGACACTGGACAGTAGTAGATACACCCACAGGATATCAGTCGGACCCAGTACGGCAAGCTTTATCGGGAAATCCTGGATGAACCACTCATATAAATCCTGGATATAAAAAAAAGCAATCAGAAAAATAACCACAAATGTAACAAGTGTGATGATCAGTCGTTTGCGCAATTCTTCCAAATGTCCAATTAAATTCAAATCCATCTTCTCCATACATACACCTCTGGTTGTGAAAAAATCTGTTATAGAGCTTATATGACAATGCCATAAACCCTTACTCTCAAAAATAAAAGGAAGACTGGCGATAACAAGAAGGTGCAAGTAAAGATTACCTGCACCTTACTGACTATCATAGATTCATTTACTTTTCACTACTGGTCTTGGATTCGCGGCTTTCCGACTCGCCATCTGAAACCAATTCTCTCGTAGACTTTTTAAACTCCTTTAATGTCGACCCGAAGGCTCTTCCGATTTCCGGGAGCTTGGATGGGCCGAAGATGATAAGGGCAATGACTAACACTAATATCAAGCCCGGTATTCCGATATTTTGAAGCATAATATCCTCCTAATAATGATGTTTTAGTAGCTTGGAAGATTCAATCCAACAAATCATTTGTTTGTTAGACGATTATCCGTGCTTTTTCGGGTTCTTCTCATTGGGCTTTACAGCTTGGAGAGAACCGGATGCCACATTCCCCTTGTAGAGAACGGCATCACATTTAGGCAGGCGGGCCACCGTTTCAGCGGAGCAGCTTGCAGGAACAAGGACGGCTGTTGCTTCGTCCCCCACCTTCGGCCATACTTGTTTACCTGATTCATTTAATGGCGTGATCCCTCCGGTTGCAAGAGAAAGTGCCCGTGACAGTTTGTACTCACTGGACCAGCCATACAGTTCGGCAGCCCGGTGTGCCTTATAGAGAATATCTCCGATTCCAAACGGTGACCAGTGATCGGTGATACTGTCATTCCCAAGCATGACGTGTACATTCTGTTCTTGCAGCATCGGAATCGGCATGACACCTTTTCCGTTTGGCACATGTGACGCAATGGAAATCCCTAATGATGCCAGGCGGTTCGCCATGTCCACGTCAGCGCCTGGGGCTAAGTCTGCAAGAGCAAATGCGTGGCTGATGGTTACTTTTCCTTGAAGGCCGGCTTCCTCAGTCAAATCTGCTAATCTGCTTATGGCCTTTATACCGGATTCCCCTCCCTCATGAAGATGAATATCAATCCCGGCATTATAATCTGCTGCAATTTGTACCATGGTTTGTAACGACTTTTCCATATTCCCATCGACCTTAGTTGGATCAAGTCCGCCAACATGTGTCACGCCAAGTTGCATAGCCTCACGTATGAGTCCCTCAGAGTCAGAAAGGAGCAAACCGTGTTGAGGGAATGCCACAATCTCGTGCCCTATCTTATCTGAGTAATTGGCTAAGGCCAGTTGTAATTTCTCCAGATTCTTAAGGCCCACTACCGGATCGATGTTACAATGGCTTCTCGCAAAAGTTGAACCATACCCGAGGATCAACTCAATCAGTTTCTCTGCACGCTCCTGAGCAGTCGGAAGTAATTCCAGTAGTAGGGACTGTTCCAATTCGATCATAGAGAAAATGCCATTTTTCCTCGTGGCTGCCGCTTTCCAAGGACCACCATAATAGGTTTTGTCCAAGTGAATGTGCATTTCCTTAAAAGAAGGAATAAGAAGTCTACCATCGGCATTATAGCAGTCAAGATGCTTTTCATATCGTACACTTGTATCTAAAATCTTCGTGATCTTTCCTTTATCGATTCGAATATTTTTCAAGACAGTGTCAGTTGCGACGACTTCTCCATTTTCATACTGATATCCGCTTTCTAAACGTACATTCAACAGCATATAAGAACTGTTTTTGCCCGGTTGCTTGGTGTGGTGTTTATTCTTTTGATGTTCTTTCGCACCTGCCATTTGGGGTCCAAATAATCCCATGGAACCGGTCACCCCAAGAACAGCAGAAGCGCCTCCAATTCTCCCTGCGTCCTTTAAGAATTTTCTCCTGGATAAACCATACCTTTCCTGATCCATTTACTCATTCTCCTTACATAATGTTTTTAATAAGCTAAAACAAGCGTATCAAAAACGTTTGGACATTTTTTATAATTACTTTTGGTATTTTTAAAATATTATTACTATTCAGCAGAATCCAGTTAACATGGTAGAGTGGGGACGGTTCCCACTCTACCCCTTAACCTTATACAAAAAATGAACCGCAACTCCAAGAATCCTTGCCGCCTGCTGCTGGGACACCTCTTCACTCTCTTCAACACACTATCACTTTCCTCTTTCGGCAGACTCTTCAATTGAAGAATTCCCATTTGACCCACGCCCTTCCTGCTCTCCACTCTGGCATAATCATTGGATAGTCTCCCGCTGTAATCCCTGTGGTCTTCTATTGATTCGTTCGCTCATTAAACTCCTTGAACCTCACTTTGCAATTTGATTTTAACCTTCTGAAGAGTATTGAGGAATTTGATGCAGACTTCATTCAGATCTCTTGTTTCATAAAGAAACGATGTTGAAACTCTTTCATTCCATAATTGACCAAAAAAGTTAAGTGAGAACCGTCCCTCCCCTTCCCCATTGCAACCCATCATTATATACAATACAATTCATTATATATAACCTAATAAATCTAAAAGCCATAAAGGACTGTATGAAATGTCGAAAACCAAAAAAGTGAATACGCTTATTTCCCTCAAGGATGAAGTGAAAGAGAAACTTAGAGAGGATATTATTATGTTCAAGCTAAAGCCCGGCGACCGCATTGTGGAAACAGAAGTGGCCAAAAGGCTGGGCATTAGTCAGGTGCCGGTAAGGGAGGCACTTAGGGGCCTGGAGGAAGAAGGGCTCATTAATACAATTAAATATAGAGGTGCCTTTGTAACTGATATCAATCCCGTTGAAATGTATCATATGTTTTCATTAAGGGCGAAGATTGAGACAGATGCCATTGAAGTAATTCTCCCCCAGCTGACCAAAAGGCATTTCGGTGAATTATACGATATCGTGGACAAAATGAAATACGCGGAAAAGGATTATGCGGTCCAGTCGCAACTGGATATGGAATTTCATCGTACGATCATTGAGTGGTCCAATGTAGATGTGTTTTTACGCATTTGGGGAATGTTAACGAATCATATCCGACGATATATCACGTTATTGAATCCGAAGGTCCGGATCCTTCCAGAGGAAGTTCATCAATATCATCAAGCCCTTGTGGAAACGCTGGAAGAAAGAGATGTAGAGAAAGCGAAAATCGTTTTCAAAGAACATATTATGAAAATGGTTGAAAAATAGACTCCAAACGAAGACCCCTATCTATTTATGGTAGGGGTCTTGACGTGCCTCTGTGGATTATATATAATCACATATATTATATATAATATTAAATCTGAATTTTCACAAAGGTTTTGGGTAAGTAAAGAAATTTTTTTGAAGCGTATTGTTAGCGGTTACATTCTGTATGAAGCAGGATTCTCATGATGCTTCATACAGGACCAATTACAAAGGGGGAATCAAGATGAAAAAGAAGTTCAACGTTTTTAGCCTGCTTATGGCAGCTGTCTTACTGATTGGATTAGCAGGTTGTGGAAAAAGTGCGGGTGGATCAGCTTCCAAAACCGTTACGTTAAAGCTGGGGCACAATCAGCCTACCTCTTCGCCATTTCATGCAGGTGCTGAAAAATTCGCAGAATTGGTAGCAGAGAAATCAGATGGGAACGTGAAGGTTGATGTGTATCATGACAGTCAATTAGGGGATGAAGGCGAACTTGCTACAGGTACGAAAATGGGAACAGTGGATATTTCGCTTGTGGCGACTGGAAGTGTGACACAATATTATCCTCGCTATTCCATGTTTGATTTGCCTTTTCTCTTCAGGGATTACGATCATGTCGATAAAGTATTACAGGGCGAAGTGGGAGAACAGCTTGCCAGTGAAGCGGAAGAGCAAGGTGGCTTTAAAGTGATGAGCTACTGGGAGTCAGGGTTCAGACACTATGTGAACAGTAAGCGTCCATTGAAATCACCTGAGGACCTGGAAGGACTGAAAATCAGGACACCTGAATGGCCCGTTCTGACTTCTGCCACAGAGACTCTGGGGGCCAGTGCCGTACCGATGCCATTCTCCGAGCTTTATATGGCAGCACAGCATGGGGTTGTCGATGGTCAAGAAGGACCACTATTTGCGATCAAAAGTTCGAAGATGTATGAAGTGCAGGATTACATGGTCTTAGATGGTCATACGTATACAGCGATGCTCCTGATTATGAATCCAGATAAGTATAATAGTCTATCAAAAGATGTCCAAGAGGTATTAATCGACGCATCGAAGGAAGCCGGGGATTATGAGAGACAGTTAATCCGTGATAATGAAAAGGAAGATATTCAGTACCTGAAAGAAGAAGGCGATTTAGAAATAGAAGAAAACCCGGATAAAGAGGCATGGAGAAAAGCCGTTCAGCCTGTCTATGACAAGTACAGCGATGAATTTGGTAAAGATCTTATTCAGCAAATCATGGATACAAAGTAGATGTATAGGGGGGCTTTCCCTGCCCCCCTTTCATGAATGAATCAGGAGGTGGGACGTATGAGAACTTTAAAGCTCATTGGCCAAGGACTAGAAAAGCTCGTGATATACGCCGTTCTATTCCTTATGGCCGTTTTGGTTTCTCTTGTCTTCATTCAGGTGGTCCTTCGATATGTCTTCTCGAATGGGCTGGTCTGGGTAGAAGAGCTTGATCGATACATATTTGTTTGGTTAATGTTTTTAGGCATCGCAATGGGCGTTTATAAACAAAAACATATTGCGATTACGGCAGTGGCCGATCGACTGAAAGGGTTCTCGAAAGGCATTCAGCTTCTCGTACATATCATTACAGGATCCTTTTTTGCCGTGTTGTTTTGGCAGGGGATTCAATTCGTAGAGGTGAATATGTCCGGCACGGCTGCTGTACTGCCTATTAATCTCGGAATCATTTATTCTATTATACCCCTGTCTGGTTTCATTGCGATGATCTTTGTTGTCGTATTAATCGCGACATCCAAGGAGGAGAAACGATGATTTTATTACTGTTTATAGCCTTTTTTGTCCTATTGATCCTGGGGGTGCCGGTTGGGATCTCTTTAGGAGTCGCCTCGATCATCACCATTTTATGGGAAGGGGTGGTCCCGCTACTATTGATTCCCCAAAAAATGTTCGTTTCCATGAATAGCTTTACATTACTGGCCATCCCTTTCTTTATGCTGACGGGTGTGATCATGGATAAAAGCGGATTAACGCAAAGACTTGTTAACTTTGCCGATTCCATCATTGGATGGACGAAAGGCGGCATGAGTTATGTGAGTGTCACTTCCGGGATGATGATGGGAGGCATTTCCGGATCAGCACCTGCTGATACAGCTGCACTTAGCAGTGTCATGACACCAAGCATGGTGAAACTGGGCTATCCAGCACGATTTGCCGCTGCCTTGCAAGCAGCATCAGGATCCATTGGCATTATTATTCCACCGAGTATTCCGATGGTTGTGTTAGGCGGAATTGCCAGTATTTCCGTCGGGAAGCTATTCTTAGGAGGAATCATTCCCGGTATTCTCATTGGGATTCTATTTATGGTGGCATCGAGGATCATTTGCATCAAGAAAAACTATGGTGTATCTAAATCCAACTCGTTTTCATTCAGCTATTTCATCGACAGCTTTAAAAAAGCGATACTCCCTTTATTTGCTCCGGTCATTATCGTTGGCGGGATTTTAACAGGCGCATTTACACCTACAGAATCCAGTGTCATTGCGGTTGTCTATACGTTAATCCTGGGATTGTTCGTTTATAGAAGTATTCAATTTCGAGACTTGTCATCGATTTTCATGGAAGCCGTCATCAGTTCAGGGAATGTGTTGTTAATCATTGCTGCCTCATCCCTGTTCAGCTGGATTCTCGTGAGTCACAACTTCCCACAGATCCTGAGCAGTCTCATCACAAGCGTATCAGACAGTCCATTCTTTATTATACTCGTCATTAACTTAATCTTTATCGTTGGCGGCATGTTCATTGAAGGTCTTGCGCTGTTAATTATGTTTGTTCCCATCCTCTTACCCATCGCCATGGGTGCCGGAATGGATCCGATTGTATTTGGGGTTATGATCGTCATTAACATTGCGATTGGAACACTGACTCCTCCGGTTGGTGTCTGCCTGTTTGTGGCATGCTCCTCCGCCGGCGTTAAGCTCGATTATGCGATGAAAAGTGCCATTCCATTTGTTCTGGTGCTTTGTTTTGCACTCGTTTTAATCGTGCTGTTTCCGTCGATTGTTACGTTTATTCCTAGTTTGATTGAATGATAAATCTAACTAAAGAAGAAATTGCAGAAGGAGAGATACATATGACTAAGAATCTATTTGATTTAACCGGAAAGGTAGCCGCCATCACGGGGGCTACGCGTGGTATTGGACGGTCAATGGTAATGGCTCTGGCAGAAGCCGGAGCAGATATTGCCTTACTTCAAAGGAATCCGGAACAGACTGATGTGAAGGAAGAAATTGAACAGCTTGGTAGAAAATGTTCGATTATACCATGTGACCTTGAAAAGGTAGAAGAAGTGAAATCTGCTATTCCCATTGTGATCTCGACATTTGGAAAGATTGATATTTTAGTAAACAATGCAGGTATTCAGCGCCGGTCACCTTCCGTTGATTTCCCTGAATCCGATTGGGATGATGTGCTGAATATCAATTTAAAAGTGGTCTGGTTATTATGTCAGGAGGCAGGACGTCACATGGTTGCGAAAGGGGAAGGCAAAATCATCAACACCGCTTCCCTCCTTTCTTACCAAGGAGGATTAACCGTTCCAGCCTATGCAGCAGCCAAAGGCGGTGTGGCACAACTCACGAAAGCTCTCTCCAATGAATGGGCAAAAGAGGGTGTCAATATAAACGCGATCGTCCCAGGGTATATTGCCACGGACATGAATACAGCCTTAATCGATGACCCTATCAGAAGTAAACAAATTCTTGATCGGATTCCAGCAGATCGATGGGGAGAGCCGGATGATTTTAAGGGGACCGTTGTTTATTTAGCTTCGAGGGCTTCGAATTATGTGCATGGGCATTTGGTGGCTGTTGATGGGGGTTGGCTTGGGAGATAGTTTGATGGTTTGAGTTTATTTTTATAAAAACATCCTATAGATTGGACACTGAAGACGTGACCTTTCTATAGGATTCTTTCATGTATCTTTATATTATTTCTTCCTATAATACTCCACATACCACTCAGCAAACCTACCCAATCCTTCTTCAATAGAAGTTTCAGGTTTAAATCCAACCGCTCTCTGCAGACGTTCAGTAGATGCATAAGTAGCTGGAACATCACCAGGCTTAATAGGTTCAAATACTTTTTCAAACTCCACTTCTCTACCAAGTGCGTTACCTAACGCTTTCTCCAGAGTTTCAATAAAGTTCATCAATTTTTCAGGACTGTTATTCCCTATGTTATAAACTTTGTGACATACACCTTCATCAGATGGCGGGGAAGTGATGAGTCTTTCGATTCCAGTAATTATGTCATCAATATAAGTGAAGTCTCTATATAAGTCATTTTCAAAATCACCATTGTTAAAAATCTTAATAGACTCACCTGCAAAGTACTTATCCGTGAATCCAAAGTAAGCCATATCAGGTCTGCCCATAGGACCATATACCGTGAAGAAGCGTAAACCTGTAGCAGGAATCTTATACAAATGGCTGTATGTGTGTGCCAATAATTCATTTGATTTTTTAGTAGAAGCATAAAGTGAAACCGGATTATCTACAAAATCACTTTCTTCAAAAGGAACTTTCTTGTTAGCGCCATATACAGAACTAGAGGAAGCGTATACGAGATGATCTACAGGGTAATGTCTGCAGGCTTCAAGGATATTATAGAACCCAATGACATTACTTTGCATATAGACATCAGGGTTTTCAATCGAATAACGCACCCCCGCTTGTGCAGCCAAGTTAACTACGACATTGGGTTTATATTCTTCAAATACTTCATTAAGGGCTGCTTTATCCGAAATGTCCTGTTTAATAAAAGTAAAGTTCTCATAAGGCTGAAGTTTCTCCAACCGATCTTCCTTAAGGTTCACATCATAATAGTCATTTACATTATCTAAACCCACGACAGTGCAACCTTGTTCTAATAGTTTCTTAGAAAGATAGTACCCAATAAACCCGGCGGCTCCTGTCACAAGGTAAACTTTATTAGGATCTAATGGTTTGTAGTTCATTGGACTTCGACTCCTCTAATCCTTTTCGTTCCGCAGCTTTCCTACCAATAGAATGATACTCAACTCTAGCCGTTTCCATATCTTCTACCTTATAAATATTTCTACCGTCATAGACTAAAGGTGTTCTCATTAGCATTGTATACGCTTCTGGAGTAATGGCTCTGACTTCGCCCCATTCTGTGAAGATAAAGCAAACATTGGCATCTTTCAAGGCTGCTTCCACATTATCTACATATGTGATGTGTCCTTTACCATTTCTTCCTTCCGGATACACTTTTGAGAAGTTTTCTTTCCCAACAGGATCAAAAGCATAGATGTCTGCTCCCTGATCAAGCAGTAAAGGTACATTCTCAAGAGAAGCTGCTTCTCTAAGATCATCGGTACCAGGTTTAAAGGTTAATCCAAGTACTGCGACTTTTAAACCGTTAAACGTAATCAATCTTTTGCTTGCCTTTTTATATAACATTGTTTTTTGTTCTGTATTCACATCAATTGCAGCTTTAACAGTCTTTAACTCATAACCATTTTGTTTCGCAATATAATCAAGGGCCTTAGTATCTTTAGGGAAACAAGATCCACCATAGCCAATTCCAGCATTTAAAAACTTGCTTCCAATCCGTTCATCGAAGCTCATTCCTCTTGCAACATCTTGAATATCCGCTCCAACCAATTCACATAGATTCGCAATATCATTCATATAAGAAATCTTAAGAGCGAGGAAGTCATTTGAAGCGTATTTAATCATTTCAGCTGATCGTCTGTTTACAGAAACAATTGGCAGTTTAAATGGTTCGTAGATATTCATTAATATATTCTCTGCCCATTTGCTTTCAGTACCGATAATAATTCTCTCTGCCTTCAACGTATCATGTACAGCAGACCCCTGTGCCAGGAACTCCGGGTTTGAGGCTACTTCCACTCGCACGTCATTTACTAAGAAGTCTTGAATAAACTGTTCTACTTTATCATTCGTTCCTACTGGAACAGTTGACTTAACAACGACAAGACAATCTTTTTCAACAGATTCTGCAATTTGTCTAGCTACAGTGGCAATATATGATAGATTAGCAGAGCCATCAGGTTGTTCTGGAGTACCTACACCGATGAAAATCGCATCTGCATCTTTATAAGCTGATTTGTAATCAGTAGTGTAGTCTATTCTACCAGCAGCATAATTTTCTTTCATTAATTCTTCTAGACCTTTTTCAAAAATAGGAGACATTCCTGACTTCATTGTCTCCACTTTATTTTGATCGATATCTACACAGGTAACCATATGTCCTACTTCAGCGAAACATACTCCTGCTACTAGACCAACATAACCAGTTCCTGCTACTGCAATATTATTCATTGTATACCTTCCCTTCAAGTTTATATTAATTGTTTTAAAGATTATGTTCATGATGACAAATAAAACATACTTTTCCCATTTCAAATAATAGTAATAGAACTAACCGCAGGAATTTAATTTTGTTCATAAATCCTCTAGAGTTAATTAATCTTTTTTCTTACCTTCGACAAGACCCCAACCAACAAATTCCTATTCAAAATTATTGCTACTAATACAGCAATAACAAAATTCAATGCATTCAGAATGTTCACATTCAAATAGCTTATAATTGCTACAAATACCACTATAGACATTGAAAATATAATTTTAGCAAAACTATATTTAATTTGAATCGATTTTTGTAAATCAATAGCTCTATAAATTGATAAGGCAAAATAAGAAACTAATGTAGATAAGGATGCTGCGTAAAGCCCTATTTTGGATATTAACAAAAGATTAATAGATATATTCAAAAATGCTGCTATAAATGACGATAAACCAATGCTTTTTGTTTTTTTGAATGCTACATACATCCCACCAAAATATGCCGCCAAACTATGGAAAAACATAGCTAAAAATAAAATTGGCATTTGGTAGTATGCCAAAAAATATGATTCATCAATAAATAATTTAAATAAAACAGGCGATGTAGTAATTAGAAGCAGAAGTATACCTACCAAAAAATTCCACAAGTTGTTAAAAATATTTGTATAATATTCCTTTGCATCATTATCTTTAGAGCTAACCGTAGCAGATTCTTGCCAAGCCAAATTAAAATTATTATATAAAAGGCTGAATAGACTAGGTATTTTGTTTGCAATTGCGTATATGGCTGTCATTTCAACGCTAAGGAAAGCAGTGATAATCCATCTATCCGAGACACCCACTACCCACCAAGAGACAGAGTTTGGCAGTAAGGGAAAAGAATATTTCAATAACTCCTTAATATACATTAAATCAAATAGTTTAAACGAAATTAATTTAACTATCCCACTAGATGCAATTACATATCCCGTTGCAAAAACAATAGAAATAATTAGCGATATTAATAAACCATAGAACCCAAGACTTTTTTGCCCAACAAAAATAAATATTAATAATAGATTCAAAACTGAATTAATTATACTAGCAGTTGAATATTTTTTAAGTAAACCTAATCCTCTACACGCCTGAATCACGTAACTATAGTACATGTTAATAACCATATAAATACTAACCAGGATCTTATATTCAATATTAAAACGATTTAAAACCGCCATGCTTATCAGGAACAAAAATATTGACGAAAAAAAAACATATATAGAAGAATTCGTAATTATCTTCTTTCGTGTTTCATCTGTATTTTTATCCAATAGAAATCTGAATACTGCTTGTTCGATTAACAAGGAAAATATCGGTAACACTAAAGATAAACTTGTTATAATTAAGTCATAGGTACCATATTCACTTTTAGTTAATGCTGTAGTCAAAATAGGTAGTATTAGAAAGGTTGCCGCTTTAGGAAGAACAGTTCCTAAGCTTAGAACAAATGTATTAATTAATAGAATTTTTTCACGTTTCATAATTTATCCAATCTTGAAAGTGTAGATTTTGTTATTAAAAAGCGGTTCGAGTTATGAAATATTATTTAATTACTTTTAGAACTTTTACTCCAATAATTGAGCTAAAGAGTAGAATTTTAACTTCCTAAATGTCAAGAGCCATTACTATATAATTGAGTTAAGGTCTTCGAACTCTCTTTAATATCATATCCATTTGTAATTAATGCAGATTCAATACTTCCCCAGCTTTGCCTATTAAATTTCAATGTGTTTTCTATCGCACAAACCCATTTTTTCATATCATCAGATAAACTTACTCTGCTTATTAGTCCAATTTTCAAATCCGCTTCAACAGGTACGACATCTGATATTACACATGGTACCCCTGCAGCTTGAGCTTCTACCAAAACTATTCCTAAACCTTCATACAGTGACGGGAATAAAAATAAATCAATAGAAAAAAGTATGCGGGCAATATCACTTCTAAGCCCTAGAAAATGTACTCTATCCTCTATATTTTTTTCATGGACTAATCTCTTTATGTTATCCTCTTCAATTCCTTCTCCTACTAGTACCAAATGAGCTTTAGGATCTTTTTTTAAATATGCTGCAAATAAGTTAATTATAAATACATGATTTTTCTGTTTTGTAAAACGACCAATATGGCCTAATATGGTACTATCACTAGATATTTTTAATTCGTCAGTGAGATATCTTTTATTCCTGCTTAAGCTTTTATACATTGTCAAATCTATTGCATTGGGAAAATGTCTTGCAGTACCTAACTTAAATGAAGATTTACCAAAAACATATTCACAAGCTTCTCTGGAACAACCTATTAAATGGGTAGCATTCTTTAAGATTCTATATCTCATAGTTCCCCTGTATATTTTTCGTATTATAGAGTTTTGTTTACTATCACTAGTATTATGACTGTGAGATATTCTAACAGGTATACCCAGTTCTTTTCCTATCTTCAATACAATCCCACTAAAGAAAAGGACATGGCTATGAATAGCATCATATGGCCCATAATCTATTAGAGTTTTTTCTAGTTCTTTTTTGTACTTTGCCAAATCACTTTTCGGTGTTGAGTGTGAAATAATTCTTCCACCCATTTCTAGTATTTCATTATTGTAAAAACAATTATTATTAGTTTGTACAGCAAAATCAAACTGTATTTTTTCACGATCTATATTTCTATAGATATTCATAATTAGTGTTTCTAATCCCCCTGCATTCATTCCTCCTACTACGTGTAATACTTTAATTTTCTTCCCAAAGTTCTTCTCTGGCAAACTTTAACATCTCCTTCTTTTTTATATTTATTACTTCATTTACCCGAATAACCAAATTATTATTTTCATCCAAATTAGTACTAATTTGTTTTATGATATTTTCTGTGTCTTTAGTAAAATCTATTAAATTATCTTCCAGTCTTAATTCCCTGAAAATACTACTAAGCTTACGGTCCCAAATTACCCCAAAAGTATTCTTACCTAGGGATATAGATGGTAAACATGCGTGTAGTCTTTGAGCAATTACTATATCTTGTTGTTGAATTATTGAAATTAAATCTTTATAATCACTTGGATAATCAGAATAAAAGACGTTTTTATTTTCGCCTAGTTCTTTCTTTATGAAAAATTCAACAAAACCATTATCTGTTGGGGATCCATTAGTGAATATATTGACATCAAATCCTAATGAGATTAATTTTTTTGTAAGTGTTGACCACCAAAATGCGCACTCGTCTCTACTCCATTTAAAGTTGCTATGTCTTTTTAATTCGTGAGGATCCATTATACCTAAACCGATTTTCTTTTTAGCTTGTACCTTCTGTTCATAATCACACATTTCCTTTACAAATAACGCAGGGTCTGAAAGAACAACTACCTTACTTTTTAGATCTTTACTAATTGAAACCAAAAAATCTTTTGAATCAGAATCTCTAACTGAAATGCACCGTGCATAGTCTAGTGCTTCTAAGAGATACATCTTAGCTAGTTTATTCCAAGGACCTTTTGCACCTACAAAAGAAAATACAACAGGTATATTATTTGACTTCGCTACCTTAACTATGTTGTTTATTCCCTTTGGAAAATTCAAATAATTATCTATTAATAGGTGCCCTCCCCCTATAACTATTAAATCAGTATTGGCAATACACTCTTCTAGCTCTATTTTTAAATTATTATTATTTTTATAGTGGTTAAGTACCTTAATCCTTCTAAAAAAATTTGGAGTTAGTTTCTTTAGCAGGCTTGTTGAATTCAATTTTATTTTGGTGTTCTTTTCAGAGTTTTGAACTTTTCCTACAGTAAAATCAAAATTAGTAACTTGAATTGGTTCATCGGAAAGATGTATTAAATAATTAATTGTTTCTGCTATTATTCGGTCTCCAAGATTTCTTGAGTTTCCTACTCCACATACTAAAACCTTTTTCACGCTATACACTCCTAAAATTCCCCATGTGTTTTTTCCATCTGAATAAAACTATTTTAATTAATTTAATGATTCAAAGAAAAACTTATACGGGAGCATGTGTTGCCCTCTCCATGAATCTCCAAAATAAGCAAAATAACTATAAACTAAACAATAAAGAAGCGTTATAAATAATATTAACAATTTAATGTTCCTATCTTTATTCACTCTAATAATTGCAGGTAGTAAAAAGCACACACTTAAATTTACATACCAAACCATTCTCCCAATGCCCAGTCCTATTAAGGGTGCAAAAAATTCCGTTGATACATTTATAATAAAAAGAAGAAAATAAAATTGATAGTTCAGACTGATCTTACTAAATGCATTATAATTTAGAGCAAACAAAACTAATAGAGGTAAAGACGTTAAAAATGCCGTATCAAACCTACCTGAAGATTCGATGTACCCTTGATAACGACCCGCGCTTATTAATGGGAATATTATATATTTAACTAATAGAAAACCGACAGGAATAATAAAAAATATCTTAATACCATTTATTTTTTTAAATACTTTTTGGTTGTTTCTACTTAAAAAAATAAATGCTAATGCAAACAATGAAGAGTAATGAAACAATGAAGCTAAAAATACAAATAGAAGAAACTTTTTATTATTTCCTTCAATTACATATCTATAAGCAAAAGCAATAATTGCCACTGCGATACCCATACGCATAATTCCAAAATAATAAAAATACTGTGTTGTTGCGAAAATAAAGACTGCTAGTGGTAAACTTATTTTATCCATTTCATAACTTAAAGATTGGTAAAATAAGAAAACTGTAATAAAAGCTGATATTATAAAAAGCCACTGGGCATCACCTAAGAAATATGAAATTCTATACAATAAATAAAAGCCGGGTTCAGTGACATAATTCTGATAATAGGTAATTAAGTCCATACTATTTACTAAAAAGTAGTTATTATAGTAATTAAGTCCGTCTACACCAACACTAATATCTCTAAATCCTAATATGAGTATAAGTCCTGCCATTGAAAGCCAGATAAATAAATAATTCGGCACTTTCTTACCATTATTATATCTTGAAAATACTTGTGCCAAATAACCAAATGATGTCGCCCATAATATAGCGAATCCATATGTTAAGTAGGATATTACCACCTTAAAATCTCCTAACAAATATTCTAATAGTGCTACCAAATTAAGCTTGTATAATGATTCAATTTAAACATCTGCAAAGTTTTTAAATTGCTTTAAAAATTCATTTCTTCTATGTTCAATTATTTTTTTTTCATATTTTTTTGCTTCCCTATAATTTCTTTTGGCCTGCTCTAACATGACCTGTGTATTAAAACCAATTAAAATCATATTTATCTCACTAATATTCTTCCTAGTATTACTAAAAATAAAATTTTTATCTAGTAGTTCAGGAATTCCAGCAGTATTAGCACCAAAAGCTGGCAAACCACGGCTCATTGCTTCAACTAATGCACGCGGGAGTCCTTCTTGTCTACTTGGTTGGGTATAAATATCAATTGTATCTAGCCACTTAAAAATTTCATCATGAGGTAAAGACCCCAAAAACTTTACCTGTTCAATAACATCATACCTCTTGGCTACCGATCTCAAATATTTAGAATCTCCACCACCAACAAGTTGATATTCAAAGTTTGAAATTCCTTGTTTTTTCAATTCACCTAAGGATTGAATAATATATTCTTGGCCCTTATACTTCACATCTATTGCAGCTGTGGTACCTATTATAATTTTATTATTTCTACTGTGATTGATTCTATCTAGTCGATTGTTTATTATTGAACTATTAAAACCTTTCAATGCAACATTAGAACAATTTATTGATTCCCCATTAGTAGGATATCTACCTTGTAAAAATTGATTCGTTACATAGATTGAATATAGTGAATTAAAAACCAGTTTCCTTGTTTTTAAGTATTGAAAAGGAGCAAAAAGTTTTCCTTTAAAACTATGATTCCAAAATGCATCCCAAGGACATGCTACAACCTCTACTAAATAGGGTTTTTGTTTTCTTGCTGCTTCTGAAACTGCTAATGCCCCGATTGAACTTGGTAATCTTCCTATTAGTGCATCACAATTTTTAACTTCCTCTTGAATAATTTTTTTCGCTTTAAAAATACTATTTATGCTTTTAATAGATTTGAAATTTGGAATATCAATGAATTTAACCCTTTCCGATGATGCAACTGTAAGGTTATCGCTATATGTTTTTATATGCTTTTGTCTACTTAATACGACTACTTCATCGAAAACAGAAGTGTACCTCTCCAACATCTCTTTAGAAAGCCCACCTGTACTATAATATTGATTATTAAATTTATGAAAGATATGATCATGTGCAAAAATAAGTTTCATTTCTATTCCCTTTCTTTAATAAGTTTAGCAGGAACTCCCCCAACTATCGTATTTGTTTCTACTACTTTTTTAACGACAGCTCCTGCAGCAACAATACTACCTGATCTTATATTACTCCCGGCTAATATCCTACAACCCGACCCAATCCAAACATTATTTTCAATAACAGTTGCCTTAAGTTCACACCCTTGGTCCCTAATATTTACTGATTTACTTGAAAATATATGTTCTTCGGATAAGATAGTACTAGCATGTGCTATAGAAACATCGTTTCCAATTTCCACACCACCTGAGGCATCAATATAGCACATTGGATGGATGCTTACATTGTCCCCTATTTCGAGATTATGTATCTTATGCAAATATACCCCCGAAAACACTGCTACATTTTCCCCGCAACATTTCGCACAATTCTTAAGACATATATACCTCACAAACATTGCTAAATAGTTGTCATGATGTCTTGTGAATTTCAACAAAAAAAGATAAAAGCTTCTTGGTAAAAACCTTGATATTTTAATAATTAAATTTATCACCATTGACAACTTCTGAACAATAACACGTTTTCTTATCATAAATATCACCTTATAATTAATTATCCCTTTAATATTAAAATTTATATTTCACTTAATTCATTTAAATAAGTCTTCACTACAATACGTCTATCGAATTCTTTTTCAACTTTCATCCTTCCTTTAATTCCCATTTCATTTCTAGCATTTTCCCCTAATTCTATAAACTTTTCAATCTTATTTATCAGATCTTGGGTATTTTGTTGTTCAACAAGATATCCGTTTATATCGTTATCTATTATTTCCCTGCAACCAGCTCTATCTGTAGTAATTATTGGTCTACCACAAGCTGCACTTTCAAGTAAAACATTCGACATGCCCTCTGGATAATACGTTGGGTGTATAGTACAATGTGATATTTTATGAAATTTTCTAACATCATTTTGTTTACCATGATAACTAATAATATCTTGTGCCTGCATTTCTTTTAGTTTAGCTTCATAAGCCTCCTCACAAAATCCTACAATATGAAACACTGTATTTGAATACTTACCTTTAATATAAGAAGCAGCATCTAAGTATTGATCAATACCTTTTTCTTTCATTACACGCGATATAAATAAGAAATTTATATTCTCATCCGACGGGTAATCCATTAAGGAATACTCGTTAAGATTAACGCCCGACCCTGGTAGTATTTTATGGTTACCTTTTACAACCTCTTTTTTAGTTAGAAACTCTTTATTCTCTTTATTCTGGAAAAATACACATTTTGCTCTTTTCAAGGCTATTTTATACAAAAAAAGCGTTATTTTTTGTAATAAACCACCATTTTCAACAGCTGACCCTAACCCAGTAATATTTGCTATATAAGGAACTTTTGCTAATCTACAAGCCAGCCCACCATAAATGTTTGGTTTAATTGTATAAGTTAAGACCACATCAGGATCAACATTCTTAATTATCTTTTTATAATTAATTAACAACTTTAAATCCGTTAATGGATTAGTTCCTCTTCTACTAATAGGTGTATCAATGAATTTACAACCCAACTCTTCCAATTTCGGTACATATTCATCATTTGGTAAAGATACAATCACCTCGTGATTCTGCTTAATCAATTCTTCTAGTAATTCTTTTCTAAAGTTATACAAACCCATACCGAAATTAGCTAATACAAGAATCTTCATAAATTAAACTCTCCTTGCTGGAACTCCAACATAAACTCCAGGTTCATTAATATCTTTTATTACAACAGAACCCGCACCTATTTTGCATTCACCTGTGATATTTATATTATTACTTACAATACAACCTATCCCCAGCCATGACCCTTGACCTATACTAACTGATCCAGCCAAATGAGCTCCTGGTGAAACATGTACATAATCTTGAATATTATTATCATGATCTATTGTACAACCAGTATTAACTATGCATCCCTTCCCGATTTTCGTGCAACAGTTAATAACTGATCCAGCCATGACAACAGTTCCAATTCCTACCTCTACTTGTTTTCCAACTACTGCATTTGGGTGGACTAAAGTAGGAATACTCGCGCCTATTTTTTCTAGTCTTTCATGAATTTTTTGTCTGGTAGCGTTATTACCTATACCAACAAATATTTGATATTCATCAATGTATTCAAAAACATCACTTGATTTCCCTTTAACTTCAATTCCCATTGATGTTTTGAGACTCTCATCATCATCTAAGAAAGCAACACTCTGCCATCTATTCATTTTCAAGGCTATGTCGGCCACCACTTTCCCATGGCCACTGGCACCTATTATTAGAAGTTTTTTTTTCATAGTTTCATTCTTTCCTCTTCATTTCCTTGGAAAGGCTCTATCGTCGCTGCCGTCTCAGAATTGATTCCCTCTCTAACAAAAACCTTCTTAATAGTAGAAAAAATAATTCTACAATCATTAATAAAGCTCATACTATCCACATATTTAACATCAAATTCAAACTTATCTTCCCAGCTAATAGCATTTCTCCCACTCACCTGTGCTAAACCAGATAACCCTGGTCTAACCTCATGACGCCGCTTTTGACGTTCATTATAAAGAGACAAATACTGCACCAATAATGGTCTAGGGCCTACTATGGACATATCTCCCTTTAAAATATTAAATAGTTCTGGAAGTTCATCAAGTGACGTTGAACGCAAGAACTTTCCAAACTTCGTTAATCTAACTCTGTCAGGAAGTAACTCTCCATTCTCATCCCTTTGGTCTGTCATAGTTCGAAACTTATACATCATAAATATCTCTTCATTCAACCCTGGTCTTTTTTGTTTAAAAAGGACTGGACTACCCAACTTTACTTTTACAAGAATAGCCACGATTGGAAAAACCGGAATAATAGAAAGAACAATAATTACAATCAATGAAAGTATGAAATCCATCGGTCTTTTCATAAAACTTCTATAAATACCACCTTGCAAATTCTTCATTATTTCAACCACAACCCTTTAACAATCTCCACAACTCTTTTTAAGTCCTCATCCGTCATCTTCGTATCCGAAGGTAAACAAACACCATTCTCAAACAACTTCTCTGAAACACCCGTCCCAACAAAATCATACTTCTCAAAAAACGGTTGCAAATGCATTGGCTTCCAAATAGGTCTAGACTCTATATTCTCTTTTTCAAGAGCATCCATAACATCTATAGGCCTAACATGACCACTCAAAGTCATCGAACTTAACCAATAATTCGGTTCATCCCATTCATTACTAGGCATAAACTCAACACCCTCAAGTCCACCAAGCTCTCTTTTATAAAAGTCAAAGATATATCTCTTCTTCTCAACCCTCTGATCTAACACTTTTAGCTGCCCTCGACCAATACCCGCAACAACATTGCTCATGCGATAATTAAAGCCTAATTCACTATGTTGATAATGTCTTGCCTGATCTTTACTCTGAGTAGCCCAAAATCTTGTTTTCGCTACTCGTTCTTCATTATTTGAAACTAGCATCCCACCACCCGAGGTAGTGATGATCTTATTTCCGTTAAAGGAGAAAATACCGTAATCTCCAAACGTTCCTGTATGCTTTCCTTTATAATAAGTGCCTAAACTCTCAGCAGCATCTTCTATCAATGCAACCTTATAATTTTTACAAAGTTCTACTATTTTATCCATATCAGCAGATAGACCATAAAGGTGGACTACAATCACTGCTTTTACTTCAGGATATTTTTCAAAAGCCTCTTCTAACGCTTTAGGACACATATTCCATGTTTCATAATTACTATCTATGAAAACAGGGGTAGCATTTTGATAGATAATTGGATTCGCCGTAGCAGAGAATGTTAGAGTCGGACAAAAAACAATGTCCCCTTCTTCGACACCAGCCGCTCTTAAAGCTAAATGAATAGCTCCCGTACCAGAAGATAGGGCTGCTGCAGCTTTTGAACCAACTTTAGCCGCCAATTCTTTTTCAAATTCATTTACGTTTTCTCCAAGAGGAGCTATCCAATTGGTGTCAAACGCTTCTTTTACATATTCCATTTCATAACCTTCATCACTCATATGTGGTGATGAAAGAAAAATTCGATCTCCCATACTCTAAATCTTCCTTCCACTATTATGTCAGTTGCTTATTACTTACTTGGATATAAGATGCTCTATCCACATAACTAATAAACTACTAAATACTTTTTCATAAACATAGGTACTTAAGTTTCTTTAAGTACCTATGTTTATATTCATATATTACTTAGTGATTTTTTCTGCATTGACTATGTTCTTAAGATAGCTCACTACCTGATCCCGTAAATCTTCACGCTCCAAAGCAAACTCCACAGTAGCTCGAATAAACCCAAACTTATCACCTACATCATGACGATCGCCTTCAAATTCATATCCAACCACCATCTGTTGGTCATTCAACTTCTTAATCGCATCCGTAAGCTGGATTTCATTCCCTGCTCCCGGAGTTTGGTTTTCTAGAATATCAAAGATCTCAGGTCGCAACACATAACGTCCCATGATTGCATAGTTAGATGGTGCATCTTCCACCTTTGGCTTTTCAACTAAGTCATTGATATGGAAGACACCATTGTCTATTTCATTTTGATTGATCGAAATAACCCCATACTTCGAAACATCCTTTTGAGGAACTTCTTGTACTCCAATAACAGAAGAATTATACCGCTCATACACATCAATCAACTGCTTCAAACAAGGCTTCTCCTGAGAATGAACAATATCATCCCCAAGCAACACCGCAAATGGCTCATCCCCAATAAATCGACGCGCACATGAAATAGCATGCCCTAACCCAAGAGGTTCCTTCTGACGGATATAATGAATATTCGCCAGCTTTGAAATCTCCTGCACTTCTTCCAACTGCTCATACTTACCCTTTTTAGCAAGTGTCTCTTCTAACTCATAAGACTTATCAAAATGATCCTCAATCGCTCTCTTCCCTCTACCTGTCACAATAATAATATCCTCAATACCAGAAGCCACTGCTTCCTCAATAATATATTGAATCGTAGGCTTATCTACGATCGGTAGCATCTCTTTCGGTTGAGCTTTAGTAGCTGGCAAGAACCGTGTTCCAAGTCCCGCCGCAGGAATAATCGCTTTTCTCACTTTTTGCATATTTTCCACCCCTTAATTTACATTCTGAACTAATACTCGTTCTTTCTTGTTCGCTAACTCCAATACATAGTTAGATAAATACTGAGGATCAAAGTCCGTATGGTTCTCAATCAACTTAGAAACTCTCCCATACTCAAACTCCACCGTCTTCCCAATAAAAATCTTAGGAAACACAGCATCCCCATGAACTTCATTCTCACCCAACAATTCCTCATACATCTTCTCACCAGGACGAATCCCAGCATATTTAATCCCGATTTCATCTATTGAATAGCCTGATAGTTTTATCAGATTTTTTGCCAGGTCAACGATTTTAACCGGCTCACCCATATCCAGCACGAAGATTTCTCCCCCACGAGCCAATGCACCAGCCTGCATAACCAATCGGGATGCCTCTGGAATCGTCATAAAGTATCTCGTCATATCCGGATGGGTAACCGTAACGGGACCACCAGCTTGAATTTGCTTTTTGAATAATGGAATGACACTTCCGCGGCTGCCCAAAACGTTTCCGAAACGGACCGCAACGAAGTTCGTTTGGCTTTGTTTGTCCAGATTCTGAATGACCATTTCAGCGATTCTCTTTGTTGATCCCATTACGTTTGTAGGATTCACTGCTTTATCCGAAGAAACAAGCACGAATGTTTTGACTCCAAATGTATCTGCTGCTTCCGCTACATTTTTCGTACCGATGACATTGTTCTTCACGGCTTCTTTCGGGTTATATTCCATTAACGGCACATGCTTATGAGCCGCTGCATGATACACCACGTCAGGTGAGTGACTTTCCACCACTTCAAAGATACGGGAGCGGTCTTGTATGTCTGCAATGATCGGAATGATTTCAAACTCTTCTTTGTATTTATTTCTAAGCTCCATATCAATCCCGTAAATCGAGTTTTCCCCATGCCCTAATAATAGAAGCTTTTTGGGTTTAAATTTACTAACCTGGCGACAGATTTCGGAACCGATTGATCCGCCTGCGCCTGTAACAAGGATGGTTTTGCCTGTTAGTTTTTCAGAGATGCTTTGAGTATCCAGTTCTACCGGATCTCTACCTAATAAGTCTTCCACTTGCACATCGCGGAACTGGTTCACGGACACTTTACCGGATACGATATCTTCCAACATCGGCATGATCTGCGTTTTGGCATTGGTCTTACTGCATTCCTGGTACACTTTTTGAATCTCTGATTTACTCATGGATGGAATCGCTATGATGATCGTTTCTACGTTTAGCTTCTCTACTAGTTTCGGAATGTCTTTTGTTCTGCCAACGACCGTGACATCATAGATTTGAAGCTTCTGTTTCTTCGGATCGTCATCAACAAACCCCACAGGCAGGATCTCCGCCTCATGATTCTTCATGAATTGGCGGACAAGCATGGAGCCTGCTGCCCCAGCGCCGATGATGAGGGCACGCTTCTTTTCTTGTTTCGTCTTTATGTAGTAGTCTCTGTACATTCTCCAGGAGAAGCGTGATCCACCTATGAGAATGATATGGAGCATCCAAGTGACACCGAGAACCCGTACATAAATATCACCGTTCACAATAAACTGGATGGCTCCCGTTGCGAGGATGGAGAAGGTGATCGCTCGAATGATGGCCAGCATCTCTCCTACACTCGCGTACTCCCATGCTTTCTGGTAAAGACGGTAAACGAAAGCAAACAGATGATGACTCACCAGTAAAACTACTGAGCTGAAAACGAGTGTCGGAAGGGTGTACCAGCTGAAAGTAGGGTGTAGAATGTAATAACCGATATAAATAGCTGTTAACACAATAATGGAATCCAATAGCATCAGCATGGAAACTCGTTTCGTATAACTCAAATGGACCTCTCCTTTTATCTGTTTTCGACAAAATAAATACCTAAGGGAAAAATATAATTTTATACTCTTTCCTTAGGGATCTATATTCTCTTAGATTCTTTTAGTCGTTTTTCAATGGCTTGGTTGATTAGTTGTTGAATTTCGACAAGATGCTCATACGGTGCGTCTTGATAGATATAGCGTATGGCTTTTTTGATGCTCTTTGGCATTAGGTTGAAGCTTTTCAACTAGATATCTCCTTCTTACTCATTACCTCTTAATAACAAAATATGAAACTTTTCACTAAAGCGTTTTCATTGTTTTTCTTTACTTATTTCGATTAAAATAGTAAGTGTGGGCATCTAACCCTTCCTCACATCCCACCACTGACGACGAGCGTCTAAGGTTAAAAACTTCTAGTCTTAACCCACGGTGTGACCGAGTGCCTCCATTGATAACGGTAAGGAGACATTCCCAAAATTCTACTGTTGGTATCGTGCAACATTCTATCTCTAATTTACCAACGACAATAGCATCTTAGGACCTTATTGATTCTGTTCTTCTATCATTAAAAGATGCCCAGGAATTTTCTCTTTTTTATCTTCTCTGGTATCTCTTTATAGATGTTCTTTCCTTCAATCAGCAGTTCTGCATTTTCTGTAAAGTAATAGATCATGTCTATTCCATACTTTTTCTCTAGGGTATCCATGGCTTCTTCCATTTTGAAAGAGCGATTATGTATATTGTGGGCGTCTGACGCGATGAAGTGCGTCAGGTTGGCTTCTATTAGTTGCTGTGAAAATTTTTGGATGTTCTTGCCGAAATAGCCCGTCAGACTGGATGCTGTCAGTTGTGTGGCAGCACCGTTTTTGACCAGGTTGTATAGCTTATCCGGCCGTTCGATTAGTTCTGCGTTTCGTTCGGGATGCACGATGACGGGGATCAGCCCTTCATTTTGCAACTCGTAGAATAGTCTGTCTGTATATCTCGGTACTGAACTCGAAGGGAATTCAACAAATATGTATGGGGAAACTCGGTTTAATGGTAAAAGCTTTCCACTATGGTAGTCTTCAATCATCTCTCCGTAAATTCTGCATTCCTGACCTGGCAGTACGGTTATATCAATATTCTCCTGTTGCAAATGATCATTCAGTTCATCTACTTGATGGAGAATATCCACTTTCTCATTCTCATACTTGCCATTCATATGATGAGGAGTAGCGATGATCGTATGGATACCTTCCGACACCGCCTGCTTGGCCATATCGACACTATCCTGCATGGTTCGTGCTCCGTCGTCCACGCCAGGTAAGATATGACTATGGATATCAATCATCGCCATCTCCCTCTCTTCACACTTATTAGTTCTTTCGACTTACCTCAGCATCTATTATTTTACTACACTAGGTATTTTTGTAAATGGGTGAAATTTGTCGAATGGTCACTATTTCATTGTTATCTTTTACCATAATAGTAATAATAGTTTGTATCTTTGATCTCACGATTGTTCAGGATGACACCCAGCAGCTTGCCTTTTGCCGTTTGAAGGAGCTCTTTCGCTTTTTGTCCACTTTCAATTTCCGTTGTACCTGAACTAACGACCAGGATCGTCCCGTGACATTGGTTTGCCAATACTTGGGCGTCGGTTACGGCCAGGATTGGCGGCGTATCAAAAATCACCATATCGTAATCTGCATAGACGTCAACAAGGAATTCTTCCATGGAACGTGAACTTAATAATTCAGCCGGATTTGGTGGTACCGGTCCGCATGTCAATAGATCCAGATGATCTACTTCCGTTGGGTGGATGACGTCTCTTAACGTTTTCTGTCTTGTTAACACTGTCGTCAATCCGAACGTATTCTGTACATTAAACGTATAATGAGCGGTCGGTTTACGCATATCCGCATCCACAAGTAGGACATTCTTTCCTTGCTGCGCAAACACGACGGCCATGTTCGCCGCTGTGGTCGACTTCCCTTCTCCCGGTCCGGATGAAGTAATCATGATCGAACGCATTTCCCGGTCTACCGATGAGAAGTTGATATTCGTACGAATCGTTTTATACTGCTCGGAAATGGGAGACTTTGGGGCAGTAATCGTAACCAGCTTACGCTTCGTCTTCATCATGAGCTTCTGTAATTTCTTCGCTTTACCCAACTCTCTCACCTCTTTCACGTGATGGTCGATCGGAACGGCTGTTTCCTTTCCTCTCTTCCTTCTGATCTTCTATTCTTGCAATCGAACCTAATACAGGAAGCCCTAATAACTTTTCCACTTCTTGTTCCGTTTTGATCGTATTGTCGAGGAATTCAAGTAAGAAGGCAATGCCCACTCCGATCATCAATCCGACCACTGCAGCAATCGCGATGTTCAGCAGTGGTTTTGGTTTGATTGGGGATTGTTTTTCTCCCACTTCTGCTTTTGCCAGGATGCTTACGTTATCTACGTTCATAATCTTTGTGATTTCAGTTTGAAAGACTTCCGCTGTCTTGTTGGCAATATCCGCCGCAGTTTGCGGGTCCGTATCTGTAACGGAAAGGTTGATTACCTGAGATTCCGCTTCACTGCCTACTGTGATTTTTTGATTCAATTGAGATGCGTTCAAATCCAGGTTTAAATCGGAAGCAACTTTTTCAAGAATCGCAGGACTTTTAATGATGACATTATATGTATTAATCAACTGCAGATTCGTTTGGATTTCACCTGGATTGTATGCAGGCTGTTCCGATTTCGCTTGGTTGACCAACAGCTGAGTGGATGATTGATAAATCGGCGTCAAAAGAAAAAAACTGACCGCTCCACTAACCAAGATCGCTGTCAGGGTAATCAAAATAATTAAACTCATGCGCTTTCGCAACGTCTCCATCAACTCGCGCAAACTGATTGTTTCTTCCATAACTTCCTCCTAATAATAGAAAAAATATGTAAAATAATTTCAGATCCTGTTGTATTTTCAGTCGTTTGTTGTCATAATTTTATTAAAAATGTAAGATTTCCATACTTATCTATTAAACTACAAATTTTGCTAATTGAAAAGGGAAAATAGGGAATTGGAAATGATTTCTTTACTCTTTTTCATAATAAAAGGGGGCAATAAGTATGAAAACCTTTTCATTGATAATCTTAGCCATCGGGTGTGCCGCAGTACTCTTTTACGGGAATCAGTACTGGGAGGAAAGAACTTCCCCCTCTGCAGCTGGAAGCCATTCAGCGAATGTGGAAGGAACCTATATCGAAGTAGCGGAAACTGCGGACTATGAAACCCTCATAGAGAATTGGCCTGAAGAAGCCAAGGCTTCGTTCCAAAAGGCTCTTAAGGAAGGAACTCCTTATCGACTGGCCCTTGTCGGTTCGACTGCGCTTGGCGAAGGTGAAAACGGTTGGAGTGAGCAAGCGAAAGACGCACTCGAAAGTGCCTTCGATGGAAAACTGGAAGTGGAAATCTATGCATACGATACCACTTCGATCGAGTTTGTGAACGGAGAGGATGCAGATGAAGTACTGAGCACCGATCCGGACCTTGTCCTACTCGAACCATTCGCCCTCAGCGACAACTCGAACCTGGTTGGTTCCAAGAACAATCACGAAAGCATCCAAATCTTCAAGAGAAAATTGAATGAGCAGAATGAAGAAGCTGTCCTGATGCTTCAACCAACACACCCGATTGTCGGAGCCACCTACTATCCGAAGCAAATCGAAGAATTAAAGGCCTTTGCCGAAGAACAGAACATCCCCTACCTGGACCATTGGACAGCTTGGCCTGAGGAGGATGCCTTGTCTGCTTATTTAGTGGAGTCACAGGAAACACCGAATGACGAGGGACATGAATTGTGGGCAAAGTATCTTCTGGATTATTTCATTGCTGACTGACGACCGATCACTATTTTCTAAAAAGGGTGACATGCTATGAAAAAGTTCATAGCGCTATTGATCCTGGCCTTTCTCATTACAGGATCCGGTTGTTCGGATAGTGACGGTACGCTGGGTGATGAGGTAGCATACCACAGTGATACTTTATCCCGGGATGATGCGGAGGTTCTCGTGTATAACGAACTTAGCGAAGAAGACAAACAGACCTAGACCATCAACTTCTATAAAGAAAAGGGAACCAATTATTACATCAGGGTGTACGAAGAGGGAAATGGTGAAATCAGTGTAAAGAAGAAATTCACCGAGGACTTTCATACTTGTTCTATGTACATTTAGATTTTAGCTCTCTCCAGCGGTTGATTGGAGTGCAAGACGAAGACTCCTGCGGGAAAGTAGCTTATGTGAGACCCCGCAGGCTTGCCGAGGAGGCTCACGGGCTACCCGCGGAAAGCGTAGTCTTGCACGGAAATCATTAGCGGTATTAAGGACCTAAACTGCAATTGTTAATCTTTATGTCGTTTTTTTAGTTCTGTCCCGGCCTCTTTCTATTTTTTCAAACAGGAAGGGAAAAGAACTCGGCTTAGGGAAAAGATAAGGAATACTTAATCGAGGTGAACCCAATGTCTTATACCCTATTTATCTCCATCGCTCTTATTATTGCTGTCCTCTTTTCTTTTGCCGCCTGGTTCAACACCCAGGTGATCATAAGGGAATTAACAGATATAAAGAAACAAATACATATAAAGGATGAGAGAAAATCATCCTTTCTCGACCATAACCTTGACCAGGAAAAATGACATTTTGACAGTAAAAATTTCTATCAATTTCCCTCTTAATCTGATATGGTAATGATTAGGTTGCGAAAAGGTGAGGGAACAAATTAATGAGAGTTGATAAACATAAACGAAGTAAAAAACGTAAATGGGTAAAGGTCGTAGGGATTCTCTTTCTGCTGATGCTGCTCGGTGGCGGTGCTTACGCTTATAGTATCTACCATTCTTTAAACAGTGCGGTCGAAACGATGCACAGTCCGATCGAACGGGAGGTGTCTTCTAAACGTTCGAAAGAAGTGACGTTTAAAGATAAAGAACCTTTCTCCGTCCTCTTACTGGGGGTGGACGAGCGGGAAAACGACAAAGGCCGATCGGATTCCATGATCGTACTGACGGTGAACCCTGATACGAAATCCGTGAAGATGATTTCTATCCCACGTGATACATTGACAGACATTGTCGGACATGGGACACGGGATAAGATCAACCACGCCTATGCATTCGGTGGTGTCGAGATGGCTATGGACACAGTAGAGGGATTACTCGATATTCCCATCGACTACTATGCCCAGATTAACATGGAAGGCTTTGAAGATATCGTCAATGCTGTAGGCGGCGTGACGGTAAACAACGATCTGAATTTCAGTTACGGCGGCTATTCCTTTGAAGAAGGAAAGTTAACGTTGAGCGGGAAGGAAGCACTTGCCTTCTCCCGTATGAGATACGAAGATCCCCGTGGCGATTTCGGTCGTCAGCTGAGACAGCGTGAAGTCATCCAGGGCGTCATCCGTGAAGGTGCCAGCGTATCAAGCCTATGGAATTTCGATAATATCTTCGATGCCTTAGGAAACAACGTGAAAACGAACCTGAAGTTTCAAGAAATGGTCGATATCCAGAAGCATTACAAATCTGCCTCTAAAGATATCGAACAGATCCAGATCAAAACAGGTTCCGGTACGAAGATTGACGGGATATATTATTATGTGATCCCTGAAGAAGAATTAAGTGAGATTCAGGGTACTCTTCAGGAACACCTGGAAATATAAATAGGAAAAAGCTAAGGATGCGATGGCTCCTTAGCTTTTTTCTTTATCTCTTTTCTCTTTTTTGTTTATTGACGTATGCCTCTTCTTCTTTAGACGATAGTAATCCCGTCGCTTTCCCTATCGTTCCCTCCTGGATTCTCCAAACCTTATTGTGATCACTGACTGCATCAGAGAAATCCCCTTCTTTCCAGCTCGTCAAGATATCCTCGTATGTTCCCTCATGTTTATATTTGTTGATTTCTAATTGATTCAGCAAGTAATCAATCCGTTCATCGGTGATTTCGAAGAATGACCACTTCTCCTTTGCCGCTACCTTTTGATGACTCATGGCATGTATGTACTGTTGCATAAGATTTTCACTTAACGGGGTCTTTACTTCCTCACCGAATGGATTACCACCCTTGCTCACTTTCTTGGCCTCTCCATCGTCGTTCATCTCTACCCCAGCCGCTTGTTCCGCGTTCCCACCAGCTGTCCGGGTCCCATCATTTCCTGCCCTGTTCATATCCAAACTCCCGACAGCTATATAAACACCTAAAGCCGTTAACAGGAGTACACTCCCTATGATGATACCGACTACCTTTTTACTCATGGTCTTGTCTCCCCCTCGTATGCACTGAAGCTATACTTCCACTATTTTCTGTATGTAGTAATCTTCTAGGTGTTGGGCTATTAGTCCTTCTAGTATTTTAAAATAGAATCCTTATCTTACCATATAATGAAAGATAGTCGCTACGTTGGTTGTCATACCCGACTTACTTCCGTATAATGATTTAATGTTTGTAAAATGATTTCCAATCTACATAAAGGGAGTTTTGATAGATTTGAAGAATCAGACGTGGTTGTCCGTTCAATTCTTTGCGATTTTTTTCACATGGGGAATTTTCATCCCTTATTGGACAGCGTGGCTGGTGGAAAGCAAGGACTTTTCCATATCGGCTGCAAGTACGGTGATTGCGGTTGGGATGATTGCGCGGTCGTTTTCGAGCTTTTTCTTATTTCCGAAGTTGAGTCAGACGGTTTCGTTGGGTCGTTTATCAAGATGGCTTGTATTGATTTCCGGGGCTTCATTGTTATTGTTCCTGCCTATGAATTCTTTCGGGATGATTTTGGTGTGTATGGTGTTATTCAGCCTGGTGTATCCGATGTTGCTTCCCATGGTTGAGAGCATGGCGGTTGTCATGATGAAGAAAGATGGCATCGATTATGGACGGAGCCGTTCGTGGGGATCGATTGGGTATACGGTTGCTTTGCTTGCCGTTGGATTTCTGACTTCCATTTTTACCGAGGGAGCCGTGATTTATCTGTTGTTCGGTGGGATTGTGGTGATATTGCTGTCATCTCTTGCGAAGTTACCCCAGTCTATGAGTGGGACCCGGAGGCAGGAAAAGCTTTCTTATCGGGGTTTGTTGAAGTCCCGTAAGTTTGTCTGGGCAATGGTGATTGTCGTGTTGATTCAGGGAGCTCATGCTTCTTACTATAATTATGGTGTCCTTTATTTGAAAGAATTAGATGTCAGCGCCGTTTATATCGGTGTAATTTTAAATATTGCCGTGCTATCTGAAATTCTGTTCTTCGCGATTTCAGATCGACTCTTAAAAGGGAAAAGCATTTCTGTCATGTTTATGATAGCAGCAGGGGCTGCTGTGACGCGTTGGACTCTGTTGTTCCTATTCCCCAGCACCCCTGTGTTCATCTTTACCCAAATCTTTCACTCACTAACCTTCGGATTAACTCATTATGCATTTATGCGATTAATTTATGAAGAATTAGAGAGTAAAGACATCCCCGCTGCCCAGGGAGTGTATACTTCGTTGGGTATGGGATTGAGTACCGCGATTCTGACGTTTATCGGTGGATTCTTGTATGATGTGTCCCCTGGTGCTTCGTTTCTGGGAATGGCTGTTGTGGTTCTTCCTTGCGTGGTTCTTGGCGGGTGGATGTATTGGAAGTATGACCGTGGGGCGGATGGTGTACTTGGTTATAAATAGAGAGTTTGTGGGCCGTTCGGGGTGTGGATTCCGGGCGGTTTTTTTATTGGAAGACCTTTGTGTAAACCGCTCCCCTTGTGGAACCGGTTTTTTTTACGTTTAGTGATTTCAGAATTTCCGCTGCCGTTTTGGCTGAAGGCAAATGAAGAAAATTTCTCAGTTCCTGATTGGTGATAGAGGGTTTGATGAGGAGAAAGTAGTCTTCGATGGCTTGGAGGTGAGCCGTTTTAGATAAGTGGCAGCACCCTGGACAGAGCCAGGTCCCTATTTTTCTTATCATGATCTGGGAGCACTTTTGGCAGTGGACACCTTTGATGAGATCGGACTCCGTCAGCCGGTAGGTGGGAAGGATCGATGAGTATGCTGATTGATGCTGGTTCAGGAGGAGTCTCTTCACTTTTTTGAGATCGATGACTTCACGGGTGTATTGCGTGTTCATCTTACTGATTTCACTCACGATATTTTGGGCATGGATCATTTTGTCGTATGGCGGGATCCGTTTGTGACCGGGTGCCATTTTGAGTACGGTGGCCGGATTACTAATGGCCACGAGGAATTCGATCGGTGGACACGGCAACTTATTATTGTAGAACCATCTTTGGAGAAATAGTTTCTGGCGGTTAGCCTGGGTGATGGGATCAGGATAGCCCGTTTCGATTCCACCCAACAGCTTGGATAGCTGATTGAATTCAGGATCAATGGTCAGGATCCCGGCTATATTTTTAATTTCAATCGGGAGGGCGTAATAAGGCGTGACCAGAAGACTATCAATCTGAAAATAATCCGGAGCGAGTGGCAGTCTGAGATCGTTTAAAATCATATATTTCTTATCCGTCAGGAAACTCAAATGATAATCCACCGTCTTCTCACCATTGTATCCAGCTTTTCGTTTTTTAAGATCCTGTTCAATGAGGGGTCTCTTCGGGTGTTCAAGGGGGTTCAGCCTATGAAGTAAGGCTTCTGTTTGGAGGAGTTTGATGGGAGGGGTTCGTTTTTTCACATTCATTAATTGGGGGTCACTCCTTTGGGGATTGGTTTATAGAATAGTTCTACTTTTCGGCTAAAAATCCTGCTTTTTGATGAAATTTTGTTTTGGATTGTCTGTTTTAGCTGGGATAGTGTCCTTCTTCTGGGCTGCAGGCCGGATGAGGGAGTGAATTCCTTTCTGTTAGGATTCTTCGCGGGAAAATCATGCGGGTTTTAGCAATAATCGTGCGGAAATTACGACTATCATGCGGCATTCGAGATTATCATGCCACACTTTGATTAATCATGCGGCTTTCCAAATAATCGTGCCACGGTGTCGAATTTTCTTTACTCGACGAACCAATAAACAAAACGCCCCACCCTCTTACAGGCAGGACGTTCCTATCAAACTTAGAATCTCTTATATCCTACAAACTTAGGGTTCCAATACGTATTACTCAACTTTGAAACCACAACCCCGCTATCAGATGCGTGGATGAATTCGCCGTTTCCAACATAGATTCCCATGTGGCTGATGCCGGCTTTATACGTATTCTCAAAGAATACCAGATCCCCTGCTTTCGGGCTGGATACAAAGGATGATTTGCTGTAGTAGCCTTCTGTGTTCGTACGTGCAATCGATTGTCCGGCCTGGTTGAAGACATAGTAGATGAATCCGCTGCAGTCGAAGCCTGAAGGTGATGTTCCTCCCCATGCGTATGGCGCTCCAACGTATTTCTTCGCGATGTCCACTACATTTGAAGACGGTGCTTCACTTCCACCAGTGGTACCAGAAATAGAAAGCTTTTGTCCTACATAAATCATGTCTGAGCTTAATCCATTCCACGATTTAATCTGGGAAACTGTTACATTATAGCGTGAAGCGATATGAGATAATGTATCCCCTGATTGGACCGTGTATGAGCTAGAGCCTGACGGTGGAGTTGGCGTTGTGCTTGTCCCTGTAGAGGAAACGATTAATTTCTGACCCGGATAGATCACATCACTCTTTAGGTTGTTCCATTTTTTTAATTCAGCTACATATACATCAAATTTAGAGCCGATTTTTGATAAGTAGTCGCCTGATTGTACTGTATATGTTTTGGCAGATGTGGAAGTGCTTGTTGGAGCGGATACCTCAAGGACCTGATTAACATAAATCATATCTGAACTTAGGTTATTCCAATTTTTCAAGTTAGAAACAGATGTATCATATTTATAAGCAATCACCGAAAGGGAATCTCCCGATTGTACGCGGTATGAAGCCGCTTCCGTTGAATTGGCAGCAAATGACGAGACTAGTGCAGCAGTTGTTACAGCAATAATTGTCTTTTTCAAACAAATTTCTCCTTCATTCTGTAAAATTTTCATGCTTTTCCATTATGTACGAAGGAGATTCATATTTTAATAGGCTTATTTTCTTATCTGAAGAAAATAAAGGAAGAAACCCCAGTATAATAAGGTTTGGTACATTATGGTTTAATTTCCATCATCACTCTTAATAGGAGTAATTCAATGGATATTTGTTAAGCTATTTTTTTCGATAGATATATGCAACACTCCCAAGGCCTCTTATGTAAACGCTATATTTTTTCATTGACAACTTGTATATACAGGATTACAATAAAACTATATCTTGTATATACAACAAGATTCCTTTTAAATGAAAGCGTTTCGTTTTATTGGATGTTTTTTACGAAAGCATAGAGAGAAGCGTTTTCCACACACTATTAAGGGGAATTCCATTAATAGAAATGAAAGCGGGTTCAAGACAACTTTCGACATTATTCGGGAGTTGCCATGAACCGTAACTAAGGGAGGGATTTTCATGAGCGTGAAACGTGAAGACGTTCTGGAAATTATTGAAGCGATTGGCGGCAAGGATAATATCCGCACGGCCACTCATTGTGTGACTCGTCTTCGATTAGTATTGAATGATGAGAAAAAAGTTGATAAGGAAAGATTAGTGGCCATTGATCTCGTGAAGGGTTCGTTCTCTTCCAACGGTCAGTTCCAAGTTGTCATCGGACAAGGTCTTGTCAATAAAGCGTATCAAATGTTAGCAGAAGAAACGGGAATTGAGCAGGCTTCCAAGCAGGATGTGAAGGATGCTGCCACTCAGAACCTGAATCCATTGCAGCGTGCGATCAAAGTGTTGGCGGATATCTTCATACCAATTCTTCCTGCGATCGTAACAGCCGGTTTGTTGATGGGTCTGAATAATATTTTGACCGGACCGGGGATTTTCTTTGATAAAGATACATCGGTCATTGATGTGTACCCGCAATGGGCGGATCTGACGAACATCATTAATTTAATCGCGAATACCGCCTTCGTGTTCTTACCGGGACTGATTGGTTGGTCGGCGGTGAAGCGGTTTGGCGGAAGTCCACTCCTCGGTATTGTATTAGGTCTTATGCTTGTACACCCGGATTTACTTAATGCTTGGTCTTATGGTACAGCTGAAGAAATTCCGACATGGAATCTGTTTGGTTTAGAGGTAGACAAAATTGGCTATCAAGGACAAGTGTTACCGATCTTATTTGCTTCCTTATTATTAGCGAAAATTGAAAAGTTCCTGGATAAACGGGTTCATGACTCGATTAAATTGTTAGTTGTTGCTCCTGTAGCCTTACTGATTACTGGTTTCGCATCCTTCATCCTGATCGGACCTGTAACATTCTTCCTTGGAAACATGCTGACAGATGGTGTTGTCTGGGTGTTCGATCATGTATCCTGGTTAGGTGGACTGCTATATGGTGGATTGTATGCAGTGATGGTTATCACGGGTATGCACCATACGTTCCTGGCAGTAGATTTACAGCTTGTATCGAACGCAGGCGGAACATTCTTATGGCCGATCCTGGCACTATCGAATATCGCTCAAGGATCTGCAGCCCTTGCCATGATGTTTGTGGCGAAGAAAGAAAACGAAAAACTTCGCGGGTTGGCAGGAACCTCTGCCCTATCCGCTTATCTCGGAATCACAGAACCTGCTATGTTCGGAGTTAACTTACGTTATAAATATCCGTTCATCTCGGCATTGATTGGTTCTGCTATTGGTGGGGTATTACTCGCAATGACAAGTACGAAAGCATTCTCCATCGGTGTCGGCGGACTGCCTGGAATCCTGTCCATTAAATCAGAATACTGGGTACCATTTGCAATCGGTATGGTCATCGCCATCGTCGTCCCATTCGTACTGACGATGATCTGGTCAAAATTCAGCAAAAACGAAGCTGCCTAATAAATAGAAAAAGAAAACAGTTGTAACAACTTGTATATACAAGTTAAAATAAGGGGGACAAATCAATTCTAGCCACTAACCTGCCCAGGTTATGTGTATGGGATGGTTGTCTCCCTTTTATTTAGGGACGGACCTTCTTAAATGCTTGCAGTAGAGCGGAGTGCCCAGTCTCAATGGGTGAAAATTAGAGGACTATGTGTTGGAGGTCCGTCCCTTATGATGGACCTTTAGATAAGAAAAATCGCAGAAGAATCATGTTTGACGATCATGATTGTGTATAAGTGAAAAGGGTTGAGGTCCGTCCCTCAAAATTAAATCTAGGATGGTGTATAGGTTATGAAGCAGCCTTGGTGGAAGAAGTCGGTTGTGTATCAGATTTATCCGAAGAGTTTTTATGATACGTCTGGGAATGGCGTTGGGGATATTAAGGGGATTACGGCGAAGTTGGATTATTTGAAGGAGCTTGGGATTGATGTGGTGTGGCTGACGCCTATTTACAAGAGTCCTCAACGCGACAATGGTTACGACATTAGCGATTATTTCAATATTCATGATGAGTATGGATCGATGGAGGATTTCGATGAGCTATTAGAGCAAGCCCATCAGCGTGGAATCAAGATCATCATGGATATCGTGATCAACCATACATCCACGGAAAATCAGTGGTTCATTGAGTCTCGTAAGTCGAAGGATAACGAGTACCGGGATTTCTATATTTGGAAAGACGGTAAGCCGGATGGTTCCGAGCCGACAAACTGGCAGTCCAAGTTCGGCGGTAACGCTTGGCAGTATGATGAGGAAACGGGTCAGTACTACCTTCACCTCTTTGACGTGACCCAGGCTGACTTGAACTGGGAGAGCGATGAAGTCCGCCGGAAGCTTTATGACATGATGCACTTCTGGCTGAAAAAAGGCGTCGACGGCTTCCGCCTGGATGTGATCAATCTTATCTCCAAGGATCAAGACTTCCCTGATGATGATGGTTCGGTCGCACCTGGAGATGGACGCAAGTTTTACACTGACGGTCCCAAGGTCCATGACTATATGCAGGAAATGAACAAGGAAGTCTTCTCTCAATACGACATCATGACCGTTGGAGAAATGTCTTCCACAACGATCGATCATTGTATCAAGTACTCACGTCCTGACCGGAACGAGCTCAGCATGACGTTCAACTTCCATCATTTGAAGGTGGATTATCCTAACGGGGAGAAATGGTCGGTCGCTGACTTTGATTTTCTTAAGCTGAAGGAAATCCTGTCTATCTGGCAGCGTGAAATGAATAAAGGCGGCGGCTGGAACGCCCTATTCTGGTGTAACCATGACCAGCCTCGAATCGTATCCCGCTACGGCAATGACGGTGAGTACCATAACGAATCAGCGAAGATGCTCGCAACGACGATTCATATGATGCAGGGTACCCCTTATATTTATCAAGGTGAAGAGTTCGGGATGACAAATCCTAAGTTTACAAGCATCGATGAGTATCGTGATGTTGAGTCCATCAACATCTTCAACATTTTAAAAGAACAAGGTAAATCCGAAGAAGAAATTTTAGAGATCCTGCGTCACAAGTCACGTGATAACTCAAGAACGCCTGTACAGTGGAATGGGGAAGAAAATGCCGGATTCACGAGCGGCACTCCTTGGATTCCCGTCGCGAAAAACTATCAGGAAATAAATGCAGAACAAGCGTTAAAAGACGAAAACTCTGTCTTCTATCACTATCAGAAGCTGAATCACCTCCGGAAGGAATATGACATCATTGTGGATGGAGACTATCAGCTGATTCTGGAAGATCATCGCGACCTTTTTGCTTATGTACGCAATGGGAATGGGGAAAAATTGCTTGTGGTGAATAACTTCTATGGTCGTGAAACGGAGTTCACTCTTCCTGATGAGGTCGATGTTGAAGGCTGGTCGAGCGAAGTGTTGTTGTCTAACTACGAGGATACGGCGAATGTTTATAAGAACATTACGTTACGTCCTTATGAATCAATTATTTTCTATTTTACTATATAATTCTTGGAGAACCTGGCATCTACTTAAGATGTCAGGTTCTTTTTTACTGATAATTCAAAAAATATATACTAGAATGATGAGATGTGTCATAATAATGGTAATTTATTTAAGGAGGATTCAGCGATGCCCCAGATTGTAGAAATTCAGCCTACTCTTCAAGTAATGGAACAAAAAAGAATTGAGCTTCAGGAATATGCTCTATTAAATGGGGTCTCAAATCCTACTACCATCCAGATGAGTCAAGAACTTGATAAACTGATTAATGAGTTTAATCAACTAAAAGCTACATAACAAAAGCCTGTGTGAGTCTGGAATGATTCACACAGGCTTCTCCTTTATGATTATTCAGTAGCTTCCTCTTCCTCTTCCCCTTCACTAGCCAAGAAGAAAATCGCCGCAACCTTCCATCCATCTTCTTTATTATGGAAAACGGTTACCTGCTTCCCTGAATGGGTCACTTCCTTATCGCTGTTCGGGTCCTTCGTTGTCGCTTCGATTTCTGCATACACATCTGCTTTTTTTCCAGCTGCGTAATTGATGATCTTCACGTTTTCCACCGTACGTTTCGAATCGACTGAGTCAAAGATTTGTTTGACATAGCGCTCTTCGTCCGCGTATTCGAAATTCACCGGTGTCTTCGAGATGACGCTCATGTATGATTCGAAGTCTTCTTCGTTAAAGGCATTGATATATTGATCAAAGGCTGCGTTGATCGCCGTTTTCTCTTCTTCCGGGATACCCTCTGCTTCTTTCAGCTCGCTCGCATCCTCAACGATTTGTGTCATTTGATTCAGAGATGCCGCTTCGTCTGTTGCCGGGTCTTCACTTGGCTTTACCTCTTCCGTACTGTTTGTGTTCTCTTCCTTCTTCTCTTCGTCTGCACCACAAGCACCCAATAGTAACGTACTCATGCCAATTCCCAACATGACTTTCTTCCAATGCTGTTTCGACAATGCTCTTCACCCTTTTCTAAAATTTGCGCTATCTCCATTCTATTGAAAATATTCACAACACTCAAGTTCAATCTCATTTCTTCCTATTAATTATGGTAAAATAATAGCAGGTGATATTATGACGAAAAGCAATAAATACAAACAAATCTTCGAGGATCTCTCTGAAAAAATACAGGATGGTACCTATACAGCGAATTCAATCCTGCCATCGGAAAACGAGCTCACGGTGATCTACGCAACTTCACGTGAGACCATTCGTAAAGCGCTTACATTATTGGCACAAAAAGGATTCATTCAAAAGCTCCGTGGGAAAGGGTCCCTTGTTCTCGATGTGTCGCGGATGAGCTTTCCGATTTCGGGGCTTGTGAGCTTTAAAGAGCTGCAGACTTCGATGGGCCGGGATCAGATTGAGACGTCCGTGCACGAGTTTGGATTGATGCGTGCCGATGACCAGATTGCTTCACAGCTCGAGACTTCTGGAAGCGCCGAAGTCTGGAAAGTCGTTCGCTCCCGTCAGATCAGCGGGGAGAGAATTATATTGGACAAATCCTATTTTTTAAAGGAACAAGTCCCTTTATTGACGAAAGAAATATGCGAGAACTCGATTTATGAGTATCTGGAGGGTGAACTGGAACTACCAATCGATTTTGCCAAAAAAGAGATTGTTGTAGAAGAGTGTACGGATGAGGACCGGAAGTATCTTGATTTAGATAAATATGATCATGTGGTGGTCGTGAAGAACTTTGTCCATTTGAAGGATGCGACATTGTTTGAGTATACGGAATCGAGACATAGGTTGGATATGTTCCGGTTTGTTGATTTTGCACGAAGAAAGCATTAGGATGGGTCCACTTCCTGGTTGGGGAGTGGATTTTTTTTTAAAAGTGCATGCCGGGGGTACAACATTTTTGGGGTGATATGAATGGGTAAAGCAAATTCGACACCTTGGCACGATTATTTGAAACCTCGCATGATTAATCAAAATCCCGCATGAAAAATTCATAACCGGCACGATCCCCCTCAAATCCCGCTTGATTCTCCCGCGAAGGAGCTCCAGGTAAGGGATTCCCCCTTCAAATACGGCCCTCAATCCACATTCAAGACTACACTCCAGCTAAAACCGACAATCTAAAACAGAATTTCATTCGAAAAGGGATGGAAAAACTAAATGAGTAACGAACAATCTTCCTGATTACCGAGAAGGGAGCCTTCAACAATCAAACCCTCCATCAATTTTATACGAAAACTTGCAGTTGAAAACCGGTCCAGACTCCTTCAGCGTACTGCGAAAAAAATACAATGACCGGAAAATAAATGGACAAAAAATAAGATCAGTCCGTCAGTAAAATGCCCGGACTAATCTATACATGCTATTCACCAGCTATGCTACTGGCTTGCTCCGGCTTTTCTTCTTCAACTTGCTTCTCTTGCGGGACTTCATCTTTTACATTTTCATCGGGCGGCTCACTACTACTTGCATCCTCTTCTTCTACTTGAGGTTTGTCTGCCGTATTCTCCTCCTGTTCCGGATCCTCAACAACATGCGGCTCCACTTCTTCATCTTCAACCTTTACAGGAGTTTCTTCCCGGCTCTCAGCCTCTTCCTCCTCAGGTTCAGCCTCTTCCTTCTCAGGTTCAGCCTTTTCCTGATCATCTACATTTGTTTCATCTTCCACCTTTGGCTTTTCTTCCACTTTACTTTCAACCGATTCCGGCACAATCGTTTCTTTCAATTCGGTTGAATCCACCGCTACGCTATAGGTTTCATCGACATAGTTAATAAATCCCTGGATGTGATAGGTTAAGGAGGTTGCCTCACATCCCCCTGTCATGTCAGTGATGGCATCTGGGTCAGTGTTTAAGGATTCCCCCGGTTTCAGTTTTTGACTGGTGAGCATTTCCTCTCCGCTGCCTAATTTGAGGGATATGGTAACCTTCGTACTCATATCTGAAATGTTTTTTACCGTTAAAGTATTCTCTATGGAGCAATTGCTTCCATACTGAATTTCTGAAGCTTGAATCTGCAGCAAGTCCTCTGTTGTGGCATTTTGAATGGTACCCGATGCACTCGTTTCCGAGGTAAACCACGCATATGTTCCTGGTAAAGTAGTAAAGGCAGTTGAAATTAAATAGATGGAGGAAAGGATAAGGAAGGTGCACATCGTTATAAGGGACCCATTCCCTTTTAGTCCATTATGTAGCGGTTTCATTAGATTCTCCTTTCAATAGAGATAGGCAGCCTGTGAGCGACTGCCCCATCTTTCTGTACCTTATTTCTTGTTTTCGAACTTTGCCCCCTGGTCTGTCTGCTTAGCCTGTACCATTAGATTACCACTATATTTTGCTCCTTGATACTCATTCCCTGCACTTTGGTCAAGTTTCACATCGAACGCCATTGTGATGTATTCATCCTCTTCCAGTGTAAAGAACTCGTCTTTCCCAAATTTAAAGGTTTTCTCTCCACCTGAAGAAGATTTTGCAAGAGCCGACATGGCTTGCGCTTCCTCCACTGTCGCTTCCCCGGTAATGACCTCTACTCCTTTAGGCAATGTGGCAACCGCAGATTTAGCCATGCTCATTTGTGGATTGTGGTTCCCATTAAAGAAGCCTTTTTCCCATTGCATTCTCCAATCGTTCAATTCGTCCATATTAGGCTTCGCTTTATATTTGAAGGCCATGTAGTAGATTTTGTATGGATCTGCCGAAGCTTTATCCACTGAACCCGTATAGGTTAATTTTAAATTTTGTTTCAAATCACCTGTATTTTCCAAAGTAACGAAATCTCCATAAACCACTTGAGATGGTGCAAACTTTGCCCCTGTGAATAATGGTGTTGAAATGGCTTCCCCGTTATTTACAGATAGATTTCCTGTATCGATGGTCCCCACTGCTGATGTACTGGACGTGAACCAAGAATATGTACCATATCCTGCACTTACAACTAGCGCTCCTGCCAAAGATGTTGCCAATAATGCTTTTTTAACTGATTTCATAGTGAAAAATTCCTCCTCAAAGTTTGTTATATTTTTTTCTTTCATTAAAGCCGGGTACGATTATACCTTTGTAGAGACAGTATCTTCTTTTCTATTAAAATATCTGTTCGTCCGCTCAAATACTTCAATCAGAATAAAGAGAAGAAATGGCAACAGAACAAACAGAGAAAACCCAAGCTTACTGGAAATGAATTTTGCCACGAATCCTGCATTCGGCAGAATGACGGCGACTTCCCCGATTAACTTATCCGGCTGCACCTTCCAGCTGTCTTCTACATTGTTATTGTCACCCTTTGTCAGAAAACCTTCCGGGGTTACCTGAACCACACGGTGGGTCACGACCTTTTGATCCGCCGTATGAAAGGTGATGATTTCGTTCTTCTTGACTTCGACGGCATTTGTCTCCTTTACAAAAATCATGTCACCCGCACTGATCTTCGGTTCCATACTATTTGTCAGGACCGTTAATGGCTTGTACCCAAAAAAAGATGGTATCTTAGTAGGCTCTTTTTGCGCTTGATAGGAGACGAATAAGAGAAATACAATGCAGCATAGAGCAGATATCGACAGGAGATAAGTGAATATTTTCAACATTTTTCTTTTCAATTCATCACATCCTCCTATTGTAGTTATCGCCTGTATTCACAAATTTACTAGACTTGGATAAAAGTGTCAACTTTATAACGAACAAAAACGTTCGTTAAAAAACGACAAAATTTTCTAAGGTTTCTCCCAAAATGTCCTTAGGTAAAAAGCAAGCCATGATAAGGTTTGGAGCTCCCAAATGTGTTCGAGAATGGATCTGCACCATGGAAAAGCATCCCCTCAATATGTCGTAATTTGATGAGCAACTCTTCTACCATTGTGATTTTTAATAGAATAATATGGTAATGTACCAAAAAACAATTAGGGGGTTTCGCATGAACAAGTTATTCAAAACAGGTATCACTTCAGTTGTGATGGCAGGAACTTTATTTGCCGGTATTCCGGTAAGTTCATCTGTTGCGGCAAGTGTAGTGACAGAAAGCCATGTAAAAGAATCGGATTCACATTCACATTTTATCGGGACGTTGGATGCGGCTTTGATCAATGATGAGAGATTATTAGCCTCATTGATCAAGCAAGGGAAGATATCATCGAAAGCTTCTGATGCTACCAAGCAAAAAGAGTTGGAAAAGTATATTGAATTAAAAGGGAAGAAAATGGAAGATGCTAACGTAAAAGATCCCATCGCTCCTAAGGCGAAGGCAGCAGAATCTGAAAAGCATCAGAAGTTCAAAGACGCTACAAAGAAAAACAGCGGTAAATTACAAGGAAGCAAGAAGCACCCGGATCCCGTGAGTGAATCTCCTTCACCAGGTGTGGCCAAAAAAGGAAAGCTTCTCACTCTTATGGTCGAATACTCGGATTTCGAACATAACAATATCAAACCGAGTGAAACGGATAACTACTATGAGGATTACAACAAGGAGCACTTCGAAGAGATGATCTTTGGAGACGACGGCGTTACCGGCCCTAATGGTGAGAATTTCGTTTCTCAAAAGCAATACTATGAAGAACAATCAGGCGGAACTTATACAATCGAAGGGAATGCTTACGGATGGCTTAAGGTTCCTGGGACAGCGAAATATTATGGAGCAGACCAAGCTTCAGGAGGACATGACAATGTGACTCCTGGTGGCTCTAAGCAATTAGTAAAAGATACTTATGCTGCAGCGATTGCGGCAGGAATTCCCCTTGAGGATTATGACTTAGAAGATCCGCACGATTTAGATGGTGACGGGAACTATTGGGAGCCGGATGGATTAGTTGACCACTTACAGATCATTCATGCAGGTATGGGTCAGGAAGCTGGAGGCGGTTCTTTATTCGATGATGCCATCTGGTCTCACCGTTCCGCTGTCTTCGTTGACAATGATGGACTTGGAAACGGTCTTCCTGGATTCTATGATTATACGATGATGCCGGAAGATGGGGCTACTGGTGTATTCGCTCATGAATATGGTCATGACTTAGGATTACCGGATGAATACGATACGATTTATTCTGGAGCGGGGGATGCCGTCGGGTATTGGTCTATCATGTCTGCAGGTTCGTGGGCAGGTAAGATTCCCGGGACAGAACCAACAGGCTTTTCTCCTTGGGCAAAGTCCTACTTACAATCCACTTTGGGTGGAAATTGGACACAACCTTTAGTCATTGACTTTGAAGATATAAAGAAAAAAGGCACGAATTACTTGCTCGATCAGGCAAATTCTCCTAACGGCCAAAATCATCAGGCGATTCAAGTAAACCTGCCTGAGAAGAAGACAGCCGTGAATACTCCTGCTTCCGGAAGCCATGAGTATTGGGGCGGACAAGCAGATGAAATGGACACGAATATGGTGACGGATGTTGACTTAACAGGCAAGTCTTCTGCTGAGCTGACGTTTGACGCCTGGTATGATATTGAAGCACAATGGGATTTCGGATTTGTGCAAGTATCCACTGATGATGGGGAAAGCTGGAAATCATTAGGCAATGAAAACACACGTGATGATGTGGTAGCTGAGGGGTATCCTACTATATTGGATTCTATGCCTGGTTTCACAGGAACATCAGATGGCTGGGAGCCCCAATCATTCGATTTATCTGAATATGCCGGACAAGAAATCCAGCTGAGATTCCGTTATGCAACAGACTGGGGTACAACACTCACAGGTTTCTTCACTGATAATATTAAGGTCGTGGCAGATGGAGAAACAGTAGTGGAAGATGGAGCTGAAAGTACAACGACTCCTTTCACGTTAAATGGATTTGAACGTTTTGACGGTAACAAATATGTTGATCATTATTACTTATTGGAATGGCGCAACCATCAAGGTGTAGATGAAGGACTCGCCAATATCGCACGTGGAAATTCTTTGATGAGCTATGATGGTGGTCTGGTCGTTTGGTATGTAGATGACACCTTTACAGATAACTGGACGGGTCTCCATCCAGGGGACGGTTTCTTAGGAGTAGTAGATGCACATGATGATACCAATCTATTATGGAGCACAGGTGTAGAAGCCTCGACTCGTTACCATGTAGCAGATGCGGCGTTCAACTTCATGCCAACTTCCGGATTGAACCTGGTCTATCCTGATCAAACCCTGACACTTGCAAGTCAACGTGGAATTCCTTTATTTAATGATAGGAAGGATTACAATAACTCCTATCTGCCAGATGCAGGACGTAATATCAGTCATTACGGGTTAAAGGTACTGGTGAATGATCAAGCTAAGGACAAATCTGTCGGTTCGATCACTTTATCAAGATAGAATAGTAGATTACTCGTATATCCCTTGACCAAGGTTTGGATTTCGATCCCTTGGTCAAGGGATTTTTTACAGAAGTGTCACTTATACTACCCGTTGGATAACCTCCCTCCTCTTCTCGATATTTACTAGATTTCAAGCGCGGCATGACTTTTCCTATTCCTGCTTGAAAAACTCAATTCTCGCACGATTATCTGAATTCCCGCACGATTTTATTCAAACCTGCATGATTATGCCTAGAAGCCTGTTAGAGTTACAAATTTCAATCCCCTGAACCGGCCCATAGACTCAATAAACCCCTCACAACTATCTAAACCAAAAAAACGGCCCTTCTAAAAGAAGGACCGCTCTCTTAACAACAAATTAACAATACACAATTCTCTCTTATCGTACTTCCACCCAACCGTTCTTGATCGCAGTTACCACTGCTTGAGTACGGTCGTTCACATTCATTTTCTGTAAAATATTACTTACATGGTTTTTAACGGTTTTTTCGCTGATGTATAGGCCTTCACCGATTCCGCGGTTGCTCTTACCGTCTGCAAGCATCTGCAGTACTTCACACTCGCGGCGCGTTAATAGGTGAAGCGGGCGGCGAACTTCGGATTGTTGGAATCCACCTGAGTTTTGGGCGTTTGCCAGGCGCTTGTATTCTGCTACCAGGTTATGAGTTACCTTCGGATGAACGTAAGAGCCGCCGTCTGCGACGATTTTCACGGCGTCAACAAGGGCGTCTGAATCCATCTCTTTTAATAGGTAACCCAGTGCTCCTGTTTTCAACGCATGGTTTACATAGTTTTCATCATCGTGGATGGATAGGATGATGACTTTTGTATCCGGGTATCTGTCCATCAGCTCACGCGTTGCTTCTACGCCGTTTGTTTCAGGCATATTGATATCCATCAGGACAACATCTGGTTCGTGTGTTTCAACTAGGTTCATGGCTTCTGAACCGTCATCGCCTTCTGCTAATACGTTGAAAGAAGGTTCGAACTCAAGGATTCGTTTTACTCCCTCTCTGAAAAGCTGATGATCATCAATGATAACAATATTTGTTGCCATGTCTTTCGCCTCCCTAAACCTTGGAAAAATTTACTTATTAAGTGGAACCTGGATCAGTATCACCGTTCCTGTCCCTACTTTTGAGTCAATCGTGATGTCTCCTTCAAGAAGGTCGACACGTTCTTTCATCCCCATGATACCAAAGGATCCTGTTTTTTGTTTGTCTTTGTCGAATCCATTGCCGTTGTCTTTTACAACAACTGTTATTTGGTCTTTCTTTACTTCTACTTTAACTTGAATATGTGTCGCTTCAGCGTGCTTAAGTGCGTTCTGAACACTTTCTTGTACTAATCGGAACAGAGCGACTTCGAATTTGGAAGGAAGTCTGATATCGAGTCCCATATTCACAAACTGAATGGAGGTCTCCTGGTTATACTCTTCGATTGTACTCAAGTATTTTTTGAGGGTCGGAATTAACCCCAGGTCATCAAGTGCCATTGGTCTGAGGTCGTAAATGATGCGCCTGACCTCATATAGGGCTGAGCGGACCATCCGTTTGAGGTCGCGTATTTCATGGATGGCATCATCTGTGCTTTTTTCACGAAAAACCCGCTCGATTAAATCGGAACGAATTAAGACGTTGGCCATCATTTGCGCAGGACCATCATGAATCTCACGGGATAAGCGTTTTCGCTCGTCCTCTTGTGCCTCGATGATTTGAAGACCGAAATCCTGACGCTGTTTCGCGTCCTCCAGTGCCTCATTCACTTGCCTTAAGTCACTATTTAAATAATTGAGAACGACGGATATTTGCGAGCAAAGATTTTCTGCCCGTTCAATCGTGTCCCCGAGTGCGTGTAACCGTCTTTCCAGTTCATCCCGACGGTCTCTCAATTGCTTTTCTTGCTGTCTATTCATGGATAGCTTCATTTGCAGGTCATGAGCCTTCTCATACGCTTCTCTTACCTGATCTTCTGAATAGGTTTGAAAATGCTTGCTTACTTCAGAAAGTCTGAGTCGGGCAAACTTCGATTTCTGTTGGAGGTGATCTCCTTCATCAATCACTTTCAAAACCATTTCTTTCACTTCCAGCAGTTCTTTCATCAAATCTTCATAATCAGTTCGACATTGCTCGCCAATCTGAAAGATTTCATCCTTACTCTCGTCAACCGTATCGACCATCTTTTTCAGGATGCTATCTAACATCTTGGTGTCTATTTTTTTAAGTGACACGGTACACCCCTCTTTTGTTCCACAATAGTAGTCAACCTAGAATAAAGCTTCATGTAAAACTATACTTACATAGCAATAATCGGCATTTTTCAGCTGATGCTTCAGTCTTTTCAATGTAACCTAAGACCTAGGCTCCCACCTATAAATCCGTACCTATTATCAATTCCATGTAAAATCACAAAACTCCTTTATTCATCTAGGCATATTCCTATGTAATACCTCTACCAAGGGATCATTCGCTCCGGGAACATAAGAGAATGAATGGGAATTATCTAGACCATTCGGCTTCCCTTTCAGAGCTTTGGGAACAACTGAAGTATTACTATCAGCGTCCATTATACCATGTCACATATTGTCGGAGATTAAAGTTTTATTACATTGTATTACCATTATTTCATGCAGAACCAGTTTTTACCTGACACAATACCCTATGTGCCTCTCATTTTGTGCATTATGCATCATTTTTATATATAGTAGTATTAGGAGAAAAGAGCGTATTTTGTCGGGAGCTGCGACAAGAGGGAAAGGAGAAATGAGTTTGCTACATCACTATAATACTGTCAAGGGTTACGGAGAGCATGAAATCAATATTGAACGTTCCAGATTCATCACCTATGTCAATCGTGCCGAATCCGAAGAAGAGGCACAGGAATTCATCACCTCTATCAAGAAGAAGCATCATGATGCCAATCATAACTGCTCTGCCTATATGATTGGTGAAAACAACCTGATTCAAAAGGCAAATGACGACGGGGAGCCGAGTGGCACCGCCGGGGTTCCGATGCTTGAAGTATTAAAAAAGCGCGACCTCAAAGACACAGTCGTCGTTGTGACGCGTTATTTCGGGGGAATCAAACTTGGTGCCGGCGGACTTATCCGGGCGTATGGGCGAGCAACGTCTGAAGGCCTCAACGCTACCGGGATTGTTGAAAGACGTCTTATGAGGGTGATGAAAACGAAGATCGACTATACCTGGCTAGGTAAAGTTGAAAATGAAGTAAGATCGTCTACCTTTCAATTGAAAGAAATCCATTACCTAGATGCTGTCGAGATTGATGTGTATGTGGAAGAAGCCTCTAAGGAGCAGTTTGTGGATTGGATGACGGAGCTTACGAATGGGCAGGGTGAAATTTCCGAGGGTAATGTAGAATACTTGGAGTCATCGATATAGTACTTCTGAAGGGACGGACCTCGAATTTCGAGTTCCGTCCCTCTTGTAATATAAATTTCATTTTACGATTTTATAGGTAAAGTAGTACAATAGAAATTGATATAATACGTCGAATATTGTTTATTGGTGTGACTACTCGAAAAAGGAGTTTTTCTATATATGTCGATTGAACGGAATTATCGTAATAGTATGAAAAAGAAGAAACGCAGGAGAAGGATTGTGTTCTTTCTCATCATCCCCCTGCTCATCGTCACGTTTTCTGTTGCTGGATACGGCGCACTGTTGTATAAAAAAGCTGAAACCGTCTTTAACGATTCCTACAATAATATAGACGGCCGCGAGAAATCCGAACTTCGGGAGGAAAAGGTAGATCCCAACATCGATAATGTATCCATCTTATTTATCGGGGTCGATGAAAGTGATACTCGTAACTTTGGTTCATCAACCCGTTCCGACGCCTTGATGCTCGCCACCCTTAATGAAAAGGAAAAGTCCGTTAAACTCGTAAGTATCCCCCGTGACTCCTATGTTTATTTACCAGAAGTAGGATACAAAACGAAGATTAACCACGCACACGCGTATGGTGGACCTAAAGCTTCCATTGAAGCGGTTGAAACCATGTTTGATATACCTGTCGATTATTATGTGAAAATGAACTTCCATGCGTTCATCGACGTGGTAGACGCACTAAATGGCATAAATGTAGAAGTGCCATATGAACTCTATGAGCAAAATTCAAAAGATAAAGCAAACGCCATTCATTTACTCCCCGGAATGCAAACTCTGGACGGGGAAGAAGCTTTAGCACTGGCCAGAACCCGGAAAAAGGATAATGATATCGAGCGTGGTAAACGTCAACAGGAAATCCTTAAAGGCGTGATGAAGAAAGCAGTATCTGCCAATGCCTTGACCAAATACGATGATATCATCCAAGCCATCGGGGACAATATGGAAACCAATATGACCTTTAACGAGATGAAAGCTCTTTCCAGTTACGGGTTAAAGAAACAGTTGGACTTGAACACTCTTTCCCTTGAAGGGGAGGATACTTATATTGAAAATGTGTATTATTGGTTATTGGACGATACCAGCCTGGCCAATACGAGTATTGAATTACAAGATCATCTTGAGGTCAATCGAGCAACAGCTGGAGATATTGATTACTCTGAACAGAGTGAAGAAGAGACTCCTTCTGCTACTTATGAATAATGGATAATGATTAAAACCTGCAGACACCCATCTGCAGGTTTTATTTTTCATCTAAAAATAAGGCTCTTTTCGCAAGGGTTGTTGTGTTTAACATAAGAGCTGCCTATATTCTGTCCATACGTGTGTCCAGAATGGTGAGACCCCGGAGGCAAAGCCGAGAAGGCTCACCGCCAGCCCCGCGGAAAGCAAGCATCCTGTAGCGAAAATCAACTACTACTTTCTTCTTGTTGCGAAAAGAGCCAAAAAAAGAGTAGAGAACAAATGAGTCTCTACTCTTTTTCATGATTATTTTCTTGTCGCTCTCGCTTTAACGAACTTTATCAACGGTTGATAATTTGAATTGACAAGTCCGATACTCTCGATGAACCACTCAATTGCTATGAGTAGTACCGCTATCACAATCATTGCGCCCCACAGCGTCGACATGGAGAATATGATGGCCGCTAAGCTGAACATCGCTGCAATCGCATAAATGATGATGACGGTTTGTTTGTGTGTAAATCCAATCCGCAATAAACAATGATGCAAATGCGATTTATCAGGAGCAGATAATGGACTTTTGTTGACAATTCTTCTAATGATCGCAAAGAACGTATCTGAAATAGGTACACCTAAGATAATAAGCGGAACGATAAGGGAAATCATAGTAACATTTTTAAACCCAAGCATGGAGAGTACAGCAATCATGTATCCAAGGAACAGTGCTCCTGTATCACCCATAAAGATTTTCGCTGGGTGGAAGTTGAAATACAGAAATCCGAGTGTACTGACAATCAGGATCAATGCGAGGGACATAACAAAGACGTCACCTTTAAGCATCGCCATGAAACCGATTGTCGCAAGCCCAATTGTCGATACTCCTGCAGCCAGTCCGTCTAATCCATCAATGAGATTGATTGCATTAGTAATCCCCACAATCCAGAGGATGGTAATCGGAATGCTGAACATACCGAACTCCAGCACACCACCAAAAGGCAGGTTAATGAATTCGATTTGAACTCCACCAAGTACCACTGTAAACGCCGCTGTCAGCTGCCCCAATAATTTAAGGCGGGGAGATAAATCAAAGATGTCATCCGCCATCCCGGTTAAGAGGATGACAGCACTTCCCAGGATGATCGCTCCTGCATAAGGGTCTTCAGGACGTAAAATCAGAAATCCTGCGATAAACCCTATATAGATAGCGAGACCTCCAAGACGAGGCATTATTTTCTGGTGGACTTTACGGACATTGGGTTGGTCCGTGGCGCCCACTTTATAGGCAAATTTCTTCACAAACGGGGTTATCCCCAAAGTTAACAAAAAACATATGATTAAGGTTAGAATTAACATCATTGTCACACCTCTTGTAGTTAATCTACCCGGTACCTTTACTTGCGAAACAGGTAATTAATACATACTCAATTTACTTTCCTAGCTTCAAGTATACATTATAAACGTTATTGGCGAATTGCTCTACCGAAAAATGTCTTTTGCTGTATTTTTTTATTTTTTCTCCCATAAGGATGAGGGTTCCCTCTTCCTTTTTTCTCATGGCCGATTCAAGACTTTCCGTAAGTTGATCTGAATCTTCAACGGGGATGATCCAGCCGTAGCTATCATCCGGAATGAGCTGATCCACCCCTCCGACGTCCGTTGTCAAGACCGGAACACCTGCCCTGGCCGCTTCAAGTAGAACCAAGGGGAAACTTTCACTGTATGAGGTCAGAATCGCTACATCCGCAATGGGGTAGATTCTCTCTACATCGTTCCGGTGTCCCAGGAATTCGACTTGGCCGGAAATCCCATGTTCTTCTGAATACTTTATCAAAGCTTCCCTTTCAGAGCCATCACCAATCAGGAGGATTTTTATGTTAGTGTGATGATTTTCAATCAGATTCCGCACGGCTTTCAAAGCTATCTTATGACCTTTGACTGCTTCAAGCCTTGCAACCATAATGATTGTAAAATCACCATCTTTCACCCCTAATTCCTCTCTTGTAAGTGGCGCTTCCAATTCTTTATCGAAATCGATACCATTTAAAATAGTGGTGATTTTCTCATCGGGAATGCTCCTATCCAGTAATATTTGCCTAAATCGGTCTGAAATGGCCAGGAGATGGTCTGCCTGCTTTAGAGCTTTCAGATTTAGAAAAGTATAAAGCTTCCCTGATAAACCTCTTCCCATAAAGTCATCTCTCGGATCACTATGTACGGTCACCATCCACTTTACATCGACAAAAGATCGTATCATTGCCCCGTAGCAATTTGCCCTTGCTCCATGGGTATGAATGATGTCGATACTGTTTAACCGAATGAAATGTATGATCTCTTTTAATATTGAAAAATCAAACCTGGAGCTCTGATTGAATAATACAGTCTGAATATCCAGACTCCGGGCACGATCGTACATTTCACCTTTTTCAAAAACACCTAAATAGAACTCTTCCCGGTTTAACTCATTTAGTAAAGAAAGGATGTGATACATGCCTCCACCACTTTCGTTTCCGGCATTGAGATGTAATATCTTCATGAATCAAATCCTCCTCTCCACTATAAGTTATCCTCTTGACTTTAATACATGAAAGATGAATTGTGGCAGGACCACCATTCTTCTCCATCTTGATGGTTGCTGCAGCAGGCGGTAGAACCATTCCAGATGAACCTTTTGCCAGATTACAGGAGCTCTCTTCACATGTCCGGCGAGTACATCGATACTGCCCCCGACTCCGATGAAGACCCCTTTTTGGACGCGGCTCATATTTTCTTTAATCCATTTCTCTTGTCGCGGAAAGCCAAGTGCAACCAATACTAAATCGGGTTCAGATTCCTGGATCTCATGAATGATCTCTTCATTCTCATCCTCAAAGTAACCATGATGGTATCCAACCAAATGAAGGTTAGGATATTTTTTCTTCACATTGACCACTGCTTTTTCCAGTACTTCTGGTTTCGCCCCGACGATGTATACTTTAATTGGATGTTCATTGGATAAAGCCAGGAGCTCTTCCATTAGTTCAAACCCCGGCACTCTCTCGATCAGAGGCTGTTTCTTCAGTCTGGAGGCAATGACCACACCTATGCCATCGGGAATGATGTAATCCGCCTTACTTAATGTGTAGAGGTAATCTGTATCTGTACGTGCATGCATGACGATTTCCGGATTTGCCGTTACGATAAAGGCTTTTTTCTCCTCTTTCAGATATTGATTATAAAGGTCATTTACTATATCATCCTTTGTTTTATTCACGAAAGGAATATCTAATATTTGCACTGATTCATTCTTCATGGCCGACTACCTTTCCTATTTCTCTCATGTTCATTCTATCTTAGGTGCGTTCATTCTGAAATAGTTATTCTGTTAAGAATGATTACAGTAAAATGACAATTCGTAATCCAACATCATAAATAAAGGAATTTCCGTTCCGCATCTATAATAAAATAGAAACGGTCCCTTTTTAGAATTGTAATCAAATTATTATCGTTTCTTTATGAATCTTTACAAAAAATTAAATAAAACTATAAATTCGTTTATTAAGCTAATACTAGAAGTAACCTTTAGATAAGTGTTACGTAGATTGAAGGGTGGAATTTAATTGTTTACAGAGAATAAACATCTCGGGCTTCTCTTCGGCATTAGTATACTGTTGCCATTGATATTCACACATATGGCCGTGTCACTCGTGTCGATCGTTTTGACACTATTTCTCGTGTGGAAGGAAAAGAAGAGTGGATTACTGCTATTATTTGTATACTTCCCTATTAGGCCATTTCTAATAGAAATTAATAATGGTTTTAAACTTTTAGGAGACGTCGTCATTGTATTTCTGTTTGTGCTGACAATCATTGAATACATAAAGCATAAGAAGACCTTCACGGGACTCACAAAATATCTTGTGACGAGCGGAATCATATTATTCTGTTTAACTGGGACAATCGCTGCATTTACTACAGGGGTTGAACTTAAGGCGATTGTTTTTCAAAATAGAGCCTTTCTGATTACGTTTTTACTGGTTTTCGTCCTGGGAGAACTCACGTTTACCCGTAAGGATATTAAGCGTTTTGTCGGTATAACAGTCATCATGGGTACGATTCTCTCGATCCATGGATTGATCGAATTCATCTCATCAAGAACCCTTTTCGTCCCGGTGGCTTGGGAAAATTGGAATTTGTCTTCTGTCAATGAGATGAGAGTATATGGCCTTACAGCGAATCCGAATGTGTTAGGCACCTATTTATCCATCTGTCTATTTGCCTCCTTGTATGCTTACCAAACGTTTCATAAATATAAATGGCCACTCATCAGTGCTGCTATACTCATGCTCGGAGTTCTCTGTCTTACTTACTCAAGAGGTTCCATATTGGCGTTTGGGATTGCGTTCATCCTTTACATTCTATTAAGGAAAGACTGGAAAATGCTTAAATCCTTTGTCGTAATAGTGGTTATTGGTTTATGTATCATTTATTATCCCGCCAATGCCGCCAAGACATATGTAGCGCAAGAAAGTCCTGACCGAACGAATCCCTCCTCTCAAGTCGATGAACATGACATAGAAGATGAGATGGAACATAATGATACCAAACAAAGCCCATCATCCACTTTTTCAAATCGGTTCAAGGAAATCTTTTCGGATGACATTATTCAAAAAAGTACAGAATGGGGCAGGTTATATGTCGTATTCAAGGGAATAGACATTTATATGGAGCATCCTGTCATCGGTACCGGATTCGGGACCTTTGGTGATTCGGCCACATTAAGCTATGGTTCTCCCATATCAGATCAATACGGATTACCCGATCGCATGTATTCCGACAATCAATACATACAATTCCTTGTTCAAACTGGAACGATCGGTACGTTATTTGTTCTATTCTTTATAGTCGGGATCATGATTCAGCTTTGGAAGAGAAGGAGTGAAACCATCACCCCCGTCCTCTTTTCCCTTACTATTGCCGCCTTACTCATGGCCCTATTCTATAACGTATTGGAAGAGAAGATCCTTACTCTCTACTTTTACACTTTATTAGGTTATTTTCTGTATAAGGAGAGAGACCTCTTGGAGGATGAATCATCAAGATGATAGCAAATGAGGAATTCAATGAAAATACCCACTTTAGTTAAATCAATAGGATTAGTCACCATCATTTCAGGTTTAGGAAAGATTCTGGGCTTCGCACGGGAGAGTATCATCGCTGCTTATTTCGGTACTTCTGAGGTAGCGGATGTTTTCTTTGTCTCGAGCCTCGTGCCTACCCTGTTATTTACTGCCATAGGGACAGCGATCCAGGCCGGGACGATTCCCCTTTTCATGGAGGAGCGTAGCAAGAACGAACGGGATGCCCGTAAGCTCATGAGCTTATTGGGAACATTCTTCCTGGTTCTTTCCCTTCTCTTTATCGGGGTGACCATGTTTTTCACTCAACCACTGATAAAAGTCATGGCCCCGGGGTTTATTCCCGATCAGGTGGACCTGGCCGTAAAGATTACAAGAATCATGATTCCAAGCATGGTCTTCCTTACGTTAACGTCAATTTCCACAGGGGTTCTCAATGCGAATAAAAAATTTGTGTTGCCGGCTTTTTCAGCCACCATTCAAAACGTGGTCATCATCCTGGCTACGATTTTACTGGCGAATACATATGGGGTATATGGATTGTCCATCGGGGTATTGATCGGGGCTGCCGGTCAGTTCTTTATTCAATATCCTTCTTTCAAAAAGTCAGAGATCGGGTTTAACTTCCACTTCCGGGAACACAAACAGAAAATCTTCAACATTATGATCCTTTTCTATCCGATCATCATCGCTGCCATCAGTGTTCAATTAAACAGCCTGGTCGATCGAATGGTGTCAACGGGTCTCGAGACCGGGAGTGTTTCTGCCCTGAACTATGGAAATCGACTTTTATGGCTACCACTCAGTGTGATCCTGACGCCATTGATTACAGTGCTGTATCCTTCCTTGGTGGAAGGAGTATTGGAAAGCTATAAGAAATTCTTCGGCATCATCCAAAAGGGAACGTCTCTTATACTATTCGCGAGTATTCCCTTTACGCTTCTCATGGTTTTGATAGGCGACAATTTAATCGAAATTGCCTTTCAGCGGGGAAGTTTTGACAAAGAAGCCACTAGCATCACCAATCAGGCACTGTTCTACTATGCTCTTGGCTTAGTGTTCTTTGCCTTACGTGACTTTCTCATGAACGGATTTTATGCCCTGAAAAGAACCAAGGTTGCCATGTATTCCTGTCTAGGAGCCGTTCTGGTCAACATCGTGCTTAGTATTACATTATCCAAGTTTATGGCGGTTGGCGGTATAGCGCTGGCATCCAGCATCTCAATGCTGATGCAGTGCCTCGTCCTCTTCCTGTATCTATTAAAGAATTATGAAGATAAGAACAACTATACGAAGGAATTTAGTAAAGAAGCAGGCAAGCTGACCCTTGTTACGATTGGCGTCCTGATCCTTGTGATCCCTGTGATGAACCTGATCCCGGGTGATATGAACGTCATTCTTGAAACGATTGCTGTTTCATTCCTGATTTTCGCAGGCTACCTTGCCCTTTCCATTGTGTTCAAGGTCAATGCCATTCAACCATTAGCAAGAAAGATTATAGTGAAAAGGAGCTATTAACGATGAAAATCTTACTTTCAACCATCTTTGATTATCCGCATGAGGGCGGACTTTCCACACATGTTTCTACTTTGAAAAGTGGATTAGAAGCAAGAGGCCATCATGTAGATGTCCTTTCCTTTACCGAGCTGAATCCAATTATCCGTAAAGCCTATGCTCAGGCTCCGGGGTTCATCGCCAGTAAATTCAAGCCCGGTGCCGGCCAGGTCATGAACGATCAAAACCGGATGACCCTGATCCAAAAGCATCTCAACCGACTAAAGCAGGAGTATGATGTTGTAAACACTCAAGATGTCTATGCAACCCTCGCTGCGGAGACTTCCGGTATCCCTGTTGTGGAAACCGTTCACGGGTACTATTCCTTCGAAGCGATCAGCAGGGGTGCCATCAAGGAAGGAAGCAAAGAGGATGAACTGATCAGAGAGAGGGAGAAGAAAGCCTATTCCCTGGCAGCTGAAGTCGTGACCGTGGATCTGCGCATCAAAGATTACGTCTATAAAATGGCGGGTATAGAGGCGACTTCGATTAAAAACTTCATTGATGTAGAAGATTTCGATCCGAAGAAGCTTGATTTGTCCACCATTAAGGATGAATTCAATATACCCAAAGACAAGAAAATGCTGTTTGTTCCAAGAAGGATGACGGAGAAAAACGGAGTGATCTATCCTACACTTGCCTTGAATAAAGTATTGGCGAAACATCCCGATACTGTATTGGTTTACGCAGGAACCGGTGAACAAATGCCCGCCATAAAAATTGAAGTGGAGAAGCAGGGCCTTGATGAGAACGTCCTTCTCCTCGGCACCGTTCCCCATGAAAAAATGAAATATTTATACGGGGTGTCTGATATTGTACTCGTGCCCAGCATACACTCATACGGCGTAGAGGAAGCAACATCCATCTCTGCATTAGAAGCAATGGGCTCCTCCTCTCCTGTCATTGCCGGTGCCGTCGGTGGACTGAAAGAAATCATACACGATCATCAGGACGGACTTCTAGTGGAGGAAAGAGACACAGAAGCATTATCCGATGCTATCATTGAAATACTGGACGACCCCGAATTTGGTGAAAAACTGGCCCAAAATGCCAGAAGAAAAATCGTACAGGAATACTCTCATCTTTTTGCCGCAGAGAGATATGAGCAGATTTACGAGAAAGCGATCAATGGAAAGACGGCAGGGAGATAAAGAGTAGGAAAACCGTGAGCCCATATAAGGACTCACGGTTTTATTTCACTCTTGGATCAATTTATTTTCAAGCAATACGACGAGATCTTCCATTTCATGGGTTTTGTTACGTTGCATCAACAGATCCACAGCTTCCTTCGCCTGGACTCCATTAAAGAGAATATCATATAAAGCATCGGCGATCGGCATGCTCACCTCTAATTTCTCAGCCAGCTGCTTAGCCGCTTTCGTCGTTCTTACACCTTCTACAACCATCCCCATATTATCGAGGACTTCTTCTAATGCCATACCCTTTCCAAGCATATTCCCGGCTCTCCAGTTACGGGAATGGACACTTGTACATGTCACAATCAGATCACCGATTCCCGATAACCCTGAAAACGTAAGGGGATTCGCCCCCATCTTCGAACCAAGTCTCGAAATCTCACTGAGCCCCCTCGTCACTAAAGCCGCTTTCGCGTTATCTCCATAACCCAATCCATCTGCCACTCCCGCCGCTAAAGCGATGATATTCTTAAGGGCTCCTCCTATTTCGACTCCGACGATATCCGTATTCGTATACACCCTGAAATAATGGTTCGTGAACATGTTTTGCACCATGATGGACGAATCCGGATTCTTTGAAGCCGCTACTACCGTTGTCGGTTGGCGCAAACTCACTTCTTCTGCATGACTCGGTCCTGACAATACGACAATATCCTTCAAATTATCAGGTTTCATTGAATCCTCGATGATCTCTGATATCCTTAACAATGATTCAGGCTCAATCCCCTTACTTACATGTACAATAGTCAGGGCCCCTTCTTGTACCGCCTGGATCTGTGCGAGCACTTCCCGCATAGCCTTGGTAGGAACCGCGAGTATAATGGTTTCAGCTCCTTCCAATGCTTCTTTCAGATCAAGATGTCCCACAATATTCTCTGGGAGCTCTACATTCTTTATGTATCTTTCGTTTCTGTGATATTGATTGATTTCATCAATGGTTTCTTTTCTTCTTCCCCATATCTTCACGTCTAAGCCATTGTCAGCCAGTACCATTGCAAGGGCTGTCCCCCAGCTTCCTGTACCTATGACTGCGATTGGTTGTTGGTTCATGATTGTACACCGCCTATTCATTTGTATGTGGACGCTTTCATTTTAAAATTTCCACATAGTATACCATAATAATTTTCTTCTATTATATAGACTTTGCTAATAGTGAATACGACTCATTAGGAATAATTCATATGTAATATCATACACTAAAATTTAAATACTATATTCAAGTAAGTAGGTGGCAATGAAGGTATGCAAACTTCTGATAACAACTCTTTTACACTTTTCCAAGGAATTAATGAAATCATTTATCTATTGATCCTGTTTAAAATCGTCCTTTTTCATACTTTTTCAACCACAACACTTTCAAGTGGAGTCTTCTCTACTTCTTTAGGTTTCTTATTAATTTTTTATGCTTTTTCATATTTTTTCCGCAACAAGCTGAGGCTACTTTACTCAATTGTCATCAATCTTATAATTACGGTGATTCTACTTTCAAATAATCTCTACTTAGATTACTTTAGCTCACCCATCACAATTTCCACCTTTTATCAAACCAATAATCTTTCGGGTCTGGGTGATAGTATCCTGTTTTTGGTGCAGTTAAAATATGTTTTATTCTTTATTGATCTTATACTCTTCCCTGTCCTTATCTTTAGAAAACGTTTTATTTACCGTAAACCAAGACGGATAATTGCGGGATTCATTCCATTTTTTATATTAGGTTTGATGGGCCTTCTCCTTAAACCTGTAAAACTGTTGTACATTGATAAAGTAGATAACCCTCTGCAAGCATACGATACTATAGATGTTGTGGTTCAGTACGGATTACTGGGACATCATGTGATTGATGCTTTTTATCATATCCAGGATATAAATTTCTCTTTATCTGCTTCTGCTAAATCTACTATTAAAGATCAGCTCAACCAGAAACAAGTACCATCAAGGGAAAATGAGTTTAAACACTTAGGAAAACAAAAAAACCTGATAATGATTCAAATAGAATCACTTCAGAATTTCGTTTTAAATCAAAAAGTCAGTGGGCAAGAAATCACCCCGACACTAAATAAACTGATCAAGAACAGTATCTATTTTCCAAACTTCTATGCTCAAACGATCGGTGGAAACAGTTCTGATGCAGAGTTCCTAACCCAAACTTCCTTATTCCCTTTAAAATCGGGTTCCGTCTTCTTTCGCTACCCTACTAATAAATACCACTCCATAGCTACTACCCTACAGGAAAAAGGATATTCGACTCTTGCTGTTCATGCAGACGAGAGTACATTCTGGAATCGAAACAATATGTATCCCTCTTTAGGGTTTGATGAATATGTATCAATTGAACAGTTTCCACAAAAAGAATTAATTGGTATGGGTGTCGGAGATAAAGAAATGTTTTCTGAGACTGCAAAACTGTTAAAACAACAGCCCACCCCCTTTTATTCATTTATTATTACCTTAACGAATCATATTCCCTATGAGCTTCCAGAAGATAAACATACCCTTTCTTTACCTGACGAATTGAAGGATACTCTGCTGGGGAATTACTTTCAAACAGTACGTTATACGGACGAATCCCTTTCTGTGTTTCTAGACAAATTAACAGAGGAAGAACTTCTTAAGGATTCTATCATTGTTCTTTATGGAGACCATAATGGGATTTTCGAGAGTGATAAGGGAATGCTGGAAGATTTCTTAATCAAGAAAAAAATTTCCTCGGAAGAATGGTACAGAAAATATGCAACTGTTCCATTACTTATTTATAATCCTTCAATAAAAGGAGAGGTTATTCAAACCATAGGAGGTCAAATAGATGTATACCCTACCATTTCATCCATTATGGGCGTATCACCTTCAAATGGTTTAGGCTTGAATTTACTTACCCAGTCTTCAGGAGATGTCATCATCCCAAGTGGCGGATATGTCGATACCCCTCTTTATATTACAAAGGATAAAATAAATAAAGGATTATCACCCTCCCAAGAACATTTGATTCATGTCTCCAATTTGATCATTAAAGGGGATTATTACCAAATAAAGGAATAAACTATTTCATTTTCACCAACAATGCACGCTGCCAATCCGGCAGCGTATTTTTTTTGAAATGTAAAAAGTATATTTTTACATACTTGATATTTTTTTGTTTTTTCTACAAATTTCAACAACTTTATTAAAAAGATGTTTCATGTTTAACAAATTTGTAATAAAATTGGTTATGAAAAATTATTATTAAAGGGAGTGTTAGTGATAATACGGTTTTCTAAGTATTATTTGTTGTCATTGTTATGGGTAATCGGCCTTTTTAGTGTTTTTTATCCTATGTCAAATGTAGAAGCAGCCACCACAAATGGTGAGTGGAAGGCTCAGTATTATGGGGATGATAAGTTCGGAGGCGAACCAATCGTTAAATCACACGCAGCTTTAGATTTTAATTGGGGAAGTAATTCTCCAGACAACAGTATTCCGAAAAATTTCTTTTCTGCTCGATTTACGAATGTAATGGAATTCGAAAACGGAGTCTATCGATTAATTGGTGAAGTCGATGATAAAGTAAGAGTGTACATAGACAATCAATTAATCTATGAAATTGATAAAGCAGGACATCATATGATTGATGAATGGGTGGAAGTCCCAGTTGGTAATCATGAGGTTCATGTCGAATACGTTGAACTTTCGGGTAATGCCAAATTGTCATTGGAATTCGAGAAACCAGAAGGGTGGACAGCAAAATATTATGATAACGTGAACTTTAAAGGTTCTCCCCTCATAAAAAACCACCAGTCCGAAGAGCTGAGTCACAATTGGGGATCAGAATCTCCTGGACCAGGCATTCCTACTAACTACTTTTCTGCTGAGTTTGAGAAGGACATCACTTTCAAAGGCGGTGTCTATCATTTAACAGGCAAAGTAGATGACTTGGCAAAAGTGTATATTGATAATAAATTAGTTTACGAAATTAATAAAGCAGGTAGTCACACAGTTAGTAAGCTAATCGAAGTGCCTCAAGGCAATCACCAAATTCGCGTTCAATACACAGAGTATACCGGGGGAGCCAAAATAGCCCTGGACTTTACTGAACCAGAAGGATGGGTTGCCAAGTATTATGACAATGTTGATTTACAAGGTATGCCTATTATTAAAGAGCATGATGAGCTTGACTTTAGTTGGGGATACAACTCTCCTGCATCAACTATTCCTACAAACTACTTTTCTGCTACATTCGAAAAGGAAATAAGCTTTAAAGGTGGGGAATACTACATTGCAGGAAATGTTGATGACGCAGTAAATGTCTACATAGACGGACAATTAGTGTACGGTATCAACAATGCGGGTAATCATAAGTTGAATAAACTCATTGACATTACCCCCGGAACACACAAGATATATGTTGAATACAAAGAATTCACCGGTGCTGCCGGTTTATCATTAGACTTCATTCAGTCCAATGGTTGGCTGGCAAAATACTATCCGAATGAAAAGTTCAAAGGTACTCCGATCTATGATTCAATAAGCAAATTAAATCAAAATTGGAGTGGCGGATCACCTCATTCGAGTATTCCATCAGATTACTTCTCTGCTGAATTCGTAAAGAATATGAATTTCGAAGGCGGGGTATACAACCTTACCGGTAAAGCAGATGACCTGATTAAAGTCTATATCGATGACAAATTGGTGTACGATATAAATTCTGCAGGTAATCATACATTCAACAAATTAGTCGAAATTTCAAAAGGAAACCACGAGGTTCGGGTGCAATATGTAGAGTATACTGGAGGAGCCAAGGTATCCCTTGACTTTACAAGACCTGACGGCTGGGTAGCCAAATATTATAATAATACGAAATTACAGGGATCCCCTGTCATTAAAGAACATACGGATGTAAATTTAAATTGGAAGTCAGGTTCTCCAGCTCCTTCAATTCCAGCGGATAATTTCTCTGCAATCCTTGAAAAGAACATAAACTTTGAAGGAGGAATGTATAAATTAGTCGGACAGGTTGACGATAAGCTAAAAGTTTATGTGGATAACAAACTAGTATATGAAATCAATCAACCTGGTCATCACCTGATAGACACATTAATCGAGATTCCTAATGGAAATCACCAGATTAGGTTTCAGTATGTGGAATTATCCGGAAATGCTAAATTATCACTAGATTTTGATTCTCCTCAGGGTTGGGTAGGTAAGTATTATGATAATAAAGATTTACAAGGTACTCCCGTTCTGAAAGAACATGATGCACTAAGTTTTGATTGGAGCTATGGTTCACCCGCTTCGACTATCCCGTCAGACTACTTCTCTGCCACTTATGAAAGAACTCTTACCTTTGAAGGTGGAATTTATCAGTTAGCCGGCAGAAGTGATGATTTAGTTAAAGTTTATATTGATAATCAATTAGTATATGATATCACTCAACCAGGAAGTCATAAGTTGGAAGAATTCATTGAAATTCCTAAAGGAAAACATAATGTTCGTGTCGAATATGTTGAGCTGACAGGCGGGGCAAAATTATCCCTGGATTTCGTAAAATCTGATGGGTGGGTCGCGAAATACTATGATAATACCAGTATGCAGGGAACACCGATCCTAAAGGTACATGAACAATTGAATTTTAGTTGGGAGTCAGGTTCACCTCATCACACAATACCTGCAAATCACTTCTCAGCAACTTTCGAAAATGAATTAACATTTGAAGGTGGTTTATATCGTCTTATCGGAAATGTTGATGATTCACTAAAGGTTTACGTCGATGATAAGTTCGTTTATGAAATGACCGATATCGGTAGCCATAAAATCAGTGACTACGTAAACATTTCAGAAGGCACTCACAAGATTCGCGTCGAATATACAGAATATACAGGTGCCGCAAATCTATCATTGGATTTTGTTAAACAAAAAGGAATTGTTAAAGAGTATCAATCGACCTCGTATTCTACCAATCTTCAAAGCATGGTAAATACTCAGGTGAATGCTAAAGCTCAAATCGATCCTTTCACATATGATACTTACATCCGCAGTGATGGATTCATCAGTATTTCAGATGGTGTGGGGACTATAGATTATAATTATAATTGGGCTCTACGCGATGGACCAGGAACAAACTTCTGGGAAGTCACACGTATTTCTTCATCAAAATCTAATCCTTATTCTTTAAGGATCTTGGATGAAGTTAAGGGTAATGACGGTTATATATGGTATGAAGTCAATTATTATGGGTGGCAGAACGCTAAGCCAAGTGCAATTGAGCAACTGGTTAACCCTCTTAACTATAGTAATAAAGATTCAAGAGAATACCTTCAGTTCCTTAAACTATCAGGATCAACCGGATTGGATATCAGCGAAGTGAACAGTACGGTGCTTGCTAATAAAGGAATCCTTACAAACCAGGCAGCGACATTTATCCAGGCTGGTATAGAGTACAATGTTAATGAAGCTTACCTAATTGCTCATGCTTTACTGGAAACAGGGAATGGAACATCACGACTGGCTACCGGAGTGGGAATAGTAGTGGAAAACGGTACTCCCCGCTTAGCTAACAGCGGTGAAAAACCAGATAAATATGTTTATAATATGTATGGAATTAATGCTAAAGATAGTTGTCCATTAGAATGCGGGGCTCTATATGCATATGAAAGAGGATGGTTTACACCTGAGAAAGCGATCGTGGGCGGTGCCTTCTTTATAGCTGAGGATTATATATCTGTAGGACAAGATACTTTATATAAGATGCGGTGGAACCCAGAGAATCCGGGTAGTCACCAATATGCTACAGACATCGGTTGGGCTATAAAACAAACATTTATGATCCATCAAGTGTACAGTCAATTATACAATTACACATTGATTTATGATGTGCCTGTGTTCAATTAATCCATCTACAAAAAGCTGCTGAATTACATTCAGCAGCTTTTTTGTGAGAAAACAAAAATTTCGTGATGAAGTCCACTACTAATTATGATAAATCGACAACTTTTAACAAAAACTAACATGAAGTTGTATAAAGCGATAAAAAATTCTATAATGGGTTTTATGAGGTTTTTTACAATAAACTGAATTATTAATGAAATAGAGGTGTGTTATGAGCAACGTATACAATAATATGATTGAAGTAATCCAGTTAAACAACTCTCTTATTCATTTGTATATAAAAGATATTAATGATTTTATTAAAGTGGATACTTCAGCTCTTGAAACTAATCGATCAATGTTTTTAATGGATTATGAAATAAAAAATCAACTACTTGTAAAGCATACTATCGCTACTGATGAGAACGAATTTCTATTATACCTATATGTATTAGACAACAAGATCTATTTACTTAAAGAAACGACTAAACCATCAACAGTCTCTTCAGAAAATCGTTATTCATTCCATGTTGATAACTATACAAAACAGGCAACTTTACAACAACTGGGTCTGGCCCGACTTCGGCTTTTAAATGAAAGAATGGAGCCCATCTATGTTATTGAAGATTTCTTCACCACTGAAGAGTTAGATGATTCATTTGAATATCCTTTGGACTTGGATTTTGAATTAGGTACTTCTAGATTTATATTGATATCGAAAGCCAGCTATGAAATGTATCATTTAGTTGTGACTTACGATACTCTCAATAGATGCATACACATTTCTAAAGTACTTATGAATACTTTACAAGAACATCCTGAGTTAGATGTTGCATTATTTGACCGGAATAAACTTATTGTGCACAATCATTATTCCGAGACCCCAAAGACGATAAACTTTAGAAGAATTAAAAAGAAGAAGCCCAAAAAACTATTTGATCTTTCTATTGCCAGTAATTTCAAAGGCGAACATATACTCTCTATATTAGTAATCAATAAAGCCCGCTATTATATTTATCTAAAACGTAAAGGAATCTATATTGGTAAAAGCAACATTTATAATGTAACGGGTCATAAGCCAAGATTGAAAGTGTTTTCAGGAATGAATAACTTCTACATCTTTGGTCGCTTCACTCATTATGCTCACAATTCCGATCAAAAATACGATTACTTATATTTAAGAAATTCAGAACAACCAATCGGAAAATTCATAAGACCTTTCAAAAACGTTAAAATTCTTAAACGTTATGGCTTTTTTAAAGTTCCAATATCTTCTCTTTATATTAATGAAAAAATTCATAATAATTTTTTTGTAGGAAGTAAGGATCGCTTACTTCACAACTTAAAATTGAAATACCATGATCGAAAAGTAAAAACATTAACCTTCCGTAAATATAAGGATCAGTTAAATGTTATCAGGACCAATTTAAATGGAAATCTCACTTCCACGATTATTCCTTATTCTAAGGAATACACTCTAGGAAGTCGAATAAAAATCAGCATCGCTAAAATAGTCTCAGCATTCAATAGTGAACAAGATAAGAATACTAATCTTTACTTTGAAAAAAAGAGTGACAAAGCCGATGAGTCCGGGTTCAGAGTCTTTGAAAAGGTAATGGAGGCAGCTACACCAAATTCAAAGAATTTCTTTATATTAAACAAAGATTCAAGTCACTACCCTTACATGAAAAAGAAATACGGAAAAAATGTTATTGAAAAATATAGCTTTAGACATTATCTGTCTATATTTAATGCTGATTATTTTATTTCAAGTGAACTTTCTAATCACTTATTAAATGATCGCCTTTATATTGATAGCTTGAGAAACAAGATCATGGAAGTTCCACTTGTGTTCTTACAGCACGGAATCATGTTTGCAAAACCAGTGGATAATCCTATGGCATTTGGGTTCCATAAGGACAAGAATTTATATAATATGTACAAATCAGTTATCAGCTCAGAACTCGAAGCCGGAGAATTCTATAAAATGAAGTATGATCGAGAAGATTTAATCTTAACAGGATTAGCTACCTTTGATTATGCCAAGTTAGAACCGGATGCTGACAAGATTGCATTCATGCCAACTTACAGATACTGGGAAGAGGGACTGATTTACAACAACAAAATCGAGGAAACTTCTTATTATAAGACCATAATGAAAGTTATTAAGTCTTTTGAAAAAGAAGGATTGCTAAACCGGTTATTGATTGTCCCACATAATAAATTTTCTCAGTTTATTTATAATAATATGCCTGAATATAAGCATATTATATCTGACAATCCATCTGAAGCTTTGAAAGTTTCAAATGTATTTATAACAGATTATTCATCAGCGATTTACGATGCACAATTCAGAGGGGCATATCCTATCTTTTACTGGGAAGAAAAAGATTATCTGATTCGACAATATAAAGCGATCCCTCCTGTAAATGATGAAAATGCACCTGGACCTGTCGCTTATTCAATTGAGGATCTTATGGAAACAGTTAAGCAAGCGATTGAAGACAACTATGTACTTGAGGATCAATATGTTAATAATTATAAAAAGATTAATCATTATGATGATAGACAAAACACATTAAGAATTGTGCAGTTCTTAAAAAAGGACCAAATCATTTAGAGGTTTCCTATACACTTCTTTATAATAAAAGACCCGCCTTTTTGGCGGGTCTTTTATTGGTTCCTTAAATGATCACTTAGCATGTCTACAATATTTTTACTGGCGAATCCTTTAGAGTACTCATTCCATTTCTCAGAAAATCTTAAAATTCTTTCGTAATCAACGTTTTCTGCTCGAATGATATCTCCTATGTCTTTAGTCGTATACGCAATAGGACCTGGAAGAAATTCAAGATAATCTTCCCACATTCCCCTTTCCTTCAAGTATTCCTCTAAATCATACAAATAGAAAATGATCGGCCTATTTAATAATGAGTATTCAAAGGGGATTGAAGAATAATCTGTAATGAGAAGATCTGATACAAATAACAATTCATTCATACTATGATAATCAGAAAAGTCATACACCAAATGATCAAACTCGCTTGGAATATCTATTTCACTTTTAATAGCCGGATGTAATTTTATAATAAGTACATACTCCTGCTTTAACTGGCTCAGTAATTCCTTAAGATTCAATTGCAATTGAAATTCCTGCAGATCCTTCTCTCGATAGGTCGGCGCATATAATATGACCTTTTTGTTTTTTAAAGAAGGGTATTGCTTATACATATTCTGCACGATTTTCGTTTGCTTCGCATGATTGAAGAAAATATCTGTTCTTGGAATTCCTGTTCTTACAATCCTTTGATCTTCCACACCAAATGCTTGTTTAAAAATATCAGCCATAGCTTCAGAACCTACAACTACTTTGTCGAAGCTATTGTAGACTCTTTTAAATCGTTGAATGGCTCTATTCGATCTTGTCTCATTTGAAGGATCTTTTAACCCGAACTTTTTTATCGCACCATTTGCATGCCATAACTGGATACATTGAACAGAATCCCTAAACCGAATTTGAGCAAGGAAGCCGTAGTAATTATCAACCATTACTACTTTAGAAGTAGCTAAGTGGTATATCCCCTTCATAAACTGTACCGGGGTCTTCCATTCAAAAAATAAGGTTGATGCCCCATCCAATTTTGAAAAAGTCGGATACATTTGTTCTGTAGCTAAAAAAATGATACGACATGTTGAATCTTGTCGTATCATTTCTTTGTATATACTTTGATTATTTTCACTAAAAGACACGACAAAGACCACTTTATTCTGTAGAGAAAATCGTTTAAAGAAAGAAAAGATCAAACTAAAAATAAATAAATAAATGGTAATGGCGACTTCTCTAACCATTATTAACTTTTAGAAGATCTTTCTTAATTTTTGTAGTCGAGATTCCGATTGTTCTTGGCAGGTAAACAACTTCACAATAATCCTTTAAAAAGTCGAATTCACCTTTCCAATCATCACCCATTACAAATATATCAATATCATTATCTACTACATCTGAGATCTTTTGTTCCCAGTCATTTTCAGAAATAACTTCATCAACATAACGTATAGATTCCAAAATCATTTTTCTATTTTCAAAGCTATGGTAAGATTTTTTATTTTTTAATGCATTAAATTCATCGGATGATATAGCAACAGTCAGGTGATCCCCTAATTGTTTAGCTCTCTTCAGTAAATTAATGTGGCCCCAGTGAAGTAAGTCAAATGTTCCGTACGTGATTACTTTCTTCATTTATGTTTCTCCTCCTAGTAGAAAGATTATAAGAATATTGAAAGTTAGTCTAAAATGTAATCTATGAATATATAAATGCAAATCAGCAAGTTTGTTATTATCAAAACATCAACTGTGCATAACTTTAACATATTGTCTTTACAATACTGTAATAGTAAAATTACAAATCAATAATAAATGAAACTATTTTCTGACATTAAGATATACTACTAATTCTACTTTACCATTCACTAGTTAGCAATGGGTTCTTATGGGAACAATTTGTGAATCTTTATCCTTATACCCAACATCTTAAAATAATTAACATAAACTTTACAATGTTAATATTTTGCATATCTTCTTCTCTTATTTATACTGTTTTAAGATGGCTTCTATTTTATTATTCCCCGTTTAATTTTGGCACTAAAATCTCTGATAACATTGATCAGTTCATTGAGTGAATTATTTAATTGAAGAAGTTATACTTAACTTAAGTGTATTATTTCTTCCTATGGTCGGGTAATCTAACTAGTGTTAAAATGTCAATTTCATTGACATTTGAAATTATATAGCCTTCACATTATAATACGCTTTAGACTTCTCAGTTTTTTTCTAATCACTTTAAAACCATCAAAGAATACCAGAACGCCAAACACCATCTCTACTAGAATAGTAAAGTCGTGTATTGTAATGATGCAGTTCATAAAGGAGCTTATTAAAAATGACCAGGAATAGTAATACTTCTACTTTAGCTAAAGTCAGGAACTTTCTCATAAAAGTGAAACGAGGGGAGAAAATTAAAAAACTATATAAAATAGCCTTTACAGTGATTGGCAAGTTGCCTGCCAAAAAGAACATGGTGGTCTTTGAAAGCTTTTTAGGTAAACAGTATAGCTGTAATCCTCGTGCCATCTACGAATACATGAAGGAAAACTACCCAAACTATGGTATGTATTGGAGTATTGACCCTAGATATGCTTCAACATTTGAAGGTAAAGGACTTAAAACCGTAAGAAGATTTTCCATTGAATGGTTATTTAAAATGGCACGGGCGAAATACTGGGTGTCTAATAGCCGCCTTCCCATGTGGATACCTAAGCCTAATCACACTATATATTTACAAACATGGCATGGAACACCTTTAAAACGGTTAGCTGCAGATATGGATGAAGTTCATATGCCTGGGACTGACACAGAGAAATATAAGAAGAACTTTCTCACCGAAGCAAGCAGATGGGATTATTTGATTTCTCCCAATCGGTATTCATCAGATATTTTCAAACGTGCATTTGGTTTTGAAAAGGATATGATTGAGTCTGGATACCCACGAAATGATTACTTATATAACCATAACAATACCACTACTATTACAGAAATTAAAAAACGATTAAAGCTTCCATTAGATAAGAAGGTCGTTTTATATGCTCCCACATGGAGAGATAATGAGTATTATGATAAGGGAAAATATAAATTCAATTTAAAATTAGACTTAGAACAGATGCAGCAAAAATTAGGTAGCGACTATATTGTTCTTCTTCGCATGCATTATTTAATCGCGGAAAATCTTGATATTACTTCTTTCTCTGATTTTGCCTTTGATGTTTCACATCATACGGACATTACTGAGTTGTATATTATCTCTGATTTATTAATTACAGATTATTCTTCTGTTTTCTTTGATTACGCGAATTTAAAAAGACCGATGATTTTCTTTGTCTATGATATTGAGAGCTATAGGGATACGTTAAGAGGATTCTATTTTGATTTTGAGAATCTAGCACCCGGTCCACTTGTTAAAACGACAGAAGAGGTCATTACACATATTCAGCAGCAAGAACAATTGGACACTGCTAATTTCGAAGATTTCCAGCAGAAGTTTTGTTACTTAGAGAGTGGTCAATCTAGTAAGAGAGTAGTGGATAAAGTTTTTGAATAGGATAACAAGTAGAAAGTTACTACTTTTCTTCTTCAACAAACTTATTATTCCATTGCCGAATTTCAAGATCTAGAACATACCAATAGCGCCTCAAATAAATAGGTTTTACTTACGAACAAATAGTGTATAATCTAAACATGTTAAGTTATACTACTATTTTCAATATAGAAAGGAAACTATATGAAATCAGCATTAACTGTATTTAAAGAACAAATTAACAGCTTCTATCTAATTAGAAGGCTTTCTCTATATGAACTCAAAAGCAGCAACAAAAACAACTACCTAGGTATGCTCTGGGAAGTATTGAACCCCGGTATCCAACTTGCCATTTACTGGTTCGTTTTCGGGTATGGCTTAAGAACTGCCGGTCAGGGAAGGTCGGATGTGGAGAATGTACCTTTCTTTGCATGGCTGCTGGCTGGGATGGTCGTATGGTTCTTCATTAACCCGGCTATCACACAGGCTTCTAAGTCTGTTTACACCAGGATCAAAATGCTCTCAAAAATGAGTTTCCCTATGAGTGCCATTCCATCATACGTAATTATGTCCAAGTTCTATCCCCATCTTTATTTAACCGCGATATCTATCGTAATACTTAATTTTATGGGGCAGACTATTAATATTTACTACTTACAATTGCCATACTTCATGTTCTCAGTCATAGCGGTGGTCATCGCTATTTCATTGATTACGTCTACTTTATCAACGATCGTTCGTGACGTTCAGATGGTCGTTCAGTCCATTATGAGGATGTTATTATATATGACCCCCATACTCTGGAACATGGAAGACTTATTGAACGATCGTCTCATTACTATAATGAAAATAAACCCCTTCTACTACATCGTAGAAGGTTACAGAAGTGCCCTTTTAGGACAAGGCTGGTACTTTATTGAACATTTCCAATACACTCTTTATTTCTGGGCTCTTGTTCTCGTCATGTTTGCGTTTGGTTCCTTCATTCATGTCAAGTTCAGAAGACACTTTGTTGATTTTCTATAATGGAAAGTAGAGGATAAAATGTCCAAATCAGTTATTGTTAAAAATGTGTCAAAAAAATATAAGTTATATAATAAACCTTCCGAAAGAATTCTTGATATGATTTCACCTAAAAGCTATGGTGAAGATTTCTATGGCTTACGAAATGTCAGCTTTGAGGCTGATGCAGGGGATATCATAGGGTTTGTAGGTGTAAATGGTTCCGGTAAATCGACACTGGCCAATATTTTGGCTGGTATCATCCCTGAGACATCAGGTGAGGTAGAAGTGCGTGGGAAAACGGCGTTGATTGCCGTTTCAGCCGGATTGAACAATCAATTGACAGGCCGGGAAAACATTGAGCTTAAATGCCTGATGCTTGGCTTCAGCAAGAAAGCAATCAAAGAAGTTGAACCCGACATCATTGAATTTTCAGAGCTGGGGAAATTTATTGACCAGCCTGTTAAATCTTATTCAAGCGGGATGAAATCGCGACTAGGGTTCTCTATTTCCGTCCATATAGATCCAGACATATTAATCATCGATGAGGCTCTCTCCGTCGGGGATAAAGCTTTCGCTGAAAAAAGTCTGGAAAAAATGAATGAATTTAAAGCCCGGGGAAAGACCATGTTCTTTGTCAGTCACTCAATTGGGCAAATGAAGAAATTCTGTGAGAAAATTCTCTGGCTTGAATACGGGGAAGTAAAAGAGTTTGGATCCGTTAAGGAAGTCATTCCTAAGTACGAGCAGTTCTTTAAAGAATATAAGGCCATGTCCAAGGCTGAAAAGAAACAATTCAGAGAAAACGCCATGCGTAAGCAAAGTGGTCTGGAACCGATATCTACATCCTAATCCTTATAAAATAAACCTGTCCCTTTTAGGGGCAGGTTTATTTTTACCTTCTTGTACAATCTAATGACTTCATTATATTAATATATTTTACCAAAATTCTCTTTTTTTCGCTTTTTCTTGCTTATTATGTGATAAAATGTCAATATCTTATACCGTTCTAACTATCATTTGACAAAAAAGGAGAAAAACAAGTGAAAAAAACACTATTTACTGTCGCAACTACCGCTGTCCTCTCAACAACATTTGTCGCATCCGCCGCTGCCAATTCCCATAAAGTCGAGTCCGGTGACTCCCTTTGGTCCATTGCACGTAAATATGATACATCCGTTGCAATCCTTAAAGATATGAATAAGTTGAAATCCGACATGATTTTCCCAAATCAATTACTCAAGGTAGATACTGACCAAAATGATCAGCCTGCCACTCCACCTTCCAATCCTGCACCACCTGTTCAAACGGGATCTGCCAAAAAGTACATAGTCAAGTCTGGTGATACGCTTAGTGCTATTGCTTACAGGCATTCTATTACTCTGGCAGAATTACAAAAGTGGAATAACATTAAAAGTCATTTGATTTATCCTGGGCAGACCCTTGTCGTTACTAAAGGGACCTCTTCTGGTGAACAAGGAAGCGGGAATGTGAGCAAACCTTCTCCTTCTACACCACCTAAACAGGGAAGCTCAAGTACATATACGGTCAGATCCGGAGATACACTCTCCCATATTAGCGTTAAACACGATGTTTCTGTTCAAGATATTAAGCGACTAAATAATCTCTCCAATGACATGATTTATGTTGGCCAGGTTTTGAAAATCGGAAAATCTCAAGGATCACACCCTGCACCACCAACAGAAACAACGCCACCCAACGAAGAAAGCAATTCATCTTTTAATACAAATAAACTCATTTCTCAAGCAAAAGCACAGCTTGGTGTTCCTTACGTTTGGGGAGGTTCAACCACCTCTGGATTCGACTGCAGCGGTTTCATCTATTATGCCTTTAACAAGAGTGGCGTGAACGTTTCTCGAACTTCAAGTGAAGGATACTACAATCGTTCTTATTATGTTAATAAACCCGCCGTTGGAGATCTCGTCTTTTTCGAAAATACATACAAAAAAGGAATTTCTCATTTAGGGATTTATGTAGGCGACAACAAGTTTATTCATGCTGGTGATAACGGAGTCGAAATTACTAGTTTAGATAATTCATATTGGAAATCGAAATTTGATGGATTTAAGCGTTTTTATGAATTGTAAAATTGAATTAGCCACTACCTGGTACTATGTTCCCAGTGAAATGGAAATGTACTACTTGGCAGTGTAAACCGGGGCGCCTCTGTGCACCCGGTTTTTTATGTCAAATCTAATCTCTTCACTTAAACTTTTGTTAGAGGTCCGTCCCCCGGTTGTTTCTTCTATATGACTTAGGGTTAATTATACTTTTACAGACCATCTTCTCAATTTCCCGGCAGAATTACACTTTTGAGAATAGCTATAGAGGAGTACCTTAAGCAACTTCTTTGGGGTGATAAGAGCTATGAACGCCGCCTGAATAGTAAGAAATTAATTTCTCAGAGGAATGGCTTCCACCGATTCATCGACGACACGGCCAACATGAATCGATTATGTAGGGTTTGAAGATAGAGGCTAACATTCGTTCTGGAGGTATTAGCGGACTATAATGTTCATTAGTAGCCTTCCCGATTAATTTATAAAAGTCGTCCTTTCTTAATTATGCAGTAATATAAATGAGATAAAAAAAAAGTGGCGTCAAAAAGTCAGTAACTACTGACTTTTTGGACAGCCCCTTTTTAAATCAGCGCACTTAATTCCTCAATTCTGCTTTCAATAAATTGTATGTGCTTGGTATCCTGTTGGAGATCAAAAACGACGATAGCTTTCTTCATATAACTGACGGCGTCCTTAGGTTTATTCATCAACTCCATGTTATAACCAATTTGATAATGTAATTCGCCTAAAATGAATACACTATCTTTATAAAGGCACCATTTTATAGCATCTTCACAGTATTTATTTGATTCTTCCAGTCTGTTAAGACGTGTTAACACGCGCGCTATATGATAATATAGTCGGGTTTTTATTGTATAGTCATTCAAGTGGGGAAGTAGCTCAAGATGATCCTTGACTTCCTCAAACACCTCAAGCGCCTTGTCAAGGTCTTCCTTAAAATAAATAGCCCCCAGCGCCAAGAAGATTTCTAATTCTCTCTCCAACAAAATTTTCCCCTTGTTATGGGTCAGGTTGATCGCTTCTTTGAGAGTATCAACTGATTTACTAAGGTCTTTCTTAACCTCATATAAATAGATTCCTTTATGCCATAGTAGCAACTGTAAGTTCTTATTATTCTGCAAAAATAATGGATTATCCAATTCAGCTCTTACGATATCCATCATTTCTTCATATTTTACACTTCTTCGGAGTATCTGGAGCTGTTGGAATACTTCCTGAACATAATCCAGCCGTGGTGTTGTCCCGATATCAAAAAAGTAGTTAACATCTACACCAAGCTTCTGAGAAATTTGGTACAATGTAGAAGCATAGGGAAAAACATCTCCTTTTTCAATTTTACTGATTTGCGCTTGTGTACATATTCCTTGTGCAAGTTCTTCCTGAGAAAGACCACTGGTTTTTCTCAACTCTTTTATTTTTTTTCCAACTGCGTTAAAATCCATAAAACCCACTCCTAAATATGCCTAGAGTTATATTTTTTGAGGAAATTGAATGAAATCACTATTAATAGTCTTGTAAATTAGGTAATTTGGCACCATAAGCCGAATGTACAAATTTTCATTTTGTGTTTTAATTATTATAACAAGTATATTTATATTTTATCGAACATTCACTTGAACAAGAAAGGGAGGAAAGTCCTATGAAAAGACGTTTTCTTACAATTATAACCGCTTCAGTTCTTCTTTTTGGTGTTGCAGGACTTGCTAATAACCATACGGAAACTGCAAGTGTACAAATCCAAAACACTGAACTTCCAACAACCGTATATTAATCATCAAGTTAAAAGCTTCCTGCAGTCGGGAAGCTTTTTTTCATAAAGTGGATTTTTCTTATATAAATATGCTTAAAATTATGAAACATAAGAAAAGAAAACGTATTCCCCACTAATTTTACATCTTTTAGCTTTAAAGCAACCATAAGCCAAAATACACTGTATTTTAAAACGTGATAGGATAAAAGTACAATAACAGAAAGGGGGCTTCATGATGAATAACATAAGCATGAAAGTAAATCCTCTATACTCAGATATGGATATGTCGATCCAGTTTCATTTCGAATTTTCAAAAGGTGATTGTAAGGTCGGGGAAGCCATGGTATCAACTTATGCCATGAATAACCAGGTATTGTATCGTAAGTCCCAGGGTGGTATTTCCACCTCAATTGAAAAGTGTGCGGTCATCGATCGGTTTGATGTGGTGACTGAGCTTGGTGAGGGAAGTATGAAAAAGCTGAGACATTTTCTTAAAGTGATCGGGATGAAGGAAGTTCATTGTGGGTATGAGATGAATAGAGAGAGTGTTGGTAATTAAATATAAATAGGAAGACCATCCCGAATGTGTTGGGATGGTCTTCCTATTTATATTTCAGGTTATTTATTCAGACTAACTAGAAGGAGCAGCCTTAGCGAAGTAGATTCCTTGCTAAAGCTTCTTTATTATTTCACGAGAGTTTCCATAATTAGATAAGCTGCTATTCGACTTGTCATGTCTCTGAAATCCAGAGTTGGGTCAATTTCTACAATGTCCATGGTACTGACCTTCGGATGCTTCAGGGCGGTTTCAATGGCTTGTGTCAGCCCATCCGGATGCATACCTCCAGGACCGATTGCCGGGCAGCCAGGTGCGTATGCCTGGTCGAGGACGTCCATGTCTACAGAGAGGTAGATGGTGTCGACTTGGGATTCTAGTTGGGTTAGGGAATCTTGGATGAGTTCCACGATTGGTTGTTGTCTGACGTCCTTCATCGTGTAAACCGTGACACCTTGCTCGATAGCGTATTCATGATAGGCTTTCGCATTGGCATAGTTTCGGATACCTATCTGAATCAGATGCTCTCCTTTGATGTGGCCCTCTTCTAGTAACCTTCTAAACGGAGTGCCGTTGGTAGGGCCTCCATCCTCCGTGTTCCGCAGGTCATGATGGGCATCAAACTGGATGATGCCGACCGTTCCCTTCGCTTCCTTGATAGCCTTGACCGTGGACGTGGTAATGGAATGGTCGCCTCCAAGGATTATGGTGAAGGGTGCTGCATTGGTGTTGGTTGCTGCTTTGACAGATTCATAGATTCGTTGATGCGATTCTTCGATTGATGTCGGGTGCATGGTAATGTCGCCGAAGTCTATGATGGTTTTCTTTTCTTCGGCGAGGTCCGTCCCGCTTTCGATGTTGTATGTTGAAAATGAGTTAAGACATCGTCTGATCGCATCTGGTGCGAAGCTTGCCCCTGAATGGGAGATGGAAGGTTTGGAGAGGGGAGCGCCGATGATGGCGATGTCCCCTTTCTTCCCCTCTTCCCAAGGCGTCAGGAGTTCCGCTGCTTTAGTTGTGTAGCGGTCTTTGAATTGAGCTTTTCCCGCCTGCTTAATGTGTTGAAATGTGCTCATGAAGCTTCTCCTTGCGGTAGATGATCCGGCCGTTTTTCATGACGGTGTGGGTGTGGTTCACCCCGTAGTGATATGGTACGTAATGATAGTTTGGTACATCCCATAGGACGATATCGGCTTTTCGACCTGGTGCCAGCTTTCCTGCTGAGTCTCCTCTGTTGATGGCGTAGGCTGCGTTGACAGTGACGGCGTTCCAGATTTCTTCCGGCGTCATTTTCAATTGAAGAGATGCCAGATTCATAATGAACTGCAAATTCTCTGTTGGTGAGCTACCCGGGTTGAAGTCTGTTGACAACGCGACTGCGGCTCCCGCTTCCATCATGCCTCTTGCGTTGGCGAACTTGCCTTTGTTCAGATAGAAGGATGTGCCTGGCAGGAGGACAGCGATTGTGTCTGTTTCTCCCAGTGCCTGGATGCCTTTATCTGATGCTCCTACTAAATGGTCTCCGCTTGCTGCGCCGATTTCTGTCGCCATTTCTGTTCCGCCAAGTGGATCGATTTCGTCGGCGTGAATTTTTACGGAGAAGCCTTTTTCTTTTGCTTTTTTTAGGAACTCGCGGGACTGTTCTACTGTAAATACCCCAGTTTCACAGAAGATATCGACGAATTCAGCCAGCTGTCCTTTTTCAATATCGTTCAATAGTTCTATCATTTCTTCTAAAAATTCGTCGGAGCGGCCTTTGAATTCCGGTGGGATCGCGTGTGCCCCAAGGAATGTGGAAACGATGTCTGCCGGGTGCGATTCGTTCAGTTGTCTGGCTACTCTCAGCTGTTTTAGTTCGGTCGGGCGGTCAAGGCCGTAGCCGCTTTTCGCTTCGACAGTTGTGACTCCGTATGAAATCATTCTGTTTAAGTGGAAGCGCGCTTTAGTGAGCAGCTCTTCTTCTGATGCTTCACGGGTGGCACCCACTGTAGATAGGATGCCTCCCCCGCGTTTCAGGATCTCTAAGTATGGTACTCCCTGTTGTTTGAGGGCCATTTCGTGTTCACGTGAGCCTCCGAAGACCAGGTGAGTGTGCGGGTCTACAAGACCTGGCGTCACGAGCTTTCCTTCTGCGTCGATTCGTTCCGTTGCTTTGAGGGATTGTGCTTCTTCATGTGTGCCGATCCAAGCGACAAGTCCGTCCCTGATGGCTAGCGCAGCATGCTCTGTAACCACGAGTTTACTCATTTCCTCCCCTTTAAGAGGTCCGTCCCCATGATCCATTGTCAGTAGCTGTCCGATGTTGTCGATGATGGTATCGAAATGTTTTTCTGCAGTCATATTATTCTCCTCCTTTGTTCATCGGGATGTGGATATTGTGTTTTTCGGCTGTTTTTTCTGCGATGTCGTAGCCTGCGTCGACGTGGCGGATGACACCCATTCCTGGGTCTGTTGTGAGAACTCGTTCTAGTCTTTCCTGAGCAAGGTCCGTCCCGTCTGCCACGACAACCATACCAGCATGTAGTGAATACCCCATGCCTACTCCGCCGCCGTGGTGGAAGGAAATCCAGGAGCCGCCTGCTGCTGTGTTGATGAGGGCATTCAGGATCGCCCAGTCTCCTACTGCGTCACTGCCGTCTTTCATACTTTCTGTCTCGCGGTTCGGTGAAGCAACGGATCCGCAGTCCAGATGGTCACGGCCGATGACGATCGGTGCTTTCAGTTCTCCGTTTCGGACAAGCTCATTGATGGCAAGACCCATCTTCACTCGCTCACCGTATCCCAGCCAACAGATGCGTGAAGGCAGTCCTTGGAATGCCACTTGCTCTTGTGCCATATCGATCCAGCGATTGAGGGCTTCATTTTCTGGGAAAAGCTCTTTGATCAGGCGATCTGTTCTGTAGATGTCCTCTGGGTCTCCTGACAGTGCAGCCCATCGGAATGGTCCTTTTCCTTCACAGAATAATGGACGGATATACGCTGGAACAAAGCCAGGAAAGTCAAAGGCATTGTCGACTCCTTCATCCTTCGCTACCTGACGGATGTTGTTACCGTAGTCGAATACGATGGAACCTCTATTCTGGAACTCAAGCATTGCTTCCACGTGTTTGGCCATGCTTTTTTGTGAAAGGGTTGTGTAAGCCTTCGGATCCTGTTTGCGAAGTTCTGATGCTTCTGTGAGCGAGTATCCCTCTGGTACATAGCCGTTTAACGGGTCGTGGGCTGATGTTTGGTCGGTCACGATATCGATTTGGACGTTCCTCTTTAAAAGTTCATGATGAACCTCTGCCGCGTTTCCAAGTAAGGCGATGGAAAGAGGCTTGCCTTGGTCTCGTGCTTCATAGGCCATCATTAACGCTTCTTCGATGGAATCTGTCTTCACGTCACAGTATTTTGTGTCGAGACGCTTTTGGATACGTTCTGCGTCAACGTCGACTGCAATCACGACTCCACCGTTCATGGTGACGGCGAGTGGCTGTGCTCCACCCATTCCGCCTAGTCCCGCAGTTAGAGTTATTGTACCTTTGAGTGAGTTATTGAAATGTTTCTTCGCCAGTGCCGCAAACGTTTCATACGTCCCTTGCAGGATTCCTTGTGTCCCGATATAAATCCAGCTTCCCGCTGTCATTTGGCCGTACATCATGAGGCCCTTTTGATCAAGCTCGTGGAAATGCTCCCAGTTAGCCCATTTTGGTACAAGGACCGAGTTTGAAAGAAGGACTCTTGGAGCCGCTTTATGGGTTTTGAATACACCAACCGGCTTACCGGACTGAACTAGCATGGTTTCATCGTTTTCCAGGTTTCTGAGAGTGTGAACTATTGCGTCGAAGGACTCCCAGTTACGAGCCGCTTTCCCGATACCACCATACACGACCAAATCTTCCGGAATTTCTGCTACCTCAGGATCCAAGTTATTGTAGAGCATGCGAAGGACCGCTTCCTGCTCCCATCCTTTACATTCAAGGTCCGTCCCTGTTTTGATTTGTACGATGCGTTTGTTTGCCTTAACCATTTGTTGTTTCCTCCTTTGTTTTGGTTGGTTTAATGAGTGTGTTTAACGAGATCTGTTGCAGCCACTGGTTGGCTTTTTCTATATCTTTCGAGAAGATCCTGTCCTTTGTAATGGAAGGAATGACCTTTCTCGCTGCTTCGTAAAATTGTCGTGTCCGGCTTGCCATGAGGTCCGTCCCTCGATGTTCCGCTGCCTGCAGATTGCAGATAAGTTCGACGGCGAGTACTCTTCTTGAGTTCTGCAGGATTTGGTAGGCATGTCGTGATCCTATGGTTCCCATGCTGACATGGTCTTCCTGATTGGCGGATGACGGGATGGAATCAACGCTCGCTGGATGGGCGAGGGTTTTGTTTTCAGATACGAGTGATGCCGCACAGTATTGCATGATCATGGCACCGGATTGGAGACCTGGTTGCGGACTCAGGAACGGCGGCAGGTCATTGAGCTGCGGGTTCACCAGTCGCTCGATTCGTCTTTCTGAAATATTGGCTAACTCTGCTATGGCAATTTTCATGAAATCCATGGCAAAGGCGATTGGCTGTCCGTGGAAGTTACCTCCTGAAATGACCTTCTCTCCGTCATCGAAAATGAGTGGATTATCCGTTGCGGCGTTCATTTCGATTTCCAGCTTTTCTTTTACATAGTCAAGAGCCTGCCAGGATGCTCCGTGAACCTGCGGGATGCATCGTAACGAGTATGCGTCCTGGACTCTGAGTTCTCCTTGCTTCGTTGTCAGTTTACTGTCTTCCAGGTAATCCCGGATTCGTTTTGCCGTTGCAACCTGTTGAGGATAGCCCCTTACTAAATGAATATCTTCGTCGAAAGCATCCATGATTCCTCTAAGCCCTTCCATGGTCAGACTGGCGATCATTTCACTTTGGAAGGCAAGTTCCTCCGCTTCCAGGTACCCGATGACTCCCATAGCCGTCATTGCCTGTGTTCCGTTGATGAGTGCCAATCCTTCTTTCGCCTGAAGCTGGATTGGGAAGATATTTTCTTTTGAAAGGACAGGAAGGGTTTGATGTACCTCTCCTTGATAGTGGACTTCTCCTTCACCCATCAATGCCAGGGCCAGATGGGAAAGTGGCGCTAAGTCTCCGCTTGCTCCCAGTGATCCTTGTTGAGGAATGACCGGATGGATCCCTTTATTGAGGAATTCAGTGAGACGTTCCACAATGACCGGTCTAACACCTGAATACCCTTTTAATAGAGCATTGGCTCTCAATAGAAGCATTGCTCGAGAAACCGTCTCAGGGAATGCTTCTCCAACCCCACAAGCATGAGAATGGATCAGATTGAGCTGAAGCTCCTCCACATCTTCCGCATCAATCAACACATCACTGAACTTCCCAAACCCCGTATTGATTCCATACACCACACGCTTCTCCTTCACAATACGCTCAACCGCCTCACGACTCTTGCGCACCCGTTCCATACTAACCGGCGAAAGTTCCACTTGCTCCTTCCCATAAATAACCCTCTTTGCTTGCTCCAAACTCAAACTACAACCCGTCAACTCCACCATTACTATCACCTCTTCATATTATTAGGGACGGACCTCCTAAAGTTGCCTATGCACAACCCTAGTCTGACTAAATCCCTCTAAATCGCTAGTTTTGTTATTTCGTTCTTTTACGCTTTAAACCACTCTGGGACGGACCTCCAAATCTTCACTGTCCACTCCCTAAAGCACCATGTTGCCCCCAAAAATTCCACACAAAAAGAGACCCGACCAAAGACAGACTTCTGCCGTTGGTCGAGCCTCCTTTCAACTAATATCTCTAGGCTCTCTAATTTAAATATGATTAATTCCAAGTCCAATTGTCTCGTGCTCCAGCCCCTTAATTGGCGCACCAATCGTTCCGTATAGAGCAACTGCGATCCATTCGCCTTCTTCTTCACTTGCATATGGCGTGCCTCTTACAACCGAAAAGCGCAATCCCACAGTACGCAGGATCTCACCTAATTGTGTATGGCCGCGGGTCACACCCGTTAAAGCCTCCATGATGGCGTGATACAAGGCGTGCATTTCCCGGTACAAATCTTCACGAACAAGATCACTTCGTTTTGCTGCTGTTTCAATCGCAGCCACGATTTTTTGACTGTCCATTGATCCGATTTTCCCGGTGCAGTAACTCCAATTCAATTCATTAAAATGACGATTCCATTCTTCTTCCTCTTTGTCTACGAGGAGAAGAAGCATGGCATTCTTTCCGATACGAGTATGATCTGTCTTATCCAAGTGGCATTCGCACCTTACGTGAAAATTCTAAAAATACTAATAACTACTTATATTGTATGGTCTGATTCATAAGAGGTCAACGAAAAAAGTGGTGATTTTAGAAACTTAGAGAGGTAGTTTGGTAGCGTGGTAAAGGGTTTTGAGGTACATCTTACGCAAGGGCAAAGGAGGTGTTCCCTAGTTAAACGGTTGGAGGTCCGTCCCTCAAATCAAACGAAACTACACGAAAAAGAGCTAAAAAAGACGTACCTATTCAATTTAGGTTCGCCTCATTCCTCCTTTACTCTTCTTGTTTTTTACCTTTGCCCTTGAATACTTGGGGGTTGTTCATGAGATAGGTGACTGTTCCGCCACCAGACTTTAGGCTTAGGTAGGATAGAATATCCTGTTTGTCTTCATTAGAAAGACGGTCAACAATAGGGTATAAAGATCTTATATTCAATTGCTCCACTCCATCCCGCTTTTCCAGTACAACCTTACAATCCTTTGGTTCCTTATCACCTATACGGACAAACTTAAATGGGATGGAATGATTACGATCGATTGGAACGGCAAACAAAGAGGTAAACCCGACTGTTTCAAGTATTTTATCGGAGTACATGATGCTTTCTAGTGCATGGGAAAATCCCGGTGGCTGATTCACAACGACTAACTTATTGTAATAATGCTGACCTTGAAATACGACTAAATGTTTTTTCGATTTCTTGATACTCCTTTTTGAAACGTGAAAATCCTCAAACACCAATATAAAGTCTTTATTCATTCTTTCTCCTCCTCGGTATAGGAATTTGGTCCTACAAAAATGAATTTCGACATAAACATCTTATTTCCTTTAAATTTCTACAAAAATATATTATTTTTTTACAATTTTAATTGTATTTATATCGAATTCCTTGTTTGGTCCCTTCTCTTCTTCTTTGTCTACATATTCTTTATAAAGCTTCACTTCTGAATCTGGGAAATAGGCCAGGGTCCTCTCCTTTGAGAGAAGTGGATTGTCGATGGTATGAACATATGAGGGGTAACTGCTCCAAGGATAATACTCGGGGACGACAGTGAGTTTGGCTTTGACAGGATTTTGATGAATATATCTACTGACCTTAATAAAATAGTCAGGGGTATCAATCTTAGTAGATCGATATCTTCCTTGAAAAACATGTCCGACATAATCATATTTCTTATTCAAATAAACAGCATAACGGGTATGAAGAATTCTGAAGATCTTCTCAAGTGGCACTTCGTGGGTTTCGATCAGAAGATGTATGTGGTTGGACATTAAACAGTAAGCGTGAATAGTAAAAGGGTATTGGTCTTTCGTGTCCTGCAGGTAGGATAAATACTTTTTTCGGTCTTCAATGTCATGAAACAAGTCTTGCTTTCTGTTTCCTCTCGCCGTCACATGATAAGTGGCTCCCGGACACCAATCCCGGGGCGTTCGTGCCATAACATCACTCCTCCTCTTGATTTGAACTAAATTTCATACATATACCATTTCGACATAACTCCTCAAAATCCTCTTTTTTTGAGGGACGGACCTCTGGAAATTTACAAAAGACGTTAAATCAGGCTGCTTGTCTTTAATTTCACCGTTAAAGGTCCGTCCCCCTCATCTTTAGTCCCTCACCCTTATTTTTCTATTCTATCTATTAGTAGGTAATCTTTTCTGTTTGTTCCCTCGCTGGTAAAGCTGTTTTGAGAATAGTAGATCACACGCTGTTTACCGTTATGTTTAGTACTGAATACCAGATTTGACTCTGACCTCAAAGGTATCCATTTGACCTTACCCATTAAACTGGAATTCGTTTCTCCTTTATGTATAACGTTATTTTTTCTCCCTTTGTTCTGATCTCCCATTCCATCTTCCACCTTTACCCCCAATTCGACAAATTACAATTCTAATTACATTTTAATACGTTTTAATGTAATTTTGTATACTTTTTCCAAACTATCTTTATTTTTAACAAATTAAGATATTTCAAATCGCGTAATGGGCTTACTCAGAGAGAAGCCACACCGTTTAAATATCAATCATAGACCTTATCAAACTATAAAAACGGAACTAATGTCACCCCTTACAAAATGCCTCTCACTTTAAAAAAGTGTATAAAACCCCCATCCATTAGATGAACCGATTTATGTACGGCGAAGAAAGTGGCGGTTCTGGTAATAGTCACAATCCCATGTTTCTAAGAGAAAACTTCGAAGACGAGGTAAATAGAGAAATCTTAAAGATCCTTCGAGATTACCCAAAATCCGAACGGACATTATCATTCCTAACCTTCTTCACAGAAAAAGCAAAAAAAATTCATCACCCAGGTCAATCCCCTTTACCAGACGATGAAGGATTGGTAAAAGGGTTTCAAGAGGGACGGACCTCGAGAACACTCAATAGAGGTCCGTCCCTCAATAAAAAACCAAAAAGCGCTGAGTTTCCCATTTAGGATTCTACAGCGCTTTTCGATTTTGATTTAAAGCATATCCAGTTTGTAATTCTTGTTTTAGCCAATCGATCATTTTATCTGTATCCATATCGCCCTGTTGACCCTTGTCATAAGCCTTCTGGATAACAGAAAGAACGTATTGTTCCTTACTAACGTTTCCTTTCAAAAAAAGACAACCTCCTACATTATAAAACAGTTTCTTTCACTTTATTACACAATTATACAAAATTTCAAACATCAATTACTACATATAATACCAAAAAAATACACTTTCCAATAGATTTTTGTAAAACACTTTCCAATAAATAAGGCTTATTTACCTATTACAATCTGGCGTAATATGTCGATACAATGAAAGTATGGTTCTGAACAATGGCAAAATCATCGAAAGGTGATGACGCAAAGCTATAGGGGCTAACCATGCCAGCCAGCTTCCAAACCAGGAGGGATTGTATTTGTCGTTTTTGACCCCAGAAGAAATGTATATTAGAAAGAAAACAAAGAAAAAGTGGATGTATGCAGGGATATTTTTATTTACGGTCATCCTAATAGCAGGTACGACACTTCTCACGTACCAAATTTAAAAGCGTCCATTCGACGCTTTTTTTTTAGTTCAAATGTCATTCTACAATTTATGGAAAAGTTCGATAAATTCCGATAGAATAGGAGATGGAATCTATTCTAGTTGGGGGACTATACTTTATGCATAAAGAAGTCAGACTTTTCAGAGGTTTAATCAAGCCATCATTCTTCTTTTATCAACTCAAAGACATGGAGGCTGTAAAAGGATATAGAAAAAAGGTTTTTCAACTCCTATGGCTGTCTATTATTGTCTTTGGTCTCATTTCATCTTTCGGGATCGGTATGGATCCTCTTTCTAAAGAAATCAGTTCGCTCTCATCAATCACTTATGAATTAGAAAAGTTCTTATTTTTCTTAGGTAGGCTTCTAAGTGGACTGCTTTATGCAGCAATCGTCCTCTTTTTCTGTTCACTCATATTTTGGACCATTTCTGATGAAGGCGAATATCGAAAATTTGTTATGACACAAGGCATAGTTTTGATGGTTTTACTACTTGAACAGCTTACCTATATACCACTATCGCTCTTTTTCTCACTTGAATGGTACTCTTCCCCACTATCGTTGGGGGTTATAACCCAATATGTTACATCCAAAGCATATGTTATTTATTTAATGGGGAGCTTCTCTCTTTTCAAAGCGTGGGTGTTTTTCATTCAATATAAGGGAATCAAGCGATTAACCGGTCAGAAAAATTGGATCATCTGGTTGGTGATCCTCCTTACAAACCTTTTCATCTGGTCTCTAAATGCCTTATTGGCCTATATAAGTATTTCAACTCTACTCTAACTATCAAAAGGCTGTGAACATTCATGAAGAAACGTACAATTTTCTATAGCACCCTCACTGTGTCGCTCCTTTTTATAGGTGCCAACACATATCTCATTGAAAAAGCGAACAGTAAAGTCGACCGGGAAGTCCGTGTAGCAGAATGGGAACCTGTTAATAAAGGGGATCTTACAAAAAAACTCTCTAAAGACGGGGTTGTCGCTTCCGAAGAGGAAAACTACCTCTATTTCAACGACGAATTCGGTTCGTTTAAAAAGTTCCTCGTAAAAGAAGGGGACCAGGTTAAATCCGGGACACCACTCTACGAATACGAAGTAACTGATCAAACTCAGCAAAAAAGCGAATTAGAATCAGAGGTTAGTAAATTAGAAGACGAGATTGAGAATATTGAAGAAAACATTTCAGATTTGAAGAGTATAGAATCGTCTCTTCCTTCCAGCTCAACCGACGAAAAAGAAATTCCGATCAATGCTAGCGCCCTTCAATCGGAATATGATCTAAAAAAAGAAATCGCCGCTAAAGAGCTGGAAATCGACCGCTTAGAAAGTCAAATCGATAATCTCGAGCGTCAAATTACAGATATCGAATCGTATGAAACAACATTAACTGTTCAAAGCAGTGTGGAAGGTACAATCAAAGACCTTTCCCACGCGATCGATAATCCATTAATCACGATCGCCTCACAGTCTACCATTGTAACGACTGATCTTACGGAAAAAGAAATCGTGACTGTAGAAGAAAATATGAACGCAACGGTCCAATCCGATGTTGAAAAAAAGACTCAAAAAGCGATCGTAACCAAGGTGGCCACCCTGCCTAAAAATGACCCACACATCCAGACCGACAGCCTGTACCCTGTAGAGGTGAAACTCCAGGACACGAAAAATGAGCTTCTACCAGGACACCATGTTTTCTTATCAATTATTACAGAAGAGGTTAAAGGTGCATGGGTTGTGCCAGTAACAGCCATTGAAAAAGATGGCGATTCAAAATATATCTGGATTTTAACTAAGAAAGGCACAGTCGAGAAGCGTAAAGTCGAAACTGGCCTGCAGGTAAACGGTCAGCAGCAGATCAAATCTGGTGTAAGGGCCGGCGAATACTATATCGTATACCCTGGTGAAATCCCTGCTCTACAAAAAGGAGCTACTTTCATCACTGCCCTTGATTGGGATAAAGTGAAACTGAGAGACCTGAAAAAATTCGATCGTCCGACGATTTTGGAGAATTTGTTACTTGGGATTTTGGAGCGTAAGTAACTGAGGACCGGCTCTTTTTAGGAGCTGGCCTTTTTTATGGTCGTTTTGTTTAAACAGATTTGCTTTCAACAAGCCCTACCTCCTTCAGTGCTTTTTCTAATGAAACATACATACTCCTTCTCAACCAACAAATACTATGGTTAATCACTCACGTAAAGGAGCGCTCACCATGAATACACTAAAACGCCTCATCATCCTAACCATTCTCCTCTCCCTCCTCGCCTTCTCCTTCCCACCCACCTGCCTGTTCGCAGCCCCAACCCCACCCAAGAAAAACGTCATCTTCCTCATCATGGACGGCACCAACTCCGACATCGTCACTTTGTCACGTTGGTACCGAGGGACGGACCTTCAACTTGATAAGATTCTGGTCGGCGGCGCCCGGACATATTCAGCTCAGTCAGCGATTACCGATTCCGCCGCAGCTGGGTCGGCCATGGCCACCGGTATGAAGACGAAAGCTGATTACATAGGAATGAACCCGGATGGACGTCCCGTTTTGACCGTCCTTGAAGGTGCCAAGTTGGCCGGCTACAAGACCGGTATCGTAGCAACATCACCTGTCCAGCATGCCACTCCGGCTGCATTCACTTCCCATGTCTTGAACCGTGATGAATTTGGAGATATCGGCGAACAACAGGTGTATCAGGATCTCGACGTCATCTTAGGTGGAGGGGCCGCCTGGTTGAAACCGAAATCCAAAGACCACGTGAAAAACGATGATGGCATGCTTAAAACAAAGGAAGTCAGTCGTGAGGATGGAGAAAATCTCGTGAAGGTCATCGGTTCTGAGGGCTATGATTTGGTTTTGAAGAGGGACGGACTTCTAAAAAGAAAAGGCTCTTCTAAATTATGGGGTGCGTTTGCTGAAGAGGACATTGCCTATGAAATGGACAGAAAGACGTTAAAGCCTGATGAACCTTCACTTGCGGAGATGACTGGAGCGGCAATCGACAGACTTTCACAAAGCGAGAAGGGATTCTTCTTGATGGTCGAGGGCAGTAAAGTGGATTGGGCTGCTCATAAAAACGATCCTGTTGGGATGATCAGTGAAGTGCTTAGCTTTGACGATGCTGTCGGGGAAGCGTTGAAATTCGCTCGCGAGGACGGAAATACGATGGTGATAGCCGTGACCGATCACGGAAATAGCGGGCTGACACTTGGGAATCAGGGTACAAACGGGGATTATAAAAATCAGCCTGTTGAGAAATTTGTGAAGCCTTTAAAAAAAGCTGAGCTAACTGTAAAGGGTGCCGTTTCTCAGCTTAAGGAGGATCGTTCAAATTTAAAAGAGGTTCTTTCAAACTATGGGTTAGGGAATTTGAGTAAAAAAGAATTCTGTGCGATGGAGGATGCTTCTAAAAAAGTAGAGGATTTAGAGGACGAAATGGTGAAATTGATAGCGAAGCGGGCCAATCTTGGTTTTACGACACATGGACACACAGGTGAGGATGTCTTTTTATATGCGTACGGCCCTGGTAAGCCTGTGGGTCTTATTGAAAATACAGATATACCCAGAGTGATTTCTAAGTATCTCGGACTTTCATTAACTTCAGGTGAATTTGCTTCCTGGTATGTGGATGGTGCGGAATTTTACAGTGAAAAAGGTTATAAGGTGAAGATCGAGGGACGGACCTCGAAAAATCCTGTGATGGTTGCGAAACATGGAGATGAAGAGCTGCGTTTTCCTGAAAATAAGAATTTTTATTGGAGAAATGGTGAAAAAGTGAGGCTGAAGAGTGTGAATGTTTATGATGGGGAGACTTTTTATGTGCATGTGGAGGGATAATGCGGGTATTGGTGAGGTTTTGAGTTAATTCTGTCGTTTTATTTTCAAATTCGGAGGTTTTATTTTCAAATCCACCTCCATCGACCGGTACTAAGCAACGTTTTGTATGTTTTTTACTCATCTTCAAATTTTATTATGGCTTTGAGGATTTGATTATCGAGTTGGGATCATATATTATCGACTTTCTAAATATATTATCGCCTTCGCTCTCCCAAGCCTTCCAATCCCACACTGCCTTCAAACAATCCATACCACTCCCCCGTCTCACTACACAATTCGACAAACTCCTCCACCCACACCTCACCCGCTTCCACCACTTCCCCCGCCCCATGTTCCTTTTCCCCCTCCTTTTGCGTTATAATAAAAGAATGCGATTTTATAGATTGGAGAGGTTGGTTGATGTCGATTCGTATTCAGGAGTTGAAGGATAAGTTACTTCCCATGAGTCAGTCGATACAGGGTGAGCTGGATCCGAATCAGGATGAGAGCAAGAATGTCGTGTCGAAGGGCCTTCTTTTGTTCCGTCAGAATCTGGTTTCGAACGTTAAGGTCCGTGATGAAGAAGTGACGGCCGAGGTGCAGGATGTGACGCCTGTGACCCTTGAGCTGAATTTTTCGTTCCCTCTTTTAAGTAAGTGCTCGTGTCCTCAGGATAAATGGTGCCGGCATCAAATGGCGACCTTTTTTATGTTATATAACAAGGTTGGACGGGTCAGTGAGTGGATCCAGAATTGGCGGAGTCAGTCGGCTCCCCCTAGTCAGGAATCCCAGACACTGGATGATTTATTAAAGAAGCACAGCAGTACCGGTGCCCTAAAGAAAGCAAGCGATCTATTAAATGAACGGAAAACGCGGGGGAACACGCCTGAGGAATGGTGGCAATTCTTTAACTCTCTTCTGAAGCAGGAAGACTTGGAGTTACTTGAAAGACAGCCCTATTTGATGGATGTCCTCGTTCAAAATATAACGAAACGCTTCATGAAGGAAGCTCCATTCGAACGGGAATGGAAGCCTCTTTATCAACTCTTTGCTACCTTTTATTTGTCGATTCACATTGATCTTTATTTACAAAAGAGGAATGTAGAGCTGAGCCGTGAGCAGTACAGCATGTATGATTTTCTGTTAGGGGAAATGGAAGACGCGGTTGAGAAATTGTCGATTCATGCCATGCCATTCAGCTTCGATCCATACATTGCTTTTTTGAAGAAGCAGACGATTAAAATGAGTGATTCCACAGAAAATAGTACGATGGTGAAAGCCGAAGTGTACCGCTTCCTATGGTATTACTTGTTTAAACAGAAGTCGTGGCGCCGTGAAGAGGTTGCGCGTTTAGAAGAAAGCAACGCGCAGGACTCCATTTTTTACAACGTCGCCATCCTCCATCAATATTTACTCCTTGAAGACCTGAACAAGGCAAGTGAAGTGGTGGATGAACTGGGAACCGAGCTGGTCGCGTTCAGTGAATTCTGGCTGCGTAAATTTTTCGTAGGGAAACGTTACGAAGTGGGATTCTTTCTTGTGCGCAATATTTTATCCAGGATGCCGGATCACCTGGAAACACTCGATTATTATGAAGCGACCCGATTCGTTCGCTGGTTTGTAAGGATCCTGCCGATGGATTGGCTGATGGAAAAGGACAGTTCCCTTGTCAATGAACTCCTCCTGTCCATGCTTCCATACAGTTTCTTCTCGTACAATGAGTATCTCATTAGCGCGAAGGCTTATCGGGAGTGGGTGGAGCTGCAGAAATATATGAGCTATAGCATTCAGGAGATGGAAGGCATGGGCCTCCGCGATGTGACGAAGGAAGCGCCTGAGCTTGCCCTTCCGATCTATTACGCCGGGGTAATGGATGCGATCGATCAGAAAAACCGGGACAGCTATAAGCTTGCGGTCCGCTATATGAAAAAAATCCGGACGATTTATAAAAAGACGAAGAAAACCGATAAATGGGATGTGTATCTCCCCTACATTTTAGATAAATACAAGCGATTACGTGCGTTCCAAGAAGAGTGCAGAAAGGGTAAGTTAATCGATGCTTAAACTGTCTTCCGTAAAAATCAACGTCAACACAACTGAATATGAAGACCGTTTCTTCATCACTGCGGAAAACGACGAAGGAAAACTTCTGCCTCCAAAAGAATGGAAGGGTCAGCTGTTTCTTTGGCATGAAGAAAGTTACTACGGGACACTTCTTGAGGATTCCGCAAACGGAATTGCGGTGACTCAGTGGCAGCTTCTCACATTGCTTGCCGGTGAGCATTTCAGCAGCATGATCCAATGGGACTGGGACGAAACCGGGCAGGCGTGTATAGCAATTGCTCCTGTGATCTACGAAGCTGTGGAAGCCGGTCGCTGGCTGCCCCGTTTCGAGGAATGGCAGGAAAAAGGGTTGCAGTTTCATATCCCCGATGAAGTCTGGTCGAATTTTAATGATGAGTTCTGGGAGGAAGAGCTTCCTGATGGAGGTCCGTCCCTCAAATCATTAACGGAGAATTGGTTTCAGGGTGCGTTGAATGAGGCTATGGCTTCGGGTGGATCGAGTGCGATGAAGAGGATTCAGAAGCTGAAGGAAAGTACTCTTACGTCTGAAGAGCTGGATGCGTATTTCGATGAGAAGCGCTGGAGTGAATGGATTGCCGGCGAGGATGAGGAACTTCCGTTTTCGATTGGCCTGAGGATCTCTGAGCCTCTTGATGAGGATGAGTCCTGGGAGCTTGAGACGATCCTCAGAGACCGCAAGAAAACGAATCGCGTCATTTCACTGGCTGAAGACACAGTTCCTCCTTCCTGGAAAAAGCATCTCCCTGATGTATCCGAAGAACAGGAACGCTGGATGAAGATGATGCCGATCCTCAGTGATGTGGATGGTTCCCTTCGCACGGCTCTTGGTGAGCACGATGCCTGGGATTTCCTATCCGTATTAAGTGAGAAGCTTATCGACTTGGACATTGAAATCCTCCTGCCATCCTGGTGGGAAGCAATGAAGGATGCTCAGGTGTTGGTCAAAGCCAAACTAAAAAACACGGATACAAGCTATCGTCCTTCATTCGTAGGATTGAATGCCATGCTTGATTTCGACTGGCGATTATCCATGAACGGAGTCAATCTGTCAGAGGATGACTTTAATCAACTCGTCGATAATCAGCGACGCTTAGTGAAGATCCGCGGTCAGTGGATGAAGCTTGACCCTGCCATGATTCGCAGGATTCAGCAAATGATGACGAAAGCGAAGCAGGAAGGGATATCGATCCAGGATATGCTGGAGCAGGAGCTGGTTCCCCGCGATTCGGATGAATCGGATCTGGAGCCCGATGACGACGAGCATGATCCCTATAAATATGCCAAGATCCAGCTGGAACTCAATCGGTCTATGAAAAAGATGATTCACCAGCTGACAAATGTGTCATCAATTCCTTTAACGGAAACACCTGACGCGTTTATAGGCGAGCTTCGTCCATATCAGAAGCTGGGTATGAGCTGGATGCTCTTTTTGCGTAAATTCGGCTTTGGCGCTTGTCTAGCTGATGATATGGGACTCGGAAAAACGGTACAGCTGATTACGTACTTGCAGCATGTAAAAGAAACCGAGAAACCGGAAACACCTTCCTTAATCGTTGCCCCTACCTCCGTTCTTGGAAACTGGCAGCGTGAGTTGGAGAAATTTGCTCCGGACTTGAAGGTCCACCTTCATTATGGACCGACCCGGTCGAAAGGTGATCAGTTTGCCGCCGAGATAAAAGGCGTAGATGTGGTTCTTACCTCTTATGGCTTATCCCACATCGATTTTGAAGAGTTATCGGAAGTCGTCTGGACATCGATTTCCCTTGATGAAGCACAAAACATCAAGAATGCCAATACGAAACAATCCCGGGCGATCCGTAAACTTAGTGGGAAGCATCATATTGCATTAACCGGTACCCCGATGGAGAATCGGTTGTCCGAACTGTGGTCGATCTTTGATTTCCTTAACCACGGGTACCTCGGTGGTTTCACTCAGTATCAGAAAAACTATATCGCTCCGATTGAGAAGGATGAATCCGAAGAAAAAGTCAAAGAACTTCAGGCAAAAATCAAGCCGTTCCTATTGCGTCGTACAAAGAAAGATCCCGAAGTGGAATTGAATCTGCCTGAAAAACTGGAGCAGAAAGAATATTGTCACCTGACCGCTGAGCAAGCGGCACTCTATGAGCAGCTGGTGAAAGACACTCTTGCTAAAATTGAAACATTGAGTGGATTTGAGCGCAAAGGATTAATTCTGCAGATGCTCAACCAGTTGAAGCAGCTATGTAACCACCCTGCTCTCTATTTAAAAGAACCTGATCCAAAATCGATTCTCTCCCGCTCTGAAAAAATGCAGAAGCTGAAGGATATCGTGGAAACCGCTCTAGAGTCTGGAGAAGCTTGCCTGATCTTCACTCAATATATTTCAATGGGCGAAATGATCCAGGAAGTGATGAAAGAAGAATTCAACGTCGATGTCCCATTCCTGAACGGCAGCATGGCCAAAGGAAAACGCGATGAACTCGTGGAGAAATTCCAGAATGGCGATTTCCCCGTATTCCTATTGTCACTGAAAGCAGGTGGAACCGGATTGAACCTGACCGCAGCCAACCACGTCGTCCACTACGATCGCTGGTGGAACCCGGCAGTAGAAAATCAGGCAACCGACCGTGCTTATCGGATCGGACAACAGCGATTCGTTCATGTTCATAAACTGGTCTCTTCAGGTACACTGGAGGAAAAAATTGATGCCATGCTGACGAAAAAGCAGGCATTGAACGATGAGATTATCAGAAGTGATCAATGGGTTACGGAATTGTCGGATCAGGATTTGGAGTCGTTGTTGGTGTTGGAGTAGTTGTATGTAACCTCTTTCCTTTTTTGGGAAAGAGGTTTTTTGTAGGTGTGGGGTGAAATTGGCTGCGCTGTCGGATTATTTCAAATGGGGTTTGATAAATTAAGGTTAGAATCGAATCTTTTACAAATATAATTGAAATAATAAATACGTTTTATCTGCCGATTCCTTTTGTTGCGCCACTTTCGAACGAACTTGTGCCACTTCTGGACTTTGTTGTTCCACTTTCAACGTTTGTTGAGCCACTTTCCACGAAACTCGTGCCAAAATGTGAACAACAGGAATCATTATCGTTCACCACGTGCGAAGATCTAATTCAATCGATCTTTTCCAAATCAAAAAAAAACGCCGGCTTCCAAAAAGGAAACCGACTCTATACGAAGACAATAAGGGGAACGACTACTTACTTGACTCACTGCTACACTTGTTTATTTCTAATGAGGCATGTTTGGGGCATGTTGCGATGACCATTGGACTTTGAGACAGCTGCTTATAAGTTTGGTTGGATTGTTCGTATGGAAAGAATTCTGGGTGAGGTTGTTTTACTTATGACGAGGTTTTCAAAACAGGATTGGGGTATTCGTACCCTTGCTCAAGGGCTGTCACCCGTTGAGATAAATAGAAATTTTCAACGTTCGCTCTTGCTACCTTTTTAATGAGGTCTTCTATTAACTTTTCCATTCGGTCAATCCTTTGTTCAAGATCTTGCAGTGTGGCCACAACTCCATCTCCCTTTAAAAAATATTAAAACGGTAATTCGATTGGCTCTTTCTTGCTTGGCTCGGGGGCATCCGCGGTTTCCCGTCTGTTGTCCATAAATCGGACATTTTCAGCGACGACTTCGGTTACATACGTACGTTTTCCTTGATCGTTATCAAAATAGCGGGTTTGGATTCGACCGGTGACACCAATGACAGATCCTTTCCGGCAGTATTTCTCCGTGTTGTCTGCAGCCCGGTTCCATATGGTGCAGAGCACGAAGTCTGTATCAATTTGACCTTTTTGATTCTTGTAGTTACGATTCAAAGCTATCGTAGCGTTAAGTATCGATTTTCCTTCCAATGTTTTTCTTGTTTCAGGATCTTTGGTCAGTCTTCCAACGAGGGTCACTTGGTTGATCAATTGAAATTTTTCCTCCTTTCTCTTAAGCTGTTTTCATCTTACAATCTTCTGTCTCATCTTGTAAAATCGTGAATTTCCGAAATTCGAGGCGAAAATGTCTTGAATTTCGGAAATTCACCTAGGGAGATTTCCCGGTTTTTGATCAAAATCAGGGTCAAAATCACAAAATTGCATCTTTCGTCCTTTTTTTCCTCGGGGAATTTGTTAGGGAAACAATTCCTACTATGATATAATTTTATAAAACCTTTAAATGGGAGATGTTCGTTCATGAAAACCTTTAAAGTTATTTCACTGCAAGTAGTGGAGAACGATAAACTGCATGACTTTGAGATAGTGGACGGTCTGATTATTAATAAAGAGGATGGACAGAGTACATGGCTTGTCGAAACGTACTTGTCTAATGAATATATTGAGTTCTTTCAAGAGGCTCAACAACGTAAGGAAGATTTGGAAATCCAGGTCGTGATTTCCCATAAAGCCAATGACCCGGCTGCTTTCATGACTACAATCCGTTGTATTAAAGAGATGGATGAGCATATCAGTATTATGTTTGAGGGGAAATTGAAAAAACAGAGGAATGAATATGCAGAATTACTCCTTGATGACCTAGTACGAAAAGGATATTCGGGGGAAGAATTAATCCGTGAGTTCCGTGAGAAAATGGTATCGAAGCCAAGGATTCCGGCCACTGCAAAGCCGAGTACTTAGTTGTATGAAATTAAGTTATTCATACTATCTGTTTATGATATAATTGTATTAATATTGTGACTTCTTATATGAAGTTCTTAGGTAGGTGTTCCCTATGATTGGAGAAAGAGTCAAGAAATACAGACAAGAAAAACGCATGTCCATGACAGAGCTTGCTGATAAAGCCGGCGTTGCAAAGTCATACTTGAGTTCAATAGAGCGTAACCTTCAACAAAACCCTTCTATCCAATTCCTTGAGAAAGTTTCAGGTGCCCTAGGAATTCCGATGGACGCTCTTTTACATGATCAACCAGAAGATCAAAATATCGATCATGAGTGGATTAAGATTGCAGAAGAAGCCATGGATTCTGGAATTACCAAGGAGCAGTTCAGGGAATTCATTGAATTTAACAAGTGGAAATTAGGCAATAAATAAAGTCTTGCGAAGGATTCACAAGACTTTATTTATATTAAATCACTTTGTACTCGGTTTTCACTTCCTGGGGCTGGTTTTGAAGAAATTCCCTGATTTCTGATTTAGAAATTCCGGCGTCTAAAGCTTGTTTAATTAGTTCCATCCATTCAAGATCAAGTTCACGATTTGTCAATATAATACCCTCCTAAAATACATGTATGTATTTCAGGCAATCCAGCCATCGTAGTCTTCAAATAATCACACCTTCTTATTGATTAAATTTCAATCTATTATATTACCTATAGTCACGAAGATATGCCTATTTTCTAACCTTAGATCTGTGACTTTGCGTCCTTATTTTTCAATAAGTTTGCCTTTGTCTGACTATTCCCTTCGAACTAATTAGATTATACTAATAAATATCCTGTTAGTATGTTGTTTCTTGTCAATTCCGTCAATTTAATTTACACTTTTTTCCTACAAAATAACCTAAATTATGACATACTGAAACTAATAACGGTAATTTTATTTGAATTCACAGGTGATTTGGATGGAATATGTCGAATGACTAAGAATACATGCTACGTTTATAGCTTTCTATCTTTTTTCTAAGTGGCAGGACTTTTTCATTAATATTTTGGTAATCGCTAGGATAATAGAATGCATGATTGGATATATCAAACCCACAGCTCGGGCAAATCCAGGAACCAGTTTCCGTACTACTAAAGGATGGTCGAGTACAGCGTGTGCATGTTTTTTTATACATTACATCACCTCATTTCATCAAAATGTTTCTCTCTCTTTTCTAATGAATATGTTTAGATAAATAGGTAGTAATCCTATAGCTATTGTTAAAATTGGGACCATAGTGGTTTAGAAGGGTTCGTAGTATTACAAATGATTGAATTGTGATAAAAAAACATTGTTCTCTTTAAAGAACTATATAATTCATTATAAGAATATTCCCTTTAATTGAAAATCATTAAAAACATCCAATTTGCTTGTCTAAGAAACACTTATCGTTCATTTCCTTCTAATTACTTTAATTTATTAACTATTTTGTATTTTATAAATAACAAAATGTTCTATATAATGAATAAAATGATTATAAAGGGAGTAATACTCATGGTAGGTCAGCGAATAAAGTATCTGCGTGAGCAGAAGGGGTTAACAATAAACGAACTATCATTTCTATCTAATGTTTCTAAGTCTTATATCAGCTCCATAGAAAGGGGAATTCAAAAAAATCCCTCTATTAAAGTTTTAATGAAAATTTCACTTACTTTGGATACCCCTTTAGAAAATATTATTTCTTCGCCTCAAAAAGGGGGTATGCTTGGCGAAGAGTGGATTGAACTTCTTGAAGAAGCTATTAAGCAGGGTTTAACCAAGGAGGAATTTCACGAATTCCTTTCTTTTGTACATTATAAAAAGAAAAGGTATATCAATGAATAAATTACTATTGATGCTTGGATCTATACTTCTTCTCTCAGGATTAGGCTGTTCCATTTTTGCTGTTTCGGAAATAATAAAGCACGAAGAGGCTCAGTTAGAATCCATAAAAGAGGCAAAAAGTATGATTCTGAATGATCTTGGAGAAAACTCAGATAATCTTGATTCAATAAAAATGAAAAATGAGTTTAAAGTTGGCGATGTTATAGGTATTTTAGCTATTCCTAAATTAAAGCGTGAAGTTCCCATTTTATCTGGGACCAATGAAGATGAATTAGAAAAAGGAGTTGGTCACTATTCTACAACCGCTCTACCAGGTCAGAAAAATCGGATCTTTCTAGCTGGCCACCGTGATACCGTATTTAAAAAAATGGGGGAACTTCAAAAAGGAGATCGGTTAACTGTACAAATGGAAACCGGGGTCCACGAATATGAGATTTATGAAACTTTGGTTGTGGATGAGACTGAGCTTTCAGTACTTGAGCCAACTTCCCCGGAAGAAATCCTTACCCTTTCCACTTGTTATCCCTTTGAATATCTTTCAAGCACAAAGGAACGTTATATCATTAATGCTAAAAAAATAAATTAAAGCGCAGAAGCTAAATTGCCTCTGCGCCATTTATTACTCGTCCTTCTTATCCTGATCCTGCATATCCAAATCATCTTCTACAGCATCTTCTTCAGGTGTGTTTTCATCCTTCGCTGCATCTTTGTCCCCTGGTACGTTCTTATCCTGAGACTCATCCATTTCGTTATTGCCCATATCGTCATTCTCGTTCATGCCATCATCTTCCGGCACTTCTTCCTCTGTTGGTGTCTCATCTTCCGGAGGAGGCTCCTGATCTACGTTACATCCTACAAGAAGCATGGCAGCAAGTGCTGAACCACCAAGAATTGATAATAATTTTTTGCTCATGATGTATTTCTCCTTTCTAACGTGTACGTTAGTTAATGTAAGACCGTTACGTTGGTCTTTCGTTAGCATTCCCTGAAATTGAAATTACTTGCATTTTGAGTGAAATTTTTTGGGTGAATTTTATTTTGAACATGTGAAGAAGTTTAACCAAAAAACTGGGCCTGAAGTGAACGAATCACAACAAGCCCAGTTTGCACATTTTTTATTGTTTATCTCCTAAAGCAAACATCATTTCTAATTCACAAGCGACCTCACCATCAACCGTCGCCACGCCTTTTCCTTTACCGATCGGCCCTTTAAAACGGATCATTTCGACTTCAAGTCTCAGCTGGTCTCCCGGCTTTACTTGACGCTTGAATCGACATTTATCAATGCCAGTGAAGAAAGCTAAACGTCCACGGTTATCTTCCACTTTCAGCATGGCAACAGCGCCGACCTGAGCGAGAGCCTCTACGATCAACACGCCAGGCATAACAGGATAATCAGGGAAATGCCCATTGAAAAATTCCTCATTCGCCGTCACATTCTTAATCCCGATCGCTTTCTTACCTTCTTCCACTTCTAAAATTCGATCCACCAGCAAAAACGGATAACGATGGGGAATGATTTCCTTAATTTGATTAATATCAAGCATATAAAATTCCTCCTACCAATATGTATGTACACCTTATTGTACAGAAATTGTGCTTAGAATAGCAACAGGAGAGGGACGTCTAGAGAGGGACGGACCTCGAAAACAGACTTTCTTTAAAATCTCAATCCTGATATATCAAGGTTCTTTGTTCAATATGAGCGTAAAATCGAGGTCCGTCCCTCTACTTTGTCTGCGATCGAAAAGAGGGACGGACCTCGAATATAAAGCTCCATCCCCAACGAAACCCCAATATATCAGGATTCATTGCCCCAAAAGCTAAATATTCCGAGGTCCGTCCCTCAAAAAGTTCTCAATAAGTTATTTCTTCATAACGATATCAATAATGTGCTGCCAGGTTTCTGCTTTGAAGACGTCGGCTGCTTTGCCGTCTCCGATGCCTGCGAAGCCAATGATGGCACCTAGTACGAGACTTCCTGCAAGAAGAAGGATGAACAGAAGGATTCTCAGCCAGATTGGCAGCATGCGGACGCGTACCCAGCGCGCAGGCTTGGATTCGTCATTTTGCTTGGCTTTCTTTTCTGCTTTTACAAATTCTCTTGTTGTTTTTTCTTCTCGTAGTAGCTCTTTTTCACTCATAGCATTTAACTCCTTTTAGCGTATCCCATTTACAAGGCCCATCATTTGATCTGCAAGGGAGATCGAGCGGGCCTGAAATTGATATGATCGTTGGACATTCAGCATGTCCGTCATTTCTTTGCTGTTATCAACGTTCGAGGCCTCCAATGAATTCTGAACCATTGAAATATCTGAGCGTGCTCCTCCAACGATATTCGTTACGACTTCATCTTCCGTAACTCCGAGTTCGTCCAGGTTCTCTGGAAAACCTAACAGATTACCGCCAAACTGCTGTAGAAATTGAGACTTTTCAACCGTGACAATCCCCAGGTTGAATTGCTCTTCTATGCCGCCTGCACCCGTAACCGTCAGGATTCCATTATCCCCCATTTGGAAAGAAGACGCATCTTCTGAAAATGTAATATAGTTATCGTTCTCATCCAAAACCGGTAATCCACTTCCGTTCACGAGCATCGCTTCCCCATTCCCGGTTGGACTGACAAAGAATGCTCCGTCTCTCGTATAGCGCACGGCACCTGAATTGTCATCTTGAGCAAGGACTTTAAAGAACTGCCTCCCACTGGTTAAAGCAAAATCCAGCGAGCGACCCGTTGATTTCAAAGAACCCTGGTTCAGGATCAGTTGAGATTGTGAAAGTTTTGCGCCACTGCCTTCCCTTACTCCAAGAGGGGTAAGTCTGCCTGTTTCAAACTCTTCCACACGCTGATTGTTCACCTGTTGTACAAGTAACTCAGAGAATGTCGCTTCTCGGCGCTTGTATCCATTTGTATCTGCGTTCGACAGATTATGACCAATCATGTCCATTTGTTTCTGCAATTGACCTAATGTGTTGGTTGCTGTAATCATCGTTCGATTCATGACGTGTTCCCCCCTATTATAAGGTATTCAGTAACGAAATTCATTTACAATCTTTAACTATCAGTTGACACGACCGATTTCGTTGGCTGCTTTTTCCATACTTCGATCATATGCTTGCAGGACTTTCTGATTCGCTTCAAAGGCTCTATACGCAGATAACATATCCGTCATTGTACGAGATGCATCGACATTGGACCTTTCGAGGAATCCCTGCTTGGTGGTGAAAGAAACATTGGCTTCTTCATAAGCATCGGGAAGAGGTACATTTCCTTCTGTTGCGAATAGTCCATCTCCCTGCTTTACAAGTCGGTTGGGATTTTCTGAATAGCCTACACCTAGAGTAGCCACAACATTTTCATCGACAAGAATCTGACCCTTCTCCCCAACAGAGAACTGATCACTGTCTAAATGAATACGCTCGCCATTTTCATCCAAAATATAAAAACCACTGTTCGTAGTGAGAAATCCGTTTCCATTCACAGTCAGATTTCCGTTTCGTGTATAGCGTGGAATTCCATCCGCACCTTCAACCGCCAGAAACACCGATCCCATTGATCCCGTTTCTTCATTGGTAGGCATCGATACGTCTAGTAACGCAATGTCCAAGCTTCTTCCTGTCTCCTGAAGATCACCCTGTAGAAATGAAGGGATCGTTTCCTGCATATACACGCCAGTATTGAGTGCCCCCACTTTCTGGTTAAAAGGAAGGGAGAGTGGTTTCTCTGTCGGAATCGACGTGGAATCCATCCGCTCCATGAGCATCTCAGGAAATGCACGCATCGATGCCCGATCGGCTTTATAACCCGGTGTATTCGCATTTGACATATTATTCGTTAACATTTCTGTCTTGCGTTGCTGCGAAAGCATTCCTGATGCTACTGTATAAAATCCGCGAAACATATTTTCACCTCATAACTGTGTTAGCTGTTTTTATATCGGATGACTGTTGCAATATTTTAATTAAAGAAAATTATATAATGCTTCTTCTGGAAATTTTATCGATATTCTCAAGCATTAACCCTGTCCCAATTGCTACGCAATCCATCGGGTTTTCAGCAATGAGAACCGGTACTTTCAGTTCTTCTGCAAGGAGGGTATCCATGCCGTGGAGAAGTGCTCCCCCTCCAGTTAAGATAACTCCGCGGTCAATGATATCCGCTGATAATTCCGGTGGAGTCTTTTCAAGGACATTCTTAGCAGCCTGTACGATCACTGCCACTGATTCACGAAGAGCCCCTTCGATTTCCGTTGATGTCACGGTAATCGTGCGTGGCAGACCGGACACCATGTCACGGCCGCGGATGCTCATTTCTTTTCGATCTTCATCGAGGGTTTCTGAAAATACCGATCCGATGTTCACCTTGATATCTTCCGCTGTCCGCTCCCCGATCAGAAGCTTGTACTCTTTTTTTATATAATTCAGGATTTCATGATCGAACTTATCTCCGGCCATCTTGATGGACTGACTCGTCACGATGTCACCCATGGAAAGAACCGCAACATCCGTCGTTCCTCCACCGATGTCCACGACCATGTTTCCGGTTGGATTGAAAATGTCCATTCCCGCACCAATTGCAGCGACTTTAGGCTCTTCTTCTAAATAAATCTTCTTCCCACCGCTCTTTTCAGCCGCTTCTCTGATTGCCTTTTGCTCGACACTCGTGATGTTCGTTGGACAGCAAATCAAGATTCTTGGTTTAGAAAGAAATCCTTTTACATTCAATTTATTAATAAAATGCTTCAGCATTGCTTCTGTTACATCAAAGTCAGCGATGACCCCATCTTTTAACGGACGGGTCGCCACAATGTTTCCAGGAGTACGCCCAACCATGCGACGCGCTTCCTCTCCAACCGCTAATACCTTACCTGTATTCTTGTCCAAAGCCACAACCGATGGCTCATTCAAGACAATCCCTTTTCCTTTAACATGAATTAAAACATTAGCCGTACCAAGGTCAATCCCAATATCTTTCGCGAACATCTTGTGTTTCTCCCTTCTTCTTTTACATTCATCATCATATTTCATCTATGGTTTCATCTTAATGTCATTACGTAAAAACGTTAAGTCAAAACTTTCACCTAATTAATTATTTTACCATAAATATGTCGAAGGTAGATATTTTTTGTCAAAAAAATGTATTGAGTTTGTTATTTATTTGGAAAAGTATAGGAATATTGGCGGAGGATGTTACAAGAGTGTTAAGGTTTGGTGAAGTTGGGTGGGATGGGGTGGTTTTTGCACCTGGTAAAAGCGGGTGTTTTTGTTCACCTGTTAAATTACCGTACTTATTAGACTGTTGAACTTTGGAAGATTTTTAACAGGTAAACTCCAATGAATATTTAACCGTTAAAAAAAGACGAAAATTCAACAGGCAAAATCGCTTCGCTTCATTCTCCCAAAAAACAAAAACACACCAAGCATGACCCATCTTTATGGGGCTTGGCGTATTTTGGTTAGCTGTGGAGCTCTTCTTTTTTGTATTTTTGCTTCGTCGCTTCTCCACCTCGTAGATGCCGGATAGATTTATGATAATCAAGTATTGTTTTGACTTCATTTGCGAGTTCTGGATTAATTTCTGGCAGTCGTTCTGTTAGATCTTTATGGACAGTACTTTTGGACACGCCAAACTCCTTCGCAATTACACGAACAGTTTTTTTCGTCTCCACGATATACTTACCAATCTTGATTGTTCTCTCTTTGATGTAATCGTGCACACCACTCGACCTCCCTAAATTGGATGTGAGAAGTGTGAAATGAGACTCGCTTTCGCATCAATGAAATAGTATAGACCCCTTGCGCATATTAACCCATGTGCAAGCGGCAGAAAGCCTTATTTAAACCACGGCAGCTTTCTGATGTTACAACATATAAACAAATATTCAGCTAATGATCAATGATATAACGACGATCCCTCACCTCAAACACTCTCTATTTTGATAGGTTTGTATCATTTTATTAGCTTGTGCCCACATATATGCACAAAAAACACAATAAGGACAAGGTTTGAGGTAAATTTTCTGAAAAATCACTCTTAGGGACGGACCTTCTCATGGTTTTCGAAGGGAAATCGTCCACGTGAATGTACCCCATATGTGACAACCTTCACCCATTACCCCGGCTGACCCGAACCAGTTCCCCCCAGGTTTCCACTTTTCGATCTCTTAACAGCTCCAATAATTCCACAAACAAATAAGCCGTCATAAGGGCATCATTTACCGCCCGATGTCTCGGGTACACTCGAGTCCCAAACAACTGGGCATACCGCTCAAGATCTCTCATATCGTAAGAGGGCGAAAGATATCCAATTAGATTAAGCGTGTCCAGACTCGGTGCCATCTGTATATGAAGTCCGGCTCTCTTCAGTTCACTCTTCAGCACGAGTTCATCAAAGCTAACATAATGCCCAACCAGACAATTTACGGTATTTCCTTCTAAAAAAGAGAAGAAATCATGGATGGAATCCCTTGCTTCCGGAGCTTGTTCGACATCTTTTGACTGAATTCCCGTCAGCTGGATTATTTCCTGAGAAATGAGTCGATGAGGATTGGAAAATGTCTGAAATGTGATATTTTCCTTTACTTCATACCCTTCTACTTTAACTGCTCCGATTTCCAGAAGCCGGTCCTCCGCTCCGACGCGGAATCCTGTCGTTTCCGTATCAAAGACAACAAACTTCAGGTCTTCGATTTTACAGTTTAAGGGGACTGAATCATAGTGCAGCGGACATTCGATCTTTTTCTTTGAAAAAATGAAGATCTTCACATCCCTTCTATGTTAAAGAGTAATGAGACAGCATCATTTGTTGAAATTCACGAATCGTTTTCACACTCTTGTATAGATTTTCTTTTTTGCGGGTGGAGAGTGAGGAGAAGTGTACCGTATCTCCTTGACCTTTCCGCTTTAACTCTATATAGAGCTTCATGAATTCCTCGAATGCTTCGGATAATTCTTCTGCATAATCCGACGAAATTGAACGTTTTTCTTTCAAAAAGCCCAGCTTCTCTCTTGTCGATCCTGAGGTATTCCCATGAGCAGCGTTCAAGATCTGCAAAGCATGATGAAAAGGAAAAAGAATGTCTTTCTTAATGGACACTGTTTTTCGATCCATACCTAATATCGAACGGATGGAGGAGTGAAGAACAGGAACCTGCTTGGATTTTTCGACTTGAGCAAGCCGTACCAATAATATTCTCGCACTGCGGAGCTGCTCTTTAATCGCGTCTTCAAATGTTGAATGAAGTGCTACATCCCCAAATAAAAAACGGTAAGATAAGAAGTTTTGTACCTTCAATAAGGTTTCCTCTGACGAATGGACAGACCATTCTCTCAATCTTTCCTGCCAGGAACCCATACTCCCTGTCCATGCTCTCTGATTCGCCATCATTCCTCCGTCACAAAGACTTAGTCCTGCCTTTTCCAATGCAACGACGACTCTTTCAGCAAAAAGATGGAAATATTCCACCGCATCATTACTATGTGTTTCATAAACCAGGAAATGATCTTGATCGGTCAGCATAAATTGCTCTTTCCTTCCTGCTGAACCCATGACATAAAAAGCATACGAACAAGGGCATTCCCGTCCTTCCAGATACAATTCTTCCTGAACCTGCCTTAAGATTCGCTGATAAATACGATCGAATAGTCCCGACATGAAATCGAGTATGTGAAACACGGGAGCTTGTGCCTTCCAAAGGCTCGTAAGCATCGACTCTGCCACGGGTTTAACCTTTTCCAGGGGAAAATCCTTGTTCTCCAGCTTTCTTGCACTCGTCAGCGTTCCTATATGGTTCGCTTTCATTACATCATGGAGGGTGATGATGCCGACGATAGGTCCGTCCCTCTCCTTGCCCCCGACAACGGGCAGGTGTTTGATGGAGTGGTCGATCATGGTGGCGAGGGCTTCGTACAGATAGGCGTCACGGTTGATGACGGTTGGGTTGGGGGTCATGGCCATGTTTACCGGTTTGGTGAGAGGGACGGACCTTGCAAGGCATCTGGAGACGAGGTCTCTTTCTGTCAGGATTCCTGCGATGCGATTGTTTTCCAGAATGATGACAGAACTGACCCGGTTTTCTCCCATAGCTCTAGCCGCATCCTTCAGGGAATTATCACTCCTGACAGTTACAACTGAATTCGTCATTACATCACCCACACGCTTCAGAATCGTCGTCCGCTCTTCAAGCCCGTGCGCCACTCCCACTTGCTGCGACAAGGAATAATAAACATCCTGAAGTCGTTTCGATGTTTCCTCCAATAAAAAATTCTTCAAATAAGGTTCATTCCAATAGTTTTGCAAACTAGTATATGGAACTAGGCAGAGCAGGCAGTCCTCCTTCGCCTTGACCTCAACCGAGGAATACACACTATCCTCAACTGATGTATGCAGAGCAGAGTACAGACTCGACAAGCCGATGATCCCGTCCTTAGAAATCATTTCAAGAATCTCATCTTTTTCTTTTGAGACAACCACTTCCACCTCTCCATTAATCACAAGATAGAGTCCTGATCGGTGTTCAAAGCTTTTCAGAATAGTAGAATGCTTTCCCACCTCAAGCCGCATACACTCACTAAAAAGGGAAAGAGCCGTACTCCGCTCCATCCCCTTAAAGAAGGGATGAAGGAGTACAGCTTCTTGAAATGATCCGTCAGGCTTTGAAGTCGACATCGTCGTTCACCCAAACTTCTCCGTCTTTGAAGGTCATTTGTTCCGGGTAACGGAGATCCATTACCTCTTCTTGAATCTTTTGAGAAGGTGCTTTCGTCATAAGTGACACGACGATATTGGCAATAGTGGCTGCCGCTGCCCCAAATACACCAGCTCCCGTATCAATGATACCGAATAGGGTAATACCCGATCTTGCCAGGAAGATATACGTAAGGGTCACCCCCAACCCTACAAGCATCCCTGCAATAACCCCTTGGGCATTGGAGCGTTTCCACCATACTCCGAGTAAGAGTGCCGGGAAGAACGTTCCGGACGCCAGTGCGAAGGCCCAGGCAACGATTTGAGTAATAACGCCTGGAGGATTGAGTGCCACGATCCCGGCGAGCACCGTCGCGATGACGATCGACCAACGGGCAACTGCCAGACGATTTCTCTCTGTTGCGTTCGGTTTGAATACACGGTAGTAAATATCATGAGCAAAGGAAGACGATATTGCGATCATCAGTCCGCCTGCTGTCGATAACGCAGCTGCCATGGCACCGGCCGCAACGAGACCGATAACGAACACGCCTAAATTCGCAATTTCCGGTGTTGCCATGACCACGATATCATTGGAGATGATAATTTCCTTCCACTGGAGGATTCCATCTCCATTTGTGTCTGCAACTTGTAATTTCCCTGTATCCACCCAGGATTTCGTCCAGGAAGGCAAGTCACTGATTGGGCTTCCTGCTACTTTTGTCATTAATATAAAACGGGAAAATGCTGCATATGCAGGTGCAGATAAATAGAGAAGTCCGATGAAAAGAAGGGCCCAAGCTCCTGACCAGCGAGCCGCTTTCATCGTAGAAACCGTATAGAATCGAACGATTACGTGTGGAAGTCCCGCGGTCCCTGCCATCAACGTAAACATGAGAGCCATGAACTGCCACTTCGTACCGTTTGTAAAAGGAGCAAAGTACTCCGAGACCCCAAGCTCACGATCGAGCTCCCCGATTTTCCCTACCAGTTCCCCATAGGAAAGCCAAGGTGCGGGGTTTCCTGTGATTTGCAGGGACATAAAAATAACAGGAATTAAATAAGCAATAATAAGAACAACATACTGAGCAACCTGCGTCCACGTGATCCCCTTCATCCCCCCGAAGGCTGCGTAGAATGCGATGAGGACAACCCCGATCATCGTACCGACTTTGGCATCGATTTCGAATAAACGCCCGATTACGACTCCTGAACCCGATAGCTGACCGATAGAATACGTGAAACTGATAATGATCGTACAGATGGCGGCAATAACGCGGGCCGTGTGGCTGTTATACCGGTCCCCGATGAATTCCGGTACCGTATAGCGTCCATATTTCCTGAGCTGGGGAGCAAGTAAGAAGGTTAACAGCAAATATCCTCCCGTCCACCCCATTATGTAGGCAAGTCCATCATACCCGAGGATCATGACGGTACCAGCCAGTCCAATAAACGAAGCCGCGCTCATCCAGTCGGCCCCGATAGCCATCCCATTAAAGATCGGCGGCACGCCCCGTCCTGCTACATAGAAGTCCGATGTCGCTTTCGCTTTGTTATAAACAGCAATTCCGATATATAACGCAAACGTCAACAGAATAATCGACGTTGATACTAAAAACTGAGTATCCATTTATCGTTCCCCCCTGCTCTCTCCTATATTTGGTTGAAGCCGTTTAATGATCGAGTGTTTTCCCGTAACTGATCTGTTCATTTTTACTTTCATCGATTCCATACTTTTTATCGATTCCATCGCTCACCTTCGCATTTACGTAAAGTAAGATGATAAAAATGACAATCGACCCCTGGGCACCCATAAAGTAGTGAAACGGAAAGCCATTGAGGGTGATCGTTGACAGGCTTTCAGCAAACAGTACGACCCCAAAGGAAGAGACGAGCCAAATCACTAAATACATTGTCATATAACGGTTTTTCTCTTTAAAATACTGATCCGCTTTTGCTCTATCAATCTTCTTCATTTATGTAACCCCTTTTCAAGCTCATTATTTTAAACTGAAAATAAATTTCACGGTCTCAAAAAACGGAATCGGGACCATGGCGATTTGAAAAATAAAGTAAATGAATAAAGACAAGAATGGAATGGTTAAGAAGAAAGCCCGTTTCTTTCTCAGTGCAAGAAAAATGCTTCCCCCTGTTATGAGTAAAATCGCGAAGAAGTAAAGCAACGTTTCACCTCCTGATTTTGTAAGCGTCTCCTTAATCACACGACCTCCTCTTAATAAAGATTAAATTTTCTGAAATTTTATTCATGCCCTCATTATCTTTTTTGAAAAAAGCCTGGTCAATAAAGAAAAAACGACAAATCTGCATTAGATCTTTCTCTTTATAAATAAATCATTTTATTAAAATAAGGATATTAAAATATGTGATTGTACTAATAGAATGGAATAGCATGGAAATGCTTTTCCAGTAAAATAATTCCTTTGTCGAATTTCCGAGGAAATTTTTTATAAAGATGGAATAGATCTGAAAACAAAAAAACTGACCGGAAATCACCAGTCAGTCTTTCTTCATCTATATGATTATTCTTCGTCTTTTACGTCAGAGCCACTATCGGCTGCGTCGTCTTTTTGATCAGCACTTTCTTGTTTCGGCTTTTGCTCAGCTTCCGGTTTTTCTTCAGCTGCATCGTCAGCACCGTTTTCTTCAGTTGATTTATCTTCTGTTGCTTTGTCTTCAGTGGCTTTATCTTCGCTAGCTTGATCTTCAGCTGCGTTTTCCTGAGCAGCTTCAGCATCCGGCTGTTCACCTGAAACCTTCTTGTCTTCTAATTGCGCTTCTTGAAGTGTTGCAAGGGACTTATTAAAGTACTCCAGTGGATTCACTGCTACATTTGCTTTACGAATTTCAAAATGTACGTGAACGCCAGCTTCTTCATTGAATAAGCTCTTACCTGCTTTAGCGATAGCTTGTCCTTGATCTACTACATCTCCAACCGCGACTTCAAAATCTTTCACTGATTGATAACGAGTAACGATTCCTTTGCTGTGCTCGATTTCAATCGTGTTTCCGAGTAGGGAATCTTCTTGAACCTTTGTGACTGTACCGCTCATGGCAGCCAGTACATCGAATTCTTGTCCATCTTTAGAAATGTCGACTCCTTGGTTCGGATAATACATGTTACCATAAACGACTAGTGCAGCTTCCTGTTCTTCTGCTGAAGCTTCAGTATCGTAGAATTGTTTTTCGATAACTGTGTCCTCAGGACTCGCAACAGGCATTACAAAGTTTTCCAATGAACGATTGACTTCTTCTGCAGGCTGGTTGAACTCATTATCAGTAGGAACTCCATCATAGCTGTAATCCTTGGCTTTCTCGTTTACATCATTTCCTGCCTGGTACCACAGAATCCCCGTGATAATGATTGCTGCACTTGCTAAATAGATTGCTGGGTATGCCCAACGTCTTTTCAAAAAGTTTTGAGAAGGTTGTTTCTTTTCTTCCTCTCTCATTTTCATCACCTCAGCAATCATTCTGAACAGAATTCAGAAAATATATACACATTCGGAAAAAAATTTTTTAATTCTTATCTTTCGACAAAGGGATGGAAAATATGTATGATTTTAAAAATAAGATGAAATTTTTCTTTTTATTATGCATTTTTCGTATTTTAACAGAGACAGTAGTGGTTGATTTCCGCTACAGGCGCTCGCTTTCCGCGGGGCGTGAGTTGAGCCTCCTCGGGCTTTGCCCTGTGGGGTCTCAACTTTCCCGCTATTCCCGCAGGAGTCGAGCGCCTGCAGCGAGAATCAACTATCTTAGAATCGGTTTTTTCACAAGACCTATTAAAAATGACAATCAAAAGATCTGATATAGCAAGTCTGTAATTCTTGATATATGTTAACGAAATCACTGTCCTGCATGATACAATATAAAAAACAGAAAGGACGAGCTGCATATGAAGAAGTTGCTTAGGTATGTGCTGACAGCTGCGCCTTTTCTCTATATGATACTTATCTGGATGATGTCGAGTAATCCGGATGATGCCGTCATTCGTTTTCCTGATAATCAGTTGGATCGTTTTATTAAAGAATCTCTTCATTTAATCGAATTCGGTATTTTATATGGATTATTTGTTGTCGCTCTGTTGGCACATGGGAAGCTTCGATTCACTTTGAATTTTACTGTTGCGTTAATTGCGATCTTTTATGGATTCGTGGATGAAATTCATCAATCCTTTGTCCCGTATCGTTCTGCAACACTGATTGACGCCGCGAAGGATTTGATAGGAGTCACTGTCCTTTTTTGGATTGTGAACCGGACTTATTTTAAGAACGCTGATCATCCATTGACGAAAAAGATGAAAAAGTTCGAAGCTTATTTTAAAAAGGATTGAGTCTCTACTGGTCTACTTGACCCGAAGACTCAATCCTTTTTTACTATCTTTGTGCTGTTACTTTCTGCAGCAGTTTATCTGATTCTGTTATTTTGACATCTTTATAGTAATGAGTGACGATGTCTTGATAATCCTTGCCTTCCTTCGCCATTCCGTTTGCTCCGTATTGGCTCATACCGACTCCGTGACCGAATCCTTTGGTGGCGATGACGATATGATCATCCTTGAGATACCAGGTAAAGTCTGAGGATCTCAGTTCTAACTTTTCTCTTATATCACGGCCGGAAAATCCTTTGCCGTTTATTTCAACACTAGCTACCCTTTTACCTTCTGTTCTTGATGTGATCGTTCCTACCGAGCCATCCTTTGGCAGAGTTACGCCTAGTTTCTGCTCAAACTCTTTGATCGGAATAACCTTTTGATCTTCGAAACTAGGTGACGCCGAGTCCCAAGGGCTTTCGACACTTCTTAAATATGGATATTCATTCGGCCAATAAGCCTCTGAGTTTTCTGTGTAACCATTGCTCGTTGAGAAAAAAGCTGCCGTAATAGGCTTACCATCATAGGTCAGCACCTGCCCCATCGTTTCAAGCACAGCATCGGATATTTTCTTGATCTTCCAATCATAGTCGGCACCCCAGAGGCCAGCAAGCTCCTTCTGGTTCTTATATACCTGGTGAGAGACCGTATCTGTCACATCGGCACCCTTCGGAACAGTGGAGTCCTCAAGTAAAAGCTGATTCACAATATACGTCCTCGCTGCAAGGGCTTGAGCTTTTAACGCTTCCTTTTCAAAATCTGCAGGCATTTCACCAGCTACTACCCCTACTACATACTGCTCCAAAGGCAGTTTCTCGATTAGTTCTTGATTGGATCGATAGACAGCTACCTCAACCGAGTTCGCCAGTTCTTCAACGGATGGCGGATTTTTCAGTTTTTCGTCTAAGTTTGCCGTTTCCTTTTCTGATGAAAATGGGAGCACGAGAAGAGTAGGTACAATAAATATGATGCTGATAAAGATTGAGAAAATGATCAGTACTGGTTTCAAATGCTTCATGTTCGCGGCCTCCAATGAAAGATTAAATAGGAGAATGTCCTAGCACACTTCTCCACTCTCTTTCATATGTATGGTAGTGGACAAGCAATTATGAATATTTTAAGAGTGATTTTGACGGGGGATGATGTTTGGGATTGGTGAATTTGGAATAAGTAATGAAGTGTGTTGCGGAGCGAATGCATTTTTGAAAATAAAATCTGAAATTTGAAAATAAATGTGTCAGAATTGAAAATAAAAGTGAAATTTTGAAAACAAATACTGCATAATTGAAAATAAATGACTTTCCATCTCATTTTCAACATTAGCATACCAGTCTCAAGCTATTTTTCTATCTATTTTGACGATATTTCAAGATTGCCCCTCGCAGATCCAGCCGTTTTTGATTAAAATCCGGACATTTTCACGAATAATCCAGCCTCTTTACTTATTTCACCAAAATAATTAACAAGTCAATCCAAACAAAAAAGGCAAGCTCTTCTATAAAGAAAAGCTCACCTTTCTATCTAATGCTTACGCATCTTTAATCATGTCTTGCTCGGAAATAGGTGTTTCTTCCACTTCTTTCACACGCTCGATATCGGCACCCAGGCCTGCAAGCTTCTGATGGAAGTTCACATATCCACGATCTAAATGCTTCAGTTCTGTCACTCGAGTGTAACCATCTGCTACCAGACCTGCGATTGAAAGAGCTGCTGCTGCACGTAAGTCCGTTGCAGCCACTTCTGCTCCTTGAAGAGGCGTTGGTCCATTCATGATTACAGAGCGGCCTTCAATCTTAATGTCCGCTCCCATACGACGGAATTCTTCAGCATGCATGAAACGATTTTCGAATACCGTTTCAGTGATGACGCTAGTGCCGTCAGCTGCTAAAAGTAATGCCATCATTTGAGATTGCATATCTGTTGGGAAACCAGGATGAGGCATTGTTTTGATATCGACAGATTTTAATTTCTCCGGTCCGATGACACGAAGACCTTCTTCTTCATCGATAATCGTAACACCCATTTCTTCCATCTTGGCAACTAATGAAGATAAATGTTCTGGAATCGCACCTTTTACAAGGACATCACCTTGAGTGATGGCAGCAGCCACCATGAAAGTTCCGGCTTCGATACGGTCTGGAATGATGCTGTGCTCGACACCGTATAGACGGTCCACACCTTCGATACGGATCGTTCCAGTACCTGCACCTACTACGCTTCCTCCCATTTTGTTCAGGAAGTTGGCTAAGTCGACGATTTCAGGCTCTTTTGCGACGTTTTCAAGGATTGTTGTTCCTTCTGCAAGAACTGCAGCCATCATAATGTTTTCTGTCGCCCCAACGCTTGGGAAGTCCAGATAAACCTTGGCACCTTTCAGTCTTCCGTCTACTTCAGCTTCGATGAAACCATTTCCTACCTTCACTTTTGCTCCCATTGCTTCGAAGCCTTTTAAGTGTTGGTCAATCGGTCTTGAACCAATGGCACATCCACCAGGAAGTGCAACACGTGCTTTACCTGTACGTCCAAGTAATGATCCCATAACAAGGACGGATGCACGCATTTTTCGAACATATTCGAACGGTGCTTCTACAAACAACTCTCTTGATGCATTCACGATGACTTCACCATGGTTAAACTCTACATCTGTATTTAAATGACGTAATACTTCATTAATCGTATATACATCGGAGAGTGGTGGTACATTTTTAATGACACTTTTTCCTTCACTTGCTAATAATGTAGCAGCGATGACTGGTAAAACGGCATTCTTTGCTCCTTCAACTTGCACTGTACCGCTTAAACGCTGACCGCCGCGGACGATAATTTTTTCCAAGAGTATTCCCCTCCGCGTCCAATTTCTCTATATTAATATTCAATAATTAGGATGGGTGTGCCAATCACAAAGGTTGTCTTAGCGCCCATTCCGCTTTTCCGTAGACCTAGTTGTATATTCATATCATCATTTTTTGTTGGTATAGTCCGTGACATTTGTTCCGAGTAAGCTGAAATGGAATAAAAGTCTTCTTCTTTAAGTGATTCCAGTTCTTTAGCGTCTAATTTCGACATTAGTTCGACAGCCTGATTCGACAAAACTTTCTCAAGCTTATCATTGAATTCGCCTTTTATACAAGAGAAAATCATAGGTTTATTAGTAAAAATGATTTCCATATTTGGGATGATTTCAGTTTTGATATAATGCTTCGTCTTTTCTCCCAACGCTTTCTGACTCCCTCGCATCTCATACATAATATACGAAACGGACTGCTTGTTTGTGAGGGTGTGCTGGAACTTAATGGTTTCTTCCCCGTGAGACGTCTGACGTTGTCCCACAACCATTACCTCTTCAGCTGACTTCTTCGTCACCCACTCAAAATCAGAAAAAGTTTCTTGCATAGTAGTACTATATTTGGCAAACCCTTTATTCGTGAAGCTTTTTTTGTTTTCTCTTGCATATAGAGACCATTCAGTTATCTGACCTTGAGAATGAACAATGGCTTGGTCAAGCTTTTCAATGTCTAATAAATGATTGGCTTCGATAGTGTTGTTCCCATTAATAACAGGAAGAAAACCTAATCCAACAAAAAAGATTAAAATAATGTAAAGATACCGACTCATTTTCCATTCCTCCCCTTACCTAAAAGTCTGTCCGAATAGGAGAAGAACATACTTGAAAATTGTCGTCATCTTTTTACAATTATTGAGTTGTCGGCAGGCTGTTACATGAAAGCGTTTCATATTGAAACTTTTTCACAAAGGAACAAGCACAAAATTAATCTTACTTAAAACAGACCTTGTTGAAAACATGCAGGAAGACCTATTTTTTGTCAGAAAATCTACTTATTCAAAGAAAACAGGCAATGCCTGAGACCACAGGTAGTAATCCAGTAAAAATCGGCTGACGGCTGATCCGATCGCGATCGTTAGTAGGATATACAATAGTCTCCCTTGAGCGACACGATTTTTCTTGAGGAGCTTGTCTAATTGGATGGATTGCAAAGACCAAAATGTGATCCCGAATACGAATAGATGCACGATCATGCTGATAAGGGCCTGCTGGCCAAAGCTTTCTACCACTCTTCTCACTCCTAATAAACATTTCGACGCACAAAGTCCATTTTACCACATAATTCAGTAACTATATATGGAATTTACATAATTTTTAGTTGAGTTGAGCCGTGGAAATTCAACCAGGTCTTTATGGGGCTACAAAAGGGAAAAGCAGCTTAATTTTCGTGTGTAATATGCTCCTTTTTCGTTCATGGTACAGACCCGGGATTTATATCTTCCAACAGAGGTCCGTCCCTCTATTCAAAAAAACCACCCTTTCACAAGGAAAGGGTGGTTTTGGTGTTTATATTAGAAGTTACGTTCGGAAACGTTAATTCTGTTCAAGGCACGCTTCAGAGCGAGTTCGGCACGACGGAAGTCTACGTCGTCGCGTTGTGCCTGCATGCGGTCTTCTGCGCGGCCTTTTGCTTCTTTAGCGCGTTGTACATCGATAGCTTCTGCTGTTTCAGCAGACTGTGCTAGAATTGTCACTTGTTCAGGACGTACTTCTAAGAATCCGCCACTGACAGCTACAAGCTCAGTGTTGCCACCTTTTTTCAGGCGAACCGCACCGATTTGTAGTGGAGCAACCATCGGAATGTGTCCAGGTAAGATTCCAAGCTCACCGCTTTGAGCTTTCGTGCTCACCATTTCCACTTCTGAATCGTACACTGGGCCATCGGGAGTGACAATATTGACTTTTAATGTCTTCATTTTCTTCCCTCCTGGTCCTTAATTATACCTCTACGCCCATTTCTTTAGCTGCTGCTAATACATCCTCAATCGGACCTACTAGACGGAACGCATCTTCAGGAATGTGATCGTATTTACCGTCAAGGATATCTTTGAATCCTTTAACAGTGTCTTTCACTTCAACGTAAGAACCTTTTTGTCCAGTGAACTGTTCTGCAACGTGGAAGTTTTGAGATAAGAAGAATTGTACACGACGAGCGCGGTGTACCGTCAGCTTATCATCATCAGAAAGCTCATCCATACCAAGGATCGCAATGATATCTTGAAGTTCTTTATAACGCTGTAGTGTTTGTTGAACATTACGAGCGATGCTGTAGTGTTCTTCTCCTACGATTTCTGGAGAAAGAGCACGTGAAGTCGATGCTAATGGATCTACCGCAGGATAGATACCCATCTCAGAAAGCTTACGCTCAAGGTTCGTTGTTGCATCCAAGTGAGCGAAAGTTGTAGCAGGAGCCGGATCAGTGTAGTCATCGGCAGGTACATAGATCGCTTGGATCGATGTTACAGAACCAACGTTAGTTGACGTGATACGCTCTTGCAATTGACCCATTTCAGTAGCAAGTGTCGGCTGGTAACCAACGGCAGATGGCATACGGCCTAGTAGGGCAGAAACCTCTGAACCTGCTTGCGTGAAACGGAAGATGTTATCGATGAACAGAAGTACGTCTTGACCTTGCTCATCACGGAAGTATTCAGCCATTGTAAGACCCGTCAAGGCAACACGCATACGCGCACCTGGCGGCTCGTTCATTTGTCCGAATACCATCGCTGTTTTCTTGATAACTCCAGAGTCGCTCATCTCGTGGTAAAGGTCATTTCCTTCACGAGTACGCTCTCCAACACCGGCGAATACAGAGATACCGCCGTGCTCTTGAGCGATGTTGTTGATAAGCTCCTGGATTAATACGGTTTTACCAACACCGGCACCACCGAATAAACCGATCTTACCACCCTTGATGTAAGGAGCAAGTAAGTCTACTACTTTAATACCTGTTTCCAGAATCTCAACTTCTGTAGAAAGCTGATCAAATGTAGGTGCTTGTCTATGAATTGGATCACGACGGATACCTGCTGCAAGAGGCTCGTCTAAATCGATTGATTCACCCAGAACGTTGAATACACGACCTAATGTGATATCCCCTACTGGTACAGAGATTGGTGCTCCTGTATCTAGCACGTCAGCTCCACGTTGTAAACCATCTGTGGAAGCCATCGCGATTGTACGTACAGAATCATCACCTAGGTGAAGGGCAACCTCTAATGTAAGTTCAGCTCTATCTGCAATTTGGACCTTTAATGAGTTGTAGATATCAGGAAGTTGGCCATTAGCGAACTTGACATCGACAACTGGACCCATTACTTGAAGAACGTGTCCTTTGTTCATCTCTTTCCCTCCTAACTAGCTTTTGACGACAAAACTATGTTGTAATCCGGCACTGAACCGGAATGTCATTTCTATTCGAGTGCTGCTGCCCCGCCGACGATTTCCGTGATTTCTTGGGTAATCGCTGCTTGACGCGCACGGTTATAAGAAAGTGTAAGGCTGTTAATGATTTCTTTCGCATTGTCTGTTGCGCTTCTCATTGCTGTCATACGAGCCGCGTGCTCACTGGCTTTACCATCAAGTAACGCTCCGTAAATCAAGCTTTCAGCATATTGAGGAAGCAATACTTCCAAAATTTCTTCAGCATTAGGCTCAAACTCATAAGAAGTTAAGTTCGATGAAGAAGAATCAAGCTCCGTTAAAGGAAGAACCTTCTTCTCGGTAACATCTTGTTGAATGGCACTGACATAGTGGTTGTAGTACATGTAAAGCTCATCATAAGAACCATCAGAGAACATGCTGACTGCCTTGTTGGCAATGTCTTTAATGTCTGCAAAGTTTGGTTGATCTGGTAGCCCTACAATACCTTCCACTACATTATCGCCTCGTTTTTGGAAGAAATCTCTTCCAATACGACCTAACGCAATAATGGCGTATTCATCTTGTGAGCTGTGACGCTCTTTAATCGCATTACTTACAGCACGAATGACGCTCGAGTTATAAGCCCCCGCCAAACCGCGGTCAGATGTAATGACCAAGTAGCCGGTTTTTTTTACGGGGCGGGAGACTAGCATCGGATGCGTTACATCTGTGCTACCAAGGGAAATGGAAGCAACGACTTCCTGAATTTTCTCCATGTATGGAACGAAGGCTTTCGCATTCGTTTCAGCACGGTTCAATTTAGAGGCAGAGACCATTTCCATTGCTTTCGTAATTTGACTGGTTTTCTTCGTAGATGTAATACGAGTTTTTATGTCGCGTAACGATGCCACTGGTTCTCACCACCCTTTTAAAATGTTAGTCATATTCACTAGAACCAACTAAATAATAGAATAATCAGCCGGTGCCATCAAAATGAACACCGACATCATATGAAATTACTCAGACTTTACAAATGTCTTCTTGAATTCGTTGATCGCTGCAACCATTGCATCGTCTTCAGGAAGACCTTTTGTGGTACGGATATGGTCTAACAGTTCTGTATGGTTGTGATCTAACCAGCTTAGGAATTCACCTTCGAAACGACGAATATCTGTTACTGGAATATCATCTAAATGACCTTTTGTTAATGAATAGAAGATCATAACTTGTTTTTCAACATTAAGTGGTTTGTTAAGATCCTGCTTCAGTACTTCAACAGTACGGGCTCCACGGTTTAGTTTCGCTTGTGTCGCTTTATCAAGATCTGATCCGAACTGAGCAAATGCTTCAAGTTCACGGTATGCCGCTAAGTCAAGACGCAGTGTACCGGATACCTTCTTCATCGCTTTGATTTGTGCGGATCCACCAACACGTGATACGGAAAGACCTGCATTGATCGCCGGACGAACACCGGAGAAGAATAGGTCAGATTGTAAGAAAATCTGTCCGTCAGTGATGGAGATAACGTTTGTTGGAATGTAAGCGGAGATATCTCCTGCTTGTGTTTCAACGAATGGTAATGCCGTGATGGAACCTCCACCTTTTGCATCACTTAATTTCGCTGCACGCTCAAGTAAACGAGAGTGTAAGTAGAATACGTCACCAGGGAATGCTTCACGGCCTGGAGGACGACGTAATAATAATGAAAGCTCACGGTAAGCAGATGCTTGCTTAGAAAGATCATCATATACAACAAGAACGTGCTTGCCGCTATGCATGAATTCTTCACCCATTGTGATACCAGCGTATGGCGCTAAGAATAGCATTGGAGCTGGTGAAGCAGCTGAGGCCGTTACAACGATTGTGTAATCAAGGGCACCATGCTTACGAAGCGTTTCAACTGCATTACGTACAGTTGATTCTTTTTGTCCGATCGCAACATAGATACAGATCATGTCTTGATCTTTTTGATTTAGGATCGAGTCGATTGCAACAGATGTTTTACCTGTTTGACGGTCTCCAATGATTAACTCACGTTGACCACGACCGATTGGAACAAGCGCGTCAATCGCTTTGATACCTGTTTGAAGTGGCTCGTGTACGGATTTACGATCCATAACACCAGGTGCTCCACCTTCAATTGGACGTGTTTTCGTTGTCGCAATTGGACCTAATCCATCAACTGGTTGTCCAAGTGAGTTTACAACACGACCTACTAATTCTTGTCCTACTGGAACTTCCATGATACGTCCAGTACGACGAACCTCATCGCCTTCACGAATGTCTTTAAATGGTCCGAGAATGATGATACCTACGTTGTTCTCCTCTAAGTTCTGCGCCATACCCATGACACCGTTAGAAAATTCAACAAGCTCTCCAGCCATGACATTGTCGAGGCCATGAGCACGAGCGATACCGTCACCGATTTGGATAACTGTACCTACATCGCTTACTTTCATCTCAGACTGATAGTTTTCAATTTGCTTTTTTATCAGCGCGCTGATTTCTTCCGCCTTGATGCTCATGAATTTCACCCCTCATTTATACGAAAGTTAACGAACAAGTTCACGCTCAAGACGATCCAACTTGCCAGCAAGTGTTCCGTCATAAATACGGTTGCCGATACGGACCTTAAGCCCACCAAGTATGTTCTCGTCTATCACATTCTCAATTCTTAATGATTGTTTACCAATTTTCTTAGCAAAAGAAGCTGACATTGCTGTCTTCTCATCTTCTGTTAAAGCACGTACGGAATACACCTTTGCTTCTGCAATTCCTCTAGCTTCATTAGAAAGCTCGATGAATGCATCGACAACGCCCACTACCTGATCTTCACGATGACGATCAGTCATGAGAAGCAATGTATTCAATACTGATACTGATACAGTAGAGAATGCTTCTTTCAACATATCTTTCTTCCTATCCGTCGAAAACTTCGGATTTTCCAAAAGAATGCTTAATTCTTTATTTTGGATAAAAACGGCTTTCACTGCACGAAGCTCTTGTTCAATCGCTTCTAATTGATTGTGTTCTTTGGCAATTTCGAAAAGAGCTAACGCATAGCGTTTTGCGACTGTAGAGTAGCTCATCGCTCTTCTCCTGCCTCTTTAATATAATCGTTGATAAGCTTCTGTTGATCTTGAACAGAAAGTTCTTTTTCAATCACTTTCGATGCAATCAGAACAGATAGTGAAGCAACCTGCTCGCGTAATGCTGCCATCGCTTGTTCTTTCTGCGTCTCGATTTCACGTTTCGCAGATTCTTTCAAGCGCTCAGATTCCTGACGAGCGGCAATGATGATTTGTTCACGTTGCTCATCGCCTTGCTTCTTAGAGTTCTCGATCATCGCTTGCGCTTCTTGACGAGCCTCTTTTAATAGTTGACGCTGTTCTTCTAAGCTCTTATTTGCTTCTAGACGGCTTTGTTCAGCCGCTTCTATTTCGCTTGCAATGTGATTCTCACGCTCATGCATGATGCCCATCAAAGGACCCCAGGCAAACTTCTTCAGTAACGCAAGAAGGATAAGGAACATAGCAAGCTGGAATACGATATCTCCACCTGTAAAGCCGCCACCAGCTCCAAGGACAAATGCGTTTGTAAGCACGCGGTTTCACTCCCTTCAAGAGTCAATGCCTTCCATAAAGAAAGCTGTACAATATCGGCAAATGCCGTATCATTCATAGTCACATGTTCATAAGTACTAAACATAAAGGAATGGCGAAGGTTCTTATCGAATGATCTTCGCCATCTTGAACTTTAAACTGCTATTATTGACCCATTACGATGAATGCGATAACTACTGCGATGATAGGAATCGCCTCTACTAACGCAACCCCGATGAACATTGTAGTTTGAAGCATTCCACGAGCTTCCGGTTGACGAGCCATACCTTCTACCGTACGTGAAACAATAAGACCGTTACCAATACCTGCACCTAGTGCTGCTAAACCGATTGCAATTGCTGCTGCTAAAAGACCCATTCTGAATTTCCTCCTTTAAATGTATGAAAAAATGTTTTGAGTAGTTTTGTTCAATTTTTGAACAGGGTATATATTAATGGTCCAGGCTGACTTTGTGAGCCATATAAACCATCGTTAACATAACAAAAATAAATGATTGGATTGCGCCGACAAAAATTGAGAAAGCTTGCCATACAATCGTTGGGATAATGGCACCCAGTAATCCGGCTGCTCCCATGTGTGCGAGGCTTCCTACCAGTAAAGTAAGCAGGATTTCCCCAGCGTAGATGTTACCGTAAAGACGAAGACCAAGCGTTAGTGTGTTGGCAAATTCTTCAATGATCTTCAGCGGGAATAAGAACGACATAGGTCTGAAGAAGTCTTTACCGTATTCACCGAAGCCTTTCATCTTGATTGCATAATAGTGTGTTAACACAACGACCATAACTGCAAGGGTCATAGTGATAACTGGATCCGCTGTTGGTGACTTCCACCATAATTCGTGGTCAATGACTACCGAGAACGGAAGTCCTAACATATTTGAAACGAAAATGTACATGAGTAAAGTAAGTCCAAGGAGATGGAAACGACCACCTGTTTTCCAATCCATATTACTTTTCACAATATTTTTGACAAAGTCCATGACCCACTCCATAAAGTTTTGCACTCCGGTCGGTTTCATGGCCAGTCTACGAGTTGACAGAACGGCGATTAAGAAAACAACGGCACTTGCCACTGTGATCATCAGTACGTTCGCCAGGTTAAAAGTTAACCCTAAAAACTCGGCTGTAGGATTTTCATGATGCAATGAAATTCACCTCTCTTCCCCGCTATTTATGAGCTAAAAGCTGCTGAATAAAATAATCTATCATAATGACAAGGTAAATTGTCATTAATCCCATAATGACGCTCAGGAGATGAAAGTGCTCAGGGTATTCCGTTGCAATAATGACTGCAAAGGCCGCACCTGCCATCCTTGAGAAGGTTCCTAAAGATCGAACCTTTTGACCAGATTCTACTGCATCACCGAATCGCACGGTTCTCCTCATAATCAGCCAGTGACTAAACAGACTGATGCCTGTCCCCAAAATAAGCCCAAGGAAAATAGACTGATAGGAAGTAAAACCCCAACCGAGGACGTAAAGGGAAAGGAGGAAAAATATGTACTTACGATGCCTGTTAAACAATTGCTGAAGTTCTGGCATACATTAATCTCCCGAATTGAAATGTTGGACTGTACGGAGCATGGTGTAGATTCCTGTTGCGAGCCCAAGGAGTAGTCCAATAATTAAGAAAAGTGGTGTGGTGCTCCATATTCCATCTAACCATCTCCCGCCGAAGATCCCTATTAAGATAGAACCAACAAGCTGGGAAAGAATAGCAGAATACAAGACCATTGATTGATACGGGCGCCGATCATTTTGACGCATTTTTTTCATCTCCACACATGTGATTTAGTGGGAAATCGTTGACACTGTACAAATGATGAAAAACCGTTTCCATACGGGTTCAACCCTTGTGAAAACCTTATCATTTTATACCCTTTGTAAGCATACAATAGGGTATTATCTATGTCAATGAGTTCAAGTTAAAAAGTTCACAACCTATCCACGCGTTTCCAAATTGTTCACATTTTTAACACATTTACAGAAAAGCGGAGGGGGCTCGCCCTGGGGCGACAAGCATAAGATGAACTGACCGGAAAGGCGACTTTTGCCTTTTTGGTCAATTTAGCTTATGACCTCGAGCCTCTACCCGCCGGAGCTGGACATGCCGAAAAGCGGAGGGAGAATGTGGTCTCGCTCATACATAGATTCTATCTTCACACGCCCCTCCATTATATAGAAAATTCTTTTTATGAGTAACCCTTGAATTTAATGTAAATACTTCCAGTCAACTGAGAAACTTCCATATTTTTTACATAGAAGACAAAGGTCCGTCCCTCATCAGTTTGAATCTGGTGAGGGACGGACCTTTAGGTTATTTGTTTATTCGTTCGGATCGAAGGATTTAGGACGTTCATCCAGGTGACCGAAATGGTATCGAATAGCTTGGGTGATTCGGTAAGAAGCTTGTCCATCTCCATATGGATTTGTTGCTTTTGACATTTTGTTGTGTGCATCTGAATTAGTCAGTAGCTCTTTAGCAAGCTTGTAAATGTTTTCTTCTTCGTTTCCAGCAAGCTTCAGTGTTCCTGCTTCAATTCCTTCAGGACGCTCAGTGGTATCACGAAGGACAAGGACAGGGACCCCTAATGAAGGAGCCTCTTCTTGAACACCACCTGAATCCGTTAAGATCAAGTGTGCTCTGGATGCGAAGTTATGGAAATCGATCACATCCAGCGGCTCAATCAGGTGAATTCGCTTGTCATCTCCCAATACTTCATCCGCTACTTCACGAACAGCCGGATTTAAGTGTACCGGGTATACCACCTGAATATCATCATGCTCTTCTACTAATCGCTTAATTGCACGGAACATGTTTCTCATTGGTTGTCCAAGATTTTCACGACGGTGAGCAGTCAATAAGACTAATCGGTCGTCCCCAACCTTCTCCAATACATCATGATGGTACTCATCTTTTACAGTTGTTTTCAACGCATCAATTGCTGTATTACCTGTAATGAAAATCCCTTCTTCTTTTTTACTTTCATTGAGAAGATTTTGGGATGATTTTTCAGTAGGTGCAAAATGAAGATCTGCCATTACACCAGTTAGCTGACGATTCATTTCCTCAGGAAACGGTGAATATTTATTCCATGTTCTTAACCCAGCTTCCACATGCCCAACTGAAATCTGGTTATAGAACGCTGCCAGGCTGGCAACAAATGTTGTCGTTGTATCACCATGAACAAGGACGATATCAGGCTTCGCTTCCTTCATCACCTTGTCCAGTCCTTCTAACCCACGAGTTGTTACATCAATTAATGTCTGGCGATCTTTCATAATGTTCAAGTCGTAATCAGGAGTAATATCAAATATATTTAAAACCTGATCCAACATTTCACGGTGCTGAGCTGTAACGGTTACAATCGTGTCAAAATTTTCCGGGTATTTCTTTAATTCCAGAACGAGAGGTGCCATCTTGATGGCTTCCGGTCTTGTTCCAAAAATCGTCATTACCTTGATTGGTTTCGTCATTTTATGCCCCTGCCTTTCTTATTTCGTACCGTATAAACGATCTCCAGCATCCCCTAAACCAGGAACGATGTAACCTTTTTCATTCAACTTCTCATCAAGAGCCGCGATGAAGATATCAACGTCAGGGTGCGCTTCCTTGATTGCGTCTACCCCTTCAGGACAAGCAACGAGGCACATGAACTTGATGCTTACAGCACCACGCTTCTTTAATGAGTTGATGGCTTCCACAGCAGATCCTCCTGTTGCAAGCATTGGATCAACCAGGATGAAGTCACGCTCTTCCACATCACTTGGAAGCTTTACGTAATATTCAATCGGTTTAAGAGTCTCCGGGTCACGGTATAAACCAACATGTCCTACTTTTGCAGCCGGGATCAGTTTAAGAATTCCGTCGACCATTCCCAATCCTGCTCGCAGAATAGGAACGATCCCTAATTTTTTCCCTGCAAGTGTCTTGGCCTTGGCGTTGCTTACTGGTGTTTCCACATCAATATCCTCTAACGGTAAATCACGAGTGATTTCAAACGCCATCAATGTCGCTACTTCATCAACAAGCTCACGAAATTCCTTCGTACCTGTTTCTTTATCACGAATAAACGTTAATTTGTGTTGGATTAACGGATGATCAAATACATATACTTTGCCCATTCGACTCTCTCCTTTAATTTCGATTTTATGTAAAAATAGTTTGTCTACTTCCTTTACACCTCAGACTATTGTACATAAAAGACAATTTAAGAGCAACATGAGATGGGAAGTGTAATGGAATCGTTAGAATTGAGATGAGTAGTGTGGGAAAGGATGTGTAAGCTGCAGTGAATGTGTTGGGTTTTGGTTAATTATGTTAATCGGCCGGATGAATGCCTGAATCGGCTGGAATCTACTCAAAATCGCTTTATAATCGACAACTAAATGTTTAAAAATCTACTTCTCTACTAATTCCACATCAAAAAAACCTCTCCACCAGGGAGGTCCGTCCCTGGTGAAGAGGTCATCTATTATCTTTCAGGATATAATTCAAATTTGCTTGTAAGGTCGATGACACGTTTGCGTGCTTCTTCCAATTTAGCTTCGTCTTCATGATTCTTAAGAGTCAACGCCATGATGGAAGCAATTTCGTCCATGTCTTCGAGCCCGAACCCTCTGGATGTAACAGCTGCCGTTCCGATACGGACACCGCTTGTTACGAATGGACTTTCAGGATCGAATGGAATCGTGTTTTTATTAACGGTAATCCCGATTTCATCAAGCACTTTCTCTGCAATTTTACCAGTCAGTCCTAGTGAACGCAGGTCGATTAGTAATAGATGGTTATCAGATCCCCCTGATACAAGATTGATTCCTTCTTTTACAAGACCTTCACCTAAACGGTTCGCATTGTCGATGATGCTCTGTGCATAGTCTTTGAAAGAATCCTGCAGCGCTTCACCGAAAGCAACAGCTTTAGCTGAGATCACGTGCATAAGCGGGCCACCTTGAATTCCAGGGAAAATAGACTTGTCTATTTTCTTTGCAAATTCTTCTCTGCATAGGATCATACCACCACGAGGTCCACGCAATGTTTTGTGAGTCGTTGTTGTCACGAAGTCTGCATAAGGAACCGGGTTCTGGTGAAGACCGGCTGCTACAAGACCAGCGATGTGAGCCATATCCACCATTAGGTAGGCTCCCACTTCGTCTGCGATTTCGCGGAATTTAGCGAAGTCGATCGCTCTTGGGTATGCACTCGCTCCAGCTACGATCAGCTTCGGCTTGTGCTCTAACGCTTTTTGTCTAACATCTTCGTAATTGATCAGGTGCTTCTCTTCGTCCACACCATACTCTACGAAGTTATATTGAATTCCACTGAAGTTGACGGCACTTCCGTGAGTCAGATGTCCACCATGAGATAAGTTCATTCCAAGAACCGTATCACCTTGTTCGAGGATCGTGAAGTAGACTGCCATATTGGCTTGTGCTCCTGAATGAGGCTGAACGTTTACATGTTCTGCTCCAAATAGTTCCTTCGCACGATCGCGAGCCAAATTCTCAGCTACGTCCACATGCTCACAGCCACCATAATAGCGACGACCTGGGTACCCTTCTGCATACTTGTTTGTCAGAACGGAGCCTTGTGCTTCCATAACCGCTTCACTGACAAAGTTCTCAGATGCAATTAACTCGATTTTTGTTCGTTGACGCTCTAATTCATCTTGAATCGCTGCATAAATTTCCGGATCTTGCTTGGCAATCTTACTCATACATATCCCCCTTTAATTCATAGGCCCAACTGCTCTAGGTGCCTCATTGATTCATTCACTCTCATTCTAACACGATTCAGCAAAACGCGAAATAAAAACCTCTAGTCAAAACGTAATGTTCGTGTTTAGAGTGTATTTAGAGGGACGGACCTCGTGTGATATTATTCACAAACATCTTCACCGCTCTCTTTCACGCTCCCCAAAGTAGCATTATGTCTATCCTTGTCGAATGAAGGTAAACATGTGTTGATAATTTATTGTCCTCTCTCCTTGTCCCTCACTCACCTTTAACATAATCATATTCTCCATCTCTCCCTTTATAGTTCGGGATTTACACCTCGATTTAAGACAATACCTAAATAAAGGTCCGTCCCTCAAACAAGAGAAACGGACCTTCTTCATATTGATGATTCTATTCGTATACGGCTCTGATTCCTCCGATGAGTTTTGGTCTGGTTTTGGCTAGTGTGACGTGGGCTTGGCCGAGGGTTTTCTGTGATACCCTGATCGGGACGACTACGTGTTTCAGGTGCATGCCGATGAAGGTATCCCCGATGTCGATGCCGGCGTCGCCTTTTATATGTTCGACCATGACGGGTTCTTTAAAGGATTGGTACGCTTGAGTCGCCATCGCTCCTCCTGCTTTTCGCACAGGAATGACCGTGACTTCATCCAGGGCTTTTCTTTTAGCAACATCTCTTTCCAAAACGATGGCACGATTTAAGTGCTCGCAACATTGAAAAGCAAGTGAAACACCAATGGAATCTGCCCAGCCTTTTAACTCATCAAAAATCATTTCTGCTACTTCAATGGTTCCTGATGTTCCGATCCGCTCCCCCATCACCTCTGATGTTGAACAGCCTACAACAAACACTTGTCCTTTTTTCATTGGAACCTGTTTGGTGAAATCTTGCAGGATCTTTTGCAGTTCTTCCTTCAATTGTGCGATTTCCATGAAATCCACTTCCTATTGTTTGTCTTCGTATGCCGTGATTTTCCCTACACGGTTGGCATGGCGGCCACCTTCGAATTCTGTCACTAGCCATTGTTTCGCGATTTCACGGGCAAGTCCAGGTCCAATCACACGCTCACCCATAGCTAACATATTGCTGTCATTATGCTCACGTGTTGCTTTCGCACTGAATACATCATGTACAAGGGCGCAGCGGATTCCCTTGACCTTATTAGCTGAAATGCTCATACCGATTCCCGTACCACAAATCAGGATGCCACGATCGAATTCACCGCTGGCTACCTTTTCCGCAACAGGCACTGCATAGTCCGGATAGTCAACGGATGTTCCACACTCACAACCGAAATCCTCATATTCGAGGCCTAGATCTTCCAGTAGTGATTTTATTTCTTCCCGGATATTTACCCCTCCGTGATCGGATGCAATTGCAATTTTCATAATTAATCCCACTCCCTATAGCCTTTGATACGTTTTATTTTGCCACACACTCTTGATTATATAAAGTTTTTCGGATTCTTTTTTGTGGGGAAGTGCCGAAAGCCAGTCAACAAAAAAATCGGACATGAGGTCCGTCCCTCATGTCCGTCTATTTTACAGATGAAAACGCGTAATCGTACCTTTCAATGATTCTGCCTGCTCTTTCAGATTCAATGCCAACTTTTCTACATCACCCATCACAGCCGCTTGTTCTTTAGTGGAGGCTGACACTTCCACTGCACCTGCCGATGTCTCTTCTGAAATGGCAGCGACTTCTTGTGATTGCTGGGAAGTCAATTGAATACTGTCCATTTGCTGATCTACAAGCACGGATATATTTTGAACCGCATCCGCTACTTCATGAATCGTTTTCGTCATCGTTTCGATCATCTCATTTGTCTGTGTTCCTTTTTTCACTTCAGAATTTGCAGAGTCAACTTGAGTTGTGATCTGTCCAACCACATTTCCAACCTCAGTTTGAATGTTCTTGATGAGGTCCGAAATCCCTTGAACTGCTTTGCCGCTTTCATCTGCCAGTTTGCGGACTTCCTCGGCAACAACTGCAAATCCCTTACCGTGCTCTCCTGCACGTGCTGCTTCAATGGAAGCATTTAAAGCGAGAAGATTGGTCTGATTCGCGATATCCCCGACCAATTGAATGATCTGTTCCACTTTTTTCGCGTTGTCTTCCAATCGGCGAACGGCGTCTAAGGAATCTTCATTTCCTCTTGCAAGTCGGGTGATGCCTTCTACCAGGGAATGAATGACTTCCTTGCTTCCTTGAAGCTCCGTCACCATATGCTTGGACATTTGTTCTGATGATTTGGAGTGATTCTGTACTTCCTGTGCGATCCGGATCACGTCCTCAACAGATTCAGCCGTCGTTTGAATCGCCATCGCCGAACTTTCGGCACCTGCTGAAATTTCGCTGATCGTTTTGGAAATGGAATCAGCTTGTATGGAAGCTGATTCCGATGCTTTCGAAAGCTCGATCACATTCGAATTTGTTTTGGTGAAATTTTCGTCGATACAGGACACCATGTCTCGCAAGTTATGCAGCATGCGATTGAAGGCCAATGCGAGTGACCGGATTTCATCATCTGACTTCGGCACATCCACTTCCACAGCTATGTCCCCTTCAGCCGCTTTTAACGCAGCCTGTTCCAAACGCTGAAGAGGTTTGACGATGAATCCCGCTGCAAAAAAGGCAAGCACACCCGACCAGAACACTCCCATCCCCAGAGTCATGCTCGTAAACAAAAGTTCGTTCATTTCAGGTGCAAAAGTAGGTTTGATAAAATAAATAAAAAGTGCACTTGTGGAATACGTCACCACGGCAAGAAGCGTGATAAAGAAGACCAATTTCTTTCTAAGACCCGATTTGTAGCTTCTCTCTTTCCCCATTCTTTCTCTCTCCCTGTCTCAACCCAGCTTTTTAATTAACTCCTCAATCAATGAATCCAACTCTCTGTATGTATGTCTATAGATGTCCACACTGCCTCCGTACGGATCCGAAACATCCAAATCTGCAGGATCTTCATGGACAAACTCTTTCAATGTGAAAATTTTGTCCGCCACATGTGGATACTGATCCACAATTGCCCGCTTATGATTCGAAGTCATCGTGAAAATATAGGAAGCCCAATCCAAGTTCTCCTTTGAGAGCGAACTTGATTGGTGTCTATGTATTATATCGTTCTCTTTCAGCACTTCTTTAGTCTGAAATGAAGCATCACTTCCGTCCATGGCAAAAACGCCTGCAGATTTCACTTCAAACCTCTCTGCACCCTTATGCTTCAAAACCGCCTCTGCCATAGGACTTCGGCACGTATTTCCCGTACAAACAAATAAAATATTCATCACGTCAACCTCCTTATAACCTATTATAAAATATTTTCCAATCCCGCAATAGTCCATTCAAAAAGAAACATAAAGGGCTTTTCGACAAGCATAAGACGAACCAACCGGAAAGGCGCTCTTTGCCTTATTGGTCGGCTTGACTTATAACCTCGAGCCTCTAAGCCGCCGGAGCTGGACAATTAAAAAAGCCCACCCAAGAGGGACGGACCTTCCTCAACTAAATCGCAACCTCCAGGCCACCCTCCTTTTCACAACGGCAGCAGCAGCTTAATCCCAAATGCAAACAAAATACTTCCCCCAAGTGCCTCACTATATGTCCCGAGCACCCCCTGAAATTTTCGGCCAATGAATAAACCCGCCCATGTCAACACCGTCGCCGCTATTCCAAAACAGAAAAGGGCAACCGCTGTCCTGGCGCCGAATATCCCTAAGGTCAATCCAACGGAAAAGCTATCCAGGCTTACACTCAAAGCAAAGAGCACTAAACCAAATCCTACTGGAGAAATGAGCGTCGTCTCCTCTTCTTTAAAGCTGGACATGAACATTTGTATTCCTAATACAATCAAAAGGAGCCCACCGGCATACCCTGCAAAGGCACCGAACGTTTCTGATAAAAATTTCCCCGTCATCATCCCGAGCATGGGCATCCAGACATGAAAGATCCCGACGACCAAGCCTATATAAAAAATTTGCTTTAATCTCAGCTGAAACATACCCATCCCGATCCCGATTGAAAAGGCATCCATCCCAAGAGCAAATGCCATTAACATCAAGGTAATCAGTTCTCCAATAATCGTTGTCATTTTTGTTTTTTCCCCCTCCGGACATGCCTACAGAACAAATTTATGCACGTCCAAAGGGAAATAGAATGATAATTGGGTTTGAAGATTGGGCATTATTGACTCAAACAAAAAACCCCTACAGTTCTTTCAAACCATAGGGGTAACCATTATCCTTTTATCACCCGGTACCCGGCAGCTTTCTGAAGCCGGTTCATAATCGCCAGTCCGACCCCTTCCTCAGGAAACCTTTCGGCAAAAATAATATCAACATCATTTTTATTAAAAGCACGCAGCGTATCGTAAAGATTTCGAGCGACTGTTGAAAGGTCCTCTCTCCTACCAACCGAGAGAATGACGTCTGCCTGGAAATCATCCATGAATTCTTCCGTTGTTAACACACCCACTTTGAGACCCTCTGCTTTTTTGTTATCTACTAATTTCTGAAGATCTGCCCTTGTACCATCAACTAAATACACAGGAGCATCAGGTGCGTAGTGCGTATATTTCATGCCAGGGGATTTCGGAGCCCCCTTTCCTTCTTTTAAAGAAGAATCCACATCCACTCTACCGACAACTTCTTCCAGCTGTTCTATCGTGACTCCTCCGGGACGTAAAACAAACGGGCTTGGTCCAGTACAATCCACTACTGTCGATTCCACACCTATACCCGTTTCGCCTCCATCGACCACCCCTGCAATCAGGCCTCCCAAATCGTCGATGACATGCTGAGCCGTTGTTGGACTTGGTTTTCCTGAACGGTTCGCACTAGGGGCCGCAATCGGGAGTCCAGAAGCTTCAATGATTGCCAAGGCAACTGGGTGATCTGGCATCCGGATCCCCACACTCGGTAATCCCGCTGTTACCTTTTCAGATAATACGTTTTCCTTATTTTTAAATATAATCGTTAAAGGACCCGGCCAAAAAGCATCTACAAGTTTCGCTGCATCCTCAGGAATATCCTCCACCAATTCTTCCAACTGATCTAAACTTGATATGTGGACAATCAGTGGATTATCCGATGGTCTTCCCTTCGCTTCGAAGATTTTCTCCACGGCTGTATCCGATTTTGCATTGGCACCCAGACCATAAACCGTCTCTGTCGGGAATGCCACCACTTCATTCTGTTGAAGAATCTTCGCGACATCCACAATTTGTGGATAACTTTCATAATTATCCACATCACTTTCCACAATCCAATGTTTCATCATTTCCGTCATCCACCTTCTATTATCAACACTCATTTCTGTGTATAGATACAGAATTAACAAGCGTTCAACTACTTTACTCTTTTGAAAGTATAAAAGAAACCCCACAAATTCTCAAGTATTGTCCACAAAACGTGAATAGTAATCTACAAACTGTGGATAAACCTGTGGATTGTGTGAATAATTCTGAAAAAAGAGATATTTACGTTAGTGACTGGCACCTAACGTATTTGTTCGAATTTTACACATAAAAAAACTGAATCATTTCTCAATAAAAATGATTCAGCCTACTAACAGACTACTATCGGAAAATAATTTCTTCTAGTTGGAATTTGTCGAAACCCCTCATATCAACCTAAAGGTCAAGCCTCATCGTAATACAGTTATCCACAGTGGATAACTTTTGAGCGTGAACAAACTTCTGCAACTCATCCACAAAAGGCTCATTTTCCTGTTGAAAACCTAGCAGGTCAAAGAAGTTCAGCGATGCTTTTCGATTGGAGATCAAGTAAAGACGCGTAAGTTCTTTTTCTTTCGCCAATTTTAATATTTCTTGGAAAAGAGCAAACAATTCTTCACTTTCAAAAGATGAAGTCACAACGAGGGAGCGAAGAAGCCCGATCTTCTCTTGGATCTCAATACCGAGAGTCCCAATTAACTGGTTGTCTGAGTCTTCCACTACTAAAAAACAATCAATACTATTTTTAATGCCTTCTGTGCTTAATCCTGCTTTCATTAAGAAGGCGACAACTTCATGGATATCTTCCTGTGTTGCTTGGCGAATCACTTTTAACATCAAAATTCATCCTCCCTTTTCTATCATCCCTTAATGTTAATGTATGAGGGGAAAAAGAGAATAGAACAAGTTGTTGTGAAAAATACTAGAACGATAGATTTCCTTCGAACATAAAAAAGCTCCATCTCAGGTGGATGAAGCTCTACGTTTTACTTATTGAATAATCCTTTGAAAAAATCGACTACGAAGAATCGAACTTCTACTTCTTCCTCCTCTCCTTCTTCAACAAAGACTGGCTGTTCTTGTACTGACGCCGTTTCAACCTCAGGAAGTGCTTCTTTCTTAGGCTCTTCAACAACTACTGTTTCTTCCGTCGCTGCCGCTTCCACTGTTTCCATCTCGACGTCTTTATAGGCAATAACATCTTCCTTGACGACTTCAGGAGATTGCGTTTCTACTGCTTCAGTACTTAAATCCATTTCTGGAGTTTCATCAACTTCATCTTCTGGATCCACTTCAGTAACCTCATTCCCACTCGCTTCCACTTTCGTTTCAAATCCAGGGCTTCTTACTGCATTTCCAGTCGAGAAATCAAGGAAGCATAGAGGAGGATAAAGAACACACCACCAGTTTGCTCCTTCTCCTGCACCCAGTGTGATCAACACCGCTTCATACTCTCCTGCAGGGTACAAATACTGACCATATAATTTAGTAGGGAACTCAACTTTTCCGAAATCAATTTTTACTGATTGTTCCAAGCCTTGCTCAGCGACAACCTGTTCTGCAATCTCCTGTAGCTGTGGCAAGCCTGCTTGAATCACTTTTTTCGCTTCATCCTGCGATGTAAGAGTCGCCACCCAATTCGTAATCTCTTTATTCACTTCATCACGAACGAGTCTTTTCACATTTTGGTCCTGCTCCAAATCACTATTTGCCAGAATCCGCAGTCGAATCGCTTCTTCCGGAATCACCATCGTCTCCTGAGCCGCCAGTTCCTGCTTCGGTATATATAAACTTAGAATCGTTCCTAATGATAGAATCAAGATATACAATAAAACCGTATGTTTTGTTTTCATTTCCTCTCCCCCTCAGTAAAACAGTCTAGTCAAAAAGGGGAAATCTTAAACTAGTAAAATAACATTTTTGTTAGGAAAATATGCTGAACTCTGTTTTGAAAATAAAACTCTATTTTTGAAAATAAAAGGGCGAAAGTTGAAAATAAATGTGACGGCGAGGAAAATCGATCAATAATGATCCTCCAAATTTACTCCATTCGCACTCCAGCCAACCTAAAAACTCACGAATTCATTCCAAACATTTCATTTTCCACAAAAAAACACCCCCGATCACACGAATCGAGGGCCAACATCTTTATTTTCTCTCGCAAAACACCATTCGATCTTTCCCGTTGATATCATGGACAACTTCCACTTCTGCATCAGGAAATGTATCCCGAAGTAAGTCAGCCACCGTCTCGCCCTGTCCGATTCCCACTTCGAAACCGATCATACATTTTTCCTTCATGACCAACGGCAGTTCATCCATAAATCTCTTGTACAAATCATAGCCATCTTCCCCGCCAAACAAAGCGAGTTCAGGCTCATGATCAACGACTACATCTGATAGCGTTTCACGATCTGTCAGGGGAATATATGGTGGATTCGATAAAAGGATATCGAGTTTCACGCCTTCTTCAATTAAAGACTGCAGTAAGTTCCCTTCAAAAAAGCGAACCTCCGCACCGAGTCTCTCACTATTTTCACAGGCAACAGCCAGCGCTTCACGAGAAATATCCACAGCCATCATATCTAGAGGCAAACGATCCGCCTCAAGCTTCAACGTAATAGCAATCGCTCCACTACCCGTTCCAACATCAGCAGCTTGCAAAGGAGTGTCCCCAACACTAAACAGACCCCTCATTTTCTTCAATCCATAATAGATCAGTTCTTCTGTTTCAGGTCTCGGAATCAGCACATGCTCATTCACCACAAACTCCCGACCATAAAACTCCTCCATTCCAATAATATGCTGAATCGGCACTCCACCAACATGCCGGCTAATCCCATCCTGGAATTCTTCCCACTTTTCTTGAGGGACGGACCTCCGCTGTTCAGCCAACAGTTGGGAACGGGACATCCCTACTAAATGCCGCAAATAGATTTCTCCCACATTTTCATCACGGCCATTTTCGACTAAAAAAGAAGAAGCCCATTTTAGGGCTTCAAATATGGTAACAGTCGTCACTATTCTTCCAGTCTCTCAAGAAGTTTGGATTGATCCTCGATGATTAACGCATCGATGACTTCATCCATCTTCCCTTCAAGAATTTGGTCAAGCTTTTGAATCGTCAATCCGATACGATGATCCGTGACGCGGTTTTGTGGGAAATTGTACGTACGGATACGTTCGGAACGGTCACCTGTACCAACGGCTGATTTACGGTTTGCATCGTATTCGGCTTGAACTTCACGTTGGAATTTATCGTAAACGCGGGCACGCAATACTTTCATTGCTTTCTCTTTGTTCTTGATCTGCGACTTTTCATCCTGACATGAAACGACTACACCTGTCGGCATGTGAGTCAGACGCACAGCAGACATGGTTGTATTAACACTTTGTCCTCCCGGGCCACTGGATGCGAAGGTATCGACACGGATATCTTTGTCGTGAATATCCACTTCGACTTCTTCTGCTTCCGGCAGACAGGCAACCGTTGCGGTCGACGTATGAATACGTCCGCCGGATTCGGTTTCAGGTACACGTTGCACACGGTGTGCCCCGTTTTCGTATTTCATTTTGGAGAATGCGCCATTTCCGTTGATCATAAAGATGATTTCTTTATATCCACCAACGCCAGTCGAGTTCGCTTCCATCACTTCGGTCTTCCAACCTTGTGATTCTGCATAGCGGCTGTACATACGGTATAAATCACCTGCAAACAGTGCTGCTTCATCTCCACCCGCAGCACCACGGACCTCCATGATTACGTTCTTATCATCGTTCGGGTCTTTCGGGATCAATAATATTTTCAGACGAGCTTCGAGAGCTTCAATCTGCTCTTCAAGCTCTGAAACTTCTTCTTTCACCATTTCACGCATATCAGCATCAAGCTTATCATCCAGCATCGCCTTAGCGTCTTTATACTGCCCAGTAAGTTCTTTATATTCTCGATATGCTTCTACCGTTGCTTGGATGTCTGATTGCTCTTTCGAATAATCTCTTAGCTTCTTTGGGTCATTCACAATTTCTGGATCACTCAATAGCTCATTTAACTTATCATAGCGATCTTCCACTGCTTGTAAACGATCGAACACAGCTATTCACCTCAATTTTAGTCCATAACAGTCTAATTATATTATATGGTGTATGTAAACACAAGGAGGATCGGGAATAAGCAGAAGGCAGAAACGAGTGGATTTTATGTAGAAGGCAAGCAGATCAGCATCCAGACCTGCTTGCACTTTTTTATCTTTCGGTGATTTTCACATTTACATTGTACCTTGGAATGGCTTTTTCTAATCTCTCTTTTAACATCGCTTCTTCTTTATCCGTCTCAGCCATACTCATTTCATTTTGAGTATGGGCCGTCACCCACATTTGTTCGCCATTGATCCACACTTCATCTGGTTCGAAGTTGGAATACTCCCTCACAACCTCACGTGCTTTATCTTCATACACACCAATTGTCGTCGATGTTGTGCCTGGTGAGTTCGTCAGGTTAGGGAAGTTCGGGTTTTCATTTGTCGTGTTTCTGACGCTTCTATCTTGACGATCATTCCTATCATCATTTCGATTATCAATGAATCGGGTCCCATTTTGATCCTCGTGCATACCGAATTCGGATTCCTGATTCACTCCACACGCGGTGATTAAAATGAAGAATACTGTAAAGGATAAAACTAATACTAATTTTTTCATACTTTCACACCTCCTGCTTTTTAGGATTTCCCACAGGAAAGCGCTTATTCATACAAAAGTCAGGGTGGTTGTTCATTACTTATAAGGCTCGGCAAATGGCCATAACCAGAAAGAAAAAAAGCCCCAAACTGGGACTTTTCATTTACATATTTATACTTCCTTCACCATATCAGGTGTAACGCTCATTCCAGTGGGAACTTCATGGTGATGACGGCATCTTGGCTCATAGGCTTCAGATGCACCCACCAGGATGACGGGATCATCGTAGCAAGCTGGTTCGCCATTGATTAATCGTTGTGTTCGACTTGCGGGAGAGCCGCATACTGCACAAACGGCTTGAAGTTTTGTCACTTGTTCGGCAATGGACATTAAGTCCGGCATTGGACCGAATGGTTCTCCGCGGAAATCCTGATCAAGTCCTGCTATGATGACACGATATCCACTGTTTGCTAATTTTTGAACGACCTCTACAATGCCTTCGTCAAAAAATTGAACCTCATCAATAGCAACGACATCCACCTCTGGATTCAGGTCATCAAGGATCACATGTGAACCCTCGACTGCTTTGGCGATGACAGAGGTACCATTATGAGATACAACCGACTCATCACTATAGCGATTATCTAGTTTTGGCTTATACACAGCAATTTCCTGTTTAGCAAATTGAGTGCGTCTTACCCGGCGGATCAGTTCCTCGGATTTTCCTGAGAACATGCTGCCGCAAATGACTTCTACCCAACCCGTTTGTTTCATGACATACACGAAAGCGCCTCTCCTTCCTTATGCAATATTCTATAATAAAACAGTCTGACTGTTAGTGAAAACGGACCACTCTTTAGTATAAAGCATTCCTTTATGTACGGGAAAAATGCTCAGAATTCAGTAATTTGGCAGAAAAAAAGAGGCACAGCTCAATTGGAACTGCCTCTATTTCTTCAACCATTTGCTTTAAAGAGAATAAAAAACAGGCAAGCATGAAGATCCTTGCCTGTTTTTCTAATAGAAGAGAAGTGCCAATCTCATTCGTTTATGCCTTACGCACAAAGAAATTCGAAATGGTCTTCCAGCTCTTCATTATTGTTGTTGATTTTTAAGACCGTATTTTTTGTTGAAACGGTCAACACGTCCACCAGCGTCAGCGAATTTCTGACGTCCTGTGTAGAATGGATGGCATTCAGAACATACCTCAACGCGCATTTCTTCCGCTACAGAACCAGTTTCAAATTCGTTACCGCAAGCACAGCTAACTTTGATCGTGTTGTACTTAGGATGAATTCCTGATTTCATTTCTTTCATCTCCTTCCGCCCTGAATCATCTGAAACAGAGTAATTTATTACGAAGATATATGTGATATGAGCATAAGCATGAGAGTTATAGCCAGCCCCTTACCACATCCATTTTTTAAAACACATTGACACTATTATAACAAGGACAAGTGATATTTGCAACCTGTAAAATTGGAAGTTACAGACATAACTCTCCTCAAAAAATCATTCGATTATTAGATTAACGCTTCTTCGACTCTTCTGTCAATACGTTGAAAAACTCTTCATTCGTCTTCGATTGCTTCAGCTTGCGCATAAGCTTTTCAGCGAAATCAGGCTGATCGGACATCGCTTTACGGATCGCCCATAGCTTTTCAAGATGATCCGGTTTGATAAGAAGTTCTTCTCGACGTGTTCCGGAACGACGGATGTCGATGGCCGGGAAGATACGTCTTTCAGCAAGAGAACGATCAAGATGAAGTTCTAAGTTCCCTGTTCCTTTGAACTCTTCATATATCACATCGTCCATACGGGATCCTGTATCCACTAACGCTGTTGCGAGAACCGTTAAGCTTCCGCCTTCTTCAATGTTACGTGCAGCACCAAAGAATCGCTTTGGACGGTGGAATGCAGCAGGGTCAATACCTCCGGAAAGAGTTCGTCCACTTGGCGGGATGACCAGGTTATAAGCACGTGCCAAACGAGTGATACTATCCATCAGGATAATGACATCACGCTTGTGCTCCACTAAACGCATAGCGCGCTCAAGAACAAGTTCTGCCACTTTGATGTGGTTTTCCGGCACCTCATCGAAGGTAGAGCTTACGACTTCTGCTTCTACCGAACGTTCGATATCCGTTACTTCCTCTGGACGCTCATCGATCAGAAGAATGATTAATTCCGCTTCAGGATGATTCGTTGTGATCGAGTTCGCGATTTCTTTGATCAGCATCGTCTTACCTGCTTTAGGTGGCGCTACGACTAATCCACGTTGTCCAAAACCGACAGGCGCTATAAGATCCATGATACGCGTTGAGATTTTGTTTGGAGTTGTCTCAAGTTTCATTTGACGGTCAGGATATAAAGGCGTCAAACCAGGGAAATGGACACGTTCTTTCGCAGATTCCGGCTCTTCTCCATTGACCATTTCAACATGAAGCAGTCCGAAATAGCGCTCGTTTTCCTTCGGAGGGCGCACTTTTCCCGATACCTTATCCCCGTTACGAAGATCGAAACGGCGGATCTGTGAAGCAGAAATATAAATATCCTCAGAGCTTGGAGAATAGTTGATCGGTCGTAAGAAACCGAAGCCCTCTGATTGGATGATTTCAAGAACACCTTCCATAAAGAAGAAGCCTTCTTGTTCTGCACGAACTTTAAGGATAGCGAAAATCAATTCTTTTTTTGTTAATTTACTATAATAAGAAACTTTGTATTGTTTGGCTAGCTCGTAAAGCTCTTTAAGCTTCATATTTTCTAAGCTAGAGATTGTTAACTCTTCCATCATGACACCACGCTTTATTAATTTGTCCTACCTTAAAATAAAACTTTGTTGTTATTTTTCACGAGAGAGTAGAGGTTGATTTCCGCTACAGGATGCTCGCTTTCCGCGGGGCGTGAGTTGAGCACCTTCCGCTACAATCAACTTACTTTTAATCTCTTTCACAAATAAATATCTATCTTTTAGAAAAGAGCCAAATATGGGTAGATTTTTCTAAAAATGAAGAAATATGTTGAAGCATAAACTAATAGAAAAAATGCTGAAGATAAAACCTTATCTATTGTAACCATACTTTTAATCAAGAATCAATGACTGGGTAAAAAAAGGAAGGTAATTTTGTAGATAGGCAGCATTTTTTCACCTATGAAGAAAAAAAGTGAGTGATAAGAGTGGTCATGGGCAGAAATGGTAAGACACTCTGCCCATCCCTCATCTCTTATTAAGAAGAGTTGGTTTCTCTCTCTGTGTTACTTATATCTATTTATTATCTCATGACCAGGTTTGGCTTTTTCTGAAGACTGTGGCGGCCGTCTATGAAGCGAACGGTCCCAGACTTCGCACGCATAACGACAGAATGAGTCAATCCGTATGTCCCTTTAAGCTGAACACCTCTTAACAGTTCACCATCCGTTACACCTGTTGCCGCAAAGATCGCATCGTCACCGCATACGAGGTCTTCCATTCGAAGGATCTTGTCCACATCCAGCCCCATGCTGATACAGCGTTGCAGTTCGGCATCGTTCTGTGGTAAAAGCTTTCCTTGAATTTCTCCACCTAAGCATTTCAGCGCAACGGCAGCAAGTACTCCCTCTGGAGCCCCACCGGATCCGAATAATATATCGACACCTGTATGATCGAATGCTGTGTTCATAGCTCCTGCTACGTCACCATCATTGATCAGTTTGATACGGGCTCCAGCTTCTCTCAGCTGCTGGATGATATGCTCGTGTCGAGGACGATTTAAGACGGTTGCAACTACGTCTTCGATGTCCTTGTTCTTTGCTTTTGCAACGGCTTTCAGATTATCGATAACAGAAGCATTGATATCAATTTCCCCAACCGCTTCTGGTCCTACTGCGATTTTATCCATATACATATCCGGTGCGTTCAGTAGGTTTCCGTGGTCTGCCACCGCTAACACCGCCAGTGCATTCCAGCCTCCGGAAGCAACGATATTCGTTCCTTCCAACGGATCGACGGCCACATCTACACGTGGGCCATAGCCTGTCCCTAGTTTCTCACCGATGTAAAGCATTGGAGCTTCATCCATTTCACCTTCACCGATAACAACTGTTCCCTTCATCGGTACTGTATCGAATACATCGCGCATGGCAGAGGTTGCAGCATCATCTGCTTCATCCTTCTTACCGCGACCCATCCAGCGTGCTGATGCAAGGGCAGCCCCTTCTGTTACTCGAACAAGCTCCATTGATAAACTTCTTTCCATGTATATAGCCTCCCGTATTCCCTTTTGTTTTACAATATTCTTTAATTGTATAACATATTTACAGATTTATTGTAACACATTGAAGCGTTTAGAGAGACTTTTTTTCGAAAAAAGTAGGACACAATGGTTCATTCAGTCGAAAAAGAACTGGTCATATTGGAAATATTTAAGGAAATTAACAAAAAGCGAGTAATGGTTGATTTCCACTCCAGGGTGCTCGCTTTCCGCGGGGCGGGCGGTGAGCCTCCTCGGCTTCGCCTGCGGGGTCTCACCTGTCCCGCTTCTCCCGCAGGAGTCGAGCACCCTTCCGTTCCAATCAACTTAGTTTTAAATGTTTTACCATTACTCCTAATGGAAAAAAATCATCTTTACAATAGTACAACTTTAAGAAACTACGACTTCATTTGCTCCAATTCTTCCGCAGACATCTTTTCACGCCAGATTGTCGCTCCAAGGCCTTCGAGTTTGGCAACGAGGTCGCTGTATCCGCGATCGATATGCTCTAGGCCGGTTACTTCTGTCACACCTTCTGCCATTAAGCCGGCGATGACAAGAGCCGCTCCTGCTCGCAGGTCACTTGCTTTCACTTTGGCACCTTGTAATTGTACAGGTCCATTGACGATGGCCGAGCGACCTTCCACCTTGATCGTCGCATTCATTCTTCTCAGTTCATCGATATGCTTGAAGCGGGCTGAATAGATGGTATCCGTTACGACAGCAGAACCTTCTGCCCGGTTCAATAACGTGGTGAACGGCTGCTGCAGATCTGTTGGGAATCCTGGATACACCAATGTTTTCACATCAACGGATTTGAGCTTGTCCGCTCTTCCGATGTAGATCTGGTCGTCGTTTGTTTCAACGGGTACGTCCATTTCACGAAGCTTGGCGATGACTGATTCCATATGTAATGGGATAACGTTGTCAACGAGTACGCCTTTACCGACTGCTGCTGCAAGGATCATGAACGTTCCCGCTTCAATACGGTCAGGAATGATTGTGTGACGGCAGCCGTGAAGCTCGTCCACACCATCAATGCGGATCACATCGGTTCCTGCCCCTTTGATCTTCGCACCCATATTACTTAGTAATGTAGCTACGTCAATGATCTCAGGTTCTTTTGCCGCATTTTCAATGATCGTTCTGCCTTTTGCACGTACAGCGGCAAGCATGATGTTGATCGTTGCTCCTACACTGACGACGTCCAGGTAAATACGGGCACCCCTTAATTCTTCGGCACGCAAATAAATCGCACCCTGTTCATTCGTCACTTCTGCTCCGAGAGCTTCGAAGCCTTTAATATGCTGGTCAATCGGACGTGGACCAAGGTGACATCCACCCGGTAATCCGATGACTGCTTTTTTGAATCGTCCAAGCATCGCTCCCATTAAATAATAAGAGGCACGAAGCTTTTTCACCTTCCCGCTCGGTAAAGGCATGGACACCATTTGACTTGGATCTACACTCATATCCCCATCTTCCAAGTTGACGGATCCACCGATCTCTTCTAATAGATCTTTCAGTGTCCGCACATCAGAGATGTCTGGTAACCCTTCGATTGTGACTGGTGAATCAGCAAGAATGGTTGCCGGGATCAAGGCTACCGCACTATTTTTGGCCCCACTGACTTTAATGGTTCCTTCAAGGGGATAACCTCCTGCAATTTTTAGCTTTTCCATATTAAACTCCCTTCCACTGTTCATTGATGAGGAAGCCCCATTGGCTGTCAGACTCCGCACACCAAAAACAAAAAGGATTATTTTTCCAAAAGAAGACGTTCTAAGAAGTATTGTCTACTAGTTTATACATATTTCGTCAAAACATGTATAGAACTTACGAATTTTTTTCTCGTTGGACCAATTGACTTAAGTTTAGCGGTTGTTCCAATCATTCAGGAATGCATCGATTCCTTTATCCGTAAGGGGATGCTGGAACAATTGCTTCAATACTTTCAAAGGCACTGTCGCAATATGTGCCCCTCTTAAGGCAGCTTCTGTAATATGTTGTGGATGACGGGTCGATGCCGCAATGATTTCTGTTTCCAGGCCGTGAATCGCAAAGATTTCGGCGATTTTTGAAACAAGCTCAAGACCATCGTGGCCGATATCATCTAATCTTCCTAAAAAAGGCGAAACATACGTCGCACCAGCACGAGCCGCTAAAAGCGCCTGGTTCGCACTGAAAATCAGCGTCACATTTGTCTTAATTCCTTCTTTAGCAAAAGTAGATGTCGCTCTCAAGCCATCCGGCGTCATCGGAAGCTTAACCGTAATGTTAGGCGCGATCTTTGCAAGCTCCCTTCCCTCTTTGATCATTCCTTCAGCGTCTGTCGCGATAACTTCAGCGCTTACAGAACCTGGGACTAAATCTGTGATTTCTTTTAAACGATCTTCAAATGTTACATTTTTTTCTTTCGCTACAAGCGACGGATTCGTTGTGACTCCTGAAAGAATACCCCATTCAAATGCTTCTTGAATTTCACTCATGTTTGCTGTATCTATGAAAAACTTCATTTTCTCTACCCCATTTTCGACAAAATTTTCAATCATCTTCTAATGAACGGAAGGGACTGACCCAAAAAGGTATCAACCCTTTCCTGGTGCCAGTCCCATCCTACAGCTTCATTCTATTTCTACCACATTCGGAAAGCCTGTAATCTAACACAAAGGACTTTCCAAACATTACCTATTTATTTAGCTTGGTTAGAAGAACCAAATTCGCGCATTTTGCCAGCAACTGTCGCTTTGATCGCTTCACGGGCAGGACCCATGTATTTACGTGGATCATATACTTCTGTGTCAGCTGCAAGTACTTCACGTACCGCTTTAGCAGAAGCAATTTGGTTTTCAGTGTTTACGTTGATTTTAGCTGTTCCGTAAGAGATCGCTTTTTGGATGTCTTTTGTCGGAATTCCAGTACCACCGTGAAGTACTAGAGGTACTCCAGTCGCTGCACCGATTTCTTCCATTTCTTTGAATCCAAGATTCGGTTCACCTTTGTAAGGACCGTGAACAGAACCAAGTGCAGGAGCTAGTGTATCGATACCAGTACGCTCTACCAATTCTTGACACTCTTTAGGATCTGCATAAATAACGCCATCTGCTACTACGTCATCCTCTTGCCCACCAACAGTTCCAAGCTCAGCTTCAACAGAAACACCTTTAGAGTGGGCATATTCAACCACTTTAGAAGTGATTTCAATGTTTTCCTCGAAAGGACCGTGAGAAGCGTCGATCATGACAGAAGTGAAACCTGCATCGATTGCTTCTTTACATTTGTCATAGCTTGAACCATGGTCTAAGTGAATAGCCACAGGTACTGTGACGTTTAAGTCTTCCATAAGACCTTCAACCATTTTCACAACTGTTTTGAAGCCGCTCATGTAACGTGCTGCCCCTTCAGAAACACCAAGAATGACAGGTGATTTTTCTTCTTCAGCAGCTTGTAGGATCGCTTGAGTGAACTCAAGGTTATTCAGGTTGAATTGACCTACCGCATAGCTGTTTTCTTTTGCTTGAATTAGCATGTCTTTCATTGAAACTAAAGGCATAGTAATTTCCTCCTTTTATTCAGTCAGTGAACCATTCTAGTAGAAATGGCGGTGTTATTTATAGCACCATGTGACATTGTTTACAATTTCACTTGTATCATACCAAAACAGAATTGATTTTACCAACTGCAGAGGCGAATTGATAAAAATACTACTATTTTCACTATTCAAATAATACTATCAAGCTGGAATATATTGTTTCACAGCCTGCCTGATGTCGTCGATATCAAACGGTTTCGCAAAGTGAGTAAGCGCTCCCAGATCCTTTGCTTCCTGAATCATGTCCAGTTCCCCGTACGCAGTCATAATAATGACGCGGATATCTGCATCCTTCTGCTTCATTCTCTTCAAAATTTCGATCCCATCCATACCCGGAATTTTCATATCCAGCAAAACCAAATCAGGGGAATGCTGATCTACAATTTCAAGCGCCTGGATTCCGTTCGCTGCCTGAAATGTTTGGTAGCCTTCCTTTTGTAACACTTCATTTAATAGAATCCTAATACCAAATTGATCGTCTACAATAAGAATTTTCTCGTTCATCCGTCTCAATCCCCTTCGTATTAAAGTAAATTATGTATTACTGAGCTAAATAACCGACTAATAATTGTATATTTATTACTAATTCTCTTTTTACTGTAAAAAATCCTGCTTCTAATCAAGATTTTACTTAAGACCTTTTTCCCCTTTATAATAAGCGTTACGATGACAAATGTCGAAGCAAATATATAAGGAGAGTTTATTCCATGATAAAAATGTTCACGACACAGTTAACTGGACTGTTCAAACGCATTTATGATAAGCAGGAATTCGAAATCGAAGACGGTGCCCGCCTGCTGGCTCAAGCCGCCATCGGACAAGGAAATATCTATATTAAGGGCTACGGGGAAATGGAAGCTGTCACAGCCGAGGCCTTGTTTGGAGCTGAACCTCTTCCTTCCGCTAAAAGATACAATGGTTCCATCCCGCTGACGGAAGCTGATCGAGTATTAGTCGTCAGCCGTTTTTCAACTGATGAGGATGCCGTGGAGTTAGGGAAAAAACTGGCTGATGAAGGTGTCCCATTCGCGGCAGTCTCTGGGTTGGTAGAGGGTGAAGAGAATGAAGAGAATCTGGTGGACTTAGCCGATGTTCATTTAGATACGAAAGTGATCAAGGGCATGCTTCCAGGCGATGAGATCGGTGAGCGGGTGAGCTTTCCTTCCAGCATGGCGGCCCTTTATCTTTATTTTGCCCTTGGGTTTGTGATCCGTGAGATGTTGGAGGAGTTTGAGGAGTAGAAGATAGGCCCGTTCCTGGTTGGGGGACGGGTTTTTTAATGATATGTTCTGATAGACGCACTCCGCGAAAGTTGTCGTTCATTGTAGAACGATCGATATCTTGAAAATAAGGTTGATATAATGAAAGAACGGTTGATAAAACGATATGAAGGTTGATAAATTCCGATAACGGTCGATAACCTTTCCCATACACATTTCTACTGGATTCCATGTGGCACCAAAGGTTGATTTTCACAAAAAAAAGAGAGGCACCATTAAAAGGCCCTCTCCCCACAACAAATTCAAGCCCCACGCACCTTCCTGGCATGCACATACGTCACTGCCAATGCCAATACCAGTACGCTTCCTTTAATTATTTCAAATGCATAGTATGGTAGATTCATCATCGTCAATCCATTCAGGAGGACTCCTATCAAGGCTGCCCCAAAGAAGGTTCCGAGGATATTCGGTTTTCCTGCACCCAAGACGGAAAAGCCGACAAACACAGCGGCGACTGCTTCCATCAGGAGCGGGGCACCGGCATCCATCTGTCCTGATCCGACCCGGGCCGTGAACAGGATTCCTCCAATCGATGCGAATATACCTGAGAGAACGTAGGCAATCAATTTCACCCGCGTCACTCTGACACCTGATAAGCGAGACGCTTCCGCGTTACCTCCTGTCATGTACAAAACGCGTCCCCATCTCGTGAAATGCATGATTACATAGACGATACCGACCAACACGAGCATGATCCATACCGGTACCGGCAATCCAAGCCACTTTCCCTGGCCGATCCAGAGGAAGGCTTCGGAAAATTCCCCAGGTGCTGTCCCACCAGTTGTCATCGGCATATTATTGTAGATCGAGTATCCTTCTGTATACGTCCGATGGACACCTGAAATGATATACATGGCCCCTAGTGTAGCAAGCAAATCCGGAATTCCAAACTTCACGATCAATAGCGAATTGAATAACCCGACTCCCGCTCCCACCAACAATGGAACAAGGAGCACGATCCACAACGGAGCTTCATACCAGACCATCAAAGAAGCCGTCACAACGGTAGACAGGGAAACCGTTGAACCCACTGACAAGTCAAAGCCATCCACGACAAGGGTAAAGGTAACCCCGATGGCGACCAATGTGACGATGGAAATTGAGCGGAGAATGTCTGATAGATTTCCATATGTGAAGAAAAATGGGTTATATAAGCTGAAAAATATAAGAATTGCGGCCATCAACACGATGGCACCGTATTTAAATAGTAAGTCGAGTATCTTGCCTTTCATGCGCTTGGATCCCTCCTGAAGCATAAAACAATATGAGTTCTTGAGTTGCTTCTTCTTTTGTCAGTGCTTTGACGATCCGGCCATCATACATGACGAGAATCCGGTCCGAGATCGCCAGGATTTCTTGTATTTCACAGGAAAAGTAGAGAATGCCCTTCTCTTTTTCTGCAAGGGATTGAATCAGAGAGAAGATCTCCTTCTTCGCTCCCACGTCCACACCCTTCGTCGGTTCATCAAATAAAAACACCGAAGCTTCATCTGAAAGCCACTTTCCGATTGAAACCTTCTGTTGATTTCCCCCACTTAAAAAGTTCGCCTGGATTCCTTCATGAGCGGTTTTTATTCCCAGGGATCGGATTTTTTCACGGGCCAGCTCACGTTCTTTGCGTCCGTTGATCCATAACCAGTTGGAAACTTTTCTTAAAGAAGGGAAGCTAAGGTTGTGCTGCACGGATTCATGAATGAACAACCCTTCTTTTCGTCTTTCTTCAGGTATAAGTGCCAGACCATTTTGAACGGCATCCCGGGGAGAGTGAATTCTGAGCTTCTTCCCTTTCAGAAAATGGTCACCCGATTCTACCTGAGATGCTCCAAATAAGGCTTTGGCAAGCTCGGTTTTTCCCGCTCCCACAAGTCCTACCACTCCGACTACTTCACTTGCTTTTACGGATAAATGGATATCCTTTACCTTTTGTCCATCTCCCAGCCCTTTCACTTCGTAAAGTGTTTCACCAATTGGCAGCCTTCTTTTCTGAAACTCTTCTCTATATGTTCCTCCAAGCATGGCTTCAATGATTTTCTGGGAGGTGGTATAGTGGGTTTCGTACGTTCCAATGGTCTCTCCGTCTCTCATGACTGTAATGCGATCCGAAAGCTCAAATACTTCAGGGAGTCTGTGAGAGATGAAGATGATCCCTACTCTCTCTTTCTTTAAATCTTCTATGACACGGAATAATTTTTCCGTCTCAGATGAACTCAATGGTGCCGTTGGTTCATCTAAAATCAATATTTTCGCTTTTTGAAGCAGGCTCCTGGCAATGAGCACCAGCTGCTTTTCAGCGAGACTTAAATGTGACGCAGGCTGCCCGAGGGGGATTGCTTCTGCCCCGATGCGTCTGAGTGCCTCCAACGCTTCTTTCTTTAATGACTTCTTTGTAATAAAGAAGGAGCCTTTTTGTGAGAACCGATCAAGGACGATATTTTCCGCTACAGATAGTTCAGGGACAATGGCCGTGTCCACTTCCTGGTATACGCAATGAATGCCATGCTCCTTCGCTTCTTTCGGAGATTGATAGTCTCTTTTCTCAGAGTGAAGGATGATGTCTCCGCTGTCCTGCACATAGGCTCCTGATAAAATCTTCATCAGCGTGCTTTTACCTGCACCATTCGCCCCCAACAGAGCATGAACCTCTCCCTCTTTCACATCGAAGCTTGCAGTCTTTATGGCTTTCACTCCTGAGAAGGTTTTATTGATATCAATCATTTCTAACAGTGGAGACGTCATCTCTTCTAACTCCTTTCTATTCTGTGAACGATCCTTCAAGGTTTTTCAATTCATCTGTATAGCCTTGCTCACTTGCTCCCCAGCCATCTACATGCTCGTGTAATTGATCTGTCGTGATCGTTTCTTCAGGCAATGCTTCTTTCTCAATAAAGACCGGCTCAAGCTTTACTTTCTCAGGTGTATCTTGACCACCCAGCTTTTGATATAAGAAACGCACCTGCACGCGGCCGATATCTTTCGGGTCAACGGCTGCCGATGCCACCCACGGGCTTCCCTCTTTTTGAATGATTTGCAGGTCTTCATCACTCATGTCGATTCCATATACTTTGATTTCTTCTCTCCCTGCCGCTTCGATTGCCCGGACGGCGCCTTTCGCAAATTCATCCCAGGCAGCCCAGACAGCATCGATGTCACCTTTATTCGGGTACTGTTTCAGAATCGCCTCCATTTGTGCCTGTGTATCGAGTGCTGTATTTTGAGTAGCTGCTCCAAATGCTGCCACCTCTTTAATGTCGGGATTTCCCCCTAAAAACTCCTGATAGGCCACTTGGCGTCTTTCCATCGGTGCAAATCCCGCAACCCAAATCTTCACGATCTCACCCTTACCGCCAAGCTCATCTGAAAGCTTCGTCAAGGTTTGTTCAGCCATTTGCTGATCCCCCTGTTCGAGGACCGTCACCTCTTCTGCTGCAACATCCGCATCAAACACGACAACCGGTATGCTTTGTCCCTTCGCCTTTTCCACCCCTGATTGCAGTGCTTCTTTCGTCCCATGATCGATAAGGATCCCATCAAACTTTTGATTGATGGCCGCATCCAGGTTAGAAGACATTTTTGCCAAATCTCCTTCAGACGTAAATACTTGAACCTTTCCACCAAACTTCTCTACCTGCTCTTTGACACCTTCTATGTATTGAGCGGAAAATGTCCCTAAATTGATTTGCATAATTAGGGCAATCTTTTTATTGGCTAACGGATGATCAGACGTTGCTTCCTTCTTATCTCCACTGTCTGCGTCCGCCTCCTGGGATACCTTTGGCTGACAAGCCACTAAACTGAAAATAAGTGCGAGTAATACGAGTAATGATGTCGTTTTTTTCATCTTTCTTTTCTCCTCCCGAGGTGATATACCTCAATTTTTCAAATAAAAAAACCCCTTTTCCCAAGAGAAAAGAGGTTTATATATAAATAAACGTACTCTTATCACTCAGGAAATTCTTCCTGCAGGTTTTAGCACCTTTCCGTGTGTACGGTAGGTTGCCGGGCGTCATCGGGCCAGTCCCTCTGCCAACTCTTTATAAGAGATTATGAAATTTGGTATAGTTCGCTTTCGCTATAATCGATATATTAACGATATGTGGGAATATTGTCAATATTCTTTTTAGGAATTTTCTATAGAGGATTAAAGAAGAGTTGACAAAATTTTTCTTAATTTTTCTTAAATTACCCAATATAACAAAAAAACCGCCCTCCCAAACCAGGGAGAGCAGTTCCGAAAGAAATCTTATTTCTCACCATACGCAAGTGATGCTTCCACGAAGTCTCTGAATAGAGGCTGCGGACGTGTCGGGCGTGATGTGAATTCAGGGTGGAACTGAGATGCGACGAACCATGGGTGGTCGCTTAGCTCGATGATTTCCACAAGACGGCCATCAGGGCTTGTGCCTGAGAAGATGAAGCCGGCTTTTTCCATTTGCTCACGGTAGTGATTGTTGAATTCGAAGCGGTGGCGGTGACGCTCGTAAACCACTTCTCCATCATAGGCCGTATAGGCTTTTGAACCTTTCGTCAGCTTACATGGGTATAGTCCAAGGCGCAGTGTTCCACCAAGATCTTCGATGTCCTTTTGTTCCGGTAACAGGTCGATGACCGGGTATGGCGTTTCAGGATCCAACTCAGCAGAGTGAGCTCCTTCAAGACCGAGGACATTACGTGCATATTCTACAGATGCCAGCTGCATTCCAAGGCAGATTCCAAGGAAAGGAATCTTGTTTTCACGGGCATATTGAGTCGCAGCGATTTTCCCCTCTACTCCACGGTCACCGAAACCGCCTGGTACAAGGATTCCATCTACATCCGCCAGTTTTTCTGCTACGTTTGCGCTGTCGATCAGCTCAGAGTTCAACCATCTTACTTCAATGTCGCTATCGAAATGATAACCGGCATGACGAAGGGCTTCCACAACTGAGATATATGCATCCTGCAACTCTACATATTTCCCTACCAGGGCGATTCTTGTTTTACGAGACAGGTTTTTCACGCGATCAACGAGTTCATTCCACTCGGTCATGTCTGCTTCGTGGCAGTTAAGTTTCAAGTGCTGACATGTGATTTCATCAAGCTTTTGATCCTGAAGCGCAAGTGGTACAGAGTAAAGCGTGTCTGCATCCATTGCTTCGATGACAGCATTTTTATCAATATCACAGAATAACGCGATTTTGTCTTTCATGTCTTGAGTCATTGGCATTTCTGTACGCACGACGATGACATTTGGCTGGATACCTAGACTGCGAAGCTCTTTTACGCTATGCTGAGTCGGTTTTGTTTTCATTTCACCCGCTGCTTTGATGTAAGGTACAAGAGTACAGTGGATGTACATCACGTTGTCACGGCCTACATCGCTCTTGATCTGGCGAATCGCTTCAAGGAATGGTAGAGATTCGATATCCCCGACCGTTCCACCGATTTCCGTGATCACGACATCTGAATTCGTCTCGCGTCCAGCGCGGTATACGCGTTCTTTGATTTCGTTGGTGATGTGTGGGATAACTTGTACAGTACCACCAAGATAATCACCGCGACGCTCTTTTTTCAGTACAGTTGAATAGATTTTACCCGTTGTCACAGAGCTATATTTCGTCAGATTAATGTCAACGAAACGCTCATAGTGACCTAAGTCAAGATCCGTTTCCGCACCATCATCTGTTACGAATACTTCACCATGCTGATAGGGACTCATCGTTCCCGGATCCACGTTGATGTATGGATCGAACTTCTGGATCGTGACACTCACTCCACGGTTTTTCAATAGTCTTCCAAGGGACGCTGCTGTGATCCCTTTCCCTAGTGACGACACTACGCCGCCTGTTACGAAAATATACTTAGTCATGTATATGTCCCCCTTCAAAGTAAGTTTGGTTCAAAAAAAGTAGAGGGTGTCTATTGTAGGTATGTCATGAATTTATCTTGTTCAAAGAAGGACAAGTCCATTCTCTTAATATAAATTCATCTGCATAATCCAGTTAAAAGACAGCCTCTTATTATCAATATACATAAAAATGTAAGGGGTCTTAAAGAATCGATCCGCCACACATAAAGGAATAGACAATACCCTGTTACGGCAAAGCTTTCTTCTTATAAAATAAAAAAAGCCCCACTTACAAAACATGTAAGGGGAGCATTGTATACATAATTCGTCCTTTTTTAAGGAGCCCAAATAAAATACTACCTTCCTCAAAGAAAGAAGTCAAGTATAGAATGATGAGGGAATTTTCAATCAATAGCATCACTCGGTGCACAAGGTTCAAGACCATAAAAAAACCTATCAAAAAGGCAAAAAGCGCTTTTTGATAGGTGCGTCTGATGTTTAACTGAGGTGAAGATTACTTATCGTCCTTTTCCTCATCAAGATCTTCTTCTTCTTCTTCTTCTTCTTCGTCTTCATCGAATTCATCGATTTCAAGTTCTTCCTCGTCTTCATCGATGTCCAGATCTTCATCTGCATCGTCGTCAACGGCATCTACATCGTCATCATCTGTCAGATCATCGTCATCGTCCGTGTCATCAAGATCATCATAATCAAGATCTTCATCGTCCAGGTCATCGAAATCTTCAAGATCTAAATCTTCATCGTCTTTTTTCTTCGCTTTTTTCTTTTTGCTGGATTTCATCGTTGGAACGGTTTCTTCCTCGATTTGATCCACCGGATACCATTCTCTTAATCCCCAACTGTTATCGCCCATCGCAATAAAACGTCCCTCGACATTAAGGTCCGTGTAGAATTGAAGTAAGCGGCTGCGAACCTCTTTTTCAGAGATTTCAAGCAAACCTTTAATTTCTTTGACTACGTCTTCGAAAGGCATCGCTTTCTTTTTCTCTGTTAAAATCTCATGTGCCAACTCAATGAATGATGTTTGACGTAATTCTTCTTTGGATAACTGCTTAAGACTCAATTAACGCACTTCCTTTCTCTATTTCAGACTCTACTAAGTAGAGTAAAAAAGGGCAAAATTTCTCCATTATCAATTTTAACCATATTCATCATTATAAACAATAGAAAAGACTTTATGCTATACCTATCTGGTTTTTCTTGCATTTTTTTCACAACTGGCGTCAGGAGGGTCTGCTGCTTTCCCATTTCTCTTCTTTTTCTCCGTTTCGAATCACACGGAAGGCTTCATAGAAAAGATAGAAAGAGAGTAGAAAAAAAGGAATCGCTCCTAATTGCAATTGATATAGAAGTACTGCAGCAAATATGATGATGGCTAATAGTATATAACGAAAAATGGTCTTCACAGTCTCACATCCAAACGTATGTATCGTTCTTATCCTCTCACTAATCTGACAATTTTCATTATATAGGAAATGATACCTGACTACTATTAAGATCGTGTTAAAATTGGTTGATTTTGTTTAAAGGATAGACGATATTTGGATTTTTTAAACTTGTTGAGTTATTTTTATTCTCGACTATTCTCATAAACTTTATCGATCTTAAAAAAAGCGAGTAGTGGTTGATTTCCGCGTGGCGTGAGTTGAGCCTCCTCGGGCTTTGCCCTGTGGGGGTCTCAACTTTCCCGCTATCCCCGCAGGAGTCGAGCACCTGCAGCGAGAATCAACTTAGCTAACATTACTTTCTAATCACAAGGCAGACCTATTTATTATAGAAAACAGTCTTAATAAAACACAACTCCCCCATCGCTATGAATATGTCCATTGATCATCATATAGATTGCCCGCCTAGAGAAAGAGACCACTGCACCCCTACAGTAGTCTCCACTTCTTCATGATTTCTTTACATATTACGGCGATACTGTCCGCCTACTTCGTAGAGGGCGCGTGTTATTTGGCCGAGACTGGCTACTTTTACTGTTTCCATGAGTTCTTCAAAGATGTTTCCTCCGTTCACTGCAGCTTGTTTTAAGCGGGTCAGTGCTTCTTCGGATTGATCTTTATGTTGTGATTGGAAGTCTTGCAGGTTATGGATTTGTGTTTCTTTTTCTTCCTTCGTTGCACGTGCAAGTTCCATGCTGTCCATTTGTTCTTCTGAAGGTGGAGTTGGATTCAGGTACGTGTTCACTCCCACAATTGGAAGTTCTCCGGAATGCTTTTTCATTTCGTAGTACATGGATTCCTCTTGGATTTTCCCTCGTTGATACTGAGTTTCCATCGATCCAAGTACGCCTCCTCGATCATTCAGGCGATCAAATTCGGTCAGAACCATTTCCTCCACCAGATCGGTCAGCTCTTCTGCGATGAACGATCCTTGAAGCGGATTTTCATTTTTGGATAATCCGTGTTCTTTCGTGATGATCATCTGGATCGCCATGGCACGGCGGACGGATTCCTCTGTAGGTGTCGTGATAGCTTCATCATAGGCATTGGTATGCAGGGAGTTACAGTTATCCTGCAGGGCCATCAAGGCTTGAAGCGTAGTACGGATATCGTTAAAGTCAATCTCCTGGGCATGAAGAGAACGACCGGATGTTTGAATATGATACTTCAGCTTTTGACTTCTCTCATTGGCGCCGTATTTATCACGCATCACCGTTGACCAAATGCGGCGGGCCACACGGCCGATCACCGTATACTCGGGATCCAGACCGTTCGAGAAGAAGAACGATAAGTTTGGTGCAAACGCATTGATGTCCATTCCGCGACTTAAATAGTATTCTACGTAAGTAAACCCGTTCGCCAGTGTGAAGGCAAGCTGTGAAATCGGATTGGCTCCCGCTTCTGCAATATGGTAGCCGGAAATCGAAACAGAGTAATAGTTTCGTACTTTATGATCGATGAAGTACTGCTGAATGTCACCCATCATGCGAAGGGCGAATTCCGTTGAGAAGATACAAGTATTTTGTCCTTGATCTTCTTTTAAAATATCTGCCTGCACGGTACCACGGACGACTTGAAGGGTTTGTTCCTTCACTTCCACGTATTCTTCCACTGTCAGGACTCGGCCAAGCTCCTCTTCCTTCATGCGGATCTGCTGATCGATCGCCGTGTTCATATACATGGCAAGGATGATCGGTGCCGGACCATTGATCGTCATGGATACCGACGTAGAAGGCGCACATAGATCAAAGCCGGCATACAGCTTCTTCATGTCTTCAAGTGTACAGATGCTCACTCCGCTCTCTCCGACCTTACCGTAAATGTCCGGGCGGTGATCCGGATCTTCACCATACAAGGTTACAGAGTCAAAGGCTGTACTCAGGCGTTTCGCATCATCATCCTTAGATAGATAATGGAAACGGCGATTCGTCCGTTCAGGTGTGCCTTCCCCTGCAAACTGACGCTTCGGATCCTCCCCTTTTCGTTTAAAAGGAAACACTCCTGCTGTGTATGGGAACGACCCTGGAACATTTTCTTTATATACCCAATCCAGAATCTGACCGTAGTCTTTATATTTCGGAAGGGCCACTTTCGGGATATTAAGCCCCGATAAGCTCTTTGTCTTTAACTCGGTGACGATTTCTTTATCACGGATTTTTGTGATGAATTGATCTTTGCTGTAGGTCTCTTTTAAAGAGTCCCATTTCTCTAAAATCTGTTTCGATTCTGTTGTTAATTTATTTTCGACTTCATCTTTCAACGTCTGAAGAGATGTAACGACCCCATCATTCGTTTCCTTTTCGTTAACGGCTTCGATTGTCCCTTCTAATTGGAACAATCTTCGGGCGAGATTCACCTGCTCTTCGGCTTTTTTATGATAGTTCCGGACCGTTTCCGCAATCTCCCGCAGATAGTAACGGCGATTGTTTGGAATGATGACGTTTTGCTTTTCCACATCCACGTCTTTGGAGAAACTCGTTTTCCAATCAAGTTCCATTTTATTATTCACGGTTTCAACGATCGCTGCAAACAAGGCATTCGTACCTGGATCATTGAACTGACTGGCAATCGTTCCGTATACCGGCATCTCATCTAAGTCTTTATCAAAAAGCAAATGACTGCGCTGATACTGCTTTTGCACTTGACGTCTTGCATCCTCTGAGCCTTTGCGCTCAAATTTATTGATTACTATAAGGTCGGCAAAATCAATCATATCGATTTTCTCAAGCTGGGACGGAGCACCGAACTCACTTGTCATCACATACATGGACATATCACAGATTTCAGCGATTTCCGCATCTCCCTGACCGATCCCGCTCGTTTCAACGACGATCAGGTCATAGCCTGCCGCTTTGACCACATTGATGGCATCCTTGATGGCCAGTGAAAGCTCTGTTTTCGACCCACGGGTAGCAAGACTTCGCATATAAACACGAGGGTTGAAGATGGCGTTCATACGAATGCGGTCCCCAAGAAGGGCTCCTCCTGTTTTCTGTTTCGTAGGATCAATGGATAGGATCGCGATCTTCTTTTCAGGAAGCTCGTTGATGAATCGACGGATCAGCTCATCCGTCAAGGAACTCTTCCCTGCTCCACCCGTTCCTGTGATCCCTAGTACAGGAACTTTTTTCGCTAAGTTCTTTATCTCAGAAAAAACGGTTTGGGCCGTCGCCGCCACTTCTTCATTCGCCCCGACTTGATACTCGGCAAGTGAAATCAACTTCGAAACCGTGTTCACACTCCCAGTCGAAAGCTTTTCAACCTCTTGATTCACACTTCCCTTGATCGTCGGGAAATCACACTCCTCGATCATGTTGTTGATCATCCCTTGAAGACCATGCTTTCGACCGTCTTCCGGTGAGAAGATACGGGCAATCCCGTATTCGTGCAGCTCCTTGATTTCACGTGGGATGATGACGCCCCCACCCCCGCCATAAATGCGGATATGAGACGCTCCTCTTTCTTTCAAAAGATCATACATGTATTTGAAATATTCAACGTGACCTCCCTGATAGGACGAAATCGCGATTCCCTGCACATCCTCTTGAATCGCAGCATTGACGACTTCTTCCACGGAGCGGTTATGACCTAAATGGATAACCTCTGCTCCACTTGCCTGGATAATCCGACGCATTATGTTGATCGACGCATCATGTCCGTCAAACAGACTCGAAGCCGTGACAAAACGAACATGGTGCTTTGGTTTATAAATTTCAACCGTGCTCATATTACTCCCCCTGTTCTCCCTTGTTTTTCAAACCCTTTGACGCCTGCAAAAGTGAGTTCGATTTGAAGATTGATGTATTCATCGAGTGTAAAACGCTTCTGCATTGCCCAACGACGGAATCCCCACATCTGTCCCTGGACGAATACATTTTGAGCCAGCATATGGATCTGATCTTCATCAAGCTCAAGCTTTCCACTCTCGACACAGCCTACGATGAGATTTTCCACCATCCCCACCATTTCAAGTTCTTTACGCAGTACATATGGAAGTGCGTCCTTCGATAAAGATTTCGCCTCCTGATACATGACGAGGACTTCATCCTGCATACGATCCATCACTTTAAAATAATGAGCGATGCCAAGCCTTAAGCTCTCAAGTGTCCCTTTTCCGACATCCAGCTCCTCAAGCTCCAACCGAACCTGCTCATAGATGCTGTCACACACTAAATACAGGACATCTTCCTTTGTTCGAATATATTCGTATAGCGTCCCGATACTGAATCCGGCGGCCTTTGCGATCTCTCTAGTCGTGGTGCGATGAAACCCCTTTTGTTTAAATAGAGAGACGGCCCCACGAATCATCTGATCACGCCGCTTTTCTACTAAACGCTCATCCTTAACCGAAGCATGAACTTCCCTCTTCTTATTCAAAACAACCGACCGCCTTTACTATCCATTTCTCCCATTGACCTGAAGTCCAAAACCACCTGCTCTATCCCCAACAAAGCAGACCAATCTATCTCTCTAACCACATATCTATACATACCGGGTCTGGCACCCTAAAGTCGCATGCAATAATACGAACCCCTCTACGCTGAAGCATAGTAGAACCTATCAGGTGCCTGACACGCTTCAGGACGACCAAGAGATCTCTCAAAGAAATCCCCTACAAAGTACCCTACTTCGTCACCATCCGAGAAATAACCAACCTCTGAATCTCCTGCGTCCCCTCATAAATCTGCGTAATCTTCGCATCACGCATATAACGCTCTACCGGATAGTCTTTTGTATATCCATATCCACCAAAGATCTGAACAGCTTCCGTTGTCACTTTCATCGCTGTATCCCCGGCCATCAGCTTCGACATCGCCGATTCTTTTCCGTACGGAAGACCTTCTGACTCCAACCAGGCAGCTTGATAGGTTAGTAGACGGGAAGCTTCGATGGACGTCGCCATATCGGCAATCTTGAATGAAATTCCTTGGTTCGCTGCAATCGGCTTCCCGAATTGCTCACGCTCTTTTGCATAATCGACAGACGCATCAAGTGCCCCTTGCGCAATCCCGACCGCCTGTGCAGCAATTCCGTTACGTCCGCCATCAAGAGTCATCATGGCAATCTTGAATCCATCGCCTTCGTTCCCTAGCATGTTTTCTTTCGGTACCTTACAATCTTCAAACACGATCTCAGTCGTTGGAGATGAACGAATCCCCAGCTTCTTCTCTTTCTTCCCTACAGAGAATCCTTCAAATTCTTTCTCTACGATGAACGCACTCGTTCCACGCTGACGCTGAGAAGGATCTGTCAAAGCAAATACGATGTACGTATCGGCAATTCCACCGTTCGTGATGAAAATTTTAGAGCCGTTCAATACGTAGTGATCACCTTCTAAACGAGCCGTCGTTTTCATACCGCCGGCATCAGATCCTGAACCAGGCTCAGTCAATCCGTAAGCCCCGATTTTTTCACCTTGCGCCATTGGACGAAGGTACTTCTGCTTTTGCTCTTCTGTACCGAATTTATATACTGGCCAGCCTGCTAAAGACGTATGAGCGGAAAGAGTCACTCCTGTAGATGCACATACTCTTGATAGCTCTTCAACAGCGATACAGTATGCCAGGTAGTCACTCCCGATTCCACCGTACTCTTCCGGCCAAGGAATCCCCGTCAGCCCAAGCTCAGCCATCTTCTTAAACAAATCCATATCAAAGCGCTCTTCCTCATCACGCTCGGCAGCAGTCGGCGCCACCTCATTCCGCGCAAAATCACGCACCATCTTACGTATCATTTCATGCTCTTCCGATAACTTAAAATTCATCTCAATTCCCCCATATCATAAATGTATTACAGTACCGGGTCTCTCACCTTAACGAGGCGAGCAAAGAAACAAACCCCTTTTCCCCACTAAACCTCTCAATCAAGATAAGGTGCCAGACACGTTTCAGAATATGTGCACACGTACACTCTTCCAAGATCTCAAGCTCACCAATCAAACTAAACCAACAAATTCTTCCCAATCACCATTCTCTGAATCTCACTCGTACCCTCATAAATCTCCGTCACCTTCGCATCACGGAACAAACGCTCAACCGGATATTCTTTTGTATAACCATATCCGCCGTAGACTTGAATCGCTTCGGTCGACACTTCGACCGCTGTTTTAGAAGCAAATAACTTTGCCATGCTTGCTTCTTTTGCACAGGAAATGTTGTTTGAACGAAGATTTGCCGCACGGTACACAAGAAGCTTCGATCCTTCAACAGCCGTCGCCATATCGGCAAGCTTAAATCCAATGCCTTGCTGGGCTGCGATCGGCTTACCGAATTGTACGCGCTCTTTGGCATAAGCGGTGGAATAGTCGAAAGCCGCTTCAGCAATCCCTAATGCTTGTGCTGCGATCCCGATCCTGCCGACATCCAGATTAGCCATGGCGATTTTGAAGCCTTCCCCTTCTTGACCCAGAAGGTTTTCAACCGGGACTTTCATATCTTCAAAGGTCAACTGAACCGTTCTTGAACCGTTGAGACCCATTTTATGTTCGTCTTTTCCAATCACAAGGCCCGGTGTATCTTTCTCTACGATGAAGGCTGATACTCCCCTGCTTCCTTTTGACGGGTCCGTTGCAGCAAAGACAATATACGTATCCGCTTCGCCACCATTTGTAATAAAGACTTTTGAGCCATTTAATACATAGTGATCGTCACGTTTTTCGGCTTTCGTTTTCAAGCTTTTCGCATCCGATCCTGCACTTGGTTCCGTTAAGCAAAAAGCGCCTAAATATTCCCCGGTCGCAAGCTTAGGAAGATACTTTTGTTTCTGATCCTCGTTTCCGAAATATAGAATCGGATTTGTTCCTACTGAAGTATGCACAGACAGGATCACCCCGATGGTTGCGCTTACTTTAGACAGCTCATGAATGGCAATGATATAGGATGTGAAATCCATTTCAGAACCACCATATTTCTCAGGAATCGTGATTCCCATCAGGCCAAGCTCAGCCATTTTGTTCAAAATCTCCCTCGGGAATTGTCCCTCTTCCATCTTCTCGATAAACGGCTGGATTTCCGTTTCGGCAAAATCCCGTACCATTTTTCTCATCATCTGTTGCTCTTCCGTGAATCGTAACTCCATGAATGGTTCCTCCCTGATGTTCGTCGTTATTACTCGTATGAATAGAAACCGCGGCCTGTTTTACGTCCTAACCAGCCTGCTTTAACATATTTTCTAAGTAGCGGGCATGGGCGATATTTGTCATCACCGAAGCCTTCATGCAGTGTTTCCATGATGTATAGGCATGTATCAAGTCCGATGAAGTCTGCAAGAGTGAGAGGACCCATTGGATGATTCATACCGAGCTTCATCACTTCATCGATCGCCTCTTTACTCGCGACTCCTTCATACAGCGTATAGATCGCTTCATTGATCATCGGCATAAGGATACGATTTGAGACGAATCCAGGAAAATCTTCTACTTCAACCGGTACTTTGTGGAGGGATTTCGTCATGTCTTCGATCACTTGATACACTTCATCCGTTGTTGCAAGGCCACGAATGATTTCAACTAGTTTCATGACCGGTACCGGGTTCATAAAGTGCATTCCGATTACTTGCTGGGGACGCTTTGTCGCTGCAGCGATTTCTGTAATCGGTAGTGATGAAGTGTTAGAAGCAAGGATCGTGTGCTTTGGTGCAATCTCATCCAGTTGAGCAAAGATTTTTGTTTTGATATCCATGTTTTCAACCGCTGCCTCGATGACAAGGTCTACTTGCTTCGCGTCGTGAATATCGGTTGAAGCCGTTAACCGGTTCACTGTAGCTGTTCTATCTTCTTCTGAAATTCTTCCTTTTTCAACGGAGCGCGTCAGATTCTTTGTGATCACGCTGATGCCCTTTTGTACAAATTCCGCTTTCAAATCGTTCAGGTAGACGTCGAATCCTGCTTGCGCACACACTTGAGCGATCCCTGATCCCATTTGTCCTGCCCCGATGACCATTACTTTTTTGATGTTCATTATTTTCTCCCCTTTGTTATAGCTAACACTAGTAAACTAGTTGGATTCGTTTGTAATTGAAGTTGTGGCTGATCACATTTATGCGTGCCAGGTATAAATTAGCCGTTTTGTATTGGTACAATCCTATCGCCCTACTGCTTCGCGACCTCTATCATAATCGCATCCCCTTGACCACCGCCGCTGCAGATCGATGCAATTCCTACACCGCCTCCGCGACGCTTCAGTTCGTATGCCAGTGTCAGGATGATACGTGCTCCGCTTGCTCCGATCGGATGACCAAGGGCGACTGCTCCACCATTCACATTGACTTTTTCCGGATCTAACCCGGCGATTTTCCCACTTGTTAATGCAACAGCTGCGAATGCTTCATTAATTTCAAACAAGTCAATTTCTTCAAGTGATTTGCCTGTTTTCTTCAGCAGCTCATTGATGACGAGTCCCGGTGTTTGCGGGAAGTCCTTTGCTTCAACGGCAATTGCTGTATGTCCAAGGATAGTAGCTAATGGCTTCTTTCCTTCTTTTATGGCTCTTTCTTCGCTCATGAGTACCATTGCTGCCGCACCGTCGTTGACCCCTGGTGCGTTCCCTGCTGTGATCGTTCCTTCTGATCCGAAGACCGGACCTAATTTGGCCAGAGCTTCGATGGACGTTTCTTTGCGTGGGGCTTCATCTTTACTGACTACTACTGGTTCCCCTCTACGCTGTGGTACTTCCACCGCGACGATTTCTTCCCCCAGAATACCTGTATCTGTCGCTTTAAGAGCGCGTTCATGGCTTCTAAGTGCCCACCCGTCCTGCTCTTCTCTTGATAGTTCAAATTCCTTCGCTGTTTCATTTCCGTACGTTCCCATGTGAACATTGTTGAAGCTGCACGTTAATCCGTCATGAACCATTAAGTCCTTCACTTGGGAATCCCCCATCTTGAAGCCCCAGCGAGCTTTCGGAAGGATGTACGGTGCATTTGACATGGATTCCATTCCCCCCGCCACGATCACCTCGCCGTCACCTGAACGGATGATTTGGTCACCCATTGTCACACTGCGCATTCCTGAAGCACATACCTTGTTGATGGTTTCCGTTTTGACGTTCCACGGTAATCCTGCATGACGGGATGCTTGTCGGGACGGGATCTGCCCCTGCCCCCCTTGTAGTACAGATCCTAGGATCACTTCTTCTACCTCTTCACCTTTTATTCCTGATCGTTTCAGGGCTTCCTTCACGGCAAAACCGCCCAGCTCTGAAGCTGTAAAACTGCTTAAGGCTCCACCGAATTTACCGAATGGCGTTCTTGCTCCATCTAAAATAACCGTTTTTCCCATCTCAATCGCTCTCCTTTATATATGAATGATTTGATTCGACAAAAACAAATTGTATACGCTTTCAACTGTTCTTAAAAAAATAGGACTTACTTATATTCGACTGAACGCTCGCTCAACCAGTCCCCAAAAGAGAAGGGACAGATTTCGTCCCTTATATACCTTTATTGTACTTCATATTAGGATAGAACGTAATGATTTTTTAGAAAGTTTTTATTTTTCTTTTAATTATATTATTGTAGAAAAACAATAGGAGTGAAACGCAGGTAGAGGCTTTTGTTTCACTCCTGATTCTTCAACTACTGAGAAGCAGACTTTTCATTATTAAACAGATAATATTCTTTTTACGATGCAGCTGGCTGATCTTTTTGATCGCCACATACCGCTTTTTCAAGGATTTCTGCCACATCCTGAGTAGAGACGGTTTCTTCTACTTCCTTCGCTTTCGTTCCATCAGATAGCATCGTTAGGCAGTATGGACAACCCGAGCTGATGACCGATGGGCTGACCTCAAGTGCCTGCTCTGTACGGGAAACGTTCACGCGGTGACCTGCGTCTTCTTCCATCCACATGAGTCCTCCACCCGCTCCACAGCACATGCCTTTTTCACGGTTACGTTCCATTTCAACCAATTTCACGCCGGAGATCGATTTCAGGATTTCCCGTGGTGGATCGTATACTTCATTGTAACGTCCCAGGTAACAGGAATCGTGGAAGGTGATCGTTTCATTCACTTCGTATTTCGGCTTCAGACGCCCTTCTTTTACCAGGTCATATAGAAGCTCTGTATGGTGATACACTTCCGCTTCCAATCCGAAGTCCGGATACTCATTTTTGAAAATGTTATACGCATGTGGATCGATCGTAATAATTTTCTTGATTTCATTCTTTTCGAATTCGGCGATGTTTTGACCTGCAAGCTCCTGGAATAGGAACTCATTACCGAGTCGGCGTGGTGTATCACCGGAGTTCTTTTCTTTGTTACCTAAGATTGCGAATTTCACGCCTGCTTCATTCAGCAGCTTGGCAAAGGATAACGCAATTTTTTGACTTCGGTTATCGAATGAACCCATGGATCCAACCCAGAATAAATATTCAAAGTCTTCTCCCGCTTTTTTCATTTCTTTCACCGTAGGAATATGAACGTCTTCTCTCGCTTCACGCCAATTTTCACGTTCTTTCCGGTTCAGACCCCAAGGATTCCCTTGGCGTTCGATATTTTGCATCGCGCGTTGTGCATCTGCATCCATCTTTCCTTCTGTCAGGACCAGGTAACGGCGAAGATCGATGATTTTATCCACATGCTCGTTCATGACTGGACATTGATCTTCACAGTTACGGCACGTCGTACATGCCCAGATCTCTTCTTCTGTGATGACGTCTCCGATCAGGCTTGGACTGTACGTAGCTCCAGCAGCCGCTTCTTCCGCTGCTTGAGTGGCACTCGCCATCGCCAGCTGATTCCCTTTAGTGCCATTGAATGCAAATGTCGGCACCCAAGGTTTTTTCTGCGTAACGACCGCACCATGATTGGTCAGATTATCACGCAGCTTGACGATTAAATCCATTGGGGAAAGCATTTTCCCTGTTCCTGTTGCAGGACACATATTCGTACAACGACCACATTCCACGCAAGCGTAGAAATCGATCATTTGATGTTGCGTGAACTCTTCAATCTTCCCTACCCCGAAGCTTTCCGCTGACTCATCTTCAAAGTCGATGGGCTTAAGCTTTCCAGGGTTGTCTAATCGATTGAAGTAGACATTCGCAGGACCTGCAATTAAATGGGCGTGCTTGGATTGTGGAACATATACAAGGAAAGCCAGTAAGAATAGTAAATGGATCCACCAGGCCACATAGAAGATGACGATGGAAGCTGTTTCTCCTATGGCTCCAAGTGCTCCTGCAATGAGTGACGCTACAGGCTCTGTCCAGGCAAGCTCTTCACCGTGCCAGATAAGGCCCATTCCGTTCCCTACAAGGACCGATAGCATTAATCCACCGATGAATAGGAGAACCAATCCTGATTTAAATCCTCTTTTTAAACGAACCAACTTCTCCACATAGCGTCGATGGAAAGCCCAAACAACCGCTACCAGGATCATCAGTGTGACAAGCTCCTGGAAGAACGTGAATCCGGGATATAACGGTCCCAGTGGTAAGTGACTACCCGGTGCCAGTCCTTTCCAGATGAAATCGATGGCTCCGAATTGAACTAATATGAAGCCGTAGAAGAACATGACATGGATCGCTCCACTCTTCTTATCCTTCAAGAGCTTCTTCTGTCCGAAAACATTGACCACGATCTTCTGGAATCGTTCTTTGAATCGCTGGTCGAACTCTACTTTCTTTCCGAGCTTAATATATTCAATTCTCGTCTTTACTACATACACAAACAGACTAAGTGCGTAAACGGTCACAAGAATAAATGCAACCCAATTGAAAATGAGTAACCCATTCATTGAAAAACACTCCCCCTTCTTTGGTTCGATTGAACTTCCCCTTTGTTCAAACTTTTACAAACCAAATTAATATTCTGAATAGTCCATATATCCATTATATTATGAATGAGCATTCAGTCAATGGTTTTTACCAAGAAAAATGAAAACCTTTACATGAATAGTCATTCATTCCTTGGAAGCAACCAGGACTTTTTGTCCCCCCTATAGGTTTCAATATGAATATTTAAGGTAAAAGAAGAAAGAGTGCAAAGTAGGTAAGGTTTAAGGGCATACTAATGCCAATGCAGATGAGAGAGTGATTATATGTGGTGGTTCATCCTACTGTTCATAATAGTTGTTGTCATAGGCTGGTTAATGATCGACTTTAAGCTGGGGAGAAGTCGTTTCATCCGGACACGGACAAGAAGAGATTATGAAAAACGAAACAGCAATATTAAGTTATTTTCCAGAGGTCCCGAGCTTTTCGATCAAATGTTTAAAGAAATGAAAGAAGCCAAGTCTTCCATTCATGTTTTATTCTATATCGTACAAGATGACCACTTTGCTTTACGGTTTATGGAATTACTGAAGGATAAAGCAAAAGAAGGCGTAGAGGTCCGCCTGTTAATGGATCAGATCGGAAGTCATAAAGTACCTAAATCAAAAATAAAAATGCTACGTGACGCAGGTGTGGAGGCAGCCTTCTGCGAAAAGGTGCGCCTCCCCTTCCTCTTCTTCTCCTCTCAACAGCGTAACCACCGAAAGATCACGGTGATCGATGGCAAGATTGGATATCTGGGAGGTTATAACGTCGGGAAAGAATATATTGATGAAAATGACAAACCCGAGCTTTCTCCTTGGAGGGATTACCATCTTCGTTTAGAAGGGGAAGGTGTGCTCGATTTACAAACAGAATATTGCATCGATTGGTTCAGAGCGACGAAAAAGGATCTGAAAGACGAAACGAAATACTTCCCTTCGGCTGAAAAAGGAAGCATTCCCCATCAGGTTTTCCCGACAGAAGGAGTGAATATCGAGGATTTCTTCAAAAATTTCATCGATGAAGCCGAGAAGGAAATCATCATTGGGACTCCTTATTTCATTCCCACCCCAATTTTAATGGAGGCACTATGTGATGCATTGGAACGGGGCGTTATTGTAAGGATCATCACTCCAAATTATGCCGATCATATGTTAGTGAAGGAGGCAGCATTCCCTTACTTTAGAACCTTACTGACTAAAGGGGCAAAGGTGTACCAGTTTATGAACGGTTTTTACCATGCGAAGGTAATGATCGTAGACGATCATTTCTGTGATTTAGGTACGGCCAATTTTGACAAAAGAAGTTTCTTTATTAATCTTGAAATTAACAATCTTATTTTCGACAAAGAATTTATTCACACATTGAAAAAAGAAATGGCAAAGGATATGGAAGCATCCGACATGCTGAGCGAAAGCGATCTTGGAAATGTTTCCTTGCTCACCCGTATAAAAGAGCGTGTCGCTTCATCCATTTCAATCTTACTTTAGGAGGATATCACATGAAAGTCAGATTGGGGTTCGTTGCTAATTCCCTTTCCTTATGGGACGCGAGCCCTGCCAAAACCATGACCTTCAAACGATATTCTGTTCTTCCCAAAGAGGAACGAATGGATCGTTTGAAGGAAGTAACAAGATTAAACCTGGAACATACGAAACGCATACTGTATCTGTGTGCAGCTCATGAAATTGAAGTGTACCGACTCTCAAGCTCGCTTGTTCCATTAGCTACTCACCCGGAAGTGGAATGGGATTTCCATACTCCTTTTAAAAAAGAATGGAAAGAACTTGGGGAACTGATCAAGAAGTTTGGAATCAGGGCAAGCTTTCACCCCAATCAATTCACTTTATTCACTAGCCCCAAGCAGCATGTCACTGACAACGCCGTGAAGGATATGGTCTATCATTACCGCATGCTTGAGTATATGGGGATTGAGGATAGCTCTGTCATTAACATTCATATTGGTGGAAGCTATGGTGATAAGGAAGAAACGCTGATACGTTTTCATGAGAATCTGAAAGACCTCCCGACTAAGGTGAAAGAGATCATGACCTTGGAGAACGACGACAAAACCTATACGGTAGAAGAAACATTAGGTGTTTGTCAAAAAGAAAACATCCCCATGGTCCTTGATATCCACCATCACAAGGCCAACCTTAGTGAGCGGCCTTTAGAAGATTATCTTGAAGCGATTTTTGCTACATGGGAAAAGAGAGATCTCGTTCCAAAAATACATATTTCCTCGCCTAAATCGGAAAAAGCATTCCGCTCTCACGCTGATTTGGTCGATGCGGGCTTCGTAGAGGGGTTTTTCAAATCACTCACGACGTTTGATCAGGATGTTGACTTTATGATTGAAGCAAAGCATAAAGATTTGGCCATGCTGAAACTGATAGAGGACCTCTCGACGATTCGGGGAGTGAAGCGGATTAGTGGCGGTGCGTTGGAATGGTAGAGGGAAAGATGAACACGCTGTTGTTCGTCTTTTTTTTGCCTATTCCAGGAACCGGTAACTTTCAAGATCGTTGGAAGCCACCGGAAATGGAATCGATTCCCATGTAAATTTTATTTAAAGACCGATTCGATCCAAGGCTGAATTGATGTGAAGGCTTTAAATCCAAGATAAATGCCTACGATTCCTGCAATTCCTGCCAAGGCAGGCGGTGCAGGAATCGGAAGCTTGAATAAAGCAAAAATAAATCCAACCAGGAAACCGGTCACAATTGCTAAGATAACTGTTTTCATAACATCCTCCTGAACAATATGTCTACTTTTATTATACGTAAAAGCTGGAGAAATATAAGAAAAAAGGTCCACCCCGAGGGACGGACCTTCTTCATCTATCGTCATTACATTTTTTCCGGAGCGGCAACTCCGATTAATGCAAGAGCGTTTTGTAATGTGACTCGAACCACTTTTACAAGAGCCAGACGAGCCGTTGTAAGTTCACGGTTTTCTTCGTCAAGAACCTTATTGGCATTGTAGAAGCTATGGAAAGCTGATGCCAAGTCGTTAATGTAATTTGCTATACGGTGAGGTGTACGTTTCTCCGCTGCATCGGCAACCATTTGTGGGAATTCACCTAGTTTTTTCAGTAAATCCACTTCTTTTTCCGTGCCGATCAGCTTTAAGTCAATCTTATCTTCGGAAGCGAGTCCCTGCTCCTCTGCTTGACGAAGAATGCTGCAAATACGCGCGTGGGCATATTGAGCATAGTACACTGGATTTTCATTTGATTGGGATACCGCTAAGTCCAAATCAAAGTCCATATGCGTATCCGCACTTCTCATGGCAAAGAAATAACGGACTGCATCCAGGCCGACCTCTTCTACAAGCTCACGTAAAGTGACTGCTTTACCTGTACGCTTACTCATCTTCATCTTCTCACCATTTTTATAGAGGTGAACCAGTTGAATCACTTCTACTTCTAATTTCTCACGGTCAAAACCAAGTGCTTCAATCGCCGCTTTCATACGAGGGATGTATCCGTGGTGGTCAGCACCCCAAATATTGATCAGCACATCGTGTCCGCGTTCGAATTTATCCTGGTGATAGGAAATATCCGGAGTCAAGTACGTGTATGTTCCATCATTCTTGATGAGAACACGGTCCTTGTCATCGCCAAGTTCAGTCGAACGGAACCAGGTTGCGCCTTCCTCTTCATAAACGTGACCATTGTCTTTTAGTGTTTTTAGCGCAGCGTCAATTTTACCGTTTTCGTAAAGGGATGTTTCAGAGTACCACACGTTGAATGGCACACGGAACATTTCCAGGTCCTTTTGAAGCTTGGCCATTTCGATCTTCAGCCCGTACTCACGGAAGAACTTGTAGCGCTCTTCGTCACTTACTTCCGCATATTTCGAACCGAATTCTTCCGCTAGTTTCTTTCCGATTCCGATGATGTCCGCCCCATGATATCCATCTTCAGGCATCGCTTTGTCTTCTCCAAGAGCTTGGAAATAACGGGCATCGACGGAAATCGCCAAGTTATGAATTTGGTTTCCTGCATCGTTGATGTAGTATTCACGCGTGACTTTATAGCCGGCTTTTTCAAGAACGTTACATAGGGAATCACCTACAGCCGCTCCACGGGCATGCCCAAGATGAAGGTCACCTGTCGGGTTGGCAGATACAAACTCGACGTTCACTCTCTCGCCATTCCCCGCGTTAGATTGACCGTATTCCTGGTTTTGATCAAGAATCAATGGAATCAAGTCGGTCAGGTATTCATTGTTCATGTAGAAGTTAATGAATCCAGGTCCTGCGATCTCCATTTTTTCAATTGATGCCTTGGACTGGTCGAAGTTCGCCATTATGTCATCTGCAATCATGCGCGGCGCTTTTTTCGCTACGCGTGCAAGCTGCATCGCCATATTGGTAGAGTAGTCCCCGTGGGATTTTTCTTTCGGGACTTCTAAAATAACATCAGGAATCTGATCCTCTGTTGCGAGTCCCGCTTTCAGAACCGCTGCTTTTATTTCGGATTTCAGGTTTTCTTGTACTTTTTCGACAATATTCATATCGCTATGCTTCCTCCTTATAGTGAATGGACATAACATAATCCCCTACTGGACTATCTTGCATCTTTAACTCGTAAGAAAGGTTGAAATCCCCTTCCAGTTCGGAGTTACTTTGTGTATGTGAAAGTTTCTTTGTTTTGGTTGTAAGTAAGAGAGTACCCATCTGGCTTTCATATGAACCATTTTGTTCCTCCCGTTCGTTAAAGGCCATTCTCATTTTCACTGCACCGCTTCTGAGAATAAGAGCTTGTTGATCCGAGACTTTAACAATCGTATGGGTGGTTCCTTCCTCTTGCACCTCATCGTACTTCAGGAAAACGGCATCTCCTTTTTCATAGTATCGACCAAATGATACCAATTCAAAAGAATCACTTTCCTCTCCTATTGTGATTTTGGTTTTCAAGTGAACTTTGACAGGGGTGTAATCTGTTTTTGCCGTCAAACCACTCACATCCTTTTCTATTTTAGGGTCCGATCAAGTGATAGGTCCGTCCCTCTTTTAGACGTCCCTTCCTTCTAACTAATTAAGTATAAGAAGTATTGTGGGAAATTGCAATGGAACACGGGGAGTTTTCCTTTTCCGGAGTGGATGTAAGCGGATTTATGGTAAAAGAAAAGCCTCTTCTGTCAAAAGAAGAGGCTTTGGGAATTTATTTTACCCAGCCCAGGAGCATTTCGCGAATCAGCTTACTTGCTGTATTGGCTGTTTGCTCGGACGGATCATAGATCGGGGCTACTTCTACAAGATCTGCACCTACTACATCCACGTCAGAGTGAGCGATGGCATGGATCGATGCCAGTAATTCTTTAGACGTAATCCCCCCGCAATCCACGGTTCCTGTACCAGGAGCGTGGGCAGGGTCTAATACATCAATATCGATCGTCACGTACACAGGACGTCCTGCAAGCTGAGGAAGAATTTCCTTCAATGGCTCAAGTACTTCAAATTTCGAGATGTGCATGCCGTTTTCTTTCGCCCATTGGAATTCTTCTTTCATACCGGAACGGATTCCGAATGAGTAGACATTCTTTGGTCCGATATGCTCAGCGATTTTGCGGATTGGAGTTGAATGAGATAATGGCTCTCCTTCATACTCTTCACGAAGATCCGTGTGAGCGTCCATATGAATGATTGCAAGGTCCGGGTATTTCTTAGCGACTGCTTTCATTACTGGCCATGAGACCAAGTGCTCTCCACCCATTCCAAATGGGATTTTCCCGTCTCCAAGAAGACCGTCGATATAGTCTTCAATCATATCAATGCTTCGCTGCGGGTTACCGAATGGCAATGGAATATCCCCGGCATCAAAGAATTTCACTTCTTCAAGCTCACGGTCTAAATAGGCACTGTACTCTTCTAAACCGATCGATACCTCCCGAATACGGGCCGGGCCAAAACGGGAGCCCGGGCGGTAACTTACCGTCCAATCCATCGGCATACCGTAAAGAACTACCTGGCTGTCTTCATAAGAAGGATGACTCTTAATAAACACATTACCTGAATAAGCCTCATCAAAACGCATACTCTTCAACCTCTCTTTTTAGAGGGACGGACCTCTAGAAGGTGCTTAACACCTTCTGAAGGCCCGTCCCTATCCAATTTGAACTATTTTCATTGAAATTTGAGGTCCGTCCCTCAAATTTTCTTTATTTCGTCAGGTCTTTAACGAATTTAGGAAGGGCGAATGCTGCTTTGTGCAGTTCTGGCGTGTAGTATTTTGTTTCGATTTCATGGAAACGGTCTTCCGGCACTTCGATTGGGTCGTGCTTTTTCGAACCGATGGTGAATGCCCATAATCCGCTTGGGTATGTCGGGATATTCGCAGTGTACAGACGTGTAATCGGGAAGATTTCCTTTACATCGCTTTGTACTTGGCGAATAAGATCTGCTTTGAACCAAGGATTATCACATTGAGCGACAAAGATCCCGTCTTCTTTCAGTGCTTTCGAAATTCCTGCATAGAAACCTTTTGTGAATAGGTTTACTGCTGGACCGACCGGCTCAGTCGAGTCAACCATGATCACGTCATATTCATTCTCACTTTTCGCGATGTGCATGAAGCCATCGTCCACTTGTACGTCAACACGCTCGTTTTCCAGTTCCCCAGCAATCTCCGGTAGATACTTCTTAGAATACTCGATTACTTTTCCGTCGATTTCAACAAGTACCGCTTTCTTCACGCTTGGGTGTTTTAACACTTCACGGATTACGCCACCGTCTCCGCCACCGACAACTAATACTTTCTCAGGATTAGGGTGAGTGAATAAAGGCACGTGAGCTACCATTTCGTGATATACGAACTCGTCTTTTTGGCTTGTCATCACCATTCCATCAAGGAATAGCATGTTACCCCACTCTTCTGTCTCTGCCATTTCAAGATATTGAAAATCCGTTTGCTCTGTATGTAAAGTTTTCTTGATTTTCATCGTGATTCCGAAGTTTTCTGTTTGTTTTTCTGTGTACCAAAGTCCACTCATTGTTTCAACTTCCCTTCTTGTTTTTTGTTGATTTTTCCGCAATTTCCGTTCTTCGCTATAAAAATCATATACCACTAGTTTGAGTTTTCACACGTTCATCTCAGGACAAAATAGATCACTCAGTTAAGCGAAAGCCTGTAATGACGGGCTTTACTCCTATTTATAAAAACGTCCGCAACAGACGTCATTTTTATCCTTCCCTATCATGATAAATACAAACATGAGAAAAAGTATAGTGGAATCTAGCAAAATTTCAAGTGAAATTTTTTCTAAATCTTTGACGTTTAAAAACTCGTAAAACTTTTCATACTGATACTATACGCTAAACATAATATAGGATGTTTACTATTGTCTAAATACAAATCAAGGTCCGTCCCTAAACTTACGGACCTTGGGAGGAGAAGGTGGGGAGAGGTATGGAACTGATGGCACGAATGGAGAAAACAAAAAAGTATGCCAGAGTGGCAGTCGTTGCAGGTTTATTGGTTACGGTCCTGATTCTTGGTGGGCTGATCGGAGTTTTAACATACGCTAAAATCCAGGGACCCCCTCCGCTTGCCGTGCCTCAATCCACTTTGCTCTACGGTGAGGACGGTTCGGTTATAGGGGAAACGAATACAGGAGAAAAACGATATTGGGTGAGCCTGAAAGAAATCTCCCCTGCGCTCATTGAAGCGACCATCTCCATTGAAGACAAAAGCTTCTATCAGCACTATGGCTTCGATATCAAACGTATGGCGGGAGCAGCACTTGCCGACTTGAAAGCCATGGCAAAGGTGCAAGGAGCCAGTACCATTTCCCAGCAGTATGCTCGTAATCTATTTTTATCCCATGACAAGACATGGAAAAGAAAGATTTCAGAAGCCCTCTATACGATTCGGATTGAGATGAACTATTCTAAGAAAGAAATTCTGGAAGGCTATTTAAATACCATCTATTATGGACACGGAGCCTATGGAGTCCAGGCAGCGAGTCAATACTATTTTGGCAAGGATGCCAACCAATTGACCGTAGCCGAAGCTTCGATGCTTGCAGGCATCCCGAAAGCACCGACGTACTATTCTCCCGTCGCCAATATGGAGAATGCCAAGAAGCGCCAGGAACTGATCCTTAAGTCCATGACCGAGGACGGCTTCATTACAAAAGAACAACAGGCAGTTTCAAAGGCAGCTCCGATTACCATAACAGGCGAACATGCACACCATAAGGCAAAAACGGCTCCATATTTTCAAGACGTTGTGAAAAGCATTCTGCGCTCTGACTTAGGCATAGAAGAGCGGACTATTGAAATGGGCGGACTGAAGGTATACACCACCCTTCATCCCAATCATCAAAAAGTGGCAGAAAAAGTCGTGAAGGATCAAATCCCTGATGAATCTGATATTCAACTGGGATTTGTATCGATGAACCCTAAAAATGGTTATGTAACAGCGCTTGTCGGTGGAAGAAGCTATGAGGAAAGCCCATTTAATCGTGCGGTTCAGGCCATTCGTCAGCCGGGATCAACGATTAAACCGCTCCTGTACTATTCTGCCCTGGAGCAAGGTTTCACCCCATCAACGACGATGAAAAGTGAGTTAACTTCATTCACATTTGATGATGGCAAAGCGAAATACACACCTCACAACTACAACAATAAATATGCAGGGGATGACATCACCCTTGCTCAGGCCATTGCTCTTTCCGATAATGTGTACGCAGTGAAAACCCACCTTTTCATTGGTCAGGATACCTTAACGAAAACAGCACAAGATACATTTGGATTAACAACAAAGGTAAAAAAGTATCCTTCCTCTGCACTCGGTACTTCAGGGGCAAGAGTCATCGATATGGTCAACGCCTATAATATCTTCGCAAACGGAGGCTATAAGGTAAAACCGGTATTCATTACACGTGTGGAAGACTGGTCCGGTAACATCATTTACGAAAATAAATCTGAAAAAAAACAGATTTTGGACCCTGATCAGGCGTACGTCATGACACATATGCTGAGTGGTATATTTGATCCAAAGCTCAATGATTACTCCACGGTAACGGGGATCCAGATCCGGAAAGACGCCACCCGTCCCTATGCCGGAAAATCAGGTACCACCAACACAGATAACTGGATGATCGGCTACTCACCTCAGCTCACTGCAGGGGTGTGGACCGGATATGACAAAGAAAAAGAAATCTCCCTGGTCGACGATAAATATTTAGCCAAGAAACTCTGGGTGAATTTCATGGAGGAAGCGCTGAAGGATGAACCCGTTAAAAATTTCAAGCCAACGAAGGGTGTCGTCGGCGTAGCCGTAAACCCCCATAACGGGAAACTGGCCACAGAGGACTGTCCCGTGCAGCGCTTCACGTACTTTGTAAAAGGAACCGAACCTACAGAATACTGTCATGACCACCTGGGTGAAAATGAAGCTCCGAAAGAAAAGGCACCAACGAAAAAAGAAGAAAAACCTTGGTATGAAAAAGTGAAGGATTGGATTTTTTAGCAGAAAAGCGGAAGGGGCTCGCTATGGGGCGACAAGCATAAGACGAGTAACCCGGAAAGGCGTTCTTTGCCTTTTTGGGTTACTTGGCTTATGACCTCGAGCCCCAAGCCCCTGGAGCTGGACATGTAGAAAAGCGGAGGCGGCTTGGGCAGTCAGAAAAGTCGTGATCACAATTTGGCGCAACAAAGTTCAATAGTGGCACAAGTTTGCCGGAAAGTGGCACAACAAATCCCAAAAGTGGAACGAGTTTGCAAGAAAGTGGCACAAGTTATTTCGGAAATGCCGCAAATTTAGCCGAATGTACCGCAACAAACCCACATCGCGCCCCCAAATCACGCTAAATATCTATAAAAACGAAAAACCACGGGTTTGTGCGAACCCGTGGTTTTTCATGTCCTAGTTTATGTGCAAACTGTGATTTAAGTGTACTTTTTTTCAAGCATAAGGGCAAGATGTGAACGACATATTCAAAAAAATGTCATGGTTTGTTCACAAAAGAAGTTTTTTCTAGGATTTTAAACTTTTAACGCTTCCTTTAATTCATCTTTTGAGCGTTCCCACATACCCTCATCATGATTCTTCAGGAAGTCCGTGAGAATCCCTTTCGACTTGTCGTCCAGTTGATCAAGGACGATTTTACGTTTAATCGATTTATCCATATTATTCACATGCTCCGGCATGGACTTGTATCCTCTGCGCTTCTCACGGTTCACGACCATTTCACATGCCGTCACACCTGCATAGTACGGTCCATTTTCCATACGGTCGATGGTCACCCAGATCAACCAGTAAGGTTTACCACCTGCTGAATCCTCACGATTATTCGTGAATTTAATCCCTTTTTCGATCGGGCTCCTCGCATGCATAGCTCCGATTTCAATCGTCGCTTCCCCTTCTTCGACATCAATCATCACTGGGGAAACATTATCAAGACTTAATGAGCCTACACCATAGCCTCCGTGGCCGTCAGTAGGATCACTTTTGATGATATTGAACCCGATGTTCTTTTTCTTTTCCATGTATCTTCACTCCTTGTCGTTGACATTCTTAGCTAAAGACTGAAAAAACAGTTGTAAATATCGCACTGAAAGCCTGGTTTGTTGCTGTCATCCCACCTTGTAACAACGGCCAGATCGTATACTCATCAAGCGGTGTAATCACGATGATCAGAAATAATACGACTCCATACTGCTCATACTGAGTCAGTTTTGCCCTGACATGATTCGGAGACAGGTCCTCTATGATCCGGTACCCATCCAGCGGAGGGAACGGCAGCAGATTAAATACAAATAACAACACATTCAGATACACAATCATCTGCAGGAGATCGATGACAAAGGGAGGAACCCCGACTCCACCAGTCACTCCTACAAAAAAATAAAAAAATCCAAATGCAATGAATGCAAGTAAGAAATTACTCAGCGGTCCTGCCACTGAAACTAATACCCCTGCCAAACGGGGATTTTTAAATCGGGATCTCATGACCGGCACAGGACGCGCCCAGCCAAACCCCGCAATTAAAATCAAAATGGTTCCCAGGGGATCCAGATGTTGAATCGGATTTAACGTGAGCCTTCCCTGATCCTTCGCTGTCGTGTCGCCAAATTTGTACGCCACAAATGCATGGGCAAACTCATGAACCGTAAAGGCCATGACCAGGGCAATCACCACAAACGGAAGCTCTTCCAACCGAAAGACGGAAATGGACTCAAAAAGAGAGCTAAATGTATCCAAAGTATGTACTCCTTTAAAAAAATGATTTACTTTCTTATTCCATAGTATACAGAAAAATTCCTGCCTTCATGACCACTCTTAAGAACAATTCCAATTTCCCACCATAAGAGACTTGCTCTCACATCCCCTACCCTTTACATTTAAAAGGTGGGCTAAAACGATCATGCCTACCACAGATTGTACCAAATCCAAATGCAAGGAGCGAACCATAATGCCTTATATCACCGTAAAAATGCTCGAAGGCCGTTCAGAAGAACAGAAACGCGCCCTCGTCGAAAAAGTAACCGAAGCCGTAAGTGAAACAACCGGGGCACCTGAAGAAAAAATCGTTGTCTTCATTGAAGAAATGACGAAAGGTCACTATGCAGTCGGCGGTAAGAGACTCAGTGATCAATAAGAATTAAGGACAATAAGCCTGCCATCAGACCGATCGCAGGCTCCAATCGTATCCTATACGAAGGAACACTCATATGAAATTCTTCAAACCCATGTCCCCTAATGAAAAGACCAACTGGAACAAAAGTGCCGTACTGGGATTCTATACATTTATGGGTTTACTCTGCGTTAATTATATATCTTCATTGATATCAGGCAGTGGTACCTCTTTTCCTCAGCTCTCATCTTCTTTACCGGACTGATCATCACATTCGACTATTACTGAAATGTAAAAAAGGGGTAAATTCTCACCTCGATGAATACGATATACCAAACCCATATGGAAAGGATGAAGTGAAATGGACATAAATACCGGTGATTTACTCTACCAATTGTTCATGATGGCTTTCCTGGCAGCCATTGTGGTGTTCGCTTTCATGGTGGCAAAAGGGGTTCGAAATCGAAAGGTCCAGCAGCGGAAATATGATAAACAAATTGAAGAAAAGCTTGATCAGATTATAGAAAAAATGGATCAAACACCTAAATAGAATGAGGAAAATCGTTACGCTCATGAGTGACGATTTTTTTTGTTCATTTAAAAGGGGATCACCCATTTCAAGTGATCCCCGCCATTCATATGAAACGCCCTTTATTGGACGATTTTTTTCATTTTTAATCCTTCGATGTATGCGAAGGCTTCGTCGATTTCTTCTGTTGTATATTTCTGCTTGCTCTTAAGTGTAAATACTTTCTCCACGACTTCTTCTTTAGGAAGGCTATCAAAATATAAAACTGTTGAAACAAGTTCAAGAAAGCGTGCTGATTGAACGTTCATATCCGTCAGGCAATCTTGTAAGCATGGCATCTCTTTCTCATAAATCTGCAGGAAGTCTTCCCCTTCTTTGGTGACAGTGTACCGATATTGGTAATATCCACCCTTTTTTTCCTTCACCTCGGAGATGAATCCCATATTGCAGAGCTCTTCAACCCTTAGTGTAAGCTCTTCCGAGTATGGTCCATAAAAATGGAACTGAAATTTTTCCTGAAACGGGAATTCAAGCTTCTTCGCGATGAATATCATCTTCTGAAGCTTTTTTCTTCCCACCACTTCACCTGAGGCTAAGAAGGCACTCATTAGTTTTGCATGATCTTTCAACAATGTACGTCATCTCCTACTCCTAGTATTGCGTTTGTAGATCCCCATTGTGTCGTGTCGTCTATGTTAGTTCTAGAATCGTACGTATTTGTCTTTTTATATTTTTCTTCGTTGATTCGTCAGTTAGTAAATCCACAGGATAATATAGTTTATGATCGGTTCGGCGTTTTCCGGAAATAGAATCGACGATGTCCGACTGCCTCGATAACTCGCGCAGCTCATCATTTCTCATTAACAGATGAATCGGAAGTCGTTCCTCTTCCTCGCCTGGTCTGTAGAAATCGTATGGAAGGTCTGAAGATGAGTCCACCACTAAATAATAGTCAGGGTCGATCCCCGCTTTTTTAAACAGAACTTCAAGCTCACTGTGCTTCTTATATTCCTTCGCTGGATCAAATTCTACGTACTTAAATAAATTACGGTTCATGAACCGCTCACATAAATCCCGTAAAATAGGATCCTCTTCTTCCTGCCAGATTTGAAAATAATACATAATGACCGCTTCATCCAGCTTTAAATAGTCCTCAAGTGAAACCTCTCCTTCAAACAGGGAGTAAAAATGGATCGGGCTTTGCTTAAAGGAATAATACTCTTCATGAAGCTCCTTCGCCCTATGTAGAATCTTCGTTAAAATCACTTCTGCACTCCGGGTGACCGGATGAAAATAAACCTGCCAGTACATCTGATAACGGCTCATAATATAATCTTCCACTGCATGCATTCCGCTCTGTTTGATTACTACTTGGTCCTCACGGGGTCTCATCACACGAAGAATGCGCTCCATATCGAAGTGACCGTAGCTGACTCCTGTAAAATAAGCATCACGCTGCAAATAATCCATTCGGTCCGCATCAATCTGGCTTGAAATCAGACTGACAACCAGCTTGTTCTTATACGTCTTCGCTATCACTTCCGCTACATGCTTCGGAAAATCAGGTCCTACTTTCGCTAGAACTTCATTCACCTCTGTATCCCCTAAGATGATGGATTGAGTGAAGTGCTCGTGATCCAGGTGAAACACTTTTTCAAAAGAATGGGAAAACGGTCCATGCCCCAGATCGTGTAATAACGCAGCGCAAAGCGACAATAATCGCTCATCCTGATTCCACTCCGGTCTGCCTGCGAAGACATCGTCCACGATTCGGCGGATGATCTCATACACGCCAAGAGAATGATTGAACCGGCTATGCTCGGCACCATGAAAGGTCAGGTAAGTGGTTCCCAGCTGCCTGATCCTGCGAAGGCGTTGAAACTCTTTCGTTCCAATCAAATCCCAAATCACGCGATCCCTTACATGAACATACCGATGAACAGGGTCTTTAAATACTTTTTCTTCATGTAATTTCTGCTTGGCATACTCCATCTTCTACCCTCTTCCTAAACTAGCATATTTCTATTATAGCGACTTTTATCCTGGCATTCATCTCGAATTTTGTCGAAAAAAATAGGTAATTGGCTTCTGAATGATCCGCGGCAAGCGTTCCATTTCCTTCAAAAAAGTTTCAGCTTTTGGGCACTCTTGACAATGATCTACGCTTTCCCTACTTATTCTCTACCCTCTAACTAGTTTCCTTTTCCAAGAAGAACCAAACCGATAATTTTTTGTTCAGCAGAAAAGAAAAAACTCCCTCACTGGAAGTTTTCCTTTATTTCTTTATTTTCTTGATTACTTTTTCCATGAGTTCTTCTTCCGTCAACGCCGCTACAGGACGATTATTCACAAAAGCGAATGTCTTCTTGCGTCCTGGACCACAATAGGATTGACACGCAATATCGATCGGTGCATCCGGGTCGATTTCTTTTAATTTGGGAATCAAGGTCTTCAGGTTAACGGCCTGACAATCATCGCAAACACGAAATTCGTTTGCCATTTGTCAACAACCCTTTCTATCTATTTAAATGATTTTTATTCGTCGTAAACATCGATTTATAGAATACAGTTTTCTGCAATGTTTTGCAAGAGAACATCGTTTCCAGCTTGTGGGAACCCCCACTTATACAACGAAACTAGCAGACAAAAAATAAATTTAACATATTCGTATAAAAACCTATAAAACTGTCCATCCTTAAACTAACGAACCATTTAAGAAAACTATGGGAGTTGAGATGAAATGATGATGAAAACAAGACAGGATGCCTGGACGGAAGAGAATGATCTATTATTAGCAGAAACGGTCCTACGTCATGTACGGGAAGGCAGCACACAATTAAATGCCTTTGAAGAAGTCGGGGACAAACTGAACCGCACATCTGCCGCATGTGGATTCCGCTGGAACGCAGTGGTGCGTCACCAATATGAAAAAGCTCTTCAACTAGCAAAAAAACAACGCAAACAGCGCCACCGCATCCTCGGTAAAGATCAGGGCGGCAAGAAAAAGCTTTTATATCAGCCACCAGCACCTTCATTCGAAGATTTAGATGCTATGTCTCTATCAATGTCCGAAGCCGAAGAAGAAATGGAATTTGCTGAGTATGAGAACTATGTGCCAGAAACGGAACAGTTGGGGAAAGAATCCGAAGAAGCACCGAAGTTCGAAATGGAAGCAAGCGAGGAACAAGTCTACGTCACACAGCAGGCGCCTGCCGCTAACCATGTGGTAAAACCTTCAGGACTAAAAGGTGAAGTGACCCTCGAAAAAGTCATTGCCTTCCTGCAAAACCTTGCTCAAACTAACATGAATTCCGACTATGTAAAAATTGAGAATCAGAGATTGAAGCAGGAAATCGCTGAAATCAGAAAAGAAAACAGTGAGCTTGAAAAGAAAGTCAAAGCTCTTGAAAACAATTCCGTCACCATGCAGGAAGACTACGAAACACTTATGCAAATCATGAACCGTGCCAGAAAGCTTGTCCTATTCGATGAAGACGATGCCAAAGCGCCACGTTTCAAAATGGATCGTAACGGAAACTTAGAAAAAGTAGCTGAATAATGTTCGTTCCCAACCAGTGCGCCTGTGGGTGTGCTGGTTTTTCGGTTGGGTTGCCCATTCTTACACAACCAAAAAAGCCAGACCCCAAACCAATCGAAGTCCAGCCTATCCTTCTACCCCAAAAACTTCTCATTCCGATCAACGACTCTCTGATAATACATTTCATACATTCCATACTCTTCCCCTTGAAGGGCACTGCTATAAAACTCACCGCTGAATCCTTTCAACGACTGCAGGAACCTGAGCATCACGTCTTGAATCGATAACTCGACTCCAAGCAGCTCCGATAAAGAAGCCATCACTTCAGGATCAATAACAGGAAATGTGAACTTCGTCGTTCCATCCTTCAACCCGATCTCATAAAAACGCTGAATCAGCTTCGCTCGTCCAGCACCACTTCCATTGACGCAGAGGTACACCTGTACGGCTACTCCATTTCGAATTCTGCGCTGGGAAATACCCGCAAATTTCTGATCATGTATGCTCAAATCATAACTTCCAGGACAGTAGGACTGCGTGATTTCCTTCGCCTCGATCTTCACATCAAAGTCCTTGAACATATCCTCAACAAGCAACCACATGGCATCGTAGCCACGGTTAATATCGATCCCTTTTTCAGAATCGGGGAAAACCAATGATAGATTCAATACTCCTTCATCCAATACAACAGCAAGGCCTCCGGAGTTTCTTACAATATATTGATAGCCTTCTTCTTCCAACACCTTCAAGGCATCAGAAAGAAACGGCAGCTTTGTATCCTGAATGCCCAGTACGACTGTTTGATGGTGAACCCATGAGCGTGCCGTCGGGTCAGACTGAGCTGCTCCAACTGCCGTGCACAACGTATCATCCATGGCAAATGACTGTAGGGCCCCGAACATCGGTCCCAAGCTCGATTGATCAATCACTCTCCATCTGTCTTGACGAAGCAGTGCATATGCTTTTTCCTTATCCATAACGCTTCTCCTTCACTCACAACATGCGAGCTCATTATATCATATATTGGCGGGGTTGCTAAAAAAGGGGTTGGACAAGCCAAGAGGCCCGCTTTTCGTGTGAAGTTGATTGTCTGTTAAAGAATGTGGTTATTTTGATATCCCGATTTATTTGCCTGTTAAAAACTGCGGCTATTTTGACAGGTGAATATCTCGATTTATTTTCCTGTCAAAAAACAAGTGATATTTAACAGGCAAACGTAATTCTCTCCTGGTGCCAGGCACCAATTGAGCACACATAAACGAAAAAAAGCCAAACCCCCAAAAGGATCCGGCTTTCTTCACAGCATCTATAAAATTACAGCGCCTGAGCAGCCGTAATCAACGCCAGCTTATACACATCTTCTTCGTTACAACCACGTGAAAGATCGTTTACAGGTGCGTTCAGTCCTTGAAGGATCGGGCCAACTGCTTCGAAGTTTCCTAGGCGTTGGGCGATTTTGTATCCGATGTTTCCTGCTTCCAGGCTTGGGAATACGAATACGTTCGCATTACCTTGGATGTCGGCACCCGGTGCTTTTTTCTCTGCAATAGATGGAACGAATGCTGCGTCGAATTGGAATTCACCGTCGACAGTCAGTTCCGGTGCTTTTTCTTTTGCGACCGAAACGGCTTCAACCACTTTTTCCGTTTCCGGTGATTTAGCCGAACCTTTTGTAGAGAAGCTTAGCATTGCCACGCGTGGGTCGATGTCAAACATTTCAGCTGTTTTCGCACTTTCGATTGCGATTTCAGCAAGATCCTGGCTGTCAGGTGAAATGTTGATTGCACAATCAGCGAATACATACTTCTCTTCTTCACGAACCATGATGAAGACACCGGAAGTTTTGCGGACGCCTTCTTTTGTTTTGATGATTTGAAGAGCCGGACGAACCGTATCAGCTGTCGAGTGAGCTGCTCCACTTACAAGACCGTGAGCTTTGCCCGTGTATACGAGCATTGTTCCGAAATAGTTTCCGTCTAATAGGATTCTTTTCGCATCTTCTTCTGAAGCTTTTCCTTTACGACGCTCTACAAATGCCTTCACAAGCTCGTCCATTCCAGAAAATGATACCGGGTCTACAACGTCACAACCGTCAAGCTTCACACCCAGCTGGTCGGCTTTTGCATTGACTTCATCCACGTTTCCGACTACGATCGGCGTCAAGATGCCGTCGCCAGCTAAACGGGAGGCTGCTGTTAGAATACGCTCGTCTGTACCTTCAGGGAAAACGATTTTTAACTCTTTGCCTTTTACTTTATCTGTTAGTGTTGTAAATAAGTTGCTCAATAGAGGGACCTCCTTGATTTATACATATCCAATCTTAGAATACTCTTCTCATATAGGAATTCAAGGAAAAGGAGAAATGATATCGGTTTCACAGAAAAAGTCTTTGTTTTCTAATAATTTCTATTTCCTATTACCCTTTCTTCTACAACCCTAAGCCTATGTAATAATCTACGAAGATAGTGTGTTCCAGATATCCGTTACCTATCCACCATTTGTGCCATTTTAACGACATTGGGTTTTGTATTCTTACTCTAAGGCCAAACTATGATATAGTAAAGTTGGAAAAAGTACTTTAAGGAGTGATTACGATGGCAGAACCGGCACAAACGTTAGATGGTTGGTATTCCCTGCATGATTTTCGCGCGATGGATTGGACGTCCTGGAAGATGCTTCCGAGTGAAGAAAGATCCTCGGCGATTTCTGAATTCCACCGTTTCTTAGATAAGTTAAACAGCACGCAGGATGCGAAAGAAGGAAGTCACGCTCTTTACACGATCGTTGGTCAAAAAGCAGACTTCATGCTGATGATCCTTCGTCCTACTATGGAAGAATTAAATGAGCTGGAAAATGAATTCAACAAGCTGAAAATTGCTGAATTTACGATTCCGACATACTCTTATGTTTCTGTAGTGGAACTTGGCAATTACATGCCATCTGAGGGCGATCCTTATGATAATCCATATGTACAGGAGCGCATCTACCCGATCCTTCCGAAAGCGAATCATATCTGCTTCTATCCAATGGACAAGCGTCGCCAGGGAAATGATAACTGGTACATGCTGCCGATGGAAGAGCGTCGCGACATGATGAGAAGTCATGGAATGATCGGCCGCCAATACGCAGGAAAAGTTAAACAGATCATCACAGGTTCTGTTGGTTTTGATGATTACGAGTGGGGTGTGACCCTATTTGCTGACGACGTCCTTCAATTCAAAAAGCTTGTATACGAAATGCGTTTTGATGAAGTAAGTGCACGCTACGGCGAATTCGGTACCTTCTATGTAGGTAATCTATTAAAAGAAGATGCAATTGCGAAATTCCTTCACGTGAACTAAATACAAACATAAACGACAAGCCCTCGCGGCTTGTCGTTTTTTCATGAAAAAAGTTCGTCTTCCTCATTCAAAAAACAAACGAATATATTATTCTCCCCCTACATAGACATGAAATAGTGAGACAGATAGTATCTTCAAAAGTGAGGTGGCTGTTATTCCTTATAACGAGAAGGAAGTGAAACTTCTGGAAGTCCCACTGTTTCTATCAGCCTGCTCATAGAGATTGTCCGAAAGTATTCTAACTTTATTAAAAGGAGGTATTCGGTTTGGCGAATCAACAATCAAACCCGTATATGCAAGGGTATAATCCATATGGTCAATATTATGGAGGAGGGCAAGTTCAGGGTCAACAATATTATCCCCAACAGCAAGGTGGTGGAGGTTTCCAAGTACCTCCACCGACGAGTGCTCCAGCCCCTACACAAAATATTCAGGGGATGCTACCTATTGAAGAATCGTATATCGAGAATATTCTTCGTTTGAACAAAGGAAAAGTAGCGACTGTTTACACTACGTTTGAAAACAATACAGAATGGAATGCAAAAATCTTCAAAGGAATCATAGAAGCCGCGGGCCGGGATCATCTTATCCTGAGTGATCCACAAACAGGGACCAGGTACCTCATCCCAATGATTTATTTAGACTACATTACATTTGATGAAGAAATTGAATATGAATATCCGTATGGAGCTGGAGGCTCTATGCAAAGTTATTCCCAGCGATAAAAAAATACCCTGACAGGAGAATATTTTCCTGTCAGGGTTTCTTATTTTTTATAACGTTTTTACTGCAAAGACAATCAGAAGCACCCATGCTGCCAAGAAACTGACGCCTCCTAGAGGTGTGATTGCTCCAAGGACCTTAATTCCGGATAGGCTTAATACATAAAGGCTTCCTGAGAATAATACCGTTCCGATCAGCATCAGCCAGCCGGACCAGGACAGTAATGAGGTTGGTGTAACATTCCCCATCAGAACCCCGACAATGATGATTCCAATCGCGTGAAACATCTGATAGAGAACTCCGGTATTCCAAATATCAATATACTTCTGTGAGATTTTCCCTTCCAACGCGTGGGCACCGAATGCTCCTAAAGCGACCGATAAAAAGGCGTTAATTGCTCCAATAATAATAAATGTTTTCATGATGGCCCTCCTGTTCCTTCTTTCACTTAGTGACTAAAAGTCGAATAACGAATTTCCATTCGCTCCGTCATCCGTCTCCAGAGGCTCTTCTTTCTGGATGGTGACAGGCTTCTGACTCGGTTGTGACGCTTGTAAATATGGCATCGTTTGTTGGGTTTGAAACGAAGATGCTGCAGTAGCTGCCCCGTGGTTTTCCTCCAACAAAACTTCACATAGAGCCTTTATCGAATACACATGCTCTCGGATTTGCTGTGACTTTTCCGCTGTTTTTGCTTTTCCGAGTTCATGTTCTATTTTCTTTATTAATGATTGATGTGGGATATTCACAATTGATGACTCCTTCCACAAGTCTTCCCGTACATGATTTATCTTTTTACATACAGTATGTACTTCCTCTGATGAACCTACATCCCTATCCTAATTCTAAATGAAGGATTTCGCAAATATCTTCTTGTCATCATTTCACTTAGGCTTGAATTTCATACAGGGACTTCCTGAGGATTGGAAAACCACCAGTGAAGGCATGGCCATCGTTTTGAATCCGTAGCCTTTACAACCCCTGGGGTGAGCCTGCTCCCAGGTTGTATAGAAATATTGACATTGAAAGCAGTTGATACGCTTTTCATTTTTCATTTGGCATCCCCCTTATACAAAATAAACCCCTCCATATATGAGGGGCCATCCATTGTTTCACGTGAAACATCCGGTTATTCGATACACCAGTCAATCTCTTTTATCCCATGGTCCCTTAAAAATCCGTTTGTTTTTGAAAATGGTTTACTTCCAAAGAAACCCCGGTGTGCAGATAATGGACTTGGATGAGGAGCCGTCACAATATAGTGATTGGAAGAATCGATGAGCGCCTGTTTCGCCTGAGCGGGTTTCCCCCATAAAATAAATACCATCGGCTTCTCTCGTTCATTCAGGATCGAGATGACATGATCTGTGAATTGTTCCCACCCTTTTCCCCGGTGGGAGTGCGCCTTCCCTTCTTGTACGGTTAAGACGGTATTTAACAGCAGGACACCTTGCTCTGCCCATTTTACCAGGGAGCCATGAGGAGGGATCTGACATCCGATATCATCATGAAGCTCTTTATACATATTTCGTAACGACGGCGGAATCTTGACTCCTTTTTTGACAGAAAAACTTAAGCCTTCTGCCTGATTCGGTCCATGATACGGATCTTGTCCAAGCAATACAACCTTCACATCTTCGTAAGCTGTATAATGAAAAGCATTGAAGATGTCATGCATAGAAGGATAAGTTGTGTTCGTTTCATATTCCCCTTTAAGCCATTCTCTCAAGCTCTGATAGTACTCCCTCTGGAGTTCACCTTCCAGAATGTCTGCCCAATCGTTTTGAAAAATCTTTGTCACTGTTAGACATCCTTTCTAGTCCCTAAATTGAATCGCAACGTCATAGCCCAATTGTTCAAAGAAACCCTTCAACGATTTCTCAGCATTTTTCTCCGCGGCTTGAAGCAATCCCTGCTCAACCGCTTCCTGACTGATTTGGTCCTTTGCCACTTCCGCAAGGGCAAACCCTTCATTCCAGTCCACATCATTTCTGAATATCCCTTCTACCGAGAAGGTCTTAATGTTCTCAGTATCAATGGAAGGGTCCTGAAGAATCTCTGCACGCGGCAGGGCTAATTGAATTTCTTTCTTCACTTCATCAACTACTATATCGCCTTCATCGATTCCCTGTAAATCAACCCCTGCCAGGACGGTTCCGGGTACTACCATCAGAAGCTTCCGTTTTGTCCCGGGTATATCCGTATTGATGTCTTTCCCGAATAATTGATTATCCTCCTGCTCGATCACGGCCTTTACAAACCCTTGAGCCGTCGCCAGGGAACTCATCTCTTGAATTCGTTCGACAAACGCCCCCTTCTCTTCTGTAAAGGTAGATCCGGATAACCACGAATAGACCCCTATGGATACTCCCCCTATTATTAGGATGAAAAGAAGGATAATCAACAACACTCTATTTTTCCAAAAGGACAGAACGGATGTTGTTAATTTCCAAGCCGGGAAACGTCTACTACTTCTATTTTCAAACGCCAAAGAGGCACCGGTTTCTCTTTCACTTGCTTTCAAATCTGCTATAATCGCCTCAATTTCTTGTATTTTCTTGTATTGATTTGTCAAATGCTTCACCTTCCTCTCTTCTATTATAGGAAATAATGTAGAATCTTGGAAACAATTATTCTCTCGAAAGTATTTCTATATTATGGAAAGTTTGATTTTTGTACAACCGGGAAAAGAAGGGACAAGACATTAAATTAAAACTGGAGGTAATGATTATGTATAAAATTCAAACAGCTGAAAATGTGGTAGAAGCGAAAAGAGAAATTGAAATGTTTACAAGTGAAGGCTACTCAAAAGATGAAATCTATGTGTTCGCCCATGACAAACATCGATCTGAACATATTACTGAAGCAACCCATACGGAATCCACCGGTATAAAAGAACAAGGAATCATTGAGTCCATGAGTAACCTATTCAACAGCCGCGGAGATGAATTACGTTTGAAAATGAAGTCCGTGGGGATGAACCAGGCAGAAGCAGATGTCTATGAAGAAGAACTCGATAAAGGAAAGCTTGTCATCGTCGCTTCCAAAGAAGCAACAACTAATGATGCGAAACCATTCTAATTTTTACGATCCATCCCATCCAAAAAGACGTCGAGGATATCATTCCCGGCGTCTTTTTTTGTAACTAGCCATAGTCAAAAGAATTTGTATTTACCCGTCCATTATTATATTCTTTAGTCAGACTTTTACAATTATAACAAGTTACTTTCTTAGGAGGAATGCAACTATGACATTGAAAAAAACCCTTACGATCGCTGGATCCGATACAAGCGGTGGAGCCGGTATCCAAGCTGATCTTAAAACATTCCAGGAGCATGGCGTGTATGGCATGACGGCTCTTACAACGGTTGTTACGATGGATCCGAACAACCATTGGCACCACCAGGTACATCCATTATCCATTGATACATTGGAAGCACAACTGGAAACGGTTCTTTCTGTCGGAATCGATGCCATGAAAACAGGCATGCTCGGTACAGTCGAGATCATTGAGCTTGCAGCGAAGAAAATCGATGCATTCGGTTTGGATAAAGTCGTCATCGACCCTGTAATGGTATGTAAGGGCGAAGATGAAGTGTTAAACCCTGAAACAACGGATGCCATGAGAGAGCATTTGCTCAAGCGCGCTACCGTAGTGACTCCTAACCTGTTCGAAGCAGGTCAGCTTGCCGGGTCAGGTCCCATCAAGACCATTGATGAAATGAAGGAAGCCGCAAAGAAAATCCACGACCTTGGAGCGAAACATGTTGTCATCAAGGGCGGAAAGCAATTACAACATGACAAAGCTCTTGATTTATTCTATGACGGAAACGAATTCACTCTACTTGAAGAAGAGAAAGTAGCAACGACGTATAACCACGGTGCCGGCTGTACTTTCGCAGCAGCCATCACATCAAACCTTGCAAATGGACAAAACGTGAAAGAAGCTGTACAAAACGCGAAAACCTTTGTTACAGCAGCCATCAAACATGGCTTCAAACTGAACGAATACGTTGGACCTGTCATGCATGGTGCCTATAATCGTTTAGAAAAATAATTACCGGCTGGTGCCAGGCACGAAAGAATGATCTCGTGCCTGGCACTTTTTTTGAGGGACGGACCTTTCAAAAAGTACATCCTCCCCCAATCATACTTTTCGCATTCATTCATGAATTTTAGTAAGATAGTACATAATGGTTAAGAGTCTTTTCTGTATTTAAGGAGGAAAAAGAATGGAACCGATTAAGATTGCTGATGTGCAAGGGATCATTACCCAGCTTGCCCGTCAGGACGTTTATATACATTTAGAAACTACCAACGGAGCCTATGCATCTCACTTTAATGAGGGCTTCTTTTCAGCCGGAGCCTATATCCGCAACGCGAAGGTCAACTATGAGCACGGGAAGATCATCGGGGACGGACCTTACCGCGTCGGTTTGAAAATTGAAGTCGGCTGGATTTATGCTGAAGGACTGACTCATTATGAATTCGATGAAGAGGGCCGCCTGTTACTTGCAGGACATGGCGCCGACGGGAAACTGGCCGTTGCCCTTGAAATCAGCCCGACACCTTTCAACTAAACCACTAGAATCAATATAAAAGGAGAGGTCAAAATGGAAAAAGAAAGACAAGTACTCGTCATCTTTCCCCACCCCGATGATGAAGCATTTGGTGTATCAGGAACCATTTCCACTCACGTGAATAATAGAACACCCGTCACCTACGCATGCCTCACATTAGGGGAAATGGGAAGAAACTTAGGGAACCCACCCTTTGCAACAAGAGAGTCGCTTCCACTGATTCGTAAAAAAGAATTACAAAAAGCGGCCGATGTGATGGGAATACAGGATTTACGCATGATGGGATACCGGGATAAAACCCTTGAATTTGAAAATGATGAAAAGCTTTCAAACATGGTGACTGAGTTAATGGAAGAATTAAATCCTTCACTCATCATCACCTTCTATCCGGACTACTCCGTTCACCCCGATCACGAAGCAACTGCAAGAGCTGTGGTCCGTGCCGTTCGACGTTTGCCGAAAGCATCAAGACCGAAGCTCCACTGCCTTGCCTTCTCCAAGAATTGTGAGGAAGCGTTAGGACAGCCGGATATCCTTGTTGATATCACACCAGTTAAAGATCAAAAAATTGATGCCATGAAGGCGCATATCTCCCAAACAGCATGGATGCTCAAGGATTTAGAAAAAGGCATTCAGCAAAATGACCCTGAAGCATTAAAATGGGTGACTGTTGAGCGATTCTGGAGCTACCAATGGGAAAATGACACAGTAGAATAATGGTTTTAAAAGAGTTTGGGCTTTGCTCGAGCTCTTTTTTAATTGTGCACTTCTAAGGAATCATTTTGTGAATAGAATAAGTATAACTGGTTAGTGAGTGATTACTCACTTTACAATTCACCCGGCATACTTTATATTATTAGTGAGTAATCACTTACTAATCTCCGAAAGGTGTGATTCAATTGAAATCCATCATCCAATTGAACGGGCTGTCCAAATCATTCGGCTCTCAAGAAGTGTTGAAAAGCGTTTCTCTCAACATTCAAAAAGGTGATATCTATGGATTATTAGGACCCTCTGGCTCGGGTAAGACGACTTTAATCAAGCTTATGATCGGTCTCGAAACCCCCTCGACAGGGAGTGTAACTTTCAAAGGGAGCAAGCTGAAAGCAAATGAGCTGTATCCATCCATCGGATATATGGCACAATCCGATGCCCTTTATGATGAGCTGACCGCAAAAGAAAACCTATCCTTTATGGCTTCCCTCTACGGATTAAAGAAAGCTGAAAGGAAAGAACAAATTGAAAAAGTGATGACGACCGTAGATCTGCTTGATAACCTCTATAAGCCTGTCCATCAGTACTCAGGAGGAATGAAAAGAAGGCTTTCCCTTGCCATTGCTCTTCTGCATGAGCCTGAAGTCTTATTTTTAGATGAACCGACTGTCGGGATTGATCCCGTTTTAAGAAAGGAAATATGGGATAGCTTTCACCGTCTTAAGGAAGAAGGCAGAACCCTTGTCATTACAACCCATGTGATGGATGAAGCAGAAAGATGTGACCGGCTTGGCCTCCTATCGCATGGAGAAATCATTTCAAGCGATACACCGGATGCCATTAAAGAAACGTATGGAGTTACTTCGATTGAAGATGTATTTTTGAAAAATGGGGGTGTTTCCATTGCGGATTAGAGGTTTTGTCATTCGGATTCTTCAACAGCTGCTAAGGGATAAACGAACATTGGCTTTGATGTTTTTAGCTCCATTATTGATACTCAGCATGCTGTCTCTCGTATTTAACTCGGATGATTACGACGCAAAAGTGGCGATTGTCGATCTGCCACAGCAACTGGAAGCGAAATTCGATACGAAGGATTTTCAATCTTATGCGAGTCCCGATAAGGCCTTGAAAGACATTAAAAATGGTGAACTGGATGGCTATATTTCATTCGAGGAGGACCCTACTTCCCCTTCGATTGTCATTGAAGGAAGTGACCCCACAGTCAACGGTGCTGTGATGAAAAAAATTCAAACTTTGTTTCCCTCCAACTCTCCAAAACTATCAGATCAGATTGAGTTTGTGTACGGAAGCGGGGACATGGAGATGTTTGACTCCTTTGGACCAGTACTTCTGGGCTTTTTCGTTTTCTTCTTTGTCTTTTTGATCAGCGGGGTATCTTTCCTGAGAGAGAGAACGACGGGCACACTTGAGAGGTTGCTTGCTTCCCCGATCAAGATTTGGGAAATGGTTGTCAGCTATGTCCTTGGTTTCGGTATCGTCACCCTCCTGCAAGCATCCTTGATTTCCTGGTATGCCATCTATGTATTGGATATGATGATGGAAGGAAGCTTTTTCAATGTATTGATCATCATTGTATCATTATCATTCACGGCCCTGACACTTGGAATATTGCTATCGGCTTTTGCCAAGAATGAATTACAGATGATGCAGTTCATTCCGATTGTGGTCGTGCCTCAGATATTCTTTTCAGGATTATTTAATTTAGATACGATCTCTGAATGGCTGAGCTGGATCGGTCCCATCACCCCTCTATATTATGCTGCGGATGCTTTAAGAGATGTGATGATACGGGGGTTTGCTTTTGAGGGTTTGCTCTTTAACTTATCGGTATTGATTGGGTTTTCTATACTCTTTATCGTTCTCAATGTTGCAGCCCTCAGAAAATACCGTAAAATATAGGTAAGTAATGAACGACAAGTTAGGGGTTTAAAGCATGACTGAAGAAAAGAATATATTTAAACAGCTATTTGATCAGGAAGAAACACTGACTGAAAAGCAACAGAAAATCGTGGAGGCAGCCATTGAAATGTTTGCAGAAAAAGGCTACGCTTCCACCTCTACCAGTCAAATCGCAAAAAAAGCCGGCGTCGCAGAAGGAACTATCTTCCGGCATTACAAAACGAAGAAAGACCTGCTTCTTTCGATTGTATCCCCTACGATGGCCAAGCTGATCGCCCCATTTGTAATCCGGGATCTCAATAAAGTGCTCGATGCGAAATATGATCGGTATGAAGATTTCCTGAAAGCGATGATTTTGAATCGGCAGGAATTCTTGAAGGAAAACATGACTGCTTTCAAAATATTAATACAAGAAATCCCTTTCCATCCTGAGCTGAAGGAACAATTCAAAGAGCATATCGCTGAAAAAGTGGTCGAGAAATTCGTGAGGCTCGTCGATCATTATAAAGAAAAGGGACAGATCATCGACCTCCCTTCCTACACAGTCGTGCGATTTTCAGCCACCAGTATCTTCGGATTGCTGCTTGTCCGGTACCTCTTCCTTCCTGAAGCCGATTGGGATGACGAGAAGGAGATCGACATGACGGTGCAGATGATTGTGAATGGGATTGGTAAGGGATAAACGTGTAGAAAGGACTCCAAATGAGAGATTTGGGGTTCTTTTTTTAGGCTGTAAAGGACCATTGGGACTGAAAATGGATCCTGGACGCAGATATTGATTCGTCTTGTTCATGCAATGAGGGGTTTATTTTCAATTTCATCCTACTTATTTTCAAATTTCCATTTTTATTTTCAATTCTCCACCATTTATTTTCAAAACCACGAATTTATTTTCAAAACCGACATTCCACTCCGCAGTCACCTGTTTTCCTCCTCCCCGAAACGGGTAAATCCTACTATACAACACAAGGAGGTAAAAAAATGAGTTTCCTTTTCCATGAAAACACATTGAAAGACCAGCATATCCTCATTACTGGTGCCACAGGCGGCATCGGATTTGAAACGGCGAAAGTGGCCGTTCAGGCAGGCGCAAAGGTGACGATTACAGGAAGAAATGAAGAAAAGCTGAAACAACTGAAAAACGAATGCCGGGACTCAGACAAGGTCTTCCTATATATAGCGGATCTTACCAACACTGAAGATCGCGAAAAGCTTCTATCGGCAGCAAGAAACCAGCTCGGCCCCATCACAGGTCTCGTGAACTCAGCCGGGATAGGCGGCGGTGATATGGTCGAGAGTCTATCCAAAGAAGACCTGAGAAATATAATGGAGTTAAACTACTTCTCACTGGTTCAGCTCTCACAGGCCGTCTATAACCAAATGAAGGATAAGAAAAGTGGTTCCATCGTCAATATCTCTTCCCTGTCAGGTTTAAGAGGGACACATGGAAATAGCGCGTACAGTGCTTCTAAGTTTGCCGTAACCGGATTTACACAAGCCTTTGCCCATGAAGCGATTGAAAACAACATACGAGTGAATGCCATTTGCCCGGGTTATGTAGATACCGATATGGGAAGAATCGCCATAAAATCAAAAGGCGAACGTGAAGGCAGAAGTTATGAGGAGCAATTGGAGATCGCGAAAGAAAGTATTCCTTCTGGACGGCTTACCTCACCGACTGAGGTGGCAAATACGATTGTATATCTACTAAGTGATGCCGCTCGGAACATTGTTGGTGAATCAGTGAAAATATCAGGCGGCAGCGTCATGCGCTAATGAGTGGCCGCACATGAACAAGCAAGGATTTTTTCATCCTTGCTTGTTTCTTTCAATTATCTGTATCACCTTCGGAAGAATTCCCCTCTTGGATTTTCTTTTTAATCTCCTCAATGTATTTCTTCTTCTCTTTTTCATTAATCAGTTGATTGCTATTTTTATCTTTAAGATATTTTTGAAGAGCTTTTTCTATCTCTTCGGGGGAAGCATCTTCAGATATCACGCCGGTCTTTTTTAACATCTCTATGATCTTTTCATCGTTGGCAAGAACATCTACCTTATCTGCCGTCTGATTGGAATCAGGTGAAGGCAAATCGGAATTCACTTCAGACGAATCCAGATCTTCCTGAACCGGTTGATCATCTGTTCCTCCACATCCACTAAGTAAAATGAGAACGAGAAAAAATGAGAGTATCCGTTTTCCATTCATGTCACCACATCCCTTTCAAAGAGTTTTCATCCTTGTATTTCATATTAAATAAAACACCATTGATTTCCTTTATTGAAATGACTTCGCTAAATATTTGAGGTTTTTATGTTTTTATTTATCGCGGCGTATAGGACAATCTTATGTCCGGGAAGCCTTTAAATAAGGAGGCGATGTATTCATGAATACGTTTGAGGTATTATCTCTGATGCTCAGCTTTGGGATGTTTGTGATCGCTATTCTGAAATATAAAGACAATGATGAGAATAAGAATTCATAAACACGCTCTTTAGCGTGTTATTTTTTTGCGAAAGATACCTCCCTCAGCTCAACGTTAAGGAAGGTATCTCTTTCTTATTCTTCAATTGTCAATGAATTCAAATCCACCTCATACAATTTATCATCATTCTCCCGGGGGATCCCGCGTCCATCTGTGTTATTCGATACAAAGTAAAGGGTGTCACCTTCCACAAGCACGTCCCGAATACGACCAAAGTCCGTCAGCAAGTCTGATACTTTCCCGGTTTCAGGGTTAAATCGCTTTACACTTTGACCGGCGAGAGAGGCAAATACTAAATCTTCTTTCCAAAAGTCCGCTCCTGACGGGGCCCATGATGGTTCTCCGGAGTGAGTGAGAGGCGAAATCAAGGAACCCTCTTTTTCATCCCCAGTAATCTTTGGCCATCCATAATTGTTGCCCGCTTCGATACGATTCACTTCATCATATCCGTTAGGTCCGTGCTCTGTTTCATAAAGCTCTCCAGCTTTGTTCCATGCCAGCCCCTGAGGATTGCGATGGCCGTAGCTGTATACGTAAGAATCCTGAAATGGATTGTCGTCTGGTATTCCACCATCCAAATTCATCCGAAGAATTTTCCCACCAAGAAAGGAGAGGTCCTGAGCCTTATCCTGTTGAGTCGCATCCCCTGCCGTAATGTAAAGCTTGTTATCCGGACCGATTTCCAACCGTCCACCATGATGGTATTGACCGCTTGGGATACGGTCCAGCAATACTTTTTCCTCACTCCATTGATTTTCCGTTCGCTTCAATACTACGACACGGTTGTACGGGTCCCCTGAGTCATCATACGTATAGTAGACATATGCCTGCTGATTTGTTTTAAAATCCGGATGAAGCACAAATCCCAGCAACCCCGCTTCTGGCCGTTTAGATAATGGCTTTGAAAGATTGGTTTTCACAACGGTTTTCTTGCCATCCTTTATTTCAATGATATCCCCTGTCCTTTGGGAGATGTAGAATACATTATCAAGCTTTTGAATCGACCAGGGAATGGAGAGATTCTGTGCGATCACGCTGCTTTCGACTCTCGGTTTACTGACGGATTCGCTTTCTTCCTGTTGTTCATCTGGCTGTCCCATTGAGCAGGCACTAAGTAGCAAGCTAAGACCAATGACGAATAAGAACGAACGACTTCTGATTCGGTTTCCCATTTTTTCAAGCTCCCTTATTCACTTTTTTTACCAGTATGGACAACAGAAGACGTTCTCATGAGTTTGCCGTCTGTTGAAGTACTTCCTGAATCGCTTTTGCGACACCGTCTTCACGGTTTGTTGCCGTGACGAATGGACAGAACTCTTTTACCTGATCCAGGGCATTCCCCATGGCCACTGGTCTTCCCACAACTTTCATCATGGATAGGTCGTTAAGGTTATCACCCATTGCCATGGCATGTTGCGCTGAAAGCCCTTTGTCGTTCAGTAGCTTCTGCAGAGCGACTCCTTTTTGTGCCTCAAGGCTATTCACTTCAATGTTTTCTTTACCCGACGAGCTAATGGCAATACCTGTTATTTCATTTAATTTTTCATTAGCTTCTGTTAATTGCTTTTCATCAAAAGAGAAAACAAGAAACTTGTAAACAAGTTGGGAAGCGTCCTCGAATAAAACCCCGTAATCTTCAACTAATTTGATATGACCTTTATCAAATCGTTCTTTGGCTGCTTGCCTCACCTGCTCTTCTGATACTTCAGGGTTGGCTGTCGTGAAAATATCGACGATCAACTCGACGCCCATCTCATAATTTTCAGTGTATGTTCCCTGATCTGTGTAGATTTCAAAGTAAATACCGGTTTCGTTTAAGACAGCGGCAATTTTTTTCGCTTGTGCTGATTCAATGCCTGCCTGATAGACTATTTCACCCTTTTTATTTCGAACCTCTGCTCCATTGGCACAAACGATATCACATGAGATACCGGCCTCCTGTATGACATAGCGAGCTTCTTCATATGATCTTCCTGTGGCAACTACGACTTCTATTCCTTGCTGTTGCGCATCCAGGATAGCTTGTTTGTTGGCTTCGCTGATTTCCTGTTTTTCATTCAATAAAGTACCGTCCATATCTGTTGCGATACATGTAATCATAAGTAGACACCTTCCTAACGTTGAATGTTATTAATTTAGCCATTGTATCATGAAATATTTATCCTCTTGTACTTATGTCACTTACTCTTAACAAAATTCATACACACACTCTTATTTTCAGTTAATTCATAAAAATGAAAGGGTTTTCAATAATCATTATAGAAGAATAGAAAGTGTAGGTATTTAATAAGGGGGATTAAAAGATGAAAGCACTTATTTCATTCTCTAATAAGATCATGCAACGCTATCTGCCAGATCCATTTTTATTTGTTATCATCTTAACTTTGGCCGTATTTGGATTTGGTCTTATCTTCACTGAAAGTTCAAGCCTCGAAATGGTTCAGTATTGGGGTAACGGATTCTGGAGCCTGCTTGCCTTTTCCATGCAGATGGTCCTTGTGCTTGTTACGGGGTATGTACTGGCAAGCAGTCCATTGTTTAAACGGTTTCTTGGTTTTCTTGCCTCATTTGCGAAATCACCTGGTTCCGCGATTGTCATTGTTACTGTCGTTTCGATGATTGCCAGCTGGATCAACTGGGGCTTCGGGCTTGTAATCGGGGCATTATTTGCGAAAGAGTTGGCAAAGCGGGTGAAAGGGGTCGATTACCGGTTGCTGATTGCCAGTGCTTATTCCGGATTTGTTGTCTGGCATGCAGGGTTCTCTGGTTCCATTCCGTTATCGATTGCAACAGCCGATCATCCATTCCAAGATATGATCGGTGTCATCTCGACAAGTGAGACGATCTTCGCTACGTTCAATGTCCTGATTGTGTTAGCTCTATTTATTGTTCTTCCGGTCATTAACAGGATGCTGATGCCGTCAAAAGAAGAAACTGTAACCGTAGATCCTGAAATCTTTAATGAAACAGCCGCCACTCTTGAAAAAGAGGCATTAACACCTGCTGAGCGCCTGGAAAACAGTATGATTCTATCAATTATTGTTGCCGTTCTCGGGATTGCTTTCCTATTTTCATATTTTGTTCAAAACGGTTTCTCCCTCAATTTAGATATCGTCAACTTTTTATTCTTATTCCTGGGCATTCTCTTTCACGGGACGCCAAAGCGCTTTCTTGCGGCTGTACAGGAAGCGATCAAAGGCGCTAGCGGGATTGTCATTCAATTCCCTTTCTACGCAGGAATCATGGGAATGATGACTGCATCTGGTCTTGCTGTCGTCATGTCCGAGGCTTTTGTATCGATTTCAAATGATGTGACCTTTTACTTCTTCGCCTTCCTCAGCGCCGGGATTGTGAACTTCTTTGTTCCTTCCGGGGGAGGACAGTGGGCCGTCCAAGCTCCTATTATGCTTGATGCCGCTCAAACACTGGATGCTTCTGTGGCTAAGACCGCTATGGCTGTTGCTTGGGGAGACGCCTGGACAAATCTGATCCAGCCGTTCTGGGCATTGCCTGCTTTAGCGATCGCAGGGTTAAAGGCGAAGGATATTATGGGTTACTGCGTAATTATCCTTGTCATTAGTGGAGTCGTCATTTCCCTTGGATTACTATTCTTATAAAAAACTAAAAGTGCCTCAGAGTGTCTCGACTTTGCCTGAGAATCACCAGGGCACTATTGTCTTATGAAAATAAAAATAGGCTGACCTTCATTTGGAGATCAGCCGTTATGTATGGCGTTTCATTGTTTTTATTTTAGGTCCTATCGAGCAACTTCTCTTCTTTCCAGCTCTCCTTCTAACATCTCAATAAATTCTTCTTCCAATCCTTCTTCCTGTGCTAATTGATAGACATTAGCCAATTGCTCTTCCGTAAGTATCGTTAACGATGTCATCGATTACAACTCCTGACTTACCAAGGTATGAATTTCTTAATACCCTCTTTCATACTACTTAAACCTCATTATAGAAATAGCTAATAATCTTTTTTAGGTAATAATCCCCCGTAACTTCAGACTTTTTCACTTAAAATGTGAGAAATAAAAATGTTTTTCATCTTATAATTGAAATTTTTAAAAATTTTAGTAAAATAGAGAGGTACCGAAAGATAGCGCTTTCTTTTTTGTATACATTCATTTACTAGATCGATCATTCAATATTTTATGTTTCACTTTCACACCGTTTGGGAAAAACAGCTAGGTAATGCATAATCCCCCTTGTGGGAACTTCTTATGGACAAATTTATATGTATGCATTAGAATGAATAATGTTTCATTTTCCGTTATAACTACATCTGAGGTGAATTTATGAATCGACAACATCGCTTTACATTAACAAGTCATTTACGATTTATCATTCCTTCCCTATTGGGAATTTTTCTTTTTATGGTTCCGATTCCACAGGAAGACGGGATCACGATACCAATCGCCATTCTTTCAGGACTATTACAGGACTGGATTGGAAGCTATGTACCTACGATTATGACAGGATTAATCATCCTTACCGTATTAGGGACTTTTATCACTAAGTTCGTACGCCCGGCTTTCATTGAAAAATCTCCGTTTTTCACAAGCCTGTTCGATGTAAGACCTGTTTGGGTTTTTGTCAGAGTACTAGGTGCTGTGTTTGCAATCATGACTCTATTTAAATTAGGGCCTGAATGGATCTGGTCAGACGCAACGGGTGGACTTCTATTAAACCCGGATGGACTTCTCACTATTCTATTCTCTGTATTTTTATTTGCCGGACTTTTTCTACCTTTATTATTAAATTTCGGTCTACTTGAATTATTCGGTGCTCTCTTAACGAAAGTGATGCGTCCCGTATTCGGTTTACCCGGGCGTTCTTCCATCGATTGTTTAGCTTCCTGGTTAGGAGACGGAACGATCGGGGTGCTACTGACAAGTAAGCAATATGAAGAAGGATACTATACGAAGAAGGAAGCAGCGATCATTGGTACGACATTCTCTGTTGTATCCATTACCTTCAGTCTAGTCGTCATTTCTGAGGTTGGTCTTGGAAAATACTTCATTCCTTTCTATATAACTGTAGCAATTTCAGGAATTATTGCCGCAATCGTGCTGCCACGAATCCCGCCATTATCCCGTAAGCCTGACACTTACTATAATGATCAAGAAGGCAAGAACACGATGGAAGTCATTCCAGAAGGCTATAGCCGCGTAGGTTATGGATATGAACAAGCCCTTGTTCAGGCTAAGAATAACAATAGTACTTCTAAGTTTTTTACTGATGGAATGAAAAATGTGTTGGATATGTGGATGGGGGTTGCGCCCATCGTTATGGCAATCGGTACTACAGCACTGATCGTAGCGGAGAATACAAAGTTCTTCGAATACATCGGTATGCCGCTAATTCCCTTACTGGAGCTTCTTCAAATTCCAGAGGCAGCAGAAGCGTCTCAATCGATCCTTGTCGGTTTTGCCGATATGTTCCTTCCAGCCATCTTTGGATCTGGAATTGAAAGTGAGCTGACACGCTTTGTGATTGCTTGTTTATCTGTAACACAATTGATCTACATGTCTGAAGTCGGGGGACTGCTACTAGGTTCTAAGATCCCGGTTGATTTCAAAGACTTAGTGATCATCTTCTTACAACGTACATTCTTGACTTTACTTGTGATTGTTGCAATTGCTCATATGATTTTTTGATGAAGTAAAACCCAGGTTCGGAATGGAGTGACACAGTCAAATAAGACTAAATAAAGCACCTAAGCTGCCATGACTCTAAATTCTACCGGAGTCTGGCAGTTTAATTTTGTAAAAGGACGACAATAATTATAATAATACATGTACGATTCTATTTTCTTTCGTACTGTATGGTTGGTTAGTTTCCCTCGATCCAGAGGGCTGAATTCTTCTGACTTTAAAGAGGAGTGGAAGGATTCGATGACGGCATTATCAAAGCAGTTTCCTCGTCGGGACATGCTTGTGATAATGCCTCTTTTTTTTGCGTCTTCCTGAAAATCATACGATGTATATTGAGACCCTTGATCACTGTGAAGGATGCATCCAGATACATCACGACCTTCACACGCTCTCTTTAACGTATCTAGCACTAGAGCTTTATCTTGTTTATCACTAATGGTGTAAGCAAGAATTTCGTTATTATACAAGTCCATAATCGTTGATAAATATAACATTTTCTCACCATAAGGAAGATAGGTAATATCTGTAACCCATTTTTCACTTGGCTTAGATGCATGGAATTCTCTGTTTAAGTAATTCGGCACCACGATTTTACTTTCCCCAGCTATATAGTTTTGTCTTTTCCGTTTAACACGGCACTGAATATTAAATTTCTGCATAATTCGTTGTACAGTGTTCCGATTGACTTTGAGTTTGTGCTCTTTACGCAAGAGATCACGAACCATCCGGTGCCCGATGCGAAATTTCAAATCCCCGCAAATATCAATGATTTTCTTCTCTAATTCTGATGGGCCCCATGACTTTCCCCGCCAACGATAATAAGTAGCCTTTGCCACTCCAAAGCATTCACAAAGGGCAATAACGGTATATTTATGTTTAAACATCTCTACGGTCTGTACGAATACTTCTGGGACCACTTCCTTTCGATTTCCCTGTACTTTCCCAACAATTCCTCACGCATTTCATAATAAGCAACTTTCTTTCGTAACTGGGCTAGTTCACTTTCATCATTAGGACCTTTCCCATAAGAATATTGTTTACCAAGAGGTTGAGCAAAACGATGGGCCTCACCATTCTTGAACCATTTCACCCAGGTCTTAATCTGAGATCGATTCTTAATCCCGAACATCTCCATTAACTCTTGATTTGAATGTTTACCTTCTAATTTTAAACGGACAACTTCTTTCTTAACTTCTTCTGGATAGGACATTTTATTACCCATAGAAAAAACACCTCCAAATGTAAATGAATTATTTACTACTTGAAGGTGTTTTATTCAGTCTCATATTATTAGGTCTCTCTAGAATTCGAACCTGGGTTTTTATCTTTTCATAAACTTTTTTCTGAAGGAAGTAGTGGTTGATGAGATTCTTCAAGAAGACTATGCAACTTCCTCGCCATTTGAGCATATCACCTGCTTACATAATTCAAGGCTGCATCGCAATGAGGCAGCCTTGGATTTCATTTATGTTTCACCGGTAAGGTTACTTCTACTTTTGTTCCCTTGTTCACTTCTGATTCAATGTGTATAGACCCTTTATGGTCTTCAATGATCTTTTGACTGATGGTCAGCCCGAGTCCCATCCCTTTTTCTTTCAAAGTAAAGAATGGCTCACCGAGTCTCTTTAAACGTTCAGGTGGAATTCCCACCCCTTGATCTTGAATCGAGATGATGATCGTTTCGTTCAGAACATTCCAGTTGACACTGATTTCTCCTTCATCCATGGATTCGATTGCATTTTTTATAATATTTATAAAGACCTGTACACATTGATTCTTATCTCCAAATACGTGAATGGAGGACGATGGTACTTGAACATTTAATGTGATCCCTTTGAGGATTGCTTCATGCTCCATTATCTTGATCACATAGTTTAACACTTCATTCATATCAAAGACCTGGTATTCCCTCATTTGAGGTTTTGATAAAATGAGTAACTCTCCTACAATTTGGTTGATTCGATCCATCTCGGAGGACATAACCTGAAGATAATTTTCGGATACATGCTCATTCTCTTCAAGCAGTTGAATGAAACCCTTGATGCTCGTAAGGGGATTCCGGATCTCATGGGCGATTCCCGCAGCAAGCTCCCCGACCACAGATAATTTCTCTTTTCTTAATAGCATTTCTTCAGCTATTTTCTGCTGAGAAATATCCCTGCCGATGATGACTAATCCCTTTCTTGTCTGATTCGAATGAAATAACGGAACTTTTATGACATCAAAGGTCTTGTATTCACCGTTCGGAAGGTAGAATCCTTCTTCACATCTCGTTACCTTTTCGGCTTTCCACGATTGTTCATCCGAGTCAACACAATAGTGGAAGGCGTCTTTAAAAAAGGGAACCAGATCTCCTAATTCACTATCAGTCTTCCCTACATAATCAATTCGTTCAAGGTTATACAGTTTTCTGCCAAATTGATTGACCTTTAACCAGCGGCCCTGTCCATCCTTAAAGCACACAAAATCAGGCAGGGAGTGGAGAAGGGTAGAAAGCTGATTTTCTTCTTCCAGCAATTTTCGATGCTCTGCCAGGAACGTTTTCCCTTCTTTTGATAATTGGGCCAGGACTACTACCCCTACAATGGTTATTAGAAGGGCAGCGATTACGTTCCATGGCTTATCAATGGAGAGTAAAACGATGAACTGTAAGACAAATAGAGCCATGAGGATCATTATTTTGTTGTAAAAGGTATGTTTTTTCATATGATTCATTTTCTCCATCATCTAAGTCACCCGTCCCACTCATACTTTTATTCGTTAAAATAAGTTAAATATATATGGACCGATTGAAGTAATATAAAACAATATATATATTCCCATGAAGTAAAAGGCACCTGCAAATGATCCCCAATCAGGGTCCCGTCCTATTTTCCAAATCACCCAAGTGATCACACTAATCAACAATAATAGTGCGTAGCCGCTTCCCGGAAACACCAAATACTCCGGTGCCACTTGGTAAAAATATGCGTTCATTGCATTGCTTGTATAGCTGATCGGCATAAGCATAAAAATGATGATCGATGCATATTCAGCCCAGCTGATCCCATCTTTTTCAAACGCGTTTGGTCTGAATATATACAATAAGATTAATAGAAAGAGTGATGGAAGCACCCAGTAAAAGGATGTCAATACCGTCACCAAGCTGCTGAACATCATGAGAACGCCGTTGTTAAGTGCCTCTTTCACTGATCTTTTCGACCAGTTTGTACTTTCTGAAACGACTTGATCGTTCTGAGATGCCCCGTATAGTTCATATGTACCACCATCATAATTAAACCAAACCAGTGCTTCGTCTGTTAATTGCACGGGTGAATATGTGACATGCTTGGTCGTACTAAGAGGAGAACCCTCCAGAATCCCCTGATTTTGAAAAGGAGCCGCATACAGGCTCATCGCACTGTTATCACCAATACGCTGTCCTTCTGAAGTGAACACCACGGATTCTTTCCCATCAACGTTTACAAACTGTACCCCACCGGCACTCGCCAACTTTTCGCCGGTATCTTTATTGACGAATTCAATCTTACTCCCGGATAAGATCGACGACCCCATTTCCTGTAATGGAACCTGCACCTTGTATGTACTGTAGGAAAGCGTGCCTTGTGTGCGTGATTTCTCATTGTATAGTAAGGTGAGCCGCTCATCTGTTACTTTAAACGTTAAACCTTCCACCTTTTTATTCGGTGCTGTATTTACTAGTAAAAAAGGCTTCTCACTTACTTCACGGTTTTCATTCATATAGTAGACGAAATCATGAGTATCATCTTGTTTAACCTGAATGATGGCACTTCCATTGTCTACTGCGTGAATCTCGGAAATTTCAGACGGAAAAGTATAGACCTCCCTGGAAGAACCTTCTTGCACATTATATTCATATAGTTGTTCGTTACTCCAATAATAGATATGGTTTGCGCTCGCTCCGAGACCCGTAATCTCTTTCGAAAGGATTTGATCCTCATTGTCCCGGGTCGAAACTAAGCCACCATCTTTATAGTAGATGAATTCGTTGCCATCGGTCCAAAATGGATAGCCCCTAGTAATAGTGGTATCAATGACTCTTTCATCTGCTACTTTCATTTCATCATTGATTGTAAAAGCATGAATCTTCCCTTTACTTGAAATGTAAAGTTCCCCATTGTTTTGAAACACCTGTGGTCTCTCTTTTGCTGTGTAGTCTAATGGGAGTGAACGACTCCAGTTTGGCTGAGGTAATTCCTTCACTAACAACAGCTGGTGAAAGAACAAGGCAGCGATGAATAGAAGCATGATTCCTATAGGTATCCCAAATACTTTCAATTTTCCTCTCATCTGAATCCCCCTTATGTAAAATCCTTAGACTTCTGAATTTTAGCATAATTTATATAGGTTATCACCATTTTTTCCCACAAAAAGGGGCTTGGTTTCATTTATTCATTCTGTTTCAGTATAACATTTCCCTTTCAATTTACTATCAATTATTGTCATATTTTGTCGTATTTTAGAATTTAAATGAATACACGGACCGTTCCTTTCCGCTCCAGGTACAAGATTCCCCGGGGAGGAAGTCGAGCCTCCTCGGGCTTTGCCCTGCGGGGTCTCGACCTTTCCTCTATTTCCCGCAGGAGTCAAGTACCTTCCGCTACAATCCACTCTGTGCTTTTACATTATGACTGGCTAATGATAGACAAACAAAAAATGACCCCAAAGAAACTATTGCTTCTCAGGGATCATTCTGTTTACTTCGTTTTTAATTTTTCTAACATATCAGCGGTCATTTTGGCTAGGTCGTACTCTGCTTTGAAGCCCCATTCGTTCATGGCTGCGCTGGAATCTATGGCGTTCGGCCAGCTTTCGGCAATGGTTTGACGAACTGGATCTACGCTATAATCCAGCGTAAAGTCCGGTTGGTGAACGCGGATCGCTTTTGCAATATCCTCAGGTGCTACGCTCATGGCAGATACATTGAAGGAATTACGGTGCTCAAGCTTTGAACCGTCCGCTTCCATAAGGTCGATGATCGCATTAAGTGCATCAGGCATATACATCATATCCATATTGGTTCCTTCACCGATGTATGAAGTATACTGGTTATTCTTGATTGCTTCATAATAAATTTCAACTGCATAATCAGTCGTCCCGCCACCTGGTAGGGTTTCATATGAAATCAGACCTGGAAAACGCAGTCCTCTTGTATCCACCCCAAATTTAGTGAAGTAATAATCAGATAGAAGTTCTCCTGACACTTTGTTTACCCCATACATGGTGGTAGGGCGCATGATGGTATCTTGTGGAGTTGAATCCTTTGGCGTTGATGGACCGAAAGCTCCAATTGAACTAGGTGTGAAGAACTGACAATCCAATTCTCTTGCTGCTTCCAGGGCATTTACCAGTCCGCCCATATTTAAATTCCAGGCAAGAAGCGGTTTTGCTTCCGCTGTTGCAGATAATAGAGCCGCCAGGTGAATAATGGTATCCACCTTATTCGTTTTGGCAATATCAAACATTTTCTCGGCATCGGTCACGTCTAATTGCTCAAAAGGGCCGTCCGTTACGACCGGGCTGTCTGTTTCCCGGATATCTGTCGCAATGACATTATCAGAACCGTACACAGTACGAAGTTTATTGGTGAGCTCAGAACCGATTTGTCCCAAGGCACCCGTTACTAAAATCTTTTTCATCGTCTTTCCTCCTGCATTTCCCTATGGTGATAGAATGATTTTATTATTCATACAGATAGGGCTGACTTTTTTCAGCCAGACCCTATCACGTTATTTTTAAAGGGGGATTAGATAATTCCCATTTCCTTACCGACTTTTTCATATGCTTTAATCGCTTGATCGAGCATTTCCTTCGTATGTGCTGCTGAAGGCATGTTTCTCACACGGCCGGTTCCTCTTGGTACTGTTGGGAACACGATGGATTTGGCATATACACCCTCTTCATATAGGCGTTTACTGAAGTCCTGGGTTGCCTGCTCTTCACCGATGATAACCGGAGTGATAGGTGTCTCACTGTTTCCGATGTCAAAGCCAAGCTTCGTCAACTCTTCTTTCAGATAACGACTGTTTTCCCACATATTATCTTGCAGCTCTGTAGAGTTCATGATCAGGTCAAGTGCTTCTGTACAAGCCGTTACATCTGCCGGAGTCAAGGATGTAGAGAATAGGAATGGACGTGAGCGGACCTTTAACCAGTCGATCAGGTTCTGAGTTCCTGCCACATATCCACCTACTACACCGATTGCTTTCGATAACGTACCCATTTGGAAGTCCACTTTGTCTGAAAGGCCGAAGTGTTTAACTGTACCTGCACCTTTTCCAAGGACACCCGAACCGTGAGCGTCATCTACATACGTCATGATATCAAATTCCTCAGCAATTTCAACGATTTCAGGAAGTTTACATACATCTCCATCCATTGAAAATACTCCGTCGGTGATGATCATGATTTTGTTGTATTGACCTGACTCCTTTGCTTCTTTTGCTTTCGCACGAAGATCTTCCATGTCTGAGTGACCAAAACGGATAATCTTAGCTTTCGAAAGACGACAGCCATCAATAATCGATGCATGGTTCAATTCATCAGAAAGGATGGCGTCGTTCTTGTCCATAACCGCCGAAATCGCAGCCATATTACAGTTGAATCCTGACTGATAAGCAATGGCAGCTTCCGTTCCTTTAAACTTCGCCAGCTTCTCTTCAAGCTTCACATGAAGATCAAGGGTACCATTGATTGTACGGACGGCCCCAGCCCCTACACCATATTCTTTCACCGCTTCAATCGCTACTTTTTTTAAGCGTTCATCCGTTGCGAGTCCAAGATAATTGTTAGAAGAAAGGTTCACAAGTTTTTTATCATTGATCGTAATCACCGGACCGTTTGCACCTTGTAATGGGTCGATCTCATTATATAAACCACGTGATTTTAGGTCTTCAAGATTTTCCTGTAAAAAATGATCTAATGTTTTACTAGTCATATACGTATCCTCCTGTTATGTAAGCGTTTTAAAAACAAATGTCCACTCCAAAAACACACTATTTATCAGTTGAATCTTTATTATTGCTAATGATTATTCTGATTCTTAGTTTAACATGTTTTTTTGTGATGGACAAAAATTTTCTTCAAATTCATCCTGTCATTTAGTGTTCCCCTTATACTAAAAATACTTCAGACTTTTTTACAGCACGATATATATGGTCTGTTATCAGGGAGTATCGGAGCCCTCGTTCTTTATTTCTTTTAAAGAAAAAGGATGAACAAATGGCATCTCATTTGTTCATCCTTTTTTTATTTCATGACGTTACGGTTGACCCTATAGTCCAATATCGCCTCGTGGATTCTTCTTAATGCCAAATCGATCCGCTCTTTCGGACAGGCAATGTTCATTCTGACAAAGGTGTGCCCGCTCTGACCAAATTTAAAGCCTTCATCAAATTTCACTTTGGCTTTGTTTAAGAAAAACGTACACAACTCTTCACCTGTCATGCCTAATTCCGTGCAATCCATCCAAATAAGGTGTGTAGCCTGTGGGGTAATGCCTTTCAGCTCCGGAAGGTGTTGCTCTAGATAATTCAGTACATACTGTTTATTCTCTTCAAGAACCATTAATAGCTCATTAAGCCATGGTTCGCCTTCCTCATAAGCCGCAATCGTCCCTTCAATCCCAAACACATTCGGTCTCATCAGTCCATAGCCCGTAAGCTTTTCATTATACTTATCTCTCAGGTCTTTATTCGGTATGAGAAGGATGGAGGTTTGAAGCCCCGCGATATTAAAGGTTTTACTTGGAGCTGCACATAGAATACTGCGCTCTACTAAGCTGTCATCCCCTTTAAACAGAGGAATGTGTTCATATCCTTTGTATACCAGGTCTCCATGCATTTCATCTGAAATGATCCACAGGTCATGTCGTTTAGCGATCGAACCAATTTTCATTAATTCTTCTTGCGTCCATACCCGTCCAACAGGATTATGAGGACTACAGAGAATAAGAAGTTTCGTTCTGGGATGACGTGCCTTTTCTTCTAAGTCGTCAAAATCAATCGAGTATACTCCATCCTCATAAAGCAATGTATTTTTCATAACCGAGCAACCATGGTTCTCGATCGTACTGTAAAAAGGATAGTAAACGGGATCTTGAATGATTACACCGTCTCCAGGCTCCGTTAACACGGACAACAATACATTGATACCCGGAATGATTCCAGGGCTAAAGCTGATCCACTCTTTCTCTATTTCCATCTGGAAGCGCCTCTTCCACCATGAGATGACAGACTCGAAGTATCGATCACTAAATGTCGTATAACCGTATATACCATGCTGAGCCTTGCGATTCATGGCATCGACAATGGCAGGAGACACCTGAAAGTCCATGTCTGCTATGCACATAGGAATTACATCCTCGGCAGGAAACGACCATTTCACAGAGTGAGTGTTTGTTCTCTCGATGCAATCATTCCAATTCATATCCTATTACCCCTCTCACATATATCTGTCCTTACTTTATACTAGATTTACTTAATGGTGAATATCTAATTTAAAAATAGGAATCCCCCTTACTTAATTTAGATGAGTGTCATGTCCAGATGCTTAATATATTCGCTACTTTTCAACGGTTTTCCCTTCCTTTGCTCTTCTATGGATATGCTTCATTCCTTCTCGCTTACTTAGCGGCGCCAGCTTTTCTGATTCGATGAATTGCTGTACCGCTTCCGGGTCCGTTTTTGAATACTCCCTCAATGCCCAGCCTATTGCCTTCTGAATAAAAAACTCCTTTGATTCATTATGCAATAATATGTATCTGAACAGGCGTCCCTGATCTGTTTTTTCTTTATATTTCAATTGATGCAAAATAGAGATCCGATTCAACCACATATAATCTGAATGAATCCATTTCTCTAAGTATGCGTCATCTTCTTCCGTTTGATAGATTTTCCCTACATGATTGGGAGCAATATGATCAACCGTATCCCACCAGGATTTATCTGTGATTATTTCTTCCAAAAATGGCAGGTGGTCTTTCGTTAAGTGCCTGGATTGTTTGTCCAGAAGGGAAAGAGCGATATACTGACACTCCCTTTGCGGTTCAGACCAAAGGGAACGAACAATGTCAGGCAATTCTTCAACCTGTGGTTTACCGTGTTCCTTCAGAAAGTCCCTTAGTAAAGCAGTACGTTCAGGGGTCCTAATGCCAAAGAATTGAAATTGGTTTCTCATATATGCTTCCATTGCTTCTCGATTTTCACTATTTTGATGCTTTTTTAATAGAGTGACGATTTTATCTGAATACTCATGCCCCATCCTTTTTCTCCCCTTTTTGATTTTGTTCTTCGCATTCAAAACAACTGCTTTTTCCATCCTCTTTTTGCACACCGTTAAAGAACCCGTCTAAACAATAAAGAGGCTTTTGACAGAGATAACAGTAGTCTACCAGCTCTTTCATCTTTTTACTGTATCCTTCTCACGAGTAAGTTAGTAGCTTGTTCGTTACCCATATATGATAGTCCAGCTTAATTTCCATTTAATCCTCCCCAGTCTGCACAAACTCTATTCTTACTTCTTTCTTGTGTAGAGATATACCTCTTTTAAACAAAAAAAGAAACAACCCTTAGCTCGCCAAAGGATTGTCTCTTTTTGTCACTTGTCTCATAAGGAAAAAGTGAAGAAGCTTTTTGCTTTGAGGTAATGAAAATCCGACGATGGAACCGAGTCCCAATGCGATAATGACCGTACCGATCCCGACAGGACCTCCGAGTAACCAACCAAAGAAGAACACGATAATCTCCATCCCATTCCGTACCCACTGAACTTTCCATCCCGTTTTTTCAACCACGAGCAGCATCAGGCTGTCACGGGGTCCTGCCCCCAGGTCAGCTGACACATAGAGTCCGATACCATACCCGATTACCACAATCCCAATAGCAAATACAATCGACTGTGCCAATAACGATTGAGGATCAGGAAGTACGTAATTAAATAAATCTATGAAAATACCAATTAACAACATATTTATAAAAGCGCCGACTTTAGGAAATGACTTCGTTCCAATCCCCGTCACGAACAAGATGACAAAGCCCGCAATAATGGACCATGTACCAATCGTCAGTCCGAGCTGCTTGAAGAGCCCATAATGAAACACATCCCAAGGTCCGATACCCAGGTCTTTCCCTTTGATCGTCAAGCTTATGCCAAACGCAAGTACAAGGAGGCCTGTAAAGAAGAATGACCAACGTAAAACTAATTCTCTATTCATGAAAATCCCTTCCTACACCATAGTCATTTCATTTATTACCCGGATAACTGTATCACAGAATAATAAACAAAAAAATTTCACAAAACCTATGGGGTTGGTGGGGTTTAATGAAATAATAAACGGTCTACTCTTCAACCAACTCAATGATTTCCCCGTCAGGTCCAAAGAAAAAGACCACTTTCCAGCCATTTTCAAGAAGAACAGGTCCCTCAACGGGTACTAACCCATTCTCCTCTAATAGACCAATCTCTGCTTCCAAATCGATGACTGCCAGGGCTATATGAAGAAATGTCCGCTTTGATCCGTTATCCTCCCCAGGCTCTTCGATGAGCTCCAATCGACAATCGTTCTTTTTCATAAATAGGATTTTCTCACTACCCCATTCGAAATACGTTTCCTCTTCAAACCCAAAATAAAATTGATAGAATTCCTTCGATAACACTAAACTCTTTACATTCATCCCAATATGATGAAGTCTCATATCCATTCCCCTTACAAAATTACATTCACGTCGCCAAATTCATGCCATTTATAGTTTTTTAATAGAGCCGTTTGATAGGCGTTCAATAACTTTTTTTCCGAGATAAAAGCCTTTAAGAGATCCAGATGGCTCGCTTCCGGTTCATGCAGCCCCGTAATGAGACCATCTACGAGTTGAAGAGGGGTATCCCCTGATATATATAAGTTTGTTACGCCTTCAGAAGGCTTTAGCTGTCCATATTGCATCATGATGGTTTCAAGGGCACGAACGACAGTAGTGCCCACTGCAATGACCCGTTTCCCACTATTCTTTGCCTTGAGTATTTTGTCCACTGTCCCTGAACCTACATGGTATTCTTCAGGATGATTTTTTGGTGTCGGCCAGCGATCATCCCCGTAATAGCTCAAGCCTGCGTGAAGCTGTATGAACACGATTTCAATTCCTTTCTGCTTCAAGGACTGTATCAACTTCCAAGAAAAGGCCCTTCCGGCAGATGTCATTTCCACAGACCCAGGGACTGATCCATATACAGTCTGGTAACAATCAAGTGGCCAGGGAGAATCAATATATTCATAACGGATCGGCTCTCCGTTTCTGTAAATAAAATCAAAAAGCTCTACACCACTCTTGTTAAATTTCAATTGCACCAGTGGTTTTTCACTTCCTTCACCCACCATGTTGGCCCGGACTTCCTCTGAAAAACAAATAGGTTCCCCCGCTTGATAGAAGTCTCCTATGATAAGCGCATCCCAGCTGTTATCATCTTTTTTTCTGGATAAACGAACTTCGAGATGCCTGTTTCCTTGCTTCCCTTTAAGTGATGCAGGAATGGTCCTGCTATTGTTTAAAACAAGTACGTCCCCCTTATTTAAAAACTCAGGTAACTGCTTGAATTGGGTATGATCACATTTTCCGGTCTCCCGGTTCAACATCATTAACTTTACTTCGTCTCTCTCAAATCCTTGTAACTCAATGGGGGTTGATGCGTTTAAATGGGACGGGATATCAAAGGTCTTAGCCAGTTCATTCATTCTCCCCGCCTCGATTCCACTTAAATTCTTGAGCTTCAAATCGATACCCATTCTCGTTTTCTGAAGCGTCGGAAGCCAGATATAAAAAGACCTCAAGGTGATCACGAGGGTCGGCAAGCGGATAATTACATTCCGGGACTGCCTTTTCGTGCATTTCCGTATCCATTTCCCCTGGATCGACCATATTCACCCGTATCCCTGTATCACTTAGCTCGTCGGCCCACGTTTGAGTTAATCCTTCGACGGCAAATTTCGAAATTCCGTATGCTCCCCACTCAGCAAATCCTGTTTTACCCGCTTCTGACGTTAAGTTAATGATTGAGCCCTTTCCCCGGCTGATCATTCCAGGAAGGACTCTTTTCGTTACTAAAAATGGGTTTAACGTATTGATTCTTAGCACATCAAGGAATTCTTCTTCAGGATAATCAGCCAGAAGGCGGGGACCCGGACCAAAAACGGATGCATTGTTAAAAAGAATATCTACTCCACCTAACACTTCCTCCGTTACAGAAACAAAACGGTCTACATCCCGGGAATGAGAAACATCGGCTTCCAAAGCTACCACTTCTCCCCCTAACTTCTTCAATTCTCTCTCAACCTCCAGAAGGGGTCCACCCGATCGTGCACAAATCGCAAGCTTCGCCCCTTCCTTGGCACATTGTACGGCAAGTGCCCTTCCCAACCCTTTTGAGGCTCCTGTGATCATGACTACTTTATTTTTCAACATCTTTATTTCCCCTTTCCTAACTCTTGTTACTCACAGTTTATGAAAAATCCCCTTTCGACAAATCATCTAAATGGGGTTGGGAGATATAGAAAATTAGAAGTAGCATCTTATCAGTCTTTTGATGTAGCTTTACAAAAACACGAACATTAACACTAGAATTTTTCTTTATATTCGTGTTATAATTAATTTGAAAATAAATATAGCAGTGACTGGCGAAAATGTGGAATCAACCACAAGGGAGCTGCAAATCTTACAAAACATGAGCCATTAGCCGTTCGCCTGGGCAGAAGGCAAGGGGATACCCTTGTCTTCTTTTACTATAATCAGGAGGGATTGCAGTGGAACCACTAGTATTAGACGGGAAACTTGTTGCATCTGAGGTAAAGGAAAGCCTAAAGTCGAGAGTTGCTGTATTAAAGGAGAATGGTATTACCCCATGTCTTGCTACGGTACTTGTTGGAGATGACCCATCTTCTGCTACGTATGTGAAAATGAAGGGCAATGCCTGCGCAAAGATCGGGATGGAATCAAGAAGGATTCATCTTCCAAAGGAAACGACAACGAATGAACTGTTGGACGTGATCCAGGAGCTTAATCAAGATTCTTCCGTTCATGGGATTCTCTTGCAGCACCCTGTTCCTCATCATATTGATGAACGTGCTGCCTTTGAAGCAATCACCATTGAAAAAGACGTTGATGGAGTCACAAGCCTTGGATTCGGTCAAAATTCATTAGGGTTTGGTGAATATCCATCCTGCACACCTGCTGCAATCATGAGCATCATCGATTACTACGGTGTGTCTCTTGAAGGAAAACACGCTGTCGTTGTAGGAAGAAGCCCGATTCTAGGAAAGCCTGTGTCCATGATGCTGTTGAATCGAAACGCAACGGTGACGACATGTCATTCGTATACAGAGAACCTGCCTGACATTCTCTCTACTGCAGATATCGTGGTGGCAGCAGTCGGTAAAGCTAACTTCATTCAAGGAGACTGGGTAAAAGAAGGTGCTGTTGTTCTTGATGCCGGATATAACAAAGGGAACGTTGGAGACATAGACTATGAAGCATGCTATGAAAAAGCGAGCGCGATTACTCCAGTTCCTGGCGGAGTTGGCCCCGTCACCATTTCCATGCTGTTAAAACAGACCGTGGATTCTGCTGAGAAATATGGTTCTGTTCTTGAACATTCATAATAAATATCCTTTAAGAGACTGACCCATTATGGGAGCCAGTCTCTTTTTTTCTTATTTCAGACTTATTATTTCTACATTTCAGGAAAGAATGGTAAGGAATAGAAAGATAAAGGAGCGTTCATATGGACACACAACACCAAAGTGCTTTTTCCAAAACACCGGAACCCTATTGGAGGGAAACGACTAAACTCCCCCTATTTAAAAAGCTTGATAAAAACATCAAGGTGGACGTAACCGTTGTTGGCGGCGGGATAGCAGGCATCACCACTGCCTATCTGTTAGCTAAAGGCGGGAAAAAAGTAGCTCTCATTGAGGCTAATCACTTATTGAACGGAACAACGGGGCATACAACGGCTAAGATTTCCGCTCAACATGGATTGATTTATGATGAGCTCATCCAACATTTTGGAGAAGAGTTTGCAAAGAAATATTATCTGTCTCAGACGAAGGCTCTTCAGTTTATAAAAGACACGATTTCCAGTGATAATATAGATTGTCATTTTTCAGAAGAGGACTCGTATGTTTACGCGACTACTGATCAATACGCTACAAAAATCGAGAAGGAGAACGAGGCGTATCAGAAGTTAGAAATCAAAGGAGAACTTGTCAAAAAGCTTCCCATTGATTTACCCATTAAAAACGCAGTCGTGATGAAAGATCAAGCACAGTTTCACCCTTTAAAATACCTTAAAGCCTTGGTTGATTCTTATACGGGACTTGGCGGTCAAGTATTTGAAGGAACTGCGGCTAAAACCATTAACGAAGGGGACTCCACTCAAGTTGTGACGGCAGACGGATATCATCTGGATAGTGAGCATGTTGTCATCTGCTCACACTTCCCATTTTATGATGGTATGGGTTTTTATTTCACAAAAATGTATGCCGAACGCTCGTACATCCTTGGAGTAAAAGCGAAAAAGGATTATCCGGGCGGCATGTACTTAAGTGCAGAAGATCCTACCCGTTCCCTCCGTTCTCAAGAGGATGAAAATGGAGAGAATCTCATCCTAATCGGCGGGGATAATCATAAAACAGGACAAGGAAAGGATACGTTGGCTCATTATAAAGCACTCAAAGTTTTTGGTGAAGAAGTGCTTGGAATTGAAGAAATTCGTTATAGATGGTCAGCACAAGATCTTATCACGTTAGACAAAGTACCTTATATCGGTAAATTAACGGAAAAGCATCCTTCCATTTTCGTAGGCACAGGCTTTAAAAAATGGGGAATGACGTCAGGTACTCTGGCGGGGCAAATTCTATCTGAACAAATTTTAGGAAATCATCATATTTATGCTGACATATATACTCCTTCCCGTTTTGTCGCAGATCCAAGCATTAAACATTTCTTCAAAGAGAACTTAAATGTAGCAGGGCAACTCATTAAAGGAAAACTGCAAATACCAACTAAAAAACCGCAGGAACTCCAAAAAGGGGAAGCCGATGTCGTGAACCTGAATGGACGACGCTGTGGAGGGTACCGGGATGATTCAGGAAAGCTGCACGTCGTAGACACCACCTGTACCCATCTCGGCTGTGAAACCGAATGGAACCACGGAGATCACACATGGGACTGCCCTTGTCACGGATCCCGCTTCTCCATTGAAGGAGAAGTGATTGAAGGTCCTGCAAAGAAACCTCTTACAAGGTTTGAAGTGACCGATTGAGTTGACGGATCTTTGGAAAGCAACTCCCGATTATTGTCGAATATAGCCTGGGAAATAAACCGAATCAATAAAGTATTTGACATATTTTGTCGCATCTCACAGAAGAATATTTCCTCGATTATGTCTCAAACTATAAATGCTTGAGTTACTATTTTGGGAGGGATATTGAATGGGACGCACTAAAAAAGGTAACCGTAATGCTCAAAGTAATAATAATGCTAAACAAAATCGAACAAGTTCTGAATTAGTGGAGTTTACAACCGGGCAAGCGAATACAAAGAAAAACCGACCACAAGACTAGTAAAGACTAGCTGCTTGAATGAAGAATAACCGGCAGTAACGCTGCGTCAGGTTATTCTTTTCTTATTTCTCCTGATCCGTTCATCTTTCCGTAGAGGAATCTCACTGCCAACCTCGAATACGTTATAGAGAAATTGATTAGGAGGAATATATGATGCAAGAACAAATGCTATTTCAACAAATGGAATTCATCCGACTTCGCACACTGGCTGCTCTCGATGCGACAACGGAACAACAGGCGGATGAAGTACCTCCTGGATTCAGAAATTCAATCCGATGGAATTTAGGACATATTCTACAGTCTCAGGAAAACCTGTTATTCTCCTTTGTAGGGGAAAACAACCGTAAAGCACTTCCGCCTGAATACGGGAAGCTATTTGGCTTCAATACGAGCCCTGACACCTGGAATACGCTCACACCTCCTACACTGAAAGAACTTCGTGAGAAATTGGAGGCACAACCACAAAGGATGAAAGAAGCATTTTCCGGTCGTTTGGATGAAACAGGAGAGAAGCCGTTTGTCCTTGGTGAACATACTACGTTTACCACTTTAGGTGAAGTTCTTTCCTTCGCTAACTGGCATGAGGGCTTGCACCAGGGAACCATTACATCCATTAAGCGAGTGCAGGGAATCGAGAATCTTTGGGAAAAGGTTGAAGATAAGATAGTAAGATAAAAAGACATGGTGGCTCTTGTGCTGCCATGTCTTTTAACTGCCTTTAAACAAAATTAAAAAATCCCCATACCCTTCTTCTTCTAATTTCCCTTTAGGAATAAATCGTAAAGAAGCAGAATTGATACAATAACGGAGTCCTTTTGGACCAGGTCCATCAGTGAATACATGCCCGAGATGGGAGTCGGCTTCCCTGCTTCTTATTTCTACCCGGGTCGAACGATGCGATAAGTCATATTGTTCTTTGACGCTTGCATCCATGACGGGCTTTGTAAAGCTGGGCCAGCCGCACCCACTATCATACTGATCTTTAGAAGTGAATAAAGGTTCACCCGAAACGATATCAACGTATAAACCTTCTTCAGTGTTATCCCAATACTCATTTTCGTAAGGTGGCTCTGTTCCATTTTCCTGGGTAACGAAGTATTGCATTTCTGTGAGCTGTTCCTTTAAATGGGATCGATCTTTTGCCCAATACTTTTTCAAAAAATCTTCTCGCCCGGATCCACGCTTATATAAAGCATATCGGAAGGAATGTTCCTTATAGAAATCCTGATGATAATCTTCAGCAGGATAAAACTCGCTTGCAGGGAGAATCTTCGTCACCACAGGTTTTGCAAAAATATTACTCTGCTCCAATATTAGTTTTGAATCTTCAGCAAGCTTTTTTTGATTATCGTTATGATAAAAAATAGCTGTACGATAGGAGTCACCCCGGTCTTTAAACTGTCCCCCTGAATCAGTCGGATCAATTTGCTTCCAGTATAAATCCAGCAGTTTCTCATAAGGGTACTGAATAGGATCAAACGTGATCTGGACCGCTTCAAAGTGTCCTGTTTCCCCAGAGGTCACTTCTTTATATGTTGGATTTGCGGATGTACCTCCTGTATAGCCGGATACAATTCGTTTAATTCCTTCCTGCTCATCAAAGGGCTCGACCATACACCAAAAACAACCACCAGCAAACGTTGCTAGTTCCATTTCTTCACCTCTTTCGTTTCACATGAAACACTCATCAGTTATAGATTTCTCAATTTCTCACCCAAAATTCATCCTTCAAAATAAAGGTGATAATGATTCTGACACCCGGGGTTGAAGGATGCTCGACAATGAGGACAGACCGATTGGCAATTCATATATTGTAAAATGGTTAACTCATTCTTACATTCTCCACAAAGAACCGCTTTCGTATTCCACTCGTTCTTTGACCAAATAATAGGGTCATGATCTGCGAGATCGTCATGACATTTATAACAAGGATAATAGGTGTTACAACACTTAAATTTAATTGCTATGATATCTTTTTGGGTTTGGTAATGTTTGCATTTCGTTTTAGAGTCTACTTCTACGCCATATACCTCAATCAACTTTTCAGTCATGTTCATCCCCCTTCATGCAGTAAAATTCGATAAATATAGTCGATTTCCCTACAAAAATCTTAAACTAGTTATCTATTACCTATATATTCTAGTCTATTGTCCTATCTGTACTATACAATGAATAGTAAGAGAAAGGGAGGGGAAGATTCTTGAAATCGATCGTGTTTGGAGCTGCAAGCCGAACAAGAAAAGAAGTAGTGAAGCATATTCTAATGGAGGATCATGAAGTCATTGCATTTGGACTGATACAGCCAAATATAAAGGGACTGATTTCTCCTACGATACGCTATTCGTAAGAAAAACAGTCCCTTTTCATTAATTCATATGCTCTAGAATCCCATTTAAATCCTTATATTCAAAATGAGGTCTTACCCCTAATTCATCCATCACTTTATCCTGACGATTGATCCAAGCCGTATAGAATCCAAAGTTCGTCGCCCCTGCAATGTCCCATGGGTTAGAAGACATAAACAGTACTTCTTCTCTTCTGACCCCAAGCTTTTCAAGAACAAGCTGGTAAGACATCGGGGTCGGTTTAAACTGCTTCACTTCATCAACTGTCAAAACCTCATCCAGTAAATGCCCAAAGGAAGATTGCTCAACCAGAGGAGAAAGCATATCCAGTGAACCATTGGAAAAGATGGCTTTTTGATAAGGTTTCAGTTCTTGTAATACACTCCCTACTTCTTCGTAGTGGTCTAACTCCAGGTAAGCCTCCAGCAATTCCTTCTCTTTTCCTTCGGTAAGATCAACTCCTGCTTGCTTAGCCGCATAATGGAGAGCATCCTTCGTTATTGTAAAAAAAGTCGTATACGTACCCATTAATTGACGTAAAAAACTATACTCCAGCTGCTTCTGGCGCCACACCTGGCTAATTTCCTCCCCTTTATCAGGAAAAAGTTCATTACACTTTTCAATGACGGAATGAACATCGAAAAGTGTTCCATACGCATCGAACACAAATGCCTTTATATTGAGATTTGACATACGTATCCTCCTCTTTCATTCTTCTTATATAATAGACCATTTTAGATTAATTAAACTTTTTCAATTCTAAGCGAATTCATTTCACAACTAGTCTATTTATGGTATATTACTTCGAGTATCTAAATATGTAACGGAGGTGGTCATAGATGACTGCAGATCAACACGCTCAAGCATCTCCTTCCTATACAAAGACGATTCTGTTCTTGAGCTTAACCGTCTGGCTCGTAGTCATGAATACCACCATGTTTAATGTAGCACTCCCCAATGTCTTAAAGGATTTCTCTTTAGCCCCTTCTGAAGGAGCCTGGATCGTATCGGGATATTCCATCGTACTCGCCATTTGTACCATCACGTATACACGTCTCGCAGACTATATACCGATCAGGAGGCTGCTTATCCTGGGCATCTCCATTTTCGGGCTGGCATCGTTCATAGGCTTCTTTGCCCATACCTTTACCTGGCTATTGCTCTCCCGTATATTCCAAGCGGCAGGTGCTGCAGCCATCCCCGGTCTATCCATGGTATTCGCCGGACGTTTTGTCCCGATGGTAAGACGTGGTCGGGCATTAGCTATGATTGCCTCAGCTTCTTCCCTGGGCTTTGGATTAGGGCCCGTCGTAGGTGGTGTGATTACCGATTATTTAAGTTGGAACTATTTATTTCTAATCACGTTATGTGTCCTTGGAATGATACCTGTACTATACCGCTTCCTGCCGGATGAGACGACCAGGAAAGGGTACTTTGATGTATGGGGAGGCCTTTTAACCGGAATCGGAATTACGTTCTTTCTGCTGTTTATTTCAACTTTCCACTGGTATTATTTCGCAGGTGCCGTTGTATTCTTTGGAGGATTGTGGATTCGGATCCATAAGATCGAACGACCTTTTATTCAACCCAGTTTGATACGGGACAAAGGATACCGTCAGATTTTATATATGAGTTTCCTGGGTTTCGCCACTCACTTTGCGATTCTAATCGTCATGCCTTTGATGCTTCAGCATGTATTTGGTAAAAACCCGACAGCAGTCGGATTCATTATCTTTCCGGGTGCGATACTGTCGGCAGTGGCAGCTATTTATGTCGGAAGATTGATTGATCGATATGGGAATATGAAAGTGATGTTCCTTGCACATATTCTCCTGATCATTTCAACCGGCATCTTTTATATCTTATCACCCCAAAGTGAATACATGATAATGCTGGCTTATATGTTTACAAGCTTTGGCTTCTCAAGTCTTTCGTCAAGCTCGACCAACGAAGTATCCCGTGTCATGAGTAGGGAGCTTATTGCTTCAGGAATCGGCATGAAACAACTTACCCACTTCGTAGGCAGTGCGTCTGGTTCTGTTCTCGGAGGAATCATTGTCGAGATGGGAGGGGCAGATTTCCCGGTCCGTTCCTTTCAGAATACATTCCTTGTTCTGATCGGATTAATGACACTATCCCTTATTCTATTATTCTTGTACCGCAAGAGAATCAACCATCAATAAGATCTGAGGCTGGGACAAAAGTTTTTTAGCCTAAGTCAAACCCGAACAAACCTGCTTCTTAGTGTGCAGATTTGTTCGGGTTTATTATTTATTTTCGAAATTTGATTTTAGCTGTTTCCAGCGGTTGATTGGAGTGCAAGACGAAGACTCCTGCGGGAAGAGTAGCTTATGTGAGACCCCGCAGGCTTGCCGAGGAGGCTCACGGGCTACCCGCGGAAAGCGTAGTCTTGCACGGAAATCATTAGCGGTATGAAGAACCTACACTTCTATTGTTCGTCTTTTTATCGTGGTTTTTTAGTTTTGTCCCAGCCTCTTTTCCTACGATTAGTCAAGTACTAAATCATAAGTTGTAGGATTATTCACTATTATTTGTGCATAGGAAATAAACCTCAGCTATTCATAATTTTAAACTGAGGATATTCATGGTATACTAAACTACATATTATTGGTCCATAGAGACCGCGTGCGAGTAATCGTACTTTGTATTGTTCCTGACCATGGAATATATACATTTTAGTAGCTTATTCATGCAAGCTACAGTGGCAACCTTATCCTTTTTGGAGATAGGTTGCTTTTTTAATTTGTAATAATAATCAACGATATGATTTGATCCTGCTTTTTGTTGGCGGATCATGTTCCGAACAATGAGATATAAAATTTTTCGTCCTTTAGGATTTCCTCGTTTATTAATATGATCTTGTCCTGCGTATTTTCCAGACTGATATCTTCGAATATCAATACCCACAAATGCGTTGACTTTTTTATGATTAGAAAAGCGAGAGAGGTCACCAAACTCACCGATAAAAAGTCCTGCGCTAATGTCACCCACCCCAGGGAGACTGATAAGTACTTCAAACTCAGGAAGCTTTTTTGCCTCGTTAATCAACTGGTTAGAAACGTGTTCTTTTTCCTCTAATAAACGGAGGAGTTGTTTTGCATAGTATTGAACTTTTGATGTTTGAATACTCGCTGAAGAAATAGCTGGATAGGATTCCTTGGCGTATTCTATTATTTGACTTGCCTTCTGTTTAGCACGATTTTCTGAAATTCTTTTCGTGGTACTTTTTTTCAAAAGGTTCTTGATTTTTGTTTGGCTCTTTTCTAAGACAAAGTCTGGATGAGGAAATAGGTCCATCAATGTTAAGGAGTAGGGTGTCATTTTACTCGAGAAAAAGTGTTCAAGCTCTGGAAAACTTAATTGTAGTGCATTATGCAAGTACATTCGCATACGTTTTTTTTCTTCCTCTATTTCCTGATAAAAGCGAGAAAGATCCCGGAGTCGACTATATATTTCTGGTTGTTGGATTTTTTCTACTCGGCAATTTTGTTGATGAACTTGTGCTAATTTGTGAGCATCATGCTTGTCCGTTTTCCAGCTTCTTAGAGTCCCTTGTTCTAGTTGTTTTTTTGCCTCAAGAGGGTTTAATAAAGAGTAGTGCAATTGGTTCTTTTGACAAAAGGTTTCAACTGGTTTTGAATAAATACCTGTTGATTCAAAAACAAGAATAGGTTCTTCAGAAAGGTTTCCGATCTCATCAAGCAGCGTTTGAAAACCAAACTTATTATGAAGAAATTCCCCTTCCGAAAGACAGGTTTGACCATCGTAAATCACTTTGTAGCTTTTCCCCATAGAAATATCTAAAGCAATTACTAATTCCAAATATTTTCCCTCTCTTCGTTGTCCTTTTGAAAGACCTTCACTTATTCATTTTGATTCTAATTTCCTATACACGAGCTCATGGCCCCAACATACTTAAACCTGATTCAAAAATGAAAGTGAAGAGGCTCGGTTTTTGATACGGATTCGAAATCCTTGAGGCTTTGGTCGAGCTTTCTTTCACTTCTCACTATAACTCTAAAAAGAAAAATAGTGGGTAAAGACATCCGTCGATGACTTTACCCACTAATCTTAGTATGTTTTTTGTAAAAAAAGTGCCCATCCTATCCTGCATGGATTCCTCCGCTACCATTAAGGGTATAGTAAGAAAAAATGGCAGAACAGGGGAATTCAATTGAAAGCAAAGAAAAAGTGGTATAAGAAGAAAAGCTGGTGGTTCGGGGGTGTCATCATATTGATCCTTTCAGTCGTCATGATTTACCACCGGGTAAAGCCGTTACCTCCGGGGATATCCTACGCTGGCAACACCTATACCATACCGGAGAAGGATGTTGAGTTCATATACGACCTTACATACCAGAAAGACGGGAACGAGCACTATGACCATTCGATCTTTAATGAAGTCTATCAAACGATAGAAGAAGCAGAGGATTTTCTTATTCTGGACTTATTTTTAGTGAATGGTTACACAAAGGGTGATCGTGATTATCCCAGGATCAGTGAAACATTATCAAAAACGATTCAAAAACAGATGAAAAAGAAACCTGATTTGAAAGTGGTCTTCATCAGTGATGTTGTCAACACCACGTATGGGGCCCATACCGCTAAACAATTGGAACCTTTAGAAGACTTGGGGGCTGAAGTCATATTTACAGATTTAAACCGCCTCAGGGACCCTAACATCTTATACTCAGGTGTATGGAGAGCCGCCTTAGGCTGGTTTGGTCAGGATGGATACGGATGGCTCCCTAACCCCATGGCTTCAACTGCACCTAAGGTAACCATGAGATCGTATTTGAAACTATTAAATGTAAAGGCAAATCACCGAAAAGTCGTCATTACAGAGAAAGAGGGACTAATTCTTTCCGCCAACCCCCATGACGCCAGCGGTTTCCACTCTAATATAGGATTCAAAGTCAAAGGGGACATTCTTAAGGACATGGTGAAAGCCGAAAAGGCAGTGGCTGCATTTTCAGGGGGGAACATCGAGGCATTTCCTACCAAGGAAGACTTAGATCAGTCTATTAAAAAGCTTTCTTCTACAGAAACTTCCGTCAAAGCACAAATCCTTACAGAAAAGAAGGTTCAAACAAGTGTCGTAAAAGCTATGGATATAGCAAATAAAGGGGATGAAGTCTGGATCGGGATGTTCTATCTTGCAGATCGGGACATTATCGACGCCATAGAGGATGCTGCTGACCGTGGAGTAGAAGTAAGATTAGTGCTGGACCCCAATCAGAATGCCTTCGGTCAAGAAAAGATAGGGTTACCCAACCTGCCAATCGCATCAGAGCTGCACAACTTAGACAATGACCATATTACGATTCGCTGGTACAACACCAATAAGGAACAATACCATACTAAGTTCATTTATATAAAAGGGGCAAAAGAGAGTACGGTCATCGGAGGATCCAGTAATTACACATCGAGAAATTTAGATGATTATAACTTAGAAGAAAACATAAAGATTGTGGCACCTACTGATAGCAAAACCATGTCAAATATTGATCAGTATTTTAACCGTATATGGAACAACGAAGATGGCACCTACACCGTTAATTATGAGAAATATCAGGATAAACTACCTGCCTTTAAATATGTCATGTATATCTTGCAAAAAATTTTCCAAGTGACGACCTATTAGGTTTTAATTCCACAATAAAAGGGAATTAAATCAGTAACAACACATCACAAAAAACATTACATGGAGGTTAGAAAAATGGGTATTATTTTGTACTTAATCGTAGGTGGAATAATCGGTTGGTTAGCTGGTCTTATATTAGGCAAAAACGTTCCTGGTGGAATCATCGGAAACATCGTCGCAGGTATTATCGGTGCATGGATCGGCGGAGAACTCTTAGGAAGCTTCGGACCATCACTTGCAGGAATCGCCATCATACCAGCACTACTCGGAGCGATCATCTTTGTATTCCTGTTAAGCTTACTTTTAAGAGGAATGAGAAAGTCTACTCATTAAAAACAATGAAGAGGCTGTGACAAAAGTATTTTATCCTAAGTCAAACCCGAACAAACCTGCTTCTTAGTGTGCAGATTTGTTCGGGTTTATTATTTATTTTCGAATCATTTGATTTTAGCTTTTTCCAGCGGTTGATTGAAGTGCAAGACGAAGACTCCTGCGGGAAGAGTAGCTTATGTGAGACCCCGCAGGCTTGCCGAGGAGGCTCACGGGCTACCCGCGGAAAGCGTAGTCTTGCACGGAAATCATTAGCGGTATGAAGAACCTACACTTCTATTGTTGTCTTTTTATCGTGGTTTTTTAGTTTGTCCCAGCCTCTTTTCATTTGTCCTTAAAGATATAAAAAAACAGCCAATGCTGGCTGCCCTCTTAATACGTCATAGATTTCTTATGTCTTCTTTTATTCCGATACTTCTTATAAAACGGGTAAATAATAGGTCCCCATTTGATCAGTCTTCCAATTAAACGTTTCATGCAGGTAACCTCCTTTGTATAGTAATCTATACCCGAATATGCAGAAAGAAAACATATGCTAGAATAAAGTCAAGACGAATGACGAGGTGTTTCACATGCATATAACAGAAGAATTAGCTTATCCAATCATCTCAAAATTAAAAACCATCGTTAGTACTAATATTAATATCATGAACGAGTCCGGCGTCATTGTTGCCAGCACTGATTCTTCACGTATGAACCAGGTACATGAAGGAGCTCTGTATGTCCTCAAACAAAAAAGACCATTAATCATTTCTGAGCACGATTTAGGTAAATATCATGGTTCCAAGGAAGGCATCAATCTCCCTATTGAGTTCCTGGGAGAAATGATCGGCGTCGTTGGGGTTACAGGTTCTCCACAAGAATTAGATCAGTTTGTGAAAATCGTGAAAATTACCGTTGAAGTTATGCTTCAACAGGTTCATTTCCACAATCAATTGCAGCATCAAAAAACATTAATGGATAATTGGTTATTAGATTTGGTGCATCCTCATTATTTTAATGAAAGAAAAAATGAAGCATTTGCTCATCACTACTTACATCTTGAAACCAGCCAAAACGTTCAAATTTTGTTGGTTCAGTTTGACGACTTATTGGCTCACTCTACAACCAACCTTCCTTTACCAATGGTCAAAGAAGAGCTATTAAGGAGAATGAAGCTTCAATTACCAAAGGTGCACTTTCAATCCTTCATTACCGACTCCCACTGCGTCATAGGAATCCCTTCAAGTATTTGCCCCACTGAGGAAGAGGCGATAATTCTGGCAAAGCGTTTGCAACACCATTTACAGGAAAAGCATGTCAAGGTGAAAACGGCTGTAGGCAATGTATATTCAGGAGTTAGCGGGTACAGAAAATCTTATTTGGAAGCACACAACTCCCTAGAATTACAGGAACGCTTCCCACAGTTCACCGACTATATTCATATCCAGGAATGGGGGATCATGGATTTCATCAAGCAAATCCCCATTGATGTACGTAAGGAATTTATGAACCGTTATTATGAACGAATCCTTCAATTGAGTTTTACCTTGCGACTTACACTACAACGATTGTTCGATTGCCAATTAAACATGAAAGAAACGGCGAACTCATTACATATTCACCGAAACACCCTCCTGTACAGGCTTGAAAGTGTCGAGGAACTGACAGGTTTAAACCCACGGAAATTTGATGACGCCATATTACTTCGGTTTATCCTAATTATCCAGGAGATGAATAAAGAGTTGTAAAATATGATTGTGCACATGCACAATCTTTTTTCATTTTTTGGAGAATTGTTTAGATGAATCCACATTGTAACCGCTTACCTATATTGGTTAAATGAAAGAATAGATTATATTTTCTGAAAAAAAGGAGCCGCTATGAATATTCTTATTGCCCCCGATTCATTTAAAGGAAGTTTAAGCTCACTCGAGGTTGGAACCATTATGGAAAAAGCCTTTCTTGATGAATCTTCGAGCTTTAAAACGAACGTCATCCCCATGGCCGATGGTGGCGAAGGAACGCTTGAGACCTTAATTTACGCAACGGGAGGAAAAAAAGTAAAAACGATCGCAACCGGTCCCTTAGGAGAAAAAGTTCCCACAGAGTACGGTGTGTTAGGGGATCAAAAAACTGCCGTTATTGAAATAGCTTCCATTGCGGGGTTACCAATGGTGCCGATTGAAAAACGCAATCCCTACCACACAACGTCGTATGGCATTGGGGAAGTCATTTCATCAGCCATAGAGAAAGGCCATCGAAGCTTCATTATTGCTCTTGGCGGGAGCTCAACGAATGATGGAGGATTCGGTATGCTTCAATCTCTCGGGGTTACCTTCTATGACGAAGAAGGTAATTCAGTCGGGTCCTTCGGAAAGGATCTGGAGATTATTTCTAAAGTGGATTGGAGTACCCTTCATCCCCTTGTAAAAGACTGTACCTTTCACATTGCTTCAGATGTTGAGAACCCTTTATGCGGAGAAACAGGAGCCTCTTCTGTATTTGGTCCCCAAAAAGGAGCCACTAAGAAACAGGTGAAGGCGCTTGATCACCAGCTATTTCACTTCAGTCAATTACTCCAAGAAGAAAAAGGAATAAATTTCCGGGACGCAAAAGGTGCCGGAGCAGCAGGAGGACTTGGCTTTGCCTTTCTACATTTAAACGGAACAATCGAATCCGGAGCAAAGCTGGTTGCTGAAGCGTCCAATCTTTCAACTGCCATTCGGGAGGCTGATTGGATTCTCACCGGTGAAGGACAAAGTGATCATCAAACATTGTTTGGTAAACTCCCCTCCTATATTGCAACCATTGCAAAACAGCACCATACTCCAGTATCACTAATCGCAGGGAGCTTAGGAGAAGGGTATCAAAATTTATATGGAGTGTTTGCCAGCTGTCATTCCATTTCCATTGGCCCAATGGCTCTACAAGAGAGCATCAATCGGGCTGAAGAACTGCTTTACCATGAAACAAGGAACATCGCACGAATTTTACACGTAACAAAGGGAGAAAGATAAAGGGGGAAATCTTATGTCAGGAATCTGGTTATTTACGGTCATTGTATTAGGGGTAGGATTTATCATTTTCACAACGGCAAAATTGAAGCTTCAGCCTTTTCTATCGTTATTGTTTGCCGCGTTCTTGGTTGGTATATTTGCAGGCTTACCACTGAATACCGTCGTAGAAGCAGTCAACGGTGGGTTTGGAGGGTTAATGGGGTATATTGGTATCGTCATCGTTGCCGGTACCATTATCGGGACGATTCTAGAGAAATCAGGTGCCGCTCTCAGAATGGCAGAAGTGGTTCTGCGTTTAGTGGGAGAAAAGAGACCTCAACTGGCCATGTCCCTAATCGGTGCCATTGTGAGTATCCCTGTCTTCTGCGACTCCGGATACGTCATTCTCTCAAGCTTAAAAAAAGCCTTGGCAAAGCGTGCAAAAGTAGCCTTAGCTTCCATGTCTGTTGCACTGGCAACAGGGTTATATGCCACCCATACTCTGGTACCGCCCACTCCAGGTCCTATTGCCGCAGCTGGAAACATCGGTGCCAGCGACTACTTAGGAACCATTATTTTAATCGGGTTGATTGTAGCCATTCCTACGATTCTAGCAGGTTATCTTTGGGCCATTAAGGTCGCAAGTAAAATTGAAATCGAAGGTGAAGAAGAACTGGATCTGGATTATGATGAGATTGTCAAATCCTTTGGGGAACTTCCTTCAACGTTCAAATCCTTTGCTCCGATTGTACTTCCCATCCTATTGATTGGTGCAGGATCAGTCGTCAGCTTCTTTCAATGGAAAGGCGGAGCAGCGGATGTTCTCTTATTCATCGGTTCCCCTGTTGTTGCTTTGCTTATAGGTGTCCTGTCTGCGTTTGCCCTCATGCCGAAATGGAATGAAGAAACCCTGAATGGCTGGGTAACTCAAGGTATGAAAGACGCAACCAATATTCTATTGATCACAGGCGCAGGAGGAGCATTCGGTTCCGTTATCAAGGCGACTCCCGTTGCTGAATTGATTCAAGGAATCGCCGACGGGGGATTACTTTCCGGTGCACTGGTCTTGCTCATTCCATTTATTGTTGCAGCTCTATTAAAATCGGCTCAGGGATCTTCTACCGCTGCACTTGTCATTACTTCATCCCTGATAGCTCCATTACTTCCACAAATGGGGATTGATGGAGCCGTGCCTCTTGCTTTAGTCGTTATGGCCATTGGTGCAGGGGCTATGACAGTCAGTCATGTCAATGACAGTTATTTCTGGGTTGTAACCCAATTCAGCGGAATGAAAGTCACAGATGCTTATAAGGCGCAAACTGCAGCTACGCTGGTTCAGGGTTTAACGGCTCTTGTATTCACTTTATTGCTATGGGTCATCCTTGTGTAACTAGGTCAATCACATCTACTCCATTCCAATTTATTGGAATGGAGTTTTTTGTCGAAAAAAGTCAGTTCCTCCCCGGGAAATAATTATTTCTATCATTACAAATCGAAAAAAGCAACTGAACTAGAGCTCAGTTGCTTTTTAGACTTATATTAATTACTACTCTTCGATTCTGCAATCTTCCCCAAGAAAAAACCGTCAACCTCGCTTATTTTCCCACGCCACATGATTTTCCCTTTGGAAGGGGTTGGCTTACTGTCGCCACAGTACACCTTGGTGTTCTTCAAATGAATGAAATGGGCTTCAGCGCTCTGGTTTTCATCTACTGACTCGCCGGCCTTGGCCAGCTCCTCACTCAGCTGTTGGGCCACTTCACTGCCATCCTCAAAGGTTTCACTTAATGAGTCGAAGTATTCCTTTGCAGAAACGAGAGTACCTGTTATGACGGCTCCTTTGACGTTTAACGTGATGTCTAATGAAAAGTCATGCTTGTTTGATGCTTGTACAAAAAATTCTAAGATGCTATCCTTCCCTGTACCTGAATCTAAACTCATTTTCACATCTCCTTTTTACGTTAAGCTACTGTATCGTCTTCGGTAGAGAGTGTTGTATCTTCTTCTTTATCATCATCTTTTTTAGCAGATTTTTTACTTTTAGCGCTTGTCTTGCGGGTAGAACGTTTCTTACCCTTTGAACCTGACTTACCGTTTGATTTCTTCTTGCTTGAAGCTTCTTCCTCATCGTCGCTATCATCATCTTCTTCTTCGTTTTCATCTTCATTAGTGTCTTCGTCTTCTTCATCGTCATCTTCTTCATCTGTCGCTTCTTCTTTAGACTTTTTAGAAGCTTTCTTTCCAGAAGTGGTTTCTTCTTCATCCTCGTCATCATTTCCATCTTCACGAGTCGCGGCAATTTGATTCATTTTCTCTTCTAATTGCTGCAAGCGGTTCTGAAGTTCCTCATTTTCTTGTTTAAGGGCGTCATAGTCCTGGTTCGACTCTTCTTCAGAACTGTTCGTTTCAGCTGAATTTACGGCCGTCTCCGTGTCTTCAGATGCTTCCTCATCTTTATCACGCTTAAACAGATTGGCTGTTGATGATTTTAGTGACACAGCAGCTTTTCTGGATCTTTCTTTTGCTGCTTTCCCGAAGTCCAGGCTTTTGCTTTTGATTTTCTCTTGATCGATCCGATCTAAAAGTTTTTTTCCATTTTCAGGTGTTGCCAGATATCCTACAGTTGCTCCCAACAGACTTCCAGCTACGGTTCTCTTAATAGGGCCGCTTCTTCTTGTTTTGTACTCGTTTGTTGAATTCTTTTCTTGTCCTTCATTCTCAACTGTCGTGTTTTGTGTATTTTTTTCTGCCATCGGTAAAACCTCCAATTAATTTGTTTCCGCCTGGTTCAGACGGTTCGTATCCAGTTTCTTCTCAAGCGATTCCAATCGTTCCTGTAATTTCTTATTTTCCTCTTCAAGTGCTTTCGTGTTGTTATCTGCGGCTTTGGAGCTTAAGTAAGGGTCATTTTCCCACCAGTCCATGCCTATTTCTTTTGCTTTATCTACGGAAGCAACGATTAAGCGGATTTTAATCGTAAGCAGTTCGACATCGGCAATTCCCACCGTAATATCTCCTGCTACGACCACACCTTTATCTAATATCTTTTCTAATACATCCACTATTGTGTTGGATTGTACCGGATGCTCCATTCCCATCATGTAACCTCCTAATCGGCCTTACATTAAGCTCCCTAAAGGACCAAGGTCTATATTCAAGTCTTCTGCATCAAGACCAAATACCTCTTTTAACTCTTCCATTTTTTCTTCGAGATTCATAAGGGCAATGCCCAGATTCTCCACTTGTTCATCCGTTAAAGTACCGCCTTCAACACGCCGCATTGCATGTCTTTCGACAATTTGCCTTAATAGTTCTACAACGGTCAATACAAGTTGCGCTAAGCCTTGTTCTGCTTTTTCCGGGTCGAAATTAATTCGCCCATTTGTCCCGCTGGCCTGTGGCATGAATCAATCCCTCCCTTTCTTTATCGAATTGATCGGACGTTACCGTTTTACGCGTTCCTTGCTTGTGTTGAACCAATGTCTCAACTGAGGAAATCAGCACTCTCAAATCCAGATACACGAGATCGACACCTGCAATGGATATAATCAAATCTCCCTTTATCGCCACACCTTTATCGAGAATGACATCTAATATATCTATAAGTGCAATATCTTTGTTCTCTATCGATTCTCTTACTGTCATATTTCTCATTCCTTATTTTGTAATTAAGAAAAACTAGAAAAATGATAAGGTGGCCAAGGGCCGGATGCTTCAATTTTCCAACCTGCGTGTCCCAGTTCATCTTCGTATTGCTTAATTTCCTCTACAAATTCATCAACATTGGATACTGGAAGGAGAAACACACTATTCCAAGCCATATGTTCTTGTCTGCCTGTTACATCCTTACTCCAATTTTTTTTGATATTTCCATGGAGGGAATGTTCCTTCAGTTTTTCATAAACCTCTTCACAGAGTCGATTCTTTTCGTTTTCAAGTTCCCGATCAATCAGCTGATCGATTTTTTTCTTTTCAAAGAACTGCCTGCCCTTTGGTAATTCACTGATTTCTTTTCTTTTGGCTTCGATAGACGGGTTACTTTCGCTTACCTGCTTCTTCAGCAGCTTATCGTCACAGTAGATTTTGACGTTCCACTCTTCATTGCCATCCAGCTGTGTAAAGGTCGTTTTCAGCTTGTTTCGACTGCCTTCAATCGTGGACTTAAGGCTATCCTCGTTCTGGTACAATGTACAGAACTTCAGGGGAATGATGGTATACATCTTTGAAACCATCAGTACGGTTTCGTGATGATGAAACGCCTTTTCCTGAAGCCAGTCCATGTCGTTATCGACTTTGTCCTTAATGGTTTCTTCTGAGTATTCATCCGGTGGCAGATCACAGACAATTGCTGTCACTTCGCCGATTTCAATCGTATATAGTTCACCTTCTCCATCGAATCCTTTTATGGAGGGAAGTGCTTTTTCGTTTGCTTCTTTTGTTGGGATTAAGCCGTATAAATAAAGTAAATCGCTCATCTGATCACCCTTATTTCTTTTTCGTTAGTTCTTCCCATTGCTCCATTTCCATCTGTTTCGCAATTTCATATCGTGCTAGTAACTCATCTTCTTTTTCCTGGAATGCTTCCTCAGGAATTTCACCTAATTCATACATCATTTGAAGCTGAATCAACTTTTGTTGAATGGTAGGAAGGTCGTATAATTCTTTGTCTGCTTCTTCTTTAATCTTTTCGCCGACTTTAATGACTAAATTAATTGGTGCACTCACCAATTTATGAATCATTAGCCTTCCTCAACCTTCAAGCGTATATTGACAAAATTGTAAGCCGGCCATGGGCCAGTGTAGTTAAATTCGACCTTATCCTTCCACTTTTCATGGGCTTCGTTCACCTTTTGATCGAAGACTTCTTCCTGGTCCCGATCAATTAAGAATGAAGCGTTGAGAAGCATTTTCTCACTTGAAGGGTCATTTGCCTTTGCTGATACGGCTGTTTCCTCAAGGGGGACATAGACTTCCTGCTTCACCTCATTTCGAAGGGAAGTAAATAGCTTCTGAGCCATTCCTCCAAGCTGAATGCGGTCATAATACGCGGCAGATTCAGATTTCCCTTTAACGGCTGATGCCATTTTTTCTACTTGCGGGTTTTCTTTAACCATCGCTTCCAGCCATTCCTTTTTACCGATAACCTTTAAGCCCAGCTCGATTTTCCCTTTAATTGCCGGGAAAAGGGTTTCGAACTGAGGATAGAGGTTTTCTAGAAGAGCCTGCACATCGGCTCTTGATTTAAAGACATTCCCGAAGCTGATTGGGATGACCGTAACTTTTTGATCCATCACCCGTGATACGGCACCTTGGTGCATGAGTAAATTCTGCTTCTTAGGATGATAGATTTTCATCGGTACTTCTGCTGCTACCATAGCGGCGTCCTTATATCTGATCGTGAACGTCTCGCGTTCCTCGCCTTCAACTTCAATGGAACCAAATTGATCGTCTTCATCTGTTTGAATGGCACAAAATATATAAATTCCCATTTCTTCCTGGCTCATCATGAAACTCTCCTTTATTCCTCAGATATCTTCATACGTTTGCATGCATCTATAATCAATTGTTCTGCTATTTCTTGTGGGTTTTCTCCGTCGATACATCGACTTACACTGTGTGCTACTATATCAATACATAGACGTTGAAAGTCTGAATCCTTACCGTCTATGGGGATGTCTGATTCAATAGCGAGCCGCGCGATCATTAAGGAAGCACGCAAGCTCGGTCCGTTCATTTGGTTGGTACATTGATCACGTAATGTAGAGACAAGTGTTGTAATCGCTCTTGCTTCACTCATAACCAAGTTTGCTTTTTCCGATACAATCATTGCCTCTTGTTCTGCTCCCTTGTAATCTACGCTAATGGTAATTAACCGATCCAGGAGAGCATCCTGTGTTTGATAAACCCCTGCATATTCTGCAGGATTACTAGTAAATATGATTGCAAATTCAGGGTGTACACGAATAAAAGGTTCCGTTAGCTTTGATCCATATAAAGGAATGATTCCTTCTTCTAAAATGGATAGAAAAATATTATTCGTTGTCGGCTGTGATCTTGTAAATTCATCGTATACAAGGGTATAGCCATTCTTTACTGCTTCCAGTAAACGTCCGTCTCTCCATGTCTCGGTGACACTTTCATCCTTTTTGTAAACAGATCGAACATATTGATCGACCACTTTTTTACTCGTATAACCTGTGAAATCACCGATTAAGTCTTTATTATTCAGTTCATGATTTCCGTGCATGAGCATCACCGGTCTTTTTCTCTTCTTTGCTAGTGCGAGTGCAAGAGACGTTTTTCCGGCTCCGGAAGGACCTGTAAAATGTACAGGATATCCAGCTTTAAGGTATTGCAATGAGCGCGAAAGCAATTCTTTCGTTTCATCGTCTTGTATTAATGCCCTGCTATCCTTTTTGATCCGTTTTGTTAAGACCGTCACTTACAATTCCCTCCTACTCGCTCATCCACTACATTTCCTGTCCGATGGCACTTCTGTAACGGATATCCCGTCGTTTAAATGATGTGACTTCCTTTTCTTTATTAAGAAGAACATCATATGTTCCCAGCATTTCGTCTTTAGCATATTTCTTCATATATTCTTTTTCTTCAATTACCTCAACTTGCAGCTTCCATCCTTCGTCTTCTGTCAATTCCACGGACGTAATCTTATGGACTGGAGCTACATGTTCATTGAAGAAATCCGTCACATTATTCATGATTTCTTTGATTACCATAGTCGCCTCCTACTGTAGATGAAGGGGGAGGGTGCCAATAATGGCCCCCTTCAAACACATATTCTTTTGCTATCACTCCATTTAAATGCTGAACTGGGAGCTTCTTTCATTCCGCTGTGTAGCAAGACCGTTTTCTTCGACATCATCTCGTAGTAGGCCCACTGCTTCTGCATAACGCAACCATGTATCTACGCTGGCAATGACGACCCTTGCTTCCACCGTTAAAATTTCAATTCCAACGACAGATACTCTTGCAAATGCATCTATGACAATACCTTTGTCAAGAATTCGGTCAATTACTTCTGCTAAACTTGAACTATTATTACTTTTTTGAATAGCCAATTGTTATTCTCCTTCCGGTGCTTATGAACAGATAGTCTTAATATCTTTTGATGATTTAATATTTTCTGAACTTTTTATTTCAGTAGAACTCTTTATGTTAAAGGAGCTCTTGATGTCACTTGCTCCTTTAACATTTCCTGCGCCACTAATTTTTGTTTGTTCACCATTTGATGAAGAGATTTTCTTTTGAAATTCTTCTCCTGCTTCTTTGGCATTTCCTAACTTTTCTCGAACGGAAAGCAGGACATCCTGTACTTTTTCCTTTGCTTCTTCAGCCTTGGTATGAACGTTATCCGCATTTTTCTCTTTTGCCTTCTCTAACTTCTCTGATGCTTCGCCTGCTTTTGATTGAATACCGCCTTCTACACTGTTCACAAATGTTTCTTTCGCTTTCTCTTTTATCGTATCTTTCACTTTCTCTTTTACGGGCTCTGGAGCGTGATCGTATGCTTTTTTAGCCATCTTGCCAACTGCTTTTTTCATCGGCTTACTCATGTAATGCCCCCTTTAGGGATTTGAGAGGCTGAATCATTATTTCTTGGATTCCACCAGGCTGTTAAGCATCTCTTCGATTCGTTCTAGACGTTCATTCAAATTCTTGTTTTCCTCTTTGATTTCTTCTAATTCCTCTGATTGATTGGAAGACTTCTCGCTGCTATCTGCCTTTGCATCAGTGTTTTCCGATGTTTCTTCTTTTTTCTTCTTTGGTGCCCGCAAGCCACCTTCCAGCTTGCTCATATATCCGGTAGCCGATTGTCTCAAGGTAATAATGGCTTGCTCTGTCAGGAATTCCTGTGCTGATCTTCGCAACTCTTTACTTGCAGCTTTCATCACTTCTGATTTCCCTAAACTGTCCACTACTTTCTTACCTGTACCTGGATTTGAAAGTAATCCGATACCAGCTCCGACTACTCCACCGATAATCGCATAATTCATGGATTGTCTGTTTTCAGCTTTTTTCTCTTCGGTTTCTTCAGTGCTTTTCGCTTCATCTACTTGTCGACCGCTTTTTGTTTCTGCCATATTCATCCTCTTTTCTACCAAAATAGTAAAACTATATTTAAATTACTTGTTTAAATGCTAAACGCTGTTCCTCTTTCATTTTCCTGTTTCGCTAAACCTTCTTCTTGAACTTCGTCTCTTAGGAGCCCAACTGCCTCTGCATATCGTAACCATGTATCTACACTTGCAATGACGACTCGCGCTTCTATTGTAAGAATTTCTATTCCCACTAAGGAAACTCTGGCAAAAGCATCAATGACTATTCCTTTATCCAGGATTCTATCAATTACTTCTGCGAGACTTGAGCTATCGTTACTTTTTTGAATACTCATCGAATCTCTCCTCTTAATTGATGTAGCCAATGACTAGCTGCAAGTTATATTCGGTTTAATCGGTGTTTACCTCGATTTCCACCGAGGCTAAACCAGGAGGTGGAAATTATTTGAAGTAAACTACCATTTTTTATACATGTTTCAGTGCGTTTTTTTCACCTTGTAACATTTCTCTCCTACAGTTATCTGGCTTGTAAGGTTTTCTGGAGAAAAAATAATTCAAATAAGACAAATTGATTACAGTTTCTAAAGGTGAAATTGGGTTGAAATTGAAGGAAGAATGTGATTTTTATCGAGGGAAGGGAGTAAATAATTCTCATGAAAGACCTTTTTCAAAAAAAAAGAACCAGAAGCATCACGCTTTTCAGCTTTGCTTCTGGTTCTTTTCCTATTTATTCATTTGAGAAAGAAAATCGCCTAAGAGATCTTCCATCGTTTCTTCTTTAGGTTCTTCTTCAATGGTTTCCTGGGGCTTCATGGCACTGTCCCAGTCAAAGTTGTCCAATTCTTCGTCAGTAGAGTAAGAACGCTCATCCATTACATCTTCTTCCGGTGCATCATCCATCACTTGATCAAGGGACCACTCTCTTGATGAATCGTGACTTGCTGCAGATTCTTCCTGAAGATAGAGCGCTTCATCGATATCCAACGAATTGCTGCTTAAGGAAGCTAGAAGAGAGGCTGTACGAACCGGGTTTGAAAGCAGTTGGTACACGATACTCCCCAACAGCGCTTCTGAGTGTTCATGCTTCAACCAGTCACGCTGGGATTTATCCAATCCCTTCGGAAGGGGAATCGTAATGGCTTCTCTCTGCTTGGAAATCGTATCATTTACTCCACTTAAAACTAGCTCTGCAATTTTGCTGGAGAAATTTCGTTTTTCCGTTTCCTTTAGCTTTTGTAAATGCTTTAATACATGATCAGGTGTATCAGAAGGAATTCGAAACGTAATCGGTTGTCCCCTCGACATCCCTTTTCCATTCATACCATCACCCTATTTGGTTTTCGCTAATTTTTGTTCTTCTTTCTGGGTTTGTTGTTTTTGGGTCTTTCTTGAGAAGTCAGCAATCAGCTTGTAATAAGCATTGGCCATCATCCAAATGCTTTCCTTCTCATCTTCAAAGAAGTCGATATTATACCCATCAAGATTGTTATTTAGCGTCTTGATATACTCTTTCAGGACGCTTGATCCCCCACCAATGAAGTAGCAGATTTCCGTTTGAGAATTCTTTTGCCACATATTGCGCAGGTGACGGTATTGTTTTTTAGCAAGTTCAAGCATAATACGGTCAACGATGTCGTGTACGCTTGTACGACTTCCTTTGACCATAATATGATTGCGATCATTTTTCTTCGTGATGATTTCGACCACATCACGGCGGCTGTCGAGCTCAATACCATGTCTTGAGCGGATTTCCTCACGGATCCATTCAAGAGATTCAGAAACTCCAAGGTTAAATCCTTGGGCTTTATCATCGTCTACTTTTCGATCCTTAATGACCGCGATATCCGTCGATAACCCACCGATATCTTGAATTAAGATACGCTTATCAATAAGGTCTTTATTTATGATGTTCAAATTGTTATCCATTACAAGGTTGATGAATGCTGCGAAGCCTTCAGGGTATACCTTTACTTCATCAAATTTAATATTCACTTTGATCCCTTGATAGCGGGGGGTTACCAGGAACTCAACTTGGTGTACGGAACCTAATAATCTTGAACGGTACCCGACATCTTTCCCTTCCTTCACTTCGCGAAGGGGAAGACCCGTACCCAATGTATAGTTTGCTTCTATTACCTTATTATTCTTTTTGAAATCAGAGTCGTTGCGTGCTGCATCAAGAGCAATAGAAGCAAACAGCATGATCAGTGTTTGATCTTCTTCCGATTTGCTGCTTCCCGGATCCAGTTCAGTAGAGTTATTGCTCTTCGTCGCCAGATTCCCGACACGATAAATCGCATTGTTATCTTTCAGAGTAGGGGAGTGGACACGGATATGTATGCCGTCTAGTGGGTCTTGTGTATCCAGTTCCTCGATGCCGATAATTGGACGATCTTCAATATCCCTTGCGATGACGTTCGGAATATTCACCTCACCGTCCATCTTACCAAATATACCTTTAAGAGAATCATTACCAACGTCAATGGCTGCAATTCGTGAATTCGTCATTAAAATCATCCTTTCATTCATGAGTAATTATTTGTCAAAAAATTTCAACTCTTACTCTCAGAGTATACAATTTCTCTTCTCCGGTCAATCCTACTTTTCTATCGAATGTTGATGTCAAGAAAGAGGGGAGTTGTATACATTTTTGTATCGTTGTGTACGCTTTTTGTACACATCCTTATACACCAACACGTGTACTTGTTTGTGTACATGTATACATTATTGTACACATTTGTATACGTTTTTGTTTACAAGTATACATTATTGTAAACTTTAGTATTTTTACATATTTTTACTTGAAATTGCGCTCATTCTACTACTTATGAAACTAGGAATCTACCTTTTTTCGTTGAAAATGGTGATAAATGATATGTAGCTAAAAAGAAATATCTAATTGTAAATATGAAAATAACAATGATCAGTACGAAAGAGGATAAAAATTGTCAAATGAATTGAACAACTAATATGTGTAAAAAAGGAATACACGCCTAACCACTCGTTAAAAGGAATAGATAACAAGAATCGAAAAAACCTCGACATTCAACATGCCGAAGTCTCTCATAGGTCTCATTTCGTTAGATTGCGTTATTTTGGCTTCTTCACCTGTATGACTACCTTACCCTTGGCTCTGCCCGTTTCGACGTACTGAACGGCTTCCTGAGCCTCTTCAATGGAGTACACCCTGTCTATCACTGGGCGAATACTCCCTTTTTCGACAAGATGTTTGATTTTCGTCAGCTGTTCCCCGCTGGGCTTCATGAATAAGAAGTGATAGTCTACGTTAAACTTCTTTTCGAGAGCACTTATATTTCTGCTAACTACAGAAAATAAGAGACGTTTTATGAACCCAAGATTGTTTTCTATGGCAAATCTGCGGTTTGGCACTGCAGAAACAGACACGATTTTCCCATGAGGCTTGAGTATACGGAACGAACGATTGAGGGAATCACCGCCTAACGTATCAAACACAGCATCATATTCGTTTAGAATCTCCTCAAATTGCTCTTCCTTATAGTTTATCACTCTATCTGCTCCGAGAGAGGAAACTAAATCAAACCCCTTTTCACTTGCGGTGGTGGCCACAAACACACCCATTTCCTTTGCAAGCTGAATGGCAAAAGTCCCGACTCCCCCCGCTCCGGCATGGATAAGGATTTTCTGGTCCGGTTTCAGCTGAAGTATTTCATGGAATGCCTGCCATGTGGTTAAACCCACCAGAGGGAGGGACGCCGCTTCCTCAAACGTAAGGTTTTCCGGTTTCAATGCAACATCTTCTTCATGGACAGAAAGGTACTCAGCGAACGTACCGATCCGGTTCTTGCGTGGCCTGCCGTACACTTCATCCCCGATTTGAAACTTACTCACCTTGGAACCTGTTTGAATCACCTTACCGGAAAAGTCATTCCCCAACACCAATGGCATCTTGTAGTTCAACAGCATTTTCACCTTGCCGTCCCTTATCTTGAAATCAATCGGGTTGATGCTCGCTGCGTGAATTTCCACTAAAACATCCTGTTCTCCTATGCCTGGAATCGGAAGGTCCGTAAGCTCTATAGGAATAGTTTTCCCATATTGTTTTATGGTCATTGCTTTCATATAGATCATCCTTGTCATTAAAGTTTAAACGTTTAATCATATAAACGTATTATCTATAAATGTTTCCCTTCCGTCAATGAACTTGCATAGAAAGCAGATTCCATTATTTAATAGTCAATACAATCGATTTGGAGAAAATGTATGAAACAAACCCACTCTTTTAACTATATCCTACAGGCTAAGAGTAACCAATTTCATTGGGACGGGGAAGGACCGCTCTCCATTAAGATCTTCACAAATGGAAAAGCATTTCACAAGACAAACAGAGGCTACTTCAGCGTTGAAGTAGGACGCTATCTCCTTGTCAATGATGGTCCCTATTCCATTAGATCGATGAGCCTCAATAAAGGGTCTGGAGATAGATTTTGTGGATAGACCTCATATTGTGACTAAGATGGATGATATGGAAACATGGATGGTGTTTTTTCAGGATACAGAGGGGAAGAACCATGCGTTGGTGAGTAAGGTGAGAAGGGAAAAGAGGAAGAGGAACCCGCACTAAAACGGGTTCCTCTTTATTATTTTTTCAACCTTTGCTTCCTTGAGCCGATCGACTCCAAATGACAATAACAGTGATGAGAAGTAACACACAAATCCCTACTAACACAGCAATCAATATAGGAAGGGAAGAACCATTCTGACTTCTTTCCTCAATACTCCCTAATCTTGCCGATTCGGATTGACTAAACAGTTTCAGGTTTTCTGCTTTTGCTTTTATAGTATTTGTATCTTTTTCTTCACTTTTAAATAACTTATCAGTGAGCTCATTCAATTTGTTACTGGAAATCCCTTCAAATGTTAAGCTTTTTTGTTCTTCCGGGATTTTTATCTTTTCATTTGTGAGCGTCTGGTCATGGATGAGGTCAGGATTCTTTTTGAAATCATTGTTTTGATAGTCATTAGGGATTAAATCATTAATGTTTGTATTGGCCGAAATAGGGGGAACAAACATGCTGACTATGCCCCCTATTAGAATCAATTGAATCAGTATTTTACCCCTCATACGCTTCCGTACCCTCATCAGATGTTCTATTAGAGCGTTTGTCTAAGAACACCTGCACGATGGTTAACCCGATAACGATCAAACCCAGTACAATGACAGCTTGATTAAATAAAGAGTCTGATCCATATTGTATCGACATGTAAACGGTCGACATCGGGTCTTTAAATGTAAAATTAGGTGTTGTTAATGCCAATAATGGGGTCACGAACAGTGCTACCAGTCCTACAGAGACAAACCAGCCCAATAACCGGTGCGTGACAAAGGCAACACGGATTAATCCTGATCCTGCTAATAGAAGGAGGATGGTAAAGATCGTCCATTCAACTGAACGGGATTCAACTAGCGGATAAATGTCCAATCCATAAAGGCTAATAACAAATCCTACAATGAGATTTAATAGTAGGAATATCACCCCTTGTATCCAAAGGGGAGCATTTTGGAAGTAATAGCTTGTGTATCCGATAAGTAAACTGGACAACAAGATAATAAACAAAATCACAACAGGTGGCAGGGCACTTGCTTTCTTTTCTTCCGGGACATCTCCATTTACATTAAGAGGATTCGTCAAGAAATCATACACATACCCATTGGATTGTCCATCAACGAACGCGTTCCCTAAAACACTAAATACATCATCGCGAATTAATTGAGTGGAGGCTACATTTGTCGCCCACTTATTATTCAGTGTATCCGCATCGCTTTGAACATTGGATACATTCGATTGAAGCTCATTTGTATAGGACACAATTGTATTTTGGCTTTCACTCACTGTATCCAGGAAGGAATGGATAGACTTAATTTCATTTCCAATTTGCTTCTGGTTCCCTACTAAATCTGGCCCTGTTGCCCCTGATACCGGAGTTGGAGCCGCTTGATCCGGCTGTAGTATACGATTTAATACGTTAGTAGCTTCTTGATTGATCGCATTCAGGCTCTCTGTAAGCTGAGATTGCTGGTCATCAAGAGTTTGGTTGTATTCTGCTGCAAACACGGTAAATGAGTCTTGAAGCGTGTTAAGAGCATCCTCTGTATTCGGCAGCCCTGTATTTAACTGCTCCCACTCCGCTTGTTCAGACTGACTTACTTTCAGAATCTCATTAATCTCATTTTTCAGTTCTTCATCCTGAAGAACGGTCGCTTTTACTCCATTTTCCGTTAACATACCGTTAAGAGTCGCTTCATAACGATCCAGGTAAGAGTAATATTGTAGAAGATCCATAAGCTTATAGTTATTAATCCCGCGAGAAAAATAACCATAAAGAGTGTTTCTTCTATTTTCAGATAAAGCGGCTGAGTTCAGGATGGAGGTTTCTTTATCCTCGATTTCGGCAACGATATTCGAAATATTGTCAGAGAACATCTCCAATTGGTTAATCAGAGCTTCATTCGTTTCAGTCAATGTCGTAACCTGATCTTTAAGTTCTTGATTTTCAGTTGTAAGAGTTTCAACTTGCTTCGTCAGTTCATCGATTTTATCGATTAAGGTCTGATTATCTTCAAGAAGTCTTGAAACTTCTCCCAACAGTCTATCCACTTCTGCCTGCAGAGGGTTTTCTGAACTATTATTTTTTCCTTGCAGCTGCGTTCGAACCTGCAGGATGCGATCATTGATTGTTTGAATATTATTCACTGCCTCGGTTATAGCTTCAGGTGTTGGTTCCGTTAAATTGGTCAGTGTATCTTTCAACGCATCGATTTCTGTTGAAATGGCTGTCAGTTCACTTATTTCCGGATCTAAATTCGGTGGTGCAGGAGGAGGATCGCTTGGTTCCCCTGGCCCGGGCTCACCTTCTTGGGAGGAAATGATGACCTGTTGAGGGTCAGGTTCCTCTCCGTCTTTTAGTTGCTCAGGAATTTCAGGAGGAGCGGGTGGATTAAAAATCTCTCCGTCACCTTCAGCCAGCTTATTGTTAAGTTCAAAAATATTTCCTTGCAGGTTATTTAAAGTCGTGGTGTCCTGCAATTGCTGATAGAAGTTCAACACCCGTTCCTGGTATGAGTAAAAATCTTCTACCTGCCTCCCTACTTCTTCAAACCTGCGTTCTTGTAAATCTGTAAACACCGTCTGGTTCGTTTCCATATTACTATTTAATTGGTTCATTCCTGCAGCAAGGGATTCACTTTGTTCAGAGAATAGCGATTTTGCTTTCAAATATCTTGGCTGCTGGTTTTCAGTTGACGCGTTGATCATTTCAACCGATTCGGATTGAATATCCGCGAGTAATTGCTTTTGATTATCCTGATATTCTCTATACTGATTGACATATTCAACAAAGCTGGAAAGGCTTTGTTCAAACGATGACAGCGTGTTTTGCTGCTGTGGTGAACGGCTGTCTGCCTGCTGAATCGAGTTTTGCAGGTTAGACAGCATCGAGGTCTGTTGTTGGATTTGGCCGGCCAAATCTTTCGAGCTTGGTTTATAGAATGACAGCATCGTTTCTTGGAAAGCCCGCTCTTTTTGTAGGATTTCATCGAATTCGGCACGGATATTCTCCATGTCTGCCGATACATAATTCCAATAGAGTGAGGACATCTTGTTATTCACTCTTCTAGTAGCCTTTTCAATCTCTAAAAGGACTTTTTCTTTGTTTACAGCATTCAGTTGCGTTTGAACTTTATAGTTCAGATTTGTTTTTACTGGTCTTTCCTCATCATATGTCATCACTTTGTCAGAGAAGTCCGAAGGTATATACACAACGGCATCATATTTAGAGCTTTGAAGACCGTTTTCTCCTGCACTTCTACCTACAACTGTCCATTCAAAGGATGATTGATCCTCTAGAATGGACGTAACATCCCCTCCAAATGCCAACGTCTCTCCATCCAATTCTGTTCCGGCATCTTCGTTCACAATGGCGATGGACTGAGTAGCGTTTTCTTTCACTTTCAGAGGATTTTCCCCAACTGACCGGAAGAAAAGAAGTGGAGTGGCAAGAATCATCATGACCGCTAATAAGAGTTTAAATAGGCTTACTTTCTCTGTCATGCGTGTACTTTCCTTTCCGTTACCATAAGTGGTATTTGAATTTTAGTTTCTTTACCGTTTTCTACAAAATAACCAAATCCTGGTTGGATTTCTGGTTCTCTTCGATCATAGCTGAGCGTGAACAAGGTTTGTTCAGATTTCTTCATCAAGACAAGAGCCTGACGAACCTGCTTCATTTCGACTGTCAAAGTGTCGTAGCCTTTTGTTAATTCACTGTTGTTTCCTGAAACAATCATGCAGAACCCTAAGTGACTATAATTTTTCATACATTTAACAATTCTGTCTTGAAGCAGTGCATCCAGATTCTGCAGAAACCTTGCATATCCATCTACAATGAGGATGACAGGTGAGAAGGATGGAAGTGCACTCCCCTTTTGTATAGACAGATTATATTGCTCTTCTCTTAAACTAAATAATTCTTCAACTCTATTAAGCCACATAGTGATATGTTCTTTGTTCTCCATATAGACTACTTTTTCTTCTTTCATTAAATTTGAAAGTCCCCTGTCAATGGAGTCGAATATCGCTATATGCTCACTATCCTGCAATAACGCCGTATTGGCTAAAACCTTCAGGACGTTTGTTTTTCCTTTTTGTGCCTGTCCCAATACGAGACAATGCTTCGTCTTTTTAAAGTTTACGTATACCGGCTTAACTAATTCTTCGTCTAAGCCGACCGGAAGCAGCCCTTCTTTCCTGCCTGAATCTGTATATTGAGTAAAGTTGACCATCGTCAACTCTGTCGGGAGCATAGGCACCGGATCAGGAGACATTAATCCCTTATACTTTTCTTTCAATAACTGAATTTCATCCTTTAGGAGATTCATCTGCTCATAATCGTCCTTCCCTTCTGTTGGAAGGAATACTTGAGAAAAGAAAGCTGTATCTTTCTTAACAATCGCTCTACCTGGAATGGCTTCAGGGGTGAATGGTAATCGCCCAAGCATCGTATAAGCCTCTGAGCTGTCCATCAGATAGTGAACGATTTTTGTCTTTAAATTATTCATTAGCGACTGACGGACTGAATTTACCCGGGTAGCTGTAAAATACATATACACTCCCAGTGACTGACCATCCCTTGCAAATTGATTAATTTGCGTTTCAAGCTCTTGCATCTCTTCTTTAACCAAATCAAAATTGTCAATTGTTACAAATAGAAGAGGCAGTTTTTCTTCACTTATGGTGTTATACATTTTAATCGAGCTCACTTCCTGCTTTTGGAAGAGCTGCTTTCTGCGGGCTAATTCATCATCCAATATGCCGATGAATTTCTCGATCTTTCTTTCTTCATCGATGAGGAAATAGTCTGCAGTGTGCGGCAGCTGCTTTAAAGGCAGTAAGCCACCGTTCCCAAAATCAAGAAGATAATAATGAACTTCCTCAGGTGTAAACTGAGTGGCCATCCCCATCAATAAGGTGATTAGCGTTTGAGTCTTTCCATATCCTGAAGAACCAAAGACTCCGACATTCCCATCCTGAATCACTTCATAATGGTACGGGGTCTGACTCTGTTTCTCTGGTTCATCAATCATGGAAAGTAAAATCTTATTCTCTTCTCTCTGTGCAAATGATGTACGGTAGATACGATTTGAAAGAGGAGGAAGCCATGGGCTGGAAAGCTTTTCTAACTTCATTTGTTCCTGTAAAGCTTCAATTCGATCGACGACAGCATCAATTTCACTGACCATTTCCTTTTGATTGCTTGGATTAGTCGATACTTCAGACAAAGGAATCAGTCCCAGGTCCGTGATAATCGCCACTTCATCCTCTGATTCGAAGGATTCCTCCTGATAAGGGGCTCCACTCCATGCGGATTGAAACAGGTCATACACCTCATTATTTCCGACCTGTAAATACCCTCTTCCTGTTACTGTCAGCGAGGCTGCGTCCCCATTTTTTAGGATTTCACGGCTGTCTTCCGTATTCTGCACTTTAAGAGCGACGCGGAAGCGGGCATTACTCCATATCTGGTTATCGATGACTCCTCCAGGCTTCTGAGTAGCAAGGATAAGATGAACCCCCAGGCTACGACCGATACGGGCTGCACTTACAAGTTCTTTAATGAATTCCGGCTCTTCACTCTTAAGTTCAGCAAACTCATCTGATATTAAGAATAAATGAGGAAGGGGTTCTTCCGTTTTGCCTTGCTTGAAAAGGCGTGTATAGTCATTGATATGATTCACTTCGTAACGATCAAATAAGCGCTGCCTGCGTTTCAATTCACTCTTGATCGAAGCGAGTGCCCTAGTACTGAAGTTCTTACTTCCTTCAATATTGGTTATTGTCCCTAATAAATGCGGGATATTCTTGAAGGGCTGGGCCATTCCTCCACCCTTGTAATCGATTAATAGAAATGCTACTTCGTGAGGATGGAAATGAACCGCTAAAGAAAGAATATACGTTTGTAAAAATTCACTCTTTCCTGAACCGGTTGTTCCTGCAAGTAATCCATGGGGTCCATGTGCCTTCTCATGCAAATTCAGCTCGACAAGATCTTCTTTTCCTTTCAGACCAACGGGAACAGCTAAGGATTTAGCTGATTCTCTGGATAGCCAGTTCTCTTGAATAGGAAGCTGATCAACATCCCTCACCCTAAGCATGTCCAGAAAAGAAACACTTGAAGGGATGGAGTTTGTCATTCCGATTTGATGATTAAGAGTCCTCAATGTCCTTGCATACTGCTCATTGCCCTCATGCTTGTATTCATCCATTTCGAATGGAATCTTAACTGCTTTTTTATTTTGAATCAGAATGTCCCCTTGCTTGTCATTGATATAACGAACGAGAGTGTGAATATTGTCAGACAAGCTCTCTTTAGCCTCTGCAGCGAAAATGACGGACATTCCTAAATGAGCGTATTCCCCTTCTAAATACTGCAGAATCACATGGTCTGAAATAAGCTGATGGTTGGTTATGATAAAAACGTAATGTGGTGAAAAACGGACTTTATCTGAGTCTTCTTCGATATCTCTTTCTCGAATGACCTCATAAATGGAAGAAAGAATTTGATCCCTGGTTTTCTCGTTATAAATGAACCCTTTAGCAAAGGACTGTGGTAATTGAAAGTGTGGTAACCACTTCATCCACTCCCAATCCGGATACTCTTCCTCATGAAAAATGTAGACAAACCGGACATCATGGTAACTATGAAAGAACGCCAATTGCCCGATCAGCTGGTGAATCTCATTTTTAAAGACGGATTCTTTACCGATCAAACCCATTGCCCCTTTATGAAGATCCGCTGTTACGGGTAATTGATCAATCTCACGATAAACCCTTTCTAACTTCTGGGACTCTTCCAATAACTCATCCATTTCACGGTTTGACATATCGGAAGAATTCACTGAAATACTGTAGCTTGCAGGTACCTTTCCACTTCCTAACCGAAACTGGAGGAAGTCCGAACTTTCAAGGGTCCTTTCCCAAAGGCGATCGGAAAGCTGCTCTGTCAGATACTTCATTCTTTCAAAAGCAGGAAAGTGAAATTGCAGAACATCTGCCTGTTTCTCGGCAAGCTCCTGAAGTTCTTTTCTCTTACTCTCTAAATAATGAGTATAGATCCGTTTCCTTCGTTCCTTGGATTTCTTTCTATTGCTCTTATCTTTAAAAAATTGTACGGTTGACGTTACTAAAGTGGTTGTAAACATCACCATTGAGATAATAATGAAAATTCCACGTGGAATCACGAGTGCTACAATGGCCATGACGATTAACATCATCAATGGGGGAAGAATGATCAACCATAAACTGCGATTTGTATCGCTCGACTCCTGACTCGGAAAGGACAATTGAACCTTTTCATCAGGAAGATCATAAATCATGCGTGGCGTTCGGCGATAATTAGGGTATTTCTTCTGCATTTCTGATGTAGGACGTATAGATGCCATTAATTCAGTTTGATAGTCATCGATACTATGTATCTCGATTAAATCATCTTCTAATAGGGTAATAGTTAAAAAAGGAGAAAATAAAATGTCTCCAACCTTAAGCTTTTGTTTCCCCTTGACCAGATGTCCGTTTAGATAAAGCGAAGACGCCTCATCAGTACCCATTACCCATTCATCATCGCCATTTTTATACCAATGGCAAGTTTGAATGAGATCCTTTTTCTCATAATAAATGGTTGCGTCCGGTTGTTCAGTAGAAATACTGATTTCTTCTTTATGACCGACATAATAGATTTGAGACTTTATTGGTAAACGGGTGACCATTATGTGCAGTTCTTTATCACCTGCAAGCAAAGATTCTTTGCGGCCAGGTTTAAGAATCCTTTCTTCTTTCCCGTCTTGATATAGCTTGAAAGTATCGCCGGAGTGCTCTACTAAAATGGACTCGGCAGACGATGGCAACGATAAAATCGTGATTGAATCTTCCAATCGTGGACCTAATGTAATTTTTTTATTTTCATCCTCAATCATGATTGACTGATAGTAATGATCGTGAAAAACCCAAAGGGCATACATATGCTCACCTCCCCAGTTAGTTTATTTGTCAGGATTCCTTCTTATCAGGTTGAGTTGGAGGGGTGGAACTCTCTCCATCAGTCTCTGCCGGTTTTTGTTCAGGTGTCTTTTTCTCGTCATTCTCTTGCGGTTCTTCCGTTGTTTGTGCCGGTTGTGATGTCTGTTCGTCTTCCAGCGCTTTCATTTCTTCCTCGTATTCAGCTATTTCACTTTCAATCTCATCTAGTTCCTGCTGTCTTTCCTCGCTATCAAGATCTCCGTCTGCCTTGACTTGCTCTCGGTACTTAAGAAGTCCAAACAGAATTAAATCCCGGTCTTCTAAGAACCTGGCTGCTTCTAATGCTTCCTCAGCCTTTCCTCTTCCGATATTGATCCAATACTCATAATAAAGTGGATCTGATTGAAGGGAGACAGTATTTCGTACATTCTCTTTTTGGTCTTCTGTTAAGGATTCGTTAATAATATAAGAGAGTGCAAGTTGATATTGAGTGACCTTCGGAATTTCTTCAACGTCATAAGACTGTAGTTCAGTTACCACATCGCTATATTTATTCAGGAGAAAACTCTCTTGAGCTGCTACTACCCTCTCCTGCTTGGGGAACAAAAAGAATAAAGAAAATATAGAGTAATTAATTGCCGGTACTAAGAGCAATGATATTCCGATCAGTACATAACGATTGAGTTTCCACTTTTTCTTACTCACAGTCATGAGGAGGGAATCAGACTTTTTTGCCTCTTTTATTAAATGATTTAACACTTCTCCGACACGTTCGATGCTTTCGGCTTCCAAGATATCCTTGGTCATTGACGACAATTTTAGAGTTTCGCTGAACTTAAAGTAATCATCAAATGTATGCTGACGATCTACAATAGCTGCAACAGTAGCTTTTGTCTGCTTTAACAAAAAATCTGCGTCTTTTTCGTAAGGGGGAAGACTCTCCTTAACGCCATAATGGATAAAGTGGGGAGTCAGGCCTTGATCAAATACAATATTTTCCGGACAAATAATGAGATGGAGACGTGATAAGGTATGGTTTCGTACGTTCTGTACCAGTTGATAGGCAGACATCAACCTTTCTTTCTCATTCGCTTTTAATTGGGGATAAAAAGAGAAGGAGTCAGGTATGGTATTCACGATGCATAATTCATCATTTTCAATCGTGATTTCTCTTTGTATGGATGGGTTAATGTTCTTCAGGAAGTGAATTTCCTCAATTTGATCCAACTTTATCTTTTCTTTTTGAAAGATAATTGTCATTTTGTTTTCTTTTTTATGTACAATGGCTTCGAGCTTTTCTTCTAAGTATGATCCACTTTTTTGTGACATTCTATTGGTCTCCTTTATAATATTTCAATTCGATCTCCTGAATGAATTCCAGCATCGATCAACCTTGCATGACCGGGAACCACTTTTTGTTTATTTACAACACGAATCCAACAACCCTCTCTGGGATCGGTTGTAAGTTTCTGAGATTGCCACACAAGATCGATCAGTTTTTTAACAGTATGGTAGTTTGATAATCTAAGATCGAAGCTCTTCTCCTCATAATGTCCTAAATCGATGGTAATTTCTATATACATGTCGGGTTTCACCTCATAAGGAAGGAGCGCCACATAATGATAAGCGCTCCTTCATGTTTAAAATGGTTGGGGATAAACTTATCCGCGAATTTGATTGGCAATTTGAGCATCTGCATCTTCAAGAGACTTAGCAGTGCTAGTCAATTGCATTGAGATGTCTTCAAGCAGTTGCTGCATTTGCAGGAATGAAGGACGCAAAGTTTGATATTGCTCTCCAAACGCGCGGCTTGATTCACCTTCCCACATGCCTTCAAGCTCAGAAATCATATTATCCAGGCGTGAAATCTGCTCTCCTACTTGGCTGCTTTCACTTGTGTATCGGTTCGACATACTAATCAATTCTGCTGGGGTAACACGAATAATTCCTGACATGTAATTCCTCTCCCTTAATTGAAATTGTTGGTGGTAATCATCTATATCAAATCAGAATACCCAAATATGAAACATGAACCTTGTAAACTATGTAACCCGTTTTATTTCATTAAAATCCTTTTTATTACAATTGTTTCCACACTTCCAATATCATACTATTATAAACATACATATAAACACAATTTTTACAGTGAAAAGGAAACTTTATAACTACAGGGATAAATACTTTCAGGTCATTTGGTACAATAATCGCTTGATGAAATTAGGAAAATAGTTCCAAAATAAAGACTTAAGACTCTCCATTAATAGCATGGAAAGGTGGTTATACATTGAAGGATCAGACGCATTAGTTACAAGTACTTACTATATATCCTTATTTTTACTTTTATAAACCGTTTATTTTTTTAAAATTGCATGTGATTTTTTATTTGGCGAATTAATTAAAAAAACTTATTCCCCCCTTCTTTTATAACTGTCAAAATTCATTCCATAAGAAAAATACCCATTTTTTTCTTTTTTTCTAAAATAATATATATTTCTATATTGAAAATTCCTTTTATTCGCGATATGGAAAATACCTTCGATTTCCTATACAATTTATGTAAATAGCAATGTCGCGGGGTGACTTATTTGTTCAAATTATTACTAATCGAGGATGACACTACCCTATTTAACGAAATCAAGGATCGACTTTCCCAGTGGTCCTATGATGTATATGGAATCACGGACTTCAATCAAGTGATGCAGGAGTTCGCCGAAGTGAAACCGGATCTTGTGATCATTGATATTCAATTGCCCAAATTTGACGGTTTTCACTGGTGCCGGATGATCCGCACTCATTCAAACGTACCTATCCTGTTCCTTTCCTCCCGTGATCATCCTACTGATATGGTCATGTCTATGCAGCTTGGGGCAGATGACTTCATCCAAAAACCCTTTCATTTTGATGTCCTGATCGCAAAGGTACAGGCTACGCTCCGGAGGGTGTATAACTATAACACCGAACAGGTGAGCATCAAGACCTGGTGCGGGGCAACTGTTGATTATGAACGTAACACCGTAGCCAATGAACGGGGGTCCATCGAATTGACGAAGAATGAAATGTACATCTTAAAGCTCCTAATTGAGCAGAAAAATAAGATTGTTAGCAGGGATGCGTTGATTAATAGCCTCTGGGATGATAAACGGTTCATCAGCGATAACACGTTGACCGTCAATGTGAACCGCCTTCGGAAACGGCTTGAAGAGATTGAATTGGGCCGCTTCATTGAAACCAAAGTGGGGCAAGGGTATCTGGCCATTGAAGAGGATTCACCATGATCCGTACATACTTATGGGAACGAAAAAGCTGGATATTGTTCTTTATCGCTCTTCACCTGTTATGGATCTTTGTTGCCTATATCGATACGGCCATCCCCCTACAACCGATCCTTTATATGGTGTTCATATCACTGCTCTTTTTCATCGTCTTCGTTTTCATTCGTTATCAGAAGGAAACCCGTTTCTTTAAACGACTGAAAGAATGGGATCATAATCTCAATATTACAGGAGTGGATGCCCCCGATACTCCATTTGAAGAAATCGTTTCGGATAGTTTATCGGAGCAGGCCAACCTTCTGAGGAAGGCAGCATCTGAAAATCGGATGCTGCTCGAGCAGGAAAAGGATGACCTCCTGTCCTGGATCCATGAAGTGAAAACCCCACTGACTGCCATGCATTTGATGATTGAGCGTTTAGAGAACCAATCTTTAAAGGCTCCATTAAAATACGAATGGCTGCGGATCCACCTTCTGCTGGATCAACAGCTCCATCAGAAACGGATGTCGTTTATGGAGAATGATTTATATATCGAGAAAACCGATCTTGAGACCGTTATATTTCAGGAAATAAAAACGCTGCAATCCTGGTGTATTCAAAAGGGAATTGGATTTGACATTCAACTGGATATCACGGAAGTGCTGAGCGATGCGAAATGGCTTGCTTTTATGATCAGGCAGTTATTAACCAATGCTGTTAAATACAGCACAACATCGGATATTATGATTAGAAGTGATCATCAAGATGATAAGGTGACCCTCACTATTCAAGATTTTGGCAGGGGAATAGACCCCAAGGACCTCCCGAGGGTCTTTGACAAAGGTTTCACCTCAACCATCGACCACAATGATCACGCTTCTACCGGAATGGGACTATATTTAACCAAAAGAGTTTCAGAACCTTTACTGATTTCTATAGATGTTACGTCTAAACGAGGCGAAGGGACCCTGGTCACCCTCACCTTTCCCCAGAAGAATGATTTCGTCCAACTTACAGGCGTGTGACAAAAATGTCACATGCTTTTCTGTTTTGTTCGAACAATAAAAGGAAAAGAAACTTCCTGCTTTTTATAATAAGGGTATCAAATCAAAGGAGTTTTTCACGATGACGATATTAGAAGCAACAAAACTTCATAAAAGCTACGGCAATAAATTCAATAAGCAGGAAGTCTTGAAGGGAATCGACCTGTCGATCCAAAAAGGAGAATTCGTGAGTATCATGGGGGCATCGGGTTCTGGAAAAACCACTCTCTTAAATGTTCTTTCCTCCATCGACAAAGTGAGTGAAGGTTCGATAAAGATCGAGAACAATGAAATGACGATGATGAAAGAAAAGCAGCTCGCTGAGTTCCGGAAGAATCACCTGGGTTTTATCTTTCAGGATTACAATCTGCTCGATACATTGACGGTGAAAGAGAACATTCTTCTGCCTTTATCCATTACCAAGACACCCAAAAAGGAAGCCGATCAGAAATTCAACGACCTTGCTTCAGAGCTTGGGATTCTTGAACTGAAAGATAAGTATCCGAACGAAATCTCAGGCGGCCAGAAACAGCGGACATCAGCAGGCCGGGCATTCATCCATGAACCAAGCATCATTTTCGCCGACGAGCCAACAGGTGCTCTCGACTCAAAGTCGGCATCTGATCTCTTAAATAAGCTTAGTGAGTTAAATCAAAAGCTGAAAGCGACGATCGTCATGGTGACTCATGATCCCGTGGCAGCAAGCTACTGTAGTCGGGTGATTTTCATCAAGGATGGGCAAATTTATACTCAATTAAATAAAGGCGAACAGGAAAGACAGCACTTCTTCAAGGACATCATGAAAACCCAAGGGGTGCTCGGCGGGGTGCAGAATGAACATTAATACCCTTATTTTCAGAAATCTCAAGAAAAACCTCAAGAATTATTACCTTTATGTATTTGCTCTGGTCTTTAGTGTCGCGCTTTATTTCGCCTTTGTGACCCTGCAGTATGATCCATCCATGGATGCAGCAAAGGGATCCATCAAAGGCGGCGCAGCGGTTCGTGCGGCTTCCGTTTTACTTGTCGTAATCGTCTCTATTTTTCTTTTATATGCGAATACACTTTTTATTAAAAGAAGAAGTAAAGAAATCGGGTTATTTCAGTTAATTGGCATGACAAAGAATAAAATCTTTCGTATTTTGAGCGTGGAGAACTTCATCCTTTATTTCGCGTCTATGATACTCGGTATCTTGATCGGATTTTCATTCTCGAAATTGATCATCATGATTCTATTCAAAATAACCGGAGTCGAGGCGATTGCCACACTCCACTTCTCAACACAGGCACTTATCCAGACCATCATTGTTTTCTGCGCGATTTACCTGCTGATCATGCTGATGAACTTTGTATTTATTAAAAGACAAAGCATTTTATCACTGTTCAGAGTCCGTTCATCGACGGAATCAAAAGTGAAAAAAATGTCCAAGTTTGAGATCATTATCGGGATCTTCGGGATGATCTTGATTGCCTCTGGGTACTACGTATCTTCTAAATTGTTTGGTGGTGACCTTACGACCATGCCCCAGCTGTTTGGGGCCATGATTTTTATCCTTGGCTCGGTCATTATCGGGACCTACCTGTTTTATAAAGGATCCGTGAGCTTTATTTTTAATGTTATTCGCAAGAAGAAAGATGGCTATCTGAATATCAACGAAGTCCTATCCCTTTCATCCATCATGTTCCGGATGAAATCGAACGCCTTATTGCTTACAATTATCACGACGGTATCGGCACTGGCTATAGCATTATTGTCTCTGAGCTATATAGGCTATTATTCTGCTGAAAAAACAGCTCAAAATAATGTTCCGACCGATTTTTCATTTACAAATACACAAGACTTCCAACACTTTAAAGATGCCCTACTGGACAACGGCATCGAATTCAAGAAGGAAGAAATCGAAGTCATTGAAGTATTGGTCAACCTGAAAGACATTACAGACTCTGAATTTGGGGAACTGAACGGTTCATTGGATGCCATGCCGAACTCGGTCATCAGCGAGAAAGACGTTGAAGGCGTCGATGTAAAAGAAGACGAAACGGTCTTTACAGGATATAGCGACTTACTTCAAAAGGTCATTCCGTTACATGATTCAGGGGTGACGGAACTGAAAGGAAAGACGGAGGTCACCAAGCTTAAGTACTTGGGAATGAGGGAAGAATACCCGATTTCATGGTATTTTACAGCAGGGGGATCACCTGTTGTGATCGTTGATGACAATGTATTCAAACGCCTGAAGAATGATTTAGATCCTGCTATACAGAAGGAATCTTCTCTCTACATCGGGGTGACGATTGAACAAGAAAAAGATATCTTGAAAGCAAACGACCTCTTTCATGAGTTAAGCCTCGACGAAGGATGGGCAAACGATTCCCAGTATGATATGAAAGCAGAACAGAAACAAAGTATCGGACTCATCATGTTTATCGTTGGGTTCCTTGGTCTCACCTTCCTGATCACATCCGGATGCATTCTGTACTTTAAGCAAATGGACGAAAGTGAAGATGAGAAACCGAACTATACGATTTTAAGAAAACTGGGCTTCACTCAAGGTGACTTGTTGAGAGGCATTCAAGCCAAGCAGCTTTTCAGCTTCGGAATCCCTCTCCTCATCGGTCTGCTGCACAGTTACTTCGCGGTTCAATCCGGATGGTTCCTGTTCGGTGCCGAGGTTTGGACGCCGATGATTATTGTAATGGGGTTATATACAATTCTGTATTCAATCTTTGGTGTATTATCGGTTCTGTATTATAAAAAAGTGATCAAAGCATCGCTCTAATAGAAAGAGCCATCCCGTTAAAAGCCGGGATGGCTCTTTTATGTAGTCCGAGGTTACTTCCTTTTTTGGCTTTTCATCTTGTTCGTTTCAAGCTCGGCAGCGTATTCTTCCTGAGTCTTCCCTTGTTTGAAGCTCTCAGATTGGATTTTTTTGAATTTGTTATCATTTTGATTTGGCATGTCCACACCTCCTGTCTTCACGGTTATTATGAACATGCTCGTGAAATTTATTCTTTACTTCCTTTTTGATATTCAAGGCAATGAAAGCCCCATACCGCTAAAAGAGAGAGATTTTATTTCACTAGATGATTTTCCTTTACTCTCTCCAACACCCCAACAATCTCCCTTACTAATTTATCGCCCGTTGCTTGTTTAGCTTCCAACCACTCGATACCGTTTTTACTCACCATTCTTAACGTCCAATTATAAGAGGGGGATGATAGAACATGAACACCTTCAATATTCCATTCATTTTTATCTCTGTAGAACATCATTAATCGATTAGTATGAATCTTTCTTTGTAGTGATCTATTAAACTGCTTTATTAGTAAACTATCCGAGTCTACATTGTTATTAATCGCTACCTGGTTCAGGTTGATTAAGGTTCGACGTTCACAGTAGCGAAGATAATCACTTGGAATTATATATAGGGGTTCTTTTAATCGAACAGATCGATTTTCGATACCCATCAACATTCGGGGAACGATGATTTGTTTGATTGTATGGTCAGGTGCTGGGTGCTTAATGACCTTATAGCTCATCTCATTCTCTTTCAGACATTCAATGACCTGATCATCACTAAAGTAAAAAACACTTTGTTCCTGCTGATCTGTTACGATTTCTGCAACCAAATTGCTTCTTGCAAGAACCCACATGGCTTCGATAAATTGATCCTCGAATTTTAAATCACCTTCGATATAATCCACCAGCTCCATCTTATTCAGCTTTTTGAACATCGTTTCCCATTCCTTTTCCAGTTCATCTTCTTGATAATGAGGGAATGGGTTTGTTACACCTATCAGTACTTTTCCACCTAACATCTTTACCAGTAAATATAAGTCCTTGCTGGTCACTATCCAATTAGACAATTGTAATCCCCCTTTATAACCCTATGTCTTAACCAAACTTCCTCGACGTTTTCGGTTTTCCGAAATCTGGATAACTCTTTATAACTTTTTCATAGTTATTTTTAATGTATATAAAGCGATGGATATAAGTCGATAAATAAGCTGGTAAAATGGAGACGACGGAATAAGCTATGATCATAGCAATCATATAGGCAGAATCAGTAACCAGATACGACATCAGAAACTGCGCAATAATATATCCAAAACTTGAAGCGGCAACTATTGGAGTTACATTAAACTTTGATTCACCATTTTGAAGTTTAGTATATGTACCTGAATATAGCATTTTTACGTTAAGAATTTGAAACGTAGCCAGTAACAAGAGCATTAATAGTATACCTATTACAAAGTAACTGCTACCTTCAACGTAAATATGTATATATAAGAATTTCTGAATAACAAGGAAATACACATACGTATTAATAATCCCAAAAACACCAAGATACAAGTAATAAGATTTTTCGAATTTATATGGGGCTATAATATAAAAAAGAGCCCACAAATGGATACATATAATCGGAATTAGTGCAGCCCAGAATAACGGGGCAAAAAAGGGAATACTCAGGAGCGGCAACAAACCTAAGAAATCCATGCATATTACTAAAAAACCAATTACGTTTCTTCTGTTTTCTCTAGGGAATTGCAAATTCTGCAGGTAAAAGGTTGCGATTTCACTATGTTTTTTCATTTGTGTTCCTATTAACCCGTTTTTTTATTGTCATGAATATATGATATGACCCTGTTAATATCTGTCGTATAATATAGGACCTGATTGATATCGTACATCACTTTATGTTCAACGATAAGGTACTCATCAGGATGGATGTTGTTAAAAAACTTCTTCCACTTGTTCCTCTTCTCCATCTTTTTTGTTTCTTCATCTAATTTTTCAGAGTCAAACTTGTAGACGGCGTAACTTGGCACTTCTATCTTAGTGTTAGGAAACGCATTCTTTAACTCCTCGATCATTTCATTTTGAGGTTCAATCTCTGTCACAACCACAACATTTTCTTCTGTTGCATCCAAGATTTTGTTTGATTGGTAGTCATATTCTTCATCACTCATTTCTTTTTCTGTGAAAATGGCGATACAAAAACGGTTTTCTTCTTTTTTCTTTTTTAGGAACACATTCTTCATCCCCTCTATGTGTTTTTTCTTAGCTTTTTAGGTAATCCAAATTCAGGATAAACTTGCTTTACCTTTTCCATGTTTCTTTTAATAAAGAAATATTTGTGAATACTCGTTGAAAAGAAAGCTGTAGCTATAGAGAGTAACGAAAAAACCCCTATAATAATAAGTATTTTCACCGAATCTACAAAAAAGGAAGATAGTATAAATTGGGCTAATACGTAGCCTATACCTGAGGCAGCAGCTATTGGCGAAAGATTTAATGTCTTTTCTCCTTTTTGAAGTCGTGAGTACGTACCGGAATACAGTGAACGTATGTTAATCCAATTCAAGACTACAAGTAGTGAAACACAGATTACCAACCCTATGAACGCAGGTACTATTCCTTCAACTTGAAAAGTATTATAAATAAGTTTTTGAATGACTAAAAAGTATACAAAAGTATTAATAACACCATACACTCCGAAAAAAAGATAGTATGACCGTTCAAATTTATATGGAGCAATAATAATTGGAATAGCCCATAAGTGTATTAGGATGACTGGAATGATTCCTGACCAAAAGATCAAGGGAATCATTGGTTCGCCTAATAAAAAAATGACACCAATGATATCCAAAAATATAAGAAAGAAAACGATTATATTCCCCCTATTTTCTTTTGGATTCTGAAATCTTAAATAAGATAATGTAATCTCATCAATTTTAGCTTTCTTCAAATAAACACACCTCTTTTTAACATAAGACCAATCATATTGAATTAATTGAGTTTAAAACCAAGATCCAACTTTATCAATGATACTTGTGGTCCCTTTTTTTATTGCATCTCCAATTGAATCACTCTCGCCATCACCATCAACATCCATAAATTTAACATCTGAAAGAGCTGTCGTTACTAGAATTCCTATTCCAGCACCCACTACTGCTCCGACGGCAACCCCAACCGGACCACCAAATGCTACACCTGCCATAGCTCCAAATTTGGCACCTGCCATGGCAGATGCTGCAATAGAAGCACCTGCTATTGCTACATCTCCCGTTACATTTCCTGCAATTTCACTCCCAGACTGTTTATGCTGAACACCGTGGACGATATCACCAACAACAGTTGTTCCCACGCCTATGTAACCAATTTTGTTTCCAGCCCACTTAAATGACTCTTTGACACTGGTCATGGGATCCACTAATTTATAGAGCTTTGTATAGTTTGTCGCATTCGTACCTGAATAGTTTCTTTTATTAATTTTGTATAGTTCCGGCTTATCTACTTTTAACCTCACTCTATCCTTACCCTGTGCGGTAGTATAACCGCTCTTCGTCACACCAAAACCTTTTCGGGCAAGATTCACACCCTTCGCAGCCCCATACCCGGCAGCAGTCGCAATACCCAAATTCGTCGCCGCATTAATCGGCTGCTCTCGCCACTGATCAAAATTGACTCCCAACGTCGGTGTCGGGTCCCATTCCGGCTGCAATCCATTCACCGTATCAGCCGCTTCAACCCCATTCTCGATAAATCGGGGATTGTTGGTCAGCTTGAAATAAGGGTTTGTCGATCCGCTCTCAGACTCATATTGAGGGTTGTAACAGCTGTTGGGCTGATACGTATCGATTGAGATTTTCCCGTTGGAGAAGAGACCTTGAATTTGGTGAATGTATTGGTTCATCGTGTGGACATCCTGTTGGATTGGCTCCAGGTTGGCGGATTGACTTTGATCAAACTGGTGAAGTTTCTCGACGGTTTGATCTTTTTGCTGCCTCGCAACGTGAACCTGCTGAAGGAAAGAATCATCCTGTAATCTTGGTAATGAGACGATATCTTGAACACTTTGAATCGTTTCATTGGACTCACTTGTTAAGTCCATGACCACATCTCTTCCCCGATTTAATCCGTTTTCCATATCATTCTGTAAAAAGCTTTCCTGTATATATCCATTTTGGGCTGGCTCCAACCCTTGTATTTCATTTTTAATGGCTTTCAGGGTAGATTCATATGTTGTCACCATTTGCTGATAGAACTCCAGAAAGGATTGATGCGAATCCTGATAAAAAGACCGTATCGATTGACCCCCTTTTCCTTTGAAAGAGGCATCTTGAGAAATAAAGTCATTTATGGATGATTCGATTTCGATCATCTGTTCTTTTTGCTGGGTTAACTTTCGAAGCAATTGTTCTATTCCTGAATCCAGAGACATGACATCCAGTGTTTTCATCCCAACTTCTCTCCTTACCTGGCTTTGATATGTGAAGACAGTTCCTGATCGGCATCCGCCATATCCTGGACAGCCTGTCGTGTCAATTCTTCATTTCGCATAAGCAATTCTTTATAACTCTGTACCATCTGTTCCATGCTTTGGTTCAACTCGTTCAATTTTGTTACCACTTCCAGGCGATTTTCATGGCCAATGTTACTAGGTACATCCGGTTGAAGAGATTCTGCAGTGGATTTAATTTTTGAAAGGTGGTGGTCTATCTCACCTTGCACTACTCTGATTTCATTACCCATACAAGCTACCTCCCGCTATATTAAATACATTTCTTTCTATTCAACTGTTGCTTCAGCTTCAGATTCCAACCTATGAATGGTCTGTTCAATCGCCTGGATTTCACTTCTTATAGTTTGCATCTTACTGCTCAGCATAGAGAACACTTCACTAAACTGGTTATTTTCAATCTCTGTAAAGTAATGAAGCATTCCTTCAAGCCTTATTTCATCAAATTTATTTGCAAGCGTCCCTTGCCAGGTGAATGCAGATAATTCAGGATTTGTAATGGATTCCCGATAACTTGAAAATTCCTGTTTGTTGCCTTGAAGTTTGTTCTGACATTCCTGAAGCCTTTGAAGTTGCTCACGTTTTTCCCTTAACAACCCGTGGTAAAAATATAAAGACAAGAACCTTCACCTCAATTGATTACTCTAATTCATAAAATTTTCCAATCTTTTTAACTATAACATGGATGAAATTTTGTCAGAATGATAGAATCTGTTTATTTTTAGTATATGCAAGTAATCCTTTTTACCTATTCGATATATTATTTATCAATGAATAATACGAACTATTAATTAAGTATCACATTTTTTGTAAAATGAAACCTATTTCACAACTATTATTTTCCAGGTTCTGAAACTTTTCTTATATTAAACACGTATTTTAAGTCAGAGGTGAAAAAATGTACATAAACATACCTGAACCAACACAAACCATATCAATAAAAGCCACTAAAGTGTGGAGAATATCCAACACGATAGGACATACAACAGCACTGCTCATCATAGGAGCCCTAATGATATGCAGTGACCGATTCGATTGGTACGACTGGATCGGGATCGTTCTTTACATTCTTGGAGGGCTGTTCATTGTTTCTTCCATTTTCTCTATCTTTATTGAACCTATTTACCTGCAAAGAACCTGGCGCTATCAGGTCGATCAGGAATTCGTACAGTTGAAATTCGGGAAGTTTCAGCAACAGCACATCCTGATACCCATGGAGAAAGTGGAATACGTCCACACAGAGCAGGGACCCATCATGCGTCGCTATGACCTTTATGACCTTGAAATCGGGACTACGACCTCCAGTCACAAAATACCTGCCATACCGGCAAATGTAGCGAAGACATTAAAAGCGGAAATTGCCACCTTCGCAAAGATTCGGGATAAAGATTCAAATGAAGGAGAAATAGGAGCATGACCCATTTTGCCAAAAGATATCACCCAGCCTATATCATCGTCGAATTAGTATCAACCGCGAAGGGCCTATTCGGGTTCTATATCCTCCTGTTCCTACTTAAGGCGAATTCAACTGCCGGATGGGTAATATGGGGCCGCTACGCTCTGTTGGCTGCAACAGCGGTGTCTGTCCTGTCGATCTTTGCCAAGTGGATTTTCAACCGCTATGAATTAAGTAATAAAACCATCCTTTTCAGAGAAGGGATGTTCGTTAAAAAACAAAAAACGGTCTCCTGGGATCGGATCCACAGCCATAGATCCAATACGACCTTCGTTCATCGCTGGTTTGGATTAACTTCTTTAACCATGGAAACAGGGACGAGTGGAGAAAATGCCCAATTTGAATTCCCAGTCATCACACAACGAGAGAAAGTTCGCATTTTATCTTATCTCGAACAGAAGCAAAACAGAGATGAATCAAAAGATGGTATAAAGCCGGAACGCACGGTACACTTTCAAGCAACCAGGAAAGACCTGATTAAAGCATCCTTCACTTCACTCAGTTTCCTGGCGATCTTCCCATTACTGAGTGCCATCTATTTCAATCTGGCAGATTTCTTTTCCATCGAAGAATCAGCAGAAAGTGCCTGGCACTACTTGCTCGATCATGTGTGGATCCTGATCGTCCTTTTTCTCGCTGCCATGATCCTGTCCATCTTCATCGGCTTTGTAAAAACGTATATGAAATATGGAAACTATGTCATTAGTGATGACCAGGAACGGATTTATATTAAAAAAGGGATTGGGAATGAGGTCAGCTACTCAATTCCAAAGAATAGAGTACAAGCTGTCAGAGTGGAACAATCCATTGTGAAAAGGATACTCGGGCTTGTTTCGATCAAGTTAATCAGTGCCGGCTCCTTTGAAGGTGAAAAAGAGGAAATAAGTTATTTATACCCCTTTATGCCCAAACGTGAAGCTTATGATATGCTGCAGACCATCCTTCCCCACTACCCGATCAAAGAGGAGATGGAACGCTTCCCACTAAAGGTCCTTTGGCTGAAGCTTTTCCAACCTTATTATTTGACGATTGCTGCTGTAGTGGGCCTATGGATCTTTAAGATGGAATGGATTTGGATCGCAGGCATTGTCTTTGGAGTATCCATCCTCCTCAGAATCCTTGATTACTGGTTTACAAGCTACACCCGCCACTATCAAACCGTCCAAATTCGAAAGGGAGGCTGGTTGAACGAAACCTTCGTCACCCATCGGGACCGTATCCAGCAGGTGACCGTAAAGTACTCATGGCTCGATCGGAAGTTCGGAGTGGCTACCATCATGTTCTCAAATCGGGCAAATCCGACTCATGAGAGTTTGTTGTTTGGGGTGTCGAAAGAGGAAGCGGGTACGTTTTATGAGTGGTATCATAAGAAATCCGTCTCGAATTGAGACGAAATTTACTAATCTGGGTACAGGGGTGTCACATACGCTATCGAGAATTAAAAAATCCACCCCGGAATGAGGTGGAGGTTTACACATAGTTTATATGCATTCGTTCGATAAAGGATTCATCACTCACCAATAAAAAATCAGTATGAATATAATCCGTTCCGAACAAATTTTTCAGGTCCATGTGGTTGTAATGGGCTACCTTTACCAGAATATGGTCTTCCTTATATACGTAGATCGTAAAGTACGTTTGTAGAAATAGGAGAAACTCATCCACATTGACATCCAGGTTTTCAAGGTATTCACTATTAAACTCAATGAAGCCAAGGATTGACTTACTTGTTTTAAGAAGATTAGTCATCCCTTTTAAGACAAACGCTTCATATCCCTCAACGTCGACCTTGAAAAGGACTGTTTCATAGGTTTGAGCATGACAAATGGTATCAATGGTGACGGACTTGACAGGTACCCTATCTATTAACTTATGAGAAGATTGATAAGTGGCTGAAGAGGTACCTGACCAGTGCCTATCAACAAAGAAAGCCGTTTCTTCATTGTCTTTATCCGAGGCGATCGCATTGTAGATTGCTATTTGTGACCGGTTAGGGTGAGCTTCTTTGGATTGTTCAATAAATGGTAATAAACGGCTGTTCGCCTCCACTCCTATTATCCTGGTCTCTGGTGAATACTGAGTAGAGAAGATACACTCCCCATAATTCACTCCTACATCTATGACCAGGTCGGGATTCATTTTCTTAACAGCCATGGACCAGAATCGATCGAGCCTTTTTTGAGTCACCCCATTGCTGATCAGTAGTGCCCTTCCCCGATTTTCCTCAGAATCTATATAGAGAACTGTGGAACTGGGCAGTGTTAACGTGTTAGGCAGCTTTTTTATATTCAATGTTTTGTACTTTACTAAAATGCCTACATCGATCATAAATTTCCAAGTCTTCGGATAGTTCTCCCATACTCTCATAAGAAAAGGCTTTCGAATAGCAGCATTCCAATTCATGTTTGACACCCCTTTGAAGAAACCTGTTTAGAGGTATACATTCTTAGATGCCACCCGACAATCCTCTATAATAGGGCTTTCTTCATGAAATCTTTACAAAAGATGAAAGAAATTATTTTTTACTATGTGTGATAATCTCCTTATCATAAAACTATATTGTGTTGAGGGTTATGTGTTTTTCTTCGGCTTGTTCGTAGTTTTTTAGGGTAATGCATATCATCAATAACGGACCATTCAATTCAAATATGAATGGAGGATTCGTATGGTAAATTTTATGTCTTTTTATGCTACCATCACTATGATTAGTGATTTTATGACAGGACAAAATGGAGAAGGGGAAGGCTGTTATAAATTAATATCTGTAGAAGATAGATCTGGTGGCACAGTGAATTTTGTCGTGTCACCAACCACATATTTTGTGGACCATAGAATGGTGGCTGTAGGGGATAGAATAACCGGATATTATGATGGAAACGCACCTGTTCCTCTTATCTATCCACCACAATATCGTGCACTTGTCATGGTAAAAGAAAGTTCAACTCAAAATGTAAAAGTAGATTACTTCAACTCACAGTTGGAGAGCAGCGATGGCATGCTAAGATTAAATCTATCCCCCTATACTCAAATGGTATTAACCAACGGACAATCCTTTTCAAAGTACCCTGGCAACCGGAATCTGATCGTGATCTATGGGCCCGCCACGATGAGTATACCTGCTCAAACCACGCCTTATAGAATCATTGTTTGGTGTTAGACATTTCGTGTTTTGTTCATTTACTGGCTTTTCTATGTACAGATGGAATTCTGATAGATTACACGAAATAAACCCAAGCCATAAGCTTGGGTTTATTTCGAATATATTTAAGTTTGCATGGCATTAACTATAAGCTAACTCTTTCCCATTTAGACCAAGCGTCTCTGCTGTTGAAGTATGAATTTCATTAAACAGCCATGGGTTTTCCACTAGTGACATCCCATATGAAGGAATCATTTCTTTTAGCTTCGGCTCCCACTCACTCATATGCTGTGGGAAGCATTTTTCAAATAACTCAAGCATAACGTGAACGGCAGTAGAAGCCCCAGGGGAAGCACCAAGTAATGCGGCTACAGAGCCATCAGCGGCACTGACCACTTCCGTACCGAACTGAAGTGTTCCTTTCCCGCCCGCCTCAGTATCTTTGATCACCTGCACACGTTGGCCGGCCACTACGATATCCCAATCTTCGAGTTTAGCATTAGGGATAAACTCCCGCAGTTCTTCCATGCGCTTTTCATTCGACAACAATACTTGCTGGATCAGGTATTTGGTCAATGACATCTCTTTGGCACCTGCCGCGAGCATCGTGAGAACGTTATTCGGTTTGACAGAACCAATCAAATCTAAATTTGAACCCGTTTTTAAGAATTTGGGTGAAAAACCGGCAAACGGTCCAAACAGTAACGATTTCTTGTTATCGATATATCGTGTATCAAGATGCGGAACGGACATTGGAGGAGCCCCCACCTTGGCTTTACCATATACTTTGGCATGATGCTTCGCTACTACTTCCGGATTGTTACACACCATAAACAGTCCGCTTACCGGGAATCCTCCAATATGTTTTGACTCAGGAATACCGGTTTTTTGAAGTAAAGGAAGACTTCCGCCTCCACCACCGATAAAGACAAATTTCGCCGCGTGATTTTCGATTTTACCACTGTCGATATTATGCACCTTGACTTCCCAAGATCCGTCACTGGTACGTTTAATATCCTTCACACTATGCTTGTAGTTTATCTCGACATTTTGCCTCGTTAAATGGTCAAACAACATTCGTGTTAAAGCCCCGAAGTTGACGTCCGTCCCGGAGTCGATTTTGGTTGCCGCTATCGGTTCATTCGATGTACGGCCTTCCATGATGAGCGGTATCCACTCTTTTAGTTTTTCAGGGTCATCGGAAAATTCCATTCCTTGAAACAAGGGATTACTTGACAGCGCTTCCAATCGTTTTTTCAAAAACGCTACATTTTTTTCCCCTTGCACCATACTCATATGAGGTATAGGCATGATAAAGCCATCAGGATTACCTATCAAATCACGGTTTACAAGATACGACCAAAACTGTCTTGAAAGCTGGAATTGTTCATTGATTTTAATTGCTTTACTAATATCTACCGATCCGTCAGATTTCTCGGACGTATAGTTAAGCTCGCACAATGCAGCATGCCCCGTACCCGCATTATTCCATTCGTTCGAGCTTTCTTCACCTGCACTTGAGAGCTTCTCAAACACTTTGATTTCCCATTCAGGTGCTAACTCTTTCAGCAAAGATCCCAAAGTCGCGCTCATGACTCCGGCACCAATTAAAATAACGTCTGTTTTTTTCTGTATGCTGCTCATGATAACCTTCCTTACTCTTTATATTTTCAGAAAAGAGTAACCGCTCCTGCTCGGGTCTCACTTAAAGCAAGGCGCCACCCTGGAACTCACCTGTTCTGTTATAACCATACCACAATCTATTATAATAATTTAGGGGTTAAAATATCTACCATTATCTGATAATTATATACTATTTTGAGCTTTTAAAAAAGTGCAAAGTCCGTTTTCAAAGACTTGGTAACCTTGTAAACAAAAATATAGACATAGGAATCTATTCCCACGCCCATCCTCTAATGCCCCTGGGAAAACCTGCACATTTTTGTTCACTCGGTTTTTGGGGATAGCGCAGCATTTCTATGAGGATTGAAAACTTGAGTTAACTTGTCGTTAAAAAAGGATCAAAGAACGTTGGGTTGTTCTTTGATCCTTCTTTTTTGCTAACTTATCCAGAACGACAAAGGGCAGTACTGCAAGCAGTACCGCCCCCCATTATTAATTTCTTTCTCTAGCCAGCTGCGTATCCCGGATATTTTTCTGAATGGTAATAGCCGCAAATAGACTAAGAACGAATGACATACCATAAAATCCTTTTTCACTTAAGACAATACTACCGGCATTATAAAGTCCGATCGCCATCAAGGAAATGGCTACAATCACTGCAAACCAACTGAGTCCGTAATAGATACCCGAAACAGGGATATCCTCTTCCTTGTCCCTTACCGCTTTTTGCAGGGATACGGCTGCATACAATCCGAATATCAATACAGCAAAGTAATACCCCTTCTCATTCAGTTCCATTCCTGCATTGAACAGGCCAATCAGATAAGCGGAGACACCTACCACCAAAGCTGCCCAACTTGCCCCTTTAAACGCGGCAGTTGGTTCCCCTTCTTTTCTTTCCACCTTGATCTTTGGTTTCTTTTCATCATTTTTCATTAACGGGTTTACATTCAACTCAGACATTACCGCACCCCTTTACTGTCATTCAATATCCAGGATTTACCCCTGCTACCTTAAGGATTATTATAGCAATTTTTTACAGATTTTGTTTACTATTATGAATGAAATTTTCACTTATATGGTATGAATTTTTTTAGTGAAAATGGCCAGTCCGCAGTATGCGTAGCGATAGCTTACTGGCGGACTGACCCTTTTTTTGCTATCTCTTACCTTTTTTCTTTTAGTCATGAAGAAACACGACGAATCATCCCCTTGCACTTTTCGCTTTTTACTATTAAAGTATATACTGGTTGAAATCCAGCCTAACTGGGAATGGATAAAACTGAAGTACTTTACTTTTTAATTATGGGAACATGTTTTCCTTAAGGAAAGGGTTTAAATATATTATGAAAGATAATTTTTGGCATGAGTTGCCTCGGCCGTTTTTTGTTCTCGCACCGATGGAAGCCGTGACCGATGTCGTTTTCCGTCATGTCGTGAGTGAAGCGGCGAGACCTGACGTGTTTTTTACAGAGTTTACGAATACGGAAAGCTACTGCCATCCGAAAGGAAAAGACAGCGTACGCGGGCGTCTGACGTTCACTACAGATGAACAGCCGATCGTCGCCCACATCTGGGGGGATAAGCCCGAATACTTCCGTGAAACGAGTATCGGTGTGGCTAAAATGGGCTTTCGCGGAATTGATATCAATATGGGCTGCCCTGTGCACAATGTCGCAGCAAACGGGAAAGGTTCCGGCCTGATCCGCCGCCCGGATGTCGCAGCGGAAATCATCCAGGCAGCCAAAGCGGGAGGACTCCCAGTCAGTGTAAAAACCCGTCTCGGCTATACCAAAGTGGAGGAATGGCGCGACTGGCTGAAGCACCTATTGGAACAGGATATTGTCAACCTTTCCATCCATCTCCGTACGAAAAAGGAAATGAGTGATGTCGATGCTCACTGGGAGCTGATTCCTGAGATCAAGAAACTCCGTGACGAAATCGCTCCTAATACACTTTTGACCATCAATGGCGACATTCCTGACCGCCAGAAGGGACTTGAACTTGCGGAGAAATACGGCGTTGATGGCATTATGATCGGACGGGGGATCTTCCATAACCCGTTTGCCTTCGAAAAAGAGAAGAAAGAGCACACCAGTCAAGAACTGCTCGATCTCCTGAGACTGCAGCTTGACCTTCATGATAAATACTCCGAAGAACTCGAGCCAAGGCTATTCAAACCACTCCGCCGCTTCTTTAAGATTTACGTCCGCGGTTTCCGGGGGGCGAGTGAGCTGAGAAATCGTCTAATGGAATCAGAATCCACCGATGAAGTTCGGGCTCTGCTTGATGAGTATGCTGATGCAGTGAAAGATGAGGAAGGCTTTTCTGTGACTAAGTAAAGCCCATTTCTTTTGAAAAAAGGGGTCAGACCGCCAGTAAGTTAATGCTCACTGGAGGTCTGACCCCTTTTTCCTTATTTAAACTTTTATTGCCTTATTACAATTTAACTGATTCCTAAACCACTCTATGTTCCTTTTTGCTATCAGAACTTTTGGAGCCCATATTACTATTGCGATACCTAGCATTAAGAGGAAAATTCCTAACCAAGAAGTCAAGCTTAAGTATTCACCTTATATGAAGTTCACCTTCATCTATCCCCATCAGAGTCTTCTCTATGATTACAACCAACATCTTCCTATTTCATAATCATAACAATAGTGGACATTCTATTCCAATTAGAAAATTTGTCCAAACCAATGTTAACCTTGACCATAACATAATAATAAGAGTGAACTTACTATCTTTCAGAAAAAAATCTATGAACGGATGGTAATCATCATCTTAATATTACGTCTCTCATTACTTCATTCTGCCTGTGATTAGCACTCCCCGCATATTTACTAGCTAGATCGTGATGAGTAACTTCTTACATCATCTACAACTATTATCTTTTTTCATTAGATTTGTTTTGTTTTGAATGATAGACCTCTTAACGAGTTTTTAATCAATTTTATAAAAGGAGAGGAATAACCATGTCCAATGGATGTAATCAAAATCCTATAGGAACTTGTTCGGAAGCAGAGGGAATTGGCACTGTCGCCAATGGGTCAGCCTCACATGCGGAAGGAATCAATACAAGAGCTGTGGGAAATGCTTCCCATACAGAAGGTTATATTACCGAAGCGACAGCTGATATAGCACACGCCGAGGGTACCTCTACCACAGCCAATGGAGTGGCTTCCCATGCAGAAGGATACGCCACAACGGCCGGTGGAGCACATTCTCACGCTGAGGGAAACCATACAATCGCTAGTGCTCAGGACTCTCACAGCGAGGGGCGGTTCACAACAGCTATAAATTTAGCTGCCCATGCAGAAGGAAACTTGACTATAGCCTCAGGCATTGCGTCTCATGCCGAGGGAGAAAATACAGTTGCTAGCGGGCTCGTTTCTCATGCAGAAGGACAAGGTACGATGGCTCAAGGAGAATCTTCCCATGCAGAAGGCGACCAGACGGAAGCAAATGGAAGAGCTTCTCACGCTGAAGGGAACTTGACAGTGGCTAGCGGCATTTTTGCCCATGCGGAGGGGCAGCGCACCGTGGCTTCTGGCGATCTTTCCCATGCTGAAGGAAATCAGACGCAGGCAATCGGCCAAAGCTCTCATGCAGAAGGCGCTCTTACCATTGCGAGCGGTTTCACTTCGCACGCGGAGGGAGTGAACACAATTGCCTCCGGATTATTCTCCCATACGGAGGGGCAATCGACGGATGCAGATTTTTTGGAGGGCGTTCATATCATGGGACAATTCGGCGCGGCAAACGAGCTTCCTTATTCGTGGTACTTGGCTAATGGGACAGATGCTTCGAATCCAGGCTTGGCGGCTAAAATATTAAGCGACGGTAACGTCAAAATTGATGGCGCCGTCACCACCCCGGCAGCAGACTATGCGGAAATGTTTGAAACGATGGATGGAAATCCGATTGATTTCGGCTACTTCGTTACATTGGAAGAGGATAAAGTGCGTATAGCGAATAGTCAAGACGATTATATGCTGGGAATCACAAGCGCAAAGCCGGCTTTCTTGGCCAATAGCGGAGAACTGCGATGGAAGCATAAGTTTGTGACTACTGAATGGGGTGAAATTTTGTACGAAGATGTCTCACTTCCAGCAGTATTTGACTCTGGCGGTAATGTCATATTGCCGCAACGGAGAGAACGGAGGCCGATATTGAACCCTAATTGGGACTCGACTAAGGAATATATTCCACGCTCCAAAAGACCGGAATGGGTGGCGGTTGGTCTAATGGGGCAACTTCTAGTTCGGGATGATGGCACATGCAAACCGAATAGTTATTGCAAACCAAACAATGAAGGGATTGCAACAGCCTCAGACCAAGGTTATAGAGTCACGAAACGTATTAGTCAAAATCAAGTCTTGGTAGTTGTTCCTCAGCATTATAGAAATCCTAATAAACAGACTGTTGATCAATTAGTAAAACTAGCAAAATTAAAAGAACAGGGCTACCTTACTGAAAAAGAATTTCAGATTGAAAAGAACAAGCTATTAAACTCATAAGGATTTTGTTTCTTCGTACAAGTATAACTATCTAGAATGGAGAGAAGGGGCTGGTTTATTTAGCACAACTTATTAAAAATTCTTCTATGAATTGAATTTTCATTGAGGATACCGTACTAATGAAATACGGTATCCTTATTTTTATAAAAGTCTATATAATAACTCCTTATCTAGGACAAGTTCAACCTTTTGTTTTACCACAGGGATTCCCCAATGAATCAAATGATACTTCTTGCTTATGCCTCTATTTATGATAAGGTTCGCCCCGATTAATCCGAAACGCCCGATAAATCTGCTCCACCAGAATCAGTCTCATCAACTGATGTGGGAAGGTCATCTTCGAAAAAGATAGCGTCTCATTTGACCGTTTGATCACATCATCACTCAATCCAAGTGATCCACCGATAACAAACGCCACTTTGCTTTTCCCGTACGTAGCAAGCTTGTCCAAATTATCGGCAAGATCTTCCGATGAGCGCATCTTGCCTTGGATTGCAAGGGCAATGACATGGTGATCAGGGGAGATCTTTGCCAGGATCCGATCGCCTTCTTTATTCTTCACTTGCTCCATTTCAGATTCACTCAACACTTCCGGAGCTTTTTCGTCGGCAAGCTCGACTATTTCTATCTTTGCATAAGCTCCTAAGCGCTTTACATATTCACCTATTCCTTGCTTTAAATATTTCTCTTTTAATTTACCAACCGTTACAATGGTGATATTCACTATCCACACTCACTTTACAAACAATTTACAAACACGTTATCCACAGACTTTATCCACATATCCACAAAACCAATCCACATATCGTATGGGAATATTAGTTCGCCACTATATATATTGCGTTATTCCCACAATATTCACAAGTTGTGGATAACTTCTTTTCTTCAGAAAGCTCAGTCAGTTGAGGCGCTACCTCATGCTCATCGACGACAATATCCATGGCTAATTCTACATGCTCTAAGCAGCAGTAAATCATGGCGTTTCCTCCTAATCTTCGGTTTAATTTTAGAGTATATACTTATCCACAGTTATCATATCATGTAAAGAAAAAGCAGGAAAGGGCACCTGGCCTTCCTGCTTTTCGCTTATCCACATTCTATAATCGGGATTCGTCAGTCAGTTTCATGGTTACTTCTTTCTTTTCCCCGTTTCGATAGAGCGTGACTTTCATTTGATCGTTTACGTCTTTTTTGTTATATAGATGCTTTCTTAATTCAATGACATTTTCAACTTTCTCCCCGTCAAGCTCAGTAATCACATCCAGCTCTTGTAAGCCGGCCTGGGCAGCTGGAGAATTGGGAACGGTTTGTCTGATCATGACACCATAATTGATCTCTTTCGGAAGCTTCAATGTTTCCTGCTGATGATAGGCAGAAATTTTATTCACATCCTCCAGAGTCACACCCATTGCAGGACGCTTGACCTCACCGTACTGCTCAAGGTCTTCAATAATCGGCTGAGCATAGTTGATCGGGATTGCAAGTCCGATCCCTTCAACTGCACTCTGTGCGATTTTCATGGAGTTGATTCCAATTAACTGACCGGAAATATTAATGAGGGCTCCACCACTGTTCCCTGGGTTGATGGCTGCATCAGTTTGGAGAACTTCTGCATTCCAATCTTCCATTCCATCCTGATTTATATCGACAGGAATCGTTCTCTCTACACCTGAAACAACCCCCTGTGTGACTGAACCGGAAAATTGCAGTCCAAGTGGGTTACCAATCGCAATAACAGGTTCTCCCGCTTTTAGCTTGTCTGAATTTCCAAACTCGGCAATATCATCTTTCTTGATTTTGCTTCCATCGATTTCGATTACAGCGAGGTCTGTCCAAATATCCGCACCACGCATTTCAGCAGGTACCTTGGTCCCATCCGCAAGCGTCACTTCCAGCTGATCTGCTCCTTCTACCACGTGATTATTGGTCACAATATAGACTTTATTGCCTTCTTTTTTATACATAACCCCGGATCCTGTACCCGCCTGTTGATCCTGTGTTTGTCCTTCACCCTGTCCCCAGAAGCTTTGAGATTGAATGTTCGTGATTCCTACAACAGAATCGCCGGATTTCTCAACGGCTTTCGTCACATCCGTGGTCACATCGACAGAAACACTTTGAGTAGCACCATTATGATACGCATCATCCGTTTCTTTCAGGTCCTCGTCGGGTTGAATTGAATATGGTAAGATGTCTAAGTTGGTTAACTGAGGAATCGCCACAATGACCAATATGGCTCCCAGTACCACTCCCATTAGCCCTGCAAGGAACATTCCCCCCCGATTGCCCTTTTGCTTGCTTCTGCTTCCAGAATCATGATCTGAATCATAGTATCCCATCTAACTTCATCCTTTCTGCCAACTATTCCTTTTGTTATTTTATCTTTACAAGCATGATTATAGTCAGATTAAATTAAAAAATGATGAAAAAAGTGTAAGAATTTCATATACTTACTGGATATGTAAATACAAAAAGAAGACAAAAAAAGGTGAAGACATCAGCCCTCACCTTCTTCATACCTTCAAAAGAAAAATCGTAAACATTTGAATCGGTTTAAATCGCAACTAAAGGTGTTGGTACTTTAGGGTCCGTATCAAATAAATCAATTTGTTCTCCTACTACTATTCCTTGTGACTCGAGTGTTTGCGTCACACTCATTCTGGCTAGATCTTTCATATTGTTATCCAGGCTCAAATGGGCAAGGTAAATCCCTTTAGTGTTATCACCTATCACTTCACTCATAGCAATGGCAGCATCCTCATTAGAAACATGTCCATAATCACCAAGAATCCGACGCTTTATATTCCACGGATACCGGCACATTCGGAGCATGCCCACATCATGATTACTTTCAAATACATACGCATCGGCATTGGAAATGATCCCTTTCATCCGATCACTTACATATCCCGTGTCGGTTACCAGAACAAGCTTTTTCTCTCCCTGGTGGAAAATATAGAACATTGGCTCTGCCGCATCATGTGAAACCCCGAAGGACTCAATGCTCAATCCTCCAAAGTGCTTGGCTGTTTCCATATCAAACGAAAACTTCTGTTCCGTATCTATTTTCCCTACTAACCTGTCCATGGCATTCCATGTCTTATCGTTGGCATAGATAGGAAGCTTGTACTTTCTCGCAAGCACACCGATCCCTTTAATATGATCACTATGCTCATGAGTAACAAGAATACCCGATAAATCTTCTATCTTTCGATCAATCTGACTGAACAGTCCTTCCATCTGCTTGCCGCTCAATCCTGCATCGACAAGAAAGGAATGCTCTTCCGTCTCCACAAATATCGCATTTCCTGTACTGCCACTGGCAAGCACACTAAAATGCATGGTCATATCTCTCACTCCATTGTTTCTTTTTCTGGTTTGGTCACTTCGAAAATCTGTCCTTCAACTGCATTAATAAATAGGTCTTCCTTATTATCACCTGATTCAACAACAAAGTGCCAGGTTGGTGCCAGGACTTGGGATTCTTCACGTGATAAAAAAGTATAGTATCCCAGTTCAGGTGTTTCGATCGTACTGCCCGTGCTTATCTTATGATTGGTCCACAAAACCTGAAGAGCTTGAAGAGGAGTAAGCAGGCTTTTCTTTTCCCCGCTTAATTCTTCTAAATCCTCAAGCAGTGTTTGTTTATAAGAGACGATTTCATTTTTTTCATTTAGAACAAGAACCACTTTTCCATTTGAATTGTTAAAAAGCTGTCTGCCTTTATACGTCTGATAATAAATAATCGTTTGTTCAGCTTTATTATATTTCCAGAAGCTGTACTTTTCGCCGCCTGCGACCTGGTTTTTCATAAAATCGTTTAATTCGTCCGGCGAAAAATTCTCACTGATGGAGTATGGTTCTTCTAACGTTGAATGAATCGTATTATCAGTGACAACACTGACATCTTGATTTTTCAACTTTTCTATTTCACTCTCCGTGAACACCTTCGTTTTTGCACTAATATAGGCTTCTTTCAATGGATCCTTTGATAGATTATTCGGGTAATCAATTTTATCGGCCTTTAATTGCTCTTCAAAGGAAACTTGACTTAACGTTTCTGGATTGCTTTCAGATACTTTGTTAATGAACAACGACATTAAAAAGATGTCTAAAATAAGAAAGACAATAATAAAAATGCTCTTCGTTTTACTCCAGTCCAATTCCAAGCCCCTCCTGTTCTTCCAAAGGTAGCCGTAACCAATTACCATCGTATTTATAATACCAGGAAGGTTCAAATACAAGGAATTTTCTATTCGATTCATTAGTATCTCTAGTCATCTTATATCCGACAATGACATCTTCTACATACTCCAGGTTGATGGTGTCATCCTTTGCCAATAGATATAAAACGGTAGATCCGGATGGCAATCTCATCTCGTTTACACTATCAAACTTCAACTTCAGATCATAATCTAATTTAAAGTAAGGACGATTGTACTCGTTAACCGACTCCTGACCCATGATTTGAGAAATTTCAGCCATCCCGTTTTCATTAAAAACAGGATAATTTTGCACAAATAGTCGGTAGACGATTTTATTCTCTAGAGGGCTGATCGAGAAAAATTGATATTGATCAGTCCATCCACCATGATCATTCACAAACTCCATGCTTTTTTGAAGCAGCTCTGTGGCAGACGATCCTCCATTTTTTTCTTCTGATGGATTTACATAAGACAACGTGTTATGTTCTTTATTCGTTTTTAATAAACTATATACATTTGTGAATTTTTCTCCCTGCTCAGTAAAACCCTTATCTACACTATTGGGATCACTAAACAGTGCCTGTACATACTCTTCGGGGGAATCAAGGTCCGAATAATATCTATAGCTGATATAATCCTCAGGATTTTTGGGCAGAAAGATCGTTTTTTTATTATTTAATGGCTGTTCAATATATTCATCAAAATTATAAACGGCTTTTTGAACAAAGCTTTTTTCGAAAGCTTCTAAACTGGCACGGTCTACCCGGCTTTCATAAAATTTCTTTTCTCCTTCTTCATATAAAACAAAATATACGGAACCTGTATCTGAACCGTTATTATTCAGGTCGATAATGATTCGGTTAAATGAACCGTTCAGGGTGTTTTTCTCCTCTATTTTTAACACTTGACTATAAATAGAGAGTGGAACATTATCTGGGAAAACAATTTCTACCTTTTTCTCACCGTGTATAACAGATTTGATTTCTGACATATTATACTCTCTTGAAAGATCTTTCATATCAAATAATGTCCAGGTTCTTAATTGTTCAATAACCTTATTGATTTCGAATTCATCCGAAGTCCCGACTGTCTTACTTCCTGAATGATAGAAAAGTTTAAACGGTTTGATTAGAACGCTGTTCAGTTCATTCTCAGGTATCTTGTCTCCCACGGCTACATCGTAAGCTTCATCTTTATTAATCGTATCGTATCCTGGTTGATACGTCCAAAGATTGAAGGTAAGAAATATACTGATGCATACGAGCAGCGTTAGAATTATTGATTTGATTTTTTCATAATTCATGACCAATCATCCTCTTGAGTGGAATCATATGGGAGAGTGAATGTGATGGTGGTTCCTTTTCCTTCAGTACTTGTCGCCCATACGTCACCACCATGTGCTGAAATCATCTCTTTTGCTATGGCAAGGCCAAGTCCTGTGCCACCCATTTGTCTTGTTCTGGCTTTATCGACACGATAGAAACGCTCAAAGATTTTCTCCAGATTTTCTTTCGGGATCCCTAATCCTTGATCTGATACACTGATTTCAATATATCCGTTCTTTTCTATGGTTTTAAATGTAATGGTACCGCCCTCTGGTGAATATTTCAAAGCGTTCGAAATGATGTTATCCAAAACCTGTGTTATTTTATCCTGATCCACTCCCACAAACATTGCTTTGTCTGGTAAGAAACGGTTAAAGGTCACATTGACATTCTTAGTCATTTCAAATCGATCAATGATTTTATGGAAAAAGAGAATGAAATCAACCCAATCTTTATTAAAACGATAGTCTTTACTATCCATTTTCGATAATTGAAGAAGATCATTTACTAACCGAATCATTCTCTCCGTTTCATTTTGAGTGACATCAAGGAATTGAGGTGCGATGTTTTCATCTTGCCATGCCCCTTCTGCTAATGCCTCTAAGTAACTCCTCATCGTTGTAAGCGGCGTACGAAGTTCATGGGATACATTTGCAACAAATTCCCGTCTCTCTAAATCAATTTTCTGCTGCTCCGTAATATCATGTAATACCGTTATCAGACCGTTCACAAACCCGGTCTCTTTTTGAATAATGGAGAAATTCGCCCGTAAGATATAAGGTTTTTCTTTAGTGCTGTAATCTAAAATGATCGAATCCTGTTCATTGGACAGATCATCAAACGTGTATTCCTCATCCAATCCCAGTAAGGATACAATGGGTTGAGAAACGACTGTTTCACGTGAAACATTCAGCATATCCGCTGCAGGATCATTAATCAGAATGACCCGTCCTTTTCGATCTGTTGCAATGACACCATCGGTCATATAGGAAAGCACGGAAGAAAGCTTTCTTCGCTCGCCCTCCGTCGTAGCTTGGGCTTCTTGAAGACGTTTCGTCAAATTATTGAATGTAATCGCAAGCTGACCTATTTCATCGTACCCGTAGACCTTTACTTTTCTGGAAAAGTTTCCTTTTGCCATAGCGAGTGCTTGTTTTCTCATATCAGATATCGGTCTTGTCACGGTTTGAGCCAATAACACACCCAATATCGCTGTTATGACTAAAGCAATTAGGGTACCATTCGTAAAAATCTTGTTGATTTCACTCATTTGGTCATAAACCGACTCAATTTCACCGACAAGATAAATAGCACCAATGACTTCTTCATTTGAAGTTATTGGTGCTGTATACACCCAGATTCGATCTTTCGTTTTATCATCAAGATAGATATCCTCATGACCTAATCCTATTCCCAGTGCTCTTTTAACTTCTTTCTCCCCACTAACCTGCCCAACTAAACTCTGATTATTGGGATCTGAGGTCCCAATAATCTTAGTTCTATCATTGATTACTCGAATTTCTGAGATGTCTGATGTTTTACTATCATCCAACACTCTCCGGATATCTTCTTCGAGTGTGGGATCATCTTCACTGCGTTTCTTTACTATTTCTTCACGAATTGTATACTCTAATAATTCCACTCTATTTTTAATAGAAGTTTGGAAATTATCGACGAGCTTCTCTTCTAGGGCCCTTACAAAATATACACCGATAATCTGCATGGCGAGAAGAATGAGCAGAACATAAATCAAAACGAATTTCAGATGTATGGAACGGGTTAAACCAACTTTCTTCATTACAAATTACTCCTGTTCAGGATTTCGTAAGTAATAACCGACTCCTCTACGTGTTACGATCCAGGTAGGGTGACTTGGGTTGTCTTCAATTTTCTCGCGAAGACGTCTGACGGTAACATCGACAGTACGTACATCTCCGTAGTAATCATAACCCCAAACAGTCTGAAGCAAATGTTCACGGGTCATCACTTGTCCAATATGCTTCGCTAAGTAATGAAGAAGCTCAAACTCACGATGTGTCAGCTCAATCGTTTCTCCTCTTTTAGAAACAACATACGCATCCGGATGGATGGTTAAAGAACCTACCGTAATTTCATTGTTCTCATCTTCAGCATTTTGCTGTGCCCCTTGCTGATGGCGTCGCAGATTAGCTTTCACACGGGCAATCAATTCACGTGTACTAAAAGGTTTCGTTACATAATCATCAGCACCCAGTTCTAAACCCAGTACCTTATCAATTTCAGAGTCTTTCGCTGTCAGCATAATGATAGGCATTTCATACTTCTTCCTGATTTCACGGCAAACTTCCATTCCATCACGATTCGGAAGCATAATATCAAGAAGGACAAGATCAGGCTTGATTTCTTCAGCCATCTTGACGGCTTCGTCTCCATCATACGCACAATGTACTTCATAACCTTCTTTTTTCAAATTAAACTGTAGTATATCTGCAATTGGTTTCTCATCGTCAACGACTAATATTTTCTTCTCCATGTCAATTGATCTCCTTTAGAAAAAAGTAATGTATCATATAAAGTTGTGATTAGTATAGGATTCTTCCTTTAAATTTATCACTATCTCCATATTAATTCATCTTTAACTCTATCATAACCTTTATTTCATTTCTTTTTGACTACAATCTAAATATAACAAAGGGGACTGACAAATAAAATGATTGTGTCAGTCCCATGATTGATTACCTATATACAATTACAATACATCTAATGGATTGATAAGTGATCCATTTTTGTAAACTTCGATATGCAGGTGAACACCGGTAGATTCACCAGTTGAACCCATGATACCGATTTTTTGACCTCTTTCCACCGTTTGACCGGCAGAAACAGAAATGGAATCTAAATGAGCATAAATCGTTTTATATCCATTTCCATGATCGATCACAACTTTATTTCCATAACCGCCATCGTCCCAACCGGCAGAAACGACTCTTCCGTTATCAACGGATTTAATTGTAGGATTATCTGGTCGCGCAATGTCGATCCCTTTATGAACTTTACCCCATCTTGGTCCTTGTTTAGAGGAAATATAACCGCCATTTGTCGGCCATGCAAAGTTTCCTGATCCCCTTGATGGAGTTGCTTTTGTTCCTTTAATGACAATATATTTCACTGGATCTTTTAGTTTCTTCTCTTCTTTTACATTTTTCTCGATTTGAGAACCGTTCACTTCTTTTGTTTCAAACGTAACGGATTTCTCACCTTCTTGACCTTCCTGCTTCACTTTCGTATCGCCTTTATTCATAGAAGAGTCTTCTACTACTTCTTTCTCATAGGCAATCTTTTCGATCTTGTTAGCTTCTTTCTTAACAAGTACATGGACAAGAGGTTCATAGACGGTCACAATTAACTCCGAACCGACTTTAAGGGCATCGTCTTTTTTCAGCTCTGAGTTTAATTCCAGCAACTTCCCTGTGGTTAACTGATGCTCTTCTGCAATCGTACCAAGAGCATCACCTTCTTGAATCTTATATTTCTTTTCTTCTAAGGTACCCTTCTTAAGAAGATCTGCAGCTTCCTTAGAAGACATCATTTCTTCCGGCTCCACTTGCGTCTTCTTCATCTCTACCTCTTCTTTAAAAGAAACTTCTAATAAACGTGTTTCATTTTCCTTTAAAGCGGGTAGAGAAGAGGATGAAGAGTCACTTTTTCGCGCTTCCAATTCGCTTAACTCTTCTTCAGAAACATAGTTGAGCTTAAAAGTCTTTAAAGCTTCTTCAGCTGCCTTTTCATCTTTTACATAAGCAACAGGTTTATTGTTCACAACTAAAGCAAAAGCATTTGCTTCAACCGATACTGATTTATTTAGATTCTCAATTACCTTTTGATTGTTTGTTTTCACAGCAGAAAACACATTCTCAGGTATGTACGTTACATCATGAGTAAAATCAACCTGGAAATCCGTGTATTCCTTCTTAGCCTCAGACAGTTTCTCATCCAAAACAGCTTCTACTTCTTCCTGATTCGTTACTGCCCCTACATACTCACTACCCATATATACATGATAGATGGTTTGAAGATTTTCATCCGTTCCAGTACTTGCTGCCGCAGATGAAAAAGTTAGAGTCGTAAGAGCGAGAGTTGTAATCCCTACTCTTTTTACAAATTGATTGGATCTATGTCGAATATTAAGTTTTTTATATTTTTCTAAAATGGGTGTTAATTTCTCTCCAAAACTCATTGAGTTGCCTCCTATAAACTAAAGCAAAAATCCCAGTTACGGTAGTTCATTAAGCCTAATTTAGTAAAATTCTATAAAATTCGTACTTTACTAATTTACCATAATTCGACGAAATCCGGGACACAGAATTAAGATTGTAATAAAACTGTATAATTGATTAGAGTTCAAAGTAAGCGCTTCAATGGTGTTTTTAGCGTCACAGTGGGAACCAGGTGGGTCTAAAGGTGGATGATCCGCTGAAACAATCATGGTAGAAATTAGAGGAATTTTATAATGTTTTGTTACAATAGTGTTACAAAGGCAAATAAAAAAGTACTACGAGAGTCAAAGTCGTCGCAGTACTTTTTGTAAGATGGCTCAGGACGGAATCGAACCGCCGACACATGGATTTTCAGTCCATTGCTCTACCAACTGAGCTACTGAGCCATATCGTTTTAATAGAATCAAATATGTAAATGGCGGTCCGGACGGGACTCGAACCCGCGACCTCCTGCGTGACAGGCAGGCATTCTAACCAACTGAACTACCGGACCAAAAATTTTTGCGATAGCAAAATATTTTTCCTTTAATTGCTTTAGCAAAATATTTTCATGAAGCTACATCAACAAAACTATCAATCTCACTTCAAAAAATAAAAATGACCCATACGGGATTCGAACCCGTGTTACCGCCGTGAAAGGGCGGTGTCTTAACCGCTTGACCAATGGGCCATGTAGAGAGAAAAAAATGGTGAGCCATGAAGGATTCGAACCTTCGACCCTCTGATTAAAAGTCAGATGCTCTACCAACTGAGCTAATGGCTCTAAGTATATATATAAACACTAATAGCAAGCTTGATCAGAGCCGCTTTCGTGACAACGAAATTAATATTATCACAGTATGAATGTCGAGGGCAATAGTTTTTTTGGATTTATTGTCGAAATTTATTTCTTGGGGAATAATTTAGAGGGATTTCCGATATGAAGTATTTCTCAAAGCTATTTGTGCTTAGATGGCAAAGTGTGGACTCGTCCTTTTCCTTTCCCACGATAACCTACACATACGGAGTTTAATATTCTTGTTGCAAGGGCAGGTGAAGAAATCCTTAAAAAGTCTTTCAGTTGTTGTCCGGTAATTTCTTCTCCAAAAAGCAGATTGTAATGCTCGAGTGCCTCAAGATGAGCTACTTTCGACTTTGTTTTACATTTAGGACAGGACCAGTATCCATGCACTCTATCTAAGGGAAGATAACTACAAATCTCACAAAATACTCCATTTATTATTTCTTGTCTGGATATATTATATTGATTTAGTACTGAGGGGTTCAGTGGGGTATCAAATTTTTTTATTAGCTTAATCATCTTTCTAATATCTCTATCCAGTAAAATATTTTTATGAGATTCATTATTCATTTGAGAAATTTTTTTGGGGAGCAAAGCAGCGTGGATGACCTTTTGACTTACATTCTTATCATTTGAACGAATAATTGTCTGGGGGTTACTGATAACGATGAGTGTGTGGATTGGGATTGGAGGGAAATGATGCTCATGTAACCATGATTTAAATTGAGATTCTTGCCTGCCAATTTGAATAATAGGATCAGGCAGTGCAATTTCAACACCGTTCTTCTTCTGTATCATTTGATGAAAGGTTGAATCAAAGTCTATCGACCCGGCTATATTTTTCACTTCTAAAATGAGTGCAAAGCTTTTTGTTAATAGTAAAGTATCAATCTGGAAATATCGACCGTTTATAAAGAGGCGTAAGTCATGAAGAATATAAAAGGATTTGTCGGGGAGAAGGCTTAAAAAATAGTCGATTGATTTCTCTCCATTATAACCGGCTAAACTTTTTGAGAGGTTTTCTTTAATAAAGTTTGTTTTAGAATGGGTCTCAAGGATACGTAAGAGCAGGACCTGCAGTTTTTGAATTTTAATCGGAAAAGGACGTTCTTTACTGATCATTTCATCACTCCAATACTAATTTTTTATTTATATTCTACTTTTATTAAAGAAACCCTGCTTTTTTCTGATGATATCTTAACAATAAATTGATGCGAGAGAGGTTTATTTTCAAAACTTGACCTTTTATTTTCAAAAATAGTATTTTATTTTCAAAAACCTCACTTTTATTTTCAAAACTGGAAATTTATTTTCAAGAATGCATTAAATCCGATAATACCTAGAACTCACCAGCAAAAGAAGACCCACCACCAGAGCACCAACACAACGCTCCAGCAGCAGATCTCCATCATAACCAATATTAATAAGTCAAACTAGCAGCCACAACCAATCCCACTACAATCGCAGCAGAGAATAGGCTGAATCCAATGGCGATATTTCCTTCTTCCACTTTCTTCGCTAAATTCGTCTTAGGTGTTAGTACGTACTCAATGATCCAGTAGGCGATGACTTGAGTGGCGATACCGATGAGTCCCCAGATAAAGGCGTCAAGCAAATTCAGGCTGTTAGCCCAGACGGTGTAGATGACGATGGCGAGTCCGATGGCTTTTCCCCATAGTTTGAGGGCTACGGCAATGTTTCCTTCCCTGATTAAGGTAGCTTCTGAGAATTTGGTAGTAAAGGCGAAAACGGTGATTCCGAGGATCATCAGTCCAAGGCCCGTTCCGACGTGAGCCAGAAAGCTGAGTAGTGCTTCACTTGTTATGATTTGCATGAGTTTCTCTCCTTTTTATTTCTTCTGTAACCCTACAGGCAGAAAGTATGATTCGTTATCGGTGATGGCGTTACCAGCCCGTATTCCGATTGCACCGGCCGTGCCATTAATAATGAAACTGCCTACCATCAAACTTGCATCCTTTATTCCCTCATCCGTCTTAATCGCAGCAACAGGCAGAGGGATAAATTGTTGGAATACTGGCAGGGTCTGCTTATAGGTTTCTTTTTTATCTTCTAAAAGGATCTTTCCTGTCGCTTCAATGATTTTGACCGTATCTCCTTCACGGCCAAATGCAGGTTTTTGAACGTAGGTGATCCCATTCTTCTCGAATTGATCAGAATCTAAGTAAGTTGGAAGAAAGTATCGTTCGATCCATTGATGTTCCTCATCTGTATAGAAGGCACTACATGCTTCATGAAGACCCCATATAAGTGCTTGAACTCCTTTAGACTGGAGTAAAAAAGCGGAGGGAGGATTCAAGATGGCAACCTTTTTTTCCAATACCATTTGCATCAGGTCCAAGCCTACATAATCTTCTGTCAGTGGATCCTTATCTTCAATGAGATGTTCGACAGGATACGTCGGCCGGTATAATACATCAATCCGCTCCCCTTGAGGAGTATAAAGACCATCTTCTCGAATCTGCAGCTGATCCAGGCTCACATATTCAGACGGCACACCTGAAAGCTTTTGTAGATATTTTGTTGTCAGGTGATCCTCTTCGTGATCCTGGTGAGAGGTGAAGACGATCTTAGGTTCGCCTTCCCGTTGCAAAGACTTCCAGGAAGATAAGAGTGCCCGCTTTAGCTCTTTCGCTAACGCTACCTCGAATCCCTCATTAGGATTTGAACACCCGAAATACTGACAAACCTTTTCATTCACATGATAAAGCTCTTTGATGAAGGTGGGGGTGTCGCTATTGAACTCTAATAGCTTGATTTCCCTACCACTTACAACGAAATCAAAGCGACCAACAATACATTCTTGAGGAATGGACTTAAACCTTATATAGGAAAGAGATTCCTTTGGAAAACCTAGCTCCAGAAGGGTATCATCCTCCAGCTCACGAAGTAGATCCGCACTTTTTTGATAAATAGTGTACACTCTTCGGGATGCTTCATGAATCGCTGAAATCGTGTCACGTGATTCCATCTTAATATCCAATAACGAGTACTCCAAGTCATATAAATCATGCCAAAACTCCGGGATGCGCTGATAGAAAGCGTTTCTTTTATCGCGGTGAGAGGCTATCATTTTATCCTCCGAACCCGCCCTTGGAGCCGCTTCCGATACCTGATTTATAGCTCTTAGAGTACGATTTATAGCTTGAATAATTTTTTAAACTGGATTTATTTTTGAACATTCTACCAGCAAACCAAAAGTAGCCAAAGTGAGGGGAACGGTCGTCATCACAATAATACGTGCCGCTTTCGTCATCCCAATCCCAGTCATCACAGTCAACATCTGTCGGTTCAGGTGGAAGCTCCTGATTTCCACAGCCGGTTACCGATATCGCCATCACGGATGCGACTACCCCAGCCATCATTTTCTTCGTTTTGTTCATTATCTTTCCTCCTCCAGCTTATAGCCCGTTGTTTTTACATATAATATATACACATAGCGATCCTCATCGATTTCAGCAGAATCACGTTCCCATTCCACCCCATCAATATAATAATAAACAGAACCGATGACGCTTAGAATATCGAGATGATATTCATGGTGTTCTATTTTTAAAATAGGGTGGTTGTTTCGTGGATTCAGTTCGCGAATTTCCAGTACCAATCCTTCAGGTGGAAACAAGGGATCCGTAACAGGTTCTTCTTCAAATATTTCTACATATAGTATAAATCGATCCCCTTCAATCGCTGAAGAAAGCTGACGATACGTCACACCTTCTTTAACAAAAAATTCGCATTCCCTTCTAGCCAGGATTTGTTCTAATTCGATATCAGGGTAATGATAGATTGCTTCATACGTATCGTTGCCTTTTCGTAAACGGTATTCAAGTACAGGTCGTTTCATTTTTGACTCCAGCCTCCTGATTGGAAGGATATGATTTCATTAAATATACGAACCAGTGAGGAAAAGGTTTCATTCCTCAGGGATTCATTGGTATTATTGAACTATGATTTTTCCGTAAGGAGGTTATGTATGATTATATTCCAAAGGCTTTGGAAACAGATTACGAAGATGGACTTCGGTTTCATTCTTCTATTATCCCTGATTATTATCCTGTTTGGAACCTTTGGCAGCCATTTTTTGGAGCCTGATACATTTCCAACGCTTTTTGATGGGTTTTGGTGGACGATGACGACCTTGACCACAGTGGGATACGGGGATTATTTTCCCGTTTCGGTGGGAGGAAGGTTATTGGGAATCTTCCTGTTTATCTTTGGAATCGGTATTATCGGGGTGTTGATCAGTAAAACCGTTGATTCCATTACCACATTCCAGAAATTCAAAAGGGAGGGAAAGTTAGTGTATACATATGAAGATCATTATATCTACATCAATTGGTCGAAGAAAACGGAGAGAGCCATTGAAGAAATTCTTGCTCATGTGCCAGACGCTGAAATTGTGCTCATTGACATGCTTCCTATCACCCCCATTGAGCATGAGCAGATTCATTTCATCCAAGGGGACCCTTCCGATGAAAATGTATTACTGAAGGCCAATATCTTTGAGGCCAAACGAGTGGCGATTTTCTCCGATTCAAAGATTGAAGATCCGTCCCTTGTTGATGGGAAAACTTTATTAATTGCGTCTGCCGTTGAGGGATTATCGAAAACGCATGGGAAACCAGTCCATACAATCGTGGAAGTGTCTGAAGATCGTCACATTCCAAAGTTCCAGCATATTGCTGTTGAGGATTTTATTTTATCGAATGATTCTGTTTCCCTACTGATGGCAAAAGCGACCCTTCATCCTGGAACGACTAATTTATTCAGACAGTTACTTAGTAAACGATACGGCAATAATATTCACGAATTCAAAGTAAAGGAGCATTGGAAGACCATTAAGCAGGCTTCTGAGGAGTTGCTGGAGAAGGGAGCTATTCTGCTCGCTGTGAATGATAATATGGATTTCACCGATGCCATGAACCGGGAGCTGCATGCTGATGACATTCTTTATGTCGTATGTCATGACAGAGTGTACGAACAATTAAATCAATAAAAAACTCTCAGCCGCTTAAATGGCTGAGAGTTTTTTATGAATTAATTCGGGCTCCACACGCTTCGAACTACATTTGTTTGAGAGCGGTCCGGACCAACTGAGAAGATGGAAAGAGGAATACCAGTTAATTGAGATACGCGCTCTAAGTAGTGACGAGCGTTTTCTGGCAGATCCGTTAACGTTTTACATCCTGTAATATCTTCTGTCCAGCCTGGAAGCTCTTCATATACTGGCTCACATTCAGCAAGAATGTTCAGGTTAGCAGGGAATTCTTCCATGACTTCACCTTTGTATTTGTATGCTACACAGATTTTTAAGTTTTCGATTCCAGTTAATACATCGATCGAATTCAATGAAAGATCTGTTAAACCACTAACACGACGGGCATGACGTACAACCACGCTGTCGAACCAGCCTACACGACGAGGGCGGCCGGTCGTTGTTCCGTACTCACGTCCTACTTCTCGGATTCTGTCTCCGATTTCGTTCGTCAGTTCAGTCGGGAAAGGTCCGTCCCCAACACGGGTTGTGTATGCTTTTGATACTCCAACGACGTGGTTGATTTTTGTCGGGCCAACTCCAGAACCGATTGTTACCCCGCCAGCTACCGGGTTAGAAGAAGTAACAAATGGATATGTACCTTGATCGATATCAAGCATTACCCCTTGAGCTCCTTCAAATAAGACGCGGCGGCCGTTATCGATCGCATCGTTCAATACAACGGATGTGTCTACAACGTAGTGCTTAATTTGTTGACCATACTCATAATATTCATCCAGGATATCTTCAATATTGAAGCCTTCTGTTTCATAGAATTTTTCAAAAAGGCGGTTTTTCTCTTCCAGGTTACGAGCAAGCTTTTCTTCAAAAGATTGACGATCCAGAAGATCTGCGATACGGATTCCGACACGTGCTGCTTTATCCATATAAGCAGGACCGATTCCTTTTTTCGTTGTACCGATTTTATTGGCACCTTTGCGTTCTTCATCAATTTCATCAAGCTTTAAGTGATATGGAAGAATCACATGTGCACGGTTGCTGATACGCAGGTTGTCTGTTTTCACATCGCGATCGTGAAGATACTTCAATTCTTTCACAAGAGCTTTAGGATCGACAACCATCCCATTCCCGATAACGGATGTTTTTTCGTTATAGAAAATACCTGATGGAATTAAGTGTAATTTATATGTTTCTCCGTCAAACTTAATTGTATGACCCGCGTTGTTCCCACCTTGGTAACGCGCGATAACTTCTGCATGTTCAGAAAGGAAGTCAGTGATCTTTCCTTTTCCTTCGTCTCCCCATTGCGTACCTACTACTACTACTGAAGACATATTAAGCACCTCCGACGGGAATTAGTATTCCCTCTTTTATCAAACAAACTCATTTTATCAACACTAAAAAGGAAAGTCAATGAAAACACGAACGTTTATATAGGTAATTATATTTATGTTCGTATAATTTCAGGCATTTGTCCCGAAAATCCTGTAGTTTAAGAATTTTGAGACAAATAAAAAAGTCATAACTAAAAGTGAGTAGTGATAGTGTGAAAGCAGGGACCGTTCCTTTCCGCTCCAGGCACAAGATTCCCCGGGGAGGAAGTCGATCCTCCTCGGGCATTGCCCTGTGGGGTCTCGACCTTTCCTCTATTTCCCGCAGGAGTCAAGTGCCTTCCGCTACAATCCACTCTGCGCTTCTACACTCTTACCAACCTATAAATATGGATAGACAATCACAGAAAGCTCTATTGTAGATAGTCTGTTCCAAACTATTTACAAATGAACACCAAATTAGCCTCATTATGATAGCTCAACTATTTGCTTCGTTCCATTACTCTTCCATAGAGATTGTCAGGGGATTTGCGAGACTCCTATGAAAAATAGGCGGGCCAAGAACCCCGCAACGAATGCGAGGAGACTTGACCGGTAGTCTGCGGAAAGGGAGAGAATCCACTGACAATCAAACAGTTTGCTAATTGAACAGAGCAAGAGCACTCATTTTGAATGAAGTATTAAGCATGTTTACGTAACGAGCATTAACAGAAAGTTATGATAGCGCAATTTAGAAACTTTTGCTAATCTAAAATAAGCATTTTGAATTTTACACACAATTGTATACAGAGGTGACGATGAGATGATTAAACGTTTTTTCAGCTATTACCGGCCTCACCGGCGGCTTTTTTACATTGATTTTGCCTGTGCCGTGTTGGTTGGACTTTTAGAATTAGGGTTTCCCATGGCGGTATCATGGTTTATCGATTCCCTTTTGCCTGAGGGAAACTGGAGTACCATATTGGCGGTTTCTGCCGGCCTGCTTGTTCTTTACCTACTTAGTTCGAGTATGCAATTCGTCGTGAACTATTGGGGGCATAAGCTCGGGATCAATATCGAAACGGATATGAGACGGGAATTGTTTCACCATGTTCAAAGACAATCCTTCCGCTTCTTTGATAATACGAAAACGGGTCATATTATGAGCCGTGTGACAAACGATCTGATGGACATAGGAGAGCTCGCCCATCACGGACCTGAAGATCTGTTCATCGCAGTCATGACCTTCATCGGTGCGTTTTGGATCATGCTCACAATAAATATGGAGCTTGCTCTGGTCGCTATTATTATTGTTCCATTTCTTGTTTGGCTTATTTCGTATTCGAATATTAAAATGAACGTAGCCTGGACGAAAATGTACGGAAACATTGCCGATGTAAACAGCCGCGTTGAAGACAGCGTTTCCGGGGCGAGAGTAGTTCAGTCTTTTACGAACGAATCCTATGAAATGGAACGATTCAATGAAAATAACCAATTCTTCCGCAAATCCAAACTGAAAGCCTATAACGTGATGAGCGTGAATTTATCCGGAATCTACATTACGACTCGATTGATGACCTTGATCATTCTAGTATACGGAGCCTGGTTAAGCTTTTCCGGAGTGCTCTCTTATGGAGAACTCGTTGCCTTTATTCTTTATATCAATGTCCTGTTTAAACCGATCGACAAGATATCAGCCCTCCTTGAGTTATATCCGAAGGGAATGGCCGGTTTTAAACGGTTCACCGAGCTTATGGATATGGAACCTGATATTGAAAACCGTCCACATGCCATAGAAGTTCCCACTCTACGTGGAGATATTGCATTTGACGACGTTACGTTTGGTTATGAGTCAAACCGTCCTATTCTAAGAGATTTATCCTTTTCCATTCAATCAGGACAGACCGTGGCGTTTGTCGGACCTTCAGGTGCAGGGAAAACAACGATCTGTTCATTGATTCCACGCTTCTATGATATAGAAGATGGAGCCATCACCATTGATGGCATCGATATCAGGGAGATGACGAAGGAATCCTTGCGTGCTCAAATTGGCATCGTTCAGCAGGATGTATTCTTATTCACCGGAACTCTTCGGGAGAATATCGCCTATGGAAAACTTGATGCTACGCAGGAAGAAATTGAAGAAGCAACGAGACGTGCTCATCTGACCGATCTCATTGCATCCCTACCAGACGGATATGATACCCAAATCGGGGAAAGAGGACTGAAGCTGTCAGGTGGCCAAAAGCAGCGCTTATCCATCGCCCGCATGTTCCTGAAGAATCCACGAATCTTGATTCTGGATGAAGCTACTTCCGCCCTTGATACGGAAACGGAAGCGATCATCCAAGAGGCATTAAATGAACTGGCAAAAGACCGGACCACCCTGGTCATCGCCCATCGATTGGCGACGATTCGTAAGGCTGACCGCATTCTGGTCGTCACCGAAAATGGGATTGCTGAAGATGGTACTCATGAAGAACTGCTCTCAAAAGAGGACGGCATCTTCACAAGACTTCATGCCCATCAACATGCAACCATTCTATAAAGAAAAAAATCCAAGCACCTGTACCAGACAGGGCTTGGATTTTTTCTTCTAAGCCGGAGCGTCGTCAAATCGCCGCTCGAGATTTACGAATTTATTGTATTCCTTCACAAACGCAAGCGATACATTTCCAACAGGGCCGTTACGTTGCTTGGCAATGATGATTTCGATTATGTTTTTGTTTTCCGCTTCTTTGTCATAGTAATCTTCACGGTATAAGAAAGCTACGATATCCGCATCCTGCTCGATACTTCCTGATTCACGAATATCAGACATCATTGGGCGCTTATCTTGACGCTGCTCCACACCACGGGAGAGCTGGGATAAGGCAATGACCGGTACTTCAAGCTCACGGGCCAGCCCTTTAAGGGAACGGGAAATTTCAGAAACCTCCTGCTGACGGTTTTCTCCTGAACGCCCGCTCCCCTGAATGAGCTGCAAGTAGTCAATGAGGATCATTCCAAGTCCGTGCTCCTGAGCGAGACGTCGGCATTTCGAACGAATTTCCCCCACTTTAATACCAGGCGTATCATCGATATAAATGCCGGCATTCGAGAGACTTCCCATTGCCATCGTGAGCTTTCTCCAATCTTCGTCGGTTAAATCACCTGTTCGAAGGTTTTGGGCATTAATATTGCCTTCTGCACATAGCATACGCATAACAAGCTGCTCAGCTCCCATCTCCAGGGAGAAGATCGCGACGTTTTCTTTCGCTTTTACAGCGACGTTTTGAGCGATATTAAGGGCGAAGGCTGTTTTACCCATGGAAGGACGGGCTCCCACAATGATCAAGTCATTTCGCTGGAAACCGGCCGTCATATGGTCAAGGTCTGCAAACCCCGTTGAAATCCCCGTTACGTCACCCTTACGATTCGTTAAAGTTTCGATGTTGTCATAGGTTCTGACAAGGACATCTTTAATATTATGGAACGCACCGGCATTTTTTCGCTGTGCTACTTCCATGATGTTTTTTTCCGCTTCACTCAGGAGGCTATCGACTTCATCCTCCCGGGCATAGCCGTCAGAAGCAATATCTGTCGCTGTACGGATCAATCGTCTCAGTAAAGATTTTTCTTCAACGATCTTTGCGTAATATTCAATATTCGCAGCCGTCGGAACTGAGCCTGCAAGCTCACTTAAATAAGCGACCCCCCCAACATCTTCAAGCTCTTTCGCTGCTGCAAGCTCCTCTGTCACCGTAATTAAGTCGACGGCTTTTCCCCCGTCTCCCAAATTCAGCATGACATTGTATATTTTTTGATGAGAATGACGATAAAAATCCTCTGGAATCAAAATTTCTGATGTGGTTGTTAATGCGCTGGGCTCTAGGAAAATAGCACCTAATACCGCTTGTTCTGCCTCAATATTCTGTGGTGGAATCCGTTCCTGGAACACTTCATTCATCTATGCATAACCTCCAATTCAAACTGCGAAGGGGCAACGGACGTCTATAGGCATCTGCTGCCTGCGTCAAAGTTAACACCTTAATCTATATAAAAATAAGAATTTAGTCCTACCGAAAAAATGTGATCGGGATAGTATCCAGATCACATTTTTTATCAAGCTATATTCATTTTAACATGTTTTTCTCAAAATGAAGTTACCAAATTTCGTATATTTTCTCTGAAAAAATCTTATTCCTCTGTTACATGTACCTTTAAGGTTGCTGAAACGTCCGTATGAAGCTTCACAGGGACATTCGTATAGCCAAGGGCACGAATGGCATCGTTCATTTCAATTTTACGTTTATCGATTTTGATGTCATGTGCTTTTTTCAACGCATCCGCGATTTGCTTGCTCGTGATGGAACCGAATAAACGACCACCCTCACCAGATTTTGCTTTCATTTCAACCGTGATTTCTTCTAAAGTCGCTTTTAATCTTTTTGCTTCTTCCAATTCTTCCTGAGCCAGTTGCTCTTCTTTCTTCTTTTGACCCTCAAGCTGACCCATGTTTGCATTTGTTGCTTCAACGGCCAAGCCTTTTTTTAATAAAAAGTTATGTGCATAGCCATCTGCTACGTTTTTTACTTCTCCTTTTTTCCCTTTACCTTTAACGTCTTTTAAGAAAATTACTTTCATATCTCTTTTCTCCCTTCAAAATAATCATTTAATGCTTCCTTCAGCTGTTCTTCAGCTTCTGATACAGATGCTTGTTTTATTTGAGTAGCGGCGTTGGTTAAATGACCTCCACCGTTTAAGTTTTCCATAATGATTTGTACGTTCACGTCACCTAAAGAACGGGCACTGATCCCGATTGTTTCAGGATCCCGCTTAGAGATGACAAAGGAAGCAATTACTTCATCCATGGTCAATAGCGTATCCGCTGCCTGTGCAATCAGGACGGGATCATAAATGACGTCATCCTCTGCTTTCGCAATCGCAACGCCTTCACGGAAAAATTTAACCGATTCGATTAACCTTGACCGCTTTATATAAGTATCGACATCCTCTTTCAGGAACTTTTGGACTAATACGGTATCTGCCCCTTGTGCCCTTAAATAGGAAGCAGCATCAAAGGTCCTTGATCCCGTTCGAAGCGTGAAGCTCTTCGTATCCACAATGATTCCCGCCAGCAGAGAAGTGGCTTCCAGCATCGTGATTTTTTCATGTTTAGGCTGATATTCCAATAGCTCCGTCACAAGTTCTGCTGTTGAAGAGGCATATGGCTCCATATAAACAAGCAATGGGTTTTTAATAAAGTCTTCTCCGCGACGATGGTGATCGATCACCACGACTTTATCCATTTTATTTAAAAGCCTTTCTTCAATAACCATAGAAGGCTTGTGGGTATCGACGACCACAAGCAGCGTATCTTCTGTCGCCATTTCGAGTGCTTCCTCGGGGGTGATGAATCGGGAATGAAGATCGGAATTGACTTTAATCTCCTTCATCAACCGTTTCACGCCATTATCTATTTCATTAAAGTTTAAGACAACGTACCCTTCCCGCTGATTCATTTGAGCCACTTTTCGAATGCCGATGGCGGCTCCGATGGCATCCATATCAGGATGTTTATGTCCCATGATGATGACCTTATCACTTTCGATCATGATTTCCTTTAGAGCATGGGAAATGACTCTGGCACGTACCCGGGTACGTTTCTCCATTGGATTGGTTTTTCCACCGTAGAATTTAACTTTTCCATTCGTTTGCTTAATGGCCACCTGATCCCCTCCACGACCTAACGCGAGATCCAGGCTTGATTGAGCCAGGGTACCCAGTTCAGGCAGGGAAGAAACCCCGGTCCCTACACCAATACTTAGAGTCAAGGGTACATTTTGCTTGGCTGTGGTATCCCGGACATCATCCAATATACCGAACTTTTCCTTCTCTAATACTTGAAGGATCTTCTCATTAATGACGGCGATAAACCTCTCGGAAGAAACCCGCTTCAAGAATACGCCATATTCTTTTGCCCACTTATTCAGAATGGACGTCACGAGGCTATTCAAGCTGCTTCTTGTTTGGTCGTCCATCCCTTGCGTTAATTCATCATAGTTATCTAGAAAGATGATTCCAATATTCGTGCGTTCATCATGATATTGCTTTTCTATTTCTTTTTGTTCGGTGACATCAAAGAAATAGAGAAGTTTTTCTTTGAGCTTCAATACGACTTGATACTTTCTCTCATTAATCGTCACAATTTCTGAATCTACTTCCTGCTTGATTAATGGAACAAGAGATTCTGCCACATCGTATAAGGATCTTCCAACGACTGTATCTTCATTAAAACAAGAGGCAAGAAAAGGATTCGTCCATTCTATGTAATATTCATCATTGATCAGCATGATCCCAATGGGCATCTCCATTAACGCCTCTTCCCCTACACGCTTTACACGATAGGATAAAGTGGAGATATACTCCTCTGTTTCTTCGTGCGATCTTCTCTCAAAATAGAAAGCGAGAAAATACACGATTCCAAAGACAATCAACCCTATTAACGAAATGATCCATTGGTAAAAGGAGACCGATACTAACAATAGAGCTGTTAATATAGCAAGACCGTACAATGGGTAGCGGATCATTCGCTTATTAAAATAAGATGGCATGATTTCAGCTCCTGGACCTTAAATTTCTATGACTTGCGTTGTAGGCGTTGTCTTAGATCAAATCCTAAGTCAATTATACCTAAAATTCGCACGAGATAAAGAAGAGGAATCGAAATGATTGTAATTAATACCAAAATTCCTTTTGACCATCCTTTTATATGAGCGAAAAAATAGAGGAAAGACAAGCCCTGGACCGCCATCAATGTTTGCAATACATACAGAACATTTAGAAGGGCCGTATAGGCATACGTTCCTTTCTCCGGCTGCAGAATCATAGATAGAACTAAGGTAAGTAAATAATACCAAAGGATACTCTTAGGAAGCTTCCATTCTCTAAATGGTTTAAATACGGGTACATCTCTCCCTAAACGCTTCATGATGGGAAAGTTGATCAGCATAAATAACAGAGCCAATACGACAGCAATTCCAAGAAACAAGGTAGGCATCAAGGTCTGAATTAGATCAATGGAGCTCTCCAGACTTTCCACCAGTCTCTTATCCGGTTCCTGACCAAGCTTCTCAAATAAAGAATAATAAGCTGCCTTCGATTCAGCTAAGCTATCTTCTATAATATTAACATCGAAGAGTAGGATAGAAAAAACAAAACCAATCACAATATTGATGACAAGCGTGAGACTTGACGCCATAAACAGCCTCATTTTATCTACTTTCGCTTTCACACACCAGCCAATCACTACCCCGGTCGTCGCAACCATGAAGGCAACAGGCAGCGCAATGAGCCCTCCAAACAAGAAAGATAACCCTAACGATCCGATCAATACGTAAAAAGAATTCAGTAACGAATACTTAGAACTAAACAGAATAAGAGGGAGGGGCAATACGAAAAATGCAAGGGTCCCAATAAGCGGAACATATAAAGCCAACAACAGTAAAACAGTAAAGATGGCGAGCATAAGCGCACCTTCCGTTAACACACGGGGATTTTTCAATTGAAACGCTCCTTACGATATATTCAAAAACATGCAATAGCACTATCATATCAATTTTGAAGATAGATTTCATCTAGTGGGTCCTTACCCGAAGGTGAGAAGCATACTTTAATGTCCACCATTTAACTTTGTTGTGCCAATTTTGACCAAACTTGTGCCAATTTTTGCGTTTGTTGTGCCACTTCCCACTAAACTTGTGCCAAATTGTGAATATCAATAACTATTATTGTTAAAATCACTTCATTTTCATAAAAAAGAAGGTACCCCTTCAACATGCTTCTTTTCTTCATCTACTCTAGTATGCACTCATTTTTAAAAGGAGTATACGCAGTAGATAAAGAATAGCAATGTATCAGGACCACCCTCTAATGAATATTATGAAATTTTAAAACGTTCGATTGAAGACTGAAGCTCTTGACTTAAGTCTGTTAAGCGTTCAGCTGCTTCTGTAACCGATTGGACGGCCCTTACTTGTTCTTCCGTAGAGGCACTCATTTCCTCACAGGAAGCAGCTGTTTGTTCCGCTGTAGCGGCCATCATCTGAATCACGTTGACCACTTCATCTTTTTCAAGATTGATTTGACCCACTTCCTCATACATTCTTTCTATTTCATCCTGCATGGATTTCATTAACTGTGAGGTTTGGTCAAATACGTGATTGGTTTTTTGGATCACTTCATTTTGGACCTCAAAGGTTTCTTTCGTTTTCACCATTTCATCAACTGCTTGATGAGAGCCTTGTTGAATTTCTATAATGGTGCGTTTTACTTCTTCGGTTGCCTTCACTGACTGATCGGCAAGCTTTCGTACTTCTTCCGCCACGACAGCAAATCCCTTGCCGTGTTCACCTGCTCTGGCAGCCTCAATGCTCGCATTTAAAGCAAGGAGGTTGGTTTGAGAAGAAATATCCGTTATTGTACCCATGACCGATTCAATCGTCTTCACCTTTGCTTCCAAACTAAAGATGACTTTCTCCATGGAGGAGATGTATTCACTGGAAGAATGGTAGGCATTTTCTAATTCTTTTACCTGGTTTAACCCGGACTGGTTCATGACACCTGCTTGTCCTGCCATCTCAGACATAGCTTTCGACTTTTCATAGACTCCATTAATTCTTGTTCCTAATTGCTCTGTTTGATGATGAGCCCGATCAGAGTCGGCCGCTGATTGAGAAGCCCCTGTCGCAATTTCGGAAACAGCCTTTGCCATCTCTTCACTTGAGGCATTTGTCTCCTCAGAAACAGCACTTAATCCTTCAGCCGATTCCCGGACATTATAGATCGATTCTTGGACGACTTGTATCGTATCTTTCATTTTCACGATCATTTTGTTTAAATCGGACGCTAGTAATCCTGTCTCATCTTTGGAATCAATTTCAGACTGAATGGATAAATCTCCAGTAGAAACATCGGTTACCGTTTTTTGAAGCTGCTTGATTGGTTTAGTGATTTTATTAGAAATGAAGACAACTAACACCAACATGACAGCCAGGGTAATAAGTGCTGTCACGATCAGTAACCGTTCGATTTCTTTGGATGACTGAATGAGATCCTTCATACTATAGGCAGAGCCCACTTTCCAGTTCGTCTTTGGTACCGTACTATATACCAATACCTTTTCGTCACCTTCCAGTTCGTAACGGATTGTATCGGATTCCTTCTCAGAATTCAGCATTTTACTGATGAAAGGTAGCGATGAAAGATTTTCCCCCCGCTTAGTAGGGTGGACGATGGCTGTACCATCGAGTCCGAACAGGAATGGATAGCCGTTAAACCCAATGTCCATTTCTGAGACTCGGTCAGTAAGTTTTGTCAAATTAATATCGACACCGAGAACGCCTACTACTTTATTATCTGAAACTATCGCTCTGGAAGCTGTAATGATATATTCTTCCGTTGCAGTATCTACGTACGGCTCGCTCCAAACCACGCCAGCCCTTACTTCCTCAGCATTTTTATACCAATCCCTGCTTGTCGGATCAAAGTCACTAGGCAGAGAAACGGATGGAACGATTTTTAATTTCTTATTTGGTGATGCGAAGTAAATAGAAGTAGCTTCCTGATAAAGGCTTAAGTAATTATCAAAATCCGATTGAATATTGGCAAACAGCTCTGTATTTTTGCCGCCAGATTCTGTTTGCAACTGTGCTTTTGCATAATCTTTTAACGAGTTGGAGATTGAATATTGATCAATACTTTTTTCGTATTGTCCAAGAAAGAGTTGCACTGAATTATTTAGTTCTCCTACGATCCCTTGAGTTTGATCAATAACCTCTTTTTCTGTTTTCATTCTCGTTTGTAAGCTTGTAATCGCAATGATAACGGCTAACGATACCATAAATAAAATGGATATGATTACAATAAGCTTCATTCTAATAGATGATAGAAGAAAACCCTTCTTTCGTTCCACCTGTTTCCTTGTGTTTTTCTTTTTCACATAAATTCCCCCTCTTACTACCAAAAAGCTATCTATATATACACTTATTCATCGACATTTTTCAGCATTTCTTTATAGGTACACGGGAATTTACAAGAACAAAGTGATGGCAGATAGGATAATCGAAGGGGTGCTTTGCATAGGAGGAAGAGATCTCATACACACCGTTTAAAAAACGGCATAAAAAAAGCAGAAGAGACAAGTCTCTGCTGCTTTTTTAGTCGATGATATTATTCACCAGTAACGTATGGAAGTAATGCCATTGTACGAGCGCGTTTGATCGCACGAGTCAACTTACGTTGGTACTTAGCGTTAGTTCCAGTTACACGACGTGGAAGAATTTTTCCACGTTCAGATACGAATTTCTTAAGAAGATCTACATCTTTGAAATCGATATGTGTAATTCCGTTTGCTGTGAAGTAGCACACCTTACGACGTCTACGTCCACCTCTACGTCCTCCTGCCATTTGTTTCGCCTCCTATCTTGTTTAGATTCATTATCGTTCGTTTAGAATGGTAGATCATCATCGGAAATGTCGATCGGCTGACCGTCATTTGCAAATGGATCCTCATCTACACGTGTATAGTTGTTGTTATTATTGTTGTTGCGTTGTTGATTCTGATTCTGACTATACGGATTTCCTTGGTCACGTTGACCTCCACCCGAATAGCCCGGACTTCCTCCACGATCGCCTTGATTCGCACTACGCGGCTCTAAGAACTGAACGCTTTCTGCTACAACTTCCGTCATAAACACCCGGCGTCCATCTTGTCCTTCGAAATTACGTGTTTGAATACGACCGTCAACGCCAGCTAAGCTGCCTTTTTTAAGAAAGTTTGCTACATTCTCTGCAGGGCGACGCCATACAACGCAGTTAATAAAATCTGCTTCCCGTTCTCCTGATTGATTCGTAAAACTACGATTGACAGCCAGTGTAAACGAAGCAACAGCTACTCCACTTGGAGTATATTTTAATTCAGGGTCTTTGGTTAAACGCCCTACTAATACAACTCGGTTCATCATCAGAATCAACCCCTTCCTTCTAGTTTACTGTTTCACGTGAAACAGATGATAGAAGTGTATATCTTAAAAAAACGTACGGATTATTCTTCTTCTTTAACAACGATATGACGGATAATATCATCGCTGATTTTAGCTAAACGATCGAATTCGTTAACTGCATCAGAAGTAGCGCTCATCTTAACTAGTTGATAGAAACCATCACGAAAATCGTTGATTTCATACGCTAAACGACGTTTACCCCAATCTTTTGACTCGATGATTTCCGCGCCGTTAGTTGTTAAAACGTTATCGAAACGCTCAACTACTGCTTTCTTTGACTCGTCGTCAATGTTTGGGCGGACAATGTACATAACTTCGTACTTTCTCATCTGAATGTCACCTCCTCGTGGTCTATGCGGTCCTTTCTTTGTGAAAGAACAAGGAGCAATGCGTTCATTACTCACGAAATAAAATTATAGCACAGGTTATCTATTATTGCAATATGACGTAAAAAAAAGACTAGAATCGGGACTCTAGTCTTTCAATAATGCTTTTTTCGTAAACTTTGTTGCTCTTTAAGAAGCGAGTGCTGGTTGATTTCCACTCCAGGTGCTCGCTTTCCGCGGGGCGTGAGTTGAGCCTCCTCGGGCTTTGCCCTGCGGGGTCTCAACTTTCCCGCTATTCCCGCATGAGTCGAGTGCCTTCCGCTCCAATCAACTCTCAGAGAATTCAGTTCTGATGAAAAGTCAAAGAAAAAGCATAGTCTCGCCTATTTTTTCTCAAAACCTACACATTAAAACGGAAGTGAATGATATCTCCGTCTTTTACGAGGTATTCTTTACCTTCTAAACGGACTTTTCCTGCTTCACGGGCTGCACCCATTGTTCCTGCTTCCACCAGGTCTTCATAAGAAACCGTTTCGGCACGGATGAAGCCTCTTTCGAAGTCAGTATGGATGACTCCGGCACATTGTGGAGCTTTCATCCCTTCACGGAATGTCCAGGCGCGGACCTCTTGAACGCCGGCTGTGAAGTACGTAGCCAGTCCTAATAAAGAGTAGGTAGCGCGGATCAGCTGATCTAAACCGGACTCTTCAATCCCTAGCTCTTCCAGGAACATCGCTTTTTCTTCGTCATCAAGCTCAGCAATTTCAGATTCGATTTTCGCACAGACAACAATCACTTCTGCATTGTCTTCTTTAGCAAATTCACGTACTTTCTGAACATATTCGTTGTCAGAAGGGTCGGAAATTTCATCTTCACTTACGTTTGCTACATATAATACAGGCTTTGAAGTCAGAAGATGAAGCTGTTTCACAAGCTTCATTTGTTCATCGGAGAACTCAACCGTACGAGCCGGCTGCTCTGCTTCAAGGGCTTCTTTGATTTTCACAAGGATATCATGCTCAAATACCGCTTCTTTATCTTTTTGCTTGGCCATTTTCTGAACTCTCGTGAGACGCTTATCCACTGTCTCAAGGTCAGCTAAGATCAATTCCAGGTTGATGACTTCAATATCCGCAATCGGATCTACTTTACCTGAAACGTGTGTGATATTATCATCCGCGAAACAACGGACAACCTGACAGATTGCATCCACTTGGCGAATATGAGATAAGAATTTATTCCCTAATCCTTCTCCTTTACTCGCTCCTTTTACAATACCGGCGATATCCGTGAATTCAAAGGCAGTGGGAACCGTCTTCTTCGGTTCTACAAGCTCTGTTAATTTATCTAAACGGTGATCGGGAACTTCAACAATTCCTACGTTCGGATCAATTGTACAGAAAGGATAATTGGCAGATTCTGCACCTGCTTTTGTAATTGCATTAAATAAAGTGGACTTCCCTACGTTAGGTAATCCAACAATACCAGCTGTTAAAGCCATTATGGTCACTCCTCATCTAAATTCTTATCTATTAAAAATCATGTAAGATCGAAAATAAGTAAACGGTCGAACCTTTCACAATTATAGAGATAATAGAAGGAAAAGACAAGTGAAGCTTCAGGCATCGTTTAGGGAAGTGAGAATATTTTTTTCTTTCAGCATGGCTTAACAAAAAGAGCATCCAATCGACTGAAACCGACTGAATGCTCGTAAACCTGGCAAATTAAACATAGGATGGATTAGGCCAAAAGAAATATGGGTAAAAAAAGAATACTTATTCTTCTTCGCCGCTACTGATGACTTTTTTCATTTTTTTCGCAAAGTCTTTTCTGGGAATCATGACACTGTGGCCGCAGCCTACACATTTGATGCGAATATCCATTCCCATACGGATCACTTTCCAGCGGTTCGTACCACATGGATGCGGCTTTTTCATTTCTACAATATCATTTAAAGTGAATGTCTTGGGCTCCACTGGATTTTTCCTCCTTATTCGCTTTCAAGTTTTCTTTGCTTTTCTTGCACGTGGCTGGATATCTTCCTGATCCTGACGTGAATACATCACCATACGAGGGAATGGAATTTCAATACCATGCTCATCCAGACATAGTTTAACCTCTTTACGTATCATTCTTGCCATATACCAATGTCTCATCGGAACCGTTTCAGCCACGATTCGGATGACCACATCTGATGCTCCCAGGGTTTGAACACCCAAAAGTTCAGGTGGATTCACGAGATCTTCATATTTTTGCGGTAAAGCAAGGAGAAGCTCCTGCATCACTTTCTCTGCTTCTTCTATATTTTCTTCATAGGCAATACTGACATCTACAACCGCAATGCTGTTGTGAATGGAGAAGTTCGTTACTTCCGTAATATTACCATTGGGGAAGATATGTAATTCCCCGGTCCAGCTTTTGATCTTTGTCGTACGAAGGCCGATTTCTTCAACAGTACCTTCAGCAGAACCAATTCGAACATAGTCACCTACTGAAAACTGGTCCTCGAATATTATAAAGAAACCGGTGATGATATCACGAACAAGGTTTTGTGCACCGAAACCTACCGCCAGACCGACAATCCCAGCACCGGCAATCAGCCCTTTCACATCAATATCAAGAGTCGATAGAATCGTCATTAAACTAATAAAATAAATAACATAGGTTAATACATTCTCTAATAGTTTCGATAACGTGGCTTCCCGACGCTCCGTAAATTTAAGAGGTGAACGGGACCGGACCCTGAACACATTTCGAATGGCTGACCTTCCCAGCCTTAGAGCGATATAGGTAATGACCATGATCGCCACAATTTTTATCGCCCCTGATCCCAAGGCAATCCATAATTCATTATCAATAAGTTTTTGAGCTGCTTCACTATCTTTTATTTTTTCTACGGTTTCTTCAACTTCTGTTTTAGTACTCGACATATATACCGAACCTCCACTTATCGTTCAATAAGAAGTATTCCTTATTTTATCAACTTTCCCTCTCCTTGTGTAGATATAACCTCATATTAATATAGTTTCTAGAAAATTTTTATTTTATGAAAAATCCAACCATATTATGTATGAAAAAAAGAAATCGTCCGTATACTGATAATACTTAGAAAATATGATTATGGTAGTCACGTCCGACAAAGTATGTTCACTATAAAATTCCCCTTAAACATATCCAAAGGAGTGGAAGCGATGAATCTAAAAAAAGGACTATTTGAACGAAGACCTGAACCCTTCAGAGTCCTTCATCAGGAAGAGCGTGCGGCACAGGATCTTTCCGTTCAATTGTCGTCGATGCTTCCCACTTACTATCGTACAAGACCCATTGTCTTCGTATGTATTGGCACAGACCGTTCAACAGGGGATTCATTAGGCCCATTAGTTGGAACCTTAATAGAGGAACAAGATATCAAACCATTTCATGTATATGGAACGCTGGATGATCCGATCCATGCAGTAAACCTGGAAGAGAAGCTGAGTCAAATTGCCGCTAAACATATCAATCCTTTTATTATCGGTGTAGATGCCTGTCTTGGTCGATTAAAAAGTGTCGGCGCCATTCAATTAAGTGAGGGGCCATTAAAACCTGGTGCAGGCGTAAATAAAGAGTTACCAGAGGTTGGAGAGATTCACTTGACCGGAATCGTGAATGTAAGTGGATTTATGGAATTCTTTGTGTTACAAAATACACGTTTGAATCTTGTGATGAAAATGGCAAAGACGATTGCTCAAGCCATTGTGCTGGCAGGCGATTCAGTTGAACGCCGCAACGCCGTCAGTATTGAAAAATGGCGGGAAGAATTACAGCAATAAAAGGGAGATGATCCAGTTACGTTCTGGGTTATCTCCCTTTTCACTTATTAAATATACAGGTGGTATGCGTGTATGATTCCTACGACCAATCCCACTACGATGATCCCGGGAAGTAAATTGGCGACCCTGATCTTCGTTACACCGAGGAGATTGAGTCCAATCGCAAAAATCATGATTCCTCCCGTTGCGGTCATCTCTACAATATAGGCATCCATGAGCTCTTCTGGAACCCACTGATGAATTTGAGTCGCAAATAAAGCAATGAATCCTTGATAAAGGACGACAGGAATCGCCGAAAACATGACACCGATTCCTAAAGTCGTCGTTAGGATCAGCGATGTAAAGCCATCAATGATCGACTTCGTCAGCAGAACATCATGATCGCCCCTGATACCGCTATCCAACGCACCTATTACTGCCATTGCTCCAATAACAAAAATAAGGGTAGCTGTGACAAACCCTTGAGAGATGGATGTTTCTTTATTACTGCCCAGCTTCTTTTCCAACCAGTTACCCAATGAGTTAAGCTTGTCCTCCAGGTTCATCCACTCTCCCCATGCAGCACCCAGAGCCAGGCTGATGATGACAATGAGAAAGTTTTCACTTTTCAATCCCATCTGTAGCCCAAGGACTATGACAGCTAAACCAATCGCTTTCATGACAGTTCCCTTCATATCTTCCGGGATGCGATGAAGGACCTTACCCAGGAGAGTTCCGATGATAATACATACTCCATTTACCAGCGTTCCTAATAGTACCATGACGTTCTCCTTATCTGTCCGAAAAATTCTTTTCCTGTTCTTTGATAATTATTTCCCAAAGAATAGTGTACCTTCTATGTACCATATGGAAGAGGACTGGCTTAATTGGTATAGGTTTACCTTTTAAGCCAGTCCTTTTCCTAAGTGGTTACTGCAATAATTCCAAAATCCGGTCGAGATCTTCTTTCGAAAAAAATTCGAGCTCGATTTTTCCTTTTTTCTTTGATTGTTTAATCGTGACCGTTGTCCCGAAGCGCTCGCGTAGAAGGGATTCCTGTTCCTGAATGAAAACATCTTTTCGCTCTGTATTTTTTGTTTCACGTGGAACATTCTCATTCAGTTCTTGAATGATTTTTTCTAATTGGCGAACGTTTAATGATTCTTTAAGGATACGATTTACAACGGTTGATAGATTTTTCTTATTTTTCAACCCAAGAAGTGCACGTCCATGTCCCATCGTTAACTTACCTTCTGAAATAAGCTCCTGAATAGGGGCAGGGAGGGATAGTAAGCGAATATGATTGGCAATATGAGGTCTGCTCTTTCCTAACCTCTTCGCTAATTCCTCCTGAGTGAGCTTTAGCTTATCCATCAGCATTTGATAAGCAGCGCCTTCTTCGATCGGTGTCAGATCTTCACGTTGAAGGTTTTCTAATACGGCAAGCTCCATCATTTGTTGCTCATTCAATTCCCGGACTACGACAGGAGCCGATTCTAATTTAGCCGCTTTAGCTGCACGATAACGGCGTTCCCCAACGACAATTTCATACCCTTTGATCGTTTTACGCACAATGATCGGTTGCAGGATACCGTGTTCTATGATTGAATCTTTTAATTCTTCAATTGCTTGCGGCTCAAAGATCTTTCTTGGTTGATATGGATTCGGCCGTATTTCTTTCAGGCTCACTTCTTGCACAGACTCTTCATTTTGTGTTGTTTGGATATTGGTGAAGAGAGCATTGATGCCCTTTCCTAAACCTTTAGCCATTCGCCGCCACTTCCTTTGCTAGTTCTAAATAAACTTCTGCTCCCCTGGACTTCGCATCATAGATGATAATTGGTTCACCATGACTGGGCGCTTCACTTAAACGAACGTTACGTGGAATAATTGTGCGATACACTTTATCTTGAAAATATTTTTTAACCTCTTCAATGACCTGGATTCCCAGATTGGTTCTCGCATCAAGCATCGTAAGCAGTACACCATCGATCATAAGGTCATGATTCAGATGCTTCTGAACTAAACGAACGGTACTTAAAAGCTGACTCAATCCTTCCAGAGCATAATATTCGCATTGAACCGGTATGACGACAGCATCTGAGGCTGTTAAGGCATTGATTGTCAATAATCCTAATGATGGTGGGCAATCAATGATAATATAATCAAATTCGTCTTTTACTTTCTCTAACGCTTTCTTTAAACGTACTTCACGGGATATGGTTGGAACAAGTTCAATTTCTGCTCCCGCCAATGAAATCGTTGCAGGTACAATGGATAAATTCTCGACTTTTGATTGTTTAATGGTTTCTCTGACATCGACATCATCTACCAGCACATCATAGATGCACTGCTGGACATCCCCTTTTTCCACACCTACACCACTAGTGGCGTTTCCTTGAGGATCAATGTCTACCAGTAAAACCTTTTTCCCTATATAAGCTAAGCAAGCCCCCAAATTGACGGATGTTGTGGTCTTTCCCACTCCACCTTTTTGATTTGTAACGGCTACTATTCTGCCCAAGGTTGTCACCTACCTTTTGACTTCCTAAGATTCACTAAATTTTTTACAGTATTCTTCTATTCTATCAAAATTCTTCGTTAATTGTCTGTCAATTTTTCAAAAAGTACAGTGTTTCTAAAAATAGGAAATTACGAACTGTTCATTCGTCATTAATCGATCGTAAACCCTCTGATTCGACAACAAAAAAAGTGAGAAACCAATCCGATATGTTTCTCACTTTTAGACTACGAATCTATTTTTTTTTAGGAATACGGATGGTGAATTGATAGAATTCCTCATGCTCTTCTTCTTCAGAGTCCAGATTGATTCCGCTGTCCGATACCATGGAGAGAGATTGACGAATCGTATTCACAGCTATTCTCATATCCTTACTGAATGCTTTTCGTTTCGGTTTTGGCTTTTGAGTCGTTCCTTCTTGCATTTTCACAACCCGGTCTTCGGTTTGTTTGACATTCAAGCTTTTTTCAATGATTTCTTGAAGGAGCTGAATTTGTTTTTCAGCATTCTTCAGAGGAATCAATGCCCTGGCATGACGTTCTGTAATCAGTTTATCTAATAAGGCTGATTGAATTTCTTCTGGAAGCTTTAGGAGACGAAGCTTGTTCGCCACAGTCGATTGTCCTTTTCCTAAGCGTTGAGCAAGGGCTTCTTGAGTTAAATCATGTAACTCCAACAGTTTTCCATACGCAATGGCTTCTTCTATAGGAGAGAGCTCTTCTCTTTGTAAGTTTTCAATTAATGCAACAGATGCTGTTTCTGTATCATTAAGATTCTTTACAATGGCCGGTACAGTGTCCCAGCCAAGCTTCTGAACGGCTCTGTATCGACGTTCACCTGCAATGATTTCAAACTGCTCATCATCGTATTGTCTAACCACAATCGGTTGGATAATACCATGAGTATGAATCGTTCTGGATAACTCTTCTATCTTTTCATCATTGAACACTGTTCTTGGTTGAAAGCGATTAGGGATGATTTGTGAGACGGGTATCTTTTTCACTTCATCTCGATCTTCTTCCACTACATTTGATTCTTCAGATTCAACATCTTGCTCCTTTTCACCTAGGCCAAAAAAACGAGAGAAAGGATGCTTCATCTTCCTACACCACCTTTAAGAAACTCCCTTTATTAATATTCTCTAAAATATGGCAAGTTCCTGCCTGTGCCGAGATTTTCAAAGCATTGTTACTGTCATGGCAGGAGTACTTTTCATATTATTCTAACGGTAATTTATTGGGTGTCCCAGGTTTTCTGGGATATTTATTAGGCGTTTCTTTCACTTTGTCGATCTTCACGATATTTCGTTCACTTTCCTCTTCCGGTAATACGAAGGAATACATTTTATCTGTTTGTCCACCCAGCATGCCAATTGCTTTCTTCGCATTGGATAGTTCCTCTTTCACATTTGAAGCCTTCATCGCTACAAATAAGCCGCCCTTTTTAACAAGTGGTAAACATAGTTCACTTAATACAGACATTCTGGCTACTGCTCTTGCTGTAACCATATCATACTTTTCACGATGAGCCTTGTTTTTACCAAAAGTCTCTGCACGATCATGATAGAAGTTCGTGTTTTCAAGTCCTAACTCATCTGATAAATGGTTTAAGAACGTAATCCGCTTGTTCAAGGAGTCAACAATCGAGATATGTAAGTGCGGGTAGCATATTTTAAGAGGGATACTCGGAAAACCGGCTCCTGCCCCAACATCACAAAGAGTTGTCACCTGCGTGAAATCAACATAAAAAGCTGCACTGATTGAATCGTAAAAATGCTTTAAATAAACATCTTCCTTTTCTGTGATGGCCGTCAGGTTCATTTTTTCATTCCATTCAACCAACAATTCATAATAGCGCTCAAACTGATTTAATTGCTGAGGAGAAAGGGAGATACCCTTCTCCTCAAGCATTGACTGAAATTCATTTACATTCATGAAATTACCTTCCTTCGCCTCTATTGATCACCTGATACTTTTGCAATTTTCCCTTGCTCGATATAGACGAGTAAAATAGAGATATCTGCAGGATTCACTCCGGAAATCCGGGAAGCTTGTGCAAGAGAAAGAGGCTGAACCTCGATTAATTTCTGTCTCGCTTCAGACGCTAAACCGCTAATCGCACTGTAATCAATGTTTTCAGGAATTCTTTTGTTTTCCATCTTCTTCATTTTATCGACCTGTTGAAGAGATTTTTCAATATAGCCTTCATATTTCACTTGGATTTCCACCTGTTCCTCTACATCGGAATCTAACTCGATTTCGCTTGGAACGAGTGATTTAATATGACTATAGTTCATTTCAGGGCGCTTCAGAAGATCCGCTGCTAATATACCGTCTTTCAGCTCGCTTCCGCCTGCTTCACGGATAACGGCTTGTGTTTCGTCAGTCGGCTTAATACGGATTCCTTCCAGGCGCTTTTTCTCTGAAGAAATTGCTTCTTTTTTCGCTGTAAAACGTTCGTATCGATCATCGGAGATTAATCCTATTTTATGACCTATATCAGTCAGGCGGAGATCGGCATTGTCATGACGAAGCAACAGGCGATATTCAGCACGGGAAGTCAATAGGCGATACGGTTCGTTCGTTCCTTTTGTTACAAGGTCATCGATTAAAACCCCGATATATGCATCAGAACGGCTTAAGATAACCTCTTCTTTATCCAGGGCACGGCAGGCAGCATTTATACCCGCCATCAGACCTTGTCCAGCTGCTTCTTCATAACCGGACGTTCCATTGATTTGTCCCGCTGTATAGAGATTTTTTATTTTTTTCGTTTCAAGGGTAGGCCACAATTGAGTCGGTACGATGGAATCATACTCAATGGCATACCCGGCACGCATCATCTGTACTTTCTCAAGACCCGGGATGGTTTGAAGAATCTTTTGTTGTACGTCTTCAGGTAAACTCGTTGATAATCCCTGCACATAGACTTCTTGTGTATTTCGTCCTTCCGGCTCCAAGAAAATCTGATGACGCGGCTTATCATGAAAACGTACGACTTTATCCTCAATGGAAGGACAGTAACGCGGTCCGGTTCCTTTAATCATTCCAGAATACATTGGTGAACGATGCAAGTTGTCATCAATCAATTGATGAGTGTGTTCGTTCGTATACGTTAACCAACATGGAAGTTGATCGGTGATATATTTCGTCGTTTCATAGCTGAATGCACGGGGAACATCATCACCTGGTTGAATTTCTGTTTTCGAATAATCGATTGTAGAACTATTCACACGTGGTGGAGTCCCTGTTTTAAAACGAACAGTATCAAAGCCTAATTCATGTAAATGATCAGAAAGTCTGATGGAAGGTTGTTGATTATTAGGACCGCTTGAATATTTCAGATCTCCTAATATGATTTCACCACGCAGGAATGTACCCGTTGTAATGACGACTGTTTTCGCGCGGTAGGCAGCACCCGTCATCGTTACGACACCTTTACATTCATCATCTTCCACAATCAATTCTTCAACCATTCCTTGTAGCAAGGTCATGTTCGGTTCATTTTCAATCGTGCGTTTCATTTCATGCTGATAAAGGAATTTATCCGCCTGAGCCCGTAATGCCCGGACAGCTGGACCTTTTCCTGTATTCAACATTCTCATTTGAATATGTGTTTTATCTATATTACGCCCCATTTCTCCACCCAGAGCGTCAATCTCTCTTACAACGATCCCTTTTGCCGGTCCACCAACAGATGGATTACATGGCATAAAGGCGACCATATCCAAGTTAATGGTAACCATTAACGTTTTAGCCCCCATACGGGCGGAAGCAAGTCCTGCTTCTACTCCGGCATGGCCAGCACCAATGACAATGACATCATATTGCCCTGCGTCATATTGCATGGTTTATTTTTTCCTCCTTGTAGGACCTTGAATTTACAGTCCACATTATAATAGTATTTATTTCCCTAAGCAGAATTGAGAAAACAGCTGATCAATCAGACTTTCATGAACGCTATCCCCAATGATTTCACCTAAAAGCTCCCACGTTCTGGTTAAGTCAATTTGAGCGATATCGATGGGAGTTCCCATTTCCACGCTATTGATGGCTTCATTAATCGCAAGGGAAGCTTGATTGAGTAGAGCGATATGGCGGCTATTGGACACATATGTCATATCCCCCGCTTCAATGGAACCCGCAAAGAATAAAGAAGAAATGGCTTCTTCCAACTCATCGATTCCCTGTTCTTCAAGTAAAGCCGTTGTGACCAGCTGATGATTTTCCGCCAGTTTTCTTACTTTATCTATATCGATCTTCTGAGGCAAATCTGTTTTGTTCACGATGACAATAACGTCCATTCCTCTTACCGCTTCGAATAGCTGTTCATCCTCAGGAGTCAATTCGTCCGCATAGTTGAGCACGAGTAAAATTAAATCGGCTTCTTTTAATACTTGTTGTGAACGTTCCACACCGATTCGTTCGACGATGTCTTCTGTTTCACGAATCCCTGCCGTATCGACCAGACGTAACGGAACACCGCGTACATTCACGTATTCCTCAATCACATCCCGGGTTGTTCCGGGGATATCGGTTACAATCGCCTTGTTTTCATGAACAAGACTGTTTAATAGAGATGACTTCCCTACATTTGGCCGTCCGATAATCACGGTAGAAAGACCTTCTCTTAGAATTTTACCCTGCTCCGATGTTCGCACCAACTTGTCAATTTCATCCCGGACATGTTTCGATTTCTCCAACAGTACGTTATGCGTCATTTCTTCTACATCATCATACTCCGGATAATCGATATTCACTTCTACATGAGCAAGTGTTTCAAGAATTTCCTGACGAAGCTTTCGAATCAAATTGGAAAGTCGGCCTTCCATTTGATTAAGGGCTACATTCATCGCCCGATCGGTTTTTGCACGAATAAGATCCATCACCGCTTCTGCCTGGGAAAGGTCAATTCGTCCGTTCAAGAATGCCCGTTTCGTAAATTCTCCCGGCTCTGCAAGGCGGGCTCCATTTTTCAATACGAGCTGCAATACTTTATTGACCGACACAAGTCCTCCATGACAGTTAATTTCTATAATATCTTCACGGGTGAATGTCTTGGGCCCTCTCATCACAGAAACCATGACTTCTTCCACCACTTGCTCCGTGTCCGGATCGATAATATGTCCATAATGAATGGTATGAGAAGCAAAGTCTTTCATAGAGTTCCCTTTCATTCCCTTAAAGACCTTATCACCGATATCGAAGGCTTGATCACCGCTTAGACGCACGATCGCAATCGCCCCTTCGCCCATCGGAGTAGAAATAGCAGCAATTGTATCAAACTCCATTGTATTCACCTCTCTTATTTCTTCGTTGATCTATTTATAAATGAATTATAGTAAAGAGCAAAGTTTCCCCAAATTATTAGAATATCACAATCCTATTTAATACTAAAGAAAGGAAACCCTCTATATCGTCACCAAATAATGTTATCCACACCGATAACACTTCATCTCTATTATTTTAACTTATCCACATGTGAATAACAATAAACCCGGATGAAAATAAGAATCCACAGAAACGGCAGTAGACAAAATCCCCAATAAGCTCCCTTCTACAATCAGCTTCCTGAAAGCAAAAAAAACGATCCCCCGAAAGGAATCGTCTCTTATTTATTTTGGAGCAATTACAATGTAACGATTGGGTTCTCTGCCTTCTGAGTGTGTATCAACACTAGTCGAATCGACTAATGCTGTGTGAATCACTTTTCGTTCATAGGAAGGCATTGGTTCTAATGAAACGGAACGATGTGTGCGCAATGCTTTCTCTGCTAAACGTTCAGCCAGGTTTGTTAATGTTTGCTTTCGTCTTTCACGATAGTTCTCCGCATCTAAAAGGATGGTGATGAACTGATCGGAAACCCGATTTGCAATCAGTTGAGTTAAATGTTGAAGGGCATTCAACGTTTGTCCTCTTTTTCCTATTAATAGAGCCATTTTTTCACCGGAAATGTTGAACTCAACATCTCTTCCATCTCTTTTCACTTCAATGGTAGCATTAACTCCCATTTCATGTGCCACTGATAGAAGAAAATCTTTTGCTTCATTTACCGGATCAATCGCTTTTTTGACTTGAACGACAGCAGGTCTTCCACCAAACAATCCGAACAAGCCTTTTTTACCTTGATCAATGACGTCAATCTCTGCTTCTTCTTTGGTGATATTCAGTTGAGACAAGGCTGATTCAATGGCTTCTTCCACCGTTTGACCAGTCGCTTCTACTTCTCTCACTTTTTCTTTCCTCCCGAATTCCCACCAGCTTTAGCGGTTTGCGCTTCTTTGATTTCAGGTCCTTTAATGAAATACGTTTGAACAATCATAAATAGATTTCCGACTACCCAGTAAAGGGATAGAGCTGCAGGGAAGTTAATCGCAAAAATGATGATCATGACCGGCATAATGTAAAGCATCATCGCCATTTGCGGATTTTGATTCGCTGTACCCGCCATCATTAATTTCTGTTGGATAAACGTCGTTATACCTGCTACTAAAGGTAAAATATAGTACGGATCCGGGTTACCAAGATCAAACCACAGGAAATTATGAGCTTTAATTTCTTCTGTTCTCACGATCGCATGGTAGAAACCAATTAAAATCGGCATTTGAACGATCAATGGGAAACAACCCGCCAGCGGATTAACCCCGTGACTTTGGAATAAAGCCATCGTCTCTTGTTGAAGCTTTTGTTGAGTTTGTGCATCTTTAGAGCTATATTTTTCACGCAGCTTTTTCATTTCCGGTTGCAAAGCCTGCATGGCTTTTGAATTTTTCGTTTGTTTAATCATTAATGGCAGAATCGCTAAACGAATAATCAATGTAACAATGACAATGGCCAATCCATAAGAACCATTCATGAACTCAGCTACCATTGTAATTAATTGTGATAAAGGATAGACAATATATTCATTCCATATTCCGCTACTCTCAGGTGTTATAGGCTGATTGTATTCCGTACAACCTGATAGTATAGCCATTAGCCCAATGATTCCCATCAGGGCTATAATTCTCTTTTTCACCCTTAATTTCCTCCCTACTAATATCTTTCAAATTAATGTAAAACAGGTCTTCCGTACTTAAAAAGAACAATCTCTCGTATTGTAACATCTTTTCATAGGCTTGTGATGACGAAACCTGTCAATATCGTAAAATGTTATGACTTCTTTCTAACATGTTTTCCATTAGAGGATCTTTTCAACACTTTTCCTCTTTTCAGAACATGGGTGAGGCTGCCCTTCACCTCATGGAAATTCATTTCGGCCGCCGGTTTTCTGGCGATGATTAAGTAATCGTACTGATTTTTTACTTCTTCTTGTAATTCTAAGAAAGCCTGTCTGACATACCGTTTAATTTGGTTTCGACAAACAGCGTTTCCAATTTTCTTACTTACGGAGATTCCAATTCGAAATGGTTGAGGCTCTTCTTTCTTCAATAGATATAAGACGAATTGCCGATTTGCAAAGGATGTTCCTTTTTTGAAAATCTCCTGGAACTCTTTATTCTTCTTCACTCTCTGATCTTTCCGCATTGACCACACCTACATTTTTGTCTTGATGTATCCTCGACATTATTGGCTCATTCATTTGAAATTATAAGGTAATTTTTCTCTTAAAACAAAATACGAACGAGCCAAATCGTCTTTCACTTGGGATAAAGGAAAAAAAAGACCACTGAGTCAGTTCAGTGGTCTAGGCAGATAATACTTTTCTTCCTTTGCTACGACGACGAGCTAAAACATTACGTCCGTTTTTAGAGCTCATACGTGCACGGAAACCGTGGTTCTTTTTTCTTTTACGATTATTTGGTTGAAACGTTCTTTTCATCTATGACACCTCCCTGAAGGATATCTTTATAAAAGTTAAAGACATTCCTCACTATTATAAAGACGGTACCCATGAAAAGTCAACACTCATATTATTTTTCTTTTTGATTCTGTTCTTACATTAATAGATTTTCTGAATTAACTCATTAGTAATCATAGTTGATATTTTCCAACAAGCAAGTACTGGTTGATTTCCGTTCCAATCAACTTACTGAGCATGCAGTTTTTAACATCGCCTTTTATCAATTAACTAAATTTCTTCTTGATCTTTAACCTTCTACAAATCTTATTTCATTTCCTTATCCAACCTGCCTGTGGATAGGATTCGACACCATTTTAAATTATCCACAACACATACTGACAACTTTTTCACAAGTTTATGGCTTGTGGACAAAATAATCCCACAAGGGCCAGGGGTTGTGGATAAAATTTAAAAAGCATTGCACCCCTTAGGATATTTTGATATGATTATTGTGTTTTCACTCTTAATAACTTTGTATACGAAAATGATTTATCCACAAAATGTGGATATCATGTGGGTAACTTATTCAGAGGGTTTGTAAAACGTTGTCCACAAGTGGTGGATATTGTCGAAAAACCATTTTCTTTCCTTATTATATATATTTTCCACATTCATTGTTTTGTATTTTTATAAAAAAGCGAGAGTTAACGGATTTTATAGCATGTAATTGTTGTACAGAAGTTATACAAACTGAGAAAAGGAGGGATCAGGA